>NZ_AVPK01000008.1 GCF_000768685.1 Knoellia subterranea KCTC 19937 | reverse complement strand
GGTGGCCTTGGCTGCGGGAGCAGCCGGGGCCGGGGCGGCGGGAGCCGGGGCGGCCGGAGCCGGAGCAGCCTTGGCGGCCGGGGCCTTGGGTCCCGGCGTTGCGGCCTTCTCACCCGGTGCCGAAGGGGCAGCCGGAGCGGGGGCAGCCTTGGCGGGGGCCTTCTTGGCCGCCGGCTTGGCCTCCGCGGGCGCGGGGGTGTCGACCGGGAACTTCTCCTGGTAGCGACGAACGACGGGCGCCTCAATGGTCGAGGACGCCGACTTGACGTACTCGCCCATCTCGTTGAGGCGCTCGAGGAGGACCTTGCTGGTCACTCCAACTTCCTTGGCGAGTGCACTCACTCGAACCTTTGCCACGTTTCTCCTTCTTCTGGTCCGTGCGACCTGACGAAGCAGAGAACGCGCGGACCGTTAGTACTGGGGGGAGCTCATTGCTGAGTACTCATCGGGTGCTCATCAGCGTCAAACCACTCTCTTGTCAGAGGTTCTGTCGGTTTCCCTTGGTACGGACGGTTGCCTGCTCGTGGGTGGCGATCCACTCCGCCACGGCGCTGGTGTCGAGCGGTGTGCTGACTCGCAGCGCACGCCCGAACGCCCGTCGCCGGACGGCGAGGTCGAAACAGTCTCCGGTGGGGTGCAGCCAGGCGCCGCGCCCCGGGAGACACCGCCGAAGGTCGGGAACGAGGTCCCCTTGCCCTCCGGCGACCACTCGCAGGAGTGCCGACCGGCTATCCGTCGCCCTGCATCCCACACAGGTGCGCACCGGCTCCGTCAAAGACGGTGTATGCCGTGTGCTCGCCTCGGCGTGAGAGGTCTGGGCCCGGAGTCCAGTCCGGTCGGTCCCCTCCACTCTAGCGCCTAGCGGGGGTCCGACGCGTCACCGGACGGTGCCGGGGCCTCTTCGGCACCCGCCGAACCGCCCGCTCCGGGGTTGTCGGAACGGATGTCGATGCGCCACCCGGTGAGCTTGGCGGCAAGGCGGGCGTTCTGGCCCTCGCGGCCGATGGCGAGCGAGAGCTGGTAGTCGGGCACGACGACCCGCGCCGCGCGCAGCTGCCGGTCGACGATCTCGACGGACTGGACCCGGGACGGGCTCAGCGCCGCCGCGATGAAGGTTGCAGGGTCGTCGCTGTAGTCGACGATGTCGATCTTCTCGCCGTGCAGCTCGGCCATGACGGCACGCACACGCGCGCCCATCGGGCCGATGCACGCGCCCTTGGCGTTGAGCCCCGCGACCTTCGTGTGCACCGCGATCTTGGTGCGGTGCCCCGACTCACGGGCCAGCGCCGCGATCTCGACGCTGCCGTCGGCGATCTCCGGAACCTCGAGGGCGAAGAGCTTGCGAACGAGGTTCGGGTGCGTACGCGACAGCCCGATCTGCGGACCGCGCAGGCCGCGCTTCACGCTGACCACGTAGGTGCGGATGCGCTGGCCGTGGACGTACTTCTCACCCGGCACCTGCTCGGCGAGGGGCAGGATGCCCTCGACCGAGCCGAAGTCGACGGTGACGTGCCGCGGGTCGGGGCTCTGCTGGATGATCCCGGCGACGATGTCGCCCTCGCGGCCCTTGAAGTCGCCCATGATCGCGTCGTCCTCGATGTCACGGAGGCGCTGGACGATCACCTGACGTGCCGTCGCGGCCGCGACGCGACCGAAGTCGGTCGGGGTGTCGTCGAACTCGGGGCCGTACTCGCGACGCATGCGGGGGCGCGCCGGCTCAGCGGGGGCCTCGACCTCGTCGGCGTCGGTCTCCTCGCCGCTCGCGGCGTCGCCCTCAGCGTCCGCGTCGCTGTTGGCGTCATCGGAGGACGGGGACGCGGGAGCCGTCTCGGCGTCCTCGACCGGCTCCTCCTCCACCGGGACCTCGAACTCCTCGCGGGCCCAGATCGTCACGTGCCCGGTCTTGCGGTCCAGCTCTGCGCGGGCGCTGCGGTAGGCGCCCTCGGTGCGGTGGTAGGCGAGGAGCAGCGCCTGCTCGATGGCGGGGATGAGCACGTCGAGCGAGATGTCGCGCTCCCGCTCGACACCCCGGAGGACGGCGAGGTCGATATCCATGGGTCAGTTCTCCTTGTCGGTCGACGCGTCGGCGTCGGCAGCAGTGGGGTCGAGGTCGGTCTCCGCGTCGTCCTTGCGGGAGAACTCGACCTGGACGTCGGCGTGGTCGATGGCGGCGTAGGCGAAGGACTCGTCGCGGGCCGGGTTCTTCTTCACGGCGGGGATCGTCAGCGTGAGGTCGTCCACGCTGGCCCGCGTGATGCGGCCCGTGACGCGCTCGCCGTCCCGTGGCGTGAGTTCGACCAGACGGCCGACGTTGCGGCGGAAGTGGCCGGGGGCCGTCAGCGGACGGGACACCCCGGGCGACGTGACCTCGAGGGTGTAGGGCTGCTCGCCGAGGACGTCGGACTCATCGAGCGCGTCGCTCAGGGTGCGCGTCGCCTCGGCGATCTCGTCGAGGGAGAGGGAGGACTGGGTCTGGGTGATGTCGCCCTCGGAGGTGAGCTCCCGATCGACGACGACCTTGACGACCCTGCGGCGGCCCGCCGGGGTGACGACGACCTCCTCGAGGACGACTCCTGATCCGCGCAGCGCGCTGTCGATCAGCTCCTGCACTCCGGTGCCCGAGGCCATCGGTCTCCCTCTCTGTAGTTCTCGATCCGCACGTCACGCTGCGGGAACCACACTCTAGCCGGGCACGGGGCAGCACTTCCACGCGTGCGAGGATGCCGACATGCGCGACGTCAGCCCGGGGGGATCGACGCCGTCCCGACGTCTCGTCGTGGCCGGCGGTCTCGGACTGATCGGAACTGCTGTCGTCTCGCTCAGTGGTTGCGGCATCCGGCTCGAGGACGACGCGCCGCGCGTCCCCCTCCTCCCCACTCGGACTCCCCTCGCGGGCGAGGACGCGATGCTCGCCCTCCTCGCAGCCGTCCGGTCGGCCGCCGATTCAGCCGTCTCACCGCCGTCCTCGCTGGCGGGTCTGGTCCAGCCGCTGCACGAGCAGCAGGCGACCGTGCTTCACGACGCGCTCCGGAGCCGCGGCGTTCCGGAGGCCGACCTGACTCCATCGCCCACCGCGACCGCCACGGGGACGCCGACCACGACCCCCACGGGAACGCCCGTGGCGACGCCCAGTCCGTCCGGCTCGAACAGCGCGCCCTCGACCACCCTCGACGCACTTGAGTCAGTGGTCATCGAGGCCGGCGCGGGGCTCGATGACGCCGAAGAGGAGCTGCGCCCCATGCTCCTGGGGATCCTCGCGCAGGCGCATGCTGGCCTCGACCTCGCGGGCCACCCCGCGCCCCCGCCGACCGACGAGAGCTCGTCCGATTCAGCCGGGTCGGCCTGGACCGATGTCACACCCGTCGCCACTCTCATCACGGCGATCCGGCGGGCGACGTACTTCACCCAGATCGCTGCTGCCCGCTCGACCAAGGATCAGCGGGCCGCCATGCTTCGCGACCTCGCGGCGCTCGCCACGGTCACCCGAGAACTGGTCGGCACCGCGGGCGACAGGGCACCGGAGCCCGAGCTGGGCCTGCCTCTCCCCCACGCGGTCACCACCGACGAGGAAGCCCGACGGCTCGCGGCCGAGTCGGCTGGCGACCTCCTCGCCGCCTGGGGCGGCGAACTGGCGACTCTCGCCGACGGGTCACCCGAGGCGGCTTTCTCCGATGTCCCCCGATGGCTCGGCACGGTTGCCGCCGTCGCCCACCGGCGAGGGGTGGCGTTGACGGCGTTCCCGGGACTGAAGTGACCTCGCCGCCCACCGAGCCACTCGCTCCACGGGACTGGCTCACCTGGATGAGTCGGCTCCCGGCCGAGGGTGGGCCCAGCGGGGCCGACTGGACTCGGGACGCGGACCGCCTCACGCGCGAGGCGTTGCTCGAGTGGGACCTCGTCCTGGACGGTCCGCCGATGACCGGCTGGACGGCCGTCGTGCACCCCGTGGTCCGCCGTGACGACCTCGACGGTGCGCAGTTCGTGCTCAAGGTCGGGTGGCCCCACGTCGAGTCCGCGCAGGAGCACCTCGCCCTGCGAGCGTGGGACGGGCACGGGGCCGTCCGGCTCGTCGCCGCCGATCCTTCTCGAGGGGCCCTGCTCCTCGAGCGTCTCGACTCGTCACGGGACCTCCAGAGGGTCGACATCGACGAGGCCTGCGCCGCCGTCGGGTCGCTGTATCGCGATCTCCACATTCCGGCACCGCCGACGATCAGGACGCTCCCGGCATACCTCGATCCGTATCTGACCAAGCTGCGCCAACGCACGGACGTGCCGCGACGCGTCGTCACCCGAGTGACCGGCCTGGCGCGCGACCTCCTCGCGGAGCCCGGACCACGCGTCCTGCTGCACACCGACCTGCACTTCGAGAACGTCCTCGCCGCTGATCGTGATCCGTGGCTCGCCATCGACCCGAAGCCGCTTGCGGGGCCCGCCGGCTATGAGCTGCATCCGTTGTTGCGCAACAGGTTTGACGAGATGGGCACCGGTTCGGCGATGCGCTGGTCGGTCCGCCGTCGGCTCGAAGTGACGTGCGAAGCAGCAGGTCTCGACGAAGAGGTGGGCCGCCTCTGGTGCATCGTCCGCTGCGGCATCGAGATCCTCTGGGCCGCCGTGGACGGCGACGACGCCGAGCTCTCGAAGAACCTCACGCTGTTCAAGGCTCTCGAGGACTAGGAGCGCCAGCCGTACTCCACCTCGGGGCGACCTGCGCCGGCGTAGCGCGAACGGCGCGTGGCATAACCGCTGTCGTGAAGGTGCTCGAGGTAGCGCCGCGCGGTCACGCGACTCACGCCGAGCTCGCCAGCCAGTTCGCTGGCGGAGCGGGGCCCGTCTGCGTCGCGAAGCGCCGACACGACCCGACCGAGGAGCTCCTCGGACATGCCCTTGGGCAGGGCCGCGGGGCGGGTTGGACGGACCGCGGCGAAGACCTCGTCCACCTCGGCCTGACTGCCCACCTCGCCGGTGGACCGGTGGGTCGCGCGATAGTCGAGGTAGGCCGCGAGGCGATCGCGGAGGGTGGCGAAGGCGAAGGGTTTGAGGACGTACTGCACGACGCCGAGCGACACCGCCGACCGCATGATGTCGAGGTCTCGGGCCGAGCTCACCGCAATGACGTCGGCCGTGTGCCCGGCGGCGCGCATCGCCCGGACCACCTCCAGGCCGTGCAGGTCGGGCAGGTTCATGTCGAGCAGGACGACGTCGATGGGGTGCGCCTGCAATGACCGCAGGGCCTGCTGACCCGTGTTGGCGACGGCTGCGACGGTGAAGCCGGAGACCCGCTGGACATAGGTGGCGTGTGCCTCGGCGGCGACCGGCTCGTCCTCGACGACCAGAACTCTCAGCGGTTCGGACATCACTGACCTCCCGATCCGTCGACGGGGAGGGTGACGACGAACCGAGCACCCGGTGGCCCCGTGACGTCGAGCGATCCGCCGAGCCGGTCGATGGTCTGCGCGACGAGGGCGAGGCCGATGCCCCGTCGGCCTGCCCGCCCCTCCCCCTTGGTGGTGAATCCGCGTTCGACCACCGACTCGACGGTGGCTTCGGGCAGACCCGGACCGGAGTCGGCGACCTCGAGGACGAGAGTCCTGCCGTCCGTGTCGAGGCGCGCGTCGACGTCGACCCGCCGCTCGGAGCCGGGGCCGGCGGTCGCGACCGCGTCGAAGGCGTTGTCGATGAGGTTGCCGACGATCGTCACGACGTCACGCACTGGGACGGCGTCGGTCGGCCAGTGCGCTCCGGGCGCGATACGGAGGTCAATCCCCTGCTCACTCGCCTGGGCGCTCTTGCCGACGAGGAGTGCGGCGAGGGCGGGTTCGGCGTCGGCAGCCACGACCGTGTCGGTGAGCTGCTGCGTCACGGCGAGCTCGTCCGTGGCGAAGGCGAGCGCCCGGTCGACGTGGCCCAGCTCGATGAGGGAGACGATCGTGTGGATCCGGTTGGCCGACTCATGCGCCTGCGAGCGCAGGGCCTCGGTGACACCCCGCGCCGAATCAAGTTCCCCCGTGAGGTGCTCGAGATCCGTGCGGTCGCGCAGCGTCGCCACCGTCCCCAGGCGTCGCCCCTCCCACATCGCGGGAGCGGTCCCGAGCACGAGGACGCGGGCCTCGGTGACATGCAGCTCGTCCTCACGCCGCTCCCCGTCGGACAGGGCAGCCGTGAGAGCCGGACTGAGTCCCAGATCGGCCAGAGGAGTCCCGGCAACGTCGTCGGGCAAGCCGAGCAGTCGAACAGCCTCGTCGTTGGCGAGCTGGAGCCGCCCGCCCTGGTCCACGAGGAGAAGCCCTTCGGTGACGGCGTGGAGGACCGCGTCGTAGTACTCGTACATCTCCCTCAATTGCCGCTCCCCCATCCCCAAGGTCTGCCGGCGGATCCGTCGGGACACGAGCGCAGTCCCCAGACCGGAGAGGAGGGCTGCCGCGGCTCCCGCGACGAGCAGGCTCGGCAGCTGGGCACGCACGGCCTGCGACAGGGCCGTCCGGACGATGCCGACGGAGACGAGCCCGACGACGATGCCCTGCTCCGTCCGGACCGGCACGACCACGCGTCGCGACGGGCCGAGCGTCCCGGTGTAGTCCTCGACGACCTCGCCGCCGCGCACCGCAGCCTCGATGTGTCCGATGAAGCGCTGCCCCACCTGCGCCGGGTCCGGGTGCGAGAGGCGCACCCCCTCCGTCGTCATCACGACGACGAAGTCCGTGTGCGTGTCGCGGCGGACGTCCTCGGCGAAGGCCTGCACCTCCGGGCTCTCCGTGCCCGCGGTCAGGGCGTCGACAACGTCCGGAGTCGCCGCCACGGTCCGTGCGACGGACATCGCCCGGCTCGTCGCCTCCTGGGTCTGCGCGCGCCGTGCCTGGGCGTACGCAGCGACGAGGCCGACCGCGACGACGAGCAGCGCCACCCCCACCTGGAGGACGAAGGTCTGCTTCGCAACGCTCCACCGCGCAGGCGAGAGGCGCGCGCTCACGCAGCCCACCGGCATACGCGAAGGGCGACGAACTCAATGAACACAAACGTGACCCTAGTCACTGAGGCGAACAGACTCGGGGTCGCTCACCAGACCCGGACCACCGGGTCGCGACCCAGGAGATTCCCGTGACCGACACCGTCGTCGAACGGCCCGTACGCCGGGACCGCACGCATTGGCTCTATATCGCCGTCATCATCGCCATGGCCCTCGGAATCGCCGTGGGCATCATCGCCCCGGAGTTCGGGGTCAAGCTCAAGTGGCTCGGAACGGCCTTCGTCAACCTCATCAAGATGATGATCAGCCCGATCATCTTCTGCACGATCGTCCTCGGCATCGGCTCCGTGCGCCGCGCCGCCCAGGTCGGCAAGGTCGGCGGCCTCGCCCTCGGCTACTTCCTCACGATGTCCACTGTGGCTCTCGCCATCGGCCTCGTCGTCGGCAACATCGTCAAGCCGGGCGCCGGACTGCACCTCACCGACGAGCTCGCGTCGGCCGGTCAGAAGCAGGTCGGCGAGGAGCACACCACGACCGTCGACTTCATCCTCGGCCTCATCCCCGACACGCTCGTCTCGGCGCTCACGTCGGGTTCGGTGCTGCAGGCGCTGCTCATCGCGCTGCTCGTCGGCTTCGCGCTGCAGAAGATGGGGCGTGCCGGTGAGCCGATCCTGAACGGCATCAAGCACGTGGAGCGGCTCGTCTTCCGCCTCATGTCGATGATCATGTTCCTCGCGCCCATCGGTGCGTTCGGAGCGATGGCCGCCGTCGTCGGCGCCACCGGCTGGGAGGCACTCAAGTCGCTTGCGCTCATCATGGTCGCGTTCTATGCGACGTGCTTCCTCTTCGTGTTCGTCGTCCTCGGCGCGGTCCTCAAGTTGGTCACGGGGATCAACGTCTTCGCGCTGCTGAAGTACCTGTCGCGCGAGTTCCTACTCATCCTGTCGACCTCCTCGTCGGAGTCCGCTCTGCCGCGCCTCATCGCCAAGATGGAGCACGCCGGCGTCTCGCGTCCGGTCGTGGGCATCACTGTCCCGACGGGATATTCGTTCAACCTCGACGGCACCGCGATCTACTTGACGATGGCCTCGCTCTTCATCGCCGAGGCCATGGACAAGCCGTTCTCGATCGGCCAGCAGATCTCGCTGCTCGTCTTCATGATCATCGCCTCGAAGGGTGCCGCCGGCGTCACTGGTGCCGGGCTCGCGACGCTCGCCGGTGGCCTGCAGTCGCACCGCCCCGACCTCGTCGACGGCGTCGGCTTCATCGTCGGCATCGACCGGATGATGAGCGAGGCCCGCGCGCTGACGAACTTCGCCGGTAACTCCATCGCCACCGTGCTCATCGGCCACTGGGTGGGTGAGCTCGACCGGGGCAAGCTCGACCGGGTGCTGGCGGGTGACGAACCGTTCGACGAGTCGACCATGCTCGACGAGGACCACGGCGACGAGGACCTGGTCGGGGATCCGCAGTCGGTGACCGTGGGTCACTGACGCTCGCAGGTGACGCGAGTGGGCCGGCGGACATGCAGTGCTGTCCGCCGGCCAACTCGAGTGTGTGGTGCTGAGCACGCGCGTGGCTGGGTTGGGTGGATCGGTGCCGGGCATTGCATGTCCGGAGGAACGGGGTATGCCGTACCGGACGGCATACGGTGAAGGCATGGCCAACCGGCTCGCGAACTCGACGTCCCCCTACCTCCTGCAGCACGCCGAGAACCCGGTGGACTGGTGGGAGTGGGGCGAGGACGCGTTCGCGGAGGCGCGCCGTCGGGATGTGCCAATCCTGCTGTCGGTGGGGTACGCGGCGTGCCACTGGTGTCACGTCATGGCTCACGAGTCGTTCGAGGACGTCGGCGTGGCCGAGGCCGTGAACGCGAATTTCGTTGCGGTGAAAGTGGATCGGGAGGAACGGCCCGACGTCGACGCGGTCTACATGAACGCCACGACGGCGCTCACCGGGCACGGCGGCTGGCCCATGACCTGCGTTCTCACGCCGGACGGCGACCCCTTCTTCGCGGGGACCTACTTCCCGCGCGAGCAGTTCCTGTCATTGCTCGCGAACGTCACCCGCGTGTGGAGCGAGCAGCGGTCCGACGTCATCGAGTCCGGGGCTCACATCGCGTCACGATTGCGCGAAATGATGACGGCCGTCGGCCCAGTCGCTCCCATCACGGCTGATGCCACGGCGGCTGCGGTCCGGACGCTGCGGCAGAATTATGACATTGCCCGCGGTGGCTTCGGCGGCGCTCCGAAGTTCCCGCCCTCCATGGTTCTCGAGTTCCTCCTGCGCCACCACGCCGCGACCGGCGACTCGGACGCACTGGCCATGGCGCGCGGGTCGTGCGAGGCCATGGCCCGGGGTGGCATGTACGACCAGCTCGGCGGGGGCTTCGCCCGGTACGCCGTCGATGCCGACTGGGTCGTCCCCCACTTCGAGAAGATGCTCTACGACAACGCCCAGCTGCTGCGGGTCTACACCCATCTGTGGCGCGCCACCCAGGAACCGTTGTGGCATCGAATCGCCTGTGAGACAGCGGAATTCATAATCCGCGACCTCGGCACGGACGAGGGTGGTTTCGCGTCTGCCCTCGACGCCGACACGATCGTCGACGGCCACAGCATCGAGGGTGCGACGTATGCATGGACCCCCGACCAGCTCGTCGACGTGCTCGGTGAAGTCGACGGTCGACGAGCCGCTGACCTGTTGTCGGTGACCGAGCACGGGACGTTCGAGCACGGCTCCTCGACCCTGCAGCTGCGCGAGGATCCGGACGACGACTCGTGGTGGGCGGCGACCCGGGAGCGGCTCCTCACGGCCCGCGACGCCCGCCCACAACCGGCCCGCGACGACAAGGTCGTGACGTCGTGGAACGGTCTGGCCATCGCCGGGCTCGCCGATGCCGGCGTTCTGCTGGAGCGGCCGGACTTCATCGAGGCCGCCCGGCGCTGCGCAGAGTTCGTCACGACCACGCACCTCATCGATGGACGTCTCCGACGCGCCTCACGCGACGGAGCAGTTGGAGCGGCTGCCGGAGTGGCGGACGACCACGGCAACCTCGCCGAGGGTCTGCTCGCGCTCCACCAGGCCACGGGCGACGCCCACTGGCTCTCAGTTGCCGGGGACATCCTCGACGTCGCGCTCGACCACTTCCGCGACGAGGACGGCACGATCCATGACACCGCCGACGACGCCGAGCAGCTCTTCACCCGGCCACGCAGCGTCGCTGACAACGCCGAGCCCTCCGGCACGTCCTCGCTCGCGGGCGCCTGGCTGACGTATGCCGCCCTCACCGGTTCCGCACGTCACCGCGACGCCGCGGATGCTGCCCTCGCAGGCGTCGGTTCACTCGCCGCGCGCGATCCCCGTTTCGCCGGGTGGAGCCTTGCCGGGGTGGAAGCCGCGCTGGCCGGGCCACTTCAGGTCGCTGTGACCGGAAGCGGCTCAGCGGCCGAGGAGATGCTCCATGTCGCGCGCACCAGCACCTCCCCCGGTCTCGTCGTCGCCCATGGCGAACCCGATGCACCCGGCCAGCCACTGCTCGAGGCGAGGCCGCTCGTGGGAGGCGCCCCGACGGCATACGTCTGCCGTGGTTTCGTCTGCGACGCTCCGGTGACCGATCTCGAGGATCTGCGCCAATCGCTGAGCCGGGAATCTCTCAGAGGGTGACGGTTCCGCTGACCCGCGTCACGGCGTCACCGGTCACCCACACCTCACCGTCCGCGGCCTCGATGTGGACACGCCCGTCCCGCCCGATAACGGTTCCCTGCCGCGCCACGTAGGTCGGCGGCAGCGCACCGGCGGCGATGAGCCACTGCGCGAGGCCGGCGTTCGCGCTGCCCGTGACCGGGTCCTCGCCGAAGTCCCGCCCGTCGGCATAGAACGCGCGCACCTCGACATCGGCACCCAGTTCGGCGGCTCGCTCGGTGCTCCACCGTCCGAGGATCGTGACCTTGAGGTCGGTGAAGGCCGCGATGTCCGGGACGACGTCGAGCACGGCCTGCGCGGAGCCGAGATCGACGCCGATCCAGCCCGGTCCGTTGTCGACCCACGCCATGCCCTCGATCGCGTCGTCCGCCACACCAAGCGCCGTGACGACACGCCCGCGCAGGTCTGCGTCGACGTCGCCCGAACGCATGAGCGGAGGTGCCGCAAACCCGAGGCGTTCGGCGCGACGCACCGTCACGAGCCCCGCCCCGCACTCCTGCACGACATCGGCACCCTGCGCCACCCCTCCGGCCTCGAGCCACGCGTGGGCGCTGCCGATCGTCGGGTGCCCAGCGAAGGGCAGCTCGCCGCCGATCGTCCAGATGCGCACCCGGTAGTCGGCCCCGGGGTCGGTTGGCGTGCACAGGAACGTCGTCTCGGACAGGTTGGTCCACCGCGCGAAGTCGGCCATCTGCTCGTCGGTCAGGCCATCGGCGTCGTGGACGACGGCGAGCGGGTTGCCGCGCCACGGCTGCGCGGAGAAGACATCGACCTGACTGAAGGGCAGCATGCGCCCATCCCAGCACGTTCTCGTTCGCTGCGCCGTGACGGCTGGCTAAGGCCTGTCGAGCTCGACCGTGACGATGGCGCCGTTGGGGATCGGGTCCCAGGCGACCTCGCGGTGGGTGCGGCCGGCGAGGCGCGCAAGGGCGACGCGCATCGTGTCGCCGTGGGTGACCCAAACGACGTGTTCGTATGCCGTGTCGCGGGCTCGCTGGATCGGCGCGGCGAGGCGTTCGTGGACGTCCCTGAGACTCTCTCCCCCACCCCAGGCGACCTCGCTGACGTGCTGGCCATCGGGTGTGGGCTCGGGCTGCAGGTCAGCGGTGAGGCGGCCTTCGAGATGGCCGAGGGCCTGTTCGCGCAGGTCCGGGTCGTTGGTCGCCTCGACACCGAGGGTCGAGGCGATGCGGTCAGCGGTGGAGCGGGCCCGTTGGAGGTCGCTCGTGAGGACCTCGACGGAGCCGTCGATGCGGGCGGCGAGGGTGGCGGCCGCGGTCCGCGCCTGTTCGTGGCCGAGGTCGGTGAGGTCGGGGTGCGCGGTCTGGCCCTGGAGGCGGCCCTCGACGTTCCACGTCGACTGGCCGTGGCGGACGAGGTGGAGCTGGACGGGGCGCACGCGGCAACTGTAGGGCTGCGTACGATTCGGCTCGTGGCGGGACTGTTGGTGACGGGGACGAGCTCCGATGCGGGGAAGTCACTCGTCGTGACCGCGCTGTGCCGACTGTGGTCGCGCCAGGGGGTTCGGGTCGCGCCGTTCAAGGCGCAGAACATGTCGAACAACTCGATGGTCTGCCGCGACGGCTCCGAGATCGGGCGGGCGCAGTGGCTCCAGGCCGTGGCTGCCGCGGTCGAACCGTCGTCGGTGCACAACCCGGTTCTGCTCAAGCCGGGCAGTGACCGGCAGGCGTTCGTCGTGCTGCGGGGGCAGCCAGCGGGGCAGCTCGTGGCGGGTGAGTACGCGACGGGGCGCCGGCATCTGGCGGAGGCGGCGTTTGCCGCCTTTGAGGAGCTCGCCGAATCGGTGGATGTCGTCGTAGCCGAGGGTGCAGGGTCGCCAGCCGAGATCAACCTGCGGGCGGGTGACTACGTGAATCTTGGTCTGGCACAGCGTTTTTCGCTGCCTGCGCTCCTCGTCGCCGACATCGACCGTGGTGGAGCGCTGGCCGCTTTGTATGGCACGTGGGGGCTCGTGTCGGATTCGGATCGCGCACTGTTGCGCGCCTACGTCATCAACAAGTTCCGGGGCGACGCGTCCGTCCTGGCTCCCGGTCTCGACGTCGTGACGGAGCGGACGGGGATGCCGAGCGTGGGCGTTCTCCCCTGGCTCGAGGGCGTCTGGCTCGACTCCGAGGACGCCCTGTCGGTGGGTCGCTGGCGGCCCTCGACCGACGCTCGGCCGGACCGGCTGTCGGTTGCGGTCGTGCGCTTCCCTCGTACGTCGAACGCCACCGACGTGGACGCCCTGGCCGCTGAACCAGGCGTGGACGTTCGGGTGACGACCGATGTCGATGTATGCCGTGAAGCTGACCTTCTCGTCCTGCCTGGCTCGCGCGCGACCGTGAGCGACCTCGAGTGGCTGCGGTCCACCGGTCTGGCCGAGGTAGTGGAGTGGCGGGCCTCCCAGGGGCGGCCCGTGCTCGGGATCTGCGGGGGCTACGAGATGTTGGCGCAGTGGATCGACGACCCGGTCGAGAGCTCGACCGCGGGTCGCGTGGAGGGACTGGGGCTGCTCCCGACCACCGTCACGTTCCACGCCGAGAAGGTGCTGGCGCGCCCGTCGGACACGTGGCGGGGTCACGAGGTCGAGGGGTACGAGATCCATCACGGTGTCGTCGACGACGATCGGACCTTCCCCGGTGGGACCGCGTCCGGGTCCGTCTGGGGGACGATCTGGCACGGCACGCTCGAGTGCGACGACTTCCGCCGGGCGTGGCTCTTCGAGGTGGCGGCTGCGGCGGGCTCGACGTGGACTCCCGACCTGTCCGCACCCGGCTTCACCGCTCGCCGCGAGGCAATGATCGACGCCCTCGCCGACGCCGTCGAGGAACACGTGGACCACGAGTCACTTCTGGAGATGGCGCGATGACGAGCACTGCTACAGAGACGAACGACGCGGCTGGAACGAACGCCGGATCAGACGCGAATGGCGCTGTGCCCGTGTGTGATTCACGCCGAGTCCGCGTCATCGGCATCGGCACCGGCTCCCCCGCCCACGTCACCGGTCAGGCCATCTCGGCACTACGTGAGTGCGACGTCTTCCTCGTGGCCGACAAGGGTGAGGTCAAGGACGAGCTCGTCGCCGTGCGTCGTGCTATCTGTGAGGAGTTCCTCGACGAGGGCAGCTACCGCATCGTCCCGGTGACCGACCCGGAACGCGGGCCGGACGCGGAGCGGGACAGGACGGCATACCGGGCGGGTGTTGACGCGTGGCACGCAGCGCGAGCGGACCGCTATGCCGAGATCATCGCGAGCCTTCCCGAGGGTGAGACGGTCGGGTTCCTCGTGTGGGGCGACCCGGCGTTCTACGACAGCACGATCCGGATCGTCGATGCCGTCGCGGAGCGGCTGCCGCTCGATGTGCGCGTGGTCGCGGGGCTGTCGGCGATCCAGGTTCTCGCCGCCGAGCACGGCATCGTCCTCAACGGCATCGGGCAGCCGGTGCACGTGACGACCGGGCGGCGACTGCTCGACGAGTGGGCACCCGAGCTCGGGACCGTCGTCGTCATGCTTGACGGGTCGCTGAAGTGCCGTGAGCTCGTCGAGCGAGCACCGGATCTCGTCATCCACTGGGGTGCGTATCTCGGTCTTCCGCAACAGGTTCTGCGTTCCGGGCGACTGGCCGACGTCATCGACGAGCTCATCGATCTGCGGGCCCAATTGCGCGAGGAGCACGGCTGGATCATGGACACCTACGCCCTGACTACTGCGTCCGCGCCACACCCCGCCTGATCTTCAGACCCTGCAGGACGAGTGAGGCGGCGAGCGCGGCGCCCACACCCTCGCCGGCGCGCAGTCGCAGCGACAGGAGCGGCTCGAGACCGAGGAGGCGAAGTACCTCGGCGTGGGCCCGCTCTCGGCTGCGCTGACCCGCGATGAGGTGGGACTGAACGCTTGGCTCGATGGACACCGCAAGCACTCCCGGCAGCGAACCCGCGAGACCGTCAAGGACCACCGGCGCACCACCGCTGGCCGCACCCAGGACGACACCGGTGAGGAGTGCGATCTCGGCACCGCCAACCGCGGCCAGCAGATCGGCGGGGTCAGCGCGCCAGGCCGTGGCGCGCGGACCGATGCGCGCCAAGGCCTGCTCGACGACGGTGCGCTTGCGCTCGACGATGTCGGAGTCGGCCCCAGCTCCGACTCCAACAGCGTCGAGCGGCGAGAGGCCCGTGACCGCGCAGGCCAGAGCGGCCGCCACGGTGGTGTTGCCGATGCCGACCTCACCCAACGCGACCAGCCCGGTGCGCGCGGCACCTTCGCCCAGGCGGCGACCGGTCGCGAGGAGACGGTCGACGTCGGCGCGAGTCAGGGCGTCCGTGGTCGAGAGATCACCGCGTAGGTCCAGCGGCCGCGCCGGCAGAGCACCACCCACCGGCTTCTCCCCCGGCACGCCTGCGTCGATGACGACGAGTCCGAGTCCGGCCGAACGCGCCGCGACGGCACCCATGGCCGATCCCGCGACCGCAGCTTCGAGGACGTCCCGCGTCACGCGCTCCTCGAACGCACTCACCCCGAGCGCCGCGACGGGATGGGCTGCGCCCACGAGGACGAGCGTGCCGGTGAGCGGCATGACTCCGCGACCCAGCGCTTCGACCCGGCTCACGACACGGTCGAGCACACCGAGCGACTCGGCCGGCGACAGCAGTCCGTCGGCGGTGTCCGTCGCGGCCACGAGCGACTCGGCGGGAAGTGCCTGAGCGACATGTCCGGCGTGGGTGCCGTCGCCGACGTGGGCAGCGCCGAGGTGCGAGACCGGTGCCGTGGGAGCCCATGCGTCGACGTTCTCGAACCACCGATCCTCCATGACGACGTCCTCGAGCGGAAGCCGCTTGGACCAGGCTGCCCGCTCGAGGCCGGGCGTCGGCGGGCGCTCGTCCGGCCAACCCAGGCACATCCACCCCATCGGCACGACGTCCTCGGGCAGACCGAGCAGGGACGACAACTCGTCCGGGTCGAAGAGGGTCACCCAGCCCATGCCGAGGCCGCGGGCACGAGCGGCGAGCCACATGTTCTCGATCGCGGTGGCGCAGGACCAGAGGTCCGCGTCGGGGAACGTCGCCCTCCCAAGCACGCCTGCCGCTGGAGTCCGGCGGTCGCACACGACGACGACACCGACGGGAGCCTCGCGCAGGCCCTCGAGCTTGAGGTCGAGCATGCGGGCGGCGCGGTCGTTCGTGAGGAGCGCTGCCTGATCGAGTCGTGCTCGGTCGGCGAGGTGTGCGGCGCGATCGCGCACGGAC
This sequence comes from Knoellia subterranea KCTC 19937, assembly GCF_000768685.1. Lineage (GTDB taxonomy): Bacteria > Actinomycetota > Actinomycetes > Actinomycetales > Dermatophilaceae > Knoellia > Knoellia subterranea. The sequence continues at coordinate 140,863 of NZ_AVPK01000008.1, read as the reverse complement.
GGGTCGCGCACGACGATGAACCGCCACGGCTGCGAATGCCCGACGGACGGGGCCCGGTGGCCGGCCGTGAGGACCTCGGTAAGCAGGTCGGAGGGCACGGGATCCGGACGGAAGCGCCGGATGTCACGACGCCCGGCGATCACCGCGTCGAGCGCCTCGATGACGTCGTCGCCAAAGGCCCAACCGCTCGGATCGTCCGCCCGTTCCCGCGCGCTCGTCGTGTCACCCACGAGCGGTGTGGGCCGCGGCCACATGCCCGCCGAACGCTCCTCCACGCTCACTCCTCGAGGTCGCCTTCGACGTCGAGGTAGACCTGACGCATCGCGTCCATCACCTCGGGGTCGGGCTCCCCCCAGAGGCCACGATCGGCCGCCTCGGACAACTTCTCGACAATCCCGCGCAGCGCCCACGGGTTGGCCTGCCGCATGAAGTCCTGGTTCGTCTTGTCGAGGACGTAGTCCTGGGCGATCCGCTCATACATCCAGTCGTGCACCACGCCCGCCGTCGCGTCGAACCCGAAGAGGTAGTCCACCGTCGCCGCGAGCTCGAACGCACCCTTGTAGCCGTGCCGCTGCATCGCCGCGACCCAACGCGGGTTGACGACGCGGGCGCGGAAGATGCGGTTCGTCTCCTCCTGGAGCGTGCGCGTCTTCACATTCGCTGTGGTCGTCGAATCTCCGACGTATGCCGCTGGGCTGGCGCCCGTGAGCGCCCTCACCGTCGCGACCATTCCGCCGTGGTATTGGAAGAAGTCGTCGGAGTCGAGGATGTCGGACTCGACGTTGTCGACGTTCTTGGCGGCGACCTGGATGCGGGTGTAGTTGCGCTCCATGTCGTCCCGCGCCGGAGCGCCGTCGAGGTCGCGGCCGTAGGCGAACCCGCCCCACTGGGTGTAGACCTCCGCCAGGTCTTTGTCGTCGCGCCAGGTTCCCGACTCGACGACCTGGAGGATGCCGGCACCGTAGGAGCCAGGCTTGGAGCCGAACACCCTTGTGCGAGAACGTCGTTCGTCGCCGTGGACGTCGAGGTCTGCGAGGGCGTGTGCCTTCGGGAAGTTCTGCTCAAGCGGCTCGTCGAGGCCCACGACGAGCGCAACGGCATCGTCGAGCAGGTTGATGACGTGCGGGAACGCGTCCCGGAAGAAGCCCGAGATACGCACCGTGACATCGATGCGAGGGCGGCCCAGTTCGGCCAGGGGGATCGGCTCCAACCCGACGACGCGACGCGACTGCTCGTCCCAGACGGGAGTCACGCCGAGCAGCGCGAGCACCTCACCGATGTCGTCGCCGGACGTGCGCATCGCCGACGTCCCCCACGCCGACAGCCCGACCGAACGGGGCAGTTCGCCCTCATCGTCGAGATAGCGCTGGAGCAGCGACTCGGCCATCGCGGAACCGGTCTCGTACGCGAGCCGGGACGGGATCGCCTTGGGATCGACCGAATAGAAGTTGCGGCCGGTGGGCAGGACGTTGACGAGCCCACGCAGGGGCGAACCCGACGGGCCTGCCGGGACGTACCCCCCGTCGAGGGCGTGCAGCACCATCGGGATCTCGCCCGTCGTGCCGGCCAGTCGTGGGACGACCTCGTCGCAGGCAAAGCGCAGCGACGCCTCGACCCCACGGTTCTCTGTCCCCAACTCGGCCGCGACGATGCCCGGCACGGCTCCGGCGTCCCACCTGGCGGCCGACACGGCCGACACGAGCCGCTTGGCCACAGTCTCCGCCGCGTCGGTCTCCGCCGTCGACGCCCCGGTGTCGCTGAGCCCCAACGCGGTGCGCAACCCGGGCACACCGTCGCGCGCTCCACCGAACACCTGACCGGCGCGCAGGATCGCGAGCACGAGGTTGTCGAGCCCCTCCCCCTCGGGCGCCTCACCGAGGACGTGCAGTCCGTCCCGGATCTGGACGTCCTTGATCGCGCACAGGTGGTAGTCGATCTCGCCGACGAGGGCGTCGAAGCCCTCCTCGTCGGGTCGCTCGGACAGCCCGAGGTCCTGGTCCATCTTCGCGGCCTGGAGCAGTGTCCAGATCTCGCCCTGGAGGGCCGGTGCCTTGGCCGGGTCCATCACCGAGACGTTGCCGTACTCGTCGAGCAACTGCTCGAGTCGGGCAATGTCGCCGTACGACTCGGCACGTGCCATCGGCGGCACGAGGTGGTCGACGATCGTCGCGTGCGCCCGCCGCTTGGCCTGCGTCCCCTCACCCGGGTCGTTGACGAGGAACGGATAGATCAGCGGCACGGATCCGAGCGCTGCGTCCGACCCGCATGCCGACGACAGGGAGAGGTTCTTGCCCGGCAGCCACTCGAGGTTGCCGTGCTTGCCCATGTGCACGATGGCGTGGGCGCCGAACTCCTCCTCGATCCACCGATACGTCGCGATGTAGTGGTGGGTCGGCGCGAGATCTGGGTCGTGGTAGATCGCGATGGGGTTCTCGCCGAACCCACGCGGCGGCTGCACAAGGAGCACGACATTGCCCGATTGCAGTGCGGCAGAGACGATTTCGGCTTCGCCGCCACTCGCCAGAGCAGAGTCGTCGACGAACAGCGAACCCGGCGCCTCGCCCCACGCCTCCGTCATCCCGTCGCGAAGGTGAGCGGGGAGCGAAGCGAACCACCCGGCATACCGGCTGCTTGGAATGCGGACGTGGTGCTCCGTGAGCTGACCGTCGGTGAGCCACTCGGGGTCCTGCCCGCCGGCCTCGATGAGTGCGTGGATGAGGGCGTTGCCAGCCGTCGTGTCGAGGGCCTCGCCGTCACGCGGCTCGACGCCGTCGAGGCCTGGGATTCCGCCCGGCTCTCCGAGGTCGTATCCCGCCTCGCGCATCGCGCGCAGCAGCCGGATCGTCGACACCGGTGTGTCGAGGCCGACGGCGTTGCCGATGCGGAAGTGCTTCGTCGGGTAGGCCGACAGGACGATCGCGATGCGTCGCTGGGCCGGCGGGGTGTGGCGCAACCGGGCGTGCCCGACGGCGATCCCGGCGACGCGGGCGCACCGCTCGGGGTCGGCGACGTAGTGCGGCAGGCCGTCGGAGTCGGTCTCCTTGAACGAGAACGCGACGGTGATGATCCGGCCGTCGAACTCCGGCACGGCGACCTGGGTGGCGACGTCGAGCGGCGACATGCCGTCGTCGGACTCGTCCCACTCGTCGCGGCTCCACGTGAGGCAGAGGCCCTGGAGGATCGGGACGTCGAGGGCCGCGAGGGCGGCGACGTTCCAGGCGTCGTCGTCCTCACCGGCGGAAGCCGTCGCGGGGCGCGTGCCGCCGGCCGCGAGCACGGTCGTGACGATCGCGTCGTAGGTGCCGAGGTGCCCGAGGAGGTCCTCGGGAGCGTCGCGCAGGGAGGTCGCCCACACCGGCACGCCCACTCCCCCAGCGGTGTCGACGGCGTCGGCGAGGGCGTGCGCGAAGTCGGTGTTCCCGGCGGCGAACTGCGCCCGGTAGAAGAGGATTGCGACGCGGGGCCGAGGGCTTTCGTTCTCAGGGTCGGCCTCCACCACCGCCCGCTCGAGAGTCCCCCAGCGCGGCAGCTCGGCCGGCGGCTCAAACGTGTCGCCACTCATGAGCAGCGTGTCCGAGAGGAACGCGTGCAGCTCGCGCACGTTGTCGGCACCGCCCTGCGCGAGGTAGCGGTGCGCCTCGTGGACCACACCCGCCGGCGCGGTCGACTCGGCCATGAGGGCGGCGTTCGGGGCCTGTTCGCCACCGAGAACGACGAGCGGGATGCCCCGCTCACGCACGTCGGCGAGCTCGGCCGGGAGGTCCTGCGGCGAGCCGAGGATGCGCGCCACGACGATCTCGGCGCCCTCGATCGCGCTGGCCACCGAGGTGTGCGCGGGGCGGGCCGGATTGGCCCAGGCCCAGTCGGCGCCGCTTGCCCGGGCGCAGACGAGGTCGGTGTCCGAAGTCGACAGGAGTGCAATGCGCGGCATGGCCCGTGGGCTCCTTCCGGGGTGTCCTCGCCCCGTGATGGCTGGGACCCGGACGTTCGCCGGGCCGGCTGCGACGACGTTCCTGACTCACCTCGCTCCCTGCTCTCGCGAACAGCGGCGGGGCTCACAGTGGCGGGACCGTCCCGGACTTGCACCGGGTTCCGTCGACTCGCAGCCGGGGGCAGCGTATCCGGTCGCCCCGCTACTGTGACCGCCGTGTCCGATCCCTCGACCACCCGAGCGCCGGCAGACCGCTGCCCGGGGCTGCTCCGGCCGTTCCTCGCCGACGACGGTGCGCTCGTGCGCCTCCGTATGCCGGGTGGCCGGGTCGCGCCGTCCGTGCTGTCCGAGGTGGTCGCGATCGCGGAGCGCTTCGGCGCGCCGGTCGTGCAAATGACGTCGCGGGGGAACCTCCAGGTGCGGGCGTTGCCGTCGCCCTTGCCTCCAGCCTTCGTCGAGGCAATCGAGGCAACGGGGCTGCTGCCGTCGGCGACGCACGAGCGGGTGCGCAACGTCGTGGCTGCCCCCCTGGCTCGCGAACTCGACGGCATGGTGGCGGCGTTCGACGCCGCCCTCGTTGCCGATCCGGTGCTGGCTCGGCTGCCGGGGCGCTTCCTTTTTGCCTTCTCGGATGCCTCGGGTTCGGTGCTGTCGGAGCGCTGGGACATTGCGTACCAACAGTTTTCGGCCGATTCCGGAGTTGTGTATGCCGGTGGGCTGGCTTCCGAGGTAGCCCTCGGTGACGCCGTGCCCGCGATGATCGACGCGGCCCGGCGGTTCGTCGAGATCGCCCCCGAGGGCGCGTGGAACGTCCGCGACCTCCCACCCACTCTGCTCCCCGACTTGTTGCCCTCCTGGGACACGCCGCGCGAAGCGCCGAAGCGTCCCAACAGGGCAATACGTCGGCCGTTGCGGCCGGGTGTTGTGGGGCCGGACGTCGTGGCCGGGGTGCCGTTGGGGATGCTCACGCGGCAGCACGTCGCGGCCTTCGCCGAGGTCGCCGGTCCGGACGCCCCGGCCGTCGTCACGGCGTGGCGCTCGGTCGTGGTGCGGGACGGTGCCGCACGGGTGGACGTGCTCCGCGATGCGGGACTGGTGATCGAGGCCGCCGGCCCATGGTCCAGACTCTCTGCCTGTGTCGGCGCGCCTTCGTGCCGACGTACGACGGTCCCCACCCTCGACCTGGCGCGATCCGCGGCCGAGCTGGTGGCCGCCCGACGGCTTCCTTCCACACAGGACGTGCATGTCGTCGGGTGTGAACGGCGGTGTGGCACAGGGGTGTCCGACCACGTCCTCGTTGCACCGCCGACCGTCGACCACGTGGTCACATCCCTGACCCAAGTCCCCATCGGAGGAGAGACGTGAGCGAGCTCGCTGCCCCGACCCGTCGCTACGACTACGTCACCGACGGCCAGGAGATCTATCGCCGCTCGTTCGCGATGATCCGGGATGAGAGCGACCTCAGAGGGCTCCCCACCGGCCTCCATACCGTCGCGACGCGCATCATCCACGCCGCCGGCGACGTCGCCATCACCTCGGAGATCGCCGCGCACCCCGAGGTCGTCGCGGCTGCCCGCTCGGCCCTGTCCAACGGTGCCCCGATCATCACCGACTCTCAGATGCTCGCCTCCGGCGTGACCCGGCGACGTCTCCCCGCCGACAACGAGGTCCTCTGCACCCTGCGCGACGAGCGGGTACCGGGACTCGCCATGCAGTGGGACACCACCCGTGCGGCCGCCGCCGTCTCCCTCTGGGGTGACCGACTCGAGGGTGCCGTGGTCGCCATCGGCAACGCCCCGACCGCGCTCTTCCACCTGCTCGAACTCATCCTCGACGGCGGCCCGCGCCCCGCTGCGATCGTCGGCATGCCGGTCGGCTTCGTCGGGTCCGCCGAGTCCAAGGTCGCTCTCGCGGAGCACCGTCTCGCCGACGGGGAACAGATCCCGTGGCTCGTCGTGCACGGCCGTCGTGGCGGATCCGCCATGGCAGCTGCCGCGCTCAACGCCCTCGCCCATGAAGACGAACTCGCATGAGCGACAGCGCCACTGACTCGATGGCCGCACGGCCGGGCCACCTCTATGGCGTCGGTGTCGGGCCGGGCGACCCCGGACTCATCACGTTGCGGGCAGCCGCACTCATCGCCTCGGCCAACGTCGTCGCCTACCACCGCGCCGCCCACCGGGAGTCCACCGCCCGCTCGATCGCAGCCGGCCACCTGCGCGAGGGTGTCATCGAGGAGGCCCTTGTCTACCCCGTGACGACGGGGACGACCGACCACCCCGGTGGCTACTACGGGGCCCTGGCCGACTTCTACGACGAGTGCGCGGAACGGTTCCGGGCTCACCTTGACGCAGGACGCAGCGTCGTCTGCCTCGCTGAGGGCGACCCGCTCTTCTACGGCTCGTTCATGTATGTCCACGACGCCTTGCGCGACGACTTCCCCACCGAGGTCGTACCCGGCATCACCGCCATGTCGTCCGCCTCCGCCGCCGTGGGCTCAGGCCTCTCCCGCCACGAGGACACCGTGACGGTGCTTCCCGGCACGCTGCCCGTCCCCGAGCTCGCCCGCCGCCTCGCCGACACCGACGCCGCGGTGATCATGAAGCTGGGCCGTACCTTCGCCGGCGTCCGCGAGGCACTCCACCAGGCAGGGCTCCTCGACCGCGCGGTCTATGTCGAGCATGCAAGTCGGGCAGGGCAGCGCGTCGTCCCCGTCCGCGACGTCGACGCGGACACCGTGCCCTACATGTCGATCGTCATCGTGCCCGGCGAGGACAAGCGCGCCGACGCTGCCGGGCGGGCCGGACTCGGCTCCACGACGATGGCCCGAGCCGAGAGCCTGGTCGGTCGCGTCCGTCGCCACGAGCACGCCGGAGCCGAAGGCGAAGGCGAACGGACGGCATACGAACTCGGTTCTGTCGCAGCGCAATCCGCGACGGGAACGGTTCATGTCGTCGGACTCGGTCCGGGTCCGGACCGGTGGCTCAGCCCAGAAGCTGCCGAGGTTCTCGGGACCGTGCAACACGTCATTGGTTACGCGCCCTACGTCGCACGCGTCCCCCAGCGGCCTGGGCTGACCCGTCATGCGAGCGGCAACACCGTCGAGGTGGACCGTGGGCAGCACGCGCTCGAGCTGGCTCTGGCTGGTGACGACGTGGCGGTCGTCTCCGGTGGCGACGCGGGCGTGTTCGGGATGGCGGCGGCGGTGTTCGAGGCGGCCGAGGATCCGCGCTTCGACGGCGTGGAGATCGAGGTGGTCCCGGGCATCACCGCCGCGCACGCCGCCAGCGCCCGCGCGGGTGCTCTGCTCGGCGCCGACCACGCCCTGATCTCGCTCTCGGACCGGCTCAAGCCGTGGGACGTCCTCCTCGAACGGCTGACGTCGGCCGTGCGCGCGGATCTTGCTGTCGCGCTCTACAACCCGCGTTCGCGGAGCCGTCCGCACCAGCTCGGTGAGGCGCTCGACGCGGTTCGCGAAGTGGCCAAGCCCGACCGGGTCGTTGTGGTCGCTCGCAACGTCGGTCGCGACGGAGAGGACCTGCACGTCACGACGCTCGGCGAACTCGACCCGGCATCCGTCGACATGAGCTGCCTCGTCGTCATCGGGGCGACGAGCACGCGCGTCACGCCGACGGGTCGCGTGTGGACGCCGCGCTGGGTCGACTGACACCCGGCGCACGTCCGCTCAGCCGGCGAGCGTCCCTCGCTCCGCGATCACCTTGATCCGGGCGAGGCTCTGGCCGATGTGGTCGTCGAGCTCGTCCGAGTGTCCACTCCCCCCACCGAGGAAGAGCCGCGTGAACGTCAGAGCCACCACGGGCATCCCCTCGCCACCATGACGCCGCTCAGTGAGCCGTGTCCCTGCCGACGTCGGCTCCAGTTCGTAGCTCCACCGCGCCCTCAGCAGGCGAGGCCGCGATGTCGATGGAGCGTTCGAGCGTGGCGGGGATGGGTGCAGGCATGCCCGCATCCTCGCTCAGCCGCGGTTGCGGATGCGTGCCCCGTAGAGGTGACTTTCGACAAAGTCCTCGGCCTCGAGCGCCCAGCCGACGATGATGACTGCGGCCTGACGCAGCTCGTGCGCCTCGACCTGGTCAGCGATGTCGGCGAGGGTGCCGCGCAGGATGAGTTCGCCGGGTTGCGAGACCTGGGAGCCCACTGCGACAGGGCAATTCGCGCCGTAGTGCTCGGCGAGCTCAGCAGCCAACCGCCGCGTATGCCGGATGGCCAAGTGCAGGACGAGTGTCGCATTCGTCGCCGCGTAGGTCGCCAGCTCCTCCCCCGGCGGCATCGCAGTCGAGTCCCGGTGGGCCCGGGTGAGGACGACCGTCTGGGCGACTTCGGGCACGGTGAGCTCACGCCCGAGTAGCGCAGCGGTGGCGGCGTAGGCGGGCACCCCCGGAGTCACGTCCCAGGGCACCCAGGCCCGGTCGAGGCGGCGGGTCTGCTCGGCGATCGCGGAGTAGACGGACGGGTCGCCCGAGCACAGCCGCGCGACGTCCTTCCCGGCTTGGTGCGCTGCGACGAGGTGGGCCGTGATCGCGTCGAGGTCGATGTCCTGCGTGTCGATGAGTTCGGCGCCTTCGGGGCAGTGCGAGAGCACCTCGGCGTCGAGATAGGTCCCGGCGTAGAGGCACACCGGGGACTCCTGCAGCAGCCGGACCGCCCGCAGTGTGAGCAGGTCGGCGGCGCCGGGCCCGGCGCCGATGAAGTGGACGGTCATGACGCTCCTGCGTTTTGGTCTTCCGCCGTGGCCGGCATGGATGCGGCCTTGGTTACGGACCACTGGACGATGGGTCGGGCCGGCTGCCACGACAGCATCCGACCGAGGGGTTCGGCGCGTTCGACGCTGACGCGACGCAGCTCTCCGCCATGGCGTCCGTGCGCCGCGACCACGACCGCCTCGGTGTCGAGCGTGACGCAGTGGACGACGAGGCGGCCGCCCACGGGGAGGCGTGACCACGCCGCGTCGATGAGGTCGGCGCTGGCACCGCCCCCGATGAATACGGCGTCAGGAGTGGGGAGTTCGTCGACGACATCCATCGACGAGCCCGTCTCGACGGTAACGGGAACGCCATACGCCGCAGCGTTCTCCCCGACCCGAGCCGCCCGTGCCGCGTCGCGCTCGACGGCCACGGCAGCGGCGCGATCGGCCGCGAGGCACCACTCGACCGAGACCGACCCCGAGCCGGCCCCGAGGTCCCACAACCGCTGGCCCGGCATGGGCCGCAGCGCCGCCAAAGCAAAGGCCCGGATCTCGCGCTTCGTGATCTGGCCGTCGTGGGCGAACGCATCGTCCGGCAGTCCGGGGGTCGTGCCCCAGAGCGCAGCTGTCGCAGGCACCTCCACGGCAACGACATTGAGCGTCGGTATGCCGTCCGGTCCCGGAACCTTTCCGGCCGCGAGTTCCGCTGCGGCACAGTCGAATCGGCTCTCCTCCGTCGTGCCCAGGTGGCCCAGGACCGTGAGCCGGGCGTCACCCAGCCCGAACTCGACGAGCACGCGGGCCAGCTCGACCGGGGTCTTCGACCCAGCCGAGAGCACCACGAGACGGGCGCCGGGAGCGAGACGGGGGCGGACGGCATACACGGGTCGGGAAACGAGCGACACGACCGAGGTGACCTCACTCGGCCACCCCATCCGAGCGTGAGCCAGGGCGACCGACGACACCGCCGGGTGGACACGTACGGAGCCAGCGCCGAGCACCCGCAAGAGCGTCGTCCCGACACCCGACACGAGCGGGTCACCCGTCGCCAGCACGACCACGCCATCCGAGCCCACCTGGGCAAGGAAGGACTCAAGCCCGGGCAGCATGGGCGAGGGCCACGACCGTCGCTCCTGGCCCTCGCGAACAGGCACGAGGTCGAGCAGACGGGGCGACCCCACCAGCACCCGGGCGGCGTCGACGAGCCCCCGCTCGGCCGGCGCAAGGGCCTCGAGCCCCTCGGCAGGTACTCCGACGACGTCGATCACGGCGCTCACTGTAGACACCGCGGCGGCACCCGGGCGGCGCGTGTCATGATGGCGCCGGTCCCCCGCGAGGAATACCGGTGCAAGTCCGGAGCGGTCCCGCCACTGTGATCCCGACGCGTTCGGGAGAGCCAGGACGTCGCCGGGGGCTCTCGTGCCCGACGCCTCGGGTGCGGGCCGGACTCGGGCGAGCGTGGTCACTCGCCCCAAGGAGAAGCCCCGCGTGACGCACTACCCCTTCACCGCCGTCGTCGGCTCGGACGACCTCTCCCTCGCCCTCATCCTCACGACCGTGTCGCCGGGCATCGGTGGCGTCCTCGTGCGCGGAGAGAAGGGCACCGCCAAGTCGACGATCGTGCGCGGTCTCGTCGAGCTGCTGCCGGCCCATGACGTCGTCGAGGGGTGCCGGTTCGGCTGCGACCCCGCGCGTCCCGACCCGACCTGCCCCGATGGTCCGCACGCCCCCGAGTCGGCGACGACTGAGCACCCCGCTCGCCTCGTCGAACTCCCCGTCGGCGCCACCGAGGACCGCGTCATCGGCTCACTCGACCTGGGCAAAGCCCTCGGGTCCGGCGAAGCGGCGTTCCAGCCCGGGCTGCTCGCCGACGCGCACCGCGGCATCCTCTACGTCGACGAGGTCAACCTCCTCCACGACCACCTCGTCGACCTCCTCCTCGACGCAGCCGCGATGGGGCGCAACACCGTCGAGCGCGACGGGGTGTCGGTCTCGCACGCGGCACGACTCGTCCTCGTCGGCACGATGAACCCCGAGGAGGGCGAGCTCCGCCCCCAGCTCCTCGACCGCTTCGGCCTCACCGTCGAGGTCGCCGCGTCGCGCGACCCGCAGCTGCGTGCCGAGGTCGTCCGTCGCCGACTCGCGTTCGACGCCGATCCGGTCGCCTTCTCGGATGCGTATGCCGCCGCGCAGCGCGACCTCGCGGACCGCGTCGCCTCCGCGCGTTCCGCGGTGGAGTCAGTCGAGTTGAGCGACTGGGCGCTCTCGACGATCGCCCGGGTGTGTGCTGGCTTCGAGGTCGACGGGATGCGGGCCGACATCGTCACGGCGCGCGCAGCGATGGCCCACGCGGCCTGGCACGGCCGGACGTCCGTCGCCCGCGAGGACGTCCGGGCCGCCGCGATCTTCGCCCTGCCGCACCGGCGTCGGCGCAACCCGTTCGATGCCCCGGGGCTCGACGAGGACCTGCTCGAGCGGCTGCTCGACGAGGTACCCGAGCCCACTGACCCCACTGACCCGAGCGAGCCCACCGACCCGAGCGACAAGGGACCCCAGGGCAAGGGGCCGAGCGACGGTCCCGACAAAGACGGACCCGATGGCGGTCCGAGCGGCGGCCCGGACAAGAACAGTCGCAACGAGAGTCAGCAGAACGACAGTCAGCAGGACGCGGACCTGAGCGAGACGCCCACACCGGAGGCACCCGAGCCGGGTGATGGCGACTCCACCAGCAGCCCGGACGAGCCCGCCGCAGTCCCCGTCGGCGTCGCAGCGGCGGGCGCACCCTTTCGAGCGCGCGCCCTCACTCTCACCGGTCTGGGCACCGGCGAAGCAGGGCGGCGCAGCCGGGCACTGACCTCGACCGGGCACACGATCGGCGCCACGACGGGTACGCGTGGCCGGGTCCACCTCCTCGCGACCATCACGGAAGCCGCACGGCACCGCGGAACGCGCGGGACGGCATACGGACGCCTGTCCATCCAGCCGGCTGACCTCCGCACCGCGGTCACTCAGGGGCAGGAGTCGAATCTTGTGCTCCTCGCCGTCGACGCGTCCGGCTCGATGGGGGCGCGCAAGCGGATGGAGGAGGTCAAGACTGCGGTGCTGTCGCTGCTGCTCGATGCCTACCAGCGACGAGACCGAGTGGGGCTCGTGACGTTCCGCGGGACCGGCGCCGAGGTGGCGCTGCACCCGACCTCGTCCGTCGACGCGGCAGCGCGCTCGTTGGCCACGCTCCCCCACGGTGGACGGACGCCGCTGGCCGAGGGACTTCTCACCGCCACCAAGGTCCTGGCCATCGAGAAGCTGCGCGACCCGAAGCGTCGACCACTGCTCGTCGTCGTCACGGACGGTCGTGCGACGTCCGGCAGCGACGCCCTCGAACGGGCACGCGCAGTCGCCGACGCGTGGGGTCGCACGGGACACCAAGCGGTCGTGATCGATTGCGAGACAGGGCGATTCAGGTTGGGGCTGGCGGCCGAGCTCGCCAGCCGGATGGGCGCGACGCACGTGCCGCTCGGCGAGGTTGCCGCGGGCGCCATCGTCGAGTCGGTGACGACGGCGCGCGACGTGTGGCGTTCAAGGAAGGTGGCCTGATGGCCCAGGGACAGGTCCCCGTCACCGCCGCCGACGGCCTCACGACGCGCCAGCGCCGCAACCGGCCGCTGCTGCTCATCCACGGCGGCACGGGCAAGGGGAAGTCGACGGCGGCGTTCGGCCTCGCACTGCGCGGATGGGTCCAGGGCTGGTCGATCGGCGTCTTCCAGTTCGTGAAGTCGGCGAAGTGGCGCATCGGCGAGCAGTCGGCCCTCGAGGCGCTGGGTCGGCTCCACGAGGAGACCGGCGAGGGCGGCCCGATCGAGTGGCACAAGATGGGTTCGGGCTGGTCGTGGTCGCGCAAGGCGGGGTCCGAGGAGGACCACGCCGCGGCGGCGCGTGAGGGCTGGGCGGAGATCCGCCGACGCCTTGAGGCGGAGACGCACGGGCTCTATGTGCTCGACGAATTCACCTATGTCCTCAAGTGGGGTTGGGTCGACGTCGACGAGGTCGTTGCCGTGCTGTCCGCCCGCACCGGCCACCAGCACGTCGTCATCACCGGGCGCGACCCGCACCCGGCGCTCATCGAGATCGCCGACGTCGTCACCGAGATGACGAAGGTCAAGCACCCCTTCGACCAGGGCCAGAAGGGTCAGAAGGGCATCGAGTGGTGAGCGTCCCCCGGCTCGTCATCGCTGCGGCGGCGTCGGGCCAGGGCAAAACGACGGTGGCCGTCGGGGTCATGGCTGCGCTCACGCGGGCGGGTCGGGCGGTGGCCGCGGCCAAGGTGGGTCCGGACTACATCGACCCGGGCTACCACGCGCTGGCGACGGGACGCCCGGGTCGCAACCTCGACCCGTGGCTCCAGGGCGAGTCGCTCGTGGCACCCCTCCTCGCGCACGGTGCCGTGACGCCAACGCCCGCCGATCTCACCGTCATCGAGGGCGTCATGGGACTGTTCGACGGCCGACTCGGCACGGACGGGTGGGCGTCGACGGCCCACGTCGCCACCCTCACGAGCTCGCCCGTGGTTGTTGTCATCGACATTTCCTCGGCGTCGCGCACGGTGGCTGCGACGGTCCACGGGCTGCGGATGTTCGACCCCAACGTCCACGTCGTCGGCGTCATCCTCAACAAGGCCGGGTCGGTGCGTCACGCGGATGAGGTGCGGCGCAGCGTCGAGCAGCTCGGAGTGCCGGTCCTTGGCGTGCTGCCCCGTGACGCTGGCGTGTCCGCGCCGTCCCGCCATCTGGGCCTCGTGCCCGCAGCCGAGCGCCCCGAGGCCGCCGCTGCCCTCGACCGGTTGGCCGAGCAGACTGCGGAGTACGTCGACCTCGACGCCCTCGTCGAGATCGCCTCTGGCGCACCGGATCTCGACGTGGAGCCGTGGTCACCACCCGCTTCGTCGTCGGCTCTGCTGTCGCCTGCGGCGCTTGAGGGTATGCCGGCCCGCCGGGTTGCGATCGCCGGTGGACGTGCGTTCACCTTCCGGTATGCAGAGACCGAGGAGATGCTGCGTGCCCTCGGCTGCGAACCGGTGACCTTCGACCCCGCTCTTGACACGGCGCTGCCGGCCGGGACCGACGGTCTCTACCTCGGTGGCGGGTTCCCCGAGGTCCACGCGACCGCCCTGTCGACGAACACCAGACTGCTCGCGGACGTTCGCGACGCAGTGCTCTCGGGCGTGCCCACCGTCGCGGAATGTGCCGGACTGCTCTATCTGACCGAGGCGGTCGACGGCTCTCCGCTCGTCGGGGCCGTGCCGACGACCGCCGCGATGAACCCGCGCCTGACTCTGCGCTATGTCACCGCGATCGCTCCCGAGGACACCCTGCTCGGACCAGCCGGAACACGGGTCCACGGCCACGAATTCCACCGCACCGGCACCACACCCGGCCAGGGCGAACGCGCTGCCTGGCTGCTCGACGGCTCGCCCGAAGGCTGGTCCCTCGACCCCGCAGGAACCGGATCACCGACCCTGCACGCGAGCTACCTGCACACCCACTGGGCGGGTCACCCCGGCCTGGCGACCCGCTTCGCCGAGGCCGTGCACAGTGGCGAAACCCGCTCTCGCACAGCCCTGCCCACCATCTCCCCAAGCGCAGGGTTTCCGGATCATCATGACGCTGGCCACGTCAGCGATCCCCTTGAGCACCATGGCGACGCGGAGACCGATCCCGGGCTGGTCGACCTCGCCGTCAACGTCCGCCTCACCACTCCTCCCACCTGGCTGGCACAAAGGCTCCGCGACAGAATTGGCGACCTCGCGGCATACCCCGATGTCCGCAACGCGCGCCGAGCGCTCGCCCGCCGACACGCGGTCGGCGAGGACATGGTGCTGCCCACGAGCGGCGCGGCGGAGGCGTTCGTCCTGCTCGCCCGGATGACGCAGGCCAAGCGGCCCGTCGTCGTGCACCCGCAGTTCACCGAACCCGAAGCGGCGCTGCGTCGGGCAGGCATCGTGCCCGAACGGGTCGAGCTGCGCGCCGACAAGGGGTTCGTCCTCTCGCCCGCTGACGTTCCCGAGGATGCGGACCTGGTCATCATCGGGAACCCGACCAACCCCACGGGTGTGCTCCACCCCCGCGCGGCGCTCGAGCAGCTGCGCCAGCCGGGCCGTCTGCTCGTCGTCGACGAGGCCTTCATGGATACCGTTGCGGGAGAGTCGGATTCGCTCATCGCGTCGTACATGGACGGCGTGCTCGTCCTACGGTCATTGACGAAGACCTGGGGTCTCGCGGGTCTGCGGGCGGGCTACGTCATCGGTGCACCCGACGTCGTCGCCGGCCTCGCGCGTCACCAACCGCACTGGTCGGTCAGCACTCTCGCGGCCACGGTCATGGAGGCGACGACGACACCGGCTGCCCAGCGCGAAGCGGAGGCCGCCGTTGCCGAGACCGAACTGTGGCGGGCGCACCTGCTCCGCGGTCTGCGGCATCTCGGCCTGGCCCCTGTCGACTCCGCCACATCGTTCGTCCTCGTCGAGGTTGGCGCGGGTGTGCGCGAGACCATGAGAGAGCGCGGGTACGCCCTGCGTCGCGGTGACACCTTCCCCGGGCTCGGCCCGACGTGGGTACGCATCGCGGTCCGTGACCCCCACACCATCGACGGAATGCTCCGCGAGCTCGCCACCGTCGCCACCTCGAAGGAGCGCATCGCATGAGCCTCACCCTTCCCGTGCCGCACGGTGCGCGCGTCCTGATCACGTGGCCGGGACCCCGCGTCGCCGAGACCGTGCATGCCCTCACCGACCAGGGCGCCCACGTCACGATCACTCCCATGGGGTCCACGACCCCCGAGACCCGTGCTGTCATGGCGGACCTCGAGGGACGGCAGCTCGCCACGGTCATCGACGAGGTCCACATCACCGACTTCGACGTCGTCCTGCGCGACCCCATGACGACCTCCCCCGACAACACAGCAGCCACAGCCGACACGCCCCAGGGCCGGGTCAGCCTCGTCGGCGGCGGCCCAGGCTCCGTCGACCTCCTCACTGTCGCGGGCCTGCGCGCGATCCAACACGCGGACGTCCTCGTCTGCGACCGGCTCGCTCCCCTGTCCGCACTCTCGCAGGCACGACCCGACGCCGAGGTCATCCACGTGGGCAAGATCCCGCGGGGTGCCTTCACGCCACAGGAGGCGATCAACGACCTCCTCGTCGAGCACGCCCTCGCCGGCAAGTACGTCGTCCGCCTCAAGGGCGGCGACAACTACGTCTTCGGCCGCGGAGGCGAGGAGTGGCTGGCGTGCCGGGCACACGGCATACCCGTCGAGGTCATTCCGGGAGTGACGTCCGCGGTGGCCGTACCCGCGCTCGCCGGCATCCCCCTCACCCACCGCGGGCTCACGCAGGGCTTCGTCGTCGTGTCCGGCCACGTCGGCCCCCGGGATGAGCGCAACGACGCCAACTGGGCGGCGCTGGCGCAGAGCGGCCTGACGATCGTCGTGCTCATGGGCGTGGCCGCGATCGCCGAGATCGCCGATGTCCTCATCGAGCACGGCCTCGATCCAGACACGCCCGCTGCGTCCATCGCCGACGGCGCGATGCCGAGCCAGCGGATGGCACGGGCCTCTTTGTCTCAGATCGCCGACGCCGCTGCCGAGCAGGACATCACCGCGCCGGCCATCACCGTCATCGGTCCGGTCGTCGCAGCGCTCGAGGACTGAGTTCCATTGTCCGACATGGCTTCTGGGCTGCGCCTGGCAGTGGGGACGCTGACCGTCGTACCGGTTGGCCAGATCGCCGACCCCACTCCCGGGCACGCGCGCTGGGCCATGTCGCTTTCCCCCGTGGCGGCGTTGCCGGTGGCGATGGCGGCCGCGGTCGTCGTCGCGCTCGGTGACCTGGCTGTGTTGCCGCCGCTCGTCGTCGCGGCTCTCACGGTCGCGGTGCTTGCTGGTGGAACCCGTGCGATGCACCTCGACGGGCTCGCCGACACGGTCGACGGGATCGGTGGCGGGTGGACCCGCGAACGGGCCCTCGAGATCATGCGTCGCAGTGACGTCGGCCCGATGGGTGTGGCTGCCGTCGTGCTCATCCTCCTCGTCCAGGTCGCCGCACTGTCGGCGGTCGTGGCTCGCCCGTGGGGCTGGTTGCTCACCGCAGCCGTCGTGGTCGCCTCGCGCGCAGCCCTCCTGCTCACCTGCCGATCCGGTATGCCGTCCGCCCGCCCCAGCGGCCTCGGCGCCGTCGTCGCTGGTTCCGTCCCGATCTGGGTGGCTGGTCTCGGGGGTGTCGTCGTCGCGGCACTACTGACTTTGGTCGCCGCCGCATCGGGGCTGTCTCCTTGGAGCGGGGCTGTCGTAGTCGTGCTGGCAGGCGTGGCCGTGGGGCTGCTCCTGCGAACCTGCCGTCGCGTCTTCGGTGGCGTCACGGGTGACGTCATGGGGGCGTCGACCGAAGTGGCCTTCACCGTCCTGCTCGTCGTCCTCGCGTCAGGGAGGTGGTGACCGTGCGGACACTCGTGACCGGCGGGGTCCGCTCCGGGAAGTCCATGGTGGCCGAGAAACTCTTGGCCGAGATGGCGCCGCACGGATCAGCGACCTACGTCGCGACAGGACCGTCCATTGACGACCCGGACTGGGCGAACCGCATTGCCGCACACCGGGATCGTCGCCCGACGTCTTGGTCGACGGTGGAGACCCGCGACCTCGCCGACGCCCTCGAAGCCCTGACCGGGCCAGCCCTCATTGACTGCCTCGGTACGTGGCTCACGAGCGCCCTCGACGAGCTCGACGTGTGGGAAGCCCCGCGGGAGTCGTGGCAGGAGGCCCTGCACCAGCGCACCTCCGCCGTGGTTGAGGCATGGGCTCGTTGCCCCCACGACGTCGTGGCCGTGACGAACGAGGTCGGGTGGGGCGTCGTCCCGGAGCACCGCTCGGGGCGGATCTTCGCCGACGAACTCGGACGGCTCAACCAGGACATCGCACGGGCCAGTGACCGCGTCCTCCTCGTCGTTGCCGGCCACGTCCTCCCCCTGAGTCAGCCGTGATGGCTCCTGCCCTGATGTCCCAGAGCACGACGCAAACTGCAGTCTCACGGCGCCTGTCAGGCTCCTCGAGACGACTCGATCCGGTCGCGGCCGGGCTCGTGCTGGGCTTCCTGGCCGACCGGGCGTTCGGCGACCCGCGACGGGGCCATCCCGTGGCCGGTTTCGGTCAGCTCGCCGCGGCTCTGGAGCAGCGGATCCACGCGCCCAGCCGCACCCGGGGCGCCGTGGGTGTCGGAATGCTCGTCGCTTCAGCCGCAGGTCTCGGTCTCCTCGAGCGTCGATTCCCCACCGCTGCCCGAGTGGCGGTGACGGCCGCAGCCACGTGGGCCGTGGTCGGTGGACGCTCCCTCGAACGCGAGGGTGAAGCCATCGACGACCTGCTCACCGCCGACGACGTAGCTGGTGCACGCCAGCGCATCCGCAACCTCGTGGGCCGTGACCCGAGCGCCCTCGACGCGGACGAGATCGCGCGCGCCTGTGTCGAGAGTCTCGCGGAGAACTCCGCGGACGCCGTGGTGGCGCCACTGTTCTGGGGAGCCGTGGCGGGCGTGCCGGGCCTCGTCGGCTACCGCGCGATCAACACCCTCGACGCGATGTGGGGCCACCGCAACGAGCGCTACCGCGAGTTCGGCTGGGCCGCGGCCCGGCTCGATGACGTGGCCAACTGGATCCCCGCACGTCTCACGGTGGCGCTCAACGCCGCCCTCGCTGGGCAAACGGACCGCCACCGTGCCAGCGCGGTCATCGACACCGTGCGACGCGATGCCCCCGCCCACCCCAGCCCCAACGCGGGGCCGGTTGAAGCTTCATGGGCGGCAGCCCTGGGGGTCCGACTCGGCGGCACGAACCACTACGACGGCGTCGACGAGGACCGCGGGCACCTTGGCGACGGCCCACCCGTGACCGTGAACGACATCGCCCGCACCACGAAGCACCTACGCCGCCTCTCGGTGGCAGCCCTCGTCACCCTCGCCACCGCCCGACTCCTGACCCGCTCCCGCCATTCAGCCAGGTGAGGACGTCGGGCACTGAGGCGACCTCGTCCAGACCGACGGGCACCTCAGGGCGCTTCACGACGACGACCGGCACACCCAGCTCGCGTGCTGCGGTCAGCTTGGCCGCGGTGTAATCACCGCCCGAGTCCTTCGTGAGCATGACATCCAGCGCGTGCTCGTGCATCAGCGCCGTCTCGCCGGCCACGTCGTAGGGTCCGCGGTCCAACACCACGGTCCACCGGGCGGGTGCGTCCGCGTCCAGAGGTTCCACGACCCGCACCACGGCGTCCCGGTCAGCCCAGCTCGCATAGTGCTGCAACGTCTGCCGACCTGTTGTGACGAACGGCCGCCGAGCCCTCAACGACTCCGCCACGGCACGCGCAGCTTCATAGTCCGACACCCAGTGCCACGAACCCGCGTCCGGATGCCCGGCCCACCCCGGCCGGGCCAGCCGCAGACACGGCACGCCAGCGAAACGCGCCGCGGCCCCCGCGTTGGCCGTCATCCCAACCGCGAACGGATGCGTCGCATCGACGAGATGCGTGAAGCCACCACGGGCGATCTCACCCGCCAGACCCTCGACCCCACCGAACCCGCCGACTCGCACCTCCCCCACGGGCAGTCGCGGGCGGGACACCCGCCCGGCCAGCGACGACACGACCTCCACCCCGGCATCGACCAACGCCGCAGCCAGTGCCCGAGCCTCCGCCGTACCCCCCAACAACAGCACCCGAGTCACGAACGTCCCTCTCGCACAACGGATCCATCGACGAACACCACGTCGGCCCGGGCCTCTCCGGCAGCATCGACCACAGCCTGCGCGTTCGCCTCATCGGACCGCAGCACCCACTCGGTCGCGTCCTCAAGGCCACGCCCGGTCTCCACGTGCCGCGCCACGAGGCGCGACACGCGAACCTCCCCGTCCAGGGCACACCACCACACCTCGTCGAGCAGCGGCGGCACGGCGGCCCAGTCCCCCGAGCCCAGCAACAGGTAGTTCCCCTCCGTCACCACGAGATCCGCATCCACCGGCACCACCGCACCAGCCGCCACCGGCTCACCCAGCCCGTGATCGAACGTCGGTGCCGCGACCACCGCGCGAGGCACCGCGCGAGTGGAAGCCAGCACACCGGCATACGCGATGGCATCGAACGTGTCCGGCGCGCCCTTGCGGTCACGTCGCCCCAACGCGTCGAGCTCCGCGTTCGTGAGGTGGAAGCCGTCCATCGGCACGTGCGCGACCCGTCCAGAGAGACCCTCGTATGCCGTCACGGCGGTGAGCAGTCGGCTCACCAGGGTCGTCTTGCCGGCTCCCGGTGGCCCGGCGATCCCGAGGACGGCCCGACGCGGAGCAACCCGAGCGACGAGGGACTCCAACCGCCCCAACAGGTCCTCGACAGAGCGGGATTCACCAGATGCCAAGGACCTGCCCGCCGATCCGGATGGTGAAGGCGACGACGACGCAGATGAAGACGATGCGCACGAACTTGCTCCCCAGCGACACGGCCGTGCGAGCGCCGACGTAGCCACCGAGCAGGTTGGCGACGGCCATGACGGCGCCGACCTTCCACATGACGTGACCCCCGGGCGCAAAGACCGTGAGCGCACCCAGGTTGGTCGCGAAGTTCGCGATCTTGGCCTTGGCGCTGGCCTCGAGGAACGCATAGCCCATGAGTCCGACGAGCGCGAACACCATGAACGAGCCCGTCCCCGGCCCGAGCGCGCCGTCATAGACACCGATGACGAACCCGACAAGCATCGCGACGACTGTGTGCCGCGTGCCGTCCCACCGGAGAGCCGTCGACGTGCCGAGGGAGGGCTTGAAGAGCGTGTAGGCACCGACGCCGATGAGCATCACGAGGATGATCGGGTTGAACGCCGGCTTCGGGATGTGCAGCCCGATGAGCGCTCCACCGATCGCGCCGATGTAGGCCACGCCGGCCATGGGCAGGGCGGTACGCAGGTCGGGCTTGACCCGCCGCCAGTACGTGGCGGCGCTCGTGACCGTGCCCCAGATCGAGCCGAACTTGTTCGTGGCGAGCAGCTGCGCCGGCGTCGCGCCGGGGAAACCGAGCAACAGCGCCGGAAGCTGCACGAGCCCGCCACCACCGACGACCGCATCGACCCAACCCGCGACGAAACCCGCCAGCGCCATGAGCGCGAAGGTCGTCAGGTCGGGATCCGGCACGGCCGCAGCAGACTCAGTCGCGCGAGGCGGCTGCGCCCCAGCCGTCGACGATGTCGAGGATGTCGATCAGCTCGTGGGCGCGGGCGTCGGGGACGGCCGTGACCTCCACGCGCTGGTTGGTCGGGATGTCGCTGTGCGGGATCCAGATGGCGCGCATCCCGATCTGCTGCGGTCCGTGGACGTCCTCGAACATTCGGTCGCCGACATAGACGGCGGCGGCCGGCTCCACACCCACGGCGGCGCAGGCCGCCCGAAACGCCTCAGGGTGCGGCTTCACATGGTCGATCTCGGACGAGTAGACGTCACCGTCGATGAGGTCGAGAACGCCGTCACGCTCGAAGATCTCGCGGTGGTACTCCCGCGACCAGATCGTGTTGGACAGGACGCCGACACGCAGACCGCGTTTGCGCAGCCCCTCCCAGAGCGGACGCACCTGCGGATCGGTGAACGTGTGCGGCTCCCAGAACCCCTGGTACGCCGCGAGCGCCAGGTGGTGCCGGTCGTTCTCGGCGTCCACCCCAGCCGCGTCGAGGACCTGCTCGAGCGTCGCGCTGGAGTGGTCCTCGCGACCGCGCTTCCACGCGGCGTCCTCGGCGGCGAGGATCTTGTCGGCGAGCTCTTGGGCGTGCTCGAGGTCGGCCTCGCTGACGTCGGGCGAGTCGACGGGGACGCCGTGCACCTCACGGGCGAAGACGCGCCACTGCTCGGGCAGGTCGACGTCGTGCCAGGGCGTGAGCGTGCCGCCCCAGTCGAAGATGACTGCGTCGAGCGGGCGGGCGCCGCTCACGCCCGACGTCACGCGGTGGCTCCGCGGACCTCGGCCAGCACCTCGTCCAGCACCGAGTCGACGGGCACCTCTCGGCGCTCGCCAGTGCGACGGTCCTTGATCTCGACGATGCCGTTCTCGAGGGACTTGCCGACGACGACGATCGTGGGGACGCCGATGAGCTCGGAGTCCTTGAACTTCACGCCGGGGCTGACCTTCTCGCGGTCGTCATAGATCACGTCGAGACCCGCGGCCTCGAACGCCTCCGTGAGCTCGTCGGCCTTGGCGAAGACGTCGCCGTCGCGCTCACGGTTCTTGCCGGTGGCAACGACGTGGACGTCGGCCGGCGTGACGTTGCGGGGCCAGATCAGGCCCGCGTCGTCGAGGTTCCCCTCGGCGATCGCGGCGACGGCGCGCGAGACACCGATGCCGTAGGACCCCATCGTGACGGTGACGAGCTTGCCGTTCTCGTCGAGCACCTTGAGGTCGAGCGCCTCGGCGAACTTGCGGCCGAGCTGGAAGATGTGGCCCATCTCGATGCCGCGAGCCGTGTGCAGGACACCGTTGCCGTCCGGGCTCGCGTCGCCCTCACGCACCTCGGCCGCCTGGATCGTGCCGTCGGCGGTGAAGTCGCGCCCGTGGACGAGGTCGAGCACGTGCTTGCCCGTCTCGTCGGCACCTGTCACCCACGCCGAACCCGCACCGATGCGCGGGTCGAGGAGGTAGCGGATTCCCGACGACTTTTCCTCGCCGAGGACGCCCGGGCCGATGTAGCCCTTGGCGAGCATCGGGTAGCGCGCAAAGTCCTTCTCCTCGAAGGCCTCCACCTCGGCCGGGCCGACCTGAGCCTCGAGTCGCTTGGCGTCGACCTCGCGGTCCCCGGGCACGCCGATGGCGAGCGGCTCGCGGGTGCCGTCCGGGTGGACGAGCATGACGAGGACGTTCTTCAGCGTGTCCGCGGCCGTCCACTCGCGCCCGTCCGACCTCGGATGCGAGGCATTGAGCACCGACACCAACGTCTCGATCGTCGGAGTGTCAGGCGTGTCCTCGACGTGGGCGGCCGGCATACCCGACGCATCGACCGCGTCAGCGGTCGGCACGACGACTGCCTCGACGTTCGCGGCATACGTCCCGGCGTCGTTGCGGACGAACGTGTCCTCGCCGATCTCGCTCACGGCGAGGAACTCCTCGCTCGCCGAGCCGCCCATCGCGCCGGACATCGCGGAGACGATGACGTACTCGAAGCCGAGCCGGTCGAAGATCCGGATGTAGGCCTCGCGGTGCGCCTGGTAGGACGCGTCCAGACCCTCGTCGGAGACGTCGAACGAGTACGAGTCCTTCATGATGAACTCGCGGCCGCGCAGGAGCCCGGCGCGCGGACGCGCCTCGTCGCGGTACTTGTTCTGGATCTGGTAGAGGCTGAGCGGCAGGTCCTTGTAGGACGAGTACATGTCCTTGACCGCGAGGGTGAACATCTCCTCGTGCGTCGGCCCGAGCAGGTAGTCGGCGTCCTTGCGGTCCTTGAGGCGGAAGATGTTGTCGCCGTACTCGGTCCAGCGGTTGCTCGCCTCGTAGGGCTCACGCGGCAGCAGCGCGGGGAACGTCAGCTCCTGGGCGCCGATCGCGTCCATCTCCTCACGCACGATCGCCTCGACCTTGCGCAGCACCTTGAGCCCGAGCGGCAGCCACGTGTAGATGCCGGGGGCTGCGCGACGGATGTAGCCGGCGCGCACGAGGAGCCGGTGACCGGGCAGCTCGGCGTCCGCCGGGTTGTCGCGCAGGGTTCGCAGGAACAGCGAGGACATGCGCATGGCCACAGTGGGTCTCCAGGGTTTCGTGGGTGGGAACCCGCCAAGGATAACGACGACCCGGTATGCCGTTCACGCGGATTCCGTGTCGTCCGCACGGCCGCGCGACTCACGTCAGGCGAAGGCGCCGAAGTGGTCCCCGTTGAGGACCGTCGTCAGATAGACGTAACCCTTGGTCGCCCTGAACCGTGGGTCGGTCTTGACGAGAGCCATGAACTCCTTGTGCTCTGCCACGCTCCGGCCGACGAGACAGCCCGCGCTGGTTTTCCCGACGTTGTCCACGGGGTTGTCGTGCCCGTTGTGCTGGTTGATCCCGAACCCGTCACCAGTGAACTTCTTGTCCTCCCTGCCCTGCGCGTCAACGCGCTTCCCGTCCTTGTTCTTGTCCCGGTGAATCGTGATGTTTCCGACCTGGACCAACGCCTCGTGCCGCGTCGGCGGCGACTGGCTGGCCTTGTGGAAGCCGACCCGCCACGCCTTGTACTGCCCGAAGGCGATGCGGGCGGCGCCCTCGGGTTTGGGCGGATTCTCCGTGAAGAACTTCCCCGGTTCGGTCGTCGCGAGGGCGTTGTGCAGGATCACCGGCCGCCCGTTCGGCTCTCGGCGCAGGACGATCCGCCGGTCGTTGAACTGGTTGAACTTGTCCGGGTTGGGACGGCCGTTCTCGTCGGCACCCTCGATGTAGACGATCGTGAGGAAGCCCGGAAGTCGCGCCACGAAGAAGCCCTTGTCCAACATGAACCGCACGAGCTTGCTCGGGAAGTCGTTGCCGAACGACCACGGCAGGAACGTCGCGGCGGTCTGCGACAGCATCGCCCTGGCGACAGCGGGGGTGATGCCGTCGGCCGCGGGCAGGTTGAGCACCTTGGCGAACGTCGGGACGACGAGCTTGGTCACCGGACCCACGGAACCGTCCGCCGGCGGGTCGAGGCACCCGAGGACGGTGAGACGGTTCTGGAACTCCTTGGCCAACGGGACCCCGCCGGTGTAGTCCTGCACCGACACGTTCTTCGTTCCTGCGGCGATCTGCGCGAGTGTCATGTCTGGTCTCCTTCCACCCCAGACCAGACGACCCGGCATTGCGACGGCCTGCCCGTCGCGTCGTCACTTCAACTGTCCTCGCTGCGCAGCGTGGTCACATCACTCGGGCGGGCCAGCCGGACCCACCGGTTCGGGCTGGTTCGGATGGCCCATGCAGGCAGGTATGCCGGTCACGCCGTTTCCGCGTACCGCGCCGTGGGTGCCGCTCGCCGCAGGGCGGGCACCCAGGCGAGCAGGGCGGCACAGCCGTTGGCGACGGCCACCGCGAGGAGGGCGGCCCTCACGCCGAAGTGCGAGGCGAGCTGGCCCGAGACGAGAACCCCGATCGTCGCGCCGCCACCCCACGAGAGCGTGCGTGATGCAGTGCTCACTCGGGACAGGAGGCGTTCGGGAACGATCTGCATGCGATAGGTGACGGTGGCGCTGATGACCAGGACGTGCAGGGTGGCGTGGGCGAGGTAGACCGCGAGCGCCCCGCCGTAGCGATCAAGCCGGCTGAGGACGAGCAACAGCACGGTCATGGCCGGGAAGAGGCACTGCGCGAGCCGGATCGCTCCATACCGCCGGCTCAGTCGCGGCATGAGGAAGGACGCGAAGAACGCACCAGCCGCCCAACTGCCGAAGAGCATCCCGAACCTCCACCCGCTCGTGCCCACACCGAGGACGCGGTCGGCCCACGGCACGATGAGGCCGAGCAGGGCGGCCGCCGACCCGGCCCCGAAGACCGCCACCATCGCGAGCGGCCACAGGGTCGGATGGCGTCGGAGGAAGGTGACGCCTTCGACGAGGTCCGCCCAGAGGTCCCGGGCGGTCGTCCTGACGGTCCTGGCACGCCGTTCGTTGAGGGCACCGCGGATGGCGCGCACGAGTAGGGCGCTCCCGACGAACGACAGGACATCGATGACCAGGAGACTGGCCGGCGACCAGATCGCGAGCGCCAGCCCGGCGAGTGCCGGCATGACGACGTCGAGGACTCCCTGCGTGCCCCAGATGCGGGCGTTGGCCTCCGGCAATCGTGGTCGACCCACGAGGGTCGGCAGTGCTCCGGCACTGGACCCGTCGAAAAGGACAGCCGCCGACGCGGAGGCGAAGTCGGCGGCATACACATGAGGAACGGTGAGGACCCCGGCAAGGTGAGCCGCGACGAGACTCGCGATGGCGAGCGCGCTGACGAGGTCGGCGGTGATCATGATGCGGCGGCGGTCGAAGCGGTCGCCGAGGACGCCGCCGACGAGGCCGAAAGCCGCCATCGACAGGGTGCTCGTCGCCCTGAGGCCGGACGTCAGGGCGGGTGAACCGGTGAGGTGGTAGATGAGGACGGGCAGGGCAACCGCGGTGACGGACGAGCCGATCATCGTGACCGCGCGGGAGCCCCAGTAGCGCAGGAAGTCGCCGTCCCGCCAGAGGCTCGGGAGCGACTGAGTGCTCACGACGATCTCGGGTCCCACCACCGCTTCATCCTAGGTGTCGTGGCAGGCTCGCCCTCATGGCCAGTGAGCTGACGATCGAGCGGGTGCTGACCCTCGTCGAGCTCGTGCCGAGGGGGCGGGTCGTGTCCTACGGCGACCTCGCCGCCATCGTCGGGATCGGCCCGCGACAGGTGGGCGCGTTCATGCGTCACCACAGCGAGGGACTGCCCTGGTGGCGGATCACGAACGCCGCCGGAGACCTTCCCCCACCGCTGCTCACGCAGGCACGCCCCCACTGGGCCGACGAGGGAATCCTCGTGAAGCGCAACGGTTTGGGTTGCCGGATCGCGGACTACCGCGCGGACCTCGAGGCCCTGGCCGCGGCATACCGGCAACGGATCGCGGCTACTCTCGAAGCCATGGGGACTCCGCTGCCGAAGACGAGCAATCCGGCCCAGAACGCGATGGAGCACGTCGGCATCACGACGCTCGAGGAGCTGTCCGAGTGGACTCGCGCCGACATCGCCGCGCTGCACGGCATGGGCCCGAAGGCACTCGGCATCCTCGACTCCGCACTGACCGACGCCGACCTGGAGTGGAAGCCGTGACCGACGTGCAACCCGGGACCGCCGCGCACCCTGCGAACGCCCACCGCATCACGACCGACTCGGAAATCACCGCCCTCCTGGGCGACCCGACGGACGCGGTGCGCAACAAGGTGCGCCACGAGCTCCTCGACATCGACCGGCAGTGGATCGCGGCGACACCCTTCGTCGTCGTCTCGACGTCCGCCCCCGACGGGTCGTGCGATGCCTCACCCAAGGGTGACCCTGCCGGGTTCGTCCACGTCATCGACGACCGCACCATCGCCATCCCCGAGCGCAAGGGCAACCGCCGGGCCGACGGCTACCGCAACGTGCTCGCCAACCCGCACGTCGGGCTGCTGTTCGTCATGCCCGGTCGCGGCGACACCCTGCGCATCAACGGACGCGCCCATCTCGTGTCCGACGCGCCTTGGTTCGACGACATGGTCGTCAAGGGACACCGGCCGGTGCTCGCGCTGGTGGTCGAGATCGACGAGATCTTCGGGCACTGCGCCAAGGCGTTCATGCGCAGCAAGTTGTGGCACCCCGACACGTGGCAGCCGGGGGCAGTGCCGTCACGCGCCAACATCGCGCACCTCACCGAGCGCCCCCTCGACAGTGTCGCGGCGCTGGAGGTGTACTACGGCGCGAGCTACTCCTCCGGGCTGTACTGAGGCCGGGACTGAGGTCGAGGCTCAGCGCAGACGGCCGCTGGCGCGCAGTGCCGTGCGGATCATCGGCCACTGCATCGGCAGGCGGGCAACCGTGCCGGCGAAGAAGGCCTTCGACCCGACGTCGTCCTTGCGCTGAGCGCGCTTCGCGTTGTCGGCGCTCATCTTGACGTTGGCCGGGAACACGCCGATAAGCAGTGCTGCGCTGGCGAGACCGGCGACCTTGCGGGTGCGCGGGTGGAGCAGTCCGAGGGCGCACACGATCTCGGCCACACCGCTGACATAGACGAGCTCGCGCCGCTTCGGCAGCACCTTGGGGACGATGCCCTCGAAAACCTGGGGCCGCACGAGGTGGGTCGTCCCGGACGTGAGGAAGAGGGTCGCGAGCCCGATCGTGGCCTTGTCGAGCGGTGGAGTCGGGTTCGTCAGCTTCGTCGTCTTCGGCATGGGCTCATCGTGTCAGAGGACTGCCAACGCGCCGCCCGGGCGACATCCCTTGACCAAGTCCAGAGGCAGTGTTGACCGGACGTTTGCCCGAGCCCACCTAGCGTCGAAGGCACCGGCTTCATCCATCGATGCAGGAGGAATCATGCTGAACGCCCTCTCTTCACGCGCGGCGCGCACATCCGCCGTCGCGGCCGTCTCCGTCGCAGCGGTCCTCACCGCCGCACCGTCCGCGTCCGCGGTCACCAAGCTCACCCACGCCCAGGCCACCGCGAAGCTCAGCGCCGCAGGCATCAGCTGGACCTCGAGCGGCGGGTGCAGCAACCGCAACGTGTCCACGTGCACGTCCTTCGACCAGGTCAACAGCGCGACCATCGACGGCATCATCACCCTCAAGCGAGCCAGCGGATGCTCGATCCTCATCACCGGTGGCACCGAGACCGGTCACGCGTCAGGCACGTACAGCCACTGGAATGGCTACAAGCTCGACATCTCGCCCTACACCTGCATCAGCAACTACATCACCGGCACGTTCCCTTACATCGGGCTGCGCGGTGATGGCGCCCGGCAGTACAAGTCCGGCGCGGGCAACATCTACGCCCGCGAGAGCAACCACTGGGACATCCTCTACTACAACTGCGGCGGTTGCTGACGCGCACTGACATCGACGTCACGGTCCTTGCACAGGCGTCACCCGTTACGCCTGTGCAAGGACCGTGACGCGGGCGCCGTCAGTCCTCGAAGGGCCACATCTGCCGGACCTCGATCACCCCGCCGTGCGCCATCGAGTGACCCGAGGCGATCTGCACGGCCTCCTCCATGGAGTCGCACTCGAGCACGTCGAACCCGGCGATCAGCTCACTCGTCTCCGTGAAGGGGCCCTGGCTCACGAGCACCTCTCCGCCGCGCACGCGCACGCTGCGAGCCTCCTCGACGGGGCGGAGCCGCTCGCCCATGACGTACTTCCCGGCGTCGTTCGCGGCCCGCCACCACTGCTCGACGTCCGGCGCCCCCTCCCGATCGGCCTGCGACGGCGGCTGCGCGGAGTCGGAACGGTCGCGGCAGACAAGCATGAGGAACTGCATGGTGTGGTCCTTCCCTTTGTGAACGGTCAACCCCATGACGAACGAGCAGGTCTCGCATCGACACCCGGCCAAGGGATTTCTCCGAGCCTGCGCGTCACAGCAGGACAGTCGTGAAATCTCCCACCGGCGCAAACCCCAATCGCCGGTACGTCGCGAGCGCCGCCGCATTGAAGTCGTTGACATAGAGCGACACAAGGGGCGCCGGCCCGGCCATCACCTGCTCCATGACCCCGGCGAGCATCGGCGCAGCCAGTCCCTGTCCACGCAGCCGCGGTGCCAGCCACACGCCCTGCAACTGTGCGCACCCCAGGGCGAGCGACCCGATGTCGGTCTTGAAGATCACCTCGCCGCCCTCGACGACGACATACGTGTGACCTTGCGCGATCAGGGCCGCGAGCGACCCCCTATAGCCGCGCGCCGAACCCGTATAGGGCGCGTACCCGATCTCGGCGGTGAACATGTGCTCGGCGGCGGGCAGCACCAGGTCCACCTCGTCGGCCCGAGCGGGACGGACCCGCGGATCCGGGACCACGCCCAGGGCCGAGGGTGGCGTCGACGTCGCGAGCAAGGGCTGGTGCGCACGGATCGCTCGCGGCGGCCCCCAGTGCGGTTCGACGTCGTCCCACAGGTCGACGACCTCTTCACGGGGACCGAGCAGTGACGCGACGCGACCTCGCCACCGGCGGATGCGTTCGGCGAACAGGCGACGGGCCTCGGCCGTGGTCTCGACGGGGACGACGTTCGCGCTGGCCCAGCACAGCGACGACAGGTGCCCGTCCTCTCGCACCACCATCGCGGAACCGAGCGTTCCCGTCGAGGACGCCTCGAGGATCCGCGCGGCCACGAAGACGTGCGCCGGGACGTTGCGCGAGCAGAGCTCGAGGGCGTCGTCGACGTCGGCCTTGGTGAGCGACCTCACCGGGGTGCGGGTGCGGAGCACGCGTTCAGCCTAGGCGGCGTCGCTGGCGTTCACCTGCCGTCGTGCATCAATTCACGAACGATGTGTAAGCCGTCCGCTCGCCGATGCGTTCAGCCGACGGTGACGCTCGGGGCGCCTGCCGACTCCTCGTCGATGGGCTCGCCCATCTCCTCGGCGATGCGCATGGCCTCTTCAATGAGGGTCTCGACGATCTGACTCTCGGGAACGGTCTTGATGACC
The DNA here is from genome assembly GCF_000768685.1 of Knoellia subterranea KCTC 19937. GTDB lineage: Bacteria > Actinomycetota > Actinomycetes > Actinomycetales > Dermatophilaceae > Knoellia > Knoellia subterranea. Next base: position 111,051 of record NZ_AVPK01000008.1, on the reverse strand, counting down.
TCACCCTTGACGAAGATCTGGCCCTTGCCGTTGCCCGAGGCGACACCGAGGTCGGCCTCGCGGGCCTCGCCGGGCCCGTTGACGACGCAGCCCATGACGGCGACACGCAGCGGCACGGTCATGCCCTCGAGCCCGGCCGTGACCTGCTCGGCGAGGGTGTAGACGTCGACCTGGGCGCGACCGCACGACGGGCAGGAGACGATCTCGAGCTTGCGCGGCTTGAGGTTGAGCGACTGGAGGATCTGGTTGCCGACCTTGACCTCCTCGACCGGCGGAGCCGAGAGGGAGACGCGGATCGTGTCGCCGATGCCCTTGGAGAGCAGCGCGCCGAAGGCCGTCGCCGACTTGATCGTGCCCTGGAAGGCCGGGCCGGCCTCGGTGACGCCGAGGTGCAGGGGCCAGTCGCCGCGCTCGGAGAGCAGCTCGTAGGCCTTGACCATGACGACCGGGTCGTTGTGCTTCACGGAGATCTTGAAGTCGTGGAAGTCGTGCTCCTCGAAGAGGCTCGCCTCCCAGACGGCCGACTCGACGAGGGCCTCGGCGGTGGGCTTGCCGTACTTCTCGAGCAGGCGCTTGTCGAGGGAACCGGCGTTGACGCCGATGCGGATCGAGACGCCAGCGGCCTTGGCGCGCTTGGCGATCTCACCGACCTGGTCGTCGAACGCGCGGATGTTGCCGGGGTTGACGCGCACGGCGGCACAACCGGCGTCGATAGCGGCATACACGTAGTTCGGCTGGAAGTGGATGTCGGCGATCACGGGGATCTGCGACTTCTGCGCGATGGCCGGCAGGGCCTCGGCGTCGTCACGGCTGGGGCACGCGACACGCACGATGTCGCAGCCAGCGGCGGTGAGTTCGGCGATCTGCTGGAGGGTCGCATTGATGTCCGTCGTGGGGGTCGTGCACATCGACTGCACCGAGATGGGGGCGTCTCCGCCGACGGCGACCTTGCCAACCTGGATCTTGCGGGTCTTGCGACGCGGCGCCAGCACAGGGGCGGGCAGGGACGGCATTCCGAGACCAACAGTCATGCCTCCAGTATCCCTCACGCCTCCTGGACCGCCGACGCGGCAGCCCCGCGGCGGGATCGTGCCCACTGCCCCGCGGCCACGAGGGCAAAACCGGCTCCGAAGACGGCAGCCGTGACCAGCCCGTAGTCCCACGGGAAGTCGCCCGAAGTGAACGCGGCCTCGGGCTGGCCGACCGAAAGCAGGAGATAGACGCTCTGGAAGACGAACGCCCAGAGATAGGCAACGGCATACACGGTGTTTGCTGCCAGCCGGCTGCGGAAGAAGTAGCCGACCGGGAACGCGACCAGAAGCGTGACGATGGCGATCATGACGCGCTCCCCTCCGCGCCGACCGCGTTGCCGCGGACGCCGGAGAACATCAGTGCGATCGTGAGGACGGTGACGAGAGCGGACGCGGCCGTGCCGAACCTGACGATCGCCGGCACGTCGACAAAGAACGCCGGCAACGACCCCAGGAGAGTGACGATCAGGCAGCCTGCCGCCACCCTGATCGCGGTGCCGCTCGAACGCACCCAGGCGACGACCACGGCCACGAGGCCGACGACGCCGAGGACGGACGACAGGACGAGGATGCCGAAGGGGGCTCCAACCTCGCCGTCAGGGGTGGGCGCGAGAACGGACGGAATGGAACTCAAGCTCAGCAGGCCGGCGAGGACGAGGCCGACCTTCTGACGGGTGGACGACGGTTTCATGGTTGCTCCTGTGTCGGAAGTGGATGCCTCCACGCTGCGCGACGTGCGCTTCCTGTTTCCAGACGCTGAGTTCCCTTCGTGGTGCCGGCGGCTTCCCGACCACGCAGGAAAGTGTTCCCGGGTCACGGAGCCACTCTGCCCCTCATGATGGGGTCGTGGAGTCGATCCGGATCCTCATCGCCGACGACCACCCGGTCGTGCGGAGCGGTCTGCGCGCCCTCATCGGGACACTCGAGGGGCTCATCGTGGTCGGAGAAGCCGCCGACGGCGAACACGCCGTGCGCGAAGTGCAGATCCTGCGTCCCGATGTCGTCCTGATGGATGTCCGTATGCCGGGTGTCGACGGTGTCGAGGCCACGCGCCGGATCCGTGCGGTCCAGCCCGCGACGGCCGTGCTCATGTTGACGATGTACGACGACGACGCGACGGTGTTGACGGCGATGCGGGCCGGGGCCCGCGGGTACCTCCTCAAGGGTGCGAGTCAGGACGAGATCCTCGGGGCCATCAGGGCTGTCGTGACGGGTCAGGTGATCTTCGGTCCTGGGGTGGCTGCACGCATGCTCGCGTTCTTCGCCGAGGCGCCGCAGCCCGAGACGAATCCGTTCCCGCAGCTCACGGAGCGCGAGCGCGCCGTGCTCGACCTCCTGGCGTCGGGGCTTCCCACGGCCAGGATCGCGGAGCGCCTGTATCTCTCCCCCAAGACGGTGAGCAACCACCTCACGAGCATCTTCGCCAAACTCGAGGTGGCCGACCGTTCCGCCGCGATCATCGTGGCTCGCGACGGAGGTCTGGGTTCTCCGTCGTGACGCCCTACCCGGTTCTCGCGGCGCTCACTGCGGTCGGGCTCTCCCTCCTCTGCGGCGGGACGGCACTGCTCGTCAAAGGGGCCACCCGAAACGCCGCCGGATGCCTCGTCGCCGCCGGTCTCGGATGCCTCATCGGCACCGTCCTCGACTCGCGCGATCGAAGCGACGCTGCCGTCGGCCTGTGGATCGTGAGCGCGGGGCTGCTCCTGCTGGGGGTGGTGCTCTACCCGCGATGGACGTGGCGCAATCCGGCCGACTTCATCGCCGCCACGACCGTCATGGGAGCCACGGCGCTCGGAGCGCTCCAGTCACACAACGACACCGCACTGGGGTCACTCGGCATCGCGACCGTCACTGTGCTGATCGCGCACACGTGGTGGCGGATAGAGCACGCCCGGGAGCAGGATCGGCGGGCCCTCGTGTGGGTGGCGCTGGTCGGCGGGGCGGTCGCGCTCGCCTCGGGCTTCCTGCTCTTCCTCTCCCCGACCCCGGCGGGCGCCGCCGCCGGAACCCTCCTGTGGACCCTGCTCGCGCCGTCGATGTACGTGGGCGTGGCCCTGCCCGACATCATCGACGTCCGCACTCTCGTGGTGCGCGTCGTCGTCTTCGTCGTCGCCGGCATCGTCTATCTCTCCGCTCTCGTGCTGGTGAGCTCGTTCCTCGAGATCCTCGGCGGCACCCCGCCGGCCATCGGGGTCCTCGCCACTGTCGGAGCGATTGCCGCCCTCGGACTGCACCCATTGCAAGGGGCGCTCCGCGGAGTCTTCGACCACCTCCTGTTCGGGCCGAGGCCCGATCCGCTCACGGCCGCCACGCATCTCGCGACTCGGCCCTGGACCGATTCCACTCAGGCGCTCGACGCCGTGCGCGCCGAACTGGCCCTGCCATACCTGTCGCTGGTCGTCCCCGCCGCGGGCGAGGTGACATCGGGGGAACCTGCGGACGAGACCCGCTCGCTGTCCCTCGAGGGGGCGAACTTCGTCGTGGGACTGCGACCCGGCGACGTGGCAGTGCCGGCACCCGACCAACAGGTCCTGCGGCTCGTCGCTCCGGTCTTCGTCCAGCTCCTCCGCGCAGAGGCGCTGGCAGAGGATCTGAGGGAGTCGAGGGCGCAGAGCGTCCGCGCGCTCGAGGACGAGCGCCGACGCCTGCGCCGCGACCTGCACGACGGGCTCGGCCCACGCCTCTCCGGCATCGCGATGACCGCAGACGCCGCGAGCAACACCGTCCGGAGTGACCCGAGCAGTTCAGAGGCCCTCCTGCGAACGTTGCGGGCCGAGACGACTTCGGCCATCTCGGAGGTGCGCCAACTCGTCTATGCGATGCGTCCACCCGCCCTCGACGAACTCGGGCTCGTCGGAGCCGTTCGTCAGCAGGTGAACACCCTGCGAGCCAGGGACGGCACGCACCTCGCCGTCACCACCGCCGCAGCGCAACTGCCGCCACTGTCAGCCGCAGCCGAGGTCGCGGCGTACCGCATCATCGTCGAGGCACTCACGAACGTCGCACGCCACAGCGACAGCACTTCCGCGACGGTGACCCTTCGGTGCGAGGACGACGTCCTCGTCGTGGAGGTCACCGACACTGGATCACCGAACAGCGAATGGGTCCCCGGGGTGGGTCTCACGTCCATGCACGAACGGGCCGCAGAGATGGGTGGTCAGGTGAGCGCGCAGCCCACGCCTCAGGGCGGTCGAGTCCATGCGGAACTCCCCCACTCCTTCGTTAGCCGCCGAGCCTGAGCGGCGGCCTCCTCATCCGTTCCCCCGGGCCGGGACTCCTCCGTCGTCCCAACCCTCCTCCACTTCTTCGTCAGCCGCCGTACCCGTTGCGGCGGCTCCTCATCCGTTCCCCCGGGCCGGGACTCCTCCGTCGTCCCAACCCTCCTCCACTTCTTCGTCAGCCGCCGAGGTTGATCGGGTTCACCACATCCGCATAGATCAGCAGAGCCGACATGACCAACAGACCCAGCGACACGGCATACGCAACGGGTAGTGCCTTGGCGACGTCGACGTGACCCGGGTCGGGGTTGCCGCGCAGCTTCGCCCAACCCTTCTTCACGCCCTCCCAGACCGCGCCCGCGACGTGTCCACCATCGAGAGGCAGCAGCGGGATGAGGTTGAAGACGAACAGCATGAAGTTCAGCGAGGCGATGAGCATGACGAGGAACCAGGCCTTGTCACTCCACGACTCCCCGACGAGTCCGTCGAGCTTGCCCGCGGACACGTCACCGGCGACGCGGCCGACACCCACGACCGACATCGGGCTCTCGGCATCGCGTTCGTGACCGCTGAACGCGGCGTTCCAGACGCCGACCATCTTCTGCGGGATCTTGAGGACGGCACCGGCCGTGCGCCACAGGCTCTCGCCGACGATTCCGGGCACAGCTGTCAACGGCTGCGTCTCGTAGCCGAGCACCGCACCGGATGACACACCGAGGTAGCCGGTCTCGATGATCTTCTGCTCGCCGTTGGCATCGAGGATCGGCTGCCCCTGGTCGTCATAGGCCGGGAGCGTGTTGAGGATCGGCGTGACCGTGACGGTCTTCTCGACGCCGTCACGCAGGAGGACGATTTCGGTCGGCTTGTCGACCCGGGGCCGGATCAACCGCCCCACGTCGGCCGAGGACTTCACGGCCTGTCCGTCAATGCTGCGGATCTCGTCCTCGGGCAGGATTCCGGCGGCATTGGCCGGGGTGTCGGCGGCGCCGGTACAACTGGGGTCGCTCCGCACCTCCTCGACCGTCTTGACGCACTGAGCCACGCTCGCAACCCGGGCGCCCTCCTGGACGCTCTGGAGGCCGTGCGCCGTGACGAGAATCGTCAGCAGGACCGTTCCGATGACGAAGTTCATGAACGGGCCGCCGAGCATGATGATGATCTTGCGCAGCACCGGCAGTCGATAGAAGACGCGGTTCTCGTCGCCGGGGCGCAGTTCCTCGAGGGAAGCCTTGCGGGCCTCGTCCGCGAGCTGGCTGAAGCGCCCGGTCGAAGACACGCGCACCATCGACGGGTCCTCGCCGGCCCGGGGCGGGAACATGCCGATCATCCGGATGTAGCCGCCGAGCGGGATGGCCTTGATGCCGTACTCCGTCTCACCGCGTCGACGCGACAACACCGTCGGCCCGAAACCCACCATGTATTGGGTGACGCGCACGCCGAACTTCTTCGCCGGCACCAAGTGGCCGATCTCGTGCAGCGCGATGGACGCGGCGACGCCGAAGGCGAGGACGAGCACGCCCACGATGTATGCGAGAACGGTCATCTGTTGCGAACCTCAGAACATCAGTGCCTTGCGGCGGTGGTCGGGCGGAGCGAGCGGGTGATGGGTGCGACGCTGCCTGGCGTCAGAGCCCGAGCACGGTGGCGGCCTGCCCCCGGGCCCATGCGTCGGCGCTGAGCACTCCCTCAACGGTCGACGCGTCGAAATCACTCCCAGTATGCGCTTCGGCGTGCGCATCGACGACCCGCTCGACGGAGTCGACGATGTCGACGAACCCGATGCGTCCGTCATGGAACGCGTCGACTGCGACCTCGTTGGCGGCGTTGTAGACGGCGGGGAACGTGCCCCCGGCCTCCCCCACCCGCCGGGCCAACTGCACGGCCGGGAAGGCCTCGTCGTCGAGCGGAGCGAAGTCCCACGACTGCGCCATCGACCAATCACACGGCTCGTCGATGTCGTCGAGCCGCTCCGGCCAGGACAGCCCGAGCGCGATGGGCACGAGCATCCTCGGCGGCCCGAGTTGCGCGATCGTCGACCCGTCGCGGAACTCGACCATGGAGTGGATCAGCTGCTGCGGGTGCACGACGACGTCGATCCGGTCGAACGGGATGTCGAAGAGCAGGTGCGCCTCGATGACCTCGAGGCCCTTGTTGACGAGGGTCGCCGAGTTCGTCGTGATGACCCGCCCCATCGAGAAGTTCGGGTGCGCGAGCGCCTGCTCGGGCGTGACGTCGGCCAGCTCCGCGCGCGATCGTCCACGGAACGGGCCGCCGCTCGCCGTGACGACGAGTCGCCGCACCTCCTCGGACCGTCCGCCCCGCAGCGACTGCGCGATCGCCGAGTGCTCGGAGTCCACCGGCACGATCTGGTCGGGGTGCGCGGCCGCGCGCACGAGGTCGCCGCCGATGATGAGCGACTCCTTGTTGGCCAGCGCGAGGGTGGACCCTGCGGCAAGCGCCGCCAGAGTGGGCCGCAGACCGATCGATCCCGTGATGCCGTTGAGGACGACGTCGGCCCCGACCGCGGCCGCCGTCTCGGCGGCCTCCTCCCCGACCACGATTTCTGGTGCGTATGCCGTCCGCCCCAGCTCACCGGCATACGCACCGATCGCGGTGCGCACGTCGTCAGGCGAGCCGGACGCGACGGCGACCAGAGGCACCTCGAACTCGACGGCCTGGCGGGCGATGAGGTCGACGTTGCTGCCAGCGCTGATCGCGGTGACGGTGAAGAGGTCCCGGTTGCGGCCGATGACGTCGAGGGCCTGCGTACCGATCGAACCCGTCGACCCGAGGAGCGAGACCGAACGTGCGCTCACGCGTCGTCACCCTCGGCGCGCAGGGCCTCGATGGCGGCACGGCTGGCGAGCCGGTGCTCGCGGCGGATCTCGGCCTCACGGAAGCGGCGCTTCTCCTCGGGGGTCTCGAGGTCGAGCGGCGGCACGGCCTTGGACTTGCCGTGCTCGTCGACGGCGACGAAGACGAGGTAGGCACTCGCGACGTGCACCCGATCCGTGTGGGTGTCCCAGCGGTCGACCTCGACGCGCACGCCGACCTCCATGGAGGACCGTCCGGCCCAGTTGAGCTGCGCGCTCGTGTGGAGGATGTCGCCGACGCGTACGGGCGTGAGGAAGGACATCTCGTCCAGGGCCGCCGTGACGGCAGGTCCTCCGGCGTAGCGGTTGGCCACGACTCCGGCGCAGCTGTCGACCGCCTTCATGATGTTGCCACCGTGCACGGTGCCGAGGAGGTTCGCCTCGGTCGCGCGCATGATTTCGGACAGGTTGACGCGGGTCTCGCTCGGTGTCGTCACGGCCCCATCCTGCCAGCGCGTCAGGCGCGGTCGGGAGCCCGCCAACGCGGGTCGCGACCGGTCCGGGCGATGACCCGGTCGAAGTCGGTGCGAGCCGTCATGGGGTTGACCGCCGGGCCGAACGTGCCGGGTGTCCCGGCAGGGTCGAAACCCTCGACATAGGCGGCGAGAGCCTGCGTCGTCGCCTCGTCCGGCTCGAACTCCTGGCCGGTCGCCCGGGCGAGATCCCAGCCGTGGAAGGTGATCTCGCCGAGAGCAACGAGGCCCATGACCTCGGCCGGAGCGTCGAACCCTCCGGCGCGGGTCATGCCGATCCACGCCTCGGGCCGCTGCCAGGCGTCGGCGAGCCTGCCGTTCTGGGTCGGGATGTCTTCGCGCCACGTCGAGCCCGCTTCGGGCCAGCCCGCGGCGTCGGGGTTGCTGTCGGTGAGCGGGCCGAGCTCCTTGTCTGCGCTGGCGCGGAAGGCCCGGGTCAGACCGTCGAGGTGCGCGAGGAGCTGCGACACGGTGCGGCCCTCGCAGGGCGTGGGCCGGTCGAGGTGGCGATCGTCGACGCGACGGACGATGTCGCTGAGCCGGTCGGCGGCGGGGCGCAGGTCGGGTGGGTTCGTCATGCCCTTCACCGTCCCACAACCCCCCGACAGCTGCCCGACAACCGCCCGCCGTCAGCAGTGATGATATCCTGAGATATCCACACCCACCCACATCGAAGGAGCTGCACCGTGGCTGACGTGCTCATCCGGGACATCCCCGACGCTGTGCTGAGCGGCGTCGACGCGCACGCATCGCGCCTCGGCCTCTCCAGAGCCGAATACATTCGCCGGCGACTCGCGGCCGATGCAGCCACGGCGAACCTCCGCATTTCGGCACAGGACCTGATCGCCTTCGGGGACCGGTTCGCCGACCTTCTGGACGACGAGGTGATGGGCGACGCGTGGCAGTGACGGCCTGGCTCATCGACAAGTCTGCCCTGGTCCGTCTGGGCCAGAGCTCTGACGCCGAGGTCTGGGCCGAGCGCATTGAGCGCGGACTCGTCCGCCTGGCCAGCGTCACGCGGCTGGAGGTGGGTTACTCGGCGCGAACGGCCCCGGACGCACGGTCCGCGTTCGCCTCACCACCGCTCGCGATGATGCCGGTTGAGTACCTGACTCCCGCCATCGAGGACCGAGCCCTGGAGGTCCAGATGCTCCTGGCCGGCAGGGGCCACCACCGAGCCCCCTCGATCCCTGACCTGCTTATTGCAGCCACCGCCGAACTTGCCGGACTGACGGTGCTGCACGTCGACAAGGACTTCGACATCGTCGCCGGACTGACGGCCCAGCCGATGGAGCGCCTTCGCGTCAGCGGTTGATGATCGTGATGTGCACGGCCGGGTGGTCCTCGTCGAGGTCGGCGAGCACGGATTCGATGCCAGCGGCGGCCCGCGGGTCGGCCTCCCGCAGGGCGGCGGCGTCGTCCCAGACGATCTCCCACTCCCCCTCGCTGTCCCGGGCGAGCGTGTCGAGACAGTCCGCAAGGGCGTCGAGATTCATGCCGAACCACTCGGGGAAATTCAGGGCGTCCGAGAACGCCTCGAGCGTGGCCTGCTTCGTCGCACCGCCCCGCACGACCTGCACCTGGCGGCCCTCCTCGACGGCGTCGGCGATGAGCCCGTCGAGATCGACCTTGTCGCCGAGAACGCGCATCACTGGCCCTCCTGGATCTGCCGGAAGCTGTCGTAGTGGTCGTCGGTCCAGTACCTGTCACCATCGCGCCCACCAACGATCCGACGGGCGCCACGATCGTCGGATCCGGGTGTCTCGACGGTGTATTCGCGGTAGTAGCCGCGCTTCTGCTGCGGCAGGATCCCTTCGCGGTTCTGGAACGTCTTGTCGTCCTGGTCGTACGGGTACGGCCCGCCCGCGCGGATCAGCGCGAGCGTCGCCTTCGCCTCCTTGGGCAGTCGGGACTCCGCGATCGTGTCCAGTCCCGAGTCGGGCGTGTTCGCGTCAGAGGGGTATGCCGTCCCGCCCGGTTCCGTGGTCGCCGTCGCCCGGGTGCCCTGCGAGCTGGAGTCCGTGGTGCTGGTGTCGCGGGTGGCGACCCACCACAGGCCGACCACGAGGGCGATGACGAGCAGGGGCGCGAGCCACGTCAGGGTCGAGCCGCGTCCGCTTGGAAGGGAGGTCACGGTCCCCATCATGCCCAAAGGGTTGCTCAGAGCCTTCTGCGCCGGTCGCGCCACCGGCGCTCGTCGTGGTGAACGGCGCTGGCATGCGGACGCCGGTCACCAGTTTCTGCGCCGGTCGGACGACCGGCGCAGAAGGTGGGAGGCCTACGCCGAACGATGTACGCCGGTCGTTCCCGGGGCGGATGCCGCGCGGTTCGCGGGCACCTAGCCTTGGTGGCATGACCGACGTGTGGGGTGACCGACGGCCGAGCCGGCGGCAGGTCGCGGTCGACGTCGTCGGTGCTGCGCTCTTCGGTCTGTTCATGTTCGCCATCCACATCGGCCAGGGCACCGTGCCGGGGGTGGCGGCGCTCGTCCTCGCGGTGGGCCTGGCCGTGCGTCGCGTCTCGTGGCAGCTGACGTCCGTGATCGCCCTCGGGGCGGCGGTCCTGCAGGTCGTCGGACCAGACATCGCCTACCTCGCGAACGTCGCGTACGCCGCCTTCTTCTTCACCCTCGGGTCCCACCGGGATGCGCGCGTGCGCCGGTTCGGGTTGGCTGCCGCCGGTCTGGCGGTCGCGGGTGCCGCGGCCTATGGCGCGACCCGAGGAGCCGGGGAGTTCAGCCGGAGCGGTGGGTGGGCGACCGCCGTGGGGCTCGGGTCGATGTGTGCACTCGTCGTCGGGGGCGGCTGGCTGGCCGGGTTGCTGAGGTGGCAGAGCCGGCAGACTGTGCAGGCCCGCATCGACGCGCAGATCGAAGCGGTGGAGCGGCGACGGATCAGCGATCTCTACGACGTCGAGCAGGAACGACGTCGCATCGCCGCCGACATGCACGACGTCGTGGCGCACTCGTGGGCCGTGGTCGCCGCGCAGAGTGATGGCGCGCGATATGCGCTGCGGGACAACCCTGCTGGTGCCGAGCAGGCACTCTCGGTCATCGGCGAGACGGCACGCACGGCCATCGCCGACCTCCGGACGATCGTCGCGCAGCTGCGTGATCCCGCGCTGCAGCCGAGCACACCTGGTTACGAACAGCAGGCCGAGCTCGTGGGGCGCATGCGCGCCTCCGGCATGGACCTGGAGCTCGTCGAGCGGGGTGAGCGAGACGACTCCCCGCTGCTGGCCCTCACCGCCCACCGACTCCTCGGGGAATCGCTGACCAATGCCCTCAAGCATGGTGACCTCGACCAGCCCGTGCGCGCCGAGATCGACTGGACCGACGGCTACCGTCTCACCGTGACCAACCACGTCTCGGGAGTCGACCTGCCCGACCGGGATCGCAGTGGTCGCGCCGTGCCTTCTGGGCACGGCCTGGTCGGGATGGCGGAGCGGACCACGGTGGCGGGCGGGACGTTCTCGGCCGGACGCGAAGGAGACCTCTGGGTCGTCAGGGCGCACGTGCCGGCATACGAAGCGATTCCAGGGGCGACGGGCGACACTGCGACAGACGGCACCACGACCGAAGGCACCGCATGACCACCCGCATCGCCCTCGTCGACGACCAGGCACTCTTCCGCGCCGGCATCGCCATGGTCGTCGGCAGCCAGGACGACCTCGAGGTGGTGGGTGAAGCCGGCGACGGCGACGAGGCCGTGGCGCTCGTCGAGTCCACCCGGCCCGACGTCGTGCTCATGGACGTGCGCATGCCCCGCGTCGACGGGGTCGAGGCGACGCGTCGGATCCTGGATCGGTTCGGGGACAACGCTCCCCGCGTCCTTGTGCTCACGACCTTCGACCTCGACGAGCTCGCCGCCGACGCCATCGAAGCCGGTGCATCCGGGTTCGTCCTCAAGGAGACGCGACCCGAGCTGCTGCTCGCTGCCATCCGCACCGTCGCCGAGGGCACACAGGTCGTCGCCGCGGGTGCGACGCGCGCCGTGTTCGAGCGGTTCCGGGAGCGGGCGACGGCGGCGCCGGGTGCGGAGTACGACCGCCTCACCCCCCGCGAGCGCGAGATCCTGCTGCGTGCGGCACAGGGTCTGTCGAACGCCGAGATCGCCGAGGTCGAGTTCCTCTCCGAGGCCACGGTGAAGACCCACGTCTCACGAATCCTCACCAAGCTCGCACTGCGCGACCGGGTGCAGCTCGTCGTCTACGCCTACGAGCACGGCCTGCTCTAGGCGCCGCCACCACCGATGAAGTCGTGGATGGCGCGCAGTTGCGTGAGCGGAGCGAAGAAGCCGGTCACGCCCTGGTCGATGACGAGACGCTGAACGCCTTGTGCCGCCAGGTGATCGATCGTCTCGAGGACACTCTGGGGCGGGATCGCAAGCACCTGCCCCGCCTCCTCCTCGGTGAACCCCATGGACAGCGCGCACTCCCGCGCGCGAGGACCCTCCGTGAAGGCCAGGAGCGAGGGCACGCCATCGACGGACGCGACGACGGGTGCGACGTCGGGCATCGTGCCCTGCGCGATGAACCACCACTTCTCCAGCGCGAACACGGCACTCCACAGGGCACTCTGCGCCTGGACGTCGGCCCCCGACGTCCGCACGACCTCGGCGAGCTGGTCGATGGATCGGGGCTGCGGTGCGTCGGTCATGGCGACCACCCTACGGACCGGAGCCGGACGGCGAGGTGACCACACGGCATACATCTCTGGATGGATGCAGGATCGCTCGTGAGCCCGATGTGGCGAGCGGCTGCGCTCGGAAGACTCGGCACCATGACCTCAACAACGTTCCAGCACAGCCCAACTCAGCCCGTCGTGTCGATGCGGCGCGTGTCGAAGATCTATGGCGAGGGCACCGGCAGGGTGGCCGCCCTCGACGAGATCGACGTCGACATCCACCGCGGTGGGTTCACGGCGATCATGGGCCCGTCAGGCTCGGGCAAGTCGACCTTCATGAACGTCGCGGCCGGCCTGGATGACGTCACGAGCGGTGAAGTGATGCTCGCCGGACAGCCCGTGACCCACCTGGGCGACGACGCGCGAACCCTGCTGCGGCGCAGCGAAGTTGGCTTCATCTTCCAGGCGTTCAACCTCGTCCCGACGCTGTCGGCCCACGAGAACATCCTGCTCCCGTTCGAGCTGGCGGGTCGCCGGGTCAGTGCCGAGGAGGGGCGGTGGATCGAGCATCTCGTGGGGACGCTCGGCCTCGCGGAGCGGATCAGCCACCGGCCGAGCGAACTCTCCGGCGGCCAGCAGCAGCGCGTCGCCATCGCCCGCGCCCTGGCCTCGCGACCGGCGATCATCTTCGCCGACGAGCCGACGGGCAACCTCGACTCCCGGTCGTCGCGCGAGGTGCTCACCCTCCTGCGCACGGCGGCGCGCGAATACGGTCAGACGATCGCGATGGTCAGCCACGACCCCGTCGCCGCGTCGTACGCCGACCGGATCCTCGTCATCGCCGACGGTCACCTCGTCGGCGATCACGGACCGCTCACACCGCAGGAGATCTCCGACCTCCTCATCGGCTTCGAGGTCGGTGCGGCATGACTGGCCCGAACCGCAACCTCACCCTCGGCAGCCTGCGTGAACTCGGCACCGTGGGGCTCGTCGCGGGACTGTGCGGCGCGTACGCCGCCGTCCTCATCATGACCTCGTCGATCCTCACGACGATGAGCGAGGCGTCGGGCGGGTCAGTCGGACTCCTCCTCGGCATCGTCGCTGGAGTCTTCATCCTCATCGCGCTGTATGTCGGGACGGTCGTCATCGTCGGCGCCGTCGACACGGTCATCTCGGGGCGACTGCGGCACATCGCGCTGCTCCGACTCCTCGGATCCCGCGGTCGGGAGCTGCGGACGTCGGTCATGCGCAGCACGGCCGCTGTCGGTGGGATGGGTGCCGTGGCCGGCATCGTCCTGGGCACCCTCCTCACGCACCTCGTCCGGATGGTGCTCGTCGCGCGAGACACCCTGCCGGAGGCCGAATACGCGCTCGGAGACGTGCAGCTCGTCGTGGCGTTCGTCGCGATCACGTTGTCGGCGATGATCGCCGGCTGGTTCGGGTCGCGCGGGATCCTGCGTGTGTCGCCGGCGGCGGCGCTCGCCGGCACGGCCGCCTACACCCCCGCACCGCACCGCACCTCGGTCATCCGGGCGCTCCTCGCAGGAATCGGAATCGTCGGCGGCCTCGCCGTCCTGCTCCTCGGGGCCGTGGTCGGTGAGTCCAACCCCGGCGCAGGGTTCCTCCTCGCGTTCGTCGGTGCTGCCGGGTCGGGGACCGGGTTCCTCATCGGTGCACGGTTCGTCATCCCGCGGGTCGTCGCCACCCTGAGTTCGGTGCTCGGCCGCGACCCGTCGAGCGTCGTCGCCCGGCGCAACGCCCTGCTCGACCCGCTGCGGACGACGCGATCGACGATGGGGCTGGTCATCGGCGTTGCCCTCGTCACGACCTTCGCGTCGGGCATGTCGGCACTGCGCGAGTCGATCACCTCGTGGGAGCTCGACCCGGCCCAGCGCGCCCAGGCCGACCAGGTCTACGAGGTCACGACGATCATCCTCATCTGCATCATCGTCATCTCGGCGATCATTGCGGCCGTCGGCTTCGTCAGCACCATGTCGCTCACCGTCATCCAGCGCCATCGCGAGATCGGGCTGCTCCGCTCGCTCGGGTTCACTCGACGCCAGGTGCGTTCGATGATCACGAAGGAGTCCGTCGCTCTGTCCGCCTCCGCGGTGGTCTTCGGGGCGGTGCTCGGCATCGTCTACGGGACGGCGGGTGCGCAGTCGCTCGTCGGTGCCGAGACCGCAGGTCTCGTCTGGGGTATGCCGGTCGGTGCCCTTGTCGGCATCGCTGTCGCGGGCGTCGTGCTCGTCCTCGTGTCGTCCCAACGCCCGGCGCGTCGAGCCGTCGCCGTGTCCCCCGTCGAGGCTCTGCGCATCGACGCCTGACTCACGCCCACACCCGTGACTGGGTGCCTGCCGGGGCGGGCTGGTAGTGGCGTCGGAACTTGAGCACGTAGTTCGCCATGGCGGCGGCGATGTGGGCCCAGCGCCTGGGGCTGTGCTCAACTCGCGGATTGATCAGCGGGTTGAGCACAGCCCCTGTGGCGAGCACGCGGTCGAGGGCCGCACGTGCGTCCGGGAGCGTGGTGTAGTGCTTGACGAGAGACAGCGGCACGACCGTGTAGAGCGCCTCGCGTTGTGCCTGCACGACGGCGCCCGGCTCATCGCCGAGTCCCCCATCGAAGTGGTCCCGGACGTACCAGGACACCGGGTTGCGGCCCGCCGCCTCGATGTAGCCGTTGGACCGGCCGAGACGGGGGTTCAGCTCGAGGAACAGCGTGCGCCCGTCACGGGGGTCGACCTTGAGGTCGAAGTTCGCGTAGCCCGTCCACCCCAACCGGGAACAGATCCGTTGCGCCTGCTCGACGGCCTCCGGGTTCACCCCGGTGAGGATCGCCGCTGGGTTTCCCAGCGCTCCGGGCGTGTGCTCCTCGAGAAGAGTGCGGCCCCACGACGCGAACCGGATTCGGGAGTCGGAATCGCAGTAGCAGGTGAGGATCCGCATGCCTTGGTCGTCACCGGGGATGAACTCCTGGAGGACGAGGTGGTGGTCATAGCCAGAGGCTCGCGCCCGGTTCACGAGGGCGATGGCCTCGTCCCGGGAACCGACGACATGGACCTTCTTCTGGCCGGGGAAGGGAGCCTCCTTCCATCTCGAGCCGACAGCCGGCTTGACGACGATGGGGAAGCCGAACGGCAGGTCGACGTCGAGGTCCCCGGAGGAGCCGAGATCGATCGTCACCGTTCGTGGGTGGCCGACGTCCAGGTCCTCGCACAGTCGGGCGAAGTTCTGCTTCTCGGTCCCGGCCCGGAGCTGCTCCATCCCGACGTAGGGCGCCACCCACCGACTGTCAAGACCCTTGAGCTCGTCGCGAATCCGCACGATCGACGTGACCGCGGCATCGGCCGACCCGAGCAGCAGGAAGCGCTCACCCGGGCGTTGCGCCGCAATGCTGCGCAAGGTGTCGACCAGGACCTCCGGGTCGCCGGGGTCCTCACACAGTACGTGGTCGATGATCGCCGAGTCGGCGACATGCCACCCCGCGAGGCGGGAGACGACCACGGATCGCATCCCGTGGCCGTCGTGGAATGACCGGGCGAGCGAGTACGCGCCGATGTCACCTCCCACGATGAGCGGTGTGAAGCGCTCCGTCCCCACCGCGCCGTTCCCCGAGCGACTCACGCCCCGTGCACCGTTCCCCGTGCCAACCATGACTCCCCCTCGAGCTCGACTGTCCCTGTGTGGAACAAGACGCGGGAGCCGGGGGAAAACGTTGCGTCGATCGCCCGCCATTTCTGGCGGGTCGAACGATGGAGCCAGGTGTCAGGGGTTGAGGGAGACGTAGGTGGTCTCGAGGTACTCGTGGATGCCCTCGAAGCCGCCTTCGCGCCCGAACCCCGAGTGCTTGACCCCACCGAAGGGGGCAGCCGCGTTGGAGACGATGCCGGTGTTGATGCCGACCATCCCGAACTCGAGAGCCTCGCTCACCCGCAGCACCCGGGCGTGGTCGCGCGTGTAGGCGTAGGCGACGAGGCCGTACTCGGTGGAGTTGGCGAGCCGGATCGCCTCGGCTTCGTCGGTGAAGGTCGTGATGGGTGCGACCGGACCGAAGATCTCCTCGGCCAGCACCCGCGCGTCGGAGGGCACGTCGGCCAGGACTGTCGGCGCGTAGAAGTGTCCACGCCCGGCGACCTTCTCACCACCGGTGAGCACCCGAGCCCCTCGCGACACGGCGTCCTGCACGAGTTCGTCGACGCCCTCGCGTGCCTTGGCCGTGATGAGCGGCCCGACCTCGACACCCTTCTTGGTCCCCTTCCCCACCATGAGCCCGCCCATCCGAGCAGCCAGGGCCTTGGCGAACTCGCCCGCCACCGACTGGTGCACGAGGAACCGGTTGGCCGACGTGCAGGCCTCACCGATGTTGCGCATCTTCGCGAGCATCGCGCCGTCGACGGCCGCGTCGAGGTCGGCGTCCTCGAACACGAGGAACGGTGCGTTGCCGCCGAGCTCCATCGACACTCGCAGCAGCTGCTCCGCCGACTGCTCGACGAGAAGCCGACCGACGGCCGTCGACCCGGTGAAGGTCAGCTTGCGCAGCCGCGGGTCGCGGATGATCGGCTCGGAGACGGCCGCAGTGTCGGCGGTGGTGACGACGTTGAGGACTCCCGCCGGCAGGCCGGCTTCCTCCAGCAGTGCCGCGAGCGCCAGCATCGACAGGGGCGTCTCGTGCGCCGGCTTGACGACCATCGTGCAGCCGGCCGCGATCGCCGGCCCGATCTTGCGCGTCCCCATCGCGAGCGGGAAGTTCCACGGCGTGATCATGAACGTGGGACCCACGGGCTTCTGCATCGTGAGGAGACGCGATCCCCCGGCGGGATTGACGGCATACCGGCCGTGAATCCGCACGGCCTCCTCACTGAACCACCGGAAGAACTCGGCCCCGTAGGCGACTTCGCCGCGCGCCTCGGCGAGCGGTTTGCCCATCTCGAGCGTCATGAGCATCGCGAACTCGTCGGCCCGAGCAGTGAGGACCTCGAACGCGCGCCGCAGGATCTCGCCGCGCTCTCGTGGAGCCGTCGCGGCCCAATCCGCCTGTGCCGCAACGGCTGCATCCAGTGCCGCGCCCCCGTCGGAGATCGTTCCGTTGGCCACCTCGACGAGCACGGACCCTGTCGCGGGATCCTCGACGGGGAAGGTCGCCCCGTTCGCTGAACCGCGCCACTCACCCCCGATGAGGAGCTGGGTGGGGACGGATGAGAGCACGGACTTCTGAGTCACTGCGGCCATGCTTCGACCCTAGTCAGCCGCCTGCCCGGAGAACACCCGCCGCTGCAGCTCCTGCCAGGACCCAGCGCGGTAGTAGGGCCCGGTCCACGCGTCCGACTCGACGAGGTGACCCGGCTCCTGCCGCGCGCCCGTGACCATCTCGCGTCGCTCCAACCAGGCCCGGAAGACGAAGTGCATGAAGAGGCGGTGGTATTCGGTGAGGTAGATGTCCGCCACGCGACGGATCGCGGCGCGTGACGAGGCCGGGCCTCGACCGCCGCCGCGCAGCACGAGCGTGTTCTCCTCGTTGCTCACCGTCGACGCCGCGCTGTAGTTCGCCGAGCCCGTGAGCACAACGGGGTCGGCGCCCATCGGGTCGACGAGGATGATCTTGGTGTGCACGTACTTCACGTGCGTGTTGAAGCCCGTCAGCGATTCCTCGGCCCACTGCGCCAGCCCGCCACCGGTGATGTGCGCACCCGTGGAGATGCGCACGTTGGGGTCGGTGCGAGGGACGGCCTGCTCGCGCGGCGGCCACTTGTCGAGCAGCACGGTGCGAACGGTGGTCGGCTTCGCCACGCGCAGGGTGTCGCGGAACAGCTCGTTGAGGCCGAACGCACCGGTGATGTGCGCGCTGGTCGCGCCGTGGTCGAAGACGTCGGCAAACCAGTGCAGGACAGTCGATTTCGTATGACGTGGCGCGAGGACCACGGTCGACCCCCGTTGCGGTGGGGTCACCTCGACGACGGTGTTGGACGCCTCGTGGGCAAGGCGCAGCTCGGCCGTGGTCTCGTTGTCCCGAAGGCGTTCCCACTCGTCGAGGAACTGGCGGGCCACGGCGGGGTCGCGCACGACGTGGCCCACGTTGGAGTGACCGAAGACGGCACCGCGGGTGAGGTTCGTCGAACCAGTCCACACCGCGACCGGGGTGTCGCCCTCGAGCAGCACAAGGAACTTGTGGTGGTGCAATGCGGACGAGTTCGCGGCGTCGCGCCACCGGATGGTGTCACCCGTGTCGAGGCCGTACTTCGCGGCCGCAGCCTTCGCCTGCGTCGAGGTGGTGTCGTCCGATCTTGCGCCGTCGCGGTCGCGCCCATGGACGACGAGCTCGACGTCGGCGCCACGATCCCGGGCCGCCGCCAGCGCCAACAGCCCTGTCTCCCAAGTGAATTCGTAGAAGGCGCCGCGCAGACCGAACCCGGTCCCGCTCGCCTGCTCGCAGAACGCGACGAACGCCTCCCCCAGTCCTCGTGACAGCCACACCATCGCCGGAGACTCCTCGGCGTCGGCGATCGCACGCGCCGGCATCCACCCGCAGAACCGCTTGGCGAACGCCTGCGACCCGGCGACGCCCCGGTTGAACCACACCCCGTGCACGCCGTCGTCCTCGACCTCCGTACGCACCCTGACGCTGGTCTCGGCGAGCTCCACGAGAGCCGCGGGCTCCCCGCCCAGGGCGACAACGGCATACCGGTAGGTGTGCCCGGGGCGCGCCGTGTAGTCGCCCCACTGGAACCCCTGGATGGGATGGTCGCGCGTCGACCAGTCACTCCCCGGCGGCGGGTCCGCGACGACCGTCCCGAACGTCTTCATGCCACGCAACCACACCGTCTCACCGGTGCGCCGTCGCGAGGGCGACGGTCCGAGATCGGTGCGACGCACGGCGAACCCCAGACACCCCGCGGGGTCCTCGAGGTCCCAGCCGAGAAGCACCGTGTTGGTACCCCCGATCGCGTGGACGGTCAGCCCACCCGACACGGCATGCGCGCGCATGCTTCAACGCTAGGGCCAGCGGGGCAGGATGGGAACCATGAACGAGATCGAGAACCTGCGCGACCTCGGTGAGGCTCTGGGCAGTGGCGCACCGCTGAGCGGCCTGCGGCTTCAGGACCTCGACCTGACCCGGCACGAGGAGCGGCTCCTCGCCCGCACCGACCTCGAGGGCCTCGTCGTCCTCGGCGGCCGCCTCTCCCCCGAGCTTGACGAGCACCTGCGCCTCCACGGTGCCCTCGTCTTCCCGACGGACCCGCACGCCCCGGTCAACCCCTATCGCGCGTCCCTCTACCAACCCCACGAGCTGTATGCCGGTCTCGCCCCCTACGGATACGACCAGACTCCCGATGCGCGCGCCTACGCGTGGTCGCGAGAGGCCGACCTGCACCACGACGTCTTCGTCACGCTGTTGCGTGCCATCCACGACGACTCCGTCAGTGACGCCCTGACCGAGTTCGTCGGCAATGCACCGGTCGTCGGGGTCATGGGCGGACACGCGCTGACGCGCGACAGCGAGGCGTATGCCGGCGCCGCCCGTCTCGGACATCGGCTCGCCTCCGCAGGACTCGTCGTCGCAACCGGCGGTGGCCCGGGCGCGATGGAGGCCGCGAACCTGGGCGCGCTGTGCCGCACCGAGGATCAGGTCACGGACGCTGTGAAGCGACTGGCCGGCATACCGTCCTTCCGTCCCTCGATCGCGGACTGGGCCACGTCGGCCCTGGCCGTCCATGACGACCTGGTGTCAGAACCATTGCGGGACAACGGAGTTCGCTCCATCGGTATCCCGACGTGGTTCTACGGTCATGAGCCGCCCAACGTGTTCTGCAACGGCATCGCGAAGTACTTCAGCAACGCCATCCGCGAGGACGGGCTGCTTGCGCGCTCGACCGCAGGGCTCATCGTGCTGCACGGGGCGGCGGGGACCGTGCAGGAGATCTTCCAGTCGATCACGCCGCTGTACTACGCCGAGGCGGAGCATCCGTTGCCGCCCCTTGTCCTCGTCGGCACCGACCACTGGTCGCGCGAGGTGCCGGTGTGGCACGCCATCGAGGCACTCGGTCGGGACCGCGGGATGGGTCAGGCCGTGCACCTCGTCGACACTGTCGAGGAAGCCGCGGAGGTCGTCCTCGCTCGTGGGAGGACGACATGACCGACACGGAGTTGACCCTGCGACCGGTGACCGACGCCGACCACAACGTCGTTGCGGAGATCCTCACGCGGGAGTGGCACGACATCCACGTCGCCCTGGGCACGCTCGGCCGGGTCGACGCGAGCCGACTCCCCGGCTGGATCGCCGAACGGGGCACCGAGCTCGTCGGTCTGTTGACCTACCACGTGGGCGACGACACGGTCGACCTCGTGACGATCAACGCGTTCGACCGCGGAGGTGTCGGGTCGGCACTGCTCCGGGCACTCATCGACAGCGCCCGGGACGTCGGCGCGACGCGGGTCCGCGTCACGACGACGAACGACAACACCCGAGCGCTGTGGTTCTACCAACAGGCCGGGTTCCGGTTGAGCGCGCTGCGCGTGGGCGCAGTGGCCGAGGCGCGCAGGCTCAAACCGCAGATCCCCGAGACCGGCCTCGACGGCATCCCGTTGCGTGACGAGGTCGATCTCGAGTTCCTGCTCTGAGGTCAGCCTCTGGTCATGAGGACGATGCCGAGGCACATCTCGTCGGTCGTGCCCTCGCCCCACGCGACGTAGCGCTCCTTCGTGCCTTCATAGGCCGGAAGCACATCGCGCATCGCCTGGTCGTGCGTGCAGGTGACAGTGATCTTGTCGCCCTTCTTCACGGTCACGGGCTTCTTGAGCGGGATGGCTCCCTGGTCGTCGAAGTTCCACACCGGGAGGTCGAGGACGCGCTTGGCCTGCGGTGTCCCCTTGTTGACGTCGACCGTGATCGACTTGCCGAGCAGGTGCATGTGGCCGGACACGGCGCGGATCGTCGACGTCTCGTTGATCGGGCGGGTGCACGACTGGGTCGGTCCGGGCTTGATCTCGCCGCAGAGCAGGTGGAGCAGGTCGGCCGTCGCGACCTGCTCGCCGAAGCGCTTGCGAATGTCGGCCACAGCGGGGGTGCGGGCACACAGCTCGCCCGGTGTGCCCTTGCGGCAGGGCAGTTCGACGGGGGCCGGGAGCAGCATCGTCTCGAGGGGAGTCTTCTGGCCCGCGCTCGCCGGTGTGAGTCGCAGACGCGCCTTGCTCTGGTCGGCGCCGCCGCCAGCCAGGAGGTTGTAGTGCATCTGCATGACGAGCTGCGTGCCCTTGGCCAGCGGGATGCCGATGTCCTCGGACATGACGCGCTCACCGCCACCCGGAGCCCAGGCGCCCACCCACTCGGCGTTGTTGAGCTGCGCTCCCGGGCCCGCGTTGATGCCGGTCCCGCCGAAGCAGGTCCATCCGTCGCCGGGGTCGGCCTCGTCCTTGGCGTGGGCCGCCGCGACGTTGGCTGCGTCGACCTTGTAGAGGATGACGTGGTGCACCGCAGCCGGGTTGTCCGGCATGACCTTGACGCCGCTGACGATCATGTCCTGGGCGAATTTCGGGTCGACGAGGAAGCAGCGGTAGTCGTCGGTGCCGGTGCCGTAGGGCGCCTTCGGCGTGTACTTCGCCGCCATCGACAGCTCCTGGAAGCTCTCACCGGCGCGCAGGGCGACGTCCGGCGGCTCCGGCTTGACCTTGGCCGGCGCGACCGAGGCGGACGCACCGTGGGTCGAGCTGTGCGAGTCGTCGCCGCGCAGGTTGTCGGGCAGGGCACCACCACAGGCGGAGAGGGTGAGGGCGGCGACGATGCCGACCGCAGCTGAACGCAGGCGCATGACGTCAGGATAGTCGTGCGGTCCGCGGCCGCTCGCGGAACCGAGGACCGCCCACCAACGTCACACGATCATGAGACCGAGAGCGCTCCTCGCCGCCATGACCACCGCCGTGGCCCTCGCTGGCTGCGGAGTTTTCGGACCCACCGAGCCTGCGAGCGAGTTGGTCGTCCGGTGGAGCGAGAACGACCACCCAGAGCTCTCGCCCGTGGGCCCGACGCCGCCATCGCTGCGGACCCACCTCATCGACACGTCGCAGAAGCGCGACGAGCTCCTCGACCACCTGCCGCCATCCATCCCCCGGGCGGAACTGTCCACCATCCAGCGCATTGACCTCGGTCGCTACGTCATCGTCCTGGGCTCGTACGGCAAGTGCACCGAGACGTCGCATCTGGAGCTCGACGACGAGGTGCTCACGTTCGTCATCGAACGCGACGAGGGCGTGGACTGTGCCGTGGCTCCCGTCCAGGTCGAGGTGTGGAGCCTGAACCGCGAGGACCTGCCCACCCCGATTCGCTTCCGCGATCAACGAGGCAACCCCGCCTGACGAGGGCGAGCGGGCGGCATACAGAATCTTTCGGCGTATGCCGGCCGGTCCCCTTCGGTGACCGCGTCAGGCAGTCGCGGCCGCCAGCTGCCCGCAGGCCCCGTCGATGTCGGAGCCACGGGTGTCGCGCACCGTGGTCGGGATGCCGTGGGCGCGCAGCCGCTCGACGAACTGCTGCTCGACGCCGCGGCGCGACGCCGTCCACTTCGAACCGGGCGTCGGGTTGAGCGGGATGGGGTTGACGTGGACCCAGCCCTTGCCGCGCTCGACGAGCTTCTTGCCGAGGAGGTCGGCGCGCCAGGCGTGATCGTTGATGTCCTTGATCAGGGCGTACTCGATGCTCACGCGGCGACCGGTCGCCTCGTAGTAGCGGTAAGCCGCGTCGAGCGCCTCGTCGACCTTCCAGCGGGTGTTGATCGGGACGAGCTCGTCGCGCAGCTCGTCGTCCGGGGCGTGCAGGCTGAGCGCGAGCGTCACCGGGATGCCCTCGGCGGCGAGCTTGTCGATGCCGGGGACGAGGCCCACCGTCGACATCGTGATGCCGCGGGCGCTCATGCCCAGACCGTCGGGTGCCAGGTCGGTGAGACGGCGAATCGCGCCGAGCGCCGCCTTGTAATTGGCCAGAGCCTCGCCCATGCCCATGAAGACGACGTTGGAGACGCGCTGGGGGCCGGCCCCGGTCGTGGTGTCGCCGTCGCCGCTGTAGTCCTCGTCGGCCTCGTCACCGAGTCCGGCCTCGGCCGGGTGCGTGGCACCGATGGCCGGCAGGGCGCCGTGACGCAGCTTGCGGTTGGCGTCGACGACCTGCTCGACGATCTCGGCGGCGGACATGTTGCGGGTCAGGCCCGCCTGCCCGGTGGCGCAGAACGGGCAGTTCATGCCGCAACCGGCCTGGCTCGAGATGCAGATCGTCACGCGCCTGGGATAGCGCATGAGCACCGACTCGACGAGGGCACCGTCGTGCAGGCGCCACACCGACTTGAGCGTCGCGCCACGGTCGGCCTCGAGCGTCCGGACCGGCGTGAGGAGCGGCGGGAGGAGGTCGGACACGAGCTGGTCGCGCACCGCCTTGGGCAGGTCGGTCATCTCCTCGGGCGACTCGACGAGCCGCTCGAAGTAGTGCGTCGACAGCTGCTTGGCACGGAAGCCCTTGTGCCCCATCTCCTCGACGACGGCCTTGCGCTCGGCAGGGGTGAGGTCGGCGAGGTGACGCGGCGGCTTGCCCCGGCGCGGCGCGGTGAACGTCAGCTGGCCGGGCTGCGGGCGGCCGACCGTGGGCTCAGGAAGAGAAGTCATCGGCACCAGTCTCCCACTGTTGATAGGGGCGCTCGTGACCATACTTGCCCTCATGTCACCGCAAGACCGCGCTCTCGCACACGTCGCAGCCCTTGCGACGGGAGAGCCCGTCGACCCGACACATCGCGTCACGGTGCATTTCCACCCGGACCGGTTCGTGAGGAATCGCGGCGATGTCCCCATCCTCGAGGCCATGGCGCACGACGGCTTGTACCGGTCTCAGTTCGAGACGGGGACGAGCAACGGCGGATTGACCGCGCATGAAGGCGGGAGCCGGTGGATCTGGGAGAGCCGGATCTTCGGTGGCGCGTACGACCGTGAGGGCGCCGAGTCGCGGCCGAAGTACGGCTCTCTCAACTTCCGAGAACGGCGGGTCGGAGGGTCGCCCCGGTTCGGCTCCGCACACTTTCGACTCTCCGTGGAGACTCTGGCCCGCACAACGTTCTGTTATCCGGACAGCTGGCTCGACCCCCAGCACTTCGGCGTGATGCACCGGCTGTCCGCCCTCGTCGCCATGGCCGAGGTGGACGACCAGGAGCCGCTCGACGACTACATCGAGGCACAGGTCCATGGGCCGGTGCGGCTCGATCGCGATGTCGAGGCGCTCGTGCTTGACCCCTGCTACAGGGGCACGCCCGTCGAGGCGATGGCCACGGCGCTGGGATGCCCTCTCGAGTGGCACGGTGGATTCCGACTCTCCGTCGAGGAGATGCGCCACCACCCCGACTACCGCGGCCCGGAGTTCGTCGAGCTCGGGGAGCGGCTCGCACGCGACGGCAGCCTCGACCCGGCGATCATCGGGGACGCATCTCGCGCGGGCATCTACGACGAGCAGTCGCTCAAGCGCGTCTGGCACTACGTCGCGCGCTTCGGCAGTCCCGAGATGTCACCGACCGGGTGATCAGGCGGGCAGCGCCCAGAGCAGGAGCGCCCACACGACAGGGATGCAGACCACGAGCGAGTCGAGCCGGTCCATGATGCCGCCGTGGCCGGGCAGCAGCGTGCCCATGTCCTTGACGCCGAGGTCGCGCTTGATGCTCGACTCGATGAGGTCGCCGATGGTCGCGGCGGCCGCGACAACCATGCCGATGACGGCGCCCTTCCACCAGGTCCCGTCGAGGAGGGTGACGATGGCGATGGCGCCGACCAGGGCGCACGAGAACACTGATCCGCCGAAGCCCTCCCACGACTTCTTCGGTGAGAGCGACGGAGCCATGGGGTGCTTGCCGAGGAAGACGCCGAAGGCATAGCCGCCGATGTCGGACGCGACGGTCACGAGGACGAAGAGGACGATCCGCAGGTGCCCGTCGTCGGCCGAGAGCAGCAGGGCGGCGAAACCGCCGAGGAAGCATGGGTACATCGCGACGAACAGCGCCGCGGCAATGTCGCGGATGGCACCGTCCAGCCCGTCCGCGACCCTCCAGACGAGAATCCCGACACACGTGAGCCCGAACGTCAGGAGCAACGCCTCCGGTCCCCGGAAATAGGCCGACAGCACCATCGAGGCCGCGCCGATGACCACCGGCACGAGCGGCACGTCGAAGCCCGCCTGCCGGACGGCCCGACGCATCTCCCAGGCCCCGATGGCCATGGCGACGATGACGACGCCGAGGAAGACCCGTCGATCGAAGGCGAGCGACGCCACGACGAGAGCGCCCAGAACGACGCCGACGCCAATGGCCGCCGGGAGATTGCGCCCCGCCTTGGTCGGCGTCTTCGCCGGGGACTTCGACGCCGAACGCGAGGTGCGCGTCGGCGCGTCACCTCCGGACGTGGATGGATCGCTCATGTGAGCCCGAGCCTGCGGGTCGAGGTCAGACCTCGAGCAGCTCGGACTCCTTGCTCTTGAGCACCTCGTCGATCGTGTCGACGTACTTCTTCGTCGTGGTCTCGAGGTCCTTCTCGGCGCGCGCGCCCTCGTCCTCGCCGACCTCGCCGTCCTTGACGAGCTTCTCGAGGGACTCCTTGGCGGCGCGGCGGATGTTGCGGATGGAGACCTTGGCGTCCTCACCCTGGCTGCGCGCCATCTTGATGTATTCCTTGCGGCGCTCCTCGGTGAGCTGCGGCAGGACACACCGGATGATGTTGCCGTCGTTGGACGGGTTGACGCCGAGGTCCGCGTCGCGCAGCGCCTTCTCGATGTTGTTCATCGCGCCCTTGTCGAAGGGGGTGATGAGGATCGTGCGCGCCTCAGGGGTCTGGAACGACGCGAGCTGCTGCAGCGGGGTCGGCGCACCGTAATAGTCGACGACGACCTTGTTGAACATCCCGGGGTGGGCTCGACCCGTGCGGATGCCGGCCAGGTTGTCCTTGGCGACCTCGACGGCCTTCTCCATCTTTTCCTCGGCCTCGAGCAAGGTCTCGTCGATCATGTGGTCACGCCTCTTTCGTTCGTATGCCGTGCCGCCCAGTGGTGCGGCGAGGTCCAGTCTGTCAAAGATTCCCGTTGCGGCGTGCCACACGGCCTCCGCGACGACGATGGGGTCCGCGTCGCCGACGGGCGCGGGTCACGCGGTGACGAGCGTCCCGATGTTCTCGCCCTGGATAGCCCGGGTGATGTTGCCCTCGCCCTCCATGCCGAACACGCGCATCGGCAGGCCGTTCTCCATGCAGAGGCTGAACGCCGCCGCATCGACGACCTTGAGGCCCTGCTGCAGCGCCTGCGCGTAGGTGACGGTCTCGAGCTTCGCAGCGTCGGGGTTGGTGCGCGGGTCGGAGTCGTAGACGCCGTCCACGCCGCTCTTGGACATGAGCACGACATCGCACTGGCACTCGAGGGCGCGCTGCGCGCTGACGGTGTCGGTGGAGAAGTAGGGCATGCCGGCACCGGCACCGAAGATCACGGCCCGACCCTTCTCGAGGTGGCGGATCGCCCGGCGCGGGATGTAGGGCTCGGCCACCTGACCCATGGTGATCGCGGTCTGCACGCGGGTGTCGATGCCTTCCTTCTCGAGGAAGTCCTGCAGTGCCAGGCAGTTCATGACCGTGCCGAGCATGCCGATGTAGTCGGCGCGCGAGCGCTCCATGCCCTTCTGCTGGAGCTCGGCGCCGCGGAAGAAGTTGCCTCCACCGACGACGATGGCGACCTGAGCCCCGCTGCGGATCGCGGTCGCGATCTGGGCCGCGATGCCACGCACCACCTCGGGGTCGACGCCGATCTTGCCGCCGCCGAACACCTCCCCGCTGAGCTTGAGAAGCACCCGTCGAGCGCGCTCTCCGGTGGTGGTGGGAGCGAGCTGCGTCTGGACGTCAGTGGTCACCGTGCCTCCTCGGCTGTGTCTGCTGGCGGTGCCCCGAATCCTCCCACACTGCGAGTGGGCGTCCGGCCCTCGGGTTGGCACACTGTGACCCGTGAGCGACACCCCTGCATCGACCACTGCCGCGACGCCCGGCGACTCCTCGGGCCCGGTCACGGTGGCGATCACGCGCCGGGTCCGACCGGAGGACGAGCTCCTCATGCGGGCGTGGGCCGACGCCGGAACGCAGATGGCCACGCACTTCCCCGGCTTCCTCGGCTCGGGCTGGGTGCGTCCCTCCACGAGCTCGACCGACTGGCACATGCTCTATCGCTTCGACAGCCGAGAGTCCCTCGCCCGGTGGCAGGAATCGACCGAGCGCAATCGCTGGCTCGCGGCCGGCACGAACCTCGTCGAGGACACGCGAGTCGAGCACCGCACCGGCATCGAGGGCTGGTTCGACGAGCCCGATGAGCGCGCCGTCGACGACCTCCAGGCTCCAGCTGCCCCTGCCGCCCCGCCGCGCTGGAAGCAGGCGACAGTCATCTGGCTGGCGTTCTTCCCGACCTCGTTGGCTCTGGCCTATCTCCTCGGGCCGTTGACGAACCATTGGCCGGTGGTCCTCCGGGTGCTGCTCACGACGCTCATCGCGACGCCGTGGATGACCTACCTATTGCTGCCTCGCGTGACGAAGCTCTTCCAGCCCTGGCTCACCCGAACTCCCTCCGACTGACGTCGGTACGCAAGCGGCCACAAACGCAGGTATGCCGCCCGCTCTGGTGAGCGGACGGCATACCGGATGCTGTTGCCAGCGGGGGTCAGACCAGCAGGTCAGCCACCGACGCGGAAACGCGCGAAGGACGTCGCCGTGGCGCCGGCCTCTTCGAGGACCTTGGCGACGGACTTCTTGGCGTCCTTCGCGAACGGCTGCTCGAGCAGGACGTTCTCCTTGAAGAAGCCGTTGACGCGACCCTCGACGATCTTCGGGAGCGCAGCCTCGGGCTTGCCCTCCTCCTTGGCCGTGGCCTCGGCGACGCGACGCTCGTTCTCGACCGTCTCGGCGTCGACCTCGTCACGCGTGAGGACGGTCGGGCTGAACGCGGCGATGTGCATCGCGACGTCGCGGGCAACGACCTGGTCGCCACCGTCGGCGCCCAGGAGGACACCGATCTGGGCGGGCAGGTCCGGGCTGGTCTTGTGCTCGTAGGCAGCGACGACCGGGGCCTCGACGCGAGCAACGCGCTTGACCTCGATCTTCTCGCCGATCGTCGCGTTGGACGCGTCGAGCAGCTCCTTGACCGTCTGGCCGTCGGCGAGGGTGCTGTCGAGCAGCTCGTCGGCGTTGGACGCGTTGACGGCCACGGCCTGCGTGAAGACCTGGTCGGCGAGGGCGATGAACTTCTCACCCTTGGCGACGAAGTCGGTCTCGCAGAGGACCTCGACGAGCGTGCCCACGCCGTCCTCGGCCTTGGCGATGACCAGACCGTTGGAGGTCGTGCGACCCTCACGCTTGGTCACACCCTTGAGGCCCTTGACGCGCAGGATCTCGGTGGCCTTGGCCTGGTCGCCGTCGGCCTCGTCGAGAGCCTTCTTGACGTCGAGCATGCCTGCGCCCGTGGCCTCACGGAGCGCCTTGATGTCAGCGGCGGTGTAGTTCGCCATGTGTGTGTGCGCTTCTTTCTCTTGAAAGACGGATCTACAGGAAAGGGAGAGCGGAGTGCGTCAGGCCTGCTCGGCCGGAGCCTCGACAGCAGCCTCCGCCGGAGCGGCGTCAGCCTCGACCGCAACCGGAGCGGCCTCGGCCTCGGCCGGAGCGGCCTCAGCGGCAGGGGCCTCGACAGCGGCCTCGGCGTCGCCACCGAGGAGCTCGCGCTCCCACTCGGGGAGCGGCTCGTCGCCGGCGCCCTCGGCGTCAGCAGCGGCGTTGCCACCGGAGCGGGCGATGAGGCCCTCGGCGACAGCGTCGGCGATGACGCGCGTCAGCAGCGTGACGGAGCGGATCGCGTCGTCGTTGCCGGGGATCTTGTAGTCGACCTCGTCGGGGTCGCAGTTCGTGTCGAGGATCGCGATGACCGGGAGGCCGAGCTTGCGCGCCTCGTCGACCGCGAGGTGCTCCTTCTTGGTGTCGACGATCCACACGGCGGACGGCACCTTGGACATGCCGCGGATGCCACCGAGGGTCTTGTCGAGCTTGTCGCGCTCACGCTTGAGGAGCAGGAGCTCCTTCTTGGTGCGGCCCGAGCCGGCGACGTCGTCGAAGTCGATCTCGTCGAGCTCGATGAGGCGGGTCAGACGCTTGGAGATCGTCTGGAAGTTCGTGAGCATGCCACCGAGCCAGCGGTGGTTCACGTAGGGCATGCCGACGCGCGTCGCCTGCTCGGCGATGGGCTCCTGCGCCTGCTTCTTCGTGCCGACGAAGAGGATCGAGCCACCGTGGGCGACCGTCTCGCGAACGAACTCGTAGGCGTTGTTGATGTAGGTCACCGACTGCTGCAGGTCGATGATGTAGATCCCGTTGCGCTCGGTCATGATGAAGCGCTTCATCTTCGGGTTCCAACGACGGGTCTGGTGCCCGAAGTGGACGCCGCTCTCGAGGAGCTGGCGCATGGTGACGACGGCCATGCCGTGTTCTCCTTGTGCGTTGTTTCAGTTGCGTCGGTGACCCACGGATTGTGGGTACCTGCCTGGCGACTCGACGCACCCCGCCGTCTGCCTCGTGGCAGTCGGACTGTCGTGGTGCGCCCCGCTTCGTGGTGGTCCAGTCAGTGGTGGCGAGTCGCGCGAATTTGGCTCCCGTGTGCGGGCACACGAAAACCGCGCTCAATCCTACGCGTGCCGGGGTCCCTGGACGAAATCCACGCCGCGCCCCGACTCCTTGCCCTGCTGGGACGGCGAGCGCCAGCAAGTTGTCCCACCCGGGCAAGAAGTCGCGCTCTCCTGACACGCGACATTCCGGTATGCCGGGCGCTCGCCTCCCGCGTAGGCTCGCCCTTCGTGTCTCGTCTGGGGGAAATCATCGCGCCGGCCCGGCTCGGGCGACCCTTCCGCTGGAACCTTGCGTCGGTCTGGGCCAGCAACCTCGGCGACGGCATCGCGCTCGCCGCCGGTCCCCTGCTCGTCGCCTCACTGACCCGCAACCCCTCGTTGATCGCTGCCGCGGTCATCGTCCAGCAGGTGCCCAGCCTGGTCTTCTCCCTGTATGCCGGTGCGCTGGCCGATCGCATCAGTCGCCATCGCCTCGTGGTCGTTGCGAACGTCCTGCGAGCTCTGGTCATCGGGACGCTCGTGGCCACGATCGTCACGGACGTCGTCGGCATCTGGGTCGTCCTGGGCGCCCTGTTCCTCGTGGGTGTGGCCGAGCAGTTCAGCGACGCGGGCACCAGATCGGTGTTGCCACTCATCGTGCACCGCGACCACCTGGCCGTCGGCAACGCGCGGATGATGGCCGGGTACCTCGTCGCCAACAACCTCGTCGGTCCCCCGATCGGGGCTTTCCTCTTCGCTGCCGGAATGGCGCTCCCGTTCGGTGCGCAGGCCGCGGCGGTGCTCCTGGCCGCATGGTTGTTCACCCGGATCGACATCCCGCGCACCGACCGGTCGGAGCGCCCGGACACCCACATCCGCCACGACATCCTTGAGGGCCTGCGCTGGATCCGCGGCAACCACGCCGTGCGCACGCTGTCGATCGTGATCTTCGTCTTCAACCTCACATGGGGTGCGCCGTGGGGTGTCCTCGTCCTCTGGGCGCAGGAGCGCCTTGGCGTGGGGCCGGTCGGATTCGGCCTGCTCTCAACGGCGTCGGCGACCGGCGGAATCGTCGCGGTCCTCGTCTTCGACGCCCTCCAGGCGCGCGCCTCGCTCGCGACTCTCATGAAGGTATGCCTCACGCTCGAGGTCGTCGTGCACCTGGCGTTTGCGCTCACCACGGCGCAGTGGCTCGCCATGGTGCTCATGTTCGTCTTCGGTTGCTACGCCTTCGTGTGGGGGTCGGTCTCGACGACGGTGCGGCAACGCGCCACGCCCCTGGAGTTCCAGGGACGGGTCGGTTCGGTCTACTGGTTCGGACTCACGGCGGGGCTGCTCGTCGGCCAGGCCCTCGGTGGGCTCATCGCCACGCATTGGGGAATCGCGGCACCGTTCTGGTTCGCCTTCGTCGGGGCCGGGCTCACGCTCATCCTGATGTGGCGGCAGCTCGACTCGATCGCGCACGCCGGCGACGACGATCCGGATGCCACCGCTGCCCCCTCTCCGGCTGCCTGACACGGGACACTGGGGCGCATGGACGACGTGCTGCGGGTGGTGCTCATCGGGATCGGCGTGATCCTCGGGGCCTTCCTGCTCGTCGTCGGGTTCCTCATGTGGCGCTACCGCATCCCGCCGCGGGGAGTCGTCGCGCTGGCCATGGCCGGGTTCTACCTCGTCGTGCCCGTCGATGTCGTCCCCGAGGCCGTGCTCGGACCGCTCGGACTGGCCGACGACGCCGGGGTCGTGGGCCTGGCGGTGCTCTTCGCGCTGCGGGTCGCTCGGGCGCGCAAGGTGCTGCGCGACTCCGGCGTCGACTTCAGCCGAAAGCGCGACTGAGCCGCCCCTGACCCGCGAGACGCTGAGTGTGACGGTCGACGAATTCGACCACCCACGCCGGCTCGGTGAGGGCGTGCTGCCGAAGCGCCCATCCGATGGCCTTGCGGAGGCGCGGATCCTCGCAGACGTGGGCGGACGGCATACCAAGCCGTGCTCAGCCGTCATCACAACGCGGTCACGATCCGCCATCCGCGTTGATCCACCGTCGCGGGTCAACGACGGTGGACCGATGCGTCGACTCCTCCTGGCACTGCTTGCGTTGATCCTGGTGACCGGCTGCGGTGGTGAGGGAGATCCGAACGCCGCAGCGTCCGGGTCGCCCGCACCCAGCACGTCCACGTTGCCGACGTGCGTCGACAGCGATGAGTGGTCCGCCCTGGCGCCCGGCGGCCCCGCAGGCATGACCGCCGGTGACGGCGAGCTGGCCGTGGTCTTCGCGAACACCGCCGACGGGACCGCGTGTGACTGGTACGACTACGCCAGCTCTCTCGTGAAGGCCGGGCACCGAGTCGCGGCCTGGGACTACGCGACGGCAGGCGGTCCCGTCGAGGACCGGGTCGCCGAGCTCGACGCCGTGGTGGACCAGGTACGCGGGGCCGGCTCATCCGAGGTGGTCGTCGTGGGTGGTTCGCGCGGCGGCTGCCTGGCCCTCCTCGACGCGGCACAGAATCCCGACGTTTCCGCGGTGGGCGTCCTCAGCTGCGCGAAGGTGTGGAATCGGCAGGACCCAACCCCTCTGGCCGAACACCTTCCGAAGGTCACTGTGCCCGTGCTGTCCGTGATCGCGGCAACGGATCCTGATGTGCCCCTGGCCGAGACGAAGGCAGACCTGGCTTCGCTGGGATCCGCGGACAAGGACCTGTTGGTGGTCCAGGACTCCAGCGACCACGGCACCGCCCTCCTGGCGTCGCCGACAGTGACCACGGCGCTCGATGAGTTTGTCGCGACGCAGGCTGGTTGACGGCTGCCACATCAGCTCACAGATGCTTGAGGGCCTCGCGACGGCTCAACCCGCTCAGCCGTGAGTCGTAGCGCTCGACGAAAGCACGCACCCAGTCCGGGTCGGTCCGGGCGTACTGCCGCAGCGCCCACCCGATGGCCTTGCGGATGAAGAACTCGCGGTCGTCGAGGTTGGGCTCGATGACCTCGTCGAGGAGGTCGGTGTCCGTCCGCTCCCGGTGGCGCAGCTGACTGATGATCGCCGACCGCCGGAGCCACAGGTCGTCGTGTTCGGACCACGCCCGCATCCGGAGCCCCTCCCCCTCAGGGTCGACGATCAGCACCTCCCCAACGACGTTGGACAACTCGTCGACCAGGTCCCACCACGCACCCGTCACGACCAGTTGCTCGACCAACGGCATGACGTCCGGATCGCGCCACGAGCGATAGGTGCGGTGGCGGAGCAGTGCGAGACCGGCATACCGGTCCTCCCTGAACTCGGCCCCGTCCCAGAGGGATCGGATCGAGCGTTCCCAGCCCGAGCGGGTCTCGATCCGCAGGGCGGGATCGGCGAGGAGCGGACGCAGAGTCGCGGTGCGTTCGGGTGAGGTGAGGCCGAGGAAGGGCATAGCGCTCTTCATGTAGCGCTGCTGCTCGACCGCGCGCTCGGGGTTGGCGCCCGATCGCAACGCCGCGCGGATCGCGTCGACGAGCTCGGAACCGTCGTAGCCTGCCGACATGGATTCGCCTCTCGTGCAACGGATGCAGGGCTTCGGATCGACGATCTTCGCAGAGATGACGACGCTGGCCAACGAGCACGGCGCGCTCAATCTCGGTCAGGGGTTCCCGGACACGGAGGGCCCGCAGGAGATCCTCGACGCCGCGAAGGTGGCGATCGACGCTGGTCGCAACCAGTACCCGCCCGGCCCCGGTGTCCCCGAGCTGCTCGACGCCATCGCCGCGCACCAGAAGCGGTTCTACGATCTCGACGTCGACCCGCGCCGCGAGGTGCTCGTGACGGTGGGAGCGACCGAGGCGATCGCCGCGACGATCCTCGCCCTGTGCGAGCCGGGAGACGAGGTCGTGACGTTCGAGCCGTACTACGACTCGTATGCCGCGTCGATCGCCCTCGCGGGCGCCGTCCGTCGGACGTCGGTGCTGCGGTTTCCCGACTTCGCGGTCGACGAGGAGTCACTGCGGGCCGCCTTCTCGTCGCGGACACGGCTCGTGCTGCTCAACACCCCGCACAACCCGACGGGCAAGGTTTTCACCCGCGCCGAGCTCGAGCTGATCTGCGCGCTCGCGAGGGAGCACGACGCGTGGGTCGTCACCGACGAGGTCTATGAGCACCTGGTCTTCGACGGACTCGAGCACGTGCCGGTCGCGACGCTGCCGGGGATGTGGGACCGCACGCTGACGATCTCGTCTGCCGGCAAGACGTTTTCGGTCACCGGGTGGAAAGTCGGCTGGGTCAGCGGTCCGGCGGCCGCTGTCGCGGCGGTGCGGACGGTCAAGCAGTTCGTCACGTACGTCGGGTCGGGGCCGTTCCAGCCGGCGGTCGCGCTCGGGCTGGGTCTCGACGACGCCGTGTATGCCGGCCTGTCCCGTTCGATGTCGGCGAAACGTGACCTGCTGGTCGAGGCCCTGACGGGGATCGGGCTCGACGTGGCCGTGCCGGGAGGGACGTACTTCGTCGTCGCCGATGCGGCGCCGCTGGGTGCCACCGATGCGCTGGAGTTCTGCCGCGAGCTGCCTGGGCGGGCCGGTGTCGCCGGTGTGCCGGTGTCGGTGTTCCACGACGACGAAGACGCGGCCCGCACGCTGGTGCGGTTCGCGTTCTGCAAGCAGGACGACGTGCTCCGGGAGGCGGCGCGGCGATTGTCGCGACTGCGCGGCTGAGTGCGTCCACAGGCTGGGTGGAAGCGTCTGGTTGTCCACAGATTGCGCTCGTGGTCTGGTGGGGAGCGGCTGCGGGGCTCAGGGTCGTGGCATGACCACCCCACGCACGATGGCGACGCTGGGCCAGCTCCTGCTTGCCCTCGCGGCCGCCGGAAGTCTCGTCCCCGGCGTGGGACTCCCTGCCGGTCCGGGGGTCACCCCTGACATCTCGCCAACAACCGTTCCCGGCGCGCTCGCCCCGACCGCCTCCGCAGGAGCCACCGCGGACCCGACGACACTCCGGGGGACGTGGTCGTGGCCGCTCTCCCCTCGCCCCACGGTCCTGGCCCGGTTCGTCCGGCCCCGGGAGACCTGGGGCGCCGGGCACCGCGGGATCGACCTCAGCGCGAGTCAGGGCCAGGAAGTGCGATCGGTCGATGCGGGCACCGTCACCCACGTCGGTGTCATCGCGGGTCGCGGGACGGTGAGTGTCACGCATGCCTCGGGGCTGCGGAGCACCTACGAGCCCGTTGACGCGAACGTGTCATCAGGGGACGTGGTCGTCGAGGGGCAACCCATCGGCCGCGTCCTCGGACGCACGCATTGTGGTGGCGCGTGCCTGCACCTCGGGGCCCTCGACGGGGAGGCCTACCTCGATCCACGACCGCTGCTCGGCGGCACCCGCGTCATCCTGCTGCCGCTCGAGGCGGATCGGTGAGGTTCAGCCCACGGTGGGCCAGGGGTTTGGCGCGCAGCCGTCGAGACCCTTGGTCTGCTGGAGCATGATGGGCGCGGGCTGGCCGGCGCCCGGGCAGGCGACGTGACCGTGGTAGAGGCCGTGACCCACTTCGTGGTTGACCATGTACTGCCGGTACGCCGCCAGGTTCGTTCCGTAGCCCGGCACGCCCTCGGTCCAGCGGCGGACGTTGAGGACAACCTTGCGCAGGTTGAAGCAGGACACCTGGCCCTGGGTCTCGAGCGGGGCGCACAGCTTGTCCGTGAGCTCCGGGCTGGCCAGGACGATCGTCATGTCGACCTTGCCCTCGGCGACCGCCGCGGGGGACACGGCCCGGAAGCGAACCTTGTCGCGCGTCTGCCAGCCCCGCGCGTCCCCCAGCGTCGCCGCGATGATCTTGGCGGCCTCGCTGGCATTGACGCCAGCGCCTCTCTCGACCTGCAGTCCCACCCTGACGGTCCGATTCGGGTTGACCTCGGGGACGGCGATCGTCGGCAGGGCCACGGACGTGACCTTTCCACTGCCCTTCTGTGGCACGGGCTGCGAACCGGCGTGGGGCGTGGTCGCCGGGATCGAGGCCAACTCTTCGGCCGCAGGAGCCGGGTCGGTGCGTTGACGCAGTGCCGCGGCCGCGAGATCTGCTGCGGCCCGTTCGGGCGAACTCGACTCCTGGCTGGGCCAGAACGACCAGAGGAAGACTGCAAGGGCAGTGGTCAGGGCGAGCGCCGCGAGAACGCGGCGGCGCGCGAAGACGGCAGGGCTTGCCTGCGTGCGTGGCACGGCTCCCCCACTGCCACGGCCCTGGCGTTGGAGGGCCCGCGTCGGGGGGACCATTTCCACGTCCGGCACGTCGTGGTCCGGGGTCGAGCCCTGCCGCCCACCACCGGACGTTGCCCGTCCGCGACGATCGGCGCGGCTCCACGACTCCAGCTCAGGAGTGGGCCGAACGGATCCTCGACCCAGGTCCCCGCGGTGGTGCTCCTGACGGTCCCGCACTCGTGTGTCCCGTTGCTCGGTGCGGCGGCGATCGCGACGCGACTCCGCCGAACGCCGCGACGACGAATCCTCGGTGCGACGGCTGCCACGCCGACGGCGATCGGACTTGCCACGCTTCAGATCGGATCGACGAAGGACCGGCTGGCCCTCGTCGTCGAGGAGCGAAGAGCGCGGCTCGCTGACCCAGTCGGGTGAGTCGAAGTTCTCAGGCACGAGGGTGGGCCTGTGCGTAGGAGGCCGCGAGGCGCTCGATGGACACATGGGTGTAGATCTGGGTCGTCGCCAGGGATGCGTGGCCGAGCAGCTCCTGAACCATGCGCAAATCGGCCCCACCCTCAAGGAGGTGTGTGGCGGCGCTGTGGCGCAGTCCGTGCGGGCCGAGGTCCGGCGCATCGTGTACGTGGGTCAACATGTCGTGGACGAGGGTACGCACTTGTCTTGGATCGATTCGCCGTCCCCGTCGGCCCAGAAAGAGAGCCGGCCCGCTCTCCGGCGTGGTGAGCCGCGAGCGGCTGGCGGACAACCACTGGTCAAGGGCCTGCGCCGCCGGCTTGCCGAACGGAACGCGCCGCTCCTTGTTCCCCTTGCCTATGACGCGAATCACAGAGGCGGCGTGGTCCACGTCGTCAACGTCCAGGCCGGTCAACTCCCCCACGCGGATCCCTGTCGCGTACAGGAGCTCGAGAATGGCGCGATCGCGGACGTGCACCGGATCGTCGTCATCGGCAGCGACCGCGGCGACGTCGAGCAACGCGGAGGCGTGATCCCTGGCGAGAACCGGCGGCAGGGTGCGGTGCCGCTTCGGCGCCACGAGCCGCAGCGCCGGATCGAGCTCCACATGCCCCTGACGCGTGGCCCAGGCGAAGAACGTCCGCAGCGTGGCGGACCGACGCGCGATCGTCGAACGCGCTGCGCCGCCCGCCGCGAGGACCCCCAGCCATGCCCGGAGGTCGGCCAGCCGCACTTCGCTCAATTCGGTCTCGGCCCGGGGGGTGCCGGCCACGTCCTCGCCCGCCCCGCTGGCTCTGCCGGCCTCGCCTGCACCGTCGCTCTCGCCTGCGCCGCCGACGTCACCGTCGAGGTGGCTGAAGAAGTCGCGCAGGTCCGCGAGGTAGGCCTTCACCGTGTGTGGAGACCGCCCACGCTCCAGTCTGAGATGACGCTCGAAGGCGTCCATCACGACCGTGCGGCTGGCTGTCACACCCCGCACCGTCTCATCAGGCGCCAGCGGGATCAACCACCCGGGCGACGAACAAGGGTGTGTCCGTCAACCTCCTGACACTCGCAGGCGGGACGGAGCCGTGGACGGTCAGCGGCGCGAGGCCGGGATCTTGCGCCACCCCCCATCGACTCGTTCGACGAGCCCGAGCATGGCGAGTCGTCCCAGGACACTCAGCAGGGTCGCCGGGTCCAGCGCCGTGAGGCGTTGCAGCCCGGCCAGGTCCGTGGTTCGGCGCACCGGGACGGCAGACCACACGCTGCTCGCGGTGGGGTCGAGTTCGGACTCCGGGGTGACGGGCGCCCTCGCAAGGCCGACCGAGTCGAGACTGAGACGTCCCATCAGGTCGAGGACTTCGGCGGCGTCGGTGACGAGCGTGGCTCCGGTCTCGCGCAGGAGCTTGTGGCAACCAGCGGACTGGACCGAGGTCACGGGACCCGGCACCGCCGCGACGTGACGCACGAGCTCGCGGGCCACCTTGGCGGTGTTGAGCGAGCCGGACCGCAGCCCTGCCTCGACCACGACCGTGCCCACTCCGAGGGCAGCGATGATCCGGTTGCGCGCGATGAAGCGCTGCCGATAGGGCGCCCAACCCGGCGGCAACTCGCTCACCACGGCCCCACCGTCGGCAATCTCGCGGAGCAGGCCTGCGTGCGCCTGCGGGTAGGCCCGGTCGAGCCCGCGGGCGAGCACTGCGACCGTCGGTCCACCGCCGGCCAGCGCGCCGCGATGGGCCGCCGCATCGATCCCGAACGCCGCGCCCGACACGACCGCCACTCCACGGTCCACCAGCTCTTCGCCGAGCTCGGCGGCCACCCGCAGGCCGTAGGAGGTCGCCGCGCGCGATCCCACGACAGCGACGCTCCCGACGGTCATGCTCAGGTGACCGGTGCCCTTGACATAGAGACACACCGGCGGGCAGGGCAGGTCGTCCAGAGCCTCGGGCCACTCCTCGTCGCCAGGGATGAGCACGCGCACGTCGAGCCGGTCCAGAGCATGACGCGCCTGGTCGAGGTCGAGGGTGGCGACGCGCTGGTCGTAGCGACCGTCCGATGCCAGCGATCCGGAGACGAGCCTTCGGACGGACTCCGCGGCACCCTCCTGGGCGATCCAATCGCGGACGGACACGGTCTCCGGCTCGGCGACACGACTCCACGCCACGCGGGCCCATCGTTCCTGCTCACGGTCGTCGTCCCCGGGGACCACGAACCTCGCCGTGCTGCTCACGCTGCCTCCCTCCCCACGCCCCGAAGGGTGTAGGCCAATTCGATGTCGGCCAGCGCAGGTGACGTCCGGCCCCCGAGGTCCGCGCAGGACCACGCGAGTCGCAGCGTGCGGTCGTATCCGCGCAGCGTCAGCACCCCGATGTCGAGGGCACGGTCCAGGGCCGCCGTCCGATCCCCCGGCAGTCGCCACGGTCGACGCCGCAGTGCGTGCCCGGGAACCTGGGCGTTGGTCTCCCACCCATGTTTCGCCCACCGCTCGACCTGCGCGCCTCTCGCCTGCAGGACCCGCTGCCGCACCACGGCACTGGACTCCCCCGCACCGTCGTCCCCGAAGGCGGCCCGCGACACCGGCTCCACGACCACCTGGATGTCGATGCGGTCCACGAGCGGTCCCGACAGTTTGGCCTTGTAGGACCGTTGCTCCAGAGCGCTGCACACACAATCGATGCCCTTGCCCCACGCCTGCCCGCACGGGCAGGGATTCGTCGCCATGACGAGCTGGAACTGCGCTGGGTAGCGCACGAGCTGCTTGGCCCGGGCGATCGTCACCTCGCCCGACTCCAGCGGTTGGCGCAACTGCTGCAGGACGGAGGTCTTGAACTCCCCGGCCTCGTCCAGGAAGAGAACACCGCCGTGAGCACGGGAGATGGCGCCGGGCAGGACCACGCCCGAGCCGCCGCCGGTGATCGCCGCCATCGATGCACTGTGGTGCGGCGCCACGAAGGGCGGGGTGAGGTCGAGCTCGCTCGCCCGGATTTCGTCACCGGTCAGGGACCTGATGGCGTGGTTCTGGAGGGCGCGCTCGCGCGACAGCGGCGGGAGAACGGTGACGAGCCGCTCGGCGAGCATCGTCTTGCCCACCCCGGGCGGACCGTTCATGAGGATGTGGTGCTGACCCACGGCGGCGAGCTCGATGGCCAGCCGCGGCTCGGGCTGGCCCACCACGTCGGCGAGGTCGGGCGTCTTCGTGGTGGCGGGACGATCGTCCGTGGCCGGCGCGGCAACGGGCAGCGGATGCACACCGGCCCGCGCGGCATACCAGGCCACGAGTGTCGCGAGGGAGGGCGCACAGTGCACGACGACCCCGTCGACGAGCTGCGCCTCCGCCACGTTCTCGGGCGGCACGACGACGTGGGTGATGCCCGCACGCGCAGCGGCGAGCACGGACGGCAGGATGCCGCGGACACCCCGCACCCGACCGTCGAGGCCGAGTTCGCCCAGATGGACGACCCGTGCAATCCGCCTGCCGTCGATGACTCCGTGCGCCGCCAATACTGCGAGCGCGATGGCGACGTCGAAGCCGGTGCCCTGCTTGGGGAGCGAGGCGGGCGAAAGGTTCACCGTGATGCGGGACGCGGGCAGCGGACTGCCACTCGTGGCCGCCGCCGATTTCACCCGGTCGGGCGCCTGGCCGCACGCCTTGTCGGGCAGCCCGGTGACGCTGAAGTGGGGCAGCTGCGCGGAGATGTGCGCCTCGACGTCGACGAGCCGTCCGTCGAGCCCGGAGAGAGCCACGCTCAGGGTCCGCCCAAGCCGCACGCTCACGCCTCCACCGCCCGGAGGTGCCGGATGAGGGGTCGCTGACCGCGCCGAGCGATGATGCCGATGACGTCGATCCGCACCCGTGGGACGGCGTCGGGACGCGACCGGAGGTAGGCGGCGGCGAGTCGGCGCAGACGCAGGGCCTTCTCCCGGGTCACGGCCTCGAGCGGGTCACCGACACCGGTGCCGCGGCGGGTCTTGACCTCGCACACGACGACGCAGTCGCCGTCGAGGGCGATGACGTCGATCTCCCCCTCGGGGCAGCGCCAGTTGCGCTCGAGGATCTGCATGCCGCGATCACGCAGGAAGCGGGCGGCAAGTGCTTCGCCGTGGGCGCCGAGCGCCAGGTGTTCGTCCATGCCGAACAGCCTCGGCGGGCCACCACAGCGTCCGCCACCGACGCCGCCACATCTGTGGACGACGAGAGCCGATCAGCCCGCCTGTGGACGACGAACCGTGCTCAGCGAATCAGAAATCGCCCTTGGGCAACTGCAGTTCGGACTTCGCGAGCTCCTCGACGTTGACGTCCTTGAAGGTCACCACCCGGACCTGCTTGGCAAATCGCGCCGGCCGGTAGATGTCCCACACCCACGCGTCCTGCATGGTGACGTCGAAGAACACCTCGCCACCGTCGCTGCGCACCTTCACGTCCACGGAGTTGCACAGGTAGAAGCGGCGTTCGGTCTCGACGACGTGGGAGAACAGGCCGACGACATCGCGGTACTCGCGGTAGAGGGCGAGCTCCATCTCGCTCTCGTACTTCTCGAGATCCTCGGCGCTCATGCATCCCCACCTTCGTGATCGGTTCGTGCAGCGGTGGCCGGAACGAGGTCCGGTGCCCCCACCCTCTCAGGTGTCGGCTCCGTGGCGTCGGCCAGTCCGACGATCTGCCCATCCTCGTCCATCGTTCCGGGCAGCCGCCACGATCGACGATGCAGGTCGCAGGGGCCCATAGCACGCAGGGCGTCGAGGTGTTCGGGGGCGGAGTAGCCCTTGTTGAGCTCCCACGCATAGGCCGGATGCTCGGGAGCGAGGTCGACCATGATCCGGTCACGCGCCACCTTGGCGAGGACGCTCGCCGACGCGACCGACGAGCACTTGACATCGGCCTTGATCATGGTCGTGACCGGTGGAGTGTGCGCCCCCTCGTCGGAGGCGAAAGCCAGCAGACCGACCTCGTCGGGCTGGGTGAGCCAGTCGTGGTTCCCGTCCAGGATCACGAGGTCGGGCACGACGTCGAGCATGGCCAGCGCCCGGCGACCGGCCAACCGCAGCGCGGCGATGATGCCGATCTCGTCGATCTCGGCCGGCGATGCGTGTCCGACGGCATGCGCAAGAGCCCACCGCCGAATCCGCGGCACCATCGCCTCGCGCACATGGGGTTGGAGCAGTTTGGAGTCCCGGACGCCCTGTGGCGCCGACCGGCAGGTCTCGTCGATGACGACGACGCCGACGGTGACGGGTCCGGCCAGCGCGCCACGCCCCACCTCGTCCATCCCCGCGAGCAACCGGTAGCCATCGCGCTGGAGCGCCCGCTCGACGCGGAGATTCGGCTTGCCGGAGCGGCGGATGGGGGGCATGGCAGGTGGTGCGGACTTTCTGGGTGGCGAAACGGTGGAGCGAGGGGTCAGGGGCTGGTGGAGGAGGTGCCCGACGACGTGCCCGAGGGACTGGGCGACGCGGGCGACGACGCACCGGGCGCCGGGACGTCGGCGAACGTCGACTCGCTGCGCCCGAGCCACCCGGCGCGGTCGAACGGCCAGACAAGGGCGACCGCGCGTCCGGTGATGCGGTCGATCGGGACCGAGCCCTCGGCGCCCGTCCCGGACGGGTCGTGGAAGCGGGAGTCCTCGGAGTCACTCCGGTGATCACCCATGACCCACACCTTGCCCTCGGGCACGGTGATGTCGAACGTGATCGAACTGGCGACGTCGGGCTTGACGTAGGGCTCGGAGATCGGGACACCGTTGACGGTGAGTCGTCCCTGAGCGTCGCAGCAGACGATGTGGTCCCCCGGCAGGCCGATCACGCGCTTGATCAGGTGGTTGTCCGAGGTGTTGGGGAGCAGACCCACGAACGACAGGACCCGTTCGACGCCGTCACGGATCGGTCCATGACTCACCTCGGGCATCGTCGACAGCCACTCGCCCGGATCCTCGAACACGATGATGTCGCCGCGCTGGAGGTCGACGACGTCGGGGACGAGCTTGTTGACGATGACGCGGTCGTTGAGAATCAGCGTGTCCTCCATTGACCCGGAGGGGATGTAGAACGCCTGGATCAGCCACGTCTTGACGACGAACGACAGCGCCAGCGCCATGGCGACGACGACGACGAACTCCCGAATCGCCGCGCCGGCAGCCCCCACCGCGGCACGACCTCGACCGGGTCCCTCGGGTCCCTCGGGTCCGCCGGACTCCGTCGAACCGGGGGTGTCGCCCGGGACCTCCTGGGGAGCATCCGGGTCGAACTGGCCCGGGTCGAACCGGGCCTCGTGGCTCGTCATCACTGGTATCCGTGCTCTCAGGGCTCGTGGGTGGTCGACGGGGTGGGGCTGGACAAACCGCCCATCCGACCCAGCGGCCAGATGCGCGTGACGACCGTACCGATGATGGCGTCCGCGGCGATCGTGCCGTCCGTCGACTCGGAGCCGGCACCGACGTGGGTGCGCGAGTCCGATGCCGAGGCGGCGGTGTCACTCAGGATGAAGTATCGGCCATCGGGGACGGTGAGGCGGAACGGTGCGGCGGATTCGGCGAGCCGTGGGCCGACTTCGTGCCCGTCGACAGTCAACCGACCCGACGTGCAGCACGCGACCTCGTCGCCGCCGACGGCCACGACTCGACCCAGGACCGACTTTTCACCGAGGTCGATGCCGACGGCCCCGGAGGCCGAACCGAGGGCACGCCCGATGAATCCGTCACCCGTGTGCGTCGAGCGGTCCGGCCCCGGCCACGCTGTCGTCACGTCGGCGACCACCACGTCACCGACCGCAGGGGCACCCACCTTGGCCACGAGCACCCTCTCCCCCTGCGTGAGCGTCGGTGACATGGAGTCGGTCGCCACGGCATACGGCTGCAGGAGCAGGGCGCGCACGAGCATCACGGTCAGGACGCCGACGGCCAGGAGGACCGTGATCCGGCGGGCATGACTCGACCCGGCCCCTGCCGTGGTGGCGGGAACCGGGTCGGTGTCGTGGGTGGCCGGCGATGTC
Organism: Knoellia subterranea KCTC 19937; assembly: GCF_000768685.1. GTDB lineage: Bacteria > Actinomycetota > Actinomycetes > Actinomycetales > Dermatophilaceae > Knoellia > Knoellia subterranea. The sequence continues at coordinate 67,622 of NZ_AVPK01000008.1, read as the reverse complement.
ATCGTGACGATGCTAGTCGCCGTGCCTGAGAGTGACGTGACCGTCGCTCCGGGAACGTCAGTTCGCCGGGGTGGTCTCGCGCTTCTCCTTGATCTTGGCGGCCTTGCCGCGCAGGTCGCGCAGGTAGTAGAGCTTCGCGCGACGGACGTCACCGCGGGTGACGACCTCGATGTGGTCGATGACCGGCGTGTGGATCGGGAAGGTGCGCTCGACGCCAACGCCGAAGGAGACCTTGCGGACCGTGAAGGTCTCGCTCAGGCCACCGCCGTGGCGACGGATGACGATGCCCTTGAAGACCTGGACACGCGAGCGCGTGCCTTCGATGACCTTGACGTGGACGTTGACGGTGTCGCCGGCGCGGAAGGCCGGGACGTCCTCACGGAGGGAGGCCTTGTCGATCTCGTCGAAACGCTGCATGACTGCTTCGCTTTCTCGTGCGGTGCCACAGGTCACCCACGCAGGATGGTGTTGCTTGTCCGATGGTGGTGCGTCGTCGTGCCTCATGCCGGATGACCCGAGTGGAACTGCGGATCGGCACTCCCCCTGTGGCGGGGGCGTCGTTCGACGGACGCGAGGATCAAGTTTGCCAGAGCACACGGCATACCGAGAAATCGGCGCAGCCGAACACGACTCCGGAGGCGAACGGTGAATCAGGAAGCGGTGCGCGCCTGACGCGGCGGCCGCTGTGCGCGAGCGATGCGGACGATGACCGGATCGACCTTGTCCTCGCCGCCCGCGAACTCGATCAGGGCGCGCGCGGACTGGATCTGGTCACGGGTCACCTTGACCACGAGCTTGTCCTTCACGGCACTCCTCCCTCGTCGTCGTCCTCTCCAGTGTCCTCCACGTAGACGACCTCGTCCACCAGCATCCCCGCCCGGAACCGGGTGACGTCGTCGCCGTCGCCGTCCATTCGGGCACCGGCGTCGAGGACCGAGAGCACGAGCGCCTTCTCCTGGTCAGTGGCCAGCGCGCTCTGCCCGAGCTCGACGAGGAGCACGCGGGACAGGGATCGTCGCCGGGGACTCTCGCTGCTCACCCCGTCGAGCGCGATGGTGAAGCGCCGCCCCCATTCCTCGAGGTGCCCCTGCTCAACCCGCTGGCCGACGTCCGCGCGCGCCTCCGCCTCACGCTGGGCGATGTCGCGCCGAGCCACGAGATAGGACACCAATGACCCCACACCCGCGCCGATGAACGCCAGCGCCGCACTCCACCACTCCATGGCCACCTCCCGGCCCCAGTCTGGCACCGGGGTCCGACGCCCGGGGGGCTGCAACCCCTAGCGTGTGCGTGTGAGCATCGATCCCGGGTGGCCGGTCGCCATTGCGTGCGTCGCCCTTCTCGTGCTGACGTTGGTCATGTATGCCGTGGGGCGGCTTCCGCGGCCGGCTTCCACTCTCGTGGCCGCCGCGCGGGCCGTGGCGCAGCTCGGGCTGGCAGCGCTTGTCATCACCGCGGTGGCGCAGAACCTCCTGCTGTCGGTGCTGCTCCTGTGCTTCATGTTCGGCGTCGCGGTCTTCACGACGACGCGACGGGTCGAGGCGACGAGGGCGTGGCCCTGGGCGACGGTGGCGATGCTCGCCGGGTTGCTCCCGGTCGTCGCCATCATCCTGCTCACGCGGACCGTGCCCCTCGAGGGCATCGCGCTCATCCCGGTCGTCGGCATCATCCTGGGCAACACGATGAACGGTCACACGTTGGTGGGGCGGCGCGCCTTTGCGGCGCTGCGCGAGGAGACGGGGCAGTACGACGCGGGGTTGTCCCTGGGGCTCACGCGGAGCCAGTCGATCGGCGAGATCGTCGACCGGCGCCTGCCGGAGGCGCTCATCCCCGGGCTGGACCAGGTGAAGACGGCAGGTGTCGTGACGCTCCCGGGGGCCTTCATCGGGGTACTGCTCGGAGGCGGTTCGCCCGCGCAGGCCGCGGCCGCGCAGGTGCTCGTGCTGCTCGGCATCATGGCCGCGCAGACCACCACCGCGGTCGTCGCGGGGCGGCTCATCCGGGGCGCGCAACTCCTGCCCGAGGACCTGACCAAGCGACTCCGCCCCTGACCTGCCTGCTCTGCCTGACCCGCCTCAGACGCCTGGCCCGCCTGACACGACGCTGCACAATCCGGTTCGCGAACCACTCACTCGCTCGATGACCGGATCGATCCGGTCTGCGAAGGCCCCTGCGGTTCGTCACCCGGATTGTGCACGCCCGGAATGGCCCGCAGCACCGCGTTGGCGATACGGCGGGCTCGAGCCGGGTTCCAGCCCTCCACTCGTGCCCACACGGTGACGACTCCGGCGTCGACACCGTCCGGCCCGGCGCGAATCGTGAGGTAGACCCGGGCATTCCAACGGGGCGAAGCGCTCAGCTCGAGCGTGTGCGTGTCCAGCACGCGGATGATCCCGTATCCCTGTGCCTGCGCGGCGGCCAGGACTGCCGACCACACGTCCGAGCCGAGGGGCGCTCGTCCGTGCGGAACCCAGGCTCGACGGGCCCGCCCGAGCAGATGGGTCCTGGGCGGCACGTGGCCCGAGCAGGCGCGTGGCCCGCACCGGAGCGGTACGGGCCACGCGGTGATCGGCTCCGTCCCTCACTTCCCGATCTTGACCGACCGCGTCACCAGGTTGTTGCCCGGTGCCGGGTCCGTCGTCGCCGACGCGACCGACGCGGTGGAGGTCACCACGCCCTTGTTGCCCTTGACGAGCAGGTGGACGTTGAAGGTCCACGTGCCTCCGGCGACCAGCGAGGTCGGACGGGTGCACGTCAACGTCTGCCCGCTCTTGGAACAACCGGCCGTGTCGAAGACGTAGACGGCTGCCTTCATGTCGGGCAGGGCCACGGTCACGACGGGCGACTGTGCGTCGGAAGGACCGTTGTTGGTGACCGACGCCGTGTAGACGATCGTCGAGGACGGCTTGTAGACGTCCTTGTCCGCCACGAAGGACATCACCAGATCAGCGGAGGTGCCGACGGTCGTCTGGGCCGTCGCCGCGTTGTTGGCCCCAGCCGGGTCGGTCGTGGCACTCGAGACCGACGCCGTGTTGGCGATCGTTCCCGCCGGGGTTCCGGACTTCACCACGCCGCGGATGACCACGGTCGTCGGCCCGTCGCTGGGTGCGAGGGTGCCGAGGTTGCAGTCGACGCGGTGGGCCGGCGGGTCGACCGGTACCGCCGTGTAGGCGCACGTCGCCGAACCCGAGGTGGCCGACGCCGAGGTGAAGGTCACCTCGTCGGGCAGGGCGTCGACGAGCGCGACCTCCCTCGCGGTGGACGGACCGAGGTTGCGGACGGTGACCGTCCACGTGAGGGTCCGCCCGGCGAGGATCGGGTCGGGGCTGTCGACCTGGGTCAGGGACAGGTCCGCCTCGGCCGAGACCGTCGTCGTGACGGTCGCGGAGTTGTCGGAGGTGTCCGGGTCCGGAGTCGACGAGGCGACCACAGCGTCGTTGTGCATCAACCCGCTGAAGGTCGGGTTGATCGTGGCGACGACGGTCATGGTGCGTGAGGCACCCGCCGGAAGGTTGCCGAACGAACACGTCGTCGGTTGGCTCGCCTGACCCGGCACTCCGGCCGTGCAGGAAGCACCACCACTCCCGGTCACCGACACGACGCTGACCGCTGCGGGCAGCACGTCCCGAACGACCACGGAGGTGGCCGTCGACGGGCCGTCATTGGTGACAGTGCTCGTCCAGGTGATCTGGTTGCCCGCCAGAGCGGTCGCCGGCGCCGTCTTGGTGATGCCGACGTCGGCCGATCCGGCGACGTGCAGGGTGTCGGACGCGACGTTGTTGCCGAGGTTCGGGTCGAGCGTGCCCGCGCCCACCGTCGCAGTGTCGGCGAGATCCTGCGGCTCGTCGGAGCGTTCACTGATCACGACGGCGACGGAGGCCCCGGAGGCGAGGTCACCGAGCGCGCACGTCGCGGTGGCCGAACCGGTCTGCGGACCCGCAGGCGCCGTGCATCCGCTCGACGTGGTGGCCAGCGTGAAGCTGCCACTGCCGAGGACCTGATCGCTGACGGTGACGGCGCGTGCGATGGCCGGGCCGTCGTTCGTCACGGTGATGGTGCACGGGTGCGCCACCCCAGCCGGGGCGTCACCGTCGGGGAGGCAGTTCTTTGCCACCCGCAGGTCGGCTCGGTTCGTCGCTGCCGAGAAGGCGTCGAGCACGCCGGCGCCCCAGGCGTTGTCGGCACCGGCAGGGCCTCGGTCGCGGGCGTTGGCGGCCAGCACCGCGGTGAGTTGGCTCGTGGTGAGCGAGCCGGGACCACCGGATGCGTCGAGGACGAGGGCCGCGACACCGGCAGCCGACGGTGTGGCCGCCGAGGTGCCGAAGAAGCGGCAATCGCCCTGGGCGACGGCGGGACAGCTGCCCGCACCGAAGTCACCCACACCACTCACCGACACACCATCGGCAGCCGAGTAGGTCGGTGCGATGACGGTGCGTCCGGCAGCACCCATGACGCTCTGGTTCTGTCCCGCCGGGGCGGAGGCAGGGCACGGGTAGCTGATCGAGCACACCGTGCTGCCGAGGAGTGTCACAGGGCCCTGGCCGCTGAAGTTCTCCAGCCCGACCGCTCCCGGATCCTGACTCGCTCCACCGTTCACCGCTCCGGCCGAGGTGGCGAAGTCGGTGTAGTTGCTGTCCGGGTTGAGGGATCCGGCATCGCCGGTGGCGTCGATCGCGCCGGCGTTCCCGCGCCAGCGCAGGTCGAGGGTCGGGACACCCTTGGCACCGGTCGCACCGGTCCGGTTGACGACGAGCTTGACCGTCGCGGCGGCGGCGCCGCCGTTGGTCCAGGACGCCTGCTCGATCGTGTCCCCGGCGCCACCACCCTGTGCACCCGTGCTCGAGGCCAGGCAATTGGCAGCACCGGCATCGAGGATGTAGAGGTCGAGGTTGGTGAACCCACCGGCACCCGCCGTCGGGAAGATCGCGCGGGGTTCGCTCCACTGGAGCGTCGCACCGATCGATGCACCGGCGGCCACGCTGACGTCGAACGTCGTGTCGGTCCCGTTGAGGGCGATCGCGTTGGCGTTGATCCCCGGGCATCCCGCTGGCGCCGCGGCCGCGCCGTCGGGGAACGTCCCCGTGCTGGTGGCCGCCACGCGTGGGGCGTGGCTGTCGTTGAGGTTGCCGGCCGACGAACTCATCCACACACCGGAAGCCGCCAGAGTCTCCGCGTTGGTCGCGGCCAGGCCCTTCTGGAAGGCCGGCTCGCCGTCGAACGGTATGTCCTCGGTGATGAGGTCGGCGCCAGCCGCCGCAAGAGCGTTCTGGGCAGTCACGTGTCCGGCGACTCCTCCGCCTGTGCCGTGGAAGAGCAGATCCGCTCCGGGCGCCATGTCGTGCACGATCTCGAGCATCGAGGTGCCCTCGTCGCCACCACCGGCGTTGAGGACGGTGACGCCCGCGGGAAGGTCCCCGAGCGCCTGGGCGGCCGCGATGCTGGTGACGCCGTCGGAGATGACTCCCACGGACACCCCGCCACCATCGACTCCGATGGCCTGGGCGTCGTCGGCTCGGTGCAGCGAGACGCCCTCACTGAGGAAGGACCCCGCGTCGGGCGGCGACATCTCGGTGGGCCGCACCGCAGCCACCCAGCTCAGTCCGGCGACGGCATCAACCTTGTCATAGGGCACGAGCGCCCGCAGGACACCGGCCGCAGGCAGAGCCTTCACCTTGGACGGTCGGACCCACTGGTCCGAACCACTGAGGACCCGCACCCCAAGTCGCGTCAGGTCGGCGCGTTCGGGGCCCCTGAGGGTCGTGAGTGCGTGGATCTCGAGATCGAGCCGGGCGTCGGCATCGACCGCGAGCAGGTCGTCACTCAGGACTCGCCGGGATGCTGCACCGAGCGAGTGTCCGTTCTTGGCTGCTGTCCGGACCTTGGCGGCCCGCTGGCTGACGATGGACGGCACCTTGGACGCGGCCTGCTGGCCGGGACTCGATGCCGAAGGAGCCGCCGTGGGAGCCGCAGCGGCCGACGAGGTCACGGGGCCGAGTGCGGGGGCGGCGAGGGCAGGGCCGGCTCCGGTCGCCGCGAGCGCCAGGGCACTCGCGACAACGGCCAACCGCCGCAGCGGAGTTCGCGTGATGGGCATGGGTTCCCTCTCTCGAGTGGAGCACAGGAGGAACGCTGCCCACGGGGGCCAGACGCACGGAGGCATCGAGTCGTCGAGGGATCGACGTGGGACACGGCGGACAGCGCATGAATGGGCGAGGAACGAGACGTTCGGTGGGCGCATCCGCGAGAACTGCGCCGACGAGATCCTGCGCGCCCCGGACGCCCCCGGAGATTCCCCCTGGGCGCCGGTGCCATCGTCCGGCCGTGGACCACCACAAGCACTCTTGTGGCGCTACGAGTGTAGGAGGGGTGAGGTCCGTTCGTCAGCCCAACCGGGGAATCAGTCCCCCGCCGACACCAGCCGCTTCGTGAGGTCGACGGTGCCGGGGAACTCGCCCTCACCCGGGCGCACGCGATACCCCGCCTTGCGATACATCCGGAGGTTCTCCGTCGACTTCGCACCGGTGTTGAGCCAGAACGTGCGGATGTCCTCGGGAGCCAGCGACTCGGCATACGCCAGCAGTTCGCGTCCCAGGCCACGGCCCTGGAGATACGGCGCAACCATGAGCCGCCCGATCTGCCACGTCGCTTCCCGGGTCGGGTGCGGTCGGACGCGGACGGAGGCGATCAGGGTGCCGTCTCGGCGCCACACGCGCGTGTCCCATTCCTGTATGCCGTCCCGCACCGTTTCGAGGTCCTCCTCGCCTGCCCCGAACATGCCGTAGCGGGCGAACTCCGGCGCCCAGCAGGCCCGGGTGAGCACCTGGAGGTCGGGGGCATCGGCGGGGGTCGCGACCCGCTCCTCGAGGTCGGCGAGCGCCGCGGCCGCAGCAACCGGCGGAAGCAGGTCCGGACGACGCGCCGCAGTCCGTTGGACCCGCTGCTCGTGACGCCACTCCGCGATGGCCCGGTGGTTGCCGCCGAGCAGCACCTCGGGCACGGCGCGGCCGTCCCACTCGGCGGGCTTGGTGTAGACGGGATACTCGAGCAGGCCGTCCTCGTGCGACTCCTCGATGAGCGACTCGGCGTTGCCGATGACACCGGGGAGGAGCCGAGCGATGGCTTCGACCATGGCGAGCACCGCGACTTCTCCCCCGTTGAGGACGTAGTCGCCGAGCGAGAGGATGCGCACGGGCATGCGCTCCCCCGCCCATTCGTAGACGCGTTCGTCGATGCCCTCGTAGCGGCCGCAGGCGAACGCGAGCCAGGGCTCCTCGGCCAGGTCCTTGGCGATCTGCTGCGTGAACGGCTCGCCACCGGGACCGGGGACGATGAGGGTGGGAACGCGTTCTGCGGCTCCGGGGAACGCCGAACTGCCCTGTGCCACAACGTGATCCAGCGCCTCCGACCACGGCTGTGGCTTCATGACCATCCCGGCGCCCCCTCCGTAGGGCGTGTCGTCGACGGTGCGGTGCCGATCGTGGGCGAAGTCGCGCAGGTCGTGGACCGTGAGGTCGAGCAGGCCGTCCCGGCGGGCCTTGCCGATGAGCGAGAGGTCGAGTGGTGCGAGGTAGTCCGGGAAGATCGAGACGACGTCCAGGCGCATGGTGCGTTCGCCCCTCACGCCTCGTCGAGGTCGAACAGGCCGGCCGGGGCGTCGACGACGACGTGACCGCCGTCGAGGTCCACTTCGGTCACGATCGCTTCGACGAACGGCACGAGCACGTCGCGGCCGTCGCTGAGGCGCACCTCGAGCAGGTCCTGCGCGGCACCGACGAGCAGCCCGGTGACTTCACCCAGGGCGGCACCCGAAGGGTCGTGCACAGCGAGCCCGACGAGGTCGTGCTCGTAGAAGCCCTCGTCCTCGTCCTCCTCGCCCTCGATGTCGGCGGAGGTGACATCGAGGAGCAGACGCGTCCCACGCAGCGACTCGGCGCCGGTGCGGTCGGGAATCTCGGCAAAGCCTAGGAGCCAGATCTCGCGGTGCTTCCGGGCCGTGGCGAGTGTGAGACGGCGCGGCACGCCTGTCCCCGGGGCCGCCTCGGTGTCGAAGACCTGACCCGCGACGAAGCGCCCCATCGGGTCGTCGGTGTGCACCTGCACGGTCACCTCGCCACGGAGTCCGTGGGGTTTGCCGATGCGGGCGACGAGGAGGGCGTCGGAGTTGCTGGCCATGGGTCTGATCCTCTCAGGCGGGGTGTGGCTGGACGCACGAACGCGCCGCGCCCCGGAGGGACGCGGCGCGTTCGGTGTCAGGCGTCGGGCTCAGCGCACCCGGTCGGTGTCGACGATGTCGATCCGGACGGGGCGACCACCCGCGAGGGCGGTGAGCACGGTGCGCAGGGCACTGGCGGTGCGGCCGGAGCGGCCGATGACGCGACCAAGATCATCCGGGTGCACCCGAACCTCGATGATCTCGCCGCGACGGAGCTCCTTGCGCTTCACCTGGACGTCGTCCTTGTGGTCGACGATCCCGGTGACGAGGTGCTCCAGCGCCTCCTCGAGCACGGTCAGGACCCAGCCTTGACGAAGCCGGCGGCCTCGGCGTCGGCAGCCGTCTTGAACCAGACCTCGGCAACGGTCTGCTCGAACCACTGGCCGTCCGGCTCGTGGTACTTCATCGAGTCCTTGTTGCCCTTGATGGTGTAGCCCTCGGGGGCGGCGCCATCCTCGAGCGCGGCAGCCGCGCCCTCGGGAAGGTCGGCAACCGGAGCAGCCTCGGCCGGAGCCTCGGTGGTCTCCTCGGCCTTGGGGGCCTCCTCGACCTTCTCCTCGGCCGGAGCCTCGGCAGCGTCGGCCTTCTTGGCGGCCTTCTTCTTGGCGGTGGTGGCGCCGGACGTGTCGGCACCGTCACCCTTGCCCGCAGCAGCGAGAGCGGCCTCGTAGAGGTCCTTCTTGCTGGCCTTGGGCTCGGCGACCTTGAGGGTGCCCTCGTCCATGATCTTCAGGAGCGCGGCGACGGCCTCGGTCGGCTGCGCGCCCTGGCCACGCCAGTAGTTGGCGCGGTCCATGTCGATCTCGATGAGCGACGGCTCCTGGTTGGGGTCGTACTTGCCGATCTCCTCGATCGCACGACCGTCGCGCTTGGTGCGCGAGTCCATGACGACGACACGGTAGATGGCGGTGCGGATCTTGCCCATCCGCTTGAGACGAATCTTGACGGCCACGAGTGTGGTCTCCGTTCAGGTTGTGGGCACGGCGAGACCGCGGGAGCAAACACGCGGGGTACCGATGCCCGAGGTAGGCATCCGGCCGACATCGGCGCCAGCCAGAAGGTGTACAGCGGACCATTCTGCCAGACCTGTGGGGGTGGTCCTGACCATCGAGCGGTGGGACGCTCGTGGGGTGCCCGTCCTCTTCGGCCTGTGGGTGCTCACCGGCCTCGCCTTCGTCCTCACCTTCATGGGGATGTTCTCGATCGGCATCTTCGTCCTCCCGGTCGCGGTGGTGCTGCTCGTCGTCTCGATCGTCCTGACCACTCGGCGGCCGGACGGCTGGCCCGCGCTGGCCGGCCTGGGAGTGGCCTTCGCTGTGGGGGTGGCGTGGCTCGGCTGGACGGTCGCCGGGTCGGCCCGCTTCGACGAGCTCTCGTGCTCTGGCGGATCGAACCAGCCCACGGTCTGCACGTCGCACGGCCGGGTCATCGACCCCGACTCCGTGGACTGGGTCGCTGCTGCGCCGTGGATGGGTGCCGCTGCCCTCATCGCGGGTGTGTCGGTCGTCCTCTATGCCGTGGCGATGTCGAGCACCCGCTCCAGCGCGGCGAGGCTCGGCAGGTAGCCGGCCAGCGACTCCTCGATCTCACCGCGCGCCTGGGCTCTGCGCTCGTCGGGCGCGGCGTCGGCGAGGGCCAGCCTGATCTGGCTGGCGAGGAAGTTGGTCTCGGTGCACATGACCATCGCGAAGTCGTCGATCGCCCTCACCACTCCCGTCCCGCCCGCTTCGACATACGCAGTGACAGTCCGCGCCACAGCGTCCTCGTCAATGACCTCCCCCAACACATGCCACTGCACGAGCGTCTTCGCGAGTTCCCGTGTGGGATCGAGCGGTCCGCAGCACTCCCAGTCGAGCGCACGCAGACTGCCGTCCGGAGCGATGACCGCGTTGTCGGGGTGGAAGTCGCGGTGCCCGAGGACGAACGGCCCCGTTCCCGGGCCGGCCCGGTCGACAACGCTCCGGTATGCCGCGTGGTCGCCTTCCCGTGCCACGAGGGCTTCGTGCCAGGGCTGGCCGACGGAACGCTGCACGAGGGCCGCCCACTCGTCGGCGGGGACCATCGTCGTGTACCAGTTCGGCGGCACCTCATCGGTCGATGGGCCAGCCCGATGCAGCTGTGCGAGAAGGGCTCCGAGCTGCTCGGCCACAGCAGAGCCACCGTTGCCGACGGGCTCACCCTCGACCCAGTGGCTGACGCGGGCGCTGCCGCCGCCGAGGTCGCTCGGCACCTCGACAACGAGCCGACCGCCCGACGCCACGACGTGCGTCGGGACGTCGATCCCCTGCGCCGCAAGGTGATCGAGCAGGAGCGCCTCCCGCCGGATCGCATCGACATCGACCCCGCGGAACGGTCGCTTCACCGCGAACTCGACGCCACCAACCGAGAGCCGATACACCTCGCCGACAGCACCTCGCCCACCGACCACGAACGTGAGCGGGCCTGTGCCGAGCCCGAATTCGGACCGGACCCACTCAGCGAAGGCGACCATGCGGCATACCCACTCTCACCAGGGACTGGGCTCGAAGTCCTTGACGAAGCAGCCGTAGATGTCCTCTCCGGCCTCGCCCCGCACGATGGGGTCATAGACGCGCGCAGCGCCGTCGACGAGGTCGAGCGGTGCGTGCCACCCCTCGGCGGCGATGCGGAGCTTCTCGTGGTGCGGTCGCTCGTCTGTGATCCAGCCGGTGTCGACGGCCGTCATGAGGATCCTGTCCTTCTCGAACATCTCGCCCGAGCTCGTGCGGGTGAGCATGTTGAGCGCGGCCTTGGCCATGTTGGTGTGCGGGTGGCCGGCGCCCTTGTAGCGGCGGGTGAACTGGCCCTCCATCGCCGACACGTTGACGACGTAGGCGCGACGCGCCCCCGCCTGCACCGCTGCTCGCAACGACGGACGGAGCCGGGAAACGAGGATGAACGGCGCCGTCGAGTTGCACAGCTGCACCTCGAGGAGCTCGAGCGGGTCGACCTCGTCGACGACCTGGGTCCACGAGTTGTTGGTCTGGACGTCGGGCAGGAGGCCGCCGGCGTCGACTGCGGTCCCCGCCAGGTGCCGGTCCAGGCTCGCGTGGCCGGCGGTAAGGGCCATCTCCGTCATCGAAGCCGCCGTGCGCTGGGCCAGCGACTGGGCCGCTTCCTCGTCGGACTCGCCCTCGTGGTGCGCGATCTGGTGCTGCGCGAGCGTGCCGAGCAGGTTGGCCGGGTGGGCCTCGCTGATCCGGTCGAAGGTCACGAGCTCTGGGTAGCGGACGTTGCGCTCCAGCGGCACTTTCTCGCCGTCCACGAGGTGCGAGTAGGACCCGGGCGAGCGGCGCACGGTCTGGGCCGCGTTGTTGATGAGGATGTCGAGCGGGCCGGCCGCGGCGACCTCGTCGGCGAGCGCGACGACCTGGGTGGGGTCGCGCAGGTCGATGCCGACGACCTTGAGACGGTCGATCCAGTCCGCGCTGTCCTCCTGGGCCGCGAAGCGCCGCGCGGCGTCGTGCGGGAAGCGCGTCGTGATCGTGAGGTGGGCGCCGTCGCGCAGGAGCATGAGCGCGATGTACATGCCGATCTTGGCGCGGCCGCCGGTGAGCAGCGCGCGCTTGCCCGTGAGGTCGACGCGCTGGTTGCGCTTGAGGTGGCTCTTGGCGGCACAGTCCGGGCAGAGCCAGTGGTAGAACGCGTCGACGGTCGTGTAGTCGGCCTTGCAGATGTAGCAGCCGCGCGGCTCGAGGAGCTCCCCGGCGATCGTGCCGGCCGGCGGGACCTCGAGCAGGATGCCTTTGGTCTCGTCGTCGATGCGCATGGGCGAGCCGGTCGCGGTCTTCGCGAGGATCGCCTCGTCGTGCTCGATCTGCGGCCGCTTGGCCTCGCGTCGGCGGGCCTTGCGGACCTGCTTGTACATCCGCCCCGTCGCCCGCTTGACCGTCTGGAGATCGGGGTGTCCGGCCTCGAGCTCGGGCAGCGACTCGAGGACGCGCAGCACCGTGGCGAGGTCGTCGGGATCCAGCCCGGGGCCGAAGTCCGCCGGGTCGTTGTCCGTCGGGTGGACGTCGACGGGGAGCGTGCGACGAGGAGTGTCGGGGGTATCGGTCATGCGCGGTTCATCCAGGCTTCCGGGTCGGCGGTGAGGTCACGGACGGTGGTGGGCAGGTCGCCGCTCAGGACATCGGCGAGCGAGGTTTCGTCGAGGACGGCCCGCAAGGCTGCACGCACGGCGACCCACACGGTGGGGAGGTGCTCGGCGACGCCGTCGTATGCCGTCTCGTGCGGACGCAGTCCCCTCACCTCCGCGAGGGGTCCGTCCACGGCGCGAAAGACGTCGCCGAGGGCGATGTCCTCCGCGGGTCGCGCCAGAGCGTAGCCGCCGCGGGCGCCACGCGTGCTCGTGACGAGCCCGGCGGCGCGCAGGTCCGCGGCGATGGCTTCGAGGAACTTGCGCGGCAAGGACTGGGCCGTGGCAAGTCCGTCGACGCTCACCGGCCCCGCATCCCGAGAGGCGGCCTGGGCCAGCAGGAGCATCGCGCGCACCGCGTACTCCGTGCGCGCCGAGATGTCCACGGGCACATTCTCTCCCACGATGTGAGACATAACGTCTTGTTACTTGCTCCATAACGCTTGGGCATCCAAACTCCTACTCAACCAGTCGGATATGCCGGCTCCACTCCTTCGACAGGACCACCCATGCGCAAGCTCGTCCTTCTCGCCCTCGTCGGCCTCGGCGCCCAACTCGTCGACGGCAGCCTCGGCATGGCCTACGGCGTCACGTCCACGACGCTGCTGCTTGCCATCGGCACGAACCCGGCGGCTGCGTCGGCGACAGTCCATCTCGCCGAGATCGGCACGACCCTCGCCTCTGGTGCGTCCCACTGGAAGTTCGGCAACGTCAATTGGCCCGTCGTCGCGAAGATCGGTATCCCCGGTGCGTTCGGCGCCTTCGCCGGCGCCACCTTCCTTGCCAGCCTCGACACCTCCGTCGCGGCCCCGGTGATGTCCCTCATCCTGCTCACCCTCGGCCTCTATGTCCTCGTCCGGTTCACCGTGCGCGGCCTGCGGACCGACCGCCTCGGGCACCCTCTCCGCAAGCGTTTCCTCGCTCCGCTGGGACTCGTCGCCGGCTTCGTCGACGCCACTGGAGGCGGCGGCTGGGGACCCGTGGGCACGCCGGCCATCCTGGCGAGCGGACGCCTGGAGCCGCGCAAGGTCATCGGCTCGATCGACACCAGCGAGTTCCTGGTCTCCGTCGCCGCGAGCCTCGGCTTCCTCCTCGCTCTCGGCAGCCAGGGCATCGACTTCGCCTGGGTCGGGGCACTGCTCCTCGGCGGCCTCATCGCCGCTCCCATCGCCGCGTGGCTCGTCCGGCACATTCCGCCGCGCGTCCTCGGCTCGCTCGTCGGCGGCGTCATCGTCATCACCAACGCCCGCACGCTGCTGAAGTCGGACTGGATCGATGCTTCCTCCGGGACCCGGTGGATCGCGTACGCCGCGATCTACGCAGTGTGGGCCGCCGCCGTCGCCTGGTCCGTCCGCGCCCACCGCGCCGAGCGCGACCTGGCTCCGGCCACCTTCGACGAGGCCCCGGTTCGGGAGCGCGAGCTCGAGGCGGACCCCGTCTGACCTTTCCGGTTCACCGGGCCTGGTTCACCAGGTCACACCGCGCAGGACCACCGCGCTGGGTTCGCCCAGCGCGGTGATGTCCTGTCGGGGGTCCCGATCGAGGGCGAGGAAGTCTGCGTCGGCACCCTCCTCGAGACCCGGCCGCCCGAGCCACTCGCGCGCCCCCCACGTCGCCGCGCCCAGCACCTCGGTGTTGCTGAACCCGATCCGGGACAGCTCGACGGCTTCCTGCGCCGCGAGTCCGTGGGCGATCGAACCGCCCGCGTCGGTTCCGAGATAGATGGGTATGCCGGCCTCTCGCGCCGCGCCGAACGTCTCGTAGCGTCGGGCGTGCAGATCAAGCATCCGCCGGTGGTAGTCGGGGAACTTCTCCCTCGCGGGCTCGGCGATGGCCGGGAACGTGGCGATGTTGACGAGCGTCGGGACGATGGCAACCCCCTGTGCCGCAAAGGAATCGATCGTGTCGGCCTCGAGTCCGGTGGCGTGCTCGATGCAGTCGGTGCCTGCCGCCGCGAAGTCGCGCAGTGAGTCCGGCCCGAAGCAGTGCGCGGTCGTGCGGGCACCCTCCTCGTGCGCGGCGGCGATGGCCTCGGCGAGGACGTCGGCGGGCCAGCACGGCTCGAGGTCGCCGGTTTCCCGATCGATCCAGTCGCCGACGAGCTTGACCCAGCCGTCGCCGGCGCGGGCCTCGATCCGCACGCGCTCGACGAGCTGCTCGGGCTCGACCTCCCAGGCGAAGTTGCGGATGTAGCGCTTGGGGCGGGCGATGTGGCGTCCGGCCCGGATGATCTTGGGCAGGTCGTCGCGCTCGTCGACCCAGTGCGTGTCGAGAGGTGACCCGGCGTCCCGGATGAGCAGGGTGCCGTTGTCGCGGTCGGTCGTGGCCTGCTGCTCGGCGGTCGCGTCGTCGACGGCTCCGTGGCGATCGAGGCCGACGTGGCAGTGGGCGTCGACCATCCCGGGCACGAACCAGCCACGGAGCGTCTCGACGTCGTGCCCCGCACCGGTCGGTCGCTCGAAGGTCAGTCGACCCCCGATGACCCACGCCTCGGGTCGCACGTCCTCCGGTCCGACGAGGACCTCTCCCACCAGGTGCAGCACCGAACCCGTCATGCCTCCGACCCTAGCGATGGCCCGGGGTGGGCGACGGGACCGTCAGCTCGACAGGCCCTGACCGAGTCGCTCGAGCGCATCCTGCCAGTGCTGATGGTCGCCGCGCGGGTCACCGACGATGCCGCGGCCCTCGTGATAGACGTTGACCCGGGTGCCGTCGCCCTCGGGGCTCAGCTGCACGTCGAGCATGCTCAGCGGGCCGTCTTCGTGCGGGTGCCACGTGACGCGCACCTGCTCGATCGGGTGGAAGCTGCGGACCACGCCGTGGGACCCGTCCCCGGCCCGCCACGGCTCGCCCTTGCTGCCGAAGCGTGCGCCCTCGCCGAGGAGTGCCTCTGCCCCGGCCGTGCTCGTCAGGTGCGTCCAGACCGCGCCCGGCTCTGCCGGGAAGGCCGCGGTGGCCCGTACCCCCACCTGTGGTTCGTCGTCGATCTCCTCCGGAAGCGCGTCGACCTCACTGCTCATACCTGACCTCCATCCACGGTGACGCCCGGACGGACGCCATGGGACCAGCAGACTCCTTCCGGAGCCACAGGGCAACAGGCTGAGCGGCCCAGTTTCGCGAGTCAGGACTCCGACTGCACGACACGACGCAGCGCTTCGGTGACGACCGCGGGCGCGTCACTGTGCACCCAGTGCGAGGCACCCTTGACCGTGAGCAGCCGCACCCGGGGGAAGAAACCGCGCATGCGCTCGGAGTCCTCGTCCTTGATGTAGCGACTCTCGCCACCTTTGATCCAGAGCACCGGGCCGTCGAACGGTTCGACCTCCCCCGGCTCGAAGGGGAAGTCGGCGATGACGGACTCGTCGCCACGCGCCCCGTCGGCGGTGAACAGGTCGAGATTGGCCTGCCAGCGCCAGGCTGCACCCTCCCTCCGGAGGTTCTGCAAAAGGAAGGCCTTGACCCCGGGATCCTGCTCGTCGAATCGCGCCTCGGCGTCCGCTCGATCGCGCAGCTCCCCCAGCGGTAGCCGCTGCATCTCGTCCATGTAGCCGGTGAACCGGTCGAGGTTGCCGTAGCTCTTGGGTGCGATGTCGACGACGACGAGCTTCGAGACGAGGTCGGGCTCGGTCAGTGCCAGGGTCATGGCGACCTTGCCGCCGAGCGAGTGCCCCACGACGATCCAGGGCCCGGCGTCGATGGCGCGCAAGGTCGAGGCGACGGACACGGCATACCCCTCGAAGGAGAAGCCGGCCGACCACGGACTGCGACCGTGATCAGGAAGGTCGACGAGCGTCGCGCGGACTCCGTCGAGCGACGGCCCAGCCAGGCCCTTGGCGATCGTCGACCAGTTGCGGCCCTGACCGAACAGGCCGTGCAGGAACGCGATGCGCGGACCGGCAGTGCCGACCGACAGCGTGTGCAGCGGGTCGGTCACGGCCGGTTCGGCGCTCACTTGCCGAGGAACTTCTCGAAGCCCTTCGGCAACTGGGACGGGTCCATGGCAGCGGGGTCGAGCCCACCGGCGGCGCCGCCACCGAACGCCGAACCCGCGGGCTTGGACGACGAGCGCTCGGCCGCCGCCTTGGCCTCGGCGGCGCGCTTGGCGGGGTTGCCCGACTTCGACTTCTTGCCGCGCACCTGCTGTTGCTGCTGACGCGCCTTCTTGCCGCCACCCATGCCGGGCATGCCCGGAATGCCACCGCCGCGGGCGAGCTGCTTCATCATCTTCTGCGCCTCACCGAAGCGCTCGAGCAGTTGGTTGACCTCGGACACGGTCACACCGGAACCGCCGGCGATGCGGGCGCGGCGAGAGCCGTTGATCTGCTTCGGGTGGTTGCGCTCGAACGGCGTCATCGAGCGGACCATGGCCTCGACGCGGTCGAACTCGCGCTCGTCGAGGTTGTCGAGCTGGGACGCCATCTGGCCCATGCCCGGCATCATCTTGAGCATCGACTTGAGCGAGCCCATCTTCTTGATGGCCGCAGTCTGCTGGAGGAAGTCGTCGAAGGTGAAGTCCTCGGCCGCGAGGAACTTGCGCTCCATCTCGGCAGCCTGGCCACGGTCGAACGCCTTCTCGGCCTGCTCGATGAGGGTGAGCACGTCACCCATGTCGAGGATGCGCGAGGCCATGCGGTCGGGGTGGAAGACCTCGAAGTCCTTCACGCCCTCGCCGGTGCTGGCGAACATGATCGGACGGCCGGTCACTCCGGCGACGGACAGCGCCGCACCACCGCGGGCGTCACCGTCGAGCTTGGAGAGGACGACACCGGTGAAGTCGACGCCGTCGAGGAACGCAGTCGCGGTCTCGACGGCCGCCTGACCGATCATCGCGTCGATGACGAACAGGACCTCGTCGGGGTTGATCGCCTCGCGGATCTGACCGGCCTGCGCCATGAGGTCGGCGTCGACGGCGAGCCGGCCGGCGGTGTCGACGATGACGACGTCGTGGTGCTTGGACACGGCTTCGCGTATGCCGTCCCGAGACACCGCGACCGGGTCACCAAAGCTGCGGGTCCCCTCCCCCGTGGGCCCGACCGCGTCGTGGCCACCGACGTTGCCCTGCTCCGGCGCGAAGACTGGAACGCCGGCCCGCTCGCCGACGACCTGGAGCTGCGTGACGGCGTTGGGTCGCTGGAGGTCGGCCGCTACGAGCATCGGCGTGTGGCCCTGCTCCTTGAGCCAGTAGGCGAGCTTGCCCGCGAGCGTGGTCTTGCCCGCACCCTGGAGGCCGGCGAGCATGATGACCGTCGGCCCGCTCTTGGCGAAGCGGATCGTGCGCGTCTCACCGCCGAGGATGTCGACGAGCTCGTCGTTGACGATCTTGACGACCTGCTGGCCCGGGTTGAGCGCCTGGGACACCTCCGCACCGAGGGCGCGCTCACGGACGGCAGACGTGAACTCCTTGACGACGGGCAGGGCCACGTCGGCGTCGAGCAGCGCCAGGCGGATGTCGCGGACGGTCTTGTTGACGTCGGACTCGGTCAAGCGCCCCTTGCTGCGGAGATTCTTGAAGGTCGACGTCAGGCGGTCGGAGAGGCTGTTGAACACCGGACAAGGTTAACTGCCGCGCTCAGGTGGTCCCGTCACACGTGTCGATGACGACCGCGACGACCTGCGCCACCTTCGCCGGTTCGAGAGGGCGACCGGAGAAGTCCGAGACATAGAAGGTGTCAAGAGTCTGGCCGGCATACGTGGCAATGTGCGCGGAGCGCACCGAAACTCCTGCCTTCGCGAAGGCCATGCCGAGCTCGTGCAGGAGCCCGGGACGGTCGTGGGCGCGCACCTCGATGACCGTGGCGTCGGTGCTCGCGCCCGGGACGACCAGGGCGCGCGGCTGTCCGGGGGTGCCGATCGTCGACGCACCGCTCGGCCGGGCCGCGAACTGGCGTCGACGATCGAGCAGGCTGAGTGGACCGCGATCACCGGTGGCGAGCCGCATGAGGCCGCGGACGAGGCGGTCCTTCTCGGGCACTGCGTCGCTCGGGCTCTCGACGTGCCACTCGTTCACGGCGACTCCTTCGACGGTGCGCAGGACCGCGGTGCGGACGACGAGGCCCTCGGCGGCGAGGAGGCCGGCCGTGTCGGCGAAGAGTCCGAGCCGATCGCGGTCGGCGATGTCGATGCGATACGAGCCACCGTTGGGCACGACGTCGACGAAGGGCTCACCCGCGGCGAGGGTCGTGACGAGGTCATCGGGCACCAGGGAGGGTTCGGCCTCGCCGAACGCTGGCGTGGCCGGATCCAGGCGAGCCCGCACCGCCGTGGCGAGCTGACCCAGGAGCGCGGCCCGCCAATCGGTCCAGGCCTTGGGCCCGGCAGCCACGGCATCGGCCTCGGTCAGCGCGACGAGCAGTTCGAAGCGCTCCCGGTCGCCGTCGACCGCTGCGAGCGCCGCATCGATCGTGAGGGGGTCCGAGTGGTCGCGGCGGGTGGCGAGTTCGATGAGGGTGAGGTGCTCGCGCACGAGCGACACGACGGTCGCGACGTCGTCATCGGAGTGCCCAAGGCGACGCATGACCGCCTCGGCGATCGGGGCGCCGGTCGCAGAGTGGTCGTGGGCACCAGGCACCTTGCCGATGTCGTGTAGCAGGGCAGCGAGGAGCAGCAGATCGGCCCGACCGACCCCGCGCAGCAGACCGGTCGCGTGGACCACCGTCTCGATGAGGTGGCGGTCGACCGTGTGCCGGTGGACGGCGTTGCGTTGCGGGCGCGAGCGCACGGCAGCCCACTCCGGCAACCATTTCTCGACGATGCCCTGCTGGTCCAGGCCCTCCCAGACGGTCACGAGTCCCGGACCGGAGGCGAGGAGGTCGCTGAGCAGGCCTCGCGCCAGAGGCGTCCACGGCGTGGGGAGGTCAGCGCATTTCGTCGCGAGGTTCTCGAGGGTCGTCGGGGCAATGGGCAGGTTGGCCCGGGCCGCGATCACCGCGGCACGCAGCGGCAGGTTCGGGTCGCTGTCGACGAGCCGCCCGGATCCGAGCACGACCTCGCCGTCACTCTCGAAGAGGCCATAACCCAGTGGGGTCATCTGTGGGCGCCGCGGCCCCACCCGCAGGACGCGAGCGCGCTGGGACTGGCCGGCCCGACGGACGGTGCCGTCCACGGCATACGCGATGGTCCTGCCAGCATCGGAGACGTCGGCGAGCAGGTCGTCCGGGTCGCCGTAGCCGAGGAGGGCGGCAACGGCGTCGTGGTCCTCGCGCCCAAGGCGGTCCCGTCCCCGGCCCGTGACGACATGCACGGCGTCGCGCACGTCGAGGAGGAGTCCGTGAGCCGCGTCGACCTCACCCCGGGGGCGGTCGGCCAGCCACGCCTCGGCCAGGGCCTTGAGGATCGTCATGTCGCGCAGCCCACCGTGGGCTTCCTTGAGCTCCGGCTCGATCGACTGCGCCAGGTCGCCGTGCCGGTGGTGGCGGACCGCCATCGCCTCGGTGAGCTGGGGCAGGCGCTTGCGGGCGTTCGCTCGCCAGTCGTGGCTCACCGTGGCCCGGGCCGCGGCCACCACTTCGCGGTCGCCGGCGAGCGGTGCGATGTCGAGGAGCCCGACAGCCGCGGTGAGATCGTCCGCGGCGACCGTGCGGCACTGGTTCACGGTGCGAACGCTGTGGTCAAGGCGCACCCCCGCATCCCAGATCGGGTACCAGATGCGGTCGGCCAGCCGGGTGATCTCCTCCGTGGAGAGCGTCCGGCCGTAGTGCAGGAGGACCAGGTCGTAGTCCGACAGCGGCCCGGCGTCCCCACGCCCGACGCTGCCGACGGCCGCGAGCGCAACACCGTCCACGCGCTGACCGCGAGTCGCCTCCTCCCAGAGCCCACCGATCCAGGTGCGGTTGAACTCCGCGAGGCGCTCGCGGCGCTCCACTCCCGAGCCGACCGTCTCGAAGGCCCGAGTGCCCGCGAGGTCGAGCCGTCGTGCCGCGACGTCACACACGTTCACGCCCTCACCCATGTCGTCCTCTCACTCCCCGTCTCCGACTTCTTGCCCCGTTGGGACAACTCGCTGGCGCTCGCCGTCCCAACGGGGCAGGAAGTCGGGGTGATCAGATGGCTTCGGAGCCGTGTTCTCCGGTGCGCACCCGGACGACGTCCTCGACCGGGACGGTCCAGATCTTCCCGTCGCCGATCCGGCCCGTTTGGGCCGCCTTGAGGATGACGTCGGCCACGCTCGAGGCGTCCATGTCGTCGACGAGGACCTCGACGCGGATCTTCGGGACGAAGTCCACGGTGTACTCCGCGCCGCGGTAGACCTCGCTGTGTCCGCGCTGCCGGCCGTAGCCCGACGCCTCGCTGACCGTCATGCCCGAGATGCCGTAGGCCTCCAGGGCCTCCTTCACCGCGTCGAGCTGGTGGGGCTTGATGATGGCGGTGATGAGCTTCATGCCTTGGCTCCTTCGGAGGTGAGCTCCTCGTGGTGGCGAGCGTCGTGTGAGAGGGCGGGGGTCGAGGTGGTGCCGAGGCGGCCACCTCGCGACACGAGGTCGTAGCCCGACTCCGCGTGCTCGGCCTGGTCGATGCCGGCCACCTCGTCGTCGTCGGAGATCCTCCACCCGAGGGTGACCTTGAGGGCCAGTCCGATGATCGCGGTGACGATCGCCGAGAAGATCAGCGAGGCGAGGGCGATGACGATCTGGACGACCGTCTGCTTGATGCCGTCACCGTAGAAGAGTCCGCCGGACGTGGCGAGCAGACCGGCACCCACGGTGCCCCAGAGACCGGCGACGAGGTGGACGCCGACGACGTCGAGTGAGTCGTCGTAGCCGAACCTGAACTTCAGGCCGACGGCCAGGGCGGCGAGCGCACCGGCGACGAGACCAAGGATGATCGAGCCGACCGGCGAGAGGGCGCCACAGGCCGGGGTGATGGCGACCAGACCGGCGACGACACCGGAGGCGGCACCGACCGAGGTGGCGTGGCCGTCACGCACCTTCTCGACGACGAGCCAGCCGAGGATCGCGGCGCAGGTCGCCACCGTCGTGTTCACCCACACCAGGGCCGACAGACCATCGGCGGCGAGCTCGGAGCCCGCGTTGAACCCGAACCAGCCGAACCACAGCAGACCGGCGCCGAGCATGACGAGCGGGACGTTGTGGGGACGCATGGCGGTCTTGCCGAAGCCGAGACGCTTGCCGACGATGAGGGCGAGCACGAGACCGGCGATACCGGCGTTGATGTGGACGACCGTGCCACCGGCGAAGTCGATCGGCAGGACGTTGGCCACGCCGTCGGTCGCGCCGAAGAGGAGAGCGGCAAGACCGTCCTCGGATCCGCTGAGCAGACCTCCGCCCCACACCATGTGGGCGATCGGGAAGTAGGCCAGCGTGACCCACAGGCCGGAGAACACCAACCACGTCGAGAACTTCACGCGGTCGGCGATCGCTCCGCTGATGAGGGCAACGGTGATGATCGCGAAGGTCAGTTGGAACCCGACGAAGAGGACCTCGGGGATCCAGACGTCGGCACCGAAGACGTCGACGACGGCGGTGCCGTTGGCGTCCAGGGTCGCGCCGGCGGCGTCACCGACGACGCCCTTGAGGCCGAAGTTCTCGAAGGGGTTGCCGATGATGCCGCCGAGGTTGGCGCCACCGAAGGACATCGAGTAGCCCCAGAGCACGTAGATGACGCCGACGACGCCCATGGCGCCGAACGACATCATCATCATGTTGAGGACGGACTTGGCGCGCGTCATGCCGCCGTAGAAGAGGGCGAGGCCCGGAGTCATCAACAGCACCAGGGAAGCGCAGATGAGGACGAAGGCCGTCGCCGAGGCGTCGATCGTGGGAGTCTCCGCGAGCGGGAGGAGTGATGGGCTCATGGCGAGAGATCCTGCGATCCGCCCGTTTCACGTCCCGCGTCGTTGTGTTACGTCGATGTTGCACGTTCCCCGCGGCTGTAAGAATCACGTTTCGTCGTGGTCCCGGATCACTACGGCGTATGCCGTCCGCCCCCGTTCGGCGCTCGGCGCGCCGGTGCGACACTGGAGGCATGACGACCTCGGTGCTCATCTATGACGGCGACTGTGGCGTGTGCACGAAGCTCTCGAGGTTCGTCACCACCTCGGTCCGACGCCGCGGCGCGGACTTTGCGGTGAGCGCCTACCAGGACGCAGACCTCGACGCACTGGGCCTCACCCCAGAGCAGTCCGACGAGGCGCTGCAGTGGGTGGCGGCCGATGGTCGGATCAGCTCCGCGCAGGACGCGGTGGCGCGAGTGCTCCTCGCCGGACGAGCGCCCTTCAAGCCTCTGGGCGCGGTCATCCTCGTGCCGGGGATCAACGCCCTCGCCGGCGTCGTCTATCGCTGGGTCGCGCGCAACCGACACCGGCTCCCGGGCGGGACGCCGGCCTGCTCTCTCCCGGCGGCGCAGCGCCCGAGCTGAACCGGCGGGTCCACCACGACCGCAACCGGTCGGCATACTCCTCCAGCGGGAGGAAGGCCAGCATCATCACGAGGTGCGGCCAGAACGCGATCGTGATCGCGGCATACGTCATGGCGTGGAACGCGAACCACGCGGCGACGACCCGGCGCCGCCATTTCTCGGAGAGCAGGAAGATCACAGGGGCGGTGAGTTCGGCCGCCATGAGCACCCACTGGAACCAATGCAGGGTCCACGGGATCTCGAGCAGCCACTGCGCCCACGGCGTCCCGCGCCGGACCACCGCGCGCACCATCGTCGCGGAGTTGACCCACTCGGGGCCGCCGAAGCGCAACTTGGCCCATGCCGAGAGGAAGTACGTCGCGATCGCCGCCATCTGGATCGCGCGCAGGGCCATCCCGGCCGCCTCGGATCGCCGCCGGTCCGACAGGTGGGCCAGCCCCACCGTGGGCAGCAGGGCGAGCGCCACGACGAAGTCGGCCCGGTCGTGGTCGACCTTGCCGTAGCTGAAGGCGACGTATTGGTACCAGATCCAGCACACCGCCACGGTCCAGCCGAGCACTCGAGGGGCCTTGCCGGTCAGCGCTGCGAGAGCGCCGAGCACACACCCCCACTTGAGCGTCTCGACGAGCAGGACGGACGCCGCGGGGAGGCGGAAGACCTCACCCATGATGAGCGGTTCGTACCAGACCGGGTCAGCAAATCCGTGGTACCAGCCGCTCGTGTGGAGCAGGAGCACGTCGATGATGACGAAGGCGTAGACGAGCCACCGGAGCACGGCCACCCGCGCAAGGGGCATCGGAGTGAACAGCCAGGCGGAGAGCCGGCCCATGACGCTCATGACGCCGCCCATTCGGCGAGGACCTCGGTCTCGACCTCACCGGTGGGCTCGCGGTCGACGACGACGATCTTGTGCCGGACGACACGCAGGCCGATCCACGCCGCGGCGCCCGGGCGCAATTTCGCGTGGCTCTCTGCAAGGGTGCCCAGCCGGGCCGGGTCGGCCTCGATCTGCGGGATCCGCCCCTCGACCTCGGCACGGTTGACCCCGACGTTCTCCGGCGTCAGCGGAGCCCGGACCCACTCCCCCGGCTCATCCGCCGTGCGCACCTCGATCCCGGTCGACCACACCGAGCCGGTCGCAGCCTGCGACGTCGCGAACATCCGCCATGGGCTGAACGGCCACCAGTGGTCGTTCCCGACGAGCGATCCCGCACAGAAGAGCGCGATGAGAGCCACGACGACGGCGGCGCGCCACGCCCGTCCGATGCGACTGAGCCGGAGCACTCCCGACCCGTTGTCCCCCTGATTCACCGACACAGGGTATGCCGTCCGCGCACCTCGCGCGGCCAACCGCGCGGATCGTCGTGGGTCACCGCGACGATCCGCGCAGGTGTCACTCGATGATGGCGTCGACGAATCCGGCGGGGTCGAAGGGCGCGAGGTCGTCCGGGCCTTCTCCGAGCCCGATGAGCTTCACGGGGACGCCGAGCCTGCGCTGGACCGCGACGACGATGCCTCCCTTGGCGGTGCCGTCGAGCTTGGTGAGGACGATGCCGGTGATGCCGACAACCTCGCTGAAGACCTCGGCCTGGCGCAGGCCGTTCTGGCCGGTCGTGGCGTCGAGGACGAGCAGCACCTCGTCGAGGGGGCTCTGCTTCTCGATGACGCGCTTGACCTTGCCGAGCTCGTCCATGAGGCCGACCTTGTTGTGCAGGCGGCCGGCCGTGTCGATGAGGACGACGTCGGCCTCGAGCTCAGCGGCACCCTTGACGGCGTCGAACGCGACGGCGGCCGGGTCAGCACCCTCACGGTCGGAGCGGATGGTGGGGACACCGACGCGCTCGCCCCAGGTCTGGAGCTGGTCCGCGGCGGCGGCCCGGAAGGTGTCCGCGGCGCCGAGCACGACGTCCTTGTCCTCTGCGACGAGGACGCGCGCGAGCTTGCCGACCGTCGTGGTCTTGCCCGTGCCGTTGACGCCGACGACGACGATGACGGCGGGACGGCCCTCGACCCGGGACGACGCGATGCTGCGGTCCATCGATGGGTCGACGAGGGTCAGGAGCTCCTCGCGCAGCCAGCCTCGGACGGTGGCCTCGTCGGCGTTGCCGTGGACCTTGAGTCGGGTGCGGAGCGAGTCGACGAGTTCGGTCGTGGCCTCGACGCCGAGGTCGGCGGTGAGGAGGGTGTCCTCGACGTCCTCCCAGGCCTCTTCGTCGAGATCGCCGCGCGAGAGCAACGCGAGCAGGCCCTTGCCCAGGGCGGTGTTGGACCGCGAGAGGCGTGCCCGCAGCCGCTGGAGGCGGGTCTGTGGGGCTTCCGGGCGATCGAGGTCGGGGACGGTCGCCGGGGGCAGCGTCTCCTCGACCGTGGTGTCACCGACCGTCGAGTCCTCGCTGGGCGCCGGGAGGGTGTCGACGGATCCGGCGTCGTCACGCTCCGAGGTCTCCGCTGGTGCCGACGGGGCCGACCCAGTCGGCCGGGTCGGCTGCTCGCGCGGCAGCTCCTTGGTGGCACCCCCACGTCCACGGAGGAAGGTCGCGGCGAGTCCACCGAGGACGACCAGCAGGCCGACCGCGATGGCGAAGAATTCCCAGAAGGTGTCGATGGCACTCACGCGGCCATCCTCCCATCAGGCGTCAGAAGATCCGGACGCGCTCGTCCTCGGGCACCCACATGCCGTCACCCTCGACGACGTCGAAGGCCTCGTGGAACTCGCTGAGGTTGCGAACGGCGTTGGCGCGCAGGTCCATCGGCGCGTGCGGGTCGATCGCGAGCAGCCGGATCGCCTCCGCCTCGCGCGCGGCCCCACACCAGACCTGGGCCCATCCGATGAAGAACCGCTGGTCGCCCGTGAGGTCGTCGATGACCGGGGCCTCGCCACCCTCTGTGGAGATCCGGTATGCCGCGTGGCCGATGGTGAGCCCGCCGAGGTCACCGATGTTCTCGCCGACCGTGAGCGCGCCGTTGACCTTGTGGCCGGGTGCGTCGCGCGACTCGAGGTCGTTGAACTGGGCGATGAGGCGCTGGGCGCGGCCGTCGAAGTTGACGCGGTCCTCGTCGGTCCACCAGTTGCGCAGGTTGCCCTTGCCGTCGAACTGGGATCCCTGGTCGTCGAAGCCGTGGCCGATCTCGTGACCGATCACGGCACCGATACCGCCGTAGTTGACCGCGTCGTCGGCGTCCACGTCGAAGAACGGCGGCTGGAGGATCGCGGCCGGGAAGACGATCTCGTTGAGGCCGGGGTTGTAGTAGGCGTTGACCATCTGCGGGGTCATGAACCACTCGTCGCGGTCGACGGGGCCACCGAGCTTGGCGAGGTTGCGGTCCACCTCGAAGGCGGTGGCCCGGGCGACGTTGCCGACGAGATCGTCGGCGTCGACCTCGAGGCCAGAGTAGTCACGCCACGTCTCGGGGTAGCCGATCTTGGGGGTGAACGCGTCGAGCTTGGCCAGGGCCTCGCGCCGGGTCTCCAGGTGCATCCACTCGAGCCCGAGGAAGTCCCGGCGGAAGGCCTCGACGAGGTTGTCGACGAGTTCGACCATGCGCTCCTTGGCCCGGGGCGGAAAGTGCTTCTCGACGTAGAGCTGCCCCACGGCCTCACCGAGTGCGTCCTCGACGAGCCCGACGCCACGCTTCCAGCGGTCCCGGATCTGCGGGACGCCGGAGAGGGTCCGACCGTAGAAGTCGAAGTTCTCCTCGACGATCGCGCCCGGCAGGTAGGCGGCGAGGGCGTGGACGACCCGCCAGCGGAGCCAGTCCTGCCACGTCGCGACGTCGACCTCGGCCAGGGCGGCCGCGATGGAGCGGAGGTGGTCCGGCTGCCGCGCGATGACCTGGTCGAACGCGGTGGTCGGGGCCTGCGCCGCCGCGAGGTAGGCATCCCAGTCGATGCCGGGCGTGAGCTCGGCGAGACCGGCCCGGTCCACGAGCGTGTAGGTCTTGACGGCGTCGCGGTTGCTCACCTGGTCCCAGTGCGAGGCCGCGATCCGGGTCTCGAGCTCCACGATCCGATCGGCGGCAGCAGCGGCCGCGTCACCGGCATACAGGCCGGCGAGGGTGAGCATCCGCGCGACGTGACCGGGGTAGGCCGCCCGGATGGACTCGTGCTGCGGGTCGCGGTAGTAGGCCTCATCGGGCAGGCCGATGCCGGCCTGCTCGAAGTAGACGACGTAGCGAGACGAGTCCCGGTCGTCGGTGTTGACGATCGGGTGGACGAGTCCGTCGACTCCGGAGCGGAGGAATCGGCCGAGCAGCACGACGACGTCCTGCGGCGAAGCCACGTCGTCGATGGCGGCGAACCAGGGCGCCAGCGGCTCGACGCCGCGCTGCTCGATGCGCTCCTCGTCCATGAAGGAGCTGTAGAGGTCACCGACCTTGCGCGCGACCGTGCCCGGCTCGGGGTTGCCCTCGGCGACGGAGGTGATGATGTCGCGGACCTGCTGCTCCGCGCTCTCGCGCAGGACGTCGAACGAGCCGTAGCGGCCACGGTCGGCAGGGATCTCGGTGCGGGCGACCCAGCCACCGTTGACGTGGGCGAAGAGGTCGTCCTGCGGACGAACCTTCGGGTCCCGGGCCGAGTGGTCGATCCCGGACCGCATCAGGAGACGCTCGCCGACGAGTCGGCCTCGTCGGGCTCGCCGCGTTCGAGGCGTTGCCGGGCCGCCTGCTGGCGGTCCTTGAGCGCGCTCACGACCTCTTCACCCTTGGGTGTGAGCAGGTCCCGGCCGTCGCGGCGGGCCGGCACGGCGACGAGTGCGACGACGACCAGAGCCAATCCGACGCAGATGAGCATGCCGATGATGAGCGCAACCATGGTCACAAGGGTCTCCCAGCACGCGCCCCGTCGCAAAACGACACCCCGGCAGTGAGATGGCGCGCGTGCACGCGCCGACGCCGCGTAGTCTGCCGCGAGTGAGCGCGACACCTCCTGAGCAGAGCCCAGAGCGGCCGCGCCGAAGGCTTCCCGCAGGCCTCGAGATCGTGCTCGCGATCCTCGCCGTGGCTCTGATCCAGGGCTTCGTCGTCAAGCCGTTCGGGGTGCCGTCGCAGTCGATGGAGCAGACCCTGCGCATCGGTGATCGCATCATCGTCAACCGCACCAACGACGCCGTGAAGCGCGGCGACATCGTCGTCTTCTCCCACGGAGATTCCTGGCAGCAGGCGCACCTGCCCGAGTCCGACAACCCGCTCGTCAAGGTGGCCCGCAAGGTCGGCGAACTGACCGGCATCGGGCCGTCCAACACGGCATACACGGTCAAGCGGGTCATCGGACTGCCCGGCGACCGGGTCAAGTGCTGCGACGAGCAGGGGCGGGTCCTCGTCGAGAACGAGCCCCTCGACGAGCCGTACATCTTCGAGGACCACGCGTTCCGCAGCCCGGAGCTCACGTGTGAGTCGACGCCCCGCTCCTCGCGCTGCTTCCCCGAGATCCGGGTCCCGACCGACCGGCTCCTCGTGCTCGGCGACCACCGCTCTCAGTCGGCCGACTCGGTCGCGAACTGTCGCGGCGGCACCGATGCCGACGGGTGCGCCCGGTTCGTGCCGATCAACCGCGTCGTCGGCCCGGTCGTCTTCCGGATCTGGCCGTTGGGGACCTTCGGGCGCGTCAACGCCCACGACTGACGCAGGCATTGCGCCGGGTGCCTCAGGCCGTGGCGGCGACGTCGCGGATGCGCTGCGACACCACCGTCGTGATGCCGTCGCCGCGCATGCTCACGCCGTAGAGGGCGTCGGCGATCTCCATCGTCTTCTTCTGGTGGGTGATGACGATGAGCTGGCTCGAGTCGCGCAGTTCCTCGAAGAGCGTGATGAGGCGACCCAGGTTGGTGTCGTCGAGCGCGGCCTCGACCTCGTCCATGATGTAGAACGGGCTCGGCCGGGCCTTGAAGATCGAGACGAGCAGCGCCACCGCGACGAGCGAGCGCTCGCCACCGGAGAGCAGCGAGAGCCGCTTGACCTTCTTGCCCGGCGGGCGCGCCTCGACCTCGATGCCGGTCGTGAGCATGTCGCTCGGGTCGGTGAGGATGAGCTTGCCGGCGCCTCCGGGGAAGAGCCGCTGGAAGACGCGCTCGAACTGCTCGGCCGTGTCGTGGAAGGCCTCCGTGAAGACCTGCTCGACGCGCTCGTCGACGGACTTGACGATGTCGAGGAGGTCGCGCTTGGAGTTCTTGAGGTCCTCGAGCTGCTCGGTCAGGAACTTGTGCCGCTCCTCGAGTGCGGCGAACTCCTCGAGGGCGAGCGGGTTGACGCGTCCGAGGGCCGAGAGGCCTCGCTCGGCCTTGCGCAGCCGCTTCTCCTGCTCCTCGCGCACGAACGCCGAGGGCATCGGCACGTCGCCCTCGTGGTCGGGGCCGACGATGAACGGGATCGGCTGGTGCGGACCGTAGTCCTCCATGAGGACCTCGGGGTCGACGCCGAGCTCCTCGAGCGCCTTGGCCTGGAGCTGCTCGATCCGGGCGATCTGGCGAGCCCGGGCCACTTCGTCGCGGTGCGCGGAGTCGGTGAGCTCGCGCAGTTCGTCCTGGTGGGTGCTCATCTCGGCGCGCAACGCCTGGACGGCGGTGTCGCGCTCGGCGCGGGCGCGTTCGGCCTCCTCACGCAGTCGACCGGCCCGTTCCAGCGCGGTCGCCATCCGATCGGTGGCGTATGCCGCGGCCTGGCTCACGGCGTCGGCGATCGTCGCCTCGCGGCGACGGCGTTCCTGCCGTTGGCGGAGCTTCTCGCGAGCCTGGATCTCGTTGCGCGCCGCGCCCTCGAGCGAGTCGGCACGTCCCTTGAGCGAACGGGCCCGCTCCTCCTTGGTGCGCAGGGTGAGGCGGAGCTCGGTCTCGGCCGTGCGGGCACGGCTCGCGGCGAGCTCGAGGGCGTCGCGGTCGTCGGTCGACGGCTCCTCGGCCTCGGCGGGCTCGGCACTGGCCTCCTCGAGGCGCGCCGCCAGAGCGGCCTCCTCGACCCGATCGGCCTCGAGGGCCGCCTCGGCTTCGGCGATGGTCCGTTCGGTGCGTTCGATCTCGGCCCGGCTGGTGCGGATCGTGGTCTGGAGACCGCCGAGCTGCTCGGCGAGTGCGGCCATCCGGGCATCACTGTCGTGGAGCGCCTCGAGCGCCGCCTCGACCCGCTCGGTGACGGACGCGGCCTGCTCGCGCTCACTCGCAAGGGTGAAGCGGGTCTGCTCCCCCTTGGTCGTGGCGGCAGCGACGGCCCCCTGCGCCTCCTCGAGCGCCGACTGGATCTCGAGCAACGACTCGCCGCTGCTCGACCCTCCGCGCACCCAGCCCGGGGCGAAGACGTCGCCGTCCTCGGTCACGGCCGTGATGCCTTCACCTCGGGCGACGAGGGCAAGGGCGTGTTCGGTGGTGCTCACGAGGGCGACCCGGTCGAGCAACTGCTCGACGGCCGGCAGAACGTCCGCCGGGGCCGACACGACGTCGCGCGCCCACACTCCCGACCCGTCGAGATCGGGCCACGACCCACGATCGGAGGCGACGGCCGTCTCTCCGACGAGCAGGGTCGCCTGACCCTGGTCGTCGCGGCGGAGGCGGTCGACAGCGCGTGCCGCGTGATCGGCGGAACCGACCGCGAGCGCCTCGGAGGCCCAACCGAGGGCCGCCGCGACGGCGCCCTCGTGCCCGCCCTTGACCTGGAGCAGCGAGGCCACCGTGCCGACGATGCCGTGGTCACCCGTGCCGCCATCTGCCTCGGCTGCGGCGAGCAGCGTTGCGGCGCCGTCCTTGCGACGCAGGCTCAGGCCCAGCGCCTCGACCCGGGCCGACGCCGACGACTTGTCCCGCTCGGCCTCGCGCTCGGTCGCCTCGAGGGCGGTGATGCGTGCCTCGATCTCGGCGAGCTCCTCGGCCGCCGTCTCGTAGGCACTGTCGAGGCCCTCCTCACCCTCTTCGTCGTGGGCGACGGTTCCCTCGAGTTGTGAAAAGGCCTTCTCGGCCTCGACGGCTCGAGCGGTCGATGACGCAATCACTCCCTGCAGACGACCGATCTCGGCCTCTCGGGCCTCGATCCGGCTGCGGCGTGCACCCACCTGACCGGCGAGCTTCGCGAGACCCTCACGTCGGTCGGCCGCAGCGCGGGCGAGACGCGACAAGCGATCCTGCTCACCGGCATACGCCTTCTCGGCCTCCTCCCGCGCGGTGACGGCGGCGGCAAGCTCGGCGGCAGCCGCAGCGACCTCGGCCACGAGCTTCTGCTCGGCCTCGCGCGCCTGCGCTGCCTGCGCCCTCAACTCCTCGGGGTCGCGGCCCGTGGTGGTCTCGTCGGCGTCGTCCTGGCCCAGGAGGCGAACCCGCTCGCGGGCCACGGAAGCCGTGGACTCGAGGCGGTCGCGCAAGGACTGGAGCCGGACGAATCGGTCCTGGGCTCGCCCGAGCTCGGGCGCGGCGTCCGTCGCCTGTCGCTCGATCTCGGTGATACGTGAGCGATAGGACTCGAGGGCGTTCTCGACGGCGGTCCGGCGCTCGATGAGCGCGGTCTCGTCGGCGACCTCCTGCTCGAGGGTCGCGGTGAGCTGGACGAGGTCGTCGGCGAGCAGTCGCTGCCGGGCGTCACGCGCCTCGGCCTGGATGACCGCGGCCTTGCGGGCGGCTTCGGCCTGGCGTCCCAAGGGGCCGAGTTGGCGGCGGATCTCACCGGTGAGGTCGTGGACGCGGGTGAGGTTGGCCTCCATCGCGTCGAGCTTGCGGAGGGCTCGCTCCTTGCGCTTGCGGTGCTTGAGGACGCCGGCGGCCTCCTCGATGAACCCGCGACGCTCCTCGGGTGTCGCACGCAGCACGGCGTCGAGCTGGCCCTGACCCACGATGACGTGCATCTCGCGGCCAATTCCGCTGTCGGACAACAGTTCCTGGATGTCGAGCAGACGCGAGGGGGTGCCGTTGATGGCGTACTCGGAGCCGCCGTTGCGGAACATCGTCCGGGTGATCGTCACCTCGGCGTAGTCGATCGGCAGCGCGCCGTCGGTGTTGTCGATCGTCAGGCTGACCTCGGCGCGGCCGAGCGGCGGGCGGCCGGCCGTCCCGGCGAAGATGACGTCCTCCATCTTGCCGCCGCGCAGGGTCTTGGCACCCTGCTCACCCATCACCCAGGCCAGCGCGTCGACGACGTTGGACTTGCCCGATCCGTTGGGCCCGACGATGCAGGTGATGCCGGGCTCGAGGCGCATGTTGGTGGCCGAGGCGAAGGACTTGAACCCCTTGAGGGTCAGGCTCTTGACGTACACGCGATGGCTCTCGGTTCTGGACGACGACTGGTTGACCGCTCACTGTACCGGCGCGAAACACCCCGTCCGGGGACGTCGGTCGCCACCTGCGTTGCCTGTGACGGGAGTGGCTGGAGTGTCTGGACTCAGCCCTTCGCGATGGACTCGTGGTGGTGGATGACCTCGGCGATGACGAAGTTGATGAACTTCTCGGCGAACTCCGGGTCGAGGCCGCTGTCGTCCGCCAACGCGCGCAACCGCGCAACCTGCCGCTCCTCGCGCGCGGGGTCAGCGGGCGGCATACCCTCGTTCGCCTTGAGCTCGCCGACCTGCTGGGTGCACTTGAAACGTTCGGCGAGCAGGTGCACGAGAGCCGCATCGATGTTGTCGATGCTCGAACGCAGGCGGGCCAGCTCGGGAGGAACGTCGCTCATCGCTCCATCCTAGGAAGGCGCACCTGCCGCGGTTCGTGCGTCCCACGACCCGGTATGCCGTCCGCTCACCTCTCGACGAAGCCCGTCACTCCCGCACGGGGCTCGGACTCCAGCGGGGTCGAGACGGACACGACCTGACCGGGGCGGTGTGTCGTCGACGGGTCCTCGCGGAGGAGGTCGACCAGACGATTGACGGCGCCGCGCGAGCCCTGTGCGACGACCTCGACGCGACCGTCAGCGGTGTTGCGGGCGTGTCCCACGAGGCCGAGCTCGAGCGCGCGCGCCCGCGTCCACCACCGGAAGCCGACACCCTGCACGCGACCCCGGACGGCCAGGGTCACGCGGACAGGACGCAGACCCTCCGCATCGGGGTCGAGGCTGGTCTCCATGGAGGCGATGCTAGGTCGGTCACTCCCCCGCGCGCCTCCCCGACCCTGTCGGTGCGGCTCCATAGCCTGAGAATCATGACCGTGGAGAGCTCTGGCTCCGGGCACGGGGTCACGACGACGTCGACCCCGTCGCGCGGCGTCGCTGCACACCCGGACGGGCGCCTGCCCGGACTCGACGGGCTGCGTGCCATCGCCATCCTCGCCGTGCTGGCCTTCCACCTAGACCCGCGGTGGCTGCCCGGCGGCTTCCTCGGCGTCGACGTCTTCTTCGTCATCTCGGGCTTCCTCATCACGACTCTTCTCGTGCGCGAGCGCGCGAGCGAGGGCCGGATCGACCTCCGCGGCTTCTGGACCCGACGCGCCCGCCGCCTGCTCCCCGCCCTCCTCGTCCTCGTGCCGAGCGTCATTCTGCTCGCCCGACTCGTCGAGACCGATCTGCTCGTCGGCATCGGCCGGCAGGCGATCGGCGCGCTGACCTTCACGAGCAACTGGCTCGAGATCGGCGCCGGGTCGGACTACTTCCACAGCACTTCGCCGCAGCTCTTGATGAACCTCTGGTCACTCGCGGTCGAGGAGCAGTTCTATCTCGTGTGGCCGCTCGTGGCCATCGGGCTGATGTTCTTCGTCCGTTCGTCACGCGCGCGGGCCGGGATCGCCGTGGCGCTGGCACTCGGATCGGCCGTCCTCATGGCGAGCCGATACGACCCCGAGCTCGGCGCGACCCGCGTCTACTACGGCACCGACACCCACCTCATGGGGCTCATGCTCGGCGCCGCGCTCGCCTTCGCCTGGGCCGCCCCTCACCGCGCCTGGACGTCGACCGACCTCTGGCAGCGCCTCCGCGTGCCGGTCGTTGCCGGTGCGGCCATCGTGCTCGCGGCCCTCGTGGCCCTCCTCGACGAATCCACGCCCCTGACCTTCCGCGGCGGCATCCTGCTGGCATCGCTCGCCACGACCGTCCTCGTCCTCGGTGTCGTGGAGCGACCCAGCCCCCTGCGGTCCGCGCTCGACCTCCCCGTGCTGCGCTGGATCGGCGAACGGTCCTATGGCCTCTACCTCTGGCACTGGCCGGTCATCCTCATCGTCGAGGCCGACCTGTCATGGGCCTCGCGCGGTGCCGACGACTACGTGTGGTCCCGCCTGTGGTGCGTCGTCGTCACGGCCGCCATCGCTGACCTGTCCTACCGCTTCATCGAGACTCCCGTGCGCCGACGTGGTTTCCGGGGCACGGGACGGCACATCCTCCACGTCATCCGGTGGTCGGGCACACGCACCGCACGCGCGGTCTGGGCCTCCGTCGCGGTTCTCGCCATCGCCCTCACCGCCGTCATGGTGACCGCGCCTTCACGCACGCGGGTCCAAGAGCTCCTCGACGCCAATGCGGCCGCGGCGACCGCCACGATCCCCACCGCGGCACCCTCAACGCCCACCCCCACGGGGGCCTCCGCCACCAAGGGCGCCACGCCACCCGCCACGAGCACCCAGCCCGCCACCACCGGCGGAAAACCTGCGACCGGTGGCCAGTCGTGGGCGATGCCGACGGGTGCCGAGATCGATGCCTACGGCGACTCCATGATGGTCGGGAGCCTGCACGCCCTGCGCTACTACTTCCCGGGCATCCGCATCGACGCCCGCTCCAACCGGCAGTGGAGCGAGGGCCTCAAGGTCGTCCAGGCTCGCGGGAACGGCAACCGGCGAGCCGTCGTCCTCGCCCTCGGCACCAACGCCGGAACCGACCTCGACCGTGCACGCCAGGTCCTCGACGCCCTCGGCCCCCAGCGCATGGTCGTCATCGTCACCCTCCACGGTCGGATCAACCGCATCGCCTCCGACAACGCCAAACTGCGCGAACTCGTGGCAGGCCGCGACAACGTCGCCCTCGCCGACTGGGACGCGGCCCTCGTCGACACGACCGGACAGCTCCAGTCCGACGGCATGCACCCCTCCCTCAAGGGGGCCCACCTCTACTCCAAGACGATCCGGCAGGCGTTCGCGGACCTGAGTGAACGGCATACCGGCACGAAAGTCACCCTCAAGGAACTCCCGCTGCCATGACGACGACACCCGACCACGGCGACCGCACGACCAAGCCGACGGACGCGTCGGTCGAGGCACACCTCGACGCGGTCCAGCCGGCGGGGCGACGCGACGACGCCCTCACCCTGCTCGACATCATGCGCGAGGAGACCGGTGCCGACCCCGTCCTGTGGGGCTCGATGGTCGGCTTCGGGCGCCAGCCCTACACGACGGCCGACGGCAAGGAACGGGAGTGGTTCGCCGTCGGCTTCGCACCGCGCAAGGCCGCCCTCACCCTCTACGGCCTGACGTTCTACGGCACGAACACCGACGTGCTCGACCGTCTCGGACCGCACACGACCGGCAAGGGCTGCGTCTATCTCAAGCGGCTCGCCGACGTCGACGAGGGCGTGCTCCGCGAGCTGATCAGGACCGGGTGGCGCGAGAACCACGTGGACGAGGCTGACACCTCGGGCAGCTGAACGACGAGCGGTTCATGAAGTGCTCGCGCCGGATCGGCGTGCCGCACCGCGCACACGGCTCACCCTCCTGGCCGTAGGCATGCAGTGACCGGTCGAAGTAGCCGGACGCCCCGTTGACGTTGACATAGAGCGCGTCGAAGCTCGTCCCACCCTCGAGCAGGGCCGCGGCCATGACGTCGCGCGCATGGTCAAGGACCCGCGCGATCGTCGGCTTGGTCAGGCTGCTCGACGGGCGTTCGCCATGGACCTGCGCCCGCCAGAGCGCCTCGTCGGCATAGATGTTGCCGATGCCGGAGACCACGCCCTGGTGGAGCAGCATCCGCTTGATCGCGCTGTCGCTCGCCTTCACGCGTCGCACGACCGATGCCTGGTCGTATGCCGGCTCGAACGGATCCGGGGCGATGTGCCGGATCTGGTGCGGCACACCATCGTCGGCGAGGTCGTCGAGGGCGAAGCCACCGAAGGTGCGCTGGTCGACGAACCGCAGCTCGGGGTCTCCGTCGGCGAAGGTGAACCGCGCGTGCAGGTGCTTCTCGTCCGGTGCGTCCGCAGCTTCGACGAGGAGCTGCCCACTCATCCCGAGGTGGGCGATGAGGCCGTGCACCGGCTGCTCACCCTCACTGAGAACGAGCCAGAGGTACTTGCCCCGGCGCCGGGCCTGCGCGATGTCGAGACCGACGATGCGTTCGGCCAGGTCGACCGGACCGGGCAGGTGCCGGCGGGCCACCCTGGCCCCGGTGAACGAGGCCGTGCGGATGCGCCGACCGACGACGTGGTCCTGGAGACCACGGCGGACGACTTCGACCTCGGGCAGTTCGGGCACGAAGGAGTCGGTCCGTCAGGAGATGTCGGGCAGGGGCGCGGTGGACAGGCCGTCGCCGTGACGCTCGCGCAGGGCCTGCCATGCCTGGGCGGCGGCCTTCTGCTCGGCGTCCTTCTTGGTGCGACCCTCGCCCGTGCCGTGCTCCTCGCCGCCGACGAGGACGCGGGCAGTGAACGTCTTGGCGTGCTCGGGGCCGTCCTCCTCGAGGACGTACTCGACCGGGCCCGCGTTGTGCAGGGCGCTGATCTCCTGGAGGCTCGTCTTCCAGTCCAGGCCCGCTCCGAGGGTCGCCGAACGTGCCATCAGCGGGTCGAGCATGTGGTGGACGAGCGCACCGGCCGCCTCGAGACCCGCGCTCGTGAACGTCGCGCCGATGACGGCCTCGACGGTGTCGGCAAGGATCGAGTCCTTGTCGCGACCGCCGGTCGACTCCTCGCCCCGTCCGAGGTGGAGGTAGTCCCCCAGTCCGAGGGTGCGGCCGACCGCCGCGAGGGCACGCATGTTGACCACCGCAGCCCGCAGCTTCGCGAGCTGCCCCTCGGTGAGGTCGGGGTGCGTCGTGTAGAGCGTGTCGGTGACGACGAGTCCGAGCACGGAGTCGCCGAGGAACTCGAGTCGCTCGTTGTGCGGGATCCCTCCGGCCTCGTAGGCGTACGAGCGGTGGGTCAGGGCACGACCGAGCAGCGCCTCGTCGATGTCTCCACCGGTCACCTCGGCGAGGTGCTGGCGGAGTTCAGCGACGGGGCGCTGTGGCGTTCTGGCCGCAGGGCCGGTCGAGCCCCTCCCCATGAGGAGTGGGCTCAGCCCTGGTGCTCGGTGCGCTCGGCGACGCCGTAGTGGCGGCCGTTGTAGTTCCCGCACGACGGGCACGCGATGTGCGGCTGCGTCGGGGCCTTGCACTGGGGGCACGCGGTCAGGGTGACCGGCGTGGCCTTCCAGTTCGCACGGCGCGAGCGGGTGTTGGAGCGCGACGTCTTCCGCTTCGGAACAGCCACGTCAGGTCCTCTTCTCTGTCTGCGTCGTGGACGACTCGGACGCGAGGTCCGTGAGAGCCGCCCACCTGGGGTCGATCACGTCATGTGCGTGGCCCGGATCGTCCGCGAGGTGGATTCCGCATTCGGAACACAACCCCGGGCAGTCCGGGCGACACACGGGCTGGAACGGCAGTGCGGGCACCACCGCGTCCCGGAGCACCGGCTCGAGGTCGATCAGACCATCCTCGATGAGGTACTCCTCGGCCGCATCCTCGTCGCCCACCTCTTGGTGGTGGGCATTGCGATCGGCGTAGGCGAACAATTCCTGGAACCGGCCGTCCACTTCGTGGCTGATCGGATCCAGGCACCGCACGCAGGCGCCGGTCGCCGTGCCTTGCACCGAACCGGTGACCAGGACTCCTTCGACAACGGACTCGAGCCGCACGTCGACGTCCAAGGGTTCCCCCTCGGCGACGCGCAACACCTCCGTGCCGAATTCGGCTGGTGCCTCGACCTCACGAGAGAACTCCGCCATCGAGCCGGGACGCCGGCCGACCTCCTTGGTGTCGAGCACCATCGGAGACCGAGGATCGAGACGGTTCATTGCCTTGCCTTGGTCGAGTGGTTCGGTCCTCGTCACGGCTGACGCAGACCGAAGGTCAAAGGTACCGGAGGGGGTGCCGCCTCCCCAAATGCAGCCGCCACTGCCTCGCCGAGCACGGGACCGAGCGTCCGCGCGTAGGTCGCGGTGACGTGGTCTCCGGGTCGGTGCACGGTCACGTGGCCGACGACGACCGGGCACTGCCGACCGGGGCACAGCCACGGCGTGAGGTCCACGAACGTCACGCCACGCTCCACCTGCTGCGCGGCCTCGCGCTGCACCGGCAGACCACTCCCTCCGATGGCGGCGTCCCGATCGAAGGCGCAGCGGCTCAACCGGTCCGGGTGCAGGGCAGCGCAGACGTCGAGGTCGTCCGGCGAGCGGGGGCTGTCGCCGACCACGACGACCGGCGTGCCGGCTGACACGAGCTGCCGCCATCTCGCGGCGTAGCCCTCGACGAGGCGCTCCCGACCGGCGACGCGGTCGCCTTCCGCCCAGGCCACGCGGGCGCTCCCCGACGTCACGACGAGGTCGGGGCGCTCGGCTTCCAGCGCGCGGGTCACCTCTGCGTTCCATCGATCACACGCCGGGTATGCCGTCCCGCCGACTTCCGTGGCGCCCTCGGCGAACGTGCACAGGGACTTCCCGAACGTGACGATCCGCCATCCGCGCGCCGCTGCTGCCTCCTCCAGTGCGGGGAGCCACTGCATCGCCTTGGAGTCTCCGACGAGCGCGATCGTCGTCCCGGACCCGGCCTCGCCAAAGACGCAGGCCACTGCCGTGGTGCTCTTGTCGTCGACCTGGCAGTGGTCGACGTCGGCGGCCGGACGGTCCTCACCGGAGCGCAGCGGGTCGGGGACGACCCACTCGACGGAGTCGACCGGCGCAGCATCGTCGCCCGGATGCACGGCTGCCGCCCCGAGTTGGGCGAGGGGCGGCCGGTCCCCCATTGCGGGGCGGTCGCGGAACGGCGTCGAGACGTGGAGGAGCGGTAGCGCGGCCAGGGCCGTCACGGCCGACGCGGCCAGACCCGCGGCGAGCACTGCCCGAGGGCGACTGCGCAGCCACGAGCCGTGGTGGATCGGGGTCTCGACGAAGCGCCACGACAGCCAGGCGGGAACGACGGAGGCGAGGGTCAACAGGAGTGGTGCCACCACCGGGAAGTCGAGGTCGAAGCGCACCGCGACGGCGTCCCCGAGCACGACGAACGGCCAGTGCCAGAGGTAGAGGGAGTAGGACAGGGCGCCGACCCACAGCATGGGTGCCGTCCCGAGCACGGCGACCGGGCCGCGCGTCGGCCCGAGCCAGCCGATCCAGAGCAGGGCGGCCGTCGGCAGGGTGACGAGCAGCGCCCATGCGCCCGGCCAGGCCAGGCCCTCCGGGAGGCTCAGGACCACCACGAGGAGCACCCCGAGAGCAGCCCAGCCCCATGCCGCCGAGCAGCGTGGCGCGAGCGCTGGCCGCTCGCGCCCGGCGAGGGCCACGGCGAGCAGGGCTCCGACGCCGAGTTCCCACGCCCGGGTCGTCGTGACGAAGTACCCCTCTGCCGGGGAGGTCCGGGCGAGGTGCACGGACCAGCCGAAGGATGCCGCGACCGGGAGCGCGAGGACCCCGAACACGAGCCCGCGCGAGGGGCCACCCGAGTGCTGTCCTCGACCCAGCCGGCGCACGACGAACGCGAGAAGCATGAGCAGGACCGGCCAGACGACGTAGAACTGCTCCTCGACCGCCAGCGACCAGTAGTGCTGCACGGGGGACGGTTGGCTGTCGCTCGCCAGGTAGTCCACGCCACGACGGGCCAGAACCCAGTTGACGACGTAGCCCGCCGACCCGGCGATGTCCGTCGCGATCTCGCGGCGCCTCAGCCCGGGGACGATGAGCGCGCTCACCACGGCCGTGACGACGAGGACGAGGAGCGCGGCGGGCAACAGGCGGCGGATGCGGCGACCGACGAAGGCGCCCCACCCGATCCGACCGGTCGACCAGAGCTCGGTCACGAGCAGCCCCGTGATGAGGTAGCCGGAGATGACGAAGAAGACGTCGACACCGACGTAGCCGCCGGTGACCGGCAGCCCCGCGTGGTGGGCGAGCACGGCCAGCACCGCGACGGCGCGCAGACCCTCGATGTCCGCGCGGCGAGGCGCCCGCTCCGTCCTAGCGACCGCCGTCACCACGAGCCAGGAGTGCGTCACGGACCTCGTCGGGGACGAGACCGGACACGTCACCGCCGAAGCGCGCGACCTCCTTGACGAGCGAGCTCGACACGTGCTCGAACTGCGGTGCCCCCGGCAGGAAGACCGTCTCCACGCCGCTGAGGTGCCGGTTCATGAGCGCCATGGGCACCTCGTAGGCGTAGTCGGTCTCCCCGCGCAGACCCTTGAGCAGGACCTCGGCGCCGACCTCACGGCATACATCGACAAGAAGGCGACCCGCGAAGGCCTCGACCCGCACGCACGAGGCGATCGCCTCGGGAAGGGCGCGCTCGATGAAGCCGATCCGCTCCTCCACTGTGAAGGTGCCGACCTTCGCCGGGTTGTGCAGGATCGCGACGACGACCTCGTCGTAGAGAGCGGCCGCGCGGACGAAGATGTCCACGTGGCCCGCGGTCACGGGGTCGAACGATCCGGGACAGACGGCTCGTCGAATCTGCTGGTCAGTCACGCGCGCCAGCCTAGGTCAGCCGTCGGCCTTCTCCGCCTCCTTGGAAGCCTCCTCGATCTCCTTGGCCTCCTCCTTGGCCTTCTCCTTGATCTCGTCGGCCTCGGCGCGTGCCTCCTCGGAGGCGATCGTGCCCTCGTCCTCCGCGCGCTCGAGCAGGGCCCTGACCTGCTCGAGGCTGGCGCAGCCCTCCTCGAGCAGCTGGTTGCGGCGCGTCGCCCAGGCGACCCCGAGCTCGGCCCTCACCCCGGCGGAGACGTCCTCGCGGGCCGGGTTGATGATCGTCTGCTCTTCCTCGTTGCTGTGGTGGTTCACCACGGTGGCAAGTTCCTCGAGGGCCGAGTCGTACTTCTGCGTGTCGGTGCCCTTGGCCTCGAGGAAGCCGACGATGGCCTCGGTGATCTCGGCGTGCTCCTCCTCGCCGTGCTCCTCCTCGTGGGCACCGATCGCGCGCTTGCGGCGCAGCGTTGGATAGACCATCTCCTCCTCGGCCTCGGCATGGGCCACGAGCAGTTCGCACAGGGCGGTGCGGGCCGCCTCGCGGTCGACGTCGTTGCGCCGGGCCAACCGGAGGAGGTCCTCGAAGCGACGGTGGTCGTCGAGGATGAGTTCGAGCACGTCACCGTTGGTCGGGCGGGGAATCTCGTAGTCGCTCATGTGGCCATCCTGTCGGATCAGTCGGACACGCGCTCGGCAAACCAGAGGACCGTCTCGCCGTACTTCTTGACCTTCTCCGCCTCCAGTCCGGCCGGCCACGCGGGTTCGGCGGAACGCTTGGACCGCTCCACCACCACGAGCGCTCTGTCCGCGAGCCACTCCCGGCCCACGAGGGTCTCGAGGTTGTGCCCGAGGGCCTCCTCACCGAGGTCGTAGGGCGGGTCGATGAAGACGAGGTCACGGGTCTGCGCCGGGCCGGCCAGCGCGGACGACACGGTCATGGACAGGACCTGTGCCGTGAGGCCAAGGCGCTTCACGTTGTCGCGGATCACCCCGGCCGCGACCCGGTCGGACTCGACCAGGAGCACGTCGGACGCGCCGCGGCTGGCGGCCTCGAGACCGAGGGCACCGGAGCCGGCATACAGGTCCATGACACGCGCTCCGGAGAGCGCGTCGCGAGCGGCGAGCGACGAGAAGAGCGCCTCACGGACGCGATCACTCGTCGGTCGCGTTCCGCGCCCGGGTGGGGTGCGCAGTTCTCGTCCCCCCGCCGTTCCGGCGATGATGCGGGTCACCTCAACCCCTTTCCAGGTATGCCGCCTGCTCGGCGTCCACACGCGCCTCGACAAGAGCGGCCAGTTGGCTGTGCGTGGTCAGGTCCGGATCCTGGGTCACCACGTCGTGGGCGTCCTCGCGAGCGGCCTCGATGAGGTCCTCGTCCTCGAGGACATGGAGGAACTGAAGCTGACTGCGGACGCCGTGCTGCGAGGACCCGAGGATGTCGCCCTCGCGGCGTTGGCGCAGGTCGATCCGGGCGAGCTCGAAGCCATCGGTCGTGCCGGCCACCGCATCGAGTCTCTCGTGGGGCGCGTCCGGGGCACCGGCGTGGACGAGGAGGCACAGTCCCGGCAGCCCGCCACGTCCGACGCGCCCGCGGAGCTGGTGCAGCTGAGAGACGCCGAAGCGGTCCGCGTCCATGACGACCATGACGCTCGCGTTGGGGACGTCGACGCCGACCTCGATCACGGTCGTCGAGACGAGGACGTCGATGTCGCCGTCCGCGAACTCGCGCATGAAGGCGTCCTTCTCCTCCGCGGGGAGCCGGCCGTGGAGGATCTCGATGCGCAGACCCTCGAGAGCCGGGTTGGCGACGAGGTCGGCGTGCACGGCTCGGACGGAGGCCAGCGGGCGCGGTGGCGGCGCGTCGGCCTCTCCCCCGTCACCGTCACCGCCATCGTCGCCGTCCGCGTCCGCCGCGGACTCGGGGGCGAAGATCTCGGTCTCCTCG
This sequence comes from Knoellia subterranea KCTC 19937, assembly GCF_000768685.1. GTDB lineage: Bacteria > Actinomycetota > Actinomycetes > Actinomycetales > Dermatophilaceae > Knoellia > Knoellia subterranea. The sequence goes on along the minus strand of NZ_AVPK01000008.1, from coordinate 25,353 downwards.
TCAGGGTCGTCGTCGTCGCCGATGCGCGGGCAGACGACGTAGGCCTGCCGCCCTTGGGCGCACTCCTCGGCGATCCGGACCCAGGTCCGTTGCAGCCAGCCCGGCTTGGCCTCCGGGACGACGTGGGTCGTGATCGGCGCTCGCCCGGACGGGAGCTCGCTCAGGGTCGACGTCTCCATGTCACCGAACACCGTCATCGCCACCGTGCGCGGAATGGGGGTCGCGGTCATGACGAGCACGTGCGGAGGGTGAGCAGCCTTGCCGCGCAACGCATCTCGTTGCTCCACGCCGAAGCGGTGTTGCTCGTCGACGACGACGAGGGCCAGGTCCTGGAAACTCACGTGCTCCTGGATGAGGGCGTGGGTGCCCACGACGATTCCGGCGTCACCGCTCGCGATGTCGAGGAGCGCCTTGCGCCGGGCCGCAGTGGACATGCTTCCGGTGAGCAGGGTGACGCGGGTGCCGAACTCGCTGCCGCCGAGCATGCCGCCCTCGGCGAGGTCACCGAGCATGGCCGTGATGGACCGGTGGTGCTGGGCGGCGAGGACTTCGGTCGGAGCGAGGAGAGCTGCCTGACCGCCGGAGTCGACCGCAGCGAGCATGGCGCGCAGCGCGACGACGGTCTTGCCCGAGCCGACCTCACCCTGGAGGAGACGGTGCATCGGGACGTCCCGGGCCATCTCGGCGGCGAGGGTCACCCCCACCTCCTGCTGCCCGGCCGTGAGCGTGAACGGCAGCCGCCCGTCGAACGCATCGAGAAGTCCGCCGGGCCTCGGGGTGCGAGCGAGCGTGGATTCCTCCGCCTGGCGAAGCCGGCGCTGCGCGAGCGCCACCTGGAGGACGAACGCCTCCTCGAAGGACATGCGCCGCTGCGCGGCGGCGACCTCCTCGTGGGTGTTCGGTGTGTGGATCCCGCGCAGTGCGGCCATGCGGTCCATGAGGTCGCGGCGGTCCAGGATCGTCTCGGGGATCGCCTCCGGGGTCTCGTCGAGCAGGTCGAGGACCATCCGGACGCACTCGGTGACCGTCCACGTGTGGAGGTTGCCGACCGCCTTGTAGATCGGGATGAGGTCGCGTCGCTCGCCGCCGTCGAAGTCGCTGAGGAGCGAGTAGCCGGGGTGCGCCAACTGGAGCCGGTTGTTGAAGGACGACACCTTGCCGGCGAAGAGCGCCCGGGCTCCGGGGACGAGCTTCCCCTCGTGCCCGTGGGAGGAGAAGAACGTCACCTCGAGGTCGCGTGAACCGTCGGTGATGACTGCCTGGAGCATCTTCCCGCGCCGGGCCTTCATCGAGCGGGTCGTCGCGGTCTTCACCTCGGCGACGGCGACGATGTAGGAGCCGACCTTTGCGGCCGCGAGGTTGCTCTCGGGACTCTCGTAGCGGCGCGGCCAGTAGCCGAGCAGGTCGCCCACCGTCGAGATGTTGCGTGCGGTCCGGAACTTCGTGGCCTCACGCTTCCCGAGGACCTTGCTGAGCGGAGTGGACTCCGAGTACACCGGGCTACTCCACCCCCACGAGGAGCGGGTAGACCTGCTGACCGCCGTCGATGCGCACGACCTCGACCTCGGGATGTTTCCTGGAGACCGCCTCCTCGACGGCGTCGACGAACCCGGGTGCCGCGTCCGCACCGGTCACGAGGGTGACGAGCTCGCCACCGCCCGACAGCAGCCGGTCCAGCACCTCGACAGCGGTGGCGGTGAGGTCGTCCCCGATGAGCGCCACGTCGCCGCTCACGATGCCGAGGATGTCGCCGATCGACACCGATCCGGCCCACGTGAGCACCTCGCGCGATGCGATGGACACGGCGCCGTGGCGAGTCGCGACGGCAGCACTCGTCATCGAGATCGCGTTCTCGCGCGGCCCCTTGTCGAAGTCCACGACCGCGAGGGCAGCGAGGCCCTGCACCGCCGTGCGGGCCGGAACGATGGCCGTATCGATCCCGTCGTCGGTGGCCGCGCGGCAGGCGACCTCGGCCGCCATGAGGGTGTCCTTGTCGTTGGGGAGGACCACGACCGACGAGGCTCCGGTCCGACGGATGGCCTCGAGCAGCTGGCCGGCGGACGCGCGCGCCCCGGGTGCGCTCGGCACGACGTGGGCACCGGCCTCGCCAAGGATCGACGCCATGCCGGGCCCTGCCGCGCAGGCGATGACGGCGAACTCCTGCGGCTGCTGGTGGGCGATCTGGGTGGCGAAGTGCGTGACCTTGATGCGATGCGGACGGCCGGCGAGGATTCCGGACTCGATCGCCGCACCCACGTCGTCGACGTGCACGTGGACGTTCCAGAGGTCCGGCCCGCCGACGACGAGGAGTGAGTCCCCGAGGCCGTCGAGCGCGGTCCGCATCATCGCCACTCGTGCGGGGTCGCTCCCGTCGAGGAGGAACATCACCTCGAACGCCGGCCCGCCCGTCCCCTCGTGCAGGGCGTCGAGCGGGTCCTGGGTCAAGGCGGCCGAGCCCCAGGACGCCCGCGGGATGAGGTCGTCCGACGCGTGGTGCAGGGGCCCTTCGGCTGCCCAGTCGCCGGTGAGGGCCCGGTGCAGTGCCTCGACCATGAGGAGGCACCCGGCTCCGCCTGCGTCGACGACGCCGGCTCGCGCGAGGGTCTCCAACTGCTCCGGGGTGCGTGCCAGTGCCGCTTCGGCCGCCTCGACGGACGTGAGTGCGACCTCGACCGCGCCGCCACCGGCGGCGGCTCGCTGGTCGGCGGCGTCGGCGACGGCGTCCGCGACGCTGAGGATCGTGCCCTCCTGCGGGTGGGCGACGCTCTCGCGGGCCTTCTGCGCTCCGCGACGCAGTGCCGCGGCCAGGGCCTGTCCGTCGAGCTCGGCGTAGTCGCCGTCGACGATCACCTCGGCCACTCCGGCGATGATCTGGCTGAGGATGACCCCCGAGTTGCCGCGCGCCGACAACAGCAGGGCCCTCGCGAGGTCGCGCGCCTCCTCGACGAGGGTCGCCGTGCCGAGAGTCCCCTCTGCCGTGTGGAGCCGGCCAACCTCGGTGATGGCGGCGTCCATGGTGAGGTAGAGGTTGGTGCCCGTGTCCCCATCAGGCACGGGGAAGACGTTGAGGGCGTCGATCTCGCTCCGTCGGGCCGCGAAAGCGGCGCGCGTCAGTGCCCCCCAGAGGCGGGCGCGGTCGGCGTCGAGAACGGCTGGCACGCTGGCAGGCTATCTGGCGCTGCGGCCTCGTTTTGGAGCCACACCCGAACTCGGCTACTCTTGGACGGTTCCGCGTGAGCCCCCTCCGGGGCGGGCACCGGAAAACCTCGACCCTGAGACGGCTGGCAATCCAGCCGTTTCGCATGCAATCTGACTCAAGGAGATCACCCGTGGCTGCCAACTGCGATGTCTGCGGCAAGGGACCCGGCTTCGGCCACAGCATCTCGCACTCGCACCGCCGCACCAAGCGTCGCTGGAACCCCAACATCCAGCGCGTCAAGGCTCTTGTCGGTGACAAGGGTGTGACCCCGAAGCGTCTCAACGTCTGCACCTCCTGCCTCAAGGCGGGCAAGGTCAAGCGCTGACCCTGCTGTTCCCGGAAAGGGGCGCCGACCGTTCGCGGTCGGCGCCCCTTTCGCATGCCTGCGGCGCGTGGCGTATGCCGGTCAGCCGGCGAAGTGGTCCCAGCCGGTCACGCTCGGGACGGCTCCACCGACGGTGAGCCGAGGCCCCTCCGGACCTGCCTCGACGACGCGTCCGATGACCGTCCACGGCGCGCGCTCGTCGACCGGCACCGACCCTTCGGGAAACGTCGCGAGCAGCGAGTGCTCTTCTCCCCCGGCCAGGACCTGACGCCAGCCGTCCTCGGCTCCCAGAGCGAGCTCGATGGGCCCGGCGAGGAAGTGCTCGCGCAGAGCCTGCTCGTCCAGGGCCAGTTCGACGCCGCTCGCCGTGGCGATGCGCCCGCCGTCGCGCACGAGCCCGTCGGAGATGTCGATCATCGACGTCGCTCCCCCATCGGCGGCGACAGGCCCCGACTCCCATGGCGGACGCGGCGAGCGGTGGTACCACTGGAGCACCGACACCGCCTTCTCCCGGTCCGTGTGGTCACGGGCAGGTCGGGACGGCGTGGTGTCCACCAAGCCCAGTTCGTAGAGGCGAAGCCCAGCTCCGGACCACCCGAGGTCACCCGCGACCGCCACGACGTCACCCGGTCGCGCCCCCGACCGCAGCACCGGCGACCGTCCCTCGAGGTCGCCGAACGCCGTGACCGCAACGATGACGACACCGGCTGGCGCCGACGAGAGGTCTCCGCCGACGACGGGGCAGCGGGCGTCCTCGGCCCCGAACGCGATGCCGCGGGTGAGGTCGATGACCCAGTCGAGCGAGGTTTCGGGATCGGCGGCCACGGAGACGAGGAGGCCGGTCGGCACCGCACCCATGGCCGCGACGTCGGAAACGTTCTGGGCGACGACCTTGATGCCCACGTCGTGCCCGGTCGACCAGTCATCGCGCCAGTCGCGTCCGCGCACCATCGAGTCGGTCGTCACGACCACGGAGTCGCGTGCCGTCACCACCGCGGCGTCGTCGCCCGGCGGCACCACGACCCCCTGTCCCGCGAACGCGCTCACCCCGAACATCGGGATGATCCGCGACAGGAGATCGGACTCGCTCACCGAGCCGATCGTCGTGTGTGCGACCACACTTCCCACCTCCTGAACCACCCGAGACGCAAGGACCACGGGCACGGTACCGTGCAGGCACCGCGGCACCGATGCCGCGCCCAACGACAGTGAGGTGACACCCAGTGGTTCAGGCCTACATCCTGATTCAGACCGAGGTCGGTCGCGCAGCAGCCGTCGCGCAGGCGATCGGAGCGATCCCGGGAGTGGCGCTCGCCGAGGACGTCACCGGCCCCTACGACTGCATTGCGCGCGTCGAGGCCGAGACCGTCGACGAGCTCGGCAAGCTCGTCATTGCCAAGATCCAGGAGGTCGAGGGCATCACCCGCACCCTCACCTGCACGGTGGTCCACGTCTGACGTGGCCCGACTGACCCGCACGACGGCGGTGGCGCTCTGCGCCACCGCCGTCGTCGTGCTGTCGGGGTGTTCGTCCGCCGTAGAGATCGCGCCCACTCCCCTCGCCGACGGTGAGGTATGCCGTGAGGTCGCCTCCGCGTGGCCCGCGACCGTCGGCAACCACGAGCGGCGGGAGGTGTCCGACGCGAGTGCGGGTGCGGCATACGGGGATCCGGCGATCATCGCGAGGTGCGGTCTCCCGGCACTCGGCCCGACGACCAAAGACTGCATCGAGGTCGACGGCATGGGCTGGGTGGCCAGCCCACTGAGTGACGGCACCCGCTTCACGACGTTCGGTCGCGATCCGGCGATAGAGGTGCTCGTCCCCAAGGACTACGCACCCGAACCGCTGCTGCTGCCGGCCTTCACCGCCGCCGCGGAGCTGCTCCCCCAGAACTCGCTCGCCTGCCGCTGACTCAGCGCAGACCGACGCGGCGCTCCATCGCGAGGCTGATGAGCTCGTCGATGAGTTCGGGATAGCTGACGCCGGCCGCCGCCCACATCCGCGGGTACATCGAGCTCGGCGTGAAGCCGGGCATCGTGTTGATCTCGTTGATGAGGAGCTCGCCGTCCTCGGTGAGGAAGAAGTCGCAGCGGGCCAGGCCCTCGCAACCGGCTGCCTCGAAGGCCGTGACCGCCATCCGCGAGATCTGCTCGGCGATCTCGGGCGGCACGTCGGCCGGGGCCTCGAGGCGAATGTCGTCGGCGGCGAGGTACTTCGCCTCGAAGTCGTAGAAGGCGTGGTTCTGGACGACGATGCACTCCCCCAGCGGGCTCGTGCGCGGCGCATCGGTGCCGTGACCGTCGAGGACGCCGCACTCGATCTCGCGGCCGACGATGCCCTGCTCGATGACGACCTTGGGGTCGTGCTCGCGCGCGGCCTCGACGGCGGACCGCAGGTCCTGGCGGTGGTCGACCTTGGAGATCCCCATGCTCGAGCCGGCCCGGGCCGGCTTGACGAAGACCGGGAAGTCCAGCGCGCCCACCGCGTCGAGCGCCGCCTCGGGGTCGCGCTGCCACTCCCGGTCGGTGATGACCGTGTAGGGGCCGACGGGCAGGCCGGCCGCCTGGAAGACGACCTTCATCATGTGCTTGTCCATCATCACCGCGGACGCGGTGACGCCCGACCCGACGTAGCGGACATCGGCGAGGTCGAGCATCCCCTGGATGGTGCCGTCTTCGCCGAACGGGCCGTGGAGCAGCGGGAAGACGACGTCGACCTCGTTCAGTTCGCGCGGGGCCTGTCCGGCCTCGTGGACGATGAGGTGACGGGCCGTGGCGCTCGTCGGGACGAGGACGCCGGGTCCGGACGCGTCGACCTCCGGGATGTGCCCGGGCGCGAGGCGCAGGGGCTCGGGGTCGTTGGGTGCGAGCACCCAGCTGCCGTCCTTGGCGATACCGATCGGGATGACGTCGTAGCGCTCCGGGTCGAGTGCCGACATGACGCTCGCGGCGGTCGCGCACGAGACGGCGTGCTCGGACGAACGCCCTCCGAAGACGAGGGCGACACGCAGCTTGCGGCTCTTCTCGGTACTCATCGCAGGCGACCCTATCCCGGCGGACACGCGAGCACGGCCTCGAGCACCCGGCATACGCTGCGCCGGTGAACCACAACGAGCTCAGCCCGGCCACCCGTGTCGTCGCCCTTGGACGGGTCGATCGTGAGCCCGGCGCCCAGGTCGGCGCTCCGCTCGTGATGACCTCGACGTTCCACGCGGACGGTCCGGTGAACTACGCGCGCGGCGGCAACCCGACGTGGAGCGCCTTCGAGGAGGCACTCGGCTCCCTCGAGGGCGGCGAGGCGCTCGTCGTCGCCTCGGGCATGGCAGCCGTCGCGGCAGCGCTGTCACTCGTGCCTCACGGTGGCCGGGTCGTCGTGCCGACGGCCGCCTACAACGGGACGCTCGTGACCCTCGCCGACCGTGAGGAGGCCGGTGAGGTCGCGGTGAGCCGGGTGGAGATCACCGACACCGCCGCAGTCGTCGCGGCCCTCGACGGCGCCGCCGTGATGTGGATCGAGTCCCCGACGAACCCGCTGCTCGAGGTCGCCGACCTCGCGACCCTCGCCGAGGCGGCCCGGGCGCGTGGCGTCCTCGTCGTGGTCGACAACACCTTTGCCACTCCCCTGCTCCAACGACCGCTCGAGCTCGGTGCCGACATCGTCGTGCACTCGGCGACGAAGTACCTCTCCGGGCACAGCGACCTGCTCCTCGGCGCCGTCGTGACCGCGCGCACCGACTCCGGCCGGGCTCTGCACGAGCGGATGCGGCGCCACCGCCAGCTGCACGGGGCCATCGCCGGGCCGATGGAGACGTGGCTCGCGCTGCGCGGCCTGCGGACGCTGTCGGTGCGCCTCGAGCGGGCCAGCGCCAACGCCACGATCCTCGCCACCCGGCTCGCCGACCACGACCGTGTTGAGCGGGTGCGCTACCCGGGCTTCGGCGCGATGATCTCGATCGACGTGGCCGGGGGTGTCGAGGCGGCCGAACGGGTCGCGGCGGCCACCCAGATCTGGGTGCACTCGACGAGCCTCGGCGGGGTCGAGAGCCAGGTGGAGCGTCGCCGTCGCCAGCCCGGCGAGCCGGAGGCCGTTCCCGAGAACCTCCTTCGGCTGTCCGTCGGGATCGAGGACGTCGAGGACCTCTGGAGCGACCTCGACGCAGCGCTCGGATCGGCCTGACTCAGCCCGTCTCGGCCTTGCGTGGCCGCGACAGGAGCGCCTCGACGACCTCCGGGGTGGACTTGCCCTCGGTGATCATCGCGTTGACCTGCTCGATGATCGGCACGTCGACGCCGTGCTGTCGCGCGAGGTCGAGGATGGACGTGCACGACTTCACGCCCTCGGCGGTCTGGTTCGTCACGGCCACGACCTCGGCCACGGTCATGCCCTGACCGAGCCGGACACCAAAGCTGTGGTTGCGCGACAGCGGGGACATGCAGGTTGCGATGAGGTCACCGACGCCCGCGAGGCCCGCGAACGTCACGGCGTCTCCGCCCAGCGCCGTGCCGAGACGGGTCGTCTCGGCGAGCCCACGGGTGATGATCGACGACTTGGAGTTGTCACCCATGCCGAGGCCCTCGGCCATGCCGACGGCGAGGGCGATGACGTTCTTGGTCGCCCCCGCGATCTCCGTCCCGACTACGTCGGTGTGCGTGTAGGGCCGGAAGTATGCCGCAGCGCAGGCGTCCGCGACCCGCTGCGCCATCCGCTCGTCCGACGCCGCGACGACGCTGGCGGCAGGCTGCTTGACCGCGATCTCACGGGCCAGGTTGGGACCGGACACGACGACGATGCGCGCGGGTTCGACTCCCCCGGCGTCGGCGATGACCTCGCTCATGCGTTGCGTCGTGCCGAGCTCGACGCCCTTCATGAGGGAGACGACAGCGGCGTCCGTCGGCAGGGTCGAGCCCCAGTCACCGAGGTTGGCTCGCAGGGTCTGGGACGGCACGGCGAGCACGACGATGTCAGCGCCGGAGGCCGCCTCGGCCGGGTCGGCCGTGGCCGAGATGCGCTCCGACAGGCGCAGTTCGGGGAGGTACTCCTCGTTGCAGCCGGCGTTGATCGCGTCGACGACCTCGCTCCGACGGCCCCACATGGTCACGTCCGTGCCCGAGTCGGCCAGGACCGACGCGAACGCCGTGCCCCAACTGCCCGTGCCGAATACCGCTGCTGTGGTCACGCGCCATCCTCCGCTTCGCCTCGATGATCGTCGGGCCATTGTGTCGGTTGCTCGCCCCGTGGCGGGCCGGAACGGTCGGACGGTCGCACCGCTTTCGGGCGACCGGTCACGGTCAGCCCCTCGATCTTGGGGTCGAATCGACCCTCGGGAGCGGTCTCACCCCGCAGGACCTCGAGCTGGCTCGTGAGGGCCGCCATGATCCGCTCGGTCGCCTCCGCGAGCACCTCGGCCGTGACGGGTCGACCAAGCAGGTCATCGAAGTCCACGGGGTCGCCCGCGCTGACCTGCATCGTGTGCCGTGGCAGGACGTGCGGAACGCGACCGTAGGGCGCGAGGATCTGCTGTGCGCCCCACTGCGCGATGGGGATGACCGGACATCCGGTCTCGAGCGCGATCCGGGCGGCTCCGGTCTTGCCCCTCATGGGCCAGAGATCGGGTTCGCGGGTGACCGTCCCCTCGGGATAGATCGCCACGCACTTGCCCTCGCCGATCGCGTCGACGGCGGCCCGGAAGGCATCCGAGGCCTGCCCCGTCTCGCGATAGACCGGGATCTGCTCGGCGCCGCGCAGGACCGCCCCGATGACGGGGATGTCGAAGACCTCCACCTTGCCGAGGAAGTGGGGCACGATGCCCTCGTCATTGAGGAAGTGGGCGAAGACGAACGGATCGATGTGCGAGATGTGGTTGGAGACCGCGACGAATCCGCGGTCACGCGGGAGGTGCTCCTGCCCCCTCCACCTGCGCCTCGTCAGGGACATGAGGAGCGGGCGCACGACGGTCACGGCGAATCGGTAGGCCGGGGGCGAGTGGCGTGGACCGAATCTCATGGGGAGGATCGTCCCATGCACGAACCCGATCCCCACGCATGGTGGGTCGTGGTGCCGGTCAAGGGCGGCCCCTCCGCCAAGTCGCGCCTTCGCGCCTCGCTCGACGACGCGACTCTCGTCGCCGCCATCGTCCACGACACCCTGGCCGTGGCGACGTCCGTGGTCGGTTCTGCGCGGGTCGTGGTGGTCACCGGCGACGCACACGAGACGGAGTACGCCCGCGCCGAGGGGCACGCCGTCGTCGCCGATCCGGGCGCCGGGATCGACGGGGCCTGTCTCGTCGGCGTCGAGCATGCCCTCGGCCATGGCGCCCTGCGGGTCGCCGTCCTCCTCGGCGACCACCCGGCCCTGACCCCAGTGGAACTCACGGCAGCACTGAAAGCCGGATCACGGCATACGACGTGCTTCGTCCCGGACGCCGACGGGACGGGAACGGCACTCCTCGCCACGACGGCCGGAGTGGCACCCGAGGTGTCGTTCGGCGCGGGCAGCGCCGCCCGTCACGAAGGCCTGGGGCACACACGACTCGACCTCGACCTGCCGGGGCTTCGCCATGACGTCGACGACGAAGCCTCCCTCGCGGAGCGAGCCGTGCAGCGGACGCTGGGTCCGCGCACGCGACATGCGCTGGGGCGATAGCGTCGGGGTGTGCAGGCAAGCATCCACACCTTCGACGAATCCGGTTCCGGCTCCGCGCTGCTCGATGACGGCCAACTCGTCACCTGGCCGAGTGAGGTCTTCGCCGGGAGTGCGCTGCGGCACGTGCGGATCGGCCAACGGGTCAGCGTGGAACTCGACGGCACCTCGGTCACCCGTCTCTGGATCGTCGGGATCGGCGAGGGCGAGACGATCCGCTGACGCACCGCTCGTGATGGACGACGACAGGGCCGGCGCCTGAGGCGCCGGCCCTGTCTCTGTGCGGTGCGAGCGGTGCTCAGCCGCTCACTTCTTCTTCGCCGGGGCCTTCTTGGCGGGAGCCTTCTTCGCCGGGGCCTTCTTGGCGACGGCCTTGGTGGCGACCTTCTTGGCGGGCGCCTTCTTGGCGACGGCCTTCGTCGCGACCTTCTTGGCCGGAGCCTTCTTGGCGACGGCCTTGGTGACCGCGGCCTTCGTGGCGACCTTCTTGGCGGGGGCCTTCTTCGCAGCCGCCTTGACGGGTGCCGCCTTCTTGGCGGGAGCCGCCTTCGTGGCGACCTTCTTGGCCGGGGCCTTCTTGGCGACTGCCTTGGTGGCGGTCTTCTTCGCGGCGGCCTTCTTGGCAGGAGCTGCGGTCTTGGCGGCGGCCGCCGCCGTTCCGGCGCTGGCGCGCTGGGCCGCGGGTGCGGCCTTGGGCAGCGTCGAGGGCTTCTTGACGTAGGCCTTGAACGCGGCACCGGCGCGGAAGCGCGGGGCCTTGGACTTGGGGATCCGGACGCTCTCGCCGGAGCGTGGATTGCGGCCGGTGCGGGCGGCCCGCTCGACTCGGTCGAAGGTGCCGAAGCCGGTGATCCCGACGCTGCCACCCTTGGCGACCTCGCGGACGATCGTGTCGAGGACCGCATCGAGGGCCTCGGTCGCTGCCTTGCGGCTACCGAGTCGCTTCTCGAGCTCCCGGACGAGTTCTCCCTTGTTCACTGTCTCTCCATCAGGGTGTCGCCGTCGGGTCGACCCGACGAGGTGTTGGGCGACCAGGCAGGCGCCTGATCCAGTTACGACGGTAGGACGGTGGGAGTGCGGAGTCCATCACCGTTGAGCCGGTTTCCGTTGTCCCACAAGGGCTTTCGAGACATGTCGAGGATCGCGACTGGTGCTCAGCGGGACGGTTCAAGCGAGCCCGACGTCGCGGCGTATCAGGCGAATTCGGTTGTGCAACAGGCGAATTCACCGAACCCGAGACATCAGACCAAGCATGGGCGCCGCACACGAACGCAACCACGCTCAATCCCACCAGTCACATGAGTCACAGAAGTGGTGGCGCCGCCGGCGCGCGAATTCCCCACTGCCACACGGCGTGTCGCCGTGCGAGAGCCTCAGATCGTGACGGGCTTCCAGGCCGGGCGGCCGGACTCGTATGCCGTGATGTCACCTTCGTGACGCAGCGTCAGGGAGATGTCGTCGAGGCCTTCGAGCAGGCGCCAGCGGGCGTAGTCGTCGACCTGGAACGCGGCCGTGAGATCTCCGGCGGTCACGGTGCGCGACTCGAGGTCGACCGTGACCGACGTGCCCGGCTCGTTCTCGAGGAGCTTCCAGAGGAGCTCGACGTCGTCCTGGCTGCACTGCGCCGCGAGGAGCCCCGACTTGCTGCTGTTGCCCCGGAAGATGTCGGCGAACCGGGAGGAGATGACGACCCGGAAGCCGTAGTTCATGAGCGCCCACACCGCGTGCTCTCGCGAACTCCCGGTGCCGAAATCGGGACCGGCGACGAGAACCGAGCCTGCGGCATACGCCGGGTCGTTGAGGATGAACGTCTCATCCGAGCGCCACGCAGCGAAGAGTCCGTCCTCGAAGCCGGACTTCGTGACGCGCTTGAGGTATTCGGCCGGGATGATCTGGTCGGTGTCGACGTTGCTGCGGCGCAGGGGAACGCCGATGCCGGTGTGGGTGATGAAGGCTTCCATCTCAGGCCTCCTGGGTGGCGAACTCGGCAGGAGCCGCGACCGGCTCGAGGTCGGACGGGCTGGACAGTGTGCCGCGGATCGCGGTGGCAGCCGCGACGAGCGGGCTGACGAGGTGAGTGCGACCGCCCTTGCCCTGGCGGCCCTCGAAGTTGCGGTTGGAGGTCGAGGCACTGCGCTCCCCCGGCGCGAGCTTGTCGGGGTTCATGGCAAGGCACATCGAACAGCCGGGCAGGCGCCATTCGGCTCCCGCCTCGGTGAAGATGCGGTCGAGCCCTTCGGCCTCGGCCTGCAGGCGCACCCGGGCCGAACCGGGGACCACGAGCATCCGCACGCCCTCGGCGACCCTGCGCCCCTTGACGACCTCAGCGGCGGCACGCATGTCCTCGATGCGGCCATTGGTGCAGGAGCCAACGAAGACGGTGTCGACGGAGATATTGCGCAGCGGGGTGCCCGCGACGAGGCCCATGTATTCGAGAGCGCGCTCGGCGGCCTGCCGCTCGGAGTCCTCCATCTGGGCAGGGTCCGGAACCGCATCGCCCAGGGGCGCGCCCTGACCCGGGTTCGTGCCCCACGTGACGAAGGGCGTGACCGAGGCTGCGTCGATGACCACCTCGGCGTCGAACTCCGCGTCGTCGTCGGTGCGCAGCTCCCGCCACGCGGCGAGGGCGGCATCCCACTCCTCCCCCTTGGGTGCGTGGTCGCGGCCCTCGAGGTAGGCGAACGTCGTCTCGTCCGGAGCGATCATGCCGGCGCGGGCACCGGCCTCGATGGACATGTTGCAGACCGTCATCCGCGCCTCCATCGAGAGGTTGCGGATGGCGCTGCCGCGGTATTCGAGCACGTAACCCTGCCCGCCGCCCGTGCCGATCCTGGCGATGACCGCGAGGACGATGTCCTTGGACGTGACCCCGGCGGGCAGCTCCCCGTCGACGGTGACGGCCATCGTGCGGAACGGCTTGAGCGGCAACGTCTGCGTCGCGAGGACGTGCTCGACCTCGGACGTGCCGATGCCGAACGCGAGGGCGCCGAAGGCGCCGTGGGTCGAGGTGTGGCTGTCGCCGCAGACGACGGTCATGCCGGGCTGCGTGAGACCGAGCTGCGGTCCGACGACGTGGACGATGCCCTGCTCGGCGTCACCCATCGGATAGAGCTTGATGCCGAACTCGTCGCAGTTGCGGCGCAGCGTCTGGACCTGCGTGAGGCTCACCGGGTCCGTGATGGGTCCCGGCGTGGTGGGAACGTTGTGGTCCTCGGTCGCCAGGGTGAGATCGGGACGGCGCACAGGGCGGTCGGACAGCCGCAGACCGTCGAAGGCCTGCGGGCTGGTCACCTCGTGGAGGAGGTGGAGGTCGATGTAGAGGAGGTCGGGTTCACCCTCGCCTCGTCGCACCACATGTGCGTCCCACACCTTCTCTGCCAGGGTCTTGCCCACGGCCACCACCTCCACGAAACCCGGTCGGAGAGGCCCCACGGAATCGTCGGCGACCTCGCTCTGTGACGAGGTTGGCACGCGGTCCGAAACGCGGGACTTGCGTCTCACCGCTTGGGACGGCAGTATCAAGTCATGGACAACACCAGTGGCGTCGGCGTTCTGGACAAGGCCGCCATCGTCTTGAGCGCCCTCGAAGCCGGACCTTCGACCCTCGCCCAGCTCGTCACGGCCACCGGCCTGGCGCGCCCGACGGCGCACCGCCTTGCGGTCGCGCTCGAGCACCACCGCCTGGTGGGCCGTGACATGCAGGGGCGCTTCGTCCTCGGTCCGCGACTGGGTGAGCTCGCCGCCGCCGCGGGCGAGGACCGCCTCCTGGCCGCCGCCGGCCCGGTCCTGGGCGCGCTGCGCGACCACACGAACGAGAGCGCCCAGCTCTTCCGGCGACAGGGCGACCACCGGATCTGCGTGTCCGCCGCCGAGCGTCCGGTCGGCCTGCGCGACTCCATCCCGATCGGCGCGAGCCTGTCGATGCTCGCCGGCTCGGCCGCCCAGATCCTCCTCGCCTGGGAGGAACCCGACCGGCTCCACCGCGGCCTCCAGGGTGCGGCCTTCAACGCAACGACCCTCTCCGGCGTGCGCCGGCGCGGCTGGGCTCAGAGCGTCGGCGAGCGCGAGGCCGGAGTGGCCTCCGTCTCGGCACCGGTGCGCTCCCCCTCCGGCCGCGTCATCGCTGCGGTCTCGATCTCGGGACCGATCGAGCGACTGTCGCGCCAGCCCGGTCGACTCCACGCCGCGACGGTCATCGCCGGCGCCAACAAGCTCACCGAGGTGCTGGCCCGCCACGCGAAGACCGCCGAGGAGCAGCACTCGGCCTGAGCCGAATACTGTTGCGGGACAGGGGAGTTCTCCCCATCCGATGCGCTTGACCACTTCTGGCTCCCCTGCCTAACTTCCTCATGTGGGCACACGCCCACCTCGGAAATCACCAAGGGGGAACCACCATGAAGAAGACACTCGCTCGCGGAGTCGCCATCGCGGCGGTCGTCGCCGGAGGGGTCGCGGCCGCGGCACCGGCGCAGGCCAACACGTTCACGACCTCGTTCCGCCACGGCGCGGTCAAGTACGTCGACGGCGAGGACAAGATCTGCGTCAGCGGCTCGGGCGGCTACGCGGCCACCGTCGTCGTCTCGCCAGTGAACGGCGTCGGCCCGACGGTCCGGGTCACGGACGCTGCCGGCGGCAGGACCTGGACGTGCAAGGACGGCCTCAAGTACGCCTACGAGGACTCCCGCTACCGCTTCCGCGCAACGTCCTACATGGGCCAGATCGCTGGCGGCGCGGCGAGCGGCTACTTCTGGAGCTGAGTCGGCCGCCCGGCACACAGAATGAAGAAGTCCCCGTCACCCTGAAGGGTGACGGGGACTTCTGCTTGTAGCCCCGACGGGATTCGAACCCGCGCTACCGCCTTGAGAGGGCGGCGTGCTAGGCCGCTACACAACGGGGCCTCTAGCGCGTGCCTCGAGCGACTTTCGCCGCTCTGGCAACGGAGATGAACCATACCTGCTGGTGTGGATTTCTCCGAATCGAGGAGGCGGACCTTCTCGATTGGCTGGGGTACCAGGACTCGAACCTAGAACGACTGAACCAGAATCAGCTGTGTTGCCAATTACACCATACCCCAAGGGGGTATCACTGGCCTGTTTTCACAAGCCGGTGAACCGAGGAGCGATACTACCTGCGTCCCTCCCCCGCGCCCAAATCGGCCACCTCTGCGAGGCCGGAGACGACCGGTATGCCGTGTGCCGAGACCACCTTCCGGTCCGCCTCAGCGACGTGACCGTCGCGCACGAGCCAGGCGGCCGGCATACCGGCGCCGTTGGCTCCCAACGGATCCGTGTGCAGGTCGTCGCCGACGTAGAGCGTCTCCGAGGGATCCGTGCCGAGACGACGACACGCCTCATGGAAGGCCCGGGGGTCGGGCTTGCCGAAGCCGAGCGTGTCGCGTGAGCAGATGACGTCGAAGACGCCATCGAGACCCGAGGCCGCCAGCTTCGTGTCGGTGTAGTCGGCCGAGGAGTTCGTCAGGATGCCGACCGCGCGGCCGCTCTCACGCAACGCCGCCACTGTTGGGTGGACGTCGTCAAAAGCCTCCAGCGCCTCGTGGAAAGCCGGCTCGTAGAGCGCGAAGAAGCGCGCCGGTTCGACGACCTCCTCGGACCCGAGCCAGCGCCCGATCTCGTCGATGCGGCGGGTGCGCATGTCGTCGAAGTCGAGCTCGCCGCGCGTGTAGGCCGCGAACCACCCCTCCGGGTCGTCGCGGAAGCGGACGCCGACGAACTCCAGGCGCGCCGGATCGGCGTGCGGCCAGAGCCGGTGCGCGACCTCGGCACCCGCGCGGTGCATCGCCGCGCGGGTGTCGTAGAGCGTGTCGTCGGCGTCGAGCAGGACGCCAGCGAAGGTCACAGCGAGTCGCGCAGCCCCTGGAGGCGTGCGAGCGTCGAGGTCTTGCCGAGGATCTCCATCGACTCGAAGAGCGGCGGGCTGATCCGCTGACCGGAGACGGCGGTGCGCAGCGGCCCGAACGCGAACTTCGGCTTGATGCCGAGGCCCTCGACGATGGACTCGCGCAGGGATGCCTCGATCGCCGCGGCGTTGAAGCCGCTGTCCGACCCGAGTGGGCCCGTGCCGGCGTCGTCGATGTCGCCGAGCGCCGCGATGGCCGCGTCGAGGACCTGACCCGCGTCCTCCTTGAGCTGACCGCGGGCATCCTCGGCGATCTCCAGCGCGTCATCGGCGACGAAGAACGGCCGGACGAGAGCCGAGGCCTCGGTGAGGTGGGCGATGCGCGTCTGGATGAGCTCGGCCACGGCCTTGAGCCGACCGAGCTCCCCGAGCGACGGGTTGCCGGAGAGCACCTCGTCACGCTCGAGGAACGGCAGGAGGCGCGAGGTGAAGTCGCCCAGATCGAGCTCGCGGATGTAGACACCGTTGAGCCAGTCGAGCTTCTTGAGGTCGAAGATCGGGCCGACCGGGTTGACCTTCTTCCAGTCGAAGCCGTCGCTGAACTCGCGGAACGTGAAGACCTCGCGCTCCGTGCCGTCCACCTCGAGCACCGGCGGATACGCAAGCAGCGCAAGGAAGTTCACGAGCGCCTCGGGGAGGTAGCCCTCCTCCTTGAACCACGTGAGGCGCGCGGCCGGGTTCTTGCGCTTGGAGATCTTCGACTTGTCGGCGTTGCGCAGCAGCGGCATGTGCGCGAACTTCGGCGGCTCGAGACCGAGCCACTGGTAGAGCAGGACGTGCTTCGGCGTCGAGCTGATCCACTCCTCGCCGCGGACGACGTGGGTGATGCCCATCTCGTGGTCGTCGACGACGACGGCCAGGTGGTAGGTCGGGAAGCCGTCGGCCTTGAGGATGACCTGGTCGTCCGGGCGGGGCGCGGCGACTGTGCCACGGATCAGGTCGTCGAAGGTCAGCGGGGCGTCGTCCGGGATGAGCATGCGGACGACCGGGTCCTTGTCGGTGAACCCGGGCAGGGCGGCGCGCTCCTCGCGCGTCTTGCCGTGGCAGAGCCGGTCGTAGCCGGTCGGCTGCTTCGTCTTCTGCTGCATCTCGCGCATCTGGGCGAGGCGCTCGCCGGAGCACCAGCAGTAATAGGCCTTGCCGTCCTCCAGCAACCGCTCGACGTAGGGACGGTAGGTGTCGAGGCGCTCGCTCTGCTTGTAGGGCGCGTAGGGACCGCCGATGTCCGGGCCCTCGTCCCAGGTGAGCCCGAGCCAGTGGAGCGTGTCGAAGACCTGCTGCTCGCTGTCCTCGCGGAAGCGCGCCCGGTCGGTGTCCTCGATGCGCAGGAGGAAGCGCCCACCCTGCTGTCGCGCGAACGCGAGGTTGAACAACGACATGTATGCCGTGCCGACGTGCGGGTCACCCGTCGGGGACGGGGCGACGCGAAGTCGAGGGCTGCTGGCTGCGGGGGTGGGGTGCTCAGTCATGGTCCCCCGATTCTAGATTCAGACGCTGGCGCGTGCGCTCTCGGTCGCCGGCTTGCGACCCCGGGTGATGACGAAACCGAAGGCCGTGGCGAGGACGTACATGAGGATCGAGTAGATCGCACTCGGGATCGCGACCTCGGTGCTGTCCAGGACGCTCAGGGCGATGGTCAGGGCGATCGTCGTGTTGTGGATGCCCACCTCCATCGAGGTGGCGATGGCCTGCGGTTCGTCGAGCTTGAGCAGTCGGGCCGCGACGTACCCGATGGTCAGGCTGGCGAGGCAGAACAGCCCCGTGACGAGACCGACCTGACGGATGTAGTCGGCGAGGTTCTCACGCTCCCCGAGCAGGGCACCGACGGCGACGATGACGAGGACGACGATCGAGAAGATGCGGACCGGCTTGTCGGCACGAGCAGCGAAGTCGGAGGCACGGCTGCGGACGAACATGCCGATGGCCACCGGCACGAGCACGATCGCGATGACCTGGACGACCTTGCCGAACTGCAGGCCGAGGTCACCCTCGGCGTCGAAGTGGCCGATGGCGAAGTTCGTGATGAGCGGGATGGTGAAGGCGGCGAGGACCGAGTTGATCGCGGTCAGGCTGATGTTGAGCGCGACGTCTCCGCGAAAGAGGTGGCTGAACAGGTTGGCCGTCGTCCCTCCCGGCGAGGCGGCGAGCAGCATGACACCCACCGCGAGCAGGGGCGCGAGGCCGAATCCCTTGATCAACCCGAACGCCACCAGGGGCAGGATGACAACCTGCACCACGAGCGCCACGACAACGGCGCGCGGTGCCCGGGCCACGCGACGGAAGTCTCCCGGTGTCAGTGACAGCCCCAGGCCGAACATGATGATCGCGAGGGCGATGGGGAGTCCGACCGTGATGAGGGCGCTGTCATTCATGGCGTGAACCTAGCGTCCCCGGATCGTCAACCACACACGTTCGGCGAGGTTGAGGGCCGGTACTGGGTCTACGTTGGTGCCCAAGGACCGGGCGACCGGCGTCCGGCTCGATGTCCGGAGGCACCCTCATGGCCAATCACGTCTACGCGATCTCCGAGCTCGTCGGCAGTTCCCCCGAGGGCGTCGAGGCCGCCGTGTCCAACGCCCTCGCCTCGGCGAGCTCGACGGTGCGCAACCTCGACTGGTTCGAGGTGACCGAGATCCGCGGCCACCTCGGCGACGACGGCGCGGTCGCCGACTGGCAGGTCGGGATCAAGCTCGGCTTCCGCGTCGAGAAGTAGGAGCGCGCTCGCTCAGCGACCACCGAGCGACTCGCGCCGCGTCGCCAGCCACGCACGCTCGGCGGGGTTGTCCGTGGTCGCGATCGCGGCGGCATACGCGCGTCGTGCGTCGTCGTCACGTCCCAGACGGCCCAGCAGGTCCGCTCGGGTTGCGTGCCACGGTGCGTATGCCGTGAGGCCCAGTCCGTCGACCGCCGCCAGGGCCACCTGCGGCCCGTCGAGCTCGGCGACGGCGACGGCGCGGTTGAGGGCGACGATCGGGGTTGGCTGCACCGCCATGAGCTGGTCGTAGAGCGCCACGATCTGGTCCCAGTCGGTGAGCGAGGCTTCGAGGGCGTCCGTGTGCACCGCCTGGATGGCTGCCTGCAACTGGTAGGGCCCGGGAGCGTTGCGGCGCAGGCATTCCCGCACGATGGCGTGGCCCTCGTCGATGAGCACGCTGTCCCATTGCGTGCGGTCCTGATTGTCCAGAGTGACGAGCGTGCCGTCGTCGGCGAACCGCGCGGGGCGGCGGGCCTGGGACAGAAGCATGAGGGCGAGGAGCCCGTCGACCTCGGGCGGCGATCCGATGCCCTCGCTGATGCCGCGGACGGCACGCGTCAGGCGGATGGCCTCGTCGGCGAGGTCCTGCCGGTCGGCGTTGTCGGCGCTCGAGCTGAGGTAGCCCTCGTTGTAGACGAGGTAGAGGACCGCGAGCACGCCGGCGAGGCGCTCGGCGAGGTCCTGCTGTTCCGGGACCCGATAGGGAATGCGGGCCTTGGCGATCTTGGCCTTCGCCCGAGTGATGCGCTGCGCCATCGTCGTCTCGGGCACGAGGAAAGCGCTCGCGATCTCGCCGACCGTGAGGCCGCCGAGCAGCCGCAGCGTCAGCGCGACCCGGGCCGGTTCGGCGAGGGCCGGGTGGCAGCAGGTGAAGATCAGGCGGAGCCGGTCGTCGGTGACGGGTCCGGTGGCTTCCGGGGGTGTGTCGTCGGTGAGCATGGCTGCCTCGGCGTACTTCTCGTCGCGCACCTTCTCGCGACGCAGGTGGTCCAGCGCCTTGCGGCTGGCCGTCGTCGTGAGCCACCCGGCGGGGTTGGGTGGGACACCGTCCTGCGGCCACCGCTCGAGCGCGATGAGGACGGCTTCGCCGAGGGAGTCCTCGGCCAGGCCGATGTCGCCGAAGCGTCGGATGAGCCCGGCGACGACCTTGCCGTACTCGGTGCGGACGACGTCGGCGACGGCGTCCGCACCGAGAGCGGCAGCGGAATCGGGTGAGGTCACGCGGACGGTTCGGCCTGGAACGGACGAACCTCCACCGCTCCACCGCACGCGGCGGAACCCTCCTTGGCCCACTGCAGGGCCTCGTCGAGGTCGGCGCACTCGAGGATCCAGAAGCCGCCGAGGAACTCCTTGGCCTCCGAGAAGGGGCCGTCGGTGAAGGTTGGCTTGTCCCCCGTGGCGTCGACCGTCGTCGCGGTCTCGATCGGCTCGAGACCGCCGGCGAAGACCCACTTGCCGGCTTCGCGCACCTTCTGGTTGAAGGCGTCGACGTCCGCGTACATCTTCTGGATGACCTCGTCGGAGGGCATCTCGTCGTCAACGCTGCCGGGGACCGAAAGCATGTACTGCGTCATGGTGGTTCTCCTGTCGGATGAGCGACGGGCCGCCTCTGCTGGCGCCCTGTGACGTCGTCTCATCCTCTCCACGAATGGACTCGACGGGATACGACAGGGTCGACGAGAATTTTTTGTATGCCGTCCGCTCCCCCGCCGCTGCTCCACACCGACCGCCTCCTGCTGCGCGGGTGGCGCGAGTCAGATGTGGCTCCGTTTGCCGCGATGAACGCTGATCCACGGGTCACGGAGTTCTTCGCCGATGCCCAGGACGCCGCTGCGACGGCGACCTTCGTCGAACGGATTGGAGTGAGCTTCGCCGAGCGCGGCTACGGCCTTTGGGCTCTCGAACGTCTCGACACCGGCGAGTTCATCGGCTTCACCGGTCTGTGGACGCTGCCCGAGGGCTCACCCTCACCGGGCGGCGTCGAGGTGGGCTGGCGCCTCGCCCCGTCTGCATGGGGGCGCGGCTTCGCGACGGAAGCCGCGAGCGCAAGCCTCGCGGACGGCATACGACGCCTTGGTCTTTCCGACGTCTGGTCGTGGGCCGTTGCGTCCAACACCGCGTCGACCGCTGTGATGAAACGACTCGGGATGACGCTGCGGTGGGAAGGGCCGAACCCCAAGGTGCCGGCGGGGCACCGCCTCAGCGAGACCGTCGGCTACCACCTCGACGGAGCGACCTGGCGAGCCGAGAGCTGATCAGGACTCGGCCCGCGACGCCTCGGCCGCGCGCTCTTCCCAGCCGGCGATGGTGTGACAGACATAGGTGCCGAGCATGACCGTGACGCCGAGAAGCCCCAGCGCGCTCGCCGGACCGAAGTTGGCCAGCGCGAAGCCAGCCAGGAAGAGCCCGAAGCCCCACGACATGCTGAGTCCCACGACGAACGACCTGGTCATCCCTGACTCCTCACTCCGCGCTGACGAAGGGGTTGCTCAGGGTGCCGATCTGGTCGATCTCGACGTCGACACGCTGACCCGAGACGACCGGACCGACGCCAGCCGGGGTGCCGGTGAGGATGACGTCGCCCGGCAGCAGCGTGAACGCCTGCGAGGCGTGGGCGATGAGCTCGGCGACGCCGTGGATCATGTCCGACGTCGGCCCGTCCTGGACGACGTCCCCGTCGAGGGTCGTGCGGATCCGGCAGGCCGCTGGGTCGAGCTGCGTCTCGATCCAGGGTCCGAGCGGGCAGAACGTGTCCATGCCCTTGGCGCGTGCCCACTGGCCGTCGCCCCGCTGGAGGTCGCGGGCCGTGACGTCGTTGGCGACGGTGTAGCCGAAGACCGTCGAGAGCGCCTGGTCGACCGGCACGTCCTTGGCGAGGCGGCCGATGACGACGGCGAGCTCGCCCTCGTAGCTCACCTCTTCGGTGATGCGCGGGATGACGACGGGGTCGCCGGGGCCGATGACGGCGGTGTTCGGGATGAGGAACATGAGCGGGGTCTCGGGAGCCTCGCCGCCCATCTCCTTGGCGTGTTCGGCGTAATTCTTGCCGATGCCGATGACCTTGCTGCGCGGGATGACCGGCGCGAGCAGGCGCACATCTTCGACGAGGTGCGTCGCCCCCGTCAGCTCGATCTTTGTGTAGAGCGGGTCGCCGGTGATCTCGGCGATCTTCTCGCCGGCCCCGTCGACGAGCCCGTAGACGGGGTCGTCACCTGTCGTGAATCTCGCGATGCGCACGGGATCACCCTAGAACCCAGCGCTGCAGCGGCAGACCGTCGGGGACGGTGTCCGGTGTTTCGTGGTGCTCGGCCATTCTCCGTATGCCGTCCGCCCAGTAGTCGTGCAGCGTCGCCCGGAGTGCCGGGTCGGCATCGAGGCCACAGTCCTCGATCGCCCGGTCCCAGGCCACGAGGGCGAGACGGTCCATCTCCTCGTGGACCCCGTTGCCCGAGTGCATGCGCACGACGTCGGACTCGGTGCCCATCGACTTTGTGTAGGTCTGCGGGCCGCCGAGCGCCTCGCCCAGATAGGCGGCCAGACGTTCGGTGTGGTCCGCCCGGAATCCGTGCGAAAAGGCATGTGAGACAACGGGATCGGCCATGACCCGGCGATGCCACGCGTCGGCGAGACGCAGCATGCCGTCGGCTCCACCGGCGGCTTCGTAGACAGTGGTCATGGCGCGGGCTCCTCCGACAGGACGGGCAGTTCGACGAACTCGGTCACCTGGGCGGTGCGGAGGATCGGTCGCGCGATCAACGGCATCCGGCGCATGCCCTCCTCCGTGCTGACGGGACGGGGTGCGCCGAGGGTGAGCCAGTGCCCACTCATGCGGACGCGACACCCCTTCGCCGCGACGACGTTGCGGTACCAGTCGGTGCGCGACCCGTAGGTCAGCGCGAGCGTGACGACATCGCTGTGGCGGAAGGCGTTGAGCGGGATCCGATACGTCCGGCCGGAGCGGCGCCCGACGTGCTCGAGCTCGACGAAGGGGCCGTGCCCGGCAAGGTGGATGAGCAGCCGGTTGCCGACGGCCTTGTTGAACTTCGTGACGGCGTGTGGGATCGGCACGCTGCCAGCGTAGGACGGCGATGCGGCGCAGGCGACCGGTCAGGAAAGGCGAGCGGACACGGTCGCCGCGAGGACGGCATACCCTGCGTCGTTCGCGTGAATGTCCTGCTTCGTGCACATCCAGGTCCACGCGCAGATCGTCGCGACGTTCGTCGGGATCGTGCCGTATGCCGTCGAGACTGGAGTCGTGTCCGTCGACCGGAACGCCGTGGCGACGTCCGCGACATCGGCCTGGACGGTGGCTGCAGCTGCGGAGACGGTGTTGTTCAGGAGGGTTTGGAGGAAGCTCGTCAATCCGGCGAGCTGCTGACCTTCGGGCCCCTGGAGCCACGACGCGAGGAACGGGTTGTAGTAGTTGAGGACGATGATCTGGGTGTCGGGCCCGGTCGCGGCACGCAACTGGCCGAGGATCGACGTGAGGTTGGTCTGGATGGTCCCGAGCACCGTGAGGGCGCAGGTCACCTGGTCGGCGGCGCGGACGCATGGCGTGACGTCGTTGGCGCCGATGTCGATGGTCACGAGGTCGACCTTGTCCTTGTGGGCCTTGAGGAACTCGACGCCCGCAGCGACCTGGGATCCGGCCTCGTAGGTGCAGCGGTCCGTGCCGAGCATCGAGGTCGTCGTCGCGCCCGAGCAGGAGATGTTGCGCAGTTTGGCCTTGGGAGCCGACGCCTGGAGGGCATCGAGCACTCCCCCGACATAGCCGCCAGCACGGTCATCGCCCGCACCCGGCTGGTAGCCGGCGGCGAGGGAGTCGCCGAGCGCGAGGTACCAGCTCGTCGCCTTGTCGGCGCGCTTGTCCGCGCCCTTGCCCGGCCCGGCGAACGCGGCCGAAGGCGCGACGAGGACGAGCAGCGCTGCGGAGATGACGGTGAGGAATCGACGCATGGGACCAGCTCCAAGGTGTCACGGCCCGCGACGCTGCGGACCTCACCGGATCGTCGCACGCCGCCGCGCGTTTGGGGGTCAGGTTGGGAGATCGGACTCGCCTACCCTTGAGGGGCCATGTCTGATGCTGTTGCCGCCGTCCTCGATCGCGCCACGTGGACTGCACGCGAGGCCGCACACGCCGAACGAGTCGATGCGGCGACCGCCGGCCACCGGGCCCGTCGCGGTGCGGGCGTGCCGCACCCGATCGAGGACTTCCTCTTCACGTACTACTCGACCAAGCCGGCGCAGCTGCGTCGGTGGCATCCGGGAGTGGGCGTGCGGCTCGCAGGGGCGGGCGACCTCGATCGGGCCGGGTGGAAGCACTACCGCGTCGTGAACGGCGATGTCGTGGTCGACCTGGACTCGTTCGTCGCGGCTCGGGGACGCACCATCGACTTCGTGCGCGCCCTCTTGACCGCCACCTCTGCACGACCTGCGCGACTGGGCTGCTTCGGACTCCACGAATGGGCGATGGTCTACCGCGCCCGCGAGGGCGAGGTGCGCCACGAGCAGGTGCCGTTGCGCCTCAGCCAGGCCGAGACCGACGCCGTCGTCGAACGCCACCAGATCACGTGCAGCCACTTCGACGCGTTCCGCTTCTTCACGCCAGAAGCGGTGTCGCGCAATGCCCTTCAGCCGACGCGTGAGTCACAGGTCGCGATGGAGCAGCCGGGATGCCTGCATGCCGGCATGGACGTCTACAAGTGGGCGACGAAACTGGCCCCGGTGGTTCCCAGTGAGTTGACGATGGACTGCTTCGACCTCGCTCGGGAGATCCGCCTCCTCGACATGGAGGCCTCGCCCTACGACCTGTCGGACTATGCCGTGGCGCCCGTCAGGATCGAGACCGCGTCGGGCAAGGCCGAGTACATGGAGCGCCAGCGCGCCTTCTCCGAGCGCTCGAACGTTCTGCGCGCACGCCTCCTGAAGGTCCTCGACGCTCTCCCCGTGGCTCAGGAGGGCGTCGGCCGTCGATCGAGCGGGACCTGAGCGACTTCGGCCCAGACCTCGACGATCTCGGTCAACTGGCCGGCTCGCGCCGTGGCGAAGGTCGCGACGAAGTGGGTCTCGTCGCTTGTTCCGGTGGCGTCGGAGACACGTGCGCGCAGCACTGCACGGTCACCGGCGTCCACGACGTCCTCGCGTTCGAATCGCCACCTCCCCGGATAGTCCCGGTTGAGCGCCACGAAACCCTGTTTGTCGAACTCTTCACCGGTCGTGGAGTACCTCGCCCGGAAGTCGTCCGCCAGCAGGTCCGCGAGCCCGTCCCAGTTCGCGTCGTCGATGTGGGTCGCGAACCGAACCAACAGCTCCCCGGCGGTGTTCTGCTCGATGGCATTCATGTGTCACGTCCTCAGGCCGCGTAGGCGTTGTCGGTGTCGTAGTCATGGTCGTCGTCGTGTTCGGCGAACCAGTGTTCGGGTGGGTCCGGGATCCAGCCGTTCAGCGGATCCTGCGGGAGCGGTCGGTCTTCGAGGTGGGTGTCGTCAGCCCAGGCGTCGTGCCAATCGTCGTGCCAGG
>NZ_AVPK01000007.1 GCF_000768685.1 Knoellia subterranea KCTC 19937 | reverse complement strand
CCCTTGACCGCCTCCAACGCCGCCACACACGCCACCCGCTCCGCCGGCGTCACGCCTTCCGCGTCGATCCCGGCGAACGCCGCCACCACCGCGCGAACCCGCGCCTCCACGCCCATTCCACCGTCGAGCGGGGCAGTGTTCGCGTCCACCACAGCCTCACCAGAACCCTCGCTGGCGTCGCCGTCGAAGGTGGCTCCGAAGGCGCCACAGCGCGCGCCATCAGAATCCGTGGCGTGGATCGTGTCGGTCATCAGTGGCCCCCTCCCTTACCCCTTCATCGTACACCCGTTCGGCGACAATGATCACGTCATCCACAGCCCAATTCCATTGCAGCACAACCGAATTCGCGCCAATAGCACGTCTTCCGAGCATCCCGAGCGACCCCTCCCCGGGGCGACAAGAACAGTCCATCACCCACCACCGACAACGGGTTCACAGCCCGCCCGAGCGCAACGGCAACAACCGTCGAGAACGTGCGTCACGGCATACGGAATGAGCCCTTCAATCGGGGCTGACGCGACCCCGCCCGGACTTCAGTTCGCCACGACGCTTCTTGGCATCCAGGCGACGACGCTGCGAACCCTTCGTCGGTCGCGTCGCCCGCCGCGCAGGAGGTTGGGGCGCAAGGGCCTCACGCAACAGCGCACCGAGACGCTCACGAGCAACGGCCCTGTTCCGCAACTGGGACCGACGCTCGGAAGCCATCACGACGAGTCGCCCCTGGACGAGGCTCGGGGCCAACACTTCGAGGACCCTCTCGACCTGGGTGGGCGTCAACGACGTCGACGTCGCCGGTTCGAACGTCAACTCGACCCGGCTGTCGGTCGTGTTGACGCCCTGCCCTCCCGGCCCGGAGGACCGACTGAACCGCTCGCTCAACTCGCGCGCATCGATGACCAAACCGCGTGGCAGACCGGGACCGGGTGGCACCACGAGGTCGCCGCCCGGTCCGTTCATGCCGTCATCGTGACACGAGTACCACGCGTCAGCGCGCCGGCACTCCCGCCCGCAGCAGGCCATAGGTCACGGACTCGACGAGGGCCATCCACGAGGCCTCGAGGATGTTGGGCGCAACGCCGATCGTCTCCCACGTCGTCTCGCCGTCGCTCGTCTCGATGAGCACGCGCGTCACCGCATCCGTCCCATGGGCAGCGTCGAGGATGCGCACGCGGAAGTCGATGAGTTCGAGGTGCTCGATCTCCGGGTAGGCCGTCGCGAGCGCGAGCCGGAGCGCGTGGTCCAGTGCGTTGACGGGGCCGTTGCCCTCACCGGTGCGGAGGACACGGCGACCTCCCGCCATGAGCTTGACCGTCGCCTCGGAGAGCGCGTCACCGTCCGGGCGCGAGTCGGTGATGACCCGCCACGACTCGATCTCGAAGAACTCGGGCAGGCCGCCCTCGATCTCGCGGCGCAGAAGGAGCTCGAAGCTGGCGTCCGCGGCGTCGAACGTGTAGCCACGCAATTCCAGCTCCTTGACGCGCGCCAGCACCTTGGCGACCAGGGCACTGTCCTCGGCGTTCTGTGGGTCGAGCTCGAATCCCAGCTCGCGCGACTTGAGCTCGATCGACGCACGACCGGCCATGTCGGAGATGAGCATCCGCATGTCGTTGCCGACGTGCTTGGGGTCCAGGTGCTGGTAGAGGTCCGGGTCGACCTTGATCGCGCTCGCGTGCAGCCCTGCCTTGTGCGCGAACGCGCTCGCCCCCGTGTAGGGCTGGCGCGAATAGGCCGGCACGTTGGTGATTTCGCTGATGGCGTGGCTGATCCGGGTCGCGTCCTGGAGGTGGTGCGGCTCCATCACCTGCTGGCCGACCTTGAGCTGGAGGTTGGCGATGACGGTGACGAGGTTGGCGTTGCCGGTCCGCTCGCCGTAGCCGTTGATCGTCCCCTGCACATGAGTTGCGCCGGCATCGACGGCCGCCATCGAGTTCGCGACGGCGCAACCGGTGTCGTTGTGGCAGTGGATGCCCAGGCGTGCGTCGCCAGCGGCTCCGCCGTTGACCCCCGACCCGAGCCCCAGAGCCCCGACCACGTCGGTCACGACGTCCCACACCTGCCCGGGGAGCATGCCGCCATTCGTGTCGCACAGCGCCGCCACCTCGGCGCCGGACTCGAACGCTGCCCGCAGCGCTTCGAGGGCATAGGCACGGTCGACGGCATACCCGTCGAAGAAGTGCTCCGCGTCGAGGAAGACGCGCCGCCCCTCCCCTCGCAGGAACGACACGGTGTCGCGGATCATCGCGAGGTTCTCCTCGCGCGTGGTGCGCAGCGCCCGCTCCACGTGGCCGACGTGCGACTTCGCCACGAGAGTGACGACGGGCGCCTGGCTGTCGACCAGCGCGCGCACCAAAGGATCAGTCGCGGCCGAACTTCCCGCCCGTCGCGTGGCCCCGAACGCCGCGAGCGTGGCGTTCTTGAGTCGCAGGTCGGTGGCGGCCCGGGCGAAGAACTCGGTGTCCTTGGGGTTCGCCCCGGGCCAGCCACCTTCGATGAACCCGACGCCGAGGTCGTCGAGGTGGGACGCAATCGTGAGCTTGTCTGCGACGGAGAGGTTCAGCCCCTCCTGCTGGGCACCATCGCGCAGGGTGGTGTCGTAGACGTGCAGGTCGCTCATTCGGGTCTCGTCTCGATCGTTCTCGTGCTTGGGTTCTGCGTGTCTCACGTGCCATTGTCGGGGAGCGCTGCCGCCCAGAGCCGGGGGTGTGGCCGACTGAACGTTCTGCCCGGCCGACTCGGGGCGCCTCATCGACCAAACAAAAAGACCCCCCGGGTGCGGGAGGTCTGCGCGACGAACGGGAGTTCGTCGCGCTAGTCGATAATGACGGTGGCGGTGGCCACGGACATGAGAGTCACGGGGGAAGCGTGGCACGCGGTTCCACGGTTCGGGAAGGACCGTCCACATCGCGGTCACCCGCCTTCACACCATGGCGTATGCCGTCCGCTCCCCTTCCTCGCTAGTCTCACCTTCCATGGGAGAGACGTTGCACCTCACCGCCGTCCTCGAGCCGATGGGCCCGGCCGGTGGCTTCTCGTTCACCGACGAGCAGGTGGGTGCGCTGGGTGACGGAGCCAAGACGTTCCCCGTGGTGGTGACCATCAACGGCAAGGCGCACGCGCTGCGGCTGGCGCGGATGGGTGGCCAGAACCTCGTCGGCTTCAGCAAGGCCAACCGGGCGGCCGCGGGCATCGAACTCGGCGACGAGGTGACGTTCGACATCTCCGCCGACTCGGCGCCGCGCACGGTCGAGGTGCCCGATGATCTGGCCGCGGCGCTCGGCACCGATCCCGTTGTGGCACAGGCGTTCGAGGGGATGGCGTACTCCCACCGCAAGGAGTACGTCCGCTGGGTGACCGAGGCCAAGCGCGAGCAGACCCGGGCCGACCGGATCGCCAAGACGGTCGAGATGGTGCGGGCCGGCCAGCCCCGCTGACCGGGACCTCAGGCCCTTGGGCCGTGAGCGCCAGAGTCAGCCGGTGCGCCTCTTCCCCACCTCCCCCCGTCCCACTGAGCCATCGAGGTGCGCCTGATCGGCGGCCGAGCGACCCGCGTGCCACCCCTCTGCATCGGCCACGGACCGGGTCGTTCGTTGAGTCAGGGATGGGAACCAGTGGCTCATCGACTGCTCGACCTTTGCGTTGCGCGCAGCGAAGATCGGCACGAGTTGCTGCCCCTGCTGGCTGGCGGCCGGAGCCGCCGACTCCATCTCGGCATCGGCGACCTCGCGGAGGCGCTCACCGATGCGGTGGGCATAGGCGGTGAGGAACGAGGAACGGAAGGCGCGGGTGCGACTGCGGCCCCGATGGTCCGTGCGTGACCCCTGCGCCAGCATGCGGGCGTTGGCCTGCACGAGCAGCGAGGTGAAGAGCAGCTCGACGGCCTCGACGTCGGCCTCGTAGCCGATGACTGTGGCGAACCCGAGGTCCTTGGTCCAGATCGCCCGACAGCGGTTGGCCCGCGCCACTTCGGACAGGAGGGTCACCTTCGGGCCGTCGTAGGGCGTGTCGATGCCGATGCGATGCCCTTCGGGCTCGTCCTCGACGCCACCGGCGCTGCGGGCGTGGGCGGCCAGCAGAGCAGCGTCGATGCTGTGCCGGGCCATGAGCGCCTGAGCCCCTGCGGTGAACGTCTCTGCCTCGGCCTCGAAGGTCGTCGACTCCGCCTTGGCCAGCAGCATCCGCACTCGGGTGAGGATGCGCTCGTCGGGAGCCGGACCGGATCCGGGAGCCTGGGCGACCGAGGTCGGTCGGGGCAGCGCCTCACCGGGAAGGGGCGTGAGGCGCTGGATCCTCGGCAGCGTCCACAGGAGGTGGAGCACCGTGACCGTGTGCGACAGCAGGCTGAGCCAGTCGGCGCCCCGTGCGCGTCGCGCATCGAGCCAGGTCTGGGAGGCCGGCCACCAGACTCCTCCGTCGAGATCCGCCAGCTGAGCCGTCCACCGATGGTCCACGGTGGCGGCCGCGTAGCGCGCCAACTCGTCACTCATGGCATCAACGGCAACCGACTGCTCCTCCACGGACAGGGATCGCACAGCCATGCGGTGGACGTCGGCAGGCTGCCACCCGCGGTCCCAGGCCTGGGTCACTGCCGCGGCGACCTGATCGATCGTGCTCGTCACGACCTGGCGCTCCCCCTCGGGCGTGCCGCACAATTGCGCGAGCGCCACGGTCGCGTCATCGAAGGCCCGGACTCGGTGCGAACCCAGCGCGGACAGTGCCATCGCGATGAGAGCTGCTGCCGAGCGCCTCGACTCGCCCCCGCCATGGTTCCCGTCGGAACTGCCCTGCTGACTCATCTCGTCTCCTTCGTGATTGCGCTCGGTCAGCATGTCACCGGCCAACGTCCGTGCGCGCCCGCACTCTGGCGATCTGTGGACAACGAGGCGGCGAACGACCGAGTGTGGACAACCTCCACCCGCCATGCGGGTGCCCATCTCAACACCATGTCAACCACTGGTTGACATGTACCCGACGTCAACCTAACGTTGACGACATGGCTCCCACTCTTCAACCGCAGAAGCAGACCGCCCTCCCCGCCGGGACGGTGTTGATCGTGCTCGGTCTTGTCACCTACCTCCTCTCTCGCGGACGCGACGGGTTCGACAAGGGCCTCTTCACTGGCGCGACCGTCGCGTTCATGGTGCTCGGCGCCTACCTGCTCGGATCGACCTTCCGCCGCACCGCCGACGACCCCAACGACCGCACCACTGACACCAACGGCGACTCCGATGACGACCTCTGGCTCCCCAGTCGTGACGAGCACTGACCTGACCGCCGAGGCCGAGAATCCGACCTCAGCGCTCACCACAGCCATCGGCCGTGCCATCGTCGAGGGCACGGCCGAGAACCACCTCGCCCTGGTGCGCCGCGCAGCCGAGGCTGAGACCGTGACCCGAGACCTCCTGCGCCAGGCCGTGAATGCGGCTCGAGCCAGTGGCCACAGTTGGGCCACGATCGGCACCGAGCTCGGCATGAGCCGTCAGGCGGTCCAGCAACGTTTCGGCGACCGCCCGGCCGAGGATGCCGCTCCCCCGGAGCATCGGTGGCTCGGACCCGTGACCGCCTTCGACGAGATGGGCGAACTCGACCTCGCCGGCCGTCGCGGATGGCACACGGTGCGGGCCGGCATGCTCCGCCACCTCATGGTGCGCACGCCCACCCAGTGGGAGCACAAGCGGGTGGTGTGGACGGGTTCGCTCGCCAGGTACGAACGAAACGGCTGGGTCGTGGGGTGCCGCGCCCTGCCGTGGGTCTACCTCGTCCGCGACACGGGGCTGGCCGCAGAGGACTGACGGCGACGACTCTCGGGGCTCAGCCGTGGTCCGGGACACCGAGCGTCAGATAGGCGAACCCGAAGGCGTTGCGATATCCGTGCAACCACCGGGTGCGGTGTTCATCAGCACGGGCCCGAACCTCGGCGTCGTCGTGGTGCATGAGCCACTCCTCGAGATCGGCCAGATAGCCGGACTCGAAGGCGAACAGTTCGTCCTCGTTGGCCGTATCGGTCCACAGGGGCCGGAATCCCGCCGCGACCGCGACATCGACGAGTTCGGCCACCGAGGGCAGCGCCACCACGTCGTCCCAGACCAGTTCGGGCCGCACCGGACCCCGCACCTCCCACGTCCCGTCACCGAGGACAAGCCGGCCGCCGGGCCTCACCAGCCGCCGCAGCCCGGCGAGCGCCTCCCCCACTGTGTCGCCGAATGCGTGTGACGAACCGATGCAGATGACCACGTCCGCCGGACCCCCGATCACGTCACCAACCCGGTCGCCGGCCACGTTGGTGAACGTCACGCGATCCGACAGACCACGGTCCCGGGCTGCGGCGCGCGCGCGATGGAGGTGGCGCTCCTCCGTGTCCACGCCGAGGGCGCTCGCTCCCGGCACGCGCGCGGCGATCCGCAAGAGCAGTTCGCCCCATCCGCACCCGACGTCCAGCAGGCTCGTCGGCGATGCCGGAGCGAGCCGGTCGGCCATCGCGTTGGCACGCCAGTCCGACAGCGGCGCGTTGAAGTCGAGGTGCTCGTAGTAGCCCGGTCCGTCAGTCACACAGGTGAGTCAACACGAACGGTGAGCACCCGGCATACCGGATTGTCGGTCCGAGAAACGTTGGGAGCACCTCAGGTGACCGAACGCCACCAGAAGCCCGGTTCCGCAGGTAGCGACGCAACGTCGATCCGCTCGCCGGGCCGCGGCACGCTCACGCCGATCCCGCGGCGCTCGGCCTCGACGAGGACGCGCTCGATGGGTTCGGCCCAGGGGTGGAAGGCGAGGTTGAAGGTCGCCCAGTGCACCGGGACCATGACCGGCGCGCCGACGTCGAGCGCCGCCTCCACCCCGTGCTCGGGCGTCATGTGGATTGTCGGCCAGCCGTCGTCGTAGGCGCCGACCTGGACGAGCGCCAGGTCGAACGGGCCGTACTGCTCCCCGATCTGTGCGAACCCCACGAAGTAGCCCGTGTCACCCGAGTAGAAGACCTTGCCGATGGAACCCTCCAGCACCCAGGACGCCCAGAGCGTTCCGTCGCGGGACAGCCCGCGACCCGAGAAGTGCTGGGCCGGCGTGGCCACGAGGCGCACCCCGGCCACCTTGGTTTCCTCGTGCCAGTCGAGTTCGTCGATGCGGTCGGCTGGGACGCCCCACTTCTCGAGGTGCGCGCCGATCCCGAGCGGCACGACGAATCGCGTCTCGGGCCGCAGTCGGGCGAGTTCCTTGACCGAGCCCATGTCGAGGTGGTCGTAGTGATCGTGCGAGATGACGACCGCGTCGACCGGCGGGAGGTCGCGCAGCTCGACCGGCACCGGGTGCAGTCGCTTGGGCCCCACCTGCTGCGACGGGGAGCAGCGGTCGCTCCACACCGGATCGAGGAGGACGACCGCCCCGTCGATCTGGACGAGGACGGTCGAGTGGCCCAGCCACGTGACGTGCGTGCCCTCGGGTCGGGCGTCGAGGGGTTCGCGCACGAGCGGAACATCCCCCACCGGGTGCCGCTCCTGACGTCCGGCGACGAGCTCCCGGACGCTGCCGGCGAGCGAGCGCGACGACGGTTCGAAGCGCAGCTGCTGGTTGTGGAACTTGCCGTTCGACCACTCGGGCGACTCCGCCATGCGGGCCGCTCGGGTGCCGGTGGCGCGCCCGCCCATGGCCTCGGGCACCGGACGCCCCGCGCGCACGAGCCACGCGGCGAGACCGACACCTCCTGCTGCAATCGCCAGTCCCGGAATCTTCACCGGTCCAGTGTCACCCCTGCGCTGCGAACTCGCCGCACGTGGCCACGAACGCGTCGAAGAGTCGCGTGTCCGCGCCCGCCTCCGGATGCCACTGGACTGCCAGACGGAAGGGGTATGCCGTGTCCTCCATCGCTTCGAGCGTCCCGTCCGCGTGCCATGCCGTTGCCGCGTAGCCGGGGTGCGTGGACACCGCCTGGTGGTGGTAGGTCGGGACGTCGTGGACGCCGGCGCCGAGGATGGTGGCGAGCCGGGTGCCGTCCTCGATCGTGACGGGGTGGTGCGCATAGACGCCCGGCGCCGGGCTGTGCTCCTCGTGCCCGACCCGGACCGGGATGTGCTGCTCGAGCGTGCCGCCGGCGGCCACGGCCATGACCTGCATCCCGCGACAGATCCCGAGGAGCGGCAGCCGCGACTCCCCCGTCACCCGGGCCACGGCCAGTTCGAAGACGTCCCGGTCCGGGCGAGGTGACTGGACCCGGGAGTCGGGGACAGCGGCATACCGGACTGCTTCGACGTCGGCACCGCCGGCGATGACGACTCCGTCGAGGCGCGAAAGCAGCTGTGCCACAAGGTCATCCGACGCGTCGAGCCTCGGCGGCATCACGACCACCGTGGCGCCGGCGCGCTCGAGGTGCTGGACGTAGTTGTGCGGCAACACCGTGCTGAGCTGCCCGTCCCAGTCACCACGCACGACGGGTTCGACGTAGGACGTGATGCCGACGACGGGACGGGCGGACGCAGCCATGGCTCAGAGCGGGGTGACGTAGGCGCCTGAGATGCCGCCGTCGACGAGGAACGTGTTGGCCGTGATGAAGCTCGACTCGTCCGACGCGAGGAAGAGGACGGCGTTGGCCATCTCCTCCGGCTCGCCGAAGCGCCCCATCGGGACGTGGACGAGCCGACGCGCGGCCCGCTCCTCGTCCTTGGCGAAGAGCTCACGCAGCAGTGGCGTGTTGACCGGTCCCGGGCAGAGGGCGTTGACGCGCACGCCCTGGCGGGCGAATTGCACCCCGAGTTCGCGGCTCATGGAGAGGACACCGCCCTTGGACGCGCTGTAGGAGATCTGCGACGTCGCCGCGCCCATAACCGCGACGAAGGACGCCGTGTTGATGATCGACCCCTTGCCCTGCTCGAGCATGTAGGGCAGCGCCGCCTTGCAGCACAGGTAGACCGACGTGAGGTTGACCTCCTGCACCTTGCGCCACGCGTCGAGGTCGGTGTCGAGGATCGAGTCGTCCTCGGGCGGGCTGATGCCGGCGTTGTTGAAGGCGATGTCGACGCTGCCGAACTTCTCCTTGGCCGTGGCGAAGAGGGTGTCGACCTGGTCCTTGTCGGTCACGTCGCAGTGGACGTAGGCGCCGCCGACCTCCTGCGCGATCCGCTCACCGTTGGCGTCGTCGAGGTCGCCGATGACGACCTTGGCGCCCTCTTCGGCGAAGCGCCGGACGGTTGCGAGGCCGATGCCGGAGCAGCCTCCGGTGACGACCGCAACCTTGCCCTCGAGACGAGTTCCCATGTGTGCCAAGCCTTTCCGTGGTGGTGAGAGTCAGTTGTCCGTGCTGATGAAGACGTTCTTGACCTCGGTGAACGCGTCGAGCGCGTCCGGGCCGAGCTCGCGGCCGATGCCGCTCGACTTGAACCCGCCGAACGGCGTCGAGTAGCGCACGCTGCTGTGGCTGTTGACGCTGAGGTTGCCCGCCTCGACGGCGCGGCTCACGCGGATCGCTCGCCCGACGTCGCGGGTCCAGATCGATCCGGACAGCCCGTATGCCGTGTCGTTGGCTTTCGCAAGCGCGTCTGCTTCGTCGTCGAAGGGCATGACACCCACGACCGGGCCGAAGATCTCGTCGCGCCAGACACGGTCCCGGGTGGAGGTCGGGAGGACGACGGTGGGTGGGTACCAGTAGCCGGTGCCCTCGGGCGCGCTGCCGCGGAAGGCGATGTCGACGGTCTCGTCGGAGTCGTCGACGAAACCGCGCACGGTCTCGCGCTGACCGGCGCTCACGAGCGGGCCCATCTGGGTGCTCTCGTCACCGGGGTCGCCGACGCTGACGTCCTTGATGGCCGCCTCGAACCGCTCCATGAAGGCGTCAAAGACGGTGCGCTGCACGAGGATTCGCGTGCGGGCGCAGCAGTCCTGACCGGCGTTGTCGAGGAACGACATGGGTGCTGCGGCTGCTGCGGCCTCGACGTCCGCGTCGGCAAAGACGATGTTGGCGGACTTGCCGCCGAGCTCGAGGGTGACCCGCTTGAGCTGGTCGGCGGCCTTGCGCATGATCCCCTGGCCGACCGCGGTCGAACCCGTGAAGCAGACCTTGCGCACATCGGGGTGGGTGACGAACCGCTCCCCCACCACCGAGCCCTTGCCGGGCAGGACGGTGAAGACACCTTCGGGGATGCCTGCCTCGAGGGCGAGCTCTCCGAGGCGCATCGCCGTGAGCGGGGTGAGCTCGGCCGGCTTGAGGACGACGGTGTTGCCGGCGGCCAGGGCCGGGGCGAACCCCCACCCCGCGATCGGCATCGGGAAGTTCCACGGGACGATCACCGACACGACGCCGAGCGGCTCCTTGAACGTGACGTCGAGTCCACCCGCGACGGGGATCTGCCTGCCGAAGAGTCGCTCGGGCGCGGCCGAGTAGTAGGCGAGCACGTCGCGAACGTTGCCGGCCTCCCACCGGGCGTTGCCGATCGTGTGGCCGGCGTTCGTCACCTCGAGCTGCGCGAGTTCCTCGAGGTGCTCGTCGACGACCTCGCTGAAGCGGCGGAGGAGACGGCCGCGGTCGGCGGGTGCGAGGGCCCGCCACGTCGGCCCGACCTCGACGGCGCGGGCGACCGCCTCGTCGGTCTCCTCGACACCGACGAGGTCGATGCTGCGCACCGTCTCCTCGGTCGCCGGATTGATGACGTCATGCGTGGTCATGCTGCGTTGTCCTTTCGGAGGGATCAGAGCCGCTCGAAGCCGCGGACGCGCTCCCAGTCGGTGACGGCCGCGTCGAAGGCCTTGAGCTCGACGTCGGCGGCGTTGACATAGTGGTCGACGATGTCGTCACCGAAGACCTCGCGGGCGATGTCGCTGCCGGCGAGCAGGTCGCGGGCCTCGCGCAGGGTGGCGGGCACGGTATCGACGTCGGAGTTGTAGGCGTTGCCGATGAACTCCGGCTCGAGTTCGAGCTCGTGCTCGATGCCGTAGAGGCCGCCCGCGAGCATCGCGGCGATGGCGAGGTAGGGGTTGACGTCACCACCGGGGACACGGTTCTCCATGCGCAGACCAGCCCCGTGGCCGACGACGCGCAGCGCGCACGTGCGGTTGTCGCGGCCCCAGGCGACGGCCGTCGGAGCGAATGATCCCGGCTGGAACCGCTTGTAGGAGTTGATGTTCGGCGCATAGAAGTAGGTGAACTCGCGGAGCGTGGCGAGCACCCCGGCGAGGAACTGGTCGTGCAGCAGGCTCTGCCCACCCTCGCGCTCGTCGTCGGCGAAGACCGTCTCCCCCTCGAGGCCGCGCAACGAGAGGTGGACGTGGCAGGAGTTGCCCTCGCGCTCGTCGTACTTCGCCATGAAGGTGAGCGACATGCCGTGCCTGGCGGCGAGCTCCTTGGCCGCGGTCTTGTAGATGACGTGGTTGTCGCACGTGCGCACGACCTCGTCATAGAGAAAGCCGATCTCGTGCTGGCCGAGGTTGCACTCACCCTTGGCACCCTCGACGGTGACGCCCGCGGCATACAGCTCATTGCGGATCTCGCGCAGCAGCGGCTCGACAACCGTGCCACCCGTGATCGAGTAGTCGACGTTGTAGCGGTTCGCGCCCGTGAGGCCGACATAGCGCCGGTCCCACGCGGAGGTGTAGCTGTCCTCGAAGACGATGAACTCGAGCTCGGTGCCGGCGAGCGCCTGCCAGCCCTTCTCGGCGGCGCGCTCGACCTGGCCCTTGAGGATGCCGCGCGGCGACTGTCGAACCGGGCCCGACCCGTCGAGCCAGGCGAGGTCGCACTGGATCGTCACCGAGTTCGGTTGGCCGGGCGTCCGCCGCAACGTGTCCAGGTCGAGCACGAACTCGAAGTCGCCGTAGCCCTTCTCCCACGACGACATCGCATAGCCGTCGACGGTGTTCATGTCGACGTCAACGGCGAGGAGGTAGTTGCAGCCCTCGGCTCCGTGGTCGAGGACGTGGTCGAGGAAATAGCCCGCGTGCAGTCGCTTGCCCGTGAGCCGGCCCTGCATGTCGGTGAAGGCGACGATGACCGTGTCGATCTCGCCGGACTCCGCACCCGCGCGCAGGTCGTCGAGGGTGAACTGCTTCGGCCCCCCGGCGTGGATGGAACCACTCATGTGTCGTTCTCCTTCGTCATCCGATGAGTCCCCTGAGCAGGGCGGAGGTCGCATCGCAGTGCTCCTCCATGGCGGCGCGTGCGGTCTCGGCGTCTCCTCGGAGGATGGCGTCGACGACCGCGTCGTGCTGGTCGCACGAGTGCTCGATGTTGCGTTTCAGGACCGGGATGGCACCGAGCATCTCACCGAGCGCCGCCTGGGCCCGGGTCACCGATTCGATGAGCATCGGCGAGCCGGACACGGTGGCCACGGCGAGGTGGAAGCGGCTGTCCGCGATGCGGTGGGTTCCTGCGTCGGGAGCCGCGCGCACCGCCGCGGCTGCCTCGACGAGCCAGGACCTCTGGTCGCCGGCCAGGCTCTGCCGGGCCGCGAGCCAGGCAGCTCCCGGCTCGACCACCCGACGGAAGTCGAGCGCGTCGGCCATCGCAGCACCCCGGCGGGGCGGCACCCTTGAGGAGCCCGGTGACGATCCCGGCTGAGGTGGCACATGGGTGACGACGGTGCCTCCACCGCGACCACGCTTCGTCTCGACGAGACCGCTCTCGCGCAGGGCGGCGATGGCGTCGCGCAGGGTGTTGCGCGAGACCCCGAGCCGCTCCGCGAGATCACGCTCGGGCGGCAACTGCTCGCCGTCGACGAAGACTCCGAGCCGGATGGCCGTGGCCAGCTGCTCGACGGTCGTCTCGAACGCGTTGGCGGTCGCCGGACGAAGGACGGCCTCCGAGAGCCGCCCTTCGTCCGGCTGGTGTGCGTTCACGTTCACTCGAAGATCTCGGCTGCCGGCTTCGTGTCGTGGCCCTTGGGCACGTCGACCATGAAGTGCTTGCGTCCGCCGACGAACCAGGACACCGTCGCGAACACGAGCACGACGCCCACGGCCACCGGGGCGTAGTTGAAGGTCGAGTCACCCCACGTTCCGGGCGCGTAGGCCGGGAGCATGAAGAGGATGACGATGATGATGACCCACACGACGGCGATCCACCCGATCGGCGCACTCCACTTGCCGAGGTTCCACCGACCGACCCGGAAGTCGGGGTTCATGCGGCGCAGGAACACCGGGACGACGTAGGCGATGTAGAGCCCGATGACGGCGATGGACGTGACCGCCGCGTAGGCCGTGAGGCTCCACAGGGCGGGCAGCGCGACGACGATCGAACAGACGACGCAGAGCCAGATCGAGTTGGTGGGGGTTCCGGTGCGCGGGTGGACCTGCGACCAGAGGCGCGAACCAGGGAGGGCGTTGTCGCGCGAGAACGCGTAGGACATGCGCGAGTTGGCCGTCACCGATGCCATGCCGCAGAAGAACTGAGCGACCGCACAGATGAAGAGCATGGTCTTGCCGAGGCCGGCGCCGGCGGCGTCGATGAAGATCTGGGCCGGCGGGAGCCCGGTCTCGGTCGCCCGCTGCGCGTCATAGTCCTGGATCGCCGCCGTGACCGACACGAGGAGGATCCAGCCGGCGATGATCGACACCCAGACCGACATGACGATGCCCTTGGGCGCCTCGGTCGAGGCGTTCATCGTCTCCTCGGCGACGTGCGCGGAGGCGTCGTAGCCGGTGTAGGTGTACTGCGCCATGAGCAGGCCGACGAGGAACGCGTAGGGCAGGATGCCCAGGACGTGGCCGTCGAACCCGGTCGAGTTCTTGTATTCGGTGAACGTCCACGACAGGCTCTGGTGCTGGTCCGGGACGAGCCAGAGGATCGCGACGATGATCGCGACACCCACGAGGTGCCACCAGGCGCTGACGTTGGAGAGAAGCTTGACGAGGTTCACGCCGAACGTGTTGAGCAACCCGTGCAGGACGATGATGACGACGAACGCGACGAAGGTCGACGCGAGCGACACCTCGACACCGAAGACCAGGTTGAGCAGTGCCATCCAGGTCACGGCAGCGCCGTAGTCGATGGCCGCCGTGACGGCCACCTCGCCGAGGAAGTTGAACCAGCCGACGTACCACGCCCACACGCGCTTGTTGCGTCGCGCGAGCTTGCCGGCCCAGAAGTAGAGCCCACCTGCGGTCGGATAGACCGAACAGACCTCGGCCATCGCCAACGCGACGCAGAGCACGAAGATGCCGACGACGGGCCACCCGATCGAGATGGCCACCGGTCCACCGGCGTCCATGGCCAGGTAGTACGTCGTGATGCACCCGGCGAGAATCGAGATGATCGAGAACGAGACGGCGAAGTTGCTGAAGCCGCTCATCCCGCGATGGAGCTCCTGCTTGTAGCCGAGCTCGGCGAGCATCGCCTCGTCGTCGTGGTGGTCCCCGGGTCCGCCGGGCTGTGTGGTGCTGCCTGCCTCTGTCGCCATGAGCACTCCATCAAAGGTCTGTTCCCGAACCCCTTTGTCCCAGGAACGTCAGTGACAGGTACTCAACACCCACACGGCATACGCCGTCAATGGTCTGCTCCTGAACCATTTCTGCGTCCCCGCAGCGATGGAAGGGTGAGGGCGCACATCATCACGACGACGGGAGCGAAAACGAAGATGTAGCGGGAGCGCCCCTGGAAGAGGAGGGTGAATCCGGCCGCGCCGAGCAGCACGAGCGCGAGCAGCAGGACCTCTCGTCGGGGTCGCCCGAGCAGGGCGCCCAGTCCCGTGAGGAGAAGCACCGAGAGCCAGAGCGCCTGGGTGAGATCGGCGCGGGCGGGATAGGCCGCGCCCGACGGGTTGTCCACGGACCACATGACGTCGACGGCCGGTCCGCTCAGACGCGGGCTCGAGATGAGGAGGTCACCACCCTCACCCCAGGCCCAGAACATGCCGTCACCCCAGTTCCACACGGTCTTGGCGCCGTAGAACTGGGCCGTGCCCACCGCTCCGCGGCCCTCCCACCGGTCATGGATGAACGACCTCGCGTATGCCGTGGCCTCCTCGGGCGTTCGACCCGAGATCCCCTCGACCATGGCTCGGTCATAGGTTCCGTAGCTCGTGCCACCCCGCGGGTTGGGCTTGGAGTTCATCCCATTGGCCAGCCACCACATGACGGGGGGTGTCACGTCGGGACGCACCTGTGACGCATCGATCCCGGAGGTCGCCGTCGCCAGGCTCGTGAGCCCTGCCGAGCCGACCGCGAAGACGGCGCCGGCCCCGAGCGAGGCCACGACCGCTCGCACGAGGCGACGTCGGCGGGACGGGCGATCGCGGGTCGGCTCGAGGGCCACGACGAGCG
The DNA here is from genome assembly GCF_000768685.1 of Knoellia subterranea KCTC 19937. Lineage (GTDB taxonomy): Bacteria > Actinomycetota > Actinomycetes > Actinomycetales > Dermatophilaceae > Knoellia > Knoellia subterranea. The sequence goes on along the minus strand of NZ_AVPK01000007.1, from coordinate 204,756 downwards.
CGAACAGCACCAGAGCCACGAGCAGCACGGCCGGCGTCGACTTGATGATGTAGGCCACTGCTACCGACAGGGCAGCACCGGACCAGAAGAGGATGCGCCGCCACGGGACCTCGACGTCGACTGCGCGCACGCCCAGTGCCACGGCCCCCACGACGAACGGCATCGCGGGAACGTCGGTGTAGGGCACGCTCATCCACGGCGACAGCCCCACGAGGGCGATGACCACGAGCTGAGCCAGGACCGCCCAGCGCAGCCCCACCCGAGGCCGCAGGAACCGACCCACGATCCACAGGGTGACCCCGAGGCAGAGGCCATTGACCGCGATCGCCACCGTCTGGGGTGTCACACCGAAGACATCGCCGAGTGCCAGGTAGCCCCGATCGATCGCCAACATCGCGATGGTGTTGGGGTAGAGCGACAGGTAGTCGTAGGCGTAGGGCTCGAGCACGAACCCCCCATGGAGCCTGCGGGCGAACTGCATGAGGGTGTGGGCGTCCCACCCGTAGCCGTAGGCGATCAGCCGGGCGGCCACCGTTGACGCGGCGGCGCCCAGCACAGCGACGCCGGGCACCACCCCGGCGTCCAGCCAGCGACCCCGGTCGGCGAGCCTCCGACCCACGGCCGCCGGGACACGACCCCAGAGGGCGACCACGACGATGACGGCCATCAGCGGCACGACGACCAGAGCGCGGAAACTCAAGAGTCCCATGTGCGGATGCACCGCCGCGGTGATGGACACCGCGACCAGTGCGCCACCCGCGAGCAGAACCAAACCCCTGGCCACCGGTCCGGCCAGGCTCACCCCCCGAACACCCATGGTCGCTCAGGCGAGGCGGGTCAGCCAGCCGCGTGAATCCTCGGCCCGGCCGTACTGGATGTCGAGGAGCGTCTGGCGAATCGCCCGCGTGACCTCACCACCCTCGGGACCACCGACCGCCGGGGCGGAACCGCCGGCCCAGCGCAGCTCACCCACCGGCGTGATGACGGCCGCGGTACCGCAGGCGAAGATCTCGACGATGTCGCCGGAGGCCGTGCCGTCCTTCCACTCCTGGATCGGCACCTTGCGCTCGACCGGCGTGAGATCGAGGTCCTTGGCGAGCTCGAGGATCGAGCTGCGGGTGATTCCCTCGAGGATCGATCCGGAGAGTTCGGGTGTGATCAGCTCGTTGTCCCTGGTGAGGAAGAAGAGGTTCATGCCTCCGAGTTCCTCGATGTATTCCTGCGACGCGGAGTCGAGGAAGACCGCCTGGTCGCACCCGTTCTCGATCCCCTCGAGTTGGCCGGCGAGCGACGACGCATAGTTGCCACCGCACTTCGCCGCGCCGGTGCCCCCGGCACCGGCCCGCGCGTAGTCCTGCGAGATCCAGAGCTTGACCGGCTTGAGGCCACCGGCGAAGTAGGGACCGGCAGGCGAGGCAATGACCGAGTAGGTCACCTCGTTGGCCGGCCGGACCCCGAGGAACGCCTCCGAGGCATACATGAACGGGCGGAGGTAGAGGCTGGCCTCGCTGCCGTCGGCCGGCGGCACCCACGCCTCGTCGACCTCGACCAGGGCCCGGAGCGACCCGATGAAGTCGGCCTCGGAGATCTCGGGCAGGGTCAGGCGGCGCGCGGAGCGGGCCATGCGGGCGGCGTTGGCCTCGGGACGGAACGTCCAGACGGAGCCGTCCTCGTGGCGGTAAGCCTTCATGCCCTCGAAGATCTCCTGCGCGTAGTGCAGCACGGCCGCACTCGGCATGACCTGGATCGGGCCGTAGGGCACGACCTTGCCGTCGCGCCAACCGCCGTCCTTGGTCCACGTCGCCGTGACCATGTGGTCGGTGAAGTGGACACCGAATCCGGGGTTGGCGTGGATCTGCGCGCGACGCTCGTCGCTCGCGGGGTCCGGACGTCGCTCGACACTGAACGAGAGGTCGGTCATCTCAAGGGGTCCTTCCACACGAATGAAGCGGGCGCGGGGGCTCGCTGCGCCTACGGCGACCGAGCCTATGACAGGCGTGACGCGACGGCGTCACCGATGGCGCTCGTCGTGCGTACCGCGCTGCCCCGCCCGGCGAGGTCGGCCGCGACCGCGGCCTCGACCCGCGCCGCTTCGTCGGTGCGCCCGAGGTGGTCGAGCAGCATCGCGACCGACAGGATCGTCGCCGTGGGGTCGGCCTTGCCCTGGCCGGCGATGTCCGGCGCGGACCCGTGGACCGGCTCGAACATGCTCGGCGCCGACCCCGTCGGGTTGATGTTGCCGCTCGCTGCGAGGCCGATGCCGCCGGCGATGGCGGCCGCGATGTCGGTGATGATGTCGCCGAAGAGGTTGTCCGTGACGATGACGTCGAAGCGCCCGGGATCGGTGGCGAGGAAGATCGTCGCGGCGTCGACGTGCTGGTAGGCCGTCTCGACGTCGGGGAACTCGGCGCCGACCTCCTCGACCGTGCGGCGCCACAGGTGCCCGGCGTGGGTGAGGACGTTGTGCTTGTGGACGAGGGTGAGGTGCTTGCGCGGGCGGGCCTGGGCGCGGGCGAAGGCCTCGCGGACGACGCGCTCGACCCCGAAGCGCGTGTTGACGCTCACCTCGGTCGCGATCTCGTGGGGCGTGCCGGTGCGCAGCGAGCCGCCGTTGCCGACGTAGGGACCCTCGGTGCCCTCGCGCACCACGACGAAGTCGATGCCGCCCGGGGCCACGCGGTCGACGGCGAGCGGGCTCTCGACACCCGGGAAGAGCTTGGCCGGGCGGAGGTTGACGTAGTGGTCGAGTGCGAAGCGCAGCGGCAGGAGGATGCCGCGCTCGAGGACTCCGCTCGGGACGCTCGGGTCACCGATGGCGCCGAGGAGGATGACGTCGTGACCGCGCAGTTCGTCGAGGACGCTGTCGGGCAGGGTCTCGCCGGTGGCGTTCCAGCGCTTCGCGCCGAGATCGTATGCCGTGCTGGTCACCTTGGTGCCGCTGCCGGCGGTCACGGCCTCGAGGACCTTGAGCCCCTCGGCGACGACCTCGGGCCCGATGCCGTCACCGGCGATCACCGCGAGGTCGATGCTCTCCCCGGCACTGTTGTTCGTCATGCTCTCCACCCTAGAAACTCATCTCGTCATCCGGGACACGCCGCCCACCATCCGGACTCCCAGAACGACCGTCCGAAAACAACTTTCCCGCCGGAAGTGGCTTTCTCTGACTTCGCTTGACCGAGGCGATCAGGCGAAGTGAGAGGAACCCACTTCCGGCGGGAAAGTTGAGATGGGTGGTGCGCGTCAGGCGTCCGTGTGGTCCTGGTCACGCAGGTCCATCGACTCCTGCAGTGCGCGCTGCGCCTGCTTGGCCTCTTCACTCATGGGAATGTCCTCCGGGTCACGTTCGTGGTGGGTTGGTGGCTCCAAGCCCCGGTGGGGGCGAGCCCGTCAGCAGACGTCGCGGGATCTCCGCGGCGAGGGAGCTGACTACCGAACCTCGCCGCGGCAGGCAATGAGAAGTACCTTCCGCTGCATGCCTTCGAGGTTAGGAGGACGTCCAACTATCGGGTAGACCCTGTTCATGAAATGAGACGCCGTCTCAGCGCGAACACGAGCCCCCGAAACACGGATGCCGCGCACCCACCGGAGGGTGGGCACGCGGCATCCGCGAAGAGCACTCAGCTCACTTGGCGAGCTTGCGCTTGAGCTCGGCGGCCGGCTTGAACGCGGCGGCCGTGCTGGCGGCGATCTCGAGAGCCTCACCCGTCTGCGGGTTGCGGCCGGTGCGGGCGGCGCGCTCGCGGGTCTCGAAGATGCCGAAGCCCGGCAGCGAGACCTTGTCGCCGGCCACGAGGGCCTCGGTGACGGCCTCGAGGACAGCGCCGATCGCGCGGTCGGCGTCGGCCGCGCTGAGCTCGGCCTTCTCGGAAACCTTGGTCTTGAGCTCCGTACGGTTCACAAACCCTCCTGAAAATGCGTGGTCACTTGACGGCCCAACGATAAGCACATGCCTGTGATTTCGCAGAAACCGCCCACCAACGCGTATGCCGTGTGGTCGCCTCGGGAGGCGACCACACGGCATACGCGAATCGGTCAATGACGTTGTGTCACAACCGGATTGGTCGATGGATCAGTCGACCAGGTCGACGGTCCGGACCTCGGCGTCGACCTCGGACGCGATCGCGCCGACGACCTCAGCCGGGATCTTGTTGTCGACCGTGAGGGCCACCAGAGCAGCCCCCGTCGACTCGTCGCGGTCGACCTGCATGCCGCCGATGTTGACGTCGGCCTCGCCAAGGAGTCGGCCGATGACACCGACGACCCCCGGACGGTCTTTGTAGGAGAAGAAGGCCATGTGGTCGCTGATCGGGACCTCGAGGTCGAAGCCGTCGATGCCGATGAGCTTCTGGACCATCTTGGGTCCTGTGAGGGTGCCGGCGACCGAAACAGTGCGTCCGTCGGCCAGCGTGCCGCGCAGGGTCGTCACGTTGCGGAACTCCTCGGACACGGCGTCGGTGAGCAGGCGGACCTCGCAACCGCGCTCCTTGGCGAGCAGCGGGGCGTTGACGTAGGTCACCGGGTCCTCGCTGATGTCGGTGAAGACACCCTTGAGGGCCGAGAGCTCCCACACCGAGACGTCGTGCTCGGTGATCTCACCGCGCACGTCGACGTCGAGCTGCACGGGGACTGAACCCGCCACGGCCGTGAAGATGCGGCCGAGGTTCTCGACGAGGTCGATGCCGGGGCGGACCTCTTCGTCGACGATGCCACCGGACACGTTGACCGCGTCCGGGACGAGGTCGCCGCCGAGGGCGAGGCGCACAGACTTGGCCACGGAGACGCCGGCCTTCTCCTGTGCCTCTTCGGTGGAGGCGCCCAGGTGGGGCGTCACGACGACCGACTCGAACTCGAAGAGCGGGCTCTCGGTCGTCGGCTCCGTCGCGAAGACGTCGATGCCGGCTCCGGCGACCCGACCCTCACGGAGGGCCTCGGCGAGTGCCTCCTCGTCGACGATGCCACCACGTGCGGCGTTGATGATGCGGACGCTCGGCTTGACCTTGGTGAAGGCCTCCTTGCCGAGGAGTCCGGCCGTCTCCGAGGTCTTGGGCAGGTGGACGGTGATGAAGTCGGACTCCGCGAGCAGCTCGTCGAGGGTCACGAGGCGCGCACCCAGCTGCCCGGCCTTCTGGGCCGAGACGTAGGGGTCGTAGGCGAGGATCTCCATGCCGAAGCCCTTGAGCCGCTCGGCCACGAGCTGACCAATGCGACCGAAGCCGACGACGCCAACCTTCTTCTCGAGGAGCTCGACACCGCCGTACTTGCTGCGCTTCCACGCACCACCCTTGAGGGCCTGGTTGGCGGGCGCGATGTTGCGCGCGGTCGAGAGGAGGAGACCGACCGCGAGTTCGGCGGCGCTGGTGATGTTGGAGGTCGGGGCGTTGACGACCATGACACCGGCCTGCGTTGCGGCGGGGACGTCGACGTTGTCGAGACCCACACCGGCGCGGGCGATGACCTTGAGGTTCTTGGCCGCAGCGATGGCCTCGGCATCCATCTTGGTCGCGGAGCGGATGAGCACGGCGTCGACGTCGGCCAGCGCGGGGAGCAGCTGGGAACGGTCGGACCCGTCAGTGTTGCGGACCTCGAAGTCAGGTCCGAGGGCGTCGATGGTGGCGGGGCTCAGTTCCTCGGCGATCAGGACGATCGGCTTGCTCACGTGCGTATCCTTTGGGTCACGGGGCGGGGTCCGCAGAGTCACGGGGGTGGGTGGCACGACGCTGTGCGCACGCCCGATTCTAGGGCCGCGTTCAGCATGTGGATGGTGCCGACCGGTATGTGACACACCACAGATGGGGCCTCGTGGCCCGTGCGCTCCTACGCGCAGGTCCCCAGCATGGATGCAAGAGCCGAGTACTCGGCCGAAGTCACGGTGAGGGCGTACTTGCGCTTGACCGCAGCCCAATCCGTCGCGTACCGGCACCAGGCCGAAACCAGCGGCGGCTTCCACGTCTCCGGGCCGCTGTCGGCCTTGGACTGGTTGACGTCTCCTCCGACGACCGCGAGCTCGGGTGCGAGGTGATCGTTCGCGAAGGCTTCCTTCTTCGCCGCGCTCCAGGCCCACCCTCCTGAGCGGTGCGCATTGGCGAGGGCAACGACGTGATCGATCTGCACGTCCGCTGCCTGGGTCCACGTCTGCCCCGAGTACGGATCCCGCCACACCCCGGAAATCACCGTGCACCCACTCGTGCTGAGCTGTGCCGGCTCCTGGGAGTGCGCGATGAGGACCTCGTGTCGAGTGTTCTGGCAGTCGGCATCCGCGTCGATCCAGTGGTTCCAACTGTCGCGCTCATAACTCACCGTGGTGTTCTGCGGTGCGATGACCAGACCCGACAGCGCGGGGTGGGTGGGCAGGACATCGCCGGTGAACCAGCCTGCGACGTCACCGAGGACGTGCGTGGCCCGCGACAAGTAGACGCTCGCCGCGCCACCGTTCCCCAGTTTGGTGAGGACGGCGTTGGCGATCGTCTGACCGGCGCGCTCCGTGTTGAGGTTGGACGACGAGCCCGGGACGCCCTCCCCGGTGGGGTACACCTGGAGGAAGCCCACCCCGGTCGCCTGAGTCGCGGTGAGGTTGAGCGCAATCGCCGTCGCCCCCGACGTGGGAACTCCGCCCTTGCCACCCGGAACCAATGACACTGTCGAGCCCGAGGCGGGCTTCATGCCCGAACGCGTGTCCTTGATGCGCGTCGGACTGATGGGGACGAAGAGCCCACGCCCGCTGGCTTCCTCGGATGCCCCTGTGTAGTAGCCCGCCACGTCCGCGAGGAGGTGTGTGGCGACGCTCGTGTAGATCGACGCCGCACCATTGGCTGCGAGCGGAACGGTGGCCAGGCCCGCTGCGGTCTGGCCAACCCTCATGAGATTGAGGTTCGAATAGGCTCCGGCGCTCGCGCGTCCGTCAGCAGGCATCACCTGCAGCCAGCCGCCACCAGCCGTTTGCGTGGCAGTGACATTGAGGACGACGGCCGACGCCCCAGCGGGAACGCCTCCACGTCCCGACACCTGGAACGTCGTTGTGGATCGGGCGGCCGGCTTGGCCGCCGGTGGCCGCTGCGCGGTGGCCGGCACACCCGCGAGGGTCTCGCACGGCACGAGGTCGTTGTCCCCGTCCAGCCTTGCCACGTCGCCGTAGTGCGGGTAATACGTCCAGAACCACGCGTTGGCCGCGGACCAGGAGGAGAAGTCCCCACAGTTCTTCGTGTCCCCGGGGTTGCCCGGTGCGGCCAGACCCGAACCCGTGCGAGTGTCGAGCAGCCGCTCCGGCGAGAGCGCAGCAAATCGCCCGTCAGCAACCGCCCCCGACGGCTCGTAATAGCCGAAGACATCGGCGAGGAGATGCCCACCGCCGGAGGTGTACAGCGTGACTGTGCCGCCGTCGCCGATCGGCACCGTCACCATGTTGGCGATGGTCTGCGCCGCGGACTCGACGTTCAGGTTGGACGAGGAACCGATGGTCGCCTGGCCCGTCGGGAACACCTGCACCCACCCGCCCCGCACCGCTTGGGTCATCGTCACGTTGAGAACCACGGCCGTCGCACCGGTCGCCGGAACTCCCGCACGGCCTGCGAGTGTCAGGCGGACCGAACCATTGGCCCCGACGACACCCTTGCGTGCCCCCAGGCCGGACCGAGTGTCGAGAACCCGATTTGGCGTGACCGCGACGAACCGTGAGGGCATGCCCTCGCCCGTCGTCGCAGGAGCAGCCGATGCCGTCTTCCCGCCGACGGTCGCCGCAGGAGCAGCCGATGCCGGACTCCCCACTCCTGCCGCTCCGAAGATCACCAGGGCGACCAGCCCGAGAATCGTCCGGACACTCCACCGCATGACGCCACCTCACAACCCCGACCGACCCTCGACCTCCGCGAAGTTTCTCTACCCGGAAGTCGCAGGGGCGAGGAATCGCCAAACCGGGGACAGCCATGCGGTGGAGCCGCGAGACTGATTGATTGGTCACGAACGAGCCCATCTCCTGGCGTCGTCGCCGACGATGGGGGCATGCGCATCGTCGTGACGGGTGGATCGGGCGACCTGGGTGGTCGGGTCGTACGGGAACTGGTGGCCAGGGGGCACGAGGCCGTCCCTGCGAGTCGCCGCTCCGGCGTGGACCTCTCGACGGGCGCCGGGCTCGACGCCGCCCTCGACGGCACCGACGCCGTCGTGCACGCCGCGACGTCGCAGACCAAGCCGCAGGACGTCGACGTCGCCGGCGCCCGTCGGATCGGCGAATCCCTGCGCCGTCTCGGCTCCCCAGCCCATGTCGTCTCGATCTCGATCGTGGGCAGCGACCGCATCCCCTACCCCTACTACCGCGCCAAGGTCGACTCCGAGAAGGCTCTAGAGGACGCCGGGGTGCCAGCAACGGTGCTGCGAGCGACCCAATTCCATTCCCTCGCAGCGTTTTTCGGCACGGCCGGTCGAATCGGCCCGATCTCCATGACGCTCGGTGACATGCGGATCCAACCGGTCGACATCGACTGGGTCGCCTCCCGTCTCGTCGACCTCGCGGTGGGACAGGCACCGGACGGCTACCGGCGCGCGACGGACATCGCCGGCCCCACGGCATACGGAATGAGCGAACTCTCCACCCTCCTCGCCGAGCACGACGGTCGGCGACCACCGCGGTTGGTGCGTTTGCCCGCGGTCGGCAAGGTCATGCGGGGGTTCGCCGAGGGGCACATCCTGCCGGGCCCGGAGGTCGAGACTGGGGGCATGACCTTCGAGGACTGGCTGGCCACGCAACCCGTGCCGATGCCGCGGCGCTTCCACTCACCGACATGAGTGACGACCACGTCCTCGGTCCCGAGCTTCTGCCCACACCGTTCTCCGCAGCCGAGATTCGCACCGGTTGCCCGGTGGGTCGAACCGTCGTCGTGAGGGTCGACGAAGCTGACGGAGTGCGGCACCGGCTGAGCCGGTTCGCGGCGGTCACCGCAGAGGGCGCGACGTATGAGCGCGCCGACTGCGACGCCGACGGCACGGTGCTCGGAGACGTGACGTCGATGCCGCTGACCTGGCTCGACCTCCAGCGGCACGCGGCGTTCCCCGCGGCGGTCACGGCGCGGGACGAGGCGACACTCGAGTACCCGCTGGGCGTGGCCGACTGCTGGCGCTACGTCGTCCGCGACGAGGCCGAGGTGACGACCTTCTGGTTCGCCAAGAACCGCGCCGGTATGCCGGTCAAGGTCACCTCCCAGCGGGGAGACGCGGTTCTGAGCACGACCGTCATGGTGTCGGACCGGGTCGTCGCACTGCCGCCCGACTGAGGACACGTGTGCTGACGGCGACGATGGCCACGGCCGCGGCGATGACGAGCAGCCACCACCACGCTCCCCCGGTGATCGCCTGCCAGAGAGCCGCGCCCACCGACGTGTAGAGCGTCGCCCAGAGCAACGAGCCGACAGCTGTCGCAGGCACATAGTGCGGCAACGGCATCCGCAGGGCACCCGCCGCGGCGTTGATGAGGGTCTGCACCCCCACGGTGAGGAAGCTCAGCGCGACGACAGGCGCGCCCCACCGGTCGACGAGGCCCTCGGTGCGGACCACTGCCGGACGGTCGAGATGGGACGCCATCCGCGTGTGGGCGCCCCCTGCGCGCAGGCCCCGTCCGGCCCAGTAGGTGCCATTGGAGCGGAGCATCGCGATGACCCAGAACGCACCGAACACGGCCCACACGGGCCACTCGTCGACGAATTCGGTCACGGGGACATTCTAGGTAAGGGCAACCTCACCCCTGTCGGCGGGTCCAGCCTCGATCACCCTCGACAGCACCTCGGTCGAGTACCTCCAGATCGGCCTCGGGGCCCTCGCCGGCATGGCTCTCGTGGGCGCCGTGGCAGCAGGGGTCTCGGCTCGCCATCACCGGCACGCGACACACCCGGCGTGACGTCGGGTGGTGAGCGGACGGCATACGGGATCGTCCGTCCGTTCACGAACGACCGGAGGAGACGTGAAGGGTCCGGAGGGCACATAACCCTCCGGACCCTTCACGTTCCCTCATGGGGAGCAAAAGTGGTGACTCAGCGCGCGGCCGAACCCTCGACGTAATCGGTGTCGGTCTCGCTCGACTTCACCCACGACATGAGCTTGCGCAGCTCCTTGCCCGTGGCCTCGATCGGGTGCTGAGCACCCTTCTCGCGCAGGGCCTTGAACTCCGGAGCACCGGCGTCCTGGTCGTCGATGAAGCGCTTGGCGAACGCGCCGTTCTTGATGTCGGCGAGGACGGCCTGCATGTTCTCCTTGACCGACGGGTCGATGACGCGCGGGCCGGAGACGTAGTCGCCGTACTCGGCCGTGTCGGAGACCGACCAGCGCTGCTTGGCGATGCCGCCCTCGATCATGAGGTCGACGATGAGCTTGAGCTCGTGGAGGCACTCGAAGTACGCAACCTCGGGCTGGTAGCCCGCCTCGACGAGCGTCTCGAAGCCGTACATGACCAGCTGGCTCGCGCCACCGCAGAGGACGGCCTGCTCACCGAACAGGTCGGTCTCGCACTCCTCGGTGAACGTCGTCCGGATGCCGCCGGCGCGCAGGCCACCGATGGCCTTGGCGTAGGACTTCGCGAGGTCCCATGCGGCACCGGACGCGTCCTGCTCGACGGCGACGAGCACCGGCACACCGCGACCGTCGACGTACTCACGACGCACGAGGTGGCCGGGGCCCTTGGGGGCGACCATGATGACGTCGGAGCCGGCCTCGGGAGCGATGTAGCCGAAGCGGATGTTGAAGCCGTGGCCGAAGAGGAGCGCGGCGCCCTCCTTGAGGTTGGGCTGGATCTCGTCGGCGTAGACCTTCCGCTGCACCTGGTCGGGCGTGAGGATGACGACGAGGTCGGCCTCGGCGGTCGCGTCGGCGACGGACTTCACCGACAGGCCCTCGGCCTCCGCCTTGTCCTTGCTCTTCGAGCCCTCGGCGAGGCCGACGCGCACGTCGACACCGCTGTCGCGCAGGCTGAGCGCGTGGGCGTGGCCCTGGCTGCCGTAGCCGATGACGGCGACCTTGCGGCCCTGGATGATCGACAGGTCGGCGTCGTCGTCGTAGAACATTTCAGCCATGGTTTCGCACTTCTCCTTGTGTGTATGCCGGGTAGTTGGGTCTGCGGTTCACGCGCCGCGCAGTGCGCGGTCGGTGATGGATCGGGGGCCTCGGCCGATGGCGACGATGCCGGACTGGACGAGCTCGCGCACGCCGTAGGGCTCGAGGACACCGAGGAAGGCGGTGAGCTTCTCGGCGTGGCCGGTCGCCTCGATCGTGACCGACTCGGTGGCGACGTCGACGACCTTGGCGCGGAAGAGCTGGACGAGTTCGAGGACCTGACTGCGTGTCGCCGCATCGGCCCGGACCTTGATGAGCATGACCTGGCGCTGCACGGCCGAGGCGGCGTCGAGCTCGACGACCTTGAGCACCTCGACGAGCTTGTTGAGCTGCTTGGTCACCTGCTCGAGCGGGAGGTCCTCGACGTCGACGACAACGGTGATGCGCGAGATCTCCTCGTGCTCGGTCTCCCCCACTGCGAGGCTGTGGATGTTGAAGCCGCGACGGGAGAACAGTCCTGCGATCCGGGCGAGGACACCGGGCTTGTTCTCGACGAGCACGGACAGGGTGTGCTGCGACATCTCAGTTCTCCTCGATGGGCTCGGCGTCGCTGTGGTCGGCATCCTCGGACTGCGGGATCGCCTCGGACTCCTCGCGGTCCCACTGCGGCGCGGTGTCCTTGGCGACCTGGATGAGGTCGTTGCTCACGCCGGCGGCCACCATCGGCCACACCATGGCGTCACGATGGACGACGAAGTCGACGACGACGGGCCGGTCGGTGATCTCCATGGCCTGGCGGATCGTCTCGTCGACGTCCTCGGGCCGCTCGCACCGCAGGCCGACGCAGCCGTAGGCATCGGCGAGCTTGACGAAGTCGGGGATGCGCTGGCCGTCCGCGGACGTGTGCAGGTCGGTGTTGGAGTAGCGCTTGTCATAGAACAGCGACTGCCACTGGCGCACCATGCCCAGGCTGCTGTTGTTGATCACGGCGACCTTGATCGGGATGTTGTTGATGACGCAGGTGGCCAGTTCCTGGTTCGTCATCTGGAAGCACCCGTCGCCGTCGATCGCCCACACGGTCCGGTCGGGCTCACCGACCTGGGCACCCATGGCGGCCGGGACGGCATACCCCATCGTTCCGAGACCACCGGAGTTGAGCCAGGCACGCGGGCGTTCGTACTCGACGAACTGGGCGGCCCACATCTGGTGCTGGCCGACACCGGCGACGTAGACGGCCTCCGGGCCGGCGATCGCGCTGAGTCGCTCGAGGACGTACTGCGGCGCGAGGGTGTCACCCTCGCCCTCGGTCCAGCCGAGCGGGAAGTCGCGCTTCCACCCGGCGGTGCGTGCGCGCCACGCGGAGTAGTCGCCGGCGCGGCCTGCATCGATGTCGGCGTCGACCGACGCGATGAGGTCGATGAGGACGTCTTTGCACGAGCCCACGATCGGGACGTCGGCGTGGCGGTTCTTGGAGATCTCGGCCGGGTCGATGTCGGCGTGGATGACCTTGGCTCCCGTCGCGAACGAGGAGAGCTGGCCCGTGACCCGGTCGTCGAAGCGGGCACCGAGCGTGATGAGGAGGTCCGACTTCTGCAGGGCCGTCACGGCTGCGACGGAGCCGTGCATCCCGGGCATGCCGAGGTGCAGTTCGTGGCTGTCGGGGAGGGCACCGCGCGCCATGAGCGTGGTGACGACGGGGATGCGGGTGAGCTCGACGAACTGACGCAGCTCCTCGCTCGCGTCGGCGCGGATGACACCGCCGCCGACATAGAGCACGGGCCGCTCGGCCGCGGCGATGAGCTTCGAGGCCTCGCGGATCTGCTTGGCGTGCGGGCGCGTCACGGGGTGGTAGCCGGGCAGGTCGATGCGCGGCGGCCAGGCGAACGAGGTCCGGGACTGGAGCGCGTCCTTGGAGATGTCGACGAGCACCGGACCGGGTCGACCGGTGGCGGCGATGTGGAAGGCCTCGGCGAGGACCCGCGGGATGTCCGCCGGGTTGGTCACGAGGTAGTTGTGCTTCGTGATCGGCATCGTGATGCCACGGATATCGGCCTCCTGGAAGGCGTCCGTGCCGATCGAGGCGCTGGCCACCTGGCCGGTGATCGCCACGATCGGGACCGAGTCCATGTGGGCGTCCGCGAGCGCCGTGACGAGGTTCGTGGCGCCGGGGCCGGAGGTCGCCATGCAGACGCCGACCTTGCCGGTGGCTGCGGCGTAGCCCTCGGCGGCGTGACCGGCACCCTGCTCGTGACGCACGAGGATGTGGCGCACCTTGACCGAGTCGAGCAGCGGGTCGTAGGCCGGGAGGATCGCCCCGCCGGGGATGCCGAAGACGGTGTCGACCTCGAGGGCCTCGAGGGCGAGGACGAGGCTCTGGGCCCCGGTCACGTCGAGGGGCGCCTTGGCCCGGGCCTGCTCGGCGAGCCGCGCCGGGGTGGGCGCAGGGGCTGCGTGGGTCTCGCTCACGTCGTCACCATCTTTGAGTCGGAGTTGCTCTTGTCACGTGCTGTGCGTGGCACAAAAAAACCCTCCCGTCCCACTGCGGGGGACGACGGAGGGAGGCGCCTGGCCGGACCTGTCAGAAGGGGCCGGGCGCCGGGGGAAGTACGAGAATTCGTGCCACAGGATGACTCTCTCGCTGCAGCCGCGCCGTGTCAACGTGTGAGACGACACATCCCATCATCCGGTCATTCGGCCCTCCGCGGGGAGTGCTACCCATGGGCAACGCGCACGACTGGCCCCTACTTTTCCCTTCGTCGGCTTCGGAGCCGACGGCGCCTCCCCCACAGGGGTGGCGACTCAAGGGCGGAAGCCCGAGACAGGAGGGACACGACCATGCGAATTCGACAATGGGTTGTCAGCGCAGCGGCAGCGGTGGGGCTGCTCGCGGTGTCGGCAGGATCCGCGAGCGCCGCGACGATCGCGAGTCCGTTGGGGGCGGCCGATCCGGGATTCAGCCGGATCGGCTCGTACTACTACCTTGCGGCCACGGGCAGCAGCCAGACGGGCACCATGCCGGTCTTCCGTCGCTCCACGCCGACCGGCACCTACACGAAGATCGGCAACATCAATGCGGCCCGATCGGGCTACTCGAAGTTCTGGGCCCCGCACCTGGTCAAACGCGGCAACTACTACTTCGCCTTCTTCAGCGCCAGCAAGAACGGGGCCGCGCCGTGCGTCTACTACGCCTCCTCGAGGACCGTGGTGAACGGCTACTCCGGCCCGCGGCTGCTCACCTGCGGCGGTGGCGGCGGTCGCGAGGCGATCGACGCGACGACCTACGTCACGACCGCGAACAACACCTATCTCACGTGGCGCAGTGGTGTGCACCGTCTGGGCTTCCCGCGCGGTGATTACGACATCATCGCCCGCATGCTGACGTTCAACGGCACCACCGGAACGGTCGGTTTCACCAGCGGCCAGTCCGCGGACAACCTCCTGCACCGGACGTCCGACTACGTCTACGAGGCGCCGAGCCTCGTGCGTCACGGCGGCAAGGTCTGGCTGTTCGTCTCGCGCAGCCGCTACGACACCAACGCCTACTACACGGCCGTCTACTCGGCCGACTCGATCCACGGCACGTTCACCTTCCGCAAGAACCTCATGAAGACCGGCCAGGGCTACGGCTACGGGCCCGGCGGAGCGGAGGTCGAGACGGCGGCGGACGGGTCGACCTGGATCGCGTACCACGTCTGGCAGAACAGCAAGCCGTACCCGAGCACGCCGGGCAAGCGCATCCTCAAGACGGCCAGGCTCGACTGGGTGAACGGTCTCCCCGTCGTCCGCTGAGCCCACTCACGGAACACGAGCACGCGGCATACCGAAAATTCTTCGGTATGCCGCGTGCTCTCGTGTGTGGGACCGCGCCGGGTTGCGCTGGGGTCAGTCGCAGACTGCGCCGTTGCTCGCCGAGCCGACGAGCTTGCGGTACTTGGCGAGGACGCCGCGGGTGTACTTGGGCTCGGGGTGGGTGACGCCCTCGTCGCGGCGACGCTGGAGTTCGGCCTCGTCGACGAGCAGGTCGAGCGTGCCGTTCGCGACGTCGAGGCGGATGCCGTCGCCGTCACGCACGAAGGCGATGGGGCCCTCGTCGACGGCTTCCGGTGCGACGTGGCCGACGCAGAGTCCGGTTGTGCCGCCGGAGAAGCGACCGTCGGTGAGCAGGAGGACGTCCTTGCCCAGACCGGCGCCCTTGATGGCTCCGGTGACGGCGAGCATCTCGCGCATGCCCGGGCCACCCTTGGGACCCTCGTAACGGATGACGACGACGTCCTGCGGCTTGAGGGTGCCCTGCTCGACGGCGTCCATCGCGGCGCGCTCGCCGTCGAAGACACGCGCGGTGCCCTCGAAGACCTCGGTGTCGAATCCGGCCGACTTCACGACAGCGCCCTCCGGGGCCAGCGATCCGGAGAGGATGGTGAGCCCACCGGTCTTGTGGATCGGCTGCGTGAACTCGCGAATGACACGGCCGTCGATGTGCGGTGGCTTGATCTCGTCGAGGTTCTCCGCAACGGTCTTCCCCGTCACGGTCAGGGCGTCACCGTCGAGAAGGTCGGCCTCGAGGAGCGTCTTCATGACGACCGGGATGCCACCGATGTGGTCGATGTCCTTCATGACGAACGCTCCGAACGGCTTGACGTCGGCGAGGTGCGGGACCTTCTTGCCGATGCGCTGGAAGTCGCCGATGGTGAGGTCGACCTCGGCCTCGTGTGCCATCGCGAGGAGGTGGAGGACGGCGTTGGTCGAGCCGCCGAACGCCATGACGACGGCGATGGCGTTCTCGAAGGCGGGCTTCGTCATGATCTGACGGGCCGTGATGCCGCGGCGGAGGAGCTCGACGACAGCCTCGCCCGACTTGCGGGCGTGGACGTCACGACGACGGTCGGTGGCGGGCGGGGCGGCCGACCCCGGGATGGACATGCCGATCGACTCTGCGACGGCGGCCATCGTGTTGGCCGTGTAGAAGCCACCACACGCACCCTCGCCCGGACAGATCGCGCGCTCGATGGCGTCGACGTCCTCGAGTGACATCTTCCCGGCGTTGCACGCACCGACCGCCTCGAAGGCGTCGATGATCGTCACTTCCTTCTCGGTCCCGTCGGAGAGCTTCGCGACCCCGGGAAGGATCGAACCGGCATACAGGAACACCGAGGCGAGGTCGAGGCGGGCGGCGGCCATGAGCATCCCGGGCAGCGACTTGTCACAGCCGGCGAGGAGGACCGAGCCGTCGAGGCGCTCGGCGCTCATGACGGTCTCGACGGAGTCGGCGATGATCTCGCGCGAGACGAGGGAGAAGTGCATGCCCTCGTGACCCATCGAGATGCCGTCGGACACCGAGATCGTGCCGAACTCGAGCGGGTAGCCACCGGCCGCGTGGACACCGTCCTTGACGGCCTTGGACAGTCGGTCGAGCGAGAGGTTGCAGGGGGTGATCTCGTTCCAGGAGCTGGCGACACCGATCTGCGGCTTGACCCAGTCCTCGTCGCCCATGCCTACGGCGCGGAGCATGCCGCGGGACGCGGTCTTCTCGAGGCCGTCGGTGACGTCGCGGGAACGGGGCTTGATGTCGATCGCGTCGCTCATGTGTCCAACTGTAGGACTCGCGTCCACGACGTGGGACGCCGATCTCGAAGTGCGGTCTAGCGGGTGGCGGCGTCGCGGTCCGCTGCCCGGGCGACGTGGAACCGATCGAGGCGAGCGACCCCCGGGGCGAGGTCGGCCCACGCCCCGGAGAACCGCAGGATCGCGATGCCCGTTGTGGGGAAGCCCTCGCTCATGAGGTCGTGCGCGCGGTCACTTCCCTCACCGTCCGCGAGGAGAGATGCCAGAACGGGTATGCCGGGTGCGTGCCCGACCATCATCACGACGTTCGCGTCGTGGTCGGCTTCACGAGCGATGTCGAGCAGCCGCTCGGCAGAGGCGTTGTAGATGCCGTGCTCGTGGCGGACGTCGGCCTCGGAGCACCCCGCCTCCCAGATGCCCTCGCACGTCTGCTGGGTCCGCGTCGAGGTCGAGCACAGCACCTCGTCGACGCCGATGCCCTGCTCGTTGAGCCACCGACCCGCTTCCGCCGCATCGCGATGTCCCCGGGGTGTCAGCTCGCGCTCGTGGTCGGCGTCGTAGCCACCCTGCTCCGCCTTGGCATGGCGCACGAGCACGAGCGTCCGGTCCTCGGCAGATGCGGTCATGGTCCGATTTTGCCCCGCTCGACTGGTGATGTCAGGTCTTGACAATCGGGCGCACGAGGTGGTGGGGCGAGTCCCCCGCTGCCAGTCCGGTGAGCTGCTCGCGCAGGAGCGCCGCCATCATCGGGACGAGCGCGTCGGTGTTGCCGCCGGCGTGCGGCGTGATGAGGACGTCCGGCGCGGTCCACAGCGGGTGACCGTCCGGAAGGGGTTCGGGATCGGTGACGTCGAGGGCGATCCGCAGGCGGCCGGCATGCTTCACGAGGGCATCGGTGTCGGCCACCTGGCCACGCGCGACGTTGACGAGCAGGGCACCGTCGGGCATCGCCGAGAGGAATGCGTCGTCGACGAGGCCGCTCGTCGAGGGGTTGAGCGGAACGATGACGACCACGACGTCCTGGTGTGGCAGGAGCTCGGCAAGCTCATCGATGCCGTGGACGGTGTCCACGAGGTCGTCTCCGGCCCTTGCCTTCGATGCCATCACCGTCAGGTCGACCTCAAAAGCGTTGAAACGACGGGCGATTGCCGTGCCGACCGAGCCGTAGCCGACGACGAGGACGCGCTTCCCGACGAGGGACGTGCGGCGCCCCAGCGCCTCCCACCGAGCCTCGTCGCCACGGCGCACGGCGTCGGGGATGCCGCGCAGGCTGGCGATCGTCAGGCCGATGGCGAGCTCCGCGGTCACGGCGTCGTAGACACCCGCTGCGTTCGCCACGGCCACGTGCTCGGGTACGACCTCGAGGACACCGTCGAAGCCGGCGGACTGCAGCTGGACCAGACGGAGGTTCGGGAGGTCCGCGACCGGCGCCAGCTTGTGGGCGGCACCGAGGTAGGGGGCGACGACGACCTCGATCCGATCGTCGGGGGCTGGACCGGTCCCCGGGTCCCACAGAACGGGTTCGATGCCCGCGACATCGCCCACGGCATCACGAAGCACGGCATCAGGGAAAGAGACGACCACCATGCGCCTGACGATAGGCGACCTCAGGCAGGGGTGAGCAGGGCGACGGGAATGACGCGCTCCGTCTTCTTCTCGTACCCCGCGAACGTCGTCCCCTCGGTGACGAACCGGTGCCACAACGCGTCGCGTTCCTCGCCCTCGAGGATGCGGACCGTGACCGGCAGGCGCCGCTCACCGATCTCGACCATCGCCGTGTCGGCCGCCCGGAGGTTGCGGAACCACTGCGGCTCCGCGTCAGCTCCACCAGCACTGCCGGTCACGGCGTAACCACCCGCGTGCTCGAGGTAGCAGACCGGCGACGTGAGGTCCTTGCCGCTGCGTCGTCCCCGCACAGTGAGGAGCAGGATCGGCAGGCCCGCGATCGTGCGCAGCTTCGGGGTGTCGAACCGGCGGTACAGCGCGGAGTGCACGTGCTTGGCGGCCACGGCCACCTTGTCCATGAGTCCCATGGGGTGAGTATCCGCCTCGGAAGCACTGGAGATCATGGTCGTTTCACGACAGGATCGGGTATGCCGTCCGCCCACCTGCCGCAGCCGTATCGCGTCCGCATCGGCCTCCTCGGGTTCGGAGCTGCCCTGGCCCTCGCCCTGTCGGGATGCAGTGGGTCGGGAGATGGGACGGAACCGTCCTCCACGCCGACGACCGCGTCGAGCACGCCGACAGGCACCCCGACCTCATCGACTCCGTCCGCGTCGTCCACTGGCCCTGCGCTCCCCGCGGGGGAACCGACCGATGTCGTCACCGGCCTCGACGTCCCATGGGCGATCGCCTTTCTCCCCGACGGTGATGCCCTCGTGACGCTGCGCGATCAGGCAGAGGTCGTGCGGGTGAGCCCCGACGGTCACAGGGCCACGGTCGGCACCGTCCCCGGCGTCGACGCGTCCGGGGAGGGCGGCTTGCTCGGCATCGCCGTCTCCCCGACCTTCGCGACGGACTCGATGGTGCATCTCTACTTCACCGCGGCCAACGACAACCGGGTGGTGCGGGCAACCCTCGGGGCAGGCGGGTTCGGTTCTGTCACACCGGTGCTCACCGGCATACCCAAGGCCGGGAACCACAACGGCGGGCGACTCAAGTGGGGACCCGACGGGTTCCTCTACGTCGCGACCGGTGACGCCGCGCAGCCCGAGCGGGCGCAGGACCGGTCCAACCTCGGCGGCAAGATCCTGCGCATCACCGCCGACGGGTCACCCGCGCCCGGCAACCCCTTTGCGGGGAGCCGCGTGTGGTCGATGGGGCACCGCAACGTGCAGGGGCTGGCCTGGGCCGCGGATGGAACCATGTACGCGAGCGAGTTCGGACAGAACACGTGGGACGAGCTCAACGTCATCGAGCCGGGCAAGAACTACGGCTGGCCCGAGGTGGAGGGCATCGAGCAGCGCGACGGGTTCGTCGCACCGATCGCTCAGTGGTCGACCGACGAGTCCTCCCCGAGTGGGATCGCGGTCGGAGGCGACGGAGCGGTCTATCTGGCAGCACTGCGCGGAGAGTCGCTGTGGAAGGTGCCGGTCAGCGGACCGCGGCGCGCTGGGGAGCCAATTCGCCTGCTGCACAGCCGATACGGCCGGATTCGCGACGTCGTGAGCGCACCCGACGGGACCCTGTGGATGCTGAGCAACAACACCTTCCGTGGCGACCCACGCCAAGGTGACGACCGCGTGGTTCGCGTGCCGATCGGCTGACATCGAGTCACGAGCACCGAGGTGAACGCCCCGCGTGCGCGAACGTGGTGGTTAAGTGGGGGTCAGAGGTGGGCGATCTAGCCCGCCGGACCCACGAGAGGTGGCAACACACGATGGCTGCAGTTGACGAGATCCTCCAGAGCCTGCCGATCGACCAGCTCGCCCAGCAGGTCGGCGCCGATCCCCAGGAGGTGCAGCAGGCCGCCCAGTCCGCCCTCCCCGCACTCCTCGGTGGTCTCCAGGCCAACGCGCAGGGTGGTGGCGCCGGCTCGATCCTCGAGGCTCTGGGCCAGCACGACAACGACCTCCTCAGCGGTGGGGTCGACCTCGGCCAGGTTGACCAGGCCGACGGCGAGAAGATCGCCTCGCACATCTTCGGCGACAACCAGGACCAGGTGTACTCCGCGCTCGGTGGCTCCGGTGCCGGCGGCGGTCTCGTCAAGAGGCTGATCCCGATCCTCGCCCCGATCGTCCTGTCCTACCTCGCCAACAAGGTCCTCAAGGGCGGCGGCCTCGGTGGCGGCACGGCGGCCCCGGCTCCCGGCGGCACCGACAACTCGGCCCAGGGTGGTCCGGGCTCGCTCGACTCGATGCTGCAGGACGTCCTCGGCGGCGCCCTCGGTGGCGGCACCGCGACCCAGCAGCAGGCACCCCAGCAGCCCCAGCAGTCGACGGGCGGCTCGATCCTCGACGTCCTCGGCGGCCTCCTCGGCGGCGGACGCCGCTGACCCGGCTCCCCACGCGACGAACCCCCGCTTCGGCTCAGGCCGAGGCGGGGGTTCGTCGTTTCTTGTGGCGGCGTCAGGCCTTGGGGAAGGTCGGCGGGTGGACCTTGGCCATTTCCTCGAGGACGCGCACGACCTGGCACGAGTAGCCGAACTCGTTGTCGTACCAGACGTAGAGGACGCAGCGGTCACCCGACGTGATGGTGGCGCGGCCGTCGACGATGCCCGCGTGGCGGTTGCCGACGAAGTCGGTCGAGACCACGTCGGGGCTGTCGATGAAGTCGAGCTGCTTGTGCAGGTCGCCGTAGAGCGAGGCCTGACGGAGGTAGGTGTTGAGCTCCTCGCGGTCGACGGCCTTCTCGAGGGTGAGGTTGAGGATCGCCATCGACACGTCCGGGGTGGGGACGCGGATCGAGTTGCCGGTGAGCTTGCCCTCGAGTTCGGGG
This sequence comes from Knoellia subterranea KCTC 19937, assembly GCF_000768685.1. GTDB lineage: Bacteria > Actinomycetota > Actinomycetes > Actinomycetales > Dermatophilaceae > Knoellia > Knoellia subterranea. The sequence continues at coordinate 183,726 of NZ_AVPK01000007.1, read as the reverse complement.
AGAGCCTTGGCCACGGCCTTGGCGGCGCCGGTCTCGGTGAGCACCATGTTGAGAGCGGCGGAACGACCGCGACGCTCGCCCTTGTGGAAGTTGTCGATGAGGTTCTGGTCGTTCGTGAACGAGTGGACCGTCTCGACGTGGCCACCGACGATGCCGTACTCGTCGTTGATCGCCTTGAGAGCCGGGACGATGGCGTTCGTCGTGCACGAGGCCGCGGTGACGATGCGGTCGGCGTCGGTGATGTCGTCGTCGTTGATCCCGCTGACGATGTTGGGAAGGCCGCCCTTGCCCGGTGCGGTGAGCAGGACCCGCGAGACACCCTTGCTCTCGAGGTGCTGGGCGAGGCCCGCCTCGTCGCGCCAACGACCCGTGTTGTCGACGACGATCGCGTCGCTGATTCCGTATGCCGTGTAGTCGACCGTCGCGGGGTTGTCCGAGTGGATCACCTGGATGAGCGTGCCGTTGGCGAGGATCGCGTTGGCCTCCTCGTCGACCGTGATCGTCCCGGCGAACGAGCCGTGGACCGAGTCGCGACGCAGCAGGCTGGCGCGCTTGGCGAGGTCGTCGTCGGACCCCTTGCGGACGACGATGGCGCGCAGGCGCAGCCCGTGCCCACCGCCGGCGTGCTCGATGAGGATGCGAGCCAGCAGGCGCCCGATGCGACCGAAGCCGTAGAGCACGACATCCGTGACGGGGCGCGCCCCATCGCCGGCCAAGCCACCCTTGCCGACGACGTCGACCAGCTCGGCCCTGAGGAACTCCTCGAGCGACACACCCTCCCCCGCCTCGAGTCGACGGCGGTGCAGTCGGGCGATGTCGATCGACGCCGGACCCAGATCCAGCGCCGTCAGTGCCTCGATGACGGGCAGCGTGTCCGACACATCGAGCTCGATGTCGACGCGGCGGGCGAACCGGTGTGCCTTGAGAATGTCGGTCGTCGACTGACCCAAGAGCGGCCGGCCGTGGATCGACGTCACGACGCCGTTCTCCCGGTAGAGGCGGCCCACGAGGGGGATCATCGCCTCGGCCGAAGCCTGTCGTGCGGCCCAGTCGGCCAGGTGCTCGTCTGCTGCGGAATGCGTCTGCGTCGTCATCGTCACGAGCCGCCACCCTAGCCGCCTGCCGGACCCCCTCTAGACACACCCAAAGGGCAGTTGCCCACGCGATGTGGCCAACCTCACGACCGCAGCGGACCAGGCGGGCAAACGAGCGGCGCGTGGCGCACTCCCGAGGGTGCGTTGGGCCGCCGACTCAGGGAGCAAACCGCACCCGTGTGCGGAAGGATGTCGGCGGCCCACTGAGCGCCCGAGGGAGTGCGCAAGCGACGCGCCCTTCGCGCGCGGAGAGACCCGAGAGAGTCGAACCTCAGCTCGTGAGCTTGGACAGGATGATCTCGCGGGCCTTGCCCGCGTCCGCCTGACCCTTCATCTCCTTCATGACCTGCCCGATGAGCGCACCCGCGGCCTGGACCTTGCCGTCGCGGACCTTCTGCGCGACGTCGGCGTTGGCCTCGATGACCTTGTCGACGGCCGCCTCGAGGGCGCCGTCGTCCTGGACGAGCTCGAGTCCGCGGGCGTCAGCCACGGCAGTCGGAGTGCCCTCGCCGTCGAGGACGCCTTCCCACGCCTGGCGGGCCATGGAGTCGTTGAGGCGACCGGAGGTCACGAGGCCCTCGAGCTCGACGACGTGGGCGGGGGTGATCGAGCGCTCCGCGGCGTAGTCCGCGACGCTCACCCCACCTTCGGCGTTGGCGCGCCGGGCGATCTCACCGGACCACCACTTGCGGGCACCTGCAGGCGTGGCACCGGCCTCGACGGTCTCGCCGATGAGGTCGACGAGCCCGGCGTTGAGGACGTCACGCATCTCGAGGTCGCTGAAGCCCCATTCGCCCTGGAGGCGCTTGCGGCGCTGGGCCGGCGGCTCGGGGAGGGTGGCTCGCAGCGCCTCGACCGTCTCGCGCGACGGCGCGACCGGCACGAGGTCGGGCTCCGGGAAGTAGCGGTAGTCGTCGGCGTCGGACTTCGGGCGACCCGAGGTCGTGATGCCGGTGTCCTCGTGCCAGTGCCGCGTCTCCTGGAGGATCGTGCCGCCGGCCTGGAGGATCGCGCCGTGACGGCACATCTCGTAGCGGACCGCACGCTCGACGGAGCGCAGCGAGTTGACGTTCTTGGTCTCGGTGCGCGTGCCGAAGGTGTCGGAGCCCTTGGGCATGAGCGAGAGGTTGACGTCGCAGCGCATCGAGCCCTGCTCCATCTTCACGTCGGACACGTCGAGCGCCTTGAGCAGGTCGCGCAGCGTCGCGACGTAGGCCTTGGCGATCTCAGGCGCCCGCTCCCCCGCACCGGTGAGCGGCTTGGTGACGATCTCGATGAGCGGGATGCCGGCGCGGTTGTAGTCGACGAGCGAGTGCGTCGCGCCGTGAATGCGACCGGTCGAGCCACCGACGTGCAGCGACTTGCCGGTGTCCTCCTCCATGTGGGCGCGCTCGATGTCGACGCGGTACGTCGTGCCGTCCTCGAGCTCAACATCCAAGAAGCCGTTGAACGCGATCGGCTCGTCGTATTGCGACGTCTGGAAGTTCTTCGGCATGTCCGGGTAGAAGTAGTTCTTCCGGGCGAACCGGCACCACTCCGCGATCTCGCAGTTCAGCGCGAGACCGATCCGGATCGCAGACTCCACCGCGGTCTCGTTGACGACCGGGAGCGCGCCGGGCAGGCCGAGGCACACCGGGCAGACCTGCGTGTTGGGCTCGGCGCCGAACTCGGTCGCACAGCCGCAGAACATCTTGGTGTTCGTGCCGAGCTCAACGTGCACCTCGAGACCCATGACGGGGTCGAACGACGCGAGGACGTCGTCCCAGGCGATGGTCGCTTCGGTGTCAATCTGAGTCGATGCCATGGTGTCAGGCCCCCTTCGTGGTCGTGGAGAGTTCTGGCGCACGGCCGAGGAGCGGTCCGCCCCACGACGCGAGGAGACGCTGCTCGAGAGCCGAGCCCACGGCATACAGGCGTTCGTCAGCGGCTGCGGGTGCGAGGATCTGGAAGCCGGCCGGCAGTCCGTCCTCGTCGGCGAGTCCGCTCGGCAGCGACATGCCGGGCACGCCCGCGAGGTTGGCGGGGATGGTCGCGATGTCGTTGAGGTACATCGCCATCGGGTCGTCGATCTTGTCGCCGAACCTGAACGCCGTCGTCGGCGCCGTCGGCGAGACGAGGACGTCGGCGGTATCGAACGCCCGCGAGAAGTCGTCGGCGATGAGGCGGCGGACCTTCTGGGCCGAGCCGTAGTAGGCGTCGTAGTAGCCCGACGACAGGGCATAGGTCCCGAGGATGATGCGGCGCTTGACCTCGTCACCGAAGCCGGCGTCGCGGGTGGCCGCCATGACCTGCTCGGCGCTCGGGTCGTCGATGCCCTCGGGCAGCACCCGCATGCCGTAGCGCATGGCGTCGAACTTCGCGAGGTTCGAGGACGCCTCCGACGGGAGGATCAGGTAGTAGGCCGCGAGCGCCGCCTCGAAGCTCGGGCACGAGACCTCGACGACCTCGGCACCGGCGTCGACGAGGTGCTGGACCGACTCGTCGAAGCGTGCCTGCACCCCGGCCTGGAAGCCGTCGCCGGTGAGCTCGCGGACGATGCCGATCTTCATGCCCTTGACGTCGGCGCGGCGCGCGGCCTCGACGACGGCCGGGACCGGCGCGTTGATCGAGGTCGAGTCCATCGGGTCGTGACCGCCCATGACCTCGTGCAGCAGGGCCGCGTCGAGGACGGTGCGCGTGCACGGTCCGGCCTGGTCGAGCGAGGACGCGAGCGCGACGAGGCCGTAGCGCGAGACGCCGCCATAGGTCGGCTTGGTGCCGACGGTGCCGGTCACGGCGGCGGGCTGGCGGATCGAGCCACCGGTGTCGGTGCCGATCGCGAGCGGCGCCTGGAACGACGCGACGACCGCGCTCGAACCACCACCGGACCCCCCTGGGATGCGGTCGAGGTCCCACGGGTTGCGGGTCGGGCCGTAGGCCGAGTGCTCCGTCGACGAGCCCATCGCGAACTCGTCCATGTTGGTCTTGCCGAGGATCGGCATGCCGGCCTGCTTGATGCGCGTCACGACGGTCGCGTCGTACGGCGGGATCCACCCCTCGAGGATCTTGCTGCCGCATGTCGTCGGCAGACCCTTGGTCGCCATGACGTCCTTGACGGCGATCGGCACGCCGGCGAGACGGTGCAGCTCCTCGCCCGCGGCGCGACGCGCGTCGATGTCACGGGCCGTCGCCAGGGCACCCTCACGGTCGACGTGGAGATAGGCGTGGACGTCGCCGTCGACGGCGTCCGTGCGGTTCAGCAGCGACTGCGTCACCTCGACCGAGCTCGTCTCGCCCTGGGCGAGGAGGTCGGAGAGTTCGGCGGCGCTCGCGCGGGTCAGGTCTGTGGTCACGTCGGTCCTAGCGGTTGCGGTCTGTGTCGTGGACGAAAGAAGCGGTGAGGTATGCCGGGTGCTCGCCACCCGGCATACGCACGGCCTTCAGTCCTCGTCGAGGATGCGGGGAACGGAGAAACGCTGCTGGTCGGCCTCGGGGGCGCCCGCAAGTGCGGCCTCGGCTCCGAGGCTCGGGCGCACGACGTCGGGGCGGGTGACGTTGACGAGCGGCATCGGGTGGCTCATCGGCTCGACGCCCTCGATCGGCGACTGCTGGACAACAGCGACGGACTCAAGGATGACGCCCAACTCGCCGACCATCTTGTCGAGCTCGGCGTCGGAGAGGTCGATGCGGGCGAGACCGGCGAGGTGCGCCACGTCGTCGCGGGTGAGTTCAGCCATGGGGAGCAGTCTAGGCGTCCCCACGCCGGCCCCAGCACGAGCGCCCTGCCGATCGGCGCGCGGTCAGTGCCGCTCGAGGATCTCGAAGAATGACCGGGTGTCCTCGTCACGTGCGAGTTCCGGTCGGGCGCGCACCCACTCACGGAGGTTGGCCAGGACCTGCAGCCAGTTGCCCCGTTGAGCTTCAGTCACCGCGCCAGTATCCCCGAGGTCAGTGATTCGCGATGTACGCGATGTCCCGGATCGGCGCGTACGACAGGGCCGCGATGACCGCGAGCCCGATGCCATGGCGCACCGTCAGGCCCAGCGCTGTCCTGTGCTCCGGGGTCGGCGCGCGGAACGCGGCGAACCGCCGCGATTGGGCCATGAACGTGTAGCGGCCGTTGGGCTTGGGCTCGAACGGAAGCCAGGTGTCCCCGGCCCGAACTGCCCTCACCACGTGGAAGGCGTAGGGCACAGCGAACGAGGCCCAGAGCGTCCCGAAGACCGCGAGGGAGACGTACCAGATGCCCAGCCCAACCTCTGGAGCCGGTTCCATGCCGAGACCTCTCGTGATCGCCCACCCGCGGCCTGCCGAGCCGCCGACCTGATGTCAGGATGATGCCATGAGCTCCGACGACGTCGCGCAACCGATCCTCGCGCGCAGCCAGGTCCGGCCGACCGCGGTCGAGGAGCGTCCGCAACGGATCGCGCGGCGGCGGGACGGGCTGGCCGCGACCGGTCGTGGCACGGCGGCGGCAGGTCAGGTCGTCGCCGAGGTCGACGGGCAGGGAGTGCTGACCGGTCTTGCCGTGGGCGACATCGTTGCCCAGCGCGGTGGACAGGCAGTCGGCCCCGCCGTCCTGGCCGCCATCGCGGCCGCGCACGATGACCTGCGCCCAACGACCGAAGGGTCGTGGTGACCATGAGCACAGACCTCTCCCGACTCGTCGCACAGGCCCACGCGGCATCCCAATGGCGCACCGAGGTCGATCGGCTCTCGGGATCGGGTGAGTTCGAGGGTGTGACCGTCGAGGTCACGGGCAGCGGCGCCGTGTCCTCGCTCGACGTGAGCGACGCGGCCTGCGCCGATGGGGGTAGAACCCTGAGCCAGCGCATCGTCGCGGCCGTGCGTGCCGCCCAGGACGACCTCGCTGCCCAGATCCGGCGCTCGGCGATCGTGACGTTCGGTGAGGACTCCGAGCAGGTCCGGATGGCCACGGCCGGAGGTGAGCAGCGCCTCGGACGAACCGCCTCGGTCATCGACACCGACTTCGTCCAGACGGGCGACGGGCCGATCGGGGCGAACCGCTAATCCTGCGCTGCCGGCGGAGCGGCCATTGACGGATCCTGGCCGTGGCGGGCGAGCGCATCGGCCACCCATCCGGTGTCGATGAGCTCGACGACCACCGTGCGGACCCACTCGACCGTCGCGTCCGAAAGCCTTCGCGACACGGCGACGGCCTGCGGGATCTGCATGAAAGCCCCGTCGAGGACCCGCAGCCCCGGGTGCGCCTCGACGTAGGCCTCGATGGGCTGGCGGATGCCCGCGGCCACCTCGGTGCCCTGTTCGTCGAAGACGTGGACACCGCCACTCCCCCGCACGACTTCTGCCGCGGTCAGGGCACGCGAGAGGTGCAGGTCGTAGGCCGACCCCAGCTTCACGCCGACCCGCACTCCCGACTGGTCCACATCGCAAGCCGAGCGGAGGGGGGAATCGGAGCGGACGGCATACGCGCCCTCGATGAGGACGTACGGGGCAGTGAAGGCGAGCGCTTCGGCGCGAACGGGATCGACCGCGAGGAAGCACACGTCCGCGACTCCGTCTCGGACCGCGTCCACGGACTTGCGCGCGGCGTCCCAGAGGACGAGCTCAACGGGCACGCCGAGGCGCCCAGCGAGCTCGTGCGCGATGTCGATGCTGATCCCCGCGGGTTCGTCGAAGGAGCCGTTGGTGAGGACGGCGTTGCCGAGATTGATCGAGGCGCGCAGCACCCCGGTGGGTGCGAGGTCGTCAGCGGTCACGGCTCGACACTTTCCTCGGATACGGCCTCGGCAGAACCGTTTTCGAGCAGTGCCACGAAGCCGGCCTCATCGAGGATCGTCAGCCCGAGCTCGCGGGCCTTGGTCTCCTTGGAGCCCGCGCCCGGACCGACGACGACGTAGTCAGTCTTCTTCGAGACCGAGCCCGACGCCTTGCCGCCACGGGACAGGATCGCCTCCTTGGCCTCGTCGCGGCTGAAGCCCTCCATCGACCCAGTGACGACAACGGTGAGTCCGGCCAGCGTCTGTTCGATTGACTCGTCGCGCTCGTCCTCCATGCGCACGCCGTCGGCGGCCCACTGGTCGACGATGGCGCAGTGCCACTCGTTGCCGTCGCGGTCGAACCATTCGCGCACCGACTCGGCGATGACGCCACCGACGCCCTCCACGCCGGAGAGTTCCTCGACCGAGGCCTCGCGGATGGCAGAGATCGAACCGAAGTGCTGCGCGAGTGCGCGAGCCGCGGTGGGTCCGACGTGTCGGATCGAGAGCCCGACGAGCACGCGCCACAGCGGCTGCTCCTTGGCGGCTGCGAGGTTGGCGACGAGCTTGGCACCGTTGGCCGAGAGGACCCGACCGTCGACGACAGCATCCTCCGGGTCGGTCTTCTTCGCGGCGCGGGTGTAGAGCGGGACGCGAGCAATGTCCTTGTCCTGCAACCCGAACAGCGTCGACTCGTCGGTGAGCACACCCGAGTCCAGCAGGGCCACAGCGCCTTCATAACCCAGCGCCTCGATGTCGAAGGCACCCCGGCCGGCAAGGCTCGACAGCCGCTCGCGCAACTGCGCCGGGCAGGCGCGCGTGTTGGGGCAGCGGATGTCCTTGTCGCCCTCCTTCTCCGGGGCGAGGGTCGTGCCGCATGCGGGGCACTCGGTGGGCATGACGAACTCGCGCTCGGTCCCGTCGCGCAGGTCGACGACGGGGCCGAGGATCTCGGGGATGACGTCACCCGCCTTGCGCAGGACAACGGTGTCGCCGATGAGGACGCCCTTGCGCACGACCTCAGTCGCGTTGTGCAGGGTCGCGCGCTCCACGGTCGACCCGGCGACGACCACGGGCTCCATGACGCCGAACGGCGTGACGCGGCCGGTCCGGCCGACACCCACCTGGATGTCGAGGAGTTTCGTGTTGACCTCTTCGGGCGGGTACTTGTAGGCGATCGCCCACCGCGGCGCCCGCGACGTCGAACCGAGCTGGCGCTGCACCCCGATTTCGTCGACCTTGACGACGACGCCGTCGATCTCGTGCTCGACGTCGTGGCGGTGCTCGCCGGTGTGCGCGATGAAGGCGTTGACCTCCTCGATCGTGTCGACGACGCGGTAGTGCGTCGACACCGGCATACCCCACGCCTTCAAGGCGTCATAGGCCTCGCTCTGCCGCGTGAGCTCGAAGCCCTCGCGCTTGCCGAGACCGTGGACGAGCATGCGCAGATCGCGGGTCGCCGTGACGCGGGGGTCCTTCTGCCGCAACGATCCGGCGGCCGTGTTGCGCGGGTTGGCGTAGGGCGGCTTGCCCGCCTCGACGAGCTGGGCGTTGAGCTCGCCGAACGCCTCGATCGGGAAGTAGACCTCCCCGCGCACCTCGACGAGATCCGGCACCGGATGGTCCGTGGTCCCCTTGAGCTCCGTCGGTATGCCGTGCACGGTCCTGACATTGAGCGTCACGTCCTCGCCCGTGCGGCCGTCGCCACGGGTGAGGGCGCGCGTGAGCCGGCCCTTCTCGTAGAGGAGGTTGACGGCGAGGCCGTCGATCTTGAGCTCGCACAGGTAGTGGAAGCCGGTGCCGGCGTCACGGGCGACGCGCGCGTTCCACTCGAGCATCTCGTCGGTGGAGAACGCGTTGTCGAGGCTGAGCATGCGCTCGAGGTGGTCGACAGCCTGGAAGTCGGTGGAGAAGATCGCCCCGCCGACGGTCTGCGTCGGACTCTCGGGCGTGCGCAGCGAGGGGAACTCCTCCTCAAGTGCGTTGAGCCGCTTCATGAGTCGGTCGTACTCACCGTCGCTGACCGTCGGCGCGTCCTTGACGTGGTAGGCGAACTGGTGCGCCGCCGCCTGCTCAGCGAGGTCGGTCCACTCGTGACGGGCGTCCTCGGGCACCTCCTCGGCGGGTGCCTCGTCGCGGTCGATCTCCTCGGGCAGGTCGCTCTCGCTCACGCGCCCATCCTGCCGCACGCCACCGACACGCTGCTCGGGCGTGGTCTCGACGGCCGAAGTGGGCGTGTCCGAGCCGAATCCCCGCACGACATACCGAGTATGTGCCACAGTTCCCTCCACACGGATCACTCAAGCCAGGGGGCTCGATGACGGACTCACCCAGCGACGCCGGAATGCCCAACCGCAATCCGGTCGCCGACTTTCTCGCGTCCTTCGACGGGGACGTCGAGGCCGCCATCGCGGCCCTGCGCGCCCACCACGGCGGCTCCAGGGCCCCCGCGCTCCCGGCGCTCCCGGTCCGTCCGCCGCGGCCCCGCTCGGGCGACCACATCATCACCGTGTCCGACCTGCACAAGACCTATCGGATGGGACGCCAGAAGGTCGCCGCTCTCGGAGGCGTCTCGCTCGAGATCGACCGCGGCGAGTTCGTCGCCCTGACCGGGGCCAGTGGCAGTGGCAAGAGCACCCTGCTCCAGCTCATCGGCGGGCTGGACAAGCCCAGCGGCGGTTCCGTGCAGGTCGACGGCGTCGACATCGGCCGGCTCAGCGACGCCAAGCTGTCGCGTTTCCGCAACCAGACCATCGGCTTCGTCTTCCAGTTCTTCTACCTCCAGCCGTTCCTGCGGCTGACGACGAACACCGAGGTCCCCGGGATGTTCGCCCGCACCCCGCGCCAGCAACGTCGCGCCCAGGCGACGGCCCTCATCGAGGAGGTCGGCCTCGCCGATCGGTCCAAGCACCTGCCCAAGGAGATGTCGGGCGGTCAGATGCAACGAGCTGCCATCGCCCGCGCTCTGCTCAACCGCCCGCCGCTGCTGCTCGCGGACGAGCCGACCGGCAACCTCGACAGCGCCACGGGTGCCTCGATCATCGAGCTCTTCGAGCGGATTCGGGACGAGTTCGGGACAACGATCGTCATCGTCACCCACGACGAGAGCCTCGCCCGACGTGCCGACCGCACGATCCGGCTCAGCGACGGCCTCATCGTCCCTCAGGGCGTGGTCGCATGATCGGCTTCCGCGACTCCATCACCCTGGCGCGCACCAAGATTCGCTCCAAGCGCCTCCGCCTCCTCATCACCACCATCGTCTCCGGACTGCTCTTCGGCATCATCGGCGGCGGCGTCCTCCTCTTCTACGGCACGTCGGCGAGCATCGACCGGTTCGCCGACCAGAACCTCGGCGGCCGTTACCTCGTCCAGGGCACGCCGGTCATCCCGTCGGAGCAGCTCTACCCCTACCCGGGCGACCCCGCACTGGTGAAGGAAATGCAAGCCGCGCACACGGCATACCTTGCTGAGCGCAAGGCCGCGGCGGAGAAGTACGGCATTACCGACTACGACCCCAGGACCGAGGTCGCCGCCATCATCGACGACCCCTACGGCGACCCGAGCATCCCCGCATCCGAGCGCAAGATGGTCAACCAGGAGTCCGTCGTCTGGAAGCGGCGTATGGCCGAGATCGTGGCCACCGCGCAGAAGTCGTCCAAGAGCACGCCCGAGGCATTCGACACCGCCGCTCGGAGCGGCGGCGCCACCGAGACCTACCAGCCCAAGCACCTGCAGGGTCTCGGCATCGCCTATCTCAAGGACGGCCGCGAGGACCTCACCGGCACGAACGAGCCCACCCCCGGGAAGGAGGGGCAGGCGCCCGAGGAGGGCATGGAGTCGAGCATCGCCCAGTCGAACTTCACGGTCATGGACGACGACCTGGTCCGCTCCTTCATCGCCGAACCCAACGCGGCGCGGGCCACCCCCAAGGGCATCCCCGTCCTCGTCCCGGTCGACGACGTGGTGGCCACCCTCGGCAAGAATCTGGGCCTGACGAAGCGTCCCCGGGGCAGTGCGGCCCAGATTGACTGGTACCGCACCGTCCGCGACAAGGCCAACGGCGCGACGTTCACCTCCTGCTACCGCAACGACGCCGAACGAGCGCTCATCGACGAGGCTCGTCAGCAGGCCGCTGATCTTGCCGCGAATGCGCGAACGCCGGGTTGGGAGAAGCCTGCTCGCATCCTCGAACTCCCCACGACGCCCTGCGGAGCCGTGACCGTCGCGTCCGACACCCGCACCGAACGGGAGAAGAAGAAGGATGCCGACCGGGAGGCCTTCGACGCCCAGTTCACTCCTCGAACCGATCCGCGTGCCGAACTCCTGACGTTCCAGATCGTCGGCGTCCTCCCGACGCAGCAGTCGGGTGGCAGCACCCTCGACTCCGTCGTCTCCGGGATCGTCGGCACGACCTACGGCTACGGCGCACTCATCCCGGCGGACCTGCTCGCCGCGGTGCCCGCGCAGCTCCGGCACGCTGACCTCCTCACCAGCCCTCCCCCACAGTCGCCCGAGCAGATGATGATGTTCGGACCCTACGGGCCGGAGGCCGCCTACATCGCGTCGTTCCCGACCATCAACGACGCCAAGTCGTTCATCGAGTCGCAGGCATGCCCGGGGACTCCCGGCGTCTTCAGCGGCGACTACTACATCGAGTGCGGCCAGCCGTTCTCCGTGGGGACCTACGGCACGAGCTACCTCGTCGTCGACGACATCGCCCGCCAGGCACGGCCCTTCCTCATCGGGCTGCTCGCCGCCCTCTTCGGCGTCGCCACGATCATCATCTGGGCCATGATGGGCCGCGTCATCGCCGACTCCCGCCGCGAGACGGCCGTCTTCCGGGCGATCGGCGCCAAGCGCTCGGACATCATGAAGGTCTACGTCCTCTACTCGATCTGGGTGGCCGTGCGGATCGCCCTCTTCGCTGGCCTGCTCGCCGCCGCCATCGTCGTGGGCATCGAGGTGTTCTTCACCGAACGCGCTACTCGCGCAGCGCAACTCGCCTACGGAGTCTTCGACGGTGACGCGCGCTTCCACTTCCTCGGGATCCCGGGACCGGTGTTCTGGGCGATCCTCGCGGGGATCCTGCTCATGTCCCTCGTCGCCATCACTCCGCCCCTGCTGCGCAACATCCGGCGCAACCCGATCCGCGACATGCGCGACGAGTGAGGGTCACGCCCGGGCGAGGATGACGTCGCGGGTGACCTCGAGCTGGCCCAGGTGCTGGGCCAGCTCCTCGTAGACGTGCAGGAGAATCGCACCCTGCGTGGCGTATGCCGTCCGGTCCCGGCCCGTGGGCGGGTTCACCGGCGCTGCGGCCGGGTCGCAGGCGCGGACGTCCTCGTGGAGACGGGCCCGGCCCAGGTCGAGCAGGGCCAGCGCCTGGTCGACCGTCCCCGTCGCCGTGAACTCCGCATCGCGGTCGCGGGGTACGACGATGCCCCGATTGACCGTGCGTCCCCAACGGCCCATGACACCGACGATGTGAGCAACGAGGGCGAAGGCCGAGTTCGACCCGGGCAGGGGCGACCCGTCTGACAGGGTGACCACCTCGTTGAGGTGCGCCTCTCCCAGGGAACTCACGCACCCGGCATACCCGTCGATGGCGGCGTCGCAGAAGGCGAGGTACTCGTCGATGGTGATCACGCACAGGAGTCTTTCAGCCCGGACCCCTCCCACGACGAGGTCGCGTCGACAACAATGGCGACGACCCCGTCCCGGCAAAGGAGCCAGTCACCATGAGCAGCGCAGAGTCCAACCTCGCCTCACATCTCGTCCGCACCGCGAAGGCCATGCCGGACCGGCCCGCGATCAAGATCAACGGTCAGGACATCACGTACGCACAACTGCACGGGATGGCGGCGAAGCTCGCAGGATCGTTGCGCGCCAACGGAATCGAGCCCGGTGACCGCGTCGCGCTCATCCTCCCGAACGTGCCGGCGTTCCCGGTCGCGTTCTTCGCGACGCTCCTCGCGGGCGGGGTCGTCGTGCCGATGAACCCGCTCCTCAAGTCCGGCGAGATCGACTTCTTCTTCACGAACTCGGGCGCGAAGGTCGCGTTCGTATGGCCCGACTTCGTCGACGAGGCGACCAAGGGTGCGGAGAACTCGGGCACGCGCATCGTGGAGTGCAGCCCGCTCGGGCCGGTCGAGGGATCCTTCGACGGCGGCGACCCGATCGCCGAGGCCACCGAGCGCGAGGGCGACGACACCGCGATCATCCTCTACACCTCGGGCACGACCGGTCGGCCGAAGGGCGCCGAGCTCACCCACGACAACGTCAGCCTCAACGCGATGCGCTGCGCCGAGGTCATCCAGCAGATCACGCCGGACGACGTCATCATGGGCTGCCTCCCGCTCTTCCACGTCTTCGGGCTCGTCGTCGGGCTCAACGCCGCGGTGCGGGTCGGTGCCTCGCTCGCGCTCATCCCCCGCTTCGACCCGGCCGCGGCGATCAAGGTCATCGCCGACGAGAAGGTCACGGTGATGCAGGGCGTGCCGACGATGTATGCCGCGATCCTCAACCACCCGGACTCCGACTCCCTCGACGCGTCGTCCCTGCGCACGTGTGCGTCGGGTGGATCGGCCATGCCGCTCGAGGTGATGAAGGCGTTCGAGGAGAAGTTCGGCTGCGTCATCCTCGAGGGATACGGCCTGTCCGAGACGTCACCGGTCGCGTCCTTCAACATGCCCGACCGCGAGCGCAAGCCCGGAACCATCGGCCTGGCCATCCCGGGCTGCGAGATGCGGGTCATCGACATCGACGGCAACGAGGTCGAGCACGGAGAGGTCGGCGAGATCGCCATCCGCGGCGACAACGTCATGAAGGGTTATTGGTCCAACCCCGAGGCGACCGCAGAGGCGATCCCCGACGGCTGGTTCCGCACCGGCGACATGGCGACCCAGGACGACGAGGGCTACTTCACGATCGTCGACCGCAAGAAGGACATGATCCTGCGTGGCGGCATGAACGTGTACCCGCGCGAGGTCGAGGAGGTCATCTACCAACACCCCGACGTGCTCGAGGTCGCGGTCGTCGCTGTGCCCGACGAGTTGCTCGGTGAGCAGGTCGGTGCCGGGGTCGCGCTGCGACCGGGTGCGACGGCCACCGCCGACGACATCATCGAGTTCACCAAGGAGCGAATCGCGGCCTACAAGTACCCGCGGCAGGTGTGGTTCCTCGACGAGCTGCCCAAGGGACCGACGGGCAAGATCCTCCGGCGTGAGGTCAAGGCCCCGGCCTCGCCGTGACCCGGGGCCCCCGGTGGGTCGGGGCGGCCTGCGCCGCCCTGTGGCTCGTGCCCGTCGCGGTGGTGCTGTGGCTGACCGTCAACGCGTGGTTCTTCCGGGACGAGCCGGCGGACGACCCCCACGGTTACGTGGGGATCTTCGGCCTGCTCTTCAGCGTGCCCGCGCTGATCTTTGCCGGACTGGCGATCCGCGCCCTCTGGCTGCTCGCGCCGGGCCGTCGCGGCGCCGGGACGTGGCTGCTCGTCGTGGGCATCCTCGGCGGGGGCATCGGTGTGATGCTCCTGCCCGGGGCCCTGATGCCCATGACTGGCCCCGGCACTCCCGGCATCGAGCAGTCCTGGCCGGACTGGCCGCTCGTCGGCATGGCCGTCGCTCCACTCGCACTCGCCGTGGTCACCATCGTGGCCGCGGCGCTGCTCATGCGCGCTGAGCGACCGGCTCCTCCGGCGCTTCCGCTGCCGGCGGAACAGTCACCTTCCGCGCCGGGGCGTTGATCACGGCCGCTGCCCCGAGGACGATCACGAAGCCAAGGAGTTCCCACACGCCGAGCGACTCACCGAGCACGAGCACACCGAGGAGCACGGAGACGATGGGGATGAGATAGGTGATGGTCGAGCCGATGACCGGTCCGGCACCACGCACGACGTCGAACTGGAGAATGTAGGCGGCGCCCGTCCCGATGATGCCGAGCGCGAGGATGCAGAGCAGCGGCAGCCAGACCCAGCCGCCTCCGTCGCTGCCCGCCTCGATCGCAGACGTGCCGAGTCGTGCCCGGTCGTAGGCCCAGATCGACGCGATGCCACCGGGCTGCAACGCTCCCCACACGAGCGTCACCGGAACCATCAGCACCGTGCCCATGAGCAGGGTGGCCGCGGGCTGGCTCAGCCCGCCGAGGTCGGCCCGCGCGAGGAAGCGACGGTTGTAGGTCCAGCCGAGGCCGTAGCAGACACCTCCGCCCAGGGCCATGCCGAAGCCGACGAGGTCGGGTCGCACCGACGTCCACGGCTGCATGATCGTCACGACCCCGATGAAGCCGACGACGATGGCGGCGACCTTGTTGCGCGTGACCCTTGCGCCGGGGAGGAACGCCATCGTCGCGAGGACCGTCGCGATCGGGGTCGTCGCGTTGCCGATACCCGCGAGGGCCGAGCTGACCCGCGTCTCCGACAGGGCGAACAGCGTGAATGGCAGTGTGCCGAGCAGGAATCCGGTCACGAGCAGGTGCCCCCACACCCAGCGCTCCTTCGGCAGTGCCCCACCCCGAGCCCAGAGCAGCACGCCGATCGTCAAGGCACCGGTGAGCAGCCGCAGCATCGCGATCTGCACGGCGGACAACGACTCGAGGCCGACCTTCATGAGCAGGAAGCTCGAGCCCCAGATGAGGACGAGTGCGAGGTACTTCGCCTGCCACGGGACGCGCGGTGCGGGTGACATCAGTCCTGCTCCTTCTCGGTGAGTTCTCGGGCGGTGTCGACAGCCACACGTTGAACGGCGACGGCCCCCCGGGGTGTGAGCGCGGGGAGACCACACGCGGGAGTGACGGTGACGTCCGCGAGGCGGGCGGACGGCATACCCACTGCTCTGAAGCCGTCGACGACGCGAGCGGTCGCGGTGCGCACCGCGTCCGCGGCGGACTCCGGCTCGCTCGTCGGGACGACCCCGGCCCACAGGCGCGTGCCCGCTTCCACGATCTCGGCGACGGACTCCCAACGATGCGGGGTCGCGGACGTGAGGTCGAGGGCGAGGGCCGTCGCGCCCGTCGCGGCGAGGACCGCGACCGGGGCGTCGGGGTGGCACGAGTGGAGGGTCACGTCACCGTCGAATGCCTCACGAACCCTGCGTATGCCGTCCGCGACCTCCGTGCGGTCGACGGCCCGTACGCGTCCGTAGCCGGAGGCGGTGGGCAGCTCTCCGCGCAGGACGGCGACGACGGACGGCTCGTCGACCTGGAGCGTGAGGGTCGCGCCGGGGACGAGCCGCCGCACCTCGGCGACGTGCTGCCGGACCCCCTCGGCGAGGGAGGCCGCGATGTCGCGGCGGGCGCCCTCGTCGGTGACGGCGCGTTCGCCCCGGTTGAGCTCGATCGAGGCAGCGAGGGTCCAGGGGCCGGCGACCTGGAGCTTGAGCGGGCCGTCGTAGCCGTCGTACGCCTCGGCGAGCTCGTCGAGGTCCTGGCGCCAGAGTGACCTGGCGCGGGCGACGTCGCGACCGGGGCGGTCGGTGAAGCGCCACCCCGACGGCTGGAGGTCGACGGAGAGGTCTGCGAGGAGAACTGCGGAGCGGCCGATCATGTCGGATCCCGGTCCGCGAGAAGGGATTTCGGGCAGATAGGGCAGGCCCAGGCCCTCCGTGTCGGTGAGCAGGTCGCGGACCGTGACGATGGCCTCGCGTGCCGACTCGCCGGGCCAGGAACCGATTCCGGATACGTGTGTCACGCGAGAACTCTCGCAGCCGCGAACTCGCGCACGGACTCTGGCACCTTCGCGGCGGACGAGGTCGGCGCCGGCTGGGGTTCGAGCGCCACGGTGCGCAGTTCGACGACGCCGTGCCAGGCATCGGTCTCCTCATCGGGAGCACTCGCGGTGCCGGTGCGGGTCTTGACCATGAAGCCGTCGTCGGTGATGGGGAGTGCCATCACAAGGGTCTTGGCCTGCTCCTGACGGGTCATGGGACGGACCTCGGCGTTGCGACCCGGGAGGATGCGCTCCGAGAGAGCGTCGAGGGCGGCGGGCCGCTCGTCATCGGACAGCGGGGTGAGCGCGCCCCGGACGACCGCCGAGCGGTAGTTCGCCGACGAGTCGAAGGTCGTGTGGCCGACGACCAGCGCGTCGACGGAGATGACCGCGAGGGCCGCCGGGGCGCCGGCCGCGACGTGGCGTAGGGCCCCGGCACCGGTCGAACCGTGGAGGAGGATGCGATCGCCCTGCCGTGCGAAGAGCATCGGCACGACCCAGGGTTCGCCGTCCACGACGGTGCTCAGCGTGCCCGCGAGGACATCGTCGAGGATCGCGTCGAGGGCGGCACGCTCGGTGCTGCCGCGCTCCTTGTGGCGGTTGAGGCTGTGCAGTGGGCCCGGAGGGCGCGACGGGGCAGGGTGGGTCACCGGACCATTGTCCGCGCCAAGTGGTTCGGCTGCGAGAACCACTATCGGGGTTCTGTCAGGACCAGTATTCTGGTCGCCATGCCGCGCGCTCCCCGCTCGACGAGTCTGCCTCTGACCCTCGACGGCAGTGACCGGCCATTGCGCCAGCGCGTCGCCGACGCCGTCGTCGCCGAGCTCCGCGAGGGGCGGGTTCGTCCGGGCGATCCCCTGCCGTCCACGCGGGTGTTGGCGACGGAGCTCGGCATCTCCCGCGGCCCGGTCGTCGCGGCCTATGACGAGCTCGCCGCGGCCGGGTTCATCGAGACGCGCCCGGGCTCCGGAGCGGTCGTGGCATCGGGTGCGGACCGGGCCGCTCGGGCTGGGGCGCTCTCGTCCGTCGAGCCGGTTGCACCGTGTGCGACGGGGCCGACTGCCGGGCCGGCACGGCACGAGGTGCGCTTCGACCTGCGTCCCGGGCGGCCCGACATCGGCTTCCTCGACCGTGCCGCGTGGCGGCGGGCGTGGCGACACGCGGCCTCGCTCGTGCCCGGCAATGACATGGACCAGGCTCCCCCGCACGTCCGTCTGCGCCAGGTGCTCGCCGACCACATCCGGCGCAGCCGCGGCATCGCCCTCGACCCTGACGACCTCCTCATCACGCCCGGCGTGAGCGCGACCCTGCGTGCGTTGCCGTCGGCGCTCGGGCTCGTCGGGCGCACGGTTGCCATCGAGGACCCGGGCTATGTCGAGGCCTGGACTGCGTTCTCGGACAGCGGAGTTCGCACACGCGCAGTGTCGGTCGACGACGATGGCCTCGACCCCGCGCAGCTCCGGCGCACCGATGCCGCCACCTATGTCACCCCGTCGCACCAGTACCCCCTCGGTGCCCGCATGCCCGTCGTCCGGCGGACAGCGCTGCTCGACTGGGCACGCGCCAGCGGCGGCATCGTCATCGAGGACGACTACGACGGCGAGTTCCGCTACGACGTCTCGCCGCTGCCCGCGCTGCGCTCCCTCGAAGGCGCCGACGACCACGTCCTCTACATGGGCACGGCGTCCAAGATCCTCGTCCCCACCCTGCGCGTCTCTTGGGTCGCTCCCCCGCGGCCGCTGCATGACGCCGTCCGTCTCGAACTCGAACGCCACAACCTCGTCGTCAACGAGATGACCGGCGAGGCGGTGGCGGAGTTCATCGCCAACGGGTCACTCGCGTCGCACCATGCCCGCGCAGCGCGCACCTACGCCGGGCGACGGGCACGACTCGTCGCGGCCCTCGACCGCCACCTCCCCCATCACCGCCTCAGCGGGGTCGATGCCGGGCTGCACCTCGTCCTCCTACTGGACTCCGACCTCGACGACCACGAGGTCGCGACGGGGCTACTGCGGCACGGCGTTGCCGTGAACCCGCTCTCGGCCTACGCCGTCGAGTCCGAGCGCCGCGGACTCGTCATCGGGTATGCCGGCCTGCCCGAGTCGCGCGCCGACCTCGCCGTGCGTGCCCTCGCCCGCGGCCTGACGCCCTGAACTCGCCCCAACATTTCCTCCCCATGAGGGCACGTGAAGGGTCCGGAGGCTTATGTGGCCTCCGGACCCTTCACGTTCCCTCCGGTCACCGATCCACAGCGCGTATGCCGTCCGCCCACCCGAGCGACCGCCTGCCGTCGGCTGGCTCGCGCGGTCAGAGGACGTCGTGGCCGGGGTGCGGTTCGGACGGGATCGTGCCGAGGCGACCGGCCTGGAAGTCCTCGAACGCCTGCATGAGCTCGGCGCGGGTGTTCATGACGAACGGGCCGTAGGCCGCGACCGGCTCACGGATCGGCTGCCCACCCATGATGTAGAGGTCGAGGCTCGGGCTGCGGCTCTCCTGGCTCTCGTCGGCTCCGACCTCGATGACGTCACCGGCACCGAGGACCGCGAGCTGGCCCATGCCGATCGGGCGGCGCTCACTACCGACGGTGCCGCGACCGTTCAGGGCGTAGACGAGTCCGTTGTAGTTCGCGTTCCACGGCAGCCGCACGCGCGCCCCGGGAGCAAGCGTCGCGTGGACGATGCTGATCGGGGTGTGCGTGATGCCCGGGCCGTCGTGCCCGTCGAGCTCGCCGGCAATGACGCGCAGCAGCGCACCGCCGTCCGGGCTCGAGAGGAGGGCGACGTCCCCGCCCCGGATGTCCTGGTAGCGCGGCGGCGCCATTTTGAGGGTGCTCGGAAGGTTGACCCAGAGCTGCAGCCCGTGGAACAGCCCGCCGCTCATGACGAGTGACTCGGGCGGCGTCTCGATGTGCAGCAGCCCGGAACCAGCCGTCATCCACTGGGTGTCGCCGTCGGTGATCCGGCCACCACCGCCGTGCGAGTCACGGTGGAGGAACGTGCCGTCGATGATGTAGGTGACGGTCTCGAAGCCGCGGTGCGGGTGCCACGGGGTGCCCTTGGGCTCGCCCGGGGCGTACTCGACCTCGCCCATCTGGTCCATGTGGATGAAGGGATCGAGCGCGGCGAGGTCGACACCGGCGAAGGCGCGGCGGACGGGGAAGCCCTCACCCTCGAAGCCGGCGGGTGCGGTCGTGACGCTCCGGACCGGCCGGGCCACGGCGTCCGCGCGAGGCTCACTGACGCGGGGAAGGGTGAGGATGTTCTCGACGGTCACGGCAGGCATGAGCACTCCTTCGCTCGGTCGCCATCAGAGGTGCGGCGAACTCACCACTGTCAATGTAATTGAATTCTGAACTATTCCGCAAGACCCACTGGGCCCGCATGAGGTCAGGCGGGGACTCCGGCGCGCGAGGTCTCGGCGATCGTCGCCGACCCGATGACCCGCGTCCCGTCGTAGAGGACGACGGACTGACCCGGAGCCACACCGCGCAGCCGCGAGTCGAGGCGCACGTGCACCACCTCGGGGTCATCGGCGTGCACACGAGCAAACGCGGGGACCTCCTCGCCGTGCGCCCGGACCTGGGCACCGACGCGCACCTCCCCCTCGGGAGCGGTCCCGCACCAGCGGGCGTGGTCGGCCCGCAGCACGTCGACGCCGAGCAGGTCCTGGGTGCCGATGAGGACGCGGTTGCTCGACGCCTCGACCCCCACGACGTAGCGCGGGTCGCCATCGAGCGAGGACCGGTCGAGACCGAGCCCGCGCCGCTGCCCGATCGTGAACCCATAGGCCCCCTGGTGCGACCCGACGACGTCTCCCGTCACCGCGTCGACGACTTCGCCGGGCTGCTCCCCCAGCCGCTTCGTCAACCACCCGCGGGTGTCGCCGTCGGCGATGAAGCAGATGTCGTAGGAGTCCGGCTTCTTCGCGATCGAGAACCCGCGCTCGGCCGCCTCCGCACGGATGTCCGGCTTCGTCGTGTCACCGAGAGGAAAGAAGGCCCGCGCCAGCTGATCCTCGTCGAGCACCCCGAGCACATAGGACTGGTCCTTCGACGCATCGACCGCGCGGTGGAGCTCGCGCACGACCTCGCCGTCCGCACTGACCCGCTCGACGATCTGCGCATAATGCCCGGTCGCCACGGCGTCGAACCCCAGCGCCAGCGCCTTGTCCAACAGCGCCGCGAACTTGATCGACTCATTGCAGCGCAGGCACGGGTTCGGGGTGCGCCCCGCCTGGTACTCCGCGACGAAGTCCTCCATGACGTCCCGCTTGAAGCGCTCCGCCATGTCCCACACGTAGAACGGGATCCCCAGCCGGTCGGCCACGCGCCGCGCGTCCCCTGCGTCCTCGATCGTGCAGCACCCGCGCGCCGACTCGCGCAGCGTGGCAGCCGACTGCGACAGCGCGAGGTGCACACCGACGACGTCGTGTCCGGCGTCGAGCATCCGGGCGGCGGCCACTGCCGAGTCCACTCCCCCGCTCATCGCGGCGACGACGCGCATCAGGCCGCCCCGCTCGCCCGTCGCGCACGCTCGACGACACCCGGCAGCGCCGCGAGGAACGCGTCGACGTCAGCCTGTGTCGAGGTCCACCCGAGCGAGAGCCGCAGCGCCCCACGCGCCTCCGCCTCGGGGTAGCCCATCGCGAGCAGCACATGGCTCGGCCGGGGCACCCCGGCCTGGCACGCCGAACCCGTCGAGCACTCGACCCCAGCGGCGTCGAGTAGATAGAGCAATGAGTCGCCCTCGCACCCGGGCACGAGCAGGTGCGCGTTGCCGGCGAGGCGCGACTCCGCGTCGCCCTCGGTCCAGCAGCCGCTCACGGTGATCCCGAGCCCGAGGCCGAGCGCGCCGGTGATGAGCCGGTCGCGCAGGGCGGTCACGCGCGCCGTGGTCGCCTCGCGCTCCGCGACCTCCTCGGTCAGGGCGACAGCGAACGCGCGTATGCCGGCCGCGTCCAGGGTGCCCGACCGCACCTGCCGCTCCTGCCCACCTCCGTGGACGATGGGCACGAGCTTGGCATCGCGTCGGGCGAGGAGTGCCCCGACCCCGACGGGTCCACCGAGCTTGTGGGCGGACACGGTCATGAGGTCGGCGCCGCTGTCTGCGAAGCTGACGGGCAGCTGGCCGATGGCCTGCACCGCGTCGGTGTGGAACGGCACCCCGGCCTCCCGGGCCACGGCGGCGAGGTCGGCCACGGGCTCCACCGTGCCGACCTCGTTGTTGGCCCACATGACGCTGACGAGGGCGACCTGCTCGGCCACACCCGGGTCCGCGAGAGCCGCCGCCAGATCGTCGACGGCGATGTGGCCGCACCGATCCGGCTCGAGCCACGTCACCTCGGCGCCCTGGCGGCGCACCAGGTGCTCCACCGGGTCGAGGACGGCGTGGTGCTCGATCCCGCTCACGACGAGACGGGAGGCACCCACGGAACGGGAGCGGGCGGCATACGTGCCCTTGATCGCGAGGTTGTCGGCCTCGGTTCCCCCGGACGTGAAGACGACCTCGCTGGGACGCGCGCCGAGTGCGGCAGCGATCTGCTCACGCGACTCCTCGACGACCGCGCGGGCGGAGCGGCCGGAGGTGTGCAGCGACGACGGGTTGCCGACCCGCTCACTCTGCTCGAGCCACGCGGCACGTGCCGACGCCCTCATGGGGGTCGTCGCCGCATGGTCCAGATACGCACTCACCGACAAATCGTACGTCCGCTCCCACAACGCGACTGATTGTGAGTTCGCCCCCTCCCGACGCACGTCACCGTGCGCTGGAAGGGGGCGAACTCACAATCAGTCGATTTCAGCCCTTGGCCTTCTTGACGACCTCGGTCGCCTGCGGCAGGACGGTGAACAGGTCACCGACGACGCCGAAGTCGACGAGCTCGAAGATCGGGGCCTCTTCGTCCTTGTTGATCGCGACGATCGTCTTGGACGTCTGCATGCCGGCGCGGTGCTGGATGGCACCGGAGATGCCCGCCGCGACGTAGAGCTGCGGCGAGACCTGCTTGCCGGTCTGGCCGACCTGGTTGCTGTGCGGGTACCAGCCGGCGTCGACGGCGGCGCGCGAGGCACCCACCGCAGCGCCGAGCGAGTCGGCGAACTCCTCCACCGGACCGAAGTCACCGCCGGTGCCACGACCACCGGAGACGACGATCTTGGCCTCGGTGAGCTCGGGGCGACCCGTGGACTCCTTCGGCTTCGACTCGGTGATCTTCGCGGCCTTGGCGGCGTCCGACAGCGTGATGTCAATCTTTTCGACGGCGCCCGCGGCCGGGGCCGGCTCGATCGCGACCGAGTTCGGCTTGACCGCCACGATGGCCGAGCCCTTGGTCACGGTCGCCTTGACCGTGTAGGAACCGGCGAAGACCGACTGCGTCGTCTCGACGCCCTCGGCGCCGGCGACGACGTCGACCGCGTCGGTGATGACACCGGACTCGGTGCGGATACCGAGGCGGGCCGCGATCTCCTTGCCGGCCGAGTTGCTCGGGATGAGCACGGCGAGCGGGGAGGCCTTCTCGACGACGGACGCGAGGATCTCGGCCTGCGGGGCGACGAGGTACTCGAGGGCGTCGGGTGCGTCGTAGACGTAGACCTTGTGCGCGCCGTACTTGGCCAGGGTGACCTGGGCGGTCTCGGCGTTCGGGCCGATGTAGACGGCGGAGGGCTCGCCGAGGCGGCGAGCGATGGTGAGCAGCTCGGCGGTCGCCTTGCGGATCTTGCCGCCGGCGTGGTCGACGAGGACGAGAACTTCAGCCATGGGTGCTAACTCCTCAGAGGAACTTCTGGGCGGACAGGAACTCGGCGAGCTTCGTGCCACCGTCACCCTCGTCGGTGACGATCTGGCCCTGCTCGCGCGGCGGACGCTTGGCGAAGGAGGTCACCTTGGTCCAGGCGGCGTCAAGGCCCACCTGACCGGCGTCCACGCCCAGGTCCGCGAGGGTCCAGGTCTCGACCGGCTTCTTCTTCGCGGCCATGATCCCCTTGAACGAGGGGTAGCGCGGCTCGTTGATCTGGTCCGTGACGGACACGAGCGCAGGGAGGGTCGACTCGATCGTCTCGGAGGCAGCGTCGCCGTCGCGGCGGATCTTCACCGACTGGCCGTCGAGGGTCAGCTCGGAGGCGTAGGTGACGGCCGGCAGGCCAAGGCGCTCGGCGACCATCGCGGGCACGACACCCATGACACCGTCGGTCGAGCTCATGCCCATGAGGACGAGGTCGGGGTTGGCGTCGCCGGAGGCCTTCTTGATGGCCTCGGCGAGGATGAGGGAGGTCGCGGCGGCGTCGGAGCCGTGGATGGCCTCGTCGCTGACGTGGACGGCCTTGTCGGCACCCATCTGGAGGGCCTTCTTGACCGCGTCGACGGCCTGGTCCGGACCGACGGTGACGACGGTGACCTCACCTTCGCCGGCCTCGGCGAGCTTGAGCGCTTCCTCGACGGCGTACTCGTCGATCTCCGACAGGAGACCCTCGACGCCCTCGCGGTCCGTGGTGTTGTCCGCCTCGTTGAAGGTGCGGTCGGACTGTGCGTCGGGCACGTACTTGACGCAGACGACGATGTTCATGCGTGCCTCGTCCTCTTCTCTGGGATCGTTCAGTGGATTTCGGGACTACGACCGAGCGTATGCCGGGTGCTCGCCTCCCGGAGAATCCTCCGGGCGTGATGGTGGGCACAGAAATTGCTTTCCTCTGCTCGTGATCGACCGCTGGACCCTGTGAGTCGGGCAACATCGAGGGGTCAGGAGCCCGTCGATCACTCGAGGAGGAGTGCCCGTGATCAAGGTGCTGCTCCTCGACCTCGACGGGGTCCTGCGGATCTGGGACGACGCCCTGACCGCGGCGGTCGAGAGCGACCACGGTCTCCCTGCCGGCACGCTGCACCGGGTCGCCTGCACGCCCGAACGCCTCCTGCCGGCGATCACCGGAGTCATCGACGACGGCACCTGGCAGGCGATGATCACCGACCTGCTCGTGGCCGAGCACGGCGATCGGGCGCGGGACGCCGTCCACGACTGGCTCGGTCCGGCCGGGACCGTCGACACCGACGTCCTCACCGTCGTCCGGCACGCCCGCACCCGGCTCCGGGTCGCCCTTCTCGTCAACGCGACGAGCCGGCTCGAGGACGACCTCGCCCGCCTGGACCTGACGGGCGAGGTCGACTCGGTGACGAGCAGCGCCCACCTCGGCATGGCGCTTCCCGAGCCCGACGTCTACAGCACCGTGGCCATGCGACACGGGCTGATGTTCAGCGAGATCGCCTACGTCGACCAGTCCACGGTCAACGTCGCGACGGCCGAGATCCTCGGGATCCGGTCGCACCACTACACCGACGTCGACGGACTCCGGACGTTCGTCGACAGTGTGATGGCCTGACCCCGGATCAGGCGCCCTCGAACGTCGCCTTGCCCGGGCCGTTCTCGATGAACGACTGCATGCCCGTCGTGCGGTCCCTGGTGGCGAAGACCGACGCAAAGAGCATCCGCTCGATCTCGAGGCCACTGTTGAGGTCGGTCTCGAGGCCGGAGTCGATGGCCTCCTTCGCGGCGCGCAGAGCGTAGGCCGGCCCACCGGCATACTGCTTCATCTTTGCCTTGGCGGCCGCGAGGATCGGAGAGTCAGTCTCGGAATCCGCGTTGGGGTCGATGACCTCGTCGACGAGGCCGATCGCAAGGGCTTCGTCGGCGTCGACGAATCGGCCCGTGAAGATCAGGTCCTTCGCCTTGGCCGGGCCGATGAGACGCGCGAGACGCTGCGAACCGCCCGCACCCGGGATGACACCGAGGAGGACCTCGGGCTGGCCGAGCTTGGTGCCCTTGGCCGCGATCCGGAAGTCACACGCGAGCGCGACCTCGCACCCGCCACCGAGGGCGTAGCCGGTGATGGCTGCGACCGTCGGCTTCGGGATGGCCGCGAGCGCCTTGGTGAAGTCCTGGAAGAGGACCGAGTGGTCGACCATGTCGGTGTAGGACCAGTCGGCCATCTGCTTGATGTCGACGCCGGCCGCGAAGACCTTCTCACCGCCATAGACGATGACGGCGCCGACGTCCTTGCGCTCGGTCGCCTCGGCCGCCGCGGCGATGATGCCGCGCTGGACCTCGTCGTTGAGCGCGTTCATCGGCGGCCGGTCGAGCCGGATGATGCCGAGGCCGTCCTCGACCTCGAGGCGGACGACCTCGCTCACGGCGCGCCCTGTCCCGGCGTCGAACCGTTGGCGTCCGGGCCGGGTTGGCCGCCCTGGTCGCCGGGGCCGGCCTGACCGCCCTGTCCACCCTGTCCCGGCTCGAGGCCGAGCGCGCGCTCGTGCCACAGCTGGACCGCCGAGAGGATGATCGAGGTGCTCACCTGGACGAGCGTGGCGACGTCCGCGCCGGGCGTGACGAGGTGCTCGCTCGTGACCACGAGGGTGTTGTTGGCGACGCCCGTCTTGACGCAGTTCAGCGACAGGTTGACCTCGTTGCAGGTGGCCGAGACCTTCGCAGCGTCCGCGGCGACCTCGTCCGGCAGCGTCCACTGGCCGAAGACGCGCATGACCGGCAGGTCGCCCTCGGTCGCGCGGATGAAGATCGTCTGCTCGTTGGCCTGGAAGGCGACGTCACCGTCGTTGTCGATGTTGGGCTGGGCTCCCATGTCGACGAGGACGTCGAGCACGCGACCGCGCAGCGGGTGCTCGTTGGCCGGCGGCGGGAAGTTCGGGAGGGAAGTCGGATCGCTCATGTCCCCACCTTGTCACGGGCCCGGCGCGACGCGCGCGAGACCCGGCAGACGATGCGGGCGTCCCACCCCGTCTCTAGGCTGCCGCCATGACGCCGTTGACGTCCGCCACCTCCGTCCCTGCCCTGCGCATTCCCCGCGACCTCCCTCCCGCGCCCGGCGTCACCGTCGTTGACGGTGGCGTCGAAGTGAGTGTGTATGCCGGTCACGCCGGTTCCGTGGAGCTGTGCCTGTTCGACGAAGGAGACTTCGCGGGCGTGACCGAGCGCCGGGTGGCGCTCGTCGACCACGCGTTCGGGTGGTGGTTCGGGTTCGTGCCGGACGTGGGCGTGGGGCAGCGCTATGGCTTCCGCGTCGACGGCGAGTGGAACCCCGAGCAGGGGTTGCGCCACAACCCCAATCAGTTGCTCATGGATCCCTATGCCCGAGCCATCGAGGGCGAGGTGCGGTTCGGGCCGAGCGTCTACGGGCACGAGGTGGACGAGAAGACCTGGCACGGTGACGGGTTCGCGGCGTCGACGTCGGACTCGGCGCCGGACATGCCGCGCAGCGTCGTAGTCGACGACCGTTTCGACTGGGGCAACGACACTGCCCCGGCGGTGACGCGGTCGGAAACCGTCATCTACGAGACGCACGTCCGCAACCTCACGATGGAGCTCCCGGGTGTCCCGGAGGACCTTCGTGGCACCTATGCTGGTCTGGCCCACCCCGCAACGATCGAGTACCTCACCTCGCTCGGCATCACCGCCGTCGAGTTGCTGCCGATCCACTCGTTCGCCTCGGAGCCGTTCCTCGTCCAGAAGGGGCTGGCCAACCACTGGGGCTACAACACGTTGGGCTTCTTCGCACCGCATGCCGCCTATGCCGCGGCGAAGGACCCGCAGGGCGCGCTCGACGAGTTCAAGGGCATGGTCAAGCTGCTCCACGACGCCGGGCTCGAGGTCCTGCTCGACGTCGTCTACAACCACACCGCGGAGGCGAGTGGCACGGGTGCGACGCTCTCGTTCCGTGGCCTCGACAACCGGGCTTACTACCGCCTCGACGAACGCGGTCGCGACATCGACGTCACGGGCACCGGCAACACCCTGGACCTGCGCCACCCGGTCATGTGCCGACTCGCCCTCGACTCACTGCGCTACTGGGTGCAGGAGTGCCACGTCGACGGCTTCCGCTTCGACCTCGCCGTCGCGCTGGGGCGAGGCCGCACGGACGAGTTCGACCCCGACCACCCGTTCCTCGTCGGGTTGCGCACCGACCCGGTGCTGTCGCGCACCAAGCTCATCGTCGAGCCGTGGGACGTCGGCATGCACGGCTGGCGCACCGGTCAGTTCCCGCCGCCGTTCTCGGAGTGGAACGACCGCTTCCGCGACTCGGTGCGCGACTTCTGGTTGGCCGACCACCGCCCGGCCGTGCCGGGCCAGGTGGCCCACGGCGTCCAGGACCTCGCGACGCGCCTGGCCGGATCCCGCGACCTCTTCGGCACCCGCGACCGCGGGCCGACTGCGTCGGTGAACTTCGTGGCGGCACACGACGGATTCACGCTTGCCGACCTCACGGCATACAACGAAAAACACAACGAGGACAACGGCGAGGACAACAACGACGGCTCCAACGGCAACCGCTCCTGGAACCACGGAGTCGAGGGCCCCACGGACGACGAGCAGGTCCTCACGCTGCGGCGACGGTCGATGCGCAACCTGCTGGGCACGTTGTTGCTCTCGTCCGGCATCCCGATGATCAACGCCGGCGACGAGTTCGGGCGGACGCAGAACGGCAACAACAACCCCTACAACCAGGACAACGCGACGACGTGGTTCAACTGGGACCGCGCCCCCTGGCAGGACGATCTGCTCGCCACGACGCAACACCTCATCGCGATCCGTCGCGAGCACCCCGCGCTGCGGCAGCGGACGTGGGCCGAGGGCAAGGAAGTGCACGAGGACGGCTCGATCGACCTGGCCTGGTACGCCGCCGACGGCTCCCCCATGCAGGACTGGACGGAGCCGGGGCAGCGCACCCTCCAGATGCTCGTCAACGGCGCCTGGCTCGGCCATGAATCGGTCCTGGTCGTCCTCCACGGTGGGCTCAACGAGCAGACGGTGTCTCTGCCCGAGGCGCCCGGGCTGTCGGCGTACCGACTGCTCTGGGACAGCGTCTGGGAGCGTCCATCGGACGGCGATGTCGTCACCGCCGGTGCCGACGTCACCCTTGCGCCGTTGAGCATGCGCGCGTATGCCGTGACCGACCCGACCTGAGTCACCGCACCTGC
This sequence comes from Knoellia subterranea KCTC 19937, assembly GCF_000768685.1. GTDB lineage: Bacteria > Actinomycetota > Actinomycetes > Actinomycetales > Dermatophilaceae > Knoellia > Knoellia subterranea. The sequence continues at coordinate 155,237 of NZ_AVPK01000007.1, read as the reverse complement.
CGCTGTGGATAACTTTCGGGGCGGGTGAGCGGATTTCCCTAGCGTGGACGTATGCCGTCCACGACCACTTTTGACGTCACTCTGCGCTGGCCGAGCCGCCGGCAGGGAGTGGCCGATGTCCGCATCACCGCACCCGAGGGGACGACGCTTGGCGAGGTGCTGCCGCTCCTGGCCGACGTGGCCGGGCATTCGCCCAGCCGGGTGTCGTGCGCGGGTGAGACGGTGACGATGGAGGCGGTTCTCGGTACCCCTCCCCTGCTGCACGGTGTGGTCCTCGCCCTCGACGAGCCACGCCGCGTGACCGAGTCGCCGTCAGGCCCCATGGAACTGACAGTCGTGGCCGGTCCCGATGCCGGACACCGCCTGCCGATCGGGGCCGACCCGGTCGTCGTCGGACGCACGGCCGGGACGGGCCTCAGCCTCGGCGACGTGCGTCTGAGTCGGCGCCACGCGCGAATCACCCTGTCCGACAGTGGATTTCAGGTGACGGACCTGTCCTCGACGAACGGCACGCGATGTGGGGGTGCCGATCTCGAGCAGGGTGGTGCGGCGGCCGTCATGGACTCCGACACGATCGCCATCGGGTCCTCGCGCCTTCGCATCGAACGCTCGCGCGGGCTCGCGGCGACGACACGTCCCCGCGGTGATGGACACCTGCTCGTCAACCGCTCACCCCGCACCGTGGCGCCGGCGACGTTCTCGACGGTGACGGCGCCGACACCACCGACACCCCCGCGCCGGGGCCGGATTCCGTGGGTCGCGGCAGCCCTGCCGGTGCCTTTCGCGGGATTGCTCGCGGTCTTCTTCGGACCCCAGATGCTCGCCTTTGCCCTGTTGTCCCCGCTCATGCTCATCGGCAACGTGGTGAGCGACCGGTGGGGCGCGCGCCGGGAGTACGCCCGCGACCTGGCCGCGCACACCCTCACCCTCGAGGAGCGGCAACGCGAGTTCGACACACTCCGGAACCTCGAGCGCGAGCAGCGGTGGCGAGAGACGCCCGACCCGGCGGAGGTCCTCGCCATCGCGACGCGGCCCGGGAGTCGGCTGTGGGAGCGCAGGCTCGGCGGGGCCGACGTCAGTCGCGTTCGGGTCGGAGTGGGGTCGTTGCCGAGCCGGACCGGCTGGTCGGGCGGTGGGCGCGGGAACTCGAACGGCGGGAGTGTCCGGCTCGGCAGTGGCGGAAGCGTCGAACACCCTGACCTCGACGACCTCCCCGTCGAGGTGGATCTCGAGGAAGCGGGCGGGCTCGGGATCGCCGGCCCCGAGAGCGACGTGGAATCCGTCGTGCGCTCCATCCTCGGGCAGCTCGTCGCCCTCCACTCGCCGCGCGAACTGCGGCTCATCGTGTGCACCTCCGGGGACGAGGGTCGGTCCGCGCTGTCGTGGCTGCGCTGGCTTCCGCACACGGCGACCTTCGGCGACCTCGACGAGTGCCTCGAGGCCCTGCGCGACGTCGTGTCGGGCCGCGAGTCGCGAGCCACGACGTCGGGCGGCGTGCTGGCCGGTTCGGCTCGTTCAGCCGGACCGGGTGAGCCGCGCGTTCTGTGTGTCATCCCGGACGCGGCGATCGATTCCGGCTCCGGACTCGTCGACCTGCTCGAACGTGGACGCGGGTTCGGCGTGTGGTCGCTCGCCGGGGCCTCGTCCACCGCTGCCCTGCCCGCCTCGTGTCGCGCGGTCGTGGGACTGGGCACCAGCGGAGGAGCGGGTCGGGACAGCGCCCGCCTTGACGTCGACGGAGCGACGCCGGTCGCGGCGTTCACGCCCGACCAGGTCGGCTGGTGGTGGGGCGAACGTATCGGCCGCTCGCTCGCGCCCCTCCTTGATGCCACCGGCGAGGGCGAATCCCTGCCGTCGTCCGTGGATCTGCTCGACCTCCTGCCATGGGTCGACCCGGACGCGGGCGTGGAACCCGCACTCCTCGCCGACCACTGGCGCGCGGGAAGCGGTCGCCCCCTCGCCACGCTCGGGCGCGTCATGGGCGATGACTGGACCATCGACCTCGCCGCCGACGGACCACATCTCCTCGTGGGAGGCACGACGGGTTCGGGCAAGTCCGAATTGCTCCGCAGCCTCGTCACCTCGTTGGCCCTCGAGAGTTCACCGCAGGACCTGACCTTCGTCCTCGTCGACTACAAGGGCGGGTCGGCCTTCGGCGAATGTGGCGACCTGCCCCACACGGTCGGCCTCGTCACCAATCTGGACGACGGTCTGGCCCGGCGCGCGCTCGTGAGTCTCGAGGCCGAGATCACCCGCCGGGAGAGTCTCCTGGCGGGATCGGGAGCACGCGACTTCGACGAGCACCGTCGACTTGCGGGTGGGCTCCCGCGTTTGGTCATCGTCATCGACGAGTTCCGGCTGCTCGCCGACGAACTGCCCGACTTCATCGACGGCGTCGTCTCACTCGCTGCCGTGGGGCGGTCGCTCGGGGTCCATCTCGTCCTCGCCACGCAACGACCTGCCGGGGCCATCACGGCCGACATCCAGACCAACGTCAACCTGCGCATCGCGATGCGGATGCGCGACGCTTCCGACTCGCAGGACGTCATCGGTGCCGCCGACGCCGCGCGCATCCCGCCGACCTTGCCCGGACGTGGATACGCACGTGGCGGGGATGGCGAACTCGTCGAGTTCCAGGCAGCTCGCGTCGGTGTCGGTCGCACGACCGGCCCGGCAACGGTCGCGCGGCTCGACGACCACGGGCACCCGCTCGCTCCGCCGGCCCGGCTGAGCACCAACAGCAGTGCAGGGGGAACGGTCGGCACGGGAGACGTTGGCACGGACTCCAACCTCGCTGTCGTGGTCCGGGCGATCCGGGACGCCTCCGCGGCAGCGGGACACGAACGCCCCCACCGCCCGTGGTTGCCGCCGCTCCCCGAGCACCTGGCGTGGGGCTCGGGAGATGGCACGGCCGTCGGTCTCGTGGACAGTCCGGCTCGTCAGCGTCAGGATCGGTTCGCCCACGACGGTCACGGTCACTGGCTGCTCGTCGGGGGCCCGCGATCGGGTCGCACGAGCGCTCTGCGGACCATCCTCGCGTCGCACCTGGCGCAGGCCGACCGGACCGTCCATGCCTATGTCATCGACAGCAGCGGCCGGCTCGACGACCTCGCCTCACTCCCCCAGGTGGGTGCGGTCGTGCGCTCCGACGACCTGCCTCGGGTTCGCCGGCTCGTCGCGCGGCTGCGCGAGCACTCCCGGGCGACTGATGGCGACGCTTCCCATCGTCCGGACGTCCTCCTCCTCGTCGACGGATGGGATCGCCTCGATGCCGACGACGATCTCGCCCTCGACGGTGCGCGCGACCAGCTCCTCGACCTTCTCCGCGCTGGCGAAAGTGGTCTGCGCGCCGTCGTGACGAGCGATCGGTCGGCCCTCTCGAGCCGGCTCGCGGGCCTGTGCGCCGAGACCTTCCTCCTGCCCCTCGCCGATCCGTCCGAAGCCCTGTATGCCGGGCTCTCACCGCGCGATCTCCCGTCCACTTCGGCCCCCGGTCGCGGCGTGAGGTTGCGCGATCGGCTGGAGGTTCAGTTCGCGCTGCGTGACGCCCTCGACGAGGTCGGCTCCCTCCCCGCGGGGTGGACCACTCCCATCGAGGTCGTGGACCTGCCCGACGGTGTCGACCACGCCGAGCTCCTGGCTCGCGCCCCTCGGGATGCGAGGTGGCCCATCGGGATGTCCGCAGACTCCGGCACGACCGCCGCCATCGATGTGGTCGTTCATGGACGCCGGCTGCTCGTGACCGGTGCCGCACGATCGGGCCGGTCCACCGCGCTGGCGACCATCGGCCGGGCCGCAGTGCGAGACGGCCGGGCGGTCGTGGTCGTGGAGCGACCAGGGGCAGGAGTCGCCGCTCAGTGCGGCGCACTCCTGTCGATCGACCCATGGGAGGTCGACCCCCTGGTCCGGGCCAGGCAGGAGCACCGCGACCTCGTCGTGCTCGTCGACGACGCCGACCGCCTCGAAGGCACGCCCGTCGAGCCGCTCCTCACCGAGATCGCGGGCCTCGTCGACCGCGACGGTGGCGCCATCGTGCTGACGACGACGCCCGGCGCGGCCGCACAGGCCTTCCGAGGCCCCATCCACGCGGTGGCCGGGGCCGAGTCCGGGATCGCCCTGTGCCCTCGCACCCCGGGCGACGGGGAACCGTTCGGGATCCGTGCCCCACGAGGACTGCTTGCCATTCCGGGTCGGGCGCTGCTCGTCTCGGGGCGCCGCGTAGAGGAGATCCAGGTGGCTATAGGCGGGGCGGTCGCGGCCGCCCCCGCACCGGCCTTTGCCGCCAGCAGCATCACCGCGGAGCCTGCACCGGGCCAGTCACGCGTCTGAGACTCCCGGTGGCCGGCACGGAACACGTTCGGCCTCCGAGGCGTTGGGCGTGGGGGAGGTCACCAGCGTTCCTCGTCGAATCCGCAGATCAACCCCACAGAACCCGTGCGGAATTGGGTCGCGGGGTCTAGACTGGCGGTTCGGACGTCTGTGTGTCTCGTCCGACGGTTTGCAAGGACGCAACCTCCCGGTTGGTCCTTGCTCACCCTTGTAAGCGGCCAGCACCACTGAACTCCACGGAACAGGAGCACCACCCATGGATTGGCGCGACCGCGCTGCCTGCCTCGATGAAGATCCCGAGCTGTTCTTCCCCATCGGGAACACCGGCCCGGCGATCATGCAGATCGAGGAAGCCAAGGCTGTCTGCCGCCGCTGCGAAGTCGTTGACACCTGCCTCAAGTGGGCACTGGAGTCCGGACAGGACGCCGGTGTCTGGGGCGGTCTCTCCGAGGACGAGCGACGCGCCCTCAAGCGTCGCAACGCCCGCGCTCGCCGCGCAGGCTGACTGACAGCACGACACTCGACGGCCTCGCCTCACGGCGAGGCCGTTCTTGTGTCTCCCCCCCCTTCCACTTCTTGCCCCGCCCCACTTCTTGCCCCCGTGAGACACGCACCGCCCCACTTCTTGCCCCCGTGAGACACGCACCACCCCACTTCTTGCCCCCGTGAGACACGCACCGCGTCGCCACGCATGTCCCAACGGCGCAAGAAGTCGACCCACGAACACACAGCACCGCCCCACCTCTTGCCCGCGTGAGACACGCACCACCCCACTTCTTGCCCGCGTGAGACACACACCGCGCTGCCACGCATGTCCCAACGGCGCATGAAGTCGCCCGACGAACACACGGCACCACCCCACTTCTTGCCTCCGTGAGACACACGCCGCGCTGCCACTCATGTCCCAACGGCGCAAGAAGTCGAACTGACGAGCACGCCCTATGTCCCACTAGCGCAAGGAGTGGTCAGCGCGAGGTGAGGGGGCGCAGGCGCGCCGTGAACTCGACCCGAGTCCCCTGCGGACTCGCCGACTCCCACCGGATGCGGCCCTGGAGGTCCTGGACGAGCGAGGTGACGATGCGCGTGCCGAGACCCGCGAGCACCGGCCGGAACCCCGCCGGCAGCCCCGTCCCGTCATCGGTGATGGTGACCGTGAGGCCATCCACCCCCGGCTCGACCTCCGCGCGCTCGACCTCGACCGCGATCGAGCCACCGCGTGAGGCCAGACCGTGCTCGACGGCGTTCTGGACGAGTTCGGAGACGATCATGGCGAGCGACGTCGCGTCCTCGGCCCGCATCCGCCCGAACGAGCCGCGGACCGTCGAGTCGACTGGGTGCTCCGTGACGGCCACGTCGACCACGGCCCGCAGGCCGCGGAGGGCGATCTCGTCGAAGTCGACCGTTTCGTCGATGCCCTGGCTGAGCGTCTCGTGCACGAGCGCGATCGTCCCGACGCGGCGGACCGCCTCGTCGAGGGCGTTGCGCGCGGTCGGGTCCGGGATGCGCCGCGACTGGAGGCGGAGCAGGGCCGCCACGGTCTGGAGGTTGTTCTTGACCCGGTGATGGATCTCGCGGATCGTCGCGTCCTTGGTGATGAGTTCCTGCTCGCGGCGACGCAGCTCCGAGACGTCACGCAGGAGCAGCATCGCACTCTCGCGCTGACCGGACGCCGTGAGCGGAATGGCCCGCAGCGTCACGCTCGCGGACTGCGTCGACACCTCGGTCCACCACGGGGCCCGTCCCGTGATGACGACGGCGAGGGATTCGTCGACAGCAGTGCCGGACGACTGGAGCAGCTCCGTGACGACGGTGGCAAGCACCTCACCGATGACGTCGCCACGGTGCCCGAGCCGGTGGATCGCGCTGATCGCGTTGGGGCTGGCATAGAGGACCTTGCCCTCGATATCGAGGTGGACGACGCCATCGCCGACGCGGGGCGCGCCACGCCGCGCACCCGTCGGCGCCGACGTGCTCGGGAACTCCCCCGACGCGATCATGGTCGCCAACGCATCGGCCAGGTGGCGATAGGTGAGCTCGAGCCGGCTCGGCGTGCGACCCGAGACGACGTTGGTGTGGCGGGTGATGACGGCGAGCGCGCGCCCCTCGTTGACGACGGGAATCGCCTGCTCGCGGACCGCGACGTCGCCCTGGGTCTCGGGTTCGCGGGCGTCAACGATCCGACGGTGCCGATAGGCCTCGTCGAGGATCGAGTCACGCCACCGACCCGACGTTCGACCGACGACGTCTTCGTAGAACACCATCGGACCGGTGTTGGGCCGCACGTGAGCCACGGCCCGCCACCCGTCGAGGCCGGACGGCACCCACAGGACGAGGTCGGCGAAGGACAGGTCGGCAATGAGCTGCCAATCACCGACGACGAGGTGGACCCATTCGATCTCGTGGTCGTCGAGGGTTGTCGAGGTCCGAAGCGACTCGGCGAGGGTGCTCACGCGCCGAGCCTAGAAGGTCGCCGCCTCACTTGCCGGAACGGACCATGGACCGAAGCGCTCGCAGACCCACCGAGAGTGCCGCACTGTTGGGCTTCTCGAGAGCCCGTATGCCGGTGAGCTGGCCGGAGCCGCGTTCGATGGCGTCCGCGTTGGCTCGGCTCCACGACTCGATGCGCTCGTCCGCGGTGACCGTACCGTCGCCGTCGAGGTCCTCCTCGAACTCGAAGGCACTGCGGGTGAACGCCTCGAGGACGCCGTAGAGGTCATCGCGCAGGGCACCGCGAGCCAGCGAGTCCCACCGGTCGTCACGCGGCAGCGCGGCGACCCGGTTGAGCATCGTGTCGATGCTGAACCGCTCGGACATCCGGAAGTAGACCTCGGCCACCTCGAGTGGCGTGTGGTCGAGGTCCGTGGCGATGTCGACGACGTCGAGGAGCGAGTACGAGTCGAGCAGGGACGCGGCGCGCTGGGCGAGTCCGGCGGGCACGCCGGCCTCCTCCCACGTCGCGACCTGTGCCGTCACGCGCTCGCGCTCGCCGCCCTGGAGCAGCTCCGGGATGCGCGGCCCGAGGTCGGCGACGACCGGCGCGAACCGCTCGACCTCCGTGGTGATGTCGAGCTGCCCGGGCCGTGCCGCGAGGAGCCAACGCACTGCCCGGTCGAGCAGGCGGCGGAACTCGAGGTAGAGCTGGGTCTGCACCGACGTGGGCAGGACGTTGTCGAGCGCCTCGATCTCCTCGACGTAGCCGCGCAGGTCGAAGACCTCACGGCAGACGATGAAGGCGCGAGCGACCTGCTCCGGGCTGCCGGCGGCCTCCTCCTGGGCGCGGAACGCGAAGGTGATGCCGCCGCGGTTGACCATCGAGTTCACGACGGAGTTCGTCACGATCTCGCGGCGCAGGGGGTGATCACCCAGCTCCGCGGCATACGCCTCGCGCAGTGCTGCCGGGAAGTAGTCGGCGAGCGTTCCCGCGAAGTACGGGTCGTCGGGCAGCGCGCTCTCGAGGATGTCCTTCTTGAGGGCGAGCTTCGCGTAGGCGACGAGGACGGCGAACTCGGGCGACTTGAGCCCGATCCCCTCGGACGTACGCTTCTCGATCTCGGCGTCGGTGGGGAGGAACTCGAGTCCGCGGTCGAGTTCGCCACGCTCCTCGAGCCAGCCCATGAGGCGCTGGTGCACCGGCGCCATGGACACCTCCTGCGCGCGGGCGTTGCCCAGCAGGACGTTCTGCTCGTAGTTGTCGCGCAGCACGTGCTCTGCCACGTCGTCGGTCATCGACGCGAGGAGGGTGTTGCGCTCCTCGACCGTGAGGTCGCCGCGGCGGACGACGTCGCCGAGCAGGATCTTGATGTTGACCTCGTGGTCGGAGGTGTCGACGCCGGCGCTGTTGTCGATGGCGTCAGTGTTGACGCGGACTCCGGACAGGGCGGCCTCGATGCGGCCCAGTTGCGAGAGTCCGAGGTTGCCGCCTTCGCCGACGACCTGGACGCGGAGCTCGTCACCGTTGACGCGGATGGCGTCATTGGCGCGGTCACCGATCTCGAGGTGGCTCTCGCTGCTCGCCTTGACGTAGGTGCCGATGCCGCCGTTCCAGAACAGGTCGACGGGCGCGAGCACGATCGCGTGGATCAGCTCGGTGGGCGTCATCGTCGCAACGCCCTCCGGCAGCCCGAGCGCCTCGCGCATCTGCGGCGTCACGGCGATCGACTTCAGCGACCGCGCGAAGACGCCACCGCCCTCGGAGATGAGCGACCGGTCGTAGTCGTCCCACGAGGAACGCGGCAGCTCGAAGAGACGCTTCCGCTCCTGGAACGACTGTGCCGCAACGGGATTGGGGTCGACGAAGACGTGCCGGTGGTCAAAGGCGGCCACCAGTCGGATGTGCTCCGACAGCAGCATGCCGTTGCCGAAGACGTCACCACTCATGTCACCGACACCGACGACGGTGAAGTCCTCGGTCTGGGTGTCGACACCCATCTCGCGGAAGTGCCGCTTCACCGACTCCCACGCGCCGCGGGCGGTGATGCCCATGGCCTTGTGGTCGTAGCCGGCCGAGCCACCGGACGCGAACGCGTCGTCGAGCCAGAAGCCGTAGGACTGAGCGACACCGTTGGCGATGTCCGAGAACGTCGCCGTGCCCTTGTCCGCCGCGACGACGAGGTAGGGGTCGTCCTCGTCGTGCCGAACGACGCGGGTCGGCGGCTGGATCTCGGTGCCGACGCGGTTGTCGGTGAGGTCGAGCAGACCGGAGATGAAGGTCCGGTAGGCCGACTGCCCCTCGGCGAGCCAGTCCTCGCGCGACACGGCCGGGTCGGGCAGCTGCTTGGCATAGAAGCCGCCCTTGGAGCCGGTCGGCACGATGACGGCGTTCTTGACCATCTGCGCCTTGACGAGTCCGAGGATCTCGGTGCGGAAGTCCTCGCGCCGGTCGCTCCAACGCAGCCCGCCGCGGGCGACGGAGCCGAACCGCAGGTGCACACCCTCGACCTGGGGGCTGTAGACCCAGATTTCGTATGCCGGCCGCGGGGCCGGGAGGTCGGGTATCGCCTTGGGGTTGAGCTTGAGTGAGACGTAGGGCTTGCTGTCCGCCACACCGTCCTGGTCGACATCGGTCTCGGCGCCGGCGGCGACCGTCTGGAAGAAGTTGGTGCGCAGCGTCGCCTGCATGACGGCGAGGAAGGCACGGATGATCCGGTCCTCGTCGAGCGAACTCACGTCGTCGAGGGCGCTGGTGATGCGCTCGGCGATCTCGGCCTGGGCTGCGTCGCGCTGGGGCCCGGCGGTGCCGGAGAAGGCGTCCGGGTCGAAGCGTGCCTCGAAGAACGCGACGAGGTCGGTGGCGATGCCCGGGTTCGAGACGAGGGCGTCCTCGAAGTAGGACTGGCTGAACGTCGCCTGCGTCTGGCGGAGGTACTTGGCGACGGTGCGCAAGATGACGACCTGCCGCCAGGTGAGGCGCGCGGCGAGGACGAGTTGGTTGAAGCCGTCGGACTCGGCGCTGCCGTCCCAGACCGCGAGGACGGCGCTCTCGAAGAGGTCACGCAGCCGCTCGTGGGTCACGCCGGACCACACCTCGGGGTCGTTGACGCGCAGTCCGAAGTCGTAGACGTGGAGCTCGGAACCGTCGGTCCGGGTGACCTCGTAGGGCTGCTCGTCGACGACCTCGACACCCATGTCCGTGAAGATCGGGAGGATGTCGGTCAGCGACAGCGGATCGATGCGGAAGAGCTTGAAGCGGCGGAGGTTCTCGGGAGAGTCGGTGGGCCGGTAGAGCGCGACACTCGTGCGTCGGTCGTCGCCGAGCCGGTCGAGGTGGTGGAGGTCGGCCACGCCCTGGACGACGGCAAAAGTCTCCTCGTAGGCCGTGGGGAAACCCCGTCCGAAACGGTCGAAGAGGCGGTCACCCTCGACCTCGCCGAGCCGGTCGCGCAGGCCGTCGCCGAGACGGTCGGCCCAGTTGCGGGAGACCTCGACGAGGCGGCGCTCGAGGTCGGCACGCTGCTCCTCGTCGAGCGACCGGATGTGCTCGCCCGCAGGCATGCGGACGACGAATTGCAGTCTGGACAGCGCTCGCTCACTCACCCGTGCCGTGAACTCCACGCTCTCGCCACCGAACGCGTCCTTGAGGATCGCGGCCATGCGGGTGCGCACGCCGGTGTTGTAGCGGTCGCGCGGGATGTAGACCTGACACGACACGAAACGGCCGAAGTCGTCCTCGCGCAGGAAGAGCTTGGTGCGCCGCCGCTCCTGGAGCTGGGCCACCGCCATGGCCGTCTCGAAGAGCTGGTCCGGGGAGGCCTGGATGAGCTCGTCGCGGGGGTAGGTCTCGAGGACCTCGATGAGGTCCTTGCCCGTGTGGGAGTCGGCGGCCAGGCCGGAGCGTTCCACGACGGCGGCGACCTTCTCGGCGACGACGGGGAGCCGGAGGACGGACTCGGTGTAGGCGGTCGAGGCGTAGAGGCCGAGGAAGCGCTTCTCACCGAGCGTCTGCCCGTCCGGAGAGTACGTGCGCACGCCGACATAGTCGAGGTATGCCGGACGGTGCACCGTGGAGCGCGAGTTCGCCTTGGTGAGGACGAGGACTCCCTGCTCGCGAGCCTTGCGGCTCGACTCGGGCGATAGCGGCACGAGGGGCTTGTCGGCGGGCGGGTCCTGCTGGAGCATGCCGAGACCGGAGCCGGGCAGCGGTCGGATGACGTCGCCGTCGGGGGTCTCCTCGAGGGAGTACTCGCGGTAGCCGAGGAAGGTGAAGTGGTTGTCGGCCATCCAGCGCAGGAAGGCCACGGCCTGGCTGACCTCTTCGGCCGGCACGCCCACCGGGGGCGCGCCCTCGAGTTCGGCGGCGATGACGAGGCAGCGGGTGCGCATGGCCGGCCAGTCGGCGACGGCCTCGCGCACGTCGACGAGGACGTTCTCGAGGATGGCCTGGAGCTCCTCACGACCGGCCTCGTCGCTCTCACGGTCGATGGTGAGCAGGATCCAGGACTCGGCGATGACGCCGTCCGCGCCGTCGGCCGGGGCGACACAGTCCTCGTCGCAGGTCTCGAGCAGCGCGCCCGATGCATCGCGGCGCACCCGGAGCTGCGGGTGGACGACGAGGTGGATGTCGATGTCGCGCTCGACCAGGGCAGAGGTGACCGAGTCGACGAGGAAGGGCATGTCGTCGGTGACGATCTGGATGACGGAGCGGGCGCTCGACCAACCATCGGACTCCGTCGTGGGGTTGAAGACCCGGACGGCGGCCGTGCCCGGCACGCGCTGCTGTGCGAGATCGAGGTGGGACTTCACCGAGCCGGCGAGGGTCTGCGCAGGTCGCGCGCTGAGCTCCTCCTCGGGCACGTGACGGAAGTAGCGGCTGACGACCACCGCCCCGTCGGGTCGGTCGTCAAGCTCGGCGAAAGCCCTGACGATGCTGTCCAGTGTGGTCGATCGGGGGTGGACCGATGACTCAGTCATGGTGCGCTGCAGATCCTTTGAGTTGCCCGTCGCCGATGGCCCTCGGCGGGACACGACAATGTGTCCGAGCCCGAGCGTACCCACCTCCGGGGGCCTGTGGATGACGGCCCGACGGACTGGCCGGACCGCACTACAGTGACGAGGTGCGCAACTCCGTGGACCCCAGTGCCCTCACCGAGGTGAGCGGTGTTCTCGAGGGACTTTCCCGGACTGCCGCATCGGTCGAGAACGACCTTCTGTCGTGCCTCGTGGTCATGGGTGAGCCGGACGCGCAGGCGGTCGTGGACGGCTGGGTCGACCAGTTCGTCGACCTGCTCCGCGCGGTCGACGAGACCACGGAGCGTCACGTCACGACCCTGGCCCGGGTGACCTCCCGCGTCGACGGCCGCCCGACCCACGACGAACCCGCAGCCGATGCCCGGGCGGAGGCCGCAGCGCAGTCCGCGGAGCGGCCGTGAGGAACCCGGTCCCCGGCGATCCCGGCTCCATCGGTGCCGCAGGCACCGCCGCCCGGCGAGCGGCGCGCGAGGTGCACGCGGCCAGCGAGACGGGCACCACGGCATACAGGTCGCTCAAGGAACTGTGGGCGACCGCAACCTCCGTGCGCACGCGCAAGGAGGGACAGCTGTCGCTGAGCGCGCTCGCACGGGGCGGCCGGGAGGCCGACGCCGTCGGCGCCGCACTGCAGGCGTATGCCGCGGACCTCAGTGAGCTTCAGGCGCGCGCCCGCCGCGTGCTCGACTCCGCCGCCACGGCCGGACTGTCCGTCGACGGGGGCAGGGTGAGCCTCGCCTGGGGAGTGACCGGCGAAGCGGACGTCGATGCCGCGCGGGACCGAGCCGCACTCATGCACACCCTCCAGCAGGAACTCGACGGCCTCGCGGCGCAGCACCGGGTGCGCCGCGACCGGCTGGTGGGCGAACTCGAGGCCTCGACGCGCAGGCTCGACGCGATCGCCACCGACGTCCGCCTCGGATGAGCATCGTGGTGAGAGGATCGGATCCCCGCCACGTGAGGAGACGCAGGTGAAGTTCACCCATCGAGCCGAGTACGCCGCCAGCCCCGACGAGGTCTGGGCCACCATGAGCTCCCAGGAGTTCCAGGACGCGAAGTGTGAGGCGACGACGACGGGCGAGTGGACCTCGAACGTCTCGACGACGGGCGATCGGACGACGATCACGAGCGACCGGGTGCTCCCGACCGACGACCTGCCCGACATCGCGAAGTCGTTCGTCGGGTCGAAGCTGACGATCGCCGAGGTCCAGACGTGGGGTCCGGCCGCTGCCGACGGGTCGCGCACCGCCGACCTCAACGTGCACATCAAGGGCGCGCCGATGACCCTCAAGGGCACGGCTCGCCTGTCCCCCAACGGTTCTGGGACGGTTCAGGAGATCCAGGGCGACGTGAAGGTCAGCGTGCCGCTCATCGGTGGCAAGCTCGAGAAGGCCGCCAGCGAGCCGCTCATGTTTGCCGCGAAGACCGAGACCGACCTCCTGCGCGACCGCCTTTCCTGACCTGCCACTTCTTGCGCTGTTGGGACACGCTCGCTGGCGCTCGCGTGTCCCAACGGCGCAATCAGTGCTCAGCCCATGTGGGGGTAGGTGTGGTTCGTCGGGGGGACGAACGTCTCCTTGATCGAGCGCGGGCTCGTCCAGCGCAGCAGGTTCTGCGCCGAGCCCGCCTTGTCGTTGGTGCCGGACGCGCGCCCGCCACCGAACGGCTGCTGGCCCACGACGGCGCCGGTCGGCTTGTCGTTGATGTAGAAGTTGCCGGCCGCGAAGCGCAGGCGGTGCGCCGCCTCGGCAACGGCAGTGCGGTCCTGGGCGAGGATGGAGCCGGTCAGGGCGTAGGCCGACGCGCCGTCGATGACGTCCATGATCTTGCCGAACTGGCGGTCGGGGTAGACGTGGACCGAGAGCAGCGGGCCGAAGTACTCGGTCGTGAAGATCTCGTCGTGCGGGTCCTCGCCGACCATGATCGTCGGGCGGACGAACCAGCCCTCGGAGTCGTCGTAGGTGCCGCCCGCGACGATGTCGATGTTCGTGGCGGCCTTCGCCCGGTCGATGGCGTTCTTGTGCTTGGCGAACGCGCGGTCGTCGATGACGGCACCCATGAAGTTCGAGAGGTCCGTGACGTCACCCATCGACAGGCCCTCGGTGAGGGCGATCAGGTCGTTTTTGATGACCTTCCAGATGCTGCGCGGGATGAACGCACGTGAGGCGGCGGAGCACTTCTGGCCCTGGTACTCGAATGCGCCACGGATGAGCGCGGTGCGCACGACGTCGGGGTCGGCGCTGGGGTGCGCGAGGACGAAGTCCTTGCCGCCGGTCTCGCCGACGATGCGCGGATAGTGGCGGTAGTTCGTGAGGTTGGAGCCGATCTCCTGCCACAGTTGCTGGAACACACGGGTCGAGCCGGTGAAGTGGAGTCCGGCGAACTCGGGGTGCTTCAGGACGACGTCGGACACGTCCGCGCCGTGACCACCGACGAGGTTGATGACGCCCGGGGGCATGCCGGCCTCCTCGAGGATCTCGAGGACGAACTGCGACGCGAGCTGCTGCGTGTGCGACGGCTTCCACACGACCGTGTTGCCCATGAGGGCAGGGGCGGTCGGCAGGTTGCCGGCGATCGCGGTGAAGTTGAACGGCGTCACGGCATAGACGAAGCCCTCGAGCGAGCGGTAGTCCGTGCGGTTCCAGATGCCGGGAGCGTTGGCCGGCGGCTGCTGCTCGAGGATCTCGCGCGCGAAGTGGACGTTGTAGCGCCAGAAGTCGATGAGCTCGCAGGCGCTGTCGATCTCTGCCTGGTATGCCGTCTTGCTCTGTCCCAGCATCGTCGCGGCGTTGACCTTGGCTCGGTAGGGACCGGCCAGCAGATCTGCTGCCTTGAGCAGGATCGCGGCGCGGTCGTCGAAGGACATGTCACGCCATGCGGGGGCCGCGGCCTGGGCGGCGTCGACCGCTGCCGTGGCGTCGGCCTTGGTCGCGTCACGCAGGACGCCGAGCTTCTTCTTCGTGGCGTGGGGCTGGGTGATCGTGATCTTGCTGCCGCGGCCCTCGACGCGCTTGCCGCCGATGGTGTGCGGGAGGTCCCAGGTCTGGCTGCCCACCTCGGCGAGCGCGACCTCGAGGGCTGCGCGCTCGGGGCTGCCGGGCGCGTAGTCGCGGACCGGTTCGTTGATCGGGGCGGGGACGTGGGTCACAGCGTCCATCGGTGGCTTCCTCGATTCCTTCGGGGTCAGGGGTCGCGTCCCATCGTCGCACGGTGTGACGAGCACAACTCTCCCACCTGATCGCGCCGCCTTCCCTCGGTCGGCGACGGAAGCCGGTCAGGCCGTCGGGTGGGCCAGGGCGATGACGTCGTCGAGTTCGGTGATGTCGTACCAGAGCAGGTCCTCGATCCCGCTGCCCGGCTCCTCGTCGACGTGGAACGACGCGATTCTCGGCAGGGGGACGGCGCTGCCGACCTCGACGGCGGTGCCTTCCTCGTCGGCGCGAGTCACCACCGCCGCGTCGACGTCCGCCGAGGCGACCACGCGCCGATCCCCCTGTGCCACAACGGAAGCGGCGTCGTCAGCGGCAGCGGACCACGCGGCATACTCGCGTTCTTCCTCGTCGTTGCCGATCGTCGGCCGGGCAGCCGCGGCCACCGCAGCGTGGGCGGCAACCGGCGCGGGGCCGAGTTCACCGGATCGCCGCAGTGCGGCCAGTCCTTCGCGGTCGAGCGGGACGAAGACGCGGACGAGAGGCACGGCGGTGGTCCTTTCAGCGTTTCCCGGCACGGGGGGCCTCGAGCAGCTCCTGGAGGGCGTCGACGATGGATTGACCGAGGACGTCGACGTCGGGGAGGGCGTCGCGGTCGGCGTTGAGGCCGTAGTAGACGCCGCCGTCATAGGAGGTCAGGCCGATCGACAGCGCCTGCGACTGACCCAACGGCATGACCGGATAGGTCGAGGCCATCTGGGCACCGGCGACATAGAGCGGGTGCTGCGGGCCGGGGACGTTGGTGACGGCGACGTTGTAGAGGCGCCGCGACATCGCGCCACCCAGGCGCGCGGCGAGGGTGTGCATCGTCGGCGGTGCGAAGCCACCCAGCCCGGACAGGGTCTGGGCGTCGACCGCGCGACCGGCCTCCATCTGCTGGCGCATCGCGAAGGCGATCTGGTGCAGCCGCATCGACGCGCCGGGCTCCCCCACGGGCAGGTCGACGAAGCACGCCGTCAGCTGACGCCCGGAGGAGCCGCGTCCGTCCTCGGTGTGCACGCTCACCGGGACCATGGCCCGGACCGTCGTGCCGCCGTGGACGCTCTCACCGCGGGTCATGAGCCAGGTTCGGAACGCCCCGGTCACCGTCGCGAGGATGACGTCGTTGATCGTGACGTCCTCGGCGACCTTGCCCTTGGTCAGGCGGGACCGGATCTTGCGGTAGTCCTCGAGGTCCGTGCCGACCATGACGTAGCGCCGGGCCCGACCGATGCGCGTGTTGAGCGGTGAGGTGGGTGCCGGGCTCGTCGAGGCCCGCGCCAGGGTCGAGGCCACTCCCCCGGCCTGATTGAGCAACCGGCCGGCGGTTGCCTTGACGTCGGTGACGCCGGCCTGGAGGGTCTCGACGATCTGGCTCGGAGTGCGGACGGTGTCGGCGAGAGCGCTCACTACGAGCTCCGTCGTCGAGGGCTCACGGCTGGGGTGCCACGTGTCCGCGACGGCCTCGGCGCTCGGCACTTCGGAGTCCTCGAGGATGAGGTGGGCGATGTCGACGGCATGCACTCCGTCGACCAGCGCCTGATGGGTCTTGGTGATGATGGCGAAGCGGTCCTCGGCCAGACCCTCGACGAGATAGACCTCCCACAGGGGGCGGCTGCGGTCGAGCGGTCGGGGCTGGATGCGGCCGATGAGCTCCTCGAGCTGCTCGTCGTTGCCCGGGCGCGGCAGGGCGGAGCGGCGCACGTGGTAGCTCACGTCGAAGCGCTCGTCGTCGATCCAGACCGGGTTGGCCAACTTGCCGGGGACGGTGCGGACCCGCTGCCGGTAGCGCGGAACGTAGGCGATGCGCCGCTCGATGACCTGCACGAGCCGGTCGTAGTCGAAACCCTCGCTCGGCGTGTCGAAGACCATCACGGAGCCGACATGCATCGGCGTGGTGGGCTCCTCGAGCGCGAGGAAGCTGCTGTCGAGGGTGCTCAGTCGATCGGCCACGGGCCCATCGTTCCAGATGCACCGAGCCGGAGGAGTCTCCGCCGACACGTGGGCGCATTCAGCGCGTCAGCGCGGGCGTTCCGGCTGCGGATCAGCGCTTGGCGGACGCGACACGTCGCCGACCGCGAGCGCGCCCGGCCCGCGTGTCGCCCGTGGCTGCAGTCTTGGGACGCAGCACGTCGACCACGCGCGCGAGCGCCTGCGTCACCGGAGCGTTGGGCGCCGACTCGACGAGACTGCGCCCGGCCAGGAGGGCGGCGTCGCACTCGTCCGGGGCCCACGGCACGAACATCGGGTCCTCGAGTCCGGCGAAACGGCCGAGCACGTCGCCGATCGCCTTCTCCGGCCGAGCGCCGGCCACCGAGGCGCGCACCTTGTTGACGACGATGAGCGGCTCCGGAGACGGCACGACTCCCACGTCCTGGACGGCGCGCACGAGGCGTTGGAGGCCGATCGGATCGGCGCCTCCGACGACGACGAGGGAGTCGCTGCACTCGAGGGCGGTGAGGGTCGTGGCGTTGCGACGCGGCGCTGCCGTGTCATAGCTCAGCTCCTCGTCGTCCTCGATCGCGAACCCGCAGTCGATGACGACGTGGTCGACGAGTCCGCGCGACTTCTCGAGGAGATCCTCGACTGCCGCGGCGCGCAGTTCTGGCCACCTCTCGGGCTTGGGTATGCCGGTCAGCACCCTGAGTCCGGGACTCACCTCGGGTGCCACTCGGGACAGGGCGGCTTGGTCGAGCGTGCCCTGCTCGGAGGCTCGGGCAGCGGCGGCCACTCCCGGCGCCTCGTCGATGAGGGCGAGTGCCTGGGCGACGCTGGCACCCCACGTGTCGAGGTCGACGAGGAGGGTGCGCACGCCCCTCGACGCCAGGCAGGAGGCGATCGTGATCGCGGTCGTCGTGCGCCCGGGGGCACCGGCGGGTCCCCACACGGCGGTCAGAATCGCGCGCCTCGGCCCGTCGGCGTCCACGTGGTCGCGAGGGCCTCCGGACGCGTCGAACTCACTCAGCGCCGAGAGGGCACCGCCGACACCGGCTGCCCCGGCCGACCCGCCGACCGTTGCTGCTCCCCGTCCGCCCACTCCGTCGAACGCACGGGCGTCACGTGAGTCGTGGCCGTCCTCGAGCCACCGGGCGAGGTCCTCGTCGCTCACGGTCGAGCCGGAACCGCCACCAGCACCAGCACCAGCGCCGCCACCACTCGCACCACCCACTGAGCCGGTTGCCCCGTCGACGAGTTCGACGACGAGGCGCGACAGCTCGTCGGGCGCGGTCCCTGGACGGATGAGTGTCGTCACGCCGAGCTGGCGCAACCGCACCTCGGCCGCGTCATCCCCCGCCGAGACGTAGCCCGCCACGCGCACCCCGTGTCCGGCGAGGTGCCGCAGGGCGTCGCGGTCGAGACCCCGGAAGTCTGCCGACACGATCGCCACGTCGGCCACACCCGAGGCGCCGGTCGACAGCAATTCGGCGACGTCGGCGCAGCGCCGCACGACCTGGATGCCGGAGGCCGACTCCACGCTCCGGACGAGCTCCTCCTCGTGGTGGTGGGTCACCCCCGTGATGAGACTCGTCATGACGTCGCGGAGTCGAGGGCGCCGGGCACGGCGACGAGGGTGATCCGGGATCCGAGGTCCACGTCGCCGACGAGCTCGCGCACCTTGTCCTCGGGAACCATGACCTGCACGGCCCGCGTGTCGCCGGCACCGCCCATCATGGAATCGCCCTCGGCGAGGCTGACCACCGTGACCCGCGGCAGGGCCAGGTTGGGTCCTGCGAACGTCGCCGTTCCCACGGCACCCTTGGCCTGGCGGGCGGGGCGGTTGACGTAGACGTCGACGATCGACCCCTCGCGCAGGGTCGAGGCCGAGGTCGCGTCGACCTGGAGGGTGACGGGTCGCGCCGTCGCCTCGTCCTCGCCGCCGACCGCCGTCTGCGGGATGAGCTCACCGGCGCGCACCTCGCGCAGCACGAACGACTTCTCGGGCAGACCCTCGGCGGCCCCGAGGTAGTCGCCGGCCGACTCCCCCAACTGGACGTCGACGCGCACGACGTCCTCGGACGTCAAAGGCTGGCCGGCCATGAGACCGGACTTCGCGGCATACATCGGAACGCGGTCGTCGGCTCGGCTGACGACGTAGGCACCGATGGCCGTCGAGGCCAGCACGAGCAGGAGGCCGACGAGCAGGCGGCTGTCCCGCCACGAGGGCTTGCGCAGTCGTTGGGCGGTGGGCGTGGGCAGGTCACTCATGTGGGCGGGCTCCGGATACGCGGTCAGCGGTCGTGGGAATGCGGAGGATCGCGTCGAGCCGAACCCCCCGCAGAGATTGTGGCCCACAACGGCTCACGGCGCGCGTCGAGGACCAGCTGCCTGTGGACAACGTGCCACGCCACGCGCCCTGTGGACAACCGTCGGGGTCGGTGCACACCTGCGTGGCAAACTGGTCCGGCACGCCCGAGGACGACGAGAGGAGACGACTGTGGCCAAGCGGTTCATCCCGCTCACCGAGGTGTCCGAGGTCCTCGACATCTCCTCGGCGCAGGCCTACGCCCTCGTCCGCTCCGGCGAGCTCCCTGCGATCAAGGTCGGCGGCCGCGGCCAGTGGCGGGTCGAGACGACCGAGCTCGAGAACTACATCCAGCGCATGTATTCACAGACGCGCGAGTTCGTCCGTTCCCACGGCGAGGACTGACGCGGGCGGCTCGGGCGGTCAGCGCGCCTCGACGAGGACGACCGCCCAGAACGGCACCGTATGCCGTTCGCGCACGTTCTCGGGTCGCCGGCTCTCCCCGATCGCGTGCTCGGAGAGGTCGAGTGAGTCGGCTCCCACGACGTCGATGGTCCCCGTGAGGACCTGTCCGCTCGTGTCGGTCATTGCCACTGGGGCGCGATCGCGCGAGAGCGCCCGCAACGCGTAGCCGAGCGCGAACCGGCGTGCCGTCCGTGCCGCCGAGGCGCGCTGCGGGAGGCCGGAAATGCCCACCACCGCGGCGAACGGGACGACGGCCTGGCGACCCGTCTCGAGCTGCACGAGCAACCAGTCCTCACCGAGGTCGAGCAGCTCGCCCCGCAGCTGAGTCCCCGAGACGAGGCGGAGGCGCACTGCGGTCCCGACGGCAGCGGCCAGCCGCGCGCCGAGCTCGACGGTGGCCCGTTCGCGCCGGGTCCGATCGGCGACCTCGGAGTCGCGTTCGCGTCGCTCCTCGGCGCCCAACTGGGCCTCGAGGTCATCGAAGAGCAGGTCCCACCTCATGGTCGGAGCGTAGGGCCACCCCGAGACGGCCTCCTGTTGCGCCCCCAATCGACATGCAATATGGTCATGCGCATGCAAACCGCAGCAAACAGCATCAAACGACATCTTTCGAGCACAAGACCCAACGTTCTCGTGCGGGTCGGGTGCGTTGCTGCGGTCTCCCTCACGGTCGGGGCCATCACCGCTTGGGCCCTGGTCGGCGCCTGGCTCAGTGCCCACTCGGCCGTCACCGCCGCGGGCCCGGCCAGCCTCGACGAGCTCGTCATCCTCACCGCGTCGTCGCTGGCGCTGGCGATCGCCGCCTGGCTCTGCGCTGGCACTCTCCTCGAGCTCCTCTCCCACGTCCCCGGTCGGATCGGACGGGTCGCGCAGCGCTGGTCCGACCGCCTCACACCGGCGCTGGCCCGGCGCGTCGCCGCCTTCGTGCTCGGCGTCGGCGTGGGCGTGGCCGGCGGACCCACCCAGTCGGTGGCTGCTCCGCGTGGGTCGGGTTCCTCCGTCGTGGCCTCGGTGGCCGACCCCGGGTTCCTCCCCGCACCGAGCAGCTCTGCCCCCGCGAACCCGGCGACCCCCGCAGTCCCTGCGGACCCGGGGTTTGCCCCGGCACCGCCCGAGGCCGGCTTCACCCCGGCCTCCCCGACGGTGCGTCCCCAGCCCGACCCCGGCCTCCTCGCCGGTCGCCCCCACCGCACCGGTCAGCCCGGCGACCCGCCGCTCACCGGCGCGCACGACGACGCCCAGGTCGTCGTGCACCGCGGCGACTCGCTCTGGTCGATCGCGGCGCGTCACCTCGGCCCGCGTGCCACCGACGCCGAGATCGCGGCCGAGTGGCCCCGGTGGTTCGAGGCCAACCGATCCGTCATCGGCGACGACCCCGACCGCATCCTCCCCGGCCAGATCCTGCGCGTGCCCGACGCCCAACCGACTGCGAGCGTGAACCGATGACAACGGCCCTGCGATCCCACCTGCGCCCAGTCAAGGTGCAGGCCGAAGCCGCACCCCGCCCACCAGCCGTGCACCTGACCGAAGCGTTGCTGCGCGCGGGCGACGGACTGGGGCACACGGCATACGTGCAGGATTCTCTGGCGGTCGACCTCGCGGCGGCGAGCGACGAGCAGCTCTTCGGACCCCAGAGCACCGCCCGCGTCGACCTGCCGGACCCCGTCCCGTGGGTGAGCCAGATGGCGCAGGCCATCGTCGAGGTCATGTCCGGGCTGCGCCCGGCAGCGCAGGTCGTCCGGTGGACGACCCCTCAGGTGTATGCCGTGATCGCCCGTCGCGGGGCCATCGCGGCACGGCGTCGCGCCGCCAGGACGCCCGCCGCAGCCCAGCGTGCGGTGGTGCGGTCGGTGCACGTGTGCGAGCCGGCCGACGGCGTCGCGGAGTGCAGCCTCGTCGTCAGTGAGGGCGAGCGGGTGCGCGCAATGGCGGTGCGTCTCACCGGGCAGGACCGCCGCTGGCGCGTCGAGGCCCTCCAGATCGGCTGACACCTCCACTGATTGCCCGTTTGGGCGGTTTCCAGCGACGGCTCGCCTCCGCGAAACCGCGCCCAAACGGGCAATAAGTGGAGCAAGAAGTTCTGGGTCAGGCGCCCTTGCCGTGGCACATCTTGAACTTCTTGCCCGAGCCACAGGGGCAGGGCGCGTTCTTGGGCGTCGACGACATCTGCTCGGCGGTGAGGCCACCGTTGCCGCTGGCGCGGTTCAGAACGTCCCGCTCCTCGACCTCACCGGACTCCGACGGCGCCGTGTAGTGCAGCTGCGCGGGCTGGCGCGGACGCTCGAGGCCCACACCGGCGACCTCGACGTGCGGGGTCTCGGCGAGCGTGTCGGACGTACCGTCCGAACCCTCGCCGCCGCCGGCGAGCCCGCCGAACACGTCTGAGACGTGCTGCGGTGCTGTCGCGACCTCGGGCGCCTGCTGCTGGTCGACCTGGACATCGACGTGGAAGATGAGGTTGACGGCCTCTTCCTTCACGGACTCGTTCATGGCCTCCCAGAGCTGGAAGCCCTCACGCTGGTACTCGACGAGCGGGTCGCGCTGGGCCATGGCGCGCAGGCCGATGCCCTCCTGGAGGTAGTCCATCTCGTAGAGGTGCTCGCGCCACTTGCGGTCGAGGACGGAGAGCATGACGCGCCGCTCGACCTCGCGCATGACCTCGCTGCCGAGCTGTTTCTCGCGCTGGTCGTACGCGTGGTGGGCGTCGGAGAGGAGCTCCTCCTTGAGGGTCTCGTTGCGCAGGCCTGAACGACCGCCGGCTGCGTCGATGACCTGTTCCTGCGAGACCGAGATCGGGTAGAGCGCCTTGAGAGCGGTCCAGAGACGGTCGAAGTCCCAGTCCTCGGCGAAGCCGGCCGCCGTCTCGGAGTCGACGTAACCACCGACGACGTCGTTGACGAAGTAGCGCATCTGCTCGTGCAGGTCCTCGCCCTCGAGGACGCGGCGGCGCTCGTCATAGATGACGGTGCGCTGGCGGTTGAGGACGTCGTCGTACTTGAGGACGTTCTTGCGGATCTCGAAGTTCTGCGCCTCGACCTGGCTCTGCGCCGACGCGATGGAGCGGGACACCATCTTGGACTCGATGGGGGTGTCCTCCTCCATCCCGGTCGAGGACATGACGCGCTCGACCATGCCCGCGTTGAACAGGCGCATGAGGTGGTCCTGGAGCGAGAGGTAGAAGCGCGACTCGCCCGGGTCACCCTGACGGCCGGAACGACCACGCAGCTGGTTGTCGATGCGGCGCGACTCGTGGCGCTCGGTGCCGAGGACATAGAGCCCACCGAGCTCCTGGACCTCCTCGTGCGAGGACTTCACGCGAGCCTCGGCGGCCTCGAGCGCGGCGTCCCACGCGGCTTCGTACTGCTCCGGCGTCTCGACCGGGTCGAGCCCGCGGGCCTTGAGGTCGGCGACGGCCATGAACTCGGGGTTGCCACCGAGCATGATGTCGGTGCCTCGACCGGCCATGTTCGTCGCGACGGTGACGGCGCCCTTGAGGCCGGCATCGGCGACGATCGCGGCCTCGCGCTCGTGGTGCTTGGCGTTGAGCACCTCGTGCTTCACGCCGCGGCGACGGAGCTGCTCGGAGAGGTACTCCGACTTCTCGACGGAGACGGTGCCGACGAGGACGGGCTGGCCGGTGGCGTGGCGCTCGACGATGTCGTCGACGACCGCCTTGTACTTCGCCTCCTCGGTCCGGTAGACGAGGTCGGCCTGGTCCTTGCGGATCATCGGGCGGTTCGTGCGGATCGGCACGACACCGAGCTTGTAGATCGAGTTGAGCTCGGCGGCCTCGGTCATGGCCGTACCCGTCATGCCCGAGAGCTTGTCGTACATGCGGAAGTAGTTCTGGAGGGTGATCGTCGCAAGCGTCTGGTTCTCGTTCTGGATCGTCACCCCCTCCTTGGCCTCGATGGCCTGGTGCATGCCTTCGTTGTAGCGGCGACCCTTGAGGATGCGGCCCGTGTGCTCGTCGACGATGAGGACCTCGCCGTCCATGACGACGTAGTCCTTGTCGCGGGTGAAGAGCTCCTTGGCCTTGATGGCGTTGTTCAGGTAGCCGATCAGGGGCGTGTTGGACGACTCGTAGAGGTTGTCGATGCCGAGGTAGTCCTCGATCTTCTCGATGCCGGGCTCGAGGACGCCGACCGTCTTCTTCTTCTCGTCGACCTCGTAGTCACCACGCGACGGGATGCCGCGCATCTGGTCGCCGCCCTCACCGCGCTCGAGGTGCTCGACGGCCTTGGCGAACTCGGTATACCACTTCGTCGGCTGGTCGGCCGGGCCGCTGATGATGAGCGGCGTGCGCGCCTCGTCGATGAGGATCGAGTCGACCTCGTCGACGATGGCGAAGTTGTGGCCGCGCTGCACGAGCTCGTCGGTCGACCACGCCATGTTGTCGCGGAGGTAGTCGAAGCCGAACTCGTTGTTCGTGCCGTACGTGATGTCCTTCGCGTACTGCTCGCGACGCTGGTCCGGCGTCATGTTCGCGAGGATGCAGCCGGTCGAGAGGCCGAGGGCGCGGTGGACGCGACCCATGAGCTCGGCCTGGTATTCGGCGAGGTAGTCGTTGACCGTGATGACGTGGACGCCCTTGCCCTCGATGGCGTTGAGGTAGGAGGGCAGGGTCGCGACGAGGGTCTTGCCCTCACCGGTCTTCATCTCGGCGACGTTGCCCATGTGCAGCGCGGCGCCACCCATGAGCTGGACGTCGAAGTGGCGCTTGCCGAGGGTGCGGCGGCCCGCTTCACGGACGGCGGCGAACGCCTCGGGGAGGATGTCGTCGAGCGTCTCACCGTCGGCCAGACGAGTGCGGAACTCGTCGGTCATGCCACGCAACTCGTCGTCGCTCATCGCGACGAAGTCGTCCTCGATCGCGTTGACCTGGTCGGCGATGTTCTCGAGCTTCTTGACGATCCGGCCTTCACCGGCGCGCAACAGCTTCTCGACGATCTTCACCACGGGT
The DNA here is from genome assembly GCF_000768685.1 of Knoellia subterranea KCTC 19937. Classification (GTDB taxonomy): domain Bacteria; phylum Actinomycetota; class Actinomycetes; order Actinomycetales; family Dermatophilaceae; genus Knoellia; species Knoellia subterranea. Next base: position 130,588 of record NZ_AVPK01000007.1, on the reverse strand, counting down.
TGGACTCCTCGTTGAACAACATGTCTCGGAACGCGACACCAGTGTCGCGGTCGGCCGCCCCGTTGGCAGTCCACGAGACCTGCCAAGGGTAGTCGAGCCACAGGGCCAACGAGCACCACCCGTTAATCGGTTCCGCCGCCTTCCGCTTCCGTGATGACATTCCGGTATGCCGTTCCCAGACTCAGTCCCTGTCCTCACCGATGGCGTCGTGCGGCTTCGCGCGCACTCCGAGCACGACACCGCCCGCATCGCGGAGCAGTGTGTCGACCCCGAGAGCGTGCGCTGGACGCAGGTCCCGCGCGGCTACACGGAGGACATGGCGCGCGAGTGGCTCATCGACATCGCGAAGGGCTGGGATGAGGGCGGCGACCAGCTGTGGGCGATCGAGGAGGTCGTCGAGGGCGCCGGCACCAGCGAGGGCACCGGCAACGGGGACTTCCTCGGCACGATCGACCTGCGCCCACGTTCGGGCGGTCGGGCGGAAATCGGCTACGGCCTGCACCCGGAGGGCCGAGGGCGCGGTCTCATGGCGCGCGCGCTCAAGCTCGTGTCGCAGTACTGGTTCGACGCCGGTGGCGAGCGCGTCGACTGGTACGCCGAGAAGGGCAACTTCGCCTCGTGGGGTCCGGCGCGGTCGGCCGGGTTCGAGTTCGTCGCGACCCTCCCCGGGCACGTCGTCCACGGCGACGGCGGGCTCATCGACGCGTGGTTCGGGTCGCTCGGCAAGGGCGACGCGATGTCTCCCCGCGCGGAGTGGATCACTCCCCCGGTTCTGGAGGCGGACGGCATACGCCTCCGTCCGTGGCGCGACGACGACAAGGCGAGCACGGAACCGCACGACCACCCCACGCACCACCTGCCGTCGCGCGCGATTCCCGTGTCGGAGACGTGGGAGCCGTGGCTGGAGCGGCGCCGGGAGTTCATGGCGCGCGGGTCGAGCGTCAACTGGGCGATCGCCGACGCCGAGACCGACCGCGCGCTCGGCGAGATGCTCGTCTTCGTTCACGCGGGTGCGCTGGCCGATGGGGACACGGCGGAGTTCGGCTACTTCCTCTATCCGTCGGCGCGCGGCAAGGGTGCGGCGAGGAAGGCGGCACGCCTGGCCCGTGACCACGCGTTCGCTCCGAAAGAAGAGGGCGGTCTCGGGCTGCGCCGCCTCGTCGCGGAAACGGCGGCGGACAACCTGGCGAGCAACGCGATCCTCGAGTCGGTCGGCTTCACCCGGTGGGGTCACGAGGAGAAGGCAACGGCTCCGGACGGTTCGGTCGGCCCGGCCGACCACTGGGACCTCCTCCGCCCCTGAGCGTGGGGAGACGGCGGTTGGCGCGGCCGGTGACGGGGGTGGCGTGGGCAAGGCCGCTGAGGACTGCTTCCTCGGTGGCTTCGGCCACGGCCCGGAAGGCGTCGTCGAGCTGGGCGACGTCGGGATCGTGGACGGGTGACCTCGACGTACTGAAGGCGAGGACGATCTCGCCACTGCCGTGTGTGGTCACACAGCCGGTGCGGGCGAGGCCGTTCTGGGCACGGGCCGCGACCCTTCGCAGGGTGACGCTGTCGAAGGGAGCATCGGTCGCGACGACGATGACCACCGAGCCCGGCGGCTCGGCGCTCTCCGGCTCTCCCGTCGGCTGGACATGTTCTCCACCGATCGTCAGGTCACCCCAGCGTCCGTAGTTGCTCACGAGCGCCACTCCGAGTGTGTGCTCTGACGCCCCCGACCCGAAGACGCGCGAGGCCGTGCCGAACCCACCGGCCAGCCCGAAGGTGCGCATCCCCGTGCCCGCGCCAACGGTCCCCTCCGTCACCGAACCAGCGGCAGCCGCCTCCAGGGCAGCCACGAATTCGGCCTCACCGCACCGGTGTTGGCGCGGATCGCTGACATATGCGTCGTTGCACTCGAGCACGACGAGATTGACCGAGCGGCCCGTCTCGACGTCGCCGATCGTGGGATCTGCTGCCAAACGACACCTCAGCATCGCCTCGTGCACGGACGGCACGGCGAAGACGCTCGACATGGCGATGACCGACTCGAGCGTGCCGAGTTCGGCGACCTGCACGAGCCCGGTCGACTTGCCGTAGCCGTTGATGACGTGGACCGCGGCCGGCAGTGGCCGCACCTCGACGTCGGGCGGCACGACGACGGTGACGCCCGTCGCCACTCCCCGAGCCGGTTCGGTCACGGTCCCATGGCCCACGAGCACGCCGGGGACGTCGGTGATGGCACCGACCGGACCGGACGGCATACGCCAGGTCGGCAACGGCGGCGACCACGTCACCGAACGACCTCGACGTCAGCCAGGCGGAGCCACTGCGCCATGAGGCCGAGCTCCTCGTGGAGTTCGCGCACGTCGTCCGCTCCCCCGCGCCCGGGCTCCCACGTGACCCGCCGCGCGAGCAGCCGCCCACCGGCGCGGTCGGCCTTGAGGTCGGCGCGCGCGACGAGGTCCTCGCCGAGCAGGAACGGCAGCACGTAGTAGCCGTGCACCCGCTTCTCCTCGGGCACATAGATCTCGAGGCGGTAGTCGAAGCCGAACAGCGCCGACGTCCGATCCCGTTGCCAGACAAGGGAATCGAACGGAGACAGGAGTGCCCGCGCCGAGATCCGTCGTGGTCGCCGAGCGCTCGGATCGAGGTATGCCGGCCGCTTCCATCCGTCGATCGTCACCGGTTCCAGCTCGCCGGACTGCACGAGCGAGGCGATGGCGGGGCGGGCCTGTTCGGGTTTGAGCCGGAAGTAGTCGCGCAGGCACTGCTCGGTCCCGACGCCGTGGGCCCGGGCCGCGATCCGGATCAGCTCGACGAACGCCTCCTCGGCGCTCGGCCGCGCGTCGGCGGACTCTGCCACGTCGCGAAGGTGAGGCGGGAGGACACGGGAGGGGACGGCATACCGGCGCTCGAACTGCGTGGTCCGCCCGGCGGAGCTGACCTCCCCTGCCCAGAAGAGGTGCTCGAGGGCGGACTTCACGAGCGACCAGTTCCAGCCCCACTGGTCGCGTTCGCGCGGGAGGTCGTGGGCGAGGGCCGCTTCGAGTTCGCGTGAAGTGATGGGGCCGCGGGCGCGCACTTCGGCAAGGACCGCGTCGACGAGTTCGGGGTGGTTGCGTTTGACGCTCTGCATCCCGCCCCAGGACTCGTCGTGGGCGCGGCGCATGCGGAAGTCGAGGAGCGGCCACGTCGCGGGCGGGACGAGGGAGGCCTCGTGCGCCCAGTACTCGACCAGGCGGCGCGGCGCCTTGTCGCGGGCGCGGTCCACGAGCGCGGAGTCGTGCGGACCGAGACGCGAGTAGAACGGCAGGTAGTGGCTGCGCGAGACGACGTTGACGCTGTCGATCTGGACGATGCCGACGGTGTCGATGACGCGCTGCACGTGCCGGGACGTCGCGGTCCACGCGGGCGGACGTGCCACTCCGAAGCCTTGGGCGGCCAGGGCGATGCGGCGTGCGGCGACGGTGCTGAGACGCATGGCCCCATCCTGCCGGTCACCGCCGACAGCGCGCCGATCCCTTACGCGTCGGGTTCGATGAGGTTCCGGCGCATCGCGTAGAGGGCCGCCTCGACCCGCGAGTGCAGCTGGAGCTTCTCGAGGATGTTGCGCACGTGGTTCTTGACTGTGTTCTCGCTGATGAACAGCTGGGACGCGATCTCCTTGTTGGCCTTGCCGCGCGCGACGAGGCCGAGCACCTCGAGCTCGCGGTCGGTGAGGCGCGGACCCGGGGTGGCGTCCTTGGGCGGCTCATTGCTCAGGCGGGAGAACTCGGCGATGAGCTGGCTGGCCATGTGCGGCGGGATCATCGACTGGCCGGCGTGGGCCATGCGCACCGACTGGGCAATCTGCTCAGTCGGCAGGTCCTTGAGGAGATAGCCACTCGCGCCGGCCTTGATCGCGGCGAAGAGGTCGGCCTCGTCGTCGGACGCGGTGAGGATGAGGATCTTGGTCCGGGGCGCCTTTTCCTTGATCGCCGTGCAGGCCTCGATGCCGCTGTTGCCGGGCATGCGGACGTCGAGCAGGACGACGTCGGGGTCATATTCGAAGCACTTCTCGACGGCCTCGATGCCGGAGGCGGCTTCGGCGACGATCTCGAGATCCTGTTCAAGACCGATGACCGCCTGCATGCCACGACGGTAGAGGTCGTGATCATCGGCGATGACGATTCGGATGCGGTCTCGATTCTCCCCCAGGGACGAGGACCGAGACCCCTGCTCTGCTGGGGACGGACTCACCGGCACATCGTGCCACGGCGAGTCCGCCCCCGGAGGCAGATTGAACAACCTCGTTGGTGCAAAAGGACCAGTTCCGATGAACCGGGTCCAAATGACCCCTTCTCAGGACGCTTCGGCGCGCTCCGCCACGGATGAGGCCGGCGGGCCCGGGTCCTCGCGGTCGTCGAAACCCTCCTCGGGTTCGGTCGCGTGCGGCACCTCGCCATTGAGGTCGAGGTGGAGGACGCCATAGGACCAGCCGCGACGCCGATAGACGACGGACGCCTTGTCGGTCTCGGTGTCGTGGAAGAGGTAGAAGTCGTGACCGACGAGCTCCATCTCGCGCAGGGCCTGCTCGAGGCTCATGGGCGCGGAGGTGTGGACCTTCTCGCGGACCTCGATGGGCGAGTCACCGAAGGGACCGCCGTCGTCGTCCGCAGCAGCATCGGGGGCACCGGTCCCGTCGGGGACGAACGCGGTGGCGGCGGCAACCGATTCCTGCGGGTTGCGCCCGCGGCGGACCGTGCGGTCGTGCTTGCGCCTCAGCCTCTCGAGGAGCTTCTCGAGCGCGACGTCCAGCGCGGCGTACTTGTCCTCCTGGCACGCTTCGGCGCGGATGACGGGTCCCTTGACGTGAACGGTGATCTCCACTCGGTCACAGGCCTTGGACTGCCGGCGGTTCGCTTCGTGGCTGATGACGACGTCGATCCTGCGAGTGCGCGGAGCGAGTTGCTGGACCTTGTCGAGCTTGTCCGCGATGTGCTGACGGAATCGGTCCGAGACGGTCGTGTGGCGTCCGGTGACGACGATGTCCACGAGTCCTCCTAAAAGTCGGGTGGGCGTGCCTGTCAGATGCCTGTCGAGGGCTATAGGCGGCGGCACCACCTCCGAGTCAGGGGGAGGATGCGTTCCATGAACAGACGGTAGACCCGTCACCTGACCCTTTCAAGAGATGGGGCTGGCAAGTTGCTGGGCATGCTCGGCCCGCCGCCTCGTCGCCCCGAGAGCGGCCGCGATCACCTCGCTCGCGCCCGCCTCGCGCAGCGCTCGTGCGGCTTCGGTGAAGGTCGCACCGGTCGTCATGAGGTCGTCGACGACGAGGCACACCGAGCCGGCGACGACCGGCCGGCCCCGGGAGCGCACCTCCATGGCCCCGGCGAGGTTCGCCGCGCGTTCACCGGCGTCGAGCGTCGACTGGTCGCGCGTCGTCCGCGTCGGCGCCAACACGGGGGCCACCGCCACCCGCCCCCACAGCGCGGACCGCACGGCCGACCGGACGAGTGGGACGAGCGGCACGTCACCTCGTCGCCGACGGGCCCTGGGCGACCCTGTCACCGGCACGACCACAAGGCCACGACCGGCGAGGGCGGCACGAGCGTCCCCGCTGCTCGCGACCGCGACGGAGAGGGCCGGGGCGAGCCAACCGGCGAGCGGTCGGACCAGGTCGCGCCGGTCCTCGTCCTTGTATGCCGTGATCGCGGCTCGCAGCGCACCGCTCGCCTCCCCAGAAACCCAGCACACCGGCATACCGGGTGGGCAGGGTGACGGAACCGCACGAAGCGGGGACGGGTGCAGGCAATCGCCGACACTGCGCCGACAGTCCGCGCACAACGGCCCCGACGGTCGGCGGCAGAGGGCACACGAGGCCGGGAGCATGAGGTCGATCAGGGACGTGAACACCGAACAAGCCTGTCCGGCAACGGGATTCACCCGCCAGCCCGCCCCACGATCTGTGGACGACGAGCAGGTGATCAGCCGCCTGTGGACAGGACGAGCGCGTCAGCGCCCGGCGACGAGCACGTCGGTGCCCTTGCCGAGCGTCACCCACTGCTGACCGGCGCGGCTCAGGACGGTGCCGTCGGAGGTGGTGACGAGGATGCCGCGCTCCCCTCCCCCGGAGGTGATCGCCGTGGCGGTCGGCGTCGCGGTGAGGGACAGCGCCTGCCCGTCCACGGTGATGACCCACGGGCTGCGCGGACCGGCCGTGCCCTGGCGGGTGGCGAGGGTGGCGATGCTGAGGTCCGAGAGCCAGACGAGTCCGGTGACCCCGACGAGGGCGTCACCGAGGCGTTGCGGGGACGACAGCCGTTCGGGACGGCCGACTGCGCCACGGATGACACCGGCGACGTCGATGCGGGGGTCCTTGCCGTTGTCGGCCGTGTGCAGGATCGCCACCCGGTCGCCGTTGGGCGAGGGCTTGGACTCGATGACCTTGCGTCCCTTGAGCCAGTCCGCCTCGATGGGGGTCGCGGGCGACTGTCGCGTCTGGGTCGGGTCGGCCGTGACGTTGAAGGCCCACAGCCTCATCTCCGAGTCGTCGTCGATGCCCCGCCCGCCGGCCCACAGGTAGCCGCGGGTGTCATAGGCCGGGTGGCCGACGTCGGTGCCGTAGAACGGCATCTCGTAGCGGGTCGTCCCCCGGAAGCGGGACAGCCCCTGCCCGTCGGGGTCGACCGCCGCCATCTCGGAGCGGTCCGGCGACAGTGCGAGCGAGTGGAAGGCACTCTCGACGTCGACGTGCCCGGACTTCTGCGGGTCCTGGTCGACGGTCGAGGTGTTGGGCAGGAGATAGAGACCGGTGCCGCGGCGCACGACGGGCCGGCCCAACGCCGGGGTGGGGGTCTCCGGGAACTTGATCTGGTCGAGGGTGCGGACCGGCAGGTCGACGTCGGGCAGCTCCAGGGTGGTGTCCTCCACCTTGACGGTGACGCCCTGGATGCCGCTGTCCTGGAGGAGGGTCGAGACGATCTGGGCCCAGACGTTCTCGCGCTGCACCTGGTCGGTCGGGACGCGACCGGTGATCTCGACGCTCGCGATGCCGTCCGTCACCGAGACCGCGTCGGCCGTGAGCCGTGCACCGCTCGGGATGTCGTTGCGCACCGAACCCTGGAGGTATGCCGGTGGGTCGGCCAGCTGCGCACGTGCCAGTCGCGTGGCGAGGTGGTCGCGCGGGAACCAGCGCCGGTCGGGGACGAGGGCGCGGCGGTCGGAGGCGAGGTAGTGGACGGTGTAGGGCTTGAGCAGTCGGCCGAGGTCGGACGTGGTGATCCAGCGGCCGAACTCCTTGGGAACATTGCTGATTCGCCATTCGCCGTTGATCCGGGCGAACTCGAACTGGACGCTGCGCTTGGCCCCTCCGGGAGCGTTGACGTAGCGACCGTCCGGGCTGATCGTGCCCTCGATGACGCCGGAGAGGGTGGCGAGGTTGGGCAGTTGCGGGGTCACGGTGAACGCGGTGGTCGTCGAATAGAGGACGATCTCGCCCTCGGGTCGCCACCCCTTGGCTGCCTCGGGCGTGAGGTAGCTCATCGCGATCTCGTAGTTGCCGTCGCTGGCGGCGCCGGCCCGGACGAAGCCGGAGACGATCTGTTGCTGGGTCGCCTGCGGCGGAGGCGTCGGGAAGATCGCGCGCACGGGTTCGACGTCGCCGCCACGGACCTCGAGTCCGGGTTCGACGTCGCGGGGTCGTCCGATGGAGGTGCACCCGGAGACGAGGACAGCGACGACCGCCAGAACAGTGACGAGGGCGCGGGCCGAGCGAAGGGTGCTCATGTCCGCTCCCCCGGCGAGAGCGGTAGCGGTGACGAGGTGAGCGAGTCACCTGCCCGCTGCGGCAGGGTCAGTCGGAAGCGTGACCCGACGCCGGGCTCGCCCCATGCCTGGAGCCAGCCGTTGTGCAGGCGCGCGTCCTCGAGGGCGATCGCGAGTCCGAGGCCGGTGCCGCCGGTGGTGCGTGCGCGGGCCGGGTCGGCGCGCCAGAAGCGGTTGAACACCATGGACGCCTCGCCCTGACGCAGACCGACGCCGTGGTCCTCGACCACGACGGCGACCGAGCCATCGCCGGCGCGCAGGTGGACGGTGACGGGCTTGCCCTCGCCGTGCTCGATGGCGTTGACGACGAGGTTGCGCAGGATGCGTTCGACGCGGCGTTCGTCGACCTCGACCTCGACCGGCCCGGGGGCCACGACGTCGACGGTCGACCCGCGTCGGTCGGCGAGCGGTTGGGCGGCGGCGATGACGCCGGCGACGGTGCCGCGCAGGTCGACGCGGGCGGGGTCGAGAGCTGCCGCACCGGCGTCGAAGCGGCTGATCTCGAGCAGGTCGGACAGGAGCGACTCGAAGCGGTCGAGTTCACCCTGGAGCAGCTCGGCCGAGCGCGACGCGACGGGCTCGAAATCCGCGCGGGAGTCATAGAGCAGGTCGCCGGCCATGCGAATCGTGGTCAGCGGCGTGCGCAGCTCGTGGGAGACGTCGGAGACGAACCGCTGCTGGACGCGGCTCAGCCCTTCGAGCTGGCGGATCTGCGACTGGAGGCTGTCGGCCATCGCGTTGAACGACGTGCCGAGGAGGGCCAGATCATCCTCGCCGCGGGACGGCATACGTTCATTCAGTTTGCCCGACGCGAGACGTTCGGAGACCTCGGCGGCGCGTCGAACGGGGGTGACGACGAGGCGCGTGACGACCCAGGCGACGGCACCGACGAGGGCGATGAGCGTGAGCCCGGCGATCGTGAATGCCGTGGAGATCAGACTCATCGTCTGGATCTCCTGCGTCATCGGATAGATGTAGTAGAGGTCGTAGCGACCGGCTCGCGGCACTTCGACGCCTGTGCCGACGAATACGGCCGGGACCTGCTGGCCGTCGAGGAGGATCGTGCTGACCATCTTTTGCTGGTGGGTCGGGTCGGCGGCGACCTTCTGCCGGATCTCCTGCGGCACCGCGGCGACGCCGAGCCCACCGGACTCGAGTGCGTTGAGCTGGATCTGCTCGGTGTTCTTCACGCCGCGCAGCATGATGACGTAGCGCGACGGCTCCGGCCCCGGCGGCGTGAGCAGCGACTTCATGATGTCGATGGCGGACAGGTTGAGGTCCTGCGCGTTCGACGCGGTCGTCGTCTCCCAGCGGTCCTGCGCCTGGGCGGTGAGGGTGCGCGCCTCGTATTCGCTCGTCTCGATCCGCTGGTCCTCGAGCCCCGTGGCGATCTCGTTGTAGAGGTAGGAGCCGAGCAGGGAGACGACGATCATGCCGAGGACGACGGTCGTCGACACGACACGGAACTGGAGGGAGCGCCGCCACGTCCGGGTCAGCGCGGCGACGACACCGCCGACGGCGTGACCCATGGAGCGCAGGCTGCGCCCGACGTTGATGCCGAAGTGCTGGGCGCGGCGCGCCGCGGTGGCCGATGACGACGCGGGAGACGGTGCCGACCCTGCGCCGGTGGGACGGGCGGTCGGCGAGTCCGCCATGGTCAGGCCGGCCCCGCTCGGTAGCCGACACCGCGCACCGTCACGACAATCTCGGGCTTCTCGGGGTCCTTCTCGATCTTGGAGCGCAGCCGCTGGACGTGGACGTTGACGAGGCGGGTATCACCGGCGTGGCGGTAGCCCCACACCTGCTCGAGCAGCACCTCGCGGGTGAAGACCTGCCACGGCTTGCGGGCGAGCGCGACAAGGAGGTCGAACTCGAGCGGGGTGAGGTTGAGGGTCTCGCCGTCGCGCTTGACGGAGTGGCCGGCGACGTCGATGGCGAGGTCGCCGATGGTGAGGCGCTCGGGCTCGACGTCGTCGCCGCGGCGGAGCCGGGCACGCACGCGGGCGATGAGCTCCTGCGGCTTGAACGGCTTGACGACGTAGTCGTCCGCGCCCGACTCCAGGCCGACGACGACGTCGATGGTGTCGGTGCGGGCGGTGAGCATGACGATCGGGACGCCGGACTCGGCGCGGATGCGACGGCATACTTCGAGGCCGTCGATGCCGGGCAGCATGACGTCGAGGAGCACGACGTCGGGGCGGGTCTCACGGAACGCGCCGAGCGCACTGTTGCCGTCGGCGACGTGGTCGACCTCCAGGCCTTCGTTGCGCAGCACGATGCCGAGCATCTCCGCGAGAGCGAGGTCGTCGTCGACGACGAGCACGCGACCCTTCACGTCAGTCCTCCTGTGGCACGGGATCAGTGGCACGAATTTCGGTGGCACACCTGAGCCGGCGCTGCCCAGCGCCGGTCCCCCATGTTCGCACAGCGAACTGGGTGAGCCGGGCACCTTGGGCGTGCTGGGGAGTCCTGTTGTTGCGCGGTGGGAGCGTGGCGTGGGCCCGTGGCCTTGCGCGTCGGGTCCCTCGCGTGATCTCCGGGTATGCCGGGAGCGCGCGTTCTCGTGGGGCGCGGGCTTGCGTCGTGGTGGTCCCGGGAATGGTGCACGCGGGCGCGCCGGATGCCCTGTCGCGCAGGGGCGGCAGGGTGTGGGGCGGGGTCATCGTCGGTGCCTGGAACTGTCGTCGCCGGAGGCGAAGGGCAGGGGTGTCCGCTGTGCGAGGGCATCGTCGTAGGCACCGGGGGTGCGGTCCCAGACGACGTGGCTTCGTCCCTGCTCGTCGGTCTCGACGCTGCCGAAGTAGCGCTGGGAGTGGACGACGGTGTGGTGGCGCTGGCAGAGCAGGGCGGCGTTGTCGAGGTCGGTGAGGCCGCCGTCGATCCAGTGAATGAGGTGGTGGGCATCGCACCACGCCGGGGGCGCGTCGCAGCCGGGATAGGTGCAGTGCCCGTCGCGCTGCCAGATGCGCTTGATCTGTCCGGGTTGGAAGAGGCGTTCGGCTCGGCCGAGGTCGACGACTTCGCCGCACGAGTTGAGAACGGTCGGGATGATCGTCGCGTCGCAGGCCCATTTGCGGACCGTCTCGGGGGTGACGAGGTCGCCGGTGGACAGTCCGCCGAGGAGGGAGCCAGCGCCGGCGCGGCGTTGGAGGTCCTCGAGGCCGATCTTGACGAAGATCTGCGCCTTGGTGGAGGACCACGTGGTGTCGAGGAAGCGGCGTTCACCGATCCGGTACGGCGTCATCGCCGACGTGCTCGCTGCGACGGCGTCGACGAGCTCGACCCCGCTGTCGCGGTCGAAGACGACCGGCTCCCCCGTCACCGCGTCGACGGCGGCAACGAGCAGCCGCTGGTCCGTGGGCCATTCGGCGCCGGGCAGGCGAGAGCGCACGACTGCCCGTCACCGTTCTGCTGCAGCGCCATTCGTCGTGTCGAGCTCGAGCGCAGCAGCACCCAAACGGCGACGCATGTCTGCCGGGTCGGAGGACGCGGCGATGAGGGCGTCCGACCACGCAAGGTAGTCCGGACCGGACACGGCACGGCCCGGTGACCCGGGCCGCCCTCCCGACCCAGCCGCCGGTCACGGGAACCTGCGTGGCGGCATACAACTCTGTGAGCGGGGTCGGACCCGTCACGAGCGCGGCCGTCGTCGAACCCGACGACGTGCCGATGACCACGTCCGCGGTGGTGACGTCGAGGCCGGCTTCGGCGAGGCCGGCGAGGACGCCGATCTGCCAGGCGTTGCCGGCCGCTCCCCCGCCGGCGAGGACGAGTGCGCAACGGTGGGTGAAGCCGGTAGATGATGTGGTGTTCATGGGAGTCGCCTTCCGCGAGAAGCCCGGTGGCGCTCCCGACGCGGCTACGCGGCTCGCCGGATCGTGCGCGGCGAGGGAGCACCCTGCGCTGACACTGCGTTCACGGGTCTCACCTCCAGCCGGTCGGTCACGATCGGCTGCAACGTAGCAGCGTTGGTCACCGTGGCGCCTTCCAATTTCCGATTCACTGGCGAGCGCTGCGGCGCGCTCGGCGGGCTTGAAGGAAGCCGGCCACGAGCGCACCTGCGAAAAACAGCATCCACAGAATGAGCGGCCAGTAGCCCGTCATCAGCGCCCACACGAGTCCCGTGGCCACGAGCAAGGTGGGCAGCAGCAGGAGAATCACCGAACTCGCATCCACCCGCCACCGCTGATCCGTCATGTCACCAGCATGACGCAGACGTCGCCCTCGCGCCGCGCGGCCGACAACGTTAGCCGAGCAGCAGCGCCACGGCGACCACACCCACCAATGCAAGGAGGGCGACGGCGATCCAGACGAGTGACGGGCCGCGTCGTTCGTGCGCTCCGTGTCGATCGGCGGCATGTTTGGCACCGTCCCACTCCGGCGGCGGCTCCTTGAGGTGCTCGTCGCCCTCGCGGTACTCGTCGGTCCAGATGTCGCCGTCCCAGTAACGGAAGGTGCCGTTGCCGACGTAGACCCACTGCGGCCGGTCGTAGTTCACCGAGTCACCGCCACACGGGTTCGCATGTTGCGAGGCTAGGGTGCGGCGCCGCGAGGCCGTGCGCGTTTCCGACGCAAGCGAACCCAAGTGCCCATCCCGTGGGCGAACGGCACCATCCGGACGGACCGGCCCTAGGGGGTGGCGTAGTCCAGGAGCTGAGGCCCGTTCACCGCGCGCTCGATGAGCGGCATCATCGCCTCCATGTCGGGCTCCTCGGCAGGACCCGCCGAGGGGTCGGCGGTGATCATCGCAACGTGCATCCGGCCGATCTCCTGGTTGGCCTCGACGTAGTCGCGCATTCGCTCCTCGTAGTTGGCGAACCCGACGGTCGGATCCCAGCGCGCGGCGGCTAGCTCGCCGGCGAGGAAGTAGGCGCCGACCAGGGCGAGCCCGGTGCCGCCTCCCGACATCGGCGAGGCGCTCCACGCGGCGTCACCGATGAGCCCGACCCGTCCCGTGTGCCACTGGGGCATGACGACCTGCGCCACCTGGTCGAGGTAGAAGTCGGGGGTGTCGTCGAGGTGCTCGAGGATCCGCGAGGTCTCCCACCCGAAGCCAGCCATGTGCTCGCGGAGCAGGCGCTTCTGGGCCTCGACGTCGCGGTGGTCGAACTCCTCCTCCGGCGCCGGGAAGGACAGCATCGCGATGGCGCGCGACGGGTCCGGCACCGGCCGCAGCCCGGCCCAGCGCCCACCCTCCCGGTAGTCGAGCAGCCAGCCGTCGATCCCGAACTCGTTGGGGACGGTGTAGAACGCCAGCACGAGACCCAGGTGACGCACGAACTGTTCGCGCGGCCCGAAGACCATCGAGCGCAGCGACGAGTGCAGCCCATCGGCGCCGACAACGAGGTCGTAGCGCGCCCGACGTCCGCTTGCGAAGACGACGTCGACCCCGTCGTCGTCCTGGGTGAGCTCGGCAATGCGGTCGCCGAAGACGTACTCGACGTCATCGCGGGTGTCCTCGTAGAGGATCCGGGTCAGGTCGCCGCGGAGGATCTCGATCTCGGAGACGTAGCCATCACCGTCACTGTCCTCGACCGGCATCGTCTCGAGCACGGTCCCGTCGGCGTCGACCTCGTAGGCACCCTTGGTGTTCGTGCACGCCGCCCGGATCGTGGCGTCCAGCCCCATCCGGCGAATGGCCTCCTTGGCGACACCGCGCGCGTCAACGGCCTGCCCACCCGGCCGCAACTCGGGCGCGATCTCGACCACGGTCACCTCGGCACCGTAACGGTGCAGCCAGTGGGCCAACGCCGGCCCCGCGATGCTCGCCCCGGACACCAAAACCTTGACCTTGCTCATGCGCACTCTCCCTCTGGATGGGTCACTGGTTGCAGCCTGTCAGTCACACCACGAACGGAACCACGCAGATACGACACATCCCACGCCCCGATCCGCGACTCACCCAGCCACAAACGGCGGTATGCCGCCCGCTCTTGGTGAGCGGACGGCATACCGGATGCGTTGTGAGACAACGCGAAAGGCGACTCGAGAGGCGAACTCTCAGTAGCGGTAGTGGTCCGGCTTGTACGGACCAGCAACGTCGACGCCGATGTACTCGGCCTGCTCCTTGGAGAGCTCGGTGAGCTCGACACCCAGGGCGTCGAGGTGGAGGCGCGCAACCTTCTCGTCGAGGTGCTTGGGCAGGACGTAGACCTGCTTCTCGTAGTCACCGGTCTTCGTGAAGAGCTCGATCTGCGCGATCGTCTGGTTCGCGAAGGAGTTGCTCATGACGAAGGACGGGTGACCCGTCGCGTTGCCGAGGTTGAAGAGGCGACCCTCGGACAGGACGATGATGGAGCCGCCGCTCGAGAACGTCCACTCGTGGACCTGCGGCTTGATCTCGGTCTTCGTGATGCCGTCGACCTTGGCCAGTCCGGCCATGTCGATCTCGTTGTCGAAGTGGCCGATGTTGGCGACGATCGCCTTGTTCTTCATCGCCTGCATGTGCTCGGCGGTGATGATGTTGAAGTTGCCGGTCGTCGTGATGAAGATGTCGGCGTTCTCGACAACCGACTCGAGGCGAGCGACCTGGAAGCCCTCCATCGCGGCCTGGAGCGCGCAGATGGGGTCGACCTCGGTGACGACGACGCGCGCACCCTGCGCGGCGAGCGCCTGGGCGCAGCCCTTGCCCACGTCGCCGTAGCCGGCAACGACGGCGAGCTTGCCCGCGATGAGGACGTCGGTCGCGCGGTTGAGGCCGTCGATGACGGAGTGGCGGCAGCCGTACTTGTTGTCGAACTTGGACTTGGTGACCGAGTCGTTGACGTTGATCGCCGGGAACAAGAGGAGGCCAGCACGTGCCAATTCATAGAGCCGGTGCACGCCGGTCGTGGTCTCCTCGGTGACACCCTTGATCTCCTCGGAGACCTTGGTCCACTTCTGGCCGTCCTGCTCGAGGGTGCGGCGGACGAGCGCCTTGAAGATGCCGAACTCCTCGGAGTCCTCATCGGTGGTGGGCGGCACCTGACCGGCGGCCTCCCACTCGCGACCCTTGTGGACGAGCATCGTGGCGTCGCCACCGTCGTCGAGGATCATGTTCGCGCCCTCGCCGGGCCACGTGAGGATCTGCTCGGTGCAGTCCCAGTACTCCTCGAGCGTCTCGCCCTTCCAGGCGAAGACCGGGACACCCTGCGGGTTGTCGACGGTGCCGTTCGGGCCGACGACGACGGCCGCAGCGGCCTCGTCCTGCGTCGAGTAGATGTTGCAGGAGGCCCAACGGACCTCGGCGCCCAGCGCGGTCAGCGTCTCGATGAGGACGGCGGTCTGCACGGTCATGTGCAGCGAGCCGGCGATGCGAGCGCCCTTGAGCGGCCGCGATGCACCGAACTCTTCGCGCAGCGACATGAGGCCGGGCATCTCGTGCTCGGCCAGGCGGATCTGGTGACGGCCGGCCTCGGCGAGGCCCAGGTCGGCAACCTTGTAGTCAAAGGACATGCGTGAACTCTTCCGTTGAGTGTTGGGTTTACGACCCGGCGCAGCCCATCTGGGCGAACACATGAGAGCGGGGTATCACCCGCGCCGGCACCCTCCACTCTAGCGACTTCGCGCGGTACAACTGGACGTGCACGGTTCTCCCCTCCCGATCGAGCACGACGCAGCGAACGGAGCACGCGATGAGTGGCACGGCCAAGAACACGGAAGCGGACGGCATACGCGACGAAGTCCGTCTCGACCTCGACAAGGACGCGATCGACGAGTGGGACGAGGTGAGTGACGACTACGCCGTCGATCCCGACACCGACTTCTCCCGACCCGCGCTCAGCGACGACGGCGAGGAGTTCGGCGACGACCTCGAAGAGGACGACGACGACCTCGACGACTGGGACGAGGACGACGAGGAAGACGCCGAGGCCGAGGGCGGCGACGACTGGGACGACTCCGACGACGAAGAGTGAACATTCCAAGACGTCGAGGCGCTAAACCCCGTCACGGCGCGACTCGTGGTTGCGTGGAGAACGTCCACCGGAAACATCCCCGAGTGATCGTCAGGAGAAGACCATGGGGTTTGACGACATCAAGAACAGCGCCGAGAACGCCGCCGACCAGGTGGCCGGCAAGGCCAAGGAGCAGTGGGGCAAGGCCACGGGCGACGACTCCCTCCAGGCCGAAGGCGCCATCCAGGACACCACCGCCGAAGCCCGTCAGGGCGTCGACGAGGTCCGTGACCGCTTCGACGACACCGAGGGCAGCTTCGGCGACAAGGTCGATGCGGCCCGCGACGAGGCCGGCGACCAGTTCGACCAGGTCAAGGACACCGTCGGCGACAAGGTCGACAACGTCCGCGACTCCGCCAGCAGCGACGACTCGTTCGGCGACAAGGTCGAGGAGACCAAGGACAGCGTCGGCGACAAGGTCGACTCCGCCCGCGACTCGGTGAGCGACAGGCTCGACGTCGACGACACCGGCGACCCCGGCCTCGGTGCCGCGGGCGAAGGCCTGCGCAAGGCCGACGACGCACTCAACGCCGCCGAGGACAAGGTCGGCGACGCCGTCAAGGGTCTCGGCGACAAGATCAAGGGCGCCTTCGGGAAGTAATCACTCAGCCCGACACCGGACCGCGCGACCCTCGAGACAGGGTCGCGCGGTTCGTCGTCTGTAGTCTGAGCGCGTGCCGAGCACGTGCTGACGTCCTCGACGCTGCACCGCTTCGACTCATGAACTGATCGACTCCCAACCTCGACCCAAAGGTGGCCTGATGGCTGGCGGACTCTTCGCCCTTCTCGACGACATCGCCGTGCTCGCCAAGGCCGCCGCGGCCTCGGTTGATGACGTGGCTGCCGCTGCTGGGCGCGCCTCTGTCAAGGCGACCGGCGTCATCGTCGACGACACGGCCGTGACGCCGCGCTACGTCGAGGGCCTCTCCCCCGCGCGCGAACTGCCGATCATCAAGAAGATCGCCATCGGGTCGCTGCGCAACAAGCTCCTCTTCATCCTGCCGGCCGCGCTGCTGCTGTCGCAGTTCCTTCCCCAGGCGCTGACGCCGCTGCTCATGCTCGGTGGCACCTATCTCTGCTTCGAGGGTGCCGAGAAGATCTGGGAGAAGATCTCGGGCCACGAAGAGGGCGAAGCCGGCGAGGCGCATGAGGCCGGCAAGGTCGCCGACGAGAGCGCCATCACCGGCGCCGCGATCCGCACCGACTTCATCCTGTCGGCCGAGATCATGGTCATCTCGCTCAACGAGGTCGCCGACGAGCCGTTCCTCTCGCGCGCGGCGATCCTCATCGTCGTCGCCTTCCTCATCACGATCCTCGTCTATGGCGTCGTGGCGCTCATCGTCAAGATGGACGACGTCGGCCTCCACCTCGCCGAGAACGGCCGCACCGACGGCGGCAAGGCCCTCGGCCGCGGCCTCGTCGCCGCGATGCCCAAGCTCCTCACGACCCTCTCCACGGTCGGTATCGCCGCCATGCTCTGGGTCGGCGGCCACATCCTGTTGGTCGGACTCGACGACCTCGCGCACGAGTACGGCTGGTCGATCCTCGCCCACCCCTACGAGTGGGTGCACCACGCGGAAGAGTGGGTCCACGGGGCCACCGGCGCGCTCGGCGGCGTCCTCGGCTGGATCACGAACACCATCGGCTCGGCCATCCTCGGCCTCATCGTCGGTGCCATCGTCGTCGCGATCCTCCACGTCATCCCCCGCAAGGGCGGCCACAGCGAAGGGAACGCAGACGAGCACGCGGCTCCCGCTGCCGACTCGCCTGCCGCTGACGAGACGCACTGAGGTCGGGTATGCCGTCCGCCCGCGGATCGCTGTCCTGGTCGCCTGCCGCTGAGCACCCGGAGCTCATGGCCGGTGTTGTCGCCGGTGCGCTCGCCGATGGTGCGGTGTCCTCGGGCGTCGCGGCAGCGGAGGTGGCGACCATTGACGCAACGCTCGCCGACACGGAAGCGTTCTGTGCGGCATACGACGTCGCTCTGGAGGCGAGTGCCAACTGCGTCATCGTCGCCGGGAAGCGCGGGGGTGAGGTGACCTACGCCGCCGTCATGATCCTCGCGACCGACCGCGCCGACATCAACGGCGTCGTGCGGCGTCACCTCGGCGTCCGCAAGATCTCGTTCGCGCCGATGGACGAGGCAGTGTCGCTGACGGGGATGGAGTACGGCGGGATCACGCCGATCGGGCTCCCCGCCGACTGGCCGGTGCTCGTCGACGCTGCGGTGGCTGCGGCCGGGCCGGTCGTCATCGGGTCGGGTGTTCGGGCAAGCAAGGTTCTCGTCGATGGCGCGGCCCTGGCCGAGCTGCCCACCGCCGAGATCGTCGACCTCGCCCAGCACTGACCGACTGACGCGCTCACTACCTCGGTCCTTGCAAAGGCGTCACCTGTCACGCCTTTGCCAGGACCGTGGGCTGCCCCATCGCTCCAGAGCGGCGTGGATGGTGTGTTAAAATGCATCTAGTGGTAGGCTAGGTGCACTTTAACGCAGGAGCGTCATGGCCAAGCACTCAATCCCTATCGACGCGGAAACGCGCGATGCCCTCGCGCTCCTCGGTGCCCAGATCCGCATCGCCCGACACGACAAGGGTTGGACTGTCGACAATCTGGCCCAACGGGTGGGCGTGAGTGCACGAACGATCCTGGCCGTGGAATCCGGAGCACCCACGGTCGCCATCGGCACTGCTTTCAGCGCCGCCCTGCTCGTGGGGGTCCCCCTCTTCAATGTCGCGACCCGCGAGCGCACCCGCGCATTGCGAACCACCGAGCAGGTCCTGTCCCTCCTCCCTTCTCGAGTCGACCGCAGCATGGGAGATGACGATGACGCCTTCTGAGCCCAGCCGCCCGAATACCCGACCCACCGAGGCCTTCGTATGGACTTGGCTGCCCGGCACGGCCGAGCCAGTCGTCGCAGGTCGCCTTGTCCGCGAGCGTGGACGGCTCGA
Organism: Knoellia subterranea KCTC 19937; assembly: GCF_000768685.1. GTDB lineage: Bacteria > Actinomycetota > Actinomycetes > Actinomycetales > Dermatophilaceae > Knoellia > Knoellia subterranea. The sequence goes on along the minus strand of NZ_AVPK01000007.1, from coordinate 111,915 downwards.
CTTCCTCTACGGGCGCAGCTACCTCGACCGCCCTGACGCCATCTCCCTCTACGGCCCCGAACTGCCCCTCCGTCGGGGCGCTCAGGTTCCGCCGGACGGCATGGATGTCGCGTCGTGCCTACGGGACGGCGCTCCCGACGCGTGGGGCCGACGGGTGCTCCACCACCGGCATCGCACCGACCCGTCGTTCAACGATAATGACGAACTCAGCGTCCTGCTGCGCTCGGGTTCGAACCGGTTCGGCGCCAACGACTTCCAGGCCTCGGCCACGGAGTTCGTGCCTCGCGACGAGCCCTCGTCGATGGCTGAGCTCATCTACGCGACCGACCGCGTTATCGCGGGCGAACCGTTGCCACCAGCACTCGCCGACGCGCTCGGCCACGGCACCAGTATCGGCGGCGCCCGCCCCAAGGTGCTCGTCCACGACGGTGACGACCAATGGATTGGGAAGCTCTCGACATCCACCGACACCATGAATGTCGTCGGTGCCGAGGCCGCGGCCATGTTCCTCGCCGGCAAGGCGGGCGTCGAGGTGGCGGAGAGTCACGTCGTCCGGGCCGTGGGGCGCGATGTCCTCATGGTTCGCCGTTTCGACCGGCTTCCTGGGGGCGGCCGCCTCCACTGCGTGTCGGGCTTGACCATGCTCGGCCTCGATGAGCGTGTCGGTCGGCACGCCACATATCCCGATCTGTTGGCGGTGCTACGGCGTGCAGGTTCTGACCCCCGAGTGGGCGAAGCGCTGTTCGACCGCATCGCCGTGAACATCGCGCTCGGCAACACCGACGACCATGCTCGCAACCACGCGGCATTCTGGGACGGCCGAGCGCTCACCCTGACGCCCGCCTACGACATCGCCCCACAACCTCGCGTCGGCGAGGCTGCGAACCAGGCCATGAGCTTCGGGCTCGACCTCCGTCGTGAGTCCTCCCTTCCTGCACTGGTCGAGGTCGCCCACGAGTTCGGCGTCCGCGATGGCGCTGCCCGGGTCGAGCGCATCGTCGCTGCGGTGCACGACCACTGGGGCGAGGCGGCCGAACAGGCTCGTCTCACCGCGGCCGACCGGGAGTTCCTCTGGGGCCGCCAGATCCTCAACCCTGCTGCCACTCGGTCGCGGTTCACCAGCGGGTGGCTGCCGGACCACGAGTCCTGAATTGTCAACGATCCGCTGGCCTACCGGCGAACTATCAACTCCCGGACCAAACCGAACGCTGCGTGCTCACCAGCCGCCTTCGGGCCCTGAGCTGATAGTCGGGCGGGTGGCCGGTGTGCGGGTGGCCGTGGGTCAGCTGGTGCGGTCGCGGAGGTCCGCCACGTGCGGCGACACGGCCGGATCGAGCCCGAGCGCCAACGCCAGGTAGGTCGCGAGGTAGTCCGTCATCGCGATGAGCGACGCCAGCCGCTCGATCGGGTGACCCTCGGCCGCCTCGACCTCCCACACCCGCACGCCCGCATCGCGAGCCGACTCGGTGACGGCCTCGGCGAGCCGTGCCGCGTCACGCCGCCCCTCGGCCACGACCGGATCCAGCGTCGCGCCCGGGGTGTCACGCAACATGAGCAGACCGAGCTGCGGTGCCGGCGGACCGTCGAGGAACGGGTCAGCGAAGATGTCGCGCTCCCCAGCACCCACTACACCGGGCCGGCCGGCACCGGCTCCCGATCCACTGAAGGGCCCGTCGAAGCAGGCGACCACCTGCGAAGCCGCATCGGGAAGCGCGCCGTGAGTGGCCGGCATACGCGCTGTGCGGGCCAGCATCGCGGCCGCGCGACTGGCGGCAACCCCGGTGAGCGCACCGTCGCCGAGGACCACCGGCACGGTCTCCGCGACGCCGAGGGCGAGGATCTTCGCGGGGTTGACGAACGACTCGGACGACGGGCGGCACTCCTCGGCGCGCTCGTCGAGGCGGTCGGCGACACGCTCGAGGACGGCCTCGGAGCAGTCGATGAGGCCGAGCCCATCTGCGGCGAGGAGTACCGGCGTGAGCATCGACCAGAGGGCAGCGCGCGAGGTGGGCACGTCGACCGCGATGTCGACATGGACGCCACGGCCCCGCGCAGACACATCAGCGAGCGGCGAGTCCGGCGTACCGACGGTGAGGAGGGACGCGCCCCGCCGCGCAGCCTCGGCCGCGAGCGCGAGCGGCCCTGCGGCGCGCCCGGATTGGGACACGGCGATGACGAGATCGAGCGGGCCGATCCATCCCGGCAGGGGCGCCTCGCGGCGCGTCGTCAGAGGGACGGGCGAGCCGGGCTCGGCAAGGACGTCGAGGACATCGCACACGACGGCCGAGCCACCGAGGGACGCGACGAGCACGGACCGCGGCCGGTCACCGCCGGCGACCCGTTCGATGCCGGCCTCGCGGGACGCGAGGATGGCGCGGCGCACCTGGGCACCGGCCGTGGCGAGCGCGCGCAGCGACCCGCGACTGTCGAGCGACTCGAGCGCTTCGGCGGAGTCGAGGAAGGCCTCGTCCAGGTGCGGCACGGGTGTGGACCCAGTCAGGCCGGCTTGCGAGCCTCGTCGACGAGCAGGACCGGCACGCCATCGTCGATCCGATAGATCAGTCCGCAGCTGTCGGACGTGCACACGAGCTCGGGGCCGTCGGCGCCGTCCTCGTCGCGCAGCTCGGTCCGGCAGTTCGGGCAGCGCAGGATCTCGCGCAGCCAGGGCTCCATCGTTGCCATGTCAGTTTCCTCTCGCTGTGCCACGTACGACGCTGAGAACATCGTCCCGTATCGCGGCCATCGTGTCCTCATCGGCTGCCTCGACGTTGAGCCGGAGCAGGGGTTCGGTATTGGAGGCGCGCAGGTTGAGCCACCACATCGGGTCGCCGTCGCTGCCCCGGTGGGTCAGGGTGAGGCCGTCGAGCTCGTCGACCTCGACGTCCTTGTCCTGCGCCCATGCGCGGACCTGTGCGGTCGCCGCCGCGGCGTCGTCGACGGTCGAGTTGATCTCGCCGGACGCTGAATAAGCAGAGTATGCCGTCATGGTTTTCGACAGCGGTTCGCTCTGCTCGCCGAGGGCGGCGAGGGTGTGCATCGCGGCGAGCATGCCGGTGTCGGCGAACCAGAAGTCGCGGAAGTAGTAGTGGGCGCTGTGCTCGCCGCCGAAGACGGCGTTGGCGCGGGCCATCTCGCCCTTGATGAAGGAGTGGCCGACGCGGGTGCGGACAGCTTTGGCGCCGAGTGCCGCGATGACCTCAGGGACCTGCGCGGAGGTGATGACGTTGTGGACGATGGCGACGTCCTCGGCCGGGGTGCCGGCGGCCACCTCACGGGCGATCTCGCGGGTCGCGATGAGGGACGTGATGGCGCTCGGGCTCACCGGTTCGCCGCGCTCGTCGACGACAAAACAGCGGTCGGCGTCACCGTCGAAGGCGAGACCGATGTCGGCCTGGTGCTCGACGACCGCGGCCTGGAGGTCGCGCAGGTTCTCGGGTTCGAGCGGGTTCGCCTCGTGGTTCGGGAAGGTGCCGTCGAGCTCGAAGTAGAGCGGGACGATCTCGAGCGGGAGTGCGGGAAGGCCGGCCTCGGTGCCGAGGACGGCCGGGACGGTGAAGCCGCCCATCCCGTTGCCGGCGTCGACGACGACCTTGAGGGGGCGACCACCGGAGAGGTCGACGAGGCCACGCAGGAAGGCGGCGTAGTCGGCGAGGACGTCCTTGTCGGTCGTCGTGCCGGGCTCCACCTGACGCTGCTCGCCGGTGCCGTCGAGCAGTTCCTGGGCGAGGTCGCGCACCTCGGCGAGGCCGGAGTCCTGCCCGACGGGACGCGCGCCGGGACGACACAGCTTGATGCCGTTGTAGGCCGCCGGGTTGTGGCTCGCCGTGAACATCGCGCCGGCGAGGCCGAGGTGGCCGCTCGCGAAATAGAGAGCGTCGGTGCTCGCGAGTCCGATGTGGGTGACGTCGATGCCGCGGCTTGCGACGCCCTGCCCGAAGGCGCGGGAGAGCTCGGGCGACGAGGCCCGCATGTCGTGTCCGATGACGCAGCCGGTCCCCTGCTCGCGGCTGATGACGACCTCGGTGAAGGCCGCGCCGAGAGCCCACGCGACATCGACATCGAGCTGCTCGGGGACGAGCCCTCGCACGTCGTAGGCCTTGACGAAATCGGTCAGCACGTGGGGAGGCACGACCGCGACCCTACTAGTGGGTGTTGCTGTGGGTGGTGACCACTAGGTTTGCGTCCATGACCCGCGAGACGCCCGTCGCCGACAGCCACGACCTCATCCGCGTCGAGGGGGCGCGCGAGAACAACCTCAAGGACGTGTCGGTCGACCTGCCCAAGCGGCGGTTGACGGTCTTCACCGGCGTGTCGGGATCGGGCAAGAGCTCCCTCGTCTTCGGCACCATTGCCGCCGAGTCGCAGCGGATGATCAACGAGACCTACAGCGCCTTCGTCCAGGGCTTCATGCCCTCCCTCCCGCGACCCGAGGTCGACCACCTCGAGGGACTCACGACAGCGATCATCGTCGACCAGGAGCGCATGGGTGCCAACCCCCGCTCGACCGTCGGCACCGCCACCGACGCCAACGCGATGCTCCGCATCCTCTACAGCCGGCTGGGCAAGCCCTACGTCGGTCCGCCCACGGCATACAGCTTCAACGTCCCGACGATGAAGGCGAGCGGCGTCGCGCAGCGCGACAAGGGCGGCCGCACCGAGAAGACCGTCGTCAAGGACGTCGTCTACCTCGGCGGCATGTGCCCACGCTGCGAGGGCATGGGCAACGTCAGCGACATCGACCGGACCGCGCTCTACGACGAGACGAAGTCGCTGAGCGAGGGTGCACTGACCGTGCCGGGCTACTCGATGGACGGGTGGTACGGCCGGCTGTTCGCGGGGATGGGCCTGCCGATGGACAAGCCGATCGCGAAGTTCACGGCCAAGCAGCTCGACACGATGCTCTATTCACCGCCGACCAAGATCAAGGTCGAGGGCGTCAACCTCACCTTCAACGGGATCATCCCGCAGATCCAGAAGTCGATGCTGTCCAAGGACCCCGAGGCGATGCAGCCGCACATCCGGCGCTTCGTCGAGCGAGCCGTGACGTTCCAGCGGTGCCCCGAGTGCGACGGCACCCGGCTCACTGCCGACGTGCTCAAGTCCAGGATCAACGGGAAGTCCATCGCCGACCTCTGCACGATGCAGATCAGCGACCTCGCGACGTGGGTGCGCGACCTCAAGGAGCCCTCGGTCGCTCCCCTGCTCAAGGGGTTGCAGCACCTGCTCGACTCGTTCACCGAGATCGGGTTGGGCTATTTGTCGCTCGACCGCCCCGCGGGCACGCTGTCCGGTGGCGAGGCGCAGCGCACGAAGATGATCCGGCACCTGGGCTCGTCGCTCACCGACGTCACCTATGTCTTCGACGAACCGACGATCGGGCTCCACCCGCACGACATCGCTCGCATGAACGACCTGCTGATTCGGTTGCGGGACAAGGGAAACACCGTGTTGGTGGTCGAACACAAGCCGGAGACCATCGCCATCGCCGACCACGTCGTCGACCTCGGACCCGGTGCCGGTTCCGGCGGTGGACAGATCGTCTTCGAGGGCTCGGTCGAGGAATTGCGATCGGCCACGACGCTGACCGGCCAGCACCTGCACTACCGCGCCTCCCTCAAGGACGAGGTGCGCCCGGCGAAGGGGACGCTCGAGGTCCGGGGCGCGTCGACGCACAACCTGCGCGACGTCGATGTCGACATCCCGCTGGGCGTGCTCGTCGCCGTCACGGGTGTTGCCGGGTCGGGCAAGAGCTCGCTCATCCACGGTTCCGTCGCCGGCCGTGACGGTGTCGTCGTCATCGACCAGGCCGCGATCAAGGGCTCCCGTCGCAGCAACCCCGCGACCTACACGGGGATGCTCGAGCCGATCCGCAAGGCGTTCGCCAAGGCCAACGGGGTCAAGCCGGCGCTCTTCTCGTCGAACTCCGAGGGTGCCTGCCAGACGTGCAATGGCGCCGGCGTCATCTTCACCGAGCTCGGCGTCATGGCGACCGTCGAGTCACCGTGCGAGGTGTGCGAGGGGCGGCGCTTCCAGGCCGCCGTCCTCGAGTACGAACTCGGCGGCAAGAACATCGCCGACGTCCTCGCCCTGTCCATGGAGGAGGCGGAGCAGTTCTTCTCCGAGGGCGAGGCGAAGATCCCGGCGGCCCACACCATCCTCGACCGGCTCGTCGACGTCGGGTTGGGCTATCTCACGCTGGGCCAACCGCTCACCACCCTGTCCGGCGGTGAGCGCCAGCGGCTCAAGCTCGCGACGCAGATGGCCGAGAAGGGCGACGTCTACGTCCTCGACGAGCCCACGACCGGTCTGCACCTGGCCGACGTCGAGAACCTGCTCGGCCTGCTCGACCGCCTCGTCGACAGCGGCAAGTCGGTCATCGTCATCGAGCACCACCAGGCGGTCATGGCGCACGCCGACTGGATCATCGACCTCGGTCCAGGCGCCGGTCACGACGGCGGGAAGGTCGTCTTCGAGGGAAAGCCCGCGGACCTCGTGGCCCAGGGCTCGAAGGGCGGCAAGAGCGCCACGCTCACCGGCACGCACCTCGCGGCCTACGTCGACTGACCGGGTGGACGGCGGGCGGACGACGGCAGGCGGACGACGGCAGGTGGGCCGCAGGAGCGGGTGAGTGCCAGAGGCGTCAGTTGCGACGCCTTTGGCACTCACATCATCTGCGCGAGCCTCCGGACGCGACGTCTCGGGCGTCGGTCAGGAGTCGGTGTTGCCGGGCAGCATCCGCAGGTGTCCGCGGCGGTGCTCACCGGGGACCGGTGCCGGCATGGCGCTGACGGCCGCGCTCGCGACGGTCGGCGGAGCCGGCGGTGTCGGGCGCTCACGCACGGCCTCGACGACGGCCAGCAGGTCGTCGTGCTCCGGAGCGGGCTGGTAGCCGTCGGACTCGAGGCGCACGACCTCCCAGCCCTGCGGCACCGTGAGCCGCGTCGCGTGGTCGGCGCACAGGTCATAGGAGTGCGGCTCGGCATAGGTGGCGAGAGGCCCCAGGACGACGGCTCGATCGGCGTACGCGTAGGTCAGGGTGGCCACGGCATGCTGCGAGCACGCGGTCTTCGTGCACTTCCTGGACGCGTTCACCCCATGGACTCTAGGTCACGGGTCCGACACCCGGAACGTGGCACGCCGTAGTCTGCCCATGTGGCGTTCAACGACCCCCTTTCCACGGCACGGCCACGGCGACGGGACCGCCGTGGGCGAGGCGTCCGGGGCCCTCTCGCCTGGCCGGCCGTGCCCGCGATGAGGTCGCGCCGGGAAGCGTTCGACGACATCGTCATCGAGGTCGCAGAGCGTGCCAGGACCTATCTCGGAACCCGCTACGCAGACGTCGAGTTCGCCGTCGAGGACGTCCCACCGACCGACCCGGCGCCGTGGGAGGAGCAGGCCGCGCCCGTCGGTCGTCTCCTGCCCGTCGGCGGCCAAGCCGGCCACCGGATCGTCGTCTACCGCCGCCCGGTCGAGACCCGTGCCCGCGACGTCGGTGAGATTGCCGCGATCGTGCGCGAGGTCGTCGCCGAACAGGTCGCGGCCCTGCTCAACGTGCCGCCCTCCGAGATCGAGCTCTAGATCACGAGACCGGGAACGCCCGACTCACCTCGGACGTGACGGGAGTGTCGACCAGCGGCGACACGGACACGAACGGCGCAGTGTTCTGTCCCGACGTGCTCGCCACGGACGAACGCACCTCTCCGGCACCGGAGACCTTGCGCACCCAGATGGCATCCGTGCGGCCGACGTCGACGGCGCGGGCCGTGTCCTGGGAGAGGTCGAACACCTCGGTCTTCCAGTCCGCACCGGCACGCCACGTGAGCGCCACCTTGGCCGGACCGCCGGTGACGACGACGTCGACGCTGCGCTCCGGTCCGTCCTCGTCCGACGGGTACGCCCCGCCGAGCAGTCCCGTTGCCGCAGGCGTCGAGGGCGCCCAGGCGAAGTCACCCACGCCGGTGCCCACGCGCCAGGACGACCACAGCGCGGCGACGACCGGAACGTCGGAGGTGACCTCCACGGCATACGTGCCGGCCTTGAGTCCGGTGATGGGCAGCTCGGAGGTCGAGCGGCCGGGGACCCGGGTGACTCCCCCACCGCTCAGCGGCACCACGCCGTCGGGTCCGATGACGCGGGCACTCACGACGGCCTGCTGACGGTCGGGGACGGCGATGCGGATGGACCCACCCGCGGCAGAAATGAGGGCGGCCGGGATGACCTGATGCTTCGACGGCGCCGCGGTCGGCACCGAGGTCTCGGCGCCGGCGGCGACCGACCCGTCGAGCCAGATGTCACTCATGACCGCTCGCACCGAACCACCGGTGGCGAGCACCCGGACCGCAGGCGATTCCTCCGCGCCGGTGATGGCGTCGACGAGCATGGAGACCCGCCCGTGTGCGGGGACGACGACACTGCCGGTCGGCGAGGCAAGCAGCCCCTTGCGGCCGAGGGCCTGGAGGTCGACGCTCACCTCGTTGGCACCGGGGTTGGTGAGGATGAGGCGTTCCTGGCGTCCAGCCGCGCCACCGCCGGCGACGAGCCACATGTCGGCCCCCGGTCCGGCGCACGGCACGGTCGCGAGGCCACGGAGTTCGGCCCGGGCGACGGCCCATTCCTGGGCCGCAGCGAGTCCGGGCGCCAACGAGCCCGTCGCGACGACGTCGCTCGCGTCACCGTTGGGCAGTTCGTCGACGGTCGTGCTCTCGCCGCGCGTCGTGGTCTCGCCACTGGTCTTGGTCTCGCCGCCGGAGGTCACGGCGAGCTTGCCGGAACCGGTCACCTGGACCTCTCGTCCGAGCACCGATTCGGGAGCGGTGGCGGCGCCGACGCGGGCCGGCACCTCGAGGTCGTCGACTCCGTCGATGCCGCTGAGTTCGGGTCCCGGGCACGACAGCGACGCCGACGCGATCGGCTGCCGCGTCGTCGCACTCACGGGCGTCGCGTCGGACACGACGCGCCCGTCGGCAGGGGCGACCACGGCCGCGGTGACGAGTCCGGCCGCAGCCAGGGCGGTGAGGCCGAGGCGTCCCGGGCCGATCCACTTCGCGCGGTTCATCGCCGACTCCTCGAGGCGCGGTTGCCGAACGGGATGGCGAGGAACGCGACAACGAGAATGGCAAGCCCCTGCCACAGTCGGAGCCACGGGTGCTCGGTCTCGACGTCGATGGTCAGGCGGTGCGTGCCCGCCGGCAGGGCATAGGTCGGCTGCTGCGCGTCCGGGTTCGCCGTCAGTTCCTCGCCGCCGAAGCGCACGGTGGCGTGGCGGGTCCAGGCCGGCGGCTCGGCCACGGTAAGGACGTCGCCCTCGCGCGCGGTGATGTCCGTGGAGGTCGCACCGTGCTCGCCGAGCGTCGGCACGAGCGAACTCTCCTGGCCCGAGACGAGCGTGAGACGTGCCGGTGCGACGGCTCGGTTCGTGCCCGAACCGGGTGCGGCGATCCGCCAGAGGTCGAACCCGTCCCGGCTCGCCAGACGCGAGAGCGACTGCGCCGAGTCGAGCCGTCGTGCGACGTCATCGCCGGCGGACTCGGCCACCGCGAGGAAACCGATGGCGTGGCGCGCGAGACGCGGACCGGCTTCGGGGTCAGTGCCGTCGAGCAGGTGGCTCACGTCCGCGGCAATCACGGCGTCGCCCGCGACGCTCTGCGGGAGCGCGCGAGCGAGCGATCCGGTCTCGCGTCCCACGATCCGGTATGCCGCACCGCTGGGTCCCGGGGTCACGAAGACGGTGCGGTTGGCGAGTTCGCCACCGGCCTGCTCGACCGCGACGGCGGGGCGCGCGTCGGACCAGGTGCGCAGGGTCGTGCCGAACCCGAACCAGCCGAGAGCCCCCGCCCCGATGAGGCCCGCCAGCAGGACCGCGACGACGGAGAGCCCGCGCACCCGGTGCCGCAGGGCGTCGGCACCGACGAGGGCCGAGGCGAGCAGCGCGAGCGTCAGGGGCAGGAGGAACGTGCCGGCCCAGGGCGTGACCGTGAGCGAGCTGCCGGCCGCGGTGGTGGCGGCACCGGCGGCAGACGTCGTGGTGGCGGTGAGATCGACGTGGGGCGCGGCGAGCACGGCAGCGAGCGAGGCGAGGCCGAGGAGGGCGCTGGCGGTCGGCACCGAACGCAGTCCACGCGAGACGAGCAGCCCGGCGAGCCCGAGGGCCACGACGGCCGCGCCGACCCACCACGGGGTGCTGCCGGCGCCACCGGGGTGGAGCAGGGCCGGCGCCCACGGCTGGACCCCCGATTCACCCCACTGGCTCAGCCCGGGTCCGGTCGCGAGGAGCTTCCAGTCGGCCGCGGCATCGAGGAGCCATGGCCCCAGCAGCAGGGGTGCGAGCACGGCCGGGACGAGGGCGAGTCCACGCGAACCGGGCCGACCGAGGAGAGCGACGGCGAGGCAGACGAGGACGACGCCGACGAGGAGCGGCGGGGCGAACGCACCCAGAGCAGCCGCCCCGAGGGCGGTCGCGAAGGCACCGGTCGCGGTGCCGGTCGGGCGGGCGAGGAGGACCACGCCGGCGAGAACGGCCGGGAGCAGAACGAGCGCGACGGCGATGCCGAGCCGGCCCTGGGCGATCGCCGGACCGGCGGCACCGACGGTGGCCCAGGCGAGCGCGGCACCCGCCCGCAGGACGCGCGAGTCGGTGCTGACGCGGGCGGAGAAGTAGGCGGAGAGCGCGGCCAAAGGCAGGGCCAGGACGAGGATCGCGCCGACGGCCGCACCCGAGGGTGAGGCGAGGTCGCCGTTGCCCGGCAGGTGTTCGACGATCCACGTGGGGATCGCCAACAGCGCGAGTGCCGGGCCGGCGGGGCCGTCGCCGCCGAGACCTGCTCCGTGCCACCCGTCGAAGGCGGCGTGCCAGAGGCTGCTCGAGGTGGCGCGCGTCGTGACGAGTTCACCACCCGTCACGCCGGAGCCGAAGCGACTGATGAGTCCGCCGCCGATGTCCCGCCCGGCGGCCACGACGACCGCTGCCACAGCGAGCACCGCAAGGAAGCCGGGGTGGACGAGAGCACGCGTGCCGGGGCTGCGGTCGTCGTCGACACGGGTGTGGTCGGACTCGGGGCGCGGCGACACCACCGCGTCGTGGGCCCGGTCGAGCCCGGTGCGCACGATCTGCGACGCGGGGACGAAGAGGGTGTCGATGTCGCGGCGGCGCACCTCGCGCCGACCGCGGGTCCGCCAGCGACCGGCCAGAACCCGCACCGGATTGAGGGAGCCGAGGTCACCGAGAGCAACTGCGGCGGCCTGCGGTCGCTTGAGGAGCAGGAGCCCGATGCCTGCGCACAGCGAGCTCAGCAGGATCCACGCGGCCAGGAACGGAGCGGACCACCACGACGCTCGAGCGAGGGCGACCCTCCGAGCGGCACGACGTCGGCTGCCCGTCGTCGCCGTCGCGAGACCGACCGCGGCGACCGAACGCAATCGCGCCTCGGGAGCCACGACGACGCGGCGACCGCTGAGTTGCGCTCGCCAGCCGAGGTCGAGGTCTGCCCCGAGGTCACCGAACGACGGCTCCCAGCCGCCGAGGTCACGCAGGGTTCCGACCGTGGCCAGCAGCCCGGAGAGCGGCACGGCGAGGACGTCGCGGCGCAGGTCGTACTGCCCCTGGTCCGGCTCCCCCAGTGGCGGATCCTCGACGACGCGCCCGCTGCGGGTCGTGACGATGCCGACCGAACGCAGTGTCCGCGGAGAGGTGGCGTCGACGTGCTTGGGGCCGACGAGGCCCACGGAGGGGCTGCGACGGTGGGCTGCGAGCAGGCGGCCCAGTGCTTCGGGCTCCGGGATCGACCCGACCGGCAGGACCCACACCAGGTCCTCCTCGGCGAGGTCCGCGGAGGTGAGCCACTGCGAGACCGCCGCGCGATCCGGCATACCGGAATCGAGGCGGACGTGGGACACAGCGAAGCTGGGCGACTGCGCAGAGGCGACCAGTTCGGCGGCGTCGGGTCCGGAGGTGGGCGCGAGGTCGAGGACGACTACGTGCTCGGGGCGCGTCGCGGAGGCGGCGACGGCGTCGAGCAGGGCGCGCAGGCCGGGAGCGGCGCCCGGCGTGACGATGACCGCGTGGACCACCGCCCCAGCAACCGGGGCGGGGGCAGAGGGCAGCACGGTGGCAGTCGTCAGCGTCATGGGGTGGGCGCGCGCCCGGTCAGACTGCGCGCTTCTTCAGCTTGCGACGCTCCCGCTCGGACAGCCCACCCCAGATTCCGAAACGCTCGTCGTTGGCCAGTGCGTACTCCAGGCACTCGGCTCTCACGTCACAGCCCACGCACACCTTTTTTGCCTCGCGGGTGGAGCCGCCCTTCTCGGGGAAGAACGCCTCCGGATCCGTCTGTGCGCACAGGCTGCGCTCCTGCCAGGAGAGCTCGGTCTCCTCTTCAACCATGGCGTCGATCAACGTCAACTCGTGCATCGCTGCCTCCTCGACCCTCTGCGACCCAGCACGTGTCCGTGGTTCCCCCGAACTGAGGGAAGTACTTCCCAAGGACACAATGATGAAATTACACGCGTGTCATCCCCGTACGTCAAGCCGAGATCTGCTATTCGGTGACTTTTCTTTCGGAGGACCGGCGTGTCGCCCTTGCCAGCGCGTGAGCGAGACTGGCCCGCATGCGAATCACAGCCCTCGCGGGCGGCGTCGGCGGAGCCCGCTTTCTCAGGGGCCTGAAAGCCCAGCTCGACGTCGTGGCACCGGAATCCGAGCTCACCGTCATCGCCAACACCGGTGACGACATCAGCCTCTTCGGACTGCGCGTCTGCCCCGACATCGACACCCTCCTCTACACCCTCGGAGGGGGCGTCAACGAGGACCAGGGGTGGGGACGGGCCGACGAATCGACCCGCGTCCAGGGCGAGTTGGCTGCCTATGGCGCGGTGCCGCAGTGGTTCACGCTGGGTGATCTTGATCTCGGCACCCACATCGTCCGATCGCAGTGGCTGGCCCAGGGGCAGACCGCGTCGGAGGTGACCGAGCGCCTCGCGACCCGTTGGGGACTCCCCGACCGAGGCATCCGGCTCCTGCCCATGACCGACACCCCGGTCGAGACGCACGTCGTCCTCGACGAGGGTGACGAGCAGCGCGCGGTGCACTTCCAAGAGTGGTGGGTGCGCCTGCGGGCGGAGGTGCCGGCGTCCCGTTTCGTCGTCGCCGGCCTCGATCGGGCAGCCGCCGCGCCCGGTGTCCTCGACGCGATCCGGACGGCCGACGTCATCGTCCTGCCACCCTCGAACCCGGTCGTGTCGATCGGGATCATCCTCGGCGTACCCGGCGTCCGCGATGCCCTGCGTGGCTCGACCGCCCCCGTCGTCGGGGTGTCCCCGCTCATCTCCGGGCGGCCCGTGCGCGGTCACGCCGACGCCTGCCTCTCGGCGATCGGTGTCGAGTCGTCCGCGGCTGCCGTGGCCGGGCTCTATGCCGACTTCCTCGACGGCTGGCTCGTCGACCCGGCTGATGCCGGGGTGCGGGTGCGCGGGGTCGAGGTGGCGACACATTCGGCACCGCTGCTCATGACCGACGTGCCGACGACCGCGGCGATGGCCGCCGAACTCCTCGCGCTCGCCGAGCGCGTCCGTCGCTGAACGGGTTCGAAGGTGACCCGGTGACGCGCGGCCTGACGATCACGCCGGTCCTCGGCGTGCCCGAAGTGCGAGCCGGTGACGAGGTTGCGCGACTGCTGCTCTCGGCACTTGGTGAGGGTGGGCTCGTCGTGGGCGATGTCATCGTCGTGTCGAGCAAGATCGTGTCAAAAGCGTTGGGGCTCACCGCTGCTGACGTCTCGGACAAGGAGTCCCTGGTCCTCGACGAGTCCACCCGGATCGTGGCCGAACGCTCCGTCGGCGACCGAGTGACCCGGGTCGTCGAGGCCCTCGCCGGACCCGTCATGGCCGCGGCCGGGATCGACGCATCCAACACCGGCCCGTCGGGTGCGTTGCTCCTCCTGCCGCACGATCCGGATGCGTGCGCGCGCGACCTGCGCTCGGCGTTCCTCGCCCTCCTGGGTATGCCGTCCGCGACACCTCTCGCGGTCATCCTCAGCGACACGGCCGGTCGCCCCTGGCGTGGCGGGCTGACCGACTTCGCACTCGGGTCCGCGGGGCTCAAGGTCCTGCTCGACCACCGCGGCGAGACCGACGCCGACGGACGCGTCATGTCGGTCACCGCTCGAGCCGTGGCGGACGAGCTCGCTGCCGCCGCCGACCTCGTCAAGGGCAAGGCCGACGGTGTCGCCGCTGCCGTGGTGCGTGGCGTGCCGGAGTCGTGGTTCGCCGGGCCCGTGGAGGACGCGGTCGGCGATGCTCGGCGGCTCGTCCGGACCGGACCGGGCGACTGGTTCGCCCTCGGCCACGTCGAAGCCGTCCGCGCGGCGCTCGGGGTGGCCCCCGGGTCCGAACTCTCCGAGCAGGTCGGTATTCGGCCGGTCGGTGCTGAGCCGTTCGCAGCGCGTGTGGCCCGGGTCGTCGCGGTGACCCTGGCCGCCGACGAGGACGCCAGCGCGGACGTGGAGATCACGGCCGGTGGTGCCGGGGACGGCACCGAGGACTCCGCGGAGGTCACCCTGGGGGCGGCCGACGACTTCGCGCTCGGACGACTCGCCCAACGACTCGAGGTCGCCGCTGCAGGCGAAGACCTCACCATCGACCTGACTGGTCGGCCCACGGCCGAGCACACCGTCACGGCCCGGCTCAGCCCGCCCCGAAGGTGACGTCCGCGCGGACACGGGCGGACGGCATACCGGCCAAACCCGTTGCGGCAGAGCGCAAGGTGAGCGACGCTCGAAGGCATGGACCGACCGACCTGGGTGCTGCTCGAAGGGGCGAGCGACGTCGCGGCAGTGCAGGTCCTGCGTGCCGCCCGTGGCGTGGATGCCGAGGACGAGCCGTGTCTGCTCATCGACATGGGCGGGGCGACGAACGTCCGGCGACACGTCGAACGCGCCGCCGCCGCTGACCCGCTCCCCCGCGTCATCGGGATGTGCGACGAACGCGAGGCACCGTTCTTCACGAGGGCGCTCGACGTGATTCCGACCTTCACGTTCACGGTGTGCCGACGTGACCTCGAGGACGAATTCATGCGCGCGCTGGGGCTCGACGGGACGCTCGCCGTGCTCGAGTCGGTCGACCTGCTGACGACGTTCGAGGCGTTCACGCGGCAGCAGGCGTGGCAGGGGCGGCCGCTTCTCGACCAGCTCCGGCGATTCGTCGGGACGACCTCGGGGCGCAAGGAGTTGCTGGCGGTGGCCCTGGCCGGCGCGCTCGACGAGGCGACGACGCCCGCGCCGCTGTCGGACCTCCTCGCCGAGATGCCGGTACCAGTGGCTCCGGGGCAGGGCCGCCCGACCAGCTGACGGAGCGTTCCGGAGCGGTGCCGGAGTCGGTGCCAGCGCCGGAAGGTTGCGGTTCGGACACGGCCGGAACCCGCTGTGCCGAGCCGCCGTCGGACTGGCATGAAACCACTGGGAGCAGTTGCGCTGGCCGCCCTTGTCGTTCTCGCCGCGGGGTGCTCCGGCGCCGGGGACACCGACATCGCAGCGGTGGATGCCGGGTCGTACTACGAGAACTACGAAAGCCAGGACACCGACAGCATGACGGGGTCCTCCTCCTCGGCAGCGGCCGGATCCGCGGGCACGTCTGGTGCGCCGGGTGCGCCGGGTGCGTCCCAGCCGTACGGCCCGGATCAGCGCGCCCCGGGCGTGCTCGAGGACAACACGTTCGTCGACGCGGGCACGAGCACCTTCCTCGACCCGCGCGAACGTCCGCAGTCGACCTTTGCCGTCGACGTCGACAACGGTTCCTATCGCGTGGCCCGCACCCTGCTCGACGAGGGCCATCTGCCGCCGCAGGAGTCGGTCCGCGTCGAGGAATGGGTCAACTCCTTCGACAGCGGATTCCCCGCGCCCCAGCGCGACGACCTCGAACTGCGGTCGGACCAGGCCATCACCCCGGATCGGGACGGGACCCGGCTCGTGCGCATCGGCCTCCAGGGCCGTGAGGTTCCCGACGAGGAGTGGGCACCCGTGGCGGTCACGATGGTCGTCGACACGTCCGGCTCCATGGACATCGGCTCCCGGCTCGGGCTGGTCAAGGCCTCACTCGCGCTCCTCGTGCAGAACCTGCGATCGGACGACACCATCGCGATCGTCACCTATCAGACCGACGCCGAACCGCTGCTGGAACCGACGCCCGTGCGCCGCGCCGACACCATCCTCGGCGCCATCGAGCACCTGAAAGCCGGGGGCAGCACGAATCTCGAGGCCGGGCTGATGCTCGGCTACGACCAGGCACGCGAGGCCGCGCGACCCGGTGCGATCAATGTTGTCCTCCTCGCCTCCGACGGCGTCGCCAACGTCGGCGTCACCGACGGCGGACAGCTCGCCACGGCGATCCGCGACAACGGGCGCAACGGGATTCACCTCGTCACCGTGGGCTACGGGATGGGGAACTACAACGACCACCTCATGGAGCAGTTGGCCGACCGCGGCGACGGCTTCTATGCCTACGTCGACACGTTCGAGGAGGCCAAGCAGCTCTTCGTCCGCGACCTTCGGGCGACCCTCACCCCGATCGCGAAGGACGCGAAGATCCAGGTCGAGTTCGACCCCGAGACCGTCGCGGCGTATCGCCTCATCGGCTACGAGAACCGAGCCCTCGACGACGCCGACTTCAACGACCCGAGCGTGGACGCCGGAGAAGTCGGTTCGGGCCACCGGGTGACCGCGCTCTACGAGGTTCGCCCGACCGCACGCGCTCGCGAGGGTGACCGGCTCGGGACCGCGCGCGTGCGCTGGCAGCCGGTGAGCACGGTGGCCGGGTTGAGCGAGGAGCAGGACAACGACGACGCGAAAACCGTTGCGGTACAGCGAGAGGACGCGATTTCTCTCACTCTCGGACCGGCCGCTTCGGCTCACGGAACTCTTGGCGTGGCGGCCGCCGTCGCGGACATCGCGGACTACGTCAAGCACGGAGTGCGGGACGGTGAGGTGCCGGCACGTGACGGTCTCCAGCGGCGCATCGACGCTCTCGTCGAGGAGTCCACTCCTGGCGCCACCGAGCTCGCGGCGCTGTGGGCCGAGGTGGTCGAGGCCCGCTGATGCGAGTGCTACTGCACAGGCTTCAGGGGAGGTGCGTGGGCAGAGTGAACCGCGGACCGCGGCGGGGCCTCGTCACGCCCGACAGCTCGACGTAGCGCTGCACCCGATAGCGGTGTCCCGCATAGGGTTCGAGCAACTCGGCCAACCCGTCGTCGTCGACGTCCGAACCGGTCAGGGCAAACCCGATGTTCTTCGCGACGTGGTAGTCGCCGAAGCTCACCGCGTCGGCGTCACCGAGCGCACGGTGTGCGACCTCGTTCGCCGTCCACCGACCCACGCCGGGCACGGCCTCGAGACGACGACGGGCGTCGAGGGACGGCATACCCACGCATTCCTCGAGCCGCCCCGCGCGTCCGGCGACGAGGACCGCGGGGCGCGAACGCGCTCCGTCCACGCCTTCGCGCAGCCACTCCCACGAGGGGATGAGCGCCCAGGTCTTCGGCTCCGGAGGGACGAAGAGACCGAGCCGCTCACCGATGCCCGGAGCGCGAGTTCCGTTGCGGCGCACAAGATTCCGGTATGCCGCGAACGCTTCCTTGCCGGTCACGCGCTGTTCGATGATGGTCGGGATCAGGGCCTGCACCACGAGTCCGGAGGCGGGTACGCGCCATCCGGGGAAGCGCCGCCGGGTCTGCGCCACGAGGTCGTGATGCGTCTCGAACCCGGAATCGTCGTCGTCCTCGCCGAGCAGCTGCGGAAGCCGGTCGAGAATCCACTCGGCACCCGGCCCCCAGGCCTCGGCGTGCACTTCGGCAAGGCGGGGTCGATCGACGAGGCGCAGGGTCAGCGGACCCGTCGGGACCCGCCAGGCGAAGACCCACGTGCTGCCGCGATCGGTCCACGACGTCGGGTCTCCCCCGCCCCGTCGGAAGATCGAGACCACGCTGCCCAGCTGGAGTGGCCGGTCGGAGCGGTGGACCCGGGTGAGGGCCGGGGCGTCCGGGGTGTCCGGGGTGTCAGGAGAGTCCGCGGCAGCCATCAGCGCGACGGCAACGCCACGTGTCGGGGTGCGACCCGAAGTGCGGGGCCGGCGGGCGTCGCGGGCTGACGGAAGGCCAGCCAGACATAGGTCGGCACGAGCGGAAGCGTTGCGGCGAGGGCCTTTTCGGGCAGTCGTCCCACCCAGTCGGGGATGACGTCGCCGCCCGAAAAGGCAGCCGGGTCGGCAAGCACGGGGAGGGTGTAGTCCCACACGTCGAAGGCCGCAAACATGCGGCGCAGACCCGCTGGCGTGGCGTAGCGCTCGTAGTAGTGCTCGCCCTTGCCCGTCAGCCGCATGTAGCGATCCGCGGCCCGCTGCGGCAGCCACGAGAGGAAGGGGAGCCGGTGGTGGGGTTCGATGACCTGCCAGCGGTGGCCGATGCCGAGATACAGGACGCCGCCGGGTGCGAGGACGCGGTGGATGTCGGCGACGACCGCATCGGGGTCGACGACGTGCTCGTAGATGTGGTTGAGGACGACGACGTCGACGGAGCCGTCCTCGAAGGGCAGGTCCTCGCCGCGGGCCAACTGGAAGTCGACCCGGTCGCCGAACCGTTCACGCGCCTTGGCCAGCCCGGGTTCGTCGATGTCGACTCCCGTCGTCTGCGCGCCGGCGAGGGCGAGTTCGTCGGCGATGAACCCCGCCGAGCAGCCCACGTCGACGGCCCGCAGCCCCTCGAGCGGGCGCTCCCCCGAACGGCCCAGTCCGTGCGCGATGACGGAGATCAGCTTGGCGGCCTTCTGTCGGCGCGCTGACTCGTCGAGCATCTTGTCCATGAGCTCGGAGTAGGCAAGCTGTTCCTCGCGGGGCCTGTCGGCGTCACTCATCGGCACCTCCGGAGGTCGACCCGAGCAGGTGGTGGGTTCGAGCCCACCCCCAGCCGAACGTGGCCACGACGACGTCGGCGACGACGCTGAAGAACCGCGCGATGACGACGACCGCGAACGCCGCCGCGAAGGGCATGAGCGCCCCGAGCAGCAGCACGAGCACGCCTTCGCGCACGCCCACCCCGGCGGGCACGATGAACGAGAACATCCCGATGGCCGAGGCGAGCGCGAAGCCGCACACGGCCGTGACGAAGAGGTCGCGCACCGGCGTGCTCGGAGCCAGCGCGTGAGCGAGGACGAGCATCGCCAGGCCGGCACTCAGCCACGCGAGGATGCCCCACATCGAGGACAGCCCGATGGCCGGCGCGGTGAGCGAGTGCTCGAGCGGGTCGCGACGCAGGAGCCGCAGCAGCCGATCGATCCCCCAGTTGAGCAGGCGCGGCCAGAGGAGCAGCAACAGCGCGATCGCCGGAGCGAACCACCACAGCGACCGCACCTCGCCCGAGCGCGCGAGCAGCAGCGGGACCGCGGGGATGCCCACGACGGCCCCGGTGATCACGGACAGGAGGATCGAGAGAAGGCCCACGATGCCCATGCGGCGCCGCGGGACGCCCAACCGTGAACCCATGTCGGCCTGGGCGACGACGCTCCACACAGAGCCCGGGAGGTACTTGCCCAACTGACCGACGAAGAACACGCTCGACCCGGCCGGGACCGGGAGCCGCGTCCCGAGGTCGTTGAGCAGGACGCGCCAGCCGAGGAACGTGAAGATCGGCGCCAACAGGGCAAGGACGAACGCCGTGACAAGGGTCCGTGCCGGCACCTCGCGCAGGTGCGCCGACACCTCACTCCAGTTGCGCCACACCGCAATCGCGACGGCGACGAGGACGAGGACGGCGACGACGATCCGGACGATGTCGACGAGCCGTGTGCGTGTCATGGGCTTCCCTCTCGACTCACCGACGCCGGAACGTCAGTCGAAGGATCCCGTATGCCGGCGGCGCACCTTCGTGACGTCCGCGCGGTTGCGCGTCGCGAGCCTCGCGAGCGTCGCGCTCCTCACGGGCCTCGCGCAGGGCCCGGGCCGAGGCGGAGGCATCACGGAGCTGCTCGCCGATGTCACCGTCGACATCACCGACGAGGACGAGGCCGAGGTCGTCGGCCCGCGCGAGGACCCCACGGAGATCGGCCGGGCTGACCGCCCACTCGGGGTCGTCCTCGCCGACGGGCAGGGTGAGGATGAGCAAGCCACCGGACTTCAGCGCCCAGGAGGCCTGTCCGACAGCGTGATCCACGTCGTCGGCACCGCAGCCTCCCGGGTGCAGGCGCACGATGACGTCGAGGCTGGCCGTGTCGACGTCGAGCACCTCGACGGAGGTGCGCCGGCCCGTGAGTTCGAGTTCGACGGGCTCGAAACCGACCGCCCGCGCCCACCGCGAGAAGGGGCTCCGGGTGCCGGACTCGTCGACGATGACCGCTCGACGTCGGCCGTCGTCGCGGATGCGCAGGATCGCCGCCAGGGCACCGAGCGCGGCCCACGCGGCGACGGCGTCCGAAGCCCGGGGCAGACCGAGGTCCCGGCCCAGCGCCTGGGCATCGAGGGCGTCGTTGTCGAGCGCCAACAGGTCGGAAGCCCGAACCCACTCTGGGAAGTCGGTCGGCCGCAGCGGCAGGTCCTTGCGGCGCCGGAGTCGGGCCGCCGTGACGAGGTCCTTCGCCCGCTGGAGCGGCGTGTCGGCCGGGACCTCGGCGGGCTGGGCGTCGTCGACGAGCGCATCGGACTCGGCACTGGCCAACGCCTCGATCCCGCCGACGTAGTGCGCCCACGGCCCGGACAGGTCAGGTGGGCGGACCGCGGCACGCAGCTGGCCGGCATACGGGCGGTCGGCAAGGCGACGCAACGCGGAGACGAGGGCGGCGCGGTCGTTCGGGGGCACGAGGAGGCCATCGATGCCGTGGCGGACCTGGGACCCGAAGGTGCCGACGTGCGTGGCGAGCACGGGCAGTCCGTGGCGGCGGGCTAGCAGGACGTTCTGCGATGCCGTCGCGTGGCGATAGGTCAGGGTGAGGACGTCGTGTCGGGCCATGAGCGCCGCGATGCGGTCGGCCGGGACGTAGCCGCTGTGGACCTCGACGCGGTCGGCGAGTCGAGGGTCGGCCGCGAGTTCCTTGACGCGCCGACCACTGTCTCCCCACATCTCCCCCGCGATGGTGAGGCGCAGGTCCGGGACGTCGAGCATCGCGTCGAGAAGCAGGTCGACGCCCTTGTAGTCGCGCACGATTCCGAGGGCGAGCAGCCGCGTCGGACCGGTCGACTCGACGTGCTCGACGGGTGGACCTCCGGGCAGGTGCGGCGGCAGGTCGAACTCTCGGACGTGCGCGGCACCGAGCTCCGTGGCGAGCTTGGCCTGCGAATCCGAGTGCACGACAACGGAATCCACACGTCGGAAGAGGGCATCCATGAACTGGCGGTCACCCGGACGGGCCTCGTGCGGCAGGACGTTGTGGGCGATGACGATCGACCGCGGCCCCAGCCCCGACGAGGACGTGCGACCGACCCCGGCGGCGCGCAGCACCGCAAGGTTGGACGGCACACCGGGAGGGATGACGTGGACGACGATGATCGCGTCCATGTCGCGCAGCCTCCGGCCTGTCCGCACCCACGTGTCGGGACGGGCCCAGGACAGGGCGCGGATCGTCCGCGGGAACGGGTCGACGTCGGGCGCGCCGCCGGGGACGGCCTGCTCGCCCGGATAGAGCAGCGACGGGTACAGATGGCTCCACGACACGAGGGTGACGTCGTGACCGGCCTCGGCGAGTTCGTGGCACAGCTCGGTCGTGTGCGACGCGACGCCACCCTTGTAGGGGTGGGTCGGGCCGACGACGGCCAGCCGGAGCGCAGCAGATCCCGCGCCCGTGGAACCGTTGTCAGACACCGTCTCTGGACCTCACGACGAGGTCGGAGAGGAGGGCGAGGGAGCCGATCATGAGCCCACTGACGACGAGCAGCACGGTCGATGCCGGGAAGTAGAACGGGTGCCGCACCATGTCGACGACGCCCTTGATGAAGCCGATGAAGATGAGCCACAGCGCCGGGGGCATGAGGACCTTGAGCGGGTCGAAGTACATGACCATCCGCAGCACCTGGAGGATGTAGCGGTAGGCGTCGTTGACGAAGTGGAACTTGCTCACGCCGGCGCGCTTGGCATAGCTCGTCTCGACGTACTTGATGTCGTGCTGGTTGCTCAGGAAGGCGATGGTGATCGTCGTGACGCAGGAGAACCCGGCCGGCAGGAGCCGCAGGTACGGCAGCGACACCTCGCGCCGGAACGCCCGCAGGCCGCTGTTGAGGTCGGGGATCTTCGTCTTGGTGAGCCACTCGGCGACCTTGCGGATGAACCACTTCGCGGGGACGCGGGCCCACTTGTGCGTGCCCTCCTCGGTCGTGCGGGCGCCGACGACCTGGTCATAGCTCGCGTCGTCGCGCAGGATCCGGACGAGCTCGGGGATGCGCTCGTTCTCGTAGGTCATGTCCGCGTCGGTCCACACGACGATCTCGCCGTGGGCCTGCTGCGTACCGATGCGTCGAGCCGTGCCCGAGCCGCCGTTGCGCCGGAACGGCATGATCCGCAGGTTCGCGAAGTCACGCCCCGCCTGCTCGAGGACCTCGAGGGTGTTGTCCGTGCTCGCGTCGTCGATGCAGAGCAGCTCGTAGGTGAACTCGCTCGCGTTCATCGTCGCCGTGATGCGGTCGATCTCCTTGAGGACGTGCGCGCCCTCGTTGTAGCAGGGCAGCACGATCGTCACGTAGGGACGCGGCGAGCCGTCCTCGAGAGTCGCGGGGCGCGGGTCCCGTTGCGTCGTGGCCTGGAACCGCGTGTCGAATGCCGGCCGCGCCGGGACCGTGCCCGACTCACCCGGGTCGTCGCTCCCGCCGGCCAACTCGCCCGTGCGGACGGCGATGCGCTCGGTGGGCGGCGCGGGGCTGGGGGCCGCCGGGGAGGCGGGGCTGGTGGTCGGGATGACCTCGGTCTCCGGGTGCTCGTTCATCGCTGCCGAGACTACCCGGCGGTGACGCGTTCTCCGGAGGTCGGCAGAACCTTGGGCAGGGTGAGCACGAACGCCGCCCCGACGATGGCCACGGCGCCGAGAACGGCCCAGATCGTGTAGGTGCCGTGGGCCAGCAGCCACGTGTAGGCGACCGGTGTCACGGTGCCGCCGATCGCCCACACGAGCTGGACGAGCCCGAGGTAGCGACCCCGCAGGTGATCGGGTGCCGCCTCGGCCGCCGTCGCACTGAAGACGGGACCACCGGCAAGCTCACCGCTCGTATAGATCACAGCCCCGACGAGCATGGCGGCGACCGCGAGCCACACCGGCAGCAGCCCCGCGAGGACGAAGGTGAGGTAGCCGACGATGAAGAAGACCTGCGCGAGCGCCATCATCCGTGCCCGGACGCGGCCGGTCATCCACCGCACCATGAGGCCCTGTCCCAGACCGACCATGACCGTGTTGAGCGTGAAGATCGCCCCGACGAGCCAACCCGGGAGCGCAAGCGTCTCCGCGGCATACACGGGCAGTGCAAAGTTGAGCACCATGATGCCGAGCACGAAACCGAGCTGACCGAGGACGAGGCGGAGGTACGCGCGGTCTCTCAGGACGACTCCCCACCCGCCCGTGGGCGGCGCGGCCTCACCGTCACCATCGGTCGCCGAGGGCGCGACGACGGAGCGGTGGTCAGGGACGTCAAGCAGCAGGACGAAAGCGATGACGAACGTCGCGGCATTCGCAATGACGACCGCCTTGAATGCGGCGACCGTGTCGACCTGCAGCGCGATTCCCGCGAGGACACCGCCGGCCGCGTAGCCGAGGTTGCGCAGTGCCTGGAGGAAGCCGAACCACAGCTCGCGCTCCCCCGGCTTGGTGATCGCGGTGACGACGTTGCCGAACGATCCCCAGAACGCCTGTCGCCCGAGGTTGAGCAGGACCGTCGCGAGGGCAACCGGCCAGAGCGCCTCGACCCAGAGGTAGGCGAGCATGCCGACGGCCTGCACGATGTTGCCGACGAGCATCATCCGGCGCCCACCGAACCGGTCGACGAGCGTGCCGATGACGAACGCCGCCGGCATCGTCAGGAGCGCGGACAGGCTGAGGGCCGAACCGATCTGGACGAGCGTCAGGTCGGTGACCTTGAGGAAGTAGAGCAGCGTGATCGGCATGAACAGCCCGCTGCCCACCGTGTCCGCGACGATCGCCGAGACGAACCGGCGATGCTCCCCCACCCGTGGAAATCCCAGTCGCTGCAGCACGACGCGAATCCTGCCCCACACCGCCGACACCCCACGACCCAGTTTTCGGTATGCCGTCCGCGCACTACCCTGCTCGCGTGAACACCCTCGCCATCCCGCTCGGGCTCGATGCCGTGGCGGTCGGGTTCGGCGGGTTGGCCGGAGCCCTGGCAGCGCGGCGCCGCGGCTTCGACATCGTGGGCGTGCTGTTCCTGGCCGTCATCGGCGGACTCGGCGGCGCGCTCCTGCGCGACCTGCTCCTCCAGGTGCCGGTGCGCGCGCTCACGTCGCCCTGGCTGCTCCCGTCGGCGTTCATCGGAGGTGCCCTCGTCGCGCCCCTGCTCAAGGTCGTCGGGCCGATGCGGTTCCGGCGCGACGCCGCGTTCACGCTGCTCGACGCCATCTCGCTGGCGATGTACTCGACCCTCGGCACCGATCGAGCGATGACCGCTGGTCTGCCACCGATCTCGTGCCTCTTCGTGGGCACGGTCGCAGGCGTCGGTGGAGCCCTCATCCGTGACGTCCTCATCAACGAGCAGCCCGAGCACTTCAAGCCGGGGTCGTTCTATGTCCTCGCCGCAATCCCGGGCTGCATCGCCTACTTCGTGCTCCGGACCCTCGAGTTGCCCGTGCTTGTCTCTGCACTCATCTCGATCTCGGTCGTGATCGCCATTCGCATGTCGTCCTGGTCCCTCGACTGGCAGACCGGGCGTCGCCCCTCGCGGCCCTCTCGATCCGCCCGACCCTGACGAGCGTCCCAAGGCTGAGGCCGCCAGGGCCTACAGTCGAGAGGTGGGGACACGGGACCACGTCGGCAGGGGGCCGCGCAGACCTTGGCTGATCCCTGCCCTCCTCACGGCCGCCGGAGCAGTCCTGCTGATGGGTGTCGCTGCGTCCGTGAGCCTCAACGGTGACATCGCCTATGTCCTGGGTGGCCTCATCACCGGGCATGGTGCCGGCTTCGACGCGGTCGACCTCTTCCTCGCCCGTCCCGTGGTTCACCGGGTCTATCTCGACGGCATCCTGTCGATCGTCCGGGTGACCGGCCTCGATCCAGCGGGCACGGCGGGGATGGCCGTGGTCCGCGCCTGCGGGTGGCTGACAGCGACGGCGTCCGCAACGGTGCTGTGGCACGGTCTGCGCCGCCACGTGCCCGGCCGGATTGCCGCGGCCACCTCGATCGCGGTCGGGCTGGCCCTCGTGGCATCGCCGAACTGGTACGTCCTCCAGCCCGACTGGCTCGGCGCTGTCCTCGCTGTCGCCGGACTCGGAGCCGCCCTGTGGGGGTCACGGTCGATCAGCCCGCTCGTCGCGGGCCTCCTCTTCTCCTTCGCCATCGGGGCCAAGATTGCCGCGCTCCCCTGGGTCCTCCTCGCGCTGCTCGTCGTCGCGCTGTTCTCGTGGCGACGTGCCGCGGCCGCAGCCGGAGCGACGGCCGTGGTCGCCGCCGTGCTCGTCGTCCTCCAGCGCCGCGAGTTGCCGTGGGAGATCCAGTGGCTCGCCGACCAGGTCACCCTCGTCCACAACTCGCCGCTCTCGAGGGGCTTCTCCGTCCACGGTGTCCTGCGCGGCGTCCGCGACAGCCTCGACATCGGGGCGGTCAACCCGGTCATCTGGGCTGCCGTCCCCGCCGCGCTCCTGATCGTCGTGCGACGTCCCACCTTGAGGACCCGAGTCGTCGCCGCTGCGATCGCTGCTCTGGCCGTGGCCCTCTCGGTCGCCTCGGGTTATGGCCAGGGGGAGCACTTCGCCTACCACTGGGTGGGTATGCCGGTCCTCGCCGCAGGTGCGCTTGCCTGGGCCATCGCCCAGGACCGTCGTGGGCGCTTGCCCCTGCTCGTCGGCGCCGGTGCGACGACGGCGCTGGCCATCGTCGTGTGCGCCCGCCCCGCCGCGTGGCGCGCCGACCACCTCGAGTCCACGACGGTGCTCTTCGGCGTGATCGCTATCGCGGTCAGCGCCGCGGCCCTCGTGGGCCACAGACAAACTCCGCCGATCGCGCCCGGTGATGCCCCGCCCCCGAGCAGCCTGTGGCCCATCGCCCTGACGATCCTGCTCCTCGCGCCGCTCCTGCCCAGCAGCCCCGGGAGCTTCGAGATGTACAACGCCGGTGGCCATGTCGGCACACCGCTGTCGAAGCACAACGCCGAACTCGAGTCCATGCGTCTCGCCCGCGCGCAGTTGCCGGCCGACGTACCCGTTCTCTATCTCACCTACGGCGCGACCAACTTCGTCGTGGAGAACCCGGCGACGTGCCGCTACCCGTCACCGCAGTGGTTGCAGCGCGCGACCTACGAGATCGGACCGGAGGTCATGCGGATGGACAGTTACCGCGACAACCTCTCCTGCCTCACGCCGACCCCACCGGCGTTCGTCGTGTGGGACACCACGTGGTTCGCCCGCGACCGGATGCCGCAGGCCGTGGGCGCCTACGTCGACGCGTCCTTCGACTGCTCGCCGCAGACCCGGACGACCATCCTCCAGCGGCAGGTCTGGGTCTGCCCCCGACGCGCCTGACCCTGCCCGACCTGCACCGACCGACCGGCGCCGAGCTACCGGCATCGGGCGTCAGAAGAGTCGGCCGATGATCATCGGGCGGCGTCGCAGCGGTTGCCGCCAGGACCCCTTCCGTCGCCGGATCCACCACCCCAGGCCGAGGACGACGAGCAAACCCGTGAGCAGGGGCAGCCCCCACGCCGACAGCCGCTCCTTCCACATCAGTCCCCGATCCGTGACGGGCGTGCCACGCAGCTCGTTGCCGGCGAACGCGACACAGGGTTCGTCGTAGCGGGACGACACCGAGACCACCTCGAAATTCCCGAAGCGGTCGCGCACGAACCCGGCGACGTCACCGTCGGTAAGCACCGGAAGGCCATTGCGCCACACCGGACGGCACCCCCAGCCGTCCCACCCGACGAAGCTTCCTTCTGACCAATCCGCTGGACTGACCGATCCGTCGGTCAGCGGCATACCCAACTGGTCCCCCGTGCGCGGGTCGAACATCATCGCGACGGTCTGGTTCAGTTCCTGCGTCTCCAGGTCCGTCGCAGAGGCGGTCAGCAACAGACGCTGCCCGTCGGGCGACATCAGCGCCCGCACAGTCGACGCGTCGTCCGTGTCCAGCCACGACACGATCGCGCCGTTGGCCTGCCACGACGGATCGCCGATGGTCCACGTCCGAACCTCGAGCCGCGACGTCCCGGGACCGAGGTCGAGGAGTGCGAGGAGGGTGTCGTCGTCGAGCCACCCGGCGAAGATCGGGGAGACGCCGTCCTCGACGAGCGGCACCGCGCCGACTGTGCCATCAGTGCCGATGAGCACCCCTGCCGAGGTCGGCGTCCCCTGGTTGAACCCACCCACAAAGACCCGCCGCGAGTCCGGCGACCACCACCCCGGCTCCGGCGGCATGGGCCACTGCCGCTCCACCCAACTCTGCTCAGCGGGCGCGAGCAGTGGGCGCCCGTCCACGAGGTCGGTGACGATGGTCCCGAACGCGAGCCAGCGACCGTCCGGTGACAACGACCAGGCGTCGGGCGCGAAGCCCTCACCCATCGACGCGAGGTGAAGGCGGGTCACCTGACCGCGCGGCGAGACGGCATACGGGGCAGCCGCCCCACTGGCAGCGGGGACGATGGCTGCGGTGACGCCCGGCGTGTCCGCGACATCGAGGAAGGGCGGCTTGGCGATGTTCTCCGGATACGACGTCAACTGCTGCGAGACCTGATCATCGAGCCGCTCCGCGGGCACGGCGGCCCGAGGCGGGCCGGCGGGCCACAACACCATGGCCACCAGAGCGATGAGGCACGCGACCACGCCCACCGGCACGGCGCGCGAGGTCAGGCGTCGACGGCGTCCTGCCGACCAGAGGTCGTCGCCGTTCGGAGCCACCGCGCCCCGGTCGGCGTCCGCGACGAGGTCCCGCAGCGCGGTCGACAGTTGGTCCGTGCTCATCGCACCGTCTCCTTGCGTCCGAACGTCTCCGCGAGTTCGGGTGCCAGCACCCTCAGGCGATCGAGCGCGTGCCTCGTCTGCGACTTGACCGTGTTCACGGAGCAGCCGAGGACCTGGGCCGTCTGGACCTCGGTCCGGTCCTCATAGAAGCGCGCGACGAGGACCGCGCGCTGTCGTGGCGTCAGCCTCCGCAGGGCCGCGGCCAGGGTCAGCCGGGTGTCCACCACCCCCGCCACATCGGTCCCGTCGACGAGGTCGCCGCCACCCTCCGCGGGATCCGGCTGGTGCCGACGCCACCGCCACGCATCGACCGATCGCGTGTAGAGGATGCGTCGGACGTAGGCGTCGGCCGTCGCGGGATCCACCCGGCTCCACCGTTGGGCGGCCCGGATCAGCGTCTCCTGGACGAGATCCTCGGCAGAGTGCCGGTCGCCCGTGAGCAGCGTGGCGGTGCGCAGCAGCGGTGCCCAGCGCTCACGCACATAGTCGTCGAAGGCCTCGCGGTCGGCCACTGCCCACCCCCTCACACGTCGACGTCGTCGCACCCCTTAAGTGGATGCCTCACAAAGGGATACGGACGATCATGGCCCGACGGGTGGAGGGTTGGGCCAAGAACTCTGGCGCGAGACGACCACATCTGGGCGACGACCACCTCGAACTCGTCGTCTCGGCCACACCTGGTCGTCTCGACGACAGGAGCTCAGGCGTCGTGGATCGGCTCCTTCGGGAGGCGACGGACCTTGGCCCGGCGGCGACGGCGCTCGGGGATCATCGAGCGCATCTCCTCGAGCTTGCCGAAGCAGAGCAGCCGGTCGTTCGGCTCGAGGGCCGTGCGGCGACGGGGGTTCGGGATGACCGTCGTGCCCCGGTGCAGAGTCAGCACTGTGATGTCGCGGTCCTCGAGCCCGGACTCGGCGATGGTCTTGCCGACGAGGTCCGCACTGCCATGGACGACGAGCTCGGCCACGCCGTATCCCGTTGAGACAGTGAGGCGCTGACGCACATCGATCTCGGGGAAGGCGACCTGGTTGCTGATGTAGTCGATGATCGCGCCGGCGACGTCGAGCTTCGTTGCGGCCTCGATGCCCTGCAGGCCGGGTGAGGAGTTGACTTCCATGACCTGCGGCCCGTCATTGCCCTCGAGCATGTCGACACCGGCTACGCGCAGACCCATGATCTGCGCCGACCGCACCGCCGCCTGCTCGAACTCGGGCTCCAGCGTCACGGCCTCGACCGACCCGCCGCGGTGGACGTTGGACCGGAACTCGTCACCCTGCGCGCGGCGGCGCATCGCAGCGACGACCCGGTCCCCGACGACGAGCGCCCGGATGTCGCGCCCGCGGCTCTCCTTGACGAAGCTCTGGATGAGGACGTTCTGGCTCGTGCTCTGGAGCGTCTCGATGATCGCCTCGGCGACCTTGTTGTCGGGCGCGAGGATGACCCCGATCCCCTGGGTGCCCTCGAGCAACTTGATGACGACGGGAGCGCCGCCCACGCGTTCGATGGCGGCGGGCACATCGGCGCGGTTGCGCACGAAGGTCGTGGCCGGCATACCGATCTGGTGGCGGGACAGGATCTGGGTGGCACGCAGCTTGTCGCGCGAGTTCGAGATGCCGTTGGCGGTGTTGGGCGTGTAGACGTCCATCTGCTCGAACTGGCGCACCACGGCCGTGCCGAAATAGGTGATCGAGTTGCCGATCCGCGGCAGGATCGCGTCGTAGTCCGACAGCGGACGTCCGCGGAACTGCAGGTCCGGCTCCGGCCCGGACAGGTCGATCGCGAAGCGCAGGGTGTTGAGCACCTTGACGTCGTGTCCGCGGTCGAGGGCGGCCGTGCGCAGTCGCTGGGTCGAATAGGCCCGGGGCGCGCGGGAGAGAATCGCAAGCTTCATGTGGGGTACCTGAGAGGATGGTCGGGTGTCCGGAGCAACCCATCAAACCATCCACGTCGGGTGGCGTGAGTGGGTGCGTATGCCGTCCGCGAAGGTTCCGTGGATCAAGGCCAAGGTCGACACGGGGGCGAGGACTTCGTCGCTGCACGCCTTCGACGTCGACCGCTTCGAGCGCGATGGTGAGCGCTGGGTTCGCTTCTCCATCCACCCGTGGCAGGGCAGCCACGAGGACGCCGTCGTCGTCGAACGACCCATCGCCGACGAGCGCGTCGTCCGCTCGTCCAACGGCCTCTCCGAGGACCGCATCGTCGTCATGCTCGACCTCGTCCTGGGCCGGCGCGAGGTGACGGCCGAGGTGACGCTGAGCAACCGCGACGAGATGGGGTTCCGGATGCTCATCGGACGTGAGGCGCTCGAGCAGGGCTTCCTCGTCGACCCGTCGCAGTCCTACCTCGGCGGCCGGCCGAAGCTCGCGTTACGCCGTCGCAACCGGGGCCGCGCGTGAGCGCCACGACCCCGCGCACCCCCCGACCGTCGTTCGCGATCGGCACGGTCAAGGTCCGCCCCGGCCACACCCGCGAGATCGGGCTGCCCATCACCAAGCTCGTCACCGGCTCCGAGATCAGCCTGCCGGTGCGCGTCATTCACGGCCGCCACGACGGCCCCGTCGTCTGGGTCAACGCGGCCATCCACGGCGACGAGGTCGTCGGCGTCGAGGTCATCCGCCGGGTGCTGTCACGGCTGTCGGCCAAGACGTTCCGCGGCACGCTGCTCGCCGTCCCGATCGTCAACGTGCACGGGTTCATGGCGGGCGACCGCTACCTGCCCGACCGGCGTGACCTCAACCGGTCGTTCCCCGGGTCGGCGCGCGGTTCGCTCGCCGGTCGCATCGCGCACCTGATGATGCGCGAGGTCATCGACAAGTGCGAGGTCGGCATCGACCTCCACACCGGCTCGGACCGTCGCACCAATCTCCCCCAGATCCGCGCCGACCTCGACGACCCCCGCACGCGCGCGCTCGCCGAGGCGTTCGGGGCGCCGGTCATCGTCCACGCCAAGCTGCGCGACGGGTCGCTCCGGGCGGCCGCGCGCGAACGCGGAGCGACGGTCCTGCTGTTCGAGTCCGGCGAGGCGATGCGCTTCGATGCGTGGGCGATCGAGGCCGGTGTCGCGGGCGTCCTGCGCGTCCTTGCGGCCCTCGACATGGTCGACGCCGACACGCTCAACAACGACGCCCTGGCCACGCCCCCGCCGGTCCTCGTGAGCCGCCGCACCGGCTGGGTCCGTGCTCGCCGCACCGGCATCGTCAACCTCGACGCGACCCTCGGACAGCGGGTCGAGGTCGGTGACCGGCTCGGCGGGCTGAGCAATTCGTTCGGCAAGACGCTGCGCCTCGTCAAGGCCGACCGTTCGGGCGTCGTCATCGGCCGCACGACGGCGCCCCTCGTCAACCGAGGGGACGCCCTCGTCCACATCGCCGAGATCGAGGGAGCCGAGCCACCCGGCATACCGGATCATCCCCAGGCGGCCGAAGCGTTCGATGCGCTCGACGAGATCTCGGTCCTCTAGACCCACACCCCGGTATGCCGTCCGCCCACCTCGTGTGGAAGCGTGTGTGTCCGTGGACACACCAGAGGTGCTCGAACTCATGAAGCAGGTGGCCGCCGAGGTCATCACTCCGCGATTCCGCTCCCTCGCCGACGGTGAGGTGATCGAGAAGAACCCCGGTGACCTCGTCACGGTCGCCGACCGCGAGGCCGAGGTGCTGCTCACGAAGGCACTCACGGCGGCCTACCCCGACGCCGTGATCCTCGGTGAGGAGGCGCACTCCGCCGACCCGAGCATCCTTGACCGCTACGTCGGGGCGGAGCACGCCTTCACCGTCGACCCCGTCGACGGCACCAAGAACTTCGTCAACGGGTCCGCGGACCACGCCGTGATGGTCGCCGAGACGCACGGCGGCGAAACGACCCGCGCGTGGATCTGGCAGCCCGAGCACGAGGTCGCCTGGGTGGCCGAGCGTGGCGCCGGTGTGGAGCGCAACGGCGAGCGGGTGACCCGGGCTGCGCTGGGCCAGGACGACCAGCCGCGCGGAGCCACGTCCATCTGGTCGCTGCGGGGCCACGCCCTGGCCGAACTCCCTGCGCTGCAACCCAGTTGGGTCTGCTGCGGCGTCGACTACCCGAAGCTGATCGAGGGCGCGGTCGACTACATCCTCTACAGCCGCTCGAACGCGTGGGACCACGCGCCGGGTTCGCTCATGGTGACCGAGGCGGGCGGCCGCGTGGGCCATCTCGACGGTGTCGACTACGGACCGCGCTCGACCCAGCCGGGTCTCATCGTCGCGGCCGACCGGCACACCTACTCGGCGGTGCAGCGCCGGATGCCGCAGGACGTCACCTCGCGCTGACACGCGCGGCGGTCAGCTCGGTGAGCCGACCCAGACCTGCAGGGGCAGGGTGACGAGGTGGTCGGGGCGTCGTTCGAGCAGTCGGGCATCCTCGAGGACGGTCGTGTCGAGCGCCGGCAGGATCGGCTCGACACCCAGCTCCTCGAGCGCCTCGGGTGAGTCCGCCGCCAGGAGCAGCAGTCGCCCACCGCGCTGCGTCACCGCGGAGTTCGTCGCCGCGACCGCCGCGGCCAGGGCCTCCTGGTCGCTTCGCAGCGCGCCGGTCGTGGAGAGTGCCGCGCGACCACATTGACCGCGCACGACCTGGGGCCACTCGTTCGCGGCCCGCGAGTCCACCGCCAGCACGACGTCACCCTCCCCGAGCTGCGCACACACGCCCTCCACGGCGGCGAGTTCGCCGAGTTCCACCCGCTCGCCACGATGTGGCCACGTCGCGAGAGCAGTCGGCACGAGCGTTGCCGCCACAAGCGCGACCCCCGCGGCGACCGCAACGGCAACGGGGGCACGCCGCGAGAGGTGGCGGACGGCATACGCGGCAGCCATGACGCACAGGACCACGACGAACGGCAGGACGATCACGAGGCGCCGTTCGGCCCAGGGATGGTCTGGCGTGATGCCGGGCCGCCACAGGGTCGCGACGGTCGACCCCGCGCAGATGAGGAGCGGGCCGGTCCAGGCCTGCAGGGTCTCCCCCTCGGCCCATCGCGTCGCAGCCGCACGGGCGGCCCACGCCAGGGCGACGAGCGAGATGACGAGCGCGGGCACCCCGACCCACCACGACAGCCAGGTCACGGTCTGCTCGGCATAGGTGCGGCCGCCGTCCACCGTGAGGCCCTGACGGAGCTGGAGGCCGGCGACGACGCGTGAACCCGGGTCGTCGGGCGACTGCCGCACCGTCTGCCAGAGTGGTCGGCTCGCGAGGAACAGCCCGACCAGGACGACCGCACCGGCCAACGCCTGGGGCATGAGACGCGAAATCCGCTGCGGCACAGCGCCTCCCCGCTTCTGCCACCACAGCAGGACAGCCGTCACGAGAGCCAGGACGAGCCCGAGGGCGACGAGTGGGACGAGGCTCGCGGCGATCGTGCCGAGGTATTGGTTCGACAGCCACAGCGCCGCCCCGAACGCCAGAGCCGTCGACGCCCCGGCCCCGATGAGCAGCGGCCGAGCCCACCGCTGTCCTTGCGCCAGCGCCAGCGCCGCGACGGGGACGAGGAGGATCGTCTCGCGCAGGCCGTCGATGCGGACGAACGCCGTCCCGCCGACGAGGACACCCGCCAGCAACGCGGCCCGACCGAGCTCGCCGCGCATCCCCTGGCGCGCGGCGATGACGAGCGCGAGCAGTCCCGCGCCGAGGGTGACCATGGCCAGCGGCTCCGAATAGGTCGACCGCATCGTGTGCAGCACCGGGAACAACAACCCCACCCCGGCCGCGGCCAGTGGTGACCAGCGCGCCGCCCCGACCCGAGCGGTGAGCAGGCCGATCGCGAGCACGCCGATCGCACCGGTCAGGGACGGCAGGAGCATCGCGCCCGCCGCTCCCCCGAGCCACACACCCAGCGACCAGATCGCCCCCGGACCAATGACGAATTGCGGCTGGACAGAGGGGTTTTCGCTGTCGCCGACCTCATAGAAGGCGGGGCTGTCCAAGGTGATGCCCTCGATGTCGAGCACGTCCGGCCCGCCCACCTCGGCCGGGTCGACCGTGATCAGTCGTTCGTGGGTGCCGGCCATCGAGATGGCCGCCTGGAGGTAGCTCGCCGAGTCCCTGCGCGGCAACACCTGTTCCGAATGCGTTGCGGCAGACCAGATTCCGGCACCTGCGCTCACGGCGATGAGGAGCGCTGTGGTCCAGACGGGCAACGACCGTGAGGGTATGCCGTGTGCCCACCACCCGCTCGCAGCCGCCACTCCCAGCGCGAGGGGCAGGATGAGCCACGGCGTCCAGAGCCCCAGGCCCGCCAGCGGAACGGCGAGCAGCGAGAGCGCGACGATCCAGGTCGCCGTGCCCAGGACCAGCGTCTGGAGCCATCGACCGCCGGCGCGTTCGAGGGGTGAGGAGGGCAGGTCCTCGTCCGTGGTGGGCAGTGACCGGCTCATGGTCGCCAACGCTATCGGGGTGCCTAGGCTGATCCCGTGACCAGACCCGCCGACGTCCTCCAGCAGATGCTTCGCTCCGACTCGGCGAAGCCGCGCATCACCACCTATGACGACACCGACGGACCGACCCGCGGCGAACGCATCGAGTTGTCCGCCCGCGTGTTCTCCAACTGGGTGAGCAAGGCCGCCAACGCCCTCCAGGACGAGTTCGACATCGCGCCCGGCTCCGTGGTCCACCTCGACCTGCCACCGCACTGGCGCACGGCCTATTGGGCGTTCGCGACGTGGAGCGTGGGCGGTGCGGTCAGCACGGTGAGCACGGGCCGCGCTACGCAGGACGTGGATCTGCTCGTGACCACCGATCCCGACGCCGCTGCCGCCGCCACGGCCGACGGCACCGCCGCCATCCTCGTCACCCTCGCCGGCCTCGCCCGGGCCGCACTGGTTCCCGTGCCGCCGGGCGTCATGGACGAGGCCAAGGAGCTCAGCACCCACGGCGACCAGTTCGACGCGTGGGAGGAGCCGGCCGACGACGACCCGGCACTCCTCATCGATGGTGAGCGGACGGCATACGCCGATGTGGTGAATTCGGCTGCACCGCAGGCGAACTCAACCGAACGCCGACACCTCACCACGACGAGCACGGCCGACTTCCTCGTCGCCTGCCTCGCCCTGTGGGCGGCAGACGGCTCGGTCGTGCTCAGTCGCGGCGAGGCGCCGGCGAACGTTCTCGAGGAGCGTTCCCGCGTCGAGGGCGCGGTGGGTGCGCCCTGACCGGCGTCAGGTCTGCTTCTCGATGGCCTGCCAGGTGAGGGTGGCCACCACGCCGGTGGAGGCGAGCTTGGCCCGGCTCTGGGCTGCCTTGACGGCGGCTTCGGTGCCCGGACCGAAGGACCCGTCGGCCGTGATCCGCAGGGCCTGCTGAAGCGCCTTGACGTTCGTGCCGGTCGAGCCGCGCTTGGCGACCGTGCCCCAGTAGGGCAGGAGCGGGTGGACGTGCAGTTCCACCTTGTCCCACGTGGCCCGGTCGACGATCCCGGTGGCCTTGACGCCGACGGACTGCTGGAAGGCCTTGACCCGGGCCGCGGTCAACTGACCGAACGACCCGTCAACGGCCAGCCCACCGATGCCCGCCTGGAGGACCTTGACCGCCGTGCCCTTGGAACCGACCTGGAGGACGGTCGACTTGTAGGTCGTGAACTCGGTCGACGTGACGGTTGCCGGGGGCGGCGTGACCGTCCCGGTCGACGTCTGGCCCATGAGGGCGGCCCAGGTCTGCGAGGCCACCACGCCGGTCGGCGAGATGCCCTTGGAGGACTGGTAGGCCTTGACCTTCGACTCCGTGGCCGGACCGAACGACCCGTCGGCGGTGATGCCCAGAGCCTTCTGGAGCGCCACCACGGGAGCGCCCGTCGAGCCGCGGCGCAGGACGAGGTCCTTGTAGGCCGACAGGGGTGAAGTCGTCGGCGTGGTGGTCGTACCGATGAGTGCCTGCCACGTCGAGGTCGCGACGACGCCGGTCGGCGAGATGCCCTTGGACGACTGGTAGGCCTTGACCTTCGTCTCGGTTGCCGGACCGAACGACCCGTCGGCGGTGATGCCCAGAGCCTTCTGGAGGGCCACGACGGCCGGACCGGTGGAGCCACGCTTGAGGACGGTGTTGACGTAGTCCGTGAGCGGCCCGGGGGTCGTCCCGCCGGTCGTGTTGCGCGACGGGACGAGACCGACCGCGACGAGCTTGGTCCAGGTCGCATTGTCGAGCTGCTTGGTGACCGGCACACCGTTGCGCGACTGCCACGAGGCGACGGCTGCCTCCGTGCCCGGCCCGAACTGACCGTCCTGGGTGATGCCGAAGGCCTTCTGCGCGATCATCAGGTCCTTGTGGGTGTCGCCGCGCTTGAGCAGCGGGTAGCCGCTGGCCGTCATGGTCGGGGTCGTCGTGACGACCGGCACCGTGGCACCGGAGATCGGGCCGGTGAGCTGGACCGAGGTCAGCGCCTTGCCGGTCCACCACGACGTGCGCTGGTAGGCGCCGTCCCACGTGAACGAGATGTGGATGTGGTCGGTGTGTGGCGAGACGCCCGAATAGGGCGCCCACCCGCGACCCGGGTCGTAGGCGCGCCACATCTGGCGGTTCCAGATGATGTAGTTGATGCCGAAACGGCGAGCCATCGCGCCCGGTCGCCCCTGCGAGTCGGGAGCCGCGAGCCACCGGGTGATGGCGTTGCCCAGCGCCAGTCCATCGGCCGAGTAGGCATTGATCATCCAGTCGAGGGCGCGACCCTCACCGTGCTCGGCCGCGCAGGTGCGGTTGATGCCGTAGACGTGCCGCCCGTAGTGGTCGTTGAGGAGCTTCGCGAACGCCGTCGGTCCGGGCAGGTCGCCGCTGAGGCAGCGGTAGCCCTCCTGGTACCTCGGCGCGATGTCGAGCTCGTCCGGCAGCGGCTTGGTCGGCGGCGGCGGGATGGTCGCGGCGAACGCGGCGGACGCGAGCGGGACCGACAGGAGAGTGACGGTGACGGCACCGAGGGCGCGACGGGGTCCTCGGGTCGACGTGGCAGGCAGGTGAGCGCGCGTCAACGAAAGCTCCTCAGGGGCAGCGGAGTGAGTGGCGGAGTGCCGGATGCGCCGTCCCAGACGTCACATCAGACACGATGGCTTCACAGTTGTCCCACTAGTCACACACGTTTCGCAAGTGGATCGGGGTGAATTACACGGATGTACTTCGCACACCCCCGCACACGGAGACGGTTCTTCCGTCAATGTGTCCCAAACTCCGCAAATTCTTCGGCATCGCCCGTCGCCCCGTCCCACGACCCATAGGCCCGGCCGAGCACTGGCCCCCCACCACATCGGAGCCCATCACAGGGGTGACTAGAGTCACGGCCATGGACAAGGTCGTCTCCTCTGCTTCCGCAGCCCTCGAGGACATCACGGACGGTGCCAGCCTGGCCGTCGGTGGATTCGGGCTCTGCGGCATCCCCAGTGTTCTCATCGCCGAACTGCACGCGAAGGGGGTGCGTGACCTCGAGGTCTTCTCCAACAACTGTGGCGTCGACGACTGGGGCCTCGGCATCCTCCTCGGCGCGAAGCAGATCCGTCGCATGGTGAGTTCCTACGTCGGCGAGAACAAGGAGTTCGCGCGCCAGTACCTCGAGGGCGAACTCGAGGTCGAGCTCACGCCCCAGGGCACCCTCGCCGAGCGCCTGCGCGCCGGCGGCGCCGGCATCGCCGCGTTCTTCACGCCGACCGGCGTCGGCAGCCAGGTCGCCGATGGCGGACTGCCCTGGCGGTATGCCGGTGACGGCAGTGTCGCTGTCGCCTCACCTCCCAAGGAGACGCGTGTCTTCAGCCTCGGCGGCGAGGAGCGGACGTTCGTCCTCGAGGAAGGCATCGCCGCCGACTTCGGCCTCGTGCGCGCCGCCAAGGGTGACCGCCACGGCAACCTCGTCTTCAACAAGTCCTCGCGCAACTTCAACCCGCTCTGCGCCATGTCCGGCCGCATCACGATCGCCGAGGTCGAGGAGCTCGTCGAGCCGGGCGAGCTCGACCCCGACGAGATCCACCTGCCCGGCATCTATGTCCAGCGGGTCGTGCCGCTCACCACCGAGCAGGCGCAAGAGAAGCGCATCGAGAAGCGAACGATCACTGAGAAGGGGGCCTGACATGGCACTGACCCGCGACGAGATGGCCGCCCGCGCGGCCTCCGAGCTCACCGATGGTTCCTACGTCAACCTCGGCATCGGCCTGCCGACGCTTGTGCCGAACCACGTCCCCGACGACGTCGAGATCGTCCTCCAGTCGGAGAACGGCATCCTCGGTGTCGGTGCGTACCCGACCGACGACGCCGTCGACCCCGACCTCATCAACGCCGGCAAGGAGACCGTGACGACGCGGCGCGGCGCGAGCTACTTCGACAGCGCGACGAGCTTCGGCATGATCCGTGGCGGCAAGGTCGACGCCGCGATCCTCGGCGCCATGCAGGTGTCACGCTCCGGCGACATCGCCAACTGGATGATCCCCGGCAAGATGGTCAAGGGCATGGGCGGCGCGATGGACCTCGTCCACGGCGCCAAGAAGGTCATCGTCCTCATGGAGCACGTCGCCAAGGACGGCAGCCACAAGATCGTCGACGAGTGCGACCTGCCCATCACCGGCCTCGGGGTCGTGCAGCGCATCATCACCGACCTCGCCGTCATCGACGTCACCGAGGACGGCCTCGTCGTGCGCGAGCTCGCCCCCGGCGTCACCGAGGACGAGCTGCGCGAGAAGACCGGACCGCAGCTGACGTTCGCGCTCTGACGACCACCAACCCGGGCCCGTGACGGCCCGCTCGAGCCGGGCCCTCAGCGGCCCGGCTCGAGCAGCTTCCAGGCCGACGCGTCCGGGGAGTCGAAGCCCCGCTCGGCGAACGGGGCCAGGTCGTCGGCGTGTGCTTGCAGGTTGTCGACATAGACCCAGCGCACGCCGAGGTCCCACAGTCGCCGCTGCGCCTCTGCCGTCGGGTTCGCGATGAACCCGTCGTTGAGTTCGAGGATGTCGGGCTTCCAGTAGTTCACCGTCACCGAGTCACGCCCGTGTGGCGCACGCTTCGTCGCCTCCGGTGTCGCGGTCCAACCCTCGACGAGCGACTGGCGCTCGCTGAACGCGGTGACGACCCAGCGGCGGCTGTCGCAGCCGTCGACTGGCTTGCGCGGCACGGTGCAGTGGCGGTTGGTCATGACAAGGTCGTCGGGATCCGAGTGGTCCCGGATCCAGCGGGCCGCGTCGAGCTGGTCCTGGGAGATGGCCAGGCGTTCCGTGAGGGAGGCGGGCCGTTTGACCTCGGCGAAGAGCGGTGCCCGCACCGTGTTGATCGCCGCGAAACCTCCCACCGCGAGCGCCGCGGTGGCGGTGGTCGCCAGACTGGCCATGAGGCGACGACCTGGGTCGCCAAGGAACCAGCCAGCCGCCGCCGTCGCGACCACGAGCACGGCAGCAACCGCGAGAGCCCGCCAGAACGTCTGGAACGTCCCCTCGCCGAGCTCACCGACGAGGCGGGTCGGTGCCAAGTGGATGAGCCCACCGGCCACCACGGCGAGCGGCAGCAGTCGCCTGACCGCGTCCGGGCCGAGGGCGTGCACGATCGAGCGGGCTCCCATCGCCGAACCGATCGCGGCGAGCGGGATGGCGGTGAGGAGGAAGTAGTACTGGCTCTGTCCCGGGTGGGAGAACAGTCCGACCGCGGCGGCTCCGGCGATGGAGCCACCCGCGAGCAGCCACGAGAGTGGCTGCCGTCGCGACTCGCGACCGAACATCGGGGCGAAGGACAGGGCGGCTCGAGTCAGGCCGCTGATCACGGCGAGGGCCGCTGCGGCGAGCACGAGCTCACGGCCCGGCAACGACCCGAGCAGCACGTGGACGTAGGTCTGCTTCGACGAGTCCGTGATGCCCAGGGCGAGCCCGGCGCTCGAGCCGTGGAAGACGACGATGAGCGCGAAGATCAGGCCGCCGCCGACGACGAGCGTGTCGACGACAACCTTGCCGAACAGCCTGCGGTTCCACAGGAGCATGGCCACCGCGGCGAGTCCGAGACCGGCGACCACGAGGGGCGACGTCGCACCCTTGGTGCCGGCCGCGATGACCGAGAGCCACGGAACGAGGACGTATGCCGTCCGCGACAGTTCCCCGTTCCACCGTTGCGCGAGCAGGACCACCAGTGCGAGCAGCGTGGGCACACCGAGCGCGAGGGTCGGCGAGTCGGGGTTGAGGGGCAGTCCGAAGCTCGCGTAGCCGAACGGGTTGCCGCCGGACGCGACCATCGCCAGACCGCTCGCGAGCAGGGCCACCTTCGAGCTCCGCGAGAGGCGCAGGGCGGCGACCGCGACGCACACGACGACGGTGAGGGGCATGAGGGCGGGCATGACCCGCAGGAGGACGAGGTCCAGACCCGCACCCGACGTCGCGGTGACATGGGCGAGCCACGCGTGGGTGAACCAGTGGTAGCCGAGGTCCTCACCGGCCACCGTGGGCCAGC
Organism: Knoellia subterranea KCTC 19937; assembly: GCF_000768685.1. Lineage (GTDB taxonomy): Bacteria > Actinomycetota > Actinomycetes > Actinomycetales > Dermatophilaceae > Knoellia > Knoellia subterranea. The sequence goes on along the minus strand of NZ_AVPK01000007.1, from coordinate 71,369 downwards.
TCGTCGGCCCCCGGTGGAGGAGCTGGGACGCCAGCGCCTGGTGGAGATAGGCGTCGATGTGCGGACGGCCGAGCCCGGTCCACGTGATCTGGTTCGTCCGGAAGTAGGCGACGAGCTGGCGCAGGGCCCAGAATGAGATGAGCGACACGAGAGGCGCGAGCCACCACGCCATCGGGGACCACTGCGCCGCCATGATCCGCCGACGCGTGCGCGGCACAGCCACCAACACGGCAGCCACCGCGAGCGGGATCACGAAGGCCGGCCACCGCTGACCGAGGAGCCCGGCCACGACCTGGGTCGGCACCGCGATGGCGATGCCGAGGGCGAAGCCCATGGCGACGTCCTCGAGCAGCCAGCCGCGGCGCGGTCGCACGGCACGCCAGAGCAGGGCTCCGGGCAGCACCTGGGTGATCGCGATCGCCGCGAGCGCACGCGCGGCGTCGCCGAGCGGCAGTCCGGTGCGGACGGCATACCCCATGTAGACGCAGCCGACCGCGGCGACGACCGCCGCCGAAACGAGGTTGGCGCGGGTCGCTCGAGGCTCCGCATCGGGGCCGTCGAGGGCGGGCACGAATGGGCTGCGCGGGGACTGCACTGGGCTCCTGGGGTGGTTCGGAGGGGTGAAGGCCGTTTCCGGACTCGGCTCGGGGCGACTGTTAGAGTCCCCCAGTCATCTTTGCACCCGGCCGCAGGAGTCCGCGAAAGACATGTCGACCGATCCCACGTCGGCGGAGAACCCGAGCGGCGTCTACACGCCCGGCTACTTCGAGACCCGACTCAAGCAGGACGCGAGCCGCGCCAAGGTCTGGGAGCACCTCTGCGCCTACCTCAGCCGGTTCGTCCCGGCCGACAGCGACGTGCTCGAACTCGGCGCCGGATGGTGCGACTTCTCGAACCACATCACGGCCCGCCGCGTCGTCGCGATGGACCTCGACGCCACGGTCGAGAAGGCGGCCGCCGACCACGTCGAGGCCATCGTCGGTGACAGCACCGACCTGAGCCGGTTCGACGACAACTCCTTCGACGTCGTCTTCGCGAGCAACCTGCTCGAGCACCTCCACCGCCCGCAGTCCGACGCCCTGCTCGCCCACGCGCAGCGCGTCCTGCGCCCCGGCGGCCGCCTCATGCTCATGCAGCCGAACTTCCGACTGGACCCCGGGCGCTACTTCGACGACTACACGCACGTCGCGATCTTCACCGACCAGTCGTTGTCGGACTACCTCGTCTCGCTCGGGTGGGGCATCGAGAAGAGCATCCCGAAGTTCATGCCGCTCACGCTGAAGTCCAAGGGTTCCAAGCTGACCTTCGTCGTGCCGTGGTACCTCCGCTCCCCCATCAAGCCCCTCGCTGGTCAGATGCTCATCGTCGCCAATCCCGGAAAGGCCTGATCGCCATGTGGCAGGGCAAGACCGTCTCCGTTGTTCTCCCGACCTACAACGAGAAGGACAGCATCGCCGAGTGCATCCGGCGGTTCGAGGCGCTCCCGGAGATCGACGAGGTGATCGTCGTCAACAACAACGCCGCCGAGGGCACGTCCGAGGAAGTGGCCACGACCGGCGCCACCGAATACATCGAGACGACCCAGGGCTACGGCGCCGCCATCAAGCGCGGCCTGCGCGAGGCGAAGACCGACCTCGTCGCGATCTGCGAGCCGGACGGCACCTTCGCCCCCGAGGACCTCACCAAGCTGCTCGCCTTCGCCCCCGAGTGCGACGTCGTCATCGGCTCGCGCACCGTCTCGAACTTCATCTGGCGCGGGGCCAACATGGGCTGGTTCCTCCAGTGGGGCAACTGGGGAGTCGCCAAGCTCATCGAGGTGCTCTACAACACCAACCACCTCAGCGACGTGGGATGCACCTTCCGGGTCATGACCAAGGATCACGCCGACGTCATCCTCGAGCGTTCCCGCCTCGACGGGTCGGCCTACGGCCTGGAGATGCTCCTGCTCTCCGTCATCACCAAGGCCCGCATGGTCCAGATCCCGGTGAACTACCACTCGCGGGTCGGCGTCTCATCGGTCACCGGCGAGCTCGGCAAGACCATCGCCCTCGGCACCGAGATGATCCTGCTGACCTTCAAGATGCGCCTGCGCGCACGGTCGCTCCGCAAGGGCCTGCGCACCCCGCGCGGTCCGCACCGTCAGGTCCGCGCCTCCTGAGGTCGTGACCCTGCGCCGATCCGGGCGATCCCCGCGGGTCGGTGCGGATCGGTGCAGGTCAGTGCTGCTGCGGATCGTGCCCGATCTCCGACAGGTCGTGGTGGTCCGCCAGTTCGCTGAGCCCGCTGTGGTCTCCGTGCTGGCTGAAGACGTGCCGACGGTAGGCCCAGAACCGGAACACGGTGCCGAGGAAGAGCCCGACCCCGTTGGCCGAGATGTTGTCGGCGAGCGGGGACCGGAAGCCCAGGCCGTAGTGCGAGATCCACAGGCACCCCATCGAGATGAGCGTGCCCAGGGCGGCCACCACGGCGAAGAGCAGGAACTCGTGGTGCGCCTTGTCCCGCCGGGTGTTGCGGAACGTCCAGAAGCGATTGCCGAGCCACGCCACGATCGTGGCCACCGTCCCGGAGATGACCTTGGCGGTCAGCGGGTAGTCGTGCAGCGGTCCCTCGCCACCGGCGAAGCGCAGCAGGTTGAACGACCCGACGTCAGCGATGAATCCGGCAACACCGATGACTCCGAAGCGGGCGAGTTGCCGCAGCGTGGCAGGGGTCAAGCGCGGGGTCACCAGCACCCTTTCGTCAGAGGAGACTTCACGGTAGCAATCAGGTTCGCGACGACGGGGGCCAGCGTCGGGTCAGTGCGACTCACGCACCGAGCGCGCGAGCGAGGGCAGCCTCGAGGTCGCCCGCCGCGTCCGGTCGGACGGGTGCGGGGAGGAACGTGTCGAGCAGCTCACGCTGGTCCCGACTCAGCGCCCGCTCGAGGTGCTCCAGGCTCCGCAGTGTCACCCGGACGGCGGGCCGCCCGTGGACGGCTGCCAGGTTGAGCAGGGCGGTGCTGTCGGTCCCGAGCACCAGGGGCGCTCCCACGACGGCCGGGTCGAGTTCGGCCGGCACCTCGCGCGGCAGTTCGCGCCACGCGGCGTAGCGGCCACCCTCCTCGGCCGGGTGTGGTCGGATGGCGAGCTCGAGACCCACGACGCTGCACGCCCGGGCCACCTCGGCGAGATGCTGGCCGAAGTCGGCTTCCGACACGAGCCCGAGCTCGACCCACGGCTGGGTGAGATAGACGGCCTGACCCGATGCCACCGTGCTGTCCGAGGACAGCGCCTCGGTGAAACCGGCTGCAACCTCGGGCACGACGCGCCACGTTCCCCGGTCGCGCTCCTGCTCCCGCTCGTACAGTGCCCAGCGCTGGTCGGTCAACAGGTCCGCTGCGCCACTGACCGCCCACGAGCGCACGGTCGGCCACGGCTCGCGCCCGCCCTGGCGACGCCACGCGTCGCGACGGGTCCGCCAGTCGCCGTAGGTGCCGATGCCCTCGTCGAGGACCACGACGCGGGGGCGCCGACGGATCCGGGACACGAGTCGGAGCCACGGCTTGATGCCCGGTGCACCGACGGACAGGAGCAGGTGCTGGCGAACTCCCCCGGCCTGGGAAGCACCGATTTCCGTTGTCCCCGAACGCAATTGAAGACGCGGACCCACAGGGAGGAATGCTTCGACGTGCTCGGGGCGAACGTTGTCGCGCCCGAGGAACTGCCCGGACCCCAGGTAGTCCACGACGACGTCGTCAGAGGTCTCGGACAGCAGGTGGCGCAGGAAGCTTCCAGCGTGGACGAGGTGTGTTGCGCTGCGGACGCCGGCGAGCGTGACGTGCAGAACCGACGGGTTCGACACTCGGCTCACACCACCGGGGGCCGACCGGCCCGCGTGAGTCGCCACACGGTCTTCCAGCGCATGGGGTGTCGGGGTCCGGGGTCGGAGCGCCATCCCTCGGCAAACCCGCGGAACCACACCTTGAGCGGCTCGACGTCGCGCACGCGGGCGAGCGTGGCTCCGGTCCACACGCCGAGATAGACGGGGACGAGCGGCGCGGGCAGGTTGCGCCGGGCGACCCAGACGCGGTTGCGGGCGTTCATCCGATAGAAGACGGCGTGCCGCGCGGCCTGGGTCGCGGGGTGATGGACGACGACGTCGGGGCGGTAGCGCAGGCTCCACCCGGCATCGAGTAGTCGGTAGGCGAGGTCGATGCCCTCGTGGCCGTACCAGAAGTGCCCGGGCCACCCACCCACGGCATCGAACGCCGCCCGGCGGATGACGCACACGCCCTCCCAGAAGACGACCACCTCACCGGGGGCGCCACCGTCCTCGGTGCGCAGGCGCGGCACCCAGCGCCTCGGGGATGGCTTCCCGTCCGGATCGGCGCCCCGGGGCTGGGCGACCGCGACCGACGGGTCCGCGAACTCGGTCGCCAGGCGGGCGAGGACGTCCGTCGTGGGCAGGTGCGCGTCGTCGTCGTAGAAGAAGATGAGGTCGCCGCGGGCCTCGCGTGCCCCGACGTTGCGTCCCTCGGGGATCCCGACGTTCTCGGGGAGGTGCACGGTGCGCACACCGTCGGGGAGCCCGGTCGGCTCCCACCCGTTGCCGACGAGCACGACGTCGAGGTCGACGCCTTCCTGCGCGAGCAGCGTCTCGAGGGCCGTGGCCAGCTCCTGCGTCCGATCGCCCATCGACAGCACGACGGCGCCGATGCTCGGTCTGGGTGTCACGCGGAAGCCTCCGGGGTCGCGGCTGGGGTGGGCATGTGGCGGCTACTGTATGGCACTGTGCTGCCCCACGAGATCGACCCCGAGTCCGGTGCGCGCATGGTCGGCGGCGAGATCCCCGACTGGTCCGAACCCGCTGCGTCGCCGTCGGCCGCGCTGGGCGCACTCGTCGCGGCTGCGGCCCGTGACCTGCCCACCGACGCTCGGATCCTTCTTGCCGGTATGCCGGCTGTCTCGCTGGGTGCCCACCTTCCCGCAGGTGCCGCGGCCCATCGACTCGTGCGCGGACTCCCCGACGCCCGTGCCCTGACCGGGTCCGCCGAGATGGCCGCCGGCGGCGTCATCGCCGGAGGCCTCGACCGCCTCGCGGCACAGGGCGACACCTTCGACCTCGTGGTCGCCGTCGGCGGGCCCGAGGCCACCTGCTCGCCCGACTCGACCGTTGCGGATGCCACCGACTGGGTGCGACTCGTCCTCGGCCTCGCCGGCGACTCCGGTCGTGTTGTGGCCTCGCTCTCGAACCCCACCGGCATGGACCGCTTCCTCGACATCGCGGTGCCCGACCCCGCGTCCGGTTGGTCGGTCACGGACGCCGTGGATGGCGCACCCACCGCGCCGCCCACCCCCGCTCGCCTCGCCGAACTCGACGACGTGGAGGTGCTGGCGGCGTGGCCGGACGCGGCTGCCCCATCGGTCGTGTTGACAGCAGGCGACCTCACCGACGCCAGCGGCCCGGCCCAGGCGGCCGTCGCATCGCTCGCGGCTCGGGCCGAGGGCCGAACGGCGCTGCGCGACGTGTGGGCCACCGCCGAACGCCTGCTCGACGCCGGGCTGGGCCTGCCCCTCGCCCCCGCATGGGTCGTGACGCGGCACGTGGCCCTCCCTGCCTCCGCACTCCCCCACCCGGCCGGCTCACGGCTCCTCGAATCCGAGTTGCGCCGAGCCGTCGCCGGCCCCGGGCGGGAACGGCTGCGTGAGCTGGTCGAGGCCTACGCCGCGTGGCCGCAGGCTCCGTCCGACGTCCGCGACGTGCTCGTGCGCCCCGACGGAGGTCTCGCCGCGCTCGGTGAGGACCGCGACGGGCGGGCAACGGAAGCAGGGCACGCCGACCCCGTCGACCCCGACGACCACTCGGGACACACCGCAGCAGTGCGGCACGGCTTGAGTGGATTCGCGCAGCGCGTGTGCGCCGACGGAGCGGCCGGACTGTGGTCCGCCCCGACCACTGACGACGTGGTGCGCGACCTCCTCGCCATGGCCGGGGTCGAGGGCTCCGCTGCACCGACCGCTGAGCTCGACTCCCGCCCGGCCCCGACCTCGCGATCGGCAGAGGCGAACCGCCTGCACGACGCCGAGGCTGCCCTCGACGAGACCCGTCGCAAGGTGAGCTGGCTCGAGGGCACCCTGCGGGCCAGGGACCGGCGCATCCGCACGCTCGAGCGGTCGATCGCGATCGAGAGCTCCACGGCATACAAGGTCGTTCATCAACTGGGACGCCCCGTCCCGGCGCTGAAGCGTCGGGCACGCAGCTTCCTCGACCGGCACTCCGGAGCCTAGTCCGTCTCCGGAACGACTTCGCCGAGACTCACGACGAGGTCGTCGACCCGGTGGGTCACGAGCCGGATCCGGCGACCGCCCACGTTGACTTCATCGCCGTCGGGCCAGGCCCGCGACCTGATCCACACGACGATCGGCACGTCGGCGAGCTTGGCGCACACTTCCGCGCGCGTCCAGTCACCCCACGGGTCCTCCCGACCGTCCTCCACGAGGCGTCTCGCGAGAGAGGGCGGGAAGCCACCGGACGTGAGTTCGCCGTCCACCGCGAAGTCGCCCTCCCGGGCACCGTCGGGTTGCCAGCACAGCACCCGTCCATCGGAGAGATGGCTGTGCGTGCCTGTGGCACAGCGGTGCTCGCGCCCCGGGTGCAGTCGCAGCCCCCGGACGCCGGGCAGGTCGAGCAGGACCCCGCTCAGATGCTGCTGCCGCCGTCGATGGTGATGACCTGACCGTTGAGGTTGGTGTCCTCGAACAGCAGGGTGCGCACCACGGGAACGATGTTGTCGGGTTCGACCATCCGCCCCGACGGGGTGCGGCGGGCGATCGTCTCGAGCTGCTGGTCGCCGAGGACGGAGGACATCTCCGAGGCGAAGAAGCCGGGAGCGACGCTGTTGACGAGGACGCGTCCGTGCATCTCCCGGGCCAGCGTGCGCATCGCGCTGTCGAGACCACCCTTGGTGGCCGAGTAGGCGACCAGGCCGGAGTAGCCGCGCTGGGCACACACCGACGTCACCATGACGACACGACCGCGGCCACCGCGAGCCATGATGCGACGCAGCACGGCGCGGGTGAGGACGAGCGGCGAGGTCAGGTTCGTCGCGATGATGTCGCCGATCTGCTGCGGCGACATGTGGATGTGCATCGCGTCTTGTCCGACGGCGGCGTTGTTGACCAGCGCGTCGATCGGACCGAGGGCGGCCTCGGCATCCTTGATGAACGCGGTCAGGGCCTTGTGGTCGTTGACGTCGACCGACGCCACGAGGACGCGGTCGGGGTGCGCGTCGGCGAGCTGCTGCAGCTCCGGCGTGATGGTGCGGGCGAACGCGGCCACCTTGGCGCCCCGGTCGAGGACGTCGGTGACGATGGCCAGCCCGAGGCCGCGCGAGCCGCCCGAGACGACGACGACGGAGGCGGGGCCGATGGGGGGAAGGTCAGACATCGCTCTTCAGGGTCTCCTTGATCGGGATGGCGTCGAGGAACCGTAGCCGACGGGGCACGGCGTACTCGGGGAGGCGCTCACGCGCCCAGGCGCTCAGCTCGTCGTCGCTCACGGGTTCGGTCGTCACGATCTCGGCGGTGACGATGTTGCCGACGATGGGTGCCTTGCGCCCCTTGACCGACGCCCAGGCGACGGCGGGGTGCGACTGGAGAACGTCGCGCACCTGCGAGGCGGAGGCCTTGGATCCCCCGACGTTGATCTCGTCCGAGGCGAGGCGCCCGGTGATGAGGACGCGGCCGTCGACGACCTCGACCCGGTCCCCGGTGCGCAGGTGCTCATCGATGCCCTCGCCCCGCTTGGGCGAGGCGATGACGAGCTCACCGTCGACGATGCTCAGCCGGGGACGGCCCGGGGTATCGCGGTCGAGCCAGGCCTCGGGGAAGCCCGCCTTGCCGTCGTGGACGGCGATCGACGCACCGGCCTCGCTGGAGGCATAGATCCACGAGACGCGAGCCTTCGGGAAGAGCTCGATGAGTCGGTCGAGGATCGCCTGGTCGACCGGCTCGCCGCCGAGGGTCACCTGCTCGAGGGGCAGGGCGGCGACGGCCTCGGGGTCGCGGTAGAGGGCCTGACGCCAGAACGTCGGGGTGCCCGATGCCGCGGTCACGCCGGCGTCGAGGGCCATCCGGGGCCAGGTGTCGAGCTCGTCCGGCTCGATGAAGACGACGTCCTGCCCGGGCACGGTCAGCCCGAGGGTGACCACCTGCCACCAGGCGTAGGCGCCGTGCGCGTAGGGGCACAGCCACGTGCGCGCCGGTTGGTCGCCGCCCACCGTGGTGAGCGAGTCGAGGGTGTGGGCCACGCGCTTGGGGCGGCCGGTGCTGCCACTGGTGAGGAGCCAGATGCGGCCCGGCTGGGCGTCACGCTCGAGCGTCGCGGGCTCGACCTGCGACAGGTCGCCGGACACGAGCGCGAGCCCCTCGGCCCGGAGGTCGGCACCGAGGTCGGGCGTCACGCGTGTGCGCGAGGTCACGAGCGTCTCGCGATCGCTCGTCGCGTGGGTCCAGACGGCGCGGGCGGCCTGGAGGTTGTCCTCGACGAGGACGGCGGCGGCCGGCGGCAGGTCGAGGGTGTCGAGCTCACCCCAGGTCGTGGCGACTCCGCGCAGGACGATGCGGTTGCCCGCACCCCGCGTGGGTTCGCCGGCGGGGGCCTGGCTCACGCGGCCTGCAGCTGCTCGAGGAAGTCGAGGACGTCGGCCACGGTCTGGATCTGACGGAGTCCGGGGGCGTCGAAGTTGAGCTCCTCGCCGGTCTCGTCCTCGACCCGGAGCGCGAGCTCGGAGAAGTCCAACGAACGGAAGCCGAGCTCCTCGAGGTTGGCGGTGTCCTCGGCGGGCATTTCCTTGCCCTGCGCGGCGAGAACCTCCGCCATCATGGTGCGGATCTGGTCACGGCTCAGTGCGCTCATCGGTGTGCCTCGAAGTCCGGGGATGTGGGGCCTGAGGTAGTGTAACGAAGTCCCCGCACTCGACCGATGTCGCCGCGAAGACCCCCGTTGCGACACCCCGGATGTGCACCCCCAAGACCTTCACGGAGTGCACATGCTTCGCCCGGCCACCGACGCCGACATGGACGCAATTCTGTTGTGGCGCAACCACCCTGACGTTCGCGCAGTGTCCCTGACCCGTCACGTGATCTCGGCCGACGAGCACCGCGCCTGGTGGGAGTCGACCCGGACCCGGGACGACCGCGAGGTCCTCGTCTACGAGCGCCACGGCGTCCCCTCGGGCGTCGTCACCTTCTTCGACCTCGACCGCGACAAGGGCACGTCCTGGTGGGGCTACTACCTCGACAACGCCGGCCTCACCGAGCGCGGTGAGCTCCTTCCGGCCTGGATCGAGATCCAGCGCCAGGCGGTGCGCTACGCGTGGGACGACCTGGCCCTCGCCGAGCTGCACGGTGAGGTGCTCGACAACAACGAGGCCGTGCGACGCTTCAACAAGCGCAACGGCTTCGAGGAGATCGAGACCGACGAGCGCGAGATCGACGGCGAGCTCGTCACCGTCCACCACGTCCGCGCCACGACCCCCACGACCACTCTGGAGAGCAAGTGAGCGAGCAGGAGACCCCGGACCGGGGAGTCCGCATCGGTGACCGCGAGGTCGGCACCCACGCCGAGCCCTACATCATCGCCGAGATGTCCGGCAATCACGACGGCAGCCTCGACAAGGCCCTCGACATCGTCCGGGTCGCGGCCGACGCCGGCGCCCACGCCATCAAGCTGCAGACCTACACGGCCGACACGATCACCATCGACGTCGACACCCCCGAGTTCCGGCTGAGCGACGACCACGAGCTCTGGGGCGGACGCAGCCTCTACGACCTCTACGAAGAGGCGCACACGCCGTGGGAGTGGCACGAGCCGATCTTCACGCTCGCCCGCGAGCTCGGACTCCACGCCTTCTCGAGTCCGTTCGACCCGACAGCGGTGAGCTTCCTCGAGGACCTGGACGTCCCGGCATACAAGATCGCGTCGTCCGAGATCGTCGACCTGCCGCTCATCCGACTGGCCGCCGGCACCGGCAAGCCGGTCATCATCTCCACCGGCATGGCCTCCATGGGTGAGATCGCGGCGGCGGTCGAAGCGGCACGGAGCACGGGCAACGACCAGATCATCGTCCTGTCCGCGACGACGAGCTACCCCGCCGACCCCCGCCAGTCCAACCTGCGCGGACTCCCCCTCCTCTCCGGCGCGTTCCAGGTCCCGGTCGGCCTGTCCGACCACACCATGGGCATCGGTGCGGCCGTGGCCGCGGTCGCGTTCGGCGCCTCCGTCGTGGAGAAGCACGTGACGATCTCGCGAGAGGGCGGCGGTGTCGACTCCGCGTTCTCCCTCGAGCCGCACGAGCTCGCCCTGCTCGTCTCCGAGACGCGCACCGCGTGGCAGGCGCTCGGCGAGGCCAAGATCGCCGCCCGCGAGTCCGAGCAGGAGGGCCTGCGCTTCCGCCGCTCGCTCTTCGTCGTCGAGGACGTCAAGGCCGGTGACCCCGTCACCCCCGCCAACGTCCGCTCGATCCGCCCCGCCGGCGGTCTCGCCCCCGACCTCTTCGGCCTCGTCGAGGGCCGGACGTTCCGCGTCGACGCCGCCAAGGGCACCCCTCTCTCATGGGACATCGTCTGATGCGGGAAGGGGCCGCGTGAGTCCCCATCTCAGCGTCGTGGTGCCGTTCTACGGCGTCGAGGACTACTTCGCCGACTGCCTCGAGAGCATCCGCAGGCAGCGGCTCACCGACATCGAGGTGATCCTCGTCGACGACGGCTCCCCCGACGGGAGCCGGGCGATCGCCGAGGACTTCGTCGCCCGCGACTCCCGCTTCACCCTCGTGACGCAGGAGAACGCCGGTCTCGGACCGGCTCGCAACACGGGCACGGCACAGGCGACGGGCGAGTACCTCACCTTCGTCGACTCCGACGACCTCGTCAGCGCCGGTGGTTTCGAGCAGATGGTCGGGGGCCTCGACCGATCCGGGTCCTCCTTCGCCGGCGGCAACGCCCGGCGGTTCAACAACTCGTCCGGCATCCGTCAGTCGTGGTCGCACCGCGAGGCCTTCGCCAAGACGCGCATCGCGACGCACATCCTCAGCCACCCCGTCCTCGCCCGCGACCGGATGGTCTGGAACAAGATCTATCGGCGCAGCTTCTGGGACGAGTTCGGCTACGAGTTCCCCGCGATCCGCTACGAGGACTACCCGGTCACGTTCAAGGCCCACCTCGACGCCCTGACCGTCGACCTGCACTCCGACGCCGTCTACTACTGGCGCGAGCGAGAGTCGGGCGACTCCATCACGCAGCTCGCCTACCGCTACGACAACCTCCTCGACCGGGTCGTGTCCGCCGAGATGGTTCTCGACCAGGCCGACACGAGCTCCCCCAAGGTGCGCGAGCAGGTCTACCTCGCCCTCAACGAGTCCGACTTCGTGACGATCGCGCAGGCGTTCGCCTCCGTCCCCGATGACGACATCCCCGCGCTGCTCCAGCTCGGTGGGCGGCTGGCGGACCGGCTCGGCGACGAATTCGTTGGCAGCGGTCACCCCTACACCTACATCCAGTACCGAGCGCTGCGCGCCGGCGACGCCCCGCTCCTGCGCGAACTCGCCGAGTTCCGCGGAGGCGGCGGCCTCCAGGGCCGCGCCCGCGGACAGCGCCATCCGCGGCAGCCGTGGCGGGTCGAGTACCCCTATCCCGGCCTCGGTTCCGATCGCATTCCTCGTTCCCTGTATGCCGTCCCGCGCACCGAGATCCGTCTGCGCACCACGATCGGTGCCGTCGAGTGGGAGGAGGGTTCGCTGGTCCTCACCGGCACGGCCGAGATCCGGCACCACGTGTCGGGCGACGACACCTCGATCACCATGCGCGTCGGCAAGGGCTCGGGCTCCCACCCTGTCCCCGTGACGACGGACGCCGCGGTCGACTCGCACGGTGACCGCACTCGAGTGGGCTTCCGCGCAGCCCTCGATCCCGACCTGCTGGGCCGCCTCCAGGCCGCCGGCACTCCGGTCAGCCCGATCGAGGTCACCGTCCGGTCCGGTCGGCTGCGTCGCACCGGCAAGTTGCACGGTGCCGCCGTCGGCCACCCGCAGTGGACCCCCGGGCACCAGGTGGGCGACGGCGTCTGGGCCCAGCCCGCCACGACGAGTCAGGGCCACTTCGTCGTGTCCTGGCTGCGCCAGCCATGGCTGCTGACGTCGGTCGAGGCCCACCCAGGCAGCGCCCGACTCACGATCTCCGGGCGTGGTGCGATCGGTTCGAACCCGACGCTCCTCGTCGAGGGGCAGAAGCGGCGGCACGAACCGGACCTCGTCTTCCCCGTCGGCCGCGAGGACACCGACGGGGCCGTCGTGCTCGCGGTCAGCATCCCCGCAGCCGCCGTGGCGGGTTCGGTGGCCGGCGACGACCCGTTCCTCCACGAGTCGGTCCGCGGTCTCAAACTCGACCTGGACCTCGGTGAGGACGTCGCGCCCGAGCTGCTGCTCTGGCAGGCCGCACCCCACGGCGTGGGAGTCACCCACCTCGACCACCTGGTCCGGTTCACCCGTTCCCGCGGGAACCGCGCGGCGCTCGTCGAGAGCCCCCTGCGGGTCATTGCCGAGTCGGCCCGGCTGGACGGTGACGTGCTCGAGGTGAGCGGCACCAACTGGACGGAGTCCCGTGAACTCCACGTCGGCTGGCGCCAGTACCTCCCCAACTCGGACGACTTCATCGAGGAGGAGGGCGAGCTCGAGGTCGACGGCGCGAGCTGGCGCCTCCGGACACCCGTGACCCCGCTGCTCGAGACGACGGCCGACGCCCTGGACCTCCAGCACAGCAGCGAATGGGTGCTGTTCTGCTCGTGGGACGGTCAGGCCGCGACGTCCGTGGCGACCGAGCCGTTCCTGCTCACGACCCTTCCCCTGACCCATGACGGCGGGACGCGCACGGGTACCCTCGCGCCGAGCGGTGAGACCCTTCACTTCCGCGCGAGCGACCGCGACTGAGGCGAGGACCCAACATGCACCACCACAATCACTACTACGGCCACTCGCACATCCTCGCGCGCTACTGCGGGCTCCCCCAGGTGCATCCGCCACGCATTCGGGGCTACCTCCAGCACGGCTGGAACGTCGGCGACGGGTGGAACCCACAGCACGAGTTCTTCGACGGCGCCTGGCGCTGGACGTGGAGTGACGCGCCGCGCCGCCGCGGCCACATCCTCGGTCGCCGCAACTACCAGGCCATCGGTGCGCCCTGGCTCTACCTCCTCGACCTGGAGCCCGACCTCGGGGTCGTGCCCGAGGAAGAACGCGAGGGCACGCTCTTCTTCCTCTTCCACGGTTGGGAGGGCGGCAAGATCGAGGGCGACCACAAGCGGCTCATCGACGAGATCCGTGAGACCGAGCCGGGCCCGGTGACCTTCAGCCTGTATTACACCGAGTACGAGCGCCCCGAGATCCGCAACTCCTACCTCGACGCCGGCTTCGACGTCGTGAGCTTCGGCAAGCGCGGCTTCGCCTACGAAGGCACCGACCGCCGCTTCCTCTTCAGGCAGCTCAAGGCCCTGCGCAAGCACAAGCGGGTCGCCGCCAACCGCCTGGCGACGGCCGTGTTCTACGGAGCATCGGTCGGCTGTGACGTCGCCGTCTACGGCGACCCCATGGCGATGAACGGCGAGGACCCGCTCTTCGGCGGCAACGCCCGGGTCCAGCGGCTCTGGCCCGAACTCCACGGCAAGGACCTCGACCAGGTCGTGGCCCGAGAGGTCGTCAACCAGGAACTCGGCACGGCGTGGAAGATGCCGGCCCAAGAACTTCGCCCGCTGATCTTCGATGGAGTGACCCATGACTGACCCCGACCACACCAGCGTCCGGCCCGTCCCGGGTGAGATGCGGCCGTGGAGCGATCTCGACGGTCCGATCGGCCCGTTCGGCGGTGCCGCTGCACTGCGGCTGCTCGAGGACGTCCTGCCGCGGGGCGGTCGCTGGCTCATCGCCGGCCCGCACGCCGACGCCGTGCTCACCCTCGCCCAGGAGCGTTCGGAGTCGCTCACGGTGCTCATCCGCGCCGCGAGCGACGGCGAGACGACGAGCACCCGATTCCCCACCGGCCTCGACATCGCCATCGGCGCCCTCGACGGCCTGTCCCCCGAGGACGGCGCCTTTGACGTGGTTCTGGCCGCGGATGGCCTGGACCGGGTCCTGACGCCCGACAGCGCCGACCTCGCCTGGCCCGAGCGACTCGACCTCCTGCGGTCCCTCGCCAACGACGGAGCCACGATCGTCGTCGGACTGGGCAACGAATTCGCCCTCGCGACCCTCCTCGATGCCCGCGTCGCCCGCGACCGCCACGGCGATGAGGAGTGGCGTCCGATCCATTCGGACACCGAGCGCCCCTGCTCCCTCGGCCAGTTCGTCGACGCTCTCGCCGAGCGCGGTCTCACTCCGTCGAGCACGTGGACGACCTTCGGTCCGCAGGCGCAGCCGGGCCTCATTGCCAGTGCCGACGCCGCTGGGTCGGCCCGCCCCGACCGCTTCCTCGCGAACGCGGCCACGGCTGCCGTCCGCGCCACCCGCTCGCCCCTGCTGGCCCTTCCGGACGAGGCCTTGTCGACCGCGGCTCGTGCCGGAGCCCTCCCGACCGTGGCCGACGGTTTCCTCGCCATCATCGGAGGAGACGCCGCCAGCACTGCCCACGCCCCGACCGAGGCCTACGGATCGACCGGCGACGAGTCCGCCTGGACGGCCCGCCGCGAGGGAAACGGCGCCGACGCGACCTGGCTCCTCAGTGACGCGACGGGTGCCGAGCAGCGTGTCCCCGGTGGTCGCACGGTGGAGAGCGAGTTGCGTGAGCTGGCCGAACGCGAGGACGTGCCCGGTTTCCGCGCCTACGCCCAGCGCCTCGGCGAGTGGACCCGAACGCTGCCGGACCACGTCGGCCCTCTGACACTCGACAGCCTCGTGCGCGACGGCAACACCTTCGTCGACACCCACGTCGGCGGCCCGGCCCACGAGGAATCGGCCCGGGACATGGCAGTCGCTGCGGCGTGGTTCCGCTTCCAGGACCGGCTGCTCGCCCAACACCGCCGGCACCCCTGGCCCCCGTGGGTCGTCGGCAGTGAGCTCGTGGGCATCTGGTCCTCCATGGCCGGTGTTGCCACCGACGCCGACAGTCTCGAGTCCGCCCGCGTGCTGGCCGACTCGCTCGCCGGCCCCACCCCTGACATCGTCGACGCCCGCACGGCCCTTGCCGACCGCGACGAAGCCGCCAAGCAGCTCTTCGAGGCGAACGGCCACATCTTCGGCCTCGAGCGCACCATCGGGTTCCGCGACAAGCAGCTCCTCACCCGCGAGAAGCGCATTCGCAAGCTGCACAAGGACCTCCAGAAGGTCGAGAAGATCCGCAACCACCCGGCATACAGGACGCTTCGCAAGGCGGCCAAGGTGCGCGAACCGCGCAAGTTCGCCGCCGCCGTCAAGAAGAAGGCCGGGACCCGACTCCGCGGTCGCTGAGACCCGGCCGGGTCGGCGGGGTCAGTCCTCGTCGACCCAGCCGAAGGTCTCGCGGACCTCGGCCGGGGACAGGGTGATGTCGAGGCCGAGCTCCTCGCGAGCGGCTCGCTCCGCGACCTCGCGGGGCACCGCCAGCTGGTGCAGTTCGGGGAAGAGTCGCAATTGCTTGGCCATGCCGCCGAGCACCGCGTGGTCGTTGCCGAGGACCATCGGGTCGCCGTAGACCCCGATCTCGGCCCCGACGGACGCCCCGTAGAACAGGGCGCTGCCGAGGCGGTTGCTCACGACCCGGCGGTGTCGGCGCAGCTCGCCCAGCTGGCGGTAGAGGAACTCGGTGTCATGGCCGACGCCCATGAAGCCGCGACGCCCGTGCGAGATGACCCGGAACCCGTGTCGTTCGTAGATCTCCCGGGTCGGTGCGTGCTCGAAGTCGTTCCAATAGAGGCACATCGTGATCGGCGCGTCGCCCTCGGTCTCGCGCAGCTCACGGGCATAGGCGTCGTGGCTGCCCTGGATGAGCTGCCCCTCCCAGCCGTGGAAGGGGTAGACGATCGTGCCCTCGCGCGTGGTGTCGGACTCTTCCTGGTCCGACTCGGGCTCGGGCTCCTGGAGCAGCAGGTAGTGCCACGGAGACGAGACGACCTCGACGTGGTTCAGCCCGGCCGCGCGGGCGCGCCGGGCCACCACCTCTGTCCACACGAATTTCGGATAGCCGGGCGCGAAGGCCGTGCCCACGGCGAAGCCGTCGTGGAGGTTCCACCCGTGCTGGAGGTAGCCGCGGATGGCCGGAGCCTCGGAGAGCCCCGCCCAGCGGGCCATGATGGCCGCGTGGCCGTAGAAGTGGTTGGCGTGGTGCACAGGCGTCGTCAGCCCGTGACGGCAACCCGAACGGCGTCGATGACGTGGTCGACCTGGTCGTCGGTGAGCTCCGCGTGCATCGGCAGGGAGATCTCCTGCGAGTAGAACTCCTCGGCGTTGGGGCACATGCCGCGCTGGTAGCCCAGGTCCTCGAACATCGGGTGCCAGTAGACCGGCATGTAGTTGACCTGGGCGCCGACGCCGTTGGCGCGGAGCTTGTCGAAGACCTCGCGCCGACGGCCCTCGAGGACCCGCAGCGGATAGAGGTGCCAGATCGGGTCGACGTGCTCGCGCTGGACGGGCAGTCGCACGCCCTCGAGGTCGGCCAGCCCGGCTTGATAGCGGGCGAAGACCTCGGCCCGACGCTGCTTGAAGAGCTCGAGTCGCTTGAGCTGGCTCAGGCCCAGCGCGGCCAGCACGTCGGGGAGCCGGTAGTTGAGGCCGTACTCGTGGACCTCCTGGTGCCACGGCCCCTCGTCGGGGTAGCGCATCCGGTCACGGTCGCGGACGAGTCCGATGAAGTGGAACTCGTGGGCACGTTGGCCGAGGTCTGCGTCGAGGGTGGCCACGGCCCCGCCCTCGGCGCTCGTCATGTTCTTGGTGGGGAAGAACGAGAAGGTCGTGAGGTCGGCGAGCGAACCCACGGGCCGACCGCGATAGGTCGAGCCGATCGAGTGCGCGGCGTCCTCCAGCAGGAGCGCGCCGACGCGGTCGGCGACGGGTCGCAGCGCGTCGACCTCGATCGGGTGGCCGGCGTAGTCGACACCGGCGATCACCTTGGTGTCGTCGGTGACGACGGCCTCGACCGCTGCGGGGTCGATGTTGGCCGTGTCGTCCTCGACGTCGACGAAGGTGATCCGGGCGCCCAGAGCGACCGCGGACGACGCCGTCGCGACGAAGGTCATCGGGGTCGTGACGACCTCGTCACCCTGCCCGACACCGGCCGCGGCATAGGCGACGTGCAGGGCGGCGGTGCCGCTCGTGACGCTGACGCAGCGCGTGGCGCCGCTGATCTGCGCCAGCGCGTCCTCGAACGCCGTGACCGTCGGCCCCGTCGTGAGCCAGTCGCCGCGGAGAACCTCGGCGACCGCTGCGACGTCGTCCTCGTTGATGGACTGGCGGCCGTACTGGATCATCCTCAGAGGCCCTCGTCCTCGAGGATCTTGAGCATCTCGTCGCCGGTGAACCAGACGTCGTTGTTGTCCGAGGTGTAGTGGAAACCCTCCGGCACCGGCTCGCCGTCGGCCGGCGGGGTGTAGCCCCACGACGCGAGGTCGGGCTGGAGGACGTAGCGGTCGCCGATGCGCAGGGCGCGGCGCCCCTCCTCCGGGGAGATCATCTCCTCGTGCAGCTTCTCGCCGGGACGCAGGCCGATCTCGTGCATCTTCGCTCCGGGCGCCACCGACTGGGCCAGGTCGACGATCTTCATCGACGGGATGCGCGGGACGTAGAGCTCGCCGCCCTGCATCGTCTCGAACGAGTCGGTCACGAACTTGACCGCCTCCGGGAGGGTGATGAAGAAGCGGGTCATGCGGAGGTCGGTGATCGGGAGCGACTCCCCCGCCTCGGCGAGTCGGCGGAAGAACGGGATGACCGAGCCGCGGCTGCCCATGACGTTGCCGTAGCGGACGACGCAGAAGCGCGTCGGGTAGGCGGCGGCGTAGTGGTTGCCGGTGATGAAGAGCTTGTCGGCGGTCAGCTTGGTGGCGCCGTAGAGGTTGATCGGCGAGGACGCCTTGTCGGTCGAGAGGGCGACGACCTTCTTGACGCCGGCGTCGATCGAGGTCTCGATGACGTTCTGCGAGCCGATGACGTTGGTCTGGACGAACTCCCACGGGTTGTATTCGGCCGTGTCCACCTGCTTGAGCGCGGCGGCGTGCACGACGTAGTCGATGCCGTGCATGGCGCGGTCGAGGCGGTGGCGGTCGCGGATGTCACCGATGAACCAGCGCAGACGCGGGTCGTCACCGAAGAGCTGGCGGCATTCGTACTGCTTGAGCTCGTCGCGCGAGAAGATGACGATGCGCTTGGGGTTCAGGTCATCCAGGGCCTTCCTGATGAAGGCCTTGCCGAAGGAACCCGTGCCTCCGGTGATGAGAATCGACGAACCCTCAAGAATGCTCACGCGGTGTCTCCTACACGTCCTGGCGGGCGAAATGGCACCGCGAGGCTAGCATCTCAGATCGGTCCGCCCCGCCCCGCCATTGGCGCGGGACCCACCTAGAGGAGAGCTGATGAGCCGGCCCGGACGACCCCACGTCGGCATCCGTGCCGACGCCTCGCCGAGCATCGGGGTGGGCCACGTCGTCCGCTGCCTCGCCCTGGCGGAGGAACTGCTCGAGCGTGGATGCACTGTCACGATCTTCGGGTCGGTGACGGTCGACTGGCTCGCCGCGCCCCTGGAGCGGCTCGCCATCGAGGTCGTCGCGGCACCGGATGCCCCCGAGGCCCTGACCTCGCTCCTGGTGGAGCAGGGCGTCGACGCCCTCGTCATCGACGGCTACGACATCGACGCCCGGCTCGGCGCCACGGCCCGGACGGCCGGACTCGTCGTGCTCGCCTTCCACGACGGGGACTTCGGCGCGGCGCAGGAAGCCGACATCCACCTCGACCAGAACTTCGGCGCGGTCCTCCACCACTCAGCTTCCAGCGGCGCCATCAGCCTCGCCGGGTTGGACCACGCGCTCTTCCGACGCGAGGTGCTCGACCTCGCCGACCTGCCGCACGCGGACCACGCTGTCCCGACCGTCCTCGCCGTGTTCGGCGGCACGGACCCGAACTCCGCCGCCGAGGTCGTGGTCCCGCTCCTCCTCGCGACGGGGCTCCCCCTCGATCTCACCTGCGTCGTCGCCCGACCGGACCTGCGTGAGGCCGTCGACGCCCTCCCCCGCGCCGAGGGCCAGTCGGTCACGACGATCGCTCCCACCCCGGACGTCATGCGTCTCGCGGCCTCGAGCACGGTCACCCTCAGCGCGGCGGGCTCCTCCATCTGGGAACTCCTCCACCTCGGGGTCGCGACCGGCATCGTCGCCGTCGCCGACAACCAGGAGGCCAGTTATCGCGAGGTCATCGACAGCGGGGTCGCGGCCCCCATCGGCCTCCTGAGCGAACTCCGCCGGTCCGAGGCTGCCCGCGCCGACGCGAAGGCGACGCTCCGACGCCTCCTCGACGACCCGGCATACCGGGAAGATCTCGGCCACCGCGGACGGCGGCTCGTCGACGGGAAGGGACGGGCACGCGTGGCCGACGTCCTGCTCACCACCCTGGGCGACCGTCCGGACTGAGGCCGGTCGCCTCCTATGCTTGCCGGTATGCCGCACACCCGGGTCGTCCTGCAGTCGCGGCTGAGTTCGAGTCGCCTTCCCGGGAAGGCGCTGCTCTCCCTGGGTGCGTTCCCCGTCGCCGTGCTCGCGGCCAAACGCGCCGGTCGTGGCGGGTTGGACGTCGTCCTCGCGACGAGCACCACGCCCGAGGACGATGCCATCGCCCGAGCTGCGGAGCGGTCCGGCGTCACGTGCTTCCGCGGCTCCCTCGAGGACCCGCTCGGCCGCTTCGTCGGTGCGAGTGCGGGCCTGGCCGATGACGACGTCGTCGTGCGGCTCACTGCCGACAACGTCGTGCCCGACGCGGACTTCGTGACCGGGCTCGTGGCCGCGCTCGATGAGATCGGGACCGAGTACGTGCGGGTCGCCGACGGGTTCCCCTATGGGCTGGGGGCCGAGGCCTTCACCGTCGGGCTGCTGCGGCGAGCCGATGCGGCGGCCACCAGTGCGTTCGACCGCGAGCACGTCACCCCCTGGATGCGCCGTGAGACCGGCGATGCGACGTGGGCGCCCGAGGGACTCCCCGACGACCTTCGTAGCGTCCGGTGCACCATCGACACGCTCGACGACTTCGTCGTGGCCGAGACCGCTCTCGCCGACGTGCCCGACCCGGTCGAGACCAGCTGGGTCGACCTCATCGGCCGGTGGGCCGCCTCCGGCGGGCGCACACCCGACCGCCTGCCCGGCCGTGACAACCCGCTCGGCCAGGGACCATGGCTGCTCGGCACCGTGCAGCTCGGCGTGAGCTACGGCGCCGCCAACACTGCCGGGATGCCGGACCCCGAGACTGCGGGCACCGTGCTCCGTCGCGCCGCGGGCTCGGGCGTGACCCACCTCGACACCGCCCGGGCCTATGGCGCGAGCGAGTCCCGCATCGGCCATGCCCTCGCCCGAGGCCTCTCCGAACGGGTCGGTGTCGTCACCAAGGTCCAGCCGCTCGACCACGTCCCCGTCGACGCCGACGCTGCCTGGGCGCGCGACGCCGTCGTTGCGTCCGTCGAGAAGTCGTTGCGGGAGTTGGGAACTCGCCGTGTCGGCGCCCTGCTCGTCCACCGCTGGGCCGACTGGTCGCGAGGTGACGGGGCCGTCGCCGACACGCTGGACCAGCTGCGCGGAGAGGGTCTCGCGACGGTGGTCGGTGCCTCCCTTTCGACGCCGGCCGAATCGCTCGAGGCCCTGGCCGACCCCCGAGTGGGATACGTCCAGCTTCCGTTCAACGTCCTCGACCGACGCTGGGTCGAGCCCGACATCGTGGCCGCCCTTGCCGCGCGCCCGGACGTCATCGTCACCGTGCGCAGTGTCTTCCTCCAGGGACTCCTCGTCGCACCCTCGGCGCGGTGGCCGCAGAACGCGGACGCCGACCCCGAGGCCGTGCGCGCCGCGCTTGCCGCGCTCGCCGACGAGTTGGGCCGCGACAGCGTGGCCGACCTCTGCATCGCCTATGTCCTCGGCCACCCGTTCGTCACGTCGGTCGTCCTCGGCGCCGAGACACCGGAGCAGGTCGGTGAGCAGGCCGCCTGGCTCGCTCGCACTCCCCTGACCCCGGACGAGATCGAGGCGGTGCGATCCCGGGTGCCCGGCGGTTCGCCGACGCTCGTCGACCCGAGCACATGGATCATGGGCGCATGACTTCCGACCTCTTCCGCCTGGACGATGCCGTTGCCGTGGTGAGCGGTGCCACGGGATGGCTCGGACCGCCCATGGTCGAGGCGCTCGCCGCTGCCGGGGCCCACGTCGTCGCCGTCGGTCGGCGCCAGTCCGTGCTCGACGAACTCGCAGCGGCCCAGGCCGAGGCGGGACACCCGATCAGCGTCCAGTCGTGCGACGTCACCGCGCCGGAGTGGCCCGAGCTCATCAGCCGCATCGCCGAGGAGCATGGTCGGCTCGACGTCCTCGTCAACAACGCGCACGTCGGCCGAGGTGGGTCCATGGCGACCGCCACCGACGAGCTGTTCGACGAGGGCTACGAGATCGCGGTCAAGGCGGCGTGGCGCGCGATCCAGGCGGCCCGCCCCGGGCTCGCCGCTGCCCGCGCGCTGGGCGGATCCCCGAGCATCATCAACATCTCGTCGATGTATGGCCTGGTCGGGCCGGACCTCAGCCTCTATGACACGGAGGCCGGGCGCACCCCGCCGTTCTACGGGACGGCCAAGGCGGCCCTGCTGCAACTCACCCGCTATGCCGCGGCCGAACTGGGCGACAGCGGCATCCGGGTCAACGCCATCACGCCCGGGCCCTTCCCGGCGGAGGCCGCGCGCGAGAACGCGGAGTTCATCGATCGGCTCTCGAGCCGCACCATGCTCGGGCGCATCGGTGAGCGCGACGAGATCAGGACGGCCCTGCTGTTCCTCGCCTCACGGCACTCCGGCTTCGTCACCGGGTCCAACGTCGTCGTCGACGGGGGCTGGACCGCCCGCTGAGCGGAGTCCCCTCGACTCAATCGCCGGTGGCGTCCGCGTTGTACTGCTTGAGGACCTGATCCATGTCACCGTCGGCGACGAGTTCGCCCTTGCGCAGATAGATGCCCCGAGTGCAGAAGCGGCGCAGGTCGTTCTCCGAGTGGGAGACGAGGAAGAGCGTCTTGTTCTGCGCCAGGAGTGACTCCATGCGCTTGTAGCACTTCTCCTTGAACGCGGCGTCGCCCACGGCCAGCACCTCGTCGACGAGGATGATCGGCTCGTCGAGGGTCGTGATGACGGCGAAGCCGAGGCGCACCTGCATGCCCGAGGAGAAGTGGCGGAACGGCATGTCGAGACCGTCGCGCACCTGGGACCCGGCGAAGTCGACGATCTCGTCGAAACGCTCGTCCACGGCCTCGCGGCTCAGGCCGTGCAGGCCGGCGGTGAGATAGATGTTCTCGCGCGCCGAGAGCTCGCCGAGGAAGCCACCGGTCAACTCGATGAGCGGGGCGACACCGCCATAGATCTTGGCCCGGCCCTCGTCGGGGATGAGCACCCCGGCAATGGTCTTGAGCAAAGTGCTCTTGCCCGTGCCGTTGGAGCCGACGAGCCCCACGGCCTCGCCGTGGCCCACGGTGAAGTTGACGCCGCGCAGCGCCCAGAACGTCGATGTCGGTGCGGTGTTGCGCCCCTTGAGGACCATCTCGCGCAGCGACAGGTTGCGCCGACGCGAGCGATAGAACTCGATCCCGAGGTTGTCGACCTCGATCATGACGTCCGGCATCAGATCTCCTTGAGGACGGACCGCTCGAGCCGCCCGAAGACGGTCGAACCGATGAACATGAACACGACGGTGCCCACGACCGAGGCAACGATCGGCTTGAGCGAGAGTGGCTCGTCGAACAGTCCGGCGCGATAGAGCTCGAGGATCCCGCTCATCGGATTGGCGTAGAGGAAGTTGCGCAGCGTCTCGGGCACGGTCTCGAGCGTGTAGATGATCGGCGTGCAGTAGAACGCCATGCGCATGATGATCCGCACGACCCGCTGGGTGTCCTCGACGAGCACGGTGAGTGGTGCCAGCAAGAGACCGATCCCGACCTGCACGAGGAACTGCAGCAGGATGCCGATGGGGATGAGCACGAGACGCCAGTTCAGGGTCGTGTCACCGCGGACCATGTAGATCGCGGTGAAGGCCACGAGGATCGGCAGCGAGAGGAAGTATTCGACGCCCTTGGCGATGACGACCCGGATGACCCAGAGCTCACGCGGCAGGCTCGTCGAGCGGACGAGTTTGGCCTCGGCCAGCAGGGCACGCGAGGTCTCCGTCACGGACGAGTTGAACCACTGCCACGCGAGCAGCCCCACGAGGAGGAAGAGGAAGTAGGGGTGGTGTCCGGCGTCCGGCCGCTTGAAGATGACCGCGAAGATCATGAAATAGATCAACGCCATCGCCAGCGGGTCGAGGATGGTCCAGAGGTAGCCCAGGACGCTGCGGGCATATCTCACCCTCAGGTCGCGGCGCACGAGCGTCTGGAGAATCTCCCGACGTCGCCAGAGCGCCTTGAGGTGGCCGATTTCCACCGAGTGCACACTCCTCGTTCAGGGACAACACGCAGGGCCGCTCAGTCTGTCACAGACCGAACAGTCCTCAGGCAGGGTCCGGTTCGCTGGGGACTCCCCTGCTGGTGAGGAAGCCCACACCCCAGGCCCAGTGCATCGTGGCGAGCGCCACGGGGGTCCGGAGCCGGGTGCCCAGGGACTCCCCCGCACTGATGACCAGTCCACCGACCGTGACGCCTGCGGCATAGGCCGCGGGCACGACCAGAGCCGGTGCCCACACCGCCCCGAGCGCGGCCGCGGCAGTCGTCCCCACGACCATCGTTGGCGCCGCGAGGTAGCGGGCGTTCGCCGTGCCGGGGTGCTCGCGGATGACGACCCGGCGCCACCGGCCGTACTGGAGGTACTGGCGCGCCAGCGCACCCACGGTGGAGCGCGGCCGGTAGGTCACCGCCATGTCCGGGGTGAACCACACCGTGCCTCCGGACTGACGGAGCTTGAGGTTGAGGTGCCAGTCCTGGGTGCGGGTGTAGCGCTCGTCGTAGCCTCCGACCCGGTCGAGCGCGCTGCGTCGGAACGCGCCGAGGTAGACCGTGTCGACCGGTCCGGCCGTCCCACCGAGGTGGAACGTCCCTCCGCCGACGCCGATCCGGCTCCTCATTGCGCAGGCGACGGCCCGCTCGAAGTCGGTGCGGCCGACGGCCTGCATGATGCCACCGACGTTGTCTGCTCCCGTCTCGGCGAGGGTTCGCACCGCCGTGGACAGGTAGTCGGCGGGGATCTCGGCGTGACCGTCGACGCGCACGACGATGTCGTGGCGGGAGGCCGAGATCGCGGCGTTGAGCGCCGAGGGGGTCCGGCCACTCGGGTTGGCGACGGTGCGCACCCGGTCGTCCCGGGCCGCCAGACGAGCAGCCACCGCATCGGTGTCGTCGGTCGAGGGCCCCAGCGCCAGGACGACCTCGAACTCGCCCGGGTAGTCCTGCGCCAGCACCTGGGCGACTGCGGCTTCGAGGTGTGGGCCTTCGTTGAGCACCGGCATGACGACGCTGACCGCCGGGTGGGCGGTCGCGTCGGAGTGGGGACCGGTGGGATCGCTCATCGCGTGCATCATCCCCTACGGGCCTGTGCGTGGCCCACGAGGGGGGCGGCGAGTCGTTTTGCGCCTGCGGCGACGAAAAGCGGAGGATGGAGCCCATGCCCGATCGCCCGCTGCGAGGAGACGACGCCCGGCCCATCCCCCAGCGGGGGCGGCCACGGGCTCCTCGGCGCGCGATCGAGGACGAGGACGACGTCTACACCGTCGACACCCGCGGACGCCGCCCGGCGGCGGCCCGTCCCGCGACGTCCCGGCAGACCTCACCGCGCCCGACTCAGTCGCGGCAGCAGCAGACCCGCCAGCAACCCGCCCGCGAGGCCCAGCCGCGCCAGAAGCAGGGCCCCCCTGGACGTGGTCAGGACACGCCCCCGCCCGTTCGGACCCGCCCGGCCCCTCGGCGACAGGCGCCCCCGCCGCGGGGCCGTAGGCCGGTCGCGCCCCCGATGGATGCCGGTCCGCCGAGGCGTCGCCGCTGGGGTCGGCTGGTCCTTCTCGTCCTGGCCCTGTGGCTCGCCTTCCTCGTTGTCACCCCGTTCCACGCCTGGAACTCGGTGTCGCGCGTCGAGGACGCACCGGCCGGCGACCGCCCGGCCGAGACGCCCGGCAACACCTATCTCCTCGTCGGCTCGGACGCCCGCGACGACCTGACGCCCGCGGAGCGCAAGGAACTCGGGACCGGATCCGCCGAGGGCCGTCGCACCGACTCGATCATGCTCGTCCACACGCCGAGTGGCGGGGGCAAGTCGGTCATCATCTCCATCCCGCGCGACAGCTTCGTCCCGATCCCGCGCCACGGCAGCAACAAGATCAACGCGGCCTACGCCATCGGCGGGCCCAAGCTGCTCGTCGAGACGATCGAGCAGGTGACGAACCTCCGCATCGATGGCTACCTCGAGATCGGTTTCGGCGGCTTCGCCAAGGTCGTCAACAGTCTCGGCGGCGTCGACATCTGCGTGCCGTTCGACATGAACGACGAGTTCGCGCACATCAACCTCAAGAAGGGCTGCCAGGTCCTCGACGGCAAGAACGCGCTCGGCTTCGTCCGGGCCCGCCACTCGGATCCGCGCGGTGACGTCGGCCGTGCGGACCGGCAGCGCCAGTTCCTCGGCGCGATCATGAAGGGTGCGGCGACACCGTCGACGGTGCTCAACCCGTTCCGCTACTGGTCCTTCACGCACACCGCAGCCGGAGCGGTCGGCGTCGGCGACGACACCTCGATGAAGGATGCGGCCAACATCCTCCTGGCCATGCGCGGGGCCAGCAACGACTCGACGCTGAGCCTCACGGTGCCCCTCCAGAGCGTCAACTACCAGACGTCCGCGGGATCCTCGGTCAAGTGGGACACCGAACGCGCCCAGGCGCTCTTCACGATGCTGCGCGAGGACCAGCCGCTCGAGGCGCCGCCGACGGGCACCGACGGCAAGCCCAGCGGAGGCTGACCCACGACACTGACAGAAGACAAACAGACAGAAGACAAAAGGTATGCCGGCCGCGCACGTGCGCGGCCGGCATACCTCGTCGTTCGGTTCGGTCAGCCCTTGAGGAGCTGGCGCGCCATGACGATGCGCTGCACCTGGTTGGTGCCTTCGTAGATCTGGGTGATCTTGGCGTCGCGCATCATCCGCTCGAGCGGGAAGTCGCGCGTGTAGCCGGCGCCGCCGAGCAGCTGGACCGCGTCGGTCGTGACCTTCATGGCGACGTCGGAGGCGAAGCACTTGGCCGCCGCACCGAAGAAGGACAGGTCGGCGTCGCCGCGCTCGGACTTCGCCGCCGCGACGTAGACCATCTGGCGCGCGGCCTCGAGCTCCATCGCCATGTCGGCGAGCATGAACTGGATGCCCTGGAAGTCGGCGATGTGCTTGCCGAACTGCTTGCGCTCCTTGACGTAGGCGGTGGCCTGCTCCAGCGCCCCCTGCGCGATGCCGACGGCCTGCGCACCGATGGTGACGCGGGTGTGGTCGAGGGTGCGCAGCGCGATCTTGAGGCCCTCGCCGGGTGCACCGACGATGCGGTCGCCCGGGATGCGGACGTTGTCGAAGTGCAATTCGCGGGTCGGGCTGCCCTTGATGCCGAGCTTGCGCTCCTTCTCACCGAAGGTGAAGCCCTCGTCGGACTTCTCGACGACGAACGCGGTGATGTTGTTGCCGCGCGCCCCGTCGGGGTCGGTGACGGCGAGGACGGTGTAGTACTCGGACTCACCGGCGTTCGTGATCCACGACTTCTGGCCGTTGAGGATCCAGTCGTCACCGTCTGATTTGGCGCGGCACTTCATGCCGGCCGTGTCGGAGCCGGCCTCACGCTCGGACAGGCCGTAGGAGAAGCCGGCCTCACCGCGGGCGAGCGGCGGGAGGTACCTCTGCTTGAGCTCCTCGGAGCCGCCGAGGATGACCGGCATCGAGCCAAGCTTGTTGACCGCCGGGATGAGCGAGGAGCTCGCGCAGACGCGGGCCACCTCCTCGATGACGATGCAGGTCGCGAGCGCGTCTGCGCCGACCCCGTCGTACTCCTCGGCCACGTGCGGCGCGAAGAAGTCGGACGCGACAAGGGCGTCGTGCGCTTCCTGCGGGTAGCGGGCCTCCTCGTCGACCGCCGCCGCGAAGGGCGCGATCTTGGCCTCGGCCACGTCACGCACGGCCTCGCGGATCGCCTCGTGGTCCTCGTTGACCTGGAACAGGGGGAAGTTCTCGTTCGCACTCACGGCGGTGATCCTAGCGACGGGCTACCGCAGGGCCGGAATGACCTCGCGCTCGAACAGCTCGACCCCGGACAGGTCGTAGGCCGACTCCACGAAGTTCGTGATCGCGTAGGTCATGCCAAGGTCCTGGAGATCGGCCAGTGCGGAGGCCACCTGGTCGGGGGTGCCGACAGCAGGACCGGTCCGATAGGTCTCCATCGTCCGCCCAACGACCTCGTCGGGCACGCCGGCGCCGCGCAGGTGCTGCTCCACCCAGGCGAGCCGCTCCTGCACCTCCTTGTCGTTGCGGCCGATGACGACGTTGAAGTTCGAACTCCGCGTGATCGTGTCGAAGTCGCGAC
This sequence comes from Knoellia subterranea KCTC 19937, assembly GCF_000768685.1. Classification (GTDB taxonomy): domain Bacteria; phylum Actinomycetota; class Actinomycetes; order Actinomycetales; family Dermatophilaceae; genus Knoellia; species Knoellia subterranea. The sequence continues at coordinate 43,628 of NZ_AVPK01000007.1, read as the reverse complement.
CCAGGTCGGCACAGTGCTGCTTGAGGATCTCGCTCTTGTGGGTGAAGACCTCCGGGTCGCCTCCGGCGAAGTTCGTGTAGTCGGCGTACTCGGCAGCGATCCGCAGCGTCTTGCGCTCGCCGCCGCCCGCGATCCACATGGGGATGCCGCTGCGCTCCGAACCCTCGAAAGCCGTGCCCTGCAACGGTTTCGGGAAGCACATCGCTCCGTCGACCTGATAGTGCTTGCCGTCCAGAGTGGCCCGTCCGGTCGTCCACATCTGCCGGAAGATCTCGACGCCCTCGCGCAGCCGCTCGAGCCGCTCACCCGCGCCGGGGAAGCCGTAGCCGTAGGCGCGCCACTCGTGCTCGTACCACCCCGCGCCGATCCCCATCTCGAGGCGCCCCTCCGAGATGACGTCGACGGTCGCCGCCACCTTGGCGAGGTAGGCCGGGTTGCGGTAGCTCATGCACGTGCACATCTGCCCGATCCGCACGCGACCCGTGACCCCGGCGAACGCCGCCATGAGCGACCACGCCTCGTGCACGGCCTCCTCGGTCGGGTGGGGCGTCGGGTGGAAGTGGTCGTAGACCCAGATCGACTCCCAATCGCGTATGCCGTCCGCTCGCCGTGCGAGCCCCGCCATCACCCCCCAGTGCTGGTCGGGCTCGATGCCGACGAGATCGTGACGCCAACCCTGCGGAATGAAGAGTCCGAATCGCATGACTCCACCCAACCCGCACACGCCCTCCCCCGCAAGACTTCACAAAGGGTGCATAGTGCGAACCATGACATATTCACTGTCAGGCTCCTCGGCCTTCCGGGCCTCGCTCCTTCGTCGCTCGTGTCCTCAGGCGGTCGTCGCATGACTTTCCGTCACCGCAACGATCCTGAACTCGTCCGCGAACTCCTCGCCGACCCGGGCACCTGGGTGGTCGTCGGCCTGAGCAACCACGTCGAGCGCGCGGCCTACGGCGTCTCCCAGTGGCTCAAGCACGAGCTCCACAAGGGCATCATCCCGGTCCACCCCAACGCCGAGACCGTGCACGGTGAGCAGGGCTACGCGAGCATTGCCGACATCCCCGACCAGGACATCAAGGTCATCGACTGCTTCGTCAACTCGCAGAAGGTCGGCGCGGTTGTGGACGAGGCCATCGCGCACAGGGACCGCCTCCAGATCGACGCGATCTGGATGCAGCTCGGAGTCGTCGATGAGGCCGCGGCCGACCGGGCCCGCAAGGCCGGGCTCGACGTCGTGATGGACACCTGCCCCAAGATCGAGTGGCCCCGCGTCAAGAGCGAGGGCTCCGCCCGCTGACCCACCCCTTCGACTTATTGCCCTCTCCGCCGCACCAGCCAGTCGGAGTCAGGAACCGCGGCGGTCGCGCAGGGCAGCACCCTTGGCGTGTGCCTCGTCCCGCAGGCTCGACCGGAACTCGCCCATCGCCGCCCTGATCCGGGCGGCCTCCTCCCCCTCACCGGCGCCGAGGATCCGGGCCGCGAGCAGCCCGGCATTCCGCGCCCCACCGACCGACACGGTCGCCACGGGCACGCCGCCGGGCATCTGGACGATCGACAGCAACGAGTCCATGCCGTCGAGGTACTTCAGCGGCACCGGCACCCCGATCACGGGCAGCGATGTGACCGACGCGAGCATGCCCGGCAGGTGCGCGGCGCCCCCGGCGCCCGCGATGATGACGCGCAGTCCGCGCTCCTCCGCCTGCTGACCGTAGGCGATCATCTCGTCGGGCATCCGGTGCGCCGACACGACGTCGACCTCGTGCGCGATGCCGAAGTCGTCCAGCGCCTTCGATGCCGCCTCCATGACCGGCCAGTCACTGTCGCTGCCCATGACGACGCCGACAACGGCCCCAGTTGCGTTCTCTCGCAGTGTCATTCGGTCACAGCTCCCTCGATGTAGTCGGCCGCGTGCCGCGCCCGCTCGCGCAGGTCGGCGAGGTCGTCGCCGCTGACGTTGACATGTCCAATCTTGCGTCCCGGCCGCACACCCTTGCCGTACAGGTGCGCCTTGATCTCCGGGTCTCGTGCCATGACGTGACGGTATGCCGGGTAGAGCTCTGGGTGATCGCCGCCGAGGATGTTGCCCATCACCGTCCACCGGTGGCGCGGCTTCGGCGACCCGAGCGGGAGGTCGAGCACGGCCCGCAGGTGCTGCTCGAACTGCCCCGTCACGGCGCCGTCCATCGACCAGTGGCCACTGTTGTGCGGACGCATCGCGAGCTCGTTGACGACGAACTCGCCACCGGGAAGCTCGAAGAGCTCGACGGCCAGCACGCCCGTCACGCCGAGCTCGCCGGCGATCCGCAGTCCGGCCTCCGTTGCCCGGGCCGCGAGATCGGTATCCAGCTCCGCAGCCGGCGCGATGACCTCGGTGCAGATGCCGTCGGTCTGCACGGTCTCGACGACGGGCCACGCCGCCGCCTGGCCAGAAGGGCTGCGGGCGAGCAGCACGGCGAGCTCACGCGTGAAGGGGACCTTCTCCTCGAGGAGCAGTGGTGAGTCCTCGGCCGCCGCCCGGTCGAGCCAGTCGGTCAGCTCCTCGGCGGACGCGACAACGCGCACGCCCTTGCCGTCGTAGCCACCTCGCGGCGTCTTGGCGATGATCGGCCAACCGGCCTCGGCCGCGAAGGCCTCGACGTCCGCCGCAGTGCGGGCGGGTGCCCACCGCGGGCAGGGAATCCCGAGCGCGGTGAGGCGCTCCCGCATCTCGAGCTTGTCCTGGGCGAAGACGAGCGCCTCCGGAGTCGGGTGCATCGGCACGCCCGCGTCGGCGAGCGCCGACAGGACCGGCGCCGGGACGTGCTCGTGGTCGAACGTCACGACGTCGCACTCCCGCGCGAAGGCCAGCACGGCGTCGACGTCGGTGTGGTCACCGACCGGGGCGGACGGGATGACCAGTGCTGCGCTGGCGTCGGGAGCCTCGGCCAGGACGCTCAGGGTCAGGCCCAGCTCGGCTGCCGGGCCCGCGCACATCCGCGCGAGCTGGCCACCACCGACGATGCCGACGACGGGGAATCCTCCGGGCGCACGCTGGGGCGAAGTCACCACGGGAGGATATCGGCGGTGGTGGGCACCCGGCATACCGGACGCGGTTAGGCTCGGTCGGTGACGTCCCCCGCCCCCGCAACCGGTCTCCTCGACCGACTCCGCGGCGCCATCGACGTCCTCTATCGCGAGGCGATCAAGTTCGGCGTCATCGGTGCCCTCGCTTTCGTCATCGACATGGGCAGCTTCAACCTGCTTCGGCACACCGTCCTCGACACCCGGCCGACGACCGCCGTCATCGTGTCGGCGTCCCTGGCGACGGCGTTCGCGTGGATCGGCAACCGGATGTGGACGTTCCGCCACCGCCGCAACCGACCCGCGCACCACGAGGCGGCCCTCTTCGCGGGGACCAACGGGGTCGCCCTGCTCATCCAGGCCGGTGCCGTCGCCTTCACGAACTACGTGCTCGGGTTCGACTCGCTCGCCGCCGACAACATCGCCAAGGTCGTGGCGATCGGTCTGGGCACGCTCTTCCGCTTCTGGGCCTATCGGCGGTTCGTCTTCGCGGGCGAGCCGATCGACGTGGACCAGTCCCCGATGGCCGACCGCGCCCACCACGACCGGGCCTGACCGCAGCGCACCGTGGGCTTCAGTCGTCGGCCTCGGAGAGGAAGACGGCGAACACCGCGGGTTGGGTGCTGACGAGTTCGAGGCGGCCGCCGTTGTCCTCGGCGAGGTCGCGCGCGAGGGTGAGTCCGAGGCCGGACCCGCTCGACGAGACCGAGCGCTCGAAGATGTGGGGTGCGATGCCGGGTGAGACGCCGGTGCCTTCGTCACCCAGCTCGATGACGACGGACGGGCCGGCGCGGCGTGCGGCGATGTCGACGGTGCCGCGACCGTGCGCCAGGGCGTTCTCGATGAGGGTCGAGACGATCTGCGCGAGCGCCACCGGTGTGGCCCGGACGCGCAGCCCCCGTTCGCCGTGGATGCGCATGCTCCGCTTCGTCGCGGCGAACGCCGGCTGCCACTCGCGCTGGAGCGAGGCCAGGACCGCGTCGAGGGACACGCTGGGACGGCTCGGATCGCTCACCCGGGTGCGACCCATGAGGTCGTCGACGACCTTGCTCAGACGTTCGACCTGCCCGATCGCGACCTGGGCCTCCTCCTGCACGACGGTGAGGTCGTCGGTCGAGGCGATCTCATCGAGCCGCATGAGGAGCGCGGTGAGTGGGGTGCGCAGCTGGTGCGATGCGTCGGCGGCGAAGTCGCGCTCGGCGGCCAGGTTGCGCGTCACTTGCGTGGCGCTGCGGGAGAGGACGTCACTGATCCGGTCGAGCTCGCCGATGCCCGAGTTCAGCGGCATGAACCGTGATTCGCCGGCACCGAGCCGCTCGGCGCGCGCGGCGAGCTCGGTCAGCGGATCACCCAGAGCCCGCGACCGTCGCTGCGCCACGACGTAGCCGACGGCCAGACCGAGGAGCGAGAGGGCGAGGACGACACCGGTGAGGATGAGGACGCCCTGGACCCCGGAGGTCGTGTCGACGATGCGAGCGCGGCGTTCGGACGGCAGCAGCGCGACGACCAGCCCGAGGACAAGGAGCGGGCCGCCGAAGATCGCAAGCGTGGCGACGACCGCCGCCAGCGTGGACCTCAGGAGCAGCCGACGCACGCTGCGTCACTCCCCCGCAGGATCGAAGCGGAAACCCACGCCGCGGATCGTCGTGATGTAGCGCGGCTGCATGGCGTCGTCGCCGAGCTTCTTGCGGAGCACGGAGATGTGCATGTCGAGGGTCTTGGTCGATCCGTACCAGGCCGTCTCCCACACCTCGCGCATGAGCTGTTCACGCGAGATGACCTTGCCCTGGTTGCGGGAGAGGACGCGGAGCAGTTCGTACTCCTTGGCCGTCAGCTGGATCTCCTCCTCGTGGAGGAACACCCGACGGGACTCGGCGTCGACGCGGATGTCGACCTGCCCGGACGGCGGCGCATCGGGGATGCCGCGCCGGAGCAGCGCCCGGGCGCGGGCGAGGAGCTCGGCGAGGCGGAACGGCTTGGTGACGTAGTCGTCGGCGCCGGCGTCGAGACCCACCACGGTGTCGACCTCGTCGGCACGGGCCGTGAGGACGAGGACCGGCACCGTGTGCCCCTCACCGCGCAGGCGCCGGCACACCTCCAGCCCGTCCATCGTCGGGAGTCCGAGGTCGAGGACGACGAGGTCGGGGTTGTCGCGTGCGGCCTCGAGCGCCTCGCGCCCGTCGGCACGCACATCGACGTCGTACCCCTCCCGTCGCAGTGCCCGGGCCAGCGGCTCGGAGATCGCCGGATCGTCTTCGGCGAGCAGGACACGAGTCATGCAGCGAGCCTAATGGGGAGGTGCAGGGTCACGCGTGTTGATCCCAGGGCCGGTCCCGGCGAGCACCCGAGGAACGGGCCAACTCGAACGGCGTGATCGTGCCGATCCCCCGCAGGTGCCGACGCCGTTGCTCGATCATCGTGAACCCGGACAGCGTGCCCAGCGCCCGGGCCACGTCGTCGTCGACGAAGACGCGGCCGGGCGGGGTGACGGCCGTCAGCCTGCTGGCCCGGTTGACGGTCGTGCCGAAGACGTCACCGAGGCGGCTGATGACCTTGCCGGAGGCCATGCCGACGCGCACGTCCGGCAGGAGCGGGTCCTCCCCCATGGCGTCCACGAGGTCGAGCCCGATGGCCGCCGCGGCGTCCGCGTCGACGTGGACGAAGAGCACCTCGTCGCCCACGGTCTTGATGATTCGCCCACCGTGCGAGGTGACGACGTCGGTGGCGAGCTCCTCGAAGCGCTGCACGAGTGTCGCCAGCTGACGCTCGGTCATGCGGCGCACGAGGGACGTGAAGTTCACGAGGTCGGCGAACCCGACGACGCGCAGCGGAGCACTCGCGTCGTGGTCGGTGTCGCGCGCGTCGGCGAGCATGCGAGTGATCGCCGAGGTGAGGTGACGCCGCCACACGTAGACCATGAGTGGCTCCAGCTCGTCGACGACGTCGACGATCAACGAGGCCGTCCCCTCGGCGACGTCGCGCTCGGGGACCGAGCGCGCGTCCTTCTCACCGAGGGCGGCCTCCTGATCCGCGGGCGTGAGGTACTCCGCGACGAGCTGCGTCTGCCACACCGCGAGCCGGTCCGACGTGCGCGCGAAGGCTCGGGCCATCGCCAGGACGAGGTCCTCCTCGAGGTCCTTGTCACGGATGAGGTCAGAGACGCGCACGAGGGCGTCGAGATCGGCCTGGGTGAACATCACCTCTTCGTCGTCGACGATCTGGAAGCCGAGGGCGTGCCAGAGCTTGCGGGCCGACGTCACCGACACGGCCGCCTCGCGGCTGATCTCGCGCCGACCCATCGTCGCCGGGCGACCGAGGAGGCGATCCTCGATCTCGGCCTCGAAATCACGGGGATGCTCGGTCACGTGCGGCCTCCTCTGCGTGTGTCGACGGATCAGGGGAATCTATCGGTCCTCACCGGACGTGGACGACGTCCCCCGCGGCGACGGCGACGAGGCCCGTGTCGGTGCTGATGCACAGTCTGCCGTCGGCGTCGATGTCGGTCGCGATTCCGCGCGCCTCACCTTGCGGGAGGTGGGCCACGACGGTGCGGCCCACGGTGGCGCACGCGGCCACGTAGGCCGAGCGGACGGCATACGGATCGTCGTCAACGGTGCGCAACAACGTTGCGAGAGAAGCAAGGTATGCCGTGAGCACGCCTTCTCGTGCCACTCCCGGAGCGCCTGCGAGACGGAGCGACGTGGCGGTGTCGACGGGGAGGTCCGCGCGCTCCTGGTCGATGTTGACGCCGGTGCCGACGACGATTCCGACGGGTGTGAGCTCGGCGAGGATTCCAGCGAGTTTGCGATCCCCGTCGGCCGGAGCGAGCAGGTCGTTGGGCCACTTGAGGTCGATGGTGACGCCGCTCGTCGTCGTGAGGGCCTCCCGCAGGGCGAGACCGACGAGGAGCGGCACCCAGCCGAGCGGTGCGCGCCTCGGCCGCGGGACGAGGACGCTCGCGGCGATGCTCGTCCCGGGTGTCGTCGTCCACGCCCGGTCGAGCCGCCCACGTCCCTGCGTCTGCTCCTCGGCCGTGACGACGCGCCATGGTTTCGGGTCGCGCCGGAGCACGGCATTGGTCGAATCGACGCTCTCGTGCACCTCCGCCGGAAGCCACGGCGGACCCGGTGTGATGAGAGACGCATCCATGAGACGAGAGGCAGCGGGTCGGGTCACAGGGTCAAGGCTAGAGTCGGCCCCATGGCTCAGACGGACACCCAGCCCACGGGCGGCACCGACCTCCCCGCCGCCGAGACGGGCATCGACATCCACACGACCGCCGGCAAGCTGGCCGACCTCAAGCGCCGCGTCGGCGAGGTCGCGCACGCCGGGTCGGAGCGGGCGATCGAGAAGCAGCACGCGCGCGGCAAGAAGACCGCCCGCGAGCGCCTCGAGATGCTCCTCGACGAGGGGTCGTTCGTCGAGATGGACAAGTACGCCCGACACCGCTCGGTGGCCTTCGGTCAGGACCAGAACCGTCCCTACGGTGACGGTGTCGTGACGGGCTACGGGACCGTCGATGGTCGGACCGTGGCCGTCTTTGCCCAGGACTTCACGGTCTTCGGCGGCTCCCTCGGTGAGGTCTTCGGCGAGAAGATCACCAAGGTCATGGACTTCGCCATGAAGGTCGGCTGCCCGGTGGTGGGTCTCAACGACTCCGGTGGTGCGCGCATCCAGGAGGGTGTGGTCTCGCTCGGCCTCTACGGCGAGATCTTCCGCCGCAACGTCCACGCCTCCGGTGTCATCCCGCAGATCTCGCTCATCATGGGCCCGTGTGCCGGTGGCGCTGTCTATTCGCCGGCCGTCACCGACTTCACGGTCATGGTCGACCAGACGTCGCACATGTTCATCACCGGACCCGACGTCATCAAGACGGTCACAGGTGAGGACGTCGGCTTCGAGGAGCTCGGTGGTGCGCGCACCCACAACTCCAAGTCCGGCGTCGCGCACTACATGGGCACCGACGAGGAGGACGCCGTCGAGTACGTCAAGGCGCTGCTGTCCTACCTGCCCTCCAACAACATGGAGGAGCCGCCGTCCTTCGGTGACGAGGAGCTGTCGCTCGAGGTCACCGACACGGACCGCTTCCTCGACACGATCATCCCGGACAGCCCCAACCAGCCCTATGACATGCACCTGGTCATCGAGGCCGTCGTCGACGACGGGGACTTCCTCGAGGTGTCGCCGCTCTTCGCCCCGAACCTCATCGTCGGCTTCGCCCGCATCGAGGGCCGTTCGGTCGGCATCGTCGGCAACAACCCGATGCAGTTCGCCGGCACGCTCGACATCGACGCGTCCGAGAAGGCCGCGCGATTCGTGCGCACGTGCGACGCGTTCAACGTGCCGGTCCTGACCTTTGTCGACGTCCCGGGCTTCCTCCCCGGCACCGACCAGGAGTGGGACGGCATCATCCGCCGCGGTGCCAAGCTCATCTACGCCTACGCCGAGGCGACGGTTCCTCTCGTCACCGTCATCACGCGCAAGGCGTATGGCGGCGCCTACGACGTCATGGGGTCCAAGCACCTCGGCGCCGACATCAACCTCGCGTGGCCGACGGCCCAGATCGCGGTCATGGGCGCGCAGGGCGCGGTCAACATCCTCTACCGCAAGCAGCTCGCTGCGGCGGCCGAGCGCGGTGACGACGTCGACGTCGCTCGCCAGACCTTCATCGCCGAATACGAGGACACGCTCGCGAACCCCTACATCGCGGCCGAGCGCGGCTACATCGACACCGTCATCACCCCGTCCAACACCCGCATGAACGTCACCAAGGCGCTGCGGGCGCTGCGCACCAAGCGCGAGACGCTGCCGCCCAAGAAGCACGGGAACATCCCGCTGTGACCTCGTCGGAGCAGCCGGAAACCGTTGCGGCACAGGCGATCGAGATCGTCGGTGACGCCACCCCGGAGCAGGTCGCAGCGTTGGTGGCGGTGCTGTCCGCAGCGTCGGGCGGGGCCGGCGACGAGGTGACCACGCGGCATACGTCGCCATGGTCTGCCCCCTCGGGACTGGTGCGCCGCCCCGTGATCCCGGCCCCACGGTCGGCCGGCGTCTGGGCCCGCTCCCTCCGTCCCTAACTCACCCAATTCCCGGGTTGGGGACACACGCGACGCGTATGCCGCCCGCTCGCCTCCGCGTCCCCAACTCACCCAATTCCCGGGTTGGGGACACACGCGACGCGTATGCCGCCCCCTCGCCTACCGCTCCCAGCTCGCCAACTTGGCCGCGAGCTTGCTGCGTTCGGGCTCGGGCATCGCACCGGCCGCGACGACCTGGCGCGCGAGCTCGACGTCGCCCATCCAGGCACGGAAGGCTTCGGGCACCGTGATGCCGTGGCCCGGACGCCACTCGACCTGGATCTCGTCGCCCGGCCGGATGACGCCGGCCTGCACGACGGACAGATAGGCGCCGGTGCGACCGCGATCCGTGAACGCCTTGACCCAGCCGGGCACTCCCATGTGCTTCGAGAACGTCGCGCACGGCACGCGCGGCGCCGTCACCTGCAGTACGACGGAGCCACCGATCCGCCACTGCTCCCCGACGACAGAGGCATCGACGTCGAAGGCTGCTGTCGTGAGGTTCTCGCCGAAAGCACCCGGCTGCAGGTCTCGCCCCAGATCGACGGCCCACCAGTCGAGCTCCTCGCGCGCCACGGCATACACGGCCTGCGTCGAGCCGCCGTGGTGACGCATGTCCACCACCGCGTCACCCTCGACGCCGCTCGCACCCACCCCCTTCGGCCCCGGGTCGAGCACGGAGATCTGATCGACGGGGCGCTTGTCGATGCCGCTGTCGAGGCTCTTGGACAGGCCCGCCTTCGGCTTGCCGATGTTGACCGAGTGCACGTGCGCTGCCATGGGCCGCACTCTAGGTGAGCCTGCGGACGTCCCCGAAGCCATTTTCGACGAACGCGCGGGCAGGAATTGGTGTGAAGGCGACCCGAGGTCACAGGTAGCGTCGAGCGGGTGACCCAGACCTCCTCAGACACCCACACCTCGGCCGACGGCACCACCGAACGCACGCCCACCGCGATCGACGCCATCGCCGAACGGCACTTCGACGCCACGATGCAGCTCAGCCCGATCGAGGCGACCTATCTCGGGGTGCCGGTGCGCCAGGACGAGTATGACGACCTGTCCCCCGCTGGCCACGACGCCCGGGCGGAACTCGCCCGCGCCACCCTCGCCGACCTCGCCACCGCCGAGCCCGCCGACGACATCGATCGCGTCACCGTGGCCGCGATGCGCGAGCGGCTCCAGCTCGAGATCGACATCCACGAAGCCGGTCACCATCTCGGCGAGGTCAACGTCCTCGCCTGCCCGCTCCAGTCGCTGCGCGACGTCTACGACCTCATGCCGACGGACACCGAAGAGCAGTGGGCGACCATCACCCGTCGACTCACCGCCCTCCCGACCGCCCTCGAGCAGTGGCGCACCTCCCTCTCGACGGCCGCCGACCGTGGGCACGTCTCCGCGAAGCGCCAGATCGAGGCGTGCATCACGCAGTGCGACGACCTCGTCGGCGACGACGGGTTCTTCACGAAGTTCGCGACCGGCGCCCGCACCAAGGACGGCGCTCCCCTCCCCGACGCGGGCCAGCAGGAACTCACGGCGGCCGCCCAGGGCGCCGCCGCGGCATACGGCGACCTGCGCACCTTCTTCGAGACCGAGCTGCTGCACCGCGCCCCGACCCGGGACGCCATCGGTCGTGAGCGCTACCAGCTCGCGAGCCGCACCTTCCTCGGGGCCACGGTCGACCTCGAGGAGACCTACGCGTGGGGCCAGCAGGAGACGGCCCGACTCGCCGCCGAGATGGAGCGCACCGCCGACCGAATCAAGCCCGGCGCCACCGTCAAGGACGCCATCGCGGCGCTCGGCGTGGACCCGGCATACCAGCTCCACGGCACCGACGAACTCCAGCGGTGGATGCAGACCAAGGCGGACGAGGTCATGGACCTCCTCGGCGGCACGCACTTCGACATCCCGGACCCCGTGCGCACCATCGAGTGTCGCATCGCGCCGACCCACACCGGCGGGATCTACTACACGGGCCCCAGCGAGGACTTCACCCGCCCCGGCCGCATGTGGTGGTCCGTGCCCAAGGGTGTCGAGACGTTCGGGACCTGGGCCGAACTGAGCACGGTCTATCACGAGGGCGTCCCCGGCCACCACCTGCAGATCGCGCAGACGACCTACCGCGCCGAGCTCCTCAACCGCTGGCGCCGGATGCTCTGCTGGGTCAGCGGCCACGGCGAGGGCTGGGCCCTCTACGCCGAGCGGCTCATGGTCGAGCTCGGCTTCATGGACGACCCCGGCAATTACCTCGGCTTCCTCGACGCCCAGTCGCTGCGTGCCGCCCGCGTCGTCCTCGACATCGGCATCCACTGCGGTTTCGAGGCGCCCGCCGAGGTCGGTGGCGGCGAGTGGACCTACGACAAGGCGTGGCAGTTCCTCAGCGCCCACGCGAACAACGACGAGGCGTCCCTGCGCTTCGAGCTCGACCGCTACCTCGGCTGGCCGGGGCAGGCGCCGAGCTACAAGATCGGCGAGCGCATCTGGATGCAGCTGCGCGACGAAACCGCTGCGCGAGAGGGCGATTCGTTCGACGCGAAGGCCTTCCACCGTCGCGCTCTCGACGTGGGTTCGGTTGGTCTCGACGTCCTCGTCGAGGCGATGCGCGCCTGAGCACAACCGCAAAGGTATGCCGGCCGCGATTGTTTCGCGGACGGCATACCTTTGCGTGGACTCGGTCTTCAAACCGCGAAAAGCGTTGTCAGAGAGCCGAACTCACCAGATGGTCCAGCAGTTGCTGATCTGCGGCAGCCCGGCGAAGCGTGCCTCGAAGAACGCGTAGCTCTCGGCCGAGGAGGGAAAAGCGCCACCGATGTGGGTGGGGCCGACGTTCGTCGAGAAGCGCACGTTGGTGCCCTTGCCGCACCAGGCCTTGGCGAGCTGCTTGCCGACGGCGTAGGGGATGACGTCGTCGAGCAGCGACTGGGACACGAGCACCGGAGCGTTGGGCTTGAGGTTGCCGATGCGGTTGGCCGCGAGGATCCCCTTGAAGGGCGCCTCTCCGAGGTAGGCGGGAACCTTGCGTCCGTCGAGGGTGAGCCTCGAGGAGTTCTGGAACGCACCGGCGGCCAGGTCGAACACACAGTGCCCCTCGGTGGCCCGGGCGACCTGCTTGCCCGCCTCATTGAGGTAGCCGCTCATGTCGATGCCGTTGTCCGCAGCAAGCCCGAGGAGCGCGAAGTTGAGGAACTCGGCGTAGAAGCTGCCCTCGAGGTTCTTCGCCACGGCGCCGAGGTCCGCGGGGACGGCTCCGGCGACGGTGCCCCTGACCCGGAGCTCCGGGGCATAGCTGCCCGCGAGCTCGGCCGCGGCGGCCGCAGCCCCACCGCCCTGAGAGTAGCCGTAGAAGCCCACCGGGGTGGTGCTCCGTAGGCTCGTCCCCGAGCGCTTCAGCGCGGCCCGGGCGATGTCGAGAACGGCCTGGCCCTGGGCGACGCGTTGCATGTACGTGTGCGTGCCGGGGGTCCCCAGGCCCTGATAGTCCGTCAGCGCGACGGCATAACCGCGAGTCAACAACCCCTGCATGAAGAGGATCTCGTACATCGTGAACGACTCGGCGAGCTGGCGCGAGGGTGCGCACTTGTCGGCGATGCCCATCGTCCCCGGGGCGAAGCTGATGAGGGGACGCGAGCTCAGACCGATCCACGGGGCCTTGGGCTCGAAGATGGTTCCGGTGACCGCGATGGGGCGGCCCACACGGTTCTTCGACGCATACATGACACGGGTCGACGACATCGTGAGGTTCGAGAAGCCGAGCGGGTCGAGCCACTGGGTCGCGGGCTCGCTGCGGATGATCGTCCCGGGCGTGCCGGGGATCGTGGCGGGTGGGTCGTAGAACGCCGGGCGCGACGGCTCGGCCACGCCGGTGACGGTGCCCGCCCCCGCGGTGCCGGGAATCGAGTCGGAACCGGCGTGCGCGGGGGCTGCGAGCGCGGCCACCAGGCCGAGGGCAGCGATCGGGACGAGAGCCCGACGGAACATGCGTGACGTCATTGTCAGCCTTTGTTCGAGGTGATTTGTACTCGGCGGTAACCGAGAACCTACTGGCGCGTAACCAGACGCCGCAAGACCTCAACCTCGCGGGATGGACGCCGTCGTGAGCGCGTGGCAGACAATGTCCCGGTGACCCTCGCACTCACGCTCGCCGCCATCGCCGTGACCGTCATCCTCGTGGCGCGCCTCAGCGCACCGCTGCGGCTGCCATCACCGATCGCCCTGCTTGTCGTCGGACTCATCGCATCGGTCCTGCCCTTCATCCCCGAGGTCTCCCTCGACCCGGATGTCGTGCTTCTGGGCCTGCTCCCGCCCTTGCTGTATGCCGCAGCCCTCAACACCTCGCTCGTCGACATCCGAGCCAACCGACTGCCGATCCTCGGCCTGTCGGTCGGACTCGTGCTCTTCACGGCGTTGGGTGTCGCGCTCCTCGTGCGGTGGCTCGTACCCTCGATCCCCTTCGCCGTGGCCGTCGCGCTTGGCGCCATCGTCGCTCCCCCGGACGCGGTGGCCGCCACGGCCGTCGCCCGCGGCATCGGCCTCCCCCGGCGCATCACGACCATCCTCGAGGGCGAATCGCTCCTCAACGACGCAACCGCTCTCGTCACGCTCCGGACCGCGATCGCCGCAGCGGGCTTGGCAACCTCACATCACGGATTCGCTTCTCACGGGCCGGTATCCGTGAGTTCTGTGGCCCGTGACTTCGGCCTCGCCGTCGTCGGAGGAGTAGGCGTCGGGTGGGTCGTCTTCGTCCTCATCGGCCACATCCGGAAGCACCTCACCGAGGCGACGTCGGACACGGTGTTGTCCTTTGCCGCGCCGTTCGTGTCCTACCTCCCGGCCGAGCAGCTCGGCGCGAGCGGAGTCCTCGCGGTCGTCACCACGGGCCTGCTCCTCGCCCACAAGTCGATCGTGCTCCAGTCCGCGGCCTCACGGCTGAGCGAACGGGTCAACTGGGCGAGCATCACGTTCCTCCTCGAGAACGCGGTGTTCCTCCTCATCGGGCTCCAGCTCTCGAGCACCGTGGCGGACGTCCGGGCGAGCGAGATCTCGCTCGGGCGCGCGGTGGTCATCGGCCTCGCCGTGCTCGCCGCGGTCCTCGTCCTGCGACCCATCTGGATGTTCCCGTTCACATGGCTTGCGGACCGTGTGGCACGAGACCGTATGCCGGTCTCGGCCTCCCATGTCGCCGTCACCTCCTGGGCCGGGATGCGAGGGGTGGTCACCCTCGCGGCTGCTCTCACCCTTCCTGAGCTCACGCCCGAGCGGCCGACGCTCGTCCTCGTCGCAATGATCGTCACGGTCGGCACGCTCGCCCTCCAGTCGTCGACCCTGCCCGCGCTCGCCCGCGCGCTCGGGGTTCGTGGCCCGGATCCCCGCGAGGACGCCCTCCAGGAGGCGACCGTGGTGCAGGCTGCCACAGGTGCAGGACTGCGAGCACTCGACAACGAGTCCGACGTGGATCCCGCTGCGGCACAGGAACTTCGGGACAAAGCGGCGCTGCGCGTCAACCGCATCTGGGAGCGGCTCGGCACCCTGGGGCCGCGCGAGGCCGAGCCGCCCAGCGAGGTCCGCCGGCGGCTGCGCATGTCGATGCTCGAGGCCGAGCGGCGCGAGCTCGTCCGGATCCGTGACGAGGACGACGTGGACCACGAGATCCTGTCGAGCGTCCTGGCCCAGCTCGACGCCGAGGAGGCCGCGATCAGTTGGTCGTCGGCCCGGGCGGCGGCCATTCGTGACACTCCACTCCTCGCTCCGGAGCAGGTCGCCAGCGGTTGCGACCACCTCGCCGGCGAACCGGACTGCGCGGTCCCGTTGAGCCCCGAGGGGTGCTCGGACTGCCTCCGTCTCGGCATGACCTGGGTGCATCTGCGGGTGTGCACCCGGTGCGGCAATGTCGGCTGCTGCGACTCCTCGGAAGGGAAGCACGCGAGTGCGCACTATGCCGCCGACGGCCACCCGGTGATGCGGTCACTGGAGCCGGGCGAGGCGTGGCGGTGGTGCTTCGTGGACGAGGTGCTCGGCTGAGCGACGACAGGCCGAGGACACGAGCGACGAAGGTGCGAGGCCCGGAGGCCCGAGGAGCTCATCCAGAAAGGTACGGGGTAACGGAGAATTAGCTCGGCGGGCGGAAGATGTCCACGAGGTCGTCGAAGAACGTGTCGTCGTCGGTCGGGGAGGGTGACGGCTGGGGCCGCGATGTCCGAGTCGGCGATGACGTCGTCGAGGCCGTCCGGGGCGGAGCAGGTCGGGGCGGGGCGGAGGTGCGCGAGGTACTGGGCTCCTCCGACGTCGGCTCGGAAGTCTCGGGACTGGGCGTGCCGTCGCTCGGGGTGGGTGTGACCGTGGGCGCACCGGTGGCCGATGCCGCGTCGGTGGGCGTGGCGGTCGCCGTGGCTGTGGGTGTACCCGTTGCGTCGCCAGGCGTGATCGGCACCGCACCGGACGACGCGCCTCCCGGGTCGATGGGTGAGGGCGTGATGGAGCCGTCACGTGCGACGCCCGGGTAGGCGTGGCCTCTCCCATCACTCGTGATGCCCTGGATGGAGGCGCCGAACGCACCGACGAGGACCAACGCCACTCCGGAGAGCAGCAGCACTCGGAGCATCCCGTAGGCCCGCGTGCGCGGGCCACCGGGGCGATGACGGTCGTTCATCGAGTTCGCTCCTGACGATTCGTTCCTCATGGGCGACCCACCCCGGCCCGAGATGGTCGCGCCATCCTCGTCGCAATACGGTTGGCGTCATGGCCTCGCATGAGTTGTCGGCATCCTTCCTTGTCCTGGCGTCCGCGTCCCCGGCACGCCTCGCCACCTTGCGTTCCGCTGGTGTTGAACCCGTCGTCCACGTCAGCGACGTGGACGAGGACGCTGTGCTCGCCCGGGCTGTGGAGCTCTCCGGGCCGCTCGAACCGGCGGACGTCGCGCTGCTGTTGGCCCGAGCCAAGGCCGAGGCCGTTGCTCGGGCACGCGTGGCGGACGACGAGCCGGAATCCGTTGTCCTGGGCTGCGATTCGGTCCTCGAACTCGACGGTGAGATCCATGGCAAGCCGGGTGACGCTGACACCGCAACTGCCCGCTGGCAAGGCATGCGCGGTCGGTCCGGCATCCTGCACACGGGCCACTGGCTCGTCGACGATCGGGCCGAAGAGGACGGCGGGACGAACGGTGTCCTCGGCGCAACGGCGTCGACGACGGTGCACTTCGCCGAGGTCGATGACGACGAGATCGCGGCCTACGTCGAGACGGGCGAACCGCTGCACGTCGCGGGCGCGTTCACCCTCGACGGTCTGGGAGCGCCCTACGTCCGCGCCATCGAAGGCGACCCCTCCAACGTCGTGGGTGTCTCGCTCCCGCTGCTGCGTGAGCTTCTCGCGGAGCTCGGCATCCCATGGCGCACTCTGCGTCGAGCCACGAAGGGCTGACCCGGGACCACGGCACGCGGCCGCTCTGGACGGCGCGATCACCGGCCGAAGAGGAGCCCGAGCAGGCCACCGAGCAGTGAGCCCTCTTGTTCGGGCACCGGCTCGGGCGTCGGAGCCGGCTCCGGTGCAGGCCGGGTCGTCGCTGACGGTGGAGTCGGGCTCGATGACGGCGTCGCGCTGGCCGTCGACCGTGGAGTCCTGGTCGTCGTGGCCGGGGAGCTCGCCGGGGCCGGCGTCGTCGACGCGATCTCAGGCGTCGGCCCAGTGAGGCTCAACTCGACATCGACATCGACACCGAGACCACTGGGCGTCGTGCCGTCATCGGCGGAAGGCTCTGCGGCGTCGGCGGTCGCCGCACGCTCAGCCGCCGACTTCTCCGATGGAACCGCGGCGATCGACGGCGCCACGTCGACCCGCTCCGGTCCCGCGCCGTGCACCACGCCTGGCGACTCGAGCGGGGCCGGTCCGTTGCGCGAAACGACATCGGGCGTCGTCGTCCTCACGGGCTGCAGGGCTGGGCGAAGCACGTCCGCAGCCACCACTCTCGTCGCATCCGGACTGCCCTGCGGCAGGAGCACGGCACCCGCCGTACCCACCGCAATGCAACCCGCGCCGAAGGTGATGGCGACGCTCGTGAGGACATGTGCCCGCCCGGGGCGACGTCGTGCAGCCGTAGTCATGACCATTCCTGAGTAGTCAGTTGGGACACCCCCGCGTCACCCGAACGGGTGACACCTTAGGGAAGTCTGGCTACCAGTGGTTGGTTGTGACCAGCCCAGTTTCTAGACCGGAGGTATGCCGCGTCGCTTGGTCGCGAACGCCCGATCCCTTCCAGCGGCGTAGCGCAGGCGGTGGAGCAGCTCGGCGCGCAGGTCCTCGGGCTCGACGATGTGGTCGATGACGAGGTCCGCGGCGAGGCGTTCGAGGTCGACGTCCTCTTCGTACTCCGCACGACGGGCCGCGACGAAGGCGTCGCGAGCCTCCGCACCCTCGGCCGCCTCGACCTCGGCGATCTTGTTGGCGTAGACCGCATTGACCGCGGCCTCCGGCCCCATGACCGCGATGCGCGCCGTGGGCAACGCGATCGTCGCGTCCGGACCGAACCCGGGCCCACCCATGGCATAGAGCCCGGCGCCGTAGGCCTTGCGGACGACGACGCAGAACTGCGGCACCGTTGCAGACGAGACCGCGGACACCATCTTGGCGCCGTGCCGGATGATGCCACCCCGCTCGACCTCGGAGCCGATCATGAAGCCAGGCACGTCCGCGAGATAGATGAGCGGGATCGAGTAGGCGTCGCACAACCAGATGAACCGGGCCGCCTTGTCGGCACTGTCGGTGAAGAGCACCCCACCCTTGACCATCGAGTTGTTCGCGACGATTCCGACGGTCTCTCCGTCCATCCGACCGAACCCCACGACGAGCTCGGCCGCGAAAAGCGCCTTGATCTCGAAGAAGCTGTCGTCGTCGACGAGCCCGTCGATGACCTCGTGCACGTCGAACGGCTGGCTCTCCCGCTCCGGGACCGACGCTCGGGTGAGGGGAGCGGAGGGTGACTCACCGGCATACGAAGGAAGCGGTGAACGCCAGTTCTGCGGGACGTAGGAGAAATAGAGCTTCGCGAGCTCGATGGCCTCGGTGTCATCGGCGGCGAGGATGTCACCGACGCCGGAGACGGTGCAGTGCATGCGCGCACCGCCCATCTCCTCGAGCGAAACCTTCTCTCCCACAACCATTTCGGCCATGCGAGGGCTGCCGAGATACATGGACGCGTTGCCCTCGACCATGATGAGCAGGTCGGTGAAGCTCGGGATGTAGGCACCACCGGCGGCCGACGGGCCGAAGAGGCAGCAGATCTGCGGGACCTTGCCCGAGAGTGCCACTTGGTTGTGGAAGATCCGGCCGGCGCCGCGACGCCCGGGGAACATCTCGACCTGGTCGGTGATGCGGGCGCCGGCGGAGTCAACGAACCAGAAGACCGGGAGCTCCTCGCGCAGCGCCATCTCGGTGGCACGCACGATCTTCTCGACCGTGCGCGAACCCCACGAGCCGGCCTTCACGGTCGGGTCGTTCGCGATGACGATGACCGGCCGACCATCGACAGTGCCACGTCCGGTGACGACGCCGTCGGCCGGCAGACCCTTGGCGAGCGCGTTGGCGTAGCGGCCGTCCTCGACGAACGACCCCTCGTCGACGAGCAGGGCGATGCGGTCGCGGACATAGAGCTTGCCCTGCTGGGCGAGCTTGGCCGCGGCCTTGTCGGGCGGTGACGCCGACGCGGCGCGTGCCGCCTCGAGTCGGGCACGAACATCGGCGACCTTCGGGTCGGACTCACTCACCGGCATACCGATCACTCTGTCAGGCACCGAGGCCGAGGTGGCGCGCGATGAGCATCCGCTGGACCTCGCTCGTGCCCTCACCGATCTCGAGGATCTTGCCGTCGCGGTAGAAGCGGGCGACGGGGTACTCCTCCATGAAGCCGTTGCCGCCGAAGATCTGGACGGCGATGCGGGTCGCGGTGACGGCGGCCTCGCTCGAGTAGAGCTTGGCGATCGACGCGGCCTGCTTGACCTCCTTGAGGGAGCGGCGACCGGCCTCCATCTCGTCCTTGAGCCAGGCGGCCTTGTAGGTGAGGAGTCGGGCGGCCTCGACCGAGACGGCGAGGTCCGCGACCTGGAAGGACACACCCTGGTTGGAGCCGATCGGACGACCGAAGGCGGTGCGGGTCTTGGCGTAATCCGTCGACAGTTCGAGCATCGCCTGCGCCATGCCGACGGCGAGGGCGGAGATGGCGATGCGGCCGTCGTCGAGGGTCTTGAGGAACTGCTTGAAGCCCTGCCCCTGCTCGCCGAGGAGGTTCCCTTCGGGGACGCGGCAGTTCTGGAAGGTCAGACCGTGGGTGTCGGAGATGTGCCAGCCGAGCTTGTCGTAGGCCGGCTCGACGGTGAATCCCGGTGTGCCAGAAGGGATCATGATCGCGCTGATCTCCGCGTTGCCGTTGCTGTCGGTGCCGGTGCGGGCGGTGACGGTCA
This sequence comes from Knoellia subterranea KCTC 19937, assembly GCF_000768685.1. Lineage (GTDB taxonomy): Bacteria > Actinomycetota > Actinomycetes > Actinomycetales > Dermatophilaceae > Knoellia > Knoellia subterranea. The sequence goes on along the minus strand of NZ_AVPK01000007.1, from coordinate 24,049 downwards.
CGACCGAGGTGATGTCGGTGCCCGAGTTGGTGATGAACGCCTTGGCGCCGTCGACGACCCACTCGTCGCCGTCACGCGCGGCCTTCGTGCGGGTGGCGCCCGCGTCGGAGCCGGCGTCCGGCTCGGTGAGGCCGAAGCCGGCGAGGGCGCGACCAGCAACGAGGTCGGGCAGGAACTGCTGCTTCTGCTCGTCGTTGCCGTAGGTGAGGATCGGGTTGATGCCGAGGCCAACGCCCGCGGAGAGCGTGATGCCGATCGACTGGTCGACGCGCCCGAGCTCCTCGATGGCGACGCAGAGGCTCGTGAACGCGCCACCCTCCTCCGGGTCGAGGCTGCCGCCGAACTCCTCGGGGACAACGAGTCCGAAGAGCCCGAGGTCACCCATCTTGGGCACGAGGTCGGTCGGGAAGTGGTGGTCCTTGTCCCACTGCGCGACGTGCGGCTCGACCTCGCGCTCGGCGAAGTCGCGCACGACCTTGCGGAAGTCCTCGTGGTCCTGGCTGAGCTCGAACATCGGTGTTCCTCCCAAGGTGCGGTGGGCTGGGTCGCAGCCACCCGGCATACCTGCTGATTGTCTTGACGTTGACGTAAACGTAAAGCAATACTCGTGCCTGTGGCAACCCGCGCGAAGGCACCCGAACAGACCTGGACGATCCGTGAGATCGCCGAGGAGTTCGACGTGACCCATCGAACCGTGCGCCACTACGAGGACCTCGGCCTCATCTCCCCCGAACGAGTGGGCACGACGCGCATCTACCACCGTCGCGACAAGACCCGACTCGGCCTCATCCTGCGCGGCAAGCGGCTGGGTTTTCCGCTCGAGGAGATCCGCACGATCATCGACCTCTACGACGCACCGCGCGGCCGCCGCAGCCAGCTCGAGTACGTCCTCGGCCAGATCGATGAGCGTCGCTCTGATCTCGAGCAGCGCCGCCGCGACCTCGACGCGGCGCTGAGCGAGCTGGACCGGTTCGAGGAGTCGTGCCGGAACGACCTCGGTCGCCTGGGCTGAGTCCCCGCGCCCTGCAGCGGTACGCGATGGGGAGTTCTCCCCATCACAGTCGCTTGATCCGCCCCGTTCCCGCCGCGTGGATTTGCGATAGCGAATATCACCTTGTTGGAGGGGAACCATGCGTCGCACGATCCTGACGGCTCTCGCCGCCGTCGCCGTCCTTCTCGGCGTGACACCAGCCGGGTATGCCGGCACCGCACCTGCCGCTGCCGCGTCACCGGCCGCTTCGGTAGCCACCGCGGACGATCCCGTGCCGGGCAAGCTGCTGCTCATGCTCGACGCGTCCGGGTCGATGAAGGCCTCCGACCCCAGCGGGCTGAGCAAGATCGAGGCCGCCAAGAAGGCCCTCACCGGAGTCGTGAGCGCCCTGCCCGAGAGCGCCCAGGTGGGACTGCGCGTCTACGGCGCCACGGTCGACGGGCACAACAAGCCCACCGCCGCCGCCTGCGCCGACTCCCGACTCGTCCACCCAGTCGGGCCCCTCGACAGGGCGGGTCTGACGAAGACCATCACTGCCATCACCGCCCTCGGCGAAACCCCCATCGCGCACTCCCTCACCGAGGCCATGAAGGACCTCGGCGCCGACGGCAAGCGCAACATCGTCCTCGTCTCCGACGGCGAGGAGTCCTGCGTCCCCGACCCCTGCCCGGTCGTCAAGAAGCTCACCGCCAACGGCATCGACCTCCAGATCGACACCGTCGGATTCGGCGTCAACGCCGACGCACGACAGCAGCTCCAGTGCATCGCCGACGCCGGCAACGGCACCTACTACGACGCCAGGGACGCCGACGCTCTCACCTCGTCGCTGAGCAAGCTCAGCCAACGCGCTCTCCGCCCGTTCAGCATCGACGGCACGCCCGTGACTGCGACGCCCGACCAGGCCTCCGCCCCGGTCCTCGAGCCGGGTCGTTTCCGCGACACGTTCGCGGTCGGGGCCGACCCCCGATACCTCCGCATCAAGCGGACCCCTGGCTCGGTCGTGCACGTCTCGCTCGTGGCACGTCCGATGGCCGCGGATCGCGGCGCCACGGACGCCGAGACGTGGGAGGTCACGCTGCAGACGCCCGATGGCGAGGAGTGCGACAGTGAGTACGACACGGCGATCGAATTCTTCCGCTCGGGTTCGTCGATGACCGCTGCGGCGACGGCCGGCGGCTGGGAAGCGGCCGACCCGGAGCAGTCCGGCAAGGACGAGCCGTGTGCCAGTTCCCCCGAACTCGTCGCTGCCCTGACCCACAAGGACGGCGCCCCCGGCGAGGTCCCGGTCCAGCTCGCCTACATCGAGGAGCCGCCGGTGACGAACCTGTCGGCCCTCCCCGAGGGAGTGGATTCGGAGAAGGTCACGCCGCTCACGGCCAAGCCGACCGGCGCCCCCGTGCCCGTTGTCGGAGGCGGCGGCTTCGCCGATGCGCCCACCCTGGCCCCCGGCACGTTCCAGGACACGATCCTCCCGGGTGAGCAGATCTACTACCGCGTCCGGCTCGACTTCGGTCAGCGTGCCGCACTCACGGCCGACATCGGCGCGGTCGGACCCAAGCCGACCTTCACGTCGACGAGCCACAACCTCTTCACGGTCGACGCCTGGACGCCGTCCTTCTTCCCGCTCACCCGTGCCGGCGGGGACCCGGACAACCGCGAGAACCTCAGCGCAAGCTCGCCGCAATTCTCGCTCACCGAGTACACCCCCGAAGTCCGCTACCGCAACAAGCGAGTGCAGGGCAACGGCTACCACTACCCCGCACTCCAGGAAGTCTCACAGCCCGGCTACTACTACTTCGCCGTCGGGCGCGCGACCGAGGACTCCCCCGGCCTCGCCATCCCGCTCACCGTGCGCCTCAACATCGCCGTCGAGGGTGAGCCCACGGGCAAGCCGGCGTATGCCGGCCTCGCACCCGATGCGTCCGCGTCGCCTAGCGTGTCGGGTGAGTCGACAGACCCCACCACCGAGGAGGACACCGTGGAGCACAAGTCACGAGAGGCCGACCCGTCCCCGTTCGCCTGGATCTTCGGAGGTCTCATCGGAGTCCTCGGACTGGGCGCCGTGGTGGCAGGAGCCTTGCGCCGCAAGGGTTCTGGCCGCGATGACGACACCGTGATCGCCGAGGATCGTCAACCGCACGAGCTCTAACCGGTCGGCGCCGGGTCCCAGGCGTAGGCGCCATCGGTGCGCCGTTGGCACACGACGGCGTCACCCGTGACGGTCTCCTCCCGGACCCCGACGTCACTGAACTGGCACGGCTGACCGACCGACACGACGACCGTTCCGACGCCGACCGATCCCTGCGAGGAGGTCGGTGTCGGAGCGGTCGTCGGGCTCTCCGAGCCATTGCTGGTCCCTGACGTACCGGCGGGTGTGGTGGCCGGTGTGCGTGGGTTTCCAGTGTCGGACGACCACGGGGACCACACCACCACCCCCGCGGCGAGCGCCAGCAGCACCATGGCGACGAAGAGCACCGTGAGGCCACGACGGTTCGGGGACCCCGGCGAGGTCGGCGTATTCGGGCGAACGGGCCTGTCCTGCACCGGAGTTGGCGCCTCGGGCGCAGGCTCGTCGACCGCCTCCGGCACCGCCCCCGGTCGGACGTGCGTGACGTCATCGGCCCGAGCATTGACCTGGTGCAACCCGTCGCGGGGTTCGGGGACGTGGCGCAGCACCTCCACCTCACCCATCGCGCCCGGACGCCACACGAGTTCGGGTCCCTCGAGTCGACGCAGCGCCTCTGCGGCTGTCTGGGGTCGGGCCTGCGGGTCGACCCGAGTCAGATCGAGGAGCAAGGACCAGAGATCGTCGGGCACCCCGGCCGCGCGGGTCGGTGAAGCCGACGGACGCTCCCCGGTGAGCATCGCCAACCCGACTTGCCCCACGGCATACAGGTCGGCAGTGGGATCGGGTTCGGCGCCCTCGTGGGTCTCGGGCGCCGTGTAGCTCGGCGTCCCGGACCACTGTCCCGTCTGCGTGAGCCGCACGCCGTCCAGCTCGATGGCGATGCCGAAGTCCGTGAGGAAAGTGTGCGGCCGTTCGGTGCCGGTCGCCGCGAGGAGCACGTTGGCGGGCTTGACGTCGCGGTGCAGGATCCCGGCAGCGTGGACGGCGTCGAGCGCGCTCATCAACTGGCGCAGGATCTCGGCGGCCAGCAAAGGTGGCAGCGGCCCGTGGTCACCGATGAGGCTCGCCACGGAACCGCCCTCGACGACGGGCATGGTGAAGAGCACCCGGTCGTCCTCCCCCGCCCACCCCAGCGGCGTGAGGACATGCGGGTGGTCGACGCGGAAGGCCTGCTCCCGAACGAAGCGCAGCAGGGAGACCGCGTCGGACTGGCGCAGCACCTTGGCGGCAACGATCCGTTCCTCGCGGGCGTCCCAGACGCGCCAGACCGTCCCCATGCCACCCTCTCCCAGGGTGTCGAGCAGTTCGTAGCGCCCGGCGAAGACCTCACCCACGGGCGACCCCGGCCGCGCGTCGAAGCTGTTCGGCGAGCCGTGCCGCGCCGGCGGAGTCTGCGGCAGCGGCGGTCGAGAGGAGCTGGTCAGGTGTCCCCAACGACGCCAGGAGGCGCATCGCGGAGTCGGTGTCGTGCGCCGCACCGGTGAGCGTGGGCTGCTCCTCACGGATGGTCGCGAGACGGGCAATGACCTCGTCGGGAGTGAGGCTCCCGGCCTCCCTCGTGAGGTCGAGAAGGCGCTGCAACCGGTGCACGACAGCGGGATTGCCGATCTTGACCCGCTGCCCGCTGAGGAGCTGCGACAGCATCGGGGCCGACAACCCGAGCACTTCGGCCAGGCGGCCCTGGGTGAGCCCGAGACCGGTCCGGACGGTGGCGCCCAGCTCGGAGAGGGGCGCGCCGTAGAGGGCGCGTTGCTGCTCCAGTGCGTCGTCGGTCGTCACACGGTCATCCTATGAGCGGACCTGGGTGCTCCCCCGTGACGGCTGGGGCAGGATGGGGCCATGGATCGCTCTGACGAACGTTCTGCCTTCGCCTGGATCATGTCCGGCACCGTGGGTGCCGTCGTCGTCGGCAGCCTCGGCAAGCTGCTGCTCGACCGACGTCGCGCCCGCGCCGTCGCCGAGGCCGAGCAGGTCGTCGCCGACGCCGAGTCCCAGGAAGCCGAGGGGCACCCGAGCTGAGCCCGACTGCTTGCGTTCCTCATTCCGCCCCTGGCAGGGGCATGTTGCAGCAGGAAATGAGGAGGTGGGGTGCCGGCTCAGGCGACCTCGAGGCGCGATGCGTCGAGCCCTCGTGGCCGCCGCCTATAGCGATCGAGGTGTCGTCCAACCTCGCCTTTCGGGATCCACCCGCCCAACCCGTACCGCAGCCGACTCGCGACAGTGGCGGACACCGGCCACGCCTGTCGCAAATCGTCAGGCGTTCTCGGCCAGGAAGGCGTCGATCTCCTCGGCCGTGGGGGCGGTTGCAGGACCTCGTCGGGTCACCTTGATCGCCCCGCCGGCGTTGGCGCGGCGCGCGGATTCGACCCACGGCATGCCGGCTGCTCGGCAGGCGACGAGGACGCCCGTGTGGGTGTCGCCGGCGCCGTTGGTGTCGACCGGCTTCTGCGGGTAGCCGTCGAGGTCGGTCGTCTCGCCGTCGACATGGACCGCGCAGCCCTCGGGCCCGTCGCGCACGATCGCAACCGCTCCGTCGGGCAGGTGGTCGATGCAGAGGGCGACCGCGGCGACGATGTCATCCTCGCCGGTGAGCGCCTCGCTCTCCTCCTTGTTGCCCGTCCACACCGTCGTGATGCCGAGCATCCGGGTGCGGATCTCGTCGTCGAGCTCCTCGAAGATCGCCCCCGGGTCGAGCACGACCTCGACACCCTTCGGGAGCCCAGCAAGCCACTGCAGCAACGGATCTCGCGTTGTGCCGGTCAGCGAGTAGCCGCTGACGCAGACGAGGTCACCCGGCTGCGGGTCGGAGGTCTGGAGCGACTCGACGCTGATGATCCGCTCAGCCGCCTGTGTCGTGACGAAGGTCCGCTCCGCCGTCGGCTCGAGCATGACGACGCAGATGCCGGTGTCGAGATCGGGCACGACAGGGCTCGACACCGTGACGCCCTCGGCAGCCAGCGCATTCCGGATGAGGTCGCCATGAGGCCCCGTACCGGTCGCGCCGGCGTGCACGCACTCCGCGCCCTGGCGGGCGGCGGCGAGGAGGATGTTGACCGCTCCCCCGGCGTACTCCTTCGGCGGCGGCGCCATGACGTTGCCGCCTCGTCTGGGGAGAGCTGGCACCTCCACGACGACATCGACCAATGCCTGAGCGGTGTGGATCACCCGGGGAGACATGAACCGCAGCGTATGCCGTCCGCCCACCTCCGATGGGTAGCCTTCCCCTGCCAGCCGGGTTGCGTGTTTGCTATTGCAAACGCTACGGTGGCCGCACCATCACCTGAGGGGGAAGAACGATGCGGATCCTTGCCGCGCTCTGCACAACCGCCGTCATGGCACTGACTGCCGGGTCACACGCCGCGCTGCCGGCTTCGGCGAGCGGCGTCACTGCGGACGACCCGGTGCCGGGGAAGCTGCTGCTCATGCTCGACGCGTCCGGGTCGATGAAGGCCAAGGACCCGAGCGGCCTGACCAAGATCGAAGCCGCGAAGAAGGCCCTCACCGGCGTGGTCGGTGCCCTGCCCGAGAGTGCCCAGGTCGGACTGCGCGTGTACGGCGCCACCGTCGACGGCGGAGGCAAGCCCACCCCGGCCGCATGCGCCGACACCAAGCTCGTCCACCCCATCGGTGCCCTCGACAAGGCCGGGATGACCACGACAATCGCCGCCATCAAGGCCCTCGGCGAAACGCCCATCGCGCACTCCCTCGAGGAAGCGATGAAGGACCTCGGCGCCGACGGCAAGCGCAACATCGTCCTCGTCTCCGACGGCGAAGAGTCCTGCGTCCCCGACCCGTGCCCGGTCGTCAAGAAGCTCACCGCCAACGGGATCGACCTCCAGATCGACACCGTCGGCTTCGGCGTCAACGCCAAGGCACGCACGCAGCTCCAGTGCATCGCCGACGCCGGCAACGGCAGCTACTTCGACGCCAAGGACGCTGACCAGCTCAACACTTCGCTGAGCAAGCTGTCCCAGCGCGCCATCCGCCCCTTCACGGTCAGCGGCACCCCTGTCGTCGGTACGCCGGCTGCCACTGGCGCCCCGGAACTGACCGCCGGCCAGTACACCGACACCCTCACGACCGGCGCGGGCCGGCGGCACTACACGGTCCGTCGCACCATGTCAGGCTCCACGCTGCGTGTGGCCGTCACCATGCGTCCGCCCTACAGCGAGACCGCAAACCGTGAGCTCGTGCGGCTGCGCCTCGCTGCTGGCGATGAGGGCTGCGGCGATGGGCTCGCGTCTCGAATCGGGTCCAGCGCGTTCGCCGGGCTTGTCAATGGAACAGTGCGAGTGTCCGGAACCAAGAGTGCTTCTCAGCTGCGACCGTCGCCGTGCAACACGTCCGACGCAGTCACTTTGACCTTGGACCGCGAGACCGGCAGCGCCACACCGAACCCGGCCGAGATCCTCGTGATGGAGGAGCCCCCGGTTGACGCCCTGGACGCACTGCCGCCCGCCGGCTCGGTCAATCCGGACCAGGTCGCACCAGCTCCGTCGGACCCTCGGCCGGTCGTGGGCGGACCGTCCTTCTCTTCGGCCCCTCGCATCTCACCTGGAAGCTGGCAGGAGACCTACATGTCGGGCGAGACGATCTTCTATCGCATCCCCGTCGGATGGGGTCAGCACCTTCGGGTGTCCGTCGCGCCGGTTCCGGGCTCGGTCACCGAGCAAGTTAAGCAGCTGACCCACTACGCACCCGTCCTCTACGCACCCGATCGCGGGCTGGTCGACGAGGCCAGCCTGAGCTACGGCAGTTTCGGCCAGAAGGCGCACACCCAGCAGGTGAGCGCCGAGGTCCGCTACCGCAACCGTGAGAGACGCGGCACACCACTGGCTGATCTGGCTGGCGACTATTACCTGCGCATCGCCATCCCACTCAGCCGCCAAGGCGGAGTCGTTGAAGTCCCCATGATGTTCCGAGTCGACGTCGAGGGCGACATCACGGGAGAGCCCAGCTATGCCGCGTCGGGAGGACCGTCGCCAACCTCACCGAACCCTTCGGCCACGGCCTCGCCAGATGCCACGCCTGCCAAGACAACGAATCCCAAGCCGGCCGAGGACGGTCCGAACCTCCTGGTCCGCGGCGGACCCGTCGTGCTCCTCCTCCTGATCGGCGCAGCCGGTTACGCCATCGTGCGGAGGCGACGCGGCGCACACCCGCAGGAACCGCCCACTGCGTGAGTGTCAGGATGACGAGGTGACCACACGCTTCGCCTCCATCGACGACGTCCGCGAGCGCCTCGCCGACACCGGCTACCTCGCCTCGGACGCCATCACGACGACCACCTTCCTCGCCGACCAGCTGGGCAAACCGCTGCTCGTCGAGGGTCCGGCCGGCGTCGGCAAGACCGAACTCGCCAAGGCGGTCGCCGCGGCGACGGGAGCCACCCTCATCCGGCTCCAGTGCTACGAGGGTGTCGATGAGGCGCGCGCGCTCTACGAGTGGAACCACGCCAAGCAGCTCCTCCGCATCACCGCCGAGCGTGAGCAGACGGATGGCTGGGATGCGTTGCGGGACAACATCTTCAGCGACGAGTTCCTGCTCGCCCGCCCGCTCCTCGCCGCCATCCGCAGTGAGGAACCGGTCGTCCTCCTCATCGACGAGCTCGACAAGGCCGACGTCGAGATCGAGGGCCTGCTCCTCGAGATCCTCAGCGACTTCCAGGTGACCGTGCCCGAGCTCGGCACGATCACGGCGAGGCACCGGCCCTTCGTCGTCCTGACCTCCAACGCGACGCGCGAGCTCTCCGAGGCCCTGCGTCGCCGCTGCCTCTTCCTCCACATCGACTACCCGAGTGCCGAGCTCGAGCAGCGCATCGTCACGCTGCGCGCTCCCGGTCTCGACGATGCGCTCGTCGAGTCGGTCGTCCGCCTCGTCCACCGCCTGCGCGAACTCCGCCTGCGCAAGGCCCCCTCCGTCGCCGAGACGGTCGACTGGGCCCGCACCCTCATCGCACTCGGTGCAACGGAGGACGGCAACCTCAGCGCCGAACTCGTCCGCGACAACCTCGGCGTCCTCCTCAAGCACCAGGACGACATCGAACGCGCCGCCGTCGCCCTCGACCTCCCGGCCTCCTGACCGGAACAGTCGTGTCCACCGCCCTCGACACCCGACTCGTGCACTTCGCCCGAGCCCTGCGCGGCCACGGCGTCGTCGTCGGCACGAGTGAGGTCGTCGACGCCGGATCAGTGGCCCATGTCCTCGGACTCGACGACCGCGAGCGCCTGCGCGAGGGACTCGCCGCGGCCCTCCTGCGCCGTGCAGGTCAGCGCGAGGTGTTCGACGACCTCTTCGACGTGTGGTTCCCCGCGGCGCTCGGCGAGCGCGCGGGGGTCAGCGCGGACGCTCCCCCGGCGACCCTTCAGGACCGTCGCAGCCGGGCCGCCGAGCTGCGCGACGACCTTGCCCGGGCCCTTGCTGCGGGCGACGAGCGCGCCCTCGACGAACTCGCGGCCCGTGTCGTCGCCGAACTCGGTGCCCTCGCCAACGCCGCAACGACCGGCTCCTTCTCCGCGCAGCAGGCCCTCGACACCCTCGCCCCCCAGACCGCCATCGCTGCGGCGCTCGCTCGCATGCAGGACGCCGCCACCGATGCTCCCGGCGGCTCGGGAGACGGCAGCGGTGGATCGGGCGGCGCAGGATCCGGGGTCGGGGGCGCACCCAGCGGCAACAACTTCGCTTCGCGCTTCACCCGCGACGAGCTCCGCTCCGAGGTAACGGCGTTCCGCCGACGCGTCGAGGCGGAGACCCGTCGTCGCAACGCCGAGGCGCGTGGCGCCGAACGGATCAGCCGGTATGCCGTCCGCGCACCGTCCGAGCAGACCCCCTTCCTCCTCGCCGGGCCGGCGGAGCTCGACGAGCTCCGGGGTGCCATCCAGCCACTCTCCCGCAAACTCGCGACGCGGCTCGCGGCCCGCCGACGACGCGCGTCGCGCGGGGCGATCGACATCCGACGCACGCTGCGTCGATCACTCAGCACGGGCGGCATACCCATCCGTCCTGCTCTTCAGCATGCGAGCCCGCACCGACCCGACCTCGTGATCCTCTGCGACCTCTCGACGTCGGTCGCAGGGTTCTCGCGGTTCACGATCCTTCTCGTGCAGGCCCTCGCCGCTCAGTTCCGACGGGTTCGGATCCTCGGGTTCGTGAACCGGGTCGACGACCTCACCCAGGACGTGCTGGGAGCGCCGCCCGGCAGCGACCTCAGCCACGCCTTCGACGACCTGTCACGGATGACGCGGTGGCACCGCAACAGCGACTACGGCGCGGTCTTCGCCGATGTCGTCGAGCACCACATCGACGCCATCGGCCACCGCACGGCCGTCCTCATCCTCGGCGACGCCCGGTCCAACCACACCGACCCGCAGTTCGACATGCTCCGCGATATCGCTGGTCGGGCTCGGCACGTGTCATGGCTCAACCCGGAGCCGGCGCGGATGTGGGGCAGTGGTGACTCGGTGGCGCTGCGCTACAGCGAGATCGTCAACATGCACGAGTGCCGCAACGTCGCCCAACTCCGCGAGTTCGTGGGCCGCCTCCTCCCCGTCTGACGGGGACCGTCCACAGGGCTGCCGGCCCCTCGGACTTGTCCACAGATCACTCGGTGGCGATGGCGACGTCGTCTGTCCCGGGCAAGGCTTCACGGCATGCCCCGACGACCAGCGCCTCTCCCCGCCGACCTGGGGCAGGTCTTCACCACAGTGGAGGCCACCGCAGCCGACGTCGGCGCCGAACGGCTGCGTGCGGGTGACCTGCTCGTGCCCACCTCAGGGGTGCGCGTGCTGCGATCAGACGAGGTCACCTTTGAGTCGAGGGCACGAGCATTCGCCGCCGTCCTTCCGCAGCCCTTCGCCTTCTCCCACCTCACTGCCGCACGGCTGCTCGACCTGCCCGCGCCGCGGATCTGGCAGCCCGATGAGCCCCTCCACGTCATGCGGCCCAAAGGCACGCCACTGATCGTGCGCGCGGGCGTGAAGAGCCACCGTGGGCTCGAGCGCCGCGACACCGAGTTCGTCGATGGCCTCCCGGTCACGGACCCGATCGAGACCTGGGCCGACCTCGGCTCCGAGCTTGCGGAGGACGACTTGCTGGCGATGGCTGACGCCCTGCTCGCACGGGACCTCGCCCGCCCCAAGGACCTCGACCGCACGGCGGCGGACCGGCGCACGCGTGGGTCCGCAGCCTTGCGACGGTGCGCGCCCCTGGCCCGAGCGGGTGCAGCGTCCCCGTGGGAGAGCAAAGCCCGCCACGCCTTCCTGTCCTGGGGCCTGCCCGAGCCAGAACTCAACGTGGACGTGTTCACACCGGAGGGCAGGTGGCTCGCGAAGCCGGACTTCTTGTGGCGCGAGCGCAGGATCGTGGGTGAGTACGACGGAGACCAGCACCGCACGAACCGCTCCCAGTGGCAGTACGAGCGGGAGCGACGGGCAGGCCTGGAGGATGCGGGCTACACCTACGTGGAGATGACGTCGCTCAGTCTCGTGTCACGCCAGCACCGTCGGGCACTGCGTGAGCGCCTGACTCGGCTCCTGAGCGAGTGAGCGACGACTCAGTGTCGGAGATGTGGGGCCTCCGGCTCGACCGTAGACCCAGATCCCCGACACTGAGTGCGCACTCACTCAGCCGTTGAACTCGTCGGGGTTCGGGCCGGTGCGGAAGCCGCGGTCGAGCGTGGCGATCTCGGCGAGGTCGGCCTCGGTGAGCGTGAGCTCGGCGGCGGCGAGGTTCTCGGCGATGCGCGACGGCGTCACGGACTTGGGCAGGACGACGAACCCGCGCGCGACGTGCCACGCGATGATCACCTGCGCCGGCGTCGCACCCAGGCGGGAGGCGATCGCACCAATGACCGGGTCCTCGAGCACCTGCTTGCCCGATGCGAGCGGACTCCACGACTCGGTGACAATGCCGTGCTCGGCGTTGAACTCGACGACGTCGTGCTGCTGCAGATAGGGGTGCAGCTCGACCTGGTTGATCGAGGGCCACTCCCCCGTCTCGTCGAAGAGCCGCTGGAGGTGGTCCGGGTGGAAGTTGCAGACACCGATGGCGCGCACCCGACCCGCGTCGCGCAACGACTTCAGCGCCGCCCACGCATCGATGTAGCGGTCCGTCGCCGGGAAGGGCCAGTGCAGCAGGAACAGGTCGAGCGTCTCGAGACCCAGCCGGTCCATCGACGCGTTGAACGAGTCGACGGTCTCCTGCGCGCCGAACTCGGTCGGCCAGACCTTGGTCGTGACGAAGACGTCCTCGCGCGGCACGTCAGTCGCGGCGAGCGCGCGACCGACGCCAGCCTCGTTGTTGTAGAGCTTGGCCGTGTCGATGTGCCGGTAGCCGGTCTCGAGCGCCGACAGGACAGCCGCGTCGACCTCGGCGTCGGGCACCTGCCAGACGCCGAACCCGACCTGCGGGATGGCGATCTCGTGCGAGCCGGACGTCAGGACGATGTCGTTGATGGGCATACCTCCACCGTATGCCGGGTGCTCACCTTCCGCTGAATGCGCAGCGCTGCGCGCACCTGGGGTTGGGCGAGGACGACGCTGCCGAGGACGAGGGCCATGCCGACGAGGTGGATCGGGCCGAACGGTTCACCGAGGAGGAGAACGCCGAGGAGGGTGCCGGCCACGGGGTTGAGCAGGCCGATGACGGCGACGGCTCCTGCACTCATCGACGCGAGGCCGGTGAACCACGCGACATAGGCGACGCCGGATCCGACGAACCCGAGGTAGGCCAGGGCGATCCATCCCGACACGGGCAGCGCGGGCGGCGCGCCTTCGATGACGAGCATGAACGGGAGCAGCACGAGGCCACCGGCGACGAGCTGCCAGGTCGTGACCACGAGGACGCTCTCGTCCACGGTCCACCGCTTCGTCAGGACGAAGCCGGCACTGGCCGAGGTCACAGCGCCGAGCGAGGCAAGCACCCCGACCGGGTCGACGCCGCCCTCGTAGCCACCCTCAAGGACGAGCAGCAGCACCCCGAGCGCGCCGACCAAGGACGCGACGACCGTCGCGGGAGTGGAGCGCTCGCGCAGGATCGCCCACGCGAGGCCCATCGTGATGAGGGGCGCCACGGCCGTCATCGTCGAGCCGAGTCCGCTCGGCAATCGGATCGCGGCCACGAAGAGCAGGGCGACGAAGAGGCCCATCGTCAGCGTCCCGAGAACGACCGAGCGCCACCACCAGGAGCCTCGGGGCAGTCGGCGCTGCCAGGCCACCATGAGCAGTCCCACGGGAAGGATGCGCATGACACCCGCGAAGAGCGGGCGGTCGGGGGGAAGGAAAAGGTGCGTCACGGCATACGTGGAGCCCCAGACGACCGGGGCAATCGCGGTGACGGCCACGAGCGCAAGCCCGCCCAGCTTCTTCTGCGTCGAGATACCTTCCACGGAAGACATAATAGTTTCCTTGGAAGGTATATTCCAGTCCATGACCAACCAGGCCCCCCGGGACCGCGCCGAGGAGATCGTCGAGCAGTGGCGTCGGGAGCGCCCCGACCTCGACCCCACGCCGTTCCTCGTCATCGGTCGCCTGCACCGCGTCGCCAACGCGCTGACGACGGAGCTGACACGCGTCTATGCGGAGTACGGCCTGGGGGAGGGTGAATTCGACGTCCTCGCCACACTCCGGCGGCAGGGCGGGGACTGCGCGCTCACGCCGTCGGATCTGGCGGACCAGACCGTCGTGACCTCCGGCGCCGCGACAAAGCGGGTCGACCGACTCGTCGCCCTCGGGTACGTCGAACGCCGGCCCAGCGGACACGACGGACGCTCGCGACTCGTGGCACTCACACCATCGGGTCGCGCCCTCATCGACGAGGCCTTCACGGCACACATGGCCAATGAAGAGCGGCTCCTCTCCACGCTCTCCACAAGCGAGCGAACGGGGCTGGAACGCGGCCTCCTCGCCCTTGCACGATCCTTCGGCGTGTGACTCGCGAGTAACCTCCGGCGACCACGCGCAAGTGTGACCGACCACGCGCGACCACCGGCAGCGCCCGCCTCTGCCGACCTACTACAGTCCGACGCATGGCCATCAGCAAAGTCCTCATCGCCAACCGTGGCGAAATCGCAGTCCGCATCGCCCGAGCCTGCAAGGACTCCGGCATCGGCTCCGTCGCCGTCTACGCCGAGCCCGACCGTGACTCCCTGCACGTCAAGGTGGCCGACGAGGCCTACGCCCTCGGTGGCACGACCCCGGCGGACTCCTACCTCCTCCAGGACAAGTTGATCGCGGTCGCCAAGGAGGCCGGAGCGGACGCCGTCCACCCCGGCTACGGCTTCCTCGCCGAGAATGCCGAGTTCGCCCAGGCCGTCATCGACGCCGGGCTCACCTGGATCGGCCCCTCCCCCGCAGCCATCGACGCCCTCGGCGACAAGGCCAAGGCCAAGCACATCGCCGTCAAGGCCGACGCCCCGCTCGCCCCCGGCACCAAGGACCCGGTCAAGGACGCCGACGAGGTCGTCGCCCTGGCCAAGGAGTTCGGCCTGCCGATCGCCATCAAGGCGGTCTACGGCGGTGGCGGTCGCGGCCTCAAGGTGGCCCACACCCTCGAGGAGATCCCGGAGCTCTACGAATCCGCTGTCCGAGAAGCCGTCACGGCCTTCGGTCGCGGCGAGTGCCTCGTCGAGAAGTTCCTCGACAAGCCGCGCCACGTCGAGACCCAGTGCCTCGCCGATCAGCACGGCAACGTCGTCGTCGTCTCGACCCGCGACTGCTCGCTCCAGCGCCGCAACCAGAAGTTGGTCGAAGAAGCTCCGGCCCCCTTCCTGTCGGAAGAGCAGAACGCCGAGCTCGTCCGCGCGTCCAAGGCGATCCTCAAGGAGGCGGGCTACGTCGGCGCCGGCACGTGTGAGTACCTCGTCGCCAAGGACGGCACGATCTCCTTCCTCGAGGTCAACACCCGCCTCCAGGTCGAGCACCCCGTGACCGAGGAGGTCACCGGAATCGACCTCGTGCGCGAGCAGTTCCGCATCGCCAACGGCGAGGAGCTCGGCTTCGACGACCCGACCCCGCGCGCCCACTCCTTCGAGTTCCGCATCAACGGTGAGGACGCCGGCCGCAACTTCATGCCCGCCCCGGGCACGGTCTCGCGCATGGTCGTTCCGCAGGGTCCCGGTGTCCGCTGGGACGCCGGCATCGTCGAGGGCGACACCGTGGCCGGTGCGTTCGACTCGATGATCGCCAAGCTCATCGTCACCGGTTCGACCCGCCAGCAGGCCCTCGAGCGCAGCCGTCGCGCCCTCGCCGAGCTCGAGGTCGACGGCATGCCGACGGTCCTCCCGTTCCACCGCGCGATCGTCGAGGACCCGGCGTTCGCACCCGAAGGCGACGCGCCCTTCACGGTGCACACCCGTTGGATCGAGACCGAGTTCGACAACCAGATCGCTCCCTTCGCGGGCGAGGCAGCCGAGGGTGCGGAGGACGCCGGCGAGCGCCAGCGCATCACCGTCGAGGTCGGCGGTCGCCGCCTCGAGGTCGTCCTGCCGGGTGGCATCGCCCTCGGTGGTGGCGGCGGTGCGGCGGCCAAGAAGAAGGCGCCGAAGCGCTCCGGCGGCAGCAAGGCCGGCGCCGCGGCATCGGGCGACTCGCTCACTGCGCCGATGCAGGGCACGATCGTCAAGATCAACGTCGAGGACGGTGCCGAGGTGGCCGAGGGCGACCTCATCGTCGTCCTGGAGGCCATGAAGATGGAGCAGCCCATCACCGCCCACAAGGCCGGCACGATCAGCGGCCTCGCCGCCGAGGTCGGCGCGACGGTGACCAACGGCCAGGTCCTCTGCGAGATCAAGGACGCCTGACCAGCATGCAGACATGAGTGCGGCCCGCCCTTCCCTGGAAGGCGGGCCGCATCGCTGACTGGCGTCAGCCGATGAAGGTCTCGAGATCGGCGCAGAAGTCGCGGTCACCGAGCTGCCGGATGCCGTGGTCACCGAGGACGCCGAAGCTCAGCTCCTCGTCGTCGTCGGGATTGTCGAGATCGTGGAGGTCCACCGTCACGGTGTACCGGACCATCCGGCGTCCACTCCGACGAGCTTCCCGTTCTGGTCGAAGAGTTTCCAGCCCAACCGGTCCTGCCAGGTTGCGGTGAGGAAGCCGTTCTCGTCGATGTCGACCTTCTGGTCCTTCCAGCTGAAGGACACGCGGTCTTGGAAGCTCGCGCCGGTGTCGAGGTTCGTGTACCGGTTGATCTGCGAGGTCTGGTAGCTGCTGTAGTACGCGTCGCCTCGGCGGACGGTCGTCATGTCGGTGATCGTCGACTGTCCCTCCCAGAGGACGAGGAAGGGGACGTCGCAGAACTCGTCGCCGTGCTCCTCCTGCTCGATGTGGCTGACCTTGAACGTGAAGTGGTCACGGAAGACGACGTTGCCGTTGTTCGATCCGGGCTCGGCCGAAGCCGGCGCCGTCGCAACGACGACCGAGGAGGCGGCGAGCGCAGTGCTGGCAGCGATGGCGCACAGGGCGCGGCGTGAGACCTTGCGACGAGACATGGACTCCTCCTGGGGTGAGCCCATTGGTTCGATGATGGGCCTGGTCAGCGACCCGGATCGACAGTCCCGCTCCCCGGTATCGCTGCGGTATCGGTCCGCTCACGACGAACGCCCCGTATGCCGGTGGGCCGGCATACGGGACGTTCGTCACCTCTGGAGGTGGTCGTCGCCTCAGGACGTGCTGGTGTCGTCCTGACCGAGGTCGAGGCTCTCGCCACCGTCGGCGGGCTGGGTGCCTCCGGGTTGAGTGGTCGATCCCGGGTCGCCCTGCTGGGTCGGGCCGCCCTCGGGGAGACCGGCCGAGTCACCGGTCTGAGGTTCGGTGTCCGGGAATGTCGTGTCCGGGGCGTCACTCGGAGCGGTGGGGTCCGATGGGGCAGTGGGGTCCTGCCGCGGCTGCGGGTCCTCGGTACCCGGTGCCGGGTTCGGGGCAGGCACCTCAGCGGGCTGCTCGGGCTGCTCTGGCGTCGTCGGCGTGGCGCCCGGGTCGGCGGGTGGAGCGCTCGGCTCGGACGGTGCGGGAGCCGGGGCGGGAGTCGTCGGCTCGGCAGGCGGCGCGGGAGTCGTCGGCTCCGCGGGAGGCGTGGGCTCGGCAGGCGTCGTCGGCTCCGCGGGCGGTGTGGGAGTCGATGGCGGAGTGCCGGGGGCGGAAGGGGTCGTCCCGTCCTCGGGAGCCTGCTCGGGCGTCTCCGCGGGGAGGCCGAGCTTGCCCTCGATGAAGTCCCCGCCCTTGTCGACGATGTCCTTGAACTTCCCGCCGGTGCGCTCGTCGATCAGGTCCTCGACCTTGTCGATGGCGCTGCGCGTCGTCTCCGGGTTGTCCTTGGCGAGCTCCTCGACCTTGTCGATCGCCTCGTCGCCGCTGAAGGGCTGCTTCTGGTCACTCATCGTGAATCTCTCCCACAGAGTCGGGTTCGGATGATTTCCAAACTAGCCACGGAGCCCGATGAAGTGGGGTTTGGGGCCGGGTCAGCTCCCGGTGCTGTGCAGCCTCCGCGCGGCCTCGGCGATGGACCCGGACAGCGACGGATAGACCGTGAAGGTGCTGGCCAGCTGGTCGACATTGAGCCGGTGGTGGACGGCGAGGGTGACCGGGAAGATCAGCTCCGATGCGCGGGGCGCGACGACGACTCCGCCGATGACGGCCCCGGAACCCTTCTGCGCGAAGAGCTTCACGAACCCGTCGTTGATGCCCGACATCTTGGCCCGGGGGTTGCGCGACAGGGGCAGCATGACGACGTCGGCGTCGACGGTGCCCTCGTCGAGGTCCTTCTGCGAGATGCCGACCGTGGCGATCTCGGGGTCGGTGAAGATGTTGGCGGAGACGACTCCGAGCTGGAGCGGAGCCACCGCGTCACCGAGGGCGTGCGACATGGCGATGCGGCCCTGCATGGCGGCCACGGACGCAAGGGGGAGGACCCCCGTGCAGTCGCCCGCGGCATACACGCCTCGAACGGACGTGCGCGAGACGCGGTCGACAGCGATGTGTCCGGACTCCTTGAGTTCGACGCCGACTTCGGCCAGGCCCATGTCGGCGGTCTGCGGGATGGAACCCACCGCGAGGAGGGCATGGGATCCCTCGACCTCGCGCCCATCCTCGAGTCGCACGACGACGCGATCGCCGCGGCGCTCGACCCCCGCCATCCGGGAGCGTCCGAGGACCTCCATGCCGCGGCGCTTGAAGACGTCCTCGATGACGGTTGCGGCGTCGGGGTCCTCGCCTGGCAGGACCCGGTCGCGCGAGGAGACGAGGACGACCTCGGAGCCGAGGCCCAGGTAGGCCTGGGCGAGCTCGGCGCCCGTGACACCGGAGCCGACGACGATGAGCCGCTCGGGCAGGGTGTCGAGCTCGTAGATCTGCTGCCACGTGAGGATCCGCTCCCCGTCGGGGCGAGCCGTGTCCATGACGCGGGGTGTGGCACCCGTTGCGACCAGGATGACGTCTGCGTCGACCGTCTCGGTGCCGCCGTCGACCAGAGTGGCCTCGACCCGCGTGGCGGAGACGAGTCGGCCTGTGCCGCGCAGGATGCGGACGCCGACCTCCTCGACTCGTTCGGTGATGTCGTGGCTCTGCGCGGCGGCGAGGTCCTTGACCCGGGTGTTGACCTCGGCGAGCTCGGCCTTGGCGTCGCTCACCTCGTCGCCCTCGCCGTCCTCGAGGTGGACGCCGAGGTCGGCCGCGGTCTCGAACTCGGACATGTAGTCGGCGGTCGAGATGAGCGTCTTGGACGGGACGCAGTCCGTGAGGACCGCCGCGCCGCCGAGTCCGTCACGATCCACGATGGTGACGTCACCGCCGAGCTGCGCCGCAACCAGTGCCGCCTCGTATCCGCCCGGCCCGCCGCCGACAATGACCACTCGAGTCGTTCGCGCATTCACGCAGCCAATCCAACCACGCGACAGTTAATCTCCTCACGTGACCGACAACGCTGCCGCCCAGCCCTCGCTCGACCTCGCCGACCCGGCGACCGACCCTTTCGCCGTCGCCGAAGCCGCGGCCGCGGTGATCCGGGAGCGGACCGGCGTGGAGTCCCACGACGTCGCCCTGGTCCTCGGCTCGGGCTGGGGACAGACCGGCAACTTCATCGGCGAGACCCTCACCGAGATCGACAACACCGACGTGCCCGGGTTCGGCAAGGCGGCCGTCGCCGGCCACTCGGGCACGATGCGCTCGGTCGCCATCGGCGACACCGGCCGCCGCGCCCTCGTCTACGGCACCCGCACGCACTTCTACGAAGGCAAGGGTGTGCGCGCGGTCGTCCACACCGTCCGCACCGCTGCCGCCCTCGGCTGCCGGACGATCGTGCTCACCAACGGCTGCGGAGGTCTGCGCGAGGAGTGGCCTCCCGGAACCCCGGTCCTCATCCGCGACCACATCAACCTCGCCAACCAGTCGCCGATCGAGGGAGCGAACTTCGTCGACCTCACCGACGTCTACTCCCCCCGCCTGCGCGAGCTGGCCCGTGAGGTGGACCCGGAGCTCGACGAGGGCGTCTATGTCCAGTTCCGCGGGCCGCACTACGAGACGCCCGCCGAGGTCCAGATGGCCAAGGTCATGGGCGGTGACCTCGTCGGCATGTCCACCTCCCTCGAGGCGATCGCCGCCCGACAGAGCGGACTCGAGGTCCTCGGCATCTCGCTCGTGACAAACCCCGCTGCCGGTATCTCCAAGACCCCGCTCAACCACGAAGAGGTCATCGAGGCAGGCAAGGCGGCCGCCGACCGCTGTGGTCGCCTCCTCGCCGCCGTCGTCGCCAAACTCTGAGGGAGAAGCCATGAGGTATGCCGGCCGCCACGAGTCCGCGGACCCCGCCAGTTCCAGCCCCGAGGCTCAGGACTCCGAGCTCTTCGAGGTGGCCCAGGCGTGGGCAGCCGACGACCCGGACCCCCAGACCCGGGAGGAACTCGAGGCCGTCATCACCGCGGCGAGTGCCGGTGACGCCGCCGCCCACGACGACCTCGTGGACCGCATGTCGGGCCTGCTCCAGTTCGGCACGGCCGGTCTGCGTGGCGCGCTGGGCGGTGGCCCGAACCGGATGAACCGCTCGGTGGTCATTCGAGCGGCAGCCGGCCTCACGGCATACCTGAAAAACCGCGACGAGAACCCTGCTGCGCCTTTTGTCGTCATCGGCTTCGACGCCCGGACCAACTCGGACGTCTTCGCCCGCGACACGGCGGCGGTGGTCGTGGCGGCAGGGGGTCGCGCAGCGGTGCTGCCACGTCCGCTGCCGACGCCCGTTCTCGCATATGCGATCCGGCACCTCGGGGCCGACGCCGGTGTGATGGTGACGGCGAGTCACAACCCGCCACAGGACAACGGCTACAAGGTCTACCTGGGCGACGGGTCGCAGATCGTCTCGCCGTCGGACGTCGAGATCGCCGCCGAGATCTCGCGGATCGACCGCACGTCCGACGTGCCGCTGGCCGAGGACGGGTGGGAGACGCTCGACGACGAGGTGCTCGAGAGCTACCTGTCGAAGGTCGTCGACGTCGTCGAGTCCGACTCCCCGCGTGACCTCGTCGTCGTGCACACGGCGCTGCACGGCGTGGGGTCGGAGACGGTGGCGCGGGCCTTCGAGGCCGCTGGCTACGAGACTCCCCTGCCCGTGCCGAGCCAGGCGCAACCGGACCCGGCCTTCCCGACCGTGACGTTCCCCAACCCGGAGGAGCCGGGGGCGATGGACGCCGCCCTCGAGCTCGCCGAGCAGACCAACCCCGACGTCGTCATCGCCAACGACCCCGACGCCGACCGGTGCGCCGTTGCCGTGCCCGGTCCGGGTGGCTGGCGGATGCTGCGCGGTGACGAGGTCGGCACGCTCCTTGGCGCCCACCTGCTCGACCGTGGGGTGCCGGAGGGGTCGGTGTTCGCGAACTCGATCGTGTCGTCGCGCATGCTCGCGACCGTGTGCCGCGCCGCCGGTGTCGCGCACGAGGAGACCCTGACCGGCTTCAAGTGGATCTCGCGGGTCGACGGGCTGCGCTTCGGCTACGAGGAAGCACTCGGCTACTGCGTCGACCCGGCGCGCGTGCGTGACAAGGACGGCGTGTCCGCAGCGCTCGTCGTCGCCGAGATTGCGGCCTCGCTCAAGGCGGAGGGACGGTCGATCTCGGACCGCCTCGACGACCTCACCGTCGAGCACGGCGTGCACGCAACCGACTCGTTCTCGGTGCGGGTCGAAGACCTCTCCCTCATCGACAGCATCATGGCGAAACTGCGGGCCACGCCTCTGGAAAGCGTTGCAGGAGTGGCGGTTTCACGCACTGATGACCTGGCCGAGGGCGATGGCGGGCTGCCGCCCACCGAGGGTCTGCGGTACTTCCTCGAGGACGACTCCCGCGTCATCGTGCGCCCGTCGGGGACCGAGCCGAAGCTCAAGGTCTATCTCGAGGTCGTCGAAGCCGTCGACGGCGCCGAGGACCTGGGAGCCGCGCGGTCGCGGGCCGGCGAGCGCCTCGCTGCGATCCGCTCCGACGTCGAGGCAGCGACGAGCCTCTGAGCACGCCCCTCCCTGAGCATCCACCGTCCGGTGGAGGTGCAGCGGCCGCCGTTGCGGCAGTATCGAGAATGTCATCACACGTGCTCGCGCGCTCAGACAGCCGAACGCGCGACATTCACAGGGGAGATATCTCGATGCACCAGCGGTACCTCAACATCGCCTGGATCCTGACCGCCGTTCTCGTCGTGTGGGCGATCATCGCCGGCAACGTCGACAGCATCCCGTCGTGGACGATCGCGATCCCGGCCGTGCTCACGGGCTTCTGGTGGGCCTTCGGCAAGGGCTTCCTCGGCGACGGATCGGACGGCAACGGAGACCGTCAGTCCTGACCCGCCGGTGAGCCTCGGCGGCGTCGCCTCACGATGAGGGCCGCGCCGCCGAGGCCCGCCGCGGTGAGGATGGCGGCGGCCGTCAGGTCGGAAACATGCTCCGCCATCGACTGGGTCGACCCCATCCACCACCCCACGGCCCAGGGCTCGACGAGAGCTCCAAAGGGGACCACGAGACGCGCGAGCAGCCCCCAGCGAGAACATGATCGGGCCAGCGAACCGACGAGACCGAGGGGTGCTCCGGTGACAGCGGCCGCGACGAACCAGAACGTGTTGGTCGCGAACGAACCCGATGGCATGAGGCCGGTGAGCTCGCCCACCCCGTAGTGCACGACGAGCGCACCCGACCCGGCGAGAAGTCCGGCGACCGCGGAGGCGAGCGGACGGCATACGAGATATCCGGCGAGCACCGAGATCCCGGCCCACGCGGTCCCCGAGTTGAGCACGAGGCTCGCGGCGCGTCGGATCGCGAAGAACACCTGGTCTTCGCCGGAGAGCTGCGCATCAGTCGTGATGTTGCTCAGCATCGAGGTCAGCCCGAGCACCACCACGGCGACAAGAGTCCACTGCCACGCCCGCCATCGCTCCCCCGTCACGCGCCGCAGCCTACGGGGGCAGACTGAGGACATGTCGTTCCACGAGTCGTGGGTCGAGAAGCAGATCCGCGAGGCCCAGGAGCGGGGCGAGTTCGATGACCTGCCCGGCGCCGGCAAACCGCTGCGCGGACTCGACGACGCCGACCCCGACTGGTGGGTCAAGAAGATGATGGCGCGCGAGGGCATCGACCCTTCTGACGCGCTGCCGCCGGTCATGCTGCTGCGGCGCGAGCGGGCAGGCTTCCCGGAGTCCCTCGCGGAGGTCCGTCATGAAGAGGGCGTGCGGGAGATCCTGCGCGACTACAACCAGCGGGTCATCGAGGACCGCCGGCGTCCGGCTCTGGGACGTCGGTCACCGATCTGGGCTCCGACGGTCGATGTCGACGAGATGGTCGAGGCGTGGCGGGTACTACGGGCTGAGTTGGCGAAGACCGTTGCGGCACAGGGGCCCTCAGTCGGCGAGCCACAGCGCAAGTCGTGGTGGAAGCGGGCCTGGGGCGGACGGCATACCGGCTGAGGTTTGGTCACGGGCACTCAGGTGAGGTGCCGCGAGAACCACGAGTGACGGGTCATCTCGTACTCGACCTCGGGACCGTCGTCTCCCACCCATGAGCGCGAGCGGGTCATGCCGACGGAACGCATGACCCCTTGGGATCCGAGGTTGGCGCGCGCCGCCTGGGCAATGACGCGGCGCAGCCCGAGGTGGTCGAAGCCGTGGGCGAGGAGCGCAGCGGAGCCTTCGGTGGCCAGGCCCTGGCGCCAGAAGGGGGTGTGCAGGCGGTAGCCGAGTTCCGCGAGCCCGGGTGTGCGCCAGTCCGGCTGGTCGGGGCCGGTCGTCGGGCCGAGGATCCACCAGCCAACGAACGGGCGGTCGGGTTCGGTGCGCACGAAGCCCACCCAGAAGCCGAGCCCGTCGACCTGTCGGCCGCGCGCCATGCGTCGGTCGTGGGAGCGCTCGACCTCGGCACGCGAGTGCGGGCGACCACTGACGAAGTGCATGACCTCGGGATCTGCGTCGAGGGCGACCTCGAGCTCGAGGTGCTCGTCCGCGAGGGGTACGAGGTCGAGCCGCTCGGTGGCCAGAGGCTGCTGGGGCATGTCTCGATGGTTGCCCTCGTGTGGTGTGGTGCGCGAGTGAGTTTCGGGGTGGCGTCATGCCCGTATGCCGTCCGCTCGCCTTGATGGGCTCGCGCGCGCCTTCTCGAGAGGGTTGTCAGTGGTCTCTGGTGGACTGGTGTTGTGGCCCCAGGGAGGGTTATTTGTCGCGCTCAGAATTCTGGTCGATGACGTGAATTTGGTTGTGTTGCAATCGAATTGGGCTGTGGATGACGTGATCATTGTCGCCGAACGGGTGTACGATAGAGGTACGGAAAGGGGGACGCCATGACTGACGCGACGAGCACTGACACTGCTGCGCGGGTGCGGTCGATCATCGCCGCCCTGGCCGACGTCACCGCCGAGGGCGTTACCCCCGCGGGGCGGGTTGAGACGGTGGCGGCGTTGGAGGCGGTCAAGGGTGCCG
>NZ_AVPK01000006.1 GCF_000768685.1 Knoellia subterranea KCTC 19937 | reverse complement strand
GAGCCTCACGGCCCGGACCGGCGTTTTTGTTCCTAGTCTCATTCCTAGTCTCATTCGGGTTCTGAGCGCTGCTCCATCGGGGCTTCGATCTCGGGCCAGAGCAGCCCGCCGACCTGCAGGGCCACGGCGTCGCGGATGGGTGCGACGACGTGGGCCTATCGCTGGGCCATGGCGGGGTTCGACCAGGCCATGATGCTCATCATCGTGGGCTGGCTGACGCCCAGCATCAGGGGAAGCGTCGCTGCAGTGTGCCGTGCATCGTGGAGGCGGCCGTCACGGATCCCGGCTTGCTTGAGGAGGGCCTTCCAATGCGACCAGTCAGTGCGGGGGCTGATCGGGTCGCCCGTCTCGGTCGTGAAGACCCAGCCGCCCTCGTGCCACAGGTTGCCGGCGTGCTCGTGCTCCTGCTGCTGGACGCGCTTGTGGTGCTGCAGGAGGGTGACGAGTTGGGGCGGGAGCCCGACCTGGCGGTTGCCAGCGCGGGACTTGGTGGTGTCGGTCTCGGGATTGGTCCGGATGCGTCTGGGGCAATAGCCGGGGTACTTCTGATCGCACACGCCTCCACAGCCATGGGCATACTTCGGGCGCAGCAACGAGCGCCGAGCGATCAGAACCCCGCTGGTGAGGTCGATGTCCGTCCACTTGAGTCCGAGAGCCTCCCCCTGACGGAGCCCGAGGGCAAGAGCGAAGACCCAGCGGACTCCGTTGCGGGACTGGGCTGCCGCCAGGAAGAGCCGGCGGATCTCGTCGACGGTGAAGGGCTCGATCTCGGGCGGGACGACTCGGGGTGCACGGGCGATGGAAGCGGGGTTGCGCGCGATGTGGCCGCGACGGACCGCCTCGTTGAGGGCAGTGCGGATGGTGCGGTGCACCTGATGGACCGTCGCAGGTTTCGTCTCGCTTCCGAATTTGGTGGGCTGGCTGAGCATCCGCCGATAGAGCGACTCCAGGTGCTCGGGCTCGAGTCGGTCGAGCCGGTGCGGGCCGATCCCCGGGATGAGGTGCTTGTGGACGGCGACGTTGTACGCGGACAGGGTCGTGGCCTTCACGTGGCCGGTGACGATCTTGTCGAGCCAGTGCGTCAGCCAGGTCGCGACGGTCCAGCGAGCCCCCGCCTCTGGCACGGTGCGCTCATCGCGCGACTTCTCCAGCTTGCGGACCTTGGCGGTGATTGTCGCTTTGGACTTGCCCATGACATGGCGGCGGTCCGGCTTCCCGTCGTCGCGGATGCCGACGGTGACGCGACCGTGCCAGTAGCCGTCCTTGCCCAAGTAGATCGACGACCTGCCACTGGGCTGCCGCGTACGGCGCATCTGGGCCATCAGGCGCTCCGCGAGTCGTCCTTGGTCTCTACCCCGTGTGCGAGCCGGCGCAGCCTCGTCACGAAGTCATCGAGCGCGTCACACGGGATGCGACGCAGCCGCCCAATCGCGATCGACTCGATCTCCCCGCTCTTGACGAGCGCCTAGACGAGTGTGCGTCCTACGCCCAGCCTTTCGGCGGCCTCCTCGACCGTGAGCACAACCCGGTCCGGCTGAACTGTCATGGCTCCTCCTGAATCCTGACGATCACTCCTGAGGTTCACGACATCGTGGGGGCACGGAAGGCAAGGCCCAGCCGACGGCGAGCCGATCTCTCGCGGCAGCCAAACGTAGGCCCACTGGGCACCCGTCGCTGCCTGCACCTGGCGCAACACGGCTGCTCCGATCGCGGCTGCGACAGACAACTCGCTCGGCTGCAGAACGTCGTTCGCTTACGTTTGGCACTGCTGGTCTCGCGCATCGGATGCGCCGTGGGCCCGTGCAGAGGCTCTCGATGCTTCAGTGGTTGGGATGGGCGCGGATGATCCGCGCGGCATCTGCTCGGTCCGTCGCGGCGAGCTTCAGCAGGATCGCGCTGACGTAGTTGGCGACGGTCTTGGTCGACAGGCCGAGGCGTGCGGCGATCGCGGGGTTGGCCAGGCCTCGTGCCAGCAGGTCGGCGACGACGAGTTCGCGCGCGGTGAGCCCGCCAGGCAGCGCCGCCTGCTCGGCCCCTGATCGAGCGGCGAACGTGGGTCGCTCGACGCCGCGACCGATCCACAACGCGCCGGCGCTCGCGGCCTCCACGGCAGCGATGAGGTGCTCGGGCTCGGCGTGCTTGCCGAGGTAGCCGGCTGCCCCGGCGTGCATGGCCCGAGCCACCGAGGCCTCGTCGGAGAACAGGGTCACGACGACGACGGCGACGTCAGGGTGCTCGGCCGTGATCCGGGCCGTCGCCTCAAAGCCGTCTCCGTCGGGCATCGACAGGTCCATGAGCACGACCTGCGGCTTGACCTGCGCGACGACCTCGAGCGCCTCGAGCCCGCCGCGGGCCTGCCCGACGACCTCGTGGCCCGATGCCGTCAGCAGCCCCACGAGGCCTCGGCGGAAGACGGGGTGGTCGTCGACGACGACGACGGTGGTCATGACGCCTCCACTGGGAGGTCGACGAGCAGATGGCACCCGTGCGCGGCCCTGTCATAGCGGGCGGTGCCGCCGACCTCGTCGGTGCGTTCGGTGATCGACAGCATCCCGATCCCGGCGCGCACGTCGGCGGGTAGGCCCGGGCCTGCGTCGCTCACTCGGAGCTTGAGGTGCCCGTCGCGCAGCCGCAGCCGGATGTCGATCGGTGCGGCGCCGTGCTTGCGGGCGTTGGTCACGGCCTCTTGGATGATGCGCAGGGCGGCCAGGTCGACCGAAGCCGGGAGGTCGAGGTCCTCGGGCGCGTCGATGCGGACGTCGGGCCCGCCGATGCGGTCATGCAGGGCGGAGACGAGGCCGTGGTCATCGAGCACCGGCGGCCGCAGGCCGTAGGCCAGCTCACGGGACTGGTCGACGGCCATCCGCAGCTCCCGGTGCAGCTGGGAGGCATCAGGGTCGCCGATCCGGGTGGCCAGGGCGGCAGCACTCAGCGCGATGCCGGACAGCGTCGGGCCGAGGTCGTCGTGCAGTTCGCGGCGGATCCGGCGGCGTTCCTCCTCGCGGGCAGCAACCGTGCGGGCGCGGGACTCGCGCAGGGCCACGACGGTGCGCGCCGCGTCGAGCGCGGGGGCGGCTTGGGCGAGCAGCCTGTCGACGACTCGCCGATCGCGGCGGGTCAGGGTGCTCTCGCCGCGCCGGGGCGGCAGCTCGAGGACCGCCAGCACCTCGCCGCGGTAGTCGACCGCGAACCGTTCGGACTCGGATGCCGAGGGCGCCTCCGGTCCCAGCCCGACGGGCTCGAACCACGAGCCGCTGATGCGCCCGCGGTCCAGGAAGAGGGAGCCGGTGAACGCCTGCAGGACCGTGCCCGGGGTGTCGTGCTGGCCGGGGAGCGTGTTCAGCGCCGACAACATTCGCGTGACGGCGCGTTCCGGGTCCGGCCGGCCCCGGTAGAGGAGCCAGTCTCCGACGTGGCGCATGCCGAGCGCCAACGGTGCCGCGATGGCGGCGACGACGACGAGACGCACCCACGTGGGCGCCGGGAGGGCGAGCATGACCACCGTCAGCGCGGCAACGGTCCCCAAGGAGACCACCGTCGCCCGCAGGAACTCGTCGACATCCAGTGCTCGCGGGGCGAGCACTCCCACGGCAACCGCGACGAGCAGGGGGAGCACTGCCAGCTGGGCGGCGACCACCGAGCCGGTCGACCCGTCGCCGATGGACCCGTACGCGGCCTGGGTGGCGGCGAACGACGCCGTCGTCAGCAGGGTGCCGAGGATGACCCAGCGCACCGCCGCCCGTTCCTCCGTGGAGGACCGGCGCCGGTAGCGGTGGACCTGGGCCAGAAGCAGGAGCAGCTGGCCGTTGACGACCAGCGCCCACCACGGGCTCTCGCTCCATGCTCCCCCCGTGGCGAGGTCACCGA
The DNA here is from genome assembly GCF_000768685.1 of Knoellia subterranea KCTC 19937. Taxonomy (GTDB): domain Bacteria; phylum Actinomycetota; class Actinomycetes; order Actinomycetales; family Dermatophilaceae; genus Knoellia; species Knoellia subterranea. The sequence goes on along the minus strand of NZ_AVPK01000006.1, from coordinate 241,898 downwards.
CCGCCGCAACGGCCAGGGCGCCCACCGGCAGCCACAGCCACCTCGGGGTCATCACGCCGTCGGGGTAGACGCCGACGAGGAGCGGGAAGGCCGTGAACCACAGGGCGGCTGCACCCGGCACGACGATGGCGGCGTACAGGAGCAGGCACGCCAGCACGACGAGCCACCGGCGGCCGCGCTGTACCCGGCGCAGAGACCCGAGCAGGAGCACGGCCAAGACGAGCACGACCACGGTGACCGCGATCTCACTCGTCCTCACCAACCCGTCGTGGGTCATGGGCCGATGATGACATCGGCGGGCGCGCTCATCACCGCTTTCGCGACGTCACGAGCAGGGCAATGCCGAGGACCAGCGAACTGAGGACGGCGACGATGAGTGGCCACGGCGCCGCGAAGGGGACAGCTGCCTGGTAGAGCGGGATCGCGGCGAAGACACCGAACACCACGCTCAGTGGACGGCCGATGAGGCCCGAGCGACGCCCGGTCGTGGCGAGCAGGGCGTTCCAGCCGACCGAACCGATACCCACCACGAGCAGACCCGCCGTGACAGCGAGGTAGGACGCCTGGAGCGACGCGGCCTGGATCTCACTGTCCGCGGAGACGTCAGCCAAGCCGGCACCCACGGAGGTGTACATGCTCAGCCCGTGCCCGGCGACCCAGAACCACGCGGTGGCACCCACGAGTGCCATGGCCAACCCCACACTGCTGAGGATGCCTTCCGCGGCACCGGTGAGGCGCATCGCGCGCCACACGGCGAGGACCATGACGAGTGAGGCCGCGCCGATGGCCGAGAACACGACGGCCTCGAAGCCGCCGACCCACGAGTTGGCCTCGAGGGCCGCCATGTCAGGGGTGTCGTCGGCCCCGCTGCTCGCGAGCAGGCCCACGAGGAGCGGCTGGCACAGCCAAAGGGCGAACACGGCGACGCCGGCCCACCCAGCCATCCGGGTCAGATCCCTGACCTCATCCGGGGCCTTCGCCGCGGGCGTGCTCGGGTGGGTGGAGAAGTCGTCGTGCGGCTCGGCGTTGCCGAGCAGGTCTGCGGTGCTCATCGGAGCATCCCCTTTCGTCGGAAGCGATGGCTCCAGACTCCAGGGGAGTGTTCCCGGGAGTGAAGTGACACCGGATCACGACCTCCCGGCGGGATCGTGCCCTCAGCTCTGCGCGGCCCTGATCAAGCCCCGCCGCTTCGCATGTCGCCGCGACTGGGACCAGTTCCGGGGATCCAGGTCCGGCTTTGGAGGTCTCTCGGCTCCAACGCCGGACGCACGATGACCTTCTCTGCACTCCGCACCGTGGACGTTCCGATGGAGATTCTGACCAGAATCATCGAAACGGTGACGCAACAGCTGGCCCCAGCGAACAAGCAGCGGCTCCGTGTCACAACAGCGCGGCACTATGTCCGGAAAGGCGCCACACCCGCGGTAGCCCCATCTGGGAAGGGTGGCTGTTCTGGCGAGCAAAGGACCACATCGTGGGAGACACTGAGTTGAGGCGCGGGACCAGACGCCCTGCCCGCTCGGCCCACAACATTCACAGTGGCATCCCAGGGTTGCCGTCGCCGTCGCGTGCCCCGCGAAGATCGTGTCCTCCTCATAGCGCGACATCGAGCCGCGCGGGAGGTCGGACCGATGAGCGGTACCAGCGGCGAACTCGACGTGCAGATTCCGAGCCGCGAGGACCTCGAGTCCCTGTCGCTCCAGCTGGCAATCGATTGCCATGAGAACCTCTTGGACGACATCACCGCGCCGTACGTCAAGGGGCGTCGGGACGCCCATCTGCTCACGGCCGCGGTAGCGGCTGGGCATGAGGACCTGGAGCTCACTCACGCGGTGACAGCTCTTCGACAGGCATTCCAGGACGGGCACCCCGACGTGAACTCCTTGCGCGGCATCCTCCACCGAACGTCAAAGCGAGTCCCCACCCCGGCTACACCGCTGGAGTGGGTCGGGCCCAAGGCGTTCAATGCACGACACGGCGACCGAGGCCTCGATGAAGACCTCGGCATGCGCTGGGGGCCCAAGCACGACCTCCGCATCTCCTTCAAGCGCCAGCCCGGAGCCGATCAAGGACTGCTCTACGCGTACGACAAAACGTGGGACACCTACGCCGTCATAGCCGTCACGACCAGCCGCACGTTGGCCCAGCAAACCTTCCGTCGCGCGCTCGAGACGAACCCGGACATGACGGCCGATGACTTCGCCCGCCACCACGAGACGCTTCGAACGGCTGCACGGACACGCAACATGGCGCGAACGGTGTCGCTGTGAGCACCGCCGGCACCATCGACGTCGCTGCCGTACGTGCGCGGCACCGCATCGAGGACGTCGTCGCCGCGTCCGGAGTCGAACTCCGCCGCACCGGCATATCCCTCATGGGTTGCTGCCCCCTCCACGAGGACCACACCGCGTCCCTGTCCGTCGGCGGCATCCCCGACCGCTTCCACTGCTTCGGCTGCGGCGCCTCCGGCGACGTCATCGAGTTCGTCGCCCGCCTGCGCAACCTCACCTTCCGCGACGCCGTCGCCTATCTCGACAACGACCACGACCTTGGTATGCCGTCCGCCCACCGGCGGCGTGTCCCCCACCTCCCGCAGCCGCCCAGCATCGACGTCGCGCCCGAGCGAGCGTGGGAGATCAACGAATTCGCGTGGCAGCGTTGGACCCGGCCGGTCAACCACGAGTTCGCACTCTCCTGGCCGCGGCCGCCGGCTACCGCCCCTAACACCCAGTCGAGATAGACCGACACGCGGTGCAGCTCGAGCTGGCACCGCGTGTCGGTCTATCTCGACCAGGCAAGGGTCCGGCATACGCGCCCGGGCAGGGAACAGCCCGCGGGCCTGTCGCCGAATCCGCGAAGATCCGATGCAACAAGTGCAGGGGACGACCTGCACGACCCGCGGGCTGCGGTGAGCTGCTTGGGATTGCGCCGGGAGGCGCGACCTCGAGCAGTCGAGGTGCGCTAGCGCGCAGTCACCTCACGCGTCCAATGAGAAATCACTTCTTGGACCACCTCCCTTCCGTGTCCTTCGACGCTATGCCTCGACCCGCCGGGGGCGCAACGGGTTATCGGGAGGCGAGCGGACGGCATACGCCAGAAGTGACCGGAGGGAACGTGAAGGGTCCGGAGGGCACATAAGCCTCCGGACCCTTCACGTTCCCTCATGGGGAGCAAAAGTTGGGGCGGGGCGGGCGCGGCGAGCCTCACCAGGTGACGTCGTGGCAGCCCGTGTGCGACTCGGGTTCGACCTGGAGCGTGGCGTGCTCGACCCCGAACGTCGTGCGCATCACCGCTCGCGCCGCATCGAGCACCTCGTGCGGGTCGGCACCCTCATCCGTCATGAGGTGCGCCGTCGCCACATTCATCCCGGACGTCAACGTCCACACGTGCAGGTCGTGGATGTCGCGCACGCCGGGCACCGCACCGAGTTCGGCGGCGACCTTCTCGGGGTCCATCCCCGCCGGCGCGTGCTGCCCGAGGACGGCCAACACCTCGCGCCCCAGCATCACCGCCCGCACCGCCACGAACGCCGCGATCGCGAGCGCAATCACGGTGTCCCACACCGCATTTCCCGTTGCGGACACGAGGAGCCCAGCCGCGATGACGCCGACCGAGCCGAGGGTGTCGGCGACCACTTCGAGGTACGCGCCCTTGACGTTGAGCGACTCCGCCGCCCCACCGCGCAGCAGCAGCAGCGCGACGATGTTGATGACGAGTCCGATGACACCGACGACGAGCATCGGCCCGGTCGCGACCGATGCCGGCTCACCGATGCGTCCGATCGCCTCGATGCCGATGTATGCCGCGACGCCGAGCATGAGGAGTACGGCCAGTCCCGAGGCGAAGACTTCCGCGCGGAACGACCCGTACGTGCGGCGGCCGGTCGAGTCCGAACGCCCGGCGATCCGGGTCGCGACAAGCGCCGCACCCAGGGCGACGACATCGGCAGCCATGTGGCCGGCGTCGGACAGCAGGGCGAGCGACCCCGAGGTCAGCCCGGCGATGAGTTCGACGACGAAGAATCCCGCAATGAGTGCGAACGCGACCTGCAGGCGCCAGCGGTGCGTCGCGCCGGCATGCCCGTGGCTGTGTCCGTGGCCGCCGCTCATGACCACCACGTTAGGCGACCGACTCGGGCGGGAAGCCTCAGGCGTCCACCGACGCCGACGTCGACCCAGCCCTCGCCGCCCGTCGGCGCCACAGCCACGCGCCGACCCCGACGACCACCACGAGGCCGAAGAGCACGACCCCTGCCGTGCCGAACCAGTTGACGACCTGCTCGTAGGACTTGCCCGCGGCGTACCCCGCCAGCACGGACACGATCGACCAGGACCCGGCACCCAGCAGGTCCCAGCCGAGGAACTTGGCATACGGCATACCCGAGATCCCCGCGAGCGCCGGCATGACAGAACGGATGAACGGGGTCCACCGACCGAGGAAGATCGCCAACCCACCACGCAACCGCAGCCGCGCCTCGGCGTCCGCGAGATATTTGCGGCGCGCCGGGTTCGTCACCCGACGGTGAAGCCGCGGACCCACCCGGCGCCCCACGGCATACCCGATGTTGTCGCCGATGATCGCGGCGAGGGTGACGACCACGAGAGCCCAGCCGAGGGACGTGCTCCCGAGCGCCGCAGCGGCCCCGGCGAGGACGGCGACCGTCTCGCCGGGTAGCACCATCCCCACGAACACCGCGCACTCACCCAGGACGATCACGGCCGCGACCGAGAGGATGACCCACGGGTCCTGGTCGAGCAGGCGCTCGAGGAACTCGATCACCGGCGGTCCTCGAAGAAGTCGAGCAATACCCGCGATGCCTCGTCCTCGAGGACTCCCCCGATGACCTCGATGCGGTGCGTCGCCCGGCGGTCGCGCACGACGTCCCACACCGAACCGGTCGCACCGAGCTTCGGGTCCCACGCGCCGAGGACGATGCGCCCGATTCGCGCGAGCATCGCGGCGCCCGCGCACATGGGGCAGGGTTCGAGGGTCACGACGAGGGTGCAGTCCTCGAGGCGCCACGATCCCGTATGCCGGGCAGCCGCCCTGAGTGCCACGACCTCCGCGTGGGCCGTGGGGTCGCCTTCAACCTCGCGCAGGTTCCAGCCCTCGCCGAGGACGACACCGTCCGGGTCGAGGACGACCGCCCCGACGGGCACGTCACCGTTCTCGGCGGCCACTGAGGCGAGGGCGAGAGCGCGACGCATGGGGACGGCATACTCCTCGCGCAGCGCCGCCGTCGGTGCCGTCGGCGCACCGGAAGGAGCGCCGATCGGGAGACCGGACGGGGGTCCGGGGGGCGGGGTCACACGCTAAGTTTCACCCATGCGCGTTCATGTTGCCGACCACCCGCTCATCGCCCACAAGCTGACCTACCTGCGGGACAAGCGGACCGACTCACCGACGTTCCGCCGGTTGGCCGAAGAACTCATGACCCTGCTGGCCTACGAGGCGACGCGTGAGGTGCGGGTCGAGCCGTTCGAGATCGAGACGCCGGTGTCGCCGACGACGGGCATCAAGCTGTCCAACCCCAAGCCGCTCATCGTGCCGATCCTGCGTGCGGGTCTGGGCATGCTCGAGGGCATGGTGCGGCTCCTGCCGAGCGCCGAGGTCGGCTTCCTCGGGATGCAGCGCAACGAGGAGACGCTCGAGGCGATCACCTATGCGAACCGCCTGCCCGACGACCTCTCCGGCCGACAGGTCTATGTCCTCGACCCGATGCTCGCGACCGGTGGGTCGATGATCGACGCCATCAAGTTCCTGCTCGAGCGCGGCGCCGACGACATCACCGCCGTGACCCTGCTCGCGGCACCCGAGGGCATCGCGGCCATGGAGTCGGCGCTGGCCGACGCGGGTGTGCCGGTGTCGCTCGTGACCGGGTCGATCGACGAGAAGCTCAACGAGCACGGCTACATCGTGCCCGGGCTGGGTGACGCGGGCGACCGTCTCTACGGCGTCGTCTGACTCTGGCGTCTGCACACACCTACCGACACGCCGGGCGCGCCTCACGAGTCACACCAGTCACATCCGCCATCATGAGTGACGCAGTGTGAGTTCGAGCGTGCCCACGCAGGACCTGACCCCGAGAGAAAGACGACGTCAATGCCCCCGGTCAAGAAGATCGTCATGTGGCTGGTCGTCATCTTCCTGCTCTACGCCATCTTCACGTCGCCAGACAGCGCCGCCGACATCTTCGGCAGCGCCTGGGACGTCGTGGCCAACGGTGTGCGCAACATCGGCAGGTTCTTTGACTCCCTGATCTCCCGGAGCTGACCCATGGCGGCCGGGCGCCTCGACCGCGAACTCCAGCGCTACCTCGTGCCCGGAGAGCGCGTCGTCACGGTCGTCCGCCAGCACTGGCTCTCGCAGCTGCGCCCCATCGCCATCTTCGTCGGCCTGCTCTTCCTCGCGACCTTCGTCGAGGCCGAAGCCCCCCGCAACCGTTCCGGCGCGATGCTCGCGAACTTCTTCTGGTATGCCGTCATCGCCGGTGCGCTGTACCTCCTGTGGCGCTGGCTCAACTGGCGTCACGACTGGTTCGTCGCGACCGACAAGCGCTTCCTCCTCTTCTACGGCTTCATCCGCCGCAAGGTCGCGATGATGCCGCTCATGAAGGTCACCGACATGACCTTCGACCGCTCGATCATGGGGCGCATGTTCGGCTACGGCACCTTCCTCCTCGAGTCCGCCGGCCAGGAGCAGGCGCTCTCGCACATCGAATACGTCCCCAAGGCCGACAAGCACTACCACGCCATCTGCACCGTTCTCTTCGGCTCCGAGGACGCCGCCCGCGATCCCGAGGACGAGTGGGGCGACGGCGACGACTTCGACGACGACGGTGACGACGACGGACGCGGCGGGCCCTCGGCCGGGCCCCACGACGGCTGGGACGGGGCCATCCGCGACGAGTGGGACGACCCCCACGGCTGGCGCGACTACCTGGGGCGAGACGGCCGCGGATCGGGACAGGCCGGCATACGCAATCCGGTTCGGGACCGACACGATGTCTCACCACCGCACGAAACTCTTTACCGAAGCTCCGATCTGCTGCACGCTTCTCGATTGGAGGACACGGGTGAAATCCCCGTCATCAGGCCTCGCAACCAGCGGCGGCCCGGACGAAAGGGAATGCGATGAGCTTCATGCGTACCAAGTCCATCGAGCAGACCATCCGTGAGGGTGACGAGCCCGAGTACCAGCTCAAGAAACGGTTGTCCGCCCTCGACCTCACGGTCTTCGGCGTGGGCGTCGTCATCGGTGCCGGCATCTTCACCGTGGCCGGTCGCGCCGCCCACACCCTCGCCGGGCCCGCGATCCTGCTGTCCTTCATCGTCGCCGCGCTCTGCTGTGGGTTGGCGGCCCTCTGCTACGCCGAGTTCGCGTCCGCGATCCCCGTGTCGGGGTCGGCCTACACCTTCTCCTACGCCTCGCTCGGTGAGCTCGTCGCGTGGATCATCGGCTGGGACCTCCTGCTCGAGCTGATGCTCGGTGCCGCGGTCGTCGCCCAGGGCTGGTCGGCCTACCTCGGAGTCCTGCTCGACCGGCTGGGCGTCACGATCCCGGAGTCGATCGCCTATGGGTCGTCGTTCGACCTGCCGGCGTTCGTGCTGGTGGCGGTGCTGACCCTGCTCGTGTCGATCGGCATCCAAGAGTCGATGCGGGTCAACATGGCGCTCGTCGCGCTCAAGGTCTTCATCGTCCTGTTCGTCATCGTCGCCGGCATTGGGTTCATCGACACCGCGAACTACAGCCCGTTCATCCCCGAGGCCGTGGCCCAGGAGGGCGAGTCGTCGACGCTGACCGCGCCCCTCATCCAGACGCTGTTCGGGCTGACGCCGACGGCGTTCGGCATCGGCGGCATCCTCGCCGGCGCCTCGCTCGTGTTCTTCGCCTACATCGGCTTCGACGTGGTCGCGACGACCGCCGAGGAGGCCAAGAACCCGGCGAAGGACCTGCCCAAGGGCATCATCGGCTCGCTCGTGATCTGCACGATCCTCTACTGCGCCGTGGCCCTCGTCATGACCGGCATGGTGCGCTACGACCAGTTGTCGTCGGAGGCGTCGCTGGCCAAGGTGTTCGAGGACGTGGGCAAACCGTTCTACGCGACGCTGATCTCGGCGGGTGCCGTGGCCGGTCTCACCACGGTGGTCATGACGCTGCTCATCGGTTCGTCGCGTGTCGTGTTCGCCATGTCCCGCGACTGGCTGCTCCCGGCCAGCCTCGGCAAGACGAACCCACGCACCGGCACACCCGTCAAGATCACCGTCGGCATCGGCCTCATCGTCGCGCTCGTCGCGGCCCTCACGCCGATCGGCAAGCTCGAATACATGATCAACATCGGCACGCTGACGGCGTTCTTCCTCGTGTCGCTGGCCGTGCCGGTGCTGCGCAAGCGCCGGCCCGACTTCAACCGGCCGTTCAGGGTGCCGTTCTCGCCGTGGCTGCCCTGGCTGTCGGCGGCGATCTGCGCGTACCTCATGCTCACCCTGCCGCTGGAGACGTGGATCCGCTTCGCCATCTGGATGGCGCTCGGGTTCGCGATCTACTTCATGTACGGCTACCGCAAGTCGCGGCTGTCGGGGAACCCGCAGGAGGGCGAAGTCCCGAGCATGACCTCCACCTGATCGGTTCCGGGGTCGCCGCCCCAACATTTGCTCCCCATGAGGGAACGTGAAGGGTCCGGAGGGTTAGGTTCCCTCCGGACCCTTCACGTTCCCTCCGGTCAGGTGCTCTGGTATGCCGGCCGCTCGTCTCCGTGCCTCGACACCGTGCGCGGACCGCCCACCGTCACCTACACTTCCGCTCGGCCGCCACTCGGGTGGCCCGTCACGCGAATGGCACCTCATGAAGTTCTCCCGGGCCCTGGCGCTTCTTCCCGCCGCCCTCCTCCTTCCCCTGCTTGGGACCGCCAGCACGGCCCAGGCACTCCCCGCTTCGGCGGCGCCTTCCGCAGCGACGGCGACAGCAGCGACGACGACAGCGACGACACCTGCGACGGTGGCGTCGGCACCCGTGGTCACCACCGGCGCGGCGGCGGTCGCCCCCTACTCGGCCGTCGTGCTGCGCGATCTGGATGGGGTGGGCTTCTACAGTGCGCCCCACGCCCCGGCCGAGGCGTGGGAAGCTCCGGCAACCACGATCACGCTGACCGAACCCACCGCGGGCTCACTCGTGATCAAGGCTGGCACGTCGACCCTCGTGGCACGTCTGACGACCGGTGACGGAACACCCCTCTCGGTCGGGGCCCTCCCCTTGCGCCCCACCGAGACCCTCACTGCCGGCACCGTCAACCTCCACGTCTCCGACGACGCCACCCGCAACAACGACTTCGCGTCGGGAACCGTCACCGTTCGCGAGCTCGTGCGCGACACGGCCGGTGTGATCACGGCGTTCGCCGCCGACGTCGAGGGCTCGGCCGCAGATCATGACTCGTGGTCGAAGGGCCCCCGGACGATGCAGCTGCGCTACCGCAGCGCTCTCGGCTACACAGCGCTGCGCAGCAGCGCTTCCGCCTACATGGGCTCCTCGTCGCTCGGCATCCCCACCTCGCCCTTGACCCTCACCATGACCGTCCTGGGGACGCAGCCGATCCGCTTCGGTGCGGCGTACGCCGACATCGATCCCTCGCCGGCCGTGGACCCGGGCCCGTTCGAGGTCGCGTCGGACGGTTGCAACGGCCGACAGCTCGCGCCGGGACAGTCCTGCTCCGTCTCCGTTCGTGCCTTGCCGGAGTCCACCGAGCAGATCGACGGACACTTCGTCATCCCCGACAACACCACCTCCAGCCGGACCTCCATCCGGACCGCATCCATGGGCACGGTGGACCGGACCGGCCGCTATCAACAGGTGAACCCCACCCGCCTCTACGACAGTCGCAGCGCGCGCGCCTTTTCGGCGGGCGAGACGCGCCGCATCAAGGTCGCCGGCCGGGCCGGGGTGCCCAACAGTTACGGATTCTCGGTCGCGCTCAGCGTCACGGCCGTCTCTCCCTCGGCGGACGGCTACCTCACCGTCTTCCACCAATTGCGCCCCGACTCCTCCAACGTGAACTTCCGCAAGGCCACGACCCGGGCGAACCTGGCGACCTCGATCGTGTGGGAGGACGGAACCGTTGCGGTGTACTCGAGCGCCGCGACCCATGTGCTCGTCGATGTCGTCGGCTACTTCGACCCACCCACCACTGACGGTTCGCAGCTCGAGCCCATCGAGCCCAGCCGCGTGCTCGACACGCGCTACGACCCCGCTGGTGCCTTCGCGCCCGGTGAGATCGCCGACGTGGCACTGGACTTCGGCCCCGACACGAACCCAGCCGTGACCGGCGTCGTCGTCAACCTCACGGCCGTGGCGCCAAAGGGTTCGGGCTATCTGACGGCGTGGACGGGTGACACCGCTCCCCCCACCGTGTCGTCCCTCAACTTCACCCCCGGCTCGACCGTGCCGGTGCTCGCGTTCGTGCCGACCAGCCACCTGGATGACGGGTCGGTCGTCTTCTCCCTCAAGAACGGCTCCGCCGGCGCCACGCACGTCCTCGCTGACGTCGTCGGCTACTTCGACGACACGGCCGTGGAGGGGGTGCGGTTCTTCCCCACGGGCGGCGAACGACTCCTCGACACCCGTATCGGCAAGGGTTTGGCAGGACCGTTCGGCGCCCGCCAGACGCGTGACGTCAAGATCGGGAGCGTTTGGTACAAGCACGCGGACACGGTGGGTGCCCTGCTCAACGTGGCTGCCGTCAGGCCCACGACGTCCACCTACCTGACCGTCTGGGACCGCCTTCCGGGCGAGGCGCCGCCGAACGTCAGCAACCTCAACCCGCGGGCGGGGGACCTCGTGGCCAACGCCGCGCTGACGTTCCTCACCCCCACCGACACGTTCGGCATCTTCAACAGCAACGGCTCGACGCACGTACTGGCCGACGTCCTCGGGGTATGGGATCTCTATCCGGGCAGCCGGGGGGTCAGCGGAGCCAGCTCGCCCACCGCGGCGCGTGCGGACGTCACGCTGAAGCCGTCGGTCTCCCGGGACTGAGCGCGCGCCCCAACATTTGCTCCCCATGAGGGAACCTGAAGGGTCCGGAGGGATATGTGCCCTCCGGACCCTTCACGTTCCCTCCGGTCAGGTGCTCCGGTATGCCGTCCGCTCGCCTTCCGCAGGCCGCCTCGCCACAGGTCGTTGTCCACAGATTCGTCAGAGCCTCTGGTGAACCACTCTCCCTGACGCCGAGCCTTCTCGGCATGACGACATCCCTCGAACCCGCACTCATCGAGCTCGCCCACGGACATCGCGGCTTCTTCACCACGGAGGAGGCCCGACGCGTCGGCACCACTCCCCACGCCCTCGTCGAAGCCGTCAAGGGCGGTCTGCTCCATCATCCGGCGCGCGGCCTCTATGCGGTCTCCGCACTGGTCGACAACACGCAGCCTCAGTCCTGGCACATCGACCTGAGTTTCGCAGCCACCCTCCTCTGGGATGACGCCGCGCTCGGGAGCACCTCGTCGGTCCTCTCCCATGGGGTCACGGTCTGGGGGCCAGATCTCGGTCGGATCCACGTGCTCCGGCCCATCGACCGTACGGTGCAGGTGGGGGTCTTCCGAGTGCGGCGATGGCGCGGCCAGCCCGTCGTGGACACCGACGTCGGTCCGGCCGTCGAGCTGAGCCACGCCCTCGCCCAGCATGCTGTCGACCACGGGCTCGTGGCCGGAGTTGTGAGTGCCGACAACGCCCTCCACGAAGGGCTCGTCACGATCGACGAACTGCGTGACGCCGCCGCCGTCCTGGCTCCGTTCCGCAATGGCAGCCGCGCCACGACCATGGTGGCGTTCGCCGACGGGGCACGGGAGTCGGTCGGTGAGTCCCGGACGGCTGTGGCACTCATGACGGCCGGTCTCACCCTGGACCCGCAGGTTGAGATCCGCGACCGGAGCGGCCATCTCGTGGGACGAGTGGACTTCCTCGTTCGCGGGACCAACGTGATCGTCGAGTTCGATGGTCGCCTCAAGTACGACTCGGGCGACCCGTCCGTGCTCTGGGCGGAGAAGAAGCGTGAGGACGCGCTCCGCCGACTGGGCTATGTCGTCGTGCGACTCACCTGGGCCGACCTCGAGTCCGGTGCCGCCGTCGCCAAGGTTCGTTCCGCCATCGCCGCGGCCTGAGACCGGCCCTCGAGCGAAGGGCGCGCCAGCCCGACGGGTGAGCGGACGGCATACCCGCGCATCCGTCCGCGACCGGAGGGAACGTGAAGGGTCCGGAGGGCACATAAGCCTCCGGACCCTTCAGGTTCCGTCATGGGGAGCAAATGTTGGGGCGCCCGTCAGAGGGCGGCGAGGATGTCGCTCACCCGCTCCTTCGCGTCGCCGAACAGCATCTGCGAGTTGTCCCGGAAGAAGAGCGGGTTCTGCACTCCGGCATACCCCGTCGCCATCGATCGCTTGAACACGATGACGTCCTTGGCGTTCCACACCTCAAGCACCGGCATGCCGGCGATCGGCGACGTCGGGTCCTCGGCCGCGGCCGGGTTGACGGTGTCGTTGGCGCCGATGACGAGCACGACGTCCGTCGACGGGAAGTCGTCGTTGATCTCGTCCATCTCGAGCACGACGTCATAGGGCACCTTGGCCTCGGCGAGCAGCACGTTCATGTGCCCGGGCAGACGGCCCGCAACCGGGTGGATGCCGAAGCGCACGTCGACGCCACGGTCACGCAGCTGCTTGGTCAGTTCGGCCACGGGGTACTGCGCCTGCGCCACCGCCATGCCATAGCCCGGCGTGATGACGACCGACGACGCGTCGCGCAGGAGCTCCGCCACACCAGCAGCAGTGATCTCGCGGTGCTCGCCATAGTCGACATCGTCGCCGACCACGACCTCCTGGCCGAACCCACCGGCGATGACGGACACGAACGACCGGTTCATCGCGCGGCACATGATCCACGAGAGGATCGCACCCGATGCACCGACCAGTGCACCCGTCACGATGAGCAGGTCGTTGCCGAGCATGAAGCCGGCAGCCGCCGCGGCCCAACCCGAATAGGAGTTGAGCATCGACACGACGACCGGCATGTCACCGCCGCCGATGGACGCCACGAGGTGCCAACCGAAGGCCAGCGCGATGACGGTCATGATCACGAGCGGCACCAGCGAGTGCGAGCGCACGAACCACACGAGCAGCAGCGCCGACACAACGAGCGCCGCGAGGTTGAGCCAGTGACGCGCCGGCAGCATGAGCGGCGTCGACTTGATCCGCGCCGACAGCTTGAGGAACGCGACGATCGAGCCGGTGAGGGTCACGGCACCGATGAAGACGCCGAGGAACACCTCGACCGAGTGCACCGTGTCCGATGCGGACCCGACCTCGAGGTGCGAGTTGAAGCCGACGAGCACCGCCGCCAGACCGACGAACGAGTGCAGCATCGCGACGAGTTCGGGCATCTGGGTCATCTCGACGGACCGCGCGCGCCACATTCCGATGGCCGCGCCGATGCCCATCGCGAGCGCGATGAGGAGCAGCGTGGACAGCGCGTTCGACGAGCGCGACAGGACGAGCCAGATCGTCGCGCCGAGGGCGATGACCATGCCGGCGATGCCGAAGCGGTTGCCCTCCTTGGCCGACTCGTGCTTCGACAGGCCGGCGAGCGAGAGGACGAAGAGAACGGCAGAGACGATGTATGCCGCGGAGACCACGTTGAGTGTCATCGTCGCCTCAGTCCTTCCGGAACATCTCGAGCATGCGGCCGGTCACTGCGAATCCTCCGAAGATGTTGATGCTGGCCACGAGGACCGCGAGAAAGGCCAACGTCTTGACGACGAGGTCGTCCGAGTCGATCTGCAGCAGCCCGCCGACGACGATGATTCCGCTGATGGCGTTGGTTTCGGCCATGAGCGGTGTGTGCAGGGCGTGCGACACGTTGGAGATGACATAGAAGCCGACGATGACCGCGAGCGCGAACACCGTGAAGTGGCTGAGGAACTGCGCCGGCGAGACCGCCGCGATGAACCCGAACGCGACCGCGCCGAGGGCCATCCAGAGATACTTCCGTCGCGGGTCGGTCGGCTTGGCAACCTCTCCGGTATGCCGTCCGCCCACCTCCGTGCCCGCTGCCACCTTGGCGGGGGCGGCCGCTGCGGCCGAGACCTGCACCGGCGGCGGGGGCCACAGGACCTCGCCCTCGTGGACGACGGTCATGCCCCGTTGGACCTGGTCATCGAGGTCGAGCTCGAAGGTGCCGTCCTTCTCCGGGGTGGTCAGCTTGAGCAGGTTGACGAGGTTGGTTCCGAACAGTTGCGACGCCTGGGTGGGCAGCCGCCCCGGCAGGTCGGTGTAGCCCAGGATCGTCACGCCACCGTCGGTCACGACCTTCTGGTCGGCGACGGAGCCAGCGACATTGCCGCCATTGGCCGCAGCCATGTCGACGATGACCGACCCCGGCTTCATCGACGCGACCATCTCCTCGGTGAGGAGTCGCGGCGCGGGCTTGCCCGGGATGAGCGCCGTGGTGATGACGATGTCGACGTCCCTGGCCTGCGCGGCATACAGCTCGGCAGCCTTGGCGTTGAAGTCCTCGCCGGTCTCCTTGGCGTATCCGTCTGCACTGGGTGCGTCGTCCGCTGCGTCCCCCAGATCGATGCGGAGGAACTCGGCGCCCATCGACTCGACCTGCTCCGCGACCTCGCTGCGTGCATCGAACGCGCGCACGATCGCGCCGAGCGAGCCGGCCGTACCGATGGCGGACAGCCCGGCCACACCAGCACCGACGACGAGGACCTTGGCCGGCGGCACCTTGCCCGCTGCGGTCACCTGGCCCGTGAAGAACGAGCCGAACTCGTGAGCGGCCTCGACCACGGCGCGGTATCCGCCGATGTTGGCCATCGAGGACAGCACGTCGAGGGACTGTGCGCGCGAGATGCGAGGGACGGCGTCCATCGCGAGGGCGGTGACTCCGCGCTCGGCGAGGGCCGCGACAAGCTCCGGCTTGAGCGCCGGCGAGAGGAGGCTGACGATCGTCTGCCCCGACCGGAGGAGATCCAGTTCCGCGGTGGTGGGTGCGTTGATCTTGAGGATGATGTCGGTGTTCCACACCTCGGCACCGACGACATCAGCGCCCGCCGCGGCATACGCGTCGTCCTCGAAGGTCGCTCGGCGACCGGCTCCGTGCTCGACGAACACGGCATACCCGAGTCCGATCAGTTGCTCAACAGTCTTGGGTGTGGCGGCCACGCGGGTCTCGCCGGGCAATGACTCCAACGGCACGCCAATGCGCACGTGAAGACCTCCTCCTCGGGGGACAGACATACGCCCGTGAACCTACTAGGGCGATTGCGTGAGCGGGCCGCGATGTGACTGCGACAACGAGTGACGCCCGATCGGCGGACAGGCCAAGCGCCACGACCGGGCCTCTCTTGGTTACGGTTTTGCCCATGAAGGACACGATGTTGTGGCTGGTCGGTGGGGCGGCATTCGCCGTCGTCGTGGCGGCCTTCGTCTGGGTGCTGCGGCACCGTGACGACGCCGCCGCGCCCGAACACCACAGTTACGACGCGCCCGAGGTCACCATCACGGGCGAGCAGCGCCGCAGCGCCCTGGCGTTCGGCGCCACCGAGGTGGAGGAGCCCGTCGACGAAACCGTGCCGCTGAGCCGTCTCGGCGGGGCCGGTTGGCGTGACGGCGGCGGTCTCGAGACCCCACCCACCACCGGGTATGCCGGTCAGTCCCGCTCCCGGGACTCCTCCAGCGCCGCCGTGGTCCCGGAACGGGACGTGGTTCCCGGTGCGGACGTGGCGGCGGACCTGGACACTGCTCCGACGCGACACGTCATGGTCGACGAACAGGTGGCGGACCGAACCGATCAGGAGGCCGTGGATCGCGAGCGTGGCGGCCACTGGTGAGCGGCTCGCTGCGCCCGGCCTGACCTCTGCTCACGTTCCGCCACCTTCGCGGCAATGACCGGCCGACGATCAGCTCACTCCTCGGGGGCACGATGCCCGCGTACCGCCGGCTCATCGCGCACGAGCTGACCGTCGGTCCGCATGGCGGACGGCGGTTCCCACCATGCAGGCAACAGCGATGGCCCCGTTCGTGGGGCGAACGGGGCCATCGCTGCGCGCGGGGGGCGGGTCAGCTCTCTGACGGGGTGAAGCCGGCGCGTCGGGCGGCGTCCTCGTCGTAGAACCAGACATCCGGCTCCGCACTGTCGTAGCCACTCGCTCCGGGCACCCGATAGGTACGCGTGTCGTTGTAGGCCTGGATCGGGTGGTCGAGCGGCTGGGCCCGGTCCTCGAACGGTGCGGCCGAGCCGACGCCGTAGCCGCCATCGCGGATCTCGTCCACGCCGGAGATACGGCGCGCCCACTCCTCACCGTCGCTGACGGACTCTTCGGACCAGTCGTCGCCGTCGGTCTCGCCGCCGTCAGGCTCGCCTCCGTCGGACTCGCCGCCGTCGGTCTCGCCACTCACGGTCTCGGCACCCTCGGCCTCGCCGCCGTCGGTCTCGCCACCCACGGTCTCGCCACCCACGGTCTCGCCAGCGTCAGATGACTCGGTGCCTGCATCGTCGAGGGTGTTGATGCGGTCCGTGCCGTCGGGCCAGTGCGTGGCGTCGCCCCGGTCATCCGGCTGCGAGACGTCCGGATCCCATGCCGTCTCGGAATCGAGTGACTCGCTTGCGACGGCGTCATCGCCCGCATCGGGAGCCTCGTCGGCGGACTCTGCCGACGCCTCGTCCGACGTGGGCGTCGACTCGGTCACCGACTCTTCGGCACCCTGCTCATCGGTCGTGGCGACCTCGTCCCAGGAAGCCTCGTCGTTCGAACCGTCGACGACGGGCTCCTGCGTCGGCTCCGACGCGGACTCGTCGGAGGAGACCGACTCTTCTGACGGCAGGGACTCCTCAGCCGTCACCGACTCGTCACTCGGAGCGGACTCATCGTTGATCGCGGGGCCGTCGGCGACGGGCTCGGGGTCTTCCCACGTCTCTTCGGTCGTCGGCTCCTCGTCGAGCGCAGTCGCCTCGCCCTGGGCAGCCTCGACCGGTGCGGTCGGCAGGTCCGAATCAGACTCACGCGCGGCGTCCGAAGTGTCCACCTCAGAGGTGTCGGCGACGTCGTCAACAGACGTGTCGGCGACGTCGTCGGTGCTGCCTTCAACCGGTTCGGCCGGCAGCGGCTCCGTCGACGCGTAGTCCTCGACGTTGCTGACGATCGCGATGTCGCCATCGCCAGCGTCGGCGGTGTCGGCGCTGTCGGCGCTGTCGGCGGTGGCGTCCAGGGCCTCGGGCGCAGCTGCCTCGTCCTCAGTCGGCTCCGGGGTCATCGCAGCGGTCGGCTCATCGCCGTTCACGTCGGTCGGCACCTCAGCCGACGTTTCGGCCTGCGCGTCGGCCGGCAGTTCGGTCTGCCCGCCCGCCTGCTGACCAGTGGGCAGTGCGGTCTGCACGTCGCCCGTTGCCTCCGTCGACTCGGAAGCCGGCACATCCCACTGGCCGGTGGCAGGGTCGCCCTCCGCGTTCGCGGCGGGGACCACCCATTCGTCCGACTCGGCAGCCGCGTCACCGGCGCTCTCGGGTTCGGGGAGGCTCGCCTCGGACTCGGGCGCGAAGGCGGGCTGCTCAGCTTCAACCGACTCCGGCTCAACCGACTCCGGCTCGACAGCCTCGGGCTCAACGGACCCCGGCTCAACCGATGCCGGCTCAACCGACTCAGGCTCAACCGACTCCGGCTCAACGGACCCCGGCTCAACCGACTCAGGCTCAACCGACTCAGGCTCGACCGGAGCACCGGCCGGGGCCTGCTCCGCCCAGGGCTGCTCGTCGCTGTAGTCCGCACCCGATGCAAGACGGGCCGCTTCGTCGTCGGTCACGTTGCCCCGGGTCGCGGCGTAGGCGCTGCCGATCGCAGCCGCCCCTGCGCCGGCCACGGCCGCACCCGCACCCCAGCCACCGGGCTCGACCGGTGCGCCGGCGCTGCGGGGTGCTTCCGTCTCACGGCGCACCTCGGCCTCCCGCGCCGCTTCCGGAGCAGCCGGAGCCGGCGCCTCGGGAGCGGCAGGCGGCTCGAACCGGGACCGCTCCGGGGCAGCCGGTGCTTCTGCAGCGACGGGCGGCTCGAACCGGGACCGCTCCGGCGCAGCAGGTGCCTCGGGAGTGGCAGACGGAGCCGGCGGCACCGGACGGTGGACGCGGGTCTCGTCGAGGGGTCGAATGTCGTCGTCGAGGTCCTCGGGCAGCGGCCGGGGGTCGTCCTGAGCCACCTGGACATCGGGGTCGATCTCATCCGCGCGCCGCAACTCGGCGTCGTGCGCGAGCCGCGCGCGCTCCAACTCGTCCTGGTGGCGTCGCGCCTCGTCCTCGACGCGCCGTGCCTCGCGTGCGCTGGCTTCCGCCTGACGCGCCCGCTCCTCGGCCTCCTGCCGGGCGTAGGCCGCGCGCTCGTCGGCCTGCTGGGCGAGGGCCGTCTGTCCGGCGAGGGCGGCGCCGCGCTCCTCGGCTGCGGCGCGGAGGCGGGCAGCCTCGAGACGCTGTTCGTCGAGTTGGCGCTGCTTCCCCCTGGAGAGGAACCACCAGACGAGGAAGAGGATGGCAAGGATGACAAGGGCACCGATGAGGTACTTCACGAGGTCTGCTCCTGGGATCGACATCGAGTGCCGTAGCACCCGCTACGCAGACCAAACTACCTGCCGACCTGCGGCTTCGGGGGTTCAACCCCGGATGGTCTCCGAGGGGCCTACAGGCCCATCTCGGCCACGGTGATCTCGCGCATCTCCACCTTGCGAACCTTGCCCGTGACGGTCATCGGGAAGTCCTCGACGATGCGGACGTAGCGAGGAATCTTGTAGTGGGCGAGCTTCCCCGTCGCGAACTCCCGGATCGACTCGGGCGTCAACGCCTCGGCGCCGTCCCGCATCCGAATCCACACCGCGAGCTCCTCGCCGTACTTGTCGTCGGGGACGCCGATCACCTGGGCGTCGACGATGTCGGGGTGGGTGTAGAGGAACTCCTCGATCTCGCGCGGGTAGATGTTCTCGCCGCCGCGAATGACCATGTCCTTGATCCGGCCGGTGATCTGGAGGAACCCGTCGTCGTCCATGACGGCGAGGTCGCCGGTGCGCATCCAGCCGTCGACGATCGCCTCGGCGGTCTTGTCATCCTGGCCCCAGTAGCCGAGCATCACCGAGTAGCCCTTGGTCCAGAACTCGCCGGCCTCGCCCCTCGGGAGCGTTTCGAGCGAGACCGGGTCGACGATCTTCACCTCGAGATGCGGACCCACCTGGCCGACGGTCCCGACCTTCTTGTCGAAGGCGTCGTCCGTGCGGGTCTGGGTCGAGACGGGCGACGTCTCGGTCATGCCATAACAGATCGTCATCTCGTCGATGCCGGCCGCGATGAGCTTCTTCATGAGCTCGGCCGGGCAGGGTGAGCCAGCCATGATGCCGGTCCGCACGGCGCTGAGGTCGTAGTCCGCGAAGTTCGGCAGGGCCCACTCGGCGATGAACATCGTCGGCACGCCGTAGAGGCTGGTGCACTTCTCCTCCGCCGTCGCCTCGAGCGTCAGTGCCGGGTCGAACCCGGGCGCGGGGATGACCATGCAGGCTCCGTGGGAGGTGGCCGCAAGGTTGCCCATGACCATGCCGAAGCAGTGATAGAAGGGCACCGGGATGCAGATCCGGTCCTCCTCCGTGTAGCGGCAGAGCTCTCCGACGAAGTAGCCGTTGTTGAGGATGTTGCGGTGGCTCAGCGTTGCGCCCTTGGGGAATCCCGTTGTGCCGGAGGTGTATTGGATGTTGATCGGGTCATCGGGCGTGAGTTGCGAGCCGATGGACCAAAGCGTCTCCTCGCTCACGTCATCGGCGCGGGCCACCAGGTCGGACCAGCTCTCCTGACCGATCACCCAGACATGTTCGAGGTCGGGACACTCGTCGCGAACCTCCTCGATCATGGCGACGTAGTTCGACGCCTTGAACGACGCGGCCGTGAAGAGTCCACGGATCCCGGCCTGGCCGAGGACGTACTTGAGTTCGTGCGACCTGTATGCCGGGTTGATGTTCACGAGGATGACGCCCACCTTGGCGGTGGCGAACTGGACGACGGTCCACTCGGCGCAGTTGGGCGCCCAGATCCCGACCCGGTCGCCCCTCCCCATCCCGGCGGCGACGAGCGCGCGGGCGAGGCGGTCCACTTCGGCGCCGAATGCGGCATACGTCCACCGCACTCCCTGGGCGCGGTCGACCAGCGCCTCGCGGTCGCCGTGCACAGCGATCGTCGCGTCGAGGTTGGCACCGATGGTCTGGTCCAGGAGCGCCGGCTCCTGAGGCCCTGCGGCGTGGGAGAGCGTCTGCATGTCCGTCCCTTCGACATCCGAGGTGGGCTGTGGGCAGCCCTGCCGACCGAACGTACCCCGCGGACGAGGGCCGTGGGTATGGTCGGGCACATGGACGAACGCGAAGGTGACGCCATCCCCGAAGGGGCCGTCGTCGTCGGGATCGGCAACAGCGATCGCGACGCCGAGACACTGACGTGGGCCGGCAACTCCGCGCAGCGCTCGGGGAGCCCGCTGCACATCCTCCACGCCCACGACCTCAGCGCCGAGCTCGCCGCGATCGACCCGGTCGCCGGCAACCCGATCTCGCTCGGCCCGGACGGTGACCTCGGCAACGAGGGCCTCCTCCAGGAGACGCTGACCGCGGCCCGGGAACGCTGGCCCGAGCTCTCGGTCACCGGCAGCGAACCCTTCGTCCGGCCCGAGCAGGCCCTGATCGACGCCTCCGTCGGCGCCCGACTCATCGTCGTCGGCGCGGCCCGCGCGACGGCGCTGCAACGCCTCGGACTCGGCCGCCCCTCCCTCGCGGCAGCGATGCACGCGGAGTGCCCCGTCGTCATCGTCCCGCAGGGTTCACGCGCCGACGCGGACGGTGGCATCGTCGTCGCCATCGACGGTTCGAGCCACAGCGCGGCCGCGGCCGAGCGCGCCTTCTGGATCGCCGACCTGCGCAAGGCGCCGTTGATCGCCATCACGACGTGGAACGTCGAGGTCGTCGACGGCATGGTCGTCACGACACCCGGAACGGACGCGTGGAACGCCACCGAGGCGAAGTACCGCGCCGTCGTCGACCCCATCGTCGAGCCGCTCCGCGAAGCCCACCCGGACGTCGAGGCGACGGTCGAGGTATTGCGCGGATCACCGGCCAAGGTTCTCGCCGAACGCTCGACCGACGCGGGCCTGATCGTCATGGGCACCCGCGGCCGCGGCGGATTCCGGGGCATGCTCCTGGGGTCCGTCAGCCAGCAGGTGCTCGAGACGGCGAGTTGCCCCGTGATGCTCGTGCACTCCCCCTCCGCCTGACGCTTCCCCCGGCCGGCCGTGTCCTTTCGGACCCGGCCCCCACGAAACCGGACGTGTACGGCATACCCCCTCGTGGTATGCCGGCCGGTCCGGGAAGGTGGGCCGCATGCGACAGCTGGGGAAGACTTCACGAACGCGGTTCTGGTGGCACTACGTCGAAATGGTGCTGGCGATGCTCGTCGGCATGGGCCTCTTCTGGCCGGTCTGGATCGGCCTGTTCGCGCTGCTGGGTCGACCCGAACTCATGGAGCGCGGCGACCTCGCCGCCGTGCGGATGGCCGTCAACATGACGGCCGGCATGGCGATCTGGATGCGGATCCGCGGGCACGGCGCACGGGACATCGTCGAGATGTCGGTGGCGATGAGCGCGCCGTTCTTCGTCCTGCTCATCCCCTATTGGATGGGGGCGCTGAGTGCCGATGCGCTCATGTGGGCGGCACACGGGCTGATGTTCGTGACGATGCTGCTCGCGATGTGGTGGCGGCGCGACGTCTACTCCGCCGACCACACGACCCATGGGCGCGTCCCCGCGCAGGGCCCGCGGGAGGGGGCCACTGCCTGATACGTTCCGGGCGATGAACGGCTCCGCGGACACCGCCCGCTCCTCGCACCGCTCCCCCGACCTGCGTGCCCTCGCCCTGGCCGTCGTCCAGCCGGGGTTCGTCGGGCTGACGCCGCCGGACTGGCTGCGTCGGGAGCTCGACGCAGGACTCGGCGGCGTGGCCCTGTTCGCCCGCAACATCGACACCCTCGAGCAGGTGGACGCCCTGACGACGGCGATCCACGCCGCTCGCCCGGGCGCGCTCATCGCCGTCGACGAGGAGGCGGGCGACGTGACGCGGCTCGAGCACTCGACCGGGTCGTCGTGGCCCGGCAACCTCGCGCTCGGGGTGGTCGATGACGAGGCACTGACGGAGGCCGTGGCGCGCGAGATCGGGGTGCTGCTCGACTCCGTCGGGATCGACCTCGTCTACGCGCCCGTCGCCGACGTCAACAACAATCCCGCGAATCCCGTCATCGGCGTGCGCAGCTTCGGCGCGGATGCGCGGCTGGTCGCGAGGCACACGGGGGCCTGGGTTCGGGGCATCCAATCGGCCGGGGTCCTGGCCTGCGCGAAGCACTTCCCCGGGCACGGCGACACCGCCGTCGACAGCCACCTCGGGCTGCCAGAGGTGGACTTCATTGCGCCCGATGACGCTGTGCTGCAACCGTTCCGGGCTGCGATCGAGGCCGGGACGGTGTCGATCATGAGCGCGCACATCGTCGTGCGCGGACTCGATGACCGACCGTCGACCCTGTCGCACCGAGTCCTCGTCGACCTGCTGCGTGGGCAACTCGGGTTCGGTGGCCTGGCGCTCTCCGACGGCATGGAGATGGGCGGCATCACCGGCGCGATGAGCCTGCAGCAGGGGTGCGTGCGCGCCATCGCCGCCGGCATCGACCTGCTGTGTATCGGCGGCGGCCTCGCGGACGAGGACACCGTGCTCACCGTCGTGGACGAGCTCGTGTCCGCCGTGCACTCCGGCCGTCTCGACGAGGCCCGACTGGCCGATGCGGCGAGTCGGGTGCAGTGGGCGGCCGAGGAGAGGCAGCGCCTGCGCGCCGCCGCTGAGGCCGGGACCGAGTCCGCGTCGACCGGTGGGGCAGGGGCCGAGGCCGTGCGGACAGGTGGGGTCGGGACCGAGTCGATCGTGAGCCCGCGAGCGCGCGCCGCCGTGCACAAGCCGGCAGGGCTCGATGCCGCGCGGCGGGCCGTCGTCGTGCGCGGCCCGGTGCGTGCGTTCGATCGCTTGACCGCACCGGTCATCGTCGAGCTCGTCGCCCCGAGCAACATCGCCGTGGGCCACGAGACCCGCAGTGGCATCTCCGCCGCTGCCATCGAGCACTGGCCCGGACTGACCCCGCTGCGCGCGGACACCGAGGAGGCCGTCGCGCGGGCCGTCGCCGGCACGAACCCGTCCGATCGTGTGTGGCTCGTCGTGCGCGACCCCCGTCGACGCGCCTGGATGGAGGCCGCGTTGGACCGGGTCCTCGCCGATCACCCCGACGCCGTCGTCATCGACACGGGTTGGCCCGGCTGGACGGCCCCCGAGGGAACGACCCACGTCGTCACGCACGGCGCGGCCCGGGTCACCGCCGACGCCGTCGTGTCGCTCCTGACCGAGGGCTGACCCAATGCGAGGAGCCAGAGGCTGATCGGGCACGAGCGCCGGAGGCTGACCGGGCATGAGTGCCAAAGGCGTCGCATATGGCCCTTCTGGCACTCACCGTCACAGCTCTCGCGGGAGAATCGGCCATGCCCACGTTCGCGGGCGTGTTCGCCCACCCCGACGATGACGCCTACGGGATCGCCGGCACGGTCGCGCTGCACGCCGACGACCCCGACTTCCGCTTCGTCCTCGTCCACGCGACCGACGGCGATCAGGGCGACATCCGGCCCGGGTTCCCTGCCACCCGCGACACCCTCGGGGCGGTGCGGCGAGCCGAGGACGAGGCCGGGTGGCGCGCCGTCGGTCGCTCCCCGGACCGCCACGAATGGCTCGGCCTCCCCGACGGCGGTGTCAGCGGTGTGCCGTTCGGCGCCCTCGTCGACGCCATCTGGGAGGTGCTGGCCGACGAGCGTCCCGACGTCGTGTGCACCTTCGGGCCGGACGGGATCTTCGGACACCCCGATCACGTCGCCGTGGGCGCCGCAACGGATGCCGCCTTCGCGCGCGGGGTGGGCGACGGCGGGCCTGGGTTCCGCAGGCTCGTCCACGGCGTCATCCCACAGACCGTGTTCGAGAGGTGGAACACCCAGCGAGCCGCCCTGGGACTGGAGATCTTCGACCCGTCGGCGATGTATCACATGCGCGGCGTGCCGGACGAGACCGTCGACATCTGGGTCGACACCAGCTCCGTGGCCGACAGGACTGTCGCCGGGCTGCTCGAGCACCGCAGCCAGCACCACGTGATCTTTGACGAGCCCATTGACGTCGACCGCTGGCGGCGGGTCGTCACGCGCGAATGGCACACCATCGCCTGGCCATCGCGCGATCCGGGCCGGTCGTTCCTCACCGACGTTTTCGATGGCCTGACCTGAGGCTGGGTGCCGCGCAGGACAGCCGTCCACAATGGCCGCATGGCAATGCATCAGGCCCTGCTCGACGAACTCATCTCTGCCGGGCGCTACGCCGTGGAACGAGGACTCGTCAACGCCTCCGGCGGCAACCTTTCGGCGCGGCTGCCCGACGGCCACGGCTTCATCGTGACCGGAACCGGCACGTGGCTGGATCGGTTGCGGTACGCAGACTTCGCCACCGTCTCCAACTCCGGCGAGCACCGCAGCGGGGCGAAGCCGAGCGGCGAGTGGCGGCTGCACCAGCGGACCTACGAGGTGCGTCCGGACGTCTCGGCCATCGTCCACCTGCACCCCCAGCACGCCGTCCTCGTCGACGCCCTCGGCGAGCCCATTCGGTGCCTCACCCTCGACCACGCGTACTACCTCGAACGGGTCGTGCGCATCCCGTTCCTCCCCTCCGGCACGGATGAGCTTGCCCGGGCCGCGGCCGAGGCGGTGGCCCGAGGCGACAACGCCCTCGTCCTGGCCCACCACGGATGTTCGGCCCTGGGTGACTCGGTGGGGATGGCGCTACGGCGGGCCGCCAACATCGAGGAGGCCGCGACGATGACCTACCGCCTCTTGCTGCTCGGCGACCGCACGACCGACTTTCCGGAGGAGTATCGCGGCCGCATCATCGACGTCTGACCGCCCGAACGGCCGGGCCGCCCAGCGGCAGCCCCAGGGCGAGACCAGCTCAGGCCAGGTCGGTGGGTCGCGTGCCGGCCGACGGTTCGACCAGCCCGCGCTCCGTGGCGATGAGCGACACGAAGCGCGCGGGAGTGACGTCAAAAGCCGGGTTGAAGCCCTGGCTGACCTCGGGCGCGAACCGCTCCCCGCCGATGACGACGACCTCGTCGCCCGGCCGCTCCTCGATCTCGATGTCCTCGCCCGTGGCGGTCTCGAGATCAACCGTCGACCACGGTGCGGCCACGACGAGCGGGAGTCCGGACACGTGGCAGGCCAGGGCCACCCCGAGCGTGCCGACCTTGTTGGCGACGTCGCCGTTGGCGGCGATCCGGTCGGCGCCCACGACGGCGAAGTCCACGAGCCCACGCACGATCGTCGACGCCGCCGCGCCGTCGACCTGGACCGAGTGCGCGATGCCTTCCTGCGCCAACTCGTAGGCCGTGAGGCGACTGCCCTGGAGCAGAGGGCGGGTCTCGTCGACGTGGACGTGCTCGAGCCGGTCACGTGCGGCCAGCTCGCGCAGGACGCCAAGCGCCGTTCCCCACCCCGACGTGGCGAGCACCCCGGCGTTGCAGTGCGTCAGGGCCCGCAGAGGCCGGTCACCGAACCGTTCAAGAAGCCAGTCGGCGGCGAGCCGACTGAGCTCCCGGTTGGCCGCGGTGTCGGCTTCGGCCAACTCCCGGGCCGCCGCGAGGACCGCATCGCGCCCGGCCGCGACCAGTGGCCGCACGCGCTCGACGCCCCACGCGAGGTTGACCGCCGTCGGCCGCGCGTCACGAATCCCATCGATGGCGGCGTCACGCTCGGCCTCGGTCCACCCCTTGCGCGCCGCCTCGTCCATCGCGAGGACGACTCCGAACGCGCCCGCAACACCGAGGGCCGGGGCACCCCGCACGGCAAGAGTCGCGATGGCCTCGACGAGCTGCGCGCACTCACCGATCTTCAGATGCTCGGTGGCACCGGGCAGCACCCGCTGGTCGAGCACGACCAGGCCTTCCCGGTCGTCCCACCAGATCGCCCGCAGCGCCTCGCTCGTCACCGTGCAATTTCAACATCAGATACTGAATTTGCACACCGAACTCGCAACAGCAACCTCCCCCACCGGACCACACCGCAAAGGTGAGATGGACGAAACACGTGCGCGGCCGGCATACCCCATCTGCAAATATGCGGACATGCGCCGCATCGTCCAGAGCAAGAAGCTGCAGCACGTCCGCTACGACGTGAGGGGGCCGATCCTCGTCGAGGCCCAGCGGCTCGAGGCCGAGGGGCACAAGATCCTCAAGCTCAACATCGGCAACACGGCACCGTTCGGGTTCGAGGCGCCCGAGGCGATCGTCGCCGACATGATCCACAACCTTCCCGACGCGCAGGGCTACAGCGACTCGCGCGGCATCTACTCGGCGCGCACGGCGGTCGCGCAGTACTACCAGTCGCGCGGGCTCACCGAGACGGTCGTCGACGACATCTACATCGGCAACGGCGTCTCCGAGCTCATCTCGATGGTGCTCCAGGCGTTCGTCGACGACGGCAACGAGATCCTCGTCCCGGCGCCGGACTACCCCCTGTGGACCGGCGCGGTGTCGCTGTCCGGTGGCACGCCCGTGCACTACCGCTGCGACGAGGCGAACGGGTGGAACCCCGACCTCGAGGACATCGAGTCCAAGATCACCGAGAACACCCACGCCCTCGTCGTCATCAACCCCAACAACCCGACCGGGGCGGTCTACTCGGAGGAGACGGTGCGCGGACTCGTCGACATCGCGCGCCGCCACAACCTCGTCCTCATGGCCGACGAGATCTACGAGAAGATCCTCTACGCCGACGGCGAGGGCGCGGACGCCGTGACGCCGGTGCACCACCACGTCGCCACGTTTGCCGCCGATGACGTGCTGTGCCTGACGTTCTCCGGGCTGTCCAAGGCCTACCGGGTCTGCGGCTACCGCGCCGGCTGGGTCATGGTGTCGGGTCCGAAGCATGTGGCCGAGGACTTCCTCGAGGGCCTGACGCTCCTCGCGAACATGCGCATGTGCGCGAACGTGCCTGCGCAGCACGCGATCCAGACCGCGCTCGGCGGCTACCAGTCGATCAACGAGCTCATCGTTCCCGGTGGCCGCTTCTACGAGCAGATCAAACTCGCGAACCGCCTGCTCAACGAGATCCCCGGGGTGTCGTGCGTCGAACCCCGCGGAGCGCTCTACTGCTTCCCGCGGCTCGACCCCGAGGTCTATCGCATCGAGGACGACCAGCAGTTCGTCATCGACCTGCTGCGCGCCAAGAAGATCCTCGTGACGCACGGGACCGGCTTCAACTGGTTCGAGCCCGACCACTTCCGACTCGTCACCCTGCCGGACACGGAAGTGCTCACCGAGGCCATCGGGCGCATCGCCGAGTTCCTCGAGACGGTGCGTCGGTGACGGTGCGTGACGGTCGCCTGACGTGAGCACCCCTGCGGCACAGCCGGATTCGACGCTCCTGCTCGGGATCGCCTCCGGTGGCGTCGTGGGTTCTCTCGGCCGGTATGCCGTCGGGATGGCTCTGCCGCATCCGCGCGGCGCGTTCCCGTGGTCCACTCTCGTCGTCAACCTCACCGGGGCGCTCGCGATGGGGCTGCTCGTGGCGTTCCTCGTCGCGAAGCCGGGGTCGCACCGGTTGGCCCGACCCGTCATCGGGGTCGGCGTGCTCGGGGGATGGACGACGTTCTCGGCGTTCGCGGTGGACGCCGTCACCCTGCTGGAGACGGGCCACGGCGGTGAGGCGGGCGCCTACGTCCTCGCGTCGTTCCTGGGTGCGGTGTTGGCCGTGTGGCTGGGTTCCGCTGTGGGACAGCGCATCTGGACGGCCGAGTGATGGCCGCGCTGCTCGTCGCACTCGGCGCGTCCGTCGGCGCCCCGTTGCGCTACCTCATCAACCACTGCCTCCGACTCCGGTGGGACACGACCCCGACGACGGGCACGCTCACGGTCAACGTCATCGGCTCGTTCATCCTCGGGCTGCTCGCCGGAGGGGCCATCGACGGGAACTGGATGGCGCTCGTCGGGACAGGGTTCTGCGGTGCGCTGACGACGTTCTCGACTCTGGCGCTCGAACTCCAGGACGCCTTCACGGACGAGCGCCCTCGCGACGCCGTCACCAACGTCGCCCTCAGCCTCGTCCTTGGAGTGGGCGCCGCCTGGCTCGGTTGGATCCTGACGTCATGACCGTGCCCGCCCCCGCGGCGCGAGTCGCGGCCATCCACATCGCTCCCGGAGTCCGGCTGCCGACGCGCTCGGTCGAGTCGGTCGTGGCCGAGGCAGGGGCGGGCCTGGTCGGCGACCGCTACCACGGCTCGAAGCACCGTCACGTGACCGTGCAGGCCCTCGACGACCTCGAGGCGGCGGCCGCCGAGTTGGGACGCCCCATCGACCCCGGTCTGACCCGCCGCAACATCACGCTGACCCACGGACCGATCCCGACCCGCCCGGGAGAGCGACTCCACCTGGGCGAGGTCGAGCTCGGGGTAGTGAGGATCGCAGCACCCTGCCGGCTCCTCGACGACGAACTCGGGTCCGGGGCGGTGAAGGCGCTCCACGCCCGCGCCGGCACGGTCTTCCGGCTACTCACGTCGGGGACGATCCGGGTGGGCGACGAGGCCACCCGGAACTGAGGTGTCGACGTCAGGTCGTCGCCGGCCGCGCGACCTGCTCAGCCAGAGCCGGTGGGGCCTGGATGCAATAGGACTCGGTGAGCAGCTCGCCCACTTCGTCCCAATCCGTGTCCTCATCGAGGAGAAGTCCGACGACGTTGCTCCCCCAGCTCGCCTTGAAGTACGGCGGGCCCATGTGCTGGAAAGCCATGACCTCGTCGGCCTCGGCCCGGAACGTGATGCGGAACAGCTGGTCCTCGCCACCGAAGACGTGCGCGATCGTCGCCGAGCGCACCTTCCACGCCATGCCGATCCACGCGTCGTGCTCCCGCACCTCGGGGAAGGCGGCCAGCATCGCCGAGAGCCGCTCGATCCACTCGCCCGGCACGTCGGGTCGCGTCACGGATGCCACGGCGCACCAGCCTAGGTCCGCCCACCGACACGCTGGGTCAGAGCCAGCCACAGACGCAGGTATGCCGGCCGCGCGAGGTGCGCGGCCGGCATACCGGATCGTTCTGGTCAGGACCACAACGTCACTGGACGACTCCCGGGGCGTTGACGATGCCGTCGCCGGAGAAGGAGTTGAAGTCCGCCGTCCGGACGCACGCCGCGTCGAACCTGCGGCACAACCTGGCGGCCCCCGCGCGTCGGAAAAGACGTCTGCAGTGACCAGATCCGCCTATGCTTCCCGGCATGCCCAAGCCCCGCCGGACCGGTCCGATGCCGGACGTCTTCGAGACGTTCGCCCACCGGGTCGACGAGGAGGACGCGCCCGGCGAGCCCATCAGGACCACCCAGATGGCCAAGGGCGCCGGCATCTCCCTCGGCCTCATGGTCCTCACCGCGGTGGCGTTCGTCCTCGGCTTCTGGACGGGCACGCAGAACGAACCCGACCTTGCCTATGACCACCTCGTCTGGGAGGGGATCATCAAGGTCGGGTTCGCCGCGCTGTGCGGTCTGCTCGCCGCCGCAGCGATCCTTGCGCTGGCGACGCTCGCGATCGGCATTCCCTGGGTGAGGAGCCAGCGCGAGCGCCGCCGCTGATCGAGCCGTCGACTACTTCAGCTGGCTCGAGCTCATGCCGAGCAGGCGTCGCGCGATGACGAGCAACTGGATCTGCTGCGTGCCCTCGAAGATGTCGAGGATCTTGGAGTCACGCGCCCACTTCTCGAGCAGGTCGCGCTCGGCGTAGCCCGTCGCACCCGCGAGCTCGACACATGCCAGGGACACGTTGACGCAGGTGCGTCCGGCCTTGGCCTTGGCCATCGAGGCCTCCATCGAGTTCGGCTTGCCGTTGTCGGCCATCCACGCGGCACGCAGAGTGAGCAGGTAGGCCGCCTCGTAGTCGGCCTCCATCTGCAGCAGCTTCGCTGCCGCAAAGGACTGGCCGTATGCCGGCCGGTCCCAGTCCACGGTCACGCCCGCCTTCGCGAGGATCTCGGTCGTGGCGTCGAGGCTGGCCCGGGTCAGGCCGAGTGCCATGGCCGCGACGAGCGGACGGGTGTTGTCGAAGGTCTGCATGGCGCCGCCGAAGCCGCCCTCGATCTTGATCTCCGGGTCGCCGAGGAGGTCCTCGGCCGGCACCCGGCAGTCGTCGAGGTGGAAGGCCGCCGTGTCGGAGGCGCGGATACCGAGCTTGTGCTCGAGCCGGACGAGCTTGAGGCCGGGGTTGTCGCGACGGACGACGAACGACTTGATGGCCTGCTTGCCGAGGCTCTTGTCGAGGGTCGCCCAGACGACGACGAGCTCGGCGCGCTCGCCGGAGGTGACGAAGATCTTCTCGCCGTTGAGGACGTACTCGTCGCCGTCCTTGACCGCGGTCGTGCGGATGGCGCCCGAGTCGGAGCCGGTGTCGGGCTCGGTGATGGCCATGGCGGCCCACTTGCCGTCGTAGCGCTTCTTCTGCTCGTCGTTGGCGACGGCGGCGATGGCCGCGTTGCCGAGTCCCTGGCGCGGGATGGACAGGGTGAGGCCGACGTCACCGCGGCAGGTCTCGAGGATCGAGAGGACCGACGAGAGGTTGGAGCCGTTGCGGACCTGCTTGGCCGCGGCGCGGTTGCGGCCGGAACCGACAGCCGCGACCTCACCCTCGTGGTCGTCGTCCTTGGCGCGGGTGGAGCTGGACGCACCTGCGCCCTGCCCGGCACCCGAGCTGCTCATGCCGTCGATGACGGCGGAGACGAGGTCGAGCTCGCGGGGGTACTCGTGCTCGGCGAGGTCGTACTTGCGGGAGATGGGGCGGAAGACTTCCTCGGCCATGCCGCGGGCCTGCTCGACGAGCGGGCGGAACTTCTTCGGAACCTCGAGATCGATCATGGTTCAGTCCTTAGAGAAGGTATGCCGGTCAGACGAGCAGGGTGCCCTCGAGGACACCCGCTCCACGGAGGTCGCGGTACCACCGCTCGTTGTCGAACTCCTTGACGAACCCGTGCCCGCCGAGAAGCTGCACGGCGTGCGAGCCGATCTGCGCGGCATACGTCGCGGTGAGGGCGCGCGCCTCCGCGACGACCTGTGCCGCGTCGGAGTCGGAGTCGAGGCGGGCAGCCGCCTTGAGCACGGCGAGACGGAGCCCGTCGAGCTCGATCGCGATGTCGGAGATCATGAACGCGACGGCCTGACGCTGCCCGATGGGCTCGCCGAAAGCCTTGCGCTCCTGGGCGTAGGTCGTGACTTGGTCGAGCACGGCCTGGCCGGTGCCGACGGCGGCTGCGGCCCAGGCGAGGCGGCCACGTCGAACGGCATCGCGGTGGTCGTCGGCCGTGCCGAGCAGGTTGGCCTTCGGGACGGTGACGTCGGTGAGGACGACGCGGCCCGTGTGCGCGGCGCGGACACCCATCGCCGGGTCGTCCTCGATCGTCACGCCGTCGGCATTGGCCTCGACGACGACGAGGCGAGCGGCGCCCTCGACCATGGCCGAGACGATGAACAGCTCGGCCCGATCAGCGTTGGCGACGATGGCCTTGGTGCCGTTGAGGACGAGCGAATCACCCTGTGCCACAGCGGTGGTCGTCAGGGCGAACGGGTCGAACAGCGGCTGCGGCTCCTGGAGGGCGAGGGCAGCGGCGGCCACCGGCTCGTCACCGGTGAAGTGCGGGAGGTACGTCGCCTGCTGGTCGGCGTCGCCGTAGAGGGCGAGAGCCGTGGCGACGGCCGCGGTACCCATCTGCGAGACGGCGATGCCCATGTCGCCCCGGGCGAGCTGCTCGAGGACGAGGACGCCGGCGACGGCCGAACGCTCTTCGGCGATACCGCCGAGCTCCTCGGGGACACCGACGAGCGCGAGGCCCATCTCGTCCATCGCCTCGCGGACCTCGGCCGGGACGGCGCGCTCGGCGTCGGCCTGCGATCCGGCGGGGCGGATGACGTCGTCGGCCAGCTCGCGGGCCGCCTGCTGCAGCATCTGCTGGTCCTCGGTCGGCGTCAGGTCAAAGACGCCGCGGGGCTTGGCCGAGGCCGGCCGCGTGGCAGAACCCGATCCGTTGGCCTTCTTGAACGCGCGACCGACGGCAACCTGTGCCTTGAAGCCGCCGTGGGCGCCGCGGTTGAGGATCTTCTCGACGCGGCCGCGAACCTTGGGGTCGGCCATGACGGGCAGTCCGCCGGCCTTGGAGATGAGACGCAGACCGAGGCGCTGGCCGCGGTCTGCGAGGGTGGGCGTCGTCGTCATGGTCGTGCTTCCCTTTCGAGGGGTACGTCGTGGTGGGGCACTGTTAGGAACCAACTTATCCGGTACCGGCGGTGCCGTATACCCACGATAGCGCAGAGTTGTCACTCGGTAACCACATGTGACGCATCCCGCGCCCGCTCCTCACGTCGCGGCCCCTGCGGCGGCGGGCGCAGGCTGGGCAAGATTGGTCCCATGAGCGACTCCGCCGACGCGTCCGCCCTGAGCCTCGACGAGGCCATCGACCTCACCCGGACCGGTGACGTGTGGATCTTCCGCGGGCGGTCGGTGGCGGACCGCGCCATCCAGACGGCGACCAACTCCCCCGTCAATCACGTCGGCATGGCCGTCGTCCTCGAGGACCTCCCACCGCTGATGTGGCATGCGGAGCTCGGCAAGTCGCTCCAGGACATGTGGACCGGCGACCACCACCGCGGCGTGCAGCTCCACGACCTGCGGGCCGCAGTGACGAGGTGGCAGGACACCTATGACCAGCGCGCCTGGCTGCGCCAGCTCAGTCCCGAGGTGAGCGAGGAGCAGGAGGACGCGGTGCTGCGTTGCGTCGCCCGGCTCGACGGCGTCTCGTTCCCGTCGACGGGGCGACTCGCATGGCGCTGGCTCTCGGGGCGCGATGCCCACGTCTCGCGCAAGGACCTCGACCTGCGCGCACTCCGACCCGAGGTCGCCTATTGCGCCGAGGTCGTGGCGCTGACCTACGAGGAGATGGGCCTCCTCACGCCGGATGCGCCGATGAACTGGTACGACCCGGGCAAGTTCTGGAGTGGCGACGACCTGCCGCTCGTGGCCGGCTGGGAGCTCGGCGCCGAGATCGCCGTCCGACCGGAGGGAAGCTGAAGGGTCCGGAGGGCACATAAGCCTCCGGACCCCTCACGTTCTCTCATGGGGAGCAAAAGTTGAGGCGGTGCGGGGGCGCGGGCGGACGGCATACGCTCGAGACATGGAGTCGAACTGGTGGAAGGTGCTGGGGCTGGCGGGCGTCGCGTCCGTCGTCGCGACCGGCGCGGTCATCGCCCGCAATGAACGGCAGCGGCGCGCCTACCCCCCGGATGAGATCCGCGATCGCCTCCACGCCCGCCACGCCAAGGCGCAGCAGAACCGTCCGTAACTCGCCAATTCCTCCCCTCCGGGACGGTGAAGTCGCAACGTCCCGGAGGGGAGGAATTGGCGAGTTGGGGACAGAGGCTCAGGTCCCGAATCCCTCAGATCCAGTTCTTCTGATGATCTGACTCCGCCCACGCAGAGCGTGGGACCCGGGGGCTCCGGGCCTCGGTCGCTGGGGCTCCCTCGTGTCCTCAGCCCTGTCGTCGTCAGATCCAGAGCGACGTGCAGCGGATGTAGCCGCCGCCCTTGGCGAGCTCGTCGACGTGCGGACGGATGGTGCGCAGGCCCGCGCTCTCGATGTCGGCGCGCAGCTGCGGGGCGGTGTCACTCATCACGACGGTGGACCCGGTGGACACCAGGTTGCAGGCGAACGAGTTGCGCGCCTCCTCCTCGGAGATCTCGATCGTGTCGACCGCGTCGAGCGTGGCCAGGATCTGGCGCGACTCGGGAGTGAACGCCTCGGGGCAGTAGGCGATGAGGCCCTTGCCGGTCGAGTCGGGCTCGCGCAGGACCGAGAGCGTGAGGTCGATGTCGTACCAGTAGCTGTCCGGCCAGCCACTCACCTCGTTGATGACGGGCTGACCGTTGGCGTCGAGCTGGGGCAGCGTCTGGAGCTGGATCCGGGTGAGGCCGAAGCGGTCGGCGGCGTAAGCGAGCGCGGCCTCGTCGGAGCGGTAGCCCGCCCCACAGAAGACCAGGTCGCCGCAGACCAGGGCGTCGCCCTGGCCACTGAAGCGCCACGGCTCCGGCAGCTCCTCGATCGTGTAGCCGAGGTTGCCGAGCTGCGTGCGCGCCCAGTCCTCCTCGGACTTGCGGCTCGGCGGGAGGACGGCCATGAGGGCGACGCGGTCCCGGACGAGCGCCCAGTTGGCGGTGTAGACACCGTCCTGACTCGTCGGCGGGGCATCGACCGTGACGATCTCGGCACCGGCCTCCTGCAGCGCGGCCTTGATGCCGTCGTGCTCGACCTCGGCCTTGGCCGTGTCGACGGTCTCGCCGTCCTCGTAATAGGGGTTCAGCTTGTGGTCGTTGCCGAAGTAGTGGGCCGACGACATGAGCAGCGTTGAGTTCAACACCGTCAGACTCCCGATCAGGGTGAAGGGCGCGCCTCACGGAAACGGAGACTCGAGGGCACGCTACTCCGTTCAGGCCGATGATCCGAGCCGGGTGGGGTCGACGGGAGTCGAAAAGGTCCCGTCGGTGATCCACCGCTCCAACTCGTCGAGTGCGTGGTCGACGAGGCGCTCGAGCTCGCCACCCAGCGACCCCGCGACGTGCGGCGTGAGAAGCACGTTGGGGAGGCCCCACAGAGGCGAGTCCGCGGCGAGTACCTCGTCGACGGTGACGTCGAGGACGGCGTGGAGACGCCCCGAGACCAGTTCGTCCGTGAGTGCCTCCTCGTCCACGAGCGCACCCCGAGCCGTGTTGATGAGCACCGCGCCGTCACGCATCAGCGACAGGCGGCGACGGTCGATCATCCGCTCGGTCTCGGGGAGGCTCGGTGCGTGGATCGACACCGTGTCCGCCGCAGCGACGAGCTCGTCGAGGTCGACCAGGGCCGCGCCGATGCTCTGCGCCTCGGTCGCGTCGACGAAGGGGTCGGCGAGCAGCACGTCCATGTCGAACGGTCGCAACAGTTCGATGACCCGCCGACCGATCCGCGAGGCGCCGACGATGCCGACCGTCCTGCGGTAGTTGCCGACGAAGGGGTATGCCGGGGAGCCGCTTCGCTTGTCTCTCCGGTTCGCGTAGTCCCGACTCGCCTCGATCACGCGCTTCTGCGCGAAAAGGATTGCGGCGAGGGTGAATTCGGCGACCGGGACCGCGTTCTGCTCCACCGCCGAGGTCACCGCGATGCCACGGTCCCAGCAGTCCTGGGTGATGTGGTGCTTGACCGACCCGGCCGTGTGGATGATCGCGCGCAGCCTCGGCGCGCGGTCGAGAACTGCGGCGTCGACGGGTGGGCAGCCCCAACCTGTGAGGAGGACGTCGACGTCGGCCAGATCGGGCACATCGGCGAGGTCCTCGATCGGCGTCGGCGTGGCGATGCGGGCCAGGTCGCCGAGCCGCTCAAGCGTCCGCGCCGCCCCCATCTCTGCCCACGCCGCCGACGACATCGCCACGAGGACCGTGGGTCGGGTCGGGCTCATCGGCATCTCCGTTCGTCGTCGACCCCTGACATCATTCGATCCTATGAGCCGAACCACCGACAGCCGCCGGGCCGACGAGTGGTTGCAGCATGTTGGGCTCTGCTCGGTCACTCTGAGACACCTGTCCACGCACGCCGTCGTCGACGCGGCTCGCACAGCGGGGCTCCGTCGCATCGAGTGGGGCGCCGACGCCCACGCGCCACCGCACGACCCCGGCGCGGTCACGAATGCGCGCGAGCTGACCGAGGCCGCCGGCCTCATGGTTGCGTCGTACGGCAGTTATTGGCGGGCCGGGGTGTCGCCGGCCGACGAGGTGCTGCCCATCGTGCGGGCGGCCGCCGCGCTGGGCGCCCCCCGCATCCGCGTGTGGGCCGGCGACGTGGGCACCGACCGCGCCGACGACGACACGTGGAATCGCGTGGCCGCAGCGTTGCGGGAGGCATGCCGCATCGCCCGCGACCATGGCGTCGAGCTCGCCCTCGAGTTCCACCCCAACACCCTGACGGATTCCGTCGACAGCACCCTGGAACTCCTCGACCGGGTTGGCGACTCGACGCTCCGGACCTATTGGCAACCACGCATCGACGAGGAGGTCGCGCCCGCCGTCGAGGGTCTTCGCAGGCTCCTCCCCCACGTCGCCGCGGTTCACGTCTTCTCGTGGTGGCCGGGTGCGGAGCGCCTCCGACTGCACGAGCGCACCGATCTCTGGGCCGCGGTCGCGGACGCCCTCATCGTCGCGAAGGAGCCTCGCGACCTGCTCCTCGAGTTCGTCCCCGGCGACAACCCGGCGCTCCTCCCCGACGAAGCTGCCACCCTGCGCCGCCTTCTCGGCTCGGGCTGAGTCGCGACGACCCGAGCCCCGGACAGAGCAAGGCCCCGACCGCGTTTCCGCTGTCGGGGCCTGTCCTTCTGTCTCAACACAGAGTGCGCCCGAAGGGATTCGAACCCCTAACCTTCTGATCCGTAGTCAGATGCTCTATCCGTTGAGCTACGGGCGCCTGTTGCACCGCGTGGCGCAACGATCGGAAAGCATACGCGAGCACCCGGCATACAGAGAAATCGGCGGCCACCACCGCCCGAGGCGAGTGCCGAACGCGTCATATCTGACCCCTTTGGCACTCATCCCGGAACACCCATCGGGTGTGCCGTCCGCTCGCCTTCCGCGGTCAGCACCCGTCGGCGTCCCCGGCCTTGGCCGACAGGTCCACTTCGGACCAGTCGAGGCGGTCGAGGTTGACGACGATGGCCTCCTGGGTGGTGAGGGCGATGACGACAACCGCCTCGTCGTCGGGGTCGGGGTTCTCCTCGCGGTGCGGCACCCAGGGGGGCACGAAGACGTAGTCGCCCGGGGCCGTCTCGACGCGTCGCTCGACGGGTTCGTCACCGTCGACCTCGAGGAAGACGAAGACGGGGTTTCCGGACACGACATAGATCGCCGTCTCCGAGGCTCCGTGGTGGTGGTTGCCCGAGTTCGTCGAGGCCGGCACGTGCGTCTGGCCCATCCAGAGCGACTGTGCCCCAACGGTTTTGCCGCTGATCGCCTCACGTCGTGACATCCCCGTGGTCTGGCTCGTCTGGGTGATGAGCCCACTGGGCGCGATGTGGTGCAGCGCCCGGTGGAACGGGTCGATGACGGCCGGCACGAGCACGCCACTGGGGGTGCGGATGAACTCGTCGTCCGTCGAGTCAGCGGGGACGTGGATGGCGGGCATGTCAGGCTCCTTCGGCAAGGGCGATGGCGAGTCGGGCGGCGAGTCCGGACGACGTGCTTGATGTGGTCGGCAGGAGGGGACGTCGTCATCCTCGACGAGCCGGTGAGCGCCCTCGACGCAGCCAACAGGGTCCACGTCCTGCGGATCCTCGAGGAGTTCAAGGCCGCAGGCATCGCCCTCGTCTTCGTCTCGCACGACCTCGGCTCTGTCGCCGGCATCCCCGACCGCATCGCCGTGCTCTATCGCGGTGAGCTCGTCGAGGTCGGGCCGACCCGACAGGTCCTCACCGAGCCCACCCACCCCTACACCCGCCTCCTGCTCCACTCCGCGCCCACTCTGCGGGCGGGCGCAGCCGACCGCACCGAACGCGCGGCCCTCAGGGCCGCACTGACCGCCTGACCCAGCCACCCGGCATACCAACGAATTCGCTTCTCCCGAAAGGCAACTCACATGTCACGCAAGATCCACCTCGCACTCCACCCCGTCGGCGTCGGCGGCCCCGGCCAGCACGGCCTCTGGAAGGACGCCCGCGTCCCCAAGAACACCAGCATCGACATCGACTTCTACATCGAGCAGGCCAAGATCGCCGAGGCGGCGCTCTTCGACGCGCTCTTCATCGTCGACAGCCAGTTCATCAACGAGACCTACCCGGCGCACTACCTCAACCGGCTCGAGCCACTCACGCTCCTGTCGGCCGTCGCGACGCACCGCGGCGCTGGGCGGAACCCCCGACGCCGCAACGAGGGACCTGCCGACGCTCGTCCTCATCGGCGACTCCGACCCGTTGGCGGACCACGTTGCGCTCAGGGCGCTGACGAACAGGTCACCGCGCAGCCGTCTCACCGTCGTTCGCGGTGCCCGACACGACGTCCTCAACGACCTGCAGCACCGGTCCGTCGCGGCCGAGGTCGTGACCTTCCTCGAGTCCCTCCGGGAAGGGCTCCGGCTCGTCCTCACCGTGGAGTCGAGCGCATGGTGAGCCTCCACCCGGAGACCGACATCGCGGTCATCGTCGGGAACCCGAAGCCGGCGAGTCGCACATTGGCCGCCGCCACCCACGTGGCGCGCGAGCTCGCCGGGGCCGAACCCGACCTCGTCGTCGACCTGGCCGACCTCGGCCCGCGTGTCCTCGACTGGAGCGACCCGGAAGTGACCGCTCTCGTCGCACGCATCGGCGCCGCTCGCCTCGTCATCGTCGCCAGCCCGACCTTCAAGGGCACCTGCTCCGGCCTGCTCAAGGTCTTCCTCGACCGTTTCGCCGGCGGGACGGGACTGCGCGGCCTCGCAGTCCCACTCCTCCTCGGCGCCTCACCCGCCCACGCCCTCGCGCCCGAGCTGAGCCTGCGCCCCGTCCTCACCGAGCTCGGCGCCACCGTCCCCGGCCGCGGTCTGTACGTCATCGACCGCGACCACGACAAACCCGGGTCGTATGCCGCGTGGCTCGCTTCCGCTCGCCCGTTCGTCTCCGCAGTCCTCGGCGCCACGGCCGCAGCCACCCACCCGTCAGAAGCACTCGCATGACCGACCTTGCTGCGGCCCCGGCCGTCTTCCCCACCAACCAGGACCTCGATCCACGTCGGCTCCGGCAGGCCTTCGGCATCTTCCCCAGCGGTGTCGTCGCCGTCGCCGCCGAGGTCGACGGTCAGCTCGTCGGGCTCGCCGCCAGCTCGTTCACGACGGTGAGCCTCGACCCGCCACTCGTGTCCTTCTCCATCGCCAACACGAGCAAGACCTGGCCGGACCTGCGCCGGTCCGCCCACCTCGGCGTCACGGTCCTCGCCCACCACCACGGTGCCGTGGCTCGGCAGCTCGCCGGACCGGTGGGCCAGCGGTTCGACGGTGTCCCCGTGTCGACGACGGCCGACGGTGCGGTGACGCTCGACGATGGTCTTGCCCTGTTCGACACGACCATCCACGGTGAGGTGGAAGCCGGCGACCACACCATCGTGCTCCTGCGGCTGCACGCCGTCGCCGACGCGGACACGGATCTGCCCCTGGTGTTCCACCGCAGCCAGTTCGGGCTGAGAACCCCGGCCTGACCGACGGAACCCTCGACCGGAAGGGTGCGACCCGCCGCGGTGACGGGCACACGGGAGGCGAGCGGACGGCATACCCGCAGGTAGGTCTGCGTGTGAGGGATCCCATAGGTGCGGAAAGGTTTCCACGCCCACACCGGCCGTGGCGACCTCCTACGGTGGGGAGGCGGACCCTCTCGGGTTCGCCACTCATGCTTTTCTCATCGCGAACAGACCCGTCTCACGATGCGAGTAGCGTGAACCCAATCAGCAGGTCAGTCGTCGGAGCGCCTCCGAGGTGGATCCGGCGATCGACCGGGCCACAAAGCCGGGCTCAACCCCGGAATCGGAAGGACAACGGACGCAGATGACCGCCCCCGCCGCACCCGTTCAGGGCACCACGCACGCAGGCCTCCAGGCCTGGGTCGACGAGGTTGCCGCGATGACCACCCCCGACGAGGTCGTGTGGGTCACCGGGTCCGACGAGGAGTGGACCCGCCTCACCGACAAGCTGGTCGCCGCCGGCACCTTCGTCAAGCTCAACGAGGAGAAGAAGCCCAACAGCTTCTACGCCGCCTCCGACCCGAGCGACGTCGCGCGCGTCGAGGACCGCACCTACATCTGTTCGGTCGACGAGAAGGACTCCGGGCCCACCAACAACTGGATGGACCCGAACGAGATGAAGGACCTCATGCGCGGGCTCTACGCCGGCTGCATGAGGGGCCGCACGATGTATGTCATCCCGTTCGTCATGGGTCACATCGAGGCCGAGCACCCGATGTTCGGTGTCGAGATCACCGACTCCGAGTACGTCGTCGCGTCGATGCGCGTCATGGCCCGCTGCGGCACCGAGGTCCTCAACCGGATCGAGGAGCTCGGCGAGGACGCCAAGTACGTCCCCGCGCTGCACTCGCTCGGCGCCCCCCTCGAGGAGGGCCAGCAGGACGTCAAGTGGCCCTGCAACCCGGAGAAGTACATCGTCCAGTTCCCCGAGGAGCGGATGATCTGGTCCTACGGCTCGGGCTATGGCGGCAACGCCCTCCTCGGCAAGAAGTGCTACTCGCTGCGCATCGCCTCGGTCATGGCGCGCGATGAGGGCTGGATGGCCGAGCACATGCTCATCCTCAAGCTCACCTCGCCGGAGCAGCAGGTCTATTACATCGCGGCCGGCTTCCCGAGCGCCTGCGGCAAGACGAACCTCGCCATGCTCAAGCCGACCATCCCCGGTTGGAAGGTCGAGACCCTCGGCGACGACATCGCCTGGATGCGTTTCGGCAAGGACGGTCGCCTGTATGCCGTGAACCCGGAGTTCGGCTTCTTCGGTGTCGCCCCGGGCACGAACGAGCACACCAACCCCAACGCGATGAAGACCATCAACAAGGGCAACTCGGTCTTCACCAACGTTGCGCTGACGGACGACGGCGACATCTGGTGGGAGGGCCTGGAGAACATGCCCGAGCACGCCACGTCGTGGAAGGGCGAGGACTGGACCCCCGCCGA
The DNA here is from genome assembly GCF_000768685.1 of Knoellia subterranea KCTC 19937. Classification (GTDB taxonomy): domain Bacteria; phylum Actinomycetota; class Actinomycetes; order Actinomycetales; family Dermatophilaceae; genus Knoellia; species Knoellia subterranea. The sequence continues at coordinate 200,992 of NZ_AVPK01000006.1, read as the reverse complement.
CGGCGAGGCCGGTGTGCTCTCGTCACACGCCAACTCGCGCTACTGCACCCCGATCAAGCAGTGCGACATCCTCGCCCCGGAGTACGACGACCCGCAGGGTGTGCCGATCTCGGCGATCTTCTTCGGCGGTCGCCGCAAGACGACCGTCCCGCTCGTCACCGAGTCGCGTGACTGGACGCACGGCACGTTCATGGGTGCGACGCTCTCGTCCGAGACCACCGCTGCCGCCACCGGTCAGGTCGGCGTCGTCCGTCGCGACCCGATGGCCATGCTCCCGTTCATCGGCTACAACGCCGGCGACTACTTCCAGCACTGGATCAACATCGGCAAGGACGCGGACGCGACCAAGCTGCCGAAGATCTTCTACGTCAACTGGTTCCGTCGCGACGAGGAGGGCAACTTCGTGTGGCCCGGCTTCGGCGAGAACGCTCGCGTCCTCAAGTGGGCCATCGAGCGCATCGAGGGCAAGGCTGCCGCGGTCGAGACGGCCATCGGTCACGTCCCGACGCCGGAGTCGATCGACACCGAGGGTCTCGACATGGACCCGGACGAGCTCGCGAAGGCGCTCACCGTCAACAACGACGAGTGGAAGGCCGAGATCCCCGAGATCGAGGAGTGGTTCGCGAAGTTCGGCGACAACCTCCCGACCGCCCTCCAGGTCGAGCTCGACGGTCTCAAGGCCCGACTGGGCATGTGATCCACCGCTGACGCTCGCGAGGCGCCGGTCCCGTCAGGGTCCGGCGCCTCGTGCTTTGCCCGGGGCACCGTGAGACGACCACTTGGGCTCGAGACGACCACTTCTGGGTGGTCGACTCGCGCAGAAGTGGTCGTCTCGTGGTCGCCTGTGGATGACCGCCGGGTGCCGCTCGGCTTTCCTGCCACGATCAGGTATGCCGTCCGCCCGCCCCGATCCGTTCGCGCCGGACCTGCTTCGTCCCACCCGGGACCTGCGCAGGTTCGGTGAGTCGGTGCATGACCTGGACGCATCGGGCAGGCCCAAGTGGACGGTCGTGCGGCGCGGGATCGTCGTCGCGTCGGACACGTGGAACGGCCTCACGCCGGAGCAGCGTCAGGCCGGGCTGGTCCACGCCACCTCTCTGCAGATGACCGGCACCAAGCCCCAGCCCTTCTCGCACACCTCCGCCGGGGCAGTGTGGGGCCTGCCCCGAGTGAGCGCCTGGCCCCGGAGGATCGACGTCTCGGTCTTCGGCCGTTCCGCGCATTCGTCGGGTCTAGTGCGACGTCACTGCCTCGATGCCGACGACGCCCTCGACCCCGACGATCCGGATGCGTTCGAGATCGTCGATGGGCTACTCGTGACGCCTCTGGTTCGGACCATCGTGGACCTCGCGCGCACGGAGGACCCGCGCGACGCCGTCGCTGCCGCCGACCACGCCCTGCATCACGACCTGTGCACGACGGCCGATCTCACGACGGAGTTGGCCCGCGTGCCTGCCGGGGCGAGGGGACGCGCCAAGGCGGCATTCGTCGTCCGCTTTGCCGAGCCCGGCGCGATGTCGGTCGGCGAGTCGCTGTCCCGGGTCCAGATGTATCGCCTCGGGCTGCCCCGACCGCAACTGCAGGTGCCGGTGGCCGACGCCGACGGCGTCATCGGCATCGGAGACTTCTGGTGGGAGCGCGAACGCGTCGTCGGCGAGTTCGACGGTCGCAAGAAATACAAGGTCACCGAGGACATGACGCCAGAGGAGGCTGGGCAGACCCTCTGGAACGAGAAGCGTCGTGAGGACCGGATCCGGGCGACGCATCGGCGCATGGCGCGATGGGGCTGGGACGACGCGATGAGCCCGATGCGCCTCGTAGCGCGGCTTGCCGACCAAGGAGTCCAGCGCCCAGCGCGGTTGCGGGACACGTGGTTCGACGCGGCCTGAGCAAGTGGGAACCCCACGCCCGACCCGGCGCCTGGCCGCTCAGTCGACCAGTTGTGCTTGAGACGACCAGTTCTGCTTGGTCGTCTCGCCCAGAACTGGTCGTCTCACGGTTCGAGGCTCCCCGAGCGGGTGGGCAACGTGCGGCGCGGCTCGGAACTTTGCCAACTACTGACTCGTAGCAGGTACCCCCCTTGACCGGACCGTCGCTTGGCTGGTGATTCGGCGTCATATCGAACGGCACGGTCCGTGACCGTCGGGACGCCGTGGGAGCAAGGGGAGTCACACATGACGCACGGAGGAAGACGCTCGGGGATCACCCTCTCCGCAGCGGCGCTCGCAGCAGCCGTGGCCGTGGCAACGGCCACCTCAGGAGCCGCCTTCGCGGCATCCGAATCCGCCCCGCCGGGCGTTCCGGCAGCCGGCGACGCACACGACCACCTGCCTGACCTCGACACCCGCAAGGCATCGGTCGCACCGTCCGCCGCGCAGAAGTCAGCCGCCACTTCGGCGGCGGGCAAGGGACAGCGTGGCACCCAGGCCGGGACGATCGCCTGGAACCGTTTCGGCTCCGTCGCCACGGTCACCCCCTCGGGGACCACTCCCCTGGCGACCGGACTCGGCTCCGACCCGGTCGCGGCGGCCCGGGCGTACCTGACCCGCAATGCCGCCACCTTCGGCCTGGCCGCGGCGGACATCGGGTCGATGGAGCACGTGACGACGAACCGCATCGGCAACACCGATGTCGTCATGCTGCGCCAGGTCATCGGCGGTGTCCCCGCCGGCATCGACGGCCTCGCGGTCATCGCCGTGGAGAAGGGCAACGCGCGCTACGTCAGCACGACCCTCGCACCGCTCCAGGGCGACAGCGCACAGCGCCGCGCCGCCGCCACTGTCACTCCAGAGCAGGCCCTCGCCAAGGCGGCGGCCAACGTCGGCGCCAAGGCCTCCGACGTCACCCGCAAGGACGACTCGAAGTCCGACCCGGACAGCAAGAGTGGCGTGGCCAAGGAGTCGGGCACCCGCACGGCCTGGACCACCTTCACCGCGAAGGGCCTGGTCGGGGACCAGCAGGTCACGCAGGTCGCGGTGCCCGTCCCGGGAAGTGACGCGCGCACGGCATACCAGGTCGTTCTTCGCGACGCCGCGGACAGCGGCTACTCGGTCTACCTCGACGCGGCGACCGGGGAGGTCATCGCCCGCGAGTCGCTCGTTGACTTCGACAGCGACAACCCGCGGTGGAAGGTCTTCACTGGGACGCCATCCGGCGACCACAGCTCGACCGACACTCGCGTCGAGTGGTGTTGGACGACGGCCGAGGGCTGCGGCGAGACCGTCGCGAACCCCGCGTCTCCGAAGGCGTGGGACATCGACCACGCGACGAACCTCAGCACGACGACGACCAGCGGCAACAACGCCTACAGCGGCGAACGGTGGCGCGGCACGGGAGCCGTGACCCCGGCGCCGCTCACGAGCGACCGCAACTACACGTATCAGTGGACCAACCAGTGGTTCGAGAGCAAGTGCGACCCGGCGAACTACACGAGCCCGACGCGCAATGACATCGACGCTGCGACGACGAACCTCTTCGCCATGCACAACCGGATGCACGACTGGGCCTATCAGCTGGGCTTCACCGAGACGGCGTGGAACTTCCAGCGTGACAACGCCGGCAAGGGCGGTCTCGGCAACGACCCGGTCCTCGGCTACAGCCAGTCCGGCGCGCAGGCCGGTGCCCGCAACAACGCGAACTTCGGCACCCCGCCGGAGGGCTCGAGTGGCTACAGCAACATGTACCTGTGGCAGCCGCTCGCGGGTGGGTTCTACGCCCCCTGCGTCGACGGTGACTTCGACATGTCGGTGATCGGGCACGAGTACGGCCACGGCATCAGCAACCGCATGGCGGGTGGGCCGAACAGTGGCCTCTCCGGCCTCCAGGCGGGCGCGATGGGTGAGAGCTGGTCGGACCTCATGGCCACGGAGTACCTCCAGGAGTGGGGCTACGTCCCGGTCAGCGCCACGGCCATTCCGATGGCGTCCTACGCCACCGGCAACGAGAACCGCGGCATCCGCAACTACAACTTCAGCAAGAGCCCGCTCAACTACAGCAACGTCGGCTACGACCTCACCGGTCCGCAGGTCCACGCGGACGGCGAGATCTGGTCGGCGACACAGAGCGACGTGCGTGGTCTCTTCATCAACCGATACGGCGCGGGCGACGTTGCGACACAACGCAGTTGCGCCACAGGTGCCACGGCGGCGACGAAGTGCCCCGGCAACCGTCGGTGGATGCAGCTGGTGTTCGACGCGTGGCTGCTCATGCCGAGCGGGTCGGTGAGCATGGTCGACGCCCGCAACGCCATGCTCGCGGCGGACCTGCTCCGTTTCGGTGGCGCCAACCAGGACATCCTCTGGAACGGCTTCGCCGGACGCGGCCTCGGTGAGGGCGCCACGTCGGTCAACAGTCAGGACTCGGACCCGACGCCGTCGTTCACGTCGGCCTACGGCAGCCCGGCCACGTTGCGGTTCAACCCGACCGACGAGGACGGACGTCCGATCGTGGGCGCCCGCTTGTTCGTCGGCGAGTACACCGCCCGGGCCACACCGATCGCCGACACGGACGCCACGAGCTCTCGCTCGGACACGTTCAAGATTCTGCCCGGCGAACGCACGTACACGGTGACGGCACCCGGACGGGCCCAGACCGCCGTGACGTTCACGGCCAAGCCGAACCAGACCCGCGACATGCCGGTCAAGGTGCTGACGAACCTCGCCAGCAGCCAGGGCGGAGCCACGATCTCGGGTGAGGGTGTGGACGTCGGCGCGCTGATCGACGGTGACGAGGGGTCGACGACCACCACGGTCGCCGCTCCCACGGCGGCGCAGAAGCAGTTCACCGTCGACCTCGTCGGCGGGCGTCAGGTCGTCCGTCGGGTGCAGGTGAGTGCCCTGCCCGAGCCGGGGGCTGCCGGCCGGTTCCAGAACCTGCGGCAGTTCACGATCTATGCGTGTGACGCCAAGGGTCGGGTGCTGTGCGACCAGGACGCCGACTTCCGACCGGTGTTCACCTCGGCGCCGGACGCCTTCCCCGGAGCGGCGCCCCGCCCGGTCGCTCCCGAGCTGAAGATGCGGTCGTTCGACATCCCGCAGACGGCAGCGACGCACCTGCGCATCGGTCTCGACAAGAACCAGTGCACCGGTGGTCCGGAGTTCTCGGGTGAGTTGGACAACGACCCGAACAACCCGACCGACTGCACGACCGGGTATGCCGGCGCGCAGCTGATCGCGGTCTCGGAGTTCCAGGTCCTGCGCAAGTAGGTCACGCGGACCCACCAGACGACCAGTTCTGCTCGAGACAACCACTTCTGGGTGGTCGTCTCGGGCAGAACTGGTCGTCTCGGCGCGTGCCGCCGCCGACGGCAGCCAGGGCTCGGGCTGCCGGTGGTCAGGTGTCGGTGTGCTGTAGGCGGACCTTGACCGTGGGCACCTCGGACGGAGCCTCCGCGAGGGCCCACAGGCGCCCGAGCGCCGGCTGCAGGAGGAGCGTGCCGAGCTGCCGGACGAGGACGGCGACGGCCTGCTCCTCGACGGGGATCCGACTGCGGGCGATGCCGTGGTCGCGCAACGTCTGCGTGCGCCGGATCGTCTCCTCGACGAGCAGCCGCGCGAGCCCTTCGGAGCCGGGATCAGGTGTGACGACGGCGCGCCGGAGATAGTCCACGGCGTCCGGGTTGGCGTCGAACATCTCCGCAGCCGCACGGTCGCGCGCGGCGACGACCTCGTCCGCAGGGCCGTCGAGCGGGACCGTGTCGACGGCCTCGCGGAACAGGTCCACGACGAACTCGTCGACGGCGGCGCGCAGTCCGTCCTTGCCGCCGAAGTGGTGGACGACGAGCCCCGGGGCAACGCCGGCCTCGCGCGCGACCTCGCGCAGGCTCGTCGCCGCACCGCCCTGCGCCGCGAAGAGCCGCAGGGCGGTGTCGCGGATCCGCGTGCGCGAGTCGGTGCTGCGGGAGTCGAGGCTCGTCATGGTGGGTGACAGTCAACACACATCGGCGACCATTGCACAAGTGTTCAACGCGTGCGTATCGTGCGAGGTGAACCACGCTGCGCACCGCACCGGTGGCGCACCCATTGCACCCATCGCACTCCATCGAAGGAGCCGGTCCCATGCCCGAGCAGCCCCAGGCCGTCATCTACGACGCCCTCCGCACCCCACGAGGCCGGGGCAAGTCGTCCGGCTCGCTCCACGAGGTCAAGCCGATCGACCTCGTCGTCGGCCTGCTCGACGCGGTCCGCGAGCGCAACCCCGGCCTCGACTCCGCGCAGATCGACGACATCGTCCTCGGCATCGTGTCGCCCGTCGGCGACCAGGGAGCCGTCCTTCCGCGCGTCGCCGCGATGTATGCCGGCCTGCCCGAGCCCGTTGCCGGCGTCCAGGTCAACCGCTTCTGCGGTTCCGGCCTCGAGGCCGTGAACCAGGCCGCCTCGCGCGTGCGCTCCGGGTTCGAGGACCTCATCCTTGCCGGCGGTGTCGAGTCGATGTCGCGTGTCCCCATGGGCAGCGACGGTGGCGCCTGGGCGATGGACCCGGCCACGGCACTCGCGACGGACTTCGTCCCGCAGGGCATCGGCGCCGACCTCATCGCCACCATCGAGGGCTTCGACCGCGCCGAGGTGGACCGCTTCGCCGCGCAGTCGCACGAGCGCGCCGCTGCCGCTTGGGACGCCGGCCACTTCGAGAAGTCGGTCATCCCCGTGCGCGACCAGAACGGTCTGACGATCCTCGACCGTGACGAGACCATCCGCCCCGGCACGACTGCGGAGTCCCTCTCGGCCCTCAAGCCGTCGTTCGCCGCAATGGGCGAGCAGGGCGGGTTCGACTTCGTCGCCACCGAGAAGTACCCGAACGTCGACCGCATCAACCACGTCCACCACGCCGGCAACTCCTCCGGCATCGTCGACGGCGCCGCGCTCATGCTCATCGGCAACGAGAAGGTCGGCAAGGAGATGGGCCTGACCCCGCGCGCCCGCATCATCTCGACGGCCATCATCGGCTCCGAGCCGACGATCATGCTCACGGGCCCGGCACCCGCCTGCCGCAAGGCGCTCGACCGGGTCGGCATGAAGGCGTCCGACATCGACCTGGTCGAGATCAATGAGGCGTTCGCCGCCGTCGCCCTCAAGCTCATGCGCGACATGGGCTGGAGCGAGGACCAGACCAACGTCAACGGTGGCGCCATCGCGATGGGTCACCCGCTCGGTGCGACCGGCGCGGTCATCCTCGGCACCCTCGTCGACGAGCTCGAGCGCCGCGACCTCGAGCGCGGCATCGCGACCCTCTGCATCGGCGCCGGCATGGGCATCGCCACTGTCGTCGAGCGCGTCTGATCGCGCCCCAGATCTCACCTGAACCACGGACAGGAACCCAAGAACCCATGAGCGAGAACATGATCCGGTACGAGCGTGACGACGAGGGCATCGTTACCCTGACGATGGACGACCCGAACGCGGGCGCCAACACGATGAACGCGACCTACAAGGACGCGATGGCCGAGACGGTCGAGCGACTCGAGGCAGAGAAGGACGACATCACCGGCGTCGTCCTCACCTCGGGCAAGAAGACCTTCTTCGCGGGCGGCAACCTCGCCGACCTGCAGAAGGCCACCCGGGAGACCGTCGGTGACGTCTTCGCCGAGGTGGAGCTCATCAAGTCGCAGCTGCGTCGTCTCGAGCAGCTCGGCAAGCCGGTCGTCGCGGCGATCAACGGGACGGCCCTCGGCGGCGGCCTCGAGATCGCCCTCGCGTGCCACCACCGCATCGCGGTCGACGACGCCAAGGTCAAGCTCGGCCTGCCCGAGGTCACCCTCGGCCTCCTCCCGGGCGGTGGCGGCGTGACGCGTCTCGTCCGCATGCTTGGGATCGCGCCGGCCCTCATGGACTGGCTCCTCCAGGGTCAGCAGCGCACCCCCGCCGAGGCGCACGCCAAGGGCGTCATCGACGAGCTCGTCGCCACCCGCGACGAGCTCGTGCCCGCGGCCAAGGCATGGATCCTCGCGCACAAGGACGACGCAGCAGCCGGCACCAAGGCGTGGGACGTCAAGGGATACAAGATCCCCGGCGGTACCCCGACGACGCCGGCGTTCGCCGCGAACCTCCCGGCCTTCCCCGCGAACCTGCGCAAGCAGCTCAAGGGCAGCCCCGTGAAGTCCCCGCGCTCGATCATGTCCGCCGCGGTCGAGGGCGCGCAGGTCGATTTCGACACGGCGAGCCGCATCGAGTCCCGCTACTTCGCCGACCTCACCGCGGGTCGCGAGTCGACCGCGATGATCCAGGCGTTCTTCTTCGACCTCCAGTCGATCAACTCTGGGGCCCTCCGCCCGGCGGGCGTCGAGCGCCGCGCCAGCGCCAAGGTCGGCATCCTCGGCGCCGGGATGATGGGCGCGGGAATCGCGTACTCCGCCGCCATGTCCGGCATCGAGGTCGTCCTCAAGGACGTCTCGGTCGAGGGCGCGGAGAAGGGCAAGGCTTACTCCGAGAAGCTCCTCGCCAAGCGCGTCGCTCGCGGCAAGAGCGACCAGGCCAAGGCGGACGAGGTCCTCGCCCGCATCACGCCGACGGCCGACTACGCCGACCTCGCCGGCTGCGATGTCGTCATCGAGGCGGTCTTCGAGGACTACAACCTCAAGAAGCAGGTCTTCGCCGAGGTGGAGGCCGTCGTCGGCCCCGACACGCTCCTCTGCTCCAACACGTCGACGCTGCCGATCACGAGCCTTCAGGGCTTCTCCTCACGACCGCAGGACTTCATCGGCCTGCACTTCTTCTCGCCCGTCGACAAGATGCAGCTCGTCGAGATCATCCGCGGCGAGCAGACCTCCGACGAGGCCACGGCCCGGGCGATCGACATCGTGCAGCAGATCCGCAAGATCCCGATCGTCGTCGGCGACGGTCGCGGCTTCTACACCAGCCGGGTCTTCGGCACGCTCATCGACGAGGGCGCACAGCTCGTCGCCGAGGGCGTGGACCCGCACGTCATCGAGCGCGCCGCGACGTCCGCGGGCTTCCCGGCGCCTCCGCTGGCGATGCTCGATGAGGTCTCGCTGACCCTCACCCAGCACATCCGTGGCGAGGCAGCCAAGGCGGCGAAGGCCGAGGGCCGTGAGGTCACGCGCACGCCGGGCGAGGAGGTCATCGACACCCTCGTCGAGCTCGGTCGCAAGGGTCGCGCCGCCGGTGCCGGCCTCTACGACTACCCCGAGGGCGAGCCCAAGGTCCTGTGGCCCGAGTTGCGTCAGCGTTGGTCCAAGGACACCGAGATCCCGCTGCGCGACCTGCACGACCGCTACCTCTTCCGGATGGCGCTCGAGACGGCCGCCTGCTTCGAGAGCGGCGTGCTCACCGACACCCAGTCCGCGAACATCGGCGGCATCTTCGGCATCGGCTTCCCGCCCCACACCGGTGGTCCGGCGACATTCATGACGAATTACGAGGGCGGTCTGCGTGGGTTCGTGGCGCGCGCCAATGAGCTCGCCGACGCCTACGGCGACCGATTCCGCCCGTCGGCGTGGCTCACCGAGCGCGCCGCGATCGGCACCCTCGTCGACGCCACCCCCGAGGCCAAGGCGTCATGACCGGGCCTCTCGAGGGCGTGCGCGTCGTCTCGATCGCCATCAACCTGCCGGGGCCGGTCGCCGTCGCGCGGCTGGCCTCGCAGGGGGCGACGGTCACGACGGTGCTCCCGCCCTCGGGCGACCCGCTCCAACAGTTCTCGCCCGCCTACTTCGACGAACTGCACGTCGGGCAGAGCATCGAGCACGTCGACCTCAAGAGCGACGACGGTCGCGCACGCATCGATGAGCTGCTGGCCGACGCCGACGTGTTCGTCACGAGCTCTCGAGCATCGGCGCTCACCCGGCTCGGCCTCGATCACGCGTCGGTGAGCGGACGGCATACCCAGGTCTGTCAGGTCGACATCGTCGGCCACCCCGGCGACGACGCGGACATCGCCGGGCACGACCTCACCTACCAGGCGGGGTCCGGTCTCGTCAGAGACGGACGTATGCCGGCCACGACCGTTGTCGATCTCGCCGGCGCCGAGCGCGCGGCCGGGGAGGCGTGCGCGGCCCTCGTGGAGCGCGCCCGCACCGGTCGCGGCTCACGCCGCGAGGTGGCCCTCTCGGACGTCGCGACGTCCATGTCGGACCCGGTGCGCCACGGCCTGACCGCCTCCGGCGGCCCGCTGGCCGGAGGACTGCCCGTGTATGCCGTGTACCCGGCGTCCGCAGGTCACGTCGCCCTCGCGGCGCTCGAGCCGCACTTCGCCGTGCGGCTGGCGGCGGCGATCGATCTCGCCCCCGAGGAGCTGACCCACGAGCGGCTCGGCGAACTCTTCGCCACGCGCACCGCCGCCGAGTGGGAGACGTGGGCGCTCGAGCGCGACATCCCGCTCGTGGCCGTGGCCGAATCTGCCTGAACCACCACTTTCACAGCAGGAGCAACGATGCCCGAGATCCTCCCTCCCGCGACGTACGTCTCGCCGTGGATGGACGGCGAAGACGTCGCAGACGTTGCCGCCCTCGCCCGCACCTTCTTCGCGCGCGAGGTCACGCCGCACCTCGAGCGCTTCGCCGAGCAGCACCAGGTCGATCGTGAGACGTGGCTGGCCGCCGGCGAGGCAGGGCTGCTGTGCATCTCCGTGCCCGAGGAGTACGGCGGTGGAGGCGGCACCTTCGCCCACGAGGCAGCGGTGCTGTGGGAGCAGGGCAGGGCGGGCGACGACGCCTTCGGCTACTCCGTGCACTCCTCGATCGTGGCGCACTACCTCCTGGCCTACGGGTCCACGGAGCAGAAGCAGCGCTGGCTGCCACGCATGGCCTCGGGCGAGCTTGTCGGTGCCATCGCCATGACCGAGCCCGGCACCGGATCGGACCTTCAGGCGATCCGGACGACGGCGCGGCGCGAGGGTGACGAGTACGTCATCAACGGCGGCAAGACCTTCATCACGAACTCGTCCCACGCGGGCCTCATCATCATCGTCGCGCGCACGGGCGGCGAAGGGGCACAGGGCATTTCGCTCATCGTGGCCGAGGTGGACGACCTCGAGGGGTTCGAACGCGGACGGGTGCTGCGCAAGATCGGCCAGCACGGGCAGGACACGCGCGAGTTGTCGTTCACGGACATGCGCGTCCCCGTGGCCAACCTCCTCGGCGAGTCCGAGGGGCAGGGGTTCTACCAGCTCATGCTCCAGCTGCCGCAGGAGCGACTGGCCATCGCCGTGGGCGCAGTGGCCTCGGCCGACCTCGCGGTCGAGCTCGCCCTCGCCTACTCGAAGGAGCGCCAGGCGTTCGGCAAGCCGATCTCGACCTTCCAGAACACGCGGTTCACCCTCGCCGAGGTGAGCACCGACGTGCTCGCCGCCCGAACCTTCCTCGACCACTGCGTCGGGCTGCACGTCGACGGCCGGCTCGACGCGGCCACGGCATCGCGTGCGAAGTACTGGACCACCGACATGCAGTGCGAAGTCATCGACCGCTGCCTGCAGGTGTTCGGCGGCTACGGCTACATGCTCGAGTACCCCATTGCGCGCCTCTATGCCGGTGCCCGCGTGCAGAAGATCTACGGCGGGACCAACGAGATCATGAAGGAGCTCATCTCCCGCACGCTGTGACGGGTCAGGTCACCGTCGCCGACGTGGGTGCGGTCTGCCCCTGCTGGCTCTGCTGCCCCGGAAGCTGCTGTCCCGGGAACTGGCCCGTACCCCCCTTGACCACCCGGACCACCCCCGCCACCGGGGAAGCCAGCGCGACCGTCCTGTGGAGTCGTCGAGGCACCCCGCTCGTGGGCCGCGGCCACGCCCACGGCGCCGACCGTCGACAGGCCCAGGGCCAGAGCAGCGGCGACGGCAGTCTTCTTGCCGGACCAGCGCACAGGGTTCACAGCCGGTGCCGTTCCTGCGCTCAGCGCGGTCGGTGCCGCCTCGGGGGAGGGCGCCATGGAAGCGTCGGAGGCGACGCCCGTGTTCGGAGTCGTCTCGGGCCATTGCACGGACGTGTCCTGGGGAGAGTTCTCAGTCGTCATGACAGCGACCGTGCTGGGCGGACCTGTGGCGAACCTGTGGTGAGCGTGTGGTGAGGGTGTCGACGAACTGGGGCACCCGGCATACCGACGCTCCTGACTCCGCACGCGCTCACAGGAACCGCACAGCCAGCACATGGGGAACACTGAAGGCATGAGGATCTACTGGGTGTCATGAGCACCGCACCGACCTCCTCCGCCAAGCTGCAGCGGCCCGACGGCAGCCCCGTTCGCGTCCTCGTCGTCGACGACGAGTCCAACCTCACCGAGCTGCTGACGATGGCGCTGCGCTACGAGGGGTGGGAGGTCCGCTCGGCCGCCACGGGGATCAAGGCGGTCAAGGCTGCGCGTGAGTTCCAGCCGGACGCCGTCGTGCTCGACATGATGCTTCCCGACTTCGACGGGCTCGAGGTGCTGCGCCGGATGCGTGCCGACAACGAGGCCGTCCCGGTGCTGTTCCTCACCGCCAAGGACGCCGTCGAGGACCGGGTCGCCGGACTCACGGCTGGTGGCGACGACTACGTCACGAAGCCGTTCAGCCTCGAGGAGGTCGTCGCCCGGCTGCGCGCCCTCATGCGTCGCACCACGGTCGTCGCGGACGAGTCGTCGTCGGTCATCGCCGTCGGTGACCTCACGATGGACGAGGACAGCCACGAGGTGACCCGTGGCGGCGACGAAATCCACCTCACCGCAACGGAATTCGAGCTGTTGCGCTACCTGATGCGCAACCCCAAGCGCGTCCTCTCCAAGGCGCAGATCCTCGACCGTGTGTGGAACTACGACTTCGGTGGCCAGGCCAACGTCGTCGAGTTGTACATCTCCTACCTCCGCAAGAAGATCGACGCCGGCCGCACCCCGATGATCCACACGATGCGCGGCGTCGGCTACGTGCTCAAGCCGGCCGAATGAGGCACCCCAGCACCTGGTCGCTCACGACGAAGCTCGTCGCTGCCGTCGTCGGGCTCTTCCTCGTCATCACTGCGGCGACGTCGACCTTCACGGTCCTCGCTCTCCAGAACCACCTCGTCAACCAGATCGATCAGGACGTCACGTCGCAGGTCTTCCGCGCAGGCGGGCCCCGAGGCCCGATCGGCGGAGGCGGGCCGATCCCCGGCGGCGGAGGTGAGTCGCTCATCGTCGTCCTCAGTGACGGGGAGGTCGCGGCCAACCGCGTCGAGCACGGCCGCACCATCGAGCAGCTCTCGGACACGCAGATCGCCGAGCTCCAGAGCGCCGGCATCGGCACGACGCCACGCACTGTCGAGGTCGAGGGTCTCGGGTCGTACCGCGTTGCCAGCGCCCGCTCGACCGCCGGCGACACCGTCATCGCGGGCCTGCCGATGACCGGCGTCAACCGCATCGTCGACGCCATCATCAGCCTCGTCGTGGGCACGACGATCGCCGGGCTGGCCCTCGTCGCCCTCGGCGGCCAGTGGCTCATCCGACGCAACCTCGCGCCGTTGTCGCGCGTGGCCCACACCGCCACCCAGGTCAGCCGGCTCAAGCTGGACTCGGGCGATGTGGCACTGGCACAACGGGTTCCGTCCGCCGACACCGACCCGCGAACCGAGGTCGGCCAGGTCGGGCTCGCGATCAACAACATGCTCGACAACGTCGAGGGGGCCCTTCAGTCGCGGCACGAGTCCGAGACCCGGGTCCGGCAGTTCGTTGCCGACGCCTCGCACGAGCTGAGGACGCCGTTGGCGTCCATTCGGGGGTACGCCGAGTTGTCCCGTCGCGATCCGGCTCCCGTTCCGCCGTCGGTCACCCACGCGTTGACCCGGGTGGAGTCCGAGGCACTGCGGATGCAGGGGCTCGTCGAGGACCTCCTGCTGCTGGCCCGGCTCGATGCCGGTCGGCCGTTGGATCGGGAGCCCGTGGACCTGTCGCTGCTCGCGATGGACGCCGTGTCCGATGCGCACGCGGCTGCGCCCGACCACCGGTGGGAACTCGACCTGCCCGACGAGCCGGTCGAGGTCATCGGCGATCAGGCCCGGCTCCACCAGGTCGTCGCCAACCTGCTGGCCAACGCCCGCACGCACACGCCCGAGGGGACCCGCGTGGTGACGTCGCTGCGCTCGTCCGACGGGTGGGTTCGGCTGACGGTGACGGACGACGGTCCCGGCGTGCCAGAAGCGTTGCAGGAGAGCGTCTTCGAGCGCTTCACCCGCGGCGACGAGGCCCGGACCCGCACTGGTGGGTCGACGGGCCTCGGGCTGTCGATCGTCGATGCCGTCGCGAAGTCGCACGGTGGCCGGGTCGCGCTCGAAAGCACCCCGGGATCGACGACGTTCACCGTGCACCTCCCCCACACCGACTGACCCCGCACTGATTGCGCTGACTGGGGCGCCCTCTCGAGCTCATCCCGGCGCGACAGTCGCGTCACAGCAACCGCACAGCGGCGGGCCGGAGCGTGGTTGTCATGAACGCGCTGACCTTCTCCCCCGGGCCGGACACACCGGCCACCGCCAGTCTCCCCGTCACACCTCGGGACTCCTCCGACGACCCCGCCACCGATGGCGACTCCAGCATCGACGCGGGGACCACTGGCCGCTCCCGCCTCCAGCGGTTCCTCCGCGGTGACGCCCACGACCCGACCTGGGCCCGCCCGGCCCTCTTCGGGCTGCTGCTCGCGACGGCCCTCCTCTACACCTACGGCCTGACGAGCAACGGTTGGGCGAACAGCTTCTACTCGGCCGCGGTCCAGGCCGGCAGCGAGTCGTGGAAGGCATTCTTCTTCGGCTCCTCCGACGCGGGGAACGCGATCACCGTCGACAAGCCCCCGGCGGCCCTGTGGGTCATGGCACTGAGCGTCCGCCTCTTCGGGCTCAGCTCGTTCTCGATCCTCTTCCCCGAGGTCCTCATGGGCGTGGCGACGGTCGGCGTCGTGTACGCGACGGTCAAGCGCTACTGGGGCGCCGCCGCCGGTCTCATCTCCGGTGCGGTCATGGCGCTCACCCCCGTCGCCGTGCTGATGTTCCGGTTCAACAACCCGGACGCCCTGCTCGTCCTCCTCATGGCCCTCGGCGCCTGGGCGACGATGCGCTCCATCGAGCGGGGCTCCGCGAAGTGGATGGCGATCGTCGGTGTCTTCATCGGCCTCGGCTTCCTCACGAAGACCCTCCAGGTGCTGCTCGTCGTCCCCTTCTTCGGCATCGCCTACCTCGTCGCCGCCCACACGTCCCTGCGCCACCGGATCATCGGCGCAGCCGTCGGTGTCGGCGCCATGGTCCTCTCGGCCGGCTGGTGGGTCGCGATCGTCGAACTCGTCCCGGCGAGCATGCGCCCCTACATCGGCGGCAGCCAGACGAACTCCTTCCTCGAGCTCACCTTCGGCTACAACGGACTCGGCCGGATCAACGGCAACGAGACCGGGTCCGTCGGTGGCGGCGGCGGCTGGGGTGAGACCGGCCTCGGCCGCATGTTCAACGCGAGCATCGGCGGCCAGATCTCGTGGCTCATCCCGAGCGCGTTCATCCTGCTCGCCGTCGGCCTCTGGCTGCGTGGCCGCGCGCCGCGCCACGACGTCCGCCGGGCCGGCTACCTCGTCTGGGGCGGATGGCTCGTCGTCACGCTCCTGACGTTCTCGCTCATGGCGGGCATCTTCCACGAGTACTACACCGTCGCCCTCGCCCCCGCCGTCGCCGCCCTCGTCGGCATGGGCTCGGCCGAGGCGTGGGAACGCCGCAGCTCCTGGCTCGGCGTCGGAGCCCTCTCGATCGCAACGCTCGCGGCCGCGATCTGGAGCTTCGTCCTCCTGAGCCGCACCACGGCGTACGGGGATTGGCTTCGCGTCTCGATCCTCGCGCTGGGCATCACCGCGGCTCTCGGGTTCCTCGTCGTCGACCGCCTCCACCGTCGCGCCGTGCCGGCCGTCATCGCGGCCGCACTCGTGACCGCGCTCGCCGGCCCGACGGCCTACAGCCTCACGACCGTGAACTCGAGCTACACCGGATCGATCATCACCGCTGGACCGAGCACCGGAGGCTTTGGTGGTCCGGGAGGCGGCCGTATGCCGGGTGGTGGCGGTATGCCGGGCGGCGGCACCTTCCCGGGTGGTCAGCTTCCCGGGCAGGGGCAGATGCAGGGCCAGGGCCAGGGCCAGGGCGGCACCCCGCAAGGTCAGGGTCAGGCGCCCACCGGCGGCGGAGGCGGCATGGGCGGTCTGCTCGACGCCAGCGCTCCGAGCACCGAGGTCGTGGCGGCCCTGTCCGAGGACGCCAGCAGCTATCGCTGGGTCGCGTCCGCCATCGGCTCGCAGAACGCCGCCGGGCTCCAGCTCGGCACGGAGCTCCCGGTCATGGCGATCGGTGGGTTCAACGGCTCCGACCCGAGCCCGACGCTCGCGCAGTTCCAGGAGTACGTCGACCAGGGCCTCATCCACTGGTTCGCCGGGAGCGGCGGCGGCATGGGTGGTCGCGGCGGCGGCCTCGGTGGCAACGGCACCGCGTCGGAGATCAGCGCCTGGGTTCAGGAGAACTTCACCGCGGTGACGATCGACGGCTCGACGTTCTATGACCTGACGCAACCGCTGGGCAGCACTTCGTCGACCGGCACGTCGTCCACGACAACCACGGCGACGGCGGTATGAGCACCGCCGGCGCCACCACCGTCCTCGACGTCGTCGTGCCGGTGTTCAACGAGGAAGCCACGGTGGGCGCGTGCGTGCGCCGGCTCCATGCGCACCTCGTCGCGACGTTCCCCTATCCGTTCCGGATCACCGTCGCGGACAACGCGAGCACCGACGCCACGTGGGCGACGGCCCAGGCGCTCACCGACGAGCTCACCGGCGTGCGCGCCGTGCACCTCACGGAGAAGGGACGCGGTCGCGCGCTCAAGCAGGTCTGGCTCGCTTCCGATGCCCTTGTCCTCGCATACATGGACGTCGATCTCTCGACCGACCTCGACGCCCTGTGGCCGCTCGTCGCGCCGCTCATGTCGGGCCACTCGGACCTCGCCATCGGGTCGCGACTGGCCCGCGGTGCGCGCGTCGTCCGCGGCGCGCAGCGGGAGGTCATCTCCCGCTGCTACAACCTCGTCCTGCGCGGCGCGCTCGGGGCACGGTTCACCGACGCCCAGTGCGGTTTCAAGGCGATCCGCGGCGATGTCGCCCGGGAGCTCCTCCCGCTCGTCGAGGACACGTCGTGGTTCTTCGACACCGAGCTGCTCGTCCTCGCCGAACGCGCCCAGCTGCGCATCCACGAGGTCCCCGTCGACTGGTACGACGACCCCGACAGCCGCGTCGACATCGTCCGCACCGCGCGCGATGACCTGAGTGGCGTGTGGCGGATGCGGCGCACCCTCACGTCGTCGTCCGCCCCGGTCCGCGCGATCGCGGACCGCATGGGACGGCGTATGCCGGGTGGTCCCCTCGCGCGCCAGGCGGCGAGCTTCGCGGTGATCGGCGTGGCGTCGACGGTGGTGCATCTCGGGCTGTTCGCCCTGCTCCGGCAGGGGCTGGCGTCGGCGACCGTGGCCAATGCTCTCGCGCTCTTCATCGCCACCGTCGCGAACACCGCGTGGAACCGGCACTGGACTTTTGGTGTGCGCGGACGCGACGGCGCCGGTCGGCAGCAGAGTCAGGCACTCGTCGTCTTCGTGCTGACCCTGGCGTTGACGACCGCCGGCCTGGGGCTGCTCCACGGCGTGGCTCCGGCTGCGCCCACCTGGGTCGAGACCCTGGCCGTCGCCGTGATGACCGTCCTCTCGACGGTGGTGAAGTTTGTCCTCATGCGGACATGGATCTTCGCTCCCGCGGGCACCATCGAGGCAGGTGAAGCCGAGGTGGGGCGGGTCCTCCGCGAGGGTGACCCCACTCCCTCCGAGGAGGGAAGCGAACGGTGGGCGGCCGGCATACCGTGAAGGCATGCTCATCGCCGAGGAACTCCTGTTGCAGGCAACCCTGCCTGATGGTCGCGTGACGTCGCCGGCCTCCTCCGGCCTGGATCTGGGCCTGGCCGGTGCCCTGCTGAGCGAGCTGGCACTCCTCGAACGGGTGACGCTCACGCCCAACGGTCGCCTCCTGACCCAGAGCCGCGCGCCCATTGGCCAGCCGACGCTCGATGCTGCGCTCGCCGTCTTCGACCAACACCAGGGCAAGAAGCCGAGCAAGGTGCTCGGCAAGGTCGCCAAGGGATTACGACAGCAGCTCTACTCCGGCCTCGCGGCCGCAGGTGAGGTGCGGCCGCAGGAGGCCAAGCGGTTCGGCATCTTCCCCACGACGCATTGGGTTCCCGACCCGCACGGCCGACGCGAGCAGACGCGAGACGCCGTCGCACAGGTCCTCCTCGGCACGGCTGCCGCCGACGCCCGAAGCGGCTCGATCACGTCACTGCTGCTCGCCATCGGCGCGATCCCGTCCCTCTTCGAGGGCCTGGGTGCACTGTCGGGCCGGGAGCTCACCCGACGCGCCAAGGTGATCTCTGAGGGGAACTGGGCCGGCGCCGCGGTCAGCAAAGCCGTCGCCGAGGTGCAGGCCGCCGTCAACGCAGCCATCATCGGCGCGGTCGTCGCGTCCACGGCGAGCGCCGGCGCCTCGAGCAGCTGATCACCAGCGCGGGCCCGACGCACGAGATGGCGGTGGCGCTGACCTCATGCGGAAGGGCTCGCCGGCGGGCGGCGCGACACTGCTGATGAGGGCCTCTGGAGCGGGGTTGGGACGACGGCTCCATGTGGCCCGGCGAGGCCGAAACGGTGGCCGCTTTGCTCGGCGCGTGGCCGGACGGTTACCCTGTTCCGGCTGAGGAGGCGTCGCCTAGTCCGGTCTATGGCGCCGCACTGCTAATGCGGTTTGGGTTTATCGCCCATCGAGGGTTCAAATCCCTCCGCCTCCGCACATGGAATTGCCCCGGGGAGCTTGCGACCCGGGGCTTTTTCATGTGTTGAGGCGGGGGGATGCCGGGAGCGGGCGTGGGCCGGCGAGGCACGAGCCGGGACGGCTCGCTCCGGGCTGATAGTCGGCCGGTAGAGGTCGGGTGAGCTGCCGGTCAGGCGAATGCCCAGGGATCAGAAGAGGCGGGACTCGCTGACCTCGCGCGGCTCCTCGATCTCGAGCAGTCGGGCCTTGCGTTCGAGCCCGCCGGCAAAACCCGTGAGTGACCCGTCGGCGCCGACGACGCGGTGGCACGGGATGAGGATGCTCACCGGGTTGTGGCCGACGGCCTGCCCGACCCGCTGCGCCAACCCGGCGTTGCCGAGTTCGCGGGCGATGGTCCCGTAGGTCGTCGTGGTGCCGTACGGAATCGTCATGAGCAGGTCCCACACCCGCTCGGAGAAGGCGTCGCCGTGAGTCACTGTGGGCACCGAGAAGGTGGTGCGCTCGCCGTCGAAGTACTCCGCGAGTTCGTCACGCGTCGTCTCGAAGAGTCGGTCCCCGCTCGCGGACACGGCGCTGCCGATCGTGCCGACGGCCGGCGGGTGCCAGTGACCCGGGAAATACAGACCCGCGAGCGCGTCCCCCTCGGCCACGGCCATGAGGTCCCCGAGATCGGTCGTGAGCGTCGTGTGCCGGCGCGGCGGTCGAGCCGGCGTGGGCTTCACTGCCGCGCGGCTCGGCGTCAGGGCCTCCGGTGGGGTCGCCGGCAGCGCTGCCGACGCGTCCGTCGGCGGGTCCATCGGGCGAGAGGGCTGCTGCGTCGTCATCACGACCATTCAACGCCACGGGGCCGACAGGTGTGAGTACCGCCGGACATGCAGTGCGCGGCTCAAGGTTCCGAGAAGGACTCTCACGGTGCGTGGGCACCCGTCCCCACCGGCTCGGGCAGCCCTGGCCAGCCTCGTATTGCATGTCCGCCGGTACGCACCGATCCCGTCCGTGCCGGTGAACGAGCGGCTCAGGAGCAGATGTCCGCGTCTGCCTTGCGCGTCTCGATCGTCCCGCTGATCGTCGGCGTCGCCGTGAGCGTCGGGGTGGGGATCGGCTCGTCCCCGATCCGGTTCGGCACCTCGACCACGTTCGGAGCACCAGAGCCGAGGATGACCCGCACCTGCGAGCCCATGCCCTCGACCTCCTTGAGCGTGGCACCGGGGAACGCCGCGGCAACGGTGCGGGCCGAGTCGGCCTTCTCCGGGGAGTGCTCGATGGTCACGCCGCTGGCGACCTCGGTGCCGTTGCTGGAGGTGGGGCTGGGGAAGCCCTGCACCTGGAGCGCCTCGACGGCCTGCTTCGCGAGTCCCGTCACGCCCGCGTCGTTGACGACCTCGACGTCAATCTCGTCGGGAGTCACGGTCAGCGGCTCGGTGTCCGTCGGGCTCGGCTTCGGCTTCGGGGTGGACAGGTCGCGGTCGGTCCGGATGGCCTCCCACAGGTCCTGCGCCGCCGGGGCCCACTGGACGCGGTTCTCGTCCCCCGTATAGGCCTCCGTGGGCACGGTGACGAACTGGATCTTGTCGACGCCGATCCCCTTGACGCTCTCCGCGACGTCCTTCATCGCAGCGACTCCGAAGTCTGGGTCCGTGGTGAGCGACTGGGTCGCAGCGTCGAGGAAACGCAGGAGCTTGTCGGGGCGCAACAGGAGCGAGGACTTCGTCGCTTCCTGGGCGACCGAGGCCATGAATGCCTGCTGTCGCTTGATCCGCCCGATGTCGGAGCCGTCGCCGATGCTCTTGCGGGTCCGGACGTAGCCCAGCGCCTGCTCCCCGTCGAGGGTGTGACGCCCCGCGGACAGGGTGAACTTCGCGTGGCTGTCGTTGATGTCCGTGGGCGTGCACACCGGCACACCGCCCAGCGCGTCCACCATGTTCTTGAACCCGCCGAAGTCGACGACGGCGAAGTGGTTGACGAAGACGTCAGTGTTGCCCTCGATGGTCCGGATGAGACACCCCGGGCCCCCGGTGTTGAAGTTCTGGTTCCACTGCGTGACCTCCCAGTCCGCCACGGGAGCTTCCGCGTCGCAGTCCACCGGCGCCGGGACCATCGAGTCGCGCGGGATGGACACCATCGTCACGGACTTCCGGTCCCCCGAGATGTGCATGAGGATGTTGGTGTCCGAGTGCTGCCCCGGCTCCCAGTCTCCGTCGCCGTAGCTCTCGTTGCCGTCACCCTGACGCACGTCGGAGCCGACCAGCAGGATGTTGAGCGGGCCGCTCGCGACATTGCCGGCAGGCGTGGGTCGGTCTTTGCCGAGCATGCCCGACACATCGAGACGCGAGATGTTGCCGTTGAGTCGGATGTAGGCCGCCACCATGGCCACGACGAGCACCGAGGCCACGGCGCTCATCACGACGAGCCCGCGGCGCCGGCGAGCGCGCCGACGGGCATGCACGGCGTCGGCCCGTTCCCCGCGCGACCGGACCCGCAGCTCACCGCGTTGGGGCGCGACGAGATCGACATCGGTGTCGTCAGGCGCGTCGTGCACGAAATCCTCTTCGTCCCGGGGGCATCGAAACGCGGCGACCGTCCCCTCCCGGCACCGCGCCGATCGAGTGTAGAGGTCGACCCTGAGAGGCTCCTGAGCGCTCCCCCGGCGTGTCCGCGGACAGGGGTGAATGAGCCCGAACGTGACGAGGCCCCCTCCGCCGGTGGCGGGAGGGGGCCTCGCTCAAAGACTGTGGGGAGTCCTCGATCAGAGGGGGCGGACCTGCTCGGCCTGCGGACCCTTCGGACCCTGGGTGACCTCGAACTCGACCTGCTGGTTCTCGTCGAGGCTGCGGTAGCCCTGGGTGTCGATGGCGGAGTAGTGAACGAACACGTCCGGGCCGCCGCCGTCCTGGGCGATGAAACCAAAGCCCTTTTCAGCGTTGAACCACTTCACGGTGCCCTGTGCCATGGGGTAACTCTTTCCTGTGTGTAGCACTCGGACGCAGCAGAATCGCGGCGCCCATGGCTGCACGCAACCAAACCCCAATCACGACCGGAAACCGGGCTCAGACACATCAACGCCCGCCTTCTGTGGAAGCCAGACGGGCGCGTATTGCGACCTGCGAGGAACTGCTGTTGTGCAACCACTCACAAATTTAGCAGCAAACGCGCAGCTCAGCCTCACGAGCGACTCAGCGACACCAAGTGTTCACGGACTGAGAAACGACAAAAGGCGGGGTATGCCGGGTGGCGGGCACCCGGCATACCCCGCCTTTTGCGTGTGGTCCCGCCTCAGGCCTTGACCGCCAGGACTGGGCACATGGCATCGAGGAGAACCTGCTGTGCGGTGCTGCCCGTGACGAGTTTGCCCAGCGGTGAGCGCTTGCGGACGCCGATGACGATGAGGTCGGCCCCGACCTCCGCCGCCACCGAGAGGATCTCGTCCGCCGGGGCCAGGCCACGGGTCATCTGGCGCACGTCGTGGTCGAGCCCGCGGGCCGTGAGTTGCGCGTCGAGCGCGTCGAGGTCCTTCGGGTCGGCGAAGCTGGGTCCCGAATAGTCGCCCAGCACACCGGAATTCACGACAACGAGCTTCTCGCCACGGCGTTCGGCCTCGGCGATGGCGGCCTCGACGGCGGCGAGTCCCTGCGGGTTGGGGACGTAGCCCACGACGACGGTCATGCCGGCGCCGCGAGCTTCTTGGCGCCGGTCATGATCGCCACGCCTTCACCCATGTCGTGCGTCTCGGGGGTGATGACGCCGGCCCGGCCGCCGAGGCGCTGGATGTGGATGCGGTCGGCCACTTCCCACACGTGCGGCATGTTGTGCGAGATGAGGATGACCGACAGCCCCTTGTCGCGCAGCTGCTTGACCATGTCGAGGACCATCCCCGACTCCTTGACGCCCAGCGCGGCCGTCGGCTCGTCGAGGACGACGACCCTGGACCCGAATGCGGCGGCCCGGGCGACGGCGACGGCCTGGCGCTGCCCGCCGGACAGGGTCTCGACGGCCTGACCCATGTTCTGGATCGTCTGGATGCCGAGGTTCTGGACCGATTCCCCGGCGCGGTGCTCCATGCCCTTCTTGTCGAGCATGCGCAGGACCGACCCGAGCGGACCCTTGCGGCGCTCCTCGCGACCGAGATAGAGATTGCTCGCGATGTCGAGCGCAGGGATGACGGCGAGCTGCTGATAGACCGTCTCGATGCCGGCGTCGCGGGCGTCCTGCGGCTTGCGGAACGACACCGGCTGCCCGTTCATCGTGATCGTGCCCGAGTCCGGCACGTAGGCACCGGTGAGGCACTTGATGAGCGTCGACTTGCCGGCACCATTGTCGCCGATCACCGCGAGGATCTCGCCCGGGTAGAGGTCGAGGTCGACCCCGTCGAGGCCGACGACCCGACCGAACGTGATGACGAGGTTGCGTGCCGACAGCACCGGGGCCTGCGCGTAGATGTGTTCCTTGCCGGCCGGGATGCCGCCATGGGCGACGTCCAGGTGCTCGGTTGCTGCGGTGCTCATGACTTCACCTTCCGGATCCACTGGTCGATGGCGACCGCGACGATGACGAGGATGCCCGTGGCGAGCACCCGCCACTGCTGGTCGACCCCCATCTGCGAGAGACCGAACTGCAGTGTCTGGACGATGAGCGCACCGATGAGCGTGCCGATGAGTCGGCCGCGTCCACCGAAGAGGCTCGTGCCACCGATGACGACGGCGGTGATGCTCTGGAGGTTCGCGTCGGGCACGGCGTTGGGCGTGGCGGCACCGGCACGGCCAATCAGGATCCAGGCGGCGAGTCCGTAGACGAGGCCCGCCACGGTGTAGACGGCGAGCAGGACCCGCTTGCTCGGCACACCCGAGAGGCGAGCGGACTCCGGATCGTCGCCGACGGCATACACGTATCTGCCCCAGGCGGTCTGGGACAGGACGTAGGCCATCACCGCATAGATGAGGATGACGACGACGATGCCCCACGTGATCCGGAACTCGCCGATGCCGAACCCCTCGCCGAGGAAGTTGAGCAGCCGCGGGAGGTGCTCGGCCTGGATGCTCGAGCCGCCGGAGTAGAGCAGCGCGATCGCGGTGAAGATGCTCAGCGTGCCGAGGGTGACGATGAACGGCGGCAGGTTGATCCGGGTCACGAGGAGCCCGTTGAGGAAGCCGGCGCCGACGGCGAGGGCCACTCCGATCAGGAGGGCGAGGATGCCGGGCATCCCGTCGTCCTTGGCCAGAGTGGCCATGACCATCATCGACAGCACCATGATCGCGCCGACGGACAGGTCGATTCCGGCCGTGAGGATGATGAGCGTCTGGCCCACCGCGAGGGCCGCGACGATGGCCGTCTGCTGGAGCAGGATGCCCATCGAGTTGGGCGTGAGGAATGTCGGCGTCGCGATGAAGAAGCCGATGAAGGCCGCTACCAGGAGGAACAGCGGGCTGAGCCACGGCCTGCGGTGCAGTTGGTGCTGCACCCGCTGGAGGGGCGACTGCTGCCGCCGAGCGAACTCGGCGGCAGCAGAAGTGACGTCAGTGCTCATCGGTCAGTTGCCCCAGCAGATCTTCGAACCCTCTTCCGAGGTGATGCTCTCGACCCCGTCGGCGGCCTTGTCCGTCACGAGGGCGACCCCGGTGTTCTTGAAGTCGAGGCCGGCGTCGGGGGTGGGCTTCTCACCACCGCGCGCCACCTTGGCGATGGCCTCCATGCCTTGCGTGGCCATCTTCAGCGGGTACTGCTGCGACGTCGCGCCGATGACGCCGTCGGTCACGCTCTTGACCCCGGCGCAGCCGCCGTCGACCGAGACGATGACCGCCGTCTTGTTCGCAGCCTTGAGGGCGGCGTTGGCGCCGACCGCGGTCGGCTCGTTGAGGGTGTAGACGAGGTTGATGTTGGGGTTCTTGGCGAGGCACTTCTCCATCGCGGTGCGTCCACCGTCCTCGGCGCCGTTGGCCGCCTCGTTGCAGACGATGGTGTAGTCGCCACCGCCGGCCGCGGAGTACTTGCCCGTCTTGGCCTCGTCACCGTTCTTCTTCGGGTCGTTGACCGGGATGCCCATGCCCTCGAGGAAGCCCTGGTCGCGGTTGTAGTCGACCGACACGATCTTGTCGGCGAAGAGGTCGAGCAGCGCGATGGTCGCGGGCTTGCCCGCCATCTGGGTCGCGGCCCACTGCCCGATGAGCTTGCCGGCCTCGCGGTTGTCGGTGGCGAAGGTGATGTCGACGGTGTCGGCCGGGTCCGGCGGGGTGTCGAGCGCGATGACGTAGAGGCCGGCGTCGCGGGCCTTCTTGATCGCGGCGTTGACGCCGGTGCTCATCGGCGTGATGAGGATGCCCTTGTCGCCGCGGGCGATGGCGTCCTCGATGGCGGTGATCTGGCCCTGGTCGTCACCCTCCTGCTTGCCGGAGGCGACGGTGAGCTTGACGTTGTTCTTCGTGGCGTCGGCCTTGGCGCCCTCCTGCATGGCCACGAAGAACGGGTTGGTCGAGTCCTTGGTGATGAGCGCGACACCGACCGCGGCCTCCCCGTCTCCCCCGGACTCGGAGTCGCTGGAACGGTTGCAGGCGGCGAGGGTCAGGGCCGTCGATGCGGCGACCGCACAGACGAGGGCGCGAGAGGCGCGGGACGTGGTGCGCATGGAATAGCTCTCCTTTGAGTGTCCGATGACAACGTTGTCAAGGCCATGTATAGGGCCACCTTGCGCCGAGGTCAAGGCATGCCGTACAACTCGTGACGTGATAGTGACATCGTTGTCTGCGTCGCCGGAAGGCGGTGACCCCCGTGCCTGAGCGGTCCGGGCGAGCCACGATGCGCGATGTCGCAGCCCTCGCGGGCGTCAGCATCAAGACCGTCTCGCGGGTCGTCAACAACGAGGCCGGAGTGGCGGAGGGCGTGCGAATTCGGGTGCAGGAAGCCGCTGCTCGCCTCGACTACCGCCACAACCTCGCGGCAAGCAACCTGCGCCGGGGTCGCGGCCTCAGCGGCCTCATCGGCGCCCTGCTCCAGGACGTGAGCAACAGCTTCTCCGCCGCCCTGCTCCGCTCGCTCGAGGACGCCGCCCGTGACCGCGGATCGGCGATCCTCTCGGCGAGCCTCGATGAGGAGCCGGAGCGCGAACGCGCACTCGTCCACGACCTCGTGACGCGTCGCGTTGACGGCCTGGTGCTCATGCCGTCGACGGACCGCCAGGACTACCTCTCGTCCGAGGTACGCGCCGGCCTGCCCGTCGTCTTCGTCGACCGCGAACCGCGGGGAGTGGCCGCCGACTCCGTCACCGTCGAGAACTTCGAAGGCGCCCGAATGGGCGTCGAACACCTTCTCGCACAGGGACATCGGCGCATCGCCTGCCTCACCGACCTCGACGAGATCTACACGGCCCGACGCCGACGCGAAGGCTACGTGGCCGCCTTCGAGGCACGCGGCATACGCCCCGATCCGGCGCTCACCATCTCCGGCGTGCGCGGCGCGGGGGCGGGCGAAGCGGCAGTCGCGGACCTCCTCGACCGGGCCGATCCACCAACCGCCCTCTTCGCCGGGCGCAACGACCTGGCCCAGGGAGCCATCCGGGCCCTGCAGCGCCGCGGGCAGAGCGACGCGATCGCTCTGGTCGGCTTCGATGACTTCCCGCTCGCCGACCTGGTCTCGCCTCCGCTGACCGTCGTCCGCCAGGACGTCGCCCGGATCGGACGCCTCACCGCGGACCTGCTCGTCGCTCGACTCGACGGCGACGACTCTCCACCGCATCGCATCGTCGTCGAGCCGACCCTCGTCGTGCGCGGCTCCGGCGAAATCCCCCCACCCCACTGACCACTTCTTGCGCTGTTGGGACACATCTGCGTGTCCCAACAGCGCAAGAAGTGGGGTGAAACCGCGGCGGCGGGTGTGGGATTTGAACCCACGAGAGCTCTCACTCTGGTCGCTTTCAAGGCGACTGCACTCGGCCACTATGCGAACCCGCCCGGCTCACCGGACGTGCCGGTGACCGATCCACAGGGTATGCCGTCCGCTCCCCGTTCGCGGAACCCGGACTCGCGCTGCGCGACAGACTCCAGCGGCGGACCCGCGACAGGTAGGGTCGGGGGCCAGAACGGAAGGGACCACGCCCCATGCCCAAGATGAGTTTCATGGTCGGCCTCGCGGCCGGCTACGTCCTCGGCGCCCGCGCCGGCAAGCAGCGCTATGCCCAGATCAAGGAGGTCTCGGGCAAGGTCTGGAACAGCAAGCCGGTGCAGAAGCAGGTCGCCGTCGCCAAGGAGAACGCCCGCACCAAGGCCGCCCCCGTCGTCGCCGACTTCGTGGCCGATGCCGCCCGCTCCACCGGCGAAAAGCTGCGCGCCTCCCGCACGATTCCGTCGCAGGTGAGCGACGGACGCGACCGCACCACGGGCGGCGACCCCTGGGTCGTGTCAGGCTCGACGCGCGGCGAGGACCCCTGGGCCAGCGCCACTCGCCATACCGGCAGCTGATTTCACCGGCCGAAGCCGAGCAGCACGACGGGCGGGACCGTCCCCGGGAGGGCGAGATCCGCGAGCAGCATCGCCGTACCCGCTACGCCGTTGGCGAGGGACACGTCGCCGTCGGCTCCGCGCAGCCCGCACGGCCACTCCTCCGGGTCGAGCGGGACACTCCGAACGAACGTGGCCGCGGCGGCCAGCGCCCGCTCCCGATGCTCGGGCACATCGAGCACGTCCGCCGCGAGCGCCACGACCCCCGTGGGGCCTGCGACTCCATGACAGAGGGACCAGCCCGCGGTGAGACCGAGAGCGCCCTGCGTGGCAACGGTGGCGGCGGCCTCGGACATCGCCTGACCGCAGCGCTGCACGGCCATCTCGGCTTCGGCGCGGGTCGTGTCGAGCGACCACGGCAGGTCGAGCCCGGACCCGGCCAACTGCAGCAGGCGGAGGCGGACCGCACCGGCCCCCGCGGCACCGTGGCACCAGAGGTCCGGCCAAGTCGGATCGCCCTCGCGCAGGTCCGGCCACCCACCCCGGGCAGGGTCGGACCACGAGGCCTCCCAGGCGAGCGCGTCGGCTGCAAGGTCGAGAGCGGCAGGCGCCAGCCCCGACCAGACAGCGGCGGCCTCGGCGAGCGCCCAGGCGATGCCCGACGCTCCGTGCGCGAGTCCGCACAGTGGCCGCGCGGCACCACCGGACAGGCGGTGGTCGGGCCAGCTGCGGCCCCATGGTTCGACGCGGGAGCGGTGACGCAGTTCGGCCACGATCGCCGCTGCGTGGTCCTCGTGCCGACGGGCCCGGGCCAAGCCGAGCAGGATCCCGGCGAGGCCGTCGGTGATGTCACTCCCGTCGGCCCAACCCGGGGCGGTTCGGGCGCCGACCCGCGCGAGCAGGTCGACGCCGGCCTCACCGACGAGGAGTCCTGCAGGTGCGTCCGGGCCGGTCGGACGCACCTGCAGGAGTGTGGAGGCACCGGACGCCGCGAGCTCGGCGGCGTCCGGGCGGTTCAGGGCGGTGCCGAGGTGGGTCAGAGCCCACACCACCCCGGCATCGCCGTCATAGAGGGAGCGTCGACCGGCGACGACTCCATGGGCTCGACCGTCCGGGCCGAGTTCCCAGGCGGGCCACGTCGGGCCGCTGCGATCGAGGATGGCCGTTCGGACGAGCAGGTCCACCGCGCGGTGAGCAGCATCGAGGACCGCCGTGGCGTCCTCAGCGCCGCGCACGAGTTGTTCGGGTTCCGGCACCAAGCCCTCCAGTACGGCAGTCACGACGCCACCAAGTCCTTCCCCGTGGTCCGGTGCGGCTGTGCCGGATCGATTCCGCGAGAGGCGAATTCACGCGCAACCGCGTCGAGCCAGTCGGCGTCGGTCGTCGCCTGTGCGTGCCCTTCAACCGCCGCGTATGCCGTCGCGATCGCCTGACAGCGCACCTCGCCGAAGCTCTCTCCCGTGCCGGGGTCGTCGGCCCACCCGACGCCCTCACCGAGTCGGCACGTGAGGGGTGGCGGGTCGCCGATCGACAAACCTGCAGCAAGGACGGCGTCGGCCACGGCAGCGCGCGCGGCATGACGGTTGGGTCCGGCGACGTAGGCGACGACGGCATCCGGACGGTCGAGCAGCTCCGGTCGGGAGGCAACCTTGACCAACCACGAATCGTGGTGTGCCAGAGCGCTGGTCACGGTGCGGATGAGTTCGGCGACCCTCCCCTGGGCGGGTCTGAGGTAGACGCGGATCGTGTCCGCAGGTGGGCGGCGCTGGTCCCAGCCCGCACCCCAAGTGCGCCACCACCCGTCCTGAACGACGGCACCGCGACGCTCGATCACCCGCACCCGGTCGCCCTCTCGTGGCGGGAAGCCGGGTCGACCGCTCGTCGTGACGTACTCACCCCTCGTCAGGGCCCGGCGGCCCGTCGCCGTGTGCACGACCACGACACCGGCGATGCCCGTGGCGATGACCTCCACGTCCTCTTCACCCCACGCCGATGCCGCTGCGTGGGCCACCCGGGCCAGCGAGGCGATCGGTGGGTCCCAGGGACGGGACGGGCGTGCGGAAGGTGGGCGGACGGCATACCAGTGTTGATAGAGACGCTCGCTCGGCGAGGTTCCGTCCGAAGGTTCGCGGAGGACGTCCCGCGCGGCGAGCAGTTCGCGCGCGTGTTCCGCCGAGAACGTCTTCACGACGCCACCTCGACTGCTGCTGCCGTGGCGCGGGCAAGGAGGCGTTCGACGTCGAGGGCGCCCTTCTCGCCCAGCGTCAGGGCGACCTGCCACGCCGTGAGGAGCGCTCGCACGCACCGCCATGCGGCCGTGTGGGAAGCCGGCCCGCAGGCCGTCCAATACGCCTCGAGACAGAGCTGGGCGAGGTCCGACCCCGGCTGGGACAACTCGGTCAGCATGGCGGCGGCGGACGCGAGATCCATTTCAGGAGAACCGTGCCCACCGAGTTCGAAGTCAATGAGGCCAACGCGGACGTCCCCCGCAGGCGAGGTGGTGACCATGACGTTGCCGGGCGAGATGTCTCCGTGGATGAGGTGGGTCGGGCGCCACTGCGCGCGCGCCGCCTCGAGTGCGCGGCGGATCACGGGCGACTCGAGCGCGTCGAGGACGGGCTTCGCGTCGGGGCGGTCGGCCCCGCCCTCCATCGAGGGCGGGAGCTCGTCGAGCAGCGGCCACGGCGTCGGCGCCTTGGGGACACCCGGACCCACCGGGTGGCGGTGGAGGCGCGCCAGGACGCGACCGAGTTCGACGGCGGCGGGTCGCAGCAGCGCCGGGTCCTGCACCACGGACAGTTCCTCACCCGGGAGGGCGGTCATCCACACCGACCCCGGTCCCCCCTGACGGACCGGGGTCGGTGCGAGATTCAGGGACGCGATCGCGTCCAGGAGGGCGGCCTCGGCGCCGACGGTGTCGTCACCGTCGAGCCGGGCCGCTGCCCCAGCCTGCTTGACGTAGCCCACCGGCGCCCCGTCGTGCTCGATGACGTGCACGGCGTTGCTGCGGGAGACGGGTCGCACGCGGACCCGCCCGGCGCGGACGTCTGCCGCGGGAACGAGCCCGTGACGGACGGCCGCGCCGAGCAGGCTGGGGGACGAAGCCACGGCTCAGGCCCCTCCGCCAGAGCCGGAGCCGGAGCCAGTGCCCTCGGAATCCAGCGCGTCGAGCTCCTCCAGGGCGGCGAGGTAGCCACCCCAGTAGGCCTCGTCGGCTGCCGCTTCGACCTCTGTGGCCGAGGTGCCATAGCCGAACCCGCCGCCACCGCGGGACCACTCCTCGATCGGCGGGCGCTCGAACTCGCCACCGCACGCACGCGTCGGGAGGGTGCACCCGGGGCGGGTGAACTCGAGGTCGCAGATCGGGATCTTCGTGACGGCACACGTCGCCGGCCGCGTGACGAAGTCACAGATCGCCGGCTTGGTCACGAGGGTCGGACAGAGCGCCGGGATCTTCGTCTTGATCGTCATGCACCCGATGTCGGTGCGGGTCTTGAGACAGACCGTGATCCGGGTGTTGAAGCACGACAGGATCGGACGGGTCACGGTGAGAACCGGTGCCGTCAGCAGGTCGACGTCGAGTTCGTCGAGGGCGGCCTGGATCGGGTTGGCGAAGGTCATCGACCCGTCGTTGCTTCCGGCGAAGAGGAGGCCGACGACGTTGCGGGACATGTCCTGCACGACCGAGCCCGAGTCCCCGTGGTCCGAGAACCGCGGGTTGCGCGAGGTGTCGGTGTCGATGCGAATCTGGTGCCGCAGCGTCCGCGAGCCCACGTCACTGCCGTAGTTGACGGTGACCGTGAAGTCCGTCGAAGCGACCGTGCCGAACGTGTGCTCGGTCGTGCGGCCACGCTTCTGAACCGCCATGCCGACGGTCGCTGCCGTGCTGCCGGCGACGCCACCGATGCCCGTGACCGTGGCGGTCCACGGCTCCGAGGCGTCCACGGTGATGACGGCGCCATCGATGTTCTCTGAGAGCGCGGCCCGCGTCAGCGACCCGAACTCTCCGGTGGGGGCGCCGCCGTCGACGAGCGACGGCTGCACCTGGCGGTCGCCGACGCTCCACGTGTTGTTGACGCAGGCGACGTGGAAGTTGGTGAGCGCCATCGTCGCGCCACTCGTGCGGTCGCGCACCATGGCGCCGAGCGTGCCGACGAAGACGTAGTTGCCCGGAGCGGGCACGTCCGGCGGCGAGAGGAAGACGCTGCGGCGCGGACCGATGCCGATGCCGCCGGCCAGCGTCGGGTAGTCGCCCGTGTCGACGAGGAGCTCGGCCGCGTCGACCGGCTTGTAGGCCGGCTGGAGCTCGATGACGAGTTCCTGGACGTCGGTCTTGATGCCGTCGATCTCCCTGGGGATCGCGGCCCCCTTGGACAGCTTGGACGTCGGCTTCTTCTGCTCGACGAAGACGACGATGCTCTGCTCCCCCGTCTTCCTGCCGTCGGTCTCCTTCTCGGCGATGTCGACGGCGACGACACCGGGCTTGGCCAGGAGCTCGTCCTCGACGGACTCCTTGACCGGCCTGATGGCCGCGCGCTGCGCTGCCTGCTCGTGCTGTGTTGCCATGACGCACTCCCTTGGATTGGGTGCGAGGCCGCCCCTGCACGGCCCCGACATCACCCAAGGAGCGGCGGGGGCCGGGCCAGATACGTCTCGGCCCAAGAAAAATCTCCGACCGATCGCAAAAAGAGGTGTGCGAGAACGTATCTGGCCGGCTTCCCCGAACTCCTTTCCCGTAACCCACCCCAGTACCTAGGCTGGATCGACGGCATCGGCCGCCAGGGGTTTCGGATTCGAGCTCATGGAAGGCGCTCATGAACCACGACGAGGTTGCACAGGGCCAGGACGGTCGAGAATCCCGACCGCGACTCATCCCTCCGGTTCTCCTCCCGGAGACGGCCGTCCGTCGGCTGAACGTTCGGGTTCTTGACCCGTCGACCGCCACGGTGACCGTGCATCCCAAGGATCGCGAGACGCCGTTGCGGCCCGAACCCACGGCCTACGTCGGAGACGTTCTCCTCCTCCCCGGCGTCATCGGACGGTCGGCCGACCGCAGCCGTGACGCCTTGGCGTCCGTGGCCAAGAACCTTGGGTATGCCGTCCGCCCACTGGAGGATCCTTCCCTCGCCTTCGCGGAGCGCAACGATCTGATCGACGAGCTCGATCGGGTGGGGTTCACGGCGATCCGGTTCGAACCGGTCCGCACGCTGGATCAGGAGGGTTCACCCATCAAGCCCGCGGACGCATGGGAGATCCTCCAGACGGTGCGGCTCTCGGACCCCGAAGCCGTGACCGGTGTTGGCCTGTGCCACGTGATGACGGCCAGTGGCTACGGGCAGGGGGTGGGGTACGGGCAGGGTGTTGGGTACGGACAGGGGGTCGGCTACGGCCAGGGCGTCGGTTATGGGCAGGGCGTCGGTTATGGGCAGGGCGTGGGTTACGGCCAGGGCGTGGGGTTCGGTCCCGGAGGCCGCATGCCAGTGGTCTGGAGCGCCGACGCACCCGAGCGACGCGAGGGTGGTCCCGTCGTGGCAATCCTCGACACGGGTCTGGGGGAGCACGAGTGGTTCACCGACGACCGCACCCACGAGCTCCCGGGACCGGTGAACATGCCCCGGGAGAGCTCGGGAGTCACCATCGATTTGGTCAACGGACAACTCGACCCCCTCGCAGGGCACGGCACCTTCATCGCCGGCGTCGTGCGGCAACACTGCCCCGACGTGCGTATCCTCTCGGCTCCCGTCATGTGGGGTGACGGGGTGGCGGATGAGAAGGACGTCGTCTCGGCGCTCACGGCTCTGCACCTCCGTCAGGTGGCGGCGCTTCGCCACGGAGCGGACACGGGTGAGGCCATCGATGTCGTCTCGTTGTCGCTGGGCTATCGGCACGAGACGCCCGGTGCCTTCGACGACGAATCGGCCCTGCTTCGGGTCCTCAAGGGTCTGACCGAGAACGGCGTGACGGTGGTGGCGTCGGTGGGCAACAACGCCAGCGACGTCGAGTTCTATCCCGCGGCCTTCGCGAACCACTTCCCCTCGGGGAGCGGCGACACGGCCCCCCTGGTGAGCGTCGGCGCCCTCAACCCCGACGGCCGCACGGTGTCGATCTATTCGAACACCGGGCACTGGGTGCAGACCTACGCCACGGCCACGAACGTCGTGAGCACCATGCCCACGACGTTCAATGCGTCGAGCCGGGCCGAGGTCCTGCAGCAGCAGGGATCCTCTGCTCTGACCGGCGTGCCGACGCGGGGCGCCGTTGACTACGACGACTACCGCGGAGGCTTCGGCCTGTGGAGTGGGACGTCCTTCGCGGCGCCTGCCATCGCCGGCCAGATCGCCGCTGCGGTCGGCGCGATGGGTGGCTCTGACGTCCCGAGCCGGGTCAAGAAGGCAGGTGGCGTCGTCGCGGACCTTCTCACCCAGACGACCCACGTCCTCGAGGAGGAGCGATGAATTCCCCCAAGGGCGAGAACACTGGCGCCCGATCCACGGGGCTCGCGGCGGCCGCAGCTCGGGCCTTTGCGCTCCATCGGGCCGGGGACTCCAGTGCGATGGAGGCGCTTGTCGACGACGTGACTCCCTTGTTGTGGCACACGGCCCGATCGCAGGGCGCCGATGCGGCAACCGCCGAGGACGTCGTGCAGACGACCTGGCTGCGGCTCGTCGAGCACAGCGATGCGATCACCGACCCGCAGGCCGTACTCCAGTGGCTGCTCACGACGACCAAGCGGGAAGCCTGGAGTGCAGTGCGTCGCAGCCGCCGAACCGTCCCCCAGGAACCATGGGACGAGCCACCGACCTC
Source organism: Knoellia subterranea KCTC 19937 (assembly GCF_000768685.1). Lineage (GTDB taxonomy): Bacteria > Actinomycetota > Actinomycetes > Actinomycetales > Dermatophilaceae > Knoellia > Knoellia subterranea. Next base: position 166,988 of record NZ_AVPK01000006.1, on the reverse strand, counting down.
CGACCCCACGGGACCGGTGAAGTCGGCGGATCCCGCGATCGCCACCGAGGATGCGCACGCGGCCAGGGCCATGTGGCGCCATGTCGAGAGCCTGCCCGAGCGGTGCCAGCAGTTGCTTCGTCTGGTGGCTTTCGTCGATCGCCCCGACTATTCCGCGGTCAGCGCAGCCCTCGGCATCCCCGTCGGCAGCATCGGTCCGACCCGCGGCCGGTGCCTCGCGAAGCTCCGTGTCGCGCTCCTAGCTGACCCCAGCTGGGAGGTGACGGCATGACCCCCCACGAGAACCAGGAAGACGTCCTGGCAGAGCAAGCCCTCGACGCCGAGGACCTGAGAGCCCTGGGCCTGATCCGAAGCCACTTGAGCCTGGTCGACCCGGTTCCGTTCGGTCTCGGCGAGCGCGTCAAGTTCGCCATGACGGTGGCCAGCCTCGAGGCGGAGATCGCGCATCTCATGAGCGACAGCCTCACCGCCAGCGCCACCCGCGCAACCGAGTACGACCGCGCGACGACGGTGACCTTCGAGAGTACCGGGCTCAGCATCATGGTGACCCTCGAGCCGGTGGACCGCGACAAGGTCCGACTGCGTGGGTGGGTGACTGCCCCCGGGGCCGAAGTGGAACTGCGCGAGCGTTCGCGCAGCCAGGAGGCGATGGCCGACGACGAAGGGCGCTTCGTCTTCGAGCAGGTCGACCACGGCACCGTCCACCTCCTCATCCGTCGGCACGACGAACCCGGCACACGGCCGGTCATCACGCCGGGGATTGAGATCTGAGGGGAGCTCCGACGACACTCGAGTCAGCTCGCGAACTTCACGCCCGGGGCCGGTCGGAGAACACCGCCGGTCACTACCGGAAGGCCGACGCTGCCCTGGCGCGGGCTCTCCGTGCCCTCGAGTCCGTCGGGGAGGACGGTCAGCTCGGGGAGGCCGGGCAAGCCGAGGCCGTCGCCGGCGGGGAGTCGACGAGTGACGAGCGACTGCGTCTCCACGCCCGGATTCTCATCACCCGGGCGATGGCCCGGTTCGGCATCGATGGCCCCGAGGCGGGACTCGCGCTCCTCGATGAGGTGCACCGGATCGTCGACGGCTCCTCCGCTCCTCTGTTGGGTGCCATCGCCCACATCCAGGCCGGGGCGATCAATGTCATGTCGTCGAACTGGTCCGAAGCGCTGGCCGAGCTCGCCCAGGTGGAGCCGCACCTCGATGACCTCACGCCACCGGAGAGGTGCGCGACCCTGATCAATCGCGGCCTGGCCCACCTCTCACTCCAGCAGCTGACGGAGGGCCGAGCCGATCTGGAGGCAGCGCTCACGATCGCCGTGGACCACGACCTGCGGATGGAGGAGTTCAAGGCGCGGCACAACCTCGGGTGCGTGGCGTTCATCGCCGGGGACCTGCCCGCTGCGCTGCGGCTCATGGCCGAGGCCGCCGCTCTCGACGCAGGGGTGGGGCTCGCTCGGGCGCACCTGGATCACGCGAAGGTTCTGTTGGACGCCGGGCTCGTCGATGAGGCAGAGGTGGTGCTCGATCTCGGTCTCGACGCCGCCCACGAGGACCGTCAGCCGCTGGAACGCGGCGACATCCAGATCGATCTGGCCCGAGCCGCGCTGCTCCGAGGCGATCTTGCACAGGCCAGGACCTGGGCTGGCCGGGCGGCACGGACGTTCCGGACCCTGCACGCGACGGGTCGCGCGGACGAGGCGGAGCTCATCGGGGCTGCCATCGACGTCGGTATCGGGAGTCGGCTCGCCCGGGCGGGTGCCGTCGCCGACCGCTGGGACAGCCCGATCGCCACTCAACCCAATGAGCGACTGGCGACTCGGATCCGCGCCGAGGTGGCGCTGGGGCGGCACGACCTCGCGGTGGCCCAACAGGAATTGGATCGGCTCGACACGTCCGCCGTCGTGCCACTGGGCGCGTTCCTCCACGAGCGTCTGCTCGCGGCCCGGATCGCCGCCGCCGACGGTGACCCCGCCCGCTCCAAGGCGCTGATTGCGGGTGCCGCCGAAAGGTTGGCCCGCGACCAAGGCTCGGTCCACAGTCACGAAGTCCGGGCAGGGTTGGCCCTGCACGCAGCGCGGATCCGCGACGCGGACGTGGAGATGGCCACCGACTCGGGGTCCCTGTCCGAACTGTTCGACGCCACCGAGCGCTGGCGGGCGGCATCCCTGCGCGCGGCACCCATCAGCCCCCCGGACGATCCCGAGGTCGGCGCTCTGGTGGGTCGGCTCCGCCAGCTGCGCCGCGACAGTCAGCCCTCAGCAGCGGCAGTGACCGCGGATCGCGACCTGGAGGCAAGCCGACTGCAGGCGGAGATCACCGAGAGACTTCGCCGTACCGTCGGACCAACGGGGCCGCGAGGGCTCCGCGCCGCCACGCTCGACGAAGCCTCCGCGCTTGTGGGGAGCCGCAGGGCCACGGTCATCACGTTCCACGAGGTGCGGGGGACGGTCGTGCGTGTCGTCGTCGGCCCGGACACCACACAGAGCGTGATCGGCCCAGTGGCCGAGGTGGTGGCGGCGAGTTCCCGGGCCATCGCCGATGGGCGAGCTCTCGCCCTCGCCCGACCGACCATGACTCGGTTCCTCGCGCAGGCTCGCGCCTCATCGCTCCGCCGGGTCGACGAGCTTCTGCTGGGCGGCCTCTCTGCGACTGGCACCGTTGTCATCGTGCCCACGGTCGGGTTGGCCTCATTGCCCTGGCGGGCGCTCCCCTCCCTCGCCGGGCACCCTGTCGTCGCGTCACCGTCCGTGACGGCCTGGGCACAACGCAGCACCCCCGAGACTCACTTCCGCGGGGTTGTGGCACTCCCCGGGCCGGGCCTCCCCAGATCGCGCGAGGAGGCGCAGGCGGTCACGAAGGTGTGGGGCCGGCATACCGAATCGGCTTCTGCGACAACCCCATCCGCGTATGCCGTGTCGTCCGATGTGCGTGAGGCGCTGGCTTCCGCGTCGGTCGTCCATCTCGCCGCGCACGGCCATCACGTCGACCAGAGCCCACTCTTCTCGTCGCTCGACATGGCGGACGGACCGGTCTTCGCCCATGAACTCCGAGCGCCCCTGGCCGCCGAACTCGTGATCCTGTCCGCATGCGACGTCGGCAGGAGCCGCGGACGCGTCGGTGACGAACCGCTGGGTCTGGCCGCGGCCCTCCTCAGCCTCGGCGTGCAGTGCGCCGTCGCAGCGACGAACCCCGTCCACGACGACGTCGCAGCCGCGGCGATGATCGCCCTGCACAAACGCCTCGTCGACGGGGTCGATGTCGCAACAGCCCTGCGGGACACCGCAATTGAGGTGGAGGGCGCCGACGCGTTCTGCGCCTACGGCAACACCTGGTCCCGCCCCCAACTCGCCAATTCCTCCCCTCCGGGACGTTGAATCCTTGATGTCCCGGAGGGGAGGAATTGGCGAGTTGGGGACAGGGCGTGTGAGGGATCAGACGATCAGATGAAGAGGGCGGGTTCGCGGAAGAGGGCCTCGTAGGGGTCCTCGCCCGCGTGCTCCGGGTAGCGCACCTTCGCGGGCACGCCCGTTGCGATGGCACCGGACGGAATGTCCTTCACGACAACCGAATTGGCGCCGATCTGCACGTCGTCTCCGACCTCGATGGGCCCGAGGATCCGCGCGCCCGTGCCGATCGTGACCCGGTCGCCGACCGTTGGGTGACGCTTGACCTTGGCCATGGATCGGCCGCCCAACGTGACTCCGTGATAGAGCATCACGTCGTCTCCGACCTCGGCGGTCGCGCCGATGACGACGCCCATCCCGTGGTCGATGAAGAAGCGCTTCCCGATGGTCGCCGCTGGGTGGATCTCCACACCCGTCACAGCTCGGGTCGCCGTGGAGAGCAGGCGCGCCGCAGGCTTGAGATGCGGACGCTGCCACAACTTGTGCGCCACCCGGTAGGACCAAATCGCGTGCAGCCCAGGCGAATTCAGGACGAGGTCCGTGCGCGATGCCGCCGCCGGATCCCGCGCGATGGCGGAGTCGACGTCCTCGCGCACGCTCGCCACCGCTCGCTGGACGCGCGAGCGGAGGCGAGCGAACGGCATACCGGACTCGGGTGAGGTGAGCACGACGAAAGGTGACCTTTGGCTGGAAGGGGTCAGTCGACGAGACCCTCGAAGAGGATCGTCGAGAGGTAGCGCTCGCCGAAGCTCGGGATGACGACGACGATGGTCTTGCCCGCGTTCTCCGGACGGGTCGCGACGACGTTGGCGGCAGCGAGGGCCGCGCCGGACGAGATGCCGACGAGCAGGCCCTCCTGGGTGGCGGCCTTGCGGGCCCACTCCACGGCGGTGCCGGCGTTGATGTCGATGACCTCGTCATAGATCTCGGTGTTGAGGATCTCGGGGACGAAGTTGGCGCCCAGGCCCTGGATCTTGTGCGGACCCGGCTGGCCACCATTGAGGATCGCGGACTCCTCGGGCTCGACGGCGATGATCTGGACCTCGGGCTTGCGCTCCTTGAGGACCTCACCGACGCCGGTGATGGTGCCGCCCGTGCCGATGCCGGAGATGACGATGTCGACCTTGCCGTCGGTGTCGCGCCAGATCTCCTCGGCGGTGGTCTTGCGGTGGATCTCGGGGTTGGCCAGGTTGGCGAACTGCCGCGCGAGGACCGCGCCCTCACGTTCGGCGGCGATCTCCTCGGCCTTGGCGACCGCGCCCTTCATGCCCACCGCGGGGTCGGTGAGGACGAGCTCGGCGCCATAGGCACGCAGCAGCGCGCGGCGCTCCTTCGACATCGACTCAGGCATGGCGAGCACGACCTTGTAGCCGCGGGCCGAACCCACCATCGCCAGAGCAATGCCGGTGTTGCCCGACGTCGCCTCGACGATCGTGCCGCCGGCCGGGAGCTCACCGGACGCCTCGGCGGCGTCGATGATGGCCACGCCGATGCGGTCCTTGACCGAGCTCGCGGGGCTGTAGAACTCCAGCTTCGCCGCGACCGTCGTGCCCTCGGGGGCGTCGATGATCCGGTTGATGCGGACGAGGGGCGTGTTGCCGACGGCCTGGGTGACGTCGTCGAGGATGGGCATGGGATCTCCTGTGTTCACGTGGCGACGGATAGTTGAAGTTATGTCTAATCCAACACTGAGTTATCAAACTCCACAAGGCGTTCGATGATTCCGCGGCGGCTGTCACACTCGCGAGGTGAGCGGACAGTTCCCGGGTGACAGCCACCCACCCGAGGAGAACGCGTTGCCCACCTCACTCGACATCCTGCTCCGGCAGGCCGATCCCGGCCACCCCTCATGAGGCTCCATGCGGGGGCATGATGGAGGCATGCGCGGTCCTGTTGCTGTGGGCGTCGGTGCCCTCCTCGTGCTCGTCGGCCTGCTCTGGTTCCTTCAGGGCATCGGCGTCGTCGGCGGGAGCGCCATGACCGGCTCGACGACGTGGGCCATCATCGGCCCCCTCGTCGCACTGCTCGGAGCGGCGCTCGTGGTCCGCGGCCGGTCGGGCGGGAGCCGGTCCTGAGCCGCCGCTCGGCGTGATCTCCGGCGGCGGGAGCCACCCGTGCCGATCCGTGAGTCCCAACACAAAGGCCGTGAGCGTGCTCTCTGAGCACTATGCGAGCGCTTAGCGCTCAGTAGACTCGCGGGCATGTCCGCGCTCCAGATCGTCGCCTCCGCCATCTGTTTCCCGCTGATGCTGATCGGTTGGGCCCTGCTCTTCCGCCAGATCAGCCGGTTCGTGGCCCTCTACAAGGTCGGCCAGCCCGACCCGCGCCGCACGAACGAGCCGGTGGCGCGCACGTGGACGCTGCTCAAGGAGTTCCTCGGACACACGCGCATGTCGCGGCTGCCGGTCGTCGCGATCGCGCACTGGTTCACGGCGCTGTCGTTCCTCCTGCTCTTCGGGACGCTCGTCAACGCCTTCGGCCAGCTCATCAAGCCGGAGTGGGTGCTGCCGATCATCGGCCACTTCCCGCCGTACGAGTGGATCCTGGAGGTCTTCGCGTGGACCGGCCTCGTCGGCATCGTCATCCTCATGGCGATCCGCCAGGCCAAGCACCCCCGCTCGGCCGAGGGCAAGGACGGACGCCGCTCGCGCTTCTTCGGGTCGACCTGGTGGCAGGCCTACTACGTCGAGTTCACGATCCTCGGCGTCACGCTGTGCATCCTCGCGCTGCGCCTCCTCGAGGCCGCACTGACGAAGATCGAGCACCCGGACGAGTCCATCGGCCTGCACTTCCCGCTCACCGGGTGGCTGTCGGGCATCTTCGGCGGCCTGTCCGTCGACGGCATCAAGACCGCGATCGTCATCGTCGCCACGATCAAGATCATCATCTCGTTCGCGTGGATGATCACCATCTCGCTCACGCCCACGATGGGTGTCGCGTGGCACCGCTTCCTCGCCTTCCCCAACATCTGGTTCAAGCGCGAGTCCTCTGGCCGCACCGCCCTCGGCAACCTCAAGCCGATGACGATGGGTGACGGCACCCCCTTCTCGATGGAAGCCATGGAGGCCGCCTCCGAAGACTCGGAGGATGCCACCGAGTCTGATTCTGAGCCGATCCTCGGTGTCGGCAAGGTCGAGGACTTCACGTGGAAGGGCCTGCTCGACTTCTCCACCTGCACCGAGTGCGGTCGCTGCCAGTCGCAGTGCCCCGCGTGGAACACGGACAAGCCGCTCTCCCCCAAGCTGCTCATGATGACCCTGCGTGACCACGCCAACGCGAAGTCGCCGTGGATCCAGGCCTCCGAGGAGGCCCGGGCCGAGATGCCGTCGGCGCTGACGCAGTTCGCCGACATGCCGCTCATCGGAGCGACGGGTTACGACATCGACAGCCCCCTCTCGGCCTACAACCCGCACGGCCCCGACGCCGTCATCGACGAGGACGTCCTCTGGTCCTGCACGACCTGCGGCGCCTGCGTCGAGCAGTGCCCCGTCGACATCGAGCACGTCGACCACATCGTCGACATGCGCCGCTACCAGACGCTCATCGAGTCGGCGTTCCCCTCCGAGCTCGGCGGCCTCTTCAAGAACCTCGAGTCCAAGGGCAACCCGTGGGGCATGGGTGCGCGCGCCCGCCTCGACTGGGCCAAGGACCTCCCCTTCGACGTCAAGGTCCTCGGCAAGGATCTCGAGTCCGCCGAGGAGGTCGACTACCTCTTCTGGGTCGGCTGCGCCGGCGCCTACGAGGACCGCGCCAAGAAGACCTCCCGCGCCGTGGCCGAACTCCTCGACACCGCGGGTGTGTCGTTCGCCGTCCTCGGCGACGGCGAGACCTGCACCGGCGACTCGGCCCGCCGCGCCGGCAACGAGATCCTCTTCTCGATGCTCGCCCAGCAGAACATCGAGACCATGGGTGAGCTCGGCGTCCAGAAGATCGTCGTCACCTGCGCCCACTGCTTCAACACGATCAAGAACGAGTACCCCGACCTCGGCGGCACGTTCGAGGTCGTCCACCACACGCAGCTCCTCAACCGCCTCGTGCGCGACAAGAAGCTCGTCCCCGTGGCCCGTCCGGCCGACGCCCCCGGCATGTCGTCCGCGAAGAACGCCGCGTCCACGGCGCCGACCGTGACGTACCACGACCCGTGCTACCTCGGTCGCCACAACAACGTCTACGCCCCGCCCCGCGAACTCATCGGCGCCCTCCCCGGCGTCGAGCTGCGCGAGATGGAGCGCTCGAAGGAGAAGTCGTTCTGCTGTGGCGCCGGTGGTGCCCGCATGTGGATGGAGGAGAAGCTCGGCGGTCGCATCAACATGAACCGCACCGAGGAGGCACTCGCCACCGGTGCCGAGCGCATCGCCATCGGCTGCCCGTTCTGCCGCGTCATGATCTCGGACGGCCTCACGGCCAAGCAGTCCGAGGGCGTCGGTGAGGATGTCGAGGTCGTCGACGTCGCCCAGATGCTGCTCGCCGCGGTGCGCCGCGGCCAGGAGGACGGCGCTGCTGACGAGGCTGTCGTGGACGAGTCGGCTGCGGCTTCGGTCGCCTCCGAGGCGTCCTCGTATGCCGGCCAGTCGGCTCCCGCGGCCGCCGCCGGTGCTGCCGTGGTCGCCGAGGCCGTTGCTGACGATGCCGGGCAGCAGGGCTCGTCGGGTACCGGTGAGGGGAGTGCCTTTGCTCCCGCTGGTGACGCAAAGCCGGTAGAGACCGCGTCGGCTGAGGCGGACCCGTGGGACGAGCCCGCCGCCGCTGCTCCGGCTGCAACTCCCGCACCGGCTCCGTCCGCCGAAGCCGACCCGTGGGACGAGCCCGCTGCTCCCGCAGCCGCAGCCCCCGCACCGGCCGCTTCCGCCGAAGCCGACCCGTGGGACGAGCCCGCTGCTCCCGCAGCCGCAGCCCCCGCACCGGCCGCTTCCGCCGAAGCCGACCCGTGGGACGAGCCCGCCACCTCGGCGGCTCAGACCGAGGCACCCGCCGAAGCCGAGCCGAAGCCCGAGGCACCTGTCGCACCGGTCTCCACCGACGACGTCGACCCCTGGGACGAGCCCGCCACCCCGGCCGCCCCCGCCGAGGCCAAGACCGAGGCATCCGCCGCACCGGTCGCCACCGACGACGTTGACCCGTGGGACGAGCCCGCCACCTCGGCGGCTCAGACCGAGGCACCCGCCGAAGCCGAGCCGAAGCCCGAGGCACCTGTCGCACCGGTCTCCACCGACGACGTCGACCCCTGGGACGAGCCCGCCACCCCGGCCGCCCCCGCCGAGGCCAAGACCGAGGCATCCGCCGCACCGGTCGCCACCGACGACGTTGACCCGTGGGACGAGCCCGCCACCTCGGCGGCTCAGACCGAGGCACCCGCCGAAGCCGAGCCGAAGCCCGAGGCACCTGTCGCACCGGTCTCCACCGACGACGTCGACCCGTGGGACGAGCCCGCCACCCCGACGGCTCAGACCAAGGCACCCGCCGAAGCCGAGCCGGAGACCGAGGCAGCCGCCGAGGATGAGGTTGAGGAGCCCGCAGCCGAAACGTCCGCTGCTCCGACGACGTCCGCGGCTCCGGCTGCGCCCGTCCAGGACGACCTCTTCTCGGCCCCGGACCCGTGGGACGAGCCGTCAACGCCGGCCGCCTCCGCACCCGCCGAGACGCCAGCACCCGAGGCCGAGGCCGAGGCCGAGGAGCCGGCGGTCGAGGCTCCGGCAGAGGTGCCCTCAACTGAGGAGCCCGCTGACGAGGCTCCCGCCGAAGAGCCCGCAGCCGAGGCAAGCCAGGCAGAGGAAGACGAGCAGAAGCCCGCACCGGCCACCTCCACCGAGGCACCGGTCGCCAACGCGGACGACCTGCTCAACGCGCCCGACCCGTGGGACTGATCCAGCACCGCGCATGAGTGGCCCCGCCGACACCCGTCGGCGGGGCCACTCTTGTTCTGGCGAGCACGGCGCGCGGCAAACGACCGTCTGCCTGTGCCGACGAGCCACATCACCGCACAGCCGAACGCAGCCCCTCTCCCGATTGCCGCACGCCGTGCCCGCCCCCACCTCCCGGATTCAGCCGCCGGGACCCGAGTTCAGCTGCGCGTGCCGTCCCACGTGGCGAGGCACTCGCACACGAGCCCCTCGGCGTCCGTCGCCTCCATGACCTCGCGCACCATGGCCACCCCCGCCACGCCGGTGGTGGCGAGGTCGGCGACGTCGCCCCTGCGGACGTCGCCGATCGCCACCACCGGGAGTGACGTCGCCGCCACCAGATCGCGGTACCCCGCGAGCCCAACCGGCGGCCGTCCGACGTCCTTGGTCGGGGTCGGCCGAAACGGTCCGGCACCGAGGTAGTCCGGCCGCCCCGCGCCCACCCGACTCTCGGCCTCGCGCGCGAAGTCGAGCGTCCCCGCCGTGAGTCCGACAAGGGCACCCTCCCCGAGCAGCCACCGTGCCTCGTCCACCGGAAAGTCCGCCTGGCCAAGGTGAACGCCATGCACACGCGCCCCACGACGCCGCGCAGCAACGGCGACGTCGACGCGGTCGTTGACCGTGACCAGCGACGACGGCGCGGCGGCCGCGACGGCGTCGGCCACCCGGCATACGAGCTCGAGCAGTTCACCACCGAGCAGCTCCTTGGCACGCACCTGGACGATCCCGGCACCTCCGCGCGCGGCGGCGACCGCGGCCGCGACCGTGCGGTCGCCGCTGCCGGACGTGACGAACTGCAGCCTCCAGTCGGGCGTCACTCGCATCGCAGGTCCACCGCCTCCGCAACCTCGTCGGGCCCGATCTCCGCCAGCGCGTCGAGCAGCTCGATCCGGAACGACCCAGGTCCCGCTGCAGACGTTCGATCGGCCGCACAGGTGAGGAGTGCCGTCGCCGCGACCACCGCACCGAGCACCGATGACGCCCCCACCACGGACGCCGCGGTCAGCGCTCCGAGCAGGCACCCCGTGCCGGACACCCTGGTCAGCAGCGAGCGGCCGTTCGCCACGCGCACGACCTGCACCCCATCGGTCACGACATCGACCGGCCCGGACACCGCGACGACGCACCCGTGGGCCCGGGCCAACGCCTTCGCGGACTCGATCGCAGCGTCCGGTGAGGCGGTGCTGTCCGGGCCGCGGACGGCATACCGAGAGTCTGTCTCCCACAGCGCGAGGATCTCGGAAGCGTTGCCGCGCACAGCAATTGGGCGTCGTGCCACGAGTTCGCGCGCGAGGGGTGTGCGGATCGGCGCCACTCCGATGGCGGTTGGATCGAGAACCCACGGTATGCCGTCCGCCCGAGCCTGTTGAACCGTCGGGACTGCCGCTTCGCGTGCGTCGGTGGAGAGCGAACCGAGGTTGACGAGAAGAGAATTCGCGCCGCGGACAAGTGTGGGTGCCTCGGCGAGGGTCGACGTGAGCATCGGCCTGGCACCCGCCGCGAGCAGCCCATCGGCGACGAGGCCCTGCGTCGCGCTGCCGGTGATCGCGTGGACGAGCGGTGCGCGATCCCGCAGCCGGGAGATGGCCAGGGCCACCTCCCGGCGCAGGTCGGTCGGGTCAGTCATCAGCCGACGGGCGGTGTGCCACAACCTCAACGGGACGGTCGAGGTCGGCCGGCGCGAGGCGCGGACCGAGCGAGCCCCATCCGGCGACAAGGAGTCCGCCGACGGCGAGGACGACGAGGACCGCGCCGTCGTGCCCGAGCACGCCCTCGAGATGGGGCATCCAGAACGGCCACAGGGCAGGGGCGATGATCGACAGCGAGTACGCCGTGCCGTAGCCCGTCGAGCGGACGCCGGCGGGGAAGCGCTCGCAGAGGTAGGCGCCCACGGGTCCGTAGCCACAGACGGTGAGGATCTGGAGCAGGCCGACACCAAGTGCTGGGGCGAGCGCCCCGGTTGTCATGGTGGCGTACCAGAGCGCCGGTCCCGCGGCGGCAGCCATGAGGCCCCACATCACGAAGAAGCGACGCCGGCCGAGCAAGCTCGACAGGTGCCCGGTGCACGCCATGACGACGGCCTGGCAGAGAGCGGCCACTCCCATGACCGTGGCGACGCGGTCCCCCGTGAGCCCGAGGTCCTTGGCGAGGCGGCCGGTGAGGTTGATGACGACCATGTTCGTCATGAGCCACAGGCCGGTCATGAGCCCGAACATCTGCCAGAAGGCGCCCGCGTGTGGTCCGCCGAGCACGGTGCGGAGTTCACGAGCCAGCGAGAACTTCCGGGCCGGTCGAGTGGAACGCGCCGCGACGGTGTCGGGAGCGTCGACGACGTTGGCGGAGTAGTACGCGAGGAGGGCGAGGCTCGCCGTGCCACCGATGACGAACACGATGCGCCACCCCCAGGCTGCGTAGTCGGCCATCCCCAGCGCGGCGATGAGACCGACGGTCGCGAAGGCGATGCTCGCCTGCGCCAGCGGGGCCATCGACATGATCAGTCCTGAGAACAGACCGCGGCGGCGCGGGCGCGACCACTCCATGGCGAGCGGGATCGCCGACGTGTACTCGCCGGCGAGGAAGGCTCCGCCGATGAAGCGGAGCGCGATGATCACCGTGATCGCCCACGCTCCGATGACCGAGTGGGCGGGAACCGCGGCAATGGCGAGACTGCACGCGGCCGTGCCTGCAATGGCGATCTTCGTCGTGCGGGTTCGGCCGATGCGGTCCGCTATCTGCCCGAACACCATCGAGCCCACCGGTCGGCCCAGGAGCGTGGCGACGATGACGAGTGCGCCGGCCGTGACGGCGGCGTGGGGGCCAGCGACCGTCGCGAGCGCCGGGGCGAGCGCGACGACGGGAAGGAAGATGTTGAACTGGTCGACGTAGTTGCCGACGACGCCGGCGCGGACCGCGGCACGGGCTTTGGGTCCGCCCGCGTCGGCACCGCTGGGCGTGGGATCAGGTGTCTGGCTGGGAACGGCGAGGGTCTCGACGATGCTCATCGGACCACCTCGACAACCTCGACCGCGTCGACAGCCTCGTCGCTGACGTAGACCGACGAGCCCAACTCGACGAACTGCCGCGACTTCTCGGCGAACCCCGCCTCGACGACGGCCCTTTGCTCGGCCGCCGAGCCGTAGGCGTCACGGATGTCCTGGCTGATCCGCATCGAGCAGAACTTGGGGCCGCACATCGAGCAGAAGTGCGCGGTCTTCGCCGGCTCTGCGGGCAGGGTCTCGTCGTGGAAGGCCATCGCCGTCTCGGGGTCGAGCGACAGTGCAAACTGGTCGTGCCACCGGAACTCGAACCGGGCCTTGCTCAGGGCGTCGTCGCGCACCCGCGCACCGGGATGCCCCTTCGCGAGGTCGGCGGCGTGGGCGGCGATCTTGTAGGTGATGACGCCGGTCTTGACGTCATCACGGTTGGGCAGCCCGAGGTGTTCCTTGGGCGTGACGTAGCAGAGCATCGCCGTCCCGAACTGCGCGATCGTCGCGGCGCCGATGGCCGACGTGATGTGGTCGTAGCCGGGCGCGATGTCGGTGACGAGCGGCCCGAGCGTGTAGAACGGCGCGCCGTGGCACCAATCCTGCTCGAGCTCGACGTTCTCGCGGACGAGGTGCAGGGGGACGTGCCCGGGGCCTTCGACCATGACCTGCACGTCGTGCTCCCACGCCCGCTGGGTCAGCTCCCCGAGAGTCCGCAGCTCAGCGAGCTGGGCCTCGTCGTTGGCGTCGGCGATCGACCCGGGGCGCAGCCCGTCACCGAGCGAGAACGCGACGTCGTAGCGCGCGAAGATCTCGCACAGCTCGTCGAAGTGCGTGTAGAGGAACGACTCCTCGTGGTGCGCGAGGCACCAGCCAGCCATGATCGACCCGCCGCGCGACACGATGCCGGTGACCCGCTCGGCCGTGAGCGGCACATAGGCCAGCCGCACACCCGCGTGGATCGTCATGTAGTCGACCCCCTGCTCGCACTGCTCGATCACGGTGTCCCGGAACACGTCCCACGTCAGGGCAGCCGCGTCACCGTCGACCTTCTCGAGGGCCTGATAGATCGGCACGGTCCCGATCGGCACGGGGCTGTTGCGCAGGATCCACTCGCGGGTCGTGTGGATGTCGTCGCCGGTCGACAGGTCCATGACGGTGTCAGCGCCCCACCGCGTGGCCCAGGTGAGCTTCTCCACCTCCTCGGCGATGGAGCTCGTCACGGCGGAGTTGCCGATGTTGGCGTTGATCTTGGTGAGGAACGCGCGGCCGATGATCATCGGCTCGGACTCGGGGTGGTTGACGTTGGCGGGGATGATCGCCCTACCGGCGGCGACCTCCTGGCGGACGAGCTCGGCGCTGCATCCCTCGCGCAACGCGACGTAGCGCATCTCCGCCGTGATCTCGCCGCGCCGCGCGTAGTGCAGCTGCGTCACCGTGCGCCCGTCGAGCCCACGCACGGGGTCGCGACGTCCACCGCGCCACGCGCGGCTCGCTTCTCCTCGCCGGACGGCGGATCGGCCGTCGTCGGACAGCGTTCGGGGGCGGCCGGCATACGTCCCGATGTCGCCGCGTGACGCGATCCACTCCGCGCGGGTGGGCGGCAGGCCGACCTCGGGCTCACTTCCCGGGCCGGCGGTGCGATAGACGAGGACGTCGTCGTTCGGCGTCCCGTCAGGGCTGTCGGACAGGCTGATCGCGGTCACCGGGACCTCGATGTCTCCGTCGCTGATGGTCGCGAGTCGGTGTTGCGGATGGACTTCGGGCAGGGCATGGCTGCGCACGGTGGCGTCTCCTCTTCCTTCGCCGGCATGATCCGGACAGGTTCAGACGGTCCGGACGGCAACAGTCCGATCTCAGCCCGTGCCCGGGCTCCCGTGGGGTGTGGCCACCGTAGCGCCACCGCTACCTTGTCGGCATGGCACCCCCCAGCGTGGTCACCGGTCCCGATCCTGTGTATGCCGTGAGTTCCGTTGCGGGACAGGCGAACCCATCGCAGGTGGTTGCGTTGTCGATCGCGGGGAGCGACCCGTCAGGTGGTGCGGGCATCCAGGCGGACCTCAAGACGTTCGCCGCTCTCGGCGCCTTCGGCACGACGGTCATCACCGCTCTCACGGCTCAGGCGACGACGGGCGTGACGGGCGTCCACACCGTCCCGCCTGCCTTCGTCGCGGAGCAGCTCGAGACCCTGCTGGCCGACGTCGCCGTCGACGCAGTGAAGATCGGGATGCTGGCCGGTGCCGACGTCATCGAGGTCGTCGCTGCCGCGCTGCGGGGGTTCGAGTCCTTGCGTGGCATATCCGTCGTGCTCGACCCCGTCATGGTGTCGACGTCCGGCTCACGCCTCCTCGACGAGGCGGCCCTCGAGGCGATGCGCGCGTTGCTGCCGCTGTGCTCTGTCGTCACCCCGAACGTCCCCGAGGCCGCAGCCCTGTTGGGCCGCGCCGAGGCCCGTGACGTCGCCGAACTGCACGGCCAGGCCGAGGCACTGCTCGATGCGGGCGCGCCTCGGGTCCTCCTCAAGGGCGGGCACCTCGAAGGACCGTCCGCCGTCGATGTCTGGGCCGACGCTGCGGGCACGCACGAACTGAGTGCGCCGCGCGTGGCAACGACGAACACCCACGGCACCGGCTGCACCTTGAGCTCGGCCATCGCCGCCCTCCGGCCCCGGCACGAGGAGTGGCTGCCCGCGGTGCAGGCGGCCAAGGACTACCTGACGGGGGCACTCCGTCACGCCGACGATCTCACCATCGGCTCCGGCCCCGGCCCCGTCCACCACGCTTGGCAGTCCCGCTGGCCGACCAGACCGTCCGACGAGGGCGCAGAGCCGAAGTCGACCGATCAGCTTCGCGCACAAGGCCGGGCAGTGAGCCCGACCGCAGACGTTCGCGGATCGTGAATAGTGCCGTGCACGCGTTTGCGACGAAGGAGCAACTGAGCGTGCGCGGCACTATTCACGATCCGCGCCAGCAAGTCAGCCGAGGTTGTTGGCCTTGAGGAACTCGGCGGCGACGTCCTTGGCGTCCTTCTTGTCCGTCACGGTCTGCTTGAGCAGCCCCGAGATGACCTCGGTGGTCAGCGCGGCCGACACGGCGTTGAGGGCGGGCGCCAACTCCTCGGCGCGGTCCTTGGCGACGAGAGGGACGATGTTCTGCGAGCCGAACAGCTTCTGGGTGTCCTCGAGCGAGACGAAGCCGTTTTCCGCGATCGACGGGTCGGTCGTGAAGATGTTGGCTGCGTCGACCTGTCCGTTCTTCAGGGCCTGGACAAGCGCCTGACCCGTGAGCGGACGGAACGACTTGAACGTCACGCCATAGGTCGCCGTCAGACCCGGGATTCCCTGCGGACGCTTCTCGAACTCCGGGGGTGCGCCAAGCGTCATCTCACCGGCGGAGGCCTTGAGGTCGGCGATGGTCTTGAGGGACTTGGAATCGGCAGTCGCCTTGGTCACGACGATCGAGTCGTTGTCCTCGGCAGCGGACTTCTCGAGCATCGCGAAGTTCGCGGGCAGGAGGCCCTCGACGGCCGAGTAGACCTTGTCGGGGTCGGTCTCCTTGAAGTTCTTGTCATAGAAGAACCCGAGGGCTCCGGTGTACTCCGGGATGGCCTGGATCGACCCGTCCTCAAGCGCCTTGAGGTAGATCTCGCGCGAACCGATGCGCGGCTTCGTGGAGGCGTTGATGCCCTTGGCCTTGAGCGCGCCGGCATAGATCTCGGCGAGGAGCTCGGACTCGGGGAAGTCGGCGGAGCCGATGACAACTGCGCCGCCGGACGAGGACGACCCGCTGGCAGCCGGGGTGTCCGAGGAGAGCGGGTCGCCGCCACCGCCACAGGCCGACAGTCCGAGGATCGCTGCAGTGGTGAGTGCCAGGACGGAGGTCATGCGCTTCATGAGGAGATCCTTCGGTTGGTTTCGGGCAGCGGGGAGCCGCCGTCGCTTGATGCAACTTCAGCACTGACCGCCGACATTCCACGTCGACGGGTCAACGAGGCCTTGCCGGTCAGACCCGGCGAGACGACGAGACGTTGGATGAGGGCCAGAACCCCGTCGACGGCGAGCGCCAGCAACGACACGACGAGCGCTCCACCGGCCGTGGAGACGTAGTCGCCGGTCTTGAGTCCGTCGATGAGATAGCGGCCGAGGCCGCCCAGACCGACGTATGCCGCGACCGTCGCCGTCGCGATGACCTGGAGGAACGCCGACCGCAGGCCGGACAGCATGAGCGGCAGCGCATTGGGGATCTCGACCTGACGGACGACTTCGGCCCCGGTCATCCCCATTCCGCGCGCAGCGTCACGGGCGGCGGGATCGACAGCCTCGACACCGGCATACACGCCGGAAAGGATGGGCGGGATGACGAGGACGACGAGGACGACCACGCTGGGAATGAGGAAGGCGAGGTCGGACGTGAATTTCGGGCCGAGCCACAACGCCACTGCGAAGAGCAGGCCGAGCGTCGGCACGGCACGCAGGGAGTTGGCCAGAGTCACGAGCCACCGCGCGCGTCCGGTGTGACCGACCCACAGCCCCAACGGGATGGCGATGACGGCGGCGATCACGACGGCGAGGAGGGAGTACCAGAGGTGCTGCACCAATCGGGCTCCGAGACCGGAGTCCCCCGACCACGTGTCCGCCGAGGTGAGCCACTCGAGGATGCTGCCGATCATGACCGCGCCCCCTGTGCGCGCAGCCACGGTGTCAGCAGCCGCTGCCCGAGCAGGATGAGTCCGTCGAAGATCAGGGCCAGCACGACGCAGGCGACGATGCCGGCGAGGATCTCCTCGGTGATGAAGCGGTCGTATCCGTCGGTGAGCAGGTTGCCGAGCTGGGAGACGCCGATGAGGGAGGCGACCGAGACGATGCTGACGTTGGAGACGGCCGCAACCCGCAGCCCGGCCGCGATGACCGGCACGGCCAGTGGCAGTTCGACCCCGAAGAACCGGCGGAACCCGCGATAGCCCATGGCCCGGGCGGCCTGGAGCACGTCGTCGGGCACGGAGCCCAGCCCGTCGGCGACCGTGCGCACGAGCAGGGCGACGGTGTAGATCGTCATCGCCACGACGACGTTGATCGGGTCGAGCACCTTCGTCCCGATGATGAGCGGCATCATCACGAAGAGCGCGAGGGACGGAATCGTGTAGAGCAGCCCGGACGTCGAGATGAGCACGGGATAGACCCGGGTCCACCGCCGCGCCGCCCAACCCAGAGGCAGGGCGATGAGCAGCCCCAGGATCAGCGGCAGCCCCGCGAGCCACACGTGGCTGCGTGCCAACGTGAAGATCTCGTCCCAGTGGTCGTTGACCCAGGTCATGACCTCAGGAGCCTTCCTCTGCGAGTGCGCTGGCTCGATCCTCGTCGGGACGGTCGGCGGCCTCGATCAGGGACAGCACCTCGTGCGCGCGCACCGTGCCCACGAGCTCACCGGAGTCGTCGACGATGACGCCGCGACGCGATGGCGAGGACAACGCCGCATCGAGAGCCCCGCGCAACGAACCGGATGCCCGCGCGACCGTGCCACCGCGGTGCAGGTGCTCCGTTCGGACCTCCGCGTCGATCCGCGAGGGTTCGACCCAGCCCAGCGGCCGGTGGGCGTCATCGACGACGAGCACCCACGGCACCGACAGGTCAGCGACCGACTCCCCGAGCACCACCGTGCGCTCGTTCGCCAACGGCAGCCGCGGAGTCGGCTGGAACTGCAGCGACCGATAGCCACGGTCGCGCCCCACGAAGTCCGCGACGAAGTCGTCGACCGGGTGCGCCAGCAGATAGGCGGGGTCGGAGATCTGCGCGAGCTTGCCGCCGACGCGCAGCACCGCCACCTGGTCACCCAGCTTGATCGCCTCGTCGATGTCGTGGGTGACGAAGATGATCGTCTTGCCCAATTCACCCTGGAGGTCCAGGAATACGTCCTGAAGTTGCTCTCGCACAACGGGATCCACCGCGCTGAAGGGCTCATCCATGAGCATGACCGGCGGGTCCGCCGCGAGCGCCCGGGCCACTCCGACGCGTTGCTGCTGGCCACCGGACAACTGTGACGGATAGCGATCGGCGAGCTCGGGGGCCAACCCCACGCGGGCCAGCAACTCGCGCGATCGTTCGCGGGTCTCCTTCTTGTCCCACCCGAGGAGTCGCGGCACGGTCCCCACGTTGTCGAGGACGGTGCGGTGCGGGAAGAGCCCCGCGTGCTGGATGACGTAGCCGATCCCGCGCCGCAGCTCGGCCTCGTTCATCGTGGCCGTGTCCTGGCCGTCGAGGCTGATCGTCCCGGTCGTCGGCTCGATCATCCGGTTGATCATCCGCAGCGACGTCGTCTTGCCACATCCGGACGGCCCGACGAACACCGTGATCCGACCGGTCGGCGCGGTGAGACTGAGGTCGTCGACGGCGACCGTCCCTCCGGGATACTGCTTCGTCACGTTGTCGAACCGGATCATGCGCATCCCTCACGTTCGCTGTCGGTCGAGCACCTGCTTTCCCGTATGCCGTGTGGCCCGGGTCCGCAGCCTCCAACGTAACGGGAGCGGACGGCATACGCGCAGATCAGGGGGCCGAGGATTCGGGACGGAACTTTCCGCCCAAAGGCGTCGTCAGATGGACAGAAAGTGAACAAACCGGCCTAGCATGGCGCCTCGTGGCACCCCAACGACGAGGACAGACCCGTGAGTAGCCCCGTGGCGAGCACCGTCGGTGCGGAGGGGCGGCGCGAACGGTGGATCGCGATCGGCTATCTGCTGCCCGCGCTCATCGTGTTCGGGCTCTTCATCTTCTGGCCGCTGGTGAAGTC
This sequence comes from Knoellia subterranea KCTC 19937, assembly GCF_000768685.1. Lineage (GTDB taxonomy): Bacteria > Actinomycetota > Actinomycetes > Actinomycetales > Dermatophilaceae > Knoellia > Knoellia subterranea. Next base: position 147,915 of record NZ_AVPK01000006.1, on the reverse strand, counting down.
GATCCTGTTGTCGGTCCAGGGCACGGACATCCTCGGCAACCCGAGCGGCTTCGTGGGGGCGGTGAACTACACGCGGCTCTTCAGTGATCCGGACTTCCTCCAGGTGCTGTGGGTGACGTTCGCGTTCACGGTTCTCACGGTCATCCCGAGCATCGCCATCGCCCTGCTCATTGCGCTGCTGCTCCAGGGGCGGATTCGCGGAGTTCGGTTCTTCCGCACCGCTTTTGCGCTCCCGTTCGCGTTCTCCGTGGCGACGGCGTCGGTGATCTTCGGCGTCCTGTTCAACCCTGCGAGCGGTGTCCTCAACGGCATCCTCAGCCACCTCGGCATCGACAAGGTGCAGTGGCTGACCAACCCCGACCTCGCCCTGTGGTCGGTGTCCGGCGCCACTGTGTGGATGCAAATCGGCTACAACCTGCTCGTCCTGTCGGCGGGGCTCGGCGCACTGCCCGAGGACATCCTCGAGGCCGCGCGGCTCGACGGCGCGAGCGGACTGCGACTCCAGCGCAGCATCGTCATGCCACTGCTCACCCCGCAGCTCTTCTTCCTCGTCGTCGTCGGCACGATCCACTCGCTGCAGAGCTTCGGCCAGATCAAGATCCTCACCGTCGGTGGACCCGAGGACCGGACGACGACCCTCGTCTACTCGATCTACGAGCAGGCGTTCGCCAACAACAACAGCAACTACGGCTACGCGTCGGCGCAGGCGATGGTGCTGCTCGTCATCGTCCTCATCATCACGGCCCTGCAATTCGGAGTGCTCGAGAGGAAGGTGTTCTACCGGTGAAGTCACGCAGGTTCGCCAACCTCGGCAGCTACCTCATCCTCGGGGTGCTGTTCCTCGTCGTCCTCTTCCCCGTCTACTACGGACTCGTCGGCTCCCTCATGGGCGAGCGCGACACCAACAGCTTCCCGCCAGCGCTGTGGCCCAAGAACGGGATTCACCCCGAGAACTACTCCAAGGCGCTCGACATCATTCCGCTGGGCAACCAGTACCTCACGAGCGTCCTCCAGACCCTCGGCATCACGCTCGGCCAGATGGTGACGAGTGCGCTCGCGGCCTACGCGTTCGTCTTCCTCAACCTGCGCTGGCGGGCGTTCTGGTTCGGCGTCTTCCTGTCGACGATGATGATCCCGTTCGAGTCGATCATCATCCCGAACTACCTGCTCATCTCGCAGTGGGGCCTCAAGGACACGATCGCCGGGCTGACGCTGCCGTTCCTTGCGACGGGCTTCGGGACGTTCCTGCTGCGGCAGTCGTTCCTGTCGTTCCCGATGGAGCTGCGGGACGCGGCGCGAGTGGATGGTGCGGGGCACTTCCGCTTCCTCTTCTCGATCCTGCTGCCGTTGTCGCGGCCGAGCCTTGCGGCGCTCGGGATCTGGTCGGCCCTGTCGGCCTGGAACATGTACTTCTGGCCGCTCCTCGCCACCGAGGACCCGAAGCACCAGACGATCCAGATCGGCATCAGCCAACTGCAGAGCTCGGACTCCGACTCCCCCGGCATGGTCCTCGCCGGCGTGATGCTCGCGCTCTTCCCCACGCTTCTGCTCGTCATCTTCGGGCAGCGCTTCATCGTCCGCGGGCTCACCGCGGGCGCCGTCAAGTGAACAAAGGAGTTCTCGTGATCAGCACGACTTCCAGCCCCTCGAGGGGCAGTCGGCTCCGGTATGCCGTGCCAGCCGTTGCGCTGTCGGCAAGCCTCGTGCTCGCCGCCTGTGGCGGTGGCTCCGGATCCGACGGGGACAGCGACGGGGGCGGCACGGGGGCTCCCGCGGCCGACGTCCTCGACAAGGCCAGCGGTGTCACCACGGTGGCGTTCTGGCACGCCATGGACGGCACGAACGCCGAGGCGCTCGACAAGCTCGTCGCGGAGTTCAATGCGGCGAACACCGGCAAGATCGAGGTCAAGTCGACCTATGCCGGCAAGTACGACGACGCCATCACGAAGTACAAGGCGGCGATCCAGAGCAAGTCGACCCCGGACGTCATCCAGATCTATGACATCGGCACCCGCTTCATGATCGACGCGAAGCAGACCATCCCGATGCAGGCGTTCATCGACCGCGACAAGCTCGACGTGTCGGACCTCCAGCCCAACATCACGGGCTACTACAGCATCGACGACAAGCTGAACTCGATGCCGTTCAACACCTCGATGCCGGTTCTGTACTTCAACAAGACCCTCTTCAAGAAGGCCGGCCTCGACCCGGAGAACCCGCCGCAGGACCTCGCTGGCATCCGTGCCGCCGCCGAGAAGCTGTCCAAGAAGGGCGGCGGCCCTGCGGACTACGGTTTCGGTGCCGCAATCTATGGCTGGCTGCTCGAGCAGTTCATCGCCACGGACGGCAAGGAGTACTGCGACCAGGGCAACGGTCGTGACGGCAAGGCGACCAAGGTGCTGTTCGACAGCCCGGAGAGCGTCGAGGTCGTGAAGTGGTGGCAGACCATGGTGAAGGACGGCCTGGCCGCCAACACCGGTCGTGACACCAAGGCCGCCCAGGCCGCGTTCAAGTCGGGGCAGCTCGCGATCACGCTCGAGTCGACCGGTCAGCTCGGCGGCTTCAGCAAGGCTGCCAAGGAGGGCGGCTGGGAGCTCGGTGCGGCGAACTACCCGCACATCAAGGCCGGCACCGAGGGCGGCCCGATCATCGGTGGCGCCTCGCTGTGGATCAACGGCGCCAACCACGAGGACGTGCAGAAGGAAGCCGCCTGGCGGTTCGTGAAGTTCCTCGCGGACAAGAAGAGCCAGGCGCAGTGGCACACCGGCACGGGCTACTTCCCGATCAGCAAGGGCGCGCTCAACGAGCCCGAGGACGTCGCCTACCGCCAGGCCAACCCGCTCTTCGACGTCGCCGTCAAGCAGCTCGAGGGCACGAAGCTGAGCAAGGCCACGCAGGGCTGCCTCCTCGGTGTCATGCCGCAGGCTCGCAAGGCCTCCGAGGACGGGCTGGAGTCCGCCCTCAACGGCACCGACGCGCAGCAGGCCATGACCAAGGCCGCCGAGTCCCTCTCGGGTCAGATCAGCCAGTACAACAGCTCGGTCCAGTAACCCGCGGACCGAACCCGTCAGCCCGCGAGGCTGGCGAAGGGTGACGCCTCCTCGAGATCGAAGGCGATCTCGAGGAGGCGTCGCTCTTCCCCGCGCCGCGCCGACAGCATGATCCCGACCGGGCGACCGTCATCGGTCTGCCCCAGCGGCAAGGAGATCGCCGGAGCACCGGTGGCGTTGGCGAGTGGCGTGAACGCGGCGTAGCGCACCAGCTTCTCGAAGTGCTCCTCGAACGACTGGTCCGCGCCGAGGTAGCCGATCCGGGGCGCGTTGTGCACGAGCACTGGCGACAGGACGAGGTCGACGTCGCCAAAACGCTTCTGCTGCACCGCTCCTGACGCGGCGAGCCGGGCGATGAAGAGCGGTGTCCGGTGGGCCCGGCGGCGGAACCGCTTGGCCAGTCCGAGCGTGAGTGGGTCGAGCTGAGCGGCATCGAAGCCCGAGCCGAACATTCCTCCGCGATTGGACGACACGGCATACGCAAGCAGTGACCAGTAGTCCTCGAAGTCCGCCTTGAAGAACGTCGGGATGGGCGGGACGTAGTCAACAACGCTGTGCCCCAACGATTCCAGCAGGGTGGCGGTCCGTTCGACGGCGGCACGAGCGTCGGCGTCCGAGGGCGGCGCGACGGGCGAGTCGAACATCATCCCGACGCGCAGCGGCCGGGCCGGACCGTCCTCGACGTGACCGATCGGCTGGAGCCTGGTGTTGCGGTAGCTCCGTTCGGCCGCCTCGAAGAAGCGCGCGGTGTCACGGACCGAACGGGTCAGGACGCCGTCGACGACGACCCTGACCGGCATCGTCGCGTTGCCCTCGTCGAGTCGCAGCCGACCCCGCGTCGCCTTGAGCCCGACGAGTCCGCACACGGCTGCCGGGATGCGGATCGAGCCACCGCCGTCGTTGCCGTGCGCGAAGGGCAGCGCGCCGCTCGCGACGAGGGCGGCCGAGCCGCCGGATGAACCACCGCTGCTGTATGCCGTGTCCCACGGGTTGCGGGTCACGTCACCTCCGACGCGTTCGGTCGTCGCGGTCCAGCCGAACTCGGGCATCGTCGTCGAACAGACGGGGATGACGCCGGTGTCGAAGAACTGCTTGGTGAAGGCGCCGTCGAGGTCTCCCGGCACCTTCGGGACGGCACGCGAACCCATGCCGGCCGGCATACCTGCGACGTGGATGTTCTCCTTCGTGGCGGTGGGGACGCCCGCGAAGGCGCCCCGAGTGCGACCCTGCGCGACGCGCGCTGCGCGGGCCCGGGCGCGATCGTGGTCGGTGGAGGCGACGGCATTGAGGTCCGCGTTGACAGCCTCGACGCGAGCGATCGCTGCGTCGACGGCCTCGCTGGCCGAGATCTCACCTCGAGCGATGCGTTCGGCGACTCCGGTCGCGTCGTCGGTGCCCAGCGCATCATCGGTGAACGCGCTGACACGCGTCGTTGCAGCAGTCATGCACCATTCCTACCCGACGGTAGGTGGTGAGAATGGGCCGTGTGACCGACTACCTTGCCCGCGACACGGCGCGAGGTCGCGCCACCCTCACCGCCGTGACGCTCGGGTCGGGCATCGCGATCCTCGACGGATCCGTCGTCAACGTCGCGCTGCGCACGATCGGCACCGAACTCGACGCATCGCTCGAACAACTGCAATGGGTCATCAACGGCTACATGCTGGCGTTGGCGTCGCTCGTCCTCGTCGGCGGCGCGCTCGGCGACCGGTTGGGGCGGCGGCGGGTCTATCTCGTCGGCATGGGCTGGTTCCTCGTCGCCAGCGCGCTGTGCGCCGTGGCCCAGACGCCGGGGCAGCTCGTCGCGATGCGGGTGCTTCAGGGCGTGGGCGCTGCACTGTTGACGCCGGGTGGGCTGGCGATCATCCAGTCGGCGTTCCGACCCGAGGACCGCGCCGGGGCGATCGGCACGTGGGCCGGGATGTCCGGCATCGCTGCAGCGATCGGGCCGTTCGTCGGCGGGTGGCTGGTCGACAACGGCGGCTGGCGCTGGATCTTCGGCATCAACGTGCCCCTGTGCCTCGTCGTCATCGCCATGACGGTGTGGGCGGCCCCCGAGACGCGGGACTCGGAAGCGTCGGGGCGCCGGTTCGACCTGCCGGGGGCCGCGCTCACGGTGGTGGCGTTGGGTGCCCTCACCTATGCACTCACGGGATCCTCGACGATGGGGCGGGGCCTCCTCGTCGGGCTGCTGGTGGCCGCTGCCCTCGCGGCTGTGGGGTTCGTCGTCGTCGAACGCCGTTCTCGCACACCGTTGGTGCAGCTCTCGCTGTTCGGAGATCGGATCTTCTCCGCCGCCAACGCGATGACGCTCGTGGTCTATGGCGCGCTGGGCGTCGTCTTCTTCATCCTCGTCCTGCACCTTCAGGTCTCCGCCGGCTGGTCCGCCCTGTCTGCCGGGCTCACCGGGCTGCCCGTGACGATCGCGCTCATGTTCCTGTCCTCGCGGGCGGCGCAGCTGTCTGCTCGAATCGGGCCTCGCGTCCCCATGTCTCTCGGGCCGGTCGTGTGCGCTGTGGGTGCGCTGATGCTGCTCCCCGCGGGAGCCGGTGCGACGTGGTGGACGGTGCTGCCAGGTCTGGTCGTCTTTGCCCTCGGACTGGCACTGCTCGTCTCACCACTCACGTCGACCGTGTTGGCAGCGGCGCCGGACCGGTTCGCCGGTGTCGCGAGCGGGGTGAACAACGCTGTGGCCCGAGCGGGTTCTCTGCTCGCGGTGGCGGCCCTGCCGGCACTGGTGGGGCTGTCGGGCGACGACTATCAGGACCCTTCAGCGATGACGTCGGGCTTCCGGGCTTCAATGGTCATCTGCGCCGTGCTGCTCACCGTCGGCGGCGTCGTGAGCTGGTTCGGTCTCGCCGGCACCCACGGCACCACCCCCACCCCCGAACACGACTCGCCAATCTCCCGTCCCTGACCCCGAGCACCGCCCCTAACTCCCCAATTGGGTGACTTCGGGACATCAACGCCCCCCGAGTCCCCGTCCCTAACTCCCCAATTGGGTGACTTCGGGACGCGGGAGGAGGGCGGTGGTGACGAAGTCGGCGACCTCGCGGTGCCACGTCGCGGCATGCCTGAGCATGGCGTGGCCCTCCCCTTCGACCGGCCGCCACGTGACATCGGCGCCACGCGCCCGCAGTTCCTCCCCGAGCACTTGCGTCCGACGCGGGTCCGTCGTTCGATCGAGCAGACCGTGCATGAGCAGGACGTCCAACCCCGGTCGGCCGGGACGAGGATCGCCCGGCTCGACCCACGGCGCGAGCGCCGCGATGGCCCGGACGCCCGGTTCACCGGCCAGGTGGGTGACGACGCGACCACCCATGGAGTGGCCGATCAGCGCGAGGGGCAGGCCGGCATACCGGCTGCGAATGCGCTCCAACGCCCAACGGGCGTCGACGAGCGGGGTCTGTTCGTCCCCGTTCCACCCGTGATAGCGGTTCTTGAGGCGGACGACTGCCAGCCGATCGCCGGCGGCTCGCTCGATCGCCCGGGCGAACGGCCACATACGCAGCACCGGCCCTTCCCACCAGGGCATCGGGCCGTAGCCCTTCTCGCCTCCGCCGTGGATGACGAGCGCCACGCCCTCCGGTGAGGCCGGCATCGTGCCACGCAGGTCGTGCGTGACGAGCCGACCCAGGGGGTCCTTCACCCGGCGCCGATCTCGGCGACGAGCCACGCGGCATACGCGGCACTGGCCTCGACGATCGGCACCGCGATGATCTCGGGCGTCTCGTACGGATGGATCTCGCCCACCCGCTCGAGGATCGCGTCGAAGCGGGAGCGGTGCGTCTTGGCGAGCACCAGCTGCTCCTCCGCGGTGGTCACGGCACCGTCCCAGCGGAACGTCGAGGTCACACCGGGCAGCACCTGCGTGCACGCCGCGAGCCGCTCCTCGACCAGCACCGAGGCGATGCGCGGCGCATCAGTCGCCGGAGCCGCGATGCGCACCTCGAGCAGACCGTTGCCGCTGCCGACCCCTGGCATCCCCGCGACGCCGGTCATGCTCACACCTGCGTGCGGTGGAAGTTCTTGAACGAGCGGCTCGCCGTCGGGCCGCGCTGGCCCTGGTAGTGCGAGCCGTACTTCGCCGAGCCATACGGGTTCTCGACCGGGCTCGACACGCGGAAGAAGCAGAGTTGACCGACCTTCATGCCGGGCCAGAGCTTGATCGGCAACGTCGCAACATTCGACAGCTCGAGCGTCACGTGCCCCGAGAAGCCCGGGTCGACGAAGCCGGCAGTCGCGTGGGTCAGGAGCCCGAGACGGCCGAGACTCGACTTGCCCTCGACGCGCGCGGCCACGTCGTCGGGCAGCGTCACCGTCTCGTAGATCGAGCCCAGGACGAACTCGCCGGGGTGGAGCACGAACGGTTCGTCCGGCTCCACCTCGACGAGTCGCGTCAGGTCCGGCTGGTCCTCGGCCGGGTCGATGTAGGGGTACTTGTGGTTGTCGAAGAGCCTGAAGAATCGGTCCAGGCGCACGTCGATGCTGCTCGGTTGGATCATCTCCGGATCCCACGGGTCGAGGATGACCCGTCCGTTGTCGATCTCGGCCTTGATGTCACGGTCGCTCAGCAGCACCCGGCCAATTTAGCCGTGATCGGCGAACCTGTGGGCGTCGGCCGGAATGAGGCGGGTCGCCATCGCGACGACGCCCAGGAGCGCGATCGCGACGAGAAGGACGATGACGTATGCCGGCCGCAACAGTTCCAGCGGCAGCTGCCCCTCCTGCCGTGCGGCCACTTCGAAGAAGAGCGTCCCCAGGGCGGCGGCTCCGACGGCGTTCGCGAGCTGCGTCGTCGTGTTGAACAGACCCGACGCGGAGCCGGCGTGGCGTCCGTCGACCTTGGCCAGACCGAGAGGTGCGATCGACGACACCATGAAGCCGAACCCGAGACCCACGACGCCGAACACAGGGACGAAGGCCCAGAAGGACGCCGTCGTGGTCGCGTCACCGGCGACGATGGCGAGGAATCCGACTCCCGCAGCCATGATCACCGCGCCGATGAGCAGGACCTGGCGACCGATCCTGGGCATGAGCACGGCAGCACCGGAGCCTGCGCCGATCGTGGCCGTGATCGCGAACGGGATGTTGACGAGCCCGGCCTTGAGCACCGACCAGCCGAGAGCGACCTGGAGGAAGAGCGTGGTCGACAGGAAGTAGCCGGCACACACGATGAAGAGAACCGAGCCGACGATCGTGGCGCCGCGGAATCCGCGACCCGAGCGACCGGCATACAGGGACGTCGTGACGAGCGGGTCTCCACCGCGGGACTCATCGCTGCGCTGGGACCGGAGGAAGGCGATCAGGCCGACGATGCCAGCACCCATGAGCGCGAAGGACCACGTCGGCCAGCCGAGTTCGTGACCCATCGTGAGCGGGTACAGGATCGCGAGCAGGCCTGCGGCGAGGGCGAATACGGAGCGCGCGTTGATGCGGACGGGGTGCTCGGAGCGTGATTCGGGGATGAAGCGGATGGCGGCGACCAGCGCGATGACGCCGACCGGGATGTTGACGAGGAAGACAGCGCGCCAGCTGCTGGCCTCCGTGAGCACCGCTCCGAGGATCGGGCCCATGACACTCGCGAGGCCGGCCAGACCGGAGAAGATGCCCATCGCGGTGCCGCGCTCGTGGGGTGCGTACATGACCTGGATGCTCGTCAGGACCTGCGGCACCATCGCTGCCGCGGCGATGCCCTGAAGCGCCCGGAAGGCCACGAGGAGTTCGACGTTGGGCGCCCAGCCGCACGCCGCGGAGGCGATCGTGAAGCCGACGAGGCCGAGGAGGAAGAGGCGCTTGCGGCCGAAGCGGTCGCCGAGTCGGGCGCCAGTGATGAGGGCGATGCCGAACGCGAGCGGGTATGCGGCGACGACCCACTGGAGCATCGACGCGCTCGCGTTGAGCGAGGCCTCGATCGTCGGGAGGGCGACGTTGACGATCGTGACGTCGATCAGCTCCATCATAGAGGCGAGGAGGAGGCTGACGAGGGCAAGAGTGCGGGCGCGGCCGCAAATGGGTGTGCGGTGGGCGCTGGTCGGAGCCTGGACTTCTGGAGCTGTCGTTGTGGTCATGATTCGACGCTAGAAGGCATTCCGGTCACTTTCTGACCGCTGTGTTTGGGAGTCTTGAGTCATGGCAAACACGAGTTCCCGGACGCTGCGGTTGTTGTCGTTGCTCCAGACGCACCGGTTCTGGCCGGGTGGTGAGTTGGCCTCGCGACTCGAGGTGTCGGAGCGGACGCTGCGCCGTGACGTCGAGCGGTTGCGCGAGCTGGGCTATCCGGTGTCGTCGTCACGCGGGGTCGATGGTGGGTATCAGTTGGGCGCCGGCGGGTCGATGCCTCCGCTCGTCGTCGACGAGGACGAGGCGATCGCGATGGTCGTGGCCCTGGGGCAGACGGCGTCGGCGCAGTCAGGTGCTCTGGCGGACTCGACGCTGTCCGCGCTGTCGAAGGTCGTGCAGGTGCTGCCGACCCGGCTCCGGCGTCGGGCCGAGTCGCTGCGCGCTGTCACGGTGGACTCGCCGTTTGCCACGGCACCCGAGGTCGAGGCGTCGGTGCTCGGTGCGATCGCGCAGGCGATCCGGGACTCGGAGCGAATTCGGTTCTCCTACACCGCTCGTGGCGGATCGGGTGCAGGTGCAGAGGTGCGCCGCCACGTCGAACCCCACCAGCTGGTGACTGTTGGGCGGCGTTGGTACCTGCTGGCGTTCGACCTCGAGCGCGCGGACTGGCGATCCTTCCGCCTCGACCGACTGACCGAGCCACTCGGAACGAAGTCCCTCTTCCGGAGACGAGCGATCCCGGGAGGCGACGCCGCGGCATACGTGAAAGCCGGCCTGCAAGGCCGCAACGATGCGCACCGACTCGTCACTGTCGTGCACGCGCCGGTGGCCGACGTCGAGAAGCGGATCGGGCGATGGACGACCGTCGAGGATCTGGGGGATGGGCGCTGCCGTGTGTCAGCGGAGTCGCGTGATGTCGGGTTCCTGCTGCTCGGGATGGGGCTCGTCGAGGCACCGTTCACGATCGAGGACGCGAGCCCGGGTGTGCGCGAGACGATGGCGTCGTGGGCCGAGCGGTTCGACGCGGCGGCGACCGGTGCGGCTGGAGGTGCAGGCTCCGACACGGGCGGGGCGGTGGGTTAAACTCACGTCCGCGCCTCTCTCGTGGGGGCGCTTGCCGGTGTAGCTCAATGGTAGAGCGCCAGCTTCCCAAGCTGGACACGCGGGTTCGATTCCCGTCACCGGCTCCACCACGTTTCCGCAGGTCACAGGCTTAACCCGCCGCGCTAGGGGACGATGCGCAACCTCCTACACGCTTGGCCGTGCAACAGGCGTGCAATAGGGCCTTTGGCGGGGCTGACCGACTACCACTTGCCCATCAAACACTTGCTGATGCGGACAAGCCTGGCACTCCACCGCGATACGCCCGTCGATGGCGCCTCGCAGTACAGCGAGCACGCATGGCGATTGCTCGCGCCGACGACAATGGACGGCGGACCCATGCTCAACGTTGAGTACCTGGCGACTTTCGAGGTGCACAGCGACTTCGTGCGTCGCCGACTCGCGTATGTCGACAACGTTGCCGACGGCGCGACCAGCCTTCTCGAAGGTGACACCCTTAAGCGGAAACTCATTTGCTCCCGTTACACCGAAGGCCTCCCCGCCGTCGCCCCCGAGCGCCTGGCTGACCTTCGAGACGCCATGACGGAGTATGCATCCGCCGTACGCACGTCATCAGCAGGTCGGAGAACTGGCCTACTGCCGAATTGACCTCTGTTAGATCAAGGCGCCGACTGCGTCGGCGCCCGGCCTGCGGTCGGCGCTTGCCGCGCCGTCCTCGGCCTCACTGGCTTCTAGAGTCCTACAAGCTCGCGGGTGAGCATATTTCGTCGATACAGGCGCGCATCTTGCGCTCGAGGCGCTCTGCGAGAACCCAAATCGTTCGCGCATAATTCTCGACATCCTGCGTGGTTGGCTTCCGCTCCCGATCGCCGTGCGCGATCGCGTTTCTGCAACCAACCACATCAGTTAAAAAGTTCTCGATACTGACTGTACTGATCTCTTCTTCATCACCGGGAACGTCCAAGTCGCCAGCGCAGACACTTCGAGGATCACCCATATGGGCGAAAAGATCGTCGATTACGTGCGCCTTTGCATTTGTCACCAGACGACTAAGGCGATCGCTTTTCAGCGTTCCCGCCGGGGGCTTAGCGCGGTCATTCCAAAGGGAAGCCTGCACATCCAACTTTCTGAGCAGAGCCTTGCGCTGTGCCTCGTCCTGCGATGACACTACTTCCTGCAAGGCGGGCAGCGTGTGCAGTTCACGAAGCTTGATAGGCAGAAGCCGTGACTCTATTGCACCAGTGCTTATGGAGTCGACGAATTCTCGCGCCAATCCCTGAAGATACCCTTCAAAGTGACTGACGAGCAAGACCACAGCGGCTCGATTCAGTGCGTTGACCTGACCAGGGGTTGCACTCTCACCTTGCAAGTGAATTAGAAGTCTACACTCATCAATTCCCGCATCAAGTTCCGACAGAGAATCAGTCCGTGCCGGCATGGCCGACCTCATCCCCACTCTCAGAATCAGCAACGATCGCGATCGGCAGAGTTAGTTCCACGTCGACTGCCTCAAGCATCGCGGCCACAGAACGGATGCGCCCGTACATCCGTTGCTTGTCGGCGGTTGCACGCCCGATAGAAGAAGAAAATGCGTCGTCCACGAGCAGAGCGCTAAGGTAAGATGACATTTCCACCTCGCGCAGTTGATCAGGGTCTTTGACAAAAGCCAGCGGAAGCATGATGGCGTCAAACAGGGCCTTGTTGACAGGGTTCTTGGAGCTGGGACTCCGGAAGGGCGTACCGCCAAACGCCTCGTTGGCAAGGTGCAGGATCCCCCTGAACTTCTGGACCTCATCTGGCGTGAGAGCCTTGTTTCGCCGGGTCCGCATGTATGTGTTCAGGAATTGCCTAAGCGGTGGTGCATAGTCTGGCAAACCATCCACCAGCGCGAAAAACCGCAAGGCGATCTCTTCGACAAGCATTCGAGTATTGCGTGAGACCCCCAAGGCGGAACGGATGTCATTGTCCTTCGCCAATTCCTTAAGCGAGTCGTTGAACGCGCCCCGATAAACGGAGTTGCGCAATTCCTGAGCATTAAGGACCGCGGCGCCAGTATTGAGACGTTCGAAAACATCGAACTTGATATCCGGGTCGCTTTCTTCAGTGATAACTATACAGCGAATAGTCCTATTCTGAAGGCGCCTCTGGTCACGGGCGTCGAGCTCCTTGAAATTCTTCCCATTAAGTTCCGACAGAACTGACAAGTTGGACAGACGGCTCTCATTCTCTAGGAATCTCTTGATTGCGGTAAGTCGCTGGAGACCGTCAATTACCTCATAGCCGCCGTCCTCAACTTCTGCGAAGTAGCAGACTGGGATGGGAACGTTGAGGAGGAGTGATTCGATAAGCCGACTGGCCTTCCCCGCATCCCAGACATACTGGCGCTGATACTCGATCGACAGGGCAATACGACCAGATTCGATGTCCGAGCTAAGGCTGTGGACCGGGAAGTCGTATGGCTGTGTGACCAGCTTTCGATCGCTTTTCGAGAGATCGAGCGGCTCGGCCTGCTCCGCCGTCGGATCATCGTCCAACTGGTCGTCCTCAACGTCAGTGATGCCCTCAGTCACTTCGCCCCTCCTAGGTCCAAAATCAACTCTCCTGTTGTGACGTCACGTTACGCGAGGCGACGCCTTTATGCCTGGCGATGAAGGCCCATCCATCCCCTTCTTCGCTTGGAGGGCGAGGTTGCCCCCGTGCCGGACGGCGACCGCCTTAGCGAGGTGGCACTTCTGCTTCCATCGCTACCGATGTCTCCCCTAGGTGATCGCGCACGCGACATCCTCGAGCTCCTGTCGCTGTCTGTGACACCCGGATGCGAGAGCGTAGTGATCGGTCAGAGTGTGAGAACCATTGGCCCACTCGCCGAGCGGTTGAATGGACGGCGGTGCCAGGTTCAGGCGCTCTAGCCGTATGAGGTTGTGGCCGAGGTAACAGCCAAGGGACGCTGCGATCCGCGAGTCATCGCCAGGCCCTCCTCGACGCAAGGGTGCTGCTCGCATGGTGCCAGTGGGCCACTAGCGGACCATGAGTGGCGGTACGTGGGGGTCTGTCAGGGGCAGTGGCGGGCAGCCGATTGTGCTCGGCAAGCGTGTTCGTGCGGGGGTTCGTGAGATTCCCAAGCTGGACACGCGGGTTCGATTCCCGTCACCGGCTCCACAGCCTGATGATTGACCACACGAGTTCCGCGGCAGTGGGATTGAATGCAGTGGGGCGTCGCAGAAGGCGATGCGCATTCAGGAGGGCGGGCGACTGATGCGTCGCAACGACACGTTTGTCGCAGTCGGAGCTGCCGTGGCCATTCTGATTACCGGATGTTCGGGTGGGGCCATCGAGGACGCAGAGGACTCCGTCGCTGCAGTCCGCGGCACTGCCCTGGCCGACGGGTCGACGCTGGACTCCTGCCTGGGCAAGGCCGGCTACGACATCACTGACGCCGAAGCCCTCGCGGCAGATGTCGACGAGCGCTCCTTCGGCAACGGCGACCGTTTCCACGTCGTCACCGTGGGCTCGGCCGATCACGAGATCCGGTTCACGGTCATCCCTGAACGAGGCTTCGTCTTCCCCTACGACGACGCCTCGGCCGCCTTGCTGGCAGCAGCTGGCTGCGCGGTGGACGGCAAGCCTCTCAACGAGAAGACGACCTGACCGGCGGACTATCAGCTCGGCTGGCTAGCGACCGCATCACACGGGCGATGGCCCATCACAGAGGCGAGCTGATCGTTCCGCGGTAGGCGAACAGCCACCCACAGCCCGGTCATCGTCGCCACGAAGCCCCCAGGAGACAGCGGCTCAGCCGCCAGGGACCATCCAGCGCAGGATCTGCACGAGCCCGACGATCGCGCACACCACGACGAACGCGGCGATGATCCACGCGATGAGCTGAGCCGCGTCGAACCCACCTGACGACGAAGAACCCGCCGCCGAACCCGACGCCGCGACGACCGCCGCACCAGACCCAGCCTTCGACGCCGCCGCATCCGACGCATCGCGCGCCTCGAGTGCCTTGGCCCGCAGCGCCTCGACCTTCTTGGAGCGCGGCTCCTGACGAACCGACCGCGGCAACGAACGCCACATCGCACCGAAGTCATCCGCGTGCGCGGCCCGCCAGGCCTCCACCGCCGCCTCGACCTCCGGCCCCTTCACGCCGGCACCGAACCACGCGGCGCCCGCCGCCGGCAGGTCGCCCATCCCGTGGTGCACCTCGCCGAGCAGACGCAACGCCTCGACGTCCCGCTCCTCACGCACGTGGGCGGCCAGGACGTCACGGGCGACCCAGAGTTGCTGGTTGTCGATGGCAGTGGTCGCCTCGGCGACGGGGGTGCTCTCGGGGGACTGCTCAGGCATGAAATCCAGCGAACCACACGTGTGCACCGGTCCCGGGGACCGGCACACACGGCATACACAGGCATTTTCGTTCGTATGCCGTCCGCCCGCCGAGCGTGACCGGCGCCACTAAGCGTGCGCTTAGTCACAAAACCCCCGGACCGCCTTGCCCGGCCCTACTCGCCGGTAGCACCATGGTCGAAGGACCTCTGGGCTTCACCCTGCCCAGCCCCGCAACCTGAGGAGCAACCGGCCATGGGCCACTACAAGAGCAACCTGCGCGACATCGAGTTCAACCTCTTCGAGGTGCTCGGCCGCAACGACGTCCTGGGCCAGGGCCCCTACGCGGACGTCGACTCCGACACCGCGCGCGAAATGCTCAAGGAGATGGCGCGTCTCGCCGAGAACGAGATCGCCGAGTCCTTCCAGGACGCCGACCGCAACCCGCCGAAGTACGACCCGGAGACCCAGGTCGTCACGATGCCGGACTCGTTCAAGAAGTCCTTCGCGGCCTACCGCGAGAGCGGCTTCTGGAACATCGACGTCCCGCGCGAGCTCGACGGCACGGTCTCCCCGCCCAGCCTCAAGTGGGCCATGAACGAGCTCGTCCTCGGCGCCAACCCGGCCCTGGCGATGTTCAACGCCTCCTACTCCTTCGCCCGGCTCCTCCACATCCTCGGCACCGAGGACCAGAAGAAGCTCGCGCGCTGGATCATCGAGAAGGACTGGCACTGCACCATGGTCCTCACCGAGCCCGACGCGGGTTCGGACGTCGGCGCCGGCCGCACCAAGGCGACGCAGAACGAAGACGGCACCTGGGACATCACCGGCGTGAAGCGCTTCATCACGAGCGCCGAGTCCGACATGGTCGACAACGTCGTCCACTTCGTCCTCGCCCGCCCCGAGGGCGCTGGCCCCGGCACCAAGGGCCTGTCGCTCTTCATCCTCACGAAGTACGACGTCGACCTCGAGACCGGTGAGCTCGGTGAGCGCAACGGCGTCTACGTCACCAACGTCGAGAAGAAGATGGGCCTCAAGGTCTCGACGACCTGCGAGCTCACCTTCGGTGGCGAGAAGCCCGCCACGGGAACGCTTTTCGGCGACGTGCACGACGGCATCGCCCAGATGTTCCGCGTCATCGAGAACGCCCGCATGCTTGTCGGCACCAAGGCCATCGCGACCCTCTCGACCGGCTACCTCAACGCGCTCGAGTACGCCAAGGAGCGCGTCCAGGGCGCCGACCTCACGCAGCAGACCGACAAGGCCGCGCCGCGCGTGACGATCACGCACCACCCCGACGTGCGCCGCAGCCTCATGCTGCAGAAGGCCTACGCCGAGGGTCTGCGTTCGCTCGTCCTCTACACCGCCTCGCAGCAGGACGTCGTCGACGCTGCCCAGCTCGAGTCCGGCAAGGAGGAGCTCGAGCAGGGTTCGCCCGCCGAACTCGCGAACCGCGTCAACGACCTGCTCCTCCCGATCGTCAAGGGCCTCGGCTCCGAGCGCGCCTGGGTGCTCCTCGGCACCGAGTCGCTCCAGACGTTCGGTGGCTCGGGCTTCCTCCAGGACTACCCGATCGAGCAGTACGTCCGTGACGCCAAGATCGACACCCTCTACGAGGGCACGACCGCGATCCAGGGCCTCGACTTCTTCTTCCGCAAGATCATCAAGGACAAGGCCCAGGCCCTGACCACGATCGCCATGCAGATCCAGGAGTTCGCCAAGGACCTCGGCGCGCACGAGGGCAAGATCGACCGCGAGCGCGAGCTCCTCGGCGAGGCCCTCGAGAACGTCCAGGGCATCCTCGGCTACATGGTCGGCGAGCTCATGAAGTCCGACCCGCGCCAGGGTGGGGACGTCACCAACCTCTACAAGGTTGGCCAGAACACGACCCGCCTCCTCCTCGGCGCCGGTGACCTCGTCGTCGGCTGGCTGCTCCTGCGCCAGGCCGACATCGCCCTCACCGCCCTCGAGGGTTCGGTGTCGGAGAAGGACAAGGACTTCTACACCGGCAAGGTCGCGGCGGCGCAGTTCTACGCCCGCCAGGTCCTCCCCCGTCTCGCCGCCGAGCGCGCGATGGCCGAGGCCACGGACAACGAGCTCATGGACGTGCCCGAGTCCGCGTTCTGACCTCACCGGCGGGATTGAGTCCCGTCACGAACGATCCGGTATGCCGGCCACGCACCTTGCGCGGCCGGCATACCGGCGTCTGGGGCGAGTGTGTCGAGCAACTGGACCGGGTGTGCTGCAGGACGCGCAGCATGTCGCGCGTCCTGCAGCACGGGCCGGAAGAGGTTCGCCCGGCCCGGCGTCAGTGGTGGCCGGTGCCGACGCCACTCGGGCGCAGGACACGGGGGACGAGGCCGAGGCTGACGACTCCGCCGACGACGGCGATGGCGGCCCCGACCGTGAAGGTCGATGTGAAGTCGCCTGCCGAGGGTCGGGCGGCCACGAGGACAGCACCGGCGACCGACGAGAGGACGGCGACGCCGGCCGCGCCTCCGAGCTCGTGGAACGTGTTGACGACCGCCGACCGAAGACCGGACTCGTGCTCGGTGGCGTCCCCGAGCGAGGCGGTGAACGCCGTGACGAAGAGCATCCCCAACCCAGCCGCGGCAACGCCGAGTCCGGCCACGAGGAAGGCGAGGCGGTCCGAGAGGACGGGGCCGGCATACCCGATGGCCGCGAGGCCGAAGCCCACCGGAGCGACGACGCGAGCGCTGACCCGCTCAAGGACGTGGCCGGCGAGGTGCGCGCCGACGATGGTGCCGATTGCCGTGGGCAGGAAGGCGAGACCCGTTGCGAGGGCACCCAGGCCGTGGGCGTGCTGCATCGCGAAGCTGCCGACGAAGAACGCGCCGACGAGGAGCCCTGTTGCCACGAGCATGAGGAAGGCACCTGCGAGGACCGGTCGGCGGGTGAACATCCGCGCGTCGAGGAGGGGCTCGGAGGTGCGGCGCTCGACGATGACGAAGAGCCCGGCCAGGACGGCCGCCGCGGCGAGAGCCAGTCCGGTGGCGAGCGAGAGCCAGCCGTCAGTGCCGGCGACGGTGAGGCCATAGATGGCCGATGCGGTGGTCGCGGTGATGAGAAGAGCTCCGGGGAGGTCGATGCGCCGGCTGGCGGAGGTCTCGGTCGGGGAGGCCGGGTCGACGGGGCGTGAAGCCGCAGCCGGGATCCTCAGCAGGATGGTCGCGAGCAGGGCGAGGCCGATCGGCACGTTGATGCCGAAGATCCAGCGCCACGAGGTCTGGGCGACGACGACGCCTCCGAGGATGACGCCGAGCGCGGCGCCGGTGCCGGCGAGAGCAGCCCAGACGGACATGGCCCGCGCGCGCAACTGGCCAGGGTGGAAAGCCAGAGCCGCGGCGAGCGCTGCCGGGGAGAGGAAGGCAGCGGCCACGCCCTGGAGCGCGCGGCCGAGGAGGAGCGTCGTGGTGCCGGTGGCGAGCCCGGCGAGGGCCGACGCGGCGATGAAGCCGACGAGACCGACGAGTGCGACCCGACGTGCTCCGAAGCGATCGGCAACGCGTCCGCCGGCGAGCATCAGTCCGCCGAAGCACAGCGTGTAGATCGTCATGACCCACGGCAACACCGCTCGGCCGATACCGAGGTCGGTGCCGATGTGCGGCAGGGCGACGTTCACGACGGTGACGTCAAGGACGAGCATGAGCTGGGCCGTGGCGAAGACGGCGAGGGCGAGACCGGCGAGGGGGCCGGGTCGGTTCACGGTCGGCGCGGCGGCCGGGTTCTCGGGAGGTGGGCCGGGGGCGTGGCCCGGGCGGCTTGGTGGGGTGTGGGCGGTGGTCGACATGGTGCGCTCTCCTAACTCGAACATGCTTGTACGGTTTTTGAGACGGTAACATAACCCGTACACCCCTGTACATGTTCTTTCGGAGGCCCTGCGTGACCGCTCATCGCTCCACGCCGACACCGGCCAAGCCGACGCATTCAAAGCCGTCGCAAGCCAAGCAGCCACGCGCCGACGCCCGCCGGAGCATCGCCGCGATCCTCGACGCCGCGATCGCGTGCCTGCGCGACGATCCGAGCGCGAGCCTCGGCGAGATCGCGAAGGCTGCGGGAGTCGGGCGCGTGACCGTCTACAGTCACTTCAGCAACCGGGCCGAACTCCTCCAGGCCGTCCTCGACGAGACCATGCGCCGCTCGCACGAGTCACTCGAGGACGTCGACCTCTCCGGCGCTCCCACCGAGGCCCTCACATCACTCGTCGGCGCATCCTGGACGATCGTCGACGAGTTCCGGGCCGTGCTCCACGCCGCGCAGCGCGAGCTTCCAGCGGACGCGGTCCATGACGCCCACGGCCAGGTCATGGAGCGGCTGCGGGGTGTCGTCGAGCGCGGTCGGAGCAGCGGCGATTTCCGCACCGACGTCCCCACGGACTGGCTCGTCACGACCGTGGTCACTCTCGTGCACGGCGCTGCCGACGAGGTGCGGGCGGGACGGTTCGGCATGGACGAGGCGGCTGGCTACCTCACCTCGACAGTGCTTTCGGCGTTGGCCCCGCGGAGCCACTGACCCCCGCACCGCTGGGCCGAGCGCTCAGCCCAGCCATCGAGCCTGGCGTGCGCCCAGTCATCAGATCAATCGGACGGGACCTTCGGGGGCCGGAGCGCAGATAACGCAAGGTCGCTTCATGGCCGCCCGCGCGAGCGTGCTGCACAAGGCGCGGCATAGCGCGCGTCCTGCAGCACACCCGGGCGCGGTCAGGTCTGCCAGACGGGCGCGACCTCTCGGTGATAGTTGCGGCCGAACGCCTTGCTGAGGATGAACCTCACCGGCGCCGGGACCGTGCCGTTGAGCGAGGAGCGGACCTCGGCCGACGCGCCGTCCTGGATCCACGCGAAGAGCTCGCCGGCCATGGCCGGGCTGCCCTTGCGGAGCTGGCGTTCGACGGCCTTCCACTCTGGGGTCTGCTCGCGCTCGATGATGATCGGCATGACCTCGCGTTCCTCGTGGTCGAGGTGATTGACGGTCGCGCGGGTCGTCTCGGCCACAGCATCGGCAGCAGCCGTGGCGCGGGCGGTCGTGGGCTCGTCGATGAGGTCGTCGAGGGAGCTGGACACGGCACCCAGACCCGCAGCCATGGCCTGGTGTTCGCTCTCCATGGCATCGAGGAGCGTCGGGTCGACAACGTTGAGCGACCGGACGTACGGCCAGACGAACGCGTCCTCCATCTCGTGGTGATGGTGCAGCTGCCGGTCCACCGTGGCCCACGCTCGACGCAGCTGACGCGCCCGCGCTCCGTCACCCTCGGGGAAGCCCCGCAGAGCGGACTCGAAGCGGGCCAAGTCGCGGCGCACCGCGGCGTGGATGATCTCGTTCATGTTCATCTGGGCCACTCATCGACCGTAGACCTCGCCACCCACAGGCCGGTACCCCTCGAGCGGACCACCACCCGGGCACGGGCAGACGAGGAGGGGCGGAGTGCCTGCTCGCCCCTCCCAGAGCAGGCACTCCGCACCGCGTCCGGCGTTCCCCTGGCCGGATCCGGCGGATCCCCCGATCCGCGCTGGTGCCAACACTTGCAGCCCGCGGCCGGGGTGTCGATGGGGAGGACTCCCCCGCGCGACAGACGCGACGAAGCCCCGGTGGCCGTGTGGTCGCCGGGGCTTCGTCGGTATGCCGGGTGGTCGCCTCAGTAGCGCGAGTCCGGGTCGATGCGGGTCTCCTCGACACGCGTGCCCGTGGCCGGGTCGACCTGCGACGAGCGGGTGGAGGTGTAGCCGGTGGGGCGGGTACGTCCGCGCATGGCGAAGGACAGCAGGATTGCGAGGACGCCGGCGGCGATGAGGATCCAGCCGAGGGCGCCGTCGTCCATGCCGGGGATGTCCACCTGCAGGACGAACTTGAGGATCGCACCGAGGACGATGAGGACGATTCCGAGTCCGATGTACATGGTCACTCCTTGTGGCCGGGGTCCGGGTCAGGGTCGCCCGGATCGCTCATCGACACTATCGTCTGCGAGCCCCTGACCTGCGGATTCACCCTCGACTTCTTGCGCTCTTGGGACGGCGAGCGCCAGCGAGTTGTCCCAAGAGCGCAAGAAGTCGAGGGCGGGATCGGACGGCGAGCGCCAGCGAGTTGTCCCAAGAGCGCAAGAAGTCGAGAGCGGGATCGAAACGGCGAGCGCCAGCGAGTTGTCCCACGAGAGCAAGAAGTGGGTCAGGGGCGGGCGGCAAGGACCGATCCGGGGTTGAGGATGCCCTGCGGGTCGAGTGCATCCTTGACGCGCTGGTTGAGCTCCATGATGTCGGGGCCGAGCATCGCGGGCAGGGCGTCTCGCTTGAGCCGTCCGACGCCGTGCTCACCGGTGATCGTCCCGCCGAGCTCGATCGCCGCCGTGAGGATGTCGTCGAAGGCCGCGCGTGCCCGTTGCGTCGAGTCCGGGTCGGCGGCGTCGTACATGACGATCGGGTGGGTGTTGCCGTCACCGGCGTGGGCGACGCAGACGACGTCGACGCCGCGCTCGACGCCGATCTGCTCGACGCGGGCGACGAGGTCGGGCAGCAGCGGGACCGGCACGCCGACGTCCTCGAGCAGCAGCGACCCCGCCGCCTCCGCCGCTGGGAACGCGAGCCTCCGAGCCTGGACGAACTGTGCACCCTCGGCGGCATCGTGCGTGACGAACACATCGACGGATCCGGCGTCGCGACAGGCCATTTCGATGATCGCCATCTCCTGCTCGCGGGCGCCTTCGGGAGCATCCGACTGGACGATGAGGAGCGCGCGGTCGCGGTCGAGTCCCATAGGCGCGAAGTCCTCGACCTGGTTGACGGTCGGCTTGTCCATGAGCTCGACCATCGATGCGCGAACGACCCGACCCATCGCCACGACTGCATCCGCCGCCGCGCGCACCGAGTCGAACGTCGCGACGAGCGTGGACGGCGCCAGCTGGGCAGGGATGAGCCGCAACGTCGCTCGCGTGACGATGCCGAGCGTCCCCTCGCTGCCGACGAACAGCTTGAGCAGTGAGAGTCCCGCGACGTCCTTGATTCGCTTGCCGCCCAACGTGATCAGCCGACCATCGGCCAGCACGACGTCGAGCCCGAGGACGTAGTCCGTCGTCACGCCGTACTTCACGCAGCACAGACCACCGGCGTTCGTTGCGACGTTGCCGCCGATGGAGCAGATCTCGAAGCTCGACGGGTCCGGCGGGTACCAGAGGCCGTGCTCCGCGGCGGCCTTCTTGACGTCGGCGTTGAACGTGCCCGGCTCGACGACGGCGCACCGCGCGGCCGGGTCGATCTCGATCGCGGTCATGCGTTCGAGGCTGATTACGAGTCCGCCCTCGACCGCTGACGCTCCACCGCTCAGTCCGCTTCCCGCTCCGCGGGGGACGACGGGTATGCCGTGACTCGCCGCCCAGCGCACCGCCACCTGGACGTGGTCGGGAGATTCGGCGCGAACGCACGCACACGGCATACCGGCGTCTGGGTCCTTGGCCCAGTCCTGCCGGTACTTCTCGAGCGCTTCGGGTGTTGTCGCGACCACCCCCGCAGGGAGGGACGAGACGAGTTCGGCGACGGCAACGCTGCGATCGGTCACATCGTCCATCCTAGGAACGTGACCCGAATCCTCAGTGTGCTGCTGCTCGTCGCGTTCGGATGGATGACGTCCGCGTGCACCTCAACGGAGCGTTCCGCACGGTCCGGCGACGCCGATTCCGAGCTGCTCGTCGCGGCACGAGACGGTGACACCGGCGGGGTGGCCCAGGCGCTCGAGGCAGGTGCCGATGTGGAAGCCCGTGACGAGCAGCAGCGCACACCACTGCTGCTCGCCGTGACCGGCGATCACGTCGAGGTCGCCCAGCTGCTCCTGACGCAGGGCGCTTCGCCGGACGCTCTCGACGGCCGGCACGACACCCCGTGGCTCGTCACCGGGGTCACCGGCAGCGTCGCCATGGTCGAGGTGCTGCTCCCCGCGAAGCCGGATCTGACCATCAAGAACCGCTACGGCGGGGTGTCGATCATTCCGGCGAGCGAGCGGGGACACGTCGACTACGTGCGCCGCGTCGTCC
This sequence comes from Knoellia subterranea KCTC 19937, assembly GCF_000768685.1. Classification (GTDB taxonomy): domain Bacteria; phylum Actinomycetota; class Actinomycetes; order Actinomycetales; family Dermatophilaceae; genus Knoellia; species Knoellia subterranea. Next base: position 125,379 of record NZ_AVPK01000006.1, on the reverse strand, counting down.
GGACCGACATCGACGTCAACCACGTCAACGACCTCGGGTGGACCGCTCTGCTCGAAGCCGTCATCCTCGGCGACGGCGGCGAGCGTCACCAGGAGATCGTGCGGATCCTGCTCGACGCGGGAGCGGACCGGTCCATCGCCGACAAGGACGACGTGACGGCTCTGGAACACGCCCGCATCAAGGGTTTTGACGAGATCGCGGCTCTACTCGACGACTGACCCGGCGGTGGCTTCGCGACTGGTTCGCGCCAAGCGTGCCGTGATGCGGAGGCCTCCTCCCTCGCGCGGGGCGAGGGCGAGCGTGCCGTCGTGCGCCTCGGTGATGGCCTTGGCGATGGCGAGGCCGAGTCCCACACCCCCGTGGTCGGTGCGGGTGCGACCGGCGCCGCGCTGGAAGGGTTCGACGAGGGTCGCGAGCTGCGAGCCGCTGACGACGGGGCCAGTGTTCTCGACGACCAGCTCGCACCGCCGCTGGCCGGCGGCAGTGGACACCCAGACGCGCCCTTCCTCGGCGAGGTTGTGGACGACCGCGTTGTGCACGAGGTTCGTGACGAGCTGCAGCAGGAGCGCGGGCGAGCCATCGGTGGGCGCCGCATCCCCGTCGACCTCGAGGGTGACGCCACGGGACTCGGCGAGCGGGAGGAAGGTCTCGGCAGCGTCCTCGGCGAGCAGCGACAGGTCCACGGGCTCTCGGGTGAACGCGCGACGATCTGCCCGGCTCAGCAGGAGCAGTGCCTCCGTGAGGTCGATGGCGCGAACGTTGACGGCGTGCAGCCGGTCGAGCAGGTCGTCGGACTCGCGTGCCGGGTCGTTGCGGGCCACGTCGAGCAGGGTCTGGGTGATCGCCAGTGGTGTGCGGAGTTCGTGAGAAGCGTTGGCCGCGAAGCGTTTCTGCTCCTCGACGTGCGCCTCCAGTCGATCGAGCATCGTGTCGAACGCGTCGGACAGCTCCCGGAACTCGTCGCGGGGACCCTCCAGGCGGATGCGCTGCGACAGCGACCCGTCCGCCACGAGTCGGGTCGTGCGCGTGATGCGGTTGAGCGGGGCGAGCATCCAGCCGGAGAGCAGCCATCCGCCAACCAGCCCGAAGACGACGATGAAGAACATGGCCCAGGCGGCCTTGGGGACGAACGCGCGCTGCAGGTCGCCGCGGTTCGGGGTCCCCGGCCCGCGCGCGATGATGACGTCCGGGACGTAGCGCAGCAACCAGAGCCACACGACGGCCAGGAGGATCGCGCCGGCCACGATGAGGAAGGCGGCGTAGCTCAGCGTGAGCTTGAGCCGCACGCTCATGCCCTGCGGACGGACCGTCACCGCTGCGTCAGGTGGTGTGGCCATGCCCGCCCTCGGCAGCGATGCGGTAGCCGACGCCCTGGACCGTGGTGATGACCCACGGTTCACCGAGGCGCTTGCGCAGCGCCGATACCGTGATCCGGACGGCGTTGGTGAAGGGGTCGGCGTTCTCGTCCCACGCCCGTTCGAGGAGTTCCTCCGCACTGACGACGCCACCCTCGGCAGCGACCAACACTTCGAGGACGGCGAACTGCTTGCGCGTCAGCGCGACGTAGCGACCATCGCGGAAGACCTCCCGCCGGAACGGGTCGAGCCGCAGCCCGGCGATCTCCCGGACCGGCGGACGGTTGTGGGCGCGACGGCGATCCAGGGCCCTCAGGCGGAGGACGAGCTCGCGCAGCTCGAACGGCTTCGTCAGGTAGTCGTCCGCGCCGAGTTCGAACCCGCTCGCCTTGTCGTCGAGGCGGTCGGCAGCCGTGAGCATGAGGATCGGGGTGCCGGCGCCGGACGACACGATGCTCCGCGCGACCTCGTCACCCGACGGCCCGGGGATGTCGCGATCGAGGACGGCGATGTCGTAGTCGTTGAGGTCGAGCAGCTCGAGGGCCGTGTCGCCGTCGCCGGCAATGTCGGCAGCGATGGCCTCGAGACGCAAGCCATCGCGGATGGCCTCGGCCAGCAGGGGCTCGTCCTCGACGATCAACACGCGCATGTCACTGTCGATGCTACGAGCCGGGAGGTATCGCGGACGTATGCAAAACGGCATACGGGCTCGCAACGGGCTCCTCCCTTGACTGGATCACATGATCCAGTCACCGACGCCGCCGCCGCGGCTCCGCTACCCACTCCTCACCCTGCTCACGTCGGCCGTCCTCGCGTCCGCCACCCTCGTGGCCCTCACGATCTGGTGGCCGCTGCACGGTAACGACGGGGCTGCCGCCCAGACCCACACCTCGCCTCCCATCACGGTCGACAGCAGGCCGCCGACCGTGGCCAACCCCGTCAAGCGGGCAACGCGCCTCCAGGCGCCACCGGCGAAACCCGGCTCGTCACAGGGGAATTCGTCCACGGCCTCGGGCGTCCTCGGTGACGATCCCTCCGTGACGAACCTCGACCCGGATCTCCTCGCCGCCCTGCGCGCCGCCGCCGAGGACGCGGAGGCCGACGGTGTGCGCATCGTCATCAACAGCGGCTGGCGCAGCCCGGAGTACCAGGCGAAGCTGCTCCGCGAGGCCGTGGCGAAGTACGGCTCCGAGGAGGAGGCCGCCCGCTGGGTCGCGCCACCCGAGAAGTCCGAGCACGTCTCCGGCGACGCCGTCGACGTCGGGCCCACCAAGGCGACCCAATGGCTCGCCGAGCACGGGCCGGCATACGGGCTCTGTCAGATCTATCGCAACGAACCGTGGCACTACGAACTCCGGCCGCAGGCAACGAGCCAGGGATGCCCGGACATGTACGCCAACCCGACCGCCGACCCGAGAATGCGTTAGCGGGCTGTCGGAGCCGACCGGCAGGATGGTGCCCATGGCGACGACCGTGTTCTTGCATGCCCACCCTGACGACGAGGCCTCCGGCACCAGCGGCACGATGACCCGCCTCTCCCGCGAGGGCCACCGCGTCGTCGTGGTCTATGGCACCGGCGGCGAGCACGGCACGGCACCCGACGACCTGCCCGAGGGCATGACGCTCGCCGACTTCCGGCGCGGCGAGGCCGAGGCGTCGGCGCGCGTGACGGGGACGGAGCGCATCGAGTGGCTCGGCTACACCGACTCGGGCATGGAGGGGTGGGAGCAGAACGAGCACGAGAACTCGTTCCACGCCGCCGACCTCGACGAGGCGGCCGGGCGACTGGTCGAGATCCTTGACGAGGAGGATGCCGACGTCCTCGTCACCTATGACTGGCACGGCGGCTATGGCCACCCCGACCACGTCAAGGTCCACCAGGTCGCCTATCGCGCGGCCGACCTCGCGGCCCAGCGACCGCGCATGCTCGAGACGACGATGAATCGCGACGAGATGCGCCGCGGCTACCAGGAGGCCGTCGCGGCGGGGCAGGCCGATCAGGCGTTCGACCCCGACGAGCCGATCAACGGCGGTGAGCCCCTCGGCACGCCCGAGGCCCAGCTCCACTGGCGCGTCGACGTCTCCGCCGACATCGCGTCCAAACGGGCTTCACTGGCCTGCCACGCCAGCCAGACCAGCGACGTCGGGATGATGCTCCAGATGCCGGAGGACATCTTCCTCGTATGGTTCGGCACCGAGTACTACAGCGAGCCGGGCCGACCTGACGGGATGGTCGAGGGCTGGCCCTTCGCCGACCTCGACGCCGGCTGAACCACTCGGCCTTCCCTGACTCGTCAGAGCCATTGTCGGCCTGACGTGGATTGCCGATGACTGGTCACTGCGCCTTCATCGAAGTTCCGGGTCAACCGGTCGGGCCGCTCCTGGTCGCCATCGCGACTTCCAGGAGTGGGAGGTGGTTATCGAGGATGTCCACGATGAGATCGGGATTGACTCGGAAGTATTCATGCACGACGACATTGCGTAGCCCAGCGATTGACGCCCAGGGTATTTCGTCGTGTGAGGCCTTGAAGTCGTCAGCGAGCGATTTCACCGCCTCACCGATGACCGCAAGGTTTCTGAGCACCGCGTCATACGCCATCGCGCCCATCTCGGGCGAGTCAAGGAAAGGGCGATAGCGCCTGCATCGTTCAATCGCAGCTTGGATGTCCGCAAAGCGCTGCTCTTGCGCGCGGCTCACACAGCCACCGCATCCGCGAGCGCCGTCACTGACACTTCTTCGCGCAGCAGCGAAGCGGTGACGACGTCGACGCGAGTGTGCAGCAGGCTGGACAGCTCCTCCGAGAGCCCGGCAACCCGCAGGAGGTCGTTGCCCCCATCCGGCGTCAACTCGACCAGAAGATCCACGTCGCTGTGCTCACCAGCGTCCCCCCTCGCGACGGAGCCGAAAAGCCGTGGGTTCGTCGCACCGTAGCGATCAAGCAGGTCACCAACCAGCTCCGCGTGCGCCACCAAGGCACCGCGGAGTCGCACGGAGGCGCTGCTCGGCTCGCTCATGCCTCAAGCGTAGCGACAGTCAGCTCAGAGACGGCGGTCGCTGAGGACGGGGAAGCTCGCTCGCGTGCGCTCGACGAGGCCCGGGTCGAGGTCGACCACGAGCACCTCCTCGTCCGCGCCGGCCTCGGCGAGCACCTCGCCCGTCGGCGCGATGACCTGGCTGTGCCCGCCCATATCGGTGCGGGCATGCGTCCCCGCGGTGTTGCACTGCACGACGAACACCTGGTCCTCGACCGCCCGCGCCCGCCCCAACAGGGTCCAGTGGGCCACCCGGGCAGCGGGCCACGCTGCCGGCACGACGAAGATCTCCGCACCTGCGTCGACCTGCTGGCGATAGAGCTCGGGGAAGCGGAGGTCGTAGCACGTGGACAGGCCCACGGTCACGGATTCGTCTGTGCCAGAGGGGATTTCGGCCGTGACGACTTCGGCGCCAGCCTCGAGGAGCTTGGGCTCACCGGAGCCGAATCCGAACCGGTGAATCTTCCGGTATGCCGTCCGCCCACCTTCCGCGGTCACGAGGACGGACGTGTTGGCCAGGGTGCGCGCATCGGGCCCGGTCTCGGCGAGGCGCTCGATGAACGAGCCGGCATGGAGGGTCACTCCGGTCTCGGCGGCGAGCGCCGTCATGGCCGTGACCCAGGGGCCGTCGATCGGTTCGGCCAGGTCGTCCCAGCGCCGGTAGTCGAACCCCGTCGGGCCCCAGAGTTCGGGGAGGACGACGAGGTCGGGCTCGTGCTCGTCGACGGTGGCGCGGACGAGGGTGGCAACCCGCTCGACGCGCTCCGGCATCGTCTCGGCGTCGTCGTAGCCGAGCTGGACCAGGGCGATGCGCATCAGTCCACCTCCTTGGCCTCGTCGCCGAGTCGCTGGAGCCGCGCGTTGTAGGCGCGCAGTGCCGCGTCTTCGTCGCGGTCGGCCTGCCGGTCGAGTCGCACCGTCTCCTGACGGTCGCGACGGAACCATTGTCGCGCCACGAGGATGGCGAGGATCATCGTCGGGGCCTCTCCGAAGCCCCAGGCGATCTCACCGGCCTTCTCCTGGTCCGCCAAGAGCTGCGGACCCCACGGCAGATTGATCTGCTCGAAGAAACCGGGTGCGAGGACGAACTTCGTCCCGGTCAGGGCGACCCCGAAGAACGCGTGGAACGAAATCGTCGCGAAGAGGATGAGCAGCAGCATCGCGGGAGACCACTTCGGCGGACCGGGGTCGATGCCGATGAGCACCCACGTGAACAGGTATCCGGTGAGGAGGAAGTGCGCCAGCATCAGGAGGTGCCCGCTGTGCGTCGTCAGGGCGAGCTCGAACAACGGCGACCAATAGAAGGCGGCGAGGCTGCCGAAGAAGAGCACCGCGGCAACGACCGGGTTGGCCAGCACCTGCATCGCCCGCGAGTGGACGACCTGGAGGATGAGCTCGCGCGGACCCCACGTGCGGTCCTTGCGCGCGGTGAGCGCCCGCAGCGCGAGCGTCAATGGTGCCGCCGGGACGAGGAGCAGCGGCACGATCATCGCCACGACCATGTGCATGACCATGTGCACCGAGAAGAGCACCCGCCCCCAGATGTCGGGCGCTCCGCTCGTCGCCCAGACGAAGCCGACCCAACCCAGGGTCCACAGGATCGTGCGGTGGACCGGCCACGCGTCGCCGCGACGGTCGAGACGGACGACTCCCGCGGCATACAGGCCCACCGCGACGACCGCGATGGTGACCATGAGCCAGTTCGGCCGCCAGGCCGTGAACCAGTCCGCCGCGGCCATCGGTCCGGGGTCGGGGAAGCCGGTCAGCGACAGCACGGTGCTCGGGTCCAACTCCTCCTCCGGGACGGGCGGAGGCGTGCGGCCGAGGACGGCACCGAGACCGAAGGCCGCGGCCATGAGACCCAGTTCGACAAGGACGAGGCGGGCGAAGCCGCTGTCCGAGGTCTCGATCGAGGCGATGACGCGGCGTCGCTGCTGCCAGCCGATGAGGCCGAGCGCCACGAGGATCGCGGTCTTGGCGACGAGCATCGCGCCGTAGGCCGAGTTGATCCCCGAGAACGAACCCAGCCGGATGACGGCCTGCTGGAGACCGGTGAGGGCGACCGCGGCATACGCCCATCCGGCGAGCACCGAATAGCGGGACACGGTCGCGCCGAGGTCGCGCCCGATGCGGGGGCGCATGAGCGCGATGGCGAGCAATCCGCCGACCCACACGGTGACGCCGAGGAGGTGCACGCCGAGCGAGTTGACGGCCGACTCGTGACTGGCGCTACCGGCGGAGTGGCCGGTGAGCGCGACGACGACGATGCCGCCGAGCGCCAGCGCTGCCAGCCACGCGAAGCCGGTCCGCGTCCGGGCGATGAGCGCGCCCGTCGCGACAACAAGAGCCACACCGGTCGAGATCGACAGCACGCGCGTCACCTCGAGGGACCACACGAAGGTCAGGAACTGACGCCCCAACTCCGGGTCACCCAGGCGCAGTCCGGCCAGCGAGGCAAAAGTGAGGAAGACGCCGAGCCCCGCGCTGACGAACCACACGACTCCCGTGACCGCCGCGAGCCGTGACGCCTGGATCCGTCGCTCCGTGGTGCGCCGCTCCGGAACGAGGAACGCCGCCAACCCCAGCAACCCGAGCGTCACCGCCGAGGAGAGGTCACTGACAACGCGCACGAGCGGGAGAGACCAGCGGACTGCGGGCCCCGGATCGTCGAGGACGAGTGGTGCCAGGACACCGGCGAGGGACGCCGCCACGAGCGCGACGACCAGTCCGACGACGGACACGATGGCCACCGGACCCAACGGGGTGCGGTCGGTCGGCGCGCCAACAGGGGTGGAACTCATGTCAGACAGCGTAGGTACCGCCTCGTTAGGCTGCGGCCATGCCCCTCGTCGCAGACGCCCCCACGAACCTCGCCGGCCTCACGGAGGCCTACGCACACACCGTGCGGGCACTCCTCGACCTCGGCGGTTCCCTGCGCCCGGGTGATGCCGAGCGCGACACCGACTGCCCCGGCTGGACCGTCCACGACCAGTTCGCCCACGTCGTCAGTCTCGAGGCGTGGGTCCAGGGTGAGCCGCTTCCGGACCTCGACGTCAGCCATCACGAACACGTGCGCAATCCGTTCGCGGCCGTCGTCGAGAAGTACCTCGAGTCCCGTCGAGGACGTTCCGTGGAGGAACTGCTCGAGGAGCTGACCGACCTCTCCACGGCACGCATCGCACACCTCGAGGACCCGACGACCTCGCCGGACGACCCCGCACCCGGCCCGTTCGGCCCGACGAACCTCGTCGGATCGATGCAGAGCCGCGTCTTCGACCTGTGGGTCCACGAGCAGGACATCCGCGGCGCCCTCGGCCGTCCCGGCAATCTCGACAGCGCCGGCGCCGCCCACACCGTCCGCACCCTCTTCGCCGCCTTCCCCCGGATCGTTGCGCGCACTGCCGCTGTTCCGGCCGGGCAGGGCGTCATCCTCGACCTCACCGGACCGATCGTCGGCCGCACCGGGGTGCGGGTCGAGGAACGCGAAGGCAAGGCACACGGCATACCCCTCTTCTCCGGCGGCACCGACGACCACGGCGACGTCGAGACCACGACGATCACGCTGTCGACGGAAGCCGCGACGCGGCGTGCGGCCGGGCGGGTCGCGACGGAGGACACGCACTACGCGGTCGTCGGCGACGAGGCCATCGCCCGCCGGGTGCTCGACGCACTGGTGATTGCCCCCTGATCGGGGCGGACGACAGGATTTCTCGTATGCCGCATCGCATGGACCCGGAGGACCCTCGCCTCGCGTTCGGGGACGACCTCATCCGCGCGATGAAGCTGCTGGGGACGGTCCGGCAGCGGGCGCCTCGGGCGCATCCGGAGGTCGACCCGATCGGCTACCCGCTGATGTTCAACCTGCGCGACGAACCGCGCCGGGTCTCCGACATCGCCGCCGCCGTCCACCTCGACGTGTCGACGGTCAGCCGCCACGTCAGCCAGCTCGTCGCCAAGGGGTTCGTCGAGCGGCTCCCCGACCCGACCGATGGACGGGCGCACGTCCTTGCGCTCACCGAGGCCGGGCGCGAACTGCTCGTCGCCATCCGGGCGCGGCGCAACACCTGGCTCGGCGAGGTGACCGCCGACTGGGCCGATGCGGATCTCGCGACGTTCCAGCGCCTGCTGCACCGCTTCGCCGACGACCTCGAGGCCCATCCGCTCCTCACACCGCGCGACCCGGCCTGAACGCAGCGGCCTCCGGTGCCCGGCCAGGCGGCTCGGGAGCCGGGTGCTACGTCCCGAGCCTCATTGAGAAGGCTCGGGAGGACTGACCCGGCTCGGGAGCCGCTCCGGTGCGCGGGCCGCGCGCCCGACCTGCCGGCCCGACGCCGCCGCGATGAGCGCGGCGAGGAATGCGGCCCCCACCGGGAGGGCGTACGTCGCGTGCGCGCCCCACGAGTCGACGAGTATGCCGGACAGTGCCGTTGCGCTCGCGAGCCCGACGAGGAGGCCGGTGATCACCACGGCCATGCCCTCGGTGATGAGGGCCCTGGGGACGAGCTGCTGGACCAGTGTGAGGGCCGTGATGAGGGTGGGCGCGGTCGCTGACCCGGCGATGAACATCATGGCCGCGATCCCCCACAGGTCATGGATGAAGAGGACCGGCAGTTCGAGGACGCACATCGCGAGTGCGCACCACACGAAGCGGCGGGCCAGCGATCCGGTGAACTTCCTCGTGCCGAAGTAGAGCGCCGAGAGCCCGGACCCGAGCGCGAACGCCCCGAGAATGATCGAACTCATCTGGGTCCGCCCGGCCTCGTCGGCGACCGCGACCGACACGACCTCGTTGCCGCCGAAGACGGCACCGACCATGAACCCGGCCGCCGCCACGGCCGCGACGCCCGGGCGGGTGATGGCCAGTCCCGCGGGCCGGTCGTCGTGTGGGACGACCGGCGGTTCGGAGCGGGCCTGCAGGAGGAAGGCCACGGCCCCGGCGGTGAACGTGATGTAGGCGAGCAGCAGCCCTGCCTCGGGGAAGAGCATCGTCGCCGCCGTCACCGCGATCACGGGCCCGAGGACGAACGTGCCCTCCTCGACGACCTGCTCGAGCGACATCGCCGCATGCAGGGCGTCGGGCTCGTCGCGCAGGAGCCAGGCCCATCGTGCCCGGGACATCGGCCCCATCTCGGGAAGGAAGGCCGACACGGCATACCCGACGAAAAGGGTCCACGCGGGTGCGCCGACAAAGGACAGCACCACGGTCACGAGCCCCGCACCGAAGGTGCCGAGAATGAACGGGAGCGAGGCGCGGCGCTGGCCGTACTTGTCGACGAGGCGGCCGATGAGCGGGCCTGCGACGGCGAGGACGACGATGCCCCCGGCGCTCACCGCTCCCGCCAACCCGTAGGAGTCGCGGCGGGTCGCGATCATGATGATGATCGCGACGCCGAACATCGCTCCGCCCACTCGGGAGAGCGCGCCCGCCGCGAGGAAGCGCCATGCGCCCGGGATGTCGAACAGTGGGCGATACGTCGAGAGCACGACGCAACTCTGTCACGGCCGGCTGGTTGCTCTCGATCGCGTTTCGGCGCGCGCCTTTCAGGTCGAGATAGACCGACACGCGGTGCCGCTCGAGGCGGCACCGCGTGTCGGTCTATCTCGACTTGTCGGGAGGGAACGAACGCCCGGGATCAGCCCCAGACGAGGGCGCGCGCCGGGTCCTCGAGAACCGCGGCGACGTCGGCCAGGTAGCGCGACCCGAGCTCACCGTCGACCAACCGGTGGTCGAAGCTGAGGGCCAGGGTCGTCACCGAGCGCGGAACGATCGTCTCGGCGCCGGACGCGTCGGTGACGACCCACGGACGACGGGTGATCGTGCCGAACGCGAGGATCGCCGACTCGCCGGGGTTGAGGATCGGCGTGCCCGCATCGATGCCGAAGACACCGATGTTCGTGATGGTGATCGTTCCGCCGGACATCTCGGCCGGCTGGGTGCGACCCTCGCGGGCCGTCGCGGTCAGCGCACCGATCGCTTCGGCGAGACCGCGCAGGTCGAGCCGGTCGGCGTCCTTGATGTTCGGGACGACGAGCCCGCGCGGGGTGGCCGCGGCGATACCGAGGTTGACGTAGTTCTTGAGGACGATCTCCTGCGCCGCCTCGTCCCACGCCGCGTTGATCTCGGGGTTGCGGCGCGCCGCGATCACCATCGCCTTGGCGAGGATGAGGAGCGGAGTGACCTTGACGTCCTTGAACTCGCGGTCCTTCTTGAGCTTCGCGACGAGGTCCATCGTGGCGGTCACGTCGACGGTGACCCACTCGGTGACGTGCGGCGCCGTGAAGGCACTGCCGACCATCGCCTGCGCCGTCATCTTGCGGACGCCCTTGATGGGGACGCGCACCTCGCGCTCGCCTCCACCCAAACCGTTGGCGTATGCCGTCGAGCCCGCGCCGCTCCCGGCCGCCGGGGCCGCGGTGGCCGCGTTCGAGGACCCGGCCACACCGGCCGGTGAGGAGGCAGCGGCGGGCGAGCCTGCGGCATACCCCTCGACGTCGGAACGGGTGACGATGCCACCGGGACCGGACCCGGCAACGGAACCGAGGTCGATGCCGAGGTCCTTGGCGAGCTTGCGCACCGGGGGCTTGGCGAGCGCCTTGCCGCCACCCGTCGTCGCGGGGACAGGAGTCGCGACCGGCTCGGGCTCCGGCGCTGCGACGGGCGCAGGTGCAGGAGCCGCGGCAGGCGAGGCCGCCGCCTTGCGCGGACGCCGCGAACTGCCGCCCGCCTTGGGGCCATAGCCGACGAGCGTCTTGACCGGCTCCTCCTCGACCTCAGCGGGAGCCGAGTCCGACGTCGAAGCCGACGTCACCGTGGCAGCGGATTCCGCTGCAGGAGAAGCGGATTCGCCACCCTGGCCGTCGTCGATGCCGATGATCGGAGTGCCGACCGCGACCTCGTCGCCGACGTTGACGAGCAGTGCCGTCACGGTGCCGGCCCACGGGATGGGCAGCTCGACGAGCGACTTGGCGGTCTCGATCTCGACGACGATGTCGTTGACCTTGACGGTGTCGCCGACGGCGACCTTCCACTCGACGATCTCGGCCTCGAGCAGACCCTCACCGGGGTCGGGGAGGTTGAAGTGCTTCACAGCCATGCTGTCGTTCTCCTCAGTCCGTGTTCGTCGCGGTGATCAGTGGGCGAACGCGCGGTCGACACCGTCGAGCACGCGGTCGAGGTCGGGGAGGTAGTGCTCCTCCAACTTCGACGCCGGGTAGGGCGTGTTCCAGCCCGCGACCCGGATGACCGGAGCCTCGAGCGAATAGAAGCAGCGCTCCGTGACCATGGCCGCGATCTCGGAGCCGACCGACACGAACGACGGAGCCTCCTGGGCGACGACGAGCCGGCCGGTCTTCTCGACCGAGCGGGTGATGGCGTCGATGTCGATGGGGCTGACCGAACGGAGGTCGATGACCTCGAGCGAGCGTCCCTCCTCGGCGGCCACCGCAGCGGCGTCGAGGCAGACCTTGACCATCGGACCCCAGCAGGCGAGCGTCAGGTCGGTGCCCTCGCGGACGACGTGCGCCGAGAAGAGATCGCGCGGCGCGGCGGGTGCGTCGAAGTCGACCTCACCCTTCTCGTGGTAGCGCCGCTTGGGCTCGTAGAAGATCACCGGGTCGTCGCACTCGATGGCCTGCTGGATCATCCAGTAGGCGTCCTCCGGGTTGGAGCAGAAGACGACCTTGAGGCCGAGTGTGTGCGCGAAGTACGCCTCGTTGGACTCCGAGTGGTGCTCGACCGCGCCGATGCCGCCACCCATGGGGATGCGGACGACGACGGGCACCTTGATGGCGCCGCGCGAGCGCGAGTGGAGCTTGGACAGCTGCGACACGATCTGGTCGAACGCCGGGTAGACGAAGCCGTCGAACTGGATCTCGACGACGGGCCGGTAGCCGCGCAGCGCGAGCCCGATGCCCGTGCCCATGATCCCGGACTCGGCGAGCGGGGTGTCGATGACCCGGTCGTCGCCGAAGTCCTTCTGGAGGTGCTCGGTGATGCGGAAGACGCCGCCGAGCTGGCCGATGTCCTCGCCCTGGAGGATCACCTTGGGGTTGTCCTCCATGGCCTTGCGCAGGCCGGCGTTGAGCGCCTTGGCAATCGTGGTCTTCTGGGTTGCCATCGTCACTCACGCACCTTCCGTGGTCGTCTCGAACGAATCGAGGTATGCCGTGAACGTCGCCTTGTCGTCCTCCACCTGGCGGTGCGGCTCGACGTAGACCTGGTCGAAGATGTCGTTGACGTCCGGGTCGGGCATGGACACGGTCGAGGACCGGACCTTCTCGCCGAGCTCGTCGGACTCGCGCTCGACCGACTCGAAGAAGTCGGCGTCGGCGATGCCCTCACTCATGAGCCAGCGCTTGTAGCGGGCGATCGGGTCGCGCAGCTTCCACACCTCGACCTCCGCGGAGACGCGGTACTTCGTCGGGTCGTCCGAGGTCGTGTGGGCGGCCATGCGGTAGGTGAACGCCTCGATGAGGGAGGGGCCCTCACCGGAACGGGCGCGGTCGAGCATCGCGGTCGTCACGGCATACACACCGAGGATGTCGTTGCCGTCGACGCGGATGCCCGGGAAGCCGAAGCCGTCGGCGCGCTTGTAGATGGGGGCGCGGGTCTGGCGCGCGTTGGGCTCGGAGATGGCCCACTGGTTGTTCTGGCAGAAGAAGACGACCGGGCTGTTGTAGACGCCGGCGAAGACGAACGACTCGTTGTTGTCGCCCTGCGCCGTCGCGCCGTCACCCATGCAGGCGATGACGGCGGCGTCGCGGTCGGGGTCACCCGTGCCGACGGCTCCGTCGCGCTGGATGCCCATGGCGTAGCCGGTGCCGAGGAGGCTCTGGTTGCCGATGACGATCGTGTAGGGGTGGAAGCCGTGGTCGGCGGGGTCCCAGGCGCCCTTGTCGACGCCGCGGTACATCGCGATGAGGCGCATCGGGTCGACACCGCGCGCCCACGCGATGCCGTGCTCGCGGTAGCCGGGGAAGGCGTGGTCCTGCGTGCGCATCGCGCGACCGGCGCCGATCTGGGCGGCCTCCTGGCCGAGGAGCGAGGCCCACAGGCCGAGCTCGCCCTGACGCTGGAGGGCCGTGGCCTCCTGGTCGACGCGGCGGATGAGGACGAGGTCGCGGTAGAGGCCGCGCAGGTCGTCGTGGCTGAGCGCGTCGACGATCTCGTCGTACTCCGGGTGCGCGACCCGTTCACCCTCCGGGGTGAGGAGTTGGACCATGTCGGGGCCACCATCGGCGGCCGCTCGCGGGGGCACTGCTGCGGGATCCACCGACACGTGGTGGTCCATTCCGCCCAGCGGCGGGGTTGCAGCGACATCGGTGTCGCTCACGGGCACTCCTGTTCCCTGGGGCGCCACTCGTGACGACGCCCGGCTCGGGCCGCCGGCTCCTCACGCTGGTGCGCGCGCGGCCCGGACGGCGGTGTCTGGGGACCTCCTCCGGGGTGTGAAGGGGGTCACCAAGCCTGCTGGGGCAAACGTACCGCGAGGGTGCCGAGACCTCCCAAACGTGCGGGTCATGGAACCCTTCTCGGGGCCGTCGCGTCCTAGGTTCATGACCATGCGATTCGCTGTGGGCCGCCGAGTGTCCGGGTATGCCGCGTGCGCCCTTGCCGCCGCCACCCTCCTGTCCGGGTGTGGTTCCGGTGGCGGCCAGACACCCCAGGAGACCTCGACCTGGTCCACGTCCACTGCACCTCCGGAGACGCCGTCGACGACACCGACCTCGCCGGCCGGCGGGACGACGCCGTCGATGCCGTCCAGTGGTCGGGCTCGACCCGTCGTGATGTCCGGGCGGGTGACAGAGGTCCGCGAGGGGTGCATCGTGTTCAAGAACGACCGGGATGCGACCCGTTGGGTCCTCATCGGTGAGACGGACGGCCTCCGGGCCAAAACGGCATACGTCATTCAGGGAGTTGCGATGGACGCCATGGACCCGAACTGCTCCGAGGGCCTGCCCTTCCAGGTGAAGGACGCCGAGGCGCGGACGGAGGACAGGCCCGTGCCGCTGCCCTCAGGAACCGCCGCGGACCTGATGACTCTGACCGGAGTGCTGGCGGACGGGGTCGAGTCGGGGTGCCGCCTGCTCCGGACCGACGGCGAGACGTTCGTGCTGAGCGGAAACGTCACCCAGGAGAACGGCACCCGGGTCACGGTGACCGGGCGGATCGCGGAGAACGTCATGTCGTTCTGCATGCAGGGCCGCCACTTCGCGATCGAGTCGATCCGGCCGGCGAACTGACCTCGGCGGGGTAGCGTCCGGCCATGCGTCGTCGCTGGCCCCGTGTCCTCGCCGGGCTCCTTGTCGTCCTCGTCCTCCTCGCCGTGGGCGGATATTGGTACGAACGGCCGCTGCTGCGCACGGGCACGGGCTATGCGGCACACAACGCGTGCGCCCTGACCTTCATCGCGAAGCGGTCGAACCCCGAGACCGACCTGCCGCCGAACCCGCTCGTCCCGTATCTCTCGACGACCGTCGACGAGTCGGACAGCACGGCGAGGACGTCGATCAAGGGGTTGCTCGCAAAGCAGACTGCGACGTACGACCCGGCCACCGGCTGCACCGTCGGCGACCGCGACATCGCCACCGACACGACGCAGGTCCCCGCGATGGGGACGAATCCGCTGGCGACGCAGTCGGTGACGACCGACGCCGAGGTCGATCGGCTCATCGCTGCGGCCTTCGGTGACGAGCTCAACCCGGCGGAGCGCGAGCGCCTCGGCACCCGGGCCGTCGTCGTCGTTCAGGACGGTCAGATCGTCGGTGAGCGCTACGCCGACGGGTTCACCCAGGACACGCCGCAGCTCGGGTGGTCGATGACGAAGTCCGTGACGAACCTGCTGACGGGGCGTCTGGTGCAGGCCGGTGCCGTGTCGCTGACCGACGACCACCTGCGTCCGGAGTGGACGGACGGGCGAAGCGCGATCACTGTCGACCAGCTGCTCCGGATGACGAGCGGCCTGGAGTGGGACGAAACCTATTCGCTGGGCACACCCATCACGCAGATGCTCTACGGCGAGAGGGACATGGCCGGCTACGTCGCCTCGCAGAAGTCGGCGCACGCACCGGGCAGTTATCAGCAGTACTCCAGCGGCAGCACGACCCTGCTCTGCGCGGTCCTCGGCTCCAGGGTCAAGGCGTCGACGAACCTCGTGCCGGCCCAGGTTCTCGCGCCGCTCGGCCTGTCGTCGGCGGTCCTCGAGACCGACGGCGTGGGCAATCCGGTGTGCAGCTCGTATCTCTGGGCGACGCCGCGGGAGTGGGCCGCGCTCGGGCAGTTCGCCCTGCAGGACGGCGTCTGGGGTGGACAGCGGCTCCTGCCCGAGGGCTGGATGAAGGACTCGACGACGACCAAGGCTGTCGCGCAGACGGAGGAGAAGGGCTACGCATCGGGCTGGTGGAGCAACACGGACGCGGACGGCAGTCTCGTCGAGCCCACGCTCACTCCCGACACGTATTCGATGCAGGGGCACGACGGGCAGCGGGTCTATGTCGTGCCGAGCAAGAGGCTCGTCGTGGTGCGGCTCGGGTTCAGCCCGGACATGGCGGGCGAGGACCCCGCGATTTCGCCACTCGTCGCTGCCCTGTCCGACTGAGGGAGGCCTGCCGGGCGGTCCCACCGGAGGGAAGGTGAAGGGCCCGGAGGAAACGGAAACCTCCGGACCCTTCACCTTCCGACATGGGGAGCAAAAGTTGGGGCGGTCGGGGTGCGGCCGACGTGGCGCAGGGCTGCCACGGTCCGACGGACGACGGCGCGCTCGGCCCGGTCCGGCCGTGACATCGCGACGATCCAGCGCCGGGCGTTGACGCCGCGCAGTGGTCGCAGGACGACGCCCTCGCGGGGTCGCGTGGTGTGCCGCGGCAGCAGCGCCAAGCCCGCCCCACCCTCGACGAGGGCCTCGGCGACCCGGTTGTCCCGGATGTGTTGCACGATGCGCACCGGTCGCCCAGTCACTCGCTCGATGCTCTGGTGGACCGTCTCGAACGGATAGCCCGGCGGCACCCCGACCCAGGGTTCGTCGACGACGTCGCGCGGGCCGAGCTCCTCGCGACCGGCCAACGGGTGGTCGGCGCGGAGGGCGACGTCGAGGGCCTCACGGGCCAGCACCGTCCGCACGAGCGACTCCGAACCGGCAGGCACAGCGCTGAGCAGGCTGTGCCCGATGACGATGTCGTGATCGGCCGCGAGCATCGCATAGTCCGCCTCGGACACGTCGGTGTCGGTGAGCTCGACCTCGATGCCCTCGGTGGCCAGTCGGGCCAGCGTTGGTGGCACGAGGAACTCGGTGGCACTCGTCAGGCCGGCGATGCGCACGCGTCCGGATGGGCGACCGCGGAACTCGTCGAGCCGGGCCTCGACCCTGGCCAGTGCCGTCTCCACCTCGAGCGCCCCCGCGGCCAGAAGCCGACCGGCGTCCGTGAGCCGGATGCCCCGACCGGCTGGCTCGACCAGGGCGATGCCCAATTCGCGCTCGGCAGTGCGCAGTTGCTGCGACACCGCAGATCCCGTGCGGTGCGTCGCCGCGGCCACTGCGGCCACCGACCCGCGCTCCGACAACTCACGCAACAGGCTGAGGTGGCGTACATCCATGTAGGCAGCCTAATGATTGAGTCCACAAACATTCACTAGACCGAAGCAGTGTCGCTGGTTCACGCTGGACACGTGCCCGTCCGTCACCGCCTCCTCGCCATCACTGTCGCCGTCCTCTGGGGCCTGAACTTCATCGCGATCCACGCGTCGCTGGAGCAGTTCCCGCCGTTCTTCACGGTGTTCGTGCGATGGCTTCCGCTCGCCATTGTGGCCGTGCTCTTCGTGCCCCGCCCGGACGTTCCCTGGCGCTGGATCGTGCTCTACGGGCTCGGCTTCGGAATCCTCCAGTTCACCTTCCTCTATTGGGGCATGGCGACGGGTATGCCGGCCGGTCTCGCCTCGCTCGTCCTCCAGAGTTCCGCGCCCTTCACCGTCGTCCTCGGCGCCCTCCTCGGTGAGCACCTGTCGGCTCGGCGCGGACTCGGCGTCCTCGTCGCGATGCTCGGTCTCGGCATCGTCGGGTCGCAGCGCGGTGACGTGTCGGCGGTGTGGCCGTTCGTGCTCACCGTGCTCGGCGGCCTCGGGTGGGCCTTCGGCAACCTCGCCGTGCGCCGGGCACGCGCCACGCAGCCCGTCGCGCTGACGATGTGGATGAGCGTCATTCCGCCCCTGCCGATGCTCGCCCTCAGCCTGGTGGTCGAGGGGCCGACCCGGATTGGCGACTCGCTCACCTCGATCGCGACCCCCGTCGGCGGCAAGGCCATCGCCGGCCTCGTCTACACGAGCCTCATCGCGACCGTCATCGGCACGGGCATCTGGTCCTGGCTCATGGCCCGCCATCCCGCCGGCATGGTCGCGCCGTTCTCGATGCTCGTTCCCGTCACCGGTCTCACCGCCGCCTGGGTCCTGCTCGGCGAGCGACCCACGGGCGTGGAATGGCTCGGGTGCGCGGTCGTCGTGGTGGGCGTACTCGTGACGGCGAGCGGACGGCATACTCCTGAACGGCCGCAGGCCATCGTGAGTCGACCACATCTGCCCGAGACGACCATGTCCAACTGATCGTCTCGAGCAGACCTGGTCGTCTCGAGCCCTCAGCCCTCCAGGAACGCGGCCGTGACCTCGAGCAGACGGTCGTTGGCCTCGCGCTCGGCGATGGTCGCGCGCACCCCGTCCGTGCCATACGGACGCACGGTCAGACCGGCCGCCTGGCACGCCGCGGCGAACTCCGGCGTCCGCTCACCCACGCCGAACCACACGAAGTTGGCGTCGGTGTCGGGGATGTCCCAACCCTGCTTCTCGAGCCCGGCGACGACGCGAGCCCGCTCCGACACGAGCTCCTTGACGCGCACGTCGAGCTCGTCGAACGCCTCGAGGGACGCGATCGCCGCGGCCTGGGCGAGCGAGTTCACGCCGAAGGGGATCGCCGCCTTGCGCAGCGCCTCGGCCACCGGCTCGTGCGCGACGGCATACCCGACCCGCAGCCCCGCCAGCCCATAGGCCTTGGAGAAGGTCCGCAGCACTGCCACGTTCGGACGAGCCCGGTGGATCGCCAGCGCGTCCGGCGCCTCCTCGGACGTCACGAACTCGAGGTACGCCTCGTCGAGCACGACGAGCACGTCCTCCGGGACGCGGTCGAGGAAGGCCTCGAGCTCCTCGGTGCGCACCGACGGCCCGGTCGGGTTGTTGGGCGTGCAGACGAGGATGACCTTGGTGCGGTCGGTGATCGCCTCGGCCATGGCGTCGAGGTCGTGCCGCGCCTCCGCCGTGAGCGGCACCTGCACCGCGTTGGCTCCCGCGAGCGCCACGAGGATCGGGTAGGCCTCGAAGCTGCGCCACGCGAAGATCACCTCGTCGCCCGGGTCGCAGAACGCCGTGATGATCTGGCCGAGGACGCCGACACTGCCCGGGCCGGTGGCGATCCGCGCGGCGGGGACATCGAGCCGTTCCGCGAGCTTCACCGTCAGCGCAGCCACTCCCATGTCCGGGTAGCGGTTGATCTGACCGGCCTGCTCACGCACGACGTCGAGGACCGACGGGAGCGGCGGATAGGGGTTCTCGTTGGAGGAGATCTTGTATGCCGTGATGCCGGGTTGCGCTGCCGCCGGCTTCCCCGCCACGTAGGCGGGAACCGCATCGAGGGCGTCTCGGAGGCGGACGGGCGTGGTGGGTGTCGAGGGAGCGCCATCGGTCATGACCGCCACTGTAGGGCCGCGCCGCGGACGGGTCGCAACCGAGACGGACACCACATGGGGCACGCTGGCGTGCCACCCCGGGCCGAGTTCATGGGACCATGGCTCGGTGCAGAACTTCCTGATCCGAGTCCTCATCAACGCCGTGGCCCTCTGGGCGGCGGCCGGTCTCATCTCCGGCATCAGCTTCGGAGACGACGACGCCTGGACGAGCAAGGTCGTCACGATCGTGCTCGTGGCACTGGTCTTCGGACTGGTCAACGCGGTGATCCGACCGATCGCCAAGGTGCTGTCGTTCCCCGCGATCGTGCTGACGTTGGGGCTGTTCACGTTCATCGTGAACGCCTTCATGCTGCAGATCACGGAGTGGATCGCCAAGCCCCTCGGCCTGGCTTTCACCATCGATGAGTTCTTCTGGGACGCCGTCTTGGGCGCGGTCATCATCACGATCGTGTCGTGGCTGCTCAGCGTCGTCCTCCCCGACGGCGACGACTGAGTTCCTGCACCAGCCATCCCTGAACCACCTGCTCCCTGCCACTCCTCACTGAACAGCGTCATTTCCCATGGGTCGTCACCAGTCCGAAGCCAGCGCTCCCAACCAGCGCGGCATCATCGCCGCACTCGTTGCCGGCGCCCTCATCATCGCCGGGGGCGCCTACGCGCTCGGCAAGGGCATGGGCGGTGACGGCGGCACCAACGCCGGGTCCGGCGCTGCCTGCACCGCCGCGCCGCTGCGCATCGAAGTCGCGCCCGAGGTGGCCGACATCGTCAAGGGCCAGCTCGCCGCGGCCACCAAGGCGAACCCGTGCCACCGCTACGAAGTGACCGGTACCCGACCCTCGAGCGTCGCCAGCCGCATCCGGCAGGGCAAGGCCCCCGACGCGTGGATCCCCGACTCCACCGTGTGGCTCGACCAGACCACCGCCGGGAGCACCGGCTCTGCGGTCAAGGCCGACTGGACAGCCGGCGGCAACCTGGCCCACTCGCCGGTCGTCCTCGGCAACCCGGTCAAGAGCAACGACAAGCTCTCCGGCGATGTCGGCTCGTGGTCCGACATCATCAACAAGTCGGGCTCGATCCACCTCGCGAACCCGCACCTCGACACGGCCAGCCGACTCGCCTATCTCGCCTCGCGCACGGACGCGGCGACGACCAAGGACGTCGCCGCCGGCCAGCGCATCATCCTGCTGTCGCGCTTCGCGGCGACCGGCACGCCCGAACTGCTCGCCGCCGTGCAGGACCCGTCGAAGTCCAACACGACCCGAAGCGAACCGTTCCCGATCAGCGAACAGGCCCTCGCGGCATACGCGAAGACGGCTCCCGGCACTCTGGCGCCGGTCACGCCCAAGGCCGGAACGCTCACGATGGACTACCCGTGGGTGCCGGCGCCCGACCTCGCCCCGGCCCTCAAGGAGGTCGCCGATGCCGGGCTCCGCGCACTGACCTCGCCCGCCGCGGTCGCGGCCTTCACCAAGGCCGGTTTCCGCAGCACCGACGACACGAGCGGCCCGACGATCGACGGCGCCGCGGCCGCGACCTTCACCGCGCTCAAGCCGATGGCCGGCCCCGACCGACTCAACGCCATCCGCCAGTGGGACGTCCTCAAGGCCGACGCCCGCATGCTCGTGATCATGGACGTCTCCGGGTCGATGACGAACATCGCCAAGGACACCGGTGGCAAGACCCGCGCCAAGGTGGCCGAGGAGTCCCTCACGACGGCCGTCCAGCGCCTGCCCGACGGCAGCCAGGTCGGTGGCTGGATCTTCTCCACCGACAAGGGCGGCAAGGGCAAGGACTACGCACCGATCGCGGGAATCGCCCGCCTCGACGCCCCCGAGGGGCAGGGCACGCACCGTGACGCCATCCTCGCCGCGCTCAAGAAGTTCCCGAGCTACATCAGCGGCGACACCGGCCTCTACGACACGACGGCGGCCGCGTTCGCCGAGATGACGAAGACCTACGACCCGGAGTACTTCAACTCCGTCGTCATCATCACCGACGGCAAGAACGACGACCCGGGCGGCGGTCTCAACCTCGACCAACTGCTGGCGCAGCTCAAGGCTGGGCACGACCCGGCGCGCCCCGTGCGCATCGTCAGCATCGGCATGGGCGAGGCCGACATGAAGGCGCTCGAGGCCATCTCCAGCACCACCGGCGGTGAGACCTACACGGCGAACACGTCCGACGACCTCCTCACGGTGTTCGTCCAGGCGCTCCTCGCGCGCGAGCCCGCACAGGCCCCCTGACCGGGGGCGGCGACGCCGCGAAGAACGATCCGGTATGCCGTCCGCTCACCCGAGCGGGCGGCATACGTGTGTCTGGGGCCTGGGACCGGACCACTTCTTCCGCAATTGGGACAGGCATGCCGGGCCACTTCTTGCGCGGTTGGGACCGAGGCGCGGGCCGTGCGTCGCGGCCGCGTGTCCCACGAGGGCAAGAAGTGAGGGCTACTTGGGGGTCTTGGTGGGGCGGTTGGAGGCGCCGGGTGGAGCGGTGGGCTTGCCCTTGCGGGTCGTGTCCGCCGTCGGTGACGGTGCGGTGGTCGATGATGGCGCGCTCGTCGTCGGGCGGGCCACGGCCGTCGACGATGCCGGTCGAGTCGTGGCCGGCGGCCTGCTCGTTCCCGTCCTGGAGGTCGTGCGGCGAGCGGGCTCGGCAGCGCTGGGCCCCGGGGTCGTGGACGTGGCCAGGACACCCGTGGGCGTGGGCGACAGCGGGGTGGGCCGTGTCAGGACGGCGGGGTTGCCGCTGGCGGGAGGGCCCTGAGGGTCGCCGCCCCAGACATGCGGGCCGACTGCCAGTCCTCCGAGGCCGCCGATGACGAGCGCGACGCCGGCCACTGCAGCGAGTCGCCAACTCCGCCACGGACCGACGGCAGCGGCATGGCGTGGAACGGGAGGCGTCGTCATGTCGGGGTTCACGCTAACCACTCGGCGGCGTCAACCCAACCCCGGAGGGGGGCGGCGCTCCGATCCGACGCGCCTCACGTTGATCTACTACACACTGTCGTACTACTATCCATCGTAGTAGAGAGGGCCGACCGTGGAGCGGCCCCTGCACCGACCAGGAGTTGCCCGTGGATCCCGTCGACCTCGCGCGGTGGCAGTTCGCGATCACCACCGTCTACCACTTCCTCTTCGTGCCCATCACGATCGGACTCTCGCTCATCGTGGCCGCCATGCACACGGCCTGGGTCCGCACGAAGCGCCCGGAGTGGCTCCGGCTCGCCAAGTTTTTCGGCAAGCTCTTCACGATCAACTTCGCGCTCGGACTCGTAACCGGCATCGTGCAGGAGTTCCAGTTCGGGATGAACTGGTCGGACTACTCCCGCTTTGTCGGCGACATCTTCGGTGCACCGCTGGCCCTCGAGGCCCTCCTCGCGTTCTTCGTCGAGTCGACCTTCCTCGGACTCTGGATCTTCGGCTGGGGACGCATCCCCGAGAGGCTGCACGCCGCGACGATGTGGGTCGTCCACATCGGCACGCTGCTCTCGGCCTACTTCATCCTCGCCGCGAACTCCTTCATGCAGAACCCCGTCGGCTTCCGCTACAACCCCGAGAGCGGCCGGGCGGAGATGAGCGACTTCGGCGCGATCCTTCTCAACAAGGTCCAGCTGGTGGCCTTCCCGCACGTGATCACGTCGGCCTACATGGTCGGCGGCGCCGTCGTCATGGGCGTCGGCGTGTGGTTGTGGCGGCGATCGGCTGCGCCGGGCGCACCCGATGCCGAGGACGTCCCGCTCTATCGCAGGGCCACCCGCATCGGAGCGGTCGTCACCCTCGTCGCCAGCCTCGGCGTCATCGCCAGCGGTGACATCCAGGGCAAGATCATGACCGAGGTCCAGCCGATGAAGATGGCAGCGGCCGAGGCGCTCTACGAGAACGAGACCGGGGCGGCGTTCTCCGTCTTCACGATCGGCTCCCTCGACGGTCAGCACGAGGTCTTCGCGATCAAGGTGCCCAAGGTGCTGGCGTTCATGGCGACGGGCGACCCCAACGGCCTCGTCGAGGGCATCAACCCGATCAAAGCCCGCAACGCCGAGATGGTTGCCGCGATCGAGCGCACCTACGGCAGTGATGTCGCGCGGATCAGTGCCGATGCGGACTACACCCCGAACATTCCGCTGGCGTACTGGACCTTCCGGCTGATGATGGGCGTCGGGTTCGCGTCGATGGCCCTGTCGGCCTTCCTGCTCTGGGTGACGCGCGGGCGCTCACGGCCGCCGGTGTCCCGCTGGTGGGTGTGGGCCGCGATCGCCGCCCCCCTGCTCCCCCTCGTCGGCAACAGTTTCGGCTGGATCTTCACCGAGACCGGCCGTCAGCCCTGGCTCGTGAACGGCCTCATGACGACGGCCTTCGGCGTCTCGCCTTCCGTGTCGGCGACCGAAGTCCTCATCTCGATGAGCGTCTTCACCCTCCTGTATGCCGTTCTCGCCGTTGTCGAGGTACGTCTCTTCCTCCGCTACGTCGCCCATGGTGCGGAGCCGTTCCACGAGCCGGAGCAGGTGGCCGAGACCGCCGATGCTCCGCTCCAGTTCTCCTACTGAGAGAGGCACGTTCGTCATGGACTACCCCTTTATCTGGTTCATCCTCATCGGCGTTCTGTGGACCGGCTACCTCGTGCTCGAGGGGTTCGACTTCGGCGTCGGCGCGCTGCTGCCCGTGCTCGGTGGCAACGGCGCGCGCGTCGGCGGCGCGGTCGACGAGGGCGAGAACCGCCGTCGCGTCATGCTCACCGCGATCGGCCCGCACTGGGACGGCAACGAGGTCTGGCTGCTGACCGCCGGCGGTGCGATGTTCGCGGCGTTCCCGCACTGGTACGCCACGATGTTCTCCGCCTTCTACCTGCCGCTCCTGCTCCTGCTCGTCGCCCTCATCGTTCGCAACATGGGTTTGGAGTACAGGCACAAGCGCGACGACGACACGTGGCGGCGGCGGTGGGACCTCGCCATCATCGGCGGATCGGTCGTCGCACCCTTCCTCGTCGGGGTGGCCCTCACCAACGTCGTGCGGGGCGTGCCCCTCGATGCCGACTTCGAATACGTCGGGTCGCTGTGGACCCTGCTCAACCTGCCGAGCCTGCTCGGTGGCGTGGTGTTCGTCGCCCTCTCGGTGACCCACGGCGCCCACTTCCTCGCCCTCAAGACCTCGGGGCGGCTGCGAGAGGCCGCCCGGCGGGTCGCCGAGCGCGCCGGGCTCGTGTCCGCCGTGTTGGCCGTCGTGCTCATGGCCTGGCTCGTGAACGCGCGCGGCAGTGTCGGCGTCGGCGTCCTGGCGGTCGTCGCCGCCGTCGCCCTCGTCGGGTCGCTCGTCGCCAACCGGGTGGGCCGAGAGGGCCTGGCGTTCGTGGGCACTGCCATCACGTGGGCGGCTGCAGCCGCCGCCTACTTCGTCGCCCTGCACCCCAACGTCATGCCCACGACACTGGCCAATGGCGCGTCACTCACCATCGAGAACGCCGCCAGCACCCCGATGACGCTGCAGATCATGAGCATCGCCGCGCTCGTGTTCGTGCCGATCGTCCTGCTCTACACGGCATGGTCCTATTGGGTGTTCCGGCGACGGCTGGCGACCGACCGCCTCGCCACACCCGTCCTCGTGAAGTGAGCGGACGGCATACGCGATGAAGCCGTTCGATCCACGATTGCTCCGGGAGGTTCCTGCCACCCGGGCGCCTATCGGCCTGCTCGCCGTCGCTGCCGCGGCGCAGGGTGCGGCGGCGATCGCGCTGGCATTCGCACTGGCGCGACTCGTGACCGACGTTGTCGCACAGGGGAATTGGGAGCGGAGTGCACTGTGGGCGCTGGGTGCGTTCGTCCTTCGCGGCGTGCTCGGAATGTTCGTCGACCGCATGGGTGCTCACACGGCGACGGCCGTCAGCTCGGCCCTGCGGCGGCGTGTGCTCTCGCGCTGGATCGAGGCGCCGGCGGAGGCGCGCCCCGATGCCGAGGAGGCGACGACGCTCGCCGTCCAGGGTGCGGAGGCAGTGGAGCCGTATGCCGCTCGCTTCCTTCCCGCGCTCGTCGCCGGAGTCGTCGTGCCGGTCCTTGCCGTGGGGGCCCTGGTCGTCGTCGACCCGCTGAGCGCGCTCATCGTCGTGGTCACGCTGCCGCTGCTGCCACTCTTCGCGGCTCTCATCGGACGCACGACCGAGGACGACACGATGGGTCGCTGGCGGGCGCTCGAACAGCTCGCCGGTCACTTCGGTGACGTCATGCGCGGGTTGCCGACGCTCGTGACCTACGGGCGGGCGCGGCGCCAGGTCGAGGTCGTGCGGGCGGTGTCGGACCGGCATCGAATGGCGACGATGCGGACGCTGCGGCTCGCGTTCCTGTCGTCGGCGGCCCTGGAGCTGCTCGCGACGATCTCCGTGGCCATCGTCGCGGTGACCGTGGGGCTGCGGCTGACCCACGGTTCCATCTCGCTGGAGGTGGGGCTGCTCGCGATTCTCCTTGCGCCAGAGGCGTATTGGCCGATCCGTCGCGTCGGTGCCGAGTTCCATGCGGCGGCCGACGGAGCCACCGCCATCGACCGACTGCTTGCCCCCACTTCTTGCCCTGCTGGGACATCGCGGAGGGCCTACGGCCCGAACGACGATGTCCCAGCGGGGCAAGAAGTGGAAGTGGTGGGCGTCGAGTACGCCTACCCCGGGACGGAGACGAAGGTCCTCGACGGGGTGAGCCTGGTTGCCACCGGTCCGGGCCTCACCGTCGTGACCGGCCCGTCAGGAGTGGGTAAGACGACGCTCCTCGACGTCATCGCCGGCCTGCGCACCCCCTCCAACCCGCCTCGGATTTCGCAGGTGCACTACGTGACGCAGCGACCGTTCCTGCCCGACGGCACGCTCGAATCCGCACTCCGCCTTGGGGCACCAACA
Organism: Knoellia subterranea KCTC 19937; assembly: GCF_000768685.1. Taxonomy (GTDB): domain Bacteria; phylum Actinomycetota; class Actinomycetes; order Actinomycetales; family Dermatophilaceae; genus Knoellia; species Knoellia subterranea. The sequence goes on along the minus strand of NZ_AVPK01000006.1, from coordinate 99,394 downwards.
GGTCGAACGACCTCGGACGTCTGGGACGCGTTGCGTCGAATCGGCCTGTGGGAGTTCGTCGCCGGCCTCCCCGACGGGCTGGGGACCCGCATCGGCGACGACGGCTTCGGGCTCTCTGCCGGACAGCGCACCCGCGTCGCCCTCGCCCGCGCCCTGCTCTCCGACGCTCCGGTGCTCCTCCTCGACGAACCCACGGCGCACCTGGACGGCGATGCCGCGCGCACCGTCGTCGACGTCCTCCGCGAGTTGGCCGCCAAGCGGCGCATCATCGCCGTGACCCATTCCCCCGACCTCGTCGCCGTGTCGGACGAACACGTGCACCTGGCCCCGACCTTCGCGGAGTTGTCGTCATGACGGCCACGACCACGGCGCGCTCGCCCGCCGACCTGCTGTCGGGCGTATGGGGTGGCCTCGCCCTCACGTCCGGGGTCGCCCTCACGGCCACGTCGGGCTGGCTCATCGTCCGCGCCTCCGAGCGCCCCGTGATCCTCACTCTCCTCACCGCGATCGTCGCAGTGCGGGCGTTCGGGATGGCGCGGCCCTTTTTCCGTCACCTCGAGCGATTGCGTTCGCACGACACGGCCCTCGCCGACCTGGCCACCGCCCGAACCTCCGTGTATGCCGCACTCATCCCCCTCACTCCCGCCCGCCTCGGCCGCCGGTCCCGCTCGGCCGTGCTCACCGGCGTGGTCGACGACCTCACCGACGTCGTGGAGGCGCACGTCAGGGTGCGGGTCCCGGTGTTGTCGGTGATCGTGGCGACGACCTTCACGGCACTCCTGACCGCCGCCCTCGTCCCAGCCGCCGGGGCTGTCGTCGTCGGCTGGGTGCTCTCCGTCATCGTGATCGCTGCTGTCGGCCTCCGGCTCGAACGCAGCTCGCAGCCATTGCTGGGTGCCGCGCGGGCCGAGGTGAGTCGGGTCGCGGAGCTGGTCGGACGGCATACCGGAGAATTGCGGGCGATCGGTGCCGAGGGCGACGTCGTGCGGGATCTCGACCGCGCGCAGCGCGACCTCGGTACGGCCCTGCGTCGTCAGAGTCGCGGGCGAGCCCTGGTGTCCGGAGGCGTCCTCGCCCTGACCGGACTGGCCACGTTGGCCATGGCCAGCATCGCGGTGGGCGCGGACATCTCCGCCGGAGTCGCTGCGCTGCTCGTCGTCGTTCCCGCCGCCCTCGCGGACGCACTCCTCCCCCTAGCCGACGCATCTCGGGCGCGGGCGCGGTCCGAGCAGAGCGGCTCTCGGGTCACCGCCCTCCTGGACCAGGACCCGGCCCTCCGGGCCACCGGTACCGGCACCCTTGCCACAGCCGCTCCGCACCTCCGGCTCGAAGGGGTCACCGCCGGATGGGTCGACGACCGGATCGACGTGGGACCGGTGGACCTCGACCTCCCCCCGGGGCGTCGCCTCGCGATCGTCGGCGCGAACGGTTCGGGCAAGTCGACCCTGCTCGCCGTGCTGGCGCGGGCCCTCGACCCGCGGTCCGGTCGCTACCTCGTGGACGGTCGGGACGTCCGCACGCTGGACCTCGACGCCGTGCGCGACCTCCTCGCCATTGTCGACGATGAACCCCACATCTTCGCGGCCGACCTGCGCGCCAATCTCGCTGTGGCACAGCCGGATGCGACTGATGTCGACCTGGTGCGGGCGCTGCGCGTCGCCGGCCTCGGCGACTGGTTCGACGCCCTACCTTCCGGGTTGGAGACGCGTCTGGGGTCCGGCGGACGCGGGGTCTCCGGCGGGGAGCGGGCCCGACTCTCGCTGGCCCGCGCCGTCGTGTCCGATCGCCCCGTCGTCCTCCTCGACGAACCCGTTGCCCATCTCGACCACCCCACCGCGGCGAAGGTCATGCGGGACGTTCGGGAAGCCACCGCTGGGCGTACCGTGGTCCTCGTCAGCCACCGTCCCGAAGGCCTCGATGATGTCGACGACGTCCTCGACCTGACTCCCATCCACAAGGACTGAACACCCGTGTCCCCCAACGCTTCTGCCCCTCGACTCGGCGACCTCGAGCGCGCCGTCATGGAGCAGCTCTGGGCGTCCGAGGAGCCGGCCGGGATGAGCGTGCGTGAGGTCCTCGCCGGGCTGCCGGCCGAGCGCGAGCTGGCCTACACGACGGTGATGACTGTCCTCGACCGGCTCGCGAAGAAGGAACTCGTCACCCGCGAGCGCGATGGGCGTGCCTGGCGCTACCTGCCGGCCGGCACGCGTGAGTCCCTGACCGCCGAGACGATGCGCGCCTCGCTGGGCAACACGACCGACCGCAAGGCGGCCCTGCTGCACTTCCTCGACGGTGCGACGCCCGAGGAGCTCGACGACCTGCGCGCAGCTCTCGCCGAGGTCGAGCAGAAGCGCGGCTGAGGCCACCGCGACCGCGCCCTCACCGTGTACGCCGTCCTCCTCGCTCTCCTCGCCCTCCTCCTCGCCGGGGTGGCGCCGCGAGTCATGGCGCGCCTCGGCAGCTTCCGCCGCGCTCCGCGTGCGGCGCTCGTCGCCTGGCAGGCAGTCTCCCTCGCCGCCGTCCTGTCGGCACTGTTCGCCGGCCCTGCCGCCGTCGCCTCGATCTCGGACGGGACCCACGGCTGGTTCGCGTGCACCGGCGAGGACGGTTGCGCGGCCACGATCTGGTGGCTGGAGAACCGGCGGTGGGTGGTCCTCCTCATCGCCGGGTCCGTCACGTTGTTCGTGCTCGGCCGCCTGCTCCTGTCCGGACACCGCATAGGCACGCGCCTGCGCTCGGCCCGGGCCCGCCACCGCGAACTCCTCGACGTCCTCACCGCGCCGGAGCACGCAGGGCGAGCGGACGGCATACGGGTTCTCGACCACTCCACCCCCACCGCCTACTGCCTCCCGGGCCGCCGGTCCCGAGTCGTGCTGACCGAGGGCGCCCTCGCCGCCCTGCCCCAGGCCGAGCTCGACGCCGTGCTCGCCCACGAGCGGGCACACCTGCGGGGGCGACACGACCTGCTGCTCGAGTACTTCACCGTGCTGCACCACTCCGTCCCCGAGCCGGTGCGCTCACCGGCCGCGCTGCGCGAGGTCCGGCTCCTCGTCGAGGCGCTCGCCGACCGAGCTGCCGTCCGTGCGTCCGGCCCGGTGACGACGGCCCGTGCCCTCCTGACCCTCGCCCAGGGGCAGGCGCCCGAGGCGAGTCTCGGCGCCGCCGGTGACGGGACGACCGCGGTGCGGATGCGACTCCTCGCCGCCGAACCGATGCCGTCGATCGTCACGCTCGGGATGTACCTGTATGCCGGTGCCGTCCTCGCGCTGCCCCTCGCCCTGCTGTGGCTCGCCTGGCGCTGAACCACCACGGCCGCGTCGGCCTCCAACGACCACGGTCGGCCCCGCTGAACGCAACCCTCCGGAGGTGGGGAAGCGATCCGCGGAGCCGACCGAACGGCATACCGGAGAGGTATGGGTCAGTACGTGACCCCGGCGGTGAACGATCCGGATCCACTCCAGGAGGAGACGACGAGCTGGTAGTAGCCCGACGAGTTGCTGTAGGTGAATCGCTCGTCAGGAGAGGGGGTTTCACCTCGTGCGACGGTGCTCCACGTGCTGCCGTTCCAGCGCTGCAGCACGACGTCGAAGTCGGTTCCGGTCGGCCCGTCGAGGCAGACCGTGATGGTGCCGGCGGTGCCGTCGTAGAAGTACGGCAGGGTCGTCGACTGGCCGTTGGACAGCGAGCCAGAGCGGACCGACGTCATGCCGGTGCAGCCAGTGGGCGTGGGGCCGGGAGTCGTGCCGCCGAGGAGGAACTCCGTGTTGAGCAGCCGGTTCGGCGTGCCGCTGGGGATGCCGGTCAGGGTGGACGGCTCGGCGTTGTTGATGATCGCGGACGCAACCTGCGACGTCGTGGCCGACGGGTTCGCGCCGAGATAGAGCGCGACCGCTCCGGCGACATGCGGTGACGCCATCGAGGTGCCGGAGATCGTGTTGTAGGCAGTGCTCGACGTGTACCAGGCCGACGTGATGCTCGTGCCCGGTGCAAAGAGGTCGACGCACGACCCCCACGCGCTCGACGAGGCCTTGGCGTCCGAGCTCGTCGAGTTTCCGATCGTGAGAGCGCCATTGACGTGCTGGGGGCTGTAGTAGCAGGCGTCGTCGTTGCCGTTGCCGCCCGCCTGGACGAACATCACGCCGCTGTTGAGGAGCGACGAGACGGCGTTGTCCATGGACGTGGACGAGCAGCGGCTCGAACACCCGATGCTGTAGTTCACGACGGCGGGCTTGATCGCGTTGGCGCGCACCCAGTCGATGCCGGCGATGATGTCGGCGTTCGAGCCGGAGCCATCGCAGTCGAGGACGCGGACCGCGTGCACCGTCGCCTTCTTGGCGACGCCGTATCGGGTGCCTGCAGCGGTGCCGGCGACGTGCGTGCCGTGACCGTTGCAGTCGGCCGGGTTCGAGTCGTAGTCGACGAAGTCGTAACCGCTACCGGTGCGACCCGTGAACTCGCTGTGTCCGAGGTTGACGCCGGAGTCGACGATGTAGACGTGGACGCCCTGACCCGCGTTGCTCGGGTAGTCGTAGCGGGAGTTGAGCGGGGTGTCGGCCTGGTCGATCCGGTCCAGGCCCCAGCTGGGCGGGTTGCTCTGGCTGTCGATCGCCTCGACCCTGAAGGCCTGCTCGACGCGGGCGACGGCCGGGTCAGCAGCGACTCGAGCCGCCTGTGCAGCACTCATCTTCGCCGAGTAGCCGTCGAGGGCCGTACCATAGGTGTGTCGGACTGTGCCGCCGTGCTTCGCGGCCATGCTGCGGGCCGAGGCCTTGGCACCAGCGACCGACTGCTTCTGGTCCTTGAGGACGACGATGTATTCACCCGGGATCGCGTCCGGATTGTCGGCGCCCTGGACGCGACCTGGCGAGTCCGACGAGGGCGCGGCGGAGGGAGCGGCTGAGGGATCGGCGGCGGCGGGGGCGATCGTCACCGCGGTGAGGGCAGTGAGGGCGGCGGCGGCCAGGACGACCGATCTGCGCCAACGGACGGGGGCCATGGGAACTCCTCGGGGTGGGGGACGCGTCAGAGGGGAGCGCGTTGGGGAGGGACGGTATTGACGCCCTCCCCACCCCGGAAGTGCCCAACCGGACAATGTCCGGAAGTCGCCACTTCGCCCCGCACGAACCACCCGGGTCAGCTGGCGATCCATCCCTCCTGAACCGCGCGTATGCCGGCCCGGAACCGCGTGTCCGCGTCGAGCCTTCGCATGAGCTCCTGGATGCGGCGACTCACCGTCCGCTCGGTGACGCCGAGGGAGCGGGCGATGGCCCGGTCCTTGAGCCCGCCGGCCATGAGCATGAGCAGCTCGCGATCGCGTTCGGAGATGTGGTCGGCGTCGGGCTGCGGCTCCAGTCGGCCCGCGGCCTCGACCGGCGTCGACCGCTCCCAGAGCGACTCGAACTGGAGGACAAGGAGGTCGACGATGCTCGACGACGTGATGAGCAGGCGCCGCTCCGGGTCCGGGTGCGTGCTCGACTCGGGGATGACGGCAATGCTGCCGTCGACGACGAGCATCTTGGGCCAGGCCTGGGCGTTGACCCGGGCGTCCTCGCCGGCAGCGATGTAGCCGCGCATCGCCTCTCGCTCCACCTCGGCGACGACGGCCTCCGAGTGGTAGACGACGCGGTAGGACACTCCGCTCGCCAACGCCGCGAACTCACTCGGATTGGGCTGGACCCCGCAGTCGAAGTAGGGCGGGGCGTCGACCATGAGGACCTCTCGCTCGGCTCCGCGCTGGATGCGGGCACACATGTCGTGCACCGCGGCCGCACCCACGAGCGGCACCACCGCAGCACCCCCACCGGTCAGGGCCGACCCGACGTCCTGGGCCAGCTGGTCGGCCTCGGTCTGGAGGCGCACGAGATCCGCCCGACGCCGACGGATGAGCTCGGGCAGGGCCAACTGGGGCGAGAGCGCCCGGTAGCGCTGACTGCGCAGGCCGTCCTGATGGGTCAGTCCGCGCTCGGTCAACACGCGAAGCGAGTCACGCACCTCGTCGGGCGTCAGGCCGAGGTCCCGGGCGATGCTGCCCGCATCGGCACTGCCGAGGTCGACGAGACGCAGATAGACCCGGTCCTCGCGTGGTCCCAGGCCGAGCGGTTCGAGGCTGAGCGTCATGGTGGCTCCCATTCGGACGGTGTCGAGCCACGCTACGGACGAGTAGCCCTGTCCGTCGCCCCAGGGCGGGTCAAGTCTTGACCAAGGAATCGCAAAGAAAGACCCGCACCCGCAGGTCTTCCTGGGGGGTGATTGGATCGCGACATGAGTGAGGGCACGCGAGGTGGGCGGACGGCATACCGGATCTCTGTGGTCTGCACCGGCAACATCTGCCGATCGCCCATGGGCGAGTGGCTGCTCCGTGAGGCGCTCGAGGATGCAGAGATCGACGATGTCGAGGTCGTGTCGGCCGGTACGTCGTCAGAGGAGCGGGGCAACCCGATGGATCCTCGGACGGTCGCGGTGATGCGTCGCAACGGCCACGTCGACCGCGGCTGGGACGGGCATCGCGCGCAACGCTTCACGGCCGACGACTTCGATGACCTCGACCTCGTGCTCGCTGCGGACCGAGGTCACGAGCGCGTGCTGTTGCGCCTTGCCCCGACCGACGAGGACCGCGCCAAGGTGCGGCTGTTCCGGTCGTTCGACCCGGCGTCGGTCGCCACGGACGACCTCGAGATGGACGACCCGTGGTGGGGCGACGATGCGGACTTCGACCGGACGCACGCCGAAGTGGTCGCTGCCCTTCCCGGCGTGCTCGAGCACGTGCGGCGCGAGCTCAGCCTCGATCGAGCGCGCGACTGAGGACGACTTCGAGGACGACCTGGTCGTCGACCGTGCCGCCCGGCGCATCGTCGGGGATCACGTCGTTGAAGTCGACGAGGTAGCTCAGGGCCGCCACCGCCATGCGCCGGCGAGCCACGGCAGCCGCCGACGCACCCCCGTCGAAGGCGATCCCGTCGAGCCATGCCACCGCGTCAGCGATGAGGGTGGCGAGGTGTGCGAGATGCTCGTCGGCGCGAATACGGACCAACCGCAGGCGCACGAGATCGAGGAGTTCGGCCAGCATCACCGGGTCCGAGTCGAGCCGCTCCGCGAGGTGGCGACTGCGGGCGAACGACTCGGAGTGCAGCAGCCGACGGACGAGCTCCGGACGCGTCGAGGCGGCGTCGCGCGATGCTCGGGTCGGGGTGGGCACCGCAGGATTCTAGGCCGAGCCGGGCCGTCCCGAGGCGCGTCCGGCTCGATGGGAGAATGGGCATCATGGCCTCCCTCGCTGACGTCACCCCTCCCATCGCGCTCGGCGCCCTCGACGGTCGCTACCGCGGAGCCGTGGCACCCCTCGTCGACCACCTCTCCGAGCCGGCACTCAACCGCCAGCGCATCCACGTCGAGATCGAGTGGCTCATCCACCTGACCGACCGGGGCGTCGTGCCGGGCGTGCGCTCCCTCAGCGACGACGAGAAGGCCCGCCTGCGCGCCATCGTCGCCGACTTCGGGCCGGACGAGATCGCCGAGATGGCCGAGACCGAGAAGGTCACCCAGCACGACGTCAAGGCCGTCGAGTACTTCCTCAAGAAGCGCCTCGCCGAGATCGCCCCCGCCGACGAGGACAAGGGCCTGGCCGAGCTGATCCACTTCTGCTGCACGAGCGAGGACATCAACAACCTGTCCTACGCCCTCATGGTCCAGGGCGCCATCGAGGACGTGTGGCTGCCACGGGCGTCGGCGCTCGTCGAGGCGCTGTCGACGATGGCCTCGGACCTCCGCGCGGTGCCGCTGCTCAGCCACACGCACGGCCAGCCCGCCACCCCATCGACCCTGGGCAAGGAGCTCGCCGTGCTCGCGTGGCGCCTCCAGCGTCAGCTGCGCCGGGTCGAGGACGCGGAATTCCTCGGCAAGCTCAACGGCGCGACCGGAACCTATGGTGCGCACCTCGCTGCGGTCCCCGAGGCCGACTGGGAGGAGGTCAGCGAGTCCTTCGTCGAGGGCCTCGGCCTCACGTGGAACCCGCTCACCACCCAGATCGAGAGCCACGACTGGCAGGCCGAGCTCTATGCCGACATCGCCCGCTTCAACCGGGTGCTGCACAACATGTGCACCGACGTCTGGACCTACATCTCGATGGGCTACTTCGCCCAGGTCCGCGGCCAGGGCACGGTCGGCTCGTCGACGATGCCGCACAAGGTCAACCCGATCCGCTTCGAGAATGCCGAGGCCAACCTCGAGGTGAGCAACGCCCTCCTCGACGTGCTGGCCGCCACGCTCGTGCAGTCGCGGCTCCAGCGCGACCTCACCGACAGCTCGATGCAGCGCAACATCGGTGTCGCACTGGGCCACTCGCTCCTCGCCCTCGACAACGCGACGCGGGGCCTGGCCGGGCTCGACGCCGTGCCCGAGGCGATGGCGCGTGACCTCGACGCCAACTGGGAGGTTCTCGGCGAGCCGATCCAGTCGGCGATGCGGGCACTTGGTGCGCAGGGCTTGCCGGGGATGGAGGAGCCCTACGAGCGCCTCAAGGAGCTGACCCGCGGTCGCCGCATCGGCCAGCCCGAGCTCGTCGAGTTCGTGCGTGGCCTCGGACTCCCCGCCGACGTCGAGGAGCGCCTCGCAGCCATGACGCCGGCCACCTACATCGGTCTGGCGCCGCAGCTCGTCGACCACCTGGGCTGACCGTCTGGGCCCAACGTCTGGGCCGCCCCGGCGTGGTCCTCCCCGCTGCACAAGAAGGTTCGCGAACCGAGCTGTCATTCGATGACCGGATCGATCCGGTCATCGAGTGACTTCATGGTTCGCGAACCCCTTTGTGCACGCCCGTCTGAATCGTGTGTGCGCGCCCGTCCGAAACCGAAGCGCCCCGCCGGACCGTGGTCCGTGGCGGGGCGCTTCGTGTGTGGCCGTATGCCGGGTGGCCGGCTCAGAGGGTGACGGGACCGTTCGGGGTCTCGAACGTCACGGACATGATGCCCGGCGTGCCCTTGGGCGAGACGAACGTGAACTGGATGCCGTCGGTGCCGAACTCGGTCTCGCTGTCGCCGAGCCACTCGAGCACGCGGTCGGGGTCGCCGGCGATCTCGAGGGACGTCAGGGCAACCTGCGTCGAGCCCACACCGGAGGGGTGCTGCGTCCCCTTGGCCCACTCGATGAAGAAGGGGAGCTGGGGGTCGGCCTGGAGGCCCTTGATGCCGAGCTGCTTCCAGCGGAGCTCGACACCGTCGGGGCGGTGGCGGTTGCCGTCGACGGCGTCGCGGCCGAGGCGCTCCTCCTGCTGGGAGATGTCGTCGACGCCGACGACCCAGCCGAGCCAGCCGCCGCCGTTCTCGGAGCGGGCACGCACGACCTGGCCGAACGGAGCCTTGTCCGAGGCAGGGTGGTCGAGGACCTCGACGACTTCGAGATAACGGTCACCGAGCAGAGGCAGGATGACGTTGCGCGTCCCGAAACGCGGGTGCACACCCCCGTCGACGGCTGCGACACCGAGCTGCTCGGCCAGACGTTCGGCCGTGGCTCGCGCCCCGTCGTGCTCTGCGGCATAGACAACATGGTCGACTCGCATGCCGATAATCGTGACACACCTCATGGGGTGCTCTTGACACGGGTGGGGCCAGTGGGGATCAGCCGCGTTGACGGACCGCTTCATAGACGACGATGGCGGCCGCGGCGGAGGCGTTGAGCGAGTTCACCTGTCCGTGCATGGGGATCCGCACGCGCACCTCGGCGGCGCGCAGCGCCTCGTCGGTGAGACCGAACTTCTCGGTCCCGACCGCGATCGCGATCCCGCCGGTGAGGTCGGCGTCCGTGTGGAGCGTTTCGGTGTCCGGGGTGGTCGCAATGAGACGTATGCCGTTCTCACCCAACCATTGCAGCGTCTCGTCGAGCGTCGCGCTGGCGACCGCGACGGAGAAGACCGTCCCCTTGGAACCGCGCACGACGTTGGGGTTGCCCCAGTCGGTGACGGGATCGACGGCGATGACCGCGTCGACGCCCGCCGCGTCGGCAGTGCGGAGCATAGCGCCGAGGTTGCCGGGCTTCTCGAGGCCTTCGCAGACGAGCAGCAGCGGCGCCTCGGGGAGGTCGAGGTCAGCCAGGCCGGCGCGCACCGACGGCACCAGGGCGAGGAAGCCGTCAGGCCCCTCGCGATAGGCCACCTTCTCGAAGGCAGCCCGCCCCACGCGCACCGTCTCGACGCCCGCCGACCGCGCACCCTCGACGACGCCCATCTGCGCGTCCGCGTCGAGCATGAGCTCCGGGCAGTAGAACAGCGTCCGCGGACGCACCCCGGCGTCGAGCACGAGCTCCAGCTCCTCGAAGCCCTCGACCACAGTCACCCCGGCCTCGTCCCGGGCGCGGCGGCGCCGCAGCCCCACGAGCTGCTTGAGGCGCGGGTTGGCAGGTGACGTGATCTCGAGATCGGGACGGGACGGCATACGCACCATTGTCCGGGACGCGCACGCAGACTCGAGTGTCAGAGCTTGGCGTGCCGCGCGCGAGCGAACGAATAGAGGCCATAGGCCGCAATCCCCAGCGCGATCACCGTGAGGACGTAGGGCCCAAAGGGCCTGTCCCGCAACTCCTTCAGTGCAGAGTCGAGACCACCGGCCTCGGACGCGCGCGAGGACAACGCAGGCCCAGCGAAGAGCAACCCAGCGACCGCGAGCGCGATCCCCTTCGCTACGTAGCCGGCCCGCCCGGCGACCTCCGCCCAACGGCCAGGGTGGCGCTCGAGCTCCTCGAGGAAGCCCTTCGTCCAGCCCTTCCACACGTGATAGGCACCCGCCCCCACCACGGCGACGCCCACCAGTCCGACGAGGATCCGTCCCCCTGGCTGGGACATGAGTGAGGACGTGATCGAGTCCGTCTTCTGCTCGTCACTCCCGCCGGCGCCCCGGGCGAACCCGAACGCGGACCAGGCGAACACGGCATACAGGATCGCCTTGCCACCCGCCTTGGCGCGGTCGAGGGTCTCGCCGCCGTGGCGACCGACAACGGCTTCGGTTGCGTTCCACAGCGCAAGAAGGGCAAAGCCGAGCACCGCGAGGCCGAGCAGGAACGGCCCGGTCGTGCCGCCAGCCACCTCGCGCAGCGCTCCGGACTTGTCCGCCGACTCACCCGACGACGACCCGGTCGAGCCGATCCCCCACGCGATCTTGAGCGCGATCCAGCCGATGAGGAGGTGGATGAGCCCGCTCATGGCAAAGCCGAGGCGGGCCCCCTTCTCGACGAGGGCGTGGTCGCCGACGTCGCGGGCGGTGTTCTGGGCCTTCTCGCGTGCGTCCGTCACAGGAGCGATTGCAGCACGGGAACGAGCCCGTCGTCATCGACATCGAGAGTCGTCTCGTCGGCGACGGCCTTGACCTCGTCGGGGGCGTTGCCCATCGCGACTCCGCGGGCGGCCCAGTGGAGCATCTCGAGGTCGTTGCGCTGGTCGCCGACGGCCACCGTGTGGGCCGGTTCGACACCGAGTTGGCGGCGGACGAGCTCGAGCGCGGACCCCTTGCTCACGCCCTCGGGGTTGATGTCGAGCCAGGCCGTGAAGCCGACGGAGTAGTTCACGCCGTGCAGGCCGATCCGCTCCGAGAGCGCCATGAAGTCCTCGGCCGTCCCCGTCGGGTCGCGGAACGTCACGCGGGTGACGGGGTGCGCGGTGAGCTCCTCCCACGGCACGACGCGCAGCTCACCCTCGAGCTCGCCGTCGGGGAACGGCGCGCTGAGCTTGAACCCGACACCGAGCTCCTCGACGGCGACGACGGCGTCCGGCCACTCGGCGCGCAACAGGTTGAGCGCCGGAGCGGGGTCGAACGTCACCGCCTCGATGACCTCGTAGCCCTCGGGCAGCCCCGGGTCGAGGCGCAACGTGACCGCGCCGTTGGAGCACACGGCATACCCGTGGGTGAGGTCGAGCTGCTGCAGGATCGGCAACGTGGCGACGATGGCGCGGCCCGTGGCGATCGTGACGTGGTGCCCTGCGTCGGCGACGGCACGCACCGCCTCGCGCACGGCCGGGGACATCACGCCGGCGTGGTTGATCGTCGTGCCGTCGACGTCGAGAGCGACCAGGTGCGGTGTGGCGACCGTCATGGCGCCAAACCTATCGACCCAGAGACGGCTCAGTGTCAGCCCCTCTCCTGCCCCAGCTTCCAGTAGCCCGAGAACAGCACCTGGCGCCGGTCGATGCCCACGGTCTTGACCAGGTGGCGGCGTCCCTCGGTGACCATGCCGGACTCGCCGCATATCCAGGCGTAGAAGACATCCTTGAGTTGCGCGTCGCGCAGCACCGGCAGGACCGCAGTCCCCGGCTCCGCGTCGCCGCGCACGTGGACGTGTGGTTCCGCACCACCGAAGTCGTATGCCGTGAGTGCGGCCTTGTCGGCCACCTCCAGGTGGATCGTGGCTCGCTCCACGACATCGGGGTGCTGCTCGATGATGGCGGCCACGGCCGGGAGCGCGGTCTCGTCGGCGACGATGAGCATCCGCCCGGTGCACTCGTGGCCGCGGTAGAGCGCGCCACCGGAGCGGTAGCCGGCGCGGTCGCCGACCTGGGCGGCGCAGGCCCACGCCGAACCCGGGCCCGAGTCGCCGTGGGTGACGATGTCGACGTCGATCTCGGAGGCCTCCGGGCGGTGCGCGCGCACGGTGTACCAGCGCAGGTTGGGCCGGTCCTGCTCCGGCATGTCGGCGATCGCTGCGCGGAGGTTCTCGCGGGTGGCGTCGGGCATGACGAGTTCGGTGCCGGGGCGAGCCATGAGGAGGCCGAAGTACTCGTCGGCTCCGCACAGCTCATAGGTCGCGAGTTCCGGTGCGCTGAAGGTGATTCGACGCAAGCCACCACCGAGATCGGCGACGGAGACGACCGTCGTCTCGAACTGGGAGTCGTGGTCGCGATAGATGGGCGAGGCCATCGTGAGGCGGGCATAGACGGTGGCGGCCTTCATGGCGACACGGTCGAGGACGGTCATGGCTGGTCTCGCTTCCTGCGGTGGGGGATGACGACGGGGTCGCCGGTCGTGGGGTCAGCGACGACGGAGGCCGCGATGCCGAAGACGGATTCGATGACTGCGGGGGTGACGATCTCGCCGGGCGTGCCCTCGGCGACGATCGCGCCGTCGCTCATGGCGACGAGGTGGTCGGCGTAGCGCGCGGCCATGGCGAGGTCGTGCAGCACCATGACGACGGTCGTGCCCTCGCGGGCGTTGCGGTCGCGCACGAGTTCGAGCACGTCGATCTGGTGGGCGATGTCGAGGAACGACGTGGGCTCGTCGAGGAGCAGAACTGGCGTCCGCTGCGCGAGAGCCATCGCGATCCAGGCGCGTTGGCGCTGTCCGCCGGAGAGGCTGTCGACGGGGACGCCGGCGAGGTCGACGAGCTCGGTCACCTCGAGGGCCGCGGCCACGACCGACTCGTCCTCGCGCGACCACTGCTTGAAGAGGCCGTGGTGGGGATGGCGACCGCGCTCGACGAGCTCGACGACGGTGATGCCCTCGGGCACGATCGGCTGCTGCGGCAGCAGGCCGAGCCGACGCGCGACCTCCTTGGTGGGCAGGCTGCCGATGACGTCGCCGTCGAGGAGGACCCGACCGCCCGTCGGTGCGAGCAGCCGGGACAGGCCACGCAGCAGGGTCGACTTGCCGCAGCCGTTGGGCCCGACGATGGCGGTGACCTGACCTGCGGACACGGCGAGGTCGAGGCCGTCGACGATCGTGCGCTTGTCGTAGGCGAGGGACAGGGACTCCGCGGCGAGGGTGACGCTCATGCGTTCACTCATCCTTTCTCGGCGATGCTTCGGCGGCCGGCGACGAGCAGCCAGACGAGGACGGGGGCACCGGCGAGACCGGTGACGACTCCGACGGGGAAGGCCGTGCCGGGCACGGCGTAGGCACTGACGTAGTCGGCGGCCAGCACCATGGCGGCGCCGACGAGGGCCGCGGTGGGGATCGACGTCCGGCCGTGCGTGAGCCGGCGGGCGATGGGCCCACTGAGGAAGCCGACGAACGCGATCGGCCCACACACTGCCGTCGCCGAGGCCGTGAGCAGGACGACGATCGCGGTGATGACGAGGCGCAGCCGGTGGGCGCGGACGCCCAGTCCGGTCGCGAGGTCGTCGCCCAGGCTGAGGACGCCGAGCTGGCGGGTGACCACAGTGAGCAGCGGCAGCCCGACGAGGACGACGGCGCCGAGCCGCGCGATCTCGCCCCACGTCACCGTGCCGAGGCTGCCGGTCAGCCACACGAGGGCGTCCTGCGCGCGATAGATGTCGGCGCGCAGCAGCAGCCAGTGCACGACCGAGGACAGCACGGCCGCCAACCCGACACCGACGAGGATCATCCGTCCCGTCGCCGCTCCCCCACGCCCGGCGAAGGCATGAATGGTGACCGCGACCGCAACCGCACCGGCGAACGCGACGAGCGTGACCGGCATACCGGACCATCCGAGGAGGACAACCGCGAACACCGCGGCAGCGCTCGCACCGAGGTTGATGCCGAGGACGTCCGGGCTCGCGAGCGGGTTGCGCAGCATCGACTGGAACGCGGCCCCCGCCGACGCGAACGCGGCGCCCGCGAGGACGGCCATACAGGCGCGGGGCAGCGTCGACTCCATGAAGATGAACGACGCACCCGGGATGGTGGTCCCGGAGATCATCCGGATGCCGTCCACGAACGAGATGCGGTAGTCGCCGAGGAGCGCCCGGGCGAGGAAGAGGCCGACGACGAGCAAGCCCAGGACGACGGTGAGGACGAGACGGCGACGACGCACGGTGCGGCGGACCGCTCGGATCTCGCGGATGGTGGCGCTCGCGTCGGCGCCGGATCCCGTCGAGAGGAGAGAACCCGCCGTGTCTGCCGGTGCGTCGGCGGCGCGTTCTCCCCTCTCGACTGCGCGTGGCTGGGTTTCGGGAGGCTGAATCATGCGACGTTCATCCTCCGGACGAGCGCGACGAGGAACGGGGCACCGACGACGGCGCAGACGATGCCGGCCTGGACCTCACTCGGGGCGGCGACCAGCCGTCCGATGGTGTCGGCGACGACGACGAGCGCCGGCCCGGCGAAGAGCGAGCCGAGGAGGATGCGCCGGTGGTCGGGGCCGACGATGGCGCGCACGACGTGGGGTACGACGAGACCGACGAAGGTGATGGGCCCGGCGAGGGCCGTGGCCGACGCCGCGAGCAGGATCGCCCCGGCGGCTGCCGCGAGACGGTGCAGGATCACGCGCTGGCCGAGGCCGCGGGCTAGGTCGTCACCGAGCGCGACGGTGTTGAGCAGCGAGCCGGAGGCCAGGCAGAGGACGAAGCCGACGACGAGGAAGGGTGCGACGTCGAGGATGATCCCCGCGTCACGTCCGGCGACGGAGCCGACCTGCCAGAAGCGGAACACGTCGAGCGCGCCCTGGTCGGACACGAGGATCGCGCCGACGACGCTCGTCGAGGTTGCCATGACCGCGGCACCGGCGAGCGCCATCGTCACGGGCTGGGCGCGCACGGGCGCCAGCAGGGCGAGCAGTTGGACGACGACGGCGGAGAGACAGGCCCCGAGGAGCGCGAACCACACGTAGCCGCCGACGGTCGACAGCGCGAAGAGCTTGATGCCGACGACGACGGCGAGAGCCGCGCCGGCGTTGATGCCGAGGATGCCCGGTTCGGCGAGCGGGTTGCGGGTCAGCCCCTGGAGGACGACGCCGCAGATGCCGACGGCTGCGCCGACCACGAGCCCGATGAGGGTGCGGTCGATGCGCGAATCGACGATGCCACTGACCTGGTCGGAGACCGTGCCACCCGTGAGGGCGCCGAGGATCTGCG
Organism: Knoellia subterranea KCTC 19937; assembly: GCF_000768685.1. Taxonomy (GTDB): domain Bacteria; phylum Actinomycetota; class Actinomycetes; order Actinomycetales; family Dermatophilaceae; genus Knoellia; species Knoellia subterranea. The sequence goes on along the minus strand of NZ_AVPK01000006.1, from coordinate 83,607 downwards.
ACGGCGGCAGCGACTGGGTGCCGAGGAGGAGGGAGAGAGCTGCAGCGGCCACGACCGTGGCCAGCCCGGCCGCGACGATGACGGCCACGGGCAGGCGACCACCCCGACCCACCTTCCCTGAAAGGTGGGCCGGGGCAGCCGGCTGGGCGGACGGCATACCGGGCTCGAGTTCGGCCCGGAGCGTCACTGTGCGGGCGTTCCGTCCACGGCCGAGGCGATCTTCGGCAGGAACTTCTCGAGCGCGACCGGCATCGAGAGGGGGGACGGCGACGACATCGTCAGGGCCGTCGCGTTGTCGGCGCTGGCGACGTAGTGGTTGGTCTTGAGCGCCGGGATCTGGCCGAGGAGCGGGTGGGCCTTGAGCTGGTCGACCTGCTTCGGGTCATCGACGTAGAAGATCAGGGCATCAGCGGCGAGCGTCGAGGACTTCTCGGCGGAGAGGTTGGCGCTGAACTGCGTGTTGCCCTTGCTCAGCGTGGCAACTGTCGGCGCGTCGACCATGCCGAAGCGGCGCAGGATCTGCGGGCGCAGGTCGTTGCTCGTGTAGAGGCTGACGACGGAGAGGTCGGTCGGCGTGAACCAGGCCCACGCGGCCGACTTGCCCTTGATCTGCGGGTACTTCGCGACGGCGTCGTCGATGGCCTTGTTTGTTTCAGCAGAGACGGCCGTGGCCTTGCTGTTGCGGCCGAGCGCCTGGCCGACGAGCTTGACGCTGTCCTCCCACGACGTGCCCCAGGCCTGACCGGGGTACGCGACGGTCGGGGCGATCTTGGAGAGCTTGTCGTAGTCCTCCTTGGTGATGCCCGAGTTCACACCGAGGATGAGGTCGGGCTTGGTGGCCGCGATCTCCTCGACGGGGATGCCCGCGGTGTCGTCGTAGCGGGCGATCTGCGCCGTGGCATCGATCTTGGCGACACCGGCGTCGAACCAGTCGGTCGAGCCCTGGGCGTTGCCGCCCCACGTGATCTTGGTGGCGCCGACGGGGAGGACCCCGAGGGAGACGACGACGTCCGCGTCGTTCCAGCCGACCGTGGCGACGCGCTTGGGCTCGGCGCTGATCGTCGTCTCACCGAAGGCGTGCTTGATGGTCGTGGGGAACGCGTCCTTGTCCACGCCGACCGAGCTGGCCGTCGTGGGGTCGGCCGAGGCCTCGGCGGTGGGGCCGGTCGAGCAGGCGGTGAGGGCGAGGGCGGCGACGCCGGCGGCAGCCGTGGCGACGAGGGAGCGACGAGAGAGCATGAGGCCTTCTGTGGGTTGGACCGCACCCGGAAGCGCGGCGACAAGATCAGTAAGGCAAACCTAAATTAGGTAAGCCTGTCCTTGTCAAATCCCGTCCACGCATCTCGACTGCTTGCGCTGTTGGGACACGCGGCGGAGGCCTACGGCCGATCGCACGCGTCCCAACAGCGCAAGAAGTCGCCAGCGTCACTCCGGGGTGGACCAGGCCTGACGGAGGCTGAGCCGGCCCTGCGTCTGGAGCAGCGAGCGCTGGTAGAGCCGCGCCGCCCCGCGCACGATGAGCCCGGCCGTCACGAGGAGGATCGCGAGCGCCACGAGGGCCTGCCACCACGGCGCCGATCCCTCGAGCACCCGCATGGGCATGAGGATCGCCGAGAACGGCGGCACGAAGGACAGCACGACCTTGATCACGCCGTCGGCGAGCATCGCGGCGAAGAACACCGCCACCGTGAGCATCGTCAACGGCGTCGAGGTCGACTGCACGTCCTCCGTCCGCGTTGCCAGGGCACCCGCCACCGCCCAGAGGCACGCGAGGAGCCCGAAGCCGACGACGAAGAAGGCCACGAACCACCCCACCGCACCCGAGATCATCGGCAGGAACCGGTCGTACTCCGTGAAGGACAGCCCGACCAAGCCGACGCCGACGAACAGCGCCATCTGCGCGAACGCCAGGGCGAGGTTGCCCATGACCTTGCCGGCAAGCAGTTCGCGCACGGAGATCTTCGTCGTGATGATCTCGACGATGCGGCTCGCCTTCTCCTCGACGACGCTGTTGGCGAGCGCCAGTCCGAACGTGAAGGACGCGAGATAGAAGAGCATGGCGAGCGCGAACCCGACCGCCTTGGCCACCCCGGCTCGGTCGGCGTCGGCGTCCAGAAGCGTTGTGCTGACTTCGGATCCGCGTTGCAGGTCTTCGACGGAGGTATTCGCGGCGGCAGCGTTCACCGTGAGCGTCTCGTCGCGGATGACGGTCGTCGCCGCCGTGAGGAGGTCGCCGGGGACGTCATCCTTGCCGGTGAGGACCCAGCCGTCGTCGCCCTGGTGGAGCCACGCGACGGCATCCCCATCGCGCACCTTCGTCTGGGCGGCAGTGTCGTCGGTTGCCTCGGACAGCGTCACGGTGAGCTTGTCGTCCTCCGCCTCGGCACCCGTCTTGACCAGCTCGGCCATCTGGTGCGCCGCGCTGGAACTCGTGACGACGGCATACTCGGTCGCCCGGTTCGCCATGAACGCCTGGACACCCAGGACCCCGGCGAGGATCGCGACGAGCCCGAAAGTGCTCAGCAGGAAGGTCTTGTCGGTGAGCTTGGTGATGATCTCGCGGCGGGCCACGGTCATCCACGCGGTGCCGGTCATGACGTCACCTCTCGGTAGATCTCGGACAGGGCGGGGACCTGGCGGGCGAAGTCGAGGACGTCGCCGCGCTCGGCTGCTGCGGTGAGCAGAGCGGGTCGAGCGGCTTCGTTGGTGAACTCGAGGAGCGCTGTGCTCCCGTCGACGTCGTGGACGTGTATGCCGGCCAGGTCGCGAAGCCATCCCGCGTCACCTCCCAGCGTGAGCCGGTAGCGGACCGGCCCGGCGCTGCGGAGTTCGCCGACACTGCCGGCCGCGACGACGCGTCCCTTGGCCAGGACGACGAGGCGGTCGCAGAGGCGTTCGACGAGGTCGAGCTGGTGGGAGCTGAAGAGGACGGGGATGCCGCGGGAGGTGTGCTCGCGCAGGAGGTCGACCATCGAGTCGACGGCGTGCGGGTCGAGGCCGGAGAACGGCTCGTCGAGGATGAGCGCGTCGGGCTGGGTCATGAGCGCGGCGATGATCTGGACGCGCTGCTGGTTGCCGAGGGAGAGCTTCTCGACGCGCTCGGTCGAACGGTCCTCGAGGCCGAAGCGCTCGAGGTGCTCCATGACGCTGGCCCGGGCGGCCGCTGCGGTCATCCCGGAGAGCTCGCCGAGATAGGTGAGTTGGTCGAGGACCTTCTGCTTCGGATAGAGGCCGCGCTCCTCGGGCATGTAGCCGATGCGGCGCCGGTCCAGGGTCGTGATGGGCGAGCCGTTCCACCGCACCTCTCCCCCGTGGGTGGCGAGCAGACCCATGATCATCCGCATCGTGGTCGTCTTGCCCGCACCGTTGCCGCCGACGAAGCCGGTCATCTGGCCGCCGGGGACTGTGAAGGACACACCATCGACGGCCACGACATCGCCGAAGGTCCGGCGCAGCCCGTCGACCTCGAGAAGTTCTGAACTCATGCCTCCACGCTAGGAGCGGACGGCACGGGCCGGATCAGTCCTGGGGGGGAAGGCCGTTCTCCGCCGGGCGGATGAGCCCGACCTCGTAGGCGAAGACGACGGCCTGCACCCGGTCGCGCAGGTGCAGCTTGGCGAGGGTGTTGGAGACGTGGGTCTTGATCGTGGCTTCGCCGAGGAAGAGCTCACCCGCGATCTCCGAGTTGGAGCGACCGCGGGCCATGAGGGCCAGCACTTCCCGCTCGCGGTCGGTGAGGCGGTCGAGCTGGTCGGCCGACCCGACGTGTGACGTGGCGCGTCCGGTCGCCCCGCCGCCCGGCCCACCCGCCGAGCCACCGGACCCGGCACCGGCACCCTGCCCGCCCGCCGTCATCGCGGCGATGACCCGGGTCGTCACCTCCGGTGCGAGGAGGGCATGCCCTCCGGCCACCGCGCGAATGGCTTCGGTGAGCTGGTCGGGCTCGCAGTTCTTGAGGAGGAAGCCGCTGGCCCCGGCGCGCAGTGCGTCGAAGAGATAGTCGTCCCGGTCGAACGTCGTGAGGATGATGACCCGTCCGAGGTCCTGCGCGACGATCGAGCGAGTGGCCTCGATCCCGTCCATGACGGGCATCTGCACGTCCATGAGGATGACGTCCGGCGAGTGCTCACGGGCGGCGGCGAGGCCGAGTTCACCATTGGCGACATCCGCGACGATCTCGATGTCGTCCTCGACGGACAGCATCATGCGGAAACCGGACCGCACGAGCGCCTGGTCGTCGACGATGAGCACCCGGATCGGTGCGATGACTGGCTCAGACCCCGGCAATGTCGATCTCCCCCAACGGAATTCGCACGCGGACACGGTATCCCCCGGTCGGACGGGGCCCGATGTCGACGATGCCGTGGTGCGACGCTGCGCGCTCCCGCATGCCGAGCTGACCGAGGCCCGAGCCGGACGTCCCGGCGCGCGGTCGGCCGTTGTCGAGCACCTCGACCTCGGCATAGGGCGACCCCGCCCCTTCGGTCACCACGCGAGTGAAGACGTCGGCGGCGGAGGCCGTCGAATGGCGCGAGATGTTGGCCAGCGCCTCCTGCACGATGCGGTAGAGCGAGAGTCCGATGGGCGCCGCGATCTCCGCGTGCGCACCTTCCCGGGATTCGATGAGGTGGTATGCCGTCCGCAGACTTCCCGTGTCCCGCTCGGCCACGAGGTCGGCCAGGTCCGACAGCGTGGGCTCCGGGCGACGATCAGGGGAGCGGCCCTGCGTCCCCATCGCCCCGGCCGGACGGGCACCCGCCTCGGCCTCATCCTCGATCTCTCGCAGGGTGCCGAGGAGGCTGCGCATCTGGGTGACGGCGTCGCGTGAGCTGGTCTCGATGTGGGCGAGGGCAGAGGCCGCCTCGTCCGGTCGCCGGTCGAGCACCCGCCGGGCCGCGGCCGCCTGGACGCCGATGACGGACACGTGGTGCCCGACGACGTCGTGCAGTTCACGGGCGATGCGCAGTCGCTCGTCGACGACGGCCCGGCGTTGCAGTGAATCCGCCTGTGCGGCAATCGTTTCGGCCTGCTCCTCGAGGCGAGCGCGCTGTCGGGCACCACGCCACGCGACCTGACCGATGACGATGGCGCCACCGAAGTACACGATGTTGATGACGAAAGTGAGGGCTACCCCGGCGAAGATCGGGTCGAAGGCTCCCTGTGACTCGATGTCGCGCGTGCCGTCGACGATCTCCTGGATTCCGGAACCGAGCGCCAGCTGCCACGCGATCCAGAGCAGCATGAACACGCTCACGCCGCCCGCGACGAGAATGGCGGTGCGCCGACTCGCCGCCCAGGCGACGGCCGAGTAGATCGCGCTGAAATACAGCACCTGCAGCGAGAACTGCCCCATCACCCCGGGCATGGTCACCCCGACGACGAACATGTGCAGGGCCGCGAGCAGCCCGATGAGCAACGGGTGCGTCCGGCGCCAGATCAGCAGCGCCGCACTCGACAGCACCGCCAGCCACTGGACCCACACGGGCTGCCCGCCGACCTCGAGGTCGGTGACCGAGCGCACGAACTCGAGCGACAGGATCCCGAAGAGGGCGAAACAGGCGGCGAGGGCCAGGTCACCCGCGCCGATGGGTGGCGAGGGCCGCTGCCAGTCGTCGTCAAGGGCGAAGAACCCCGCAACGCGAGACGACAGCGAAGGGCGGGCGGACGGCATACCCCTCAGCCTAGGGACGGAACCACGACGGAAGGATCCGTCCCGAGGCGGAGGCCCCCCCCCGGAGGGCGCGCTCAGGCAGGCGTGAGGACGTCGAGCCCGATGAACGGGCGCAGCGCCTTGGGGACGACGACGGAACCGTCGGCCTGCTGGTGGTTCTCGAGGATGGCGACGATCCAACGCGTCGTGGCGAGCGTGCCGTTGAGCGTGGCGACGACCTCGGTGCCACCGCCATCGACGCGGTAACGCGTCTTGAGGCGGCGCGCCTGGAAGGTCGTGCAGTTCGACGTCGACGTGAGCTCGCGGTGCTTGCCCTGCGTCGGGACCCACGCCTCGCAGTCGAACTTGCGCGCGGCCGGACCACCGAGGTCACCCGCGGCGGTGTCGATGATGCGGTAGGGCAGCTCCATGAGGTCGAGCATCTCTCGCTCCCACCCGAGCAGCCGCTGGTGCTCCTCGGCCGCCTCCTCGGGCTTGCAGTAGACGAACATCTCGATCTTGTTGAACTGGTGGACGCGAATGATGCCCGCGGTGTCCTTGCCATAGCTGCCGGCCTCGCGGCGGTAGCAGGTCGACTGGCCGGCGTAGCGGATCGGACCCTGCGACAGGTCGAGGATCTCGTCGGCGTGGTAGCCGGCGAGCGCGACCTCGCTCGTGCCGACGAGCCAGAGGTCGTCGGCCTCGAGGCGGTAGACCTCTTCGGCGTGGTGGTCGATGAAGCCGGCGCCCGCCAGGATGTCGGTCTTGACGAGGGTCGGCGTGATCATCGGGACGAACCCGGCCTCGATGGCGCGCTGCATCGCAAGCTGGAGCATCGCCATCTCGAGGCGGGCTCCGACGCCCTTGAGGAAGTAGAAGCGCGAGCCGCTGACCTTGGCACCGCGCGCCATGTCGAGGGCACCCAGACCCTCGGCGAGGGTCAGGTGGTCCTTGGGCTCGAAGCCCTCCGCCGCGAAGTCCCGCGGCGTGCCGACCTCCTCGAGCACGACGTAGTCGTCCTCGCCACCGGCAGGGGTGGCTTCGTCGATGACGTTGCCGATGCTGCGCTGGAGCGTGGCGAGCTCTGCGGCGGCCTCGTCGGCGGCAGCCTGGTTGGCCTTGACCTGCGCGGCGATCTCCTTGGTGCGGGCGAGGAGCGCCTGCTTCTCGTCACCCTGGGCCTGCGCGACCTGCTTGCCCATCGACTTCTGCTCGGCGCGCAACTGCTCGAACGCGGTGAGAGAGGACCGCTGCTTCTCCTCCGCGGCGAGGATGGCGTCGACGACGGACTCATCCTCGCCCCTGGCGCGCTGCGAGGCGCGCACGCGGTCGGGGTTCTCGCGGAGCAGCTTCAGATCAATCACGCGCGCCAGCCTAATGGCGCGGAGGCTGTGGATAACTCCGCGGCCGTTTTCGCGATCCCCGCAACACTCATCGACATGACAACCTCGATCCCCACTTCCGTCCGCCTGACCAGCCACGCCGACGACCGGCGCGGCGCGCACCGCTCCCACACCCGTCGTCCGCGACCGGACCTCCCGCTGTGGTTCGGTCGCGCGACGACCACCCTGTATGCCGTGAGTGCCGGGCTCGCGGCCGTGTTCGCCGGGCTGGCCGGGCTGGCCCAGATCGGCTCGGCGTCAGGTGGACTCTTCGGCTTCGCGGCTCAGGTGGTGGGCATCCTCCAGACCGGTCTCGTCCTCGGCGCCGGCGCGTGGTGCTTCGTCGCCGCGGGAACGCGTCGGGTGGACCCCACGACCGAGCAGTTCAACCGCGAGTGGTTCCTCGTGGCGTGGTTCATCCCCGTCGCGCACATCCTCGTGCCGCATCGAATGTTCGGCGACCTGTGGGCGAGTGCGAAGTGGCAGCAGTCCGACCGCCGCGGCGCCAACTCGCCTCTCGCCCCCCGACCCTGGGTGATGTCTGCGTGGGCCACGGCGTGGGGAGCGAGCTTCGTGTGGGCGCTGACGGTGTTCTTCCGCGACGTCGACACGACGTTCCTGGTCGTGTACCTGTGCCTCGCCGGTCTGTCGACGGCTCTGCTCGGCGGGGTGGTCCGCGCCATGGCCCACGAGCTCGCCGGCCATGGCGAGCAGTGATACCACAGTGATACCGTCGGAGCCATGGCCATGACACTGCGACTTACCGACCAGGAATCCGAGGCCCTCCGCGAGCGGGCCCGGCATGAGGGGCGGTCCATGCAGGAGGTTGCCCGCCAGGCCGTCCGCGAGTACGTCGCGCGTCAGGACCGTCGAGCGGCTCTCGATGACGTGCTCGCCACCGAACTCCCCCGCTACAAGGACGCCCTCGACCGGCTCGGACAGTAGATGGAACTCCTTGACCTCGATGACCTGCTCCGCGTCGCCGAGGTGACGCTCGGTGACGTGTCCATCCGTGACATCGGTCTGCTCGAGTCAGCCGTGTCGCGGGCACGCGCAACGGTCTTCGGTGACGACGCCTACCCATCCCTCGACCTCAAGGTGGCAGCGCTCGTCCAATCGATCGCCCGCAACCACGCCCTGATCGATGGCAACAAGAGACTCGCCTTGGCATCGGCCATCGCGACCTACGGTCTGAACGGGCGACGGCTGAGCCTCACGAACGACGAGGCCTACGACCTGATCATCGAGGTGTCCACCGGTGCGATCACTGCGGTTCCCGACATCGCGGAGCGCTTGAGGAACGAACCGCGCGTCTGACCCGTCAGTCCACCGACGCGCCGACGTCCCACACGTGGTGGCGGAGGTCGTGCAGGCCGTAGCGCCCCAACGTCAGGACCGTGAACTCCGAACCGTTGGACCGCACGCCGCGACGCTCCCACTGCGAACCGGACACGCCGGCATACGCGGCACTGAGTCGCGCGGCGGCCACGGGAATCTCGGACGCTACGACGACGGGCGGCTGCGCGGCATAGGCACTCTCGACCGCCGTGACGTCCTGGTCCCAGTTCGCGAAGCGGGCACCGTCCTCGTCGAGCATCAGCTGCACACGGTCGGCGAAGAGGTCGCAGACGTCACGGACGTGGCACGCGTACTCGAGGGGCGACCACGTGCTCGGGTTGGGTCGAGCGGCCACGTCCGGTCGCGCGAGGACGTCCGTCCACGGCGTCGTGTATGCCGTGACGAGACTCGCGATGTCGGGCCCGTCGACCGTCGTGGGGTCGAAACCACAGTCCGGGCAGGGACGCTCGAGAGTCCAGGTCCAGTCCTTGTCGTCCGGCACGATCTCGCTCATGTCCACAGGGTAGGGCGGATCGGCGATGTCGGAAGAGGGGCGCTGACCGTGGGGTACGGTCCCTGACGTGAACGACTCGTGGCCCGTGATCCTGGTGATCCTCGCTCTCCTGCTGATCGTCGGTCTCGGAGCCGCCGTCGTCGTCGGCCTCGGCCGAGGCGGAGGTCGTCACGCGTCGCCCAAGCGGCCGGCGCGTTCCTCCTTCCGGCAGGGGTCGGACGAGGATGAGCCGGCTCCGAAGAAGCGTGTCGCCGTGGTCATCAACCCGACGAAGTTCGAGAACGTCGCCTCAGCCCGGGAGCTGATCCGACGCACGGTCTCCGGGCATGACGACTGGGACGAGCCACTCATCCTCGAGACGACGGCCGAGGACCCCGGGGTCGGCCAGACCCGCGCGGCACTCGCAGACGGCGTCGACCTCGTGTGTGCCATCGGTGGGGACGGGACCGTGCGCGCCGTGGCGCAGGTCCTCACCGGGACATCGACGCCGATGGGCCTCATCCCGGCCGGAACCGGCAACCTGCTGGGCCGCAACCTCGGCCTGCCGCTCGGTCTCATCGGTGGGATCGACGTCGCCCTCACGGGCCGGAACCGCCACATTGACGTCGGCTGGGTGACGCTCGACCCGGACGTTGTGCACGCTGCCGGCGCTGCCGACGCAGCGGAGCCCGGCGACGGAGCGGAGCCGCGCGACGCGGTGGACGCGCCCGAAGCCGCCCAAGGAGCTCAGGTGGTGGAAGCGGCGGAGGCATCGGACGAGGGGCACGCCTTCCTCGTCATGGCCGGGCTCGGCCTCGACGCGAGCATCATGCACGGCACGAGTGAAGAGGCCAAGGCCCGGATCGGCTGGGGCGCCTACGTCGCAACCGGGGCCAAGAACCTGCTGGGTGCTCGCTTCGCGACGCGCCTGCGCATCGACGGCGGCGAGCCCATCGCACACACGGCCCGCACGGTCGTCGTCGGCAACTGCGGCCGCCTCACGGGCGGCATCACCCTCATGCCCGACGCCGAGGTGGACGACGGCGTGCTCGATGTCGTCGCCATCACCCCCAAGGGCATCGTCGGCTGGGCCGGTGTGGCCGTGCACGTGCTCGCCAAGCGCGGGCGCAACCACCCCAAGCTCGACCGCTACCGCTGCCAGTCGATCCTCGTGTCGCTGGACGAACCGCAGATGGTGGAGATCGACGGCGACGTCATCGGACACGCGAAGGACGTCCGGTTCGATGTGCGGCCCAAGTCGCTCATCGTCCGCACGACCGCCGTCGCTGCCGTTGACGAGCTGGGCCGCTACGTCTGACGCCTCACTCCTCCTCGTGGGGGTGGAACCGGTCGAGGAGTTCGTCGACGTCGGCGCCTGCCCGGCGGGTGCTGTGAGGGTGCCCCAGCACGACCGGGACGAAGTGGTCGGCGCACAGCGCACGCAGGTGCAGATCCTCCCGCGCGACGACCGTCGCGGTGCGCGGAGTGTCCCGGAGCAGCGCAATCTCCCCGAACCCTTCCCCGGGGCCGAGCGTCGTCACGACCTGACCGTCGCCCAGGACGTCGACCGTCCCCGACTCGATGACGAACCACTCGTCGCCGGTGTCGCCCTGACGGAACACCGTCTCTCCGGCGGCGACCTCGAACGGACGCAGGCCACGGGCCAGCCCCTCGACGGCGGGCAGGGGTAGCGGGGCGAGCATCGACACCCCTCGCAGGAGAGTGACGTCCTCGTCGAGGGCACCGACCGCGAGGTCGAGGCGGCCGAGTCGCGACAGCGCCAGAGTCGCAAGGACCGGACAGACCAGGCCCACGACGATCAGCGCCGTGCTGGTGTCGAATCGTTCGACGAGCAGCGAGGCGACGAGGGAACCGAGCCCAACCGACAGGGCCACGACACTCTCGAACACTCCGAAGACCCGGGCCAGGACCTCGTCCCGGGCCATCCGCGCCATGAGGGTGAAGCCGGCGACGTCGACCAGGGCGTTGCCCACCCCGATCAGGGCGAGGACGCCGAGCGCGACGGGTTCGACCGGCACCGACCCGACGATGGCGAGCGGCAGACCCCACAGGCCGATGCCGAGTGCGAACCACCGCCCGAGGTGGGTGGTGCTCACGAGGAGTGACGCCGCCAGCGATCCGAGCACCGCACCCACCCCGACCGAGGTCATGAGCGCGCCGACCCCGGACTCACCCGTCCCAAGGAGCTCGATCGCGGCGACGACCGACAGGACTGTGAGGGCACCACGGGTCAGGGCCTGTGCCGCTCCCAGTCCGAAGACGAGCAGCAGACCGCCGTTCGAGGCCACGGCGCGCAGTCCCTCGGCGGCCTCCGGCAGGAGCCGGGAGGCTCGCCCTGCATCCGGCCGCGGTGGGGCGTCATAACGCAGTCCCACCACGAGCGCCGCCGACCAGAGCGACGCGGCGGCCGACACCGCGAACACCATCTCGACGCCACTCAGACCGAGGAGCACCGCAGCCAGCCGAGGTCCGATGAGCGTGGCGGCGGAGTCGAGGAGCCCTCGCACGACATTGGCGCTGGCCAGCTCGTGACCGGTGTGGCACAGGGACGGGAGCAGGGCCGAATGAGCCGGTCGAAAGAGCGTGGCCGCGATCGTCGACACCACCGCGAGGGCATAGACGACCGCCACCGGACCGTCCACCGCCACCAGCGCAGCCGCGGCAGCCGTTGCGAGTCCACGAACCGTGGACACGACGACGAGCACGCGTTCGCGTCTCCCCCGGTCCGCCAGGGGCGAGAGCAGTGGCGCGAGAACCGCCGACGGCACCATCCGCAGGAGGCCCACGAGCCCGACCGCGGCGGCCCCGCCGGAACGGTAGGCCACGATGCCCAGCCCGACGGTGAAGGCCCATTCAGCCGTCCAGGCGCCGAGGAAACTCAGCTGCGCCCTGCGCAGGTTGCGGTTGCGAGCGTTGCTCGTGAAGGCGTCGAGAGCGGGACCGAGCCGGCCGCTCCCCCGTAGGCACCATCGTCCGAATCTAGGTATGCCGTCCGGTCCCGGACCAGACCCACATGGACTGGTCCGCCGCACACCGCCGCGCACCGCCGGACGCGGTGCCGTCACGATCAGCCCCGGGCGCCGCCCTCGATCGGCGATTGCGGGCCCGGGTCGGGGTTCTTGTCGCGCCACTTCCGCTCGAACGGCAGCCGCCAGGTGTGCGGCGCCACGAGCTGGTGGATCTGGTTGGGGCCATAGGTGTCCGGTGCGTAGGGCCGCACGACCGGCGGGTTGTCCAGCAGTGGCTGGCTGATCTGCCACAGGCGCTCGATGCCCTCGGCAGAGGTGAAGAGCGTGTGGTCACCACGCACCGCGTCATAGATGAGCCGCTCGTACGCCTCGAGCACGGCGCCCGCCCACGTCGTCTCCTGCATGGCGAACTGCATCGACAGCTTGTCGAGCTTCATGCCCGGACCGGGCCGTTTGCCGTAGAAGGACAACGACATCCGGGCCTTGTCCGCGAGGTCGAAGGTGAGGTGGTCGGGTCCGTGGTCGCCGACGCCGGAGCCGGGCGGGAACATCGACTGCGGCGGCTCGTTGAAGGCGATCGAGATGATGCGTGCACCCTCGGCCATCCGCTTGCCGGTCCGCAGGAAGAAGGGCACTCCCGCCCAGCGCCAGTTGTCGATGTAGCACTTGAGCGCGATGAACGTCTCTGTGTCGGAGTCGGGCGCGACGCCCGGCTCGTCGAGGTAGCCGAGGTACTGACCACGGACCACGTCACTGGGCTGAATCGGCTGCATCGACTCGAAGACCTTGTTCTTCTCCCGGCTGATCGCGCCCGGTTCCAGCGATGTCGGCGGCTCCATCGCCGTGAACGCCAGGATCTGGAAGAGGTGCGTCACGACCATGTCGCGATAGGCGCCGGTGTTCTCGTAGAAGTCGCCACGCGTCGACAGGCCGAGCGTTTCGGGCACGTCGATCTGCACGTGCGCGATGCTGTTGCGGTGCCAGATCGGCTCGAACAGGCCGTTGGCGAAGCGGAACGCAAGGATGTTCTGCGCCGGCTCCTTGCCGAGGAAGTGGTCGATGCGGAAGACCTGCTCCTCGCGGAAGACCTCGTGCACGCGCCGGTTGAGTTCGACCGCCGAGGCGTAGTCGGTGCCGAACGGCTTCTCCATGACGACTCGGCTGCGCTCGACGAGCCCGGCCTCGGCGATGGTCTGGATCGCCGAGAGAGCCGCCTTGGGCGGCACCGACAGGTAGTGCAGACGCAGCTCGGTGTCCCCCGGCAACCTCTCCTCGGCTGCCCGCACTACATCTCTCAGCGCCTGGGGCCCGGCGGAGATCGGGACGTAGTCGAGCCTCTGGGCGAACTCGTTCCATTCCGCCTCGTTGAGGACGCGCGTCGAGAACTCCTTGATCGCCTCGTGCGCGAGGTCGCGGAACTCGTCGGAGGAGATGTCGTCGAGCGAGGTCCCGACGACTCGCAGGTCGTCGAGCAGCTTCGACTGGAACAGGTGGAGCATCCCGGGGATGAGCTTGCGTTTGGCAAGGTCGCCCGTCGCGCCGAAGAGGATGACCGTCGTGGGGGCCGTCGTCTCGCTCATGGGTCCACTCTGGCACCGAGTCGCTCGCGAATCGCGGCATACACCGAAGGGTCGTGGACGAGCGCGAGGTGACCGACCCCGGGAAGGACGACGACGTCCTCCCCCGCGAACCGGCGGCTGCGCGGCGCCTTCCGTCCCGAACCTCGGGCGCTCGATGCCGGGACGATTCCGTCGCCGATGAGTTGCGCGATGGGTCCGTTGATCTTCTTGCCCAGCAGTCCGACGATTGCCAGATGGCGTATGCCGGCCCGCAGCGGAACGTCGACCCGTCGCCATCGGCGGCCGGTCGCCACTGGATCGTTCCACTCCTCGTCGAGGATCCGGCCGCGAGCGAGGTCCTGGATCCCGACGCTGCGTCGGCCCAACGCGCGACCGAGCCCGGCCCCGTGCCGCACGGCGCCGGTGAGTCGGGTGGTCCCGGCGAGGGCACGTTCGAGGGGTGCACCGAGGTGCGGTGACCCGAGGGTGATGGTGTCGCTGACGAGCCCGACCCACGGTGCGTCGTCCGCCGCCTGAGCCAGGGCGCTGTGCAGGACGAGACCGCCCATCGAGTGGCCGACGAGGGCGAGCCGGGTCACGGGGACGGGCCAGTGGGCAACGAGGGCGGTGAGGACCCGATCGAGTTCACGACCGTTGTGCGAGATCCGCAGGCCCGTGTTGTAGCGCACCGCAACACTCGTGAAGCCGAGGTCGCCCTCGAGCTGCGGTCCGAATTGGCCCTGTTCCCAACAGGATTCGGTCACCATCAGGCCGTGGATGAGGACGACGACCTCCTCGGAGGCCTGGGGGAAGGCGTTGGCGAGCCCCTCCCTCGTCAGGGGGATCGAATGCCCCAGCACCCGGACGCCCATGGTGTGCGAGAGGGCCGAACCGGCCGTCGCGAGAGTGTCACCGGCGGCGGCGTTGATGACGGCACGCGCATCGTTGACGACTCGGTGGTGGACGACGCGGTCGGCGACGCCCGCGACCCGCTTCACGCCGCGAGTCAGCAGCGCCTCGACAGCCGTCGGCGAAGCAGCGCCCGGGTCGACGTCCGTCGTACTGGCGTCAGTGGGAGGGAGCTCCTCGGTCATGCCGTCGAGAGTAGACAAACCTTGGGTCTAGCCGAAGAGTTGGGTACCCCAGTCGTCGTCAGTGCCCAGACCGGGCGGGGCGGCGAAGAGGGCCGATCCGGTGTGCTCGATGTATTCGTTGAGGACGTCTGCCCTGGCCAGCGCCTGCTGCATCGGCACGAACTGCTTGTGGGCGTCCCGGACGAACGCGACGAAGAACAGCCCGGCGTCGAGGTGCCCACTTCCGTCGCTGCCGTCGGTGAAGTTGTAGCCACGACGCAGGATCCGTATGCCGCCCAGCTGGCTCTGGTGGGCGAGCCGGACGTGCGCAGCCATCGGGATGCGCGGCTGGTTGTCGGCACCCTTGGCCTCGAAGTCGAGGGGTGCGAACTCGTCGCGCTTGTCGACCGGCAGGTGCAACGAGGCCCCGACTGCCTTGTCGCGCCCGAAGATGTCCTCCTGCTCCTGGAGCGGTGTCCGGTCCCAGACCTCGATGTGCATGCGGATGCGCCGGGTGACGAGGTAGGAACCCCCCGCCATCCACGCGGCATTGCCGGGGACGTCGGCGGGATCGACCCACACGTGCTTGGTCAGGGCGTCGGAGTCCTCGGCCTTGATGTTGGCCGTGCCGTCCTTGAAGCCGAAGAGGTTGCGGGGTGTCGTCTGGCTCGTCGACGTCGACGAGGTGCGGCCGAAGCCGAGCTGGCTCCACCGCACCGAGATGACGCCCAAGCCGATCCGGATGAGGTTGCGGATGGCGTGCACAGCGACCTGCGGGTCGTCGGCGCAGGCCTGGATGCAGAGGTCTCCGCCGGAACGTGCCGGATCGAGGTCGTCGCCGACGAAGCCCGGAAGGTCGTGCAGGGCCTCCGGCTTGCGCCCGGCCAGCCCAAAGCGGCCGTCGAACAGCGACGGCCCGTAGCCGATCGTGATGGTGAGGTTCGACGGGGGCAGGTCGAGTGCTTCGCCCGTGTCGGCCGGCGGCTGGTAGGGCCCACCACCGACGACGCCACCGGGAGCGGCCTCGGCGCCGTACGTCATCCGCTCGGCCGCTCGGGTCCACTCCTTGAGGAGGAGTCGGAGCTCGGCCGGGTCCTTCGTCACGACGTCGAGTGCGACGAAGTGCATCCGGTCCTGGGCCGGCGTGACGATCCCCGCCTGGTGCTCGCCGCGGAACGGCACGGGCTCCGCCGAGGCGGACCCCGAGGAACCCCGACCGGACGAGGACTGGTGCGCCGCAACGGAACCGGGGCGGCCGGCATACGTCAGGCCCGCGGCAGCGCCGGCGATGGCGACGCCGGCACCCGAGGCGAGAAGACTGCGACGGGTGGCACCGGATTCCTGGGACTGCGGTGACGAGCTCACTTTGCCGCGACCACTCCGGCGACCTTGGAGACGTCCTCGGCGACCGCGTCGAGCGAGTCGCTCAGTGCCCGGATCTCGACCGGCGTCAGCTCGGTGTAGAGCTGGTAGCCGTCACCCTTCTGGTGCTTGGCGACCAGGGCGTCGAGCGCCGCGGCCCGCTGGTCGTAGGACGCGACGAGCGCGGCGTCACGCTCCTCCAGCACCGGCCGGAGCGCGGCGATGGCACCCTTCGAGCCTTCCCAGTTGGCGGCGAAGTCCCAGAGGTCGGTGTGGCTGTAGCGCTCCTCCTCGCCGGTGATCTTGCCCGTGGCCATCTCGTCGAGGAGCGCCTTGGAGCCGTTGGCGAGCTGGAGGCCGTTGAACTCGACCTTCTTGGCCTCGGTCACGATCGTCGTGACGTCGGCGAGGAGCTGGTCGGCAATGGCGCTGCTGTCGGCCTGGAGACCCTTGGCCCAGAGGTCCTGCTCGAGGCGGTGGTAGCCGGTGAACTTCATGCCCTCCTCGACCACGTCCTCACGACCGTCGATCTTGGGGTCGAGGTCACCGAAGGACTCGGCGACGGGCTCGATGCGCTCCCAGTAGGAACGGGCCGTCGGGTAGAGCGCCTTGGCCTCGTCGACCTTGCCGGCCTTGACGAGCCCGACGAACTCCGTCGTCCCGGTGAGGAGGGCGTCGGCCTGGCTGCCGACGTAGCGCTTGTAGGACGCGGTCGCGGCCTGGATCCTGGCGTCGGCCGACTGCGGTGCAGCGCTCGCGCCGGTGACGGTGAAGTCGTGGCGGATGCCCTTGCCGACCATGCCCGGCTTGCAGGCGATCTCGTAGGTGCCGGGCTCGGCGACCTCGACGTGGAAGGTGCGGGTCAGGCCCGGGGCGATGTTCTCGACCTCGCCCATGATGCGGTCGCCCGCGGCGTAGACATAGAACTCGTTGACCTTGGTGCCCTTGTTGGACACGGTGAACTCGATCTGCCCGGCGGGGGCCTCGGCGCGCGCCACCTCGCAGGTCGTGTCGTTGGCGGTCACCGCGATGGGGCCCTTGCCGTCGGCGGTCGGGGCGTCGTCGTTCGCTCCACCGCACGCGGCGAGGGCGAAGGCGGCGGGGACGAGGGTGATCGCGAGGGCGCGGCGGGTCATCCGGGTTCTCCTGAAGGGTTCTGGTTCGTGGCGAGGGACGCCGCGGCGGTTGTGGCGGGCTTGGGTGCCGAAGGTGCCTTGGAGGGGCGGAGGAAGAGGGTGAGGACGACCGTGACGTAGACGACCCAGGCGACTGCCTGGAGGACCGTCGTCGCCGGCGTGAAGTTGAAGATGCCCTTGAGCAGGGTCGCGTACCAGCTGTCCGGGCGGATCGTGCCCGAGACGTCGAAGGCCAGCGTGTTGAGGCCCGGGAGGAACTGCGCCTCCTGCAGGTCGTGGATGCCATAGGCGAGAATCCCGGCCGCGACGAGGATGAGGGCGATGCCGGTCCACTTGAAGAAGCGGCCGAGGTTGATCTGGATCGCGCCGCGATAGATGAGCCAGCCCAGGCCGATCGCCGCGGCCAGACCGATGAGCCAGCCGATGAGCGGCTGGCTCTCGCCCGCGCCCGCCGCCTCGGTCGTCGCGTAGAAGAAGATCGCCGTCTCGAGGCCCTCACGGCCCACACCGAGGAAGCCGACGAGCGCCACGGCCAGTGGTCCGAGGTCGAGCGCCTTGTCGAGCCGGCCCTTGAGCTCACCCGAGATCGTGCGGGCGGCGGACTTCATCCAGAACACCATCGCCGTGACGAAGGCGACAGCGAGAATGCTCGCGCTGCCACCGATGAGCTCCTGCGTCTCGAAGCTCAGCTGACGCGTGCCGAACGTGAGCAGCGCGGCCAGCCCGGCGCTCAGCACGACGGCGGTGACGACCCCGAGCCACACGTAGCGCAGGGCCCACCGTCGGTCGGTCTTGACGAGGAACGCCACGAGGATGACGACGACGAGTGCGGCTTCGAGACCTTCGCGGAGACCGATGAGGGCGTTGCTGACGAGCATGGAACCTGCGATTCAGGACTGTCGAGAAGTGACTTTCAGACTTAGGTGAGGTTTACCTCAGTGCGGGACTGTACGCCTCTTCCCGGTGCCGCCGTCAAGCCGGTCCAGCCTGAAGGTCGGCCCACGCCGCCCCGCGCCGGCCCACGATCACCGTGGATCACCCCAACGACGATCCCCGACGCAGGGACGGAAGGTCTCAGCGGTCGAGCAGCCCACGCAGGTCGTCGGCGGTCAGGGCGCTCGACAGCAGGTTGCCGTCGTCCACGACCCGCGCGAAGAGGTCGCGCTTCTTGTCCTGCAAGGCGACGACCTTCTCCTCGATCGTGTCGGTGGAGACGAGCCGATAGACGTTGACCGACTTCGTCTGGCCGATGCGGTGGGCCCGATCGATGGCCTGGTTCTCGGCGGCGGGGTTCCACCACGGGTCGAGGACGAACACGTAGTCCGCCTCGGTGAGGGTCAGGCCGAAGCCACCGGCCTTGAGGGAGATGAGGAAGACCGGTGCGTCGCCGGTGCGGAACCCGGACACGACGTCGGCGCGGTCGCGCGTCGATCCGTCGAGATAGGCGTACTCGATGCCCTCCTCCTCGAGCCGCGCGCGCACGAGCGACAGGAAGCCGGTGAACTGGCTGAAGACGAGGGCCCGGTGCCCTTCGGCCGCCAACTCGGCCACCTGCTCGACGAGGGCTTCCACCTTGGCGCTGGGGGCCACGCCGCCATAGGCCTCGGCGTCGACCAGCGAGGGGTCGAGGGCCATCTGGCGCAGGACGGTGAGCGCACGCAGGATCGCGATGCGGTTGCCGTCGAGGTCATCGATGAGTCCGAGGAGTCGCTGCCGCTCGCGAGCGAGGTGCCGGTCATAGATGGCGCGGTGCTTCGGGTTGAGGGCGACGTGGAGGATCTGCTCCTGCTTGGGTGGCAGGTCCGCGGCGACGGACTCCTTGGTGCGCCGGAGCATGAGTGGCCGGATGCGTCGGCGCAGGGTCGCGAGGAGCTCGGGCGACGAGCCGTTCTCGATCGGCTTGGCCCACTGCTCCTTGAACAGCTGAGGGCGTGGGTGGAGTCCCGGGGCGACGATCGACAAGAGCGACCACAGGTCCATGAGCGAGTTCTCGAGCGGCGTTCCGGTGAGCGCGAAGGTGACGCGGGCCGGCAGTCGCCGCACCGCGGCATACGTCTTCGCCTGGTGGTTCTTGACGAACTGCGCCTCGTCGAGGACCGCCGCGGACCACGGGACGGAACGGAATGCCTCCGCGTCGATCCGCGCCACTGCATAGGTGGTCACCACCAGGTCGGCACCGACGATGGCGTCCTCCATCGGGACGCGGGCCTTGGCCCGGGTTCGGTCGAGGACGGCCACGGACAGGTCGGGCGCGAACTTCGCGACCTCGTCAACCCACGTCCCGAGAACGGAGGTCGGCGCGATGATGAGCATGGGGTCGGCGAGCTCGCCGCGCTCCTTGGCGCGCAGGGCGGTCGCGACGACCTGGAGGGTCTTGCCGAGTCCCATGTCGTCGGCGAGGACGCCGCCCAGGCCGAGGTCCCAGAGCAGGGAAAGCCAGCGGAAGCCGTCCTCCTGGTAGGGGCGCAGCGTCGCCTTGAGCGTGCTCGGCACCTCGGCCGGTGGCGGGTTGTGGTCGGCGTCGATGCCCAGCAGCGCATCGACGGCTCGCTGCCAGTGGCTCGACTGCTCCTCGACCACGCCGATCTCGACGAGCTCGTCCCAGAGCCCGGCATGGAGGACGGACAACCGCAGTGGGTCGGACTGCTTGTCCTGCAACGCCCGCGCCTCTTCGACGAGCGACCGGAGTCGGTGCAGCTCGGGATGGTCGAGCGTGAACCACGCACCGTCGGGGAGCAGCATCCGCTGCTCGTCGCGCGCGAGCGCAGTCACGAGATCGGACAGCGGCACCTCGTGCCCGCCGACGGTCACGGAGATCTGGAGGTCGAACCAGTCGTTGCCCTCGGTGGACTCGCTCGTCCCGATCGCGATGCGGGGCGCCTCGGTGACTTCCGCGTATGCCGCGGGCTCACCGACGACGTCGACCTCCACCTGGGCGTGTGCCGAGATCTCGGGCAGCAGTTCGGCGAAGGCCACGGTGTCGAAGCCGGTGAGGGTCACCGCCTCGTGCGGTGCCCATCCGGAGCGGGTGAGGTCCCACAGTGCGGGCAGGTCGGCGTGGCTCGGGATCGCCTCGAGCAGCTCGCTCTCGACGGCGGCGTCGCGGAAGGCGTTGGGGTCACGGAAGACCACTCGCTCACGGGCCAGCGGCACCGTGATCGGCGCGTCGACCGGCCCGTAGCGGAAGGACCACGCCACGCGGGCCGTGTGCTTCTTGTCGAACCGCACGCCCAGGTGCAGTCGCGGCGGCACGACTTCGGGCAGGGTGAGACCGTCGTGGGTCTGCACCGCGGCTCGGCGCCGCAGCACCGGGAGCTTGTCGACGGCGAAATTCGACCAGTCGGCGCTCGGGATGGTGAAGGGCCCTCGCGCAACGACGCGCGCAGCAGCCAGATCGACATCGGGACCGAAGCCGCCGAGCCGCAGGTCGCGCCCCTCGACCCGGAACCAGCCGGTCGGTGGGTCGCCGACGATGACGACATCGCCGTCCCCCTCGGGCAGCTCGAGACTGGGCACGGCCCGGACGTCGGTCGGACGCCCAGCCGCGGCAGCATTGGGGTTGGACGGGTGGAGGTGCAGGGTGAAGTGGCCGGGCGCCTCGACGAGGTGGACCTCGCCCCCGCCGGAGGACTGGGACAGGAGCACGACGCCGGCGGCCCGCGCCTTGGCGAGCAGGCCCACCCACCCACGGCCCACGAGCGACAGGGGGATCGACGCCGGCATGCGCCCATAGCTCGCCATCCGACTCGCACGCCGGTGGGCGTCCGCGATGGCGGTCAGGGCGTCGAGGGCGGCTCCGTCGACGTTGTAGGAGTATGACGAGTAGTAGCCGCCGGCCATCGCCTCCCACGAGATGCCCGTCTTGATCCACCGTCCTGGGACGGCACCGGGGACCATCGGTCGCAGCTGCACCGACGGCCCCGCCTCGGCATTCCAGCGCTGGGTCCGCGGCGTCTCCACGTCGAGCAGCAGCCCCACCGGAGAGGTCTCGAGGTCGGGCTCCTCGACGTCGAGCAACTCGTCAAGGGCATCACGCCACGACTCCGTCGTTGCGGCCGACCCTTCGGACCCGCCGGACTCCTGTTCGGTGCGCCACGGCTTCTGGGTCCGCAGGGCGATCGTCAGGGCTGCGGCGTGCTTGCACGCGACCCCGACGGGGCAGGTGCAGTCGGTGTCGAGGTGGCTCCCCGGGCTGTCCGGGTCGAGCGCGATGTCGGTGCGATAGATGTTGGCGCCACTACCGAGGACCCGGGCTGCCGCTCGCGCGCCGCGGTCGGCGAGGACGATGCTCGTGACCCGCCCGGCCCGCGCGTACTCCACCCCGCGAGCCAGCGTCAGCGGACCGAAGGCGCGCGCCAGCTCGACGTCGGTCAGTTCCTCCAGGATGTGGGCCTGCTCCACGTGTCGGCTCACCTCCCTCGTCGCGCCTCAACGACGCCCAACGTATGCCGTCCCGCCGACACGGCGCACGGGCCATTCGAGATCTGTGGACAAGTCCGCAACGCCCGAGCCGCTGTGGAAAATCCCTCAGGCCTCGTCGGGGACCCGTCCACCCGGATACGTGGACCGCAGTTCCTCGGCGGTCGGCGTATGCCGCTCCCGCGACTCGGGCGGGAGCAGATCGCTGATCGCCGACATGATCCGCTTCGTGTCGGCCACTGGCGAGCGGTACTTCAGCTCGACCGGCTCCCCGATGTGGACGCTGACCTGCGGCGGGTTGGAGAGGTTCGTGAGGTTGGGCAGGGTCGAGGACCGTGGCCATACCTTCTCGGTGCCCCACACCCCCATGGGGATGACGGGTGCGCGGCTCACCGCAGCCAGTCGGGCAGCACCCGTCTTGCCCTTGAGCTCGGGGTCGAAGAACGCCTCACCCCGAGGGATCGTCCCCTCCGGCAGCAGCGCGACCATCTCGCCACCCTCGAGCGCGAGCGCCGCCATGTCATAGGACTCGGCGCCACCCTCGGCCCGGTCGACGCGGATGCCGCCGGCAGCGGAGAAGAACGCCCCGGCCAACGGGACGTCGAACAGCTCCTTCTTCCCGAGGAACCGCACGCTCCGCCCCGACTGCCGGATGACCTGCGCGAACGCGACGAGGTCGAAGTAGCTGCGGTGGTTGCCGACGAGGATGACCGGGCCGTGGCGCGGAATGTTCTCGATGCCCTGGATGTCGAAGCGTGCCGCCGGGAAGAACGTCGACCGCAGGGCCTCGAGCGCGATCCGCTGGAGCTCCACGCCCACGACGGGGATCTTGAGGACACCCGGCGACACGTCGAAGTGCACGATCGGCCACCGGCGCGCCACGGCATACATCGTCAGTCGTGGATCGGGGTTGACCGCGGCAGGCGACCCGACGGCCTCCAGGAGTGGCAGGTCGAAGATGGAGTCCGAATAGGCGAAGGAGTCCTTGAGGTCGATGTCGTGCGCGGCGGCGAAGTGCTTGACCGCGGCCAACTTGCCGGTCGACCACACGAACGGCCCACGGATCGAGCCGTCGAAGCGCCCGTCCTCCTTCGTGCCATAGCGGGTGGCGAGCACGTGGTCGAAGCCGAGCCGATCGGCCAGGGGGCGGATGAGGTGCTCGGGTGTCGTCGTCGCCATGACGACCGGTCGCCCCTCGGCCCTGTGCTGCTCGATGAGGGTGAGCGCGAACGGATGGACGAGTTCGGCGATGACCTCCGCCGCGCTGGCCGCCGCCTCGTCGAAGCTGCGCTGGTCCTTGCCGCGGGCGACGAGCGTGGCCTGACGTGCGAGGAAGATCGACGGGAGATTCTCGCCCAGGATGTCGAACGCCCTGAAGAGGAAGTCCTGGCCGGGCAGCTTCCGCGGCACGAGACCGAACTCGGTCATCGCCGCGGAGAGATGGGGGCCGGATCCGCCCTGGAGCAGCGTGCGGTCGAGGTCGAAGAACGCTGCACCGGGCATGGGGACCACCCTATGTCTGTGGGCCCCGATGCATAGGCTGATGGTCATGACGACGGCCTTCGTGCTCGGCGGTGGCGGGGTGCTCGGCACGACCCAGCTCGGGATGCTGCGTGCCCTCGCCGAGCAGGGAATCCGGCCGGACCTCGTCGTGGGCACGAGCATCGGCGCCCTCAACGGGGCGTTCGTCGCCGCCGATCCGTCGGTCGAGGGCATCCGCGCCCTCGGAACGGTCTGGGAGGACGTTGGCGCGAGCGGCATCTTCCTCGAGAACCCGATGCGCTCGGCCGCTCGGATCGCGCGCTTCCGGACGCACCTGCTCTCGAGCCAGCCGCTGCGCGCCATCATCGACGAACACCTCCCGGTCGACACGTTCGAGGAGCTCGAGGTCCCGTTCCAGTGCGTCGCCGCGTGCATCGAGACGGCGGGCTCGGGCTGGTTCTCGGAGGGCTCGCTCGTCGACCCCGTCGTGGCGTCGTGCACGGTGCCGGGGCTCTTCCCTCCCGTGGAGATCGACGGGAGGCACTACCTCGACGGCGGCCTCGTCCACTCGATCCCCGTGGGCCGGGCCGTCGACCTCGGCGCCGACCGTATCTTCGTGCTCCAGGTCGGTCGGGTCGAGCAGCCGCTCACCCCGCCGCGCCGCCCGTGGGAGGTCGGGGTCGTGGCCTTCGAGATCGCCCGACGGCACCGCTACGTCCACGAGATGGAGTCGATCCCCGAGGGCGTCGAGGTCCACGTCCTCCCCAGCGGCGCCCCCGACACCCCGTCCGTCTCGCTCACCCATGGCCGCACGTCGCGGCTGCGCGCCCGGGCCACCCAGGCCTACGCCGCCACCTCCGCCTACCTCACCCACCCCAACTTCCCCGCCTGAAGTGGGTTCCTCTCACTTCGCCTGATCGCCGCGGTCAAGCGAACCGAGAGCTCCCGGAAGGCGGGCACGGAGGCGGGCGGACGGCATACAGTCGACGTCATGGGACTGGCCGGAATCCCCAAGCCGCCGCGCCTGGCGCGCAAGGTGCTCCCGATCGTCTGGCCCGTCGGCGCAGCCGCGGTCACCGGCCTCGCGACACCGGTCATCGTCGCCGGGGCCTTCCACTCGTTCATCGACAAGCGGGCGCGGTTGTTCCGGGTGAGCGTCCTCGGCGTGGGGCTCGTGTGGGTCGATGTCCGCATGCTCATGGAGTGCTGGCGGCTGTCCCTCAAGAACCCCACGCGCGAGGGCCCGCAGTGGGAGGACGACCACGAGGCGGTGTTCCTCGCCGGGCTGAACCGCGCGATGATCCTCGCGCGCCAATGGGTGGGCTTCGAGGTGCGGCTCGACGGGCGCATGCACTTCGGCTCGGAGACAGCGCCGCTCATCGCGTTTGCCCGGCATGCGGGTCCCGGCGACTCACTCGCACTGGCCTGGCTGCTCGGTCACACGGCGGGGCGCATGCCCAAAATCGTTCTCGCAGAAGCCCTTCGGTGGGATCCGACGGTTGACGCGCTGCTGACGCGGATGAGGTCCTACTTCGTCCCGTCACGCACTGGGGCGGGCGACGACCGCGTGTCCGGGGTGCGTGAGTTGGCGCGTGGACTCAAGGAGGACGACGCGCTGCTGCTCTTCCCCGAGGGGCAGAACTTCTCGCCGGGGCGTCGGCGCGCCCTCATCTCACGGCTGCGCGAGGCGGGTCAGGAGCTCCGCGCCCGTCGCGCCATCTCGCTCTGGAACACGTTGCCGCCCAAGACCCGTGGCGTCATCGCGGCCATGGAGGCTCGCCCCGACGCCGACGTCATGATCGTCGCGCACGCCGGGTTCGGACAGCTGACGACGCCGGCCGAGATCTGGGGCGCCATCCCGTTCACCGACCGTCCGTTCCTCGTCCAAACGCGGACGTATGCCGCGTCCGACGTTCCCGACGAACCTGCGGCGATCGAGGCATGGATCGACGACGAGTGGTCCGACATCGACGCCTGGGTCACCACCGTCGAGGGCAGAGCCCAGGGCGGAGCCGACGACCGGGCACAGCGCGCGGCAGAGGCCTCACCGCAGTCCGACTGACGCCCGCTTCACACGGGGCCATCGGCTGCTGTCGACCTCAGCCCAACCGTTTGCCGCACCACGTGCACGTCTGGCGACGGATCCCGTAGGACAAGGAGTCGGTCGACTCACAGCTGAGGAGTCGTGATTTCGTTTCCGGCCCGGCGAGGAAACGTCGCAATCGAGGCGCCCAGCCCCGCGGACAGGACGATGAGCGCCCCCACGGTGAACCAATCGAAACCGTCGCGCTCCAGAACCCGAACGAGCCAGGCAAGGAAGACGAGGCCCCAGGCCAGATGCAGCACCGCTCCGATCCGCGGGTGGCGTGCGAAGAAGCCCGGCGGAAGCGGGGGCAGGCCTTGGGGGAACGCACCCTCCAAGGGCGGCATGGGCTCGATCCGGCTCACGCGTCAAGCCTATCGGGGCCGTTGTCAGGGGCGGCGGAGTGAGTGGAGCCAGTCCCGGGCCCCGGCGAAGTCGGCGTCCGACGTCAGCGGCGCCACCTCGACCTGAGCCCCGTCCTCGCGCGGGTAGGACCCGAGGAAGCGCACCTCCGCACACACGCGCTTGAGCCCCATGAGCGCCTCGCCGACGCGTTCGTCGAGGACGTGCCCCTCGAAGTCGATGGAGAAGCAATAGGACCCGAGTGACGACTTCGTCGGGCGCGACTCGAGACGGGTCATGTTGATGCCGCGGACCGCGAACTGCTCCAGCAACTCGAGCAGACCACCCGCGCGGTTGTGCCGCTGGAACAGCATGACCGTCGTCTTGTCGGCGCCGGTGCGCTCCGGGAGTGAGCCGGGCCGGGCGACGAGGACGAACCGGGTCACGGCGCCGGCCGTGTCACCGATGTCCTCGGCCAGCACCTCGAGCCCGTGGTTGGCCGCCGCGACAGGTGCGCAGACGGCAGCGTCGTAGCCCTGTTCGGTCCCCTCCTCGGCGAGACCTGCCGCTGCTGCTGCGGTCGACAGCGTCGGGATGTATGCCGCCCGCCCCAGATTCGCGTCCATCCAGCCTCGCACCTGGGCCCAGGCATGCGAGTGGGTTCCGACGGCTCGGACGTCGGCGAGCGTCACCCCTTGGCGGGCGGCCAGCACGAAGGTGATCGGCACGTTGACCTCACCGATGACGACGAGTGGGTCGCCGGAGGCCAACGCGTCAAGAGTCGCCGAGACGCCACCCTCGACGGAGTTCTCGATCGGCACCATTGCGGCATCAATTTCACTGCGCCGCAACGCATCCAGCGCCGAGTCCACGGATCCGAACGGCACCGCCTCACCCTCGTGGGAGGCCGACCAGGCGAGCAGCGCCATCTGTGTGAACGTGCCCTCCGGGCCGAGGTAGCCGTAGCGGGTCGTCCCGTCGCCGGTCATTGCTGCCTTCCTGTCCGTGCCGCGCTGAGAGCCTGCTGCTCCTCGGGCGTGAGGGTCGTGTCGGAGCCGCCGTCGGTGATGCCCTTGGCATAGGTGCGTGACTCGCCGCGCGCGTGGATCGAGCTGAGCACGACCCCGTCGCCCCGGTCGTCGACGATGGCGGCACTGAAGCTCAGCCGCCCACCCATGTCGCCGAACGCGTCATAACGCACGACCGCGACGTGCCGCAGCGCCTGACCGATGTCGGCACGCAGCGCCTCGAGGTCACCGGCACCGACGGGCCGCTGCCGCTCGAGTTGCGCCACCCGGGTCCTCAGGCGCCCGATGACGACGAGGAGCGCGACGAGGACGATGAGCGGGAGCAGCACGATCACCAGGAGGAGGAGTACCTCGAGGCCGTTGATCCCCAACATGACGGCCAGCGTATGCCGTGTGCCCACCCCTCGCGGGTTCGTCCGGTCCGTGGGTGGCGCCGTCAGGACAAGAGTGCTCGGCGTACGTCGGTCCGGGCAAAGTCCTCGCCCTTGAACAGCAGGGCGTCCCCGCGACTCACGGCCAGGCCATAGGGAAAGACATCGCCAAGGTTGAGACCTGCCGGGTGCCGCCCCTTGCCGAATCGCCGCCATCCCTCGATAGCGGCTGCGGTGTCGCTCGGGGCGCAGGGTGAGACCTGGATTCCGTACTCGCCGATGAGGAGCTCGAGGTCGCGCACAGCATCCGGACCGCTCCTGGCCTCCACCACGATGGTCGACTCCACGAGGGTGATCGGAGAGATCAGCAACGGTTCAGCCGTGGTCTCCATGACCTTCAGGCACGCCTCGGCCTCGGACTCTCCGAGCACGATGGCGACGAGCGCCGAACTGTCGATGACCATGACTCAGGACGGTAGCCCGTGCGCGTCGTAGCCCAGGATTTCATCCACAGGCCGCGCATCGAGGATGCTCCGGGCACGCCCCCTCGCGATGATCTCCTCCCCCACGGAACGTCGCGGGGTGCGCTTCTGGTGGCGCACCCGTTCGAGGCGCTCCTCGATGGCGCGCCGAGCCGCGACCGTGATCGACTCACCGGTCGCCAGCGCCAGTTCACGGGCGAGGCGATCCGTCTCCGGGTCCTTGATGTTGAGCGCCATGAACCCATGATAGGTCCGATCCACCCGGTCAGGAAGAAAGGCAGAACCTGAGGAAGAACGCGGCTCCGGACACGGCATTCATAGACTCGACATCACCATGGGCATCGATTTCGTCACCATCGCCATCGTCTTCGGCACGATCTTCGTCGTAGAACTGCCGGACAAGACCTTCATCGCGACGCTCGTCATGGCGACGCGGTTCCGGCCGCTGCTCGTGTGGATCGGCGTCGTCGCGGCCTTCTTCGTGCAGACCCTCGTCGCCGTCGCCATCGGTGGCGTCCTCAACCAGCTGCCGAAGCGGCCGATCGAAATCTTCGCCGCGCTCCTCTTCCTCGTCGGCGGCATCCTGCTGCTCCGGGGTGCGAGCAAGGCGGACGAGGAAGAGGCGGAGACCGAGGAGGAGTTCGGCGCGAAATCCTCGGCCAAGGAGCTCGCCGGCTGGAAGGTCGTGACCTTCTGCTTCACCGTGCTCTTCCTCGCCGAGTGGGGCGACCTGTCACAGATCCTCACGGCGTCCATGGTGTTGCGCTTCGACGACGCGGTGTCGGTCTTCATCGGCGCTTTCCTCGCCCTGGCCGCGGTGTCCGGCCTGGCCGCACTGCTCGGTCGGACTCTCCTGCAACGGATCCGGCTCTCGACGATCCGGCGCATCGGTGGTGGCGTCTGCCTCGTCCTCGCCGCGGTGAGCGCGCTCCAGATCCTCGGCGCCTTCTGAACGTCTGCGCCGGTCGCGCGACCGGCGCTCAGGTTGACCACCGGGGCAGCCATGCCAGCGCCGGTCACCACGGTCTGCGCCGGTCGCGCGACCGGCGCAGAAGTGATGGCTAGGAGCGAGCCGACTCGGGAGTGAGGTGGGAGGCTCCGCGGCCACTGTCCTCAGGGTCGCGGTTGACCCACCAGAGCAGGCCGAGCGCCACCAGGCCACCGGCCACATCGGCGTTCTGCAGAATGCGTCCGGGCAGTTCGGGCCAGTCGCGGTGGTTGAGCCACGAGATCCCCCACCACGGCATCCGGCACAGGAACCAGGCCGTCACAACGACCCCCGCGACCAGTCGACGCGAGCGCCACCACGGCACTCCAGAGTCTCCCCGCCTCCACGGCCGCGCCCCGAGCAGCGCGAAGATGACGACGACGATCCAGTGGTAGTGGTGGATCCACGCCACCGGGGACAACAGGCAGGCCAACAGGCCGACGACCGCGACCTCACCGATCGAGTCGTCGCGCAGCCACATCTGCCGGGCCAGCCGATAGCCGAAGAACCCGACGACAGCGACGAGCACCAGCCACAGAGCCGTCCCGGCCACGCCATCGGGCCCGACACGCAGCAGGAACCCGCGCAGCGACTGGTTCGACGTCCCGAAGTTCGGCCCGAGCCGCGTCGGGTCCTGCAACGCCCCACCCCAGAACGCGAACGACGCCTCGGGCAACAGCACCCATGCCCCGAGGGTCACGCCGACAGCCGTCCCGACCGCCGTCGCGGCCTCGCGCCAGCGACGGTTCACGAGGTAGTGCACGACGAAGACACCGGGCGTCAGCTTGATCGACATCGCGAGTCCGACGAGCACGCCCGGCGGCACCCACTTCAGGATCCCGGGCCGCGGCCGGCGCAGGTCCATGAGGCACGCGAGCACCATGAACGCGTTGACCTGCCCGAAGCGGATCCCGTCCGACACCGGGTGCAGCCAAAACATTGGTGCAGCAAGCACTGCAAACACCATGGGCACCCAACCGTCGGCGCGATGGATGAGCCGCCACCCGGCATACCAGACGATTGCGGCGGTCGCGATGACCTGGGCGAGCGTCCAGAACCACGCGGCCACGGGGAACGGGACCCACGCCAGCGGCAACGCGAGGATCGCCGCGAACGGCGGATAGGTGAACGGGAGCAGCTGCGGCGCTTCCGTCATCGCGGCATAGATCGGGCGGCCGGTGAGGATCGAGACGCCGGCCTCGCGATAGACCTCGACGTCGACCTGCCACTGGTCCATCGGCCAGAACACGAGGTAGCGCAGCACCACGGGCGTCGCCGCCGCCGCGATGAGGAGCGCCGCCAACGGCCATTGCCAGCGCGTCGCCCTCGTCGTGGTCACCGAGCCATTGTCCATGTATGCCGTCCGCACACCTTCTCCACACGCCCCTCACGTCCTCGGCAGATCGCCCCACAACCGCCCCCGTAGGATCCCTGACGTGTCCAGACGATCGCTCGCCGCCCTGCTCGCCGCTCTCGCGACGGTGCTCGGCCTGAGCGCCCTGGCTCCTCGTGCCACGGCCGGCTCGCCGACCGCACCCTCGGACCCGTTCGGTGCGACCGTCCTCATCGGGACCGGCGGCATCACGTGGACCGACGTCTCGGAGAAGGCGACCCCAAATCTCTGGATGCTCCTGCGCGACGGGTCGAGCGCGGCGATGTCGATCCGGTCCGTCGAGACGAACACGTGTCCCGTCGATGGCTGGTTGGGGCTGTCCGCGGGCAACCGCGCGGCGGCGCCCCGGACCGGCTCCGGCCCGGCACAGCAGCGTCCGTGCAGCCCGATCGGTGAGCCCACCGGCGGGGTCGTCCCCAACTGGGAGTCGTTCGTCCAGGCGGCGCAGAGCCGCAAGTTCGACAGCAAGCTCGGACTGCTCGGCGAGGCGGCCGCGAAGTCCGACGTCTGCATCAAGCCCGTCGGACCGGGCGCGGCCATCGCGGCGGCGACCCCGGAGGGTGACGCGGACCGCTACTCGCCCTACTCCGACGAGACCCTCCTCGTCGACATGAACACCTGCCCCGTGACGATCGTCGACGTCGGCAACGTGCGCGACCCCGACGACATTGCCGAGGGTGAGCAGCCGGTCGAGGGCAGTCGGACCCAGCAGATCGCGGCGATCGACAAACGCCTCGGCGATGTCATCAACGCCGCGCCGGGTGGAGCCGACTTCATCGTCGCGAGCCTGTCCGACGCGGGCATGACCGAGCGTCTGCGCCTGGCGGTCGCCCGCGGCCCGCACTACGGACCGGGTGATCTCAACGCGCAGTCGACCCGGCAGCCGGGTCTCGTCCAGGCTCAGGACCTTCCGGTGACCCTCATGGGCATCACGGGTATCGAGATTCCGCTCGGCCTCGGTGGCACGCAACTCACGAGTGAGCCGGCCCCCGACAATTCGGAGAAGCGCGCCGAGGACCGCCTCCAGAACCTCGTCGACTACGACCTCGCCAGCCACGAGGTGCACAGCCTCGTGCCGCCGTTCTTCAACACCTTCGCCTACGGGCAGCTCGTCATCTACTTGCTCGTGTTCCTCGTCTGGAAGGGCAAGATCGGCACGTCCGACACGCGCCGCCGCGTGCTCGGCATCGTCCGCATCGTCGCGGTCGCCGCGGCGTCCGTGCCTGCGTCGACGTTCCTCGCGAACCTTCTGCCGTGGTGGCGCTTCCCCATCCCGATGATCTCGATCGTCGCCGCCGTGGGCGTCTTCGTCGGACTGATCGCGTATGCCGCACTCAAGGGTCCGTGGCAGCGCTCGGCTCTCGGACCGCTCGCCTTCGTCGCGGCCGTGACGTGGATCGTGCTCGCCGGCGACATCGTCACCGGCTCGCGGCTCCAGCAGTCGTCGCTCATGGGTCTGCAGCCGGTCGTCGCCGGACGCTTCTATGGCATGGGCAACGTGACCTTCGCCCTCTTCGCGACGTCGGCGATCCTGCTCTCGACAGCCGTGTCGAGCTATCTCGTGAGCCACGGGCGACGCAAGGTCGCGGCGATCGTCGTACTCGCCATCGCGGGCCTCACCGTGCTCATCGACGGAGCGCCGTTCTGGGGTGCCGACGGTGGCGGCCCGCCCGCCTTCATCCCCGGCATCGCCTATCTCATCCTGTCGATCCTCGGGTTGAAGATGACGTGGAAGCGCGTGGCCATGATCGGGCTCGGGTCGGTGGCGCTGTTCTTCACGGTGGCCTTCCTCGACTGGTTGCGCGCACCCGACAACCGCAGCCACCTGGGTCGCTTCATCCAGGCCATCATCGACGGCAACGCCCTCGACATCGTGGTCCGCAAGGGCGAGCAGAACTGGAACATCCTCCTCGGCAACGCCCCGCTGACCCTGCTCGTGCCGGCAGCACTGCTCTTCGTCATCTATGTGCTAGCGCGCCCGACGTCGTGGGGTTCCAAGGGCCTGGCCAAGTCCTACGAGAAGGCGCCGACCCTGCGCTCCGGTCTCATCGCCCTCGTCATCACGTTGACGATCGGCTTCCTCATCAACGACTCCGGCACGGCCATCCCTGCGGTCGGTGCCACGGTCGCGGTGCCGCTCATCGTGAGCGTCGTCGTCAGGAACCTCGAGGAGGACCTGCGCTCGGTCGCCGGGACCCGGCGCGCACGGCGCTCGTGACGAGCCAGCCCCAGACGAGCAGCAGCGCGACGGGGGCAACGCGCGTCCGGAAGGTCATCGTGAGGTCCTCGACGGCCGGGGTCATGCCCACGACGCGGCCCAAGGCATAGGCGAGCCCCATAATCCACAGGCGGGCCAGCAGGACGAGGTCGACGACGGACCCCGCACCAACCCCGACGGCAACGGGCACAGCGGGCAGGGCCGCCCAGACCATGACGTCGTACCACGGCAACGAGTACGGCGCCGCGAGCGCGTAGCCCCCGCCGAGCACTGCCACCCACGTGAGCGCCCGGGCCCCGACGTTGGTGGTCGGGGCTGAATCCGGTTGCGCCACGACGCTTTCTACAGCGTTGGACCTCGCGAGGCGGTGCAGACAGAAGGCGAAGCCGATGGCGGCGAGCGCGGCGAGCATCGAGATGAGCGACCGCACCGACGCCCCACCGCCGCTCTGCTCGAGGGCCCACCTCCACGGAGAGGCCAGCGCCACGGCCCGCGCCGACCGCCCGAGCTGGTCATAGACGTGCGGCCCCGCCCACCAGTGCAGGGCACCGGCCACGACGACCGCCGACCCCACGAGCACCGCGCTGCGTGCGACCCGACGCTCCCGGAAGGCGAGGACGAGCGCAAGGAGGACAACGGCATACGTGAACTTCGACGAGAGGGCGAGGGCAGCGAAGGTGCCGGCGAGTGCGGCTCCGGGCAGGCCGGCATACCGGTGCACGGCCCAGACGGTGAGCACGAGCAGTGCTGCCGCGACGAGGTCGACGTGCGCGCCGAGGACGCCGAACGAGAAGACGAGCGGGTTCGCCGTCCACAGCGCGTCGATGCGCGCCTCGCGCCCGGGCAGCATCCGACGCAGCACCCAACGGATCGTGAGCCACGCCGCGATGCAGAAGAGCTGCCACAGCCACACGGTCTGGCGCAGGTTGTCGCCGCCGCCGAGCGAAGTGAGCCCCTGGAGCAGCGTGGCGAACGGCCCGTAGACACTGGGCTCCTCACGCCACGGGGCCTCGACCGCCGACACGACCGGATCGAGCCCGCCACGGTAGGTCGCCGGGGAGACGAGCCACGGGTTGTCGCCGAGCGCGAGGATCCGGCCGTACGCGGCATAGCTCAGGTGGTCGCCCGACCCGAACGGTGCCGTGAGCGCTGCGGCGACGGCGAGGAGCGCGACGACCGGGCGCGGGAGTTCGCTGCCGCGGCGCCACACCGCGAGGGCGACGCCTGCGGCGCCGAGGGTGTATGCCGTCCACACGGCTGCCGTGACCGCCGCCGGGCTGAGCGTGAACGGGAGGAGGGTTCCCGGGGCCCAGCCCCGCGGACCAAGGTCGGGCGCGGCGGCGTTGGGCAGGGTGAGCCCGACGAGCAGCAGGAGGGTGAACGAGACGAACAGCAGCCCGGGTCGCACCCGATCGATCGGGCGTGCGACGACCTCAGAAGCGTTGTGCGACACCGGGTGCACGCTGTCCGATGGCCTTGCGGACGCGTCGACGGGTGAGGGCGCGCCAGACGTCGCGGTACTGCTTGGCGCGGTGGACCTGGCCGCGCCAGTCCTTGCCGGAGACGCGGTGCTGGAGTTCGCAGGGGACCTCTTCAACGCGCAGGCCGGCACCGAGGATGTCGACGGTGAGGCCGACCTCGACGCCCCAGCCGGGGGCGAGTGGGCTGGCCGCCTCGAAGGCTTCGGCGGTGAGGCAGCGCATGCCGGAGAGGGGTTGCCTGGCGGTCCAGCCGGTGAGGCGCTCGATGCCGTCGCGGGCAAGGCGGACGACGAAGCCGTGGCCCCCTCCGGAGGTCTTCTGCGGCGGAAGCGTCGCGATGGTCATGTCGGCACGACCCTCGAGGACCGGCGGGATGAGGACGCCGAGGTTGGCGGCCGAGCCCTCGAGGTCGCCGTCGACGAAGAGGAGGTGGCGCGGGGCGTGCTCGTCGGTGGAGTTCACGCCCTCGAGCTCACGCAGGTGGCGGACTCCGGTCTCCAGCGCTGCAGCCTTGCCGAAGTTGCGGGCGTGGACGATGACGTCGGCGCCGGCGGCGTCCGCGGCTGCGGCGGTGTCGTCGGTGCTGCCGTCATCGACGACGACGACGCGGTCGACTCCGTCGAGAACCAGGACCGCCTCGACCGTCGCGACGATGCGGTCGGCCTCGTCCTTGCACGGGATGATCGCGGCGACCGTGCGACTGCTCGCCCGATCGCCCCGCCCCACGCCGGCACCCATCAGCGCAGGGTCACCTGTCGGCTGAGGAGACCCGAGCGGGCCCGGCGCTCCTCAGCGGTGAGGGCCTCCGTGGAAGCCAGCGCAGCGGCATACCGGCCGCCGAAGGCCTTGAGGGAGTCATCGTGAGCGGCGGGTTCGGTGTCCGCGGGCACCTCAAGGACGGGCACGAGCAGGCCGCAGGCGCGGAACGCGCCGAGCAGGCGAGTGCCATCGCCGAGGCCGGACTCACCTGCGGCGTGCATGCGGGACAGGGCGTCGGTGGCGACGTCCTCGTCGTCGGGGAGGACGACGCGGATGTAGGTGCGCTCACCGATCCGCACCCAGTAGGCCGAGGGGAGCGCCGCCATGCGCACGGTCGGGACGACCGACTCGTTGGCGCTGTCGAGAGAGGCGCGGCCGTCGTCGTCGAGTTCCTGGCCCTCGACCCAGAAGTCGAAGCCCTCGTGGACGACGACCTCGAACGGCGCGTCCGTGTCCAGGAGATCCTGCAGTCGTGGCGTGTCGGCGGTGGCGGCGGGCACGTGCTGGACGGCGCTGCCTGGCTCCGCGGCGGCGCCGGCGAGGAGCTGGGCCGCGAGGTCACGGCTCGGGTCACCCGACGTCGAACCCGACTGGGTCCCGACGAGGATCGTGCCGTCGGCACGGTGCACGGCCGGCCAGGCCATGGGCAGGACGGTGGCGATCGTGGCGCCCTCGTGACCCTCGGGGGCCGAGTCCTTGGCGAACGACACCGACGCCGTGGCCGCCGGGAGGATCTCGCGGATCGCCACCCATTCGGTCTCGTGGGGCAGGCCCTCGAAGGGTCGCTGCACATAGGGGACGCCTGCGTTGCGCTGCCGCTTGGCGGGTGCGCCCGAGTCGTCGGTGGTCCTGCGCCGTCGTGATGCCTTGCCCATGGGCGTCAGCGTAGTGGGCGACTCAGGTGGCTCGGCGGCGGCTCGGTCCGCCCATTGCCGCCCAGACGGTCTGACCGCCCTTGTCCTCGCCGACGCCCCACTCGTGGGCGAGGGAACGGATGATCCGCAGGCCGCGCCCGCTCGACACCCAGACCGCCGCGGGCGCGGGGACGGGGGTGGTGTCGCCGCCGCCGTCGGTCACCTCGACCTCGACGACCTCGCCGCGCACCTTCCAGCGCACGCGCAGGCAGCCGTCGGCGAGGGGCCGGGCGTGCCGGATGGCGTTGGTCATGAGTTCGGAGACGACGATCTCGGACTCGTCGATCGTCTGCTCGTCGAGGTCGCGGGCGCGCAGGTCGGCCACGACGGCCTTGCGAACCCGGGTCACCGTCGAGGGCCCCCAGGGCGCGCGGATGGTGCGCACCTGGCCCTGACCGATGGCGCCACCGAACTCATCGAACTCGGCGTCGTCGACTCCCTTGTCCGCTGCATTCACGCCGGGAACTCTAATCGAGCAACGCCATGACGTCGCGCGGGCGATCGCTGATGAGGACGTCGACACCGAGTTCCAGGCAGCGTTCGACGTCTTCGCGCTCGTTGACGGTCCACACATAGACGTCGTGTCCGCGACGCTGGTGGGCCCGCACGACCGACGGGCTGCGGCGCACGATCCGGACGTCCAGACCGACGGCGTTGACCCCGCTCGGGAGCGACCCGTCGAACGACATGCGCGGTGCCGCCGCCTCGACGAGATAGACCAGCGGGATCTGCGGGGCGAGCCCGCGCATCCGCATGAGGGCGAGCAACGAGAACGACATGACGCGGACGTGCGGCAGGTTCGGCAGATCACCGATCGTCAACCCGAACTCGCGCAGCACCGTCACCAGTTGGCGCTCGACGAGCCCGCCGTAGCGCGTCGGGTGCTTCGTCTCGATGAGCGTGAGGAGTTCCTGGTTCTGGTCCACGAGCGAGGTGAGGAGGCGGCGCAGGGTGAGGATGCGGCCGCGCTCCGGGTCCTCGTCGGCGGCCTCGGGGGCGCTGCCGTCGTCGAGGACCTTCCAGCTCGCCCAGTCGAGCTCCTCGAGCCGGGCCAGTTCGAGCGTGGAGATGACGCCCGTGCCGTTGCTCGTGCGGTTGGCGCGCCGGTCGTGGACGCAGACGAGGTGGTGGTCGGCGGTGAGCCGGACGTCGCACTCGATGCCGTCGACGCCGAGGTCGAACGCCGTCGTGTAGGCCGCGAGGGTGTGCTCGGGCTGCAGTGAGCTGGCGCCTCGGTGGGCGATGACGAGCGGCCTGCCCCCGGGGCGCTCCTCAGCGTGCATCCGCCCATCGTTGCAGCGCACCCGGGCCGGTGGGTGGAGCGACTCACGGGTGCGACTCACACGGGTGAGCGAGGCGACTCACACAACCGGACGGCATACCGTTTCATCATCGTGAGCCTGCCGCCCTTCCAGACCCTCGTCGACGCGCACTGGCGCGACGTCGCCCGGCTGGCGCATGCCCTCGCCGGTCCGAACCTCGGTGACGACGTCGCCCAGCAGGCGTGGACGCAGGCGTTGGCGGCCTATCCGCGACTCACCTCCGCCCGCAACCTGCGCGGCTGGCTGCTGACCATCACCCACCGGTGCGCCATGGACGCGCACCGTGCGGCCCGGCGGACGGTCGCGCATGAGGACCCGGCCTCCCTGACGGCGGCGCCCACCGTCGACGGGCCGGTTGCCCACGATGACGGGCTCTGGGCGCGCGTCGCCGCCCTGCCCGATCGGCAGCGCGAGGCCGTCGTCCTCAAATACGTCGCCGACCTCGACCACCGCGGCATCGCCACCGCCCTCGACACCACCCCGGCCATGAGCCGCCGACTCGTCTCGGACGCGCTCGCCACCCTCCGCCTCGACCGTGAGGAACTCCGATGAATGCTTCCCCCATCACTGCTGTCTTCGACGACTTCGCCCCCGCCATCCTCCCGCCCGTCCTGCCCGAGTCCGACGTCTCGTATGCCGTCGAGGACACCGCCGTGGGCCGCCTCCTGCTTGCGGTGCGCGCCGACGGTCGGCTCGTCACGTCCGCCTACGTCGCCGATTCCGACACAGAGGACGCCTGGCTGCAACGCCTGTCCGACCACGTCTCGCCGCGCGTACTCCGCCACACGCGACCGCTCGATACGGCGCGACGGGAGCTCGCGGCATACCTCTCAGGCAAGGCGACCACGTTCTCGGTGCCGGTGGATCTCGTTCTCGCGAGCGACTTCCAGCGATCGGTTCTGGACGGGCTGCGAGCGCGGGTCGGCTATGGCGCATCGACGACCTACGGCGAGCTGGCCGCGGCCATCGACCGGCCGCGTGCCTCGCGCGCGGTCGGGACCGCGCTCGGCGGCAATCCCCTGTGCGTCTTCGTCCCGTGTCACCGCGTGCTGCCGGCGGGCGGTTCCGTCGTGGGCGGCGTCCGCAACGTCGGAGGGTATGCCGGTGGGCCGGCTGCCAAGGAATACCTCCTCACGCTCGAGGCCGGTTCCTCCGGTGGATCGCGGCGCTGAGGACGGTCGCGAAACCCGTCCACACGGCATACGGAAGAAGGGCCCGGCCGGCACCCGGGTGTGACCGGGAGACGCGCCGTGCGAGCTCTGCCGAGCTGACGGCGAGGACGGCGCTCTCGACGGCGGCCAGTCCCGGTCGGCGGA
The DNA here is from genome assembly GCF_000768685.1 of Knoellia subterranea KCTC 19937. Classification (GTDB taxonomy): domain Bacteria; phylum Actinomycetota; class Actinomycetes; order Actinomycetales; family Dermatophilaceae; genus Knoellia; species Knoellia subterranea. Next base: position 46,026 of record NZ_AVPK01000006.1, on the reverse strand, counting down.
TCCTCCAGAAGACCACGCTCCAGCCGGCGTTCAGGACGAGGTTGGTGGCGAGGGAGCGCCGGAGCCTCCGGGCGTCGTCGGTCTCGCCGTCCGCGTCCAGGCGCGTCAGGGCGGCTGCCGTCGCCACGGCGATGTCTGCGTAGAGCGCTGTCCACACGACGGGGAACGCGAGCTTCGGTGGCTGCCATGGGGGGAGGTCGAGTGAGCGGTACCAGCGCGAGTCCGGTTGGGTCGCGGCCATCCCGGCGAGTGCAGTGACGGTGACCGCCGCGGCCGTCAGTCCGAGGTTGCGCAGCGCCCTGTCCGGTCCGGTGTCGGCCAGGGCTCGACCGACGGCCTCATCGAAGGTGAGGGCACCGCTGGGGATCGGAACCAGTCGGATGAGGTCGTCCTCCTGCGCGACGATGTCGTGGACGAGGCTGTCGACGAGCGACCTCGCCAGCCCCGCAGGCACGGGCGTCACGAGCCGCACCCAGCGGCTTGCCGTCTGCGGCGCGAGGTAGCGGGTCCCGACGACGACCCGGGGCACGAGTCCGGCAATGTCGGCGAAGCGGCCGATCATCTCGCGGTAGGTCAGGACGTCGGGACCGCCGACGTCGAAGGTCCGGTTCACGCTCGGCGGAAGGTGTGCCGCACCGGCGAGCAGGGTGACGACGTCGTCCACGGCGATGGGCTGGATGCGGTTGTCGAGCCACGTCGGCGCGACCATGACCGGGAGGCGGGACGTGAGGTGGCGGAGCATCTCGAAGGAGGCCGAGCCCGCGCCGATGACCATCGCGGCCTGGAGGGCGGCCGTGGGCACCCCCGAGCGCAGGAGGATGCGGCCGACCTCCGCGCGGGAGGCGAGGTGGCCCGAGAGCGGTTGGTGGTCGGGGTGCAGCCCGCCGAGGTAGACGATGCGGGAGACGCCCAGGTCGCGCGCGACCTCCCCGAAGGCGAGAGCAGCCTGCCGGTCTCGCGCGGCATAGTCGGGTTCCTCGCTCATCGAGTGGACGAGGTAGTAGGCGACGCCCACGTCGGCGAGGGCGCGGCGCAGTGTGTGCCGGTCGGCCACGTCGCCGACGACCACGTCGACCTCGTTGACCCACGGCTGGTCGGCCACGCCATCGGAGCGTCGGGTCAGGACCCGCACCGCCCATCCCTCGGCGAGGAGGCGTGGCACGAGTCGACTGCCCACGTGACCGCTCGCCCCCGTGACGAGGACCCGGCCGTTGGGGTGCGTCATGGGAGCTCCTGCAGGGGGTCGCGAACCGGGCGGGATCACCGTAGAGTTGGTGTGCAATGTTTGTCAAAGGTTGGGAGACCCCATGCGCATCGTTCGGACCATCACGGCAGACGTACCCCGAGCGACAGCCTTCGGCTACCTCCGGGACTTCACGACGACGACGGAGTGGGACCCGGGCACCGTCACCACGGAACGGGTCAGCGGTGACGGTGGAGTGGGAACCACGTATCGCAACGTGTCGCGATTCCTCGGACGGACGTCGGAGCTCACCTACGAGGTCACCGCACTCGAGCCCGATCGGCGTATCGCGCTGCGCGGCACGAACCAGAGCCTCGTCGCCCACGACGTCATGACGTTTGCCGGCGATGAGCGGCGCACCTCAGTCACGTATGAAGCGACCTTCACCTTCACCGGCGTGGCTCGGCTCGTGGCGCCACTGCTCGGCCCGGCATTCCGGAAGCTCGGCGACGATGCGGAGCGTGGACTGAAGGCCGCACTCGAGGACCTCGGGCAGCAGCACAGGGGACACCTGCGAGCCTAGGCTGCACTAACCATGTACACCATCAAGAAGGCTGCCGAGCTGACCGGGATCGGCCTCTCGACTCTGCGGGCCTGGGAGCGCCGCTACGGGATCGTCTCGCCCGTGCGCTCATCCGGTGGATACCGGTTGTACAGCGACGTCGACGTCCGCGCGCTCGCGATCATGACCTCCCTCGTCCACGACGGGTGGACGGCCAGCGAAGCCGCCGCCGAGACGTTGCGCCGTGTCGACGGCGCCCGTCCGAGTGGGTCGCGGCCGGGGGCGCCCGGCGACGTCGCCGGGGAGAGTTCGAAGGTCGCTGTCGACGTGGTCGGGGCACCCGAAGGGCTCGACGACCTCATCTCGGCCGCCCAGGACATGGACGTCGTCCGGGTCGGGTCACTGCTCGACCACGCCTTCGGGAGCGGTCGCGACTTCCTGGACACGACAGGCCGGTGGCTCATGCCCGCCCTCGTCGGAGTCGGCGACGCCTGGGCCGACGGCCGGCTCGGCGTGGCCGGCGAACACCTCGTGAGCAACGCCGTCCAACGGAGGCTGTCCACGCTTTATGAGAATGCCCCGCGAGCCAACACCGGACCACTCGCCCTGGTCGGGCTACCGCCAGGCGCCCGGCACGAACTGGGACTCCTGAGCTTCGCCGTCGCCGCGCGGCGCTCCGGGCTCGCGACCGCGTACGTCGGCGCCGACCTGCCCGGCGAGGACTGGGCGCGGGCCCTGTCCGCCCACGCCGCCGGCGCGGCGGTGATCGCAGTGCCCAGGCTTGCGGACGTCGTGCCCGCCCAGACCGTCGTGGATCGCCTGCGACAGGAGACGCCGTCGACCGTCGTCGCCGTCGGCGGTCGACACCAGGACGAGGTCAAGGGAGCACTGCGGCTCGGTCACGACTTCGCCAGCGCGGTCGAGGTGCTCCGCAGCGCCCTCGCCTCGCATCGCCGTGCGCCGGAACGCACTCCACCCCTCGCCGGTCAATGAGACGAGGGGTGGAGTGCGGGGCGCCGGCCCAGTCGGTACGCGCCCGGCTCAACACCAGGGGTAGATGAAGAGGCTGTCGTCGCCGGCCCGGTGATCGGCGAGAACGACACGGAGGGGCAGGGGGTCGGGCAGGGCGCTGACGTCGGTGCCTTCGCGGGGCACGACTCCCACGCTGACCGCCACGCTGATGGGCAGCCCGTCCTTGGCGACCGCCGAGAGCAGGCCGGCGTCCTTGAGGACACCCAGCCCGGCGCGCATGCAACCGGTGTCAGGTGCGGCGCTCGCGGCGGGGGCGGACGCGACAGTGGCAGCGAGAGCCAGAGCGGCTGCGGTGGTGACGACCTTGATCATGTGGATCTCCTTGCTCTTCGCCCCCGGATCTCGGGGCCTGGGCCCCCAGCGAATCGCGCACCCGTTCAGGCGTCAAGGGTTTGTACAAGGTTGGCGCCCAGCGTTCGCGCGACCGGCGCAGAAGTTGGTGACCGGAGCCGTCAGTCTTCGTCGAACGCGGGGCCGTCGATGTCGTAGCCACCGAGCAGCTTGGCCATGGCCAGGTGCGGCTTGGCCTCGTCGTGCCGGCTCTGCCGCTGCAGGGTGCGGCCGAGCAGGAGCAGGGCGTAGTGGTCGTCGGGGTTGTCGACGAGCATGGCGCGCAGGATCTCCTCGGCGCGCGCGAGCTGGGCCGAGTGGTAGTAGCTCCGGGCGAGGTAGAGGCGCAGCTCGGTCGTGCCGTGCAGCGGCGGCTCGAGCGCGGAACGGTCGACGAGGGTGGCGAACAGGGGTGCAGCCTCGGCGAACTCCCCCGCGTCGAAGCGCTCACGCGCTGCCTCGTAGTCCGCAGCGAACGACGTGTCAGCCATCCTTCTCTCCTCCTCGATGTGGGCCGCTAGTTCAATCTAGGTAATGGCCTAGATATTCCTAGCCGGACCGATCGACGTGTTCATCGGAACGCCGGGAGCCCGGTCAGGGCCTGTCCGATGATGAGCTGGTGGACCTCGCTCGTACCCTCGTAGGTGAGGACCGACTCGAGGTTGTTGGCGTGCCGCATCGGTGAGTACTCGAGCGCAATTCCGTTGGCGCCCAATAGAGTTCGGCACTCACGGGCGATTGTGATTGCCTCGCGGCACGAGTTCAGTTTGCCGAGCGAGACCTGCTCGGATCGCAGCGCCCCGGCGTCCTTGAGGGCGCCGAGGTGCAGCGCGAGGAGCATGCCCTTGCCGAGCTCGAGCGCCATGTCGGCGAGCTTGGTCTGGGTGATCTGGTAGCCGGCGAGGGGCTTGTCGAACATGTCGCGCTCGGCCACATAGGCCAGCGTCACCTCGAGCGAGTCCCGGGCCGCGCCGAGCGCGCCGAAGATGATTCCGAATCGCGCCTCCGACAGGCACGACAGTGGGCCGGACAGCCCGCGAGCCTCGGGCAGCATCGCCGACGCCGGCACGCGCACGCCCTCGCAGACGAGCTCGGCCGTGACGGACGCCCGCAGCGAGAGCTTGCCGCTGATCGCGCGTGCCGTGAACCCGGGCGTCGACGTCGGCACGACGAACCCGCGCACCGTCTCACCGTCGGACGCATCGGTGCGCGCCCACACGACCGCGACGTCGGCGACGGACCCGTTGGTGATCCACATCTTCGTGCCATCGAGGACCCAGTCGTCCCCGTCACGCCGGGCGCGCATCCGCATGCCGGCGGGGTTGGACCCGAAGTCCGGCTCGGTCAGCCCGAAGCACCCGATCGCCTCGCCGCGCGCCATCCGCGGGAGCCACTCCTGCTTGTGCTCCTCGCTGCCGAAGCGCCAGATCGCGAACATCGCGAGCGACCCCTGGACCGAGACGAGCGATCGGATCCCGGAGTCGACCGCTTCGAGCTCGGCACAAGCGAGTCCGTATGCCGTGGCGCTCGTCCCAGCGCAGCCGTACCCCTCGAGGTGCATCCCGAGAAGACCCAGCTCACCGAGTCGGGGGGCGAGTTCGCGGACAGGAACCGAACCGGACTCGTACCAGCCAGCGACGTGCGGGCGGACCTGCGCATCGAGGAACGAGCGCACCGTGTCCCGCATGTCGCGGTCCTCGGCGGACAGCAGCCCATCGATTCCGAACAGATCGAGCGGGTGCTGAGCATCGGCAGCCATGCTTGCCAACCTACCTTCAGAGACTCCCGACGACGGCGGCCGCCGTTAGCCTGCGGACGTGACCGAAGCATGGAGAATCGTCGACGGGGAACGATCCGTGACGGGTCCGGAGGCCGCTGAGCTCGTGTCCAACCAAGTCGGGAAAGGCACGCTGACCACGTACTTCGAAAGTGACGATGGCCGCATCCTCACGGTCGTGACCAACGGCATCCGCGCCATGGTGATGCTTCTGTGGGGTGAAGGTGATCCTGGCGAGCACGCAGTAACACCGGGTGCGGTCGGCTCGAGCGACGGCTACGTCCTCGAGAACGGCCAGGTGGACACATACGAAGATGCCGACACTGTTCCTTTGGCGGAGGCCCTCGACATCGTGAGATCGATCATCGACTCCGGCACACCTCCGAGCGAAGCGTCCTGGAACGTCGACCGCTGATCCTGTCGAATCGCTTGGCGTCGCTGGCGGGACTACAAGCGGCTGCTCGAACTCGAGTTTGTCCTCAAGGTGCCCGAGGCACCCTCAGGCGGACCGCCCCTCTGCCTCGCGCTTGATGCTGTCGAGGGTGCGGCGCATCCCCGACGTCAGCTCGGTCTCGAGCCCGCCTGCCCCACCGGGGAAGAGCTTGCCCAGCTTGAGCGACATCTCTGTCACGCCACGTGGCGTCTCGCGACGCTGGACGACCCGCGTCCCGATCTCCGTCGGCTCCAGCGTGAAAGACCACACCGCCTGGTTGTCCTTGGCGACGAAGGCGTAGCGGCGCGGCTCGTCGTACTCGATGACCTTTGTCCGCATCGGCCAGAGCAGGAGACCCTTGCGGTTGAGGTTGTAGGCACGCGTGCCCTGCCGGACGGGACGGACGCGTACCCACGACGCCACGACCATGGGGCTGTGCCGGACCATCGCGGCCGGGTCGGCGAGGATCGCCCAGACCCGCTCGGGTGTCGCGGCGATCTCGACCTCGGCCTCCAGCGTGGGCTTCATCCGTGTAATTCCGGCGCTCATGCTCGTCAACCTACCTGCGGCACCCTCAGCCATCCTTGGCTCTCTCGCGGGGGACGGCGCCAGCCTCCTCGTCGTAGTGCGCGAGCACCGCCGCCGCGCGATCACGCACGGCCGCCCGCAACTCCGGCCGATCGAGCACCTCGGCACCGACCCCCAACTGCCACAGCGCCCAGATGGCGTGCCGCTCATCCTGGAAGGTTGCAGTGGCACGAACCCATCCGTCGCCCTCGACCCGCTCGTCGTGCATGGCCACGGCCGTGCTCGCGAGCTCGATGCGGCGCGCGGGGTTGACACGCACGTCGACAGTGAGCAGGTCACCGCTGTTCCGGAAGGCCTCACTCCGCTCGCGCCACACCTGGCCGAGATCGACGCGGTCGGGACGGTCCGCGCGTTCCTCCAGCGCCTCGGCCGCCTCGATCCGTGAGAGCCGATAGGTGCGGTCCTCACCGGACTTCGTCGCCAGCAGGTAGCCGTGGTCGCGGACCGTCACCAGACCGATCGGGTCGACCGTCCGCCAGGTCGGCGATCGCATCGCCGGAGTGTCCGACCGCGCCTCCACAGGGGCAGCCGGGAGATAGCGGATTCGCAGTTTCAGTCCGGAGATCACCGCACGGCGCACCTCACGCATCGCCTCAGTGGGGGCGTCGTCGAACGATTCGCGCCGCGCAAGGAGATCGGTCGTCGGATCGATCAACAGGCGCTCCGCCACATCGGACGCCGCGCCCCGATGTCTGGCCGGGAGAGCGTCGACCACCTTGAGCATCGCGGCGGAGAGCTGCGGTCCCAGACCGAGGAGCTGGGCCCCGCGCCGTGACCCGGCCACGAGGAGGGCAAGGACCTCGTCATCGCCCATGCCGGTGAGTTCGGTGCGGAAGCCCGGGAGCAGTGCGAAACCACCGTGGCGCCCACGCTCGGCATAGACCGGAACGCCGGCCGACGACAGGGCCTCCATGTCGCGCAGCACTGTTCGCGTGGAGACCTCGAGTTCGCGCGCCAGTTCCGCAGCGGACAGCCGGCCGTGCTGGCGCAGCATCAGCACCAGGGACACCAGCCGATCCGCACGCACGCCCAGATCCTCGCAGGAATACCTGACACAAGGTGTCGTGATTGCCCGACAAGGTGGGCCGCGCCCGAGAACGCGGCAACCCGGCATACGAGATCAAGGACCAAGGGAGCAGAGATGGCAATCGAACGCACGGCAATCAACCCGGTGACGTGGTCACTGGAGATGGGCTTCAACCAGGGAGAACTGGTGACCGGACAGGGGCGCACCCTCTACTGCTCCGGGCAGACGGCGATGGGGGCCGACGGCACACCCCAGCACGAGGGTGACATGGCCGCCCAGTTGGCACTGGCGCTCGACAACCTCGAGGCAGTGCTCACCGCTGCCGGAATGGGGCTCGCCAACCTTGTCCGGCTGAGCGTCTTCACGACGAATGTGGACCTGCTCTTCCGGCACTACGGCGTGCTCGCGGGTCGACTCGGCGCGGCCCGAGTCGCACCCACGACAACCATGCTGGGGGTGACCCGGCTCGCCATCCCCGGACAGCTCGTCGAGCTCGAAGGGACAGCCGTCGACTGACGCGGGCTGAACTTCTGCGCGAGGTCCTCCCGGGGAGACCCGGGAGGACCTAGTCTCCGCTCATGCAGACCCTGAGATCAACTACCTCGCTGTCGCCCTCGCCGTTGTCGCGAGCATGATCGTGGGCTTCGTCTACTACCACCCAAGGTCATGGGCGAGCGATGGATGAAGGCGATCGGCCACACCGACGAGTCGGTGCAAGGCGGATCCAACGCGGTCTACCCGATGATGATCGTCGCCAGTTTCGTCACGGCGTGGGTCCTGGCGGGTGCGACGTCGCTGAGCCACGAGTTCTATGGCGGCTCCTACCTGACCAACGCACTCATCACGTCATGGATCCTCTGGCTGGGCTTCACGGCTGCCCGGGTCTTCGTGCACGACGCGTTCGACCCCCGCAAGTTCGCCGTCACCGGCCACACGGTGCTCAACGAATTCCTCGTCATCACGGGCATGGCGCTCGCGATCGGCCTGCTTCCCCCGGGCTGAGGTGGCTGCCGCGGACCGGAACCGTCGAAAGTCGGGTGACGGGACGGCATACCGGCTTGGACAATCGACTCTCGTGGCACATCTCGAGGTCAACCAGGTCGGGTTCACGCTCCCCGACGGACGCCCCCTGCTCGACGGGGTGCAGTTCCGCGTCGGCGACGGGCAGCGGGTCGCGCTCATCGGACCGAACGGCACCGGAAAGACGACGCTGACCCGGATCATCTCCGGCGACCTCACGGCTCACGAGGGTGCGATCACTCTCAGCGGCACGCTCGCCGTCATGAACCAGTTCATCGGCAAGGTCCGCGACGACTCCACGGTGCGCGACCTGCTCATCTCCGTTGCGCCAGAACGCATTCGGAAGGCCGCGACCGCTGTCGACAAGGCTGAGCTGAGGATCATGGAGGTCGACGACGAGCCGTCCCAGATGGCGTACGCGCAGGCGCTCGCGGACTGGGGCGACGCGGGTGGCTACGAGTTCGAGACGACCGTGTGGGACACGGTCACGACACAGGCCTTGGGTATGCCGTTCGAGCGGGCTCAGTGGAGAGCCGTCACCTCCCTGTCGGGAGGCGAACAGAAGCGGGTGGTGCTCGAGGCGTTGCTCAGCGGGCCCGCGGACCTGCTGCTGCTCGACGAGCCGGACAACTACCTCGACGTGCCGGCGAAGCGGTGGCTCGAGGACCGGCTCATCGCGTCGGACAAGACCGTGCTCTTCATCAGCCACGACCGTGAGCTGCTGTCACGCGTGGCAACGGCTGTCGTGACTCTCGAGCCGGGTGCGCTGGGCGCGACGGCGTGGACCCACCCCGGCTCGTTCGCGACCTGGCACCAGGCACGCGTCGACCGCAACGACCGGCTCGAGGAGATGCGCCGCCGCTGGGACGAGGAGCACGCCAAGCTCAAGGCGCTCGTCGTCATGTATCGGCAGAAGGCGGCCTACAACTCCGACATGGCCTCACGCCTCCAGGCCGCGGTCAACCGGCTCGATCGCTTCGAGAAGGCCGGCCCGCCCGAAAAGGTCGCCATCCCACAGAACGTCCGGATGCGCCTCGCCGGTGGCCGGACGGCCAAACGCGCTGTCGTGTGCACGGGGCTGGAGCTGCTGGCGCCGGGTATCCAGGAGACAGGGTCGCGGGACGTTGATCCTTTGATGCAGCCGTTCGACCTCGAGGTGTGGTTCGGCGAGCGCGTGGCCGTGCTCGGGTCCAACGGGTCGGGCAAGTCGCACTTCCTGCGCCTGCTTGCCGCCGGCGGATCGGACCCCGACATCGAGCATCGTCCCGTGGGTGACATCGCGCCAGAACCGGTGCGGCACAGCGGTTCTGCGCGGTTGGGATCACGGGTGCGACCGGGCTGGTTCGCCCAGACGCACGACTCCCCTGCGCTGCGCGGTCGGACCTTGCTCGAGATCCTGCACCGCGGGGACGAGCACCGGGCCGGACGGGGGCGCGAGGAGGCATCGCGGGTGCTCGACCGCTACGAGCTGGCGCGCCAGGGCGAGCAGACCTTCGACTCGCTGTCGGGTGGGCAGCAGGCGCGGTTCCAGATCCTCTTGCTCGAACTCTCGGGTGCAACGCTGCTGCTCCTCGACGAGCCGACCGACAACCTCGACCTGCACTCGGCCGAGGCGCTGGAGATCGCGCTCGGTGCGTTCGAGGGGACGGTGCTCGCTGTGACGCACGACCGCTGGTTCGCGCGCGGCTTCGACCGGTTCCTCGTGTTCGGGTCCGACGGTCGGGTCGTCGAAACTCCCGAGGCCGTCTGGGACGAGAAGCGCGTGGCCCGCGCTCGGTGAGTCCTGCCGCGCCGCCGGCGTCTGACTTCGCTTCGCTGGCTCTCACTTCGCTTGGTCGCGGCGATCAAGCGAGGTGAGAGGAACCCACTTCGGGCGGGAAAGTTGAGGTCATGAGGGAGAACTCCTCGCCGTCGGGGCCGAGCACGGTGAGGATCTCGCCCTGCTCGGCCTCCCACGGCTCGTCGGGTGCCTCCCCACCCTCGTCGAGAACCCGCTGCCGTGCCGTCTCGAGGTCGTCGACCTGGAAGGCGACGCACCAGCGCGGACCCAACGCGTCTCCGGGCACCTGCGCGCCCATCCCGCCGACGGCCCACTCCACGCCCGGTGGTGTGAAGGTGAGATAGGTGGCCTCGTCCACGCTCATGTCCTCATAGGTCAACCCGAACACCGAGCCGTAGAAGTCTCGGGACACCTCGAGCTCCGGCGTCGCCAGGTCGACCCAGCCGACCGTACCGTGTTCGCCGTGCGCGACATATCCCGTGTGCTTGCGCGCCTCCCACGCCCCGAACGCCGCGCCCACCGGGTCGATCCACAACGCGGCCCGGGCGAGCCAGCCGATCTCGAGCGGGTCCATGAGGACCTGCGCTCCCCCAGCCACCGCCGCGGCCGCCGTGGCGTCGACGTTGTCGCTCGCGAGATACGTCGTCCACACCGACGGCCACTCGTCGTCACCCGGGATCGGCGGGGAGATGCCCGCGACCCGCCGCCCTCCGAGGTGGGCATTCGTGTAGTGCCCGAACTCCTCGCCCAGGTCCTCGAACTCCCACCCGAGCACGGCGGAGTAGAACCGCTGGGTCCACTCGAGATCGCCCGCCATGATCTCGATCCAGCAGGGCGAACCCGGGGGCCACTTCGTCGGGTGCGTCGCCATGAACCCAGACCGTATGCCGTCCGCCCGCGACCGCGCCAGACGCACGTATGCCGTGTGGTCCCGAATTGGGGACCACACGGCATACCCGCGTTTTGGAAGCTTCAGCCGGAAGGTGAGACGTCAGTCCGACGTGACCATCGGGCTGCGCCTCAGGCCAGCGCGTCGCTCCGGCGCAGCAGCACCCCAGCGAACCCGACGGCGATGAGGACCGACGCCAGCGGTGGCCCGACCACGCTGAGACCGGTCAGCAGGCCGATCACACGGACGGGCTCTGACACGATCATGGCCCAACCCGCCCACGCAGGCACGGCGTCGCGCTGTCGTAGCATCGCGATGCCCAGGATCAAACCGCCACCGAGTGCCCCGAGCCCGAAGACGAAATAGACAGCGAACATCACCGGGGAGGTGTGCTCGTCAATAGCGGTGGCAAACGAGACCGGATCGCCTCCCTGCGCGACCGCCAGATTGATCAGGGACTCGATCCCGAGGACGCAGAACATGATGTATCCGGTGGCCATCATCCAACCGCCAACGGAGGCCAGCCACGGCGTCCGAGGCCGCAATGTCGTGGCGACGGTCCAGATACCGGGGACGAGGAGGGCCGCGGCCACGAAACCGATCGCGCTCGATACCTGGAACATCGTCGGGTTCTCGCCTGCCACGCGAATGATGTCGACCGTCTCCTCGACATCGCTCTGGCCCGGGGTGAGACCCACTGCCAGGTTGCAGACAGCAAGGACGAGTGGGCCGACAATCGCAGCGAGGACACCGCCGGGGATACCAGTGGGCTCGCGTCGGCCTGCAATCGCCGTTGATGGTGATGCGGTGGATGTTGACATGGCCTGCCTTCCTGCTTCGGGGTGAGTCTCGAACGTGAGTGCCTCGAGTGAGTGCCTCGAAAGTAGGAGTCGCGAGACCCCCGAAACATCGGCGATTTCGCCTATTCCCCCGGTGATCGATTGGACCGACCATGGGTTCATGCACACGGCAACCGAGCGAGTCCGGCCGCGCCCCGCGTGGGCGCTCGCCTCGATGTTGGGCACAGCGGCATACGTGGCCGTCGCCGCTGCCGGGATCCCGCGCACCGAGGACTCCCTCCCACAGGGGGTCGAGGTCCTCGTGGTCGGGTCGGGCCTGGCGCTGCTACTGCTCGCGGCGAGGACGCCGAAGGGCGTGGACGGCGCCGTCACTACGGCGACCGGCATCCTCGGCGCCGCCGTGATCGCCTACCCGACCCTGTTCGCCATCGCCGTCGCCGAGGTCGCTGGCCCCTTCGTCACCACCATGGGCATGGCATGGCACACCTTGCCACTGACCCTGGTCCAGGTGATTCCCGTCATGGCCAGCGCGCGAGCGACCGGCCGGAGCAAGCGCCCGTGGCTGATCGCGATCTGGGGCGTCGCGGTGGCGGGCTTCGCCCTCGCCGGCCTCAGTGTCGCGGGGGTGCCGGGCACCCTGCTGCCCGGCACCGTCCTCTTCCTTGCCTCGTTCGTCCTGGCCCCCGTGGCCACATGGATCGGCGTCCGCGGCACCGTCGGTGAAACACGACGACGAGCCATCGTGGCGGCCCTGGCGGCGATGTTCCCCGTCATCCTGATCGTCTGGTGCCAGACACTGGGGTATGCGGCCGTGGTCCCGGGTGGGGAGGACAGCGTCACGGTCGCGGCGCTGTTCACCGGCTTCGCACTGGGAACCCTCCTCTGCGGATGGCACGGACTGGGCGCCGTCGGCGCCGCGGACTCTCTGCTGCTGCGCAGCCGCACGGTCGCCCTGACCCTCACGGTGTTGTTGGCAGGCGTCACCGCAGTGCTGGGCTCCTTGGCTGCGTTGGTGGCCACGCATCTGGACCTCTCCGTGGGTGTGGCCCTGCTCATCGGTGGGGGGCTGGCCGCCGGACTGGGGCTTCCCTGGTTGCGGTTCCGTGCGTCCATCCTGCGGTTGGTCGACCCCGCCGCGGAGCTGAGGCACGAGCTCCAGCGCGACGGAGCAGCGGCCGACGGCAGCCATCGCGACGCCGCCCAGCGAGTGCTGCGGAAGGTGCTCGACGACCCCGGGCTCGAACTCCGCTTCCCTGTCGACACCGATCGCGCCATCGACACGGCCCGAGCCATCGAGGTGTGGGATGCGACCGCGTCGCAGGACGAGTCCGGCGGGTCGGGCTCGGCAGTCACCGTGGCCCGTCGGGACGACGGGGCTGCCTCGGTGGTCGCCCTCGCGTCGCACCCGGACGCGGCCAGGCGCCTCGCCTTGCTGGGGCCCTGTGAGGGTGTGTTCGAGAGAGCGGTGTGGGAGGCACGCGCTGCGTACGCCGCGCTGCGCACCGAGGCCGCGGCGGAGGACGAACGCCGCCGGGTCAGTCAGGACCTCCACGACGGCCTCCAGGGCAAGCTCGTGGGGCTGGCCCTGCAGTTGCGGCTTTCGGCGCCGACTGTTGACGACCCCGCGGTGCGGCTGCTCCTCGACGAGACGGTGAACGGTATCCGGGACGCTGTGGACGAGGTCCGAGCGCTCGCCGGTGGACAGTTGCCGCACCTGCTCGTCGAGCAGGGTCTTGCCGGGTCCCTGCCCGCCCTGTTCAGGCCCGTGGGGCGCGTCGTCGACCTCGATCTGCCGGCCGAGCGACTGCCGGCGCTCATCGAGGCCACTGCGTACTTCGTCATCAGCGAGGCCGTCGCGAACGCGCTCAAACATGCCTCGGCGGAGACGATCTCGGTCCGCGTCGCCCAGGGCGGCGAACAGGTCGTGGTCACCGTCTCGGACAACGGTCGCGGCGGCGCCGACCCGCGAGCCGGCTCGGGTCTGCGTGGGCTGTCCGAACGCGTGGGCGCCGCCGGCGGAGTTCTGGTCGTCCGAGACGCCGAACCGGCGGGCACAGTGGTCGAGGCGGTGCTGCCGTGCGCGTCGTGATTGCGGAGGACCAGGTCCTGCTCCGCGACGGCGTCACTCGACTTCTGACGGACAACGGGCACGACGTGGTCGCCCAGGTGGGCGACGCCAACGTCCTCGTGGACGAGGTGAACCGCCACCGCCCCGATCTGCTGATCGCCGACATCCGGATGCCACCGACCTTCACCGACGACGGTGCGAGGGCGGTGCTCTTCCTGCGCCGGAGGTTCCCGCGCCTCGCCGTGGTGATGCTCACCGAACGCGTGGATCCGGGACTGGCCGCCCAGTTGACCGACGGTCGCGTCGCGTCGTTCGGCTACCTGCTCAAGGACCGCGTCCTCGACACCAACGACTTCCTCGCGAGCCTCGACGCGGTGGCGGGAGGCGCGACGATCATCGATCCCATCGTCGTCTCCGGCTACGTCCGCCGCGAGGGTGGTCGGCTCGCCACGCTGACCTCCCGCGAGGTGGAGGTGTTGTGCCTGGTTGCGTCGGGTCGAAGCAACCAGGGCATCGCCGCAGATCTCATCGTGTCGTCCCGCACCGTCGACGCACACATGCGGTCGATCTTCACCAAGCTCGGCATCGGCGGGGATCCCGAGGGCAACCAGCGCGTCCTTGCCGTCCTGGACTGGCTCGCCGAACTTCCCGGGCAACCGCCGATGGTTCACAGTCGAGCGTGATGCGCGGCCACGCGGATCAGCGGCAACTCGCGGCGGGCAGGTTCGTGCCGGGCTCGCGGAGTCAGCGCGCCAGAGCCCGAATGACGGCCATCGCCTGCGCGGCGTAGCCGCCACCGAAGAGTCCTTGTCGTCAACGATGTCAGGCGCACACTGTCTGGCATGGGAATGCCCAACGACGTGACGATCCGCGAAGCGACGGCCGACGATGGCCCGGCCTGCGCCGCGATCTACGCGCACTACATCGAGCACACCACCGCGACGTTCGAGGAGGTCGCTCCGGGAGCCGACGAGATGGCGACACGCATCGCCAACGCGCGCGTCCGGCATACGTGGCTCGTCGTGGAACGCGATGGTGAGGTGGTCGGGTACGCGTACGGCGGACCGTTCAAAACCCGTGCGGCGTACCGCTATTCGTGCGAAGTGAGCGTGTACCTCGACGTCGCCGCCCGCGGTGGTGGGCTCGGGCGGAGCCTGTATGCCGCGTTGCTCGCCAGGCTCGAAGCGCTCGGCTTCCGCATGGCGTGCGGAGGGGTCACGCTGCCCAACGACGCGAGCGTCGCGCTGCACCGGGCGATGGGGTTCGAGCCGGTCGGGACGTATCGGCGCATCGGGTGGAAGCACGGTGAGTGGCGCGACGTCGCATGGTTCCAGAAGGCGCTCGGCGGCGCCGGCCCGCCCCGCGACTGATCGCGCGCGGGGGCTCAGTGAGCGAGGAGGTCCTGGTAGTCCTCGTGCTTGGCGATCCAGCCCTTGATGAACGGGCACAGCGGCAGCACCGTCAGGCCGCCGTTCGCGCGCACGTCGTCGAGGGCTCCGCGGGCGAGTGACGAACCGATGCCCTTGCCCTCGAACGCCGGGTCGACCTCGGTGTGGGTGAAGACGATGCGGTCGCCGTCGAGACGGTAGGCAGCGAAGCCGGCGAGGTCACCGCCGAGGTGGGCCTCGTAGCGCAGCAGCTCCGGGTTGTTCGTCACGATGACGTTCTCAGCGTTGTCGGCCATGCTGTTCATCATGACCCAGGTTCAGGTTTTGGGCCCGCGTGAGGTGCCGCTCGGCGGGCCGCGGTCCATGACGGTGCGCCGCACATTGCCCCACCGTGACCGTTCGTTCGTCGGGGCGTGGTGCTTCGTCGACCACTACGGTCCGGATGATGTCGATGCGACCGGGGGCATGGATGTGCCCCCGCACCCACACACCGGACTGCAGACGGTGAGCTGGCTCTTCGAGGGCGAGGTCGAGCACCGCGACAGCGGCGGCGTGCACGCGATGGTCCGACCGGGCGAGGTCAACCTCATGACGAGCGGCCACGGCATCGCCCACTCCGAGGTGTCGACGCCCGCGACGACCACCCTCCACGGCGTCCAGCTCTGGGTTGTCCTGCCCGAGGCCGATCGCGACCTTGAGCGCGAATTCCAGCACCACGCAGCGCCGCTCGTGTCGCTGGCCGACGGTGTCGACGGTCGCGTGTTCATCGGTTCGCTCGCCGGGCAGACCTCGCCGATCGCCACTCGCACAGAGTTGATCGGGGTGGAGGTGACCATCGCGGAAGGTGCGACGTGGACGTTCGCGAGCAACCCGGCATACGAGCATGGGTTGTTGGTCGACACCGGGAAGGTGACGTTCGAGGGGACGCCGCTCGACCGCGGCGACCTCGGGATCGTCGACGCAGGGCCGGCCGAACTCACCGTCGTGGCCGAATCTCCCACTCGCGCAGTGCTGCTCGGTGGAACGCCCTACGACGAGTCGATCGTCATGTGGTGGAACTTCATCGGTCGCGACCACGACGAGATCGTCGCCTTCCGTGAGGAGTGGCAGTCGCGCGCGGAGCGCTTCGGTGAGGTCGACGGGTATGCCGGCCGGCTGACCTGGCTGTCCGCGCCCGAGCTGCCGGGTGGTCGCCTTCGCCCGCGGGATCGCTCCGGCCGCCACTGAGACGGCCAGCCGGGGTTGCGTCAGATACCTTGGGGGGGTATCGTATCTGGCATGAGCGAGCACGACGGCCACCAGCACTCCTACATCGCGAGCGGCCACAAGGACGACTACCTCAAGCGGCTGCGTCGCATCGAGGGTCAGGCACGCGGCATCCAGAAGATGGTCGATGAGGAGAAGTACTGCATCGACATCCTCACGCAGATCTCCGCGATGACGAAGGCCCTCCAGTCCGTCGCCCTCGGCCTGCTCGACGAGCACATGAACCACTGCGTCGCCGACGCCGCCCGCAAGGGTGGCCCCGAAGCCGACGCCAAGCTCAAGGAAGCCAGCGAGGCCATCGCCCGCCTCGTGAAGTCCTGACCCCTGACCCACCCCCTGCCTTGTGTGTATGAGCCCACGCCAGAGCGTGGCGTGAGGCACACAAGGCGAGTCGACAGAGGAGCAACACCATGAGCACGACCCAGAACTTCACCGTCACCGGCATGACCTGCGGCCACTGCGTCGCCTCCGTCACCGAGGAGGTCAGCGAGATCGCCGGCGTCGAGACCGTCGAGGTCGACCTCGCGACCGGGAACGTCGCCGTCACGAGCAGCCAGGCCCTTGAGGACGACGCCGTGCGCGCCGCCGTCGAGGAAGCCGGCTACGCCCTGGCGTGAACCCCATGGCTGACCTGTCCAACGTCAGCACACCGGTCCGGGTGGCCGGTTTCGTCGCCGCCCTGGTGGCTGTCTTCGGCCTCACTCTTCTCGCGGGTCGGGCTTTCGGGCCGGTCGGCGAGGAGGTCGCGGGTTCTGAGCAGTCCGACGGTCACGGCCACGGTGCCACCACCCCGGCACCGACGGGCACCACCGGCTCCGCGGGCTCAACGGGCTCCAGTGCTCCGAGCGAGCATGCGGCCCACCTTCCCGGCGGGTTGCAGGTGTCGCAGGACGGCTACTCCCTCCAGCTCCTGCAGACCGAATACTCCGCCGCGGGCAACTCGCACATCGTGTTCGTCATCCAGGGGCCGGACGGTGCACCGGTGACGGAGTACGTCCCGCAGCACGAGAAGGAACTCCACCTCATCGCCGTGCGCCGCGACTTCTCCGGCTTCCAGCACGTGCACCCCGAAATGTCGATCGACGGCACGTGGTCGACGTCGCTGGCGCTGACGCCGGGTTCGTGGCGGCTCTTCGCCGACACCGCACCCAAGGGTGCCGAGCCGCTCACCCTCGGTGCGGACGTCTCGGTGGCGGGGACCTTTGCGCCGGCCGCGGCGCCCGTCGCGGACCTGCGCACCGCCGAGGTCGACGGCTACACGGTCAACCTCCAGGGCGACCTCACCCCCGGCAAGGACTCGGCGCTCACCCTGTCGGTGAGCCGCGGCGGCCAGCCGGTGACCAACCTCGATCCCTATCTCGGGGCCTACGGGCACCTCGTGGCGCTGCGTGAGGGCGACCTCGCCTATCTGCACGTCCACCCCGAGGGTCATCCCGGCGACGGGACGACGAAGCCCGGTCCGGGGATCACTTTCGGGACGACCGTGCCGAGCCCCGGCACCTACCACTTCTACCTCGACTTCCAGCACAAGGGCGTCGTCCGCACGGCGGCGTTCACCGTGACGGCGGAGGGTCCCACTGCTGGCGCGGAAGGAGGTCACGATGACCACGCCCACTGACACGAACGCTGTCGAACTCGCCATCACCGGGATGACGTGCGCCTCGTGCGCCAACCGCATCGAGCGCAAACTCAACAAGCTCGACGGCGTCACGGCCACGGTCAACTACTCGACCGAGAAGGCGAAGGTCACCTTCCCGGAGACCGTCTCACCCGAGCAACTGCTCGAGACCGTTGCGAGCGCAGGGTATGCCGCGAGCCTGCCTCCCGCTCCCGACGCACCTTCCGCGTCGGGCGGGTCCGCCGACAGTGGTGAGGTCGACCCGACCCGTCCACTGCGGGACCGGCTGCTCATCTCTCTCGTGCTGACGATCCCCGTCGTCGCGATGGCGATGGTCCCGGCGTGGCAGTTCACCTATTGGCAGTGGGCCTCGTTGGCCCTCGCGGCGCCAGTAGTCGTGTGGGGTGCCTGGCCGTTCCACAAGGCGGCCTGGACGAACCTCCGTCACGGCGCGACGACGATGGACACGCTCGTGTCGGTCGGCGTGCTCGCGGCCTTCGGCTGGTCGCTGTGGGCACTGTTCCGTGGCACGGCGGGGACGCCGGGCATGGTCCACCCGTTTGAGTTCACCGTCGAACGCTCCGACGGCCTGGGCAACATCTATCTCGAGGCCGCGGCCGGCGTGACCACGTTCCTCCTCGCCGGGCGCTACGCCGAGGCCAGGGCCAAGAGGCAGTCCGGCGCTGCCCTCCGGGCCCTGCTCGAGATGGGTGCCAAGGATGTCGCCGTCGTGCGCGACGGCGTCGAGACCCGGATCCCGGTCGAACAGCTCGCGGTGGACGACGAGTTCGTCGTGCGTCCCGGCGAGAAGGTCGCCGCGGACGGTGTCGTCGTCGAGGGCTCCTCGGCGGTCGACGCCTCGATGCTCACGGGCGAGTCCGTGCCGGTCGAGGTCGGCCCCGGCGACGCGGTCGTCGGCGCCACGGTCAACTCCGGCGGGCGCCTCCTCGTGCGGGCCACGCGGGTCGGCAGCGACACGCAGCTCGCGCAGATGGCCCGGCTCGTCGAGGACGCCCAGAACGGCAAGGCCGAGGTCCAGCGACTCGCCGACCGCATCTCAGGGATCTTCGTCCCGATCGTCATCGCCCTGTCCGTCGGGACGCTCGGTTTTTGGCTGGGCACCGGTGGCGGCTGGAGCGCGGCCCTGACCGCAGCGATCGCGGTGCTCATCATCGCCTGCCCCTGCGCCCTCGGACTCGCGACTCCGACCGCCCTCATGGTCGGCACGGGTCGCGGCGCCCAGCTCGGCATCCTCATCAAGGGCCCGGAAGTCCTCGAGTCCACCCGCCAGGTCGACGCCGTCGTCCTCGACAAGACGGGCACGGTCACGACCGGACAGATGACTCTGGCCGACGTCGTGCCCGCGCCCGGTGAGGACCGGGACGAGGTGCTGCGGGTTGCCGCCGCCCTCGAGCACGGCTCCGAACACCCCATCGCCCGGGCCATCGTCACCGGCGCGGAGGAGTCGGGCCTCGAGCTCGCCGCCGTCGAGGGCTTCACCAACGTCGAGGGCCTCGGCGTCCAGGGCGTCGTCACGACGTCGGACGGCGAGTCCCACGCTGTCGTCGTCGGTCGACCCCAGCTCCTCGCCGACTGGGCCCTGCCCCTCGGGCCGGAGTTGGAGGCCACCCTCGTGCAGGCCCGTGGAACCGGCGCGACACCCGTCGCCGTCGGTTGGGACGGCAAGGCGCGCGGCGTCCTCGTCGTCTCCGACTCGGTGAAGCCGTCGTCCGCGCAGGCGATCCAGCGGCTGCGGGATCTCGGGCTCACGCCCTACCTCCTCACCGGCGACAACGCCGAGGCCGCCCGCACCGTCGCGGACCAGGTCGGGATCGACCCGGCCAACGTCATCGCCGACGTCCTGCCCGCCGACAAGGTCAACGTCGTTGCCCGGCTCCAGGCCGAGGGCAAGGTCGTCGCGATGGTCGGTGACGGGGTCAACGACGCCGCTGCTCTTGCCACCGCCGACCTCGGCATGGCGATGGGTACGGGCACCGACGTCGCCATCGAGGCGAGCGACCTCACCCTCGTCCGAGGTGACCTGCGGGTCGCGCCGGATGCGATCCGGCTCGCCCGGCGCACCCTGTCGACGATCAAGGGCAACCTGTTCTGGGCGTTCGGCTACAACGTCGCGGCCATCCCGCTCGCGGCGGCGGGACTCCTCAACCCGATGATCGCCGGGGCGGCGATGGCCCTCTCGTCGGTCTTCGTCGTGACCAACAGCTTGCGGCTCAGGGGCTTTCGCGCCGAAGGTTGACGCATGACCTCCCCTGCCTCAAGGGGACGCGGAAATCGTGGATCGTCCCGGTTGCAACCGGGACGATCCACGGTTTCCGGGTCACGAGGTGAGTCGACTCCTCCGAATCACGCGCGACGCGAGCCAGGTCGCCGGTCAACAATGGCCACATGACCGGCCAACCCGTCCCCCGTCCCTCCGTCTCTGAGCTCCGCACCACCATGCGCGGCGCCCTCAAGACCGCCATGAAGGACCGGGACCGGCTTGCCGCCTCAGCCATCCGGTCCGGTCTCGGCGCGATCGACAACGCGGAGGCCGTGCCGGACCAGCCCGCGACCCACGCCGACGGCGACTCCCCCATCGCGGGAGCCGTCGTCGGCCTCGGCGCGACCGAAGCCGCCCGCCGCGAGCTCACCGTCGAGGACGTCCATGAGGTCCTCCGCACCGAGGTCACCGAACGCCGTGAGGCAGCCATCGAGATCGAGGCGGGTGGCCGTGCCGACCGGGCCGCCGACCTCCGCCACGAGGCCGACGTCCTCGAGCGCTTCCTCGACTGAGGGTGAGTTGGGACAGTGCGAGCGCAGCGAGCAACTGTCCCAACTCACCCTCAGTCCAACCGCCCACCGCACCAACTCACAATCAGTCGAGGCGCCCCACCGCACCAACTCCCCATCAGGGGGTGGGTGACAGGATCGAGGGGTGACGTCGATCCTGTGGCTGCGGCGCGACCTCCGTCGCGCCGACCACCCGGCCCTGCTTGCGGCGCGTGACGCTGCGGACGGGGACCTCGTCGTCGCCTACGTGCTCGACCCCGCATTGTGGTCCAGCGCCGGGCCCGTTCGCCGCGCCTGGCTGGCGGCAACCCTCGAAGCGACAGCGCGCGACTACGGCGACGCCCTCACCCTCCTCTGGGGCAACTCGCGCATCGTCGTCCCCGAACTCGCCAAGCGGCTCGGGGCGACCTCGGTCCACGTCACCCGCGAGACGACACCCTTCGGGCGCCGACGTGACGAAGACATCGCCAATTCCCTTGCCGCACAGGGAGTTTCGTGGTTGGAGACCGGGACGCCGTATGCCGTCGGGCCCGGTCTCGTCGTCAACGGCACCGGTACGCCCTACAAGGTCTTCACCCCGTTTGCCCGGGCCTGGCGGGAGCACGGATGGCCCGACCCGGCCCCACGACCCCGGGACCTCCCGCTGCGTCACGCCCGCAACGACGCCGACGCGACCCGTGCCCTGCGCGACGCCCTGACGCAACCGGACCTGCCCACACTCCCCGACGCCGGTGAGGAAGCCGCGCACGCGCGGTGGCGAGAGTTCCTCGAAACGGGCGTCACGGCATACGCCACGGATCGCGACCTGCCGGGCAGGGACGGGACGTCACGACTCTCCCCGCACCTCAAACTCGGAACGATCCACCCGCGCACGCTCCTCGCCGACCTCGCGAGCCGGCGCGGGACGGGGAAGGAGACGTTCGTCGACGAGCTCGCGTGGCGCGAGTTCTATGCGGATGTGTTGTGGCACAACCCTTCCAGCGCGTGGACCGACCTGCGTGACGCGCTGGCTGGCATGGAATACGACGAGCCGGCTGACGCGATCGAGGCGTGGCGCGCCGGGACGACGGGCTACCCCATCGTCGACGCCGGGATGCGCCAGCTGCTCGCGACGGGGTGGATGCACAACCGCGTCCGCATGATCACGGCGAGCTTCCTCACCAAGGATCTGCACGTGTGGTGGCCGGTGGGCGCGAGGCACTTCCTCGACCACCTCGTCGACGGCGACATCGCGTCGAACAGCCACGGGTGGCAGTGGGTCGCGGGGACGGGGACGGATGCCTCGCCGTACTTCCGCGTCTTCAACCCCGTGACGCAGGGCGAGAAGTTCGACCCGGATGGTGACTACGTGCGGGAGTGGGTGCCCGAGCTCGCGCACCTCGCGGGGAAGGCGGCGCACCAGCCGTGGGAGCACGCAGATGGGTACGCCCGTGGCTATCCGGCACGGATCGTCGACCACGCGGAGGAACGGCGCGAGGCCCTGCGCCGGCTCGACGCAGTCAAGCGCGGCACCGCTGCGCGCTGAGTCCGATGTGCGCTCCCCCGCCACGTGTCCCAACTGCGCAGCAAGTCGATCAGGTGGCGCGGAGGAAGGCCTCGAGCAGCGGCCCGGCCGTCACCGCGCCACCCTCGCCCTCCTCGACGAAGGCCGCGACGGCCAGATCACCCTGGATGCCGATCATCCACGCGTGCTCCTTGAGGGCGCCCGCGTCACCGAACTCCGCCGTACCCGACTTCGCGAGCACCGGCGCACCCGGGACGTCGACCAGGAAACGGCCACTGCCCTGCTCGACGACCCCGCGCATCAGCGTGCGCAACTGCGCAGCCTCCGCAGCCGTGACGGGAGACGTGGGCGACGGGCTCGGCGCCGGCGTCGCACTCTCCGCCGGTGCATCGCTCGACGCACCGTCCGACGCTCCGCCCGTCAGACCCTCCACGAGCACCGGCGTCACCACCTTGCCTGCGGCGATGGAGGCCGCCACGGTCGCCATCCCGAGCGGCGATGCCTGGACCTTGGACTGTCCGATCATCGACGCAGCCTCGTCGGTCCCCGGCTCCGGCGACGGGACGGACCCGAGGAAGGCCGGCACCCCGAGCGACGCACCGGCGGTGAGCCCGAGCCCCGCCGCAGCCGTCGGCAGGTCAGCCGGCTCGAGCTGAGCGGCACCGCGAATGAAGGCGGTGTTGCACGAGTTCGCGAACGCGGTGCTGAACGGCACGGACCCCAGCGCCGACGTCGGATAGCCGTCGACGTTCTTGAACGTCCGTCCGTCGACCGTGACGGTCGGCGTGCACTCCACGGTCGACGACGGCGTCACTCCGGCGCGCAGCAGCGCCAGCGTCGACACCGTCTTGAACGTCGACCCCGGCGCGTACCGCCCCTGGGTCGCGGTCGAGATGCCCTTGCTCCCGGGGCCCGAGGCCGCCGCGAGGATGTGCCCGGTCGAAGGGCGCAGAGCGACGATCGCCGACGCCGGGGCGACGTTCTCGAGCACCTTCTCCGCAGCTTCCTGCGTGGCGATGTCGAGGGTCAGGGTCAGCGGCTTCCCGGGCGTGGCCTCGGTGCTGAAGAGCGTCCTGGCCTCCGGCCCGCCGGTCGCCACGACCGACAACGCGGGCGTACCGGACAGCTGCGCGTCGAACGCCGACTGGAGCCCTCCGATGCCGACCTGGTCGCCGGCCGCGACCCGCCCTTCCGACTTCTCGACGATCTCGGCGGTGGCGTCGCCGACGACGCCGAGGAGCGGCCGGGCGAACGACGCCGTCGGTGCGAGCGGGATGGTGGCCGACGTCAGCAGCACACCGGGTGCGTCCACCTCACGCGCGGCCTGCTCCTCGGAGCTGCCGTCGCGCGCGACGATCGCCTGCACGAACGCCTGCGGCCCGGCGTTCTGCACGCTCTTGACGTAGTTGTCGACGTTCACGCCGACCGCCTCCGCCAACGCTCGTGCCGAGGTCGCCACCTCCGTCGCCGACACCTTGGTCTTGTCGATGCCGATGCGCTGCACGGGCCGCGGCTCGACGATCGGCGTCCCACCCGCGCCGAGGATCTGCGCCCGATCCGGCTGATCGCGCGTGATCCGCAGCTTCTCGTCGACCGTGAGCTCCGGCGCGACCACACCCGGAGCCCACTCGCCGACCCACTTCTCCCCGACCTTGCGGACGGTGAGCGGCACGTCGTACGTCCAGTCCGCGTTCGCGCCGGACGCCTTCCACGTATGCCGGAGGGTTGCCTTCGCGGCGCCATCCTGCGGTTCCGAGACACTCACCACCGAGACGGTGTGCCCGACCTTGCCCATGCCCGCGACGACGGGGGCGAGGTCCGGCGTCGCACCGGACGCATCGGCGATCGAGCCGTCGGTGAAGGTCCCCTTGGCCAGTCCGCTGGCGACGGCCTCGGCCGCCCGACGGGCCTTCTCACCCTCCCGGTCCCCGAAGAGCGTCAGACCACCCCACACACCGACCCCGAGCAGCGCCGCCACGACGACCGCGATCCCGACCTTGCCTCCCCACCCGTTGCGCATGCGCTCCACCCTGTCACGGAGCGGGGCGAGAGGGACGCGCAGAGGTGAGCGACCGGCATACCTTCACCGGACCTTCACACGGCACCGTCAGGTGACGGGCGCAGGTGGTGCGAGTCGCCGGACGACCCGCTCCACCGCCACGGCGACGACCAGGGCCAGGGCGATGCCGAGGCAGGCGGCGAGCAGGGCGTTCGACTCGACCCAGTGTCCGGCCAGGGTGCCGAGGCCGACGGACCATGCCGCCCACAGGCTCCCCGAGAGGACGGTCCAGGACGCAAATCGCCTGTGCGAGAACGCTGTTGCGCCGGCCGTGAGGTTGACCGCGGCCCGCCCGACGGGGATCCAGCGGCCCAGTACGACGATGAGGGCACCGCGTCGCTCGAAGTTGCGGCGCGCCCACTCAAGGGCTCGCGCGCCCCGGGTCGATCGGGCCACGAGTCGGTCGAGGCGCCCGTGCCGACCGAGGAGGTAGGCGAGGTTGTCGCCGACCCACGCCCCTGCGGCGGCCGCGACGAACAGCGCGAGCCAGTGAGGAGTCCCGGTCGAGGCACCGACTGCGGCGAGGCCGACGAGGACGCCCTCACTGGGCAGTGGCGGGAGGATTCCGTCGACGGCGAAGAAGACGAACAGCGCGGGGACGAGCCACGGGGCGCCGGCGTGGAGTTCGATGAAGCCGTTGATCGCCTCGACCATGACTCAAGTGTGTCGGACCGGGTCGCCGCCGATGACCTCAGCCCACGAAGAGGCAGAACGTGTGGCCGGCCGGGTCGGCGAGCACATAGAGCGGCTCGTCCTCGTCGTCGGTCCGATCGAGCCGCAGCTCCGCGCCGAGCCGCAGCGCCGTGTGCTTGTGCCGTTCGAGGGCGGCCCGATCCTCGACGACGTAGTCGATGTGCGCCTGCTGCGGCACCCGCTGGTCGGGCCACGTCGTGCGCGCCTGCTCGCTGACCTGCTGGATCGCGAGCTGCCGGGTGCCGTCGGGCTGTGTCAGCACGAGCCAGTCGGCGGTGTCGGGGGTCCCGTCGGTCGGCGGCTCGTCGCCGGGCCGATAGACGAGTCCGAGAAGCTGCCGATAGAACTCGGCCAGTTCGCGCGGCCGCTCACCATCGAGGACGGTGTGCAGGTATGCCGGGTGCTCGCCCATCGCGGTCACTCACCTTCGTTGGTCCGCCAGTAGCATCGCCGGAGCCCACCCTGCCCGACACAGGGGATCCGGTCCATCGAGGGAACCTGCATGGGACACCACCACTCGCGCCACGCGACACCCGACAACAGCCGGATGCGTCTGGTCGCGCTCGCCGTCATCGCGCCCGCCGCCCTCCTGACCCTCGTCGCCCTCATCTGGATGTGGCCGCGTCCCCCGAGGCCGTCCCTGACAGTGGCCGCAGCGAGCAGTTCGTCGGGGTCGTGGAGTCGATCACGAAGCAGGAGTGCCCACCCAACGCCGAGACCGGCAGCAGCAGCGACCCGCTGCCCGGGACGATGGTCGTCAACGGCTGCGGCACGGCGGAGGTCAAGCTGACCGACGGACCGGACCGCGGGCTGACCCAGGTGGTCGACCTCCCCAACGGACCGGGCGCCCCCGCTCTCGACGTCGGCGACGATGTGGTCCTCGCGAGCACCGAGATGGACGACGGGACGAGCTACGACGTCATCGACCACCAGCGCTCGAGCGAACTCTGGCTGCTCGCAGCGGCGTTCGCGCTGGCCGTCATCGCGTTCGGACGCTGGCGGGGGCTCTCGGCACTCTTCGGCCTGGCCGTGACGTTCGCGCTGCTCCTGCTCTTCGTCGTCCCGGCGATCCTCGCCGGCCAGTCACCTCTGCTCGTCGCGATCGTGGGTTCGTCGGCGATCATGCTGACCGTCCTCTATCTGACCCACGGCATCGGCTTCTCGACGTCCGTGGCCGTGCTCGGCACCCTCGGCAGCCTCGTGCTGACCGGCGCCCTCTCGGCAGCGGCCGTGCGGCTGATGCATCTCACGGGATTCGCCGACGACTCGTCGACGTTCCTCGCGACGACGCACAGCGTCAACATGCAGGGGCTGCTGCTGGCCGGCATCATCATCGGCACCCTCGGCGTGCTCGACGACGTCACCGTGACGCAGGCCGCGACCGTCACCGAGGTGGCGCGCGCGAACCCCGACTACGGGACCCGCGAGCTCTATCGCGCCGGCACGCGCGTGGGCCGGGCGCACATTGCCTCGGTCATCAACACGATCATCCTCGCGTATGCCGGGTCGTCCCTTCCGCTGCTCATCCTCATCTCCGCGAGCAACTCGTCCCTGAGCAACGTCCTCACGACGCAGGTCGTGAGCCAGGAGATCGTCCGCAGCGTCGTCGCCACCCTCGGCCTCATCGCGGCCGTGCCCATCACGACCGCGCTCGCCGCGCTGACGGCCCGACACACCGTCGACCGGTCGGCGGACACGGACGGGTCCGGCCGGTCCGCGCATCACGCGCACGGGTGAGGTCCGAAAACCTGCGATCCCCGTCCGGCGGACACGGGTCACACAGGCGAGCACCCGGCATACGGTGAAGGAATGAACGCCACTCGCCGCGTCCTCGTCGTGGGTTATCCGGGCGCCGAGCTCGTCGACATCGCCTGCGTGACGTCGACGCTGCAGATCGCGAACCACCTCAAACGACAGCATCTCTATCGGGTCGAGCTCGCGTCGCCGGGTGGAGCCCCGATTCGCACGGCAACCGGGCTGACCCTGCAGAGCGACCTCGCGCTCGAGTCCGTGCGCGGACCGCTCGACACGCTCATCGTCTCGGGTGGGCTCGGGTTCGTCGAGGCGATGGACGACGACATCCTCGTCGCGCACGTCCGGCGGCTCGCGCGGGAGACGCGACGGGTCGCCTCCGTGTGCACCGGGTCCGGCATCCTCGCCGCGGCGGGGCTGCTCACCGGTCGTCGCGCCGCGACGCACTGGCACCACGCCGACTACCTGTCCCGACGCTTCCCCGACGTGCACTTCGACGAGGCACCGATCTTCGTCACCGACGACGGCATCTGCACGTCGGCGGGCGTCACCGCTGCTCTGGACCAGACCCTCGCATTCGTCGAGGCCGACGCCGGGGCGGAGCTGGCCCGGGCCGTCGCGCGACACCTCGTGACCTATCTGCAACGGCCAGGCAACCAGGCCCAGATGAGCATGTTCACGGCGGCCCCGCCACCGCAGAGCGAACTCGTGCGCGACACCGTCGACTTCGTCGAATCGCACCTCGGTGAGGACCTGTCGACGACGGCCCTGGCGCGGCGGGTCGGCGTGAGCGAACGGCACCTCGGGCGGCTCTTCCACGAGAGCGTCGGGACGAGCCCGGGCCGATACGTCCGCCGGTGCCGCGTGGAGGCGGCGGCGCACCTGCTCACCACGACCCGCCTGACCGTGGAGGCGATCACCGCCCGGTGCGGACTGGGCACCGTCGAGACGCTGCGGCAGGCCTTCCACTCGCGCTACGGCGTCTCCCCGTCGCACTACCGCGCCACGCAGATGGGCGCCGCGAGCCTCGCGGGTTAGGTGTGGATCCGGGCAAAATTCAGTGAGACCACGGACGACACCGCGCGGCCCCGGTGTCAGGGTGAGGCGTGCTCATCCAGATCACGCTCGACCACGCCCGTCCGCCGTCGGGCAGCGTCAGCGTGGCGTCGGGCGGGGAGGCGCCGGGCGTCGCCGCCCCGACCCCGTTCGGCGGCTGGCTCGACCTGATGGCCGTCCTCGACGGGATCGTGGTCGCGGCGGGCGACGAAGAGGACAAACTCGGTGCGGGAGCGCAGGCCGAGCTTCGCGAGGACGTGTGACACGTGGCTCTCCACGGTGCGCCGGGACACGAAGAGGACCTCGGCCACTTCCGGATTCGACAGTCCCGTGGCCACCTGTCGGGCCACGACCTCCTCGGTCCGCGTGAGGGCCGCCCACCCGGTCTGCGTTCGGGGCGTCCCACGCTGACCGCGGAAGGTCACGCCCAGCGCGCTGAGCCGAGCGCGGGCCCGCCCCACGTCATGGTCCGCACCGACGTCGCGATAGGCGTGGAGGGCGACCTGCCCGGCGACCGCGGCCTCTCGAGTCGGCCGTCCCGCGCGAGCGCGACGGCGGCGAGTTCGGCAGCCTGGCCGTGCGCCATGCGCCGGGGTGTGGCGGCGAAGAGTTCGGATCCGTCGAGCAGCAGGTCCGCGTCACCGGTGACGAGACCGTGGACGACCCGGGCCGTCGCGTCGAGGTGCACGACATCCGGGTTGCGCCGGGACACGTCCGCGACCACCCGGTCGATCTCGTCGGCCCACTCGCGGTCGCCGAACTCGACTGCGAGGTCGCGGTCGCAGCAGGGTCCTGGATCGTGCGGCAGGGCGACGTGGCCGACTCGCTGTTCGGCCTCACGTCCGGGCGGGCCGAGGTCGTCGTCGACGACCGGCCCGTGCGCGAACTCGGGCCGGGAGCGGTCGTGGGCGAACTCGCACTGCTCACGAGCAGCACCCGCTCCGCCTCCGTGCGGGCCCGGCGCGACTGCGAACTCCTCGAGGTGGAGCGTGACCTCCTCGAGTCGGTCGTGTGGAGCGACCAGGACGCCCTGTCCGCACTCGTCGCAACCCTGGCCCAGCAGCTCGCCGACTCGCGGCCGCCCGACATGAAGGTCATGCACCCGAACGTCGTGGCCGTCGTGGCAGCGACAGCCGGGGCGCCGGCGCACTCAGTGGCCGACACCCTGCTCGACCTGCTCGGTCGAAGCCTGCGCGTCACGGCCCTGCGCACCCCTGCCGACGGTCAGCTCGACCGGGTCGAACGGGACCACGACCGTGTCCTGCTCGTCGCGGACGGTTCGGACGAGGGATGGACCGAGGTTTGTCGACGCCAGGCCGACGTCCTCATCCTCGTGGCCCGCGCCGGTGAGCCGCCCGCGCTGGAACCTGCCGGAATCCGGTCCGCGGCACCCGATGTCGTCATCGTGGGGACGTCACCCTCCGAGGAGTGGCTCGCCCTGTGGAGCGCGTTCGACCCGTGGCAGGTCACGGTCACCGCGGAGAGCGAACTCACCGACGGCCTCGCCCGGCCCGGCGCACGCCTCGTCGGTCGCTCTCTCGGTCTGGTGCTGTCCGGCGGCGGGGCTCGGGCCCTCTCGCACGTCGGCGTCCTCCTCGAACTCGAGGAGGCAGGGATCCACATCGACCGTGTCGCCGGTGCGAGTTTCGGCGCCATCATCGCGGCTGCCTATGCGAGCGGGCAGTCGGCCCGGGAGGTCGAAGCGCTCGTCTACGGGGAGATGGTGCGTGGGAAGCCCTTCAGCGACTACACCGTGCCCCGGGTTGCCCTCGTGCGCGGCAAGCGCACTGATGACGTCATGGAGCGCACGTTCGGGTCGCTGCAGGTCGAGCGACTGCCACGCCAATTCCGGTGTGTGAGTGTGGATTTGCTCAGTCGCGACCTGGTTGTCTTCCGCAGCGGTTCGCTGCGTGACGCCGTTCGCGCGTCGTCTCGATTGCCCGGGCTGTTCCCACCGATCGCCACCGAATCCCAGCTGCTCGTCGACGGCGGCGTCCTCGACAACACTCCGATCGACGTCCTCAGTGAACGTCGCGAAGGGCCCCTCGTCGTCGTCAACGTGACAATGGGTGCCCGACCCGGCACGTCGGTTCCACACGCGCCGAGGAAGAAGCCGATCCGCATCCCCATGCTCGGCGAGACGCTGCTCCGCACGATGATGATCGGCGGTTCGGTCGACGCCTCGAACCAGCCTCCCGGCGTGCACGTCATCACGCCCGGTTCGATGGGTGTGGGCCTCCTCGAGTTCCACCAGCTCGACACGATGATCGAGTCCGGGCGGCTGGCGGCCCGCGACCTCCTCGACCGGGTCGGCGACGAACTCCGCGCCACCTCCCGGGCCTGACCACTTCTTGCGCAGTTGAGACACGCCCCCACCCACTTCTTGCGCAGTTGGGACAGGCGCGGCCACTCCATCCCGTCCCAACAGCGCAAGAAGTCGCACGTTCGTATGTCTCAGCGGGGCAAGAAGTCGCAGGTTGCTGTGTCTCATCCGCGCAAGAAGTGGGCAGCCGGCTGGCGGCGGGTTGCGAACCACCCCACCAGGCCCCCCACGAACGCCAGAGCGAGGCCGACGAAGGAGGCGAGCCACGGCCACCGGGAGCCGCCCTCGAAACGCTGCGGGCCGGCATACTCCAGGCTTTTGACGACCCACGCGGCGCTCGCGCGGTCCCGCGTTCTGGCGAGGTCGCGGACGGCTCCGTCGAAGGCGAACTCGTTCGCGTCCTCATTCAGGTATGCCGTCCGGCTGGCTTCGCGCAGACCGGCTGCCGCCCGCGATGCGGCCGCCTTCACACCCGGGACGAGGATCCGGTCGGTGTGTGCGGACGCGGACTGCCAATCGGAGCGGGGTACGAACGTCAGGCCGTGCGCCGAGCGGATCGGGGCTGCGTCGACCGACACGGACCGGAGCTGGGCGGCATAGGAGAGTTCGGTGTAGGGCCTGAACGCCCCCGCGAGTTCGATCTCGCCGATGTCGTTGGTGAGAAGGACGGCGTCCGTGGGCCGGTCCCATCGGAAGGCCGCGTCAATGAGGGCGACGAGGTCGGGCGGTCGCGGCGAGGCGGCCGGGATGGCGGTCGGACCGCCGGGCCGGTAGCCGTTCCAGTGGATCTCGTCGGCCACCCGGGCAGCGACGTCGGCACCGGCGAGTCGTTCGGTGACCCGCAGCGCGCCGTCGATGCCGGACAGTACGGCGCCCGTCGTGATGACGTCGCCCGTGTCGACGAAGCGTTGTCCCGCAACCCAATTCACGTCGGGGTACGAGCGGCGCAGGCCGATGAGTCCCAGCCAGTTCGACGTCGCGGTGCGGCCGTCGAGGAGGCCGGCGTCGGCGAGAGTTCCCGCACCGACGCAGACGCTCATGATCAGTGGCGCTCCGGCTTCGTCCTGCTCCGACAGCCACGAGACGACGCGGTCCGTCGAGCCGTGGATCTGCGGGACGACGATGACGTCGGCGGGCCGACCCAACTCGCGGTCAAGTGCGTCGAAGGTGCGGTCGGGCACGACATCAAGCCCTCCGGTGAGCGGGACCGGCTGGTCGGTCGGCGCGACGAGGAGGACGTTGAAGGTGCCCGCGCGGGCGAAGACCTCGTACGGGGCGAGGCTGTCGGCGACATTGCCACCCTCCTCGCCCAGGACGATGGCGACGGTGGGTTTGGCCGGGTCGAGCTCACTGTTTTCGGGCCGTTCGGCCGCGGCCAGTGGGCGTGGCCCGGGCTCGGGGAAGACCGACGCCGTGGCCCGCGGGATCGCGAGCGCCGCCACGCCCGCGGGCAGGAGGAGTGCCACGAGCGCGATGAGGAGGATGCGGCCGAGGCGACGCAGTGCGGTCTTCATGCGCTCGATGCTCGTCCGGAACTCCGAGTAGGCCACGTCCCCGGACGTCGCTGGTCCGCGAACCAGTGGTCCCCGTCCGCCCGCTTGGCCTCCACCCCCGCCCCAACATTCCCGCCTGAAGTGGGTTCCTCTCACCTCGCCTGATCGCCGCGGTCAAGCGAAGTGAGAACTCGCGACCGGTTTGCGGACGCCGGTCGTCCGGAATGCGGCCTACGGTCGGCTCCATGACGCAGACCTTCCGCAACGAACAACTCCTCGGCGCGACCTTCGATCACGTCGACCTCACCGGATCGCGCCTCGATCGGGTCGACTTGAGCCGCGCCAGCCTCCGGTCGGTCGACTTCTCCGGGAGCGAGGTCCGCAACGCCGCCTTCATCGACGTGCGCATGCGCGGTGTGGAGTTCCGTCGAGTCGAGATCTGGGGCGAATTCGTCGATGTCCACGTCAACGGCATCGACGTGGCAGCCCTCGTCGAGGCCGAGTTGTCGCGGATCCATCCCGAGCGAAAACTGCTGCACCCCACCGACGCTCGCGGCTACCGGGAGGCGTGGGAGGTCCTCGACGGGCTGTGGGCGGGGACCGTGGAACGTGCTCGTCGGCTCGTGGATCGGGACCCCGACCTCCTGCACGAGAGCGTCGACGACGAGTGGTCGTTCATCCAGACGCTGCGCCATCTCGCGTTCGCGACGAGCTCCTGGCTGAGCCGGGCGACGCTGGGCGACCCCGCCCCCTGGCACCCGCTCGAGCTGCCGTGGGACGAGATGCCGCCGACGCCTGGCGTCCCGCACGACCGCGAGGCCCGGCCGTCGCTCGACGAGGCGCTGGCGCTCCGGCATGACCGGTTCGAGCGGGTCCGGGCGCACCTCGCACAGCTCACCGACGACGACCTCACCCGGTCCGCTGTCGTGCCCGACGGTGCCGGCTGGCCCCCTGCCGGCGAGACCGTGCCCGCCACCGACGCCCTGGACACCCTGCTCAACGAGGAGTGGTGGCACCGACAGTTCGCGGAGCGCGACCTCACCGTCCTCGAGTCGCGGGTGGGGTGAGCGGCGGACCGAGGAGGCGGGTTGCGAGTTCTGCCTCGGACGGCGGCAGATCGACCCCGTCACCGCTCGCGTCCGTGAGCATGCGCTCGAAGCGCCGCTCGAATCCGCCGGGGGCAAAGACGCAGAGGAGCCGACCCGGTTCGGTTCCGTGGTTGGCCAGGGTGTGCGGGGTGTCGCGCGGAGCGAAAGCCCACGTCCCCGGGCCTCCGGTGACGACCTCCTCGCCGAGTTGGAAGCTCAGCTCACCGGCCAGAACGAAGAAGCCCTCGCCGTGGGTTGGGTGAACGTGCAGAGGCGGTCCGGCTTCGCCAGCATCCATGGCCATCTCCACGACGCCGAGGTCGCCGCCGCAATCGAGGCTGCGCAGGAGGACGGTCAACGGATCCGAGGCGACGTGGCCGGCAGCGACCACACGGAGGGAGGTCATCCGTCCAGACTGCTCCCGCTCGTGAGGTCGCACCACCCTTGGCCGCGCCGACAACCCCACAGTTCCGGACCCGGCCGCAGCGGCCGGAGAAGGCCTTTGACAGGACGCGCAAGCCGGGCCACGCTTCGAGCAACGCCATCCGACGCCGAGTCACGGAGGTTCCTGCGTTCATGGCCGACCACCTCTTCGTCTACGGGACGCTGGCGCCCGGTCGTCCCAACGCCCATGTGCTGGCGCGGGTGCCGGGGACGTGGGCGCCGGGAACAGTCCGGGGCCGGCTGCTGCCGCGGGGGTGGGGTGCGAAGTCCGGCTTCCCCGGGATCGTGCTCGACTCGGAAGGACCCGACGTGTCCGGCATGGTGCTCCACTCGGACCGGCTGAGGACCCTGTGGCGCATGCTCGACGAGTTCGAGGGTGACGGCTACGAGCGGGTCCCTACCATCGCGCGTCTCGAGGACGGTCGCGACGTCGTGGTCCACATCTACGTTCTGGCGAGCCAGGCCCCCACCTGACTCACCCCCGCGAGATCGCACGGCCTACGTTGGAACCATGGGGAGCCAAGGGGAACTGCGACGGCGCTACCTCAGCCTCGGCACCGGAGAACTCGTCGCCGCAACGGTTTTCGCTCTGCTCGCCCACTTCTCCGTCGCGCCACGACTGGACCCCGATGCCGTCCCCGCCCTCTGGTCGGCCCTCGTCCCGCTCCTCGTCATCCTCGTCCAGGCCGGCGCCTATTGGCTCCTCGCCCGAGGCCGCATCGGCACGGGTGAAGCGATGCCGGAAGGCGAGCGGACGGCATACCGGATCCTTCGGGTCGTGAACTCGATCCTCCTGATGGCCGGGCTGATCGGGGTGTTCCGGTGGTGGCCCGGGGCTTCGGGCGCGACGGTTCTCTGCGTGCTCATCTGGCTGTTCGGCGTGGCGGAGTTCGTCAACTACTACGTCGTCAGGCTCGCCTACCCGGCCGGCCGGTGGTTCTCGCTCGTGGGGCAGCGGCGGATCCCGCGACTCGTGCGGGACCTGCAGGGACACTGACTCGGAATCCCGACCGCGCGACCGGCATACTTCAGCATCATGCACCGACACGCGCGCGCCCTCCGGACACCGAGCCGTCGCCCCCTCGAAGGAGGCCTCTCCCGGTGAAGCTCATCGTCATCGGCGGCCTGGTCGCCCTGCTCTTCGGGTTGGTGGGCACCCGCTACTACGTGGGGCTCGCGACGCGTCAGGGATGGGGGCAGTTCGTCCGCGACGACGGCCCGACGAGCCATCACACGAAGCGCGGCACCCCGCAGATGGGTGGACTCGCGATCATCGCGTCGACACTGATCGGGTATGCCGTGGCGCACCTCGTGACGTGGGACGCACCGACCGCTTCGGGCCTGTTGGTCCTCTTCCTCATGGTCGGCATCGGTTTCGTCGGGTTCCTCGACGACTGGACCAAGATCACGCGTGAGCGGTCGTTGGGTCTGCGGTCCGGGCAGAAGCTCATCGGTCAGACGGTCGTCGCGGTGATCTTCGCGGTGTTGGCGATGCAGTTCTCGCGCAATGGCGTCACCCCGGCGAGCTACCAGATCTCGTTCACGCGCGACACGGCAATCGACCTCGCGGTGTTCGGCACAGCCATTGGGCTCGTCCTCTTCGTCGTGTGGGCCAACCTCATGATCGCGGGTGCGAGCAACGGCGTGAACCTCACGGACGGCCTCGACGGTCAGGCCACTGGCGCGAGCGCGATGGTGTTCGGCGCGTATGTCCTCATCAGCGTGTGGCAGTTCAACGAGAACTGCGCGAACACTCTGTCGGCCGGCTGCTACGAGGTGCGCGATCCGCTCGACCTCGCCGTCGTGGCGGCCTGCATCATGGGCGCCTGCTTCGGCTTCCTGTGGTGGAACGCGGCTCCGGCCCGGGTGTTCATGGGCGACACGGGCTCGCTCGGTCTCGGTGCCGCCTTGGCGGGTCTCGCGATCATGACCCGGACCGAACTGCTGACCGTCATCATCGGTGGCCTGTTCGTCATGGAGACGGTGTCGGTCATGTTGCAGGTCGGCTATTTCAAGGCGACGAAGCGCAGCAACGGCGGCGTCGGCAAGCGGCTGTTCCGGATGACGCCGATCCACCACCACTTCGAGATGCTCGGCTGGGAGCAGATCACCATCACGATCCGCTTCTGGATCATCTGTGGCGTGTGCGTGCTCGCCGGGCTCGGCGTGTTCTATGGCGAATGGATCCTCGCCGGATCCTGATCCAGGGGTCTCGTCGCCTGGCTTCGGGCCTTTGGGCCGACTGACTCGAAGCGCTCCAACCATCGGTCCCCCGACCGTCGGTCCCCCCACGTAGCGTGACGCTCATGTCCAAAGCCAGGGTCCACAACCTGTTCGTGTCCATGGACGGCTTCGCCGCCGGGGACCACATCACCCTCGAGAAGCCGATCGGCGATGCGCGAGCCCTGTTCGCCCACTTCGACGGCCGGTTCATCCACGGGTTCGGACCCGTCGACGCACCCTTCACCCTCGACCGGGCTCTCACCTCGACGTGGGGTCAGGGCATCGGCGCCGAGATCATGGGCCGCGGCAAGTTCGGACCTCAGACCGGGACGTGGACCGACGACGGCTGGGTCGGGTGGTGGGGCGACGAGCCGCCCTTCCGGACGCCGGTGTTCGTCCTGACCCACCACGCGCGTGACTCCATCGCCTTCGAGAACGGAACCGTGTTCCATTTCGTCGATGCCTCACCCGCCGAGGCGCTGGCTCTCGCCAGTGAGGCCGCGAACGGGCAGGACGTCCGGATCGGCGGCGGCCCGACCACCGTCCGCTCCTTCCTCGAGGCCGACCTCATCGACGTGCTGCACATCGTGACGATCCCCGTCGTCCTCGGCCGGGGCACTCCCCTGTGGGAGGGCCTGGCCGGCGTCGAGGAACGCTTCGACACCGACGTCGTCGCCTCGGGCGGCATCACTCATCACCTGTGGAACCGCAAGCCCCGCTGACCGGCGCCGGACGGTGGCACGAGCTGCGGCGGCGCCACCTCAGCCTGGGCGCTGGGAGTACGCCGCGCTCCTCGCCATCCTGATCGAGGGCGGCCAGTGGTTCGCCCGGGTCGGGCAGTGGCGCACGCCGACGCTAGTCCGCAACCTCGAGGGGTGACAGGCTCGAGCGCATGACCCAGACCCAGTCCACGCCGTTCTCGTTCGTCGACGTCTTCGCCGAGCGCCCGCTGACTGGCAACCCCGCCGCTGTCATCCCCGACGCCGACCACCTCACGACGGTGCAGATGCAGGCGCTGGCGCGGGAGTTCAACCAGTCGGAGACGGTGTTCATCGTCGCGCCCGACTCCGGGGTGGACGCCGACTGGCAGCTGCGGTCGTTCACGCCGATCGGCGCCGAGGTCGGTGGGGCCGGGCACAACGCGCTCGCCGCGTGCCTGTGGCTCGTCGAGCGCGTGCTGCCCTCTGAGCGCAGTGAGTTCGTCGTGCAGATCGGAGTCGACCTGCTGCCCGTGAGCGTCGCACGCCCGGCGGACGGACCCTCGCAGGTGTCGATCCGGCAGTCGGCTCCCGAGTTCGGGGCCGTGCCCGAGAACAGAGAGTCGCTGGCCCACGGACTCGGCCTCACGGTCGCCGACCTCGATGACACGGCGGGCTCCACGATCCAGGTCGTGTCCACCGGCGCCGGTCACCTCCTCGTTCCCGTGCGCGACCGAGCCGCCGTCGATCGCACCCAGCCAGACACGCGCCACCTCGCTGCGGTGCTGAAAACCGTTGCGGGAGAGGGGTGCTACGTCTACAGCATCGATACGGTCGACGGTGACCACGCGGCATACGCGCGCTTCTTCAACCCCACGATGGGTATCGTCGAGGACCCCGCGACCGGCACTGCTGCCGGACCGCTCATCGCCAAGCTCGTGGCTGAAGGGCGCGTCCCCCCGGGCACGCCGGCGGTCGTCGAGCAGGGGCATCACCTGGGGCGGCCGAGCCGCATCCTCATCACCGTCGACGGTGACGACGTGACGATCAGCGGCGCCGGACTCATCGTGGCCGACGGCTCGGTGCTCACCTGAGGAGACAGGTGCGCCGTCCATTACGGTGGACAGGTCGTCCGGGGATGGGCGGCAGAAACAACGAGGGGGTATGCCGTGCGCAGACTTGCGCTGCTTGCGACCGTTGCCGTGGTGGCGGTGTCCGGATGTGGAAGCGACGGAGGCTCGGCCGACGCCACGTCGGCCGCCGCGAATTCCGCGTCGACCAGTGCTGGTTCGACGGCAGGCTCGACGACGGGCTCTGACGAGGTCGACCCGAGCATGGGGCGCCAGGGTGTCGGCGGCATGTGCGCCAACCAGGCGATGATGCCCGACGGCGGGATCTACACGGCGGCTCTGGCGCCGTACGACGTCGACGATTACGACAAGGGGTGGATCAAGGACGGCCAGACCGGCGCCCTGCTCACCATGTCGCTGCGCGCCTCCAGCAACACTCTGGCGACGGCCGACTCGAGCGAGTTCCGGTTGCTCGTGGGCGACGACGAGATCGAGGCCGAGCGGATCGGTGACGACTCCAACGCCTGGGACAGCCGCAGGAACGGCATCGGGTTCCGCAGTGACGACACGGCCGCTGCCGGCGAGACGGTCAGGGGCACGTTCATCTTCCGCCCGAGCAAGGACGCCCTGGCCGACAAGACGGCGGTCGTCGTGCTCGGCGGTGGCGAACGCATCTGCGCCAAGGTCAGCTGAGACGGCCTGAGCCGAGCCGCCCTCAGTCGAGTCGCCTCCGCCGAGGCGCTCTCAGCCGAGACGTTCGGCGAGGGCGACGATGCTGCCCTCCGGCCCGCCGATGTACGTCATCCGCCACGCGTCCTCCCACTCGCCGATGCCGCCGACGACGCCGTAGCCGTCGGCCGCGAGCCGCGCGACCATGCCATGGAGGTCCTCGACCTCGAAGGCTACGTTGCGGATGCCGACGACGTTGGACCTGGCGTCCGGCTGCCCCGGATCGCTCACGGGTCGGAGGTACTGGCCGACTCACCGTCCGTCGTAGTAGGCGACGACTCCCCGCGCCCGAGCCGACAGGAACCGCTCGACGTGATCGAGCACTCGATGCAGCGCGGCGAGCGAGGCGCGCCAGTCGGTGCCGACGTGCAGGCCATGATTGGCGCCGGCGATGTCCACCACCTCACCCCTCAGATCAGGCACAACCTCGCGGCCCCACAGGGCGTCCGCCGTGCCGCCGACGGTGAGGGCAGGCGGGCCGGATGCCGAGAGAGCGGCTGCGATGGCCTCATCGCGGAGGATGGGCGTCAGCCATATCCCCGGGTAGCCCTTGGTCGTCGCCCACGGCGCCGCGTGGGTGCCGAGCGACTTGGCCAGCACGACGGTGACCGGGGCCGGATCGGTTGACGCACAGAGGAATTCGGCTGCCTCGGTGACGAACGCCCCTGGCGCCTTCTTGGCGTCGGCGTCCACCGTCCATCGCATGGACGCCACGCGCCATCCCGCATCGAGCGCGACCTGGCTAGCCCAGAAGAGCAGCGGGTGGTCGACGGTGTAGCCCGATCCCGGGAGGACCAGAACGCGCCCGACCGGCGCCCCCGCGGGTTCCTCGACCGAGACGTGGAAGCGATCGCGGGACACGAAAGCCAGCCTTGCACACGACCGCGCTCCGTGAGGTCAGCCGGCAGATCACTCGAGCAGGTCGAGATACTTCCGACGTGCCTTCATCGCGTGGATGACGAGTCGACTGCGACTGTCGAAGGTCAGGACGACCAGCTCAAGCAGTCGCCCCTGCGTATCGAATCCGAGTACGAACTGCTTGGCGGGCACTTCATCGTCTGGCTCAGATACGTACGCCGCATGCTCAACTGCATGAAGAATGTCCCGTTCGTCGATTCCGTGGCGTCGGGCTGAGTCGTTGACCTTCACGCCACGTAGTCGCGGAGAGCCGCACGGATGAGTTCAGATCGGCTGATGTGTTCACGTGCAGCGCGTGCGTCCAGCGCACTGAGGAGCGTGTCGTCGAGTCGCACCGGCACGACACGCGCGGGCCCATCACCGAGTGGCTTGCGGCCCCGCTTGCGGAGCACCGCCACGTCGTAGCCTGCTTCCGCCTCATCGGCCCAGGCCTGAATCTGCTCTGGGCTCACGGGCTCGCCGTTGATCTTCTCCATTTCCTAATCGTATTACGGAATGGGTGAATGAGCCATGGGTCATGGGGCAACGTGCTCCATGGCCCACCAAACTCCAGCATGGCTGTCAGCCCTGGACCATTCTGAGACACGCCCGTGGGGGCGCCGAAGGATTCTGAGACGCGACCAGCGGCAGATTTTGGGACTAGCGGTTGCGCAGGCGTCCGATCAACCCGACCTCGATGTTCACCGGGGTATCAACGTTAGGTAGGCGTCAAGGGTGAAGTGCCCATCTGTGCTGTCTGCTTCACGGATTGTGACTCGTGGAGCTCTCACACCGTGGGTGTCGAGCCAACCCTCCACGGCGGCCCGTGCCTCGTCGACGGTGCGGCGCGCAGCAAAACCATTGCCGTCGGCGGAGTGCCCACGCATGTATCGCAATGGGCGACGGAGCGTCGCGAAATGCGGCATCCAAGTGAGCAGGAACCCCGGCAAGTTCGGGTCAGGGATGCGGGTCAACTTCGCAACGTCCTTTGCGAACTTGGGCCCCCACATGCCCTGGGCATCGACGGCGTCGGTGGAGTACACCATTTTCGACTCGATGACGGCCCACAGCATCCCCGAGCCGGTGTCGGTCAGCGTGAGATCAGCTCGAGCGATGAGCCCGCGCCGGGACTGTTCTCGCTGCACGATTTGACCGGGTCGCACGATCCGGTTTGTCGCGTGTCTGAGCAAGTCGTTGAGCTCAGCCTCACCGCCGCGCGTGCAGACCTCGAACAACTCAAGGTCATCGAGGTGGTCCGTGCAGTGCGTGAGGGCTCGCAAGAACGGCACTGCTGCTCGCTGGCCGGGACCATCCATCACCGAGTCAGCGTAGAAGGTTCAGGCGTCATCTGCGACACAATCAAGTCGGACGAGGACGCGCGCCTCGACCCCGCGAGCATTCCCAGAAGCGCCCTCGCCTGAGTCGGCCAGGCCTCATATTCATTCTGTCCGGACCACGCCCGCTCCACGCGCTGCGGAAAGCGATCTGGGTCGAGATCTGCACGGAGACTGGGACGGGAGGGATCGGCGCTGCCCTTCCACATTTCAGGATGGCGGCTCGTCCACCGCCCAACTCCCCAGTCGGGTGAAGTCATCCGGCGAGAGGCCAAGCGGGTCGTCCGGCTTCTCGGCCGATTGGGAGGCCGGCCCTTCGCCATCCGGATCGGTACCCGGCACCCAGCCGTCGGCGAGAGTCATCGTCCGGTTGTTCGGCTCGTAGACCGACGGCAGCTGCGCAACGTCGACAACTACAGGCACCTGCGTTGAGATCCCGGACAGCACGCAGGACCCGGTTGGGAGGATGGGCAGCGACTCGAAGGACACCCGATCCAGGTAGGCGACAGCCTTCTCGACTGCCAGAATGTCGAGGTTGTTCACAAGTCGGTGAAGGAAATAGTTGTGCAGTTGCGAGATGACCGTCTCAGAGATGTCGTGCGGCCGCTGGCTCGCGATTGTTAGGAAGACGCCAAACTTCCGACCCTCTTTGATGATCTCCTCGAAGGTCTCGAGGCGGTAGTCCTTCCAAGCTTCACTCTCTCGCGAAGACACGCTGGAGAGGATGTTGTGCGCCTCGTCGACGACGATGTTGAGGTATCGAGACGGATCAGCGTCGCGCTTCTTCTCGTCGTACAACTGGCGACAGATCAGCAGTGGTATGACCTTGCGCATCTCAACGTTGACATCGCGCAATGAGATGACCGTGAGCGGCTTGCCAAGAAGAGGATCGTCCGAGACCCGGATAAGGCGCTTCACACGGGGCATTCGCGACTCAAGGCGTTTGATCAATGGCCCAAGGTGCTCACGGTTGGCATAGCCATTGAAGATGTCCGAGTAGTACTGAAGCACGAGCTTGAAGCGGATCCGATCGACGTCCTGCAAAGCGCTCGGGTCGAAGCCAAGCTCGCCGATGCGGGTGTACGTCAGCTCCTTAAAGAAGCTGTCGTAATTCGGGTCGTTCGCATACCGGCTGACTCCGTCGCCACGGTAGTAGAAGCACTTGCTCATCGAGTGATATCCAAGGTTCGATTGGATGTCTCGGATGTACGCACCCAGACCACCGGGCGCGTCGTCGCCCATACAACCCTCGACCTCTTCGAGGAACTTTACGACGAGGCCTTTGTCAAGGGCGGGGTCACTACTTCGGATGGCGGCATATGTGATGCCAGCAACCGCAGACGCCAGGTCGCCTCCTGTCCCGAGCCGCGTCTCCCAGTAATCGCGCTGCAGTGTCCGCTGAACGAAGGGTGCTTGCGTCTTCTCCGTGGCGTCGAGAAGAACCGTCCAGATGGTCGGATCTTCCATCGCCTCCTTGCTAAGCGGCAGCCGATCGCCCGCCTCGGTGCGAGTCGAGAGGACGAACTGGGTCTTGAGCTCGTTGTCCGTCAGAACCGAACTGCTCTGAGCACCATCCTCAGCTCCCGACCGGTTTACGTACTCGCCGTTGAAGTCGATGAGCAGAACGCGGGCGCGCTTCTTGAAGGGTTCGGAGTCGCCGTACGCGGCAAACAGCTCGTGGTACAGCTTCGTCAGCGTGTACGACTTACCGCTCCCCGTGTTTCCGAAGATTCCGATATGACTTGCGAAGAGGGCGTTGACACCTACGCGGACGTCCTGGCCCTTCTCCATCGCAAGTTGCCCGATCGTCAGCGCCCGGTCCTTCTGATCGACGAAGCTGTGGATCCGATCGAACTCCTGCTCATCGAGCAGGAAGCATTCATTGCCTACCAGTGGGAGCTCCCGCACTCCACGGCGGAACTGGCCACCGGATATGAAGCCGATGAGGCTGACTGTGAGGATTCGCTCGACTCGGTCCCGGGAACTGCGATAGGCGTCATCACCTCGCGCCTCAGCCACCTCCTCGCCGTCCACCTTCGCAACCAACTCGGAGAAACCCTTGGTGATCTTCAAGTAGCCGCCGACGCCAACGTTGCGGAGCAACCTGCCTTGGTAGATCAGATGCGCTCCATTCTTGGCCTTGTCGACGCGCACTCGAACGGTGCGGCCCTGGACTCCGACCACTGCACCGACCCGAAAGACTGCGTCCCGCGTTAGCAGCTCGTGGTCAATCATCGGTCGCAACCAAGGGTTCCTTCACGGATACCTCTATTTCGACTGCCTGCTTCGGTGTGGAGACGTTTGGCGCCACCTTGTCGAAGAACTCCGCGACGACGGTCGGCAGGTCGAAGCGCAGCCCTTCATGACCTTCGGGCGTGTCTGGTGGTGCGACCACCAAGATGTTGCTGTTGGTGATCGGATACCCCTCGAAGGCCCTCTCGATCTCAGCGGCACTGTGGGGACTGTAGGCGAAGATGACGATCTGTAATGTCGGATTCGTTCGCGCCGCTCGAACCATGAGTTCGCGAATGTGCTCGTCGCGGCAGGAGAACCCGACTACAAACAACACTGCGTTCTCCTTCTCCAACTCGTTAGAAAACAGCCGGAGCAGATCGTAATAGTTCTGGTTCAGAACGGTCTGCTGGAACTTCGTCTTCGTCGGGTTGACGATCGCCAACTGTCGGTACGCATCGAGAAAGGGCTTCAGCAAATCAACCGAGTTCAGAGGCACCGGCCCTTGGAGGAGCTCTTGCAGAGTTGTCCCCTGTCCCACGTCGATCAAAAGCGTGTCAACCGCGTCGAGCGCCTCGGCTGCTGTGGCCACTCGCTCAAGGCGCGCGTCAAGCGAGATCCCCGGGCGGTTCTCGTCCTGACCTTCAGCCGACCAACCGACCGAGCCATGCAGTTTGAGCAGGTTGAAGGTGGGTACCTCGGACAGGTTGTCGTACTGCAGGCTCCGACGTGACACGACGGAGCCAAAGTTCGATGTGCTAAAGCTTGGCTGGAGTCGCCCCGCAAAACCATCGTTGAGATGAACCTGGAGCGTCTCGGCGGCGATCTCGATGGCCAGATCGACGTTGGTCGTGAAGATGTTGACCTGCTTGTTGAGGATCGAACTCCGGCGTTCGATGAGCAACCGGTTGATTGTGCCCAGGAAGGACTCATAACGCGTCAATAGGTGAGGTGCCTCGCCTGTGCGTGCGAGCAGGTCCTGGTTTTTCAGGACCACGCTGCGGAAGAATCCTGAATAGATCGAAGCTCGGGCGAATGCTCTTGCGTCCTCGTCGACGTCAGCAGCCTCGAGACTTGTCAGCATATTCTCGACGTCTCCGAGCAGTCGGAACATGGGGGCGGAAGCGCCGGCACCGATCAGGAACGAGAGATGGGCGTCCTGCACTAAGTCACGCAAGCGCTCGGATGTCAGCTCTTTCGACACGAGGGTCATGCGGTTCCCCGCCCCTCGCCCCGCGCTCGCAGTCCGACCTCGTTCGTGGTGGTCCTCGTCGTCACAGCCTGAATCCTTCTTCGCCGTTTGGGTGGATCTGTTGGTTGGAGAGGGAATCGTCGCCGCACCGCGGTCGTCTGCTCACGGCGCAACCGCCCGTCGGCCAATCGGAATCACTTGAGCTTCCGCTGCTGGCAGAGAACTCAGGTCCGTCCAGTGCGCAATGAACGACTCCTTCACGCCCGACCTTGTTGCCACGACCGCGGTGTTTCCGCCGAGTCCGCGGCGAACCGCTTGCGAGAGGAGGCGTGGGGACTCTTGTGCAACCTCTACGGGCTCGGAAGTTCGCCATCCTTGGGATGAGTGCTGGATGTACAGGCTGCGCGCGCGGTCGGGGCTGATTACCCGAAGGTCCGAAGCACGCTTGATCAGAGCGGACACACTAACGCCGTAATCGGCTTTGACTCGAAGGTACCCATGCAGTGTCAATGATTCCGTGATCCGCTTGCGAACAACTGCCGCTGGGACGAGCATCGCCCCCGCGAAACGGTAGGCCCGCCGCTCCTCCGGAGAACGCGTGCTCCGGATCGGCGTGGTCAGCGTGCGGTCATAGATGAGGTGCCCCAACTCATGCATAAGCGTCAAGCGCGTGACCGCCGGGGGCTGGTCGCTGACCGTCGCTACCAGGGGCCGATCGTTTGCGAGGTGGGGTCGCGAAATGCCGTCATGATCGAGCAGGCTTCTGTCGAGCGGGGCGAGGGCGTGGATGACACCTGCTCCAAGGCGCTCAAGAGCTCTCGTCACGTTCGGGATCGGATCGTGGGGGTGGAGACCAAGTAGCGCGCGGATGGCCGCCGCGGCTTCCTCCTCGTCGACCAAGGCGAGAGCTGCGAGGTCGACCTGACGGTAGTTCGAAGACTCTGAGGCCAACCGAAAGAGCCGAGCCGCCTCACCGAAAAGGGCCTTCACATGATGCTCGTCGCGAACACTTGCCTTTGACGACTTGCGGAAGGTCGCGACACCTAGATCGGACATATCGGGGGGCACCGTGAAGAACGCTTCGGGCACGTCAAACTCGATACACGCCTGCCGGGCCACCTCGAGGGGAAGCGGCTTGGACTCCTTCTCGACTTGGGAGACGAAGCTCTGGGAAACAGCCAAGCGTGACGCGAGGTCAGCCTGGGTGAGCTCCTCGAGATGCCGAAGGGTGACCAAGCGAGAGCCCCGAGGTGTCGCCTCACTCAGCGATTTCATCGCCCTCGTTCTCCTCGCGCTCGATCTCGGCGAAGAGATCCTCGTCCTGCGCGTCGCCACGGAATCGCAGCATGTCGAAGATGCCGCCGGTCGGCTTGATTTCGTAGCTGAGGTCAAGCGGAACCTTCGAACCGAACCATCCAGGCTCCAGGGTGTGGACGACTCGCAGAGTGATCCCGAATTCCCCATGGATCTGAGCGGCGTCCCACAGAACGAGCAACCTGATGCAGTCGTCGGACACCGGCTGCGCGGGCAGTGTGAGGCCCAGCGCAGGTTGCCTCCAGGCTCCCTGCCGAGCCGTACTCGCACCTGCGACGGGCACACCGCCTGGGTACGTCCGACGACG
The DNA here is from genome assembly GCF_000768685.1 of Knoellia subterranea KCTC 19937. Lineage (GTDB taxonomy): Bacteria > Actinomycetota > Actinomycetes > Actinomycetales > Dermatophilaceae > Knoellia > Knoellia subterranea. The sequence continues at coordinate 1,067 of NZ_AVPK01000006.1, read as the reverse complement.
CTCCTTCAAGAGCCGCATTTCTATGTTCTCGTGTGTGTTGACAAGCATCGTCTGGCCCATCAAACGAGGGTTCCCTGCAACGGACCACTCCGCAGGAAGGCCGTGGCCCAGCCAGTGCTCGCGCATGAAAGCTCGCGCGTTCAAGGAGAGGAGATGCGGGTAGTCACCACTGTTTGGCAAGCCTCGGAGCATCGCTAGAGCTGAGGCCACGCCCGTGGTGACCCCGTCATATAGCTCGACGGATACCGCGTCGGCGCAGCGCTCGACACGCCGCCTCATGTCATCTGGGGTCATGACACAACCTTTCGCTTGGAATCGGTTATATATTAACCCCAGTTGAAATAAGACGTGCGTTCGACGCGCCGGGCGTGGGGACCTACTTCTCCGCTGACCAGATGCATGGGCACCGTGCAGAGGCTTGGTGAAGGTGACAGTGCGGTTGTTGTGCCAGCTGCAGGGCCGATTGGCCGTGGCCCGAGATCCGCGGGCGGTCGCCCCATGCATGGCGTGCACCTTGCGATTTCAAGGCCTGGATCATTGGCTCGGCGGCTCCGAGCAATGCTTCTTTCATTCCCCACTTCCCAGCGAAGGCGTACCGGGTCCAGTTGCGGGACTTGTCCGGCGGGAACCCGAGGGCGGCACCCGCTTCGACCCAGTCCTTCGCGTCGGAGCACATCCTCACGAGGATCATCGAGACGACAGCTCGCAGGATGCGCTGATCGGGTCGGGTGGATTCACGCAAGTGGTCGGGGAGCGCACAGGGCCACACCAACTGCGGGATGTCGTCGACGCCCCAAGTTGTCGCGTCCATCGGTAGCCCATCCTTGGCGACAAGTCGTCGTTGAATCACGATGTGCGCACGACCGCGCCGACCGAGCAGCTCATCAATGACGGGCTGCAATGCGGCAGAGGGTTGAGTGATCCTGCTGAACGTATTGGCGTGTGGTGCAGGGATTCCCGCGTTATGCAGCCATTCGTCCAACACATCGGCGGCCGCTGCAGGGTCAGCCGCGGTGACGAGTGGTTCGACCGCTTTGTAAGAGTCCCGTGGAGTGGTGGGCTTTGAG
>NZ_AVPK01000005.1 GCF_000768685.1 Knoellia subterranea KCTC 19937 | reverse complement strand
CCCAAACCCCACCACTCCCCGGGGCTCTGTCACCGCTTTGAGCAGGCGGTCGATCAGGTCAGGATCCCGAGGAGGGTTGGCCCAACGGTGAGTGCGCCCCCAACCGTTGGCATTAACCACTCCGAGACCGACGGCGAGGCCGATCGCCGACTGCCATCCTCGGAGGGCTTGCAGCGAGGTCGTCTCTGCGCCAGCGATATGACCGCGACCGCCAGCCACGAGCTCTGCCATGATCTTGGCTCGCCGCAACCGATCTGGGCTCGCCGACAATGTCGGCTGGGCGGTGAGGTCAACCCCGCACACACGCCCTCCTGATTCGGGGTGAGGGCAGCAACGACCGTCCGGTGCTGCAGCGACGCGGGGCGGCGCCGACCCATGAAGGCTGTTCCCGAGCCCTGGCACACCACCGCAACTGCGACAGGCCCCATGGAGATGAACGTCGTGTCGCTGGCACGTCGTGATCCACGGGATCCGCCAGCTCAGCTTCCACGCACCGCCGTCCTCGGCCAAGCAGCGCGGGCAGAACGAGGTTCCTGCGAGCCAGACCCAAGCTGTGTGCGCCGCTGCTCGTGTGCCCGCGATGGCGGTGCCGTGGGCTAGGCCACCGAGGTCGAAGGCGAGCTGGTCATACGCCGCGAGTTGCATTCGCTCCACCCGCAAGGGCGCAAGACCGAGAACCGAGGCGACCCTCTCGATATCAGTGCCGCCCATCGCGACGCCGAAGCGACCAGGCCACCGACCGCGCCGATCGCGCAGGCCAAGGTGAGTCCCGAGTTCGGCGACGGTCGTCTGGTGCTGGCCGGCACGACGGGTCAGGTACGACGGCCAAGACTCGTCGTCGAGTGGCGCCAGCGCCAAAGGCAGGCGAGTCATGCCGCTGCCTCCGCGAGAAGACGTTCGAGAGCCGCGCGCATGCCCGGACCGAACCTCCGGGGGAGCGGGGAGGGATGTTCATCAAGGATGTCCGAGGCGTTCGCCGGGCGCGTCGACAGCGCGTTCTTTGCCAGCTCAATCCAAGGGACGCGGGTCCGGTGATCACCGTAGTCCAGACACACGACAACTCGACCCTGAGCATCGCGTGTGACACCCACGACCTTGGCAGAGTCAGTCGTGGTGGCGATTTCGTGACCGATGCCCAGCGGTTTGCGTCGGTCCGTGCGGCTCGTCACCCGCGGCGTCATGACGCAACCCGGGGGCAGCTGAACGTGATCCTTGTGTCGAGATCGATCGGCTCTTCGAGCGGGACGTGGACCAAGCCATGCGCCATCAGGTCCCACAAGCGGGCATAGCCCTGGGGGCGGCCCCCGAGCAGCTCACTCGCACGCTGCACGTCAACGGGGCCGTGGGCCTGACGAAGGACCCGAACCGCCGTTGTTCGCTCCTGTAGCGTGTCGCGACGGCTCGCGTGGATGAAGTTGATGTTCCGCACCCGCTGCGGGGACAGCTCGGTGCGCACCCGGTATGCCCAACCCATGGCCTCGGCCGATGCTCGGGTCAAACGGAGTATCGCCGCCAGGCGCGGGTCCTCCATCTTGCTCTCGGTTGTGACATCTACCAGGAGCGTTCGTCCGTCCGCGTAGCGCAGAAGGAAATCCGGTACATGGCTGCGGATGCCCGACGCGAAGACCCACTCGATTCGAAACGGCTGCGTCGTGATCTGCACGGGCAGCGTGGTCAACAGCAGGTCTCGAAGGTTGCTGAGCTCGTTGAAGCTCTCGCACCACACCGCCTTGGATTCGTGACGCCGACTGGGGACGGCCATCCGCGAGATGTAGTTCGTCATGCCCTTGTGGGAGGCCGGGCGCCGAACGGCGAAGAGCTGGTCTGGCTCCAGATGGGGGAGCGTGGCCATGTCGGCGGTGCTGACGGCCGGGTGGCCCGCAACATCCGCCGTGAGGACCGTCGCCGTCGCAGCTCTCGCCACCTCGGCGGCTCGATCCGCATCCATGGACGTGTCCGTCACGTCGGCCCAGAGAGCCACGGTGCCACCGACTGCTGGAATGAAGTTTGTACGCCTGCCCAGTCTGTGAGGGACGGACGAGTCGAGTTTGCGCATGTTGTTGCTCCTCTCACCGAGGAGCGCACCGTTGACGCAGGCGTGTTCGATCGCCACAATGGCAGCAGTCAAGCCCTCGGGTTGGTAGTCAGAATTTGAGCGCGGCACTTGCCGCGTTTCGCGCCGAAGCCGGGTAGCCGCCCGGCTTTCGTCGTGTCTGGGGGGTTACGGACTCCCAGAAGTTGCCCGAGCACGCTCACATGGCGCGCTCCTGAGGCAGTGCCTGGCTGAGCGCGGACTCACCAACGGCACTGAGGGTGCGCCCCGTGTCCGCCGCGACGGCGAAGAGCCGACGGGCCACGTCCGGAGCAAGCCGTAGCTCCACCCGGACAGGGCAGTCGTTCGGGATCGCGTGCAAACGTGGTCGCCCACGACGGGCGCCACTCGGCTGCTCCTCGACCATCTCTTCCTCCGGCTCTTCAACTTCATCAAGCTGGGCCAGAGGGTATGTAGCCCCACGGTCGGGTTGGTCAGGTCCGCACGTGGTCACTGTCGATCCACCGTGGATCCGGCGTGACGAGCCGTCAGGCGAACATACCGGTAATCGTCGCCAGTCGGAAGAGTTCTCAGCGGGGTTGGCTCAGCTGCTCCTCCAAAGCCGCTGCCACTGACTCGAATTCGGCGAGGGCTGCCGACAGATCCTCGACGATCTCGCGGGCGAGGACGTCGGGCGAGGGCAGGTTGTCCAGGTCCTCAAGCGACTCATCGCGCAGCCAAGTGATGTCAAGGTTGGCCTTGTCGCGCAACGTGATCTCGTCGTAGGTGAACGACTTCCAGCGTTCGCTCTCCTCACGCTGGTCGCGCTTCCCAGGCTTGTATGCCGTGACGAAGTCCTCGAGGTCGGCGCGCCGGAGCGGGTTCTGCTTGAGGGTGAAGTGCTTGTTGGTCCGCAGGTCATACACCCAGAGCCGCTCGGTCCACGGGTTGCCGGGACGCGCGACCTTCTTGTCGAAGAAGAGGACATTGGCCTTCACGCCCTGGGCGTAGAAGATGCCCGTCGGCAGGCGGAGCATGGTGTGCAGGTCGAAGTCGGTGAGCAGCTTGCGCCTGATGGTCTCGCCAGCCCCGCCATCGAAGAGGACGTTGTCAGGCAAGACCACGGCGGCACGCCCATTGGTGTCCAGGATCGTCATGATGTGCTGGACGAAGTTGAGTTGCTTGTTGCTAGTTGTGGCGACGAAGTCCTGCCGCTCGATTACCCGGTCTTCGCGCACCTCGCGCCCGTCAGCGCCGACCATCGTCAGCGTTGACTTCTTGCCGAAGGGCGGGTTCGAAAGCACCACCGACCAACGTTTCGCGGGGTCCGCGATCAAGGAATCGCGTACCTCGATGAGGGAGTCGCCGTCCGCCGTTCCCATCCCGTGCAGGAGAAGGTTCATCGCCGCGAGCCGGGCAGTGCCGTCGACGAGTTCGTAGCCGCGGACGAGATCGTCCTGCAGCTTCGCCCTCTGAGTCGGCGTCATCGATTCGGCACCCTGCTCAGCGTGCTCGTGCGCCACCAAAAGGAAGCCACCTGTTCCGCACGCAGGATCGACCACGGTGTCGTCCACCATCGGCCTAATAACGTCGACGATCGCCTCGATGAGAGCCCGTGGGGTGAAGTACTGACCGGCCCCTGAACCCTTGTCCGAGGCACCCTTACTCAGCAGGTCCTCGTACGCGTCACCCTTGATGTCAGTGCCGGTCTGAGACCAGTTCTCGTTGCCGATCAGGTCAACGACAAGGCGCCTGAGCTTGGCCGGGTCCTGAATCCGGTTCTGGGCCTTGCGGAAGATCGTGCCGATCACGCCCGGCTGGCGCGCCAGCCCATTCAGGATCCGTGTGTACTCGAACTCGAGTTGGTCGCCCTGCGCATCCAACAACTTCTGCCAAGAGAGTTCCTCGGGAACGATCCGCTGCGGCTTGAGCTTCCGGGTGGCGCGCTCGTCCGCCATCTTGAGGAAGAGCAGGTAGGTCAGTTGCTCGGTGTACTCGATGACGCCGACGCCGTCATCGCGAAGTACGTCGCAGTACGACCAGAGCTTGTCGACCAGTCTTCGCGAGTCGTTGCTCATGAAATATCACCTTCATCCTCGTGGGGAGGGCATACGCATTCCACATGTGCCACCCAGGCGAGGAGGAGCGGGATCTGCTCCTCATGCGCCGCGCTGTAGCGATGGCGACCCTCAATCAGGAAGTACGGAAAAGCCCTTCGGACGTGCAGGACGTAGACGGGGGGGAGGAAGGTGTCTTGCCGAATGGCCTGCTGGATTGACCGCACCTTCGTCCGGGCCGTCTCGTCGGTTGGGTCATCAATGAGTTGGAGTGGATCCACACTGGCCACAGGGACGTTCTCGAGCGACCACACGGCGTCGAACTCGCTTGCGCCCGAGGCTTCAAAGTTCTCGACCGTGGAGTCGTAGTGCTGTTCGTCCGGCATGATTCGCTGCGTCTCCGACAGCGAAATCCACGGGGCCCGACTCGACATTAACTTTCCTCGTACGACCGCTGGACCAAGGGGAGTGCTTGGGCCAGGGAGTCGGAGTCCTTGACACGAACCTCGAGGTCGCCGGTGCCGAAGTGTCCGATCTGACTGACGTCGCGCGAGAACCCGTCGATGAGGTCCACGGTGTCCGGATTCACCTTGAGGTAGAGCGCCAGTTCGCGCCGCTGGTTCAGCACCTCAACGCAAAGGAAGTTCTTCAACCGTCGGTAGGCGATGTAGTACTTCAGCGTCTTCTGGGTGACGTCGTCACCGAGTGCGCTTACGTAGTCATCTAGTTCGCCGTACAGGTCCTTCAAATCTGTCGGCGCTTGCTCCAAGAACTCACTGACCGTCTTGTAGGTAGTGGGCTGGGTTTCGGTGTGTGGAGGCGTCACTTCTGGGGCACCGGTCGAGGTCTGGGCATCCACTCGTGAGGAGTGAACGAGTTCGAGGGCGAGCAGCTCTCCCGCGAAGTCTCGGTAGCGAACGAGGTCGATGCTTCGGTTCATCTGGTTCACTGCGTGCTCGTCGTATTTGGTGAAACCGTTGGCCACGCAGATCAGCCTGGGGTTGCGCCAGTCGATGCCCGCCGCGGCGTCGGCACCGAGACGTTCGAGGACCAAGACCTTGAAATCGCCTCGGTGATCCATGAGCCAATCAAGGTAGAACAGGCCTTGATTGATCACGCTTTCGTTGATCGCGCGCTTGTACTCAAAGATCACCGGACTACCGTTCTCGTCAATGCCGAGTGAGTCCATCCGTCCACCGTGACGAACACCGGTGGAGTATTCCGACGCCAAGAGCCGCACACCAAACAGCGCTTCCATGTTGACCTCGATCAACGTCTGAAGGGAGCGTTCAAGCGCTACAGAGGAGCTCGCCAGTTCGCTGGCGACCCCACCGGCGATCCGGAACAACTTGAGGTCAGACATCAGCCAACTCCTCGACCACATCTGCGTCTGTACGCCGTCCCGTCAGCTTTCCCTCGAACGCCGCAGCAAGCACTGCCCGCTTCAACTTGCTTGTACGGGCCCGCTGCGCAGAGATGGCGTGTGCCAGACGGGTGGTCGCAGCCTCGACTTGGGCGTAGTTCTCCAAGGCAACTTCCTGATCATCCAAGCTGATGGAAGGTAGACGGACCGACCTGAGCGAAGCCTGGGAAATGTTGCGCATTGAGTCCTTCGTGCCCGTCGCCTGCGCCGAAATTTGCCGCCGAGCGGACGGAGCCTGAAGTGCGCGCCACAGCCACTCGGATTTCACTCCGGACCTTGGGGTGACTCGCAGGCTCTTGTCACTGAGAAGGAGTCGGGGGCGGACCTCGCCAACAAGCACGCTTGCTCCCACGTACTCGCTTGTGTTGGCACGACTCACGAGGAGGTCACCGGGGCGAATCTCGTATCGGGGGTCAACGAGTTCGGCTGGCACCGCCTTGTTCTGGTTCGGGTCAAACGTTCCCCACGTCATTGCGCTGACCTTGACGATTCCCCATTCGTCCACCTTTGCTGGAGCGTTGGCGGCACCGAAGGACTTCCCGGCGGAAATGGTCGGGGCTAACTCCCCGAGGGTTGTCACTGGCCCTCGAAGACCGAAGTGCCACTCCAGGGCTGCACGACGAAGAGCCGTGACTCGAGACGCCGCTGCGGCTACATCGCTATCGGCAGCGTCGAGGCCGGAGAGGTGACCTTCGATGATGTCGACGATTCGCCTCTGCTCGGCTAGGGCTGGGACCGGGAGCTGGAAGCCTTGGAACCGAGGCATTTCGATCGACGCCACGGTTGTCCCAGCCTTGCGTGTGGTGCTCAGTAGTTCACGTTCGAAGGCTCGAAAGCCCCAAGCAATCCAACGCGGGTCGATTCCTGGTCTGGAGACCACGGCCTTCATGTCTTGATTGAGGGTCGTCTCGAACGGGACGAGACCGACCGGCAACGTTCGCTCGAGGATGCCCGAGCGCACGACGACGGCAACGGCGTTGGCCGGGACGACCCTCACACTGGATCTGCTGAGTGCTTCTTGGCTGATGTGATCCCGCGTCCCTGCCAGCACCACCGGCCCCATGTCTTTCGGGCTGAGCCACGGGATCGACCCATCGGTCCAGAATGCGGGGTTGCCCTTGGACGGCGTTGCCCCACCGAACCACTGCCCGAGATCTCTGAACGCGACGCGCTGCCAAGTCACGCGGTGAGCTCCGTGTTGAGTTCGTCGAGGAGGTCGCCGGCTCGATCTCCGAGGTCGCGGAGTGCACCGTCGACGCCGCCCTTGTCGGTGAAGGGAGAGCGATCAAGGTCCTCGGTCGTGATGCCGGCGGAGGATGCGATCACGTCGACCATGCGATCCAGCCACCACCTTTCCAAGGGCGAGAACGTCGTCCCAGCCTGCTGCTGTTGAGCCAGCCATGCGGCATACCGCTCCTGAACGCGTGATGCGTAGGGGACCAGCTCGTTGTCGAGCCCGACGGTATAGCGGAGCAGTGAGACGAGATCAGTCAGGGTGTGGCGGTCGCTGTGGCGGACCCGGCCGACGTCAAGGCTCTCGTAGGCATTCCAGATGATGTCGGGTGTCCAGTTGTACGGCGGGCGGGCGATGCGATCGGCGAGTTCCTGGATGTCAGCGAAGGGGACGCGCAGCACTTTGGCTTCGGTCGCGAGTTGGATCGCGGTGATCTCGTCTCGATGCTTCTTCAGGTACTGCGCCCAGGAGTCGACGACCGACTTGGCGCGGTTGGGGTCGACGACCCCGTGTGCGTCAAGAAGGACGTCCTTGTTGACCTCGTCGATGACGCGGTCGTGTGCGGCGCGCAGCTCAAGGACCCTGGTTCGCAATTCCGGGCTTGCAGCAATCGGCTCGATTGCCCGCTCCAACAGATCGCGGCGTGCGGCCTCCGGGTCCGCAGCGCCCTGAATGGCCTGGGCCTGTACATCGGGGTCCACAGCGTCGACGAGTCGTCGGATGATGTCCCGTACCGGGCCGCCGGCGACCTCGTCGAGCTCGGCCCGCTCCGGAGGAGTCAGCTGGATTTCGAGCTTGGCCAAGCGGGAGGCCAGGGTGGCTGTTTCGTCCTCGGTGAGCGTCAAGGTCGCGGCTTTGTCCAGGAGCTTCTTGAGGGACACTCCCTTCTCCCGGTTGAGCGGTGGGTCGACGAAGTCGTGCTCAGTTACGCCCACGGCGTCAACGATGACGAACCGGGTCTTGGCCGAGGCGTCAGGCGTGACCGATTGGAAGTCGGCGGGGGTGATGGTGCGGGCGCCGCGACCCTTCATCTGCTCGAAGTACTGCGCGGAGCGAACGTCTCGCATGAAGAACACACACTCAAGGGGTTTGACGTCGGTGCCGGTGGCGATCATGTCGACGGTGACCGCTATGCGCAGAGAGGGTGAGGTGCGGAAGGCTTGGAGTTGACCCTTGGCGTCGCGGGCGGCGTAGGTGATCTTGGCGGCGAAGTCATTGCCCTTTCCGAAGACCTCTCGGACCGTGGTGACGATCTCCTCAGCGTGGGCGTCGTCCTTGGCGAAGACCAATGTCTTCGGGACGGCGGTGCGGCCCGGGAAGATCTCCGTGAAGAGCCGGTCGCGGAATGTCTCCAGCACGGTCCGGATCTGGGACTTGGCAGTGACAGCACGGTCGAGTTGCTTGTGCGTGTACTCGAAGTCCTCCTCGATCGCCTCGAGCCGCTCTTTGCGCGTGCGGCGGTCGACCTTGGGGACGATGGTGCCGGCCTCGATGGCGCCGCCACGTTCGCTGATCTGGGTGCGGATCCGGTAAAGGTCGAAGTCGACGTTCACGCGGTCTGCGACGGACTGAGGGTAGGTGTACTCGGAGACCAGGTTCTGCCGGAAGAAGGCGAAGGTCTGCTTGCCTGGAGTGGCAGTGAGCCCGATGACGTGGGCGTCGAAGTACTCCAGCACCCCGCGCCATACGCCATAGATGGAGCGGTGCGCCTCATCGACTATCACCAGGTCGAAGGCCTCTGGTGGCATCCCGTTCGAATACGTCACGGTGACGGGCGCATCAGGCACATAGTCGTCGATGCCTTGGTCGTCCTGATCCGTGACCACGTTGCCCCGGAGGACGGAGTGAACGCGCTGGATCGTTGAGACGACGACGTTCGAGGAACCGAGCATCCCGGCACCGGTGAGTTTGTCGACGTTGTAGATCTCGGTGAAGCGCCGTCCGTCGTCCGGGGTGCGGTAATTCTGGAACTCGGCAATCGTCTGCTCAGCCAAGTTGTTGCGGTCGACGAGGAAGAGAATGCGGCGGAATCCGCCGAACTTCAGGAGCCGGTACGCCGCGGTGACGGCCGTGAAGGTCTTGCCCGCACCCGTGGCCATCTGGACGAGTGACCGGTCGAAGTGTTGGTCAGCGAGGCTCTTCTCGATGCCCTTGATTGCCGTAATCTGCGCGGGCCGCAGCGGTGCCTCATCGAGCGACGGGAGGTGCTGAACCTTGGCGCGCCAGGTTGGGTTCTCAGGATCGGCCTCGGCGTCACGGATGATCTGCGCCAACGTGCCGGGCTTCGGGAAATTGAACAGCCGTCGCGATCGGGAGTGGGGGTCGTACCCATTGGTGAAGTGCGTCTCTGAGCCACTTGCCTCGAAGACGAAAGGCAGCCGACCATCCACGGTAATCGCCCTGAGCTGCGCCTCAACTGGCAACCCCGTGGCGTACATCGCGGACTGCCACTCGACGCCGGACAGGGTTGTGCCCTCAGGCTTGGCCTCTATGACGCCGACGACCTTCCTGGCGACGTAAAGCAAGTAGTCAGCACGACCGTGGCCCTGCTTCATCACGACCTCGCGGCGGGCGACTGCCTCGTGATGGATCAGATCGAGGTTCCCCTGGTCCTGCACCGACCACCCGGCATCAGCAAGCTGGCGGTCGATCAGCACGCGTGCGCGCTGCTCTGCCGCCAACTTCGGAACGTCATTACCGGTATTCACTGATCGCAACCCTAAAGGTCGCGGTCGTCCCCGTCCCGAGACAAGGCCCTACTCGCCCAAACTGCTCCCCTCTTCGGCCGCGAAGGGCTCCGGCGGTTCGCCGGAACCTGCAATCTGCTGCCCCTCCCGTTCCACCGACCCGCCTTCCAGGAGCGCGGATCGCTCAAGCTCGGGCAGGTTCATCGCTTGGGCGAGCAATGACACCAGTGCGTTGATCTGGACTGACGCGGCAGTTGTGAACCGCAGGTGAACATCCGCATCTCTAGTCGTCAGGTCGACCAGCGAAGGCTCGTCACTCGTGCCAGCAGTCGTACGGCGTACATACCGGATGTGTTCCATGGGGAAGTCATGGCTGATGGCTCCTTCCTCCAGGAAGGCATCGGAGTCCGCTGTCAGCAAGCGGCGGTCCGTCAGCACGACGAGCGTTCTGGAAACCATCCTGTCACGGGCGGCGGCCAAGCGTTCGCGAGCTTTGCCGATGGCCTCGGCGACGACGCGACCAGCAGGCTCCCGCTCGGACATCCCCATTGCCTGAATGACCTCGTCGTCGTCCAAGAACCATCGCAAAACTCTCAGGAACGGAGCTAAGTCGACGCCATCCTCGATGCAGATCACCCTTGGGGGAGACAGCGGTGGCGGCGGAGGATGGAGTGCCTCGGCGAGCGGACTGACCGACTTGAGCAGACTCGCTGCGGTCCCCCTAGCGGCCTTCGCTTCGGAGCGGGCGCGTGGGAGTGACTGCGACAACGTCTGGCGGCCGGGGAGGTTGGCCACGAGCCGCAGTTCGCGTGTGAGTGCGTCCGTGAGCGTTTTGATCTCGATCATCGAGGACTCGACCTCAGTGCGCGTGTCCCGAGCGATTACCTCGACCAAACGCTGTTCGTCGGGGTCGTCTCGTCCCGCTGTGCGTGCCTTCCCTGCGTGGAGTGCCTGGAGGCCGGTCCATGCCTTGAGGGATGACAGGAGGGCGGTCGTGTCCAGGGCGATGCTCTGCGCATTGAACCGCAGGTAGTCACTTCTGGCTCGTGGGTCTTCGGAGCCGATTTGCTGGACGTGGTGGCGCACCTTGTCACGATGAAGTTCCTGTTGCTTCCACAGCGCTGCCTCTGAGCCGGCCACCGTGTCCCAGAGGGATGTTGGGACGGATTCGAGCTCCTTGGCCCGGGCAATCGCCCGGTCGATCGTGGCCACGAGGCCCGCGAGTTCCGCTCGCTGATCGCGCTCCAACCCTTCATGAACCTGCCGGGTCAGCACCACGTTCGTCTTCACGAGCGAGCTGATTTCGCTGAGCTGTATTTGCAGGGCGATCGTGGCAACAGCAGGCCCGATCGCGGCCGCCGTCTGTGCGGCTGTCAGTCCGGTAACGGGGATGAACCGCGCCTGCTTCAAGCCCTCGGAGGTGAGCATCGTCCCGAGATTTGCGCCGTCCTTGACGGCAAGCTTGGCTCCAGATGCGAGCAGCGCCTGCGTGGCGTCATTCACGCGGTATAGCCCTTGAAGGGTTGACAGCGCCTGACCTACGTTGCCGGCCACGGTGGCCGTATTAGCCATCGCGGAGAGGACGTTCGACAGCTGAGTGAGATCAGCTGACGTGACGAATCCGGTGTCGACGAGTTCAAGGTCGAGCGGGGGTGGTCCGAAGACGACGGCCACGCCCGGGGCCACCTCCGCGATGACCGTCTGCTCGGCGCCTTCAGCGTCAGGCTGCAGCTCCGATAGCTCGCCCTCGCTGCCGACCGAGGCCTGGATTTCGCCGTCGTCGCGGCCGTCGGGCATTTCGGACGACGGGTGCACAGTTCCTCATCTTTCGAGCAATCCAAGGCCTACTTGGCAATGTTTTCCGTGGATCAACCGCGAGGCACACGAGCCACGGCGATCTTCGCTACCACCGTAGACGCCGATCACACTCGGCGTCCGGCGCCGGCTGTTACTCGTGGGTGCAGTCGCCCGTTGACCGTCCTTCTCGGTCGAATGCGTCGATGATCGCGCGGCCCGCAAGATCCAGCTCGTTGTACGCGTGGGCGTAGAAGCGCTCGTCCATCAAATCCGGCTCGACGTCGTCAAAGGACCGAAGAAGCGCGCGCAACTCCTCGACCGCCGCGCTAACACGCGGGTCGCCGTCTCTAGCATCCAACCCAGTCGATTCCTTCACTTCGCCAGCATGCCCTTGCGGCTCCCCCTGCGGTGACTGTCACTGCCAACTGCATGAATGTGGTCATGGAAGAGACTTGGCCGCATCGTGACCTTCCCGTGCTGACTGCCATTGTGGAGGTCTTCGAGCGTACGGGCCGCGTGATGAGCCCGAACGAGATCGTCCGGCAGTCAGGACTGACCGGGGATCAGGTTGAGAGTGCGCTGAACGCACTGGAGGGGGAGACTCCGCCGTGCATCACCAAGCTTGATCGGCGCGCTTCAGGAGGGATAAGCCTGATTGGGAAACCTACCGGCCACGCCCGACGGGCGGTCGGAGCATGGCCATCAGCCGAGACCATGGCGGATCAAATCGTGCAGGCACTCGAGGAAGCGGCGGAGCGAGAGCCCGACACGGAGCGCCAGGGTTGGCTGCGACAGTCCGCCAACTACCTCGGCAACGCCGGCCGAGACCTCGCCGTCGAGATCGGGGCCACTGCGATCAACCGTCAGATGGGGATGTAGCTAGCCGCGATCTCAGAATCCTCCGCTGGCGTCTCAGAATTCGCCGCGGAAGTGGTCCACCTGTCTCACGTGTCTCGAACTCACGGGTAAGTCTCAAAATCGCTCCCCGCTGACACCATCCATGACTCAGGCGGTCTGCTCGCGCAGATACCTTCCGAAGTGCGGCACGGTGAACGCGATCCGCCCGCGCTCGCCGGAGTAGATGAGCCCCTTTTTGAGCAGGGCATCCCGGGCCGGCGACAGCGACTGGGGCTTGCGCCCCAGCTTGGCCGCCACGTCCGACGTCGGCACCGACTCGATGTCGTCGAGTTCCTCGTCCTCGCTCTCGGCGATCGCGACAGCGACGTCGGCCATCGCCCGCAGGTACTCCCGCTCCCCCGGCGTCGCCCGCTCGAAGCGCGACCCGAAGAACCCGACCGCCAGCTCCGCCTCGGCCTCGGGCGCCGCGACCCGCACGTCGTCCACCGTCACCGGCGATTGCGGCGCCCGGTCCCACGCCGCCTTGCCATAGGCCTGGATGAAGTACGGATAGCCGCCGGTCGCGGCATACATCGCGTCCAACGCGTCCGCCGAATACGCCGCACCCTCCTCCTCGGCCGGCACGACCAACGCCGCATCGGCGGCCGCGCGAGGCAGCCGGTCGATGCGTGAATAGCGAAAAAGCCTCTCGGAGTATGACTTTGACGCCGACAGCACCGCCGGCAGGTGCGGCAGTCCGGCCCCCACGACGATGACCGGAAGCCCCGACTGCGAGATCTCGTGGCACGCCGCGCACAGCGCCGACACGTCGTCGGGCATGAGGTCCTGCATCTCGTCGATGAAAACCGCGATCCCGCGGCCCGTGTCGGAGGCCAAGCCGCCCACATCCGTCAGCAGCTCGACCAGGTCGATCTCGATGTCGCCCGAGTCGGCGCGCCCCGAAGCGGCCGGCGCATCGATCCCGGAGTTCCACTTCTCGCGCAGCTTCGCCCCCGCCGGGGCATCCCGCTGGGCAAAGGCCTTGATGACACCGAGCACGTGCTGCACCTCGGAGTCACTCGGGTGCCCGAGCTCGCGGACGGCCTGATGCAGCGCCGACGACAGCGGGCGACGCAGCGACTGGTCGGGTCGCGCCTCGAGCTTGCCCGTCCCCCACTTCGCGCGAACAGCCGCTGACCGCAACGCATTCAGCAACACGGTCTTGCCGACACCGCGCAGTCCGGTGAGGACGATCGACCGCTCGGGCCGCCCGCGACGCACCCGTTCGAGCACGACCTCGAAGGCATCGAGCTGCTCGTCGCGACCCGCGAGCTCGGGCGGGCGCTGGCCCGCGCCCGGGGCATAGGGGTTACGGATCGGATCCACGATCGCACCGTATCCACAAATCTAGAGCGGACGGCATACATCCGAATATGCGTGTATGCCGTGTCGCGCCGTGCGCTGTCTGCGCGAGTCTCGCGGAAACGACATACAGGCCAAGAGCCCGGTATGCCGTCCGCTCGCCGGGAACGGATCGACTCACCGCCGCGTCCAAGGGACATGAAGCGCCTGCGCCACTCCTCGGTCCTCGCCCTCACCGCGTGGACCCTCGCCGCCGGGCTCGTCGGCTGCGGCACCGCCGACCTGTCCCCGGGTGCGTCGTCGACCCCCGCGCCGACCGTGCCGATCACCGGCCCGGATGACCTCCTCGTCGGTCAGGGCATGCTCATGCAGAAGGTCGGCGACGGCCCGATCGAGCTCTGCATCGGGGGCGTCGCCGAGTCCTATCCGCCACAGTGCGGCGGGCCGCGCATCGTCGGCGACGTCGACTGGGACACCCTGAAGCCCGAGCGCGCCAGTGGTGTCACGTGGACGAACGCTATCTGGGCCGTCGGCCACTTTGACCAGACGGCCAACACATTCACGCTCGATCGGCCACTGAGCCTCACCCCGACTGCTGGAGTCACCCCGCCGACGCCGGCAGACATGGACTTCCCGCAACTCTGCAAGGACCCGTATGCCGGTGGCCGTTCCGGGGCCGGCTCACCCGAACAGCAGAACGCCTTGACCATGCGACTCGAGAGCCTGGACGGCTACATCGGCTCGTGGGTGTCCGACGGGTCCTCCCTCTTCAACGTGCTCGTCCGGGGCGACGCCGAGGCCGTCTTCGCGGAACTGCGCACGGTATGGCCCGGCGGACTCTGTGTGGAGCAGCGCGACCTACCGACTCAGTCCGACGTCCGGGCTGCGCAGGACGCGCTGGCCGACATGGCAGGTGGGCGATTGCTCTCGACCGGCGGCGATGTCACGAGTGGGCAGCTCGAGGTCGGCGTGACCGTGCTGGACCGGGCCACGCGCGATGCCGTGCTCGAAGCTGTCGAGCCGTGGCTCGATGCATCGCAGATTCGCTTCACGGCGGCGCTGCAACCGCTCCCGCAGTGATCACCGGCCGTCCGCGCGACAGTCAGTCGGTCGCGACCTTCTGGGCGAACATCAACAGGATGCCGCTCGGGCCTCGGAGATAGGTGAGCAGGATGCTGTTCTCGTAGTTCGCGACGCCGCGCAGCGGGTGGAACCCGTGCCGGGCCGCGATCGCGAGGGACGCCTCGATGTCTTCGACCCAGAAGGCGACCCGGTGCATACCGATCTCGTTCGGCAGGGTCGGTTCGGTCTCGATGGCGTCCGGGTGGATGTACTCGAAGAACTCGAGCTGGCCCGTGCCATCCGGAGTCTGGAGGACGGCGATCCTCGCGTGATTGCCGTCGAGTCCCACCGCCGTCGCCGCCCACTCGCCGCTGATCTCGTCGGTGCCCAGGACGGTGAGCCCGAGGTCGGTGAAGAAGGTGATCGTGGCGTCGAGGTCACGGACGGCGATGCCGACGTTGCCGAAGCTGATGCTCATCGTGCTGCCTTCGTTCGTGGGCGGTGGGAGCGGTAGGGGATCAGGCTCGCGAGCCGGGTCTGCTGTCGCGAGCCTCATTGATCGGGCTCGCGACGTGAGAATCGGCTCGCGAGCCGGTTCTGTGACTCAGGGGACCTGCGGCGCGCTGCCGTCGGCGGTCTCCATCTGCTTGCCCGCCGCGTGCCACGCTCGCATGCCGCCATCGAGGTTCGCGACCTCGTAGCCCTGCTGCTCCAGCCACGGCAGGGTCCGCGAGACGCGGCCACCGCTGCGGCAGGTGACGACCAGCGGCTCGTCGCGGTCGAGGAAGGGAGCCAGCTCGTCGACTCGCGCCGGAAGCTCGCTCATGGGGATGTGGACGGCGCCGGGCGCGTGGCCACGGTCCCACTCGTCCTGCTCGCGGATGTCGAGGATCTGGGCGTCGTCGGCGAGGTCGGTCACCTGGACCTGTGCGAAGTCACTCATGACACCCGACGCTACCCCGCCCCGCCGAGGCGTCGACGGCAGCGTGGTCAGTGGTGATGCGACGCGATGGTCCCGCGCTCGACGTCGCGTCGGACCTGTTCGGCGTGTTCCCACTGCTGCGGATCGAGCGCAATGGCCGCTGCGGGGAACATGCCGTTCTCCTCGTGGTCGATGTGCTCCCACAGGGTGTCGAAGGCACCCAGAACCCCGGGCCAGTCGATGGCGCCCGGGCCACCGTCGCGCAGGGCATCGAGCGCCCTGTCGAGCGTGCCGTCGAGGTCGTCGTGTTCGTCGAAGAGCACCGCCACTTTGTCCTCGAGCGCTGGCACGGCCGACATGGCCGGATACACACCCACCTCCTCGACGGCATCGTGGACGGCAAGGACCGGGATCAGTCGCTCGAGGTGGGCGACTGCGCCGGCGAGGTCGTCCCGCTCGACCGCACGCCGCACCTCGCCCATGAGGTTCATGATGACGACGTGCTCCTCGTGGAGCCGGCCGATGGGACCGATGTCGCGGCAACCGCAGTAGCTGCACATGCGGCCATTGTCCACCGGCGGGCAACCGCCTCGCAGTCCGAGGGAATCCCACGCGACGATCCGGTGAACCGGGAGTCAGTCCCCGGTCAAGGTTCGACTTATTGCCCGTTTGGGCGTCTCCCATGGACGGTTCGCCGCCCCGAGACCGCGCCCAAACGGGCAATAAGTCGCTACTACTTGAGGAACTTGCTGGTGCGGCGGTCGGCAAGGGGTTTGCCGCCGGTCTGGCACGTCGCGCAGTACTGCAACGACGAGTCCGCGAACGACACCTCGCGCACGACATCGCCACACTCAGGACATGTCTCACCGGTCCGCCCGTGCACCCGCATGCCCGCCCGCTTCGCGTCCTTGAGCTCGGCGGCCGGCTTCCCCGACGCCGCGAGAACCGCAGCGGACAGCGTCTCGCGCAACGCGGCATACAGGCGTTCGGTCTGTTCGTCGTCGAGCTTCGCCGCCATCGCGAACGGCGACAGTTTGGCGACGTGCAGGATCTCGTCGCTGTAGGCATTGCCCACCCCGGCGATATTGGACTGGTCGCGCAGCACTCCCTTGATCTGAGCGTTGCGCCCACTCAGCAGTGAGCGAAAAGCGTTGAGCGAGAACGCATCCGAGAGGGGGTCGGGTCCCAGCGCGGCAATCCCCGGCACGTCCGAGGGAGCAGAGACGATGTATGCCGCGAGCGACTTCTTCGTCCCGGCCTCGGTGAGGTCGAAGCCCGACCCGTCGGACAGGCGCACCCGCAGCGCGATCGGCGACTTGCCCGGCCGCAGCCGCGTCGACGACAGCGCGTCGGACCAGCGCAGCCACCCGGCGCGGGCGAGGTGGAAGACCAGATGCGTTCCGCCGCAGTCGAGGTCGAGGAACTTGCCGTGCCGCGTCACCGACTCGATGGGCGCCCCGACCAAGGCATCGGGCGGCGGGTTGAACGTCTTGAGCACCGAGATCGAGCCGAGCTCGACGCCCGTGACGGCCAGCCCGTCAACCCGCGTCGACAGGAAGTCGACCAGCGCCTGCACCTCGGGCAACTCGGGCACGTCCGCTCACACTCCCCACATGTCGGACGCCTCGAGGGCTGCGGCGCCGACCTCGGGGTCGGGGTCGATCGGGTCCCTGTCCAGCATCGGGCCCACGAGCCGCGCCAGGGCGAAGCCGTCGGGCGCACGCAGCACCGGCGCCTTGATGTCCTGCGTCGGTGCGGGAACGAGGTCGTCGTGGGAGACGGGGATGCCGTTCTGGAGCACCTGTTCGCCGACGCTCAACTGCCGGATCGCGAGCGCCCGCACGTTGTCGGGGCGGCGGGCCGCGAACTCGGTGTAGATCTTCGGGTCGTTCTGGCCGTCGTCACCGACGAGCAGCCACTTGACGTGCGGGAGTTCGCGGGCGAGTCGAGCCAGCGCGGACCGCTTGTGGTCCTGCCCCGACCGGAACCAGCCGGTGTGCGTCGGCCCCCAGTCGGTGAGCAGCATTGGCCCCGGCGGGTAGCCGTTGCGCCGCAGGAAGCGGGTCAGCGAGGGAGCCGTGTTCCAGGCGCCCGTCGAGAGGTAGATGACCGGCATACCGGGGTGGGAGTCGGTGAGGTGGCGATAGAACGTCGCCATGCCCGGGACGGGGCGGCGCGTGCCCTCGGCCTTGACGAACGTGTTCCATGCGGCGATGACCGGGCGCGGCAGCGACGTCGACAGGACGGTGTCGTCGATGTCGCTGACCATGCCGAACGTCTGCCGGGTGCCGATGATGAGAACGGCGGCCTTGCGCGGTCGCGCAAGGGGCGACTCGATCTCGACCTGGTGCCACCCCGGTCCGAGGCCGTGCCCGTTGATGGTGATGTCGACGAGGCCCGAGCGGTCGGTGCGCCCGTCGATCTCGCGCTCGCCGATACGGATCGTCACGGGTACGTCGATGGCCGGGGCGGTGATGAACGCTCGCCAGCCGCGAGTCTCGTCCTCCGCGGACTTCAGCGACTGCACGGTGCCGGCCGCGTCACCCGACGAGGCGCGCATCGGCTCGCGGGACATGAGGACCCGCGCGAGCACGCGCACGAACCCGACGCTGCCGTAGCCCGTGTGCGGCACGATCTTGGTCCCCCACCCGCGCTCGCGCAGCATGTCGCTCTTGCGACGGTTCCACGCGTCCTCCATGAGCGCGGCGAGGTGCGGGCGAGCCATGCACCGACTCTAGTCGGCGCGACCTGCGAGGATGGCGCGCGTGACCCGGGACTACGTCATCGACGCCTTCGGCGCGCGGTGGAGTCTCGACACCACAGGGATCGCCGACGACGCCCGTGACCGGTTGCACGTCCTGTGGGAGTGGTGCCGCGTCCCGAGCGCGTCGTCCGGTGACGACGGCGTCGAACCTTTCGTCGTGACCGATGCCGACCCGTATGCCGTGTCGCGGGCGATCACGATCGCTTCCCTTCGTCGTCGGGTCGGGTCCGCGGTCCTGCTGCACTCGGCGGGGTTCAGCGTGGGCGACCGCGCCGTCGCCCTCGTCGGGCCGTCCGGCACGGGCAAGTCGACAGCGGCTCGGACGTTGGGCCAGCACTTCGGCTACCTCTCCGACGAGACGATCGCCATCGAACCCGACGGCCGCATCGCCCCCTACCCCAAGCCGATCTCGACCGTGGTCGACCCTGCTCGCCGGTGGGTGAAGGACGAGCACAGCCCGAGGGAACTCGGTCTCAGGGAGGCGGGCGAGACGGCATACCTGCACGCTCTTGTCGTCCTGGAACGCGACCCCGCACACGAGGTGCCGGAACTCGCGGAACTGACGCTGGCCGACGCGCTCCTCGCGGTGACGAAGGAGAGTTCGTCGATGCCGCTCGTCGAGCGTCCACTGCATCGACTGGCGACTCTGGCGAGCGGTGCGGGTGGGCCATATGTGTTGCGCTACAACGAGATTGGCGATTGCGTCGAGCTGATCCGCGACCTCTTCTCGACCGACGCGGGACGCTTCGAGCGGCAGCCGTGGACGAGCACCCCCGGTGCGGCCACCAGCGCGCCGGCCACGCTCCCCACCGACGCGGAGACCGCGAACTGGAGCGAGGAGACACGGATCGCGCGGGCGCCCTGGACCGACGCAGTGCACGCCGAGGGAGGCACGGTCGTCCTGCAGGGGACGGACCTCATGCGGCTCGGGCCGGTCGGCGAAGTCGCGTGGGTCGCGAGCGCCTCACCGATCACGGTCACCGATCTGCTCGCGCGTGTCATCGCCGAACTCGGGGAGCACCCCGACGCCGCGCGCATCGTCGACGAGGGGCTGCGCTCGATGGTCGACTCGGGGATTCTGCGCGTCGCCTGAGGCTGCCGGGCCGGTCAGCGACGCACGGCGACGCACGACGCCGCACGGCGGCGGCCCTTCGTCGACAAGGCGTCATCCGCTGTTCACCGCAGCGTCCGCCCCCGGGCGCGGCGCCTCCCTAGCGTCGGGATTTGGCGCAAGCCTGACCCATCCTTTCCCTGACGAAGGACCCTGACGTGACCACTCCCGCACGCCTGCTTCCCCTCTTCACCCGCTCGCACGAGGGCGGCCGCAGCTCCATGACGTGTCAGTACCGCTGTGGCGACGCCTGCGACCAGCCGGTGCCCAACACCTCCGACAACGAGTACTTCGGTGACCTCGTCGCCGCGGGCGTCTCCCGCCGCGCCGCGCTGCGCGCCGGTGGTGCCGGTGCCGCTCTGGTCGGCCTGACGGCGTGGAGTATGCCGTCCGCTGCCGCCGCGCCGTCGGCTGCGCCTTCCGCTGCTGGTGCGGCTTCTGCCAAGGGCAGCGCGCTCGGGTTCACCGGCATCGCGCCGACCCCGGCCACCGTCGACGCGGTCAAGGTCCCCGAGGGCTTCGACTGGGCGCCGATCATCTCCTGGGGCGACCCGCTCTTCGCCGGCACGCCGGCCTTCGACTTCGACAACCAGACGCCGGCCGCGCAGCGCGAGCAGGCGGGCTACAACTGCGACTACACGCAGTTCATGCAGGGCGGTGCGGGCAACAACGGCGCCCACAAGGGTCTGCTGGCGTTCAACAACGAGTACACCAACGACGAGCTGATGTTCCGCGGCGCCCCGTCGGCCGCCCAGCTCACCGATGAGCAGCTCGAGATCATCCAGGCCGCGCACGGCATCACGATCACCGAGGTCTCCCGCCGCAACGCGAACAGCCCCTGGCGCTGGGTGCAGGGTGGCAAGCGCAACCGTCGCATCCACACCGACACCCCGTTCGCGGTGGATGGTCCGGCGGCCGGCTCGGTCCACCTGCGCACGTCGGACGACCCGCGCGGTGAGCGCATCCTCGGCACGCTCAACAACTGCGCCGGTGGCGAGACGCCTTGGGGCACCTACCTCTCCGGCGAGGAGAACTTCAACCAGTACTTCAACGCCACGGGCGCCCCCGACGCGGACGGCAAGCTCAAGCGCTACGGCATCACCTCTGGTGGCCGCGGCTGGGAGCGCATCCAGGACCGCTTCTCCGTCGTCGCCGAGCCGAACGAGGTCAACCGCTTCGGTTGGATCGTCGAGGTCGACCCGCAGGACCCGACGTCGACGCCGGTCAAGCACACCGCCCTCGGCCGCTTCAAGCACGAGGGTGCGACGACGACGCTCACCGCTGACGGCCGCGTCGCGGCCTACATGGGTGACGACGAGCGCTTCGACTACATCTACAAGTTCCTGTCGAAGGACACGTATCGCGAGGGCGACAAGAAGCACAACATGCGGCTGCTCTCCGAGGGTGACCTCTACGTCGCCAAGCTCGCCGGTGACGGTGCGGCCGACGGTGAGTACGACGGCACCGGCCAGTGGCTCCCGCTCATCGTCGACGGCGTCTCGCACGTCCCCGGCATGTCGGTCGAGGAGGTCCTCATCTGGACGCGCCTCGCCGCCGACAAGGTCGGCCCGACGAAGATGGACCGCCCCGAGGACGTCCAGCCGAACCCGGTCAACGGCCGCATCTACGCCGCGATGACCAACAACACGGCCCGCACGCCCGGCCAGATCGACGAGGCGAACCCGCGCGCGGCCAACAAGCACGGTCACGTCACGGAGTTCACCGAGGACGGCGGCGACCACGGCGCCCTCACCTTCACCTGGAAGATCGTCCTCGTGGCCGGCAACCCGTCCGACCCGGAGACGTACTTCAACGGCTACGACAAGTCCGAGGTCTCCCCGATCAGCTGCCCCGACAACGTCGCGTTCGACGCCAAGGGCAACCTGTGGATCTCGACCGACGGTATGCCGGGCACGCTCAACTACTGCGACGCGCTCTACGTCATGCCGCTCGAGGGCGCCGACAAGGGCAAGCTCCAGCAGTTCCTCTCGGTGCCGGTCGGTGCCGAGACGTGCGGCCCGACGATCATCAACGAGAACTCGGTCATCGTCGCCGTGCAGCACCCGGGCGAGGTCTCGGGCGCGACGCCGGAGAACGTCATCTCGCAGTTCCCCTACCGCGGTGACGGCCAGCCCCGTCCGTCCGTGATCCACGCCTACCGCCGCCACGGCAAGTAGTTCGACTTATTGCCCCGTTGGGACGGGCGAGCGCCAGCGAGCCGGTCCCAACGGGGCAATAAGTCGTTTGCTTCGTGGGGGTACCGGCTGTCGGCAGGCGGGTCTAGCGTCGGCTCCATGGCTACGACACTGAATCCCTACATCCAGTTCAAGGACAACGCGCGCGAGGCGATCGAGTTCTATGCCTCGGTCTTCGGCGGTGAGCACACCATCTCGACCTTCGGTGACTTCGCGGAGGGCAACCCGGACCACGAGGCCGTCGCGGACGGCGTCATGCACGCCCAGCTCGTCGCCCCGAACGGCCTCACGCTCATGGCTGACGACACCCCTCCCGGCATGCCGTCCTCCGAGGGCTCCTCGATCTCGATCAGCCTCTCCGGTGACGACGCCGAGGAGCTCAGGGGCTACTGGGACAAGCTCTCCGACGGCGGCCAGGTCATGGTTCCGCTCGAGAAGCAGATGTGGGGCGACGAGTTCGGCATGTGTGCCGACCGCTTCGGCATCGCCTGGATGGTCAACATCGCCGGCGAGCAGCCCGCGGCGGAGTGACCGTCCGGCACCTGCCCTCGCTCGAGGACGTCGACTGGCCGGTGCGCACGGAGCGACTGCTCCTGCGCCCGGCCACCGTCGCCGATCTCGAGGTCACGTGGTCTCGGTGGCGCCGCCGACCCGATGTCGCGCAGTGGATGACGAACCCCTCGCGTGAGCTGGGGACCTACCTCGATCGCCTCGGCGCTCCCGAGAAGCTCGCGACCGTGATGGCCGTGGAGCACGACGGCCACCTCGTGATGGACCTGCACGTGCGCGTCCTCGACTCCTACGCCCAGACCGACGTCGCCGAGCAGGCACGCGCGACCCGGGCCAATCTCGGCTGGTCGATGGATCCCGAGGTACACGGTCGCGGCCTTGCCACCGAAGCGCTCCGTGCTGCCCTCGGTGTCTGCTTCGACGACCTCGGCCTGCACCGCGTCGAGGCGGACTGCTTCGCCGACAACACGGCGTCGTGGCGACTCATGGAACGCGTCGGCATGACCCGCGAGTCACACCAACGCGGCGATGCCCTGCACGCCGAACTCGGCTGGGTCGACCGCTACGCCTACGCCATGCTCGACTCCGACTGGCAGGCGCAGCGCCATGCCTGACGACGTCCCCAACTCGCCCATTCCTCCCCTCCGGGACGGCGGCTCCGGCATGCCGCTCGCTCGCCTTGTCGACGCGGCCGCCGCTCTCGCGGCGACCCGGTCGCGAACGACCAAGACCGAGGTGCTCGCCGAGATCCTGCGTGACCTCAGCCCAGACGAGGCAGAAGCCGCGGTCGGACTGCTCCTCGGGCGGCTGCACCAGGGCTCGATCGGCCTCGGCTACCGCACCGTCCTCGGAGCCCGTGACGCCGCGGCCCCTGCCGACACCCCCTCCCTCACCGTGAGCGATGTGGACGAAGTGCTCGACGGCATCTCCGGCCTGGGCGGCGCGGGCTCGGTCGGCGCCCGCAACGACGCACTCGTCGGCCTCTTCGAACGGGCCACAGCACCCGAGCAGGAGCACCTCGTCCGAGCCATGACCGGCGAGATGCGCACCGGTGCGCTCGAGGGCGTCCTCACCGACGGCCTCGCCCGCGCCCTCGACCTCCCTCTCGCCGATGTCCGTCGCGCCGTCATGCTCAGCGGGTCCCTAGCCGGCACCGTGAAGCTCGGCCTCACTTCGCCCGACGCCCTCGCCTCCGTGGGCCTGGCAGTCCTCACACCCGTCCAACCGATGCTCGCCTCGACCGCGCCGGACGTGGCTGCGGCCCTCGCCGTCACCGGTGAGGCGTCGGTGGAGCACAAGCTCGATGGCGCGCGAATCCAAGTGCACCGCAACGGTTCCGAGGTTCGAGTCTTCACCCGGTCCCTCGCCGACATCACCTCCCGCGTTCCGGAGATCGTCGAGGTCGCTCTGTCGCTTCCGGTCGAGTCGGTCATTCTCGACGGCGAGACCCTCATGCTCGACGACGACGGGTCGCCGCGTGCCTTCCAGGACACCATGAGCCGATTCGGCAGCACCGAAGGCGCCAACCCTGCCGAAGCAGAGCGGCAACGTGTGCTTGCGCCGCGCTTCTTCGACGTCCTCCACGTCGACGGTGAGGACCTCATTGACCGGCCCCTCCGCGAACGGCTCGCGACCCTCGAACGGATCGCACCGGCATACCGGATCGCAGGTGAGGTGACCACCGATCCCGCTGTCGCGCAGCGGATCTCGACCGAAGCGCTCGCCGCGGGCCACGAGGGCGTCATGATCAAGGCGGTCGACTCGACCTATACCGCCGGGCGACGCGGCAAGAACTGGGTCAAGGTCAAGCCGGTGCACACCTACGACCTCGTCGTGCTCGGCGTCGAGCGTGGTTCGGGCCGGCGCAAGGGCTGGCTCTCGAACCTCCATCTTGGTGCCCGCGACCCCGAGGGTGAGTTCGGTCCGGCCGGCGGGTTCGTCATGGTCGGCAAGACGTTCAAAGGGCTCACCGACGAACTGCTCAAGTGGCAGACCGAGACGTTCCCCGACCTCGCCGTCGACGACAACGGCTGGGCCCTCACCCTCCGCCCAGAGATCGTCGTCGAGATTGCCATCGACGGAGTGCAGCGCAGCTCCCGCTACCCGGGCGGCGTGGCGCTGCGGTTCGCCCGGGTCAAGCGCTACCGCGTCGGCGTGGAAGCCAAGCCCGCCGACGAGGCCGACACGATCCAGGCGCTCCGGTCGTTGCTGAGGTGAGAGTCGGCGTCGCGCACCTCCAGCCGCGACCCATCGCCGCAGCGTCCCACTCCGAAGAGGCATCGTGAACGCCCCCACACCCTCGCTGACCCGACACGACACGTCGAGCGGGCCGTCGGCCGTCATCCTGATGCTGCACGGCGGCAAGCCGCGGTCCCACGACGTCGTCGACGGCCGCAGTGCCTCGTGGCAGCGCAGCGCGTGGATGGCGCGCGCGATCACGGGCCGCGCAGCCGAGGCCGGCGCGGCCGTGTGGCTGTTGCGCTATCGCGAGCGTGGGTGGAACGGCGGCCGTGACCGATTCGCCGACGCGCGATGGGCGCTCGACGAGGTGCGCGCGACCCACGGCGGCGCGCCCGTCATCCTCCTCGGGCACTCGATGGGTGCACGCGTGGCCGTCCACGTCGCCGACGACGCGTCGGTCACGGGCGTCGTGGGCCTGGCCCCGTGGTGGTCGAACGAGGACCCCGTACGCACTTTGCAAGGCCGCGGGCTCATCGCCGCTCATGGACGGCGTGACCGGATCACGTCGTTCGCGCACACCCGTCGGTTCGTCGAGCGGGCACGCGCAGATGGCGCCCGCGCGGAACTGGTCGACATGGGCCTCCTCGGTCACTACATGCTCGGCCGACCCGACCGGTGGAACGACGTCGCGATCGAGTCCTGCCTGCGGATGCTCGCCCTGGCGACCAACGACTAGCGTCCGGTCAGTCGGGTGCCGCCACGTCCCGGCGCTCTCCCGATGACTGGTCGATGACGACGCGCTCGCCCAGCGGTCGCCGGAGCTCGACCCGCGCACTGTCGGCACAGTCGTCCTCACTGCCCATGGGCCCGACCCGGTCGATGGTCGCCGTGAGCCTGACCTCCGTGTCCGACTCCTCGACGCTCACCACCGGAGACGAGCACGACGTGAGGGCAAGGGCGAGCACCGCCCCGGCCACCCACGACGCACGCCGAAGACACCGCATACAGGCATTGTCCCGGCCAACCTGCCTCAGCGGGAGAGCCGCTGGTACTTCCGCACCGCCAGCGGCAGGAACACGAGCGTGATGAGGATCGGCCAGACGAGCGCCATCTCCATCGCGTGCTGCTCGATCCAGCTGTTGCCCGTCGCGACGGGGTTGCCGAACAGCTCGCGGATCGCGTTCGCCGTCGACGACACCGGGTTCCACATCGCGATGAACCCGAGCCAGTCCGGCATGAGCGACGGCGGCGTGAAGACGCTCGACAGCATCCCGAACGGGAACGCCACCGCGAAGAGGTTCCCCGCCTGCTCCTGCCCCTTGACGAACATCGCGAGATAGATCCCGATCCAGATGAGCGCGAACCGCAGCAGGAGCAACAGGACGAACGCATAGGCCGTCTGCAGCCAGCCACCGTCGGACCGCCATCCGACCGCGAGCGCGATGAGGGCCAGGACGCCGAGGTCGATCGCGGCACCGATGAGGTCGCTCACCCCGCGCCCGCTCACGACCGCCGACCGCGCCATCGGCATCGACCGGAACCGGTCCATGACGCCCTTCTCCTTGTCGACGACCATCGCGTAGGCCGTGTTCATAAACCCGAACGCCATCGTCATCGCGAACATCCCGGGCATCGCGAACGCCTTGTAGTCGGCGCCGCCACCGACGTCCATCGCGGACCCGAAGACGTAGACGAAGAGGAGCACCGACACGATCGGGAAGCCGAGCTGCCACGCGATCATCGACGGCTCGCGCTTGTAGTAGAGCAGCCCGCGCCACACCATCGCCGCGCAGTCGGACACCGCCCACCAGAGTGCGGAATGGCGGGCCGGGGTGAGGTCGGCGGCTGGCGCCGCGGTGGTCTCGGTGGTCATCGCAGGGCACCTTCCGCTTCGGTCGATTCGCGTTCGTCGGGTATGCCGTCCGCTCCCGTCCGCGCGTCGGCGCCGGTCTCGTACGTGGCCGGTTGGGCGAGGGGGCCGTCAGATCCGGCCTCCGGTGATGACGCCTCCTCCTCGGCCCGGTGGCCGGTGAGGCGGAGGAACACGTCGTCGAGCGTCGGCCGACGCAGGGTGATGTCCTCGATGGACGCGCCCGATGCCTGGAGTCGACTCGCGACCGTGCTCAGCGCGGCGACGCGGTCAGCGACGGGGGCGCTCACCGTGCGGTGCTCGGTCGACACCGTGGGTTCGCCCGTCGACACACCGTCGAAGGCTGCCGCCACCGCCGCCAGGTCGGCCCCCTCGGCCGCGACGACCTCGATCTGGTCTCCGCCCACTCGGTTCTTGAGCTCGGAAGGCGTGCCGGTGGCGACGTTGCGCCCCCGGTCGATGACCGTGACCTCGTCGGCAAGCTGGTCGGCTTCTTCGAGGTACTGCGTCGTGAGGAGCACCGTCGTTCCCCCGGCGACGAGGTCACGGATGGCCGTCCACACTTCGCCGCGGCCACGTGGGTCGAGGCCCGTGGTCGGCTCGTCGAGGAAGAGCACCTGCGGCGCGAGGATCATGCTCGCGGCGAGGTCGAGTCGGCGGCGCATGCCTCCGCTGTAGGCCTTGACTCCCTTGTCTCCGGCGTCGGCGAGGTCAAAGCGTTCGAGCAGTTCGCTCGCGCGCGCCTTCGCCCGGCGACCGCCGAGGTGGAAGAGCTTCCCGAAGAGCTCGAGATTCTGCCGACCCGTGAGGATCTCGTCGACTGCGGCGTACTGCCCCGTCAGGCCGATGCGTCGCCGCACCTCCTGGGGGTCGCGGGCCACGTCGACTCCGCCGACGAGCGCCGATCCCTCGTCCGAGTCGAGCAGCGTGGCGAGCACCCGGACCGCCGTCGTCTTGCCCGCTCCATTCGGGCCGAGCAGCCCGTGGACCGTGCCGCTCGGGACGGCCAGGTCGAAGCCGTCGAGCGCGGTCACCTCCCCAAACCGCTTGCCCAAGCCTCGGGCCTCAATGGCCCAATCCCGCTCTCCCATCACGCTTCTCCTCCGATTCACCCGGTTCTGTCGCGGCACGTCACCGCACTGAGTACACCGTACTCCATTTGAGCGTACACCCTACGCAGTACACTCGCCAGCATGACTCAGCAACACAGCGGCAGTGGCGACATCAGCCGCAGCCTGGCGATCATGTGGGCGTTCGACCTCGGCCGGAGTACGCGCGGTCCGAAGCCGAAGCTGAGCGTCGACGCGATCGTCGATGTCGCCGTCGACCTCGCTGACACCGAGGGCCTCGACGCCGTCTCGATGCGACGCATCGGTCAGGAGCTCGGGGTCGGCACGATGTCGCTCTATCGCCACGTCCCCGGCAAGGAGGAGTTGCTGGACCTCATGCTCGAGCGGGTCAACGCGCCCTCCAGCGATGAGACCCTCGGGGACGACTGGCGCACCTCGATGCAGACCCTCGGCCGCGGACTCTGGACGCTCTACACGACCCACCCGTGGCTGCCGCTCGTCGACCAGACCCGCCCCCTCCTCGGCCCCAACGCCCTGCGCGGACTGGACATCGCTCTCGAGACACTGAAGAGCACGGGCCTCTCGGGGCAGCAGCAGATCGCCGTCATCGGGGCCATCGACGCGTTCGTCATGAACGCCGCCCGCCAGCACAACGGCGCAGCACTGGCCGAGCAGGCGACGGGAGTCAGCAACGAGGAGTTCTGGACCGCGCAGGAGCCGGTGCTGACCAAGGCGATGGCGTCAGGCGACTACCCGCACGTCGCCGCCCTGGACATGGACGCCTACGCCATGGCAGGTGAGGACTTCATGGAGTTCGGTCTCACCCTGCTCCTCGACGGCATCGCCAACCTCATCCGCCGCTGACCACACTCACGATCAGCCGGAGAGAACCGTCCGCGGAGTCGTCGAGGCGGCGGTGAGAACGTCGGCCTCGGGCAGCCCGACGACGTCGATGCACCACCGCACGCAGTCGCCGAGGGTCGACGTCGAGCCGGCGATCGAACCCCTCCCCGACCCACCATCGGCAAGCCGGGCCACGCCCGACGCGACCTCCACGTCGAGCGTGCCGATCGTGTACGCCCCATCGCCCAGCCCCGTCGCCGCCATGGCATCGGAGACGAGCGCAATGCGTTCTGCCCCAACGGTTTCGAAGACCATCCGCACGACCTCGGGCCCCAGGTGCACCCCATCGGCGATGAGCTCGACAATGCAGTCGCCGCGCCCTGCAGCGGCGAGCGCAGCGGCAGCCGGACCGCCCGCGCGGTGGTGGAAGGCCGGCATCCCGTTGAAGAGGTGCGTCACGAGTGGCGGGCGACCGCACGCGTCGGCGATCGACGCGAGCGTCGCGGTGACGACGTCCGCTGACGCATCCGTGTGACCCACCGCGGGGAGTATGCCGTGGCGCGCCAGCGCCTCCACGAGGGCTTCCGAACCGGCTCGCTCGGGCGCAAAGGTCCACTGCACCAGCGCATTCGGCACGCCGGCCTCAGTGCACGTCTCGACGAGGGTCTCGATGAGTGCGAGGTCAGGGTCCGTGAGGACCGACGGATCGTGGGCACCTCGTCGTTCCTGCGAGAGGAACGGACCTTCGAGATGTATGCCGGCCAGCTCACCTGACGCGACCAGCGGCGCGAGCGTCGCGACCTGGGAGACGAGCGCGTCGGGCGTACCCGACACGAGCGACCCGACGAGCGAGCCGACACCAGCAGCGCGGTGGTGGGCCGCAGCGGCCCGCGACCCCTCACCATCCGAGCCGAACTCGTGCCCGAGGGCGCCATGGCAGTGCAGATCGACGAGATCCATGCTTCCCATCCTGCCTTGTGTGTATGAGCCCACGCCGGAGCGTGGTCTCATACACACACGGCGGGTTGACGTGGGGTTATTTGAGGGTGCCCTGGGAGAGGGAGCCCTGGAGCTGGCGCTGGCTGAATATGTAGACGGCGAGCACCGGCACGATCGTGATGACGACGGCCGCGAAGAGCTGACCGAAGTCGACGGCATAGCCCGCCTGCGAGGCGAAGCGCGCCATGCCCTGCGAGAGGACGTAGTTGTCCTCGTTGGTGTTGAGGGCGACCGGCAGGAGGAACTGGTTCCACAGACCGAGGAAGTTGAAGATCGCGATCGCGACGATGCCGGGGCGCGCCATCGGCAGCATGACCTGAGCGAACGTGCGCCACTCACCCGCACCGTCGAGTTCGGCCGCCTCGGCGATCTCCTGCGGCAGTCCCCGGAAGAACGGGTAGAGGAAGAACACCGTGAACGGGAACGCGAACGCGACATAGGTGGCGATGAGGCCGGGCAGGGTGTTGAGGAGTCCGGTGTTCTTGAGGACGAAGAACAGGGGGACGATCGCGAGGAAGACGGGGAAGGTCAGCCCGGCGAGGATGAGGTAGTAGATGACCCCGCTGCCGCGGAAGGGATAGCGGGCCAGGGAGTAGGCCGCCGCCGAGCCGAGGATCATCACGAGCACGAGCGAGCACGTGACGACGATGACCGAGTTGAGCATGTAGCGCCCGATGTTGGAGTCGCGCCATGCCCCGATGTAGTTGTCGAAGCTCCAGTTCTGCGGCAGTGCCAGGGGCGAGGAGAAGATCTCGCCCGTCGTCTTCCACGACGAGAGGAAGACCCACACGAGCGGCAGGATGACGATGATCGACCACAGGGTCAGCACGATGTGCGAGACGACGGTGACGGTGCGGTCGGACGACGTCTTCTCGGGGGCACGCGCCCCGTCGGCGCGGCGTTCGGCGGAATCGGTTGTGTCGGCGGTGGCGGTGCTCATCGGTTGTCCTTCCCACCGGTGTAGCGATTGACGGCGAAGACGATCGCGGCGAAGAGCAGCGTCAGGAGTGCCAGGACGACACCCATCGCGCTCGCCATGCCGAACTGACCCTTCTTGAATGCCGTGTTGAAGAGGTCCTGCGTCATCGTCAGCGTCGAGTTCTGCGGGCCGCCGCTGGCGTTGAGGGCGGCCATGTAGACGAAGGCGTCGAGGGCGAGGATGCCGAGATAGATGTATGCCGTCTGGATCGTGTCGCGGACCATCGGCAGCGTGACCATGAAGGTCATCCGGACCCGCCCGGCACCGTCGACGCGGGCCGCGTCGTAGAGCTCGGCCGGAATGCCCTTGATCGCCGCGATGAAGAGCACCATGTAGAAGCCGACGAAGCCCCAGATGATGACGAACATCGTCACGGGCATGGCCGTCGAGACCTCACCCAGCCAGGCGAACGACTCGAACTTGTCGAGGCCGAGACCGGTGAGGACTGCATTGACGAGGCCCGCCGACGGGTCGAACATCTGCGACCAGATGAGGCCGATGACGATGGCGGGGATCGTGTAGGGGAAGAACGAGACGATCCGATAGAACGACGACCGCGACAGTCCACGGACCGCGCCCGTGCTCGACCCACCGACGGTGACCATCGTCGCGAGCGCCAGCGCGAGCACGATCGTCACGAAGGGCACGACGAGAGCGAGCAACAGGTTGTTGCGCACCGCCTTGAGGAAGATGTCGTCCTTGAGCAGGGCGGTGTAGTTCGACAGGCCGACGAACTCGAACTGGTCGCTGAACCCGCTCCAGTTCGTCAACGAATAGACGAAGGCCTGGACGAACGGCCACAACACGAACACGGCGTAGAACGCGAACGGGAGACCCAGTGTGATGAGGATGAAGATCACTCGGGACAACGGCATACGTCGTCGTCCGGACTTCGGTGGCGCTCCGGCCTCCGAAGGAGCAGTGGGCACGACTGCACTCATGGATGGAACCTACGTTCGTGTGGGGCAGTGGGGCGGCAGGACAGGAGAAGTCGTCGGACGCGTCGACGGCTGGACAAGACCGTGCCCGGCCCGGCTGTGGCAGCCGGACCGGGCACGAGGGGTCACTTGACTTCGACCTTCTTGACCTGCGGGTCGTTGGCGACCTTGTCGGTGATCTTCTGCAGCTCGGCGGTGAGCTTCGCGGCGTCGATCTGCCCCGAGAGGAACGCGTTCCACGGGACGAGCATGTCCTGGTTCATGCCGTAGTTGTCCACGAAGTTCCAGGTGAAGACACCGTCGCCGGCGTCCTTGAGCATCTTGCCCTGCGACTGGAGCGCCGTGGACCCGAAGCCGTCCTCGGGGACGGTGTCCTTGACGATCGTCGGGGCGAGCTTGGTCTTGGCGAAGTTCGTCGCGGCCTCCTTGGAGAGCATGGTGCGGAGGAGCTCCTTGCCACCGGCGACGTTCTTGGCCTTGCTCGGGACGATGAAGGGCTCACCGGCCGCGGAGTGCAGTGCCTCGTAGGGCATCTTCGGGCTGGCGCTGACCGTCATCTCGGGGACACCGGTCATCTTGAAGTCGGCCTTGGTCTGGTCCTTCATCTCGTTCTCGATCCACGAGCCCGAGGGGTAGAGGAGGGCCTCCTGGCCGTTGCTCCACTGGGCCTGGGCGGCGGTGAACTGCGTGCCACCACCACCGGGCTTCATGTAGCCGTTCTTGATGATCGTCTCGAGGGCCTTGAAGACGCCCTGGACGGCGGCGTGCGACCAGCAGTCCGGCTTGAGGTTCTCGAGGGCGAGACGGACCTCGTCGCCACCCTCCTTGATCGCCGAACCGATGGCGAGCGTCTGGTAGTAGGTCGCGGCTTCCTTGCCCCAGAGCATGAGGAACTTGCCCTTGGCCTTGGCGTCAGCACCGAGCTTGATGGCCTCGTCCCAGGTCTTGGGCGGGGTCCAGCCGTTGGCCTCGAAGAGCGACGCGGAGTACCAGATCGCGTAGATCGTCTGGACGTAGTTGATGGCGACGAGCTTGCCGTTGATCGTGCCCGGGGCCTCGACGCCGGCGTAGAGGGTGTCCTTGATCGTCGTGCCCTCGAGGTTCTTGGCCTCGAACACGTCGCTCAGGTCCTCGAGCTGGTCGGCGATGGTGTTGAGGCCGATTGAGTTGGCGCCCGAGTTGTCGATGAGGTCCGGCGGGTTGCCACCGACGAAGCGCGGCTGGAGCTCCTGCGCAATCTGGGTGGACGGCTTCACGCCGAAGGTGACGCCGGAGTGGTTCTTCTTGGCGACGTCGGCCGCGAAGGTGACGTAGTCGAACCCGTAGCCACCGTTGAAGATGACGGCCTCGACGGCGCCGCTGTCGGCCAGGCCGAAGGGGTTGGTGTCGGACTTGGTGCCGCCCCCGGTGGACGTGCTCGAGTCGTCACTCGAGTCCCCGCCGCCCGTCGCACAGCCCGCGAGGGTCAGTGCCGGAATCGCGACACCGCCCGCCATCGCGATGCGAAGGATCGATCGCCGATCCACCTGATTGCCTCGAACTGTCATGCGCTTCCTGCTTCCAGTCGCGGGCGGCCAACCACCCGTCATTGGGTAACACGGTGATGTGTCGTGGTCGCCACATCGTGCTGCGGCTGATCGAATGTGTCAAGGTTCTTGCCCAAACCGTCACAATCGAGCAGTCTGCGGGTGTGGCTCATCAACGTTCCGCATTCGCGCGGCCCCGGTCGCTGTCCCTTCTCGGCACGCTACCCGCGCAGGGCGGCCCAGTGGCGGCTCTGCGACCTGTTCGTGAAAATATCACGACAAACGTCAGCAGTAGGGCATCTTCTGACATGGTCGAGCGGATCCACCGCGGCCGACTCGATTCGCCCCTCCCCTACGGCGTCGTGAGCGACTACGACCGGGCCGAGCAGCCGCTTTCACTCCCGGCCATCGAACTCGCCAACGACCACGTCAGCGCCACGATCCTGCCGACGCTCGGCGGCCGCGTCTGGTCGCTGACCCTGACCGACGGCGACAAGGACGGGGACAGCGATGGCCAGCGCGACCTGCTCCACCGCAACCCCCGACTGCGCTGGGCGAACTTCGGCCTCACCGACGCGTGGTTCGCCGGCGGCATCGAGTGGAACCTCGGCTCGACCGGCCACACCACGCTGTCCAACCGCCCCATGCACGCCGCGATCCTCGACACCGACCTCGGTCCGGTCGTCCGCCTCTGGGAGTGGGAGCGCACCCGCGACCTCGTCCTCCAGGTCGACCTCTGGCTCGACGGCGCACACCTCATGGCGTCCACACGTGTCACCAACCCCGACCCGGAACCGAAGCCGCTCTACTACTGGACCAACATCGCGGTCCCCGAGACGGCGGGCACGCGAGTCCTCGTGCCCGCCACCGACGCGTGGCGCACCGACTACTCGGGAATGCTCGACCTCGTCTCCGTGCCCCACCCCGACGGACCGATCGATGTCAGCGTGCCGACGAACAGCCGGTATGCCGCGGACTACTTTTTTGACGTCGCTCACCACCGTGGACGGCTGGTGAGCGCAGTCGAGCCCGACGGTCGTGGGTTCGCCCAGACCTCGACCGGAGCGCTGCGCGGGCGCAAGCTCTTCCTCTGGGGCAACGGACCCGGCGGGCAGCGGTGGCAGGACTGGCTTGGCGTGCCGGGCAGTCGCTACCTCGAGATCCAGGCCGGGGTGTGCACGACCCAGCTCGAACACGACGTGCTCGACGGGCACGACTCGCTCTCGTGGACCGAGGCCTTCCTGCCGCTCGACCTCGACCCCGAGAGCGTCGCCGGGGACTACGAGTCCGCATCGGCCGCGGTCGCCGATGCCGTGCACCGCGACGTCCCACCGGACCGACTCGAGGCGCAGCACGCCCAGTGGCTCGCGGAGGTCGCGGACCGGATGCCGGCCGCCGACGAGGTCATGCACGTTGGATCCGGTTGGGGCAGAGCGGAATTGGCGTTGAGGGGCGCTGAGGACCTGCCCGGCACGCCCTTCCCCGAGCTCGACGACGAGAGCCAGCCGCTGCGTCGGTTCGCAGAGTCCGGCGACCCCAACGCCCTCGATGCGATCGAGGCCGACCGCCCCACCTTGCCCGTCATCTCACCCCGGTGGACGGCGCTGCTCGAGCAGCACGAGCCCAACTCCACCGGCTGGTGGTTGCCCTACGCCCTCGGCACCGGACGCCACCTGGCGGGCGATCGCGAAGGTGCGCGGACGGCATACGGGAGAAGTATCGGTGCGACGCCCACGGCCGTCGCGTTGCGCGGTCTCGCACTCCTCGCCGACGACCCGTCCGAGCGCATCGCGCTGCACCGGCAGGCGCTCGACCTCGCCCCGACGGAGCGGCGCCTGACCGTCGAACTCCTCACTGCCCTACGTGATTCCGGGCGCGCGAGCGAGGTCCCCGGCATCGTCGCCGCCCTGCCGCTGAGCGTGCGGGATCACGGGCGCACCCAACTGCTCCTCGCGCAGGCGCTCGCCGACGAGGACCGGCGCGACGAGGCGCTGGTGATCCTCACAGACCTCGAGGTGCCCGACCTCGCCGAAGGCGACCCGTCACTGTCGGACATGTGGCTGCGCCTGTGCCCCGGCGAGGACGTCCCGCCGCGGCTGGACTTCCGGATGAGCTCGGCGACTCAGCCCTGAGCGAGGGCCTTCTCGATGTCGCCGGCGAGCGACTCGGGCTTGGCGGTGGGCGCGTAGCGCTTGATGACCTGGCCGTCGCGACCGACGAGGAACTTGGTGAAGTTCCACTTGATGCTGTCGCCGAGCAGGCCGCCCTTCTCCTTGCGGAGCCACACGAAGAGCGGGTGGGCGTCGTCGCCGTTGACGTCGATCTTGTCGAACATCGGGAACGTCACGCCGTAGTTGCGCTGGCAGAACGCGCCGATCTCCTCGGCGGTGCCGGGCTCCTGACCACCGAACTGGTTGCACGGGAAGCCGAGGACGACGAGGCCCTGATCGCGGTGGTCCTGCCACAGCTTCTCGAGTCCCTCGAACTGCGGGGTGAAGCCGCACTCGGAGGCGGTGTTGACGACGAGGACGACCTGACCGGCATACGCCGAAAGGTCCTGAGGGGCGCCCTCGAGAGTCGTCGCGGAGAAGTCGGACAGGGTCTGCTCGCGGGTCTGTTCGGTCATGGGGCGACCCTAACGGCTCGCCCTGTGTGTATGAGACCACGCTCGGGCGTGGTGCCATGCACACAAGGCAGGAGGGGGGCGGGACCGGCGAGGGTCAGACGCAGTGCACCGTCACACCGAGGTCGCGGATGGCGGCGACCTGGTCGTGCCCCTCGGGGGCGGTCGTCACGAGCTGGGTCACTTCGGCGGCGCCGCAGATCTCGGTGAAGGCCCGGGCGCCGAGCTTGCCCTCGGCCGCGACGACGATGACGTCACGGGCGCGTTCGACCATGAGCCGCGACACGGCCGCCTCGTCCTCGTGGGCACAGGTCGCGCCCTCGACCGCCGAGAGTCCGTTGACGCCGAGGATGACGACGTCGAGCCACAGCTGGCTCAGGCCGGCGATCGCGAGCGGGCCGGTGACCTCGTAGGACTCCGGGCGCGGGATGCCACCGAGGCTGACGCAGCGGACGTGCGGGCGGAGGACCGCCTCGACCGCGATGTTGAGGGCGCTCGTCACGAGGGTGATGCCGCTCTCGACGAGGTCCTCGCGGGCGGTCAGGGCACGGGCGGTCGTGGTCGTCGTCGTGCCGCCGTTCATGCCGACGACGGCGCCCGGCGCGACGAGGGCCGAGGCCGCCTGGGCGATGCGCTCGAGGTCGGAGTCACGTTGGCTCACGCGGTAGCGGTAGGGGAGTTCGTAGGCCACGGACGTCGCGACGACTCCGCCGTGGTTGCGGGTCACGAGCTGCCGCCGGGCGAGCTCGGAGAAGTCGCGCCGGATCGTCGCCTCGGAGACCTCGAGCTTCTCCGCGGC
The DNA here is from genome assembly GCF_000768685.1 of Knoellia subterranea KCTC 19937. Classification (GTDB taxonomy): domain Bacteria; phylum Actinomycetota; class Actinomycetes; order Actinomycetales; family Dermatophilaceae; genus Knoellia; species Knoellia subterranea. Next base: position 272,364 of record NZ_AVPK01000005.1, on the reverse strand, counting down.
CGCGGCGACGCCGAGGCGGCCCTCGGTGGCGAGCAGGTCGAGGATCGCCGAGAGCCGGGACGCTCGATGGCGGGGAGCGTCGGCGGCGAGGTCGGCGCGTTCAGTCATGCGGGTGACTGTATCGCTCACGTTTGCGCCGTAAACACCTCTTGCCTTGCATGAGCGTGCTCATTTAGGCTTTGTCTCGATCACATTCACGCAGACTTCGCGCAGTCAGGACACTTCATGACGTTCCTTGCCCAAGAGATTGCCACGCAGGCCGACGATTGGGCCGCCGTGGTCGAACGTCTCCCGGATATCGCCGACCTCCTCCCCAGGCCGGGGGAGCGCGTCGCGACGATCGGTTGCGGCACGTCGTGGTTCATGGGTCAGGTGTATGCCGGTCTGCGCGAGTCTCTGGGGCAGGGCGTCACTGACGCGTTCGCCGCGAGCGAGCACCAGCTCGCGCGGGGCTACGACCGTGTCGTCGTCATCACCCGCTCCGGCACCACCACCGAGGTCATCGAGGTCGTCGAGCAACTGCGCGCAGCCGGCACGCCGCACGTTGCCCTCGTCGCGACCGCGGGCACACCCGTCGCCGAGAAGGCCGAATCACTCATCCTGCTGCCCGAAGTCGACGAACAGTCCGTCGTCCAGACCCGTTTCGCCACAACGGTTCTCGCGCTTCTGCGTGCCTCACTCGGGGAGTCGCTCGACGCGGCGATCGCCGACGCACGCGAGGTGCTCGCCGAAGGTGACGACACGGCATACGCCGGCTTGTTGGACGCCGAGCAGATCACGTTCCTCGGGCGCGGCTGGACCATCGGGCTCGCCCACGAAGCCGCTCTCAAGCTGCGTGAGTCGAACCAGTTCTGGGCCGAGAGCTACCCGGCGATGGACTACCGCCACGGACCGATCAGCATCGCCGCACCCGGCCGTGTCACGTGGGCGTTCGGTGAGGTGCCCGAGGGGCTGCGGGAGCAGGTCGAGGCGACGGGTGCGCGCTTCGAGCACCGCGACATCGACCCCATGGCCGACCTCGTGCGGCTCCAGCGCTACTGCCTGGCGCGGGCGGTGGCCGCCGGCATCAACCCCGACGAGCCGCGCAACCTGAGCCGCTCGATCATCCTCGACGACGTCAGCTGATGGGCCTCTCGCCCCTGGCGCCAGTGCTGGCCGAAGCGCGTCGTGACGGACGCGCGGTGGCGGCGTTCAATGTCATCCAGATCGAACATGCCGAGGCGTATGCCGTTGCAGCAGAGCGCTGTTCGCTGCCGGTCGTCATGCAGATCAGTGAGAACTGCGTGCGCTATCACGGGTCGCTGCGACCCCTTGCTCTGGCGACGATGGCGATTGCGCAGGCCTGCACGCAGCCGGTCGTCGTGCATCTCGACCATGCCGAGTCGTTGGACCTCGTGAGCGAGGCGGTGGAGCTGGGGCTGACGTCGGTGATGTTCGACGGGTCGAAGCTGCCGGACGACGAGAACCGTGCTCTGACGCGGCGCGTCGTCGAGCAGTGCCACGCCGCGGGGGTGTCGGTCGAGGCCGAACTCGGCGAGATCGGCGGCAAGGACGGCGTGCACGCACCGGGCGTCCGGACGGATCCGGGCGATGCGGCGCGTTTCGTGGCGGACACGGGAGTGGATGCGCTTGCCGTTGCGGTCGGGTCGTCGCACGCCATGACCGAGCGGAGTGCGGTGCTGGACACGGATCTCATTGCGGCACTTGCGGACTCGGTGCCGGTGCCACTGGTTCTGCACGGGTCGAGTGGAGTGCCGGACGACGGACTGGTCGCTGCGGTGCGGGCCGGGATGACCAAGGTCAACATCGCCACCCACCTGAACCAGGTGTGGACCGACGCGATGATCGGGCGGCTCGAGGAGGGGCGAACCGTGGACACGCGCACGTATCTCGGGGCGGCTCGCGATGCCGTCGCGGACGAGGCCGAGCGGCTGATGCGCCTCCTCGCCTTCACCACCACCTGAGGCGCCCTCTCTCGGGTGGTGGTGCGTACCTCCGGACATGCAGTGCTGCCAGGACAGGCTCGCCGGGACATGCAGTGCGAACACTCGAGCACGTGAAGGCCGTGTGATCTCGGGACATTCCGCGGGCGAACAGGTGCCACTGCATGTCCGCCGGCACGGGCCGCCGGACCACTGCATGTCCGGAGGTACATCCAGCCCGGGCCGGTGAGGTCAGGCGTGCGCTGTGAGGTCGGGCGTGCGCTGTGAGGTCAGGCGTGTTCGGTGATGTCGACGTCGTCGAGGAGGGCTTCGACATCAGCCGTGTCGACGACACCAGCCACGGTCTGACGCACCGCCGCGGCTGACCAGGCGACACCGACGCGCAGCACCTCGGGCCAGTCGACCTCGTCGCGCTTGAGTCCGTCGAGGCCCGCAGAGATCGCAGCCGTCAGGGCATCACCGGCACCGGTCGCGTTGCCGACGCCGGGAGTGCGCGGTTTGGCCTCGATGACGCGTCCGGTGGCCGTGACGAGGACGAGCCCCTCGGCGCCGCGGGAGATCAGCGCGGCCCAGGCGCCCTGGGCCACCAGCGCCCGGGCGGCTTCGAGCGGGTCCTCGATGCCGGTCATCGCGGCGGCCTCGGACTCGTTGGGCTTGACGAATGCGGGCGTGCGCGCAAGCACCTCGGTCACCCAGTGACCCCGGCCGTCGACGACGAGCTCGGCACCGGCTTCGGCAGCCGCGACGCACAGGGTGACGACGTCGGCGTCGGCCGTGTTGGGCGGGAGGCTTCCCGAGATCGTGAAGACGTCACCCGGGCGGCAGCTGCTGCGCACCATGTCGATGAGCTGCTCCCACACCTGCGACGGCTGCGGCGCGCCCTGTTCGTTGAGGACCGTCGCGAGACCGTCCGCACTGAAGACCGCGACCGAGCGGCGGGTCGTGACGGGGGAGTCGATGACGCGCAAGCGGATGCCACGCTGCGCCGAGTCGTCCTCGAAGAAGCCGCGGTGCTGCTCACCGACGGGAGCAATGGCGACATGGTCGAGACCCATGCACGACAGGACGCCGGCGACGTTGAGGCCCTTGCCGCCGGCGTGGGTGCCGGTGACCGAGACGCGATGAGACTCGCCGACGAGAAGTCTCGGGACGGCATACGTGATGTCGACCGCCGGATTGGGGGTGAGGGTGAAGATCACGCGATGGCCTCCATGGCGAGAAGGGTGGCTCCGAGGGCGCCGGCACGGTCGCCGAGAGCCGCCTGAGTGACGGTGATGCGGTCGTGGCCGAGCGCGCGAACAAGCCTGTCGCGCAAGGGATCCAGCAAGGTGGCGCCGGCGAGGGCCAGACCGCCACCGACGAGAACGAGGCGCGTACCGGCAGCAGCACACACGGGAGCCATCACGCGCACGAGGGCGTCGATCGCGCCCTCCCAGAGACGGATGGCTTCGTGGTCACCGTCCTCGACAGCCCGGCTCAGGGTCTCGGCATCGCCGTCGCGACCAAGGGCGTTCCAGGCGCGACCCAGGGCTGCGGCACTGGCGACCGCCTCGAGACAGCCGAGGCGCCCACAGCCACACGGAGGACCGTCGGGTTCGACGACGACGTGGCCGATCTCGCCGGTCCACTCCGAACCGGCGACGACCTGGCCCCCGGCGAGCAGAGCACTGGCGATGCCGGTCCCCAGCGGGACGAAGAGGGCATCGGGGGACCCCTGAGCGGCACCGAGGCGGAACTCCGCGAGCAGCCCGGCACGCACGTCGTGGCCGATGGCGACCGGAACGTCGAACCGCTCCTGGAGCCGGTCACGCAGGGGCAGGTCACGCCAGCCCAGGTTGGCCGACCAAGCGGCCATACCGTTGACCTCGTCGACAAGGCCCGGCACGACGGCGCCCACCGCTGCGAGGGGGGCCGTGATGCCGTCGGCACGCGCTCGCTGGACGAGCGTGGCGACCGTCTCGGCGATGACCTCGACGATGCTGTCGCCGGGCCGCGGCGGCGTGGAAGCGGTGTGGGACAACACCACTGAGCCGTCGAGGTCGGAGAGCATCGACTTGATTCGTGTCCCCCCGACGTCGACTCCCGCCACGAGCATCATTGCCACGGATTCATCCTACGGTTTGTCCGCGAACGTCTCGATTCACGGAATGTGAGGCAGACGCAGTAGTGTTGACCTCAGCGGTCCGCACTGTTCTGCCTCGGACCTGCTTCTCTTCTCACTGTCGATGCCGATGCGCCGCGACCGAGAGACCCCGACGGGACGACACCGATGTCGAGAGCCCCGTCGTGACTCGGAAATTTCGCGCCGGGCAGAACCGACTGCATCAGAACTCTCTGGAGTACTCCTTCGTGTCCACTGACACCCGCATGACCCCTGCCCAGAACGCCTCCGGCGCTACCTCTGGGACCACCACGGGCTTCGCCGACCTCGGCGTCCCCACTTCACTCGTCCGCGTCCTCGCCGACCGCGGCATCACCGAGCCGACGCCGATCCAGGCCGCGACGCTGCCCGACAGCCTCGCCGGTCGCGACGTCCTCGGCCGTGGCCGCACCGGCTCGGGCAAGACCTACGCCTTCCTCCTGCCCGTCCTGGCCCGCCTCGCCGCGGGCGCAGCGAACGGCCGCCGCCGTCAGGCCAAGCGCCCCCGCGCCCTCATCCTCGCGCCGACCCGCGAGCTCGCCACCCAGATCGACGAGGCGCTGACGCCGCTGGCCCAGCCGTTGGGCCTGACCTCGAAGACCGTCTTCGGTGGCGTCGGCCAGAACCCGCAGGTCCAGGCCATCGCCCGTGGCGTCGACGTCGTCGTCGCCTGCCCGGGTCGCCTCGAGGACCTCATCGGCCAGGGCCACGTGAGCCTCGACGCCGTCGAGATCACCGTCCTCGACGAGGCCGACCACATGGCCGACCTCGGCTTCCTCCCGGTCGTGAAGCGCCTGCTCGACCGCACCCCCCGTGACGGCCAGCGCATGCTCTTCTCCGCGACGCTCGACGCCGGGATCAACACGCTCGTCAAGCGCTACCTCAGCTCGCCGGTCACCCACGAGGCCGACTCGGCGCAGTCGCCGGTCGCGACGATGAGCCACCACGTCCTGCACGTCGCGCCCGAGTCGCACCTGCCCGTCCTGCGCGACCTCACCGCCGCGCCGGGCCGCAAGGTCGTCTTCACGCGCACGAAGCACCGCGCCAAGAAGCTCGCCCGCCAGCTCAACGCCGAGGGCATCCCCGCCGTCGAGCTGCACGGCAACCTCAGCCAGAACGCTCGCACCCGCACGATGGACGCGTTCCACTCGGGCACGGCGCACACCCTCGTCGCGACCGACATCGCCGCCCGCGGCATCCACGTCGACGACGTCAGCCTCGTCATCCACGCCGACCCGCCGGTCGAGCACAAGGCCTACCTCCACCGCTCCGGCCGCACCGCTCGCGCCGGCAACTCGGGCACCGTCGTCACGCTGATGATGGACGACCAGATCCGCGACGTCCGCGACCTCACCCGCAAGGCCGGCATCGCGCCGACGACGACCAAGGTCAACGCCTCGCACCCGCTCCTCACCGAGCTCGCGCCGGGCGAGCGCTCCTTCCCGGGACCGTTCGTCATCCCGGGTGCCGCGCCGCAGGGTGGTGGGCAGCGCCCCACCGGTGGTCGCAACGGTGGCGGTCAGCGTTCGGGTGGCCAGCGTTCGGGTGGCCAGGGTGGTCAGCGTTCCGGCGGTCCGCGCGGTCAGCGCAGCGCCGGCGGCCGCACCACCGGCGGTCGCAACGCGCAGGGCGGACAGTCGAGCCAGGGCGGACAGCGCTCCGGCGGACAGCGTTCCGGCAGCAGCCAGCGCTCGGGCGGCCCGCGTCGCTCCGGCGGCAACGGGAGCGGCGGCGGCATCGCGGCCTTCTCGTCGCAGTCGCGCGGCTACCGCGGCTGACGCAACCACACGATCCGGTATGCCGGCCGCGCACCTTGCGCGGCCGGCATACCGTTTTCTGTTAGTCCCGAACGCTTGAATTGGTGAGTTCGGGACGGGTGGGGTCTGCGAGCATGGGCGGGTGAGAGTCCCACGGGGTGCGCTCCTCACGGCCGGGGTCCTCGGACTGGTGCTCGTGCTCGTCGGCAACCGCTACGGCTACCACCGGGACGAGCTGTACTTCATCGAGGCCGGCCACCACCCCGCCCCCGGGCAACCCGACCAGCCGATGCTCGTCCCCCTCCTGGCCGCCGCCTGGCACGCGATCACCGGCGGGCACCTGTGGGCGTTCCGCATCCTGCCCGCCGTCGCCGCCGCACTCACCGCTCTGGTTGCGGCGCTGACCTGCCGCGTCCTCGGCGGCACGACCCGCCACCAGACCGCCGCCGCCATCCTCACCGCCGTCACATCGATCGTCCCCGGCACGGGCCACCTCTTCTCGACGACGGCGTTCGACCTGCTCGGCACGGCCACGACGGTCTGGCTGCTGCTGCGCGCCCTCCAGCACCCGTCCGTCGCCCGCTGGTTGCTCGTCGGAGTCGCCGCCGGCATCACGTCCGAGGTCAAGGTCCTCGTGCTCACGGTGCTCGCCTGCTGCGCGGTCGGACTCGTCGTCGCCGGTCCGCGCCGCCCGCTGCTGACTGCCGGGCCGTGGCTCGCCGCAACGGTCACCGCACTGCTCGCCGCGCCTTTCCTGATCTGGCAGGCGCGCCACGGCTGGCCGATGCGCGAGATCACCGCGAACATCGCCGCCGGCGGGTCGACGTCGTCGGCCGACCGCGCGGCCGTCGTGCCGCTCTCGTTCCTCATGGTCGGCCCGCTGCTGTCCATTCCGTTCGTGGCAGGGCTGATTCACCTCTGGCGGAGGCCGCAGCTTCGGTGGCTGACGATCGCGTATGCCGTGTTCCTCGCGTTCGTCGTCGTCACCGGTGGCAAGGCGTACTACCCGGCGGGGTTCTTCCCTGCGGCCCTCGCTGCCGGCACCATGCCAACGCTGGACTGGCTCGACGCCCGGCACCGAACCCGGCTCGCCGCAGCGGTGCTCGCGATCTCGTCGATCCCGACGGCTGCCTTCTCGCTTCCGCTCGCCCCGCCGGGGTCACCCGTGTTCGAGATGGCGACCGCAGTCAATCCGGACACGGCCGAGACGGTGGGGTGGCCGGCATACGTCGAGACGATCCGCGAGGTGAGTCGAGCGCTCCCGGACCGGGACAACGCCATCGTGCTCACGCGCAACTACGGAGAGGCGGGGATGATCAGCCTCGCGCGACGCGAGAGTGACGCGGACCGCGAACTGTTGCCGCCGGCATACAGCGTCCACAACGGTTACGGGGAGTGGGGTCCGCCCCCGGCCGACTCGACGACCGTGATGCTCATCGGGACGTTCGGGCGGATCTATCCGGATCCGCTGACGACGGAGCTGCAGACGATGTTCGACCGATGCGATCTCGTGGCGCGGCTCGAGACACCCGACGGCGTCGACAACGACGAGGACGGCGCCCCGGTGCACGTGTGCCGTGGGCTCGTGCAGCCGTGGGACGAGGCTTGGCCGGGGATGCGGCGGCTGGGCTGACGGGCGTCAGCGGGTGGCGCCGACGAGGAGCGCATCGAGGCCGAAGAGGAATGCCTCGGGTTCGTCGGCGGCCGGGTCGTTCGTGAGGACGCCGGCACGGGTGAAGTCGGCGCGGCTCTGCAGCTCGCTCGTCGCGCCGAGGACATAGTGCGTCACGGCGCGCGCGGTCCAGGCGGCCCGGGTCGGGTCGAGGGTCTCCTCCAGGCTGCGGCGCATGTCGCGGTGCACGGCGAGGGGTTCGTCGGCGAGAGCCTGCGCGAGGGTGACGATCTCGGCGCCGTTGCGGTGGGCGAGCAGGGCGTCGCGGAAAGCGATCGCAACGTCGCGGACGGCGGTGGGTGACGCGTCGGGCGGCGAGATGGGGACGCTGGCGAGGATGCGGTCAGCGATGGCAGCGAGCAGGTCCTGCTTGCTCTTGACGTGCCAATAGAGCGCCCCCGGCTGGACGTCGAGCGCGGTGGCGAGGCGGCGCATGGAGAGGGACTCCAGGCCGTACTCGTCGAGGATGCCCATCGCCGCGTCGATCACGTCGGCTCGGGTCAGCGCCATGGGGATCCTCGGTCGGTGCGGGTGGGCAGGGCTCGATCGTATTTCTTGAACAGTGTTCAATGCTCCCCATGACCACCTTCTACGACGAGCTCGCCGAGGCCCAGCTGGCCGGCGGCACCCTGAGCCGCGACGACGCCCTCGCCATCCTCCGCAGCCCCGACGAGGACCTGCTCGCCCTCGTCGCCGCCGGAGCCCGCCTGCGCCGTGCCGCGTTCGGCAACGACGTCAAGGTCAACTACCTCGTCAACCTCAAGTCGGGCCTGTGCCCGGAGGACTGCGGCTACTGCTCGCAGCGGCTCGGGTCCAAGAGCGACATCCTCAAGTACTCCTGGCTCAGCGAGCAGGAGACGACCAAGCAGGCCGGCATCGGCATCGCCGCCGGCGCCTCGCGCATCTGCCTCGTCGCGAGCGGCCGCGGCCCGAGCAACCGCGACATCGACCGCGTCACCGGCATGGTCGACCGGCTCAAGACCGACCACCCGCAGGTCGAGGTGTGCGTGTGCCTCGGGCTGCTCAAGGAGGGTCAGGCCGAACGGCTGCGCGACGCCGGCGCGGACGCCTACAACCACAACCTCAACACGAGCGAGTCGCGTTATGACGACATCTGCTCCACCCACGGCTTCGACGACCGCGTGCAGACCGTCGGTATGGCCCAGGAGGCCGGCCTGTCGGCGTGCTCCGGGCTCATCGTCGGCATGGGTGAGAGCGATGAGGAGCTCGTCGACGCGATGTTCGCCCTGCGCGACCTCGGCGGCGACTCGATCCCGGTGAACTTCCTCATGCCCTTCGACGGCACGCCGCTCGAGGACACGTGGCTGCTCACGCCGGCGCACTGCATCCGCATCCTTGCGCTGGCCCGATTCGCCTGTCCCACAACGGAAGTGCGCATGGCCGGTGGTCGTGAGATGCACCTCCGTTCGCTCCAGCCGCTCGGTCTGCACCTCGCGAACTCGCTCTTCCTCGGCGACTACCTCACGAGCGAAGGGCAGGAGGCCAAGGCCGACCTCGACCTGATCCGCGACAACGGGTTCCGCGTCCTCGGGGCGGAGGATGAGGGCGCCGACACCGGCCACGGGGACAAGGCGCTCGCCCTGCGGCAGCGCGGCGCCGGGACGACCATCGCCCCCAATGCCTGACACGCTCCTCGCCACGACCTCCTCGCTCCTCACCCGGGAGCGAGGGCTCGTGTGGCACCCGTACTCGGCGCTGCGCGCGCAGACCCTGTATGCCGTCCGCGCCGCCGAGGGCGTTCGGCTGCGCCTTGCCGACGCCGAGGGTGCAGAGCACGAGGTCATCGACGCGATGAGCTCGTGGTGGAGCACGATCCACGGCTACCGCCACCCAGTGCTGGACGACGCGGTGCGCGAGCAGACCGAGCGGTTCAGCCATGTGATGTTCGGCGGACTGACGCACGAGCCCGCGGTCGAGCTCGCCGAACGCCTCGTCGCCATGACGCCGGAGTCGATGCGCCACGTCTTCTTCGCCGACTCGGGGTCGGTGTCGGTCGAGGTCGCACTCAAGCTCGCGGTGCAGGTCCAGGCGGCCCAAGATCGGCCAGAGCGGCGGCGTTTCATCGCACTTCGCGGCGGATATCACGGCGACACCGCGGGGGCGATGAGCGTGTGCGACCCGGTCGATGGGATGCATGCGGCGTTCGCGGGGCACGTCGCAGAGCAGGTGTTCCTGCCGCGACCGCCCGCGGCTCGACTGGTCGGCGGTGAGCTGCGCGCGCTCGACGAGGTCGCTGTCGCGCAGTGGTGCGTCGAAGCCGAGCGGGCCATTGCCGACCACGCGCACGAGGTCGCCGGGGTCATCGTCGAGCCGATCCTCCAGGGAGCAGGGGGCATGCACATCTGGGCTCCCGACTGCCTTCGTCATCTGCGTGAACTCACCACGGCCCACGGCATCCTCCTCATCCACGACGAGATCGCGACGGGATTCGGGCGGACGGGGCGGATGTGGGCGGGCGAGTGGGCCGGGGTCGAGCCCGACATCCTCTGTGTGGGCAAGGCCCTCACCGGTGGCTACCTCACGCTGGCCGCGATGCTCTGCTCGTCCGCCGTCGCCGATGCGCTCGAGGGCAGCGACACCGCAGCCCTGCTGCACGGGCCCACGTTCATGGCGAACCCGTTGGCGTGCGCCGTCGCCAGCGCCTCGCTCGACCTCGTGCGGACCCACGCGCTCGATCAGGTGCATCAGGTCGGCGCAGCGCTGAGCTCGGCGCTGGCATCGCCGTCGCACGTCACCTCGGGGCTCCCGCGTTCAGTCCGCGACCTCCGCACCCTGGGCGCTGTCGGAGTCATCGAACTCGACCCGCCCGTCGACGTCACCGCCGTGACCCGGGCCGCGGTGCGGCGTGGGGTCTGGGTGCGGCCGTTCCGCAACCTCGTCTACACGATGCCGCCCTACACCAGCACGCCCGAGGACGTCGCCATGATCGGCGCGGCCCTCCTCGACGCCGTCGCCGAGGTGCACGGCTGATGCCCGGGCCGACAGCACCCGTGCCGGTCGCACCCGCCACGACGTCGACCCTCCCGGGATGGCTCGCCGACGCGGCCCGGATCCGGGAGCGGCGGGGGACCACCCGGCATACCCGCGTCGTTGAGACAGGGGTCGTCGACTTCGCCGGGAACGACTACCTCGACCTCTCCCGCCACCCCGACGTCATCGCAGCGGCCGTCGCGGCAACCGAGCGGCACGGCGCGGGTGCGCGGGCGTCGCGCGTCGTCACCGGCACCCTCGACGTCCACGCGAACCTCGAGGCCGCGCTGCGCCAACTCACCGGGCAGGAGTCGGCGCTGGCGTTCTCGAGCGGCTACACGGCGAACCTCGGCGTGCTCTCCGCGCTCAGCGGCCCCGACACCCTCATCGTGCTCGACGCCCACATGCACGCGTCCGCGATCGACGGGGCGCGTGCCTCGCGGTCACCCGTCACGACCTATCCCCACCGCGACCTCGAAGCGCTGAACTCCGTTCTGGCGCAACGCACTCAGCGCCGCGCTGTCGTCGCTGTCGAGTCCGTCTACTCCGTCCTCGGCGACGCGACCGATCTCGTGGCGACCGCGGAAGTGTGCCGCCGTCACGGGGCCGTCCTCGTCGTCGACGAGGCGCACGGCATCGGCGTGCTCGGGGGCGGTCGGGGTGCGGTGCACGCCGCCGGCCTGCACGACGACCCCGACGTCATCGTCACCGCGACGCTGTCCAAGGCGCTCGGAGCGATGGGCGGCGCTGTGCTCGGGACCGCAGCCCTGCGCGACCACCTGCTCAACTCGGCGCGCAGCTTCCTCTTCGACACCGGCCTTGCGCCCGCACCCGCGGCCGCGGCCACCGCGGCGTGCGCAGTCGTCCAGGCCGAGCCGGAGCGGGTCGCCCGCCTCCACGATGTCGCCGCGCGGCTCGCCGCCGAACTCGGGGTGGAGCAGTCCGCCGGAGCGGTGCAGTCGGTGCCGATGCCGAGTGCCGAGATCGCCTATGACATCTCACAACGGTTGCGGCACAGCGGAGTTCACGTCGGCTGCTTCCGACCGCCGAGCGTGCCGGACGGGGTCTCGCGGCTCCGCTTCACGGCGCACAGCGACGCGACCGAGTCCGAGGTCGCCCTTGCGGGGCGGCTCCTGCGCGAGGCGCTCCACGAAACCGCCGCGTATGCCGTCCGCCCAGCGACCGCAGGGACCGTCGCGTGAGTGGGCTGCTCGCCGTCACCGACCCCGCCGACGTGCGTGAGGTACTCCGTCGGGCAGACGACTTCGAGCCGCACAACGCCCTCGTCAGCGTCACGCCGATCGGCCCCGAAGCTTTGCGGATCCTGTCGAGGGCGCGATTCGCCCTGCCCTCGGTGCTTGCGTCGGCGACCGGGGAGCGACACCTGCAGGTGCGCCGGGTCGTGGCGAAGCACTTCACGCCGGCGACCGTGGCGGGGCTCGCGCCCCGGATCCGCGAGCTGACCCTGGAGCGCTGCCGTGAGGTCGATGCGGCCCTGGACGGAGGGGCCAGGAGCGCGCGCGCGTCCGGCCACGGTCCGGGCGAGGGCGCTGTCGTCGACCTCGTCCACGAGCTCAGCCGACACATTCCTCCCGTCGTCATGAGCGAACTCATCGGGAGCAGGTGCCCCGATCTCGACACCCTCAACCGATGGAGTCGGGACTCGCTCGAGCTCTTCTGGGGATGGCCCGACCCCGACCGACAGCTCGTGCTCGCCGCGAGTGCCGCGGAGTTCTATGCCTGGCTGCGCGACGAGGTCGAGGCCCACCGCAACGGCGACAGCCTCTACGCCGCGCTGCACCGGGCCGGACTGACCGTGCCCGAGATCTGCTCGCTCGGCTACTTCCTCGTCATCGCCGGGCAGGAGACGACGACCCAACTCATCAACATCGCCCTCTTCCGGGCGCTCGAGTCCGCCGACGAGCGGGGCACCTGGGGCGACCTGGCCCGCGAAGGTGCGGGGCCGGCATACGTGCGTCGCGTCCTGGCGGCCGAGTCCTCCGTCCCGACGTGGCGGCGGGTTGCGGCCCGTGACACGGTCCTCGGCGAGCGGCACATTCCCGCCGGCGCGGAGATCCTGCTGACCCTCACGGGCGAGCATGGAATGGATGCCGGGCGGACGGCATACACGCTGGCTTTTGGGTATGGACTCCATCGTTGTCTGGGAGCCGGGTTGGCCGAGCTCGAGACTTCCCTCGTGCTCGAAGAGACCGCCCGCTGCCTTCCGAACATCGTTCTGGCAGAAACGAATCCGTCGTGGACGCGCCTGCTGTCGTTCCAGACGCCCGACCGGGTGCTTGTCACGAGGAGGGCGTCGTGAACCGGTTCGTGGTCGTCACGGGTACGGACACGGACGTCGGCAAGACCGTCGCGACCGCTGCCCTCGCCGCATGGCTCCGGTCGCGAGGGCGCACCGTCACCGTCGACAAGCCCACCCAGACCGGCGTGCTGCCCGGCGAACGCGGCGATATCGACGAGGTGCGGCGCTTGGCCGGTGTCGACGGGTCCGAGGGAGTGCGCCTGCCCGACCCGATGGCACCCGTCGAGGCGGCCACCAGGGTCGGCGCGGGCCTGCCCACACTGGCCGACCACGTGGCGCGGTTGCGTGGGGCAGCCCAGTCGCACGACCACGTCGTCGTGGAGGGCGCGGGAGGTCTGCTCGTCCCGCTCACGGTCGAGGGCGAGACGATCGCCGATCTCGCGAGCGCCCTCGCGCAGGACGGAGGCGAGGGTGCCGTCGATGTCGTCGTCGTGGCGCGCGCCGGCCTCGGCACGATGAACCACACGCTGCTCACCCTCGAGGCGCTGGAACGTCGTGGCCTGGGGGCGAGTGGCGTGATCATCGGCTCCTGGCCCGCATCGGCACCGGAGGCCAGCGACCCCGTCCTCCTGGGCAACCTCTCCTTCTTCGAGAACCTGCCCGTGCCGCTCCTCGCGTGTCTGCCCGAGGGGGCCGGGCGGCTCGAACCCAGTGAGTTCCAGGTGCAGGCGCTCGAGTGGTTTGCCGAGGAGTCGTCCGGTAGCGCATCCCGCCATTCGGCGGCCTTGGCGCAACGCCTTCTGGGGCCGGGAACCAACAGGTAACGTCGGGCGCGCTGCACCCACCCCTTCTGAGGAGCCGTCCATGGAGTCGAGCACCGTTGCGATCAGCGCGGCCGATGGCACGCCGTTGCACACCTACCGCTGGCTGCCCGACGGGCCGCCGCGCGGGATCGTGCAGATCGCGCACGGGATGGCCGAGCACGCCGCTCGCTACGAGCGGTTCGCGCACGCACTGACGGGGGCGGGTTATGCCGTCTACGCCAACGACCACCGGGGTCACGGGCAGACAGCGTCGAGCGCCGACCACGGCTACTTCGCCGACCGGGACGGCTTCGCGACCGTCGTCGCCGACATGGGATCGGTCAGCGAGTTCGCGCAGGCAGAGCACCCGGGCGTGCCGCTCGTGCTGTTCGGGCACAGCATGGGGTCCTTCCTCAGCCGCGCGTATGCCGCACAACACGGCGCGCGTCTCGCCGGACTCGTGCTCAGCGGCACCGCCGGCGACCCCGGCCCGCTGGCTGCGGTCGGCAAGCGGGTCGCCGGTCTTCAGGCACGGGTGCGTGGGCGCCATCACCCGTCAGGACTCATGGACAAGCTGACGTTCGGGCAGTTCAACGGCGCGTTCAAGCCCAATCGGACCGCCTTCGACTGGCTGTCGCGGGACGAGGACGAGGTCGACAAGTACATCGCGGATCCGTTGTGCGGCAACGTCTTCACGTCGGCGTTCTTCGTCGACCTGCTCGGCGGTCTGCAGCAGATCAACAGTGCGGGCGCGTTCGCCGCGGTGCCGCGCGACCTGCCAATTCTCGTCATGTCGGGCGAACTCGACCCCGTCGGTGAGGACACCAAGGGGCCGATCGGCGTCGCCGACAAGTTCCGCAAGGCCGGGGTCTCCGACGTCACGACGACGATCTATCCGCAGGCGCGGCACGAGATCCTCAACGAGACGAACCGGGACGAGGTCACTGCGGACGTGCTCGGGTGGCTCGAGGAGCGGATTCCGACGCGCGACTGACGCGCGGCGCGACTGACGCGCGGCGCGGCTGACGCGCGGCACGACTGACCGCGGCACGACTGACCGCGGGCGTATCAGGCGGTCACGCTCCGCCTCCTTGATCAGTGACGGCCACTCCGGCCGGACCCGACCAAGGAGATCGACACATGCCCACTGCATCGGACCTCGTCCACGCCATCGCTCGCGGTCGACTCGTGACGTCCAGCTCGGACCGTCTCGAGTTCCTCGCGAACTTCAACGACAAGATCTGGGAGCTGGTCGGCGGTGGCCCTCAGGGGCTGCGCCACCGTCACGACCACGTCGCCCTCAACCCACAGCCGCTCCCGCCGGTCGAGACCGGGCGCCTGCTGCTGCAGGTCATGGCCCACGGCATCATCGTCGTCGGTGGCCGTGACGAGCACGCGCAGGCCGCGTTCTTCGAGGACATCGACGACTGGTGCGGCACCGGCTGGCCGAAGCGCTGGCCCCGCCCGCCCCAGCCGTGGCCGTGGCAGGTCGTCGACCCGCGTCAGCGCGGCGTCACCCCGTCGACGCTGCTCGGGGGAGCAATGGCGGCGGCGGAATTGGCGGCGAGCTACCCCGAGGGTGAGCTCCAGGATCTCTTCGCCAAGGCGGCCGACCAGTTGACCGAGGCCGCCCTCGCCTGACGCGGCCGAATCTGTTGTTGCGGCTCGCCTGACGTTGGTCAGGCGAGCCGCAGCGTGCGGTTCAGGAGGTCGCGCAGTTCCGCGAAGTGACGCTCCGTCGCGGCCTCGTCGAAGACGGACGTGTCCGACATCGTGTAGCCGTGGGCCGCGCCCGAATAAACCTCGTTGCGCGCCGTGAGCCCCGCCTCGGCGAGGGCCGCGCCGAGTCGTGCGACTGCCTCCGGGTCCATCGAGCGGTCGCCGTCGGCGTGGCCGAGTACGAACTCGGCCCGGGCCTGCCGCAACCCCCGATGCGGGCTGTCGTCGGCCTCACTCGCGAGACCACCACCGTGGAAGCCGCCCACTGCGACGACATCGGGGTCCAGACACGCCGCGCGCACTGCGAGGCGCGCGCCCATGCAGTAGCCCGTCACGCCCACGGCCCTCCCGTCCACACCGGGCACCGCGCGCAGGGCGGCGAGATAGGCCGGGAGGTCGCTCTCGAGGGCCTCGACGGTGAGGGCGCCGAGCCTCGGCCGGACGCCCTTGAAGAACGCCTCCCGCACTCCCGGCTGGGTCAGGTCCTCGGTCGGCGCCAGCTCCGCGACGCTGCCGTTGCGATGGAACGCGTTGGGCGCCATCACGACGTAGCCCCAGTCCGCGATCCGCTGCGCCATCTCGGCGATCCGCGGCCTCAGCCCGAACGCGTCCATGAAGAACAGGACTCCGGGTCGCGGCGCGTCATCATTCGGGCGCGTCACCCACGCTTCGGCGACACCACCCGCTGGCATCGGGATCTCGATCGTGTCCACGTCGCCATTGTGCTCCGCGCGCTTTCACCGATCCCGTATGCCGTCCGGACCACCTCCATGGCCCAGCCGAGACCTGGGTCGGGTCGGGGACCCCGTCCGCCCGCGCTCCAGCTTGCATCGTGCGTTGGGACACCCCGCTCTGTCTCAAACCACGACGCAAGCTGGAGCGCCGGGGCCGGACCGACGCCCGGGCCCCGATCACCGTCGATGGTCCAGTCGAGTGGAGAGAAGGCGCCGCGTGAGCCCGGCCCCGACGGCGCGTTCTCCCCTTTCGACTGCTGGGTTTTGGGTATGCCGTCCGCCCGCCTCAGCGGATGTCGGTCACCTGCCAGCCCAATCCCGTCCAGTCGAGGACGTAGGACACCTTCGTGTCCGAGGCGGCGAGCTGTCCGACGGTCGCGCCGGCGGGGTCGAGGACGGCCGTGGCGTCCTGGACGAGGGTCGCCGGTACGACGTAGGGGTTCGTCGCCGCGTTGGCCGGGGCCGCGATCCCGTCGAGGCGGTAGCGGTTCGCCGCCGTATGCTGCTTCTTGCCGGCCCGGTCGGTGATGTCCTTGGCCTGGGCCTGGCACTTCTCGCAGTCGGGCCCCTCGAACGCGGAGAGGCGGCCGGCGTTCCCGGCCTGGTTCGACCAGTTGAGCAGGGCGACGTAGTGCGCGAGGAAGATCGTCGCGCCCTCCGGCGACTGGGACTGGGCCGACATCGGCTGCGACGGAGGGTTGCTCGGCACTGACGTGGCGTCGGGGGTGGCCGGAGCCTCAGAGGCCACGGGCGCCGCTTGGCCCGGAGAACTCGGGTCCGACGCCTGCGTGGCGTCCTGCGAGGGAGTGGACGCACTCGTGAGCGAACCGGACACGTCCGGCTCGTCCCCGCCGCACGCGGAGAGGGCCAGACAACAGGCGATGGCAGCGGCGGCCGGCATGAGCCGTGCACGAATCACTGTCTGTGCACCTCCATTGGCAACGTGTTCCTTGCGGACAGTAACCACAGAATGGCGACTCCACAACGTCCGGTCCGCCTTTCGATGCCCGGCGTCGGGGGTCAGTCGGTGAGGGAGAGGGCCATGGCCTCGTCGAGCAGCTCTTCGTCGGGGGACTCCGCGGGCTCCTTGTCGTCGAGGTGTGCGAGAGCCGAGCGGCCGGCATACAGGACGGTCATGGCGAGCACGACAGCACCGGCGCCGACCCAGAAAGGGACGTGCACGGAGATCTCCTCGCCGAGCTTGCCGGCGAGCCACGGCGCGACCGCGCCGCCGGCGAACCGGACGAAGCTGTAGGCCGCTGACGCGACGCCGCGCTCGACGGGCGCCGCCTTCATGACGGATTCGGTGATGAGCGTGTTGTTGATGCCGAGGGCGAAGCCGGCGAGGACGACGCCGACGACGAGTACCGGCTTGGTCATCGTGAAGACCGCCATCGCCGCGAGGATCAGGCCGAACAGCGTCATCGCGCCGAAGATCGAGGGCAGCGTGCCGAAGCGGTGCTGCAGCCACGGCGCGACGACGACCGACGAGAACGCGAGCAGCACGCCCCAGCCGAAGAAGATCAGGCCGATCTGGATCGCACCCATCTCGAGGGCGAACGGCGTGAACGCCAGCAGCGTGAAGAACCCGAAGTTGTAGAGCATCGCCGTGATCGCCACGACGAGCAGTCCGCGGTGCTTGAGCGCGCGGAACGGGTCGGCGAGGCTCGTCGGGTGCGCCGCCGCCGGCGTCGCCGGGAGCATGATCGAGGTCAGGACGAGCGCGAGCACCATGAGGACGGCGACGCCGAAGAACGGTCCGCGCCAGGAGAGTTCGCCGAGGAGGCCGCCGATGAGCGGGCCGGTCGCGATCCCGACGCCGAGTGCGGCTTCGTAGAGGATGATCGCCTGCGCCGTCGACCCGCGCGCCGACCGCACGATGGTCGCGAGCGCCGTGGCGACGAAGAGCGCGTTGCCCAGACCCCACACCGCGCGGAACATGACGATGCCGGTCACGCCGTCCTGCAGACCCGCGAGCGCCGAGCCGACGACGATGATCGCGAGGCCGGTGAGGAGGGTGCGCTTCGCGCCGATGCGGCTCGAGACGGCGCCGGTGATGAGCATCGCGACGCCCATGACGGCCATGTAGCTCGTGAAGAGCAGGGACACCTGCGACGGCGTCGCGCCGAGGTCGTCGGCGATGGGCTTGAGGATCGGGTCGACGAGGCCGATGCCCATGAAGGCGATGACGGACGCGAACGCGACGGCCCACACGGGCCGCGGCTGGCGCCACATCGAGGTTTCCGTGGTCATGCTGTGGTGACCTTCTTCCATATTGATTCCCTATATATCTGGGCTGAGTGAACTGCTTTCCGGTATGCCGTGGGGCTGGCTCCCGCTCTGAGCTGCGGCTGGGTGTCGGCCCGGTCTGGTCCGACTTGTTGCGATTTCGGGCCCTGTCGGCGGTCCGGCGGCGGCCCGCGGTCCGGCCCGAAATCGCAAGGTCGCTGGGTGGTCAGTCGGGGCTGGGGTTGGTGAGGAGGCGGTCGACGATGGCGACTGCGCGGTTGAGAGTGGCGGCGTCGCGCGGGCCGAGCTCGGCGAAGAGGGGTGCGATCGCGGCCGTGCGGGCGGCCCGGGCAGCGGCGAGCTGCCGCCCACCCTTGGGCGAGAGGGCGATGAGGCTGGCGCGGGCGTCGTCGGGGTCGGGCGTCCGGGTGAGCCAGCCGTGGGCTTCGGCGCGCTGCACCTGGGTGGTCATCGTGGGCTGGCTGGAGTGGTCGGCCTCGGCGAGGTCGCCGATGCGGGCCGGGCCGAGGTCGCTCACGAGGGCGAGGAGGCGCATCTGGGCGGGAGGCACGTCCAGGTTCGCCGCGTTGCGCGTCGCCAGACGGTGGAGGCGGGCGACGCTGCGCAGGAACGCGTCGGTGTCGACCTGCTCCCGGCCAGCGTCCACCTGCTTCTCATTGCCCACCCGTTCTACATTAGATAGATTCTCTATGTTTTGCAACTGCCAGGGACGGCATACCTCGGGTTGGTTGCGTGTTGAACCAACCATGAAGGTCTGGGACGCGATCGTGATTGGGGCGGGGCAGGGTGGGCTGGCCGCGTCGTACTTCCTGACCCAGCGCGGTGTCGACCACCTCGTCCTCGACGCCAACTCCGCTGCCGGGGGCGCCTGGCAGCACCGCTGGGACTCGCTGACGATGCGCGACGTGCACGGCGTCGCGGACCTGCCGGGTGAGAGCGCGCCCGAGCGCTCGCCTGAGCGGGCAAACGTCGTCGTGCCGGGCTACTTCGCGGACTACGAGTCGCGTCACGACCTGCCGATCGTCCGACCCGTCGAGGTCAGCGAGGTCGTCAACGAGAGCACCGACGAGGGCGACCTGCTCGTCGTCCGTGCCCGCGACGGCCGCACCTGGCGCACCAGCTCGCTCGTCAACGCGACGGGCACGTGGACGGAGCCCAACTGGCCGGACTACCCTGGCGTGGAGGACTTCGCCGGCGAGCAGTTCCACACGGCGACCTACCCGGGACGCGAGCACCTGCGCGGCAAGCGCGTCATCATCGTCGGCGCGGGTGCGTCGGGGGTGCAGTTCATCGGCGAGCTCGCGCCGATCGCCGACACCGTCTGGGTCACTCGCCGCCCGCCGCAGTGGCGCGATTCGGGGACCTTCACCGCAGAGACCGGCCTCGCCGTCGTCACTGAGGTCGAGAAGCGCGTCGTCGCCGGGCTGCCTCCACTGAGTGTCGTCGGCGCAACCGGGCTCGTGCTGCGCGAGCAGGAGCAGGAGGCCAAGGCTTTGGGTGCCTATGACAACCCGCGACCGATGTTCGAGCGGATCGAACCCGATGGCGCCCGCTGGGCCGACGGGACCTTCGAGCCGGCCGACGTCATCCTCTGGAGACCGGATTCCGTTCTGCCACAGACCATCTGGCAGCCCTGGACCTGCGCAGCGCCGAGGGCGGCATCCCGCTCGAACGCGTCCCCGGCAATGTCCAGGGCGCCAACACCGCGGTGCGTGACCCGCGCGTGCACTTCGTCGGGTACGGACCGTCGGCGAGCACGATCGGCGCCAGCCGGGCCGCCCGCCGCGCCGCGATGGAGATCGTCCGGCAGGTTGCTGAGTCAGCCCAGCCGGAGCGTGCCGGCTGACACGACACGGGCTCCGACGCCGAAGGGGAGTCGTCCGTCAGTGGTCCGGATGCGTTGCAGCAGTTGGGTATTCGTGCGCTCACCCGTCTCCGGGTCGAGGTCGATCACGGCACAGCGTTCCAGCGGATCGGTGACCTCGACGACGGCATCACCGAGCTGGAGCCGCGTGCCCGGCTCGGGGTCGTGCTCGAGATCGAGAGTCATCGTCGCGCGGAACCGGGCATCGAGAGGTGAGCGGACGGCATACCCACTGCGCGTCAGCGCCTCCTCAAGGCGACGCAGGGCACCCGTGGTGACGATCGAGATCGGGTCGGCATAGACGACGTCGCCGCGGTCGGCGCGCGCGAGGACGACGTCGCGGGAGAGGTATTCGGAGAAGAAGGCGCTGCAGTCGCTGTCCTGCAGGCGAATTCGCGCGCCGCGCCCCCAATAGTCATAAGCCTGTATGCCGTCCGCGGCGTCCCGCGTTGCCGCGTCGAGTGAGTGCCCCTCCGGTGTCGTAACGACGAAGCCGCCGTCGGTGGGGCGGACGGTGATGCGGAGGAGGCGGGGGTTGTCGACGGTGCGGAGTACGCGTGCCGCGGCCCTGTCGACGAGGCACCAGGTGCGGTCGCCGACAGGGCCGTGGGCGTCGAGCTCGATCTCGTCGCGGTCGAGGTGCCGCGTGCCCTTGAGGAGGGCGAGACCGAGTCGGGTGATGCGTGGAGCGCGGAGAGTCACTCGGCGAGCGAGGCCTCGAGGCTGATCGGGACGGCCTTGAGCGCCTGCGAGACAGGGCAGTTCGCCTTGGCGTCCTCGGCGGCGGCCTGGAAGTCCTCGGCGGTCATGCCGGGGACGGAGCCGACGACCTTGAGGGCGATCTCGGTGATGCCGGTGCCGGGGACGAACGTCACGGCGGCCGTCGTGTCGAGGGTCGTGGGGGGCGTGCCGGCCTTGGCGAGGCCGTTGGAGAAGGCCATGTTGAAGCAGGAGGAGTGCGCGGCGGCGATGAGCTCCTCGGGGCTGGTCTTGCCGTTGGCCTCTTCGGCGCGCGAGGGCCAGTTGACGTCGAACGTGCCGATGCCGGACGACTCGAGCGTGACCTGGCCACTGCCGTTGAAGAGGTCGCCCTCCCAGTGGTTGGTGGCGGTGCGGACGGTTCCTGCCATGAGAACTCCTCGTTCGGGGATGGACGTGCTGTGTCCCACCCTGTCGTGCCCGTGGTCGGTCCACAAGGGCGGGGTCGGTCTGCGGGTTCCACAGGTGGGGCTTCATCGCCTACTGCAACACCTACTGCAACACTGCCGACCGGCCGAATGTTGCAGTGATGTTGCAGTGGACGCAGCAGTTGCCCTGCAGACCCGCGCTCAGGTGTCGCGCAGGGTTCGGCGGAGGAGCTCCGCAGCTCGGGCCATGCCGTAGCGCTTCGCGAGGATCTCGATGATGTCGGATTGACTGAGAGGTGGATTCTCATAGCGCTCGGACATCGACGTGATTGCGCTTGCTGCCAGGACCGGCGCTGCCACCGCCATGTCGTGGGCAAACTCGTCGGGCGCGAGGACGAGTAGCCCAGCGGGGAGTACCTCGACGGGAAAGTCGCGGAGGTTGTGCGTCACGATGGCACCGGCGCCGCCGGCGAACGCTGCGGCAGCGACGTGCTCATCGTCGGGATCCGGGAGACCGAACTCGTCCACGAAGTCCGTCCCCTCCACCAAAGCGTCAGGAAAGGCCCGACGGATGGTCGCAACCAGCCGTCGCGCACTGGCTTCCGCAGCCTCCCTCGGCTCATACCGCGACTCACGCTTGCGCCACTCCCCGATGTACAGCTCCTCGAGGATGTCCTCCGACCAAAGCGGGCGAAACACACCCTCGGCAGCCAGTGTCAGGAGGAAATCACGCTGCAGGTTCGGCCAGAGAACACAGGTGTCGAGAACGGCCGAGAACACGCCGTCAGCCTGTCAGGATCCGACCCGATCCGCGCGCCGAGCCGCGATGCGCTCCCGGCGGCGCTGAGCGACCTCGTGGCGCACGGCCTTGGCATGAGCCAGCCGATCGGTGACGGCGTCGTCATCGACACCCAGTGAGGTCGCCTGGATGGCGTCGAGTTGCTCTTGGCGGCGGCGTTCGCGGTAGGCCAGCACGTCCCGCAGTTGGACCTTGCGACGGGAGCTGACCCGCTCGGCCGGAAGAGACCCCGACTCGATCAACTTCACGACGGTGGGCCGGCTCACCCCCAGGAGATCGGCTGCCTCTTGTGTGGTCAGGATCCGCTCATTTGGAGTCACAGTGATCGCCTTGCCCTCGCTCATGGCTTCGACCACCTGAACGAGGATCGCGTGAACTTCCGCAGGAACCTGGACGCGGCCCGCAGGGCCGACCAACGCGAACTCGCTCGTTGCCGCCTCGTCCAAGTCTCTGTGGAATGCCTCAAGTTCGGCAAGGGCGCTCGGGAGGTAGGTCTTGGCTTCCAGCGTCGCCGGCATGACTCACTCTTTTCGACGGTTTCGAAAAATGGTTTCGTTTTCTTCGTTACAGCATAGACGTCACGTCTGACACGTCAACCCCGTGGCGCGAGTGGGTCGCGAGCTGAGCGCGCAAAGGACCCGACACGAGCCCACCGCCCGGAGAGCATGGTCAGGCGAGGCCGCGGACCGCCCAGGCGACGGCGGTGATCTCGAACGGGCCTTCGGCAGGGAAGCCTCGTCGCGCCTCCTCGCGCAGCGCCTCACGGCCGTCGTCGTCGAGCGACTTCACGTATTCGCCGGCTGGGCCGACGCCGAGGGTGAAGGGTTCCCACCACTCGTCGAAGTTCGGGTGGATGACGGTCACCGCGATCTCACCGGACTCGACGTCGCGCAGGCCGGCGTCTCGGGCGATCGCGGCGAGCTGGCCCTCGCGGGCGCCTGCGAGATGGGACTCATCGGTGATGCGCGGGTCCAGGCGACGCGCCGCGCTCCACAACGGGTTGAGCGGGGATCGGTCTCCGGCGAGGTCCCACGTACAGGCAGCAACGACTCCGCCGGGCCGGGTGACCCGGGCCATCTCGGCGACGCCGGTGACGGGGTCCTGCATGAAGTGGACGACGAGCTGGGCGAGAGTCACGTCAAAGGCGCCGTCGTCGAACGGCAGCTGCTCCGCCGGGGCGCGGTGGACGACGAGCCCGGGGAAGCGCGCCGACACGGCCTCGACGAACGGTGGCGACGGGTCGGCCGCAGAGACATTGGCGACTCCGAGGCGGTCGACGAGGGTCTGGGTGAGGGCACCCGGGCCACAGCCGACGTCGAGGGCACTCTGGCCCGCACGGACCCCGACCCAGTCGGCGAAGACCGTCGACAGGGGTTCGGAGTAGCGCCCCATGAACCGGCCGTACGCGTCGGCCGCGACGTTGAAGGTCACCCTGTCGACGCTACGCCGATCGGGTGGTGGTGGGAATGGGTTCGTGGGTTGGCTGGTCCGAGCGGGAACGGGACCGGGCGGGGTCGATGGGGGTCGGCCAAGGGAGTGTCTTTGCTTCGCATGCTGGAGCACACGCGATATCAGGCGGGTGGGGGCGGGTCAGGCGTCCAGGTCGACGACGGTTTCTTGTCGCCCTCGGCGAGCCAGGTAGCCGTGCCACAAAAGCCTCGCGGCCGTCGACCGGTGGGGGCGCCATCGCTCACCAATCTCCTCCAGCTCCGCCGCGATCGGCACGTCTTCAAGCCCCAGCGTCTCGGCGACCGCCACCTGCAGCGCCCGGTCGCCGACCGGCCACACGTCGGGCCGGTCGAGGCAGGCCAGCAGATACGCCTCCGCCGTCCAGCGACCGATCCCGGGCAGCGCGGTGAGCGCCGCCGCCACCTCCGCGTCCGACTGTTCAGCCAGCCCGACGAGGTCGAGCTCGCCGCTCGCGACGGCCGCCGAGAGCGCCCGCAAATAGCGGTCCTTCTGCCGAGACACCCCGTCCTCGCGCAGCTCCTCAGGTGTCGTCGCGAGCAGGGCGACCGGCGTCATCGCACCCGCCCGCGTCCGCACTCGCGCGTACGCCGCTGCCGCCGACGCGAGCGACACCTGCTGCTCGAGGATGAGCAGCACGAGGCTCGGGAAGCCCGGAGGCCGGGACCAGCGCTCCGGCATCCCGTGGTGGTCAAGTTCGGCCGCGAGCTCGGGATGCAGGGCCACAGCCTCGCGGACGTGCCGCTCCCACGCGTCCTGGTCCACGGTGGTCAGGGCGTGACGCCGGCGGCGTCAGCGACCCACTGCCACATCCGTTGGCGCTCGTCCGAGGTCGCGCCATTGCGCCCGAAGTACGCCGTCGGCCTCTCCGCGCGGTCCATCCACAGTCCACCTCCGCGGGGCCGGGGCTGCGCACCCACCAGCCAGGTCGTCGTGTCCGCGCCCTGGTCGGCGTCGCGCAGGATCGGCCCCATGAGCTTGTCGAAGGTCGGCAGCGACTCGGTCACCCCCGGCGTCGCAGCCCACCCGGGGTGCATGACGTAGACCGCGATGTCGGCCGGCGCCCACCGCTCGCCCAGCACCGGGAGCAGCTCGACCTGGGTGCGCTTGCTGCGCGCATACGCCGTCGGCGGTGCGTACTCGCCGCGCTCGTAGTCCGGGTCCTCGACCGGCAGCGCCTGGGCGTACATCCCGCCCGACGTCACCAGCACGACCCGCGCCTCGCGCCCGGCGAGCTTCGGCAGGAGCAGGTCGGTCAGCAGGACCGGCCCGAGCACGTGGATCGACATGGACAGTTCGTGACCCTGGGGCGACTCGGTCCGCGTCGCCGGCATCGCACCCGCGTTGTGCACGATCGCGTCGAGCGGTGGACCGTCGGCGAGGAGCGCTGCGGCACATTCGCGGACGCTGTCGAGGTCACCGAGATCGCACACCCACGTCGTCGACGGCCCGGGAAGCGTGGCGGCGATGCGGGCCGCCTTCTCGGCGTTCCTCACCACGAGATGGACGTGCGCTCCCAGACGACTGAGCTGGTATGCCGTTGCCTCACCCAGTCCTGACGTCGCACCCGTGACGACCACGTGCTTCCCGTCCAGGACTCCCGGCGCGGGGTCGGCCGGCCACGTCGGAAGGTGACGGCGGACGGCATACCCGATCTTTGAGAAGCCGGGGACGACTGTGCGGTCGAGCGCGGTGTCGAGTGCCTTGGCGAGCAGTCGCGGTGCCATGCGGCAACCCTACGTCTCAGGTCCGTCAGCGGGCTGGGTCGTGCTCGGCGTGCGGCCTCGACCGGGGCCACACGGCGTCAGACGGCGTAGAGGTGCGCGTCCGTCGTCTCCCCACCCCTGATCGACACGACCACATGCATCGAGTCAACAGGATGTCCTCCGCCGCCCCCAGCCCCTCCGACTCCAATTTCTCACGCGCGGACGCCCCAGCAGCAGCCCTGAGCGGAGTTCCGATGGCTCCGCCTGCGGCTTGCCGAACTGAGCTCGAGTTGCCGAATTCCTAGTCCTCCACAGTGAGGTCGCCAACCACTGCTGGGAGTGCGACGTTCGTCATCTTCTGGCGGTCCTGGACCGCGACAATTTGGGCACGCAGCGCGTCATCCAACTCAACAACGTGAAGTTCCACTCCGAAGGTGTCCGCGGCCTGTCTGAGCCAGCCCTTCACCGAGGACCTGGCCTCTTCACTGGCGAACACGATGATCGGACGAACGTCCTTGTGCTCTGGCTCTGCACGTAGAAGCGCAAGCTTCAGGATGTCCTGCGCGATCTTCTTCAGCTGCCCGCCCCTGAGGACGCCTTGTCGGGCGTAGGCCTCCACGGCCACGCTCCCGTCGTCGCTTCGCGCATCCAGCTGAATGCTGGCCCCACCAGCCAACTTCAACGTTCCACCCGGAACGAGGTTCAACTGCAGCTGGGCACCCAGCGCTTCGACGATGGCGCTCTCCGCGCTCGACTGGACACTTGAGTCACTCTGGTGAAGTTCGCCCATGGAAACAACCTAGGACGTGGTGGGCCGATCCCGGGTGCTATTCGGAGCCGCTCAATGTCCCCCATAAACCTTGAACCCTTGTGAGCGGAGGACGGCGGCGACGTACTTCTCCGCCGCTTCGGCCAGTTCGCGGGTTGTCAGTGACGCGAGGGGTGGAACCAGGTCAGGGCGTAGCAGACCGACTTCCCGGTCTCTCCCTTTGAACACACGACCTCGGCGGACCCCGTCAACGTGCTGCTGACGGCGAAGTTCGGGGGTGTGCCATGTCTGACCCACATAGAGCTCACCATCGACGCCGCCAAGAACTTCGATGACGTAGACACTGAACACTTTCGGATCTGCGAAGGCTCTTGTCCTGTACTTCGTCATGACACGCTCGCTTCCAGTGGTGCGGACCAGCGGCCGCGGGAGAAGGCCTTGAGGATCCGTTGATGAGTCTGCCGAGGTAGTTGCCGCGTCCCGGGCTCACCGAGCGGAGTCCCCGGTCGGGCAGGCGCCATCGCCAGCAGGTCGTCCAAGCCGGCGCGAGCCAAGAGCAGGAGACCGTGCGTCGCCCGCGTGCACGTCACAGCGAGCCGCCCGAAGGCCGAGTTGAACTCGTCCAATGTCGTGGCACCCGACAGCGGGTGGATCGCGACGGTCAGCACGTTGGTCTGCCCCTGCCAGGAGTCCACCGTCGATGCGACGATCCACCCCTCGGGCAGGTCGTGTTTCGCGCGCAGCCGATCGACGATTTCTTGGGCATCGTCCACGGCCTGATTGCGAGTCGCGAGAACCGCGATCACTGCCCGGTCCGTGATGTCGCGCGCGGGCACGAGCGTCTCGCCCTCCGGGATACCAAAAGCGTCGTATGCCGTTGTCCTGACTGTGAATCCGACGTCCAGGAGGTCGTCGAGAAGGTTCTCGAGCGCCCCCATGAGAGGGAGGTCGACGTCTGGTGCCTCGGCATCCGGCAAGCCATCAACTTCGACGAGCGTCGCCACGC
Organism: Knoellia subterranea KCTC 19937; assembly: GCF_000768685.1. Taxonomy (GTDB): domain Bacteria; phylum Actinomycetota; class Actinomycetes; order Actinomycetales; family Dermatophilaceae; genus Knoellia; species Knoellia subterranea. The sequence continues at coordinate 245,357 of NZ_AVPK01000005.1, read as the reverse complement.
CGGTGCCGACTTGCTCCCACACCGCGCGCGAGCCATCCGCGGCGCCCGGGTCATCCAGCACCAACTCACGGTCGCCCGGTCCAGCGACGCAGTTGAGGTCATCCCAGTCGCCGTAGAACGACCTCCACACGGGAAGCTGTGCGGCCGTCGGACGCCAGACCGCTGGCATTTCCCTGGACCACGTATGGGCGTCGTCCTCGAAGTTCGTGGGCCACGCGCGGTATGGGTTGTGGCCGGGGTCTCCGCGCCACGGATTCTGTGACGGGTCGAGCGGAGGCAGTTGACCGACGTCACCCACGCCGACGTCGATCGGCGCGAGGCGGTTGATCTGCTGGTACCGGTGGAGTGGCAGCTGCCACGCTTCGTCAATGAAGAGAACGTCGAAGAGTCGTTCGCCGTTGCTGGCCGGCCCGATCGACTTCATGAGCCAGGACGCAATGCCTTGGAACTTGTGGGTTGTTCCAAGCAGAACCGTCGCCTCGGGTGGACAGTCCTTGTAGGACACCACGACCGTCGCGGCCCCGAGGGTGGCGGGTGGCACCGAAGGAAGTCGTTCCTCAGCCACGAGGAGGCACACGCTGTCCTTGCCCAGCATCTTCCCCAGCTCGTGGGCGAGGGGGAAGACCTGCTTGTTGGCGAAAGCCGTCACTCCGACTCGCGTGCAGCCCGGTTGACTCAGGGCGTCGTCGACCATGCGACGCAAGGCGTGGGACTTACCAGCGCCGGCTGCCGCCTTGAGCAGGATGCGTTCGTACTCCTCATCGCCGCACAGGGCGTCGCGGAGCGCCGCGATGGCATGCGTGGTGACGTCGACGTTGCCAACGGCCGCCTCGGCGTGGTGACGACTGTCGAGCAACTCGACTTTGGGATCCGTGAAGTGAATGTCGACCATCGGCTCAGTCCAGATCGTCAGGTGTCAGATCGGCGGCCGCATCCATGGCAACCGTCTCGTCATGATCACCGGTGGGCGTGCCATCTGCCGCGGTGTCGAACTGGTCGAAGTCGAGCAGGGGCGGCCATGCCTGCGGATTGAGTTCGCCCCTCTCTCGGCGTTCCGCGAGTTCGTCGGAGTATTCAGCCTCTGCGTCCTCATGCGAGCGACAGCACCAGCGATGCTCATCCGGGGTAGCGGCATACGAACCGTCGTGGCAGTCGGGCTTCGGTGCGCTCGTCCGGTCGGGACCCGGCCGCGTCACGGCCAGTTCGTGACCGGACTTGAATGAGCCGCCGAACCACGCCATGTCCGCGACGACCAGACGATCGCCGACCGACACGACGGGCGCGATCTTCGGCAACCAGGCAAAGGAGCCGTCGGTGGTGGTCTGGTCGTCAGCTTCCAGAGGTCCCACACTCAACTGACCGAATTTGAAACTTCCTGCTTGGACCTTCAGCGTCGTCGCGTCGGCTTCGACGGCGAGGTCTTCCTCGTGCTGGAGCATGGCGATCGTCGTGCCATCGGTGAATCGCCGTGACTTTGGGGCGAGGCGCAGCGGGGTCGTCGATGTGACCTCGGCGAAGGCGACCTCGCGAGTCCCCGCGTTCAGCGCAAGATCGCGAAGCGTGTGTGCGTTACCGAGGGCTGCCAATTGGACCGCACACTTCGAGTCTGCGTCGATGGCGTCGACCTGGTTGTTGCGCCAGAACCACGCGACACGACCGAACCGCACGAGATCCGACGCATGGAGATCCCGGCGCCGGCGCCAGACCTGCTGGGCGGTCGCCTCCAGAGCCTGATTGACGGGCCGCAATTTCGACTCCGGGAGCCGTTCGAGAACCCCTGCCGCGCAGTCCATCACCTCGGCCTTGTAGGTGAGCTCCTCCGTCACCAATTCCTCGTATGCCGTGTCGCCGCCGCGTCGTGCGGCGCGGTGGATCGCGTCGGACCGATCGTTGGTCAGCCGCGCACCCGGGGTGTGAGGGCTATCCGCGATGCCATCAGAGATCTCCCGGTGCTCGAGAGGAGCCGTGGCGCTCGCCCAGGTCACGAGGTAGTCGAGACGACCGTGGTCGACCAGTGGTCCTCCCACCGCAAAATGCCGCTTCATGACGGCGCGCAGGTCAATGAGCAGCCACCGAAGTGTCATGGCCCGGGATCTGTCCTGGTCCAGAAGGAAGCTCACTGCCAACCGCTGGTGATCTGTCAGGGCCTCGGGCACCGTGGCCGGCTCGCCACCCCACGTGAGCGCCTTGCGTCCCTGCTCAAGGTCCCGTTCCCATCGCAGCCGACTCAGTTCGACCCCGGCCAAGGAGTCTGCGATCGAGACGAGCAGGTCGGCTGTTGCCGCATCAGGCAGGACAATGTGCACGGCGGCAGAGTCCTCGCTGCCGTTGGCGGAACTCTCGAGCAACGCTGCGTCGAGGGCCGTGCCCAACGCCGCCATCACAGCCAGTCGTGTGGCGGGCGCCTGTGGGTTGTCGAAGATCTCGAACTTCCACGGCTCGACACCGTCGGCGGCGACCCGCTGGATCCCGATGCCATGGACACCGAGCGCCGCGGCATCCGACTTGGCCAGGACGACACTGATCGTTCCGGGCAGACCGACAGGATCCGTCCGGAGCTGGCCTGTTGAGGACGGAAGCCCGTCGATCGTTGCCATCACCGTCGCCGCGAGCGATTCGGGATCGTCCTTGACCTCACCCGAGCCGTCGATCAGCCCCAGCAACGACGGGCGAAGCTCGGGACGCACCCCTATCTCGATCAGTCGTGACACCGGCTCGGCGCTGTCCCGCACTTGTGAGCGGCAGTAGTTGAACAGCGCGCACGAGACACACGCCGCAGGGTCGAAGGTCAGCTCGAGGTGCTCGACAAACGACGCCACATCTTCGGACGCGACCGGCCACGTCACCGACGAGTCGGCCAGCAGGGCCTGGCGCTCCGCGGCCCGTTCCATCACTTCAATGCAGTGGTCATCGAGCCTTTCAACCACGGCCACCGGCTGGAGGAAGCTGTTTCGCGGCACGGCCAGCGCTCCTGACCGATGGACTTTCATCCCGTCAGGCAGTGATGCCCAGGCCCTTGCCGCCTCGGCCCCCAACGCCACTTGGAGGAAGCCCTTGAGCATCCGCTGGTCATCGATCCGTGAGCGGACCCGCTCATAGTCCTTGGCATCGCCCATGACGAGCCAACTGCCGATGATCGGAGCGTCGCCATCAGCCTCGGCAACTCCACCGTCCTCGGACCGGCGAGGCGCGACCACTGCGAAGTCGGGCTTGACCGGAGTCGCTCCAACCGACGCATGGATCCCGGGATACGGCACCGCCAGACCAGTGATCATCGTGGCCTCGCCCTGGTGCACCGCCTTGAGATGGGCCTGACTCAAGGCCAGCGCCGTCGCCGCCTCGGTCACCTTGCCGTCGGCGCGACGAACGCCCGGCGGCCGCGTCAGCCCGAGCGTTCCGACAGTCGTCGTGAGCAGCTCGGACACGAACTTCTCGTCGCGCACCAATCGCTCGAACACCATGGCGCGCATGAAACGCGCTTCGGGGATGCCGGCCGAGGTGTCCGGCTTGTCCAGATCGGCAGCAAGTGCTCGCCGACTCTTTCCGGTGAGCATTGGGTCGGTGTGACGAAAGCGCTCACAGCCGGCGTGCGCTGACGCTGCGACGGCACTGCTGCCGCCCCCTGTCGCAAGATTTCCCACGAGCCGAACGATAGGACTGGCACCCGACACGCGTCTCGAGAACTCCGCAGGTCAGCGCAACTTTCCGCAATTCGCTGTTCGGCAGGCGACACCTTTTCCCGCTCGGTATGGTGCGCACGTGAGCAGCAGGCGAGGGGCAATCGACACCGTGGTCGAGACGGACAGGGACTTCCTGTTGGGGAAGCTCGACGAAATCTGGAATGAGTTCGGCGAGGACAAGACCGGCAAGGGAAGCGCCTTCGAGAGGCTCATGGCGAGTTATCTCCGCACGGCCCCCGAGTTCTCGGAGCAGTTCTCCGAGGTCTACCTCTGGCAGGACTGGCCAGAGCGCGGCAACGCCCACGACCACGGCATCGACATTGTCGCCAAGGACGAGATCAATGGCGGCTGGACCGCGGTCCAGTGCAAGTTCTACGACCCGCAGTCCTACGTTTCAAAGAAGGACATCGACTCCTTCCTCGCGGCGACTGCGAAGGACAAGTTCACCGGCCGCATCGTTCTCTCGACGGCCAGGGGTTGGGGCTCCAACATCGAGAAGCAGCTCGACGGTCTCACCGTCCCGGTGACCCGGATCGGCATCAACGACCTCCTCGAGAGCAAGGTCGACTGGAGCCAGATCGACTGGCAGGCGCCGCAGACCTATCTCCCGTTGACGGGCAAGAACCAGCTCCGCCCCCACCAGAAGCAGGCCAAGGACGCCGTCATCAACGGCCTCGCCACCCACGACCGCGGTCAGCTGATCATGGCCTGCGGCACGGGCAAGACCTTCACGAGCCTCAAGATCGCCGAGCAACTCGCAACCGACAGCAAGGCCAAGGCGACCACCGTTCTGTTCCTCGTCCCGAGCATCCAGCTCGTCAATCAGACCTTCCGCGAGTGGGCCCAGGAGACCGAGCTCCCGTTCCGTGCCTTCGCGGTCTGCTCGGACGTCAAGGTCGGCAAGGGCGGTCCGAAGCCCAAGGACGATCCCGAGGACATCGCGGTCCACGACCTCATCATTCCGGCGACGACGGACACCAAGGCGCTCGCCGCGAAGATCAAAGAGGCGCACGAGCACGACAAGTTCACCGTCATCTTCTCGACCTACCAGTCGATCGACGTCGTGGCCCAGGCACAGAAGGACGGCGTTCCGGACTTCGACCTCATCATCGCGGACGAGGCGCACCGCACCACGGGCGTCACCCTCGCCGACACCGTCGAGTCGCAGTTCGTCCGCGTCCACGACAACAGCTACATCAAGGCCGCCAAGCGGCTCTACATGACGGCGACTCCCCGCCTCTTCGACCCGAAGGTCAAGGAGAAGGCGGACAACGCCGCTGCCGTCCTCGTCTCGATGGACGACGAGAGCCTCTACGGTCCCGTCCTCCACCGGCTCGGCTTCGGTGAGGCAGTGGAGCGCGACCTGCTCACCGACTACAAGGTGCTCGTCCTCAAGGTTGACGAGAGCTTCGTCGCCGAGTCCTTCCAGAGCGAACTTGCCCAGTCCGGCGAGATCAAGCTCGAGGACGCGGCGAAGCTCATCGGCTGCTGGAACGGTCTGGCCAAGCGCTTCGGCGACGCCCTCACCTCCGACGACCTCGACGGCGACGACCTCACGCCGATGAAGACCGCCGTCGCCTTCGCCGCGAACATCAAGGCGAGCAAGGCGGCGCGCGAGGCATTCCCGAGCATCGTCGACCGGCTCATCTCGACCTACGCCGAGGACGAGGACACCGACGCGGTCCGCGAGCGCAACCGCATGCAGGTCCAGATCCGCCACGTCGACGGGACGATGAACGCCGTCGACCGCGGCAACGAGCTCGCTTGGCTCAAGTCCGGTGCCGAAGAGACAGACAACGTATGCCGCGTACTCACCAACGTGCGCTGCCTCAGCGAGGGGGTGGACGTGCCTGCGCTCGACGCGGTCATGTTCCTGACGCCGCGCGGCTCGCAGGTCGACATCGTCCAGTCGGTGGGCCGGGTCATGCGCAAGGCCCCCGGCAAGAAGCTCGGCTACATCGTCCTGCCCGTCGTCGTCCCCGCTGGGATGTCTCCCGAGGCAGCGCTCTCCGACAACAAGCGCTTCCAAGCCGTGTGGGAGGTGCTCCAGGCGCTGCGCGCCCATGACGACCGCTTCAACGCGATGGTCAACCAGCTCGACCTCAACACGAAGAAGAACACGAAGATCACGATCATCGACACGAGCGGCGGCTCTCGTGGCGGCGGTTCCGGCGATGACTCCACGCAGCTCACGCTCCCCTTCGGGATCGAGGAGTGGCGCGACGCGATCTACGCGCGCATCGTCAAGAAGGTTGGCGAGCGTCGCTACTGGGAGACCTGGGCCAAGGACGTCGCCAAGATCGCCGAGCAGCACATCGCCCGAATCACCGGTCTCCTCGCGGACCCCGAGTCGAAACCAGCCAAGGAGTTCGAGGCGTTCCTCGCCGGCCTGCGGGGGAACCTCAACGACGGCATCACCCAGACCGACGCGGTCGAGATGCTCGCCCAGCACCTCATCACCCGACCCGTGTTCGAGGCTCTGTTCGCCGGGTACGACTTTGCGGCGAACAACCCAGTGGCACAGACGATGGAGCGCATGCTCGCCGTTCTCGACGAGCACTCCCTCGACGCCGAGAACTCCGAGCTCGAGAAGTTCTACTCCTCGGTGCGTGGTCGAGTTGAGGGTGTCGACAACGCAGAGGGTCGCCAACGGATCATCGTCGAGCTCTATGACAAGTTCTTCGCCACCGCGTTCAAGCGGACCGTGGACAAGCTCGGCATCGTGTACACCCCGGTCGAGATCGTCGACTTCATCCTGAACTCGGCCGACGAGGTCCTCCAGAAGCACTTCGGGCAGGGACTGACCGACGAGGGCGTGCACATCCTCGACGGCTTCAGCGGCACCGGGACGTTCATGGTGCGGCTGCTCCAGTCGGGCCTGATCAAGCCGCACGACCTCGCTCGCAAGTACGCGAACGAGCTGCACGCCAACGAGATCCTGCTCCTCGCTTACTACATCGCCGCCGTCAACATCGAGACGACCTATCAAGACCTCATCCGGGGCTCGCTTGACGAGGAGGCGGCGTACGAGCCGTTCCCCGGGCTGGTGCTCACCGACACCTTCCAGTCGTACGAGCACGGCGACGAGGACGACCTGGGCGTCTTCCCCGAGAACAACGAGCGCATCAATCGCCAACGCAAGCTCCCCATCACCGTCATCGTCGGCAACCCGCCGTATTCCTCTGGTCAGGACAGCGCCAACGACAACAACGCCAACGAGAAGTACGAGACCCTCGACGCCGCCATCCGCGACACCTACGCGGCTCGCTCGACGGCAACCAACAAGAACTCGCTCTACGACTCCTACATCCGAGCCATTAAGTGGGCATCACTGCGGATCAAGGACCGAGGCGTCATCGCCTTCGTGACGAACGGCGGCTGGCTCGACTCCAACACTGCTGACGGCATGCGGATAACTCTTGCCGACGAGTTCTCGGCAATCCACGTCTTCAATCTTCGTGGCAACCAGCGCACCGCCGGCGAGCAGTCCCGGAAGGAGGGCGGCAAGGTCTTTGATGCGGGCTCACGTGCGACGGTGGCCGTCACCGTCCTGGTCAAGGACCAAACAGAGACGGGCGCAGCAACGATCCGCTATGCCGACATTGGGGACTACCTCACCCGCGAGGAGAAGCTCGCCAAGGTCGCGGCCACCTCGTCTGTGGGTGGACTTGAGGCCCACTCGCTGACCCCTAACCGTCAGGGTGACTGGCTCAACCAACGACGTGACGACTTCGATTCCTTCATGCCTCTCGGCAGCAAGGACGACAACGTACCGGCCGTGGTGGGTTCCCACTCAAGGGGAGTGATGACTTGTCGGGACGCTTGGGCGTACTCCTTCGGGTCTTCCAAAGTCACCAGCTCGATGCAGTCGACCATCAGATTTTTTAACGAGTTGGTTGACGTCTATGACGGTTCTGGCTCGGCATTCTTTACACGGAAAGGTAACAGCGACCCGGGTCGAATCAGTTGGGATGCGGGTCGTCGGCGAGAGGTTGAACGGGGACGCTCCTCAAAATTCGACGAGGCCTCTATAACCATCGCCTCTTACCGCCCATTCTGCAAAGAGGTCCTGTACTACAACCGGGAATGGAACGAGAGTGTGTACAGAGTGCCGAGCTATTTCCCGAGCGCTCATCATGCTGAAAATGTTGGATTCAGCGTCATCGGCGCCGGAGCCTCCGCGCCATTCTCCCTGCTCATGACCGCCCATATTCCCGATGTACAGCGCATGGGCGCGGGGCAGAACAGCCAGTTCTTTGCTCGCTGGCGGTACGAGAAGGACGACCAGGATGGGTCGCTCTTCGATGCTGGCGATAGCGACGTCGTTGACGGATACCGACGGGTCGACAACATCACAGATGAGGCGCTGGGACGGTTCCGAGCGGCATACCAGGAAGCGTTCACGAAGGACGACATCTTCTTCTACGTGTATGGGCTGCTGCACTCGCCGGAATACCAGGAGACCTACGCGGCCGACCTCAAGAAGATGCTTCCTCGAATCCCGCTCGTCGAGGACGCCCAGCCGTTCGTCGACGCCGGCCGCAAGCTGTCGAAGCTGCACCTCGGGTACGAGTCCGTCACTCCCTACCCGCTCGACGGACTGGACGTGGACGCACCGGACGACGACACGGCATACGAGATCTTCAGGGTCGAGAAGATGGCGTTCGCGAAGAAGCGCGACCCGGAGACGAAGAAGCTCGTCGCCGACAAGTCGACGGTCATATACAACGACCGGATCACGCTGAGCGGGATCCCCGAGGACACGCACCGCTACATGCTCGGGTCGCGCTCGGCGGTCGAGTGGATTCTCGACCGCTACCAGGTGAAGACCGACAAGGCGTCCGGGATCGTCAACGACCCCAACGACTGGAGCCGTGAGGTGTCGGACCCGAGGTACATCATCGACCTGCTCGCACGGATCGTCACCGTGAGCCTCGAGACGATGAAGATCGTCGACGCCCTCCCACCCCTCGCCATCCGCGAGAACCAGAACCCCATGCAGGAGAAGTGATGGTCGAGCCCGTCGAAGAGACCATCCCCGCCGCGGCTGGAGAGTCGTCGCGCCCCGGTCGGATGCTCGAATCCGCCATCACCAAGGCCGTGTCGGTTCAGCAGCCCGCAGTGGACGCCTATATCAACAGGGTCCGCCGAAGTCGCCCCGGCGCAACCCCCGCTGAGATCGTCAAGGGCCTCAACAAGTACTACCTCGCTACCGTGTCGACAACCGGTGGCGCTGCCGGAGCATCGGCATTCGCGCCCACTGGGTTCTCGGTCGGCGCGGCAGTCCTCGATCTGGCGGCCTTCACCGAGGCCTCTGCCCTCTACTCACTGGCGCTTGCGGAGATCCACGGTGTGCCGGTCCAAGATCTCGAGCGACGGCGAACCTTGGTCATGGGTGTGCTCCTGGGCAACTCGGGCAGCAAACTCGTCGAGAAGGCGGCCGGGAGAACGGGCGCGCACTGGGGGCGGCTGCTCACAGCCAGCATTCCCGCCTCGTCCATCAAGCAGGTCAACAAGGTCCTCGGGCACAACTTCGTGACGAGGTACGGCACCCGGCAGGGAGTCCTCGTGATCGGCAAGCAAGCACCTGTCGGGATCGGCGCTGCGATCGGCGCAGGCGGCAACGCATTATTCGGCTACGGGGTTGTGAAGTCAGCGCGCCGCGCCTTCGGGCCACCGCCGACCGACTGGTCGACTCACCTCCAAAGAGACGCGGCGCTGGTGCCTGTCGTCTCCACCTCCGCACCCCACGCAGAGCAAGGCAACGTGGATTGACCAGCGACATGCCTGGTGACCGGAGTATCGAGACGTTCGGTACACGGCACCCCGTGTTGCACCAAGTGAAGGCCTGGCACCTGCTCGGCCTTGAGCTGAGGCCGGTGAGGGAAGCACAGGACTATCGCTTGGAGCTGCAATGGCTCGAACGGCGCGGGATCAGAACGGTCGCGGACCTGCTGGATCTCAGCCCAGCGGATGCCCTGACCTGGCGAGCATTCGGGGTCGGCAAGGTCGAGCGCATCGCCGTGTTTGCCCATCGCGTCGCTCGGCACGCGGAGTCCCAGATCGCGGCCGGGTATGCACCGCAGGCACCTCCAACTGGAGACGGCCCTCAGAACCTGACGCTGGGTGACGCGGTGCATGACCTCACCCTCTTGGTTGAGTGGGCACGGTTCTCTGGGGGCGCTCTCACCGTGGGGGAGGCACTACGCCACCTCGCGGGTGGCGACGCGCCCGCGGACGTGGCGGCAGCGGTCAGTGCCGTTTCGGAGTCGCCCCTTCCTAAGGTCGACATCGATCCACTCCCAGACATCCTTGAGTGGATCGCCGACCTGAGTGCGCGCGACGCCCGCGTGCTCGAGCGGCGACTGATCAGGTTCGAGGGCGCGACTCTCGATGAACTCGGAACAGAGTTCAGCCTGACGCGAGAGCGAATCCGTCAGATCGAGTCGCAACTCAAGACCCGACTCGCGGAATGGGTGGCCTCAGATGAAGGACGGTCCGTTCGGTGGTCACTCCACCTGTTGGAGCGAGGCCTTGGGGCCTGCGCGCCGGACAGCGAGGTGCCCTTGGTCGGTGACGACGGTGGCCACTCGGACGAGTTCGGACTGCTTCTCTATCTCGCGGGCATGGACTGGGACCGCGACAGCGGACTCATTCGTCGGCGTGGGTTCTCCTGGCCCAAGCCGTCGGAAGTCCCCCTCGTCGACAACGGGCCCATGGTCGACGAGGACGCCTTGCGGCTGGACTTGCTCGCAAGAGGAGTTGTGGACCACCACCTGTCCTGGGCCGTTGACCAGATCAAGGGTCTGGGACGGCTCCAGGACACCCTTGTCCTCTGGCCCGGCAATCTCGTGGAGCAGGCCATCGCCGTCCTGACGGTTTCTGGAGTACCCAAGAGTCACGAACAGATCGCGCGGCACATTGGGCGGGACATCAACATCAAGGGCCTCCGCGACCGGCTCTTCCAGGACTCGCGCGTCATCCGAGTCACCAAGGACGACTTCGCTCTTGCTTCGTGGGGGATGCCGGAGTACGGCGGTGTCGTCGCGTCGATGGTGACGCGCATCGAGGAGGTTGGGCCCTGCGTTCTCAGAGAACTTGCGGACCACCTGGCAGAGCGCCATGCGATCAAGCCGGGAAGTGTGACCGCCTATTCCGCGGCTCCCATCTTCGTGCTCGAAGACGGCGTGCTACGCCTGCGGAGGCCTGACGAGCCGTACGTACCCAGCCTCAGGCCCGCCGCAGTCAGGGGGTTGTTCGCCCTGGACGGGGCTTCACGCATTGCCCTGCATGTCCGCGTCGACAAGGAGATCCTGCGAGGAAGCGGGCGTCCGTTCCCGGTCGAAGTGGCCAGTGCCCTCGGGGTCGCCCCCGGTCAGAGTGCGGTGATGTCGAACACCGTACGAGATCTCCCCATCAATTGGTCGGCCTCGAGCCACATGGGCCCGAACATCGGCAGCCTGCGAGCCCATGCCGAAGCCGTTGGTGCGACTGACGGAGACGAACTGCGCCTCGTCTTCGACCGAACCACGCACAGCCTCGACTGCACGCTCTTCGATCCGTCCGTTGCTACGCATCCGTCGCAGTTGCTCGCCCGGGTGCTGGAACTGCCTGAAGAGCTCGTCACTCTGGATGACATGGGAGCGGCAGTTGGCGTAGACCTTGCCGTGTTGGAGCCCACGCTTCGTCGGCGTGGCGACGACGCCATCGCCAACGCGGTATCGGTATTGACTGACACCACGACCGGGTCGGTCAACCCGACTCCGTCGAGCAATTCAGCCGCCATCGACTAGAACGAGGGAGAACCACGGTGGGGTCGTCTATTGCGTGGCTCGACAACACCGTCGAGGAACAACGCCTTGCCCGGGACCTCATTGCTCTGTTCAGCGAGACAGAGTCGCGAGACGAGTTGGGTCTCGGCCAGATCAGGGATGCGTTCAGCGACGCCCTGTTCCCTGGCTTCTCCGTAGTTCAGACACGTGCCCGCTACTACCTCTTCATTCCGTGGTGTTACACACGCGGTTCGGCCAAAGGCTTGTCGGGAGCGGCGGCCAAGGCGAAGGGGCAACGGCAGGAGCGCGCGCTCATCAGCGCACTCAAGACGGAGAACCTCGACGATGACTCGGGGCTGATCGGCAAGCGAGCAGGCGCAGCTCTGCGGACTCTGCCCTCGACGATCTACTGGTCTGGGATGGTCCGGTACGGCGTCGTAGGCAACGTCGCCGATATCGGCCATCTTGGTTTGACTCGCTCCCGTGACGACGAGCCATCCGAGCTTGCGTCGCGATCCCCTCAGGAGTGGGCAGCCGGGGTACCCGAACCTCCGCAGGGTTTTCCGGGGTCCGTCCCGAGCGGCTTCAAGCTCACCGCTGAAGAGGCTGGCTGGCTGAGCGAGCGCATCGAGATGAGTTGCCCCTCAACGCTCCTGGCACATCTGGTCCGCGAAGGCCAGGTCCTGCCGGACGCTTTTGCGACACCTTGGGACGCAGCCCCAGCCGGTCAATTCTCCGAACTGGACCACGCGAGGCTGTTCGCCGTCTCCATGCACGGTGCCGCCCTGCTCTACAACCTCCTCGTCGCCGAGGAGTACGAAAAGGCCGGCTTCACGACGGTCTCAGATCCAGTCGCCCACTACCGAGAGGCGCTGGCCGCGTGGGCGGACGAGGAGATCGCCCCCCTGTCTGCGGACTTGACGGCTTGGGACACCGCGGAGTTCTGGCAGTTGGTGATCGAGCAGAACCCCAACATCAGCCACCGAACGCGCCTTTTCGTGAACACCTGGATCGGTTGGGTCAGGTCTGGGCGTGCGCAACGCGTCGCAGACGATGCAGGCGCACGAGCGTTCGTCCTCGAGCGAGAGCGACGCAAGGGGAAGCAGTCCCGCTTCGTCAACAGGAAACTCCTCGAAGCTTGGTCAGGGAACTCTGGTGGCGGCCTGTTCACGTATCGCTGGGGGACGGTCCGTCGCATCCTCAACGACATCAACGAGGCTAAGGATCGCGATGCTTCCTCCTGACAGCCGCGCCATCCTTTTGGACCACTTGCGCCCCAATGCTGGCTTCGGTTTGGGGGCAGCGGTCGCCACGACCTTCACCCTGAGCCTCCCCGCAGCCGTCATTCCTCCCTTGGCCTTTTCGGCATTTGGAGGATCCGCCGCAAGCGGCGAGGACCCGATCAGCAAGCTCGAAGCTGTACGTTCGGCCGCCAACCGTATCGACATCTTCTGCCAAGCGGGCAACATCGCCCTGCCGGCAAAGGCCGCCGACCTCTTCGCCTTCGTCGAACCGATGGTCCATGCCGTGCGCCGGCCCCCCGGCGGGCTGTTCCATCCAAAGGTGTGGTTCATCCGCTACGACCCTCTGGAGTCCGACGGCGCGGGATCGCCGTCCTCGGAGTTTCGGCTTCTCGTGCTCACTCGGAACCTGACCCATGACCGTACGTGGGACGTCGTTGTCCGTCTCGACTCTGCGGGCCTTACCGCCCGACCTGACCCAGCGAATGCACCACTGGGTGATCTCTTGGCGAGCCTCCCGGGACGGACCGTGAGTGACATGGCACCGGAGCGCCGCGCGCGGGTCCTGAACTTGGCTGAGGCTGCTCGTCGCGTGATGTGGGAGTATCCCGAGCCTGCGACCTTCATGGGATTTCACTACCTCGCTGAGGGGCGAGGGTTGGACCTCGAGGGGCAGAGGCACCTTGTGGTCTCTCCCTTCCTCAACGACGCCGGTCTTCGCTCTGCCACAGAAGGCAGCACGGACGTCACGGTGCTTTCCAGGCCCGAAGCCCTCGAGGAACTGGAGGTCGGCACGGCCGGCGACATCGCGGCATACGTGCTGGACGAAATGGCGGGAATCGACTCAGGTGACGTGGTCGAGAATCCCGCCGAGGGCGACGTGGGGTCCGGCCCTCCAGCCGGTGGTGGGTCACTGCTGAATGGCCTGCACGCCAAGGTCTACGTCGTGGAACCCGATGGCCGGCAGCGACCCCGGCTCCTCATCGGATCGGCAAACGCCACCGACGCGGCCTTCGGCTCCAACGTCGAGTTCATGGTCGAGTTCCAGGGACCCCGGAAAGCGTTCGGGATCGACACCTTCATCGGGCCTGACGGCTCGTTGGCCGGGCTTGCGCGACCGTATGCCGTCACGGGCGGACGGAGCCCGGACCCGCAGGAGGAGGAGCGGTGGGCGCTGGAGAACGCCTTGCGCTCCATAGCCGAAGTCCAACACGAGGTCACCGTCGCCAAGGATGGGGCCTCCACGGAGGGGACGCCGACGTTCGGTTTAAGGGTGACCACAAATCGCGCGTATTCCACGCCCCAAGAGTGGGCCTGCACCGTGGGCCTACTCACGCGGCCCGGGTCAGGGCGGCAGATCGACGCAGCCAAACCGCTGAAGGAGGAGTACACAGGCGTCCAGAAGGCCGACATCACACCCTTTGTGTGGGTGTCTCTGACCGCCCCGTCAGGTCTGTCGGTCAGCACGGTGGTGGTGGCTGAGCTCCACAACGACCCAGAGGATCGACTCGACGTCGTTCTAGCGCGTCAGATCGACACGCCCGAGAAGTTCCTGCGCTTCCTTCACCTGCTGCTCAGCCTTGGAAACGCGCACTGGCTCGCCTCACTCGAGTCGATTGCGGGTGATGGTGAGAGTGGTCCCGTGGGGCGGGCAGGTCAAGGGCCCGGGATCCTCGAGCTGGTGCTGCGTGCCCTGTCCTCGAACGCGTCGGCTCTCGACGACCTCGATGGGCTTGTCCGCCGGCTCATGGCCACTGACGAGGGCCGGAAACTGCTGCCCGACGGCTTCGAGGACTTGTGGTCCGCGGTCGCGCAGGCGCGAACAGAACTGGGAAAGGCGCGAGCATGACCGGCTTCTCCGCAGATCGAGTCCTGGATGGCCTCACCGACTTCCAACGACGGACCGTCCAGCACGTGTGCACCCAACTTCACCGGCCCGAGGGATCCGGCCGGTTCCTCGTCGCCGACGAGACGGGGCTCGGCAAGAGCATGGTCGCCCGAGGTGTCATTGCCAAGACGGTCGAGATGCTGGAGACGAAGGACGACATCGGTCGCATCGACATCGTCTATGTCTGCGCGAACGCCGACCTTGCCCAGCAGAACATCAAGCGACTCAACGTCACCAGCAATGAGGCCGTGGCCTTCTCCAGCCGCCTGACACTGCTGGCGCGACACACTGGCGCCCTGGCCAAGACACAGCGCTCGGGGAAACCCGTCAACCTGGTCTCGTTCACACCAGGCACGTCGTTCGACATGGGGCAGAGCACGGGGACGGTCGAGGAACGAGCGATGTTGTACGTCGTTCTCTGCGACATCTACGAGTTCGACGGCCATCAGAAACGAGCCCTGAAGAGGATCCTTCAGGGAGGCGTGAGGAAGTTGGAGACCTTCGAGAGCTGGACAAGCTGGCTGGAGAAGATCTTCCGGCAGGAGCCGTTGGATCCCGTCATCGTGGATCGCTTCAATCACGAGCTCGCCCTCGGATCCCCATCAATGGATGCACGGCTCCAGGAGCTCCTCATGGCCGTTGGGCGCAAGTCGTCTGTGCCAGGCGCGTGGCTGGACGAACGCTCGGACCTCGTGCGGTCATTTCGACGAGCGTTGGCCCGGGCGAGTGTGGAGAGCCTCGAGCCCGACTTGGTGATCCTGGACGAGTTCCAACGTTTCAGGCACCTCCTGAATCTGGAGTCGGAGGCAGGGGAACTGGCGCACGATCTTTTCAATTACAAGCATGCGAAGGTGCTGCTGCTCTCGGCCACGCCCTACAAGGCCTTCACCTTTGCCGAGGAATCAGGCGAGGACCACGCGTCAGACTTTCTCAGTACCGTTGCCTTCCTCGGGGAGGGACACGGCGACTTCGGTGCCGACTCCTTGAAAGAGCAGCTTGGCCGGTATCGCTCGGCAGTGACGCACGGACAGGACGTCGCGAAGCTGGCAGGCGACATCGGATCCGAACTGCTCAAGGTGATGAGCAGGGCCGAGCGGCCTCAGGTGGACGAGGTCCTGCACCGCACGGAGGTCCTGCGTCCAGCCAGCGGAGTCACGGCGGCGGATCTGATGGGCTTCGCTGCGCTGGGGGAGGTCGCGAATGCGGTCAAGGAGCCGCGCGACTCGGGCCTCGTCACACCGGAGTACTGGAAGTCAGCGCCCTATTTCGTGAACTTCTGCGACACCTACAAACTCGGCGAACGGATCAAGGCGGCCGCTGCTGAGGGTGGGTCCGTCCCTGCGCTGGGCAGGACCCAACGGCTCCGGCGTTCTGCGCTCGAATCGTTCGACAGCGTTGACGGCGGGAATGCCAAGATGCGCGACCTCATGGCGAATACGGTCGACAAGGGCTGGTGGAAACTGCTCTGGGTACCGCCTTCCTTGCCCTACTTCGAAGCAGGCGGCCCGTTCGTTGACGCGGAGGGCATGACAAAGTTGCTCGTGTTCTCGTCCTGGACGGCGACACCGACGGCTGTGGCGTCAATCCTTAGCTACGAGGCAGAGCGCCGTGCGGTGGAGGGCTCGGGTTATGACGCGTACACCACCGAGAGTCGCAAGCGGCAAGCACGCCCGCTGAGCTACACGGCTCGAGAGGGTGCTCCGGCCTCCATGACCACACTGCTTCTCTCGTGGCCGATGCCCGGGTTGGCCGAGGCGGCTGACCCCCTCAGGCTCGTTTCGGCACAAGGTGGGCGAGTGCTCACGTTGGACGAGGCACTGTCCGCCGCCGCGACCAAAATCTCGACAGTGCTGGACAGCGCCGCCGCGAGATCGGACACCAAGGTGCACGACATTGACGGAAGAGACCGCCTGTGGCAGGTCGCCTTCTCCCACGTCGCCGTGTGGCCTGTGGCGCACCCAGAGGAGGCTCGACTGCGTGGCTATGCCGAGGCCCTGGCGGGACGGTCCACCGAAGGGCAAGAGTCCGATGACGATGAGGCGCAGCATGACACCGGCCTCTGGATCCACATCGAGGCGGCCCGGGCGGAGCTGCAATCGGGCGCCCGGCGCGTCACAACCGAACACGTGGAGTCGCTCGCCCGTCTGGCCCTACACTCACCGGCAAACATTGCCCACCGGGCCTTGGCTCGCGTCCTGACGGACGAAGACGCCGTGGATCACAGAGCACACTTCGAAGCGGCCGCGGTGATCGCGAACGGGCTACGTTCCCTGTTCAACCGTCCCGATGTCACCAAGTTGATTGAGAAGGTGACCGACGACGGGCAGGACTATTGGCAGCGCGTGCTCCAGTACTGCGCGTGGGGCAACTTGCAGGCAACCATGGACGAGTACGTCCACCACCTGCGGAAGGATCAATTCGCCGGGACACTGACCGACGCAATCCTGGGCGATTTGGCTCGCGTCGTCGCAGACTCGATCAGCCTGCGCGCCAGCACGTACCAGGCTCTCAACCCGGACGAGATCGCGTCGCCGCTGACCTTCACGCCCAAGTTCGCGCTGCGCTACGGCGGGCGCAAGAACGAAAGCGAGGACAACCGCCAACCCGAGGTGCGGAGAGCCTTCAACGGACCTTTCTGGCCCTTCGTGCTCGCCTCCACATCGGTGGGTCAGGAAGGCATCGACTTCCACTGGTGGTCACACGCGGTCTTCCACTGGAACGTACCGCCCAACCCGGTCGACTTCGAACAGCGCGAGGGCCGGGTCGACCGGTACCGCGGTCATGCGATTCGCCGGAATGTCGCCCACAAGCACGCGGATGCGGTGCGGAGCGCCCCGGGGCGTGACCCGTGGGAGACCGCCTTCGCGTTGGCCACCGACCTCACTGAGAAGTACGGCGACTTCGCCCCGAACTGGGTCTACCCCGGCCCGGCTCGAATCGAACGCCACGTCGCACCCTTTGCTCTCAGCTCGGACGGACCCCGCTATGAACAGACCAAGCGAGACGTCGCGATGTACCGGCTCACCTTCGGCCAGCCACGGCAAGAGGACATGCTGGCCCTCCTACGTCAGCGCGCGGCATCGGGAGCAGACCTCCACCGCGACTCCTACAGGATCGACCTCACGCCGCCTGACTGACCCTCGATGGGGATCGCAATCAACTCCACTGCGGCAGGGTGCCACCGGCCACCGCCAGAGAAAAGCGTCGGCCAGCGGCCGGCATACCTCATCCGTATTGCTTCCGGAGTTCGGAGAGACGAACTCGAAGGGGAGTCCGTGGCACCTTGGCGAGGTTGAGCGGCGGGTCGAGCTCACTGAGGATTACGGTTTCCAGCTCGTCGAGCGTGTCCGCGTCCGCTGTCGGCACGGTGATCACGCGGAGGTGGTCCAGCATCCAAGCGGTCAGCCGGATCTCGTCGATTGCTGCCACGCCGTCCGCGTGGGCGAGGATCGACCCCAAACTCCGGCGTAGCGTCGAAAACTGTTGCTTCTTGCCGAGGTGCATCGTCGCGATGCGGCCCCAGAGGGTGTTGGACGAAGGTGCACCGCTGCGGCGAGTAGCGCCCGCGAGGCCGGCATAGATGAGGCCCGGCTCGACGTGCTGCCCCAGGCCATGGCTCAGGTCGGTCGCTCCTTCAGCGTCGACGTACCAGGAGTACATTCCGGGCGCACGGATGCCTGCCCCTTTGCCGTCGAGGATCTCCCTGAGGGGCCTCGCCCTCGCCACATCTCGCAGCATGTCGGCATCGGGTTCCGCTTGAATACCGCGTCCGGTTGCTCGTTGGCTGTACCACGACAGCCGTTTGCCGAACTGGAGCCCTTGCAGGGGATCGATGATCACTGCACCTCGGCGAGACAAGGGCGCAGTGATCGACTCGACGTATGCCGCTCCTGCGTGGACTTCGATGACGACGTCGGCAAGCGGCCCCTCAGAAGCCTCGAGATCACGAACAACGTTCTCGGCCCACGCAATTCGGTACTCGCGCGAGGTGTCCGGAAGGTAGCGCTCGTAGGGTTCGACCCACTGATTTGGCGCGAGGAGCCCGTGCTCAGCCGAGAGAATGAACCACGGACGATGGCTGGCTTCGGCGTAGGCCCGCATCTTCAGGAAGTAGTCGGAGATGTATAGATCCTTGGCCGCGGCGCCCTGATCGAGCTTGCTTTTGACGCAGCCGATCAAGACGACGTCGGTGGGCCTGTCTACGTGCGAGGTCGGCACGTCGACGACCTTCTGGGCAACGCGCTCTGCAGATTGCCGGCGCACCAAGGGTCGTGATGCTTCCTGTGAGCCATTCCCGCCGCCGACGGTGAAGCCCAATCTCTGGAGCCAGAGTCGCGCCGACTGGGACTGGAAGCGCTGTCTGTCCGCGACGCCCGTCGCCAACGAGATGACCTGCTTCGGCGGCCACCGTGTCCCTTCAACCTCGACCCAGTACTGCTGGATCGGCTCCGGCGCGTGGCCCTGTAGCCGCAAATGGACCTGTTCACGGGTGAGTTCGAAGGACTCTCCGTCGAGGGTGAACCGCATGCTCCTTGATACCGCGCCACGCGACCGGCCGAGGGCGAATCTCGTATCGACCGGCTGGTTCCGGACCAGATGACCCCCGCCTCGGGTTTCCCGGGTGAATGTCGGTGCGGCGTCCTAGCCTTCGGACATGTGGGAAAGTCCGGAGTCGTGGTGGCGTCGCCTGAAGTTGGGACGTGAGGAGTTCCTCCAGCGCGCCTTGACGACGCTCGTGCTCGGTGGTGAGGCGCCTCCGTGGAACTCGCCCCGCGTGCCGAGCCCCGAAGGGATGCAGTTCCTGAAGTTGCTCGACACTCTGGCCCACGGCGACACCGCCGGAAGTGAACTCGAACCAGACTCGTTTGTCGACGAGTACCTGCTGCCGAAGGTCGAAAGCACAGCGGAGAACGGTTGGCCAGACTGGGCGGTTCTCTGGCCGCAGCGCGTGTGGGTCATCGAACTCAAG
Organism: Knoellia subterranea KCTC 19937; assembly: GCF_000768685.1. Classification (GTDB taxonomy): domain Bacteria; phylum Actinomycetota; class Actinomycetes; order Actinomycetales; family Dermatophilaceae; genus Knoellia; species Knoellia subterranea. The sequence goes on along the minus strand of NZ_AVPK01000005.1, from coordinate 225,807 downwards.
ACCGAGGCGGGGAGCCATCGCCCGGCCCAGTTGCCGTACTACTCGCGACTCGCTGCGGCGGCGCACCCCCACCGGGCCATCGACCTGACCTACATCACGGGTCCACTGACGAAGCCCGCGCCTGAACTCGTCGCCGGCCAGCGCTACAGCCACCTCGTCTGGTCCGACGTTCTGCCGTTGGTTGAGACCGTATGGGGATCGGAGTCTCGGCCCGAAGTCGGCTCGTACGTGCAGGCCGTGGCGAATGTGGTCTCCAACCTGGCGAGGCTGCGGCCCATGGAGCAACGGCTCGCCCTAGTCGGGGAGGTTCCGGTTGACCCGGCAGGCGAGGCCGACGAAGTCACTCCCGAAACGTCGCGTTCGCAGCAGCAGGAACCCACTGACGACCTCCTTGCCCTGGCGCGAGCTACGGCATCAGACGGTCGTCAGCGAGGCGTGGGCGCCGCAAGTCCCGAGGATCTGACATCGCTGAAAGAAGCCGCACGATCCGCCATTAACGCGGTCGCCGTCGACGACCCGACTCGCTTCGTAATGCCCTGGGTGTGGGACGCGTCGAAGACCGGTGGCCGGGCACTCACAGCGGAAGGCACGGAGTTCGGATACGAGTTGCGCTTCTCCCGGTACAAGACGATCCAGATCAAGCCCTAACGCAAGTTGGCGCACCAAAGAGCGTGAGTCATTGCAAGTACATGGAGTTCAATCGGTGAAGCCAGCGCCGTAGGTCAATGGCCGATCCCGACGTCGTCCTCACCACCGGCACGAAAACCTTGGGACGATGACATCTGTAGACGGTTTCTCCCGGTAAGAGTGCACTCCTGACAACCGCACCCGCAGATCCCCTGCGATCGGTAATCTCGCCGATACGTAACGAGGCATTTGGAGGCGAATATCCAGATGCCAAGCTGTTGATGAGAGTGGTGGACGATGGGCGGGGATCAGGCTCACGCAGCGCGGCCAACGGCGGACGTGACCGAGGCACTTCGAGTGTGGCGAGATGGGCTGGTCAACCTCACCGGTACAAATCGAGCCTTGAACTTCAAGCATTCCAAGACCGGAACCGTGTCACTCACAGCCCCCGGGTTACATGACATCTACGACGGGTTGCGTCGTGGGGTTGAGTGGCAGTTCGAGGGAGAACCCGACCCCGACGACCCGATCAGTTATGAAGACGACGCCACGCAAAGCACGCAGGCGGGCGCACGGGCGCGACTGCACTGCCGAAAGCCCAACAAAGAGCTGGGATCAGCGCTGCGCAACCTCGCCCGTCGTGCCAACCAGGAATTCTTGGACCGCGGCCTCTCGGTGATGTACGTCGCCTTGGGAATGCTGCACTGGAAGGACGTCGACGACACCCAATACATGAGCCCCCTGCTGTTGGTGCCCGTTCAGTTCATCTCCATGGGGCGGAAGAACTCACCGCATCTCAGGGTGAACACCGATGACGACCCCACGATCAACCCCGCGCTTGCGTTGAGGCTGGTGGAGTTGGGCGTGACGCTGCCGACGGTTGACGACCTGACTGACCTGAGCGTCGAAGCAGTCCTGGCTCGCGTCCAGACAGCGGTCGCCGCCAAACGTGGTTGGACCGTGTCGGATGATGCGGTGCTGTCCGCGTTCTCCTTCATGAAGGAGGCTATGTACCGCGACCTCGTCGCCAACGAGGCCACCATCACCGCGCATCCTCTGGTGAACGCACTCGCGAACCAGGATCCGACGAGCCAGGACGGCTCGCTGCTGTTCGACGAGATCCAACCCGAGAACATCGACCGTGACGCGCCCCCGGAGAACACCCCGCTCGTCCTCGATGCGGACTCGTCGCAGCGCGCGTGCGTGGCCGCGGCAGTTGCCGGACGCAGTTTCGTCATGGACGGCCCTCCGGGAACAGGTAAGTCCCAGACGATCGCCAACATGATCGGCGCCCTCCTCCACGCTGGGAAGACGGTGCTCTTCGTGTCGGAAAAGGCTGCCGCCCTGGAGGTCGTCCGCAACCGCCTCGCGCACGTCGGGCTGGAGAACTACCTGCTCGAACTCCACAGTCACAAGGCCAGTCGCAAGGAGGTCGCTGCCCAGTTGGCCACTGCGCTCGACACGATCGCGGTGGCCCCACCCGGGATGGCCGTCATGGATCGCCGGCAGGCTGCAGAAAGGCGTGAGTCCCTCAACGCTTACGCAGCAGCGATGAACCGTGTACGCAGTCCCTTGGAGCAGTCGCTGCACCATGTGCTCGGCATGATCTCCCAGTACGACCACTTGCCAGCCGCACCCACCCCTGCAGCCCCGGGCGCGGAGCTGAGCCAAGAGTCGTTGGCCGAGATCGCCGACGCCGCTTCCCGGCTCCAGCGGGCGTGGCGACCCGCCACACAAGGAACGAGTTACCTATGGCGGCAGGTCATCGACCGCAGCCCGATGGACGCGCGCCTGTACTCGGCCGAGAACGGACTGGCTGAACTTTCAGGCACAACGGCGCATAACGCCAATGTCATGGACGCTTTCGCGCTGACGTCCCTGAACGACCTGCACGTTCTAGTGCGTCTGCTGGCCCTGATCGGGACCCGCCCGCCGGGCGTCCACAACGACTGGCTGACCACAGGCGACTTCTCCTCCGTTCAGCAGACGGCCGACGCAGTGCAGGCACATCTGGACACGATCCGAGCCGCGCATGATCATGTAGCCAAGGTCGCGGGTGTGACGTGGACCGATCTTCCCGACCCGGCCACCCTCCCGGCGCGACCGACGCTGACCGGTTTGAGCCCGGCCCCGCTCTCGCTGGACGACCTGAGCGCTGCGGACGCCCGCGAGATCGCCGACCGCTTCGAGCGGGATGCGACACTCCTGGAACAACGCCTGAACGCCGCCCTTGGTTTGGCCACTGCTCTGCGTCTGCCGGCGGTCAGCACGATCCAGGACATCGACACCCTGCTCGACCTCGCCGACGCCGCGTTCGTGCCGCACCGCCCCGAAAGGGCATGGCTCACTCCCGCTGGACTCGACCAGGCCCGCGGCGCAGCACAGATCCTGCATCGGCGCGTCACCGACCTCGCCAGCGCTGAAACCGCTGCGCGCCGCCTCTACACCGACGCTGCCCTCGCCCAGCCCCTAAGTGACCTGCACGAGCGGTTCACCAACGTCCACAAGGGCCTGCGAAAGCTCTTCGGCGACTACCGACGCGACAAGAAGGCCGTCGCAGCGTTCACCACCGAGATGGTCAGCCTCGAAGAGGCCATCCATGACCTCGGGTTGGCTGTCGCCTGGTCCGAGTCCCAAGCCGCATACGACATCGCGGACACGTCAATGGGTGCCATCCTCGGCCGGTATTGGAACGGCCGCGACACCGATTTCGACGCCATCGACCAAGCCCTCGCCGTCGCCGATGACGTCCTGCGCCGCACCCCCGAAACGCTCCTGCCTTCACTCACCGACCACGTCACGTCCACCCCGGAGCCCGCGCTCAAGGCGCTCATCGACCAGACCCGAGCCGACCTCTTTAGGTGGCGCATATCCCTGGCGCCCGCCCCCGCCAGAACCGCCAGACCGGACCTGCTCTTGGGGTCGCTCGAAGACGCGATCACCTGGCTGCGGACGCACCTGACACCGCTGCGTCAGACCGCCACGATCGCCCAAGCCGTCAGCGAGGCCACCGCCCGCGTGATTACCCTCTCCGAGGCCACCACGCTGCTTGCCGCCAGGCAAGGCGCTGTCGACGCGCACGCCGCACTGGACGGAGACGCGCCACGGTTCGAGGCGGTCCTGGGCCAAGCCCAGTACCGCGGCACCAGCACAGACACGACGGGCCTAGCTACCGCTCTCGCCTGGGCGCAAGGCGTGCGAATCGCCCGCCACGGCGTGGACACACCTTTGAACGCGGAACAGGTGAAAGCCTTGGAACTGGCTAGGCTCACCGACCACCTCCCGACCGCGCTGCAAAACTGGGAGTCGGCCGCCGCAGCCATCACCGCAGCGTTCCACGCGGACCGGCACACCGAACTCGCCCGAGAACTCGACGACCCCGATTCCGCCGCGAGCCTGCTCGCCGACTTCCGCTCGGACAGCACCGGCCAAGAGGAGTGGATCGCTTACACCCGGGCAACCGAGGACCTCGCCAGCCACGGCCTGATCGACGTTGTTCGATTCTGCACGGACACTCATGTCCCGGTCGAGGACGTCGGTCGGGTCATCCAACGAGCGGTGCTGCGTTCCTGGGCCGACGCCATCATGGCCGCCGACACCGACCTGCAGCCAGTGCGCGCAGAAGACCGCAGCGCCCTCATCGAACAATTCCGAGCTCTCGACCGGCAACTCATCCCGGCAGCCACCGGCGACATCATCCGCGCGGTCAACTCCCGCCGACCAGCCTCCACGGACGTCGGCGAACCTGCGCTGATACGCCGTGAAGGCGCCAAGAAGACCCGCCACCTGCCAGTGCGGGACCTCATCAGCAGGACCCGCACCACAACGCTGGCCATCAAGCCGTGCTTCATGATGTCCCCGCTCGCGGTGTCGCAGTATCTGCCTCCGGATATGAAGTTCGACGTGGTGATCTTCGACGAAGCCTCCCAGGTGACCCCGGGCGATGCCGTGAATTGCGTCTATAGGGGACGAGCGTTGATCACTGCGGGCGACGACAAGCAGTTGCCGCCCACTTCGTTTTTCGACCGAATGACCGACGACGAAGCAGAGATAGACACCGACGTCACGGACTTTCAATCCATCCTCGAGCTGTCCAAGGCCTCGGGAGCCTTCCGCAATCTGGGCTTGCGTTGGCACTACCGCTCCCGGCATGAGTCGCTCATCGCCTTCTCGAACCAGAACTTCTACGAGGGCAAACTCGTCACCTTCCCTGGATCGCACAGCGAGGGACCGGACGTCGGTGTCGAACTGTTCCATGTGCACGGCGAGTATCGGCGAGGAACCAGCCGCGACAACCCGATGGAGGCGGAGCACGTCGCGCGCCGGATCCTCCACCACTTCGACACCCGGCCGGACACGTCACTGGGCGTCGTCACCTTCTCCGTCGCGCAGGCCGACGCCATCCAGTCCGCCCTGGACCGGGTTATGGACGAACGCCCCGACCTTGCGGACCACCTCGACGGTGACCGCCTCCACGGCTTCTTCATCAAGAGCCTGGAGTCGGTCCAGGGCGATGAACGTGACGTGATGATCTTCTCCATCGGGTACGGGCCCGACGAACACGGCAAGGTCACCAGCAACTTCGGCGCCCTCAACAAGAGCAAGGGGTGGAAGCGCCTCAACGTCGCCATCACCCGCGCCCGCCAGCGCGTAGAGATCGTCACCTCAATCCGCGCCGGGGACATCCCCGACAGCACCAACGAGAGCGTGCGCCACCTCACCGGCTACCTCGACTTCGCTGAGAGGGGCATGAGCGCCCTCGCCCTCGACCTAGGCCCATCCGGTCTGGACACCGACAGCCCATTCGAGGACTCGGTCCTAGGTGCTATCCGCGCTATGGGCTTCACCGTCGAGCCCCAGGTCGGCGCTGCCGGGTACCGCATCGACATCGGCGTACGCCATCCCGCTCACCCCGGCGTGTACGCCATCGGGATCGAATGCGACGGGTACATGTACCACTCCTCGCCCGCCGCCCGAGATCGCGACCGCCTCCGACAGCAAGTCCTCGAAGGCCTCGGCTGGCGACTGCACCGCATCTGGGGAACCGCCTGGTATCGCGACCGCCCCACCGAGACCATTCGCCTGCAGGCCGCGATCGAGCTGGCGATCAATGCCCCTGTCACCGGGCGCCTCTCCGGCGTCGTGGACCACTTCGAACGCGCGGAAGTCGCCTTCGCCGAGGTCGACCGAACCGCACCCCCGGCATGGGTCACGCCCTACGTCGAAGCTGCAGTCCCGCGGCTGCCGCGATGGGCAGACCCGTCCGATCCCGGTGCACGATTCGACATGGTCGAAGGCATCGAGGTCCTCGCCCGCGAAGAAGGCCCCGTGCACATCGACGTAGTCCACCAGCGACTCAGAGACGCTTGGTACATCGGCCGAATTGGGCAACGCATCCGAGAGAACATCAACGCTGCCATCCGACAGGCCAACGTCACCTTCAACGATGAGTTCCTCGACATCCCGGGACGAAGCGACGCGACTGTGCGTGTACCCACCGACGACGGGGCGGGTCTTCGGACCGCGGGCCAGGTACCCGACATCGAGATACGCATTGCCGTAACGAACCTGCTCAAGGACGCCGGAACCGTCAGTTACGAAGACCTGATGACCGCAACCGCTCGAGTCTTCGGATGGAACCGCCGCGGTCAGGACATCACCAGTCGCTTGGACTGGGTTCTTCGGCGGATGCGCGAGAACGACACGATCAGCCTCGAAGGCGGCGCCGTGCGCCTCGTCGAGGACTGACGCCGTTGACTCAACGCCTGACGACGCGGCGCCTAACCCGTGTAACGCTCGCTCGACTCCCTGAGGAGTTCAATCGTTGATGCCGTCGACCGAGGTCTACGACCTATTCGCGGTGCCGCCTGAGCCGATCGCACTCGACGGCGGTCAGGGCCACAGTTTTCGCGCCGGCGACCTCGTCCTCTCGCCCGGACGGGATCGAGGACTGGCCCACTGGCTCAACCCGATCATCGCCCGACTTTCCGCCGTACTCGACCACGAACGCCCCCGCTCGATACGCCTCGCCATGCCGATCCCGACCCGCGAGCTCGAGTGGGTCGTGCAGGGCTGGGGCGCGACGAGGTACGAACCAGACACGCGCCTCTGCACCGACCTCGACGTCGTCCTCGCCACCGGGCGCCTGCTCCACGCCCGACTGGCAGCCAAGGTCGAGTCCCAGCCCAACGGCATACGCCACAACGAATCACGCTGGGCCACAGCGGAACTCGCCGCTTTCGGTGAGAGCCAGCCCACCGGCATACCCACGCCCATCGCGCCCCTCGTCGCCCAACTCCTGGCCGCACGCACAACCACACACGACCTCGGCCCCGACCAGCTCGTCCACGGCGACCTCGCCGGCAACGTCCTCCTCGACGGGGACGGCATCCCGTTCGTCATCGACGTCGCGCCGTACTGGCGGCCCGCCCTGTGGGCCGAGGCGGTCGCCACCCTCGACGCCGCCGTGAACTGGGGGACCGACCTCGCCGTCATGGACGCGTGGACGACGGGCGCGCCGCGGCAGGCGATGGTGCGCGCCGGCCTGTTCCGGCTCCTGAGCGACGAGGAACCCGACATCGACACCTACCGACGCGCCCTCGCGCCCGTCGTCGGCTGAGTGGGTATTACCCGAAAGTCGCTGACCTGCGGTTACGGCTGCGAGGGGCGGTGGCCCGCCACAGCAGCCAACCCGGTCAGGCACACGCGACGAGGCCACCGAAGTGGTCTCTCCAGGCGCGTCACGGCGCCCAGAAGGACGTGAGCACCCCCGTTCGCATGCCTGTCTCACTCAGGCTGCCCACGTCACCATCGCGGGCCGCCAGCCGCGAAATTGCTGCGGGCGCCACCCCAGACTGAGAGCATCGGTGCGTGACCAGCCTCAACTCCGAAGCCATCTATGCGGCGGTTCGTGACATCCCGGCAGGCACCGTGATCACCTACGGCGATCTTGCCGAGCGGGTGGGCCTCACTCGCAATCACGCGCGTGCGGTCGGCAATGTTCTCGGAAACCGACCCGACAACGATGCGTGGATGACTACCCCCGCCGAGGGCCATGACATTCCGTGGTGGCGGGTCGTGAAGGCCGATGGCACTTTGCTGGCCGATCAGGATGACAACACGCATCGGTGGGTTGATTGGGCCCGGGCCGTGCTGGTCAGCGAGGGCGTTGAGTTCACGGAGGATGGACGCGTGGCCAGCCTGGCATCTGGTAACCGACACCCAAGGGCCATTGGGGCGCGAACGTCCCAGTCGAGGCCGTACCGCGAGCCCGCCCCGTGCTGGAGGCACGAAACGATTCAGCACTCTTGCCGAGACTGCGCACCCGGCCGCTAGACATCGGTCACGTCCTCGAACAGGGCCCGACCCAAGGTTCTTCCGCGAGCGGGTTGGCACCGATCGACGGAGCGATTGCTGCAGGCTTCGCTCACGATCACCACAAGAGGGAGGCGCACATCCGCCAACGTGTCGGAGGTGATCGGCCTGAGCACCTGACGGATGGCCGGCGGCACCGGGGCCAGTTCCGGATCGAGTGGCGGAACGACGGCAGTGGTCGTGGGTTCTGTGGTTGGAGCGGTCATCCTGAGCCTCCTTGCTCAATGGTGGTCGCACCAGTTTCGGAGCGTCAACGATCCCGCAATACCCGTCGGGGGACGGGAGTTCGCCGGGTTTCACCCGCCATCTGGCGGGGCACGAAGGTGCGCCACGGTGCAACGCGCGCACCCGGCATACCGAATCGTTTGTGACCAGCCCGGCGTAGGGATGCGCACCCGGCACGTCCGGCACTTCCGCGCCCTCCACGAGCGGTGCCATGCTCGATCCGGAGAGGCAACGACCATGGACTTCACCAAGTCTCACCGCGTGCTGCAGGACCGGTTCGACACCCGGCGGCTCGCCGATCGCCTCGCGAGTGTCGCGGGCGACGACGTCTCGTCGTACCGCGCCTTCATCGAGGCGCGCGACATGTTCTTCCTGGCCACCGCCGACGCGAACGGGCAGCCGCAGTGCTCCCACAAGGGCGGCGACCCCGGGTTCGTCCGGGTCGTCGACGCGCACACGATCGCGTTCCCGAGCTACGACGGCAACGGCATGTTCCTCAGCACGGGCAACATCACCGAGAACGCCGCCGTCGGACTCCTCTTCATCGACTGGTCCACCGGGTCTCGCCTGCGCCTCACCGGCTCGGCGTCGATCGACGCCGACGACCCACTGATGAGTGTGTATGCCGGTGCCACGCTTGTCGTGCGTATCCGCCTCTCTGCGGTGTTCCCCAACTGCCGTCGATATGTCCACACGCACGGTGAGGACGGGCGGACGCGTCGGTCGGTGTTCGTGCCGGTCGAGGGCGAGACGCCGCCGGTGCCGGACTGGAAGCGTGACGAATGGTTCGACGGCACCCTCGCCGCCGGCGACCCCGCGCTCGACCCGACTCGTCCGAGCGCGCCGTCGATCCCGAGGTTCTGACACGACCGTCGGCGGGACCCTCGGGGACTCACGAATTGACGTGTCTTTGCTGCACCTGGCGCAGCAAAGACACGTCATTTCCAGCAGACAGTGGAGACCTTCCTCTCCCGGGCTGAATGGCCCCGTCAGCTCCATCAGCCGGGACCTTCGACCCTGCCCCTCCGCGCGCGGGAACCCAAGACTGGGTGAAGACCCGGCGGACGAAGCCGGAGAGACGGCCCGAGGCGGGTGGTGATTCCGATGATGGACTCGCGGCCGGGGCGACTGGCCCCGGTGCTGGGGCTCGGGCTCGTAACACTGCTCATGGCCGGCTGTGCAGCGGCGGCGAACGACGCCGTCGGCACCGGTGCCCAGAGCGGGTTCTGGTTCGGCCTGTGGCACGGGGCGATCTCGCCGATCACCTTCATCGTGTCGCTGTTCAACGACGACGTGGCCATCTACGAGGTACACAACTCCGGCCACTGGTACGACTTCGGGTTCCTGCTCGGAGCCTCCGTCGCCTTTTCCGGGGCTGCCCGCACGGGCCGCCCCACCCCACGAGAATCGAGGAAGCGCAGATGAACACCTACGGCTTGGGCGGCAAGGTCGCCGTCATCACCGGTGGAGCGTCTGGGATCGGTCGGGCCTGCGCCCACGTCCTCGCCCGCTCCGGCGCCGACATCTCCATCTGGGACCGGGACCAGGGTGCGATCGACACCGTGCTCACGGAGCTCGAGGACTTCGGCTACCGCACGCACGGCGCGGTCGTGGACGTCACGGACTCGGCGGCGGTCGACCGGGCGATGGACGAGGTCGTCGACGTCCTCGGTCACGTCAGCGTCGTCGTGGCCAACGCCGGTATCGGTGGTGAGGCGTCGAACAGCGGCGACTACACAGACGACGGCTGGCACCAGGTGATCCGGGTCAACCTCGACGGGGTCTTCTACACCCAGCGCGCGGCCATCCGAGCCATGAAGGCCTCGGGTCGCGGTGGGTCGATCATCAACATGGCCTCGATCCTGGGAGCCGTGGGCTTCGCCACCGCCCCGGCCTACACCGCCGCGAAGCACGGTGTCGTGGGCCTGACCCAAGTGGCGGCGTGGGAGCACGCTGCCGATGGCATCCGCGTCAACGCCGTCGGCCCCGGCTTCATCCGCACCCCGCTCATCGATGCCGGCCTGACCGACGAGGCCAGGACGTTCCTCGAGACCCAGCATGCTCTCCAGCGCCTCGGCGAACCCGAGGAAGTGGCCGAGCTCGTTGCCTGGCTCGCCAGCGATGGGTCGTCCTTCGCGACCGGCGCCTACTACCCCATCGACGGCGGCTATCTCGCCCGCTGACGGCCTCCGCCCCAACTCCACAGCGCCACCGGCTACGGTCAGCGCCCATGGACCTCGGCCCCGAACTCACGTCGCGGCTCGCGGCCGCCCCGCCCGGCCTCCACCTCACCGCCCTCACCCTCGCCGTCGTCGGCGGACTCGCCGTGGTCCTCGTGCCGCAGCTCTGGCAGGCCCTGCGCATCGCCGTCACCCTCGTCCACGAACTCGGCCACGCCATCGTCGGCGTCGCGTTCGGTCGCCGCTTCACCGGCTTCGTCGTCCGCGGCGACATGTCCGGCCACGCCGTCACCGTCGGCCCGGCCCGCGGCCTCGGCCGCATCGCCACGACCTGGGCGGGCTATCCGATGCCAGGGATCGTCGGCCTCCTTGCCGTGTGGTCCGCGACGTCTGGGTATGCCGCCCGCCTGCTCTTCGCGTCCGCCCTCACCTTGTGCATCGTGTTCGTTTTCCTACGCTCCGCCGGGACGCTCTTCACGGTGGCGCTGGCCGCGGCCGGCCTCGGCGCGCTCTGGTGGTGGGCGACCCCCGAGACGCAGGCACTCGTGCTCCTCGCCGTCGGTCTCGTCCTGCTCATCGGAGCCTGGCGCCACCTCGGCGCCCTCACCTCGCGCCACGGACGCGCGGACCGCGGAAGTGACGCCAACGTGCTGAGGCAACTCACCGGCATACCGGCGCTTGTGTGGATCGTGTCGTTCGCCGCCGTCCTGGCGGGCTGCACCTGGGAGGCAACCCTCCTCCTCTTCGCCCTCGTCTGACCTCACAACGAGTTATTGCGCTGCTGGGACCGAGCCAGATCAACCAAGAAGTGCCCGGACCGCCCTCTCAAGACCCGCCTGGCGGGCGAGAGGGTCACGTCCCTTGGCCGTGGGGATGCTGATCGTCTCGCCGCTCTCGTAGTGGTCGATGACGCGTGGGTCAACGTATGAGTTCTTCGCGATCGTCGGGGTGTTCCCGAGGTAGTCGGCGACCTGCTCGATCGCGTCCTTGACCGCGCGGCGTCGGGATGCCTGCGTGTCCCCGGGCTCCGGTGAACTCGCGAGCGCGGCAGCGGCGTGCACTGTCGCGTGCCACGTTCGGAAGTCCTTGGCGGTGATCTCGCCGTCGAAGACGTCGGCGAGGTAGGCGTTGACGTCGGAGGCTTCGAGATCGCGCCAGCGCGTGCCGTCGCGGTGGGCAAGCACCCGGTCGGAGGTGGTTCGACGACGGCGCATCACGGCCAGTGCAGCGATGACGTCCTTGTCGTGGATCGTCACCTGCTGGTCGATCCCGCCCTTGCCCTCGAAGTGGAAGCGCAACTCGGAACCGGCCTTGCGCACGTGCTTGCGCTCGAGTGTCGTCAAACCGAAGGAGCCGTTGGCGTCGGTATAGACGTCATTGCCGATCCTGAAATAGCCAAGATCGAGGAGGCGCACGGCCACAGCGGCAGCCCGCTCGATCGGCATGTCGTCTCTGTGAAGGTCGCGGGTCACGCGGCGGCGAACGCGCGGGAATTGCGCGGCTGCCTCGAGTATGCGGTCGAACTTCAGCTCGTCCCGCTTGGCACGCCAGTCGGGGTGATAGAGGTACTGGCGTCGCCCGGCGTCGTCGGTGCCAACGGCCTGGGGTGACCGTTGCCAACAGGGCAGATCCAAACGTCCTCCCACGCCGGCGGGATCGCGAGGGAACGGATCCGCTCCACCTCACGTGTGGGGAGGCGCTTGCCCGCATCGTCGAGATAGGTGAAGCCCTTGCCTGCGCGGCGGCGCGTCCAACCGCGGCTCTTGGGCGAGACCGTGCGTAGTCGGGTCATGTCGACCACTGTCCACCACGCGCAACGCCTCACGACCCCAGAACGACGTATTGCCCTGTTGGGACCGTTTGTGCGGGCGGTACCGCCCGCACATCGGGTCCCAACAGGGCAATAAGTCGAAGCTGACTACTACTTCTTGACGTCGTAGCGGTCGAGGTCCATGACCTTGGCCCACGCGGCGACGAAGTCGTGGACGAACTTCTCGCCCGCGTCATCGGCGCCATAGACCTCGGCGACGGTGCGCAGCTCGGAGTTCGAGCCGAAGACGAGGTCGGCGCGCGTGCCGGTCCACTCCTGGCCCTTGCCGCCGCGACCCGTGTAGGTGTTGTCGCCGGCCGACTCCCACACCGTGTCGAGGTCGAGCAGGTTGACGAAGAAGTCGTTGCTCAGCGTGCCGACGCGGTCGGTGAGGACACCGTCCGTGGAGCCCGCGACGTTGGCACCGAGAACGCGCAGACCACCGACGAGGACGGTGAGCTCCGGCGCCGAGAGGCCGAGGAGGTTGGCCTTGTCGAGCAGGGCGTACTCCGCCGGGAGCTTGGCGTCGGCGCGACCGAAGTTGCGGAAGCCGTCAGCCTTGGGCTCGAGCCAGGCGAACGACTCGACGTCGGTCTGCTCCTGGGTGGCGTCACCGCGACCCGGGGTGAAGGGCACCTCGACCTCGACACCGGCGGCGCGAGCGGCCTGCTCGACACCGACGTTGCCGGCGAGCACGACGACGTCCGCGAAGGACACGTTGTGGTCAGCGGCGATCGCCTCGAGCTTGTCGAGGACGGGAGCGAGCTCGGCCGGCTCGTTGACCTCCCACGAACGCTGCGGCTCGAGGCGGAGGCGGCCACCGTTGGCGCCACCACGCTTGTCCGACGTGCGGTGCGTCGACGCGGCGGCCCACGCCGTCTTGACCAGCTGCGACACCGTGAGACCGGAGTCCGCGAGCGCCGCCTTGGCACCGGCGATGTCCTCGGCCGACGTGCCGAGCTCGTTGGCGGGGATCGGGTCCTGCCAGAGGAGCTCCTCCTGCGGAACCTCCGGGCCGAGGTAGCGGTCGACCGGACCCATGTCGCGGTGCGTCAGCTTGTACCAGGCCCGGGCGAACGCGTCGGCGAACTCCTCCGGGTTGTCGTGGAAGCGCTTGGAGATCGGCCCGTAGATCGGGTCGAAGCGCAGCGCCAGGTCGGACGTGAGCATGCGCGGCTCGCGCTTGCCGTCACCGAACGCCTCGGGCACGAGGCCGTCGCCGGCACCGTTCTTCGGCTTCCACTGCTGCGCGCCGGCGGGGGAATGCGTCAGCTCCCACTCGTAGGCGAAGAGGATGTGGAAGAACTCGTTGTCCCAACGGGTCGGGTGGTAGGTCCACGTCACCTCGAGGCCGGACGTGATGGCGTCCGCGCCCGAGCCGGAGCCGTGCGACGACTTCCAGCCGAGACCCATCTGCTCGAGGGGAGCACCCTCGGGCTCGGGGCCGATGTGCGGCTCGGGGTCGGCAGCACCGTGGGTCTTGCCGAACGTGTGACCACCGGCGATGAGGGCGACGGTCTCCTCGTCGTCCATGGCCATGCGCTTGAACGTCTCGCGGATGTCGATGGCCGACAGCAGCGGGTCGGGGTTGGCGTTCGGGCCCTCCGGGTTGACGTAGATCAGACCCATCTGGACCGCGGCGAGGTTGTTGTCGAGGTCGCGCTCACCGGAGTAGCGCTCGTCGCCGAGCCACTCGGTCTCGGGGCCCCAGTACACGTCGTCGTCCGGCTCCCACGCGTCGACGCGGCCACCGGCGAAGCCGAAGGTTGTGAAGCCCATCGTCTCGAGCGCGACGTTGCCGGCGAGGATCATGAGGTCGCCCCAGGACAGGGACGCGCCGTACTTCTTCTTGACCGGCCACAGCAGACGGCGGGCCTTGTCGAGGCTCGCGTTGTCGGGCCACGAGTTGATCGGGGCGAACCGCTGCTGGCCGGTGCCCGCACCGCCGCGACCGTCCTGGACGCGGTAGGTGCCTGCGCTGTGCCACGCCATGCGGATCATGAACGGGCCGTAGTTGCCGAAGTCGGCCGGCCACCAGTCCTTGGAGTCCGTGAGCAGGGTCGCGATGTCGCTCTTCACGGCCGCGAGGTCGAGGCTGTTGAACGCCTCGGCGTAGTCGAAGTCGCCACCGAGCGGGTTCGTCACCGGCTGGTTCTTGGCGAGGATCTTGAGGTTGAGCCGCTCCGGCCACCAGCGGCGGTTCGCGTCACCACCCGTGGGGTGGGCCGCCGGCCCGTGGACGACAGGGCACTTGCCAGCAGCCTCGGGCTGCTCGTTCATCTCCCGGACCTGGGCCTCATCGGGCTTGTTGTCGCTGACGGTCATCGTCGTCCCTACTCCTTGATCGTTGCGGTATTGGTTGGCTGTGAAGTGGTGAGTTCGGCTGTGGCAGAGGCCTTTTCGCGCTGGCAATCGGCGCAGAGCCCCCAATAGATGACCTCTGCCTCATCGACCGCGAAGTTGTCCGCGCCCGACGCGTGCAGGCAGGGAGCCTCGCCGGTCGCGCAGGCGACATCGACGATCGAGCCGCACGAACGGCATACGGCGTGGTGGTGGTTGTCGCCGCGGCGCAGCTCGTAGCGCGCGACCGAGCCCATCGGCTGGATCCGGCGGACGAGGCCCGCGTCGGTGAGCGCCGCGAGGCAGTCGTAGACCGCCTGATGAGAAACCTGGGTATGCCGTCCGCGCACCTTCTCGATCACCGTTCCGGTGTCGGCGTGCGGGCTGTCATGCAGGGCGTGGAGGACGGCGACGCGAGGGCGGGTGACGCGCAGGTGTGCCCCACGCAGCAGCTCCTCGACGTCGACCATCACGGCATCCAGCCAACTCCCTTTTCTGGAATCTGTCAAGAAAACACCGAGCGACTTTCCCGCCTGAAGTGGGTTTCTCTCACTTCGCTTGACCGCCGCGATCAAGCGAAGTGAGAACTCTGTGCGCCGCGCGCCCACTACCCCCCGCGGCGCCCTCGACTTCTTGCCCCGTTGGGACACGATCACCCGCCCGGACATAGGTGAAGGGCCCTCGGAAGTATGAGTTCCAAGGGCCCTTCGGGGTGATCGGTCGTGGTGACGCTCCCGATCGACTGCTCTTCCGTTCAGGTCCCGAGTGCCACGTCACCTGGCTCTCGCAGTGGGCGAACCCACTGTGTGGACCTTCTCTTCCGAGCTGTCCCGCTCTCCCCGGGGGGAGTGCGTAAGAGATTTCTACGCCCGAATTGCGGTGTGCCACAAGGGGTTTCGCCAAACTTCCTGCAGAAATTTCTCCGTCCACAGGCGGCGGGCGTGTCGTCCACCGCAGGAGTCACGTTGTCCACACGGTTTGCGGCTCCGTCCCCAACTTGTCCCCAATCCCCTGTGGACAAGAACAGGGGCGGGCCACCCGCCCACCTCGAGACGACCACCTTTTCGCGAGACGACCAGCCCAAACTGGTCGTCTCGCGCAGAACTGGTCGTCTGACGGCACCTGGCCCTCGCTCGGCCCCTCGAGACGACACCGCACACGCCGGAACTCCCGGTCCGTGCCTGCGCACGAACCGGGAGTCCGGGGGGAAGGGATCGAGCCGAGGCTCAACCCGTCAGAGGTCGCTCCTCTCCTGGACCTTGAGGGTGTTGATGACCGGCTGTCCCATGGCCTTGCGCGGGACGAACTCGATCGTCAGCGTGCCGCCGGCGTGCTCGACCGTGATCTGGTCGAGGTCGGCGGTGAAGGTGCCGGCGTCCTTGACGATGTCCTTGCCGACGAGGACGTACGCCCCGTTGACCTTGACGTCGAACTGGTGCTTGCCGGCCTTGGTGTTGGCCAACTCGGCGAAGCCGAAGTCGACCGCGTAGGTGCCAGCCGGTGCGTCGTCGAACCGGTAGGACATCGCCCCGACGCGCTGCGTCTGGAACAGCTTCGGGTCATCCGTCTTGGCGATCGCCTTCGACGTGGTGACGACCCGAGTGCCGGATCCGACGTAACCCCAGCTGCCCGCGGCCCACGGCTTGTCGCCCTTCCAGAGGAAGAGGTCCTTGCCCTGGGACGCCGCGCCGCCCGCGTCAACACCGACCGAGTAGGACGAGATGACGACGTGGAACGGAACGGTGGTGGCCTTGACGCGACCAGCGCCGGTCGAGATGCGCAGGGCACCCGACCAGACACCGGGCTCGGCGAGCGAGGCGTCGACGTCCACCGTGAACGTCTTCGTCTCACCGACGGCGATCGTCGCGGTCGTCGGGTCGACCGAGATCCACGGGACGTCCGTGGAGATCGGGTCACCGACGTCGACGAGGTACGCCTTGCCGGACACCTGGTCGGCCGCCCAGAGGTTGCCCTCCGCGTCCGCCTCGAGCCCGGCGCCGGGGAAGTCCTCGGTCGACGGGAAGGCGACCGTGCGCAGCGTCGAGCAGTCCGCGGGCGACAGTTGGTAGAACACCGTCGTCTCGGCACTCGGCACCATCCACACGGTTCCCGACTCGGAGTTGAACGCGAGACCGGCAATGCCGGGCTCCGCCGTCTCACACTGAGCCAGGGTCGCGCCCGGGGTGTCGTGGGTTGGGCCGGCGACGGTGTAGAGGATGCCCTCGTTCCAGCCGCCGATGTAGAAAACGTCCTCGCCCTCGTTGTACGCGAGGCCGCGCTGCGACGTGCTCGTCCACTCCGGTCCGTCGATCCGCGACGACTCCACACCAGTCGAGGAGTCGAAGCAGACGATCGTGTTGTCGCCACCGACGTTGACCTGGCACATCTCACCCGTGCGGGTGTTCAGGGCCATGTCACCGTTCCACGAGCCGCCCCAGTTGCCGGGGAACTCCGCCTGGGCGGCGCCGTCGGTCGTGAAGGCGGTGTTGGTGATGGCTTCCGGGTCGGAGATCCAGACGTGGGTGTTGGAGTTGACGCCAACACCCCAGGCCACGGAGAGTCCCGTGTCCCAGCTCTTGAGCACGTCACCGGTCGCGGTCGGCCCGACGAGGGACTTCTGCGCCGCACGTTGTGCGGTGCTGAAGAGCCCCTTGGCGGACTTCGCGCTGGTGTGACCCTTCGTCGCCGTCTTCACGGCATCACCGCTGAGCACGGCGGGTCGCGAGGCCGACGAGGTGGTCTTGCGACCGGACTCGGCCACCGAGAATTCGAGCGGAGCGGTGCCCGTGTTCTTGACCGTGAACGTCTCGCGCCGGGTGTCACCCGCGGCGAGGACGCCCCAGTCGTAGGACTCCGCGCCGGTGATCGTCGCGATGCCCGTCTTGAGCGCCGGACTGAACTCGGCGGTGTCACCGTCGCTGTCGAAGGTGATCGACGTCGACTCGGTGACGTAGTTCTCCGCCTCGGCCTTCACGGCATACGTTCCGAGGAAGAGGACCTTCGAGTAGGTGCCGTCCTCCGCGGTGGTGACCGACACCGGGTCACCCGTGGCCGGGGTGATCGTCACCTTGGCGCCGGCCACCGGGAGGTGGTCGTTCGCGTCGGTGATGGTCCCGGAGAGGGTGCCCGAGGGCGGCGGCGAGAAGGTCAGCGACATGTTCGGCGAGACCACTCCGGCGTTGTTGAAGGAGTAGAGCCACGCGACGGTGCCCGTCGCGTTCTCGATGCCGATGGTCGCCGAGGTGCCGGTCAGTGCCGGCTTGCCCTCGGTCATCGCGCCGTAGCCCATGACGATCTTTCCGTTGCGCAACAACGCAACCGAGAAGTTCGTGCGGGCGTTGGCGTCGGCGTAGAGACGGACGTTGCGGTACTCGATGACGAACGCCTCGACACCTCCGATCGTCGTCGTCCCGGTCCACACACCGGCGCTGGCGTCGATGTTGAGGTCGTCCCAGTACGGGTAGATCGCCGCGTTGGGAGCAGCCGCGGACGGGAGCGTCCCGTTGGAGTAGAGCGTCGCTCCGGCCAGGAAGTTGATGTGACCGTTCGTCGACACGTACGCCTTGGGGTAGGTGTTGCCATAGAGCGGGAAGCTCCACGGCAGGTCGATCGCGAGCGAGCTCTCGTCACCGGTGAGGGTCGTCTGCGTCGTGCCCTGGGCGGGAGTGCCCGTCGTCACGCTGCAGGTGTAGCCGTAGCCGTCGGCCCGCGCCGCGAGCGCCGCGTTGACCGTCTCGTCGCCATCGACGACGACCTCACGGGAGAACGGAGCCGCGCAACCACCGATGCTGACGCTGAGGGTGTAGGTCCCCTCGGGCACATCAGCGATGGAGTAGCGACCGTCCGATCCCGTTGTGACAGAGGCGATTTGGGACGCGATGGCGACGGTGGCGCCGTTGACCGGCGGTCCACCTTCGCCCATGGTCACCGTGCCCGACACGGTATGCCGGGCAGCAGCTTCCAGCGCGACGCTCACCGTCGCGGTCGCACCCGCTGCAACCGAGGTCGACTGGGTCGAGGCGAGGTAGCCGAAGGCCGTGACCTTGACCGTGTAGTCGCCCGCGGTGACCGCGACGTTGAACGCGCCGTCGGCACCGGTGGTGAGGGTGCGGGTGGTCGGACCGGTCACCTGGACCGTGGCGCCGCTGACCGGGTTGCCACCGGCCGTCACGGTGCCGGCGATGTGCCCGGCGTTGCCGACGGGAGCGGCGGCGATGAGCGCCTGGACGTCGAGCTTGCCCTGACCCCAGACGTTGTTGTTCTCGGCGGTGCCGCCACAGGTGAGGTCACTCGTGTCGACGGCCGTGGAGTTGAGCAGCGCCCGGGTTCCGGCGATGTCACCGACGAGGGACGGTGCGGCGCTCCACAGGAGAGCGACTGCTCCGGCCACGTGCGGTGAGGCCATGGACGTGCCGTTGGCCGTGCCGTAGCTACCGCCCGGGAGGGAGGAGCGGACGTTGACGCCGGGAGCCGAGATGTTCGGCTTGACGACGCCGTCCTGGCCGGCGCCGCGGGCCGAGAAGCTCGCGATGTTGCCGGAGATGTCGAACGCGCCGGAGGAGTAGTTCGCGATGCGCGAGCCGGGCGAACCGCTCGTGTTGCACGCCGGCCCACTGTTGCCGTTGGACCACTGGCCGAAGATGCCGGCGGCCTCCCACGCGAGGGTGATGTCCTCCATGAACGGGTCGTTGCTCGGGTTGCGCGAACCCCACGAGTTGTTGATGACGTGCGGCCGCTTGCTCGGGTCGGCGCCGGTGCCATCGGTGCGCGTCGGGGCGAGCATCCACTGGCCCGACTCCATGAGGTCGGCGTCGGCACAGGTGCTGCACCCGTTGGCCTCGATCCAGTTGGCGTCGGGGGCGACACCGATCTGGTTGGCGCCGTCGGAGCCGAGCATCGTGCCCATCGTGTGGGTGCCGTGACCGTCGGTGTCGCACGGGTCGCCGGCGTCGTTGCACGCACCGGCGGAGTCGAAGAAGTTGTAGTTGTTGTCGAAGGTGCCACCGGGCAGGAGGCCGCGGTACTTCGACTTCAGGGCCGGGTGGTTGACGTCGGTTCCGGAGTCGATGCTCGACACGGTGATGCCCTGGCCGGTGATGCCACTGGCCCAGACGTCGTCGGCGTTGATCGCGGAGATGCCCCACTCGACCGCGTCATGGCCCATGTCGCCGGTCTTCTTCAGATCGATCGGCTCGGGCGCCTCGTAGACGCTGGTCTCCCGGATCTGCGCGACCTTCGCGTTCTTGGCGAGCGACTGGGCGAGCTCTTCGGTGCCGCCACGGACGAGGACCGCGTTGCTGATCCAGTACGAGGTGTGGTCGATGTTCGCCTTCTTGAGCTGGGCGATGACGTCGGCCTGCGATGCCGCGGCCTGCTTGCGCAGCGCGTCGTAGACCGCCACGCCGCGCTTGTTCCAGTCCTTGAGGGAACTGGCGGCCGTGAGGTCCGCGCGGTCAGCAAAACGAACCCAGAAGTCCGCGGACTTCTGGGTCTGGAGTTGCTTGGTCACCGCAGCGGTGAACTTGGCGTCCGGGTCGGATCCAGCAGCTGGTGTGCCCTGGACTCCGGCGGCCTGGGCCGACTGCAGGCCCGCGCCCCATGTGGCCAGGATCAGGGCAATGACCGCCAGGATGGCTGGCCACAGCCGTCCCCGCCCTTCGGAATGAACTCGCATGGAACCTCCGTCATCTGGCCCCGGATGGGTGTCCGGGACGAGGGGACGTCCCCGTGATCGCGGGGACGTCGTCTCACGCTTGCAGCGGCTCCCGGCACGGGGAAGGACGCCTGCGGGTCACTTGTCGGGCAGGTCGAGGGCGCGAGTCGGGCAATGTCCGGGCAATGTCCGGTCACTTTGCTCGGTGGGTTCCCCACCTCGGAGGCTGCGGCGTGGTAACTATCCGGCGCAAGTGATCGGAATTTTGCCAACTACTTACCCGTAGCCGGGCCGCCTTTTACCGACTCGGGCCTAGGTTCCGTTCATTGAGGTTGCTCAGAAGTGCTCCGCAGGGGATGGAGAAGAACCATGAGTCACGGTCCGATCGCCCAGACACTCGTCGTGTGTGTCGGACTGCCCCTCAAGGAGGTCGCCGCCCTCGCCGCATCGGTGGCCCACGGCACGCTCGTCATGGCGGCCAGTGACGTCGAGACCGCCCGGACGGTGCTCGCGGGGCCGGTCGGTCAGCCGATGCCGGCGGTGTCCAGTGCCGCGACGGGCACTGACGCGTCGGCTGCCCCGGCGACGGCGATCACGGCGCGGGGTTCCGTCGCCGCGGTCGAGCCGGAGCCGATTCGGGTCGGTCGGCTCACCATTGACCCGCCCGTCCGCGAAGTCCTTGCCGGTGACCAGCTGCTCCGGATGTCGGCCCGCGAGTTCGACCTGTTGACCCTCCTCGCCTCGGACCTGCACCGGGTCTGGCCCTTCGGTGCGCTCGTCAAGGCGCTGTGGCACACCGACTATCTCGGCGACCACGAACAGTTGGCGTCGACGGTCAAGCGGCTGCGCAAGCGCCTCGGCCCGAACGCCGGCTGCGAGGTCCACTCGGTGCACGGTGTGGGCTATCGCCTCCAGGCCGTCGACGCCGCCGTCGCCTGATCACGCTCCTCCCTCGACTTCTTGCCCCGTTGGGACACGCGGTGCGGCGCTACGCGCTGTCGCCCGTGTCCCAACGGGGCAAGAAGTCGGCAGGTGGCACATCCGAGCGGGCGCGATCCCGGGCCGGACAAGGGTGAAGGGCCCTCGGAAGTATGAGTTCCAAGGGCCCTTCGGGGTGATCGGTCGATGTGACGATCCCGATCGACTGCTCTTCTCTTCTGGTCCCGAGTGCCTACGTCACCTGGCTCTCGCAGGGGGGCGAACCACCTGTGCGGACGTTCGTTTCCGAGCTGTCCCGCTCTCCCCGAGGGGAGTGCGTAAGAGAGTTCTACGCCCCAATTGCGTTGTGCCACAAGGGCTTTCGAGAACTTTCTCGAATTCCATTTCTGTCCACAGCCACGCCACGGTTTGTCCACAACACACGCACCGTTGTCCACCGCGTAGCCCACTTGTCCCCATGTTGTCCCCAACCGTCTGTGGACAAGACCGCGCCATCAGCAGGTGAAGCGCGTGCAGTCCTTCGGGAACGCGAACCACGCCATGGCCCGCTTCGGTGTGATGACCCGCAGGCCGCCGCCGTCCTCACCCGACCACGAGTCCGGCCCGGGGGAGTAGCCGCTGTCCTTGTATTTCCCGAACGCCTCCGACAACCGCGCGCCCAAACCCTCGGCGTCCGCCCGGGTCGCGACCGACTCGCCTTCGATGATGACGACCTCGGTGCCGCTCTCGAGGGTGAGCGTCACGGCCGGGTTCTTTTCGACATTGCGGGTATGCCGGGTGGTCGGCGCCCCGTCGTACCAGAACCTTCCGTCGACCCAGACTCCCCACCGCGGGACGGAATGCGGTGTGCCGTCAGGTCGGACGCTGCTGATCCAGTAGTGCAACGACTGCACCAGCCGCGGCTCGACGTCAGCCCAGGTGAGCTGACCGTCAGTGGTCTCGGGGATGCCGTAGCCGTCGGGAAACACGGGACGGTCGACTGAGGGCGTGGCGGGTGCGTCCGAGGAGGATCCGGGTGCTGCTGCCGTGGTGTCCATGGACCGACGTTATGCCCGACCCCCGACACCGCCGGCCACGAGAACCCGTTCGCGCTACTGCGCGAGCGCGATCGCACGGCCGGAGCGAGCACGACCGACATCCTCGACGCGCTCGAGTCCGGACGCCGTTGATCGTCGTCGACGCGTCGGCGATGGTCGAGGCCCTCGTCGGACTCGACCCGGAGCCTCAACTCCTCGACGCCCTGAGCGGTGAGCTGGCGGCACCCCACCTCCTCGACGTGGAGGTCCTGTCCGTTCTGCGCGGCTTGCTGCTGGGGCGGCGACTCGACGCACACGCAGCCGAGCAGGCCCGTCACGATTTCTTCGAGTTCACCATCCACCGGCAGGAGCTGGCCCCGCTCGCGGATCGGGTCTGGGGCCTCCGGCACCAGTTCACGGCCTATGACGCGTCGTACCTCGCCCTCGCCGAGGCCCTCGATGTGCCTCTCCTGACCTGCGATGCGAAGTTGGCCGCATCAGGTCACCGAGCCGACGTTCACGTCGTCGCTCCCACTCGCCGCTGAACCGAGGTCGGGCGCGGTGGCGACGCTCTCCCTTCCTTCAGCAGTAGGGGAGGTACGCCTTGGCGATGTAGAAGGAACCCATGGCCACCTCCTTGCTGGTGTTCGTGCGCCGAAGATGCACGTAGCGGCGCCCGTCATCGATCTTCTGGGGCCAGTACTGGGTCTTGGAGGCGTAGTAGCCCGGGATGTATTCGACGTAGGTGCCGTTCCCGTAGATGGTGCGCATGCTCACGCGGTAGATCGGCAGTGACGAGTAGTTGTGCACCGTGAACTTCACCGCGGTGGTGGACGTCCGGCAGGCCGAGATGCCGAAGTTGCCGGGCGACGAGAAGAGCAACTTCGTGGCGGCGTCCGCGGGACCGCCCCCGGCGAACTGGACGCCCAGAGCCAGGGTTGCGGCGGCCGCAGTCCTCGCGATCCTGCGAAATCGGGTCGTGCTTCGGCCGGTGTCGGTCGTGCTGGTCACGACACTCCTGGGTTCGTTCTTGGATGGACACGCTGTTCCCGCCCACCCAAGAACGCCCAGACGATGAACGGAACCCACGAAATCGCAGACTTCGACCTCGGCGCCGCTGGTCAATGGACTGTTGAGGCCTTGAGTTCGGAGTCGAATGGGAGGACGCTGAAACATGGGCGTCGTCGAGTTCGAACTGGCGCGCGTGGTCCACGCGCCGGTCGCCGACGTGTTCGCCCGGTTGGCCGACATCGACGGCTATGACGCGTGGATGCCGAAGCGCGGCAGCATCCGCCGCCACTCCGAGCAGACGACGTCCGGCCCACCTCGACTCGGCACGACCTACCTCGACCGCACCCTGGCCGGGCCGACACCCGGTGAGATCTCCGAGTTCGAACCACCCACACGCCTCGTCTTCCACTGGTGGACAACGCAAGGCGGGAAGGTCGTCGCAGAGGGCTGGCCGGCATACCGGCTCGAGGCGAAAGGTGACCACACGACTCTGGTGCACCACCACGCGCGACTCGAGACGCGCGGCATCTATCGGCCGGTGACGCCGCTGCTGCGCTGGATGGCGGTGCGCGAGCGGACGACGACGGTCGAGGCGTTGCAGGCGTCGTTCGGACACCAACCCGACAACTAGCTCTCAGGCCGCGGTGGAGTCCTTGCGTGGCCGACCGACCCGCGGCTTCACGGCGACGATCACGCCGTCGTGGATGATCTCGCCGCCCCACACACCCCAACGCTCCCCGCGATCGAGGGCGTCCTCGAGGCAGGCACGACGGACCGGGCAGCCACGGCACAGGGCCTGGGCGAGCGCGACCTCGTCGGGGGCATCCGCGAACCACAGGTCGTCGGGCCGCTCCTGACACGGGAGCCGCATCGCGGTGTTCATGGCTGGACCTTCCTGACCGGGGCCGGCGCCAGCGGTTGCTGACGAGTCCACGGTCGTCGCCTGAGGTAGCGCGTCACATCGGTCAGGTGCCGTATTTCGTGCGTGAGGGCTACCTCAGGACAGGGGTTCATGCCGGTGCCGGAGGGGCCATCAGTCCCCACCGCGAGACGACCACTTCTGCGGGAGGCGACCACTTCTGCATGGTCGGCTCGAGCAGAACTGGTCGTCTCGTCGGGATCGGTTAGCGTTGCGCGCGTGCCACTCCCAGCCGCAGTGCCGTTCACGGGCAAGGACAAGTGGAGCACCGTGACGATGTATGCCGTGCTCGCCCTTCTGGGGGCGGGGGTCGTCGCGACCGCGTGGGTTATCGACCGGCACAACCCCCTCCTCCAGGTGCTGATTACCTACACGGCAGTGGGAGTCGTCCTCACCGCAGCGCTGGCCGTCGCCGTCGCCGTCGCATTCACGCGCGAGTTGCCGTCACTGCGGAAGGGCACCTTCGGGGGTCAGACCGCGTGGGGCGTCCACGCCTGGCGGGCGGAGTGGTTGCACACCAACGCCTCGACGCTGGCCTGGCCGCGGGAGCCCTCACCCTCTGCGTCATGGGCATCCGAGAGGGATTCAACATGCGGGTTCCGGGCATCGTCGTCGGTCTCGTCGGTCTCGTCGGGCTGTGGTGGGTCTGTCGTGAACCGTTCTTCGTGGGTGTGTGGTCGGGTGAGCCCCCGCGGCGGGCTCGTGGGGTGTTCGGTAGGGACGTGCCTTTGCTTCACGTTGAGCGGCAAAGAGCCAGGAGTCAGCCTGCGGCGGGAGGCAACGTGTTGGAGACTGCGACCATGACCCGAGTCGCGCTGCCGCTGTGCCTCCTCGTAGCCGTTCTGACCGCTTGCTCGCCCGCCGCCGACAAGACGGACACCACGACGCCGACACCCTAGACGGCGAGCACCGCTTCGACCCCGACCGAGGCGCCCTCGTCACCCTCACCGTCCACGTCTCCTTCGCCAACGGGACTCACCGCCGAGGACGTGGGCAAGGCCATGGGAGCCAAGATCGCGTTCTACGCCGTCGCGAAGGCAGCCGGGATGGACGAGAGCGCCCGGATGGACGAACTCGCGGCCGGCACGTGCACCCGGATCGAGTCCGGCAAGCCGGGAGACGTGGGCCCGTGGCTGAAGGACGAGTTCAGGCTCGAGGGCGACACCGCCGCGAAGGTGGCCATCTCGGCGATTGCCTTTCAGTGTCCGGAGTACAGCTCTCAGGTCGGCGGCTGACTCGCGGCTCACTCAGCGACGTGAGGCCGGGCTCGAGCCGGACCGGGGCTTGCGTCATCTGGTGGAGCAAAGGCACGTCATTTGCCGACCCCCACAGAGCTCGCCCCCGTCACGCTGATCACCGTCGCGCCAGCCCGCGAGCTCGCGCCCTCCACGGGACGCCACCCCGCGGTCGTGCCATGCTGCGAGAAGAGTGAACTGACGACCCGCCACCGACCCACGCGAGGAGCGCACCCATGACCGAACCACTGCACGTCGACCTGCTCGTCATCGGCTGGGGCAAGGCGGGCAAGACCCTGGCCAAGCGCTACGCCGCCGCCGGCAAGTCCGTGGTACTGGTCGAGCGCGACCCGATGATGTACGGCGGCACCTGCATCAACGTCGCCTGAGTCCCCACCAAGGACCTGGTCGTCTCGGCCGAGGCCCGCCGCCCGACCGACGAGCCGCAGGCCTACTTCTCCGCATCAGTCGCCGACCGTGACGCCCTCATCAGCAAGCTCAACGCCGCCAACCACTCCATGCTCGAGGGCCAGGCCACCCTCCTCGACGGGCACGCGCGCTTCACCGGCCCCAAGGAAGTCACCGTCGAGACCCGCGACGGAGACGTCGTCGTCACGGCGGAGAACATCATCATCGGCACCGGCACGTCGCCGACCCGCCCGAACCTGCCGGGCATCGACCTGGACGGCGTTCACGACTCCACGACGATCCAGCACATCGACCCCTTCCCCAAGCGCCTCGCCGTCATCGGTGGCGGGTTCATCGGCCTCGAGTTCGCGAACATGTTCCGACTGTTCGGCTCCGACGTCACCGTGCTCGACGCCAGCGAGACCTTCCTCGAGAAGGCCGAGCCGATCGTCGCCCAGACGGCCCACGACCTCCTCGTTCGCGGTGGGGTTGAGATCCGCAACGGCGTCAAGGTGGCGGGCATCGAGAAGTCCGCGGACGGCATACAGGTGCTTGTCGACGGCAGCGACGCAAAGGTGGAGGCGGACGCCGTCCTCGTCGCCGTCGGGCGGACTCCCGCCACGTCAGATCTTGGGCTCGACAAGGCCGGCATCGAGACGAACGAACGAGGCTTCATCACCGTCGACGACCACCTCCGCACCAACGTCGACGGGGTCTTCGCCGTCGGTGACGTCAACGGCGGGCCACAGTTCACCTACATCTCCCTCGACGACAACCGCATCGTCTGGGACCAGCTCATGGGCAAGGGTGAGCGCACCACGAGCGACCGAATTGCGTTGCCGCACAACACATTCATCACTCCGCCGCTCTCGTCCGTGGGTATGTCACCGGCCGAGGCCGTGGCCGCCGGCCACACAGTCCTGTATGCCGCGAAGCCCGTTGCGAAGCTCGCC
Source organism: Knoellia subterranea KCTC 19937 (assembly GCF_000768685.1). Classification (GTDB taxonomy): domain Bacteria; phylum Actinomycetota; class Actinomycetes; order Actinomycetales; family Dermatophilaceae; genus Knoellia; species Knoellia subterranea. The sequence continues at coordinate 199,117 of NZ_AVPK01000005.1, read as the reverse complement.
GCCATGCCGCGACCGAAGATCGTCGGCGACGCCGAGGGCGTCATCACGTTCACCGTCGACGCGGGGACACGCGAGGTGCTCGGCGCGAGCCTGTTCTGCATCGACTCGCAGGAGCTGGTCAACCTCGTCGCCCTCGCGATGCGCGCCGGTGTCACTGCCGACGAGCTGATGAACGGCATCTGGACGCACCCGTCGAGCACGGAGGCATTCAACGAGGTGCTCGCCGAGCTCGCGCACTGGACACCCGAGGACTGAGGGCCAACGAGCTCAGAGGCGCCGGACCGCTCCGCTCCGATCTGCCCGATTCGCCTGCGGCACAGGGTTGGCCAGTCCTACATTGGTGGACATGCTCGGCGTGGCCGAACGTGTCTGGAGCACCCATGACGTCCCGGTCCGTGACCAGTTCGCGGCGTGGGAGCACGTGGCGTGCGAGGCGTTTGCGCCCGTGTCCCTGAGCCGGCCACCAGGAGACCATGTGGTCGATGGGCTGCTCGCGAGTTGCGCCATGCGGAGGGTCGCCGATCTGGGTGTCGCGTGGCTCGCCACGGGCGCCCAAGTGGTGGAGCACTCGGCCCGCCACATCGCGCAGGGTGCGAACGGCGTCTACTTCCTCAACCTGCCGCTCGTCGGGTCCGGTATGGCCATGCAGGACGGACGGATGAGCGTCACGGGTCCTGGCGACCTCGTCCTCGTCAACGGCGATCGCCCCTTCACGCTCGGCTTCGCGTCGCCCTTCGAACAGATCTCGATCGCGATTCCGCGGGCCAGCCTCGACCCTCTGCTCGCCGATCCGTCCCAGGCGAATTGTGTTGTCATCAAGGGTGATTCGGGAGCCGGAGCCATCGCCGCCACCGCGATCCAGACCCTGGCTGAGCAGAAGAACCCCTTGACGGCCCGCGAGGCCCACGGCATCTCAGACGTGCTTCTCGGGCTCGTCTCACTCGCCGTGTCCACGACCATCGAAGGTGCCGTTGCCCCCGTGCGGCTGCAGCGGTTCCAGGCCGCCCTCGACCAGGTCGAACGCCGACTGGCAGACCCGGAGCTCACCCCACACGACGTGGCCAAGGAGTTGTCCATCTCGGTGAGTTACCTGACCAAGCTCTTCGCGGAGCACGGCACGAGCTTCGGCCGCACCGTCCTGACCCGCCGACTCGACCGTGCCCGGGGTCTGCTCGCGGTCGGGGAGGTTCCGGGCGCAGCCACGGTGACCCAGGTCGCCATGGCCTGCGGCTTCCACGACTCGGGATACTTCGCACGCACCTTCCGCGCCCGGTTCGGAGTCACGCCGAGCGAATACCGTTGCGCGGCAGCGCAACTGGACTGACCGGCATACCAAGGGGTTGGTCCCGGAGAGGGAACGCAACGGTGGGGCGGACTCCCTCAGCCCACCCCACCGCACGTCTGGTTCAGCACTCGACCGTGTCGGCCCCCTTGATCCACGTCATGACCATCATGCCGGGGAGTTCGGAGCCGGCGCCGAAGTACTCGAGGCCCTTGCCGTTGGCGCCGTTCGGGTTCATCCGACCGGTCTCCTTCGGGTCACCGATCGTCATGTGCTCGAAGATCTTGATGCCGACGGGCAGACCAGCCTTCTGGAGCGCGGCGTAGCCGGCCGCCACGGCCTCGTCACATCCCGCCGTGTAGCCCGCCTCGAGTGCCGCGCCGTCCTCGGCACTGAAGACGAGCCAGTTGGCGGAAGCCGGAGCGTTGAGGGAGTACATCGGGATGAAGCAGTGGTGCGCCATGGCGGCAGGTGCGGCGACGAAGAGGGCGGCAGTTGCCCCGCCGAGCGCGAGCAGCGGACGCCGCAGTCGCTTCGAGACCTTCATGGGTTCCTCCTGTTCTGGTGCCCGGGCTCGCGGGCGCGTGCCATGGGGCGGGTGCCGGGGTGGTGATGGCAGGATCCGGTGCCCCCAGCAGCACCGGCGTCAGGTCGAGCGTCCTCCGGTGACGTGCCGACCGTCTGGCACGTGAGCGCACTGGTCCTGGGACAGGAGCGGACTCCGCCAAAGCGATGCGAGACGACCCTTGGGCGGTCTACCGTGAAAGGCGAGTGGGTTTGGGATGCGCGCCGAGGGTGGCCGCGCCACACCGGGGAGCCGGCCCCGGCAGCTGTAGGGACGGGGTCGATCCTGCGATCGGCTCCGCAGCGCCGAATCGAGGCAGCGCAATGCCGAACGGCAACGACTTCACCGACGCCACGCGCAAGGTCGGCCCGATCGAGTGGCGACGCAGCCCGCACATCGTGGTCCCTCCGCTCGAACGCCCGGTCGACCGTCCCATCGACATCCCGATCGACGCTCCCGTGGACCGGCCCGTGGACCGTCCCATCGACATCCCCATCGACATCCCCATCGAGCGACCCATCGACATCGACGTCGACTCACCGTTCCTGCTGCCGCGACCGGTCACGGCACTGCGGACCAGCGACCTGCTGCTCCTGCGCTTCAGCTTCGCGAACCTCTCCTGGGCCAGGCCCGACGGCGGTGACGGCGACGCACCCGGGTGGGTGCTGAGACGTCGGAAGGCGAACAAGCCGGCATACCTGATCGTCGACTTCCCACCGCAGCACCTCGTCGAGGAGGCGTTCCCGCAGAAGGCAGCCAGCCCCACCATGGTCCGCCCGCCCGAACTGCCCGGCGGCGCAACGCAACCGGCGCCGGCGAACACGACCGCGGCACCGACTCCACCACCGGTTCGGGCGATCCTCAGCCAGCATTCGCGCCTGTCTTTCGTCGTCAAGGACGAGACGATCGAGTGGTCCCTCGACGGCCTCCTCTCCGCGATGAGCACCCTCCCGCTGAGCGTCGTGCCGCACGCGACCAACCGGGTGCGCATCGACGTCGACATCCCGTTCGAGCTCGTGAAGAAGAGCCGGACCGTGCGCGTGACGGGTCGGCTCACCGCCCGGGGAGGCCTGGCCGTGCCGGGGGCCGTGCGGTCGATCGGGCGTTCCGCCGCGATGACCCGCCGGCTCGACGAACGACTCGGCCGGGGCGTGAGTGCAGCGATCGGCTCGATCTCGCGCGTGGCCGGGGAGTTCGGGGTCAAGCCGGTCGCAGTCGGGCCGGTCGGGGGCGTCACGAAGGACCTCAACCCAGGCATCTCCGCGCTCGCCCGCCCCGCCCCGCGCCCACCCGAGGCCACCGAGACCGCCATCGAACTGCCGTGGCGACTCCAGTTGTCACCCCACGCCGGAGGCGCCTTCACCCACTCCCACACCCCGATCGAGCACGACCAGCGCGTCGAACTCTGGCACTCACGACTCGGGCAGCGCGCCACGACCCCCGACGGCGCGCCGACCGTCGACGAGAACGACGCCAGCACCCGCACCGTCCGCGCGATCTGGGCCCGCGACATGGAGGGCGGACCGCTCGCGCCCGCAGAGGCGAGCGCGACCGGAAGCACCGACGTCCCCAACTGGACGAAGTCGCTCACGACCCGCGACCGTCGGATGCTCGTCGACGAGACGTCGAACTTCACCCTCCGACGAGGCCGCGCCAGGTGGACCCCACCACCGGCGAAGGTCGACCGGCTCATGCTCACCGCCCTGGGCGGGTGGTTGCGCTCCGACCTCGACGTCCCTGAACTCCCCAATGACCTCCCTGCCACGGCCACACGCCCCGCCAAGTCGTTCAGCATCACCGAGTGGAAGCACCGCGCCACGATGGGTCGCGACCACGAGGTCAAGGTCGTCTATGCCGGATTCCTCTTCCCGTTCGGCCACCGTGCCTCGCTCGTCAAACTGACGGAGCGCCAATTCGACTCTGCGCCACCGGGTTCGGGCATGACGGGGAAGATCGCCTATCTGCGCCAGCGCTTCTTCATCGTCGTGCGCGACCAGACGCTCAGGTTCCCCGCAACGGGCGCGACGTGGCAGAACCCCAACCGCCCCGGTTCCGGCCCCACCCGGCTGGACCTCGCGATGCCGCTGGCGTCCCTGTCCGTGCTCACCCGGAGCACCCCGGACCTCGACCCGCCCAAGGACCCGACGGCCCCGCTCACGAACGCGAACTTCTGCTTCATCCCCACCATCGACGACGTGCCGTTCGCGTTCCACGTCCTGGCGACGGACCGGGAGGACAACATCGTCGAGTATGCCGGCCCGCTGCTTTTCGTCGAACGTGGACTCAACGTGTCCGCGGCGTCGCTGAAGAACGTCCGTGACTTCTATGCCGGTCTGTCGCTGGGCGAGCGTCGGCACCCGCTCGGCGGGCAGCGAGTTGCGTTCGCGGCATCGAAGGCGCCGGATGGTTTGGCCCTCGACACGACCCTGGCGACGGACGGGCTCGAGTTCGATGCGGCGATCCAGCTGGACGGGCGCACGCAGGACGACCCGCGGTTCGTGCCCGTGCTCGGTCAGGCCGACGTCGTCGTTCCCGCCATGAACGCCCTCGCCGGCGCGGCGACCCCGGCGCCCATGCAGCTCCCGCAGCGCTACCTCGAGAAGGAGTGGACGGGCAACGTCACGCACGTCTTCCTCGAGGCGACGTCGGCGGCGGCCGCGGCCAAGCTCACCTTCACCGGCAAGGGCGACCGGTCCGGCGGATTCGTCACGCCCAACCTCGACGTCACGGGACTCTCCGGGAGCAAGGGCCCCATCGGCGGAGACATCATCAAGGCGATGGACGGCGTCATGCAGGGCGCCGACTTCTTCGCCGGGCTCGACGCGGCCAAGCTCTTCGGCGCCGTGAAGATCTCCGACCTCGTCGGCCAGATCAGCCCTGACAACATGCCGTCCTTCATCGCGGACTCGATCAACGAGGTCACGGCCCTGCTCGGCGATGTGCAGCGGATCCTGACGTTGGCGCAGCAGGTCGACCAGCGACTGGCGGCCGGGGTGAGCGCCGCGAGTTCGGCTGCCGATGCAGCAGCGAAGGCGGCCGTGGCCCAGCTCAAGGCTGCTGTCGCCACCCTGCGCACCCGACTCACGTCCCTCGAGACGCGGGCGAAGGCAACCCTCACGGCATTCGCCGACATCAGCGACCTCGCCTCGGCACAGGCCGCCCTCACGGCGCTGGCCGCGGACCTCACCGCGCTCAGCGCGGCGATCAGCGAGGTCGTCGACGCCGCCGGCACGGTGGGACTCAAGGGAGAAGCGGCCACCGCAGCGGCCGTCCCCACCGCCCTTCTCAAGGACGCAGCCGAAGTCGTCCGCCGCCTCTCCGAGGTCCTCGCGGACGCGGGCCGGATCACCGAGATCCTCGACCTTGCCGAGCAGTTCCTCGGCGGGTCCGGCCTGCCCGAGACGGTGCACGCCCGGATGAACTGGTCCACCCCGCTCGACCCCTGGCCGAAGGACTTCCCGCTCTTCCAACCTGCCGGCGCGCAAGGTCGGCTCGACCTGTCCGTCGATGTCCGTGCGCCGATCACGGCCGGCGGCGACCCGAGCGCAACGATCGTCTGCTCGATGACGCCCTTCTCACTGCGCCTGCTCGGCAAGAACCCCTTCATCGAACTCAAGGTCGAGACACTCGAATTCACGCTGCTGCCGGGGAAGAAGCCGGACGTCAACCTCGTCCTCGCGAAACCCGGCATGGTGTTCGGTGGGCCGCTGAGCTTCGTCAACGCCCTCCAGGACCTGGTCCCCTTCGACGGGTTCTCCGACCCGCCCTACCTCGACGTCTCCACGCAGGGCATCCGGGCGGGCTTCGACCTCGCCCTGCCCGACATCTCGATCGGCGTCTTCAGCCTGGCCAACCTGTCGATCGGTGCCGAGGCGCACGTCCCGTTCATCGGCGACTCCCTCGACTTCCGGTTCAACTTCTGCACCCGGGAGAACCCGTTCCGGCTCACCGTGTGGGTCTTCGGGGGTGGCGGGTTCTTCGCCATCTCGGTGACGCCCGATCGCTGCCGGATGCTCGAGGCCGCCTTCGAGTTCGGCGCGGCGGTCGCGCTCGACTTCGGCGTCGCGAGCGGCAGCATCGAGTGCATGGCCGGGATCTACTTCCGGCTCGAGACGAACCCCGACGGCAAGGACGACGGCAAGCTCGCGGGCTACTTCCGCCTCCGTGGGGAGGTCGACGTCCTCGGCCTCATTTCCGCCTCGCTCGAGCTCTACCTCGAGCTGTCCTACGAGCCCTCGTCGGGAAAGGCCGTGGGACGCGCGAGCCTCACGATCGAGGTCGAGGTCTGCTTCCTCTCCACATCGGTCCAGATCTCCTGCGAGAAGAAGTTCAAGGGCTCCAACGCCGACCCCACCTTCGAGCAGGTCATGGGGACACAGGTCCACGGGGTGCGCCCGTGGGACGAGTACTGCAACGCGTTCGCGACGGCCTGAGAGGACGGGGCGATGACCACGGAATCCCTCATCTGGACCCTCCTGCCCAACGGTGTCGACCGTGAGACCGGAGACCTCCAGTCGACGATCTTCGTCACTCCGCGCCTGCACACCGGCGGCACGCGCGAGCCTCTCGACTCCTTCCCGACCTTCCGCCACTGGGCCGCGGCCCTGGACCGGCTGAAGTTCCTCGCCGAGATCGACGGCATCGGCACGTGCGAACTCACCCGCGACGAGCGCGGCGGCAGCCCTGACGCCGCGACGTGGGACCGACTTTTCGGCGGTGACGTCTTCGTCGACGAGACGGAGGTGCGTGACCTCTCGGACCGCCGGGTCCACTCCTTCCCGGCCGACCGGATCGCCGACGAGATCCTGTCCCTCTATGGCCAGGTGGCGGCGCAGCACGCGACCGAACACCCGTCGATCCACGACCCTCTGCTCGCGAGCCTCGCGGACGACCTCGGGCGCATTGGTGACTTCCCCGACGAGGAGGAGCGCCGGCTCGACTCGTGGTTCGGGCAGGACGATCGCGGACCACAGGGACGTCGCGGACGGGTCGTGCCCTCCGGTGTGGCGCGCGCGAGCCGGGCCAACGCGTTCATCCTCGCGAACCGCTTCTACGACCGGCGCCTCACGGACGACCGGTTGCGGGACGCGCCCGCCTCGGAGATCGATCCAGAACTCGTCCCTCCGCCGCCCGACCTACCCGGACTGGACTTCCACAACTACGTGGCCGCCTTCGGCGACTATGGGCACCTCCTGCGGATGCTCGGTCTGGCCATCGACGTACGTATGCCGTCAGACCCCGCCTTCGAGGGTCGGCGCCGCTACCGCGTCGTCGTGGAGGGTGACCCCGAGCCGTGGATGAACGACGACACGGCGACTCCTTGGATGAACTACGAGTGGCGCGACCAGCGGTGGTTCGTGCCGGCCACGCGTGACGACGGCCGACACGACGTCCGCGACGGCCAGCTGCTGCTCGAGAGCGAGGACTGGTACCGGGTGCACCAGATCGACATCGACGGCTCCGCCCTCAAGGCGACGAACACCGCCTCCACGGTGGCCCGCCAGATCGTGGTGGACAAGGCGCAGAAGGAGACGATGGCCCCGACGACCGCCTCCCTGCCGGCGCTGCGCGGCGCCGGGCTGACCGTGACTCGACGCAACACCGCCGAGACCGTCGTCGGACAGTTCGACCACACCCGGTCCCACGCGCAGGGTGAGCTGGCCGGCATACGGGCAGATCTGTGGGCGGACGACGTGATCCGCGGGTATCGCTGGGAAGCCGAGAAGGACGGGTCCGGACAGTTCCGGTCGCTGGTGGCGAGGGTCGGGACCTTTGCCTATCGACCCGAAACGGGTGGACGGACGATCCTCAAGGTGCCGGCGGAGGACGAGGGCTTCGTCAAGGGGTCGTCGACGACGTCGGTGCCGGGCGACGAGGACCTCTATCTGCACGAGGCCATCGCGTCCTGGTCCGGCTGGAGCATGGTGACACCTCGACCCGGTGGCGGCGTCACGGAGGACGAGGAGCTCGACGGTGGGCAGACACCGCGAGAACGCTTGGGGCACAGGGCTCTTGACCAGGGCCTGCCGCTGGAGACGACCTTCAGGGCTGCCCCGGGGAGCCTGCCGACGCTGCGCTTCGGGCACGACTATCGGCTGCGGGCCCGGACCGTCGATCTCGCGGCGAACAGCCTCGACTCCGAGGTCCTCGACGACGAGCACGCGAGTCCGTCCACGCGGTTCCTGCGCTGGGAGCCGGTTCCCGCACCGATGCTCGTGCCGCGACGGGCCTTCGGTGAGGGCGAGTCGCAGCTACGGATGGTCATCAGGTCGACGGCGGGGATGACGGTGGACGACTACCTCGCGCTGGCCCGCGTCCAGGGGCTCGCACCAGTGACGGTGACGAAGCTCGGGTATGCCGCGACGGACGAACGGTGGGTCGTGCCGCCGAAGACGTCCCAGCAGTTGGCGGAACTGCACGGGGTGTTCGACGAGGCGATCGGGAGTGGGGACCCGGCGAAGATCCAGGCGGCGTACGACGTGGCCGCGCGCGAGGCAGGGGCGCTGCCGGAGGAGGTGGCGGGGGCGACGCTGGAGACGCCCTACCTGCCGGACGTGCTGAGCCGTGGGGTGCGGTTCAACCGGTTCTGGTTGGAGCCCGAGTACCGGCGGCAGGACTGGCCTGCGACGGGCGAAGCCGGTGGTGGCGGTGCTGGCGGCGCGCAGTGGTGGGACCGACAGCCGTTCCGGATCGTCCTCGTCGAGGGGCCGGGACCTGCACCCGTGACTCCCGCGGCGGCGTGGGAGCTCCCCGTGTGGTCGGCGGCGGACGGGACCCTCACCGTGCCCATCGCGCAGGCCGAGATGAAGACCATCCGGGTGAGCTCGGCCGTCGACGAGGCCGACCTCGAGCTCATGGGGATGTACGACCTGCTCCGCAGGGCCACCGATGACGACGACTGGTGGGCGCGTCGGCACGAGGCGCTGGAGAGCCGCAACTGGCTGCTCACGCCGTGGGTCGAGCTGACGATCGTGCATGCGGTGGAGAAGCCGCTCGCGGACCCGGTCATCGGCGTGACGTCGGCCGGCATGAACCGGGGCTCGGGCGAGACGTTCTGTGCGCTCGGCGGGACGATCGCCGTGCACGCCAAGAGCACCGGTCGCCTCGACATCGAGGCCCGCTGGACCCAGCAGGTCGACGACGTGTTGGCCGACGCGCCGGACGACGGTGTCGACGGTCGACCGGCGCTGACCGAGCGATTGGGCCATGCCGGCGACTTCCTCCTCGAGGCGACCGAGGACGCCTGCCGGGTGGGCCGCGACGACGCAGCCGCTGTGGGAGTGGCGCGCGACCCGGGGGCAGTGGGGCCGACGCACCGGCTACGGCACGAGTTCGGGGACACCAAGCACCGGACGGTGACCTACTCCGCGACGGCGACCACCCGTTTCCGCGAGTACTTCCCGCCCGAGGTGACGGACGGGTTCGAGGACGTGGACGGCATACGGACGTCGTTGATCAAGCGAACCGGACCCGACGCGACCCTGTCGGTTCCGAGCTCGAGGCGACCGGATCCTCCGGACGTTGCCTACGTCATCCCCACCTTCCGTTGGGAGGCCGACCTCCTCGCCGGTGGAGGGGTGCGAGGGGGACTCGGGCGCAAGCGGACCCGGCACTGCGGGCTGCGGGTCTATCTGCGTCGGCCCTGGTACTCCTCGGGCGACGACGAGCGGCTCGGCGTCGTGCTCACGGACCAGCCCTGGCTCACGTGGCCGATCGACGTGAAGCTCGGGATGACGGTCGAGGCAGTGGATCGCCTGCGGGCAGAGGAGTTCGCGACCCGGGTCATCGAGGCCGGCGCCGTGAAGACGGGCCGCCGTGGCACCCCGCTCGAGCGGGTCCTGCGGGCCGGCGGACTCACCGAGACGCAGGTTGCGGGCGATGCCGGCGAAGCCGAGCTGCGCGTGGCGATGAGTGACGCCATGGGGCGCATCGGGGACGTCGTGCTCGACCCTGTGCTGAAGTGGCCACCGGCGCCGCAGAGGGATCCCGACACGCTCATCACGAAGATCGGTGCCGACCCGGCCTTCGCGTCGAGGTCGGCGTCGAACGGGCCCTATGTCGCGTCGTTCCCGCTGCGGACAGGCGTCCGTGGGGGCGTGTCCCTCGAGGAGACGTCCGCGGCGCCGGTGACGGTCGTGGCACACACGCCGCACTTCGATGCCTCTCGTCGCCTCTGGTACTGCGACATCGAGGTCGACGGTGGGGTGGCCTATCAGCCGTTCGTGCGATTGGCGTTGTGCCGTTATCAGGCGAATTCCATTGCGGGACACCACATCTCGAAGGTCGTCATGGCTGACTTCGCGCAGATCCTGCCGCGCCGCGTGGCAACGTTGCGGCCGATGGCGCGCGGGTTGAGAGTGGGACTCTCCGGACCCGTTGGTGTCGGAACCCTGGGTGGGACGAGCGTGACGCCGCAGTCGATCCGGGCCAGTCGCTTGGTGACCTGCGAGATCGAGCGACTCGCCGACGGGGACGATCCGGACCTGGACTGGGTGCGTTCGTCCGACCCCGTGGAGCTCGCTGCGACGGTGGGCGAGGCCGGCCTGGGCGACGTGGCGTGGAGCGCGATGGTGAGTGAACCGGAGCGTCGTGAGGGCTTCTCGTATCGGTTGCTCATCAAGGAGTACGAGATCCACCCCACGGACGTCGGCGACACCGAGGACCCGTTCGACGCGGTGCGAGAAACGGAAATGTTGTTCTTCTCGGCAGCGGTTCGGCAGCGGCTCGTCTACGCCGACAGCTTCCCGCTCTGATCCTGCCTCGGCCGGGAAATCGCTCCGGCGTGGGTCACCCGGCGTCGGTCACCAGGGGCACATCGCTCTCGACGGCAGCGTTCCACTCACGCTTGATCGTGCGCCACGCCTCGTCGGTCATGCTCCGACGCCAGTAGCCCGAGATCGACAGATCCTCACGAGGGAATTGCCTCTCGCCGAGCAGGTGCCGACGCACCTCGCGCACTTCGCCGGCTTCACCGTGCACGAAGCCCTGGCCGCGACCCGCCGGGAAGTCGAGCGCCCGGACGGCGTCAACGAGCAGGTTGGCGTCACCCCGATCGCCGGAGCGGTGCAGCCAACGCACCTCGAGCGAGCCGGAGGACGCGAGCTCGATCTCGTGCTCGGGGCCATCGCAGAGCAGGAGTGCCACGACGCTGCTGCCCTCCGGGAGGGCCTCGACCGACGCGGCGATGGCAGGGAACGCGGACTCGTCGCCGACCATGAGGTGCCAGTCGGCCTCGTGGTCAGGGCGGTAGCCGCCGTGGGCCTGGGTGAGGACCACGGTGTCGCCGACGGCCGCCCCCTGGGCCCACGGACCAGCGATGCCGGAGTCGCCGTGGACGACGAAGTCGACCGTGAGCTCGCCCGCGGTCTGGTCCCACGCACGTGCCGTGTAGTGACGATGCGAAGGCCACAGCTCCTGCGGGTGCTCCTCCTTGACCTGCTCGACCGAGAAGGGCGCGGCATACGGCGCGCCCTGAGGCGGGAACCACAGCACGAAGTAGGCGTCGGTGTGGGCACCGAAGCCCTCACCCCACCCCCGCAGGCCAGGTCCACCGAGGACGAGGCGAACGAGCGTGGGCGAGAGCTGCTCACGGGATACGACGGCGCCGTAGAACGCTTCGTCTGGACGACGGGACACGGACTTCCTCCTCTTGTTAGGCAAACCTAACTCTACGGGGTCCACGCCGCGCGCGTCGCTGGCCCAGGGTTCGACGTGGTCGAGTTCGGGCGTGGTCAGTCCATGGCCTCGATGCCGAGCTCGGCGAGGTCCGCCGCTCGGGCCCGCATGTGCGCCACCGTCTCGTCCGGCGGGAAGGTCACGTCGTGCACCTCACGCACGATGCGGAGTGCCTCGGTCGTGCGATAGGACCGCGTCGGGTTACCGGGGAACCGCTTGTCGGTGACGTTCGGGTCGTCATGGATCGGACCGGTCGGCTCGACCTCATAGACCCGCGGCGGCCCGTCACCCAGAGCGAGGGCCGCGGCCAGCGGAGCGCCGTCGCGGGAGGCCGTGAGATAGATGTGGTTCGAGCGCTTGCCCGACCCGTAATTCGTGCCCCAGCCCGGCGTGAGCCGGTCACCGGGACCCAGGTCGGCGCGCGTCCCGTGGAAGAACGGGCCCTCGTCGTCGACCTCACGCGCCTCCGGCGCCGGGTCCCGCAGGAGACTGTCGAGCCGCGCCATGAGGACGTTGACGCGAGTGCGTCCCGGCGCCACCCGCGGGTAGCGACCCAGCACCTCGCGCACCTCCGACGGCATCCGCTTCGCGGCGGCATCGAGGACGTACTCCGCCACCACCGGGTCGTTCCCTCGCGCCACTTCGGCGGCGTGGGCGGCGTGCGCCGCCGATCCGAGCACGTGTCGCAGTTGGGTCGCCTTCGCCAACGGATGCAGGTATGCCGCACCCGCAGCATCCCCGGCAGCGATGGCTGCGTGCCCCGCGGCTTCACGAACGGGGTCGGTGGTGCCTGCGGTGACTTCCTTGCCGGCACGGTGCGCGGCCGTGGCCGTGGTGCGTTGGAGGTTCGACCGCGGCGCTCCGTCGGCGAAGGCCAGCGCGGCATCCAGCGCGGCACGTGGACGCGGATCGTCCGGGAGGGTGCGCTCGAAGAGCACGAGCACCGGCTCGGCACAGGCCGCGGCGTAGCGCGCCACCGCCCGGAGTTCGTCGATGGTCAGCTCGAAGTCACCCGTGCCCGTCGTTGCGCTCCCCATTCGTCCGAGTCTGGCACTCCTTGTCCCCAAAGAAGGGACACGACGGCGGCGTCCCGCGTTCATACCGTGGGTGAATGGAGGGGTCGAAGCTCGAGTCGATGCGCAGGTGCTACACGTGCCAGGCCTGGGTCACGGGTGGCCAGCATGGCGAACCGGACCACGTCATCATCAAGGAACAGGGAGTCGGTGTGACGGCCCGGGCGAACCCATCCGGTCCGGCCGCAGACCACGCGGTCGATCCCTCGCCGTCTTCCCGCTTCGCGCGAAGGGCCCTCACGGCGCTGGCCTGCTTCCTGCTGCTTGTCTTGGTTGGGTGGTGGGCGACCTCAGGCCGGGACAGCGACGAGGTGCCGGACCCGCCCCTCCGGACGGCGCATCCCAACGGTGGAGACGGGCCAGCGGTGTCACCCACACAGGAGCCCAGTTCGGAACCGACACCCGATCCGACGCCGAGCACGGACGAGGAGGCGATTGCAGCCCTTGAGGCCTGGGTCGAGCGGGACGCCGCCACCGACCCCGCACCGGTCCGAGGTCAGTGGGTGGCGGTCCTGTCGAGCAAGCGAGTGGGCATCTCGGACCCGAGCCAGCAGGACGAACCCTTCACCGCGCTCGACATCCTCCGGCACTTCACCGCACTCCGCGACGATCCGGACTTCGGATCGGTGGTCCGCCTCGCAGCAGGTTCCACCGGTCGATGACGGCCTCGTGGCTGAAGCGGCAGCCGTGCTCGGTGACGGTGAGGATGCGCTGCGCCGCGAAGTGATCGACGACCCGACGCACCTCCGCCTCGTCACCGACCGCCAGCAGCCGCGCCATGGGGACGACCGCACCCGTCGGAGGCGCGTCCGCCTCGACGACGACGAGCCGGAGCAGGACCCGCCGCGCGAGATCGCGCAGCTCCTCGGGCAGAGCGGTGTATGCCGTGTCCGCCGTTCGCGTGACCGCGCCCCGAATGCCTCCCACCCGCGCGTAGTCGTCACCCGTGAGCCGCCGCCGGTCACCGGTGAGCCACATGAGGAGGAGGGCGTGCGACAGGTGCGGCAGGACAGAGACGCCACCCAGGGACCCCTCGGGGTCGGCGTCCTCCAGCATGAGGTCGACGAGCTCCGGGGCGAGGTCGATGCCCACGGCCGCCGCCGGCTCGGTGATGATCCGCCGCAGGTCCTCGCTCGCCATGGGCCCGACGACGACCTGGTGCTGCCGCAGGGCCTCGAGCAACAACGGCGACTCCGTGGCGTTCGCGAAGAAGTCGGCCCGCAGCGCGCACACGACGACCCGCTCGGGGCCACCCCGCGCCCACGCATCGAGGCGCTCGAGGAACGTCTCACGGTCGGCGGCCAGCCCCAGGGTCCACAGTTCCTCGAGCGGGTCGACGACGACCCCCGCCGGTCCCTCGTCGCCGGTGGCCAAGGTGTCGAGGCCCTCCGTCAGGGAGGTGAGCGGATCCGATCCGGGCGAGAGGACGGCATACGCAAAGGTCGTCAACCCGGGAAGCACTCCGGCGCGGATCACCGAGGACTTGCCCGAACCGGACGCGCCGAGGACCACGACGAAGCGGCTCGCTGCCGGGTCGGCCGCCGTGTCGCGGATCGTGGCGCCGATGTGCGCGGCGAGTTCGATCCGCCCGAAGAAGAGGGCACTGTCGCCGACGTCGTAGGACGCGAGGCCGCGATAGCGATTCGGCGCCACCATCCGCGGCAGTCGACCCGCATGCAGGCGCTGAGACGCGCGGTGCCAGGCGTCGTGCTCCGCCTCCGGCACACCGAGGGCTGTGAGGACGCCGGTCAGCACGTCCGGACGCGTGGGCGGGGGCAGGTGGCGGCCGGAGAAGTAGCCACCGAGCGTGCTCGCCGGGATGCCGTCCGTCCGACGCGCGACGTCCCGCACCGACAGTCCCAGCGCGAGGCGCAGCGCGCTGAGCGCAGCACCGAAGTCCTTGACCGTGCGGATCTCGTCCGGAGTCGGGCTCGGCGCCCCCGAAACCGCGTCCGCCGAGGTTGTCGGACCGTCGATGAGGGGAACGTATGCCGTCACTCGCCTTCGCGTGACCCGTTCCGGGAACGCTGGCCCGAACGTCTCACGCGCGGGACCCTGTACGACTTTGAACGGACCTTGCCGCATGGCCTCACATGACCGGACACGAGGCCTCCGCGTTCCCACAATCGGGGCATGGACACGGTCGGGCCGCTCGGCGTGATGGGACTCGATGAGCACCCCATGCTCATGGAGGGCGTCGCAGCGGTCATCGGACGGGAGCTGCCGGGATTCCGGTGGCTCGGGTCGGCCCAGTCACCGGGTCGGCTCGAGGCGCTCATGGCGGCCCTCGGGCCACCGGACATCCTCCTGGTGGATCTGCACAGCGGCGGAGGAGCTGATCTGGAGACTCGCCTGCGCGACTGGACGTCACGGGGCATCGCCTGCGTCATCTACACGGCTGAACTTCGTCCCGTGCCGTTGCGGCGGGCCGTCGAGGCAGGGGCGTGTGGCTTGGCCCTGAAGTCGGACCCGATCGCGAGCCTCCTCGACGTGTTGGAGGTGGTGTCCGCGGGTGAATTCGCGGTCTCGGGGGAGCTGGCACACGCCCTCGTGACCGATCCCGACCTCGTGCCCCGGCTCGCGCCCCGCGAGCTCGAGACGCTGGTACTCCTCGGCGAAGGACTGCCGCGCAAGGCTGTAGGCCGGCGCATGACCCCTCCGGTCGGCACGGCCACGGTCGTCACCTACGTCAACCGGGTCGGGGATCGCTATCGCAGCCTGGGGCGGCCCGTGAACAGCGTCGCCGACGTCATCCGGGCCGCGACGCAGGACGGGTACCTCTGAGATTCGGACATCGACCGTGCCGTTGTCGGCGCTCGGTGCCACGCTGGCGGTGTGCCGGTCACCATCGACGACGTCCGTGCCGTGGCTGGGGGGCTGCCCCGCAGCTACGAGGTGATCGTGCGCGACCGCGTGAAGTTCCGTGTGGGCAGCATCGTCTGGGTCGCGTTCAACCGCGAGGAGACCGAGATGGGCTTCGCCTTCCCCAAGGAGGAGCGTGAGGCGCTGGTCGCGAGCGATCCCGGCGTGTTCTTCATGCCGAGGCCGTCGGACCTGCGGTTCAACTGGGTCGAGTGCCACCTCGACCGGCTCGACGAGGACCTCATGCGCGAACTCGTCCTCGACGCCTGGCGCATGGTGGTGCCGCGCAAACTCTGGGCCCATGCCGGTGGTGGTGACGGGTCCACCTGACAACCCGTGGCACACGGGCCGCGCCGAACCTGCGAGAGTTTGGGGTAGGACGGGAGCCATGAGGGCACCCACGGAAGGGGTCGGACCATGTGGCCTTGGCTGATGATCGCAGCCGGAGTACTGCTGATCGTGGGCGCGCTCGTCGCGCGTCAGCGGATGATGAGCGAATACCGGGCACAGAGCGCCGAGGCGAATGAGCAGGCCGAGACGGACCGGGATGAGCTCGACACCGAGCGCGACGTCCCGGACGACGCCCGGGATGACCGCGAGTTCGACACTGCCGCGTCATCGTCCGACTCGGACCGGTCCAGCGACGGCTACATCTTTGATGGCTCGGACGACGTGGCCAGGGGCGAAGGCCCTGCGACGACCGACAACGTCGCGGACCAAGCGCCGGCCGAACTCGAGTCGCAGCCCCTGGCCCCCACCGAGGCGCCGGCCCGGCAGGCGGATGAGGCCCCCAAGCTGCCCGCACCCAAGCCCGTGGTGACCGCTCCTCCGGTGATCGTGGCCCCGCCCGTGGCTGACGCGGAGCGTCCGACCCTCGTCATCACGCTTCCGCGCAAGAAGCCCGAGGCACCCGAATCCGGTTCGACGGACACCCCGGACAGCCCGGCCACTCCGGCCGCGGCCAACTCGTCCACGCCTGACGCGGGTTCGGAGCCGATGCCGTTCAAGGACCTCCCGGCCAGCCACGTCCTCGCACCGCCGCCCCGACTGCGCACCCGCTCCTCGGACGTGCCGCTCATGGACTGGCTTCGCTACTACTCCGACGGCAACGCGTGGTCCGGCGTCATCCAGAGCATCAGTGACCGCATTTCCGGCGACGTGATGCTGCAGCCGTGGTTCGGCTCGATGGACCGGTCCACCCTCCAGCGGCACGTCATGGCGACGGTGCGCGACCTGACGAGCGAAGGCCTGACCGTGGGAACGGTCCGCGAACTCGCCGCCGCTCAGCTGGCGTTCGTCCAGGCCGGTGGCGAGCCCATCACCGAGCCGGTGTGGGAGAAGCTGCACGCGACGTTCGCGAACGCTCTCCGTGAGCACCTCGTGCCCGAGGCCGGGGTCCAGTCGCTCGACACGACGCTCGCGCCGCTCAAGGCCGTCATCGTCAAGCGCAGCCTGATCTGAGGGTCCATCCGGACGGCTGAGGGCCGAAGATCCCTCACCGGGGTGGGCCGGGCAACGTTGATGTCGGATGGTCCTTCCTGTGCTCCGACGGAAAAACTCCCGGGTTACCGCACCTGCGGCCAATGAGTTAACGCCGACCTGGCTTCACACAATCCGGGCCGAGATGTTCGTACCGCGAGTCGCTTAGCACTGTCCTCACGAGTTTCACGGCTCTTCCCAGATGAGGGTGTAGGTCGACCGGGCGCGTCGGTCCGCAGATAGACGTCGAGGTCTCCCGACGATGGAGGTTCCTACGCCATCCATCCGAAAGACCTCGACGTGACCGACGCTACCCCGCCGGCCGGCTTCGGCCGCCCTGACCTGACCGCCTTCGCGTCTCATCCCAATCGACTCTGATCGAGTCTGCTGACCCCCTTGACGAGAACGCAGCGACATCACAGCCACCCAACCCCGACCGTCCGGGAAGCCGGGACACGTCACATGGCCTGTGCTGCGGGCGTGTCGAGTGGGTCGTCCAGGGGCGACGCAGGAGCGTCGACGCGACGTGCTGAGAGGTGGTTCCAGTCGAGCACTAGGACACCGGTTACAGGCATGGCGATAGGTCAGGAACGGCGTCGCTCCCTACGCAGGAGGGAGCGCAGAGTCTCGGCGTTCGCGTAGCCGACCCGTCGCGCGATCTCGGCGGAGGTGAGGTCCGTGGTTGCTGAGAGGTGCCGAGCTCGTTCGATGCGAAGCCGTTGGACGAAGCCGAGCGGAGTGAGGTTGAGCGCCGCACGGACTCGTCGTTCGAGGGTGCGCCGGCTGGTGCCGAGCGACTGCGCGACGAAGGCGACGTTGAACGGTTCGTCCAGGCGGGCGCGCACGAAGCGTTCGAACTCGACGACGATCGGGTCCTCGTGCCGGAGATGTTCGTAGGCGACGAAGGCCGCCTGCGACGGACGCTCGTCGATGATGAGGAGCTTGGCGACATGTTGGGCCAGGTCGGGGCTGATCGATCGCACGAGTGAGAGCGCGAGGTCGATGTGGGCGAACGCGGCGCCGGCGGTGACGAGGTTCCCGTCGACCACGACCATGGTGTCGAGATCGAGGGCGACTGTCGGATAGCGCTTCAGGAACTCCGGCCCCAGGAACCAGCTGGTCGTCGCCCGCCGATGATGCATCCGTCCGGTCTCGGCGACAGCGAACACGCCGGTGCACGCCGCGGCGATCCGGGTGGTCGCGTCGTCGAGGCGCCCGAGCGAGGCGATAACCGAACGAGCATCTCGGCTCTGGAGGGCGTCGTTGGTAGCGGCGGCCGTGAGGGTTCCAAGCGCAGGGACGACGACCACGTCGAACTCTGCGGACTCCGACAGCGGGTGGTCCACCGACAGGGTCATCGATGCCGTCGTGGTCACTCTCCGTTTCGGTCCGAGGATGGCGAGTTCGATCGGGTCGATCCGCGGGTCGACATCGCCGCGGGCTCCGTCGGCCACCCGCACGATGTCGATGACCGACGCGACAGCCGAACCGAAGCAGCCGTCGATCGCGATCAGTCCGATACGCATGGCGCGAACAATAGCAATACTGCCGTATACGCCACTTCTCATCTGCCCTTGCTCGTCATACGCTGAACTCGCTTCACCAAGAAACCTCGACACCTAGGAGAACCCCTCATGTCCGCACCCGCATCACTTCCGTATGCCTTCGTCGCCAAGATCGTCGCGGCCGATGGACAGCACGACGCGCTCGCCGATCTGCTCGCCGGCGCTGTCGCGCTCGCCAACGAAGAAGTAGGAACGATTGTCTGGTTCGCGGTCAGGACCCACGCCGACACCTTCTGGATCTTCGATGCATTCCCCGACGAGGCCGCTCGCGACGCCCACGCCAACGGCGCCATCGTCGCAGCCCTGATGGCCAACCAGCACCTCCTCGGCGCAGCACCCGAGATCCTGGCGGCCGACGTCCTCGCGTCCAAGCTCCCGTAGTCCGCCAACGCACGAGACGATCGCGCCCCGCCGAGCCGTCGCCAGGTCGCGACGCAACGCCACGCTGCGTTGCCGAGCGGTGCGAGGCCTATCGGCACACGGACAGGATGCCGGCCGCGAGCGCTCAGCCGGCGAGGGGTCCGTCGCAGAGGAGAGCGACGTCGGTGTCGGGCAGAGCCGTGAGGCCAGCGCATCGCGCGACCACCAGAACCGAACCGCCCCTGCCCTGCGTTTCCGCAGGTCAGGGGCTGTTCGCCGGAGCCGCCTGTCGGAATCGAACCGACGACCTAATCACGTCGGCTTTGCGTCTATCGCTTGATGCGCCCACTGGGCGAACGAGCCGCTGACCTGCGCAAACGCCGAGCGTGGGGGACGCCGCCACCCGGTGGTGACCGACGACGACCGACCAGTACCGACCGTTTCACCGGAGCTTGCGGCGGCGTCGAAGCCGAGCAAGCTCCATTCCTTTTGCTTGCCGAGCCCACCCCCGCACCGTCTCCTTCGAGATGCCCAACTTCGCACCGACCGCGACACAGGCCCGGGTCACTGACCCTGACTCCGCCGCATGCTCAGCGACCATCCGCACTGCCCGCTCCCTGACCGCGGGATCGAATTTCTTCGGCATACCTGCATCCTTCCTGACCAGAAACGATGCGGCACAGAACCACGAACGCTTCACTCCTGCGCGAACTCACCCTCGACCCCCACCGCACCTACCAGCCACAGAAACCACAAGAAACCCCCGAACCGGGGGTTCGGGGGTTTCCGATGTCCTGAGACATCACACGGTGGGTTGTACACGAAAGGGCATTGACGCAGGTCAGAGCATCAATTGGTAGAGGCCGAAAGCAGGCCTTCACACCAATATCGCCAAACTTTCACACCTCGAACCCGGTCGGAGCAGTCCCTGCGAACCAACCATGCGGACCGGCGCCCCCCAGTAGAGGGATCTGACCCGCGGTCCTAGTGGCTAACTACACCCTTGTCCGTGCACGCCGGAGCCGCGCACGCTGACCTCACAGATGGCACGAGAACAGGGTCGTCGACGGCGACGTCCCCGCCCCAGTCCGGGCCGCGTTCGCCGAAATCCTTGACTCGCTCGCCGCCGTGTTCGTCGTCGGAGTGTCGATCGAGCCTGCAGCAGGGGGCCCTGTTCAGCCCGCCAGCGTGAGTGGTGAGTCGCCGTGTTGGGCAGCGCAGACCTGTATTGGCATGCGATCTGGACTCCCTATCCCATCCCGGTGTTCGTGGCCCAGGTCCACAACTATCCCCTGACCGGCAAGAACTTCTTGCCATCTCGGGAAGTGAGCACTTCACGCTCGGTCACCACGAGGACCTCCATGCCGTCTGCGGTCTGGCTCGCACTCACCGCCTGTGGTGGCGGCACGGTTGCACCGGTCATCCTCCACGTCCGCGCTGCGTCCGCGCTCATGGCGATCTCGCCGCCGGGCGTTACGCCCGCAACGACACCAGCATCGACCCAGGCCACATGTAGCAGCAGCGGCGCATCGGGTATCGGCTGCCACGTCGCGCCCTTGTCGGTCGAGCCCAGCAGGGCGGCCTCTGTCGTCGCGAGGACTTTGCTGCCGTCCGGGTTGGCGGCGAGGGTTCGCGGGTGCGCTGTAAGCGGTGCCGTCGACCATTGGCGACCATCAGTGGTGCGGCGCAGTTTGCCGTCAAAGGCTAGGACGGTGTCCCCCGCCTGAGTCAGCGTGTGAAAGTCCGATTGGCCGCCTCGCGACAGCACCGCCCAAGTCTTCCCGCCGTCGGTGCTTTCGATGAGGCCCATGGGTTGGGGCAGTTCCGGCGCCATGTTCGGGTGCCCAGAGGCGTAGTAGTGGCCGGGCCCGGCGATCCAAAACCCCATGAGGTCGATGCTTGGTCCGACCCTGACGGGACCGTCGGCGGCATACCGGAACAACCCTTCGTGAGTGGCCAAAAGCAGCGTGCCGTCGCCGGGATCCCGGCCGACACCGTGAACGTGCGCAGACGGCAGTGACGCGCTGTCGACGACGGCCGAGGCTGCGGGCGCCGGGCTCTCTGCGTTGTCGGCGATTGCCGAGCATGCAGACAGCAGTGCCACAAATGCCGGTACCGCGAAGAGTGCACGGAGGCGCTGCCGGGCTGGGTGGTGCATTGAAGCCCTTTCAGGCGAGGTCGTTTGAGTGTGCCAACGCGTGCTACAGAAGGCCCTTCATGGTCGCGATCTCCTCGTTCTGACCCTCGACGATCGCCTTCGCCATCTCCTCAACCTGAGGGTTCGTGGTTGTCTTGAGAACACCCTCGGCCATCTCCACAGCGCCCTCGTGGTGCTCAATCATCATTGTCAGCCACATCTTGTCGAACGCGGCTCCATTGGCGGCCGACAGATCTTCCATGTCGTCGCCCGACATCATGCCGTCGCCACCGCCGTGTCCTCCGTGACCGCCCTCTGCGGTCATGGGTGCGTCCCACTCCTGGAGCCACTTCGTCATCGTCTCGATCTCAGGACCTTGAGCGGCCTTGATCTGGGCTGCCAACCCCTTGACCTCCGTAGAGGCGTCCTTCTTAAGCGCTTCGTCTGCCATTTCGACCGCTTGCCGGTGGTGCGGAATCATCATCTGGGCAAACATGACGTCGCCCTTTCGCCCGTCGTCAACGTTCTGCGACTCGGTCGCTGATGTCGTGCTTCCGCCGCCCGCTGCTCCCGACCCAGCATCATCGGTGCCGCAGGCGCTGACGCTGAGAAGCGCAGCAACACCGACGGCGGCCAGGACGGGGTGGTGCTTCTTGAGGTGCACGGAACTTCGCTCCTTGGTCGTGAGTATGTGGTGGTGCGCACCCGGCGAGGGGGAAGTCGGCTGCGCACCGGTCCTACCCTCCAGCGCTTGGTCGCCCGGGACGACGTGGATTCTCTGAAGGTTTGATGAAGATGACCTCAGCCGCTCGGACGCGTTACCGCCGGATGGGTTCAGCGGCCCGTCGGGGCAGCGACTTCGGACGCCGGATTCGTGTGCGCCTGCGCACTGTCTGCCTGCGGTCCTGACGGAAGGCGGAGCCGCTTGAGCATCAGCGCGTTTACAGCAACGATCACACTCGATCCGGACATCGAGAGCGCCGCGACCTCGGGACGCAGGACGAGTCCCAGGGACGGTTCGAAGACCCCGGCGGCGATGGGCAGTGCGATGACGTTGTAGCCGACGGCCCATCCGAGGTTCTGTCGCATCTTCCGCAGCGTTCCTCGGCCAACGCGCAGGGCGATGGGAACGTCGAGGGGGTCCGAGCGCATGAGCACAAGGTCTGCGGTTTCGATCGCGACGTCAGTGCCCGCGCCGATCGCGATGCCGAGGTCTGCCTGGGCCAGGGCGGGGGCGTCGTTCACGCCGTCGCCGACCATGGCCACCTTTTTTCCTGTGGCCTGCAGTTCAGCGACCTTGGCGGCCTTGTCGCCGGGGAGGACCTCGGCGATCACCGTGTCGATGCCGAGTTGACCGGCGATGCGGTCGGCGGTGGCTTGGTTGTCGCCGCTCAGCATGACGACTTCGGCGCCCAGTTCGTGGAGTTCCCGAATGGCCTGCTCGGAGGTTTCACGGACTGCGTCGGCGAGAGCGATGACTCCGGCGCCTCGCCCGTCCAGGCCGATGAGGACGGCCGTGCGACCGCTGGCAGCGAGTTCGTCGCGCCGAGCCAGCCACGGTCCAACGTCGATTCCTTGCTGGGCCATGAGTTTGCGGTTGCCGACGACGACTCGGTGGCCGTCCACGTCGGCGACGGCGCCGTGACCTGGGACGTTTTGGAAGTCGGATGTGGCTGCGGGAACGACGCCTTGGTCTACGGCATACGCGACGATGGCGCCCGCGAGGGGGTGCTCCGATTCGCGCTCCACTCCGCTGACCAAGCGCAGCAGTTCGGTCTGGGTCAGGGCGTCGCCGACGAGAACGTCGGTGACTTCGGGCTCGCCCTTGGTCAGGGTGCCCGTCTTGTCGAGCACGACGGTGTCGATACGGGCAGCGGACTCCAGAGCGGTGGCGTTCTTGAACAGGACGCCTCGGCGGGCACCAAGACCCGTGCCGACCATGATGGCGGTGGGAGTGGCCAGCCCGAGAGCGTCGGGGCAGGTGATGACCACAACCGTGATGGCGAACAGCAGCGCCACCTGCACGCTGGCGCCGACGCCTAGCCACACGAGGAACGTGCCGACCCCGCCGACGAGTGCGACGAGAACAAGCCAGAAGGCAGCACGGTCAGCAAGGCGCTGCCCCGGCGCCTTGGAGTTCTGGGCTTCCTGGACGAGCCGCACGATCTGTGCGAGCGCAGTGTCGGAGCCGACCTTGGTGGCGCGGACTCGCAGGACTCCTGTCGTGTTGATCGAGGCGCCGATGACCTCGGAGCCGGGGGACTTGCTCACGGGCATGCTTTCGCCGGTCACCATGGATTCGTCGACTTCGGAGATCCCGTCTTCGACGGTCCCGTCGACTGGCACCTTTCCACCGGGGCGGATCAGCACGAGGTCGCCGACGACCACACCTGCCGTGGGGATCTCGACCTCTTCGCCGTCGCGAATGACGGTGGCCTTGGGTGGGGCCAGGTCCATGAGGGCGCGAATCGCGTCGTTCGCTCCGCCGCGGGCACGCATCTCGAACCAGTGCCCGAGCAGCACGAAGGTGGTCAGCATCGCGGCGGCCTCGTAGAAGACTTCGCCGCCGCCAGTCAGGGTGATCCCGACGCTGTAGAGCCATCCGGCGCCAACCGCGACCGCCACCAGCACCATCATGTCCAGCGTTCGGTTGCGCAGCGCCCGCCAGGCTCCGTCGAAGAAGATCCACGCGGAGTAGAACACGACCGGGAGGCTCAACAGGAAGGCGAACACATCGTCGCGCAACCCAAACGGGGTCGGGGCCGTGAAGCCGAGCATGTCCCTGCCCATGGGTGACCAGAGGGTGATCCCGGCGGTGAGGACCAGTGCGACAAGGAATCGATTGCGCATGTCGCGCGCCATGTCTGCCATGGACATGCCTGCGTGCCCGCCGTGGCCCATCATCTCGTGTGGCGAGTGAGCGCTGTGATCCATTGCGTCGTGCTGGGCGTTCACGTCGTGCTGGGCATTCACGTCGTGTTGGGTGTGCGCTTCGTGTTCCGCGTGTCCTTCACCATGCGCGGTGACAGCCACGTGCGCCGCGTCAGCCGCTGGCTCGCTCATCGGTTCGCAGACATGCTGCGGAACTGACTGCCCGGAGCAGTGGTATCCGCAGTCGCGAACCCAGCCGGTCAGTTCCGCCACCGTCGTCGAGTGAGGGTCATAGGTGACGGTGGCGGTCTGGTTCGCCGCGTTGGCTTCGACGGCCTCGACGCCCGGCCGACGCGTCAACGTGGCCTCGATGGCTCTGGCGGAAGTGGCCCAGTGCAGGCCTCCCAGTTGCAGAACGGTCTTTCGGCTCATGGCGCAACATCTCCGTGGGTTGACGTGGGAACTCGCTCCTACAAGTCGACTGTATACCCCCATGGGGTATTTCGTCAGTGCCGGTGACCAGGCATGAAAAGCATCATGGTGGCCATCATCGCGACACACAGGAGCGCGTACGCGATGGCACCAGCGCCGACGGCACCGGTCGCGACGAGTGCAACCACGACGAGCACCATGGGGATGCAGCAGGCCAGCATCATCAGCGCGTGACCGCGTGAGTGGCGGCTCTGATGAGACTGTCCCGCCTCCTCGCCGATCGGCTTCGACGTCTGATCATCGGCAGGCGCGTCATCGTGCCAGTGAACGAGACGGTGGTCGCCGTCACGGGTATCGGTCATTGTTCTTTCCTTTCAGGGAGGCCGGGACGTGCCCGAGCGCCTTGTACAGCGGGCAGTGCCCTGTGGCACCTGTGAAGACCAGATCGAGCCCTGCAAGGCCAAGCAAGACCTTGAGGGCCGCAGCCCCGGCAGGGCCGGGTTCCCGGAACAGCGCTATGGCAATAGCCACGGCGGCCAGTCCGACTGCGATCCGTCCGATTCGTTCGGTGGGGCTTATGTTCACGCAGAACCTTCTGTCGTCCATGTCAACCTTCCTTCCTTCCACTTCCACGGTGATCGCCGGAAGTAGAGGTGGACGCGGGAAGCGGATGAAGGTTCGTTGAAGGCCTTACGAGTGATGCTCGGTGTGCTGCTCTGTCGGTGACGGTGCAGGTCCTCGCTGCTGGGTAGGCGAGCCATCGCTGATGGCGGGTCCCACGACGAGCGCGGACACGAGGAACATCGCCGTGAAGAGGCCCGCCGCAATGGCAGGCGCTAGCCATGTGCGGAACTTCCTATGGATGCGTCTGAACATGGGAACCGAGAGGACCAAGCCGACGACGTAAAGGGCAGCATTGCCGCCCAAACCGGTGAGGAGGGCGGCGCCAGCGAGGATGCCCACGTGGTGCAGGACATGCGGAACCAGACCCAGAACCACCCCGGCCGCCGCTGCTGCCGCGTCGCGCACGGCGCCCAAGCGGGTTCTCTGCCCCTCCGCCGTGGTAGGCATAGGTTTCGTCGCGACGGATCTCAGTGCGGCGAACGCAGCATGACCTGCCGCGCCTGGTACTCGTTGGCGTCGATCTCGCCGCGCGCGAACCGCTGGTCGAGGATGCGCCACGCCTCGTCAGACCCGGCCTGGGCCTGCCTCGACTCGGGGCGGCCGTCCCTGAACAGGGCCACGACCGCCAAGATGACCAGGGCCCAGAACGCCACGGCCGTCAGGGCCATCACAAGCCAACCGGTCCAGCCCATTCCGTCGTTCCACATCATCGCCCTCAACTCCCCTTGTCGGATGTCATCAATGTGGGACGGCCACACGGACGGGACGGCAGTGGTTCTGTGAAGGTTCGCTGAAGATGCGCCGCGTCGACCCCTCTCCAAGTGGTCGTAGCGGGGACGGCTGCGACCATGTGGGAATGGTCCATGAGAAGCCAGGGCGCGAGGACGCTGTCGAAGATGGGTCTCGTCGCCAGGCGTCCTTGCGGGGGGTACGAGCCCTCGTCGTCGAGGACGACGTGCCCATGGCAACGGTGATTGCGAACTATCTGGAACGCGAGGGCTACGAGGTCCACGTGAGCCACGACGGCATGGACGCAGTTCAGGTTGCCCGCAACGTCGATCCTGACGTCGTCATCCTCGACCTGGGACTGCCGGGGCAGGACGGCATCGAGGTCTGTCGGTCCTTGCGCACCTTCTCCGACGCCTACGTCGTCATGCTGACGGCCCGAACGGACGAACTCGACACGCTCGTCGGGCTATCGGTCGGAGCCGACGACTACATGACAAAGCCCTTCAGTCCGCGAGTCCTCATCGCCCGACTGCGTGCGATGCTGCGTCGGCCCCGTCCCATGGGTGGCTCGGAGGACGGCCCCGCGTATCGCCGCTTTGGCCCCCTCGTGATCGATCCAGTCGGCCGAGACGTATGGATCGGTGACGAGCCGGTGTCCCTGACACGGACCGAGTTCGACGTCCTCGATGTGCTGTCCGAACGGCCTCGAATGGCGTTCGGCCGACGTCAACTCATCGATCGGGTGTGGGGGCAGACATGGGTCGGCGACGAGCACCTCGTCGACGTCCATGTCGGACACCTGCGCCGCAAACTCGGCGACGACGCCGGTGCCGCACGGTTCATTCGCACGGTGCGTGGGATTGGCTATCGGATGGGGACCGGCGAATGACCGCGGCTCAGCGTGGGGCTGGAGGCATCGGGCGGGCTGGGCTGGCCCCGCGCCTACTGATCGCTCAGACCCTCGTGCTTGTTGCGGGTGCGGCCACGTCATGGGCGGTAGCGGCCATTGTCGGCCCGAGCATCTTTCATGATCACCTGCGCCAAGCGGGAGTGGGTCACTCGGCGGCCGAGGCCGCCCACGTGGAGGAGGCATTCGGCTCGGCGCTGATCATCGCGTTGGGTGCCGCCCTGACCGCGTCCGTGATCCTGGCATTGGGAGTGACTGCGTTCTTCACGCGGCGAATCCAGCGTTCGACCACGGCTGTTGCGAACTCAGCCGCCAAGATTGCCAATGGCCAGTACCAGACTCAAGTGCCCAGCCCGGGGCTCGGTGCTGAGTTCGACCAGTTGGCAGCGACCATCAACGACCTGGCGCGGAGGCTCGGCGACGTGGAAGCCACCCGTCGTCGACTGCTGGCCGACCTTGCTCACGAGATGCGCACGCCTCTGAGCAGCATTGAGGCGCACCTCGAAGCAGTGGAGGACGGTGTGCGCCGGCTCGATGACGGGACCATGGATGTCCTGCATGGGAACACCGCGCGGTTGCAGCGCCTCGCTGAGGACATCAGCGCCGTGGCCCGTGCTGAGGAGGACGGACGCGATCTGCGGAGGGTGCCGACGCGCGCCGCTGCGCTGGTCGACTCCGCCGTAGCCGCGGCGCGCAATGCCTACGTTTCGAAGCAGGTGACTCTGGTCGTGGACGAACGCGCTGATGGAGTCGTTCTCGCGGACCCGGACCGTATGGTGCAGGTGCTGTCCAACTTGCTCAACAACGCCCTCCAGCACACAGCGGCCGGTGGCAATGTCCTTGTGGCGGTCCGCAAGCCGGACCCTCACTGGATCGAGATCACGGTGATTGACAACGGTGAGGGGATCGAAGCCGAGCATCTGCCTCACATCTTCGAAAGGTTCTACCGGGCAGACCCCGCGCGTAGTCGTGTTCGAGGCGGAAGTGGCATCGGCTTGACGATCAGCAAGGCGCTCGTCGAGTCCCATGGGGGCGGCCTGTCTGTGTCAAGCCCGGGACGGGGTCGTGGATCGAACTTCACCGTCCGGTTGCCGCTGGCCACGTGACGGTCCTCCCAGGGGCGCATCATCAGCACCGACTTCAGCAAGCCTTCATGAAACCTGCACTGAACGGCCGGGCGGGCCGGGCAAGGCTGTGGCAGTCCACCATGTGGGTGAACGCGCGTCTGTGGCGAACGCTTGGCGTCAGGATCGGGAATACCTACCCCATGGGGGTATGTTGGCACTGCTGAGATGGAGGATCCCATGAACGCCAAGACCCCCGCCCGGGCCGTTCCCGGCTACATCGACAGCAAGGACGAACAACTGCGGCGGCTCCGGCGAATCGAGGGGCAGGTACGCGGTCTGCAGAAGATGGTCGAGTCCGACACCTACTGCATCGACATCCTCACCCAGGTATCTGCCGCCACCAAGGCGCTTGAGGCCGTCGCGCTCGGTCTGCTGGACGACCACTTGAAGCACTGCATGTCCGATCTGGCGGACGGCAGCGAGACCGATCGAAGCCAGAAACTCGAAGAAGCGTCGGCCGCCATCGCACGGCTCGTCCGTTCATGACCCACCCGTCACTCGAAGGAGATCACCTTGTCCGAGAACACCGGTAAGAACCTGCCCATGGCTCAGTCCTCAGGCTGCGCGTGCTGCAGCCCTGCCTCATCCGAAACCGCCGCCGCACCCACCGGGGAGAACACCATGAACACCCAGACCTTCGCAGTGACCGGCATGACCTGCGGTCACTGCGTCAACGCAGTCACCAGCGAAGTCAAGGCACTTCCCGGGGTCAGCGACGTCAACGTCCGACTCGTCCCCGACGGGTCATCCACCGTCACGGTGACCAGCACCGAACCCCTCAGCGACGAACAGGTCTCCGCAGCACTTGACGAGGCCGGGGATTACCACCTCGCTCGCTCCTAATCAGAACCGCAACAGCCAGACCCGGAAGGACCGCACGATGGCCACCCAGGTGGACAACGTCCAGCAGCACGACCAAGAGGTCGAACTCGCCATCGGGGGGATGACCTGCGCATCGTGCGCCGCGCGCATCGAGAAGAAACTCAACAAGATGCCCGGTGTCAGCGCCACCGTGAACTACGCCACCGAGAAGGCCAAGGTTCACTACGGGTCGGAGGTCGCCCCCGCTGATCTCATCGCCACCGTCGAGGCCACCGGGTACACAGCGTCGGTTCCTGCCCCCCAACGGGCTCAAGAAGCAATGGAGGACACGGGGCAGTCGGCCAAGGACCAAGAGGCTGACATCTGGCGGCAGCGGCTGACCGTGTCCGCTGTCTTGACGCTCCCCGTGCTGTTGATGTCGATGATTCCAGCCCTCCAGTTCGACAACTGGCAGTGGCTGTCACTGACGCTTGCGTCGCCCGTCGTCGTCTGGGGCGCGTTGCCCTTCCACCGGGCCGCGTGGACCAATCTGCGGCACCGAGCCGCCACGATGGACACCCTGATCTCCGTGGGCGTCGGGGCCGCATGGTTGTGGTCCCTATGGGCGCTGTTCTTCACGCACGCCGGGATGACGGGCATGCGGATGCCGTTCGACCTGCTTCCGAGCCGGTCCGACGCTGCGGCAGAGCCCCACATCTACCTGGAGGTCGCCGCGGCTGTCACCACGTTCATTGTGTCCGGTCGCTACTTCGAGGCTCGCGCCAAGCGCACCTCCGGCGCTGCCCTTCGCGCACTCCTCGATATGGGAGCCAAGGACGTCCCTTCGAGAACAACTCGTTGGCGTCCACCCCGAGGGCCGAAGCGAGAGCCGTCACGTTGCTGACTCCCACGTCCAACAGGCCGTGTTCCATCTTGTTGATGCTGACGCGGTGCATCCCCGTGGCATCGGCCAACTGCTGCTGCGTCATGGACTTCGCCAGCCGGAGTTCGCGCACCCGGCCACCCAGGGCAACGAGCGCGTCATGACGCGCTTGCTCCAGTTCTGGGTTCAGTGGCATCAGGGTCACGTGCCCAGCGTGCACCGGAGGACCGACAAGTCCGCCGATAGGGGGCCGGACGGACTCAGCAGGGATTTGAGTCGCGACAACACTGGATCCTCCGTTTCGCCCGAACCATCACCGAGTTGGTCCAGATACAGGTAATTCCGCAGGTCAGAGACCTACGGAATTACCTGAACTGATGGATCAGAGTTACCTGAACCACCCACTGTGCGCAAGGGGGGATTTGAACCCCCACGCCCATAAGGACACTGCCACCTGAAGACAGCGCGTCTGCCGTTCCGCCACTTGCGCGTGAAGCGGAACCAAGTGTGCCGCACGAGTGCGCTCCAAACCAAACCGATCCCGTATGCCGTCCGCGCCCCGCCCGCGGATCCGTCGCCTATCGCGCGGCGCCAGTCTGGGCAGACGCGGCCGTGCGCTCCAACAGCTCCACGGCGCGACCCACCCCGTCCTCCGCCTGCACCTGCGAGCCGACCTCCGCCGCCCACTCCCGCCGCTCACCCCGCACGAACCCGCGCAGCACCTCGGTCAGCCACTCCACCGTGAGCCGATGCCTTCGAACCGGCCGTGCTCCGACACCGATCTCCCACCCGCGTCGACCCCAGTACGGCTGGTCGCCAATGTGCGCCACGACCGCCTGCGGCACCCCG
This sequence comes from Knoellia subterranea KCTC 19937, assembly GCF_000768685.1. Lineage (GTDB taxonomy): Bacteria > Actinomycetota > Actinomycetes > Actinomycetales > Dermatophilaceae > Knoellia > Knoellia subterranea. The sequence continues at coordinate 168,896 of NZ_AVPK01000005.1, read as the reverse complement.
GCCCGCAGGGCCGCCGCGGTCGTCCCGGCTCCGCCGTGGTGGACGACGCCCACCGTCCGCGGGAACAGCCACCCGTGCGGCACGTCCCCCACGCCGCGCACCCACGCGTCGTCGCGCGACACCAACCCGGCCGACCCTGCGTGCAGCACGACACGCACCCGCGCAGCCCGGGCCGCCTGTGCCACAAGGGAACTCATCAACTCACCGTCCCGGGTCGGCATCGAACCAAACCCGACGTATGCCGTCCGCCCACCTTCCAGCCACGCCTCGAGTTCCGGGTCGGCCGGGTTGGCCGGGCTGGCCGGACGTGGCCCGGCGTCCTCGAGGTACCAGCTCCCGGTGACCACCGGGTTGCCGTGCCAGTCAGATGCGGGAGGCACCAGTACCGGCGAGGCGGCGAGCAGTCCAGGGGTGCGCCGCACGGCGTCGAGGAATCCGCGGCGACCGGTGGGAGGCAGCCCGAGTTCGACCCGGAGCCGGTCACCCGGCAACGCGAAGACGGATGCCATCGCGTTCAGAGTTGCCTGTCCCGCAACGGAATTGGCGATGGAGGAGCGCCGGGGCACATACGGCTGCATCGTCGCCGACCCCTCCCTGGTCGGACGCATCGGCGCGAACTCGGCCACGACGTGCTGCCCGCCCCCGACCGAGGCGAGGGCATCGCCGGCATGCACCGTGAGCGCCCCGCTGACCCACACGTCGGCGGAGCCCATGAGCGGGAGGAGCGCACCGGCATACCCCTCGGTCGAGGCGACGACGAACCGGCGGAGCGCGGCCAACTCACGGAACGGGTTCGAACTCGAATGCCCCAACCAGGCGACGCCGAGCGGTGAGTTGATGAGTTCGTGGATGCGTGCACCGGACGGCGCGAAGCCCACCCCGCGGCTCGTCACGAACTCCTCGAAGTCGTCGCCGGCGCAGAGGGTCACCTCGTGGCCAGCGCGCACGAGACCCACCCCGAGCGCGACCATCGGCTGGACGTCGCCGCGCGAGCCGGCGGCAAGGATGTTGACCTTCACGCCACGAACCTCAGGCCTGGTCGGCCTGCGACCGGGATACGTGCTGCTGGGCCAACCGACGCAGCGCGGCCAGGACGGGGTCGACGAGGATCGTGCCGATGATGACCTGGCGGATGGCCGCTTCCTGCTCCTCGGGGACCGTGGAGACGTCGACCCGGGCGATGCCCTCGACGTGGTCGGCGTAGCGGTCGAGTCGATCCTCGTCGAAGCCGATGCCTCCGGCGTCACTGGCCGCCCAGGCCCGGTCGAGCTCGTCGAGGAAGGGGTCGTCGGGTTCGATCAGCCACCCGCGCTTGTCCACCCACGCCCGAGCACGCCCGCGCCCGTCGGTCGCGCCAAATCCGTTGTCTCCCAGAGGTTTGACAAGACTGCGCTGGGCAGCCCGGAGCACGTCGATCCAGTCGTGACCCGGTGCGGTGATGATCTCGAGGACTTGTCCGATCGTCGCGAGTGGCAGCCCGCCGACCTCGCTCAGGGCGCGGACCAAACGGACGCGTTCGACGTGGGACTCGTCGTAGTCGGCCTGCGTCTTCGAGACGACGGCCCCCGGCTGGAGCAGGCCCTCGCGCAGGTAGTACTTCAGGGTCGCGACCGACACCCCCGTGGACGCGGACAACTCAGCCAGCCGCACGGCATACCTCCGCATTTCTCCGACGGATTCTTCGCCGCCGGGTCTTGACGTCGGATAGTAACGCTCCCCAATATGGGATATCAGCACTATCCAATCCGAGGAGGCCGTCATGGCCGAGGGAATCGTTCAGACGACACACACCCACGACGACGAGATCGTCGTCTTCCACATCGGCATGACGTTCCGGAAGTGGCACCGACCCGACCTCTGGGGTCCCGTCTTCGTCGCGATGCCGAAGATGCTCGCCGAGCTCGAACGCAACAAGGCCGCGGCCGCTCGGGGCGAGGAGGAGGACCTCGGCTTCCTCGGCGCCACGACACTCATCGGCGCGAAGGGGCCGTGGGTCGTGCAGTGGTGGCGGAGCACTGAGCACCTCTACTCCTACGCCAGCCGCGCCGAGAGCGAGCACCTCCCTGCCTGGCGGGCGTTCAATCGGGCCGCGCGCAAGTCACCCGGCGCCGTGGGCATCTGGCACGAGACGTATGCCGTCCCCGCCGGTCACATCGAAACCCTCTATGGCAACGGGGCCAGGATCGGTCTCGGTGCCGTGGTCGGGACCGTGCCGGCAGCGCGCCGTGGACGTCAGGCTCGCGAGCGGCTGGGCAGCACCCTCACCTGACCCCTCCCACTTCTCGGGCAATCCGTTCAGGCGAGGCGGACGCGCGCGACGTGGTACCAGAAGCGGTCGCGCACTTCGTGTCGGCTCGCGTCGTCGATGTCGTAGACACCGGCCCGTCCGGACAGGTCGAGGAGCAGGGCGCGATCGAGTTCGCCGGGGATCGTCGGCTTGCCGGCGCGCAGGGCGAGCAGTGCGTCGGGCGTTGCCGTGCGGCACCACGACTCGAGGACGGTCTTGGCGACCGCGTCGATGATCTCGGCGTTGAAGGCCCCGGATTCGTCGATGACGGGCAGGTCGCCGGTCGAGGTCGTCCAGCTGGGCGTCGACGTCGGCAGCACGACCTCGGTCGCCTTCTTGCGCCCGAACATCGCCGGACTCGGCAGCGCCTGCCCGTCAGCGGGTTCCGACACGGGCACGTCGGGCTGCGTCGACCCCGAGCTCGCAGCGGGCGTCGAGTCCGCATCGGTCCCGGTCTCCGGAGTGGTCTCGGGGACCTCGGTCGCCTCGGTGTCACCAGCCTCCGCGGACTCGTCCTTGGGGATGAGCCCATCCGGGATTGCCCGCGAGCGCACGCAGTGGTCGATGACCTCCGGATCGATCTGCACCTCCCCATCGGCAGCCCGCCGCAGGTGCTTGGACACCGCGTGCCCCGTGCCGTTGTGGCCGGGCACGGAGAGCAGCACGACCTGGACCCCGGCGCTCTGGGCCTCCTCGACGGCCTCGGTGAGGTCGTCGTCGCCGGAGACGAGATAGACGACGTCGGCGACCCGGGCCCGTCCCTGGAGGGCGAGGTCGAGGCCGAGGCGGACGTCGACGCCCTTCTGTTCACCGGCATACGAGATGCGGCCGAGGCGGAGCTTGATGCGGGGGAGGAGTCCGATCTGGTCCTGGTGCCAGTCGGGCTGGCCGCCGGACCTCGCGCCGGAGTCGTACCAGTTGACCCGCAGCAGCGGCATCCCCGAGTCGGTCTCCACCTGCGCGACGAGCCCGGCGATGAGGCCGGGATAGTCGACCTCGATGCCGCTGCGCAGCGACGACCCGGTCACGCGCGTCGCGGCGGACGCGAGCAGGTAGCCGACGTCGACATAGACCGCGCAGTAGGACCTCATGCCCCCACCCTCTCAACCCGAGACCTCCGGAACCCGCGGAGTCCCGAAATCAGGCCGAGTGTCCCGCAGGAGGGCAAACCTTCACGCCCGCCTCACGAGTCACCACAGCACCGCCGGATAGCATCGAGCGGGTCCGACCCCTGTCCGCGAGATCACCGCACGACCGAAGGAGGCGCGCCATGGGACTGTTCGACCGCATGGAGGGCAAGCTCGAGCGTGCCGTCAACGGCGTCTTCGCCAAGGCATTCCGCGCCGAGGTCCAGCCCGTCGAGATCGCGAGCGCCATTCGTCGCGCGATGGATGACCGCGCCACGACGTCAGGCCGCAGCCGCAGCCTCGTCCCCAACGTCTTCACGATCGATTTGAGCGAGACCGACTTCGACCGCCTCACGCAGCACGGCGTCGAACTCGAGAACGAACTCATCGCCGCCGCCGAGGAGCACGCCGACAGCCAGCACTACCAACCGGGCGGGCCGATCGACATCCTCTTCGACGAGGACGCCGACCTCGAGACGGGCGTCTTCCGCATCCGCCCGAGCACCGCCAAACGCCCCCGCGCGACGGGGATGACCGGGCAGCACAAGCAGGTCCGTCACCAGTCCCGTGAGGACTTCGATGACGACTACGACAACGACGATGCGTATGCCGGCCCGCCGGCTTCCGCTGCCGCGGCACCTCCCCCTGCGGCCGCGGCGCGTGACGACCGCCCCGAGCGACCCGCACGTCAACCCCGGCCCCGTCACGAACCTGCGGACGACAGCCCCGGTGAGACGGCGGCATACGTGCCGGCGAAGCCTCCCGCGGAGCCGCGGCGGACCAACCCGGCCGACCGGCCGTGGCTCGACGTGGACGGCGAGCGCTATCCGCTCATGGGTGCGATCACGGTTCTCGGGCGCGACGACAGCGCGGACATCATCCTCGACGATCCGGGAATCTCCCGTCGGCACAGCGAAATTCGCGTGACGCAGGACGGTCCGCACACCGTCGCGACGATCCGCGACCTCGGCTCGACGAACGGCACGTTCGTCGGCGGCGAGCGGATCACGAGCGAGCACCTCGAGGACGGTGACCGCATCACCGTGGGCCGCACGTCCGTCACCTACCGGGCCGGTCGCCGATGAGTGAACTCACCATCACGGTCATGCGCCTCGGCCTGCTCGTGGCGCTCTGGGCGTTCGTCATCGCGGTCGTCGGGGTGCTGCGCGGCGACCTCTACGGCACCCAGGTGACCCCGCGTCGGTCCGCGGCTCGCACCCCGACCCCGCGACCGGCGGCCCGCGGGTCGAACCCTGCCGCCGTCCCGGCCGAGCAGCGCCCGGTGCGGCCCCGTGCGACAGGACGTCGCTTCAACGTCCGCAGCGGCGAGCGCGAGCCCAACCACCTGCGGGTCACGAGCGGGCCGCTCGCCGGCACGAGCCTGCCGCTGCGCGAGGCCGGCATCCTCATCGGGCGCAGCCCCGAGTCGGCGCTCGTGCTCGAGGACGACTTCGCGTCGGGTCGGCACGCCCGCATCTACAAGGGCCCCGACGGCTGGGTCGTCGAGGACCTCGGCTCCACGAACGGCACCTTCATCGGCCCCCAGCGCCTCTCGGCCCCGACGCCGGTCACGGACGGCACCGAAATCCGGTTCGGCACGACCGTCGTCGAACTGCGGAGGTAGCCCGTGGCGATTGCCTTCCACTTCGCCGCCCGCTCCGACGTCGGGATGGTGCGGACCAACAACGAGGACAGCGGGTATGCCGGCCCGCACCTTCTCGCGATGGCCGACGGCATGGGTGGTCACGCCGGCGGTGACGTCGCCTCGTCGTCGATCCTCGGTGCCCTCGTCGGACTCGACGGCGAGTCGTTCTCCGGGGTCGACGCAACCCAGGCCCTGCTGCGCCGCATCACCGCCGCGAACCGCGAACTCGGGCGGATGGCCGAGGACGACGCCGACCTCGACGGCATGGGGACGACGCTCATCGCGATCCTGCGCGCCCGCGACAAGCTCGTCCTCGCGCACATCGGCGACTCACGCGCCTATGTCGTGCGCGGTGGCGAGGTCAGCCAGATCACCAAGGACCACAGCTTCGTCCAGTCGCTCGTCGACGAGGGGCGCCTCACCGCCGAGGAGGCGTCGACCCACCCGCAGCGTTCGCTCGTGACGCGGGTCCTCACGGGCGCCGAGGGCGAGGAGCCGGACGTCCTCGTGCGCCAGGCGATCGTCGGCGACCGCTACCTCATCTGCTCCGACGGACTGTCGGACTACGTTGCCCGGGACACCATCGACGAGGTCCTCACCACCGAGCGCAAGCCCGGCGACTGCGCCGAGCGGCTCGTCCAGCTCGCCCTGCGCGCCGGTGCCCCCGACAACGTCACCGTCGTCATCGGCGACGTCGTCGACCTCACCCAGTTCGTCCCGAGCGACTCGCCACAGATCGTGGGCGCGGCCGCCGCGATCCGTCGACACACGCGCCCGATCCCGACGACGCCGGCGGCCAAGGCGTCCGCCCTCACGCAGGAGGCGAGCGGTGGGGAGTCCGACGACCTCGCGCTCGCCGAGCAGGAGTCCCGCGGACGGGCCGCGTCGATCCTGCGGACGGTCGGCGTCTCGCTCGTCACCCTGATCCTGCTCATCGGCGGAGGCTATGCCGCGTGGTCGTGGTCGCAGGCCCAGTTCTATGTCGGCGTCAACGACGGTCACGTCGCCGTGTTCCGAGGCGTCGATCAGACGCTCGGCCCGATCGACCTGTCCAGCCCGGAGTCGACGAGCGACATCGACATCGACGACCTGCCCGACTTCTATCGCGGGCAGCTGTCGCGAGGCATCAGCATGCCGACGCGGTCCGACGCCGCGGCCCTCGTCCGCAACCTCGAGGTGCAGGCCCAGGCCTGCCGCTACGCGAAGTCGCAAGGGCAGTCGTGCACCACCGTCCCCTCGACGTGGACGACGCCCACCCCGACCCCCACGCCGACTCCGACGCCGAGTGGGTCCGTGCCGCCGTCGCCGGGTCCGTCCGGTTCGCCCGGCGCCACCCCCTCCGGTTCCCCGTCCCCGAGCGTCAGCGTCAACGCATGACCACCGTCTCGTCCGTCGCCTCCCGCAAGGGCCGCAACGTCGAGCTCGCGCTCCTCGTCTTCGCGGTCGGCATCGTCGCGCTCGCCTACATCAACGTCGGCATCGCCGTCGAGGGAGCGGTTCCGCCGAGCCTCGTCGCCGTCGGCACCGGCTTCCTCGTCATCACGATCGCGTTCCACCTCGTCATGCGGTGGCGCGCGCCCTATGCCGACCCATTGATCCTCCCGATCGCGACGCTGCTCAACGGGCTCGGGCTCGTCATGATCAACCGGCTCGACCTGGCCAAGGGACGCGACCTCGCCGAGGGCATGGCCATCCGTCAACTCGCCTGGAGCGCCCTCGCCGCCGGACTCGCCATCGCGGCGCTCATCATCCTGCGCGACCACCGCATCCTGCGCCGCTACACCTACCTCGCCGGCGCCGTGGGTTTCGGCCTGCTGCTCCTGCCGCTCGTGCCCGGACTCGGTGTCGAGAACTACGGCTCGCGCATCTGGATCGCCGTCGGCCCCTTCTCGTTCCAGCCGGGTGAGGTCGCCAAGCTCGTCCTGGCCGTCTTCTTCGCCGGCTATCTCGTCCAGACCCGCGACGCGCTCTCCGTGGCGGGGCGCCGGATCCTCGCGCTGACCCTGCCGCGAGCGCGCGACCTCGGCCCCATCCTCGTGGCCTGGATGCTGTCCGTCGGTGTCCTCGTCCTCGAGAAGGACCTCGGCTCCTCGCTCCTCTTCTTCGGCCTCTTCGTCGCGATGCTCTACGTCGCGACCGAGCGGACGTCGTGGGTCGCCATCGGCCTCGTCCTCTTCGCCATCGGCTGCTGGGTCGCCAACCTGCTCTTCAGCCACGTCCAGCGACGCGTGCTGCTCTGGCTCGACACGTTCAGCCGAGAGGCGCTCGACACCTCGGACCAGCTGGCACGCGGCCTCATGGGAATGGCCTCGGGCGGCATGTTCGGCACCGGTCTGGGCCGCGGTCGCCCCGACCTCACCTACTTCGCCGAGAGCGACTTCATCGTCCCGAGCTTCGGTGAGGAGATCGGTCTCATCGGGGTCTTCGCCCTGCTCCTGCTCTACGTCCTGCTGATCGAGCGGGGTCTGCGCACCGCCATCGGCGCCCGCGACGGCTTCGGCAAGCTCCTCGCATCCGGTCTGGCCTTTTCCGTCGCCCTCCAGTGCTTCGTCGTCGTCGGCGGTGTCACCCGCGTCATCCCGCTCACCGGTCTGACGATGCCGTTCCTCTCGCAGGGTGGCTCGTCGCTGCTGGCGAACTGGACGCTCGTCGCGATCCTGCTCCGGATCAGCGACCACGCCCGCCGACCCGTCCCCGACCCGGAAGTCCCCAGCACCGTGGCCAGCGAACAGACCCAGGTGGTGAAGCTGCGATGAACGCACCCATCCGCCGCCTCTCCTTCGTGGTCGCCCTCCTCTTCGCCTCACTTCTCGTCTCGACGACGCTCATCCAGTTCGTCTACGCCAAGGACCTCAACGCGCGCCCGGACAACCGCCGCACCCTGCTCAGCAGTTACGCCCGCGAGCGCGGCCAGATCCTCGTCGGCGACACCGCCATCGCGAAGTCGGTGCCGGCGAGCAACGAGTACAAGTGGCTGCGCACCTACCCCGGTGGCACGCAGTACGCCCACATCACCGGCTACTACTCCTTCTACGGTGCCGGCGGCGGCCTCGAGCAGGCCGAGAACGGTTTGCTCTCCGGCAGCAGCGACAAGCTCGCCTTCCGCCGGGTCTCCGACTTCTTCACCGGCCGCAAGACGGTCGGCGCCAGCCTCGAGCTGACCATCGACTCCCGTGTCCAGGCCGCGGCCATCAAGGGCCTCGACGGACGCAAGGGCGCGGCGGTCGCCCTCAACCCCAGCACCGGTGAGATCCTCGCGATGGTGAGCAACCCGGGCTACAACCCGGCCACGCTCTCGGGCCACGACCTCTCCAAGGTGGACACGGCATACAAGGCTCTCAACGCCGATCCCGAGAAGCCGCTCATCAACCGCACCATCGGCGGCGACCTCTACCCGCCGGGCTCGACGTTCAAGATCGTCACGGCCGCCGCGGCCCTGTCGAGCGGACGATTCCAGCCCGACACCGAACTGCCGGGGCCGGCCGTGCTCGACCTGCCGCAGACGACTGTGGGCCTGCCCAACATCGGCAAGCGCTCCTGCGGACCGGACGACAAGACGACGTTCCTCCACGCGATGGAGATCTCGTGCAACAGCGCCTTCGGCTATCTCGGACTCGAGCTGGGCGCCGACGCCCTGCGTGACCAGGCCGCGAAATTCGGTGTGGGAGACCAGCTTTCGATCCCGATGCGGGTCACGCCGAGCTCGGTCCCGGCCGAGCTCAACCAGCCGCAGCTCGCCCAGTCGGCCGTCGGTCAGTACGACGTCCGCGTCACGCCGCTCCAGGTCGCCATGCTCAGCGCGGCCGTCGCCAATCACGGCACGGTCATGCGCCCGCACCTCGTGCGTTCGGTGCTGTCGAGCGACCTGAGCGTCATCGAGCGTGCCACGCCCGAGGAGCTCTCCGAGGCCGTGACGCCCGAGGTCGCCGCCCAGCTCACCGAGATGATGGAGGCCGTCGTCGAGAACGGCAGCGGCAAGCCCGCGCAGATCGACGGCGTCCGGGTCGCGGGCAAGACCGGCACCGCCGAGACCGACCGGGTCCAGCGCGCGCACGCCTGGTTCACCGGGTTCGCGCCGGCCAACGACCCGCAGATTGCGGTCGCCGTCGTCGTCGAGAACGGTGGCGACCCCGACAGCGAGGCCCGCGGAGGTGGCGCCGTCGGTGGCCCCATCGCCAAGGCGATGATCGAGGCGGGGCTGAAGTGATGAACGAAGTGAGGACGCGATGAGCGAGGATCCCCTGCTGCTCGGGGGCCGCTACGAGGTGGGGGAGCTCATCGGTCGAGGCGGTATGGCCGAGGTGCACCTGGGCCATGACACCCGGCTGGGCCGTCCGGTGGCGATCAAGATGCTGCGGAGCGACCTGGCCCGTGACCAGTCGTTCCTCAAGCGGTTCCGACGCGAGGCGCAGTCCTCCGCCGGGCTCAACCACGCCTCGATCGTCGCCGTCTACGACTCGGGCGAGGACCACTCCGTCGAGTCCGGCGGTGCCAAGGTCGCCGTGCCCTACATGGTCATGGAATACGTCGAGGGACGCACGCTGCGCGAGGTCCTCACGGATCGCGGCAAGCTGCCCACCGAGGAGGCCGCGCGCATCACGGAGGGGGTCCTCGACGCACTCGCCTACAGCCACCGCATGGGCATCGTGCACCGCGACATCAAGCCGGCCAACGTCATGATCGCCGGCGACGGGTCCGTCAAGGTCATGGACTTCGGCATCGCCCGCGCCATCGCCGACACGGCCGCGACGATGACCCAGACGCAGGCCGTCATCGGCACCGCCCAGTACCTCTCGCCCGAGCAGGCGCAGGGCCAGGCCGTGGACGCACGCTCGGACCTCTACTCGGCCGGATGCATGCTCTATGAGCTGCTCACCGGCCGGCCGCCGTTCGTCGGCGACAGCCCTGTCTCCATCGCGTACCAGCACGTCGGCGAGAAGCCGGTCGCGCCGTCGACGCGTGAGGAGGGCATCGGCGAGGACCTCGACGCCGTCGTCCTGCACTCACTCGTCAAGGACCGCGAGAAGCGCTACCAGGACGCCGGCGCCTTCCGCGCGGACCTCCAGGCGGCGCGACTCGGCCGACCGGTCAGCTCCGAGGCGCACACCTCCCTCGCCGCGCTGACCGCCGCACCCGCCGTGGTCGGCACGTCCGAACCCACCGAGGTGTATGCCGCACAGACCCGTCCCAAGGACGACTCACCTGCCGCGCTGGCCGCCGTGGGGGCCACCACGGACATGTTCCCGGCCACCGTCGGGCCGGAGGGTCCCCGCAAACGGCACCGGACGGCATACGCGCTCATCGCCGCCGCGGTGGTGGGACTCATCGCGCTGCTGAGCTTCGGGATCATGCAATACATGGAGGTGCAGGCCGAAGCCAACAAGGTCTCGGTGCCGCCGCTCGAGGGCAAGCCACGGGCCACGGCCGTCGCGGAGCTGCGCCGGCTGGGTCTGGAGTTCACGGAGACCACGGCGCGCAGTGATGACGTCCTCGAGGACTCGGTCATCTCCACGAACCCTGCGGCCGGCGCCCGGGTCGATCCCGAGACGACCAAGGTGGCGCTCGTCATCTCGTTGGGCCCCAACACCGTCGCCGTGCCGAATGTCGCCGGGATGACCGTTGCCGAGGCCACCTCGGCGCTCGAGAAGCTGAAGCTCACCGTCGGCACGACGACCAAGGTCGACACCGACGACCAGCCCAAGGACCGGGTCGTGTCGACCGAACCCGCCATCGGTACCTCGGTCGCTCCGGGCGCCCCCGTGGCGCTCAAGGTGTCGACCGGTCAGGTCGTCGTACCCGACCTCGTCGACAAGACCGCGGACGAGGCCTCGACCCTGCTCTTCTCCATCGGGTTGAAGTCCAAGACGCGCTACGAGCAGACGTCGCGCGCCGCCGTGGGCACGGTCATCGGCCAGGACCCCGACAAGGAGGAGAAGGTCGACGTCGGCACCGAGGTGACGATCGTCGTCGCCCAGAAGGCTCCGCCGCCTCCGGTCACCCGGTCGCCGAGCCCTTCGAGTACGCCGACGCCCTCGCCGACGACCAGCGGGTCACCGACTCCGACTCCGTCCGGAACGGCCACCCCGCCGCCAAGCGGCCTGCGCTGACCACTTCTTGCGCGACTGGGACACGCGCAAAACCACTCATTGCGCGATTGGGACACCCGCACACCCCACTCATTGCGCCGCTGGAACACATGCCCACTGGGCCTGCGTGTCCCACGAGGGCAAGAAGTGGAAGGTGGGGCGCGGCGCCTCAGCCGGCGACGTTCGCGGCAACACCCGCGACGTCGGCACCGTGCACGAGCGGGCTCAGCCCCTGCGAGCGCTCGACGGCTCCCGCGTCGCCGCAGAGCTGGAGCCAGTTGGCGAGCAGCCGGTGTCCGCCCTGGGTCAGCACCGACTCGGGGTGGAACTGCACCCCGTGCAGGGGGAGCTCGCGGTGGTGCACGGCCATGATGATGCCGCTCTCCGTCCGACCGGTCGCCTCGAGCGAGGACGGCAACGTTTCGGGCTCGATGGTCAGCGAGTGATAGCGCGTCGCCGTGAACGGAGTGGGCAGCCCGGCGAGCACGCCCTCTCCGGAGTGGTGCACCAGCGAGGTCTTGCCGTGGAGCAGCTCGGGCGCCCGCCCGACGACACCGCCGGCGACCACGCCGAGGGCCTGGTGCCCGAGGCACACTCCGAGCATCGGCTGCGACCGTTCGCCGCACGCCTCGATCATGGCCATCGAGACACCAGCCTCCTCGGGCGTGCCCGGCCCGGGCGACACGAGCACCCCGTCGAAGTCGGCACCGTCGGCCGGCGCGATCGCGTCGTTGCGCACCACCGTGCAGTCAGCCCCGAGCTGCTCGAGATAACCGACGATCGTGAACACGAACGAGTCGTAGTTGTCGACGACGAGGATGCGCCGCGGGCTGGCTTCGGAGTTCATGCGAGGTCCTGGAGGTCGGGGTGATGCGGTGAGGACGGCAAGTTGGGCAGGGTGACGGTGTTGTCGTCATAGGGCAACCACTGCACCACGAGCGGGAACACCCACTCGAAGCACGCCCAGACGACAAGGGCAAGCAGCACGATCATCGCAGCCGCCTTGAGCGCAACGGGACCGGGAAGCGCACGCCAGAGTGCGGCATACATCAGGTTCCTCCGTCCGGTCCGGCAGCGGTGACCGCCAGCGACGGCGGACCCTGAGCCCGCGTCCGCGTCTCCACGAGGTCGGCATGCGTCACCCACCGCCACTTCGCACTGAAGCGCGGGTGACAGGCCGTGAAGGTGAGCACGGCCTTGGTCGGCGTTGCTCCGGGGTCTCCGGGGACGGGTGCGATGACCTCCACTGGGAGGGGCGGACGATCTCGTGGGAGGACACGGCATACACGGTCCATCCGGCGGCGGTCTCGACGACGATCCGGTCACCCTCGCGCAGGCTGTCGATCTGGGCCAGCGGCTTGCCGTAGGTCGTGCGGTGCCCGGCGATCGCGAAGTTGCCGACCTCGCCCGGCCCGGCCGTCCCGTCGTAGTGCCCCAGCCCTTCGGCCAGCTCCGCCGCTGACGTCCCCTCGACGAGCGGTCGCGCATAGTCGGCACCGAATCGCGGCACGCGAACGATCGCGAACGCACCCGCGGGCAGCCCGTCGGTCGGCGACGTGGAGCCGGGATCCCCTGTGCCAGAGGCGAATTCGCGCTCCAGGGTCGAGACGGTCGCCGCGTGCGCCCGGTCCGAGGACACGTCGGTCCACCACACCTGCCACACGACGAAGAGCACGACGAGAGCGCCGAGGGTCATGAGCACCTCGCCCAGCACGCCGAGCGCCCCGGCCCTCACTCCGCCGCGCACTGCACCGTCCCCGCGTCGGCGGGCACGACTCACCTGTCCACCGTGGCGTGCTCGGGGGTGATCGAGCCCGCGTAGGCGGGGAACTCCAGCTTGTCGTGGGCGATGACGTCCCAGCCGAGGCCGACCGCCTTGACGTACTCCTGATAGATCTGGATCTCCGGCGACTGCCCGAGGATGTCGCGCAGCTTGTCCGGGTCACCGATCGCACGGATCCGGTAGGGCGGGGAGTAGACGCGACCCTGGAGGATCAAGGTGTTGCCGACGCATCGCACGGCGCTCGTGGAGATGACCCGCTGGTCCTGGATCATCATCGCCTCGGCGCCGCCGGCCCAGAACGCGTTGACCACGGCCTGCACATCCTGCTGGTGCACGACGATGTCGTCGAGGCTCCGGCCCTCGGGGAGTCGGTCGATGCTGAGGTGGGAGTCGTCGAGTTGCACTTCGAGGCCGGGGCCCTCGACGGGCATGCGGCCGGCGGCGACACCGAGCGCATCGGCCTCGGCCTCGAGCTTCTCAATGGCTGCGTTGCCCGGGGACCCGTTGCGGGCCATCTCCTCGACCTCGATGGTGAGCTGCTGGAGCTCCTGGGTCATGCGGGCGTTGGCCTGGGTCTCCTCGCGGATGATGTCCGGCAGGCCGGCGGCGTCGGAGCGCAGACTGCGCCCCTGCGCGGTCGATCCGCTCGTCGCGAAAAGGACGCCCGCGAAGACGGCAACGAGCGGCACGGCCGCCGACCACGGGCCGGGTCGCGTCGCGAACATCTGCTTGAGCTGCACCACGGGGCAAGACCTCTTCCTGTACAGGCTCTACGCTAGGCCACGAACCCGAGTGTCAAGGAGACAGTCCGTGCCAGAGTCCAAGGGCCGCCCCAAGCCCGCCTACACGCCGCCCCGCACCGCGCAGAGCAAGGTCGCCAAGCCCAACCCGCGCTGGTTCGTGCCGGTCATGCTCGGTCTCATGCTCATCGGGCTCGTCTGGGTCGTCACGTATTACATCTCCGGCTCGCACGGATATCCCGTGCCGCAGATCGGTCGCTGGAACCTCGCGGCTGGTTTCGCCTTCATGATGGCCGGCTTCCTCATGACGACGCGCTGGCGCTGACGCCCCTCCCGTTTCGCTCGAACGGCCCCCGACCGCTGTGGTCGGGGGCCGTTCTGTGTCCGGTATGCCGGGTGCGCGCCGTCCGCTCCCGGCCCACCCTCCCCACATATTGCCCTCCTGGGACACACGGGCACGGAGCGCCCACAGGCTGTGGATGACCTGCCGCTCACGTCATCCACACTGTGCACAACCGGTGTGGATGACAGCCATGTAATTCATCCACACTGGGGAAAACGGCTGTGGATGACACCCGTGTAATTCATCCACACTGTGCACAACCCCTGTGGACAACTGGGGACAGCCGGCTCGCGACACCTTCACCCGCGTCCCAGTGGGGCAAGAGGTGGGTCAGATGGGGGAGGACGTCACGGCGTACTTGACGACGGCCAGCACGACGAGCAATGCCGTGATGGCCGCGAGCGCCACCCAGTGGATGCCGAAGTTCGCGCTCTGCGTACCGGCGCCCATCGCCGGGCGCCGGCCGAGATAGGCAAACGCCGCGGCGCACGCGACGCCGACGAGGAATCCACCGAGGTGGGCCTGCCAGGCGATGCCCGGGACGACGAACCCGATGACGGCGTTGATCGCGATCGTGGCGTACATCGTCGCGGCCGACCGACCGAGCCGACGCTGGAGCACGAGGAAGGCACCGAAGAGTCCGAAGACCGCCCCCGACGCACCCACGGCCGCCGTCTCCCACGAGCCGAAGTCGCCCGCACGCAGGTCGTCGACGCTCGCCGGGAAGGACAGGAGGAGATAGACGACCGATCCGCCGAACGCACTGATGAGGTAGAGCGCGGCGAACCGGGCCCGACCGAGCATCGGCTCGAGGTACTGGCCCATGATCCACAGCGCATACATGTTGAACGCGATGTGCAGGATCTGGCGCGGACTGTGCGCGAAGGCCGAGGTCAGGAAGCGCCAGGGCTCCGTGTCACCGAGGTAGGGCACGAACGCGATCTCGTTGGTCAGCGAGCTCGAGGTCAGCTGGCCGATGAAGACCAGCACGCAGATGCCGATGATCACCATCGTCACCAGGGGGCGTTCGCCGACGGCGGCCAGGTCGCCGCCGAAGATCGTGCGGCCCTGCCGGACCGACTTCTGGCCCTCACGCACGCAGTCGACACACTGCACACCCACGGCTGCCGGCCGCTGGCACTCGGGACACACCGGACGGCCGCAGCGCTGGCAGCGCACGTAGGAGATCCGGTCGGGGTGACGCGGGCACACCGGCGTCTCCTCGGGAGTACCGGCCTGTCCGTATGCCGTGGGCTCGCTCACCGTCGCAACTCTAGTCGCGCGGTCTGTCAGTCAGTCCTACTCGGGTCCGGCGGGGCCCGAGCCATTCGAAGCAGGTCTCGGCAGCCCGCAGCTCGGCGAGCCGAGCCGGTGCCGATGACGCGCGATCACGGCATACACCCGAGTCGTGAGCGGACGGGACCAGGAATTGACGGCGGCGTGACCGACGACTCTGACCGCGCGTGAGTTGGCCCCCGCGAAATCGCGCAGGGCCTCCGCCCCGGACGTCCTCGCCGTCGGCGTGACCCATTGGACGGCCTCGGCACACTCGTCGGCCGTGAGGCCGTAGTCAGCCAGGTCGATGCTGTGCGATGCGACCGCCCGCGCTCGCGTCCCGCTCAGTGCGCGGATTCGCGCAATGCTGCGCTCACAGAATCCGCAGTCACCGTCGTAGACCAGAACGCCCCAGTGGCTCACGCGGCCTCGTCCAGTTCCCGAATGAGCTTGTCGGCGAGGCGATCGGCCGACCCGGGGAGTCGCGCCAGCGCGTGCGTGGCCACCACCACGTCCGCGTTCGGGTCGAGGACGAGACACGACCCCGAGTCGCGCGTCTGGCCGTTGTGCCACCACCGACCCTCGGTCTCCTGCCACCCGCGCCGGGGGTCGTCGTAGCCGCCCCGCTCCACAGTGGTCTGTCCGTACTCCGCCAGAACGTCGAGAGTGCTCCAGAGCGCTCCGGCAGGCGCGTATGCCGACCGGTCCAGTGACCATGGAGTGTGCGGCTTCCCGTCGAAGCCCTTGATGGCCGCCCACCGGTCGGAGGGAGGGCGCGTCGTGACCTCGGCCAGCCCCCACGGCTCGAGGACCAAGGAGCGCACCGAAGGCAACCACGGCTCTCCGGTGACTGTCTCCACGATCCGGCCGAGGACGGCATACCCGAGATTTGAGTAGCTCACCGTGCCCGGACTTTCGAGGAGAGATTCGTCGAACGAGGCAAGCAGGTCGGTCAGGAAATCACCATCCGTGCCCTCGTAGGGGTCGTGGTTGATGCCGCCCTTCATCCCCGGGTGCACGCGTGGCAGACCGGAGGTGTGTCGGGCCAGCGTGTCGACGGTGATCGACTCGGGCAACCGACCTCCCACGAGTTCGCCCGCCGGTGTGTCATAGCTCAGTCGGCCTTCATCGACGAGAACGGCGGCGGCGGCAGCGGTCACGGTCTTGGTGATCGAGCCCCACTCGACGAACTTGCCCTCGTCGTAGTCCTTCCCGAGGTCGCGGGAGACCACCTCCCCGCCCCGCAGGAGGACGTGCGCCTGGCGCTTCTTGAACAACTTCACGATGTGCTCCTTGTCATGACCGGGTCCGGCGTGACGCGACGTCGATGCGGCATGGCTCGCTTCGTCGCCGATGTCATTCTGTTGAAGGTGCGTGAGACGGACCGCCCTGCCCGCTCGACGTGCGAGTTCACGAAGACCAGATCGCACGCAATCATGATCAGGGCGAACGACGTCAAACCCATCAGCACCGCTATCGACGCGTGGAAACCACTCATGGCGAGGACTGCAGGCAGGCGCAGGCGCCGTACGAGCACCAAGAGCGGGAAGTAGATGGAGAGCCACACCGTCGCGTAGGCCCCGATGACCAGGAACCAGTCGAAGCGCAGAACGTGTTCGGTCACGCCCGGCCAGTGGAACTCGGGAACCCGCAGGACGTAATAGAGGGCCGTCCCGTCCTGCCACAACTGGCCCTGGACCTTGTAGAGCCCGGCCATGACATAGACGATGCAGATCTGAGCGGCCACGAGCAGGACACCCGTGTTGTGCGCGATCGTCGCGACCGGACCGGGCGTGCGGCGCCGACGCCCGGGAGCAATCCAGTTCAGAAGATTCAGGCGGTCGTAGCACCGGGTCAGGAGCAGGATCAGCCCAAGAATCATGACGAGGTTGTCGCCGCCGTCGAGGACGAGCGGGTTCGCGGCGTACAGCGACCAGATGAAGGCGTAGTGAATGGCCAGTCCGACCCTCCCGCCGACACCGAGCATCACGGTCAGGGCCGCCACGATCCCCAGGTGATAGACGATCTCGAAGCCCAGACCATCGCCGACGAAGGTGTAGAAGGACAACAACGAGCCGGCGGTGTGGCGAGTGCTCGGCGTGCTGCCGGCACCCAGGACGTCCGGAAGCCACAGCAGGTGCCGGATCCCGTAGTCGGAGAGGTACATCGCGAGGCCGCACAACCCGATCACGGCCCGGACGACCGCGATGGAGCTCAGCCCGTGGGGCCGTCCGTCGAGCCATCGCATGGCATTGCGGCCGGCCTTCACCACGGGCGTCAGCGCCTCGGTTGTGTGCGTCGCAACAGCTCTCATGGCGTGATCCATTCGGTGTCGAAAGTTTCGATGTCGCCCGTCTTGTCGAGGTCGTTCCGACTGCTCCAGCCGGGGAACTTGTGGAACACGAAGCGAAGTTGCACCTGCGAGGCAGGGCCGCCGGCACAGACCGAGGGCTGGCGCGCCGAGGCGTAGCGCGCGAGGACGCGTTCGATGTCGTCCTTCTCCTGCTGGGACGCCTCACGAAGAGGTTCCAGCAGGGCGTCGGTGGCCCCGTCCGTGGGGGCGTTTGTCCCCTGGTCCTTCGGCGCCGCCGCGCTGGCCGTCTGGCGCTTGTCCACCCGCAGGATGACGTCGTCCTCTCGGAACCTCGTGATGATCGAGTTCGAGACGATCCGCGACTCCCTCGAGGGAAAGAGCCGGCTCGCATGCACCTTGTCGATTCCTCGCTGGGTGATGTTGACCCACTCCGTGGGTTCGCCGGTCTCGGTGCACCGGAACCGAGCGATGGCGCCACGCTCCTCACTGATGGGATCCGGGGCGAACAGGTTCCAGTTCTGCGGGAAGTAGGGGTGCATGTAGGACGCGACCACGGGATAGAGCTCGAAGGTGATCGGTGTCTTGGGCCCCGCGAGCACGAGGGCGCTGAGCGGATAGACGGTGAGGACTGTGGCGGCCGCCCCGAGGGCCACCCGACGAGCGAAGCGCGTTCGTGATGTCATGACATTTCCCCTGCTCCTGGTGAGGTCAAGCCGGTCGGGCTCCACCGCGGTGGGGCCCGACCGGCTCACGCCTCAGCGGTCGAAGTACGCCTTCTCCAGCTCGAGCTGGCGCGTGTTCTGCACCTGCGCGACGCCGAAGAGGCCGATGCCCGACAGCCAGCCGGCGGCGCGAGCAACCTGGGCCACCTGCTGGGGCGCGCGGGCGGCAGTGAACCCGCGTGCGGCGACGGTCGCGACCGCAACGATGCCCGGGATCGCCTGCGGCTCGGCCGTGTCACCCGAGGCGGTCGGCGTTGCGGCCGCCACCTCGTAGACATCGGTCGTTGCCGAGGCCGGGGTGGCCTGGGCGAGGCCGGCACCGGCCACTCCCAGAACTCCGGCGCACGCAGTCGCGGCTACCAATCTCCGTAGTTTCATCTCGTGGTTTCCCCTTCACTTCTGAGCGTTGTGTATGGTCAGAAGGATCCAAGGCGCCCCCTTGGGTCAACGACATCGGCACCCCATCACCCCCACCGAACTACGAAGTTTCGTAATTCAGTGGCAGGAACGTAACAGAGGACGAAGTGGCAAAACAAGACCCCTCAGCGGATTTCTCTGCCGTGGTGTCACGTCTTGCAGCCATCGAGCAGGCAGTGGCCGAACTGCGCACCGCCCCACCGGCCGAACGCCCGGAGAGCGGCGGCGGACTGTGGCTCCTCGACGGCATCGCCAGTGAGTACACCGGCGCCGACGGGGGCGTGGCTCACGGCGGACGGGTGCGCCTTCCGGACGGCCGCGAGGCGGGCTGGCAGATGACTCACCCCACCGGGGAGTTGCTCGCCGATGACTGGGCCGAGCACGAGGGAGCCATCAAGGCGCTGGCACACCGCCATCGTCTCGCCCTGCTCCGCGAGCTCCTCGACGAACCCCAGACCGCACTCCAGCTCGCCGAGTCCGGCAGGCACGGGACGACGGGCCAGATCTACAACCACCTCAGGCAACTCGTGGACGCGGGATGGCTCAGCGCCGCCAGCCGTGGGCTCTACGGCGTGCCGACGCAGCGGGTCATCCCTCTGCTCGTCATCCTCGCCGCGACACGCAAGGAGCACTGAGCCGCGGCGGCGCGCTGGCCCGCGACGACGCGCTGGCCCGCGACAGGGCTGCCCGCCGAGAAGCGACGAACGCCCGGTCGCGCGAGGCGACCGGGCGTTCGGGAGTGAAGCGTGAAGCGAGAAGCTCAGGCCTCGACGGTGAAGGACTCGATGACGACGTCCTCGCGCGGGCGGTCCTGCGCACCGGTCGAGACACCGGCGATCGTGTCGACGACGTCGCGGCTCTCCTGGTCGGCGACCTCACCGAAGATCGTGTGCTTGCCGTTGAGCCACGGGGTGGCGCCGACGGTGATGAAGAACTGCGAGCCGTTGGTGCCGCGGCCCATCTGCTTGCCGGCGTTGGCCATGGCGAGGAGGTAGGGACGGTCGAACTGCAGCTCGGGGTGGATCTCGTCGTCGAACGCGAAGCCCGGGCCACCGAAGCCCTGACCGAGCGGGTCGCCGCCCTGGATCATGAAGCCGGGGATGATGCGGTGGAAGATCAGGCCGTCGTAGAACTTGTCGGGGTTGGTGCGGCCCGCGTCGTCCTTGTACTCGAGTTCGCCGGTCGCGAGGCCCGTGATCGTCTTGACGGTCTTGGGCGCGTGGTCCGCGAAGAGGTTGAGGTTGATGGTGCCGTGGTTGGTCTTGAGCGTTGCCTTCATGGGCCCCACTGTAGGTGTTCGGGCAGCGAGAGCATCGTGACCCTCTTGTGACACTGGCGTGCAAACAGTGTTTGATGGAAGGAACCGTTCGATCGTCCATCGATAGGAGAACGCAGTGTTCCGCAGCAAGAGCAAGACCGAGCAGGCGCGCGAGGCCGTTGCCGCGCGGGTCGAGTCCGCCGCCTCCACCGCGTCCGACGCGACGTCCACGGCCCAGTCGACGGCAGCCGACCTCTCGTCGCGCGCCGCCGACCTCAAGGACAAGGCCGCGCCGCGGATTGCCGACCTCAAGGACAAGGCCGCCCCGCACGTCGAGCACGCCCGCGAGACGGCCAGGGCCTACGCAGACCAGGCCGCCCCGCGCGTCCAGGAGGCCGCGGACAACCTGGCCCCCAAGGTGCAGGACGCCAAGGACACCTTCGTCGAGGAGGTCGTGCCCAAGCTGGCCTCGGCCCTCGCGACCGTCGTCGCCGGTGCCACCGCGGCCAAGGCGTCCGCGTCCGAGGCTGCCGACCGGGCGCCCGACGCCTACCACGTGCTCAAGGGCGACGCCGTCGTCAAGGAGAAGAAGGGCGGCAAGAAGGGCCTCCTGCTCCTCCTCGTCGCTGCCGGTGCTGCGGCCTACGCCTGGAAGAAGTCGACCGAGAAGAAGGACCCGTGGGCGACCGCGGGCGCCTACACCCCGCCGAGCCAGGGACGCGCCTCGACCGTCGGTGGTCACGCCTCGGGCGGCGCCTCCGTCGGTGACAAGGTGACCGACTTCGCAGCCGCCGCCAAGGAGAAGGCTGCCGAGGTCAAGGACAAGGCCGCGGACAAGGCAGCCGACGTCAAGGACAAGGCCGCGGACAAGGCCGCTGAGGTCAAGGACAAGGCCGCAGCCAAGGCCGACGAGCTCGCCGACGAGGCGAAGGCCGAGGACTTCGCGGGCGAACCGACCACCGAGTCGGTCTCCGACGGCGACGCCTGGAGCAACGCTGGCGAGTGGGCCGAGGACGCCGCACCGTCGACGTCGGGCACGTCCGAGGGCGCTGACCTCTCGACGCCGAACCTCGACAAGGGACGCGACAAGTCCTGACCCACTCGGGCGGGGCGCGCTGAGTCCCAGCCCGAGAACGAACGCGAGACGGTATGCCGGGTGCGCACCCGGCATACCGTCTCGCTTTTGTCCGTGGTCCGGGAGCGTCGATAGGTTGAGCCGCATGTCAGCGTCGACTCCCCGCACTCCATCCCCGCTCGTGGACACTGGGCTGCGGACCGAGCCGGACCGGGCGTGGGTGCGCGAGGCGATCCGGAAGCTGCGCGCCGACGCGACGCGGACGTCGGACACGCACCTCATCAAGGTGCACCTGCCCGGGTGTGGCCGCGTCGATCTCTATCTCAAGGACGAGTCGACGCACCCGACCGGTTCGCTCAAGCACCGGCTGGCGCGATCCCTCTTCCTCTACGGGTTGTGCAACGGGATCATCGGTCCGAAAACCACTGTCGTGGAAGCCTCTTCGGGTTCGACGGCCGTGAGCGAGGCGCACTTCGCGCGGATGCTCGGCGTGCCCTTCGTCGCGGTCATGGCGTCCTCGACATCGCCGGCGAAGATCGCCCTCATCGAACGCGAGGGCGGACGCTGCCACCTCGTCGACGACCCGACCGCCGTCTATGACGAGGCGCGGCGCGTGGCCGAGGCGGCGGGCGGCGTCTATCTCGACCAGTTCAGCAACGCGGAGCGGGCGACGGACTGGCGCGGCAACAACAACATCGCCGAGTCGATCTTCGAGCAGATGGCGATGGAGGAGCACCCCGTGCCGTCGTGGATCGTCGTCGGTGCGGGGACCGGTGGGACCTCGGCGACGATCGGGCGGTTCGTGCGCTACCAGGCGCTCGACACGCGCGTGTGCGTCGTCGACCCGGAGCACTCGGCGTTCCTCCCGGCATGGCAGGGCGATGGCGAGGCGCGGCTCGAACCATCACGCATCGAGGGCATCGGGCGGGCGCGGCTCGAGCCGTCGTTCCTGCCCCTCGTCGTCGATCGCATGCTCGGAGTGCCGGACTGCGCATCGATCGCGGCGATGCGATTCCTGCGTGAGCGCACCGGAATTCACGCCGGACCGTCGACGGGGACCAACATCTATGGGGCGCTGAAGCTGGCCGCCGAGATGCAGGCCGCGGGGGAACGCGGGTCGATCGTCACGCTGGTCTGCGACCGCGGCGACCGCTACGACGAGACGTACAACTCGGACTCGTGGGTGCGCTCGCGGGGTCACGACCTTGACCGGTATGCCGGTGTGCTGACTTCCGCGTGGGACGAGGGTCGCTGGGTCGGCTGAGTTCCCTGCGGGGCCGTCGGTCGGGGGCCGTGTGATGGGTCGCCGATCGCTCGACCCCCGACCCATCACACGACCCCCTACCCAACGCCTCTCAGGCGCGGAAGGTCTCGATGACTCCCTCGAGGAACTCCTCGATGCACCCGCACCCGTCGCAGATGAAGCCCAGGCTCTCCCGGTTGGCCCAGGCGAAGCCGAAGAACTCGGCACCCGACGTGTTGAGCTTGATGCGGCGCACGCCGAACCGCGTGCCGTCGCAGTGACGACAGGTCAGCGCCCGACCGGCCACGGTTGCGGTCACGAGATTGGCATCCTCGACGAAGGTCCCCATGATGGGAGCGTGCCACACGTCGGCGCGTGTGCCGGAATCCTGATGAATCAGCGCCGCGGTGCGTGCGCGCGGATCACACCCGCAAGACGGTCGACGAGCTCGGACCGCAGTCTCCACGCCTGCCAGTGGAGCGGGATGTCGACGTGCTCGCGGCTGCTCAACAACACGAGTTCACCTGTCGCGAGGGCCTGTTCGCACTGCACGCGTGGAAGCGCGCCCCACCCCAGTCCCGCAAGGACCGCGTCGACGAAACCCTCGGACGACGGCACTCGGTGCGTCGGCGGCAGCGCGTCGGCGTTCACTCCGTGCCGCCGGAGGACCCGCTTCTGGACGTCGTCCTGCTCGTTGAACTCCAGCACCGGCATGCGCCCCCAGTCGACAACGCGCCCCGCGGCGAACCGATCCCGCAACGCGGGTGTCGCCACCGGCAGATAGCGCATGCCACCGATCTGTTCGGCCGAACACCCCTGCACCGGAACGGGATTCGACGTGATCGCGCCCACGACAGTGCCGTCCCGCAGGAGTCCGTGGCTGTGCCCCTCGTCCTCGACGTGGAGCCTCAGCACCACGCCCTCCCATGCGGCGACCTCCCGCAGCACCGGGCGGAACCACGTCGCCAGCGAGTCCGCGTTGACCGCCACCGACAGCTCGCGCACGCCGGAGGCCTCGTCGAGGGCGGCCCGCGCCTCCTGCTCGATGAACTCCTGCTGCCGAGCCAGTCGGACGAGCACTTCCCCGGCCGGTGTGGCCGTGCAGGGCTGCCCGCGCCTCACCACGACGCGCCCCATCGACTGCTCGAGTGCCTTGATCCGCTGGCTCACGGCCGACGGGGTGAGGTGCAGGTGCCGGGCCGCGGCCTCGAACGTCCCGCCGTCGATGACGGCGAGCAGCGCGCGCAGCTGATCGGGGTGCACACCCGGATCCTATGATGAAGCCACGTTAAGGAACCCCCAGAATCCTTTGCTGGCCTTCACGACGGTCGCGCCCTACCGTCGAAGCATCATGAACGCCGCCACCCTCTCCGCCGTCGTCACGGGTCTCCTCTCCGGCCTGTCCCTCATCATCGCGATCGGCGCCCAGAACGCCTTCGTCCTCCGCCAGGGCGTCACCCGATCCCACGTCGGCGTGGTCGTCGCGATCTGCGCGATCAGTGACCTCGTCCTCATCGTTGCGGGCATCGCCGGCGTGGGTGCGCTCGTCGAGACCCAGCCGGGACTGGTGCGCGTCATCACGATCGCGGGAGCGGCCTACCTCGCGTGGTTCGGCATCCGTTCCTTCCTCGCCGCACGCCACCCGAAGTCGCTGACCGCCGGCGAACCCGTCGCCAAGGGTTCCGTCGCGCTCACCGCCCTCGCCCTCACCTGGCTCAACCCGCACGTCTATCTCGACACCGTCCTCATGCTCGGCAACCTCGCGTCCTCCCACGGCCCGACGGGTCGGTGGTGGTTCGGTCTGGGCGCCGGGCTCGCCAGCATCGTGTGGTTCACCGGATTGGGGTATGCCGCTGGGCTGGCTTCGCGGTGGTTCGCTCGGCCACGCACGTGGCAGGTGCTCGACGTGGTCATCGGAGTCGTGATGCTCACCCTGGCTGCGGTCCTGCTCCGCTCGGCCTTCTGAGGTGCGGACCGCGGTCCGCACCGAGGGCTGGGAGGCGGGCGGACGGCATACCCAATCGATGTTCTGCGAATCGTGTCAACCGAACCGGCGACGAGCGCATCCTTGAGTTGTGGAGCCTCGCTCCCGCCGGGGCCCGCGCTGGAGGTTGTCATGTCATTCGCGCGCCGAACCCTCGCCGTCCTCGCCGCCGGATTCACTGCCGCGAGTCTCGGTCTGGCGAATCCCGTTGCGGCACAGGCGGATCCTGCGACCCCGGGAACCTATCCGGCGGCGTCCTCCGCCACCCGGGTCCTGGCCGGCTTCTTCGACACGTGCACAGCGCCCTCGCTCGCCGCACTGGCCTCGTGGAAGGGCGCGAAGGCACCCTTCCAGGGCGTGAACGTCTATTTCGGTGGTCGCAATCGCGGGTGCCAGCAGCCCAACCTCACGGCGAGCTGGGTCGGCAGTGCGACGGCGGCTGGCTGGGCTCTCGTGCCGACCTACTTCGGTGATCAACCGTTCTGCGTCTACGGCACCAAGCCCTATCGCTTCACGGCGAGCAACGCTGCGGCACAGGGCCGTTCGGATGGAACGGACGCCGTCAGCAAGGCTCGCGCACTCGGCCTCCTGCCCGGGAGCGCGCTCTACGCGGACGTCGAGCACTACAACCGCGCGACCGCTGGCTGCACCGCGGCGGTGCGGACCTATGTGTCCGAGTGGACCCGGACACTGCACCGCAGCGGCTACCTGGCCGGGATCTATGCGCACCAGGACTCGGGCGTGCGTGACCTGGCGGCGAGCTATACCTCGACGACCCTCGCGCGGCCGGACGCGATCTGGATGGCGCGCTGGGACAACTGGGCGTCGACCTACAACTGGCCCACCGCCGGCAACGCGCTCTGGTCGGAGTGGCAGCGGGCGAAGCAGTACCGCGGCGACCACAACGAGACGTGGGGTGGTGTCACCCTCAACATCGACAGCGACCTCATTCGGGGCCCGGTCGCGACGGTCGCACGGACCTATCGCTCCACGGCCTCGGGCGCGCTCAACGTCCGGAGTGGTCCGTCGAGCGGCTACCCGATCGTCGGCTCGGTGGCCGGCGGCGCTGCCATCTCGGTGGTCTGCCAGGCGCGGGGCCAGACGGTCGGGTCAACCGCGGTGTGGGATCGGCTGACGAACGGCGGCTTCGTCTCGGACCGCTACGTGTCGACCCCGTCGTCGACGACCTGGAGCCCGCCACTGCCCATCTGTTCGTACCCCGGCCAGCTCACCATCACGACCCCGGTCAACACTCGATCAGGGCCGGGCACCGGGTATGCCGTCAATGGCTCGGTCAACGGCGGCGGCCTCGCGTACGTCGCCTGCCAGAAGTCCGGGACGCGGGTGGGGACGACGAGTGTGTGGAACCAGCTCGTCGACGGTCGGTGGCTGAGCGACTACTACGTCTCGAACGCGTCGAACACGACGTACTCCTCACCCGTCCCACGCTGCCCCTGAGTCGTCGGTGCGGGCGGGCCGTGCCATCCTGCGGGGGTGACCGACCTGTCCCGCGCCGCCCTCGACTTCGTCGCCGAACGCCACCTCGCCACCCTGACGACCCTGCGCCGCGACGGTTCTCCCCACGTCGTGCCTGTGGGGTTCACGTGGGACTCCGAGGCGGGGGTCGCTCGAGTCATCACGAGCGGAGGCTCGCAGAAGGCACGCAACGCCGGGCGGGGCGCGCGGGCCGTGCTCTGCCAGGTCGACGGACGACACTGGCTGTCGCTCGAGGGACCGTCCCGGGTCCTCTCCGATTCCGCGTCGGTCACCGATGCCGAATCCCGGTATGCCGTCCGCTACCGTCCCCCGCGCGTCAACCCTGAGCGTGTGGTCATCGAGATCCAAGTCGATCGGGTGCTCGGCAACGTCTGACTCCCGATGGGTTTCGGCGGGCGGAGGTCACCCCCGCGCGGACGCAGCCGGTTCGACCGCGCGAGGGTGGATCGGGGCGCGCCGATCAGGCGCGGTGGCGGAGCTGCTCGACGCCGTCGCCGGTCAGCCGGTCGAGGGCAACCATGCGTCCGCAGAGGACGAGCAGGAGGGGCGCGATCGGCCCGACGACCTCGGGTCCGTCGCCGCGGGACCAGTCAATGTCCGTCGCGGTGAACCGGTGGGTGTCGAGGGGGACCTTGCGGAAGACCCGCGCCTGCCAACCGTGCCGGGTCTCCCACCTGCGGTTGGCGACCCGGACTGCGGCCTCGGGGTCCATCGTGAGGTCGATCCCGAGCGGGATGGCGATGTCCTGGCTGTGGACGAGGCTGTCGGTGAGGGCTTCGAGCGGAGTGACGAACGCGTTGTGCCGACGCGAGCCGATCATGCCGCGGATCCGGGCGATGATCTCGGCCGGCTCGACGGTCCTGGCCTGGGCCACCGCCAAGTCTTGGATCGTGCGGTTGAGCGTGAGTCCCCGCATCACCTCGGGGTGGGCGAGTGTGAAGGCCAGCGACTCGCGAATGGTCAGCTGTTGCAGGGTGAGGTGGGCGGCGACCTGTCGGACGTTCCAGCCCTCACAGAGGCTGGGGTGGAGCCAGTCATCGATCGTGAGGGTCTCGAGCATGCTGGCGGTGCGGTCGCGCTGGTCGTCCATGGCTGCCCAGAGCCGGTCGACGTCCCTGTCCGTCATGGTGGTCATCCTTGTCCTCCTCAGGTGAAGACGGGTGGGCTCAGCCGGGTGCGCTTGAGCTCGAAGAACTCGGGGAAGGCCGCGAGTCGGCGCATGCCTTCGAAGACGTCGAGCGCCTGGGCGCCGCGTGGGATGGCGTTGAGGATCGGCCCGAAGAAGGCCCTGCCGTCGACGCGCGTGATGGGGGTGCCGACGTCACCGCCCACGAGGGTGAAACCGGTGTCGTGACTGAGCCTGAGTGCCGTGTCATGGGCGTCGGTGTCCATGGCGTCCTCCAGGTCGGCGGGAAGCCCCATCTCCGCGAGCGCTGCCCTCACTGAGTGGTGCTGTTCGGCCGGCGTGGGGAAGCGCTGCCCGGCGAAGTTCCGTTGGCCGAAGGCGTCATAGAAGCCGCCGAGGGCCGCCTCGCCGAAGCGCTGGACGACTGCGATGGCGGCGCGGGATGGACCACGCGTGAGCTCCACGTTGCGCCGATAGCCCGGGTCCACGTCGGTTCGACGCTCGTTGACGAAGTAGAGGCTCATGACGTGGTGGTGGACCACGATCGGGGTGCACGCCGCGACCTCGGCCAGCCAGCGCTGCGCCGTCCACGAGTAGGGGCACACCGGGTCGAACCACAGGTCGACGACCGCTTCCGATAGGGCATCGAGGTCTCGCATCGTGCCACCTCCTCTCGCAGATGGTCCTATCGTGGTACTAATATTAGTACGACCGTAGGACTATGTGAAGAGGCGTGATGGAACGTCAGCTCCCGACGGCACTGCTCATGTTCATCGCGTCGCGCTACGCCATGGACCGGATCTTCGGCGTGTTGCGCCAGGCCGGGCTCGAGGGTGTCAGTGACGCCCAGATGAAGCTCGTCATGAACATCGACGTCGAGGGGACCCGGCTGAGTGTCCTTGCCGAGCGGGCCCAGATCGCCAAGCAGACCGCCACCGCCCTCGTCGACAAGCTCGAGGCCGCCGGGTGGGTGGAGCGCGTCCCCGACCCGACCGACGGCCGGGCCCGGCTCGTGCGACCCACGTCGAAGGCTGCGCCCTTCGAACCCGTTGCCCACGCGGAGGAGCGGGCGATCGAGGCCGAGTGGGAGGCCCACCTGGGCGCCCAGCGCATGGCGGAACTGCGCAGCGCCCTCGAGTCCCTGCGGGAGATCACCGACCCCTACCTGTGAGGTCATCGAATTCAGGAGGACAGCATGCCCGGAACCGCAGACACCAGAACCGTCGAGACCAGCATCGTCATCGCCCGCAGTCCGCAGGACGTGTATGACTACGCGACGGACATCGAGCGCCTCCCGGAGTGGCGTGCCGACATCGTCGACGCGGGACTGGACACGCCGGGCCCGCAGCGCGTGGGCTCCCGAGGGTGGGACGCGGCACGGATCATGGGCCGCGTCCGGCGGTTCGACTGGGAGGTGACCGATGCCGTGCCGGGCAAGAGCTACGGCGTCCGCGGCACGACGGGTCCGGTCCGGGTGAACGTGGTCTTCGGGTTCGCGCCACAGGACCGTGGCACCCGGGTCGACTACCGGCTGTGGTTCACCGGCCATGGTCCAGTCGGGATCATGAGGCACCTGCTCATCCGCCGCATCGAGGCCGAGCGCGACACCATCCTCGTTCCCCTCAAGCACCACCTCGAGGCCTAAGGCCCACGTTGCCGCGCGCGTCCCGGTCGGCCCACATCTGCGCCGGTCGCGCGACCGGCGCTCAGGTTGGTGACCGGCGCTCGCATGGCTGCACCGGTCACCACGGTCTGCGCCGGTCGCGCGACCGGCGCAGATGTTGAGATCCAGCGCGCCGCCGACCGGCGCAGACGGCATCACGGAGCCGACATGGGAAGAGGCCGTCCCCCTCGCGGGAAACGGCCTCTGACCGGTGGTGGAGCCTAGGGGACTCGAACCCCTAACCCCCTGCTTGCAAAGCAGGTGCGCTACCAATTGCGCCAAGGCCCCGTGACGGCGCCTGCGCACCGCCGGGTGTTTCAGTTTGTGCTGTCCGAACCCGAACCCGAGTCGGTGGCCTCGGCCCACAGGCGCTGGTCGGCGCCCTGGGCATCGAGCTTCTTCTTGACCACGCCCGCCGTGAGAGCGGTCAGGACGACGAAGAGGACCTTCTTCACGGGGTGCACCACCTGGTGGGTCGAGGATCGGATGGTGGGCCTAAGAGGACTTGAACCTCTGGCCTCTTCCTTATCAGGGAAGCGCTCTAACCGTCTGAGCTATAGGCCCGTCGCCAATCCGGCGGCGTCACCTTCACGGCGACGCGAGAGACGAGGTTACCCCACGCTCCGCGCCACAACCAAAACGGTATGCCGGCCGGCCCGGGAACGGGAGGCGGTCGCCTCGGGCGAGCGGACGGCATACCGGAAGGTTGTGCTGGTCCACACATGGGAAACGGGTCCGGAACAAGGGAACAGTTCCCTTGTTCCGGACCCGTTTAGCGGGTGCCCCGTAAAACGTGAGGCGGATGGGGTCAGTCGTCGGTGAGGGTCAGCTGGAGACCGCCGACGAGGCTGCTCGACACGTTGTAGAGGAACGCGGCCAGCGTCGCGAGCGCCGTCATGAGGATGACGTCGATGACGCCGACGACGATCGCCAGCGAGACGACCCGGCCGAAGCCGAGGAAGTCCATGATGTCGAAGGTGTTGTCGCCCTCGGAGATGATCTGACCGACCAGGCCGTTGACCTCGTCGAAGACACCCATGCCCTTGAGGATCATCCAGAGCACGGCGACCATGACGACGCCGGCGATGCCGAGGGCCACGGACAGCAGGAACGACATCTTCATCGCCGACCACGGGTCGACGCGCGAGACGGTCAGGCGGACACGACGACCCGTGCCGCGAGGTGCGGGCGCCGGGGCCGACGCCGCCGGGCGCGGTGTCTGGTCAGCGGGCGCGCCATTCGTGAGGGCGCCGTTGGGCACCGCCTCGTTCTGCACCCGCGACAGGGGGCGCGTGGACTCGGCTGGGGAACCCGACGCCGATCGCATCGAAGTACCTGCCTGGTCTGCCGTGCTCACTCGTCGCCTCCGTCACCCTCTGCGTCGACCGCGTCGTCACCTGCGGTGACGGCCTTGTCCACCGACGGTACGCCATCGGCCGCGCCGAGGTCATCCTTCGTTCCTGTGGGTGTGGACGTGTCGGCGGCGGCCCCATCAGCGGTCTCGTCGGTCACCGGCGCACCGTCGACGGGGGACACACCCTCGGCGTCGGCCTCGGCCACCTCTTCCTCGACGGCCTTCTCGGCGTTGCGAGCGACACCGACGATGGGGTCGTTCTTGCCGGGCTTGGCGAACCAGACACCGGCCGTGTTGCGACCTGTGAGCCGGACCTCGTCGACGCGCGAGCGGACGATGTTGCCGCGCTCGAAGACGACCATGACCTCGTCGTCCTCGCTGACCGTGAGGGCACCGACGAGGTCGCCGCCCTTCTCGGTGAGCTTGGCGACGGTGACGCCCTGGATCGCGCGGCCCTTGACGGTCCACTCCGACGCCTTGGAACGCTTGGCCAGGCCCGACTCGAAGACGACGAAGACGTCGGGGTCGGTACCCTCCTCGATGACCGACATGGCCAGCAGCGAGTCGTCCCCGACAAACTTCATGCCGGTGACACCGGAGGTCGAGCGACCCATGGGGCGCAACGTCGCGTCGTCGGCGTGGAAGCGTGCCGACTTGCCCTTCTTCGAGACGAGCAGGAGGTCGTCGGTGCTCGAGGTCATGCCGGCGGCCACGAGCTCGTCCTCGTCGCGCAGGTTGACGGCGATGAGGCCACCGGTGCGCGGCGAGTCGTACTGCGACAGCGGCGTCTTCTTGACGAGGCCGTTCTTCGTCGCGAGGACGAGGTAGGGCGACTGCTCGTAGTCCTTGAGAGCCAGAACCTGGGCGATGTGCTCGTCCGGCTGGAACGCCATGATGTTCGCGACGTGCTGGCCCTTGGAGTCGCGGCCTGCGTCGGGCAGCTCATATGCCTTGGCGCGGTAGACCCGACCGAGGTTGGTGAAGAAGAGCAGCCAGTGGTGCGACGTCGTCGTGAAGAAGTGCGCCACGACGTCCTCGCCACGCAGCTGGGCACCCTTGACGCCCTTGCCGCCACGCTTCTGCGAGCGGTAGGCGTCGACCTTGGTGCGCTTGGCGTAGCCACCCCGGGTGATCGTGACGACCACGTCCTCCTCGGGGATGAGGTCCTCCATGGAGACGTCACCGTCGTAGCCGTGGATCATGGTGCGCCGCTCGTCGCCGAACTTCTCGACGATGTCGGCGAGCTCCTCGGAGACGATGGTCCGCTGACGCTCGGGCTTGGCGAGGATGTCCTTGTAGTCCTCGATCCGGGTCTGGATCGCGTCGTGCTCCTCGATGATCTTCTGGCGCTCCAGGGCCGCGAGGCGACGCAGCTGGAGGTTGAGGATCGCGCGGGCCTGGATCTCATCGACGTCGAGGAGTTCCATGAGGCCTTCGCGGGCCTCCTCGACGGTGGGGCTGCGCCGGATGAGGGCGATGACCTCGTCGAGCATGTCGAGGGCCTTGAGGTAGCCCCGCAGGATGTGGATCTCTTCTTCGGCCTTCTTGAGCCGGTAGGCCGTGCGCCGCTGGATGACATCGATCTGGTGGTCGACCCAGTGCCGGATGAACGCATCGATCGGCAGCGTGCGCGGCACCCCGTCGACGAGGGCGAGCATGTTGGCGCCGAAGTTCGTCTGGAGCTGCGTGTGCTTGTAGAGGTTGTTGAGCACGACCTTGGCGACGGCGTCACGCTTGAGCACGATGACGAGGCGCTGGCCGGTGCGTCCGGACGTCTCGTCACGGATGTCGGCGATGCCCTGGAGGCGGCCGTCCTTGACGAGCTCGGCGATCTTCTGCGCGAGGCTGTCGGGGTTGACCTGGTAGGGCAGCTCGGAGACGACGAGGCACTGGCGCCCCTGGATCTCCTCGACCTCGACGACGGCGCGCATGATGATCGACCCGCGCCCGGTCCGGTAGGCGTCCTCGATGCCGCGCTTGCCCATGATGAGCGCGCCGGTGGGGAAGTCCGGGCCCTTGATGCGGGCCATGATCTGCTCGAGCGCCTCGTCACGGCTGGCCTCGGGGTTGTCCAGCATCCACTGGGCGGCGTCGGCGACCTCGCGCAGGTTGTGCGGCGGGATCTGAGTCGCCATGCCGACCGCGATGCCGGCGGAGCCGTTGACGAGCAGGTTCGGGAAGCGCGCCGGCAGCACCGTCGGCTCGAGCGTCTTGCCGTCGTAGTTGGGGGCGAAGTCGACGGTGTCCTCGTCGATGTCGCGAACCATCTCCATCGACAGCGGCGCCATGCGGCACTCGGTGTATCGCGGCGCGGCGGCCGGGTCATCGCCCGGGCTGCCGAAGTTGCCCTGCCCCTGCACGAGCGGATAGCGCAGCGACCAGTCCTGGACGAGTCGCACCAACGCGTCGTAGATCGCGCTGTCACCGTGCGGGTGGTACTGACCCATGACGTCACCGACGACACGGCTGCACTTGTTGAACCCGCGATCGGGGCGGTAGCCGCCGTCGTACATCGCGTAGAGCACACGGCGGTGCACCGGCTTCAACCCGTCGCGCACGTCGGGCAGCGCGCGACTCACGATGACGCTCATGGCGTACTCGATGTAGCTGCGCTGCATCTCGGTGTTGAGGTCGATCGGCTCGACCCGGTCACTCTCGCCGGGCGACCGATCGTGCATCACCGATCCCAGTTCGTTGGGCGCTTCCGCGTCCTCGACACCGTTCTCGTCCGTGCCATCAATGTCGTCAGCCATCAGTTCCCTTGTCCTTCAGTGCAATTCAGGCGGCGTATGCCGCGAAGTTCAGTTCGAGCGAAAGTCGAGTCACGCCATGGCCCGGGAGTCGAGCAGCGTGCGTTTCGAACGCAACCACGCTGGGAGGGTGCCGTTCGGTGGAGCAGATGAACGTCTTGTTCGCCGCTGGCTGGGCCTGGCGGGAGCGCGGAGCGCGCTCAGCGCGCGCAGCGCGGATGGGACTGCGGCGAACAAGACGTTCGTCTGCGAGGCGACCGGACGGCATACCGATCAGATATCCAAGAAACGCACGTCGCGAGCGTTGCGCTGAATGAAGCCGCGCCGCGACTCGACGTCCTCGCCCATGAGGATCGAGAAGATCTCGTCGGCGGCGGCCGCGTCGTCGAGGGTGACCTGGAGGAGGATCCGGTTCTCGGGGTCCATCGTGGTCTCCCACAGCTCCTGGTAGTCCATCTCACCGAGACCCTTGTAGCGCTGGATGCCGTTGTCCTTCGGGAGGCGGCGACCCTTGCTCTGGCCCTCGGCGACGAGCGCGTCACGCTCGCGATCGGTGAAGGCGAACTCGTGCGCGGAGTTGCTCCACTTGAGGCGATAGAGCGGCGGCTGGGCGAGGTAGACGTAGCCGGCCTCGATGAGCGGCTTCATGAAGCGGAAGAGCAGCGTCAGCAGCAGCGTGCGGATGTGCATGCCGTCGACGTCGGCATCGGCCATGAGGACGATCTTGTGATAGCGAGCCTTCTCGAGGTCGAAGTCCTCGCCGATGCCGGTGCCGAAGGCGGAGATGAGCGCCTGGACCTCCTGGTTGGCGAGGGCCTTGTCGAGGCGGGCGCGTTCGACGTTGAGGATCTTGCCTCGGATCGGGAGGATCGCCTGCGTGTGCGGGTTGCGACCGCGGACGGCGGAACCACCGGCGGAGTCACCCTCGACAATGAAGACCTCGGAGACGGCCGGGTCCTTGGCCTGGCAGTCGCGCAGCTTGCCGGGCAGTCCGCCGGACTCCAGGACACGCTTGCGGGTGGCCTCGCGGGCCTTGCGCGCGGCCATGCGGGCGGTCGCCGCCTGGATCGCCTTGCGGACGATCTCCTTGCCCTCGTTGGGGTGGCGCTCGAGCCAGTCACCGAACGAGTCGGTCATGGCGCGCTGGACGAAGCCCTTGACCTCGGAGTTGCCGAGCTTGGTCTTGGTCTGGCCCTCGAACTGCGGCTCGCCGAGCTTGACGGAGATGACGGCGGTGAGACCCTCGCGGACGTCGTCGCCGGTGAGGTTCTCGTCCTTCTCCTTGAGCTGGTTCTGCTTGCGCGCGAAGTCGTTGATCATCTTCGTCAGCGCGGCGCGGAAGCCCTCTTCGTGGGTGCCGCCCTCGTGGGTGTTGATCGTGTTGGCGTAGGTGTGGACCGACTCGCTGTAGGCGCCGGTCCACTGCATGGCGAGCTCGAGGCTCAGGCTACGGGTCTCGTCCTCGACCTCGATGCTGATGATGTCGGGGTGGACGGGGTCGGACTTCTTGCTCGCCACGAGGTGGGTGACGTAGTCGACGATCCCGTTGTCGTAGCGGTAGGAGACGGTGCGCTTGCGCTCGTCGTTGCCCTCGACCTCGTCGGCCGCGCTCTCGTCCACGGAGTCCGCCGGGGCCTCCTCGATCCGCTCGTCGACGAGGTTGATCGTCAGGCCCTTGTTGAGGAAGGCCATCTGCTGGAAGCGGGCGCGGATCGTCTCGTAGTCGTAGGTCGTCGTCTCGAAGATGTCGCCGTCGGCCCAGAACGTGATCGTCGTGCCGGTCTCGTCGGTCGCCTCCTGCTTCTCGAGCGGGGCGACGCGCTCGCCGTGGTCGAACTCCATCCGCCACACGTGCCCGAGCTGCTTGATCTCGGCCACGACGCGGGTCGAGAGGGCGTTGACGACGGACGATCCGACGCCGTGGAGTCCACCGGAGACCTTGTATCCGCCACCGCCGAACTTGCCACCGGCGTGGAGCTGGGTGAGGACGAGCTCGACGGTGGAGATGCCGTAGGCCTCGTTCATGCCCGTCGGGATGCCACGGCCGTTGTCGGACACCCGCACTCCGCCGTCGGCGAGGAGCGTGACGTCAATCGTGTCGGCGTAGCCGGCGAGGCGCTCGTCCACCGCGTTGTCGACGATTTCCCACACGAGGTGGTGCAGGCCGCGCTCGCCGGTGGACCCGATGTACATACCGGGACGTTTGCGCACCGCTTCGAGACCCTCGAGCACCTGGATTGCAGACGCGTCGTATGCCGTGTCGTCGTCGACCGCGGACGAGCTGCGGACCGGGGCGGCCGGCGTCTCGCCGGGCGCGCTCGCGTCCGTGGGGTCGGCTCCCCCCTCGGGGCCGGTGCCGGTCGGGTCGGTCACCGCGTCTGCGGTGGTCTCCGGCGTCTCGATGCTGTTGTCGTCGGGCGTGCTCGGCACGGTGCTCCTTCAGCTGGTGTGGCTCATGCCGCGCGCCCGGGGCGGGAATTCGCCCTGGGCGCGACGTTCACCCGCAAGTTTACCCGTCAGGGCCGTCAGCGCACGCCTGTGGAGGCCCGAGAACCCACTTTTCTCGTGTTTTCACCCGTGGTCTGGACCCGGCATACGCCCCCCACCCCTCTCAGGGCGTCTGAGGCGCGTTTTCGGCTCGCCGGAAGGTCAGCGGCCGGTGGTGAAGAAGGTCCAGGTGCCGTCACTGGCGAGACCGACCCGGTAGCCGGTGTAGCCGCCGTCGTTGAGGCGCATCTGGTTCGCCGCCGCACGCGTCACGACCCCGGCCTTGATGACCTTGTCCCACTCGGCGTCGTCCTCGGCGTAGCGCTCGGAGAAGACCCGGGGCTGGATCGTGCCGTCGAAGGTCTCGGTCGGCTGCATCGTGAGCAGGGTCGCGAGCGCGACGTAGTTCTGGGGGGCGTTCGCCGTGAAGACGAGGTTCGGCGGCTTTTCGCCGGCCAGACCAGTCTGGTCGGCCTTCGCCAGGGCGATGAGGGTCGCAGCGTCACAGGCCTTGGCGGCCGCGTGGATCCGCTTGGCCTTGGCGGCAGCTGCGGCCGACATGCCGGAGGTGTTGGGCGCCGCGACCCCTGCCGCGGCGCACGACGCCTTGGTCGGGGCGGACGTCTGGCTGGGCGCAGCTGTCCCACCGGTGGTCGGCGTGGACGTGGCGCTTGGGGACGTCGTGGTGGTCACGGTGGGGCTGGCGCTCGTGGTGCTCGTCGACGGGCTGGGAGAGGACGCGTCGGTCGTGCTCGTCGAGGTCGACGGGGACGATGCCGTCGACGGTTCATCGTCGGAGCAGGCGCTCAGCGCGAGCGTCGCCAGCAGCAGTGGTGCCGCGACGCGGGTCAGGCGCGTGGACAGGACCGATCCCCGGGACATCATGCGAGCCAGCGTAACGGGAGTGACTGGTGTGACTCGGCAGCCACGCTGGGCTGTGCGACCGCCGAACACCGCCACGGTTCAGGTTTGGGCGGCGAGTGCGCGCTCGGCCACGGCGCGGACGTCGTCCGGGATGGGGACCGAGTTCCGCTGCGCCCGGTCGATGTAGACCTGCGCCCACAACCCGTGCGCCGCGATCTCGTCACTGCCCTCGGCGAACAGCCCGAACGCGAAGGTCACGCTCTTGGTGCCGATGCGCTCGACCCGCACTCCGACGTCGATCGGCTCCGGGTACGCCAGCTCCTGGTAGAAGCGGCACGACGACTCCGCCACCACCCCCAGCGTCGGCGTCGACACCTCGTCGGTCCCGGTCTCCCGGATCAACCACGCGTTGAGGACGGCGTCGAACAGCTCGTAATAGACGGCGTTGTTGAGGTGGCCGTACATGTCGTTGTCGGCCCAGCGCGTCGTCACCTGTTGGAACTCCGGGAAGTCCGACCGTCTCAGCAGGCGTGGGTCGGCGGCCGTGCCGGTGTCCGAGGTCATGGTGCTCAGGGTATGACCGGATGAAAGGTGAAGGGTCCGGAGGGTAATCAACCCTCCGGACCCTCACGTTCCCTCATGGGGAGCAAATGTGGGGGCGGGTGGGGCTCAGACCGTGTGGTCGCCGACGAGGAGGCTGGGCACGATGCCGGGCACGAGCGCGACCTCGAGCTGCGTGCCGACCGGGTGACGGACCGAGTGCGGCTGCCACGAGCGGAGGGTGGCTCCCGACGCGAGCCGGA
Organism: Knoellia subterranea KCTC 19937; assembly: GCF_000768685.1. GTDB lineage: Bacteria > Actinomycetota > Actinomycetes > Actinomycetales > Dermatophilaceae > Knoellia > Knoellia subterranea. Next base: position 132,053 of record NZ_AVPK01000005.1, on the reverse strand, counting down.
CCGTGTGCAGGACGAAGGCGCCGTGGTACTCGACCCGCGTCACCACACCCAGGGGAGGCGGCGTCAATCCGGGCACCCCGTCGGAGGACGCAACTCTCGGACGGAGGGCGACCTCGTGAGGACGCAGCACGACCTCGGCCGTCTCCACGTCGGTGCGGGTCGAGACCGGGCCGAGTTCGCACACCAAACCTGAGTCCCCGAGCGACGCGGGAAGGAAGTCCGCGTCACCCATGAACGACGCCACGAACCGACTCACCGGGCGCTCGAAAACGGCCTCGGGAGAACCGAATTGCTCGAGCACGCCGTCGCGCATGACGCCGATGCGGTCACCCACGGTGAGTGCTTCGTTCTGGTCGTGGGTCACGAGGATGGCTGTGGTCCCAGTGGCGCGCAGCACGTCGACGGTGTCCGTGCGGACCCGTGCCCGCAGCGACTCGTCGAGTGACGAGAAGGGCTCGTCGAGCAGCACGACCGCCGGCCGGGGAGCCAGCGCCCGAGCCAGGGCGATGCGCTGCTGCTCACCGCCGGACAGCTCGTGCGGATAGCGGTCGGCGACGTGCGGCAGGTGAACGAGGTCGAGGACCTCGGCGACCCGCGAGCTCTGCTCGGCGCGCGTCATCCCGTCGAGGCCGAAGCCGATGTTGTCCGCGACGCGCAGGTGCGGGAAGAGCGCGTGCTCCTGGAAGACGAGCCCGACCCGGCGCTTCTCCGGAGGAACCCACGACCCGGCGCCGGCCACGGTGTCACCACCGACGCGAACGGTTCCGGCATCGGGCCGTTCCAGTCCGGCGACGAGGCGCAGCAGCGTCGACTTGCCGCAGCCGGACGGCCCGATGAGCGCGAGGATCTCGCCCTGCTCGACGGACAGGTCGAGGCCTCGGACGGCGGGGGTCTCGGCGTACGCCTTCGCGACGCCCTCGAGGACGACGGCGGCGGTCACGGGATCACCTGCCGGTGCGGCTCGGCGAGGCGCACCTGACGGACGAGGAACCACACCGGCACGATGGCGAGCGCCACGATGAGAAGGGCGGGCAGCGCCGCCTGCTCCCAGAAGTTCTCGTTGGCCAGCTCATAGACCCACACCGACACGGTGGTGAAGCCGAAGGGACGCAGGAGCAGCACGAGGGGCAACTCTTTCACGGCATCGACGGCGACGAGGACGAGTGCCACGGCGATGCCCGACCGCGACATGGGCAGGTGGACGCGGCGCAGCACCCGCAGCGGCGAGGCGCCCAGCGAGAAGGCCGAGTTCGTGACCGACGGAGAGATCGTGGCGAAGCTGGCGTCGACTGCTTGGTATGCCGGCGCCAGGAACCTCACGACGTAACTCGCCAGAATGCCCAGGACCGAACCGGTGATGACGAGCCCCGTTCCACCCGGCACCCCGGCTGCCTCGAGCCATCGATCGAGAGCCGCGAAGGAGACAAGGACGCCGATACCGATCACGGCGCCCGGCACGGCATACCCGAAAGTCGTCAACTGTGCGGCCGCGCGGGCGAGGCGACCACCGGTCATGCGCACCCCGTGCGTGAGCAGCAGCGCGAGGGCGACGCACGCGAGCGCCGCGAGCACCGCCATCACGGCGCTGTTGGTGAGGTTCGTGGCGAAGCGCTGCGTCGACAGCGTCGATGAGTCGGCCACCGTCGCGGTGACCGCCCACCACAGCAACTGGACGACCGGGAGGACGAACCCGGCGGCGAGCACACCGGCCGACGCGGCAAAGGCCCACCAGCGGGCCGCCCCCTGCAGCACGGTCGGCGCCGCGGGCGGGCGGTGCGAGCCGCGCGCGTCATAGCGCGCGCCGCCACGCAGGAGTCGTTCGGCGGTCAGGACGAGGACCGCGAAGCCGAGCACGAGCACGGACAGTTGGGCGGCCGACGCGAAGTCGAACGTGCCCTTCCAGGTGAGATAGACACCGACCGAGACGGTGCGCACCCCGAAGTACTGAACGGTGGCGAAGTCGGTCAGCGTCTCCATCATGACGACGGCGAGGCCACCGGCCAGGGCCGGGCGCGCGAGGGGGAGGAGCACCTGGCGGAACGCCCGCCACGGTGAGGCGCCGAGCATGCGCGCCGCGTCCCACGTCGCCTGCCCCTGACCGCGAAAGGCCGCTCGGGACAACAGATACACGTAGGGATAGAGGGTGAGGGTCAGGACGACCGGGGCACCCATCCACCCCGACAGCACCTCGACGAGACCGGACCCACCGAACACCGACCGCGACGCCCGCGCCGGCGCACCGGCCGGTCCGAACGTCGAGAGGAAGAGGAAGCCGAGCACATAGGCCGGCATGGCCAGGGGCAGGACGAGCATCCACGAGAAGAGGCGACGTCCGGGGAAGTCATAGGCCGTGACGAGCCAGGCCAACCCGACGCCGAGGACAGTCGTGCCGAGTCCGACGAGCGCCAGCAGAGCCACGGTCTGCACGACCATCGAGCCGAGGTCACCGGGCAGTTTGAGCGACCCGGCCGACGCGAGCGCCTGAACGAGCACCGACACCACCGGCACCGACACGATGACGGCGATGAGCACGACGACTGCGGACCAGCGCGGCCGACCTGCTCCGGTGACTCGGGGTGTGCGCGACCCGGCTCGCGAGCCCGTTGGGTTCTCGCGAGCCTCATCGATCCGGCTCGGGAGGGTCACCCCGGCTCGCGAGCCGATTCGATGGCGGTCCTGGTGACCGGACCGATCACTTGTAGCCGGCCTCGGACAGCAGCTTGACCGCGTCGGCGTTCTTGGAGCCGTAGGCCTCGGCGGAGAGCGGCATGCGTGTGAACTCGCCGAACTCGGCGATGACCGGCTCGGGCTTCACCGACTCGTTGACGGGGTACTCGTGGTTGCCGTCGACGAACGAGCTCTGGCCCTTGGTCGCGAGCCACTCGATGAGCTGCTGCGCCTGGGCGGCGTTGTCGGAGGTCTTGACGACGCCCGCGCCGGAGATGTTGACGTGCGTGCCAGCACCCGCCTGCGAGGCCCAGAACGGCGTGACCTTGAGGTTGGCGTTCTTCTTGAGCTCGCGGGCGAGGTAGTAGTGGTTGGTGATGCCGACGTCGCACGTGCCGGCGTCGATCGCCTTGAGCAGCTCGACGTCGTTGGACTTGATGTCGACGTTGTTGGCGACCCAGCCCTTGACCGTGGCGAGCGTCTTGTCGTAGCCGTCGAGCCCGATGAGGCTGGCGACGAGGCTCTGCGTGTAGGCCGAGGTGGAGTCGCGCATGCAGAGGCGGTCCTTCCACTTCGGGTCGGCGAGGCCGGCGTAGGTGCTCGTCGCGTCGAAGTCGGTCGGCTTGACCTTGTCGGGGTTGTACATCGTGGTGCGCGCACGCATGGCGAGGCCGAACCACTGGTTGCCGCTGTCGCGCAGGTCGGCGGGGACGGCGTCGGCGAGCGCGGCGGACTCGATCGGCTTGAGGACGCCCTCCTGCCCGGCATTCCACAGCGCACCGGCGTCGACCGTCATGAAGACGTCGGCCTCACCATCAGCGGCCTCGGCCTTGATCCTCTGGAGCAGCTCGGCGTCACTGCCCGAGATGAACTCGACGGTGATGCCGGTCTCGTCCTGGAACTCCTTGAACGCGCCCTCGAGGTCATAGTGCCGCGCGCTGTAGATCTGCAGGTCGGCGTTGCTGCCACCGATGCCGAGCACGCCGCAGCCGGCGAGCGGGAGAGTGACGGACAGGGCGGCGGCACCGGCGAGGGCGACACGCGTGAAGCGAGGAGAGGGCACGAGGACTCCTGGTCGGGGTGACGCTGACCTGTGCATTCTGTCGGAGTTAGGTAAGCCTGTCCAAATCCCTCTATCATCTGCGCCTGTGACCACTGTTGCCGCCACGCCGAACCGGGTCGCCCTCGTGGGCCGACTGCGGTCCTTCGGCGATGCTGTCGCGCTGCGGTGGGCGGGCCGGTCCGGTCTCGAGACCATGTCGTATGCCGTCCTCGCCGGTCGCGTGGACGAGCGCCGGACCGCGCTGGGTCGGGTTCCCCGGCTCGTGCTGCTCGAGGCGAGCAACGACGTCGAGTCGATCGTGACCCTGCTCGCCGCCCTGTCCGGCGGCCACCCCGTCCTCCTGTGTGCGCCAACGGAAGCCCAAGGTTCCGGTGGGGCGCACGAGGCCGGCGCGTCGGCGTGGTGGGAGTCGTGGAACCCCGACGTCATCGCCCGCGGGGAGGTCCTCGAGGAGCGGCGTCCGGGCACGGCCCACGACCTCCACCCCGACCTGGCCCTGCTCATGTCGACGTCCGGCAGCACCGGATCGCCGAAGCTCGTCCGGCTGAGCGGCGACAACCTCGACTGCAACTCCGGCCAGATCGTCGACGCCCTCGGCATCACGGCCGACGACGTCGCAGCGACGACGCTGCCGCTCCAGTACTGCTATGGCCTCTCCGTCGTGCTGAGTCACTTGTCCGTCGGGGCCTCGGTGCTCCTCACCGACCTCTCCGTCGTCGACACGTGCTTCTGGGAGGCGTTCCGCAAGGCGGGTGGCACGATCCTGGCCGGCGTGCCCTACACGTACGACCTGCTCGAGGCGGCGGGCTTCGCCTCGATGGACCTGCCGCGTCTGCGCCTCCTCACCCAGGCCGGCGGGCGGATGGACCCGGTGACCGTGCGGCGGTGGGCCGAGCTCGGCGCCGACCGCGGGTTCGAGCTCGCCGTCATGTACGGCCAGACCGAGGCCACCGCCCGGATGGCCACTCTCCCAACGCATTTGGCCGCGACCCATCCCTCCGCGATCGGTGTCGCGGTGCGCGGGGGAGCGTTCCGCCTCGATCCCGTGGACGGTGCTCCCGCCCGTGTCGGCGAGCTCGTCTACAGCGGTGGCAACGTCATGTTGGGCTACGCCGAGGTGCCCGCGGACCTCGCGCGGGGAGCCGAGGTCAGCGAACTCCGCACCGGCGACCTCGCCCGCTTCGACGCCGACGGACTCGTCGAGATCGTCGGCCGCCGCAGTCGCTTCGCCAAGGTCTGCGGCCTGCGCATCGACCTCGATCGGGTCGAGAGCGGACTCGCTGACGGTGGGCGGACGGCATACGTGATGGACGGCGGTGACCGCCTCCTCGTCGCGCTCGCGACACCGGGTGGGGACGTCACCGCGGTGCGCCGCGAGGTGAGTGAGAGGTATGCCGTCCCGCGCGCGGCCGTCGTGGTCACCGAGGTGACCGACGTGCCGCGGACCGCCTCGGGCAAGGTCGACCGACCCGCGCTCGCTGCGCTGGTCGACGCGTTCGGTGACCCGACCTGCCCCACCCCCGATCGACTCAGTGCCCCGGGTGGACACGTCTCGCCGGCCGAAGGCCCGCTCGGGGTGTCCCACCGGGGCAATCAGTCGGGGGAGGCGATCCGGGCACTCTTCGCCGACCTGCTCGACCGCCCCGACGCGACGCTCGACGACTCGTTCGTCACCCTGCGCGGGGACTCGCTGTCCTACGTCGAGGCCTCGGTGCGGCTCGAGGGCCTGCTCGGCACCCTGCCGGCGTCCTGGCACACGCGCCCGATCCGCGAGCTCGTCGCGGCGCCCACCGAGGAGGCGCCCACCTCGCGCTGGCCCGAGTGGCTGCGTGGCCGGACGCTCGAGACGTCCGTCGTGCTGCGTGGACTGGCGATCGCGATCATCGTCCTGACCCACGCCGGGGTCCTCGAGGTGCGCGGTGGGGCGCACATGCTGCTCGCGGTCGCCGGCTACGCCTTCGCCCGGTTCCAACTGTCGGGGGAAGGCCGGGTCGGGCGAGTGAGCCACATCCTGGAGTCGGTCACCCGGATCGCGGTGCCCAGCGCGGTGTGGATCGGGGTGCTGACCCTCGTCGACGAGCGGTATTCCTGGTGGAACCCGGCCCTGCTCACCTCGATCGGTGGCAGCAACGTCCACCCGCAGTGGCGCTACTGGTTCATCGAGGCCGTCGTCCACCTCCTCGTCGGACTCGCCGTCCTGCTGAGCATCCCCGCCATCGACCGGCTCGAGCGGGCACGGCCCTTTGCCCTTCCGGTGGGGCTCGCGGTCCTGGGGCTCGTCTTCCGGTACGGGCTCATCGACGTCGGGTCGCACCACGAGCACGGTCGACCTCTTGTCGTCCTGTGGCTCTTCGTCCTCGGCTGGGCCATGGCCCGCGCTGAGGTGCGGTGGCAACGGTGGCTGCTCACGGCATACATCGGTCTCGTCGTCCCCGGATTCTTCGGTGACCCGGAGCGGGAGGCGACGATCGCCGTCGGGCTGCTCGTCCTCCTCTGGGTGCGGTCGGTGCGGGTGCCCGCGTTCGTCGTGCCGCTGGTCGTGCCGATCGCGTCGGCGTCACTCTTCATCTACCTCGTCCAGTGGGAGGTGATGGGTCGCGTCGGCTACACCCCGCTCGGTGCCGTCGTCGCGATCTTCACCGGCTGGATCGCCTGGCGCGGCGCCGCACCGCTCGTCGAGCCACTGGCCCGGTGGGTCGGAGCTCAGGCCTCGAGGGTCCTGTCGAAAAGCTCGCGCACCGTGGTGGGAAGCGCCGGTTCCTGAAGGGTGAGGTCCAGCGGCGGGGCCTCGCAGCTCACGCCGTAGCAGAAGCGGTCCGGCTGCTGCGTCCCACCCGCGAACTCCCGCAGCCGCGGCTCGGGTCCCGCCAGAAGGCTGCGCCAGGCCAGGGCGTCGATCTCGGGCAGCTCGTCGAGGACGACGGTACGTTCGCGCGTGATGCCGGCGAAGCCTCCGGTGCGGCGCACCTGCACCTGCTGCGGTCCGGTCGCCGGGTCGGGAACCGTGTCCGGGTTCGCGGAGGGGTGCGGGGTGGGAGCCGCGGCGTCGGTGACCCCGACTTCCTGCCAGGCCGATCGCACGGCTGCGACCTCGGCCGAGTCCGCACCGTGGAGCCCTTCGGCCGCCGCCTCGGTGAGCGCGGCGAAGGTCGCGAAGTCGCAATCAGCCTTGATGTCGCCGGTGATCGCGGCGTACCAGATCGCACCCGCCACCTCCCACGCGTTGCCACCCAGCGTGGTCGCGACGAGGTGGAACGCGCGGTTGGGGATGCCCGAGTTGATGTGGACGCCACCGTTGTCGTCGTCGGTGACGACGAAGTCACGCATGTGGCCGGGCTGCGGGTCCTTGCCCAGACGCGGGTCGTCGTAGGCCGTGCCCGGCGCCTTCATCGAACGCAGCCCGACCCCCTTGACCCCGGGCGCCAGCAGTTCGGCACCGATGAGCCAGTCCGACTGCTCCGCGCTCTGGCCGAGGGCCCGCTGCTTGACGAGGACCCCGAAGACGTCGGAGATGTGCTCGTTGAGCGCACCGGCCTGGTCCTGGTAGACGAGCCCCGACGTGAATTGCGTGACGCCGTGCGCCAACTCGTGCCCGATGACGTCGAGACTGCGCGTGAACCCGAGGAACACCTGCCCGTCGCCATCACCGAACACCATCTGCGTCCCGTCCCAGAACGCGTTGTCGTAGTCGCGGCTGTAGTGCACCGTCGCGATCAGGCCGAGTCCGCGGTCGTCGAGAGAATTGCGTCCGTATGCCGCGTGCCAGAGTTCCCAGGTAGCGCCCAGTCCGTCGTAGGCCTCGTTCACCGCGGTGTCGTCCGTGGCCGGGGCACCCTCCGCGCGCACCTGGGTGCCGGGCAGGGTCGTGCCGTGCTCGGCGTCATGGACGATCCGGTTCGGCGCCTCGGTCGTCGAGCGGGTGGCGCTGCGACTCACGCGTCGCGCATCGGCACGGAGGGTGTGCTCGCGGGCGTGCTGGTCGTAGCGGAGCGCGTCGAGGCGAAGTGTTTCGCGGGCCCGCTCCTCGAGGTGCGGCTCACCCGACGTCGCGAGTGCCTGCAACACGTAGGGCGGCACGATCCCGCACCGCACCGGAGTCGTGGCGTGCGGTCGCATCGGCTCGGGACGGGGGGCGGGTGGTGTCGTCATGACTCCATCCTGTGCGACGCCACCGACATTCGCACCCCATCCGGCTCGGAGGGCGGAGATCGGTGGTCGCGGTTCACCCGGAGTGTCGGAGGGCCATGCCACGATGGCAGGACATCCGAGACGAGGGGATCTTGATGAGTTCACTGCCACATGTTCCGATCGACGCCGCGATCCGAGAGTTGACGTTCTGGTTGGACGCTCCCTGGCCGCTGAGCCAACTCGAGGCGGCTTCGCATGCCTCCGCTCTCGGGTGGACCGTGCAGCGCGATGACGACGGCAAGCCCTGGGTGATCGCTCCCGATCGCCCCTTCGAGAGTCGGGCCGTGATCGGACTGCGCTCCGAGCCCCGACCCACCGCCACGATGGACTGGGACCTGACCGACCTCGCGCCACTCGATGACCTGCAGGCCGAGGACGAGGTCAGGGACCTGTTTGCGGAGTACGTCGCTGCCGGTCGGGGCCTGTGGGGCCGGGGTGTCATGCGACGCAAGTACGACCCAGAAGTCTCCTGGGACCTTGGCGATCGAGGAGGCATCCAGATGAGGGGCGGAATGTCCGTTCGCGTGAGTTTCGTGTCCCCTGACCACCTCGCCACCCTCAAGCACATCAACGAATGGTGACTCCCATGGCCAACTTCTTCAGTCGACTGCGTCGTTCGTCCACGGTTCCTGCGCCCGCGGGGAACGCGGACCACCCGGTTGCCCAACCTGCTCCCCCGGGCGGGCCATCGTCCCCTCGCGAGCCCGACTCGGGGTGGGACGACTTCAGCGAACGCCTCGCCCGAACCATCCGTGACCTTCCCGAACGGGTCTATCTCATCGTCGAGGAGCTCACCTCGAGAACCTACGTGCAGTTCGCCGCTGACGCGGATCGGGTGGATGCGGAGTGCGTGAGCAATTTCAACCGGACGATCACGCGCCCGGCCGACGCGCAGGGTGAGGCCCGTCTCGTCGAGGCGGGGTGGTCACCACACCGGCCGGGTGAGATGAACTGGTGGACGAGCCTCGACCTCCCGGCAACGCTGGCGCAGGCCCGGACCGTCGCCGACATGTCCGTGCTGGCCCTTCGGGACGTCTACGGCGTCGTGAGCCCGGACTCCCTGAGCTACACGGCATGGCGCGATCCCGAGCCGGTGCAACCGTCCTTCGAGGACACCTGGGACGACGACGACTGGGGCAACGACGATGAGGACTGGAAGCCCGAGCCGGAGCTGCCGGACCTGGGGGAGAACCCGCTGCATCTCCCAACTCTCGGACTCCCCATGACACCAACTCAGCCGTAGGTGTCGCGCGGCCCCCGGCCGTCCTGCACCCGTCGGCCGCCGCGCGACCACGACGGTGCGCTCGGGCCCACGACGCGGAGCTCACTCACCGTTCCCTCGCCGACTTCTCGCGCCAGGGTCGCCATGAGGGTGTTCGACATGAGGCGGAGATTCGTCGCCCAGGCCGTCGAGTCGGCGCGCACGGTCAGGACGGAGTCGACGAACTCGACGGGATGACAGTGCTGGGCGACCTCCGGCCCCACGATGGCCGGCCACCGTCCGATGACGGCACCGACGGCGACGTCGACCTTCCACCCGCGCTCGGTGACGAACGCGTCGAGCTCGTCACCGAGCAACATGGGGTCGCGGCCCTTCTTGTGCGCCCCGCCGGGGACGTCCTTGATCCGCCGCTTCGGCTTGACGCCCGGACGGAGCCCTCGGGCCCTCGCGGCCGCACGTGCCCGAGCCAACGCATCGGCGGGCGCGCTGGCGAAACCTTCATCCGGGGCAGCCGTGGCAGCTTGGGCAGCCTCGCCCACCGACCCCACTGACCCCGCCAAGGTTTCACGTGAAACATCGCCGGCCGACGATGCGCCCGCACCGTCCGAATTCGCCTGTCCTGCAACCGGATTCACATCGTCACTCACGCGCGGTCACCTCACCGAGCGACACGGCATACGTCCGCCCGCGCAGCGGCTCCGGAACGTCCGCCTCCACGGCAGCGGTGATGAGCACCTGCTCGCAGTCGGCGACCATCGCGGCCAGACGTTCGCGCCGGCCCGCGTCCAACTCGGCGAAGACGTCGTCGAGGATGAGGATCGGGTCGTCACCGAGATCGTGGCGAAGCAGGTGGTATGCCGCAAGACGCAGTCCCAGCGCGAAGCTCCAACTCTCGCCGTGGCTGGCATAGCCCTTGGCCGGCAGTTCACTGAGGGACAGCACGACGTCATCGCGGTGCGGGCCGACGAGGGTGACGCCGCGGTCGATCTCCTGTGACCGCACCTCCGCGAACGACTCGAGCAGCTCGGCGTGCAGCTCCTCAATCTCCGGGACCTCACCCTCGGCGATCCGTGCTGCCATCGGCTCCCGGAGCGACGACCGATAGGACACCCGAGCGTCGGACTGCCCCGCACTCACCTCGTCGTAGGCCTTGCCGAGCAGTGGTCCGAGGTCGCGCAACAACCGCAGCCGGGCATAGAGCAGGGGAGCGGCCACCTGCGCGAGCTGCGCGTTCCACACGTCGAGGGTGTGCAGCGCCCTCTCGCGCTCGGTTGCGACGTCGACGCCCTCCACCGGTCGACGCTGCTTGCCACGACCGCGCAGCACCGGCTGGGCCGACTTGAGCAGGGCGTTGCGCTGTTTGAGGATCTTGTCGACGTCGCCGCGTGCGCCGGCCCACCGCGGTTGGCGCGCCACGAGCAGGTCGTCGAGGAAGCGCCGGCGCTCGGACGGGTCACCCTTGACGAGCGCCAGGTCCTCGGGCGCGAAGAGCACGGTCCGCACCTGGCCGAGAACGTCCCTGGTGCGTGTCAGCGGCGACTTGTTGAGCCGGGCACGGTTGGCCCGGCCCGGGTTGATCTCGAGCTCGACCATCGACTCGCGCCCCTCGCGCACGACGGCGGCCCGCACGATCGCCTGGCCGGCACCGAACCTCACGAGCGGCTGGTCACTGGCCACCCGGTGCGAACTGAGCGACGCGAGATAGCCGATCGCCTCGACGAGGTTGGTCTTGCCCTGGCCGTTGAGGCCGACGAAGGTCGTGATGCCCGGCTCCAGCGGGAGTTCGGCGCTCGGATAGCTCCGGAAGTCGCCGACGGTGAGGTGCCGGACGTACACCTGACCTGCTCAGGCCTTCTTTGCGGCGCGCTTCCGCGTCGACGCGGCCTTCTTCGTGGCACCCGAGTTCGTGGCACCCGACCCGGAGGTCGCGCCGGCACCCGCACCCGTGGCGCCCGAACCCGACGACGGGCCGGCCGCAGCAGCCTTGCGACCCTTGGCGGCGGCCTTGGCAGCGCTCTTGGTCGGCTTCTCCTTGCGGGCGGCGGCCTTCTTGGTCGCGGTGGCGGACTTCGGACCGGCAGCAGCGTCGGCGCGCAGCTTCTCGCCCTCGGCGCTCGTCATGACCTGGTGCCCACCGAACTGACCGCGCAGCGCCGCGACAGCCTGCATCGTCGGTGAGCTCTCCTGCCGCGAGGCGAACCGCGCGAACAGCGACGCCGAGATGACCGGCATCGGGACCGAGTTGGCGATGGCCTCCTCGACGGTCCAGCGACCCTCGCCCGAGTCGGCCGTGTAGTCGGATACGTCGTCGAGGTGGGGGTTGTCCTCGAGCGCGAGGACCATGAGGTCGAGCAGCCAGGACCGGACGACGGTGCCGCGGCTCCACGCCTTGAACGACCCGGGGACGTCCTTGACGATGTCCTTCTTCTCGAGCAGCTCGTAGCCCTCGGCGTACGCGTGCATCAGGCCGTACTCGATGCCGTTGTGCACCATCTTCACGTAGTGCCCGGCGCCGATGTCGCCCGCGTGGACGAAGCCCTCGTCGCGCGGACCCTCGGGGCGGAGCGCATCGAAGATCGGCATCGCCTTCGCAACGTTGGCCTTCGTGCCACCGACCATGAGGCCGTAGCCGTTCTCCAGGCCCCAGATCCCACCGGACACACCGCAGTCGAGGTAGCCGATGCCCTTGGCCTTGAGCAGCTTCTCGTTCTCGATGTCGTCGGTGAAGCGGCTGTTGCCGCCGTCGATGACGAGGTCGCCCTTGTCGAGCAGCTCGCCGAGCTTGGCGACGGTCTCGCGCGTGGGGTCGCCGTGCGGAACCATGACCCACACGACGCGGGGAGCCTCGAGCTTCTTGACCATCGCGGCGAGGGTCTTGACGTCCGACACCTCGGGATTGCGGTCATAGCCGACGACCTCGTGACCGGCGCGGCGGATCCGCTCGCGCATGTTGCCGCCCATCTTGCCGAGCCCGATGAGTCCCAGTTGCATTGCTACCCCTTCACGTCTGACGGCCGTTGCGTGGAAGTCCTTGCGGCGTATGCCGGCCGGTCCCGTCTCCGGGACCACACGGCATACGCGGTGGTTCTGATCGTGCTGGTCAGGCTACGCCGGTCAACTTGCGAAACGCACCGGCATGAGGACGTAGCGGTAACTCGTGTCCGCCTCGCCGTCGGCCTCGGCCTGGCCGCTGAGGACCGCGGGGCGCGACGGCTGGGTGAACGAGAGCCGGCTGAAGTCGGTGCCGACGGCGCCGAGCCCGTCGAGGAGGAAGCCCGGGTTGAAGGCGACCTCGACGTCGGGGCCCTGGAGCGTGGCCTCGACGGCCTCGCTCGCCTGGGCGTCCTCGCCGGTGCCGGCCTCGATCGCGACCTGGCCCTCGGTGAAGCGGAGGCGGACCGGGGTGTTGCGCTCGGCGACGAGGGCGACGCGCTTGACGGCCTCGACGAGTTCGGCGGTGTTGATGACGGCCTCGGTGTCCGAGCTCGTCGGGAAGATCGAGCTGACCTTGGGGTACTCGCCGTCGAGCAGACGCGTCGTCGTGCGGCGCGAGCCGGCCTCGAAGCCGACGAGGCCGTCACCGCCGGCGTTCGCACCGAGCGCGACGTCGATGGAGCCGGACGCACCGAGCGAACGGGCGGTGTCGGCGAGGGTGCGTGCGGGCACGAGCACGACGTGGCTCGCGGCGCTGTCGGTCGGGTTCCACGTCAGCTCGCGCATCGCGAGGCGGTAGCGGTCGGTGGCGAGGAGCGTCATCTTGTCGCCCTCGATCTCGACGCGCACGCCGGTGAGGATCGGCAGGGTGTCGCCGCGATCGGCCGCCACCGACACCTGGCTCACGGCCTGGGTGAAGAGGTGACCATCGATCGAGCCACTCGCCTCGGGCGAGGCCGGCAGCGTCGGGTAGTCGTCGGACGGCATCTGCAGCAGGCTGAATCGGCTCGACCCACACACGACCTGGACCTTGGAGCCCTGGACCTCGACGTCGACCGGCTTGTTGGGCAGGTTGCGCGAGATGTCGGCGAGGAGGCGTCCGAGCACGAGGACGGTGCCGGCTTCGCTCACCTCGGCCGGAACGGTCAGGCGCGCCGAGACCTCGTAGTCGAAGGCCGACAGCGTGACGGTGCCCTCGTCACTGGCCTCGATGAGGATGCCGGCGAGGACGGGGACGGGAGGACGCGCGGGAAGCCCACGGGCCACCCAGGTGACCGCCTCGGCCAGGACTTCACGCTCGACGCGGAACTTCACGGCATACCGACCTAACTGTGTGGGGTGGAGCGGGCAGAACGACAAACTTTCGGGCCGCGAGCGCGCACGAGTGCCGCAGGGACGCGGGAGAGATGACATTAGTGCACGGACGCGAGCGAGGACACCGGAGACGGAAACCTGTCATTCGATCCCTCGGTGCGTGGTCCGGTTTGGGGGTCAGGTCAGGGGCATCCACAAGCAGGTCATCGGGGCAGGACCATTGATTGAGGGATCTCGTGGTCTTTGTAGGAGGTGTGGAAGCTGTGGACAACTCGGTGTTCGTGCAGGTCAGACGCTCGATTGCGGGGGTGGACAGTGCGTGGAGACCGTGTGGACCGCGAGTGTCCCGTTGTTGACGACGCGTATGCCGTCCGCTCCCGTCCACGGGTTCGTCACCGTTCGTCCACTCGCGAGGAGTGGTTATCCACAGTTGTCCACAGGTGCTGGGGATGATGGGGTCGTCGGACGTTGTCCACACTCTGTCCACAGGAGGAGGTTCTCCACAGAGTTATCCACAGTCCGTGGATGACTCGTGCTCAGGAGCCTGTGGGCGATCGAAGATGACGAATGGGTGACGAGGTGCCCACAGTTGTGGATTGCTCTGTGGACGACGACAGCCCGAGGACCCGAGGGAGGTCTGCGACCGAGGCCCGGAGGGCGGAGGAGTCCGCAGCAAAAGAGTCTGTGGACGACGACAGCCCGAGGACCCGAGGGCGGTCAGACGAGGTTGTCAGCGGGACTGCTGCTTGATCCGGTTCGTCAGCTCGGTGACCTGGTTATAGATCGCGCGACGCTCGGCCATGAGCTGACGGATCTTCTTGTCGGCGTGCATGACCGTCGTGTGGTCGCGGCCGCCGAACTGTTGCCCGATCTTGGGTAGGGAGAGGTCTGTGAGCTCGCGGCACAGGTACATCGCGATCTGGCGGGCGGTCACGAGGACACGCGAGCGGGACTGGCCCTGGAGGTCCTCGAGCGTCAGCCCGAAGTAGGCAGCGGTCTGCGCCATGATCGTCGCGCTCGTGATCTGGTTTGCCGAATCGTGTGGGATGAGGTCCTTGAGCACGATCTCGGCGAGGGAGATGTCGACCGGCTGGCGGTTGAGGCTCGCGAAGGCCGTGACGCGGATGAGCGCGCCCTCGAGCTCACGGATGTTGGTCGTGATGCGAGAGGCGATGAACTCGAGCACGTCGTCGGGGACGCTGAGCTTCTCCTGGGCGGCCTTCTTGCGCAGGATCGCGATTCGGGTCTCGAGGTCCGGCGGCTGCACGTCGGTCATGAGCCCCCACTCGAACCGACTACGCATGCGCTCCTCGAAGCCGCTGAGCAACTTCGGCGGCAGGTCACTCGTGATGACGACCTGCTTGTTGGCGTTGTGGAGCGTGTTGAAGGTGTGGAAGAACTCCTCCTGCGTCTGCACCTTGCCCTGGAGGAACTGGATGTCGTCGATGAGGAGGACGTCGACGTCGCGGTATCGGCGCTGGAAGTTCGCCGCCTTGTCGTCGCGGATGCTGTTGATGAAGTCGTTGGTGAACTCCTCCGAGTTCACGTAGCGCACCTTGACGTGTGGGAAGAGGTTGCGCGCGTAGTGGCCGATCGCGTGGAGCAGGTGCGTCTTGCCCAGACCCGACTCCCCATAGATGAAGAGTGGGTTGTAGGCCTTGGCCGGCGTTTCCGCGACCGCGAGGGCCGCGGCGTTGGCGAACCGGTTGCTCGCGCCGATGACGAACGTGTCGAAGGTGTACTTCGGGTTGAGGCGGGTCAGCTCGACCTGCTCCGGCACCGTGGCACCCGGGCGCGGGCGCAGCGCACCGGGTGAGGGGCGGCGGGAGACGTCACCGTTGAGGGGGGCGCCGTCGACGTCGTCATCCTCGACCAGGGCGATGCCGTCGAGTTCGGCGCGGCGTTTGGCCCGACGCCCATCGGCGTCGCTCGGGGTCGAGTCCGCGCCGTAGCGGGTCGTCGAACCGTTGAGCTCCATCGCGTCCTCGGTGCCGGCGGCCGCTGACGCGCTGGTCCCTGCTGCGGCGCCGTTGGCCTGCGAGACTGAGGCCTCGGACGGCTCGGCCGGATCCGGGATCGGAGCGTCGGCCAGGGACTGGTCCACCGTGACGGCCAGTCGGACGTCATGACCCAACTGGGCGCTCAGCGTCTCGGTGACCCGTTCGCGGAGCTTGGTCTCGACGATGTCCTTGGTGAAGTCGTTCGGCACCGCGATGAGGGCCGTCTCGTCCAGCAGCCCGACCAGGCGGGCCAGTGAGAGGAAGGCGCGTTGCTGCACCGGGATGCCGTCCGAATCGAGTGCCTCGAGCGTGGTTCGCCAGATCTGGTCCATGCCCACGTCCGGCACGTGATCACCCCAAGCCTTTCGTGGTCATGCTGCGCGTGAATCGATCGATGTCCACAGAGTTGTCCACAGTCTGTGGGTAGGCGAGTGACGCTAACAACCGCGTGCCCCTGCGGCAAGCCGTACCGTGTCCCGAGTTTGATCGACAGTGCCGTTCGCGGCGTGTCGCTCACCCGGGGGGTGGCCGTGGGATGAGAGCCTAGGCGGTTTTCACTCGGCTCCGGGCGCCGTTCGGTGAGTTTGACCGGCGATGGTGCTCTCCCGTACCGTTGAGAAGCCTGTTGTGGCGGCCGTTGACGCCTGCCCATGGGCCACGAGCCAGCACCACCCTGACTGCCCCAGAACCTTGCGGTGTGAATCCGCAGGGTCCGTCCTGTGAAGAGAGATTCACCGTGAGCAAGCGTACGTTCCAGCCCAACAATCGTCGCCGGGCCAAGACCCACGGCTTCCGCCTGCGCATGCGTACCCGCGCCGGCCGCGCCATCCTCGCTGGTCGTCGCCGCAAGGGCCGCGCCGAACTCTCGGCCTGAGGCTTCGGTGCTGCCGGCGCCGAACCGACTGCGTGAGCGGTCCGAGTTCGCGTCGGCGATCCGCGCCCCTGGTGCGACGCGAGCGGGATCGAGGATCCTCGTGGTGCACGCCAACGTGACCGACCCCCGTGCGGGCCTTCCGCCGAGGGTCGGTTTCGTCGTGTCCAAGGCCGTCGGCAACGCGGTCGTCCGGAACCGGACCAAGCGCCGACTGCGCGCCGCGATCGCCACCCAGCTGACCGGCATACCCGATGGCGTCGACATCGTCGTCCGAGCGCAACCGGCCGCTGCGACGGCAACGTTCGCAGAGCTCTCGGAATCGCTGATTCCGTTGTTGCACAAGGCAATTCGTCGTCTTCAGGTCGCATCATGACACTCGGTCAGGTCGCTGCCAAGCCGGTCATCTGGCTCGTGCGCGCCTACCAGTTCGTCCTGTCGCCGATGCGCCCGGCCACCTGCCGCTACTTCCCGTCCTGCTCTGCGTATGCGGTGACCGCCCTCGGCCGGTACGGCCTGTTCCGGGGAACCTGGCTCACGATCCGGCGGTTGGGCAGGTGTCACCCGTGGTCGCCCGGGGGCGTCGACCACGTGCCGCCCCTGCCCGGCCACATCGATGACGGCGAACTCATCGCGCGCCACATCCCCCACGAGACCACCACCTGACCCACGCCCTGCGTGGGCCCACCACCGGCGATGACGCCGGGATAACCGAAGGACAGCATGGGAGACTTCTTCAACAGCCTGCTCCGCCCGATCGAGTTGCTCGTCGCGTGGATCATGTACGGCTTCCACCAGGCGTTCACCGCCATCGGCCTCGACCCGGCTTCGGGTGCGGCGTGGGCCCTGTCGATCATCGGCCTCGTGATCGTCATGCGTGCGGCGATGATCCCGCTGTTCGTCAAGCAGATCAACGCCTCCCGCAAGATGCAGCTCATCCAACCCGAGTTGCAGAAGATCCAGAAGAAGTACAAGGGCAAGACCGATCCCGAGTCCCGCCAGGCGATGACTCAGGAGACGATGGCGCTCTACCGCAAGGAGGGCACCAACCCGTTCTCCTCGTGTCTGCCGATCCTCGTGCAGTCCCCGTTCTTCTTCGGTCTCTTCCGGGTGCTCAACGGTCTCGAGAAGATCTCTCTCGGTCAGTCCGACGAGATCGGGCCGATCACCAAGGAGGTCGCCGCCCAGGCGGAGCAGGCCACTCTTTTCGGTGCGCAGCTGTCCGACACCTTCCTGCGTGCCAACAACACGGCGACCTACGTCGTCACGGTCATCCTGATCATCCTCATGTCGGCCACGACCTTCACGACGCAGCGTCAGTTGATGACGAAGAACATGCCGGCGTCGGCGCTGGACAACCCGTTCGCCAAGCAGCAGAAGCTGATCATGTACGTCATGCCGGTCGTCTTCGCGGTCTCCGGTATCAACTTCCCCATCGGTGTCCTGCTCTACTGGTTCACCACCAACGTGTGGTCGATGGTCCAGCAGTTCTACGTCATCCGGAAGATGCCAGCCCCCGGCTCGGCCGCCGAGAAGGCGCTGCACGAGCGCCTGGCCAAGCGCGGCAAGCCGATCCCCGGTGAGGCCGAGCGCAAGGCGGCCGAGGAGGCGGAGGCCGCGGCGGAGGCCGAGCGTGCCAGCCAGCGCGTCCAGCCCAAGAGCAAGAAGCGGGCCAAGAAGTCGGGATCCGGTTCGGCCGCCAAGAAGAACTCGCAGACCAAGAACTGACATCAGAATGGCCGTATCAGGTCTCTGACCTGC
Source organism: Knoellia subterranea KCTC 19937 (assembly GCF_000768685.1). GTDB lineage: Bacteria > Actinomycetota > Actinomycetes > Actinomycetales > Dermatophilaceae > Knoellia > Knoellia subterranea. Next base: position 114,033 of record NZ_AVPK01000005.1, on the reverse strand, counting down.
GACGATACGGCTTCGGACGGGCCGACCCCAGCGTCGGCCGCCACGAGAGGAACACCCACATGACGAACCTGACCGATCAGGACACGGAGTCGACGGACGTGGCCGACACGGCTGACCTCGCCGAGACCGCTCCGACCGAGGCCACCGAGACGTCCGCGACGGACGCTCCCACGGCAGCGCTTGCAGCGCCGGCCGACCTCGAGAAGGAGGGGGAGGTCGCTGCCGACTTCCTCGAGACCCTGCTCGACATCTGCGACCTGGATGGTGACATCGACGTCGACATCGACGGAGACCGCGCGGCGGTGGCCATCGTCGACTCCGAGGAGGGTCGGGTTCCGCGCCGCCTTGTCGGCGACAACGCCAAGGTCCTCGACGCACTCCAGGAGCTCACCCGCCTCGCCGTGCAGTCCGCGACGGGTCACCGCAGTCGCCTCATGCTCGACGTTGCCGGTCACCGCGCCGGTCGTCGGTCCGAACTCGTGGAGATCGCCCGCGTCGCCATCTCCTCGGTGAAGAAGTCCGGCGAGAAGTCGGCCCTGGAGCCGATGTCGGCTTTCGAGCGCAAGGTCGTGCACGACGAGGTGCTCGCCGCCGGGCTGTCCTCGGAGTCCGAGGGCGTTGAGCCCCGTCGCCACGTCGTGGTTCTGCCCGCGTGAGCCACGTTTCACGTGAAACGGTGAACTGAAACGTGGACGAAGAGTTCGTCACTGAGCCGCCAGCCGCACCTTCGGGTGCGGCTGCGGTTTTCGGTGACCGTATGCCGACCGCCCACTGCTTCGTGGAGATCCTTGCCGACACCGGTGTGAGTCATGGACTCATCGGTCCTCGCGAAGTCCCCCGGCTCTGGGAGCGGCACGTCCTCAACTGCGCTGTCATCGAGGATGCCTTTCCGGAGGATGCCAAGCTCATCGACGTCGGCTCCGGTGCCGGCCTGCCGGGCGTGGCCCTGGCCATTGCTCGTCTGGACCTCGACGTGCATCTCGTGGAGCCGATGCAGCGCCGGACCGAGTGGCTCACTCACACCGTGGCCGACCTCGGGCTGGAGAATGTGACGGTGCACCGCGGGCGCGCCGAGGAGTTCGTCGGGGTGTTGTCCGCGCCGTTCGTGACTGCTCGGGCCGTCGCCAGGATTGGCAAGCTCGCTCGGTGGTGTGTCCCGCTGCTCAGTGGCCCGGGCACCCTCGTGGCCATGAAGGGCCGCTCGGCCCACGAGGAGCTCGAGAGCGACCGGCGTGAGCTCACCAAGATGGGACTGGTTGACGCTTCCGTGAACGAGCACGGCGCAACGGTGCTCGAGGAGCCGACCCTCACGCTCGATCTGGCCTTCACCCCGAAGGTCCGCCCGAGCAAGAAGTCGAAGCGACACTGACGGGGTTCCCCGGCAGAGATCAACGGCCCGACTCCTGAGGGAGTCGGGCCGTTGGCGTCACGGAAGGCGGTCGGGGTGAGGCTGGGAGTCGGGCCACGTCCGCTGTCGCGGTAGGCATGGTGACGAGCGTCGTTCCGTTTCACGTGAAACATCGTGCGGCGATCCAGGCGACGAGTGGGAGCGTTGCCTCTGTCAGGTCGTGGCTCACCCAGCCCGTGGCGACCAGAGTCGAGCGCCCGTGTCGCGGAAACCACCGCCTCCGCGATGGACGGTCGCGACTCGGACCGCGCGCGTCGATGGGGGATTGCGGACAAGAGGCAACGCACGCCATCTCCACCGGGCGATCCTCGCGCCAGACCACGATGAGCAGACATGAACGGAGTAGCGCCGTGGGAGAGCGACGTCTCTGTCGTCTGAGTCGGCGAGACGCCTGTGCCCCCAGTGCACTCCGGAGAGGGAAGGGTGGGGGACGCACGGCTGGGACTGACCTCGCTCCAGTGAGAACGGAGAAGAGGTGCCCCGGCTCCGTTTCACGTGAAACGTTCGGATGCCTTTGCCGCACCGAGCCGGTCGTCAGCATCTGGTCATCTGCCGAGGACCGTGTACGCAGGGCCACCCCGACGAGGAAGCCATGGATCAGGGACGGGCCAACCAGTGCGCGGTCACCGCGAGCTTTCGTCGGCCCTGTAGGCGTGGCCCCTGCGGAATCACAAAGTGGCGGGGGTCGGCCCACCCGTGAGTCGAACACTCGAGCCGTGTGTGGGCCGGCGCGGCCCACGCTCGGGTGGCGGCGGTCTTCAGCCGGAGTGCGTAAGCCGGCGGACTCCCGTCTGGAAGTCGGAGTGCATCAGCCCAGGCTCTGGGGGCCACCAGGATCTCGTTCCTAGCGGATGGCTGCCTCGAGCACGAGGTTTCGCCGAATGTCGCAAAGGCCGAACGAGACACTCCCTCTGGGGTGTGAGAGTCGGAAACCACCGGCCGAACGGGTGGCCTGTCCGCGACACCGCCCGGGTTGAGAGCGTCTGTTTCACGTGAAACATTGTGCTGAGAGCGGACGAAGCGTTCGACGCGCCGGTGCAGTTTGGCGTGTCGCGGGTCGCCGGGGTTGGATTGGGTGTTCCCAGCCGACGACCGTGAGGTGGTTCCCGACAATGTCCGTCGAGACCGAACGCCGAGTGACCCCAGGACTCGGGTTCCCGGCCCTGCCGGGGCACGAGACTGCCCCCTTGGGATGGCCCGGCCCGGACGGCGTCGACCGTCGTGACGCCGCTGTTTCACGTGAAACGGAGGGTGAGGCAGCGGAGGGCGGTGCTCCGCAGGACACTGAGGAAGCAACGCACTCACCCGCGCCGGCACACGGAAGCCAGGCCGGTGCGGGGGAGTCCCTGTCTGAGCACGTCACACCAGCCGCGGGAGCGGAGACGGTGGACTCCACCTCCCCGCAAGTGGCCCATGCGCAGGACACGACACTCACCGAGCTCGGTGGACCGGATGTCGATGTCCCTGCTGGATCGACAAGGCAGGCGGTCGAGGAGAGCACTCCCACCGAGACGACCGTCGATGGAGCGACACCGGTGGAGGCCGTGACGGACCCTGAGAAGGCGCGCGGTGAGGTGGTCGGCGCGTCGGATGGACCGAGTGACCAGACCGTCGGTGGTCTGGGGGAGACTGACGCCGTGACTACTGAGACCGACGCCGTTTCACGTGAAACGCCACCCGTGAGCGAGTCCCAGAAGGCGGCCGACGCGCTGGCCCGGGTCTCACGCGACTCCCTGTCGAGCACGGACGCCGCCGTCGCGGACATCCCTGAGGCCGGCGAGGACACACCACTCGCGCGAGCCGTCGCCGAGGACACGCGCAAGCGACTCACCCTCGCCGGTCGCGAGCTTCCACGTCCGACCCGCACCCGCGTTCTCACCGTCGCCAACCAGAAGGGCGGCGTCGGCAAGACGACGACGGCCGTGAACGTTGCCGCCGCACTCGCCCAGGCCGGGGCGACCGTGCTCGTCATCGACCTCGACCCGCAGGGCAACGCGAGCACGGCTCTGGGGATCGAGCACCACGCCGAGGTCCCCAGCGTCTATGACGTCCTCGTCGACGGCGATCCGTTGAGCAAGGTCGTGCAGCAGTGCCCGGACGTTCCGGGGCTCCTCTGCGCGCCGGCCACCATCGACCTCGCCGGTGCGGAGATCGAGCTCGTGTCGCTCGTCGCCCGAGAGACCCGGCTGCAGAAGGCCATTGCCACCTACGCCGGAGAACTCGCCGCACGCGACGAAACCCTGGACTACGTCTTCGTCGACTGCCCGCCCAGCCTGGGCCTGCTCACCGTCAACGCGTTCGTTGCGGCGAGCGAGGTGTTCATCCCGATCCAGTGTGAGTACTACGCCCTCGAAGGGCTTTCGGCGCTGCTCAAGAACATCGAGTTGATCCGCAATCACCTCAACCCCGCACTCCACGTCTCGACCATCCTCCTGACGATGTTCGACGGCCGCACGCGACTCTCGGCGCAGGTCGCCGAGGAGGTCCGCAATCACTTCCCTGACCAGACCCTCAAGGCAACCGTGCCCCGCTCGGTTCGCATCTCCGAGGCTCCGAGCCACGGGCAGACCGTCATGACCTATGACCCCAACAGCAGTGGCGCCCTCTCCTACCTCGAGGCCGCCTCAGAGATGGCAGCGCAGAACGCCGCCGAGAACAGTGAGGACCGCTCATGAGCGACAAGCGACGGGCCCTGGGCCGCGGACTCGGTGCCCTCATCCCGCCGGGCAGCGGCGGTTCGGGTGCCACCCGTCCGGTGGACGTCTTCTTCAAGGAGAGCACCGACGCTCCAGCCGGATCCGTGGACACCGCCGAGCGGCCCTCGACCCCCGAGGCCACCCCCACCGTTCCCGCCTCCGGGGGTTCGAACGACGCCCAGAACACCGGACAGAACGAGGCGTCCTCGCAGGTCAGCGGCACAAACGGGGCCACGCCCGCCGATGCTGCCGGGGCCAGCGAGACGGCAGCGTCCCACTCCGCAACGTCAGCCGAAGCGGACTCCGACTCGGAGCTCCTCGCCGTGCCCGGGGCACGGTTCGCCGAGGTCCCGCTCGACGCCATCCGCCCGAACCCGCGGCAGCCACGCACCGTCTTCGACGAGGACGACCTGGCCGAACTCGTCCACAGCATCAAGGAGATCGGCGTCCTCCAGCCGGTCGTCGTGCGCCCCATCCCCGCCGGCACGACTGATGTTGCGGAGGGTGTCGAGTACGAACTCATCATGGGTGAGCGCCGCTGGCGTGCCAGCCGTGAGGCCGGCAACGACACGGTGCCCGCGATCATCAAGGCCACCGAGGACGACGACCTCCTCCGGGACGCGCTCCTGGAGAACCTGCACCGCAGCCAGCTCAACCCGCTGGAGGAGGCGGCTGCCTACCAGCAGCTGCTCGACGACTTCGCCTGCACCCAGGAGGAGCTCGCCACGCGCATCGGTCGCTCGCGTCCTCAGGTGAGCAACACCCTGCGCCTCCTCAAGTTGCCGCCCATCGTTGCCCGCCGGGTCGCGGCGGGTGTCCTCTCGGCCGGTCACGCGCGGGCACTGCTCGCGGTGCCGGACGCGGCGGCCATGGAGCGACTGGCCCAGCGCATCGTCGCCGAGGGCCTGTCGGTCCGCTCGGTGGAGGAGATCGTCGCGCTCGGGCTGGACGACGAGAAGCCGGCCAAGCGTCGTCCGCGTGCCGGTGGGCGCCACCCGCAACTCGACGACCTCGCAGCGTCCCTCTCCGACCGTCTCGAGACCCGCGTCGGGATCGCACTGGGCAAGTCCCGGGGCAAGGTGACCATCGACTTCGCGTCGGTCGAGGACCTCAACCGGATCCTCGACGCGATGAACCTGCGGTCCACGAGCGCTTCGGTCGAGTGACCAACGCGGCGTGAATCCCGTTGCCACAGAACGGAATTCACACAAAGAAGGAGCCCCCGGTCATCGACCGGGGGCTTCTTGGTGGAGCTGAGACGCTCAGGCGAGGAAGGGCTCGAGCTCGCGGAGCAGCTTGGGCTTGGCCATCGCGCCGACGATGGTCTTGACGATCTCGCCGTCCTTGTAGACGTGCATCGTCGGGATCGAGGTGATGCCGAGCTTGCCGGTCACCGCGGGGTTCTCGTCGGTGTTGAGCTTGACGATGTCGAGGCGGTCACCGTGGTCGCGTGCGATCTCGTCGAGGACGGGCGCGATCGCCTTGCACGGGCCACACCACGGCGCCCAGAAGTCGACGAGGGTGACCTTGCTGTTCTTGAGGACGTCGGCCTCGAACGAGGCGTCGTCAGTGGTGCGGGTGGCTCCCATGTCGGGGGTCCTTCCTGGGTTGGGGATGGTGGTCGGTGCGGGCCGGGTCTGCCTGGGCAGGACGTCGGCGGAAGTGGTCGGTGCGACGGGCGCGATCAGTGGGCGATGAGAGCGGCATCCGGTGCGGGTGCCCCGGCGTGCTCGGCTGCGGCGAGGAAGCGCTCCGCGTCGAGAGCGGCGGCGCATCCGGAGCCGGCGGCCGTGATGGCCTGCCGGTAGGTGTGGTCGACGAGGTCGCCACAGGCGAAGACGCCGGTGAGGTTGGTCAGCGTGGAGCGACCCTGCACGAGCACGTAGCCCTCGTCGTCGAGTTCCACGCGACCTGAGTCGTCGGTGTTCTTGAGGAGTTCGTTGCGCGGGTCGTGTCCAATGGCGATGAAGAGGCCGGTCACGGGCAGCTCGCGGGTCTCACCGGTCTCGGTGTCGCGCAGCGTGACCCCGGTGAGCTTGTCGCCGCCGTTGACCGAGGCGACCTCGCTGTTCCAGGCGAACTGGATCTTGTCGTTGGTCAGGGCGCGCTCGGCCATGATCTTGGAGGCGCGCAGCTCCTCGCGGCGGTGGACGATCGTCACCGATCGGGCGAACTTCGTCAGGAAGGTGGCCTCCTCGACGGCGGAGTCGCCGCCACCGACGACAGCGATGTCCTGGTCGCGGAAGAAGAAGCCGTCGCAGGTCGCACACCACGAGACACCGTGGCCGGAGAGTCGCTTCTCGTCGGGCAGGCCCAGCTCGCGGTAGGCCGAACCCATCGCGAGGATCACGGCGCGGGCACGCCACGTGCGACCCTCACCGTCGACGACGCTCTTGATGTCGCCGTCGAGCGACACCGACTCGATGTCGTCCGTGATGAGCTCGGCACCGAACCGCTCGGCCTGGGCGCGCATCTCATCCATGAGGTCGGGACCCATGATGCCGTCGCGGAATCCGGGGAAGTTCTCGACCTCGGTGGTGTTCATGAGCGCGCCACCTGCGGTGACGGCACCCTCGAAGAGGACGGGCTGCAGGTTGGCGCGCGCGGCGTAGACCGCTGCGGTGTAGCCGGCCGGCCCGGAGCCGATGATGATGACGTTGCGCACGTCCTGGTCGTCGGTCGCGATCACGGTCGCGTCGGCGGAGGAGCTCACGAACACCGTCCCTTGTGGCTGTGATGGGCAACCACCGCAACATGCGGTGGTTTGGATGCAACCGATCCTAGGTGCTCGATGTTCCCGAGACCCAGCCCGACCCGCGGTCAGGGGAGCGGGATCGGACCCGTTCGCAGTGCGGCATTGCCCGTGGTGCAGTTGCGACCGACGGCGTATGCCGTCCGCTCGCCTCCCAGCGTCACGACGACGATCGCCACGTCCTCTCCGTCGAGGGTGCCGAGGTCGACGTCGGCGGCGCTGCCAGAGGGGAGGCCGAGTGCCTCGAGGCAGCTCCGAACCCCGACCTCGGTGCCGATGGGACCGATCGCCGGCGACTCCGCCGTCAGCGGGGGGATGGTGGGACCCGGCGTCGCACCCGCAACCTCGGCGGCGAGCCCGGCGCTCGTGTAGGCCTGACCGGAGTGGTGCACCCGAACGGGACCGAGGGCGGCGGAACCCGCCATCCGGTCGCTGTCCGAATCATCGGTTCCTCCCTTGGCGCCCTGCGGCTTCGCGTAGCTCTCCGCCTGACTTCCCGCAGAGTCGGACACTGCCGACGAGGTGCCGCTGTCGCTGCTGGAGCCACCGAGACCGAGGTTTCCGGTGAGAGCCGCACCGCCACCGATCAGGACGACCGCCGCGACCGCCGCGTGACCGGCATGACGTGACCACCACGAAGGGCGCACCGCGGTCGTCGCGGGGAGTGCTCGCACACCGGGCTCGTCGTCGGGGACGGACCGGGGCGTGGACGTGGGGACGGCCACCGGGAGCGTTCCACGTGAAACGTCGTCGTCGCCGGACAGGTCGAGTGGTGGCAGGTCGGCCAGGGTGGCGTGGATCCGGGCGACGAGGTCCTCGGGCATGGGCCCGGGGTCGGGGAGCCCGCGCAGCAGCGCGCGCATCCCCGTCGGGTCCGTGTCGTCGTCGTGCGTGGTCACCACCAACTCCTTGATCCGCGCCCCGGAGTGCAGCCCGTCGCGATGCACGGCACTGGACGGAGGGGGCACTTCAGATAAGACGTCATGGCGACGTCTCCGGTTCCCGCGCTGCCGTCCCGGGAGTCTCCCGGCCGGGGTGCCCGAGCAGCGCGGCGAGCGCTTCGCGACCGCGAGCGCAGCGGGATTTCACGGTGCCCACCGCGACGCCGAGCGTCTCGGCTGCCTCGGCAACCGGCATACCGTGCATGTCCACGAGGACGAGGGCGACGCGCTGGTGCTCGGGCAATTGGGCCAGCGCGGCCCGGACATCGAGCCCGGTCTCGGCCTGCCCGTGCCGGTCGTGCGCGTCGATGACGTCGATCTCAGCCACGTCACCGGCCCGACGGAGGACATCACGCTCCTTGCGGAGACGGTCGAGGCACGCGTTGACGACGATGCGGTGCAGCCAGGTCGAGACGGCGGCATCGCCGCGGTAGGACCCGGCCCGACGGTAGGCGTTGATCAGCCCGTCCTGGACCGCGTCGGCCGCCAGCTCCCGATCGCCCGTCGTGCGCACCGCCACCGCCCAGAGGCGATCACGATGACGCCGGACCAGCTCCTCGAACGCCGCGGACTCACCCTCGCAATGACGAGCCATGAGGACGCGATCGTCGACGTCCCCGAGGTCGTCCATGGCTACTTCGTGACCTCGACCTCGCCGAGGACGGCGCGGTAGCGACCGTTGTCGTCGGTCGTGAGGCCGGTGAACCAGACGATGACGTATTGACCCGTCACACCTGCGGGGACGGGGAAGGTCACGGCACCGTCGGCGTCGGCCTTCTCGCCGACCTTCGTCGCACCCTCGAAGCCGCGTTCACCGCCGATCCACACCTCGACATCGGCCCGGTTGCGGAGCGTGAGCTTCACCTCATGCGCAGTGACGTTGGGACCGAGGTCGACCGAGACGCCGACGCCCTTCTTGAGCCCACCGAACGCCGCGGAGGAGTAGCCCTCGGACTGCCACACGGTCGAGGGGTCACCGTCGTAGACGCGGGGCGCGCGCGTGCCGTTCTCGCGACCGTCACCCTGGGGGTCGAAGCCGTCCGCACCGAGGATCTGGAGGGCCTCGCCGGTCGCCGCCCCCGCACTCGGCGATGCCGCCGAGACGCTGGGCGCAGCGGAAGCCGTGCTGGCCCCGGTCGAAGCCCGGGTCGGGATGCCACCCAGGTCCAGGTTGGTGTTGGAACCGATGCGGGACACACCCCAGAGCCCGATGATCAGGGCCAGCACGAGGAAGCCCGCGACGATCCCGAGGGCCAGCTTCGACTCGTCCTTGGTCAGGGGTTCGGCCGGAACGAGGGGTGCCGGGGGCTCGAGGAAGGTGTCGCTGCCCGTGCCCGGACGCAGCCGCTCGCCGTCGGGGGCAAGGCCGGGAGCGTTGGGAGCGGTGATGCGCTCGTGGAACTGACGACGCTCGGCTGCCTTCTCGGCGGCCCGGTCGCTCACCTGCCGACTCAGGGCACCGACCCGAGAACCGACCCGGCCCATGGCACCGGCCACCGCAGAGCCCGCCCCGGCCAGGGCTGCACCCGTGGCGGCCGCCGCTGCGGAAGCAGCCGCTGCGGCACTCGCCGCGCTGCTCGGCCCGGTCGGCTCCGACGGAGCCGGAACGGGGGCCGCAGAGTATCCGGGGGCCGCCGAAGAAGGAGTCGAGGACGCAGCGGTCGGGGAGCCCGCGGGAGCAGGGGCACCCTCCGGCGTGGACGGAGCAGGCGCCTGCACAGGCTCGAGTTCAGCCGTGCCATCCGTCGTGCTGTCGAGGGCCGTGCGCGGAGTCGTGTCGACCTCCTCCGCGCGGACGGGGAGGGCCTCGGCCACCGGAGTCGCGGAGGCAGCGGGCTGATCCGCGTGACCCGGGCGGTCGATGACGCGCGTGGGGGAGTCGTCGTGGAACACCTCGACCGGCTCGTGCTCCGGCCCCTCCGAGGTCGGCGCCGGCGAAGGCGTCGCTGTGGCAGCCGGAACCGCGGGAGGCACGGACCGCTTCAGACCCGCCGGCACGCGCGGGTCGACGGTGCTCGTCGTCGCGATCGTCGAGCGACCGGCCACCTGACGCGAGGGCCACGGAGCGATCTGGCGGGCGAAGTCGCCCGGCGATGTCGGGCCCTGGTCCTCGGACAGGGTGAGCCGGCACAGTGCGTCGAGGTCGCGAGGCACACCCGCGGCAATCTCGGACGGCGCGGCGACCCCACCCAGCACCTTGGGTGCTGAGCCGAGCGACGTGGGACCGGAACCGGGCCACAAACCGGTGAGGCCGGCATACGCGAGGGACACGACGCCGACCGCATCGCGACGGGACGCATCATCGGACTCGAGGTCGTCGAGTTCGACGAGCGCGGCACTCGTCGCGACACCGCGGACGTGGACCTCGCCGTCGAGCGTGCGCAGGACGTCCTCGGGCCGCAGGTCGAGGTGGTGGAGCCCGCGCTGACGAGCGGACTCGAGCGCGGTCGCGACCTCGCCGGCGATGCGGCGGACCTCGTCAGCGGGCAGTCCGCCCTCGTGGACGAGCTGGGCCAGGGTCCGCGCATCGGCCACGTCCGCCTCGACGACCCAGGCGACGCCACGCTCACGACCGACGTCGAGGACGCGGTGCAGGGCAGGCGTGTCGAGACCAGCGGCACGGCGCGCGGCGTCGAGGACGGCGCTCGCGCGGTGGTCGGACTCGGGGAGGCACAGCACGACGACGGAGCGCCCCAGGGTCGTGTCGTCAGCGGACCAGCGTTCGCCACCGTGGCGTTGCTCGATCCTGCGCTGCGTGGTGTACCGCCCATCGAGGGTGGTTCCCGGTCCGACGCCCTCCAACGGGTGCCCCTTCCGCTCGTGTGGCGCCCATCCTAGGTGGGGAGGCTGGGCGTGGCGGGGTTCACTCCCCGGCGAGCCGCTGCCAGGCGATGCGCGCGATGCGGCGTTCGTTGGGGAACGTCAGGTGCCGGTGCGCGTCGCGCAGGGCGAACCACGCGACGTCGATCGCCTCGTGGTCGGGGTCGTTCTCGATCGTGAGATCGCCGCCGATCGCCTCGAGGAGGTAGTGGTGGACGAACTTGTGGATCCGCCGGTCGCCGACCGCGAACCAGTAGTCGATCGTGCCCAGCTCGATGAGGACACGACCCTGTATGCCGGTCTCTTCCGCGACCTCGCGGGCTGCGGTTTGCGGGAGGGTCTCGGCGCCCTCGATGTGACCCTTGGGCAGGCACCACTCGATGCGCCCGGCGCGGTTGCGTCGCGCGATGACGGCGATGCGGGCCTCACCCTGGTGGACGTCGACGACGACGCCACCGGCCGACCGCTCCTCGACCGCAGCGAGCCGCCGGGTGGCCCGGGGCGGTTCGGCTGCGGCATGGCTCATCTGGTCACTCTAACCACGGTGGCCCGACGTGGTCCGGCACGTGGCCGGGTACGGCGAGGTCTCGGGGCCCACACGGTCTGGGTGCAGTTTCGGGCCCAGGGACCCATCCGTCGGGCGCGGGCCCCGACGTAACCTCTCGGGGTCATCGTCAGAATCAGAGGGGGACCCATGCAGCCCGACCGGGGGCGTCGACGCCACGATCGAGGGGCGATCGGCACGGAGTACGGCGCCATGATTGCCGTCGCGGCACTCGTGGTCGGGCTCATCGCCGTGGCCATCTCATCACCAGCCGCCGACGTTCGGGGGCACGTGTGCCGGGCCGTCGCTGACGTCTTCAACCTGGATGCCTCCTGCAGTGGTGGGGGCGACGATGGCGAGACGGAGACGGGCGATCCGGATCAGGAGTTCGAGCCGGAGAAGTGCAAGATCCACGAGACCGGCGACGAGTACAGCTCGGTCATCAAGATCGGCTTCATCGAGATCGGTGAGAACGCCGGATTCGTCGTCACGGAGTACAGCGACGGCACCGTCACCATGATGGCGACGAACGGGTCGGAGATCGGTGCGACGGGTGGGTTCGGCGCCGATGCGGCCTACGGCGAGCTCGAGGCCAATGCCAGCGTCGACTTCGGTGGGGGTCTGAAGTTCGATTACGGCAGCACCTGGACCTTCGAGAGCCAGGAACAGGCCGACGAATTCCGCGAACAGCTCGACGACTACCTGATGGACCAGTGGTCGATGACTCACCCCGTCTGCGGCCCCACCGGCATGTGTATCCCGCGGCCCACCACCGGTGCTGAGCCGCCCCCCGTGCCGTCCACGACCTTCGGTGGCATCGCGCTCACGGGCGAGGTGTCGGCAGACCTCGGCATCTCGCTCACGTCCGGCACGACACCCCTGACCCAGGCCGAACTCACCCAGCAGGGAGTGGCGGGGTCGATCTCGGGCGACGCTCACTGGACGGTCACCAACGACAACAACAACACCCCCGACGACCCCTCCGACGACACGCGGACCTACGTCACGGACATGAGTCTCAACTCCGAGGTCACGGGTCAGATCGGGCTCGCAACCGGCGGCGTCGGCTCGATGGTCGGCATGTCCTACTCGATCAAGAAGGACGCCGACGGGAACATCATCGAAGTCCAGATCGTGTCCACCAGCCAGGTCGACTCCAGCGGCGGCGCCGGTGCCGAGGGTGAGGTGAACCAGGGCCAGGGCAAGAACCAGAACAGCGGGGGCGGCAGCGTCACCGACACCACGACGGACGGCGACGTCGTCGTCACCGAGACGACACTGGCGATCGACCCGGACGACTCGGCGTCGCAACAGATCGTCCAGGACTGGATGGGCGGCGACGGTGACTTCGCCTACCCCGGCCTCATCAAGCTCAACATGGTCGACCCGTCCCAGGCCGATCCGAACGATCCCTTCGCGATGCTCCTGCACAACAACGCCACGAGCAGCACGATCGCCTATGACCACGTGAGTGATGTCGAGGGATTTGCCCTCAACGTGAAGTTCGGACTCGCCTTCGGCGTCGACTTCTCGATGGAGAACTCCGAGACCACGGCGACCGAAGCGACCTACCTCGGTGCGCCGCGACCCGATGGCACGAGGCCCGTCCTCGACTACACCGAGTGCGTGTCATGATCGAGACGCAGCGCGACAGACGACGGGGCGTCGTGCGAGTGCGCACCACACGACAGGGAGGACGACGGATGAAGGGCAGGGCACTGGGCGCCGCTGTGGCCACGCTGGTGGCGTTCGCCACCACGTCCTGCGCGGGAGGCGGGTCGGACGACTCGACGGGCTCCGCGGACGGGTGGACCAAGGTCACCGTGGGCCAGCTCACGCTCGAGCGGCCGTCGGACTGGACCGAGGAAGCGCCCACGGGCGAGAAGTGGACCAAGCGCTTCGTCGGGGACGGTGTCGAGCTCCAGGTCGCGGGGGAGTTCAGCGAGGACCCCACCGCATCGGCCGCACTCAGCAGACTCGACCTCCCGGCCATGGTTGGCCTCGAGAACTACGACGGGGGTGGCGCGACGAAGGTCGACGTCAAGGGGGCTGATACGGCGGTTCGCAGCGACTTCACCTTCTCGGACGCAGGGACGGCAAAGAAGGGCGTCTGGCTCATTGCCGGGCAGTACCCCTACCCCCGCACCTCGGCCGTGTCGATCACGGGCTCCTCCCTCGAGGATTCGACCGTGGCGCACATCGTCGAGAGTCTCTCCTACGAGAAGAAGAACTCGTGAGTGCTCGTGCGGTTGGCGTCGCTGTCCTCACCGCCGTGCTCGTCGGGCTCGGCCTGTCACGGCTCGCCCTCCTCCTCCCGATCATCACCATCCCCGTGGGCTGTGTCGTCGGGGGCGCCGTTCTCGCGGTCTGGGGCCGTCCGGTCGATTGGGGGCAAGCGCTGTTCGGGGGTGGCCTGGTCGCCGTCGCCGTGACCTTCACGACGATCATGTCGTTCACCGCTACGGGTGCCAGTCCTCTCGAGGGGCGCTACCTCATCTCCTGGATCCTGTGCCTCCTCGTGGGTGGCGCGGCTGCGGCCGCCGTGGCTCGACTCGGCGGCCAGCGGGTGGACCGGGCCCAGGTCTGAGCGCGTCCGACTGACTGCGTCGCTCCCACTACCCTTGGTCCTCGTGTCACCCGAGTCCCAGACCCCTTCGCCGACCGCGGCCCAGATGCAGCGTGCCGTCGCCGAACTCGTGCCGGTGCTTCCGCTCCTCACCGATCTGGGGACCCGTTTCGCCGCGGCGGGACACGAGCTGGCCCTGGTGGGTGGACCGGTGCGCGACGCGTTCCTCGGGCGGACGCCCCCAGACCTCGACTTCACGACGTCAGCCTCGCCCGACGAGACCGAGGCGATCCTGCGCGAGTGGGGCACAGCGACCTGGGACATGGGTCGGGACTTCGGAACGATCGGCGCACGTCGACGCGAGGGTGGGACCGAGACCGTTGTCGAAGTGACGACGTACCGGGCCGACGCCTACGACGGAGTGACCCGCAAACCGGTCGTGGCTTTCGGTGACTCCCTCGAGGAGGACTTGGTCCGGCGTGACTTCACCATCAACGCCATGGCGCTGCGCCTGCCCTCACTGGAGTTCGTCGATCCGCACGGCGGCCTCGGCGACCTCCGTGACCGTGTGCTGAGGACCCCGTCGACTCCTGAGGTGAGCTTCGGCGACGACCCACTTCGGATGATGCGAGCGGTCCGCTTCGTGGCTCAACTCGGGTTCGTGCCCGCACCCGAGGTCCTCGCCGCCCTGCGTGAGATGGCGGGGAGCCTCGAGATCGTCTCGGCCGAGCGGATCCGCGACGAGCTCGTCAAGCTCATCCTCGCGAACCATCCCCGAGCGGGACTGGAGCTCCTCACCGAAAGCGGGCTCGCGGCATACGTGCTTCCCGAGCTTCCGGCCCTCCAACTGGAGGTAGACGAGCACCACCGACACAAGGACGTCTACGTCCACTCCCTCATCGTCCTCGAGCAGGCCATCGACCTCGAAGGTCCGGCCGATGGACCGGAGGAGTCGGTGCCCGGGCCCGACCTGTGGCTGCGTCTGGCGGCGTTGCTCCACGACATCGGCAAGCCCGCGACGCGTCGCTTCGAAGGTGGTGGTGGCGTGAGCTTCCACCATCACGAAGTCGTCGGTGCCAAGCTCACCGCGAAGCGGTTGCGGGCGCTGCGCTTCGACAAGGACACAGTCAAGGCTGTCGCGCGCCTCGTGGAACTGCACCTGCGCTTCCACGGGTACGGCGATGGGCAGTGGACGGACTCCGCGGTGCGCCGGTACGTCACCGATGCCGGACCGCTGTTGCAGCGGCTCCACCGCCTGACACGGGCCGACTGCACGACGCGCAATGCCCGCAAGGCACAACGGCTCTCTCGCACCTACGACGAGCTCGAGGCGCGGATCGAGAAGCTCCTGGCCGAAGAGGAACTGGCCGCGGTGCGACCCGAGCTCGACGGCAACGAGATCGCCGAGGTCCTGGGGATCGCTCCTGGACCGGCGCTCGGTCGCGCCTACAAGTTCCTGCTCTCGGTGCGACTCGACGACGGCCCCATCGGCAAGGAAGCCGCGGCGGACCGTCTGAGGACGTGGTGGGCCGAGCAAGAGGAGTCCACGTCATGAGTCTGGGAGTTGGTGCCGGCGCGGCCTTGCTCTCGGTCCTGTTCGGTCTGTGGGCGACGCGGTGGCTCGACTCGCGGGCCTATCGCTATGAGGATGAGTCGGACATCCGTCTGCGGACGCACTCCTGGGTGCCCTTTGTCCTGCCGCTTGCGGTCACCGCGGTTGCCATCGGCCAGACGTATGCCGTGGGGGTGGCTGCCGGTGTGGTCGACCGTCTCGGCACCCAACTGCGAGAGCCGCGCCGCGACGACTTCGGCGAGCCCCTCGACAGCGCGCGCCATGAGCTCACCCGAGGCGAGCTCCTCCTCGAGAGCCGCCTCGGCGGCATACACGTCCTCCGGGTTCCACGCCTCGATCACTGGGACTCCTCGGGTCGGCGGGTCAGGTGCATCAGGATTCGGCGATGACGACGGCGGAGGCGATCCCCGCGTCGTGCGACAACGACACGTGCATGTGCTTCACGCCGAGCTCGTCGGCGCGAGCCTGCACCGTGCCCTGCATGACGATGTGCGGGCGCCCGTCGTCGCCGCGGACCACCGTGACGTCCGTCCAGGCGAGACCCGCCGGAGCGCCGAGCGCCTTGGCCAACGCCTCCTTCGCGGCGAATCGCGCTGCGAGAGAACGCATCGGCAACTCCCGCTCCGTCTCCGTGAAGAGCCGGGTCAGCAGGCCGGGCGTGCGCTCGAGGGTCTCGGCGAACCGCGGGATGTCGACGACGTCGATGCCCGTGCCGACGATCATCGCTGCGCCCCGCGCCTCACCGAGTCAGCCTCACTCGACGGTGACGGACTTGGCGAGGTTCCGGGGCTGGTCGACGTCGAGGCCCTTGGCGGTGGACAGGTGCAGCGCGAAGACCTGGAGCGGCACGACCGTGAGCAGCGGCTGGAGAAGCGGCGACGTCCGAGGCACGCGGATCACCTCGTCGGCGAACGGCACGACGTCCTCGTCGCCCTCTTGGGCGATGACGATCGTGCGCGCACCGCGGGCCCGGATCTCCTGGATGTTGGAGACGACCTTCTTGTGCAGCTCGTGCGGGGTGTCCGGTCCCGGCACGACGATGAAGACCGGCTGGCCCGCGTCGATGAGGGCGATGGGGCCGTGCTTGAGCTCGCCCGCGGCGAAGCCCTCGGCGTGGATGTAGGCGAGCTCCTTGAGCTTGAGCGCGCCCTCCATGGCGATGGGGAAGCCGACGTTGCGGCCGAGGAAGAGCACCGAGCGGGTGTCGGCCATGAAGCGGGCGATCTCCTTGACCCGGTCCATCGTGCCGAGGAGCGCCTCGATCTTGCCGGGCACCTCGTGGAGCTCCTGCATGACCGCCTTGGCGTCGTCGGCGTAGGTGCCACCGCGGAGCTGGGCGAGATAGAGGCCGAGGAGGTAGCAGGCGGTGATCTGCGCGAGGAACGCCTTGGTCGACGCAACCGCGATCTCGGGGCCGGCGTGGGTGTAGAGCACGGCGTCGGACTCGCGCGGGATCGTCGAACCGTGCGTGTTGCAGATCGAGAGGGTGAGGGCGCCGAGCTCGCGGGCGTGCTTGACGGCCATGAGCGTGTCCATCGTCTCGCCAGACTGGCTGATGCTCACGACCAGGCTGCGCTCGTTGACGATCGGGTCGCTGTAGCGGAACTCGTGGGCCAACGACACCTCGACCGGGATGCGGGTCCAGTGCTCGATGGCGTACTTCGCGACCATGCCCGCGTAGGCCGCCGTGCCACAGGCCACGACGGTGATGCGGTCGACGTTCTTGAGCTGCTCCTCGCTGATCCGCAGCTCGTCGAGGACGAGCTCACCGTCGTCCTTGGTCCGGCCGAGGAGCGTGTCGCCGACCGCGTGCGGCTGGTCGAAGATCTCCTTCTCCATGAAGGTCGCGTAGCCGCCCTTCTCGGCAGCCGCGGCGTCCCACGTGACGTCGTAGGCCTTGCCCTCGGCGGGCGTGCCGTCGAAGCCGATGACCTGGTGACCCTCGGCCGTGATCGTGACGATCTGGTCCTGACCGAGCTCGAGCGCCTTGCGGGTGTAGCCGATGAAGGCGGCGACGTCGGAGCCGAGGAAGTTCTCGCCCTCGCCCAGACCAACGACGAGCGGGCTGTTGCGGCGGGCACCGACGACGACACCGGGCTGGTCGGCGTGGACGGCGAGGAGGGTGAAGGCGCCCTCGAGGCGGTTCACGACCTGCTGCATGGCCGTCGTGAGGTCGCCGGTCTCGTCGAACGCGCGCCCGACGAGCTTGGCCGCGACCTCGGTGTCGGTCTCGCTCGCGAAGCCGACCCCCTCCGCGAGGAGCTCCTTCTTGAGCGAGTGGAAGTTCTCGATGATGCCGTTGTGGATGAGCGCGAGCTTGTCGTCCGTGCCACCCAAGTGCGGGTGGGCGTTGCCATCCGTCGGGCCGCCGTGCGTGGCCCAGCGGGTGTGGCCGATCGCCGTGCGCGACGCGTCGAGCGGGTGCGACTCGAGGGCGCCCCGGAGGTTCTCGAGCTTCCCCGCACGCTTCTCGGACTCGACGCCGTCAACGGTCACGAGCGCGATGCCGGCGGAGTCGTAGCCGCGGTACTCGAGGCGGGCCAGACCCTCCATGACCACGGCCTCGGCGCGCTCACCGTTGGCGCTGCCGACATATCCCACGATTCCACACATGTCGGCAAGACTAATGGCTCCCCGGACCCAACCCGAACCATGCGGAGCCCGCCGCTTCAGCACCCCCAGAACGCCCGGGTGAGTCACAATGGCGCGCGTGTCTGCCTCACTCGACGTGCCGTCGCCCTATGTCGACTTCACCCGTGCCGATTGGGCCGCCCGACGCGAGAACCACCCGCTGACGCTGATGCCCGACGAGGTCGCGCGGGTGCGGGGTCTCGGCGACCGGGTCGACATGAAGGAGGTCGAGGAGGTCTACCTCCCGCTGTCCCGCCTCCTCGCCTTCTATGTCAATGCCACTGCGGGTCTGCACCGGGTCACCACGGACTTCCTCGGCGACCGCCCGGCCAAGGTTCCCTTCGTCATCGGCATCGCCGGATCGGTGGCCGTGGGCAAGTCGACAACCGCCCGCGTCCTGCGAGAACTGCTGCGCCGCTGGCCCCAGACCCCTCGGGTCGACCTCATCACGACCGACGGATTCCTGCGCCCCAACGCAGACCTCGAGGCGCGAGGACTGTTGCAGCGCAAGGGTTTTCCCGAGTCGTACGACCGCCGCGCGCTCTTGCGTTTCGTTGCGGACGTGAAGTCCGGTATGCCGCGTGTGTCGGCTCCGGTGTACTCGCACCTCACGTACGACATCGTTCCCGGCGAGGAGATCGTCGTGGACCAGCCGGATGTGCTGATCGTCGAGGGGCTCAACGTCCTCCAGCCGGCGACGGTGCGGACCGACCCGTTGCGGACCCGCCAGGTGCTGTCGGACTACTTCGACTTCTCGGTCTATGTCGACGCCCCGGTCGAGCAGCTGCGCGCGTGGTACGTCGAGCGCTTCCTGCGCCTGCGTGAGACCGCCTTCGCCGATCCCGACTCGTACTTCCACCGCTATGCGGCCCTGACCGACGCCGAGGCCCGCGAGACCGCGGCAGGGATCTGGCAGCGGATCAACGAGCCCAACCTGCTGCGCAACGTCCTGCCGACGCGCGACCGGGCCACGCTCGTGCTCACCAAGGGTGCGGACCACGCTGTGACGAACATTCGCCTGCGCCGACTCTGAAGCACGCCCGCCGGGTTGCGGAACGGGCGCCGTCAGCGCGGGCTCAGTACCAGTGGGGGTAGCGGCTCTGCCACTTGTTCCAGGCGTTGCACGGCGAGCCGTAGGACGCCTCGATGTACCAGAGGCCCCACTTGATCTGGGTGATCGGGTTGCTGCGGTAGTCCGCGCCAAACTTCGCCATCTTGCGGGCCGGCAGGCTCTGCGGGATGCCGTAGGCCCCGGACGAGGGGTTCTCGGCGGTGTAGCGCCAGGAGCTCTCGCCCTCCCACAGGAGGTTGAGGCAGCGCCACTGCGAGTCGCCCCAGCCGTACTCGGACGCGGCCAGCTCGCGCGCAGCCGAACGAGGGTCGGACTTGGCGTTGGCGATGATCGAGGCGCGCTGCTTGTCGCGGGCGGCCTTCTCGGCGGCAGCTGCGCGGGCTTTGGCGAGAGCCTCGGCCTGCGCCTTGGCGGCAGCCGCGGCGGCGTCGGCCTTGGCCTTGGCCTCGGCCTCCTGCTTCGCGTTGACGGCTGCCCTCTGGGCGTTCGCGCCCGCACGCTCGGACGAGATGCGGCTGTTGTCGGCCGAGGTCTCCTTGGCCGACAGCGCGGCCAGGGACATCGCGTTGGGGCTGAGGGTGAAGGGCTCCGCATCTGCGTTCGCGCCGGTCGCCCCGGCACCCATCGCACCCGTGCCGACGAGGGTCAGGGCCATGCCAGCGGTGACGGCGGGACGGCGGGCCACGCCCAGGGCCTGCGCGAGGGGTCCCTCGGACGGACGGGCGTGGCGCCCACGGTGGGCTCCGCGATACCGGCTCATACGGAAGGTTTCCTCTCACGACGTGCAACAGCCCGGCTGACGGGGCAGTCGGGCTGCGTTACCAAATCGAGACCAACGTACGCGATGAGCCGCCGATGACCAAACCGGGCTCTCCAGCATGGCCCTCTCGGCAGCACGACGTGCCCGAACGCATCGTGACGCGGGTCACATCGCGACCACACGACTCCGGTATGCCGTCCGCCCACCTCGGGCGGACGGCATACCGGATCGTCGTGGGACGCCGATTCGGGCGTCAGAGGTCGCCGTGCTCCTGCTCGAGCAGGTCGGTGACGAGCGCGGCGATGGGGCTGCGCTCGCTCCGGGTCAGGGTGACGTGCGCGAACAGCGGGTGGCCCTTGAGCTTCTCGATGACGGCGGCGACCCCGTCGTGGCGGCCGACCCGAAGGTTGTCACGCTGGGCCACGTCGTGGGTCATGACGACGCGCGAGTTCTGGCCGATCCGGGAGAGGACGGTCAGGAGGACGTTCCGCTCGAGCGATTGGGCCTCGTCGACGATCACGAACGCATCGTGCAGCGACCGCCCGCGGATGTGGGTGAGCGGCAGGACTTCGAGCATGCCGCGGTCGAGGACTTCCTCGACGACCTCGCGCGAGACGAGGGCGGAGAGGGTGTCGAAGACCGCCTGGCCCCACGGGTTCATCTTTTCCTGCTCGGATCCGGGGAGGTAGCCGAGCTCCTGACCGCCGACGGCATAGAGCGGACGGAAGACGACGACCTTGCGCTGCTGGCGACGCTCCATGACGGCCTCGAGTCCGGCACAGAGCGCGAGCGCCGACTTGCCGGTGCCCGCGCGGCCACCGAGGCTCACGATGCCGATGTCCGGGTCGAGCAGGATGTCGAGGGCGATGCGCTGCTCGGCGCTGCGACCGTGGAGGCCGAACGCGTCACGGTCGCCCTTGACGAGACGGACCTGCTTGTCGGCGCCGACCCGGCCGAGGCCACTGCCGCGGGGTGAGAGCAGTTTGAGGCCGGTGTGGCAGGGCAGCTCCGCGGCACCGAGGTGCTCGAGGCGGCCGTACTCGTAGAGGTGGTCCATCTCCTCGACTGTCACCTCGACCTCGGTCATGCCGGTCCAGCCGGAGTCGACGGCGAGCTCGGCGCGGTACTCCTGCGCCTCCATGCCGCACGCCGATGCCTTGACCCGCATGGGCAGGTCCTTGCTGACGATCGTGACGACGCTGCCCTCGTTGGCGAGGTTCTTGGCCACCGACAGGATGCGGGTGTCGTTGTCGCCGAGGCGGAATCCGGCCGGGAGCGACGACGGGTCGGTGTGGTTGAGCTCGACCCGGAGCGTGCCGCCGTCCTCACCGACCGGGACGGGAGCGTCGAGCCGGCCCGCCTTGATGCGCAGGTCATCGAGGAGGCGCAGAGCGGTGCGGGCGAAGTAGCCCAGTTCGGGGTGGTGGCGCTTGGCCTCGAGCTCGGTGACGACGACGACGGGGAGGACGACCTCGTGCTCCTTGAACCGTAGGATCGCCCGCGGGTCCGAGAGGAGGACGGAGGTGTCCAGGACATAGGTCCGAGTGGGCGCGGCCTCGGCCACTCCCTTGCGCTTGGCGCGCTGCCGGGTGCCCCCGGCGCTGGTCGTCGAGGAGGAGGTCGATCGCGAGGTCGTGGCCACGGCAGGGCTCCTAAGCGCGCACCGGTGTCAGGTGCGCTTGCTCGAAGGTGGTGGTGCCGGTCGGCCCGCTGCGGTGAGCAGGAGCCGGGTCCGGCCCCTCCTCCGGAGCATCGTGAGCTCCATGCGTTGGGCCTTCCCGAACACGTCAGGGTGACGCGTCCCTGCTGACGCTACGACTCCCGCAGGCTGGCGTGTCGAGCACATTGGGCGGCGTGTCGGAGTGTTCACGCAGCCTTAACTCGACGGCATCTCGGAGAGCGCGATGACGTTGTGTGACAGGCGTGCTGGGTGTGACTGGTGTGGTTCCGGCGTCAGGTTCCGAAACGGCGGTGGCGCTCACCGAAGGCCCGCAGCGCGCGGAGGAAGTCGACCTTGCGGAAGTCTGGCCAGTACGCCTCGCAGAAGTAGAACTCCGAGTGCGCGCTCTGCCACAGGAGGAAGCCGCCGAGCCGCTGTTCCCCCGACGTGCGGATGACGAGGTCGGGGTCCGGCTGTCCCTTGGTGTAGAGGTGGTCGGCGATGTGCTCGACGTCGAGGATCTCGGCGAGCTCTTCGATGGTCGTGCCGCGATCGGCGTGCTCGAGGAGCAGCGAGCGCACGGCATCGGCGATCTCACGACGTCCGCCGTAGCCCACCGCCACGTTGACGAGCAGCCCGTCCACAGTCGCGGTCCGGGCCGCCGCCGCCTCGAGTCGTTCCCGGGTCTCGGCGGGCAGGAGGGACAGCGCACCGACGAGGTTGAGCCGCCACTGCCCCGAGTCGGCGAGGGTCGACACGGCCCGCTCGATGATCCCGAGGAGGGGGCGCAGCTCGGCCTCGGACCGGTTGAGGTTGTCGGTGGACAGCAGCCACAGGGTGACGACCTCGACCCCGACCTCCTCGCACCACTGCAGGAGGTTCGCGATGTTGTCGGCTCCGGCCTGGTGCCCCTCGCTCGTCCCGGCGCCGCGGGCCTTGGCCCACCGCCGGTTGCCGTCGAGCATGATGCCCACGTGTCGCGGGATGCTTTCCGGACCGAGTGACTTCGCCAGACGACGCTCGTATGCCGTGTAGAGGACATCCGTGAGCGCCATGCGGTCACGGTACCGCTGGCCCACCCGCTGCCCGGTAACGAGACCTTTCCCACCACGAACCCGTCACATTTTGGCCAGGGAACCTACGCAAACGTAGGTATCGTTGATGGACCATGAGCAACCCACGCGAGCCCCGCACCATCGACGCCCTCGAAGAGCGCGTCGACGCCGTCCTAGACGCCGTGAAGCCCAAGCTCCGTGGTTGGCTCCACCTGGCCATGGCACCGATCGCCTTCATCGGTGGCCTCGTCCTCGTCGTCCTCGGCGACACCGTCCAGGCCCGCGCGGCCGCAGCGGTCTTCACCCTGACCGCGGTGCTGCTCTTCGCGATGTCCGCGGTCTACCACCGTGGCGACTGGTCGCCGCGCTGGGGTGCGGTCCTGCGCCGCATCGACCACTCGAACATCTTCCTCATCATCGCGGGCAGCTACACGCCCTTCGCGCTGCTGCTGCCGCGCGACCAGGGACGCACGCTCCTCGCGATCATCTGGACGGGCGCCATCCTCGGCGTGCTGTTCCGCCTCGTGTGGATCCACGCGCCCCGGTGGCTCTACGTGCCGGTCTACGTCGCACTGGGCTCCGTCGCGGTGTTCTTCCTCGGGCCACTCCTCAAGCACGCCGGCACGACCGTCGTCAGCCTCGTCGTCGCCGGTGGCGTGCTCTACATCGCCGGCGCCGTGGTCTACGGCATCAAGCGACCGAACCCCTCACCGCGCTGGTTCGGGTTCCACGAGATCTTCCACACGCTGACGATCCTCGCGTTCGCGACGCACTACATCGCTGCGTCGATCGCGCTGTACGACAAGGTCTGAGCGCCGTGGCGCGTCAGCGCCCGGAGTTGTCGGACTCGCCGGAGTCCTGCCCTTCCGCGTCGTCCTGCGCCGCGGTGTCCTTGGCGGTGTCCTTCGCAGGGTCGCCCTCGGGGCCGGCCCCGGCCTCCTTCTCGGCCGCCTTCGCCCGGTAGGACATACGGCGCAGTCGGGAGTTCATGTTGCGCATGAGCAGCCAGAGCGCGATGGCGAGGAAGAGGAAGGCGACGAACGCCCACAGTCCCGGAGCCGCCTGCTGGCTCGGGGTGCCGTCGAGGGCCGCACTCGGCGACGGCGACGGGCTCGGCGACATCGGCAACGCGTGCGCGAGGGTGAGCATCGGGGTGACAACGGCGTTCATACGGTGCGCTCCTTGCGTCCGTCATGGGCGATGGTGAGCGTGCCGGACGTCGCGAGCGCGTCCGCCTCGGCGAGGTCCGTGGGCAGGCCGGCGAAAAGGTCGTCCTCGCCCTCGACGATCGGGACGTAGGACAGTCCGGCCTCGAAGTCCTCCCACGGCCACACCTTCGCCTGCTGCTGGCGCGAGACCCGGAAGAAGTTGCCGTTGGGGTCGACCTGGGTCGCGTGCGCCAGGAGCGCGTTGTCACGCCGCTCGAACCACTCGTCGCACTTCACCCGAGTGGTGATGGTCCGCTCACGCGAGGGATCCCAGTTCTCCAGCCACGCGGCATACGGGCTCTCCTCGCCCAGCGCGGTGAGGGCTTCGTGGAAGGCGACGACGCGGCCGCGACTGAAGGTCTGGTTGTAGTAGATCTTCAGCGGCTGCCACGGGTCACCGGCATTCGGGTATGCCGTGGGGTCCCCTGCCGCTTCGAAGGCCGCCATCGACACGGTGTGGCACATGATGTGGTCCGGGTGCGGGTAACCGCCGTTCTCGTCATATGTCGTCATGACGTGCGGGCGGAACCGGCGGATCTCGCGCACGAGCGCCTCGGTGGCCACCTCGACCGGCTCGAGGGCGAAGCAGCCCTCGGGCAGCGGCGGCAACGGATCGCCCTCTGGCAGACCGGAATCGACGAAGCCGAGCCACGTGTGGTCGACACCGAGGATCGCCTGGGCGCGGGCCATCTCGTCACGCCGGACCTGGGCGAGGTCACGCTGGATCTCGGGGTTGTCGGCCAGGTTGGGATTGAGGACGTCGCCGCGTTCGCCGCCGGTGCAGGACACGACGAGGACATCGTGGCCCTCGTCGACGTACTTCGCCATGACGGGGGCACCCTTGCTCGACTCGTCGTCGGGATGCGCGTGAACACACATGAGACGGAGGCGATCAGCCACGGAAGGTCCTTCTCGTTCGGGTGGTCGCACGCGCAGAAATCGCACCGGCGACAATGGTCTCCGACCATCTTTGCACCCACTGGGTGCACGGCCGCTCTCGACCCAGGACGCTGTATGCCGCTCCCCCGCCCCGCCCCCGGCACCACCAAGTGGTGGGTCATCGGTGCCGTCGGCATCTCGGCCGCCGTGGCCGTCATCGTGTGGTTCGCCCTCGCATCGGCGAACTCGCTCCGGGCGGTCGTCACGGCATACAACGTCGTGTCCGACTCCGAGGTCACCGTCTCCTACGACGTCCACCGGCCCGACGGCGCCGCCGTGCAGTGCACGGTCGACGCCCAGGACGTGAGGCACGGACGCGTCGGCACGATCACCGACGACGTCCCCGCGGGTGCGACGTCGGTCCACCGCGTTGTCACTGTCCGGACCAGTGCCCGCGCTGTCGTGGGAATCGTCTCGTCCTGCGTCCGGATCCCCTGACCCCGTCCCCCCATTATCGGGTCACCCGACAAAGGGCCGCTCCGCCCGGGTTGCCACCTCGGATCAAGCAGCCCAAAGTCGGGTCACCCGATAAAGGGCCGAACATGGCCGCCGTGGCCCGCCAAAGCACCAATCGGTGTGCCTTTTCGCCACCTCGTTGTTATCCTTGTCCTTTGCACCACTGGGTCTGGGGCCCACCGAACCGCACTGGTTCCGGCCCCGGGCCCTTTCACGTAGGACCACCACCCCCGTGACTCGATGCGGCTGCGCCGCCCGATCGCGGGCACCCGAGGAGTGAATCTCAGTGAGCGAGACCGTCGTCAAGACGAGCTACCTGACCCAGGAGGCGTTCGACCGCCTCAAGGCCGAGCTCGACCAGCTCTCCGGCCCCGGTCGCGCCGACATCGTCGCGAAGATCGAGGCGGCCCGTGAAGAGGGCGACCTCAAGGAGAACGGCGGCTACCACGCAGCGCGCGAGGAGCAGGGCAAGAACGAGGCCCGCATCCGCCAGCTGACGCAGCTGCTCGAGAACGCGATCATCGGCGAGACACCGCCCGACGACGGCATCGTCGAGCCCGGCATGCTCGTCACGGTCGAGATGTTCGGCGAGGAGGAGACCTTCCTCCTCGGGTCGCGCGAGATCGCCGACGGCTCCCTGCAGGTCTACAGCGAGCAGTCCCCCATCGGCGCGGCCGTCAACGGCAAGCAGGCCGGGGACTCGACGAGCTACGAGGCCCCCAACGGCAAGCAGATCGACGTCAAGATCCTCTCGGCCAAGCCGTACACCGGCTGACCACCCTCGAGCGAACCGCCCAGCGGTCGCCGTCACACGAACGCTGAGCGCGAGGTCTGCGCTCGGCGTTTCGTGCTGTCTGGGACCATCGCGCGACCGGTTGCCCGGTCCACCGCTTGGTGGACCCGCGCCCCACCCAGGAGTGGATGTGGGGGTGCCGGGTGTCCGGCGAGCATGGACACATGACGACAGGGCATCCCGACATGGCATCCGCAGCACCCATCGGCTCACGCATGGGTGCGCTCGTGTTCGGAATCATGGGCACCATCTGGTGGCTGGCCGCGAGCAACGGGTTGAACGGCGGCGCGATGTTCGCGTTCCTCGTCGCCGGAATCGTCGCTGGCATCACCACGACCGTGATCACCGCACGAGGCACCCGCAATGACGGCCCGATGAACGCGCCACAGGTCACGCGCACCTACAACCTCGTCAACCTCACCCAGCTCGTGGCGATCGTTGTGACGGTGTGGGCGTGTGTCCGAGCCGGACGACAGGAACTCATTGCGCCGATCGTCGCCGCCATCGTCGGGGTGCATTTCCTCCCGTTCCGACGGCTGTTCCAGTGGTCGGGCTACGGCGTCGTCGGCGGGCTGTTCGTCCTCGTCGCGTTGGTGGGGCTCGCCGTGGCGCTGACGACCGGCGAGGTGCAGATGTCGCTGCTCGTCACCGGCGTCGGCGCCGCCCTCGTCCTCTGGGGCAGCGCCTGGGCCCTCCGACAGGCCCAGTCGACTCGACCGTCTCTCAGGGCCTGACCCCCAAGCCCACTTCTTGCCCGGGCGGGACACGTGCGGGCGGCCTACGGCCGCTGCTCCGTGTCCCGCTGGGGCAAGGAGTCGTGGGAGCGGTCAGTCGTGGTCGGGGTCGTGGATGACCTGGTAGCCCTTGTCACGCATCGCGGTGAGCACCCGTTCGATGTGCTCGGGCCCCCGGGTCTCCAACCGGAGGGCGATCTCGACCTGGTCGACGCTGATCTCCCGGCCGGTGCGGATGTGTTCGATCTCGAGGATGTTGGCGTCGGCTGCGGCACAGTCGGCGAGGATCGCCGCGAGTGATCCGGGGGTGTCCGGGACGCGAACGGAGAACTGGAGATAACGGCCGGCCGCGACCATGCCGTGCCTGATGATCCGCATCATGAGGAGCGGGTCGATGTTGCCTCCCGAGAGGACACACACGATCGGGCCCTCGATGTCCGCGCTGCCGGCGTTCTCGAGGAGCCAGCCGGCGGCCGAGGCACCAGCGGGCTCCACAACGAGCTTGGCCCGCTCGAGAAGGAAGAGCAGTGCCCGTGAAATGCCCTCCTCGCTCACGGTCTCCACGGAGTCCACGAGGTCGCGCACGAGTGGGAACGTCACGTCGCCCGGGAGTCCGACGGCGATGCCGTCCGCCATGGTCTGCATCCTGGTCGCGGCCACGGGGTGGCCCGCTGCGAGTGAGCCCGGGTAGGCCGCAGCCTGCTCGGCCTGGACGCCGATGATGCGGACGTCCGGCTTGAGCTCGCGCATCGCGACGGCGATCCCCGCGAGGATGCCACCGCCACCGAGCCCGACCACGACGGTCTTGACGTCGGGGCACTGCTCGAGGATCTCGAGTCCGCAGGTCCCCTGCCCGGCGACGATGTCGTCGTGGTCGAAGGGGTGGATGAGGATGGCGCCGGTCTCCTCGGCCCAGGCGCGGGCGTGGACGAGGCTCTCGTCCAGCGTCTCCCCGACCTGCTCGATCGTCGCGCCATAGGCCTTGGTGGCCTGGACCTTGGGCATGGGTGCCCGCACGGGCATGTAGACCTTCACCGCGATGCCGAGCATCTGTCCGGCCAGAGCCACACCTTGCGCGTGGTTCCCCGCGCTGGCAGCGACGACGCCGCGGGCCTTCTCCTCGTCGGTGAGGTGGTACATCCGGTTGTAGGCACCGCGGATCTTGAAGGAGCCGGCCCGTTGGAGGTTCTCGCACTTGAGGTAGACGTCGGCGCCGATGCGCTGCGACAGACCTCGGTTGAACTCCATGGGTGTGGGAGCAATGACAGTGGAGAGCAGGTCAGCGGCGGCACGGATCTCGGCCACCGTCACCGACGACGATGTGGGTGTCATGGGCGTGAGGCTACTCACGTCCCGCGCGGCGCCGTCGAGTGGCTGATCAGTCGGTGGTGCGGGCGTTGAAGGCGCGGAGCGCGAGCGGCGCGATCACGGCCGTGATGGCGAGCGACCAGATGAGGGTCGCCAGTTCCGGATGGTGCAGCGGCCACGGGGCGGTCGCCCGGACCGGATCGCCCGCGACCCCCCAGTTGTCACGCAACGCCTGGGTCAG
Source organism: Knoellia subterranea KCTC 19937 (assembly GCF_000768685.1). Lineage (GTDB taxonomy): Bacteria > Actinomycetota > Actinomycetes > Actinomycetales > Dermatophilaceae > Knoellia > Knoellia subterranea. The sequence continues at coordinate 85,876 of NZ_AVPK01000005.1, read as the reverse complement.
GGCACTGATCGGGTTCCACTCGGCGATCGTCCGCAACCAGCCCGGCATCCGGTCGGCCATGGTGAAGGCGTTGGAGAGGAAGGTGACCGGGAAGATTGTCGTGAACATCAGCCCGTTGACGGCTTCGACCGAACGCATCGCCGAACCGACGAGGATGCCGACCCAGATCATGGCGAAGCCGAACAGCAACAGGAGGAGAAAGCCGAGCACGGCACGGCCGAGGCCTTCGTGGAAGCGCAACCCGATGAACAGGCCGGTCACCGTCATGACGGCGACACCGATGCTCGAGTGGATCAGGGCTGCGATGGAACGGGAGACGAGGATCGACGACCGCGCGATGGGGAGTGACCGGAGCCGGTCGACCATGCCCTTGCCGATGTCGGTGTTGAGCCCGATGGCGACGATGAAGGAGCTGAACGCGATCGTTTGAGCCATGATCCCCGGCACCAGCCACGGCTTGTAGTCGACACCGGGAACGTTGATCGAGCCACCGAAGACGTAGGCGAAGAGCAGCACGAACATGATCGGCTGGATCGTCACGTCGGTGAGCATCTCGGGCTGGCGCTTGATGTGCGTCAGGTTGCGCCGCACGAGCGTGAGGACTTGGCGCAGCCGACCGGCGCCCTGCGGCGTGGGGGCCGCCCGGTCGATGGCGATGGCATCCGTGGCGGCGCTCATGCCGGAACCTCTTCCTGGTTGGTGGAGTCTTCGGCCTTGTGCCCGGTGAGGGCGAGGAACACGTCGTCGAGGCTGGGTCGCTGCATGCCGAGGTCGTCGACGTCGATCTCGGCCTCTCCGAGTCGACTCGCAATGTGGCTGAGCGCGGAAACGTCCCCGCCAGGTGCTGTGAGTTTGCGGGCATCGACGTCGACGTGGACGTCGCCCTCGACGACGCCGCGCAGCAGTTCGGCCGCCTGCTCCACCCGGTCGTGGCGCGACACGGTGACGACGAGGCTCGCCGCACCCGACTGGTTCTTGAGCTCGAGCGGCGTGCCCTGGGCGATGATTCGACCGTGGTCGATGACGACGATGTCGTCGGCGAGCTGGTCGGCCTCGTCGAGGTACTGCGTCGTGAGCAGCAGCGTCGTCCCGTCGCGCACCAGGTTGCGCAGGACGTCCCACAGCTCCACGCGGCTGCGGGGGTCGAGGCCGGTCGTCGGCTCGTCGAGGAAGAGCACCGACGGCTGCGCGATGAGGCTCACCGCGAGGTCGATACGACGGCGCATTCCGCCGGAGTAGTCCTTGACGACCTTGTTGCCCGCTTCGGTCAGCGAGAACTGCTCGAGCAGCTCCTCCGACCTCGAGCGGACGAACTTGCGGTCGAGCCCATAGAGATCGCCGATGAGCCGGAGGTTCTCGCGCCCCGTGAGCAGGTCATCGACGGTGGCGCTCTGCGCCGTGAGTCCCATCGAGGCACGCACGGCCGCGGGCTCGGCCACGACGTCGTGCCCGGCGACCCGGGCCGAACCCGCCGTGGGCACGGCGAGCGTCGTCATCATGCGCACCGTCGTCGTCTTGCCTGCTCCGTTGGGACCCAGCAGGCCGAAGACCGATCCCTTGGGCACTTCGAAGCTGACGTCGTCGACGGCGGTGAAGTCGCCGAACTTCTTGACGAGGCCATGGGCCTCGATGACGATGTCGCGCATCACGGTGCTCCTACGAGGCAGAAGGGGTGGCCGGCCGGGTCGAGGTAGACCTTGAACGACCCGCTCTCGCTCGGCTGTTCGGCCGCGACACTCGCCCCGGCTGCGAGGACGGCGGGCTCGGCCTCGGAAATGACGGGCACGGCGAAGTCGAGGTGGAACTGCTGCGGGTGCGAGCCACCGGGCCACGTGGGCACAGCCCAGTCGTCGATCCGCTGGAAGGCGAGCGTCGCACGCCCGTCGGGCCGGTCGGGAGCGATGCCACCACCGGGTGGCACGAGGGTGGACCAGTCACGGTCAGAGGAGTCCTCGAGGTCCCAGCCGAGCACCTCGCCATAGAACTGGGCCAGCGCGAGGGCGTCAGGGCAGTCGAGCACCACGAGGTCGAGGAGTGGCTTCACAGGAGGTCGAGCGGCATCATCACTCATGTCCACGAGGCTAGATCCGACCACCGACAGCGGCCCACCCCTTTTCTCGACGGCTACCCCTGCAGGACGGTCGCGGCGAGCCCACGCGCCGCCTCTGGATGCTCGTCGGCGAGCAGTCCACAGGCAAAGAGGACGTTTGCCGTGTCGACGCCTCGCGCTGCGGCTCCCGGCACCGTCCACCCGCCGGCGTGGTCGCTCGTCACTGCGCCCAACGCGGCCTCGGAGGGGGTGTTCGGTCCGTGACGGAACACCCCACCGGACCCGAGGACGAGTCCGACGTCGGCGAGCGGCCGCGGTCGGTCCCCGACGACCCGGGGTCGCCCGTGTCGACGCGCTGCCACGACCGCAGCGACCCGGGCCAGCTCCGCCTCGGACTCCCACTCCCCCGGCGACGACGCGCGGTGACCGGTCTCGGAAGCGACGTGGCCGGCATACGCGATCGCCGAAGGCGTCAACGGGAGGTGCTCGCGCTCGGCGGCCTCGACGATGCCGAGGGCGTTCCAGCGCATGCCGAGGTCGGCCTCGACGGTGCGTTCGTGCCACAGGGTGCCGGCGACGTCGCGCTCGATCTCGGCGTCCTCGCCCTGGGGGCTGAGGACGGTGTAGACGTCGGTCGTGGCCCCGCCGATGTCGACGACCATGACATCCTCGCCACGGACCTCGGCGAGCAGCTCGACGCCACGAAGCACGGCGTCCGGGGTCGCGGCCCTGACGAGGTCGGCGAACCCACGCCCGTGCGACAGACCCTTGCCACCGATGACGTGCACGAGGAACGCCTCGCGGATCGCTGCTCGGGCCGCGTCGGGGGCGATGACGCCGATCCGGGGCAACACGTTCGACGTGACGACGTGGCGCCGACCGGTGCGGGACAGCTCGGCCGACACCTCGTCGGCGACGTCGGCGTTGCCGGCGACGACGATCGGCACCGTGATGCGCGCGTTGGCGAGGCGAGTTGCGTTGTGTCGCAACACATCTGCGTTGCCACCGTCTGTACCGCCGACGAGCAGGACGAGGTCCGGGGCGGACGCGCGCAGAGCACTCACACCCGAACCAGACAGCGGTCCGGCCGACACGTGCACGACCCGCCCGCCCGCCGACAGAGCCACACGATGCCCGGCCTCCGCGGTCACCTCACGCTCGTAGCCGACCACCGCGATCCGCAGACCGCCACCCGCCGAGCTGCACACCAACGTCGAGGTGACGGGTCCGTGGGAGGCGAGCTCCCGGCATACCGAATCGACTCCGTCCATGACATCGGTCGCGACGGTCGTCGGGGACGACGCAGCCCCGACGAGCGCGCCGGAAGTGACGTCGACGAGGACGGCCTTGGTGAAGGTCGAGCCGACGTCGACGCAGAGGACGAGCGACACCTCAGGTGAGCCGGTCGAGCGCCTGCTTGAGGTCGGCGATGAGGTCCTCGACGTCCTCGATGCCGACGGACAGGCGGATGAGGTCGGACGGCACCTCGAGCTCGGTCCCGGCGACGGACGCGTGGGTCATCCGGCCCGGGTGCTCGATGAGCGACTCGACGCCACCGAGCGACTCGCCGAGCGTCCAGATCTGCGTCTCGGCGCACACCTTGACCGCCACGTCCTCGCCACCCTTGACGCGGAAGGCGACCATGCCACCGAACCGCTTCATCTGCCGCTTGGCGACCTCGTGGCCGGGGTGATCGGGCAGGCCCGGGTAGTGCACCGCTGTCACGCCGTCGTGGCCCTGGAGGAACTCGACGACCTTCTCGGCGTTGTCGCAGTGGCGCTCCATGCGGATCGCGAGGGTCTTGAGGCCGCGCTGCACGACCCACGAGTCGAAGGGCCCGGCGACGGCACCCATGGAGTTCTGGTGGAAGCCGATCCGGTCGCTCGCCGGCTCGTTGTCGAACCACGGCACGGTCACGCCGTGGCCCACGACGACCGCGCCACCGACGACGTCGGAGTGGCCACCGCAGTACTTCGTCGTCGAGTGCATGACGATGTCGGCGCCGTCGGCCAGCGGCTGCTGGAGGTAGGGCGAGGCGAAGGTGTTGTCGACGACGAGGAGAGCACCGGCCTCGTGGGCGATCTCGGCCAGGGCCTTGATGTCGGCGATACCGAGCATCGGGTTCGTGGGGGTCTCGACCCAGACGATGCGGGTCTTGCCCGGCTGGATCGCGGCGCGCACAGCATCGTTGTCGGCGATGGCCGCGATGGAGTGCTCGACGCCCCAGTGCTTGAGGACCTTGTTGAAGAGGCGGTAGGTGCCGCCGTAGGCGTCCGACGGCACGACGACGTGGTCGCCGGGGCTGAGCAGCGCACGCAGGATCGTGTCCTCGGCGGCAAGACCGGACGCGAACGCGAAGCCGCGCTGACCACCCTCGAGAGCCGCGAACCCGGTCTCGAGTGCGGTGCGGGTCGGGTTGGCACTGCGGCTGTACTCGTAGCCGTTGCGGAACCCGCCGATGCCGTCCTGCTTGTAGGTCGAGGTCTGGTAGATCGGGGTGACGACGGCGCCCGTCGTGGGGTCCGGATCCTGTCCGGCGTGGAGCGCGCGGGTGGAGAAGCCGAGGTCCGGGTTGCTGCCTGCGTCAGTCATGAGCACAGGGTATGCCGGGTGGTCGGCTCGGCCTTCGGCGAGCCGCTTCTGCCCCTCGCCATGTGTGCCCCAGCGGTCCCGATTCAGGCTCGCTGGGGCACACAAGGCGCGGCGGAATCCGACTACTTGCCGTTGCCGGGGCGGCCGTCGGGACCGCGACCGAAGCTGGCGAGGTTCTTAGCCGCTTCGTCGGCGAGCTTCGTGGCGATGGTGCGAGCCTGGACCTGGGTCTCACCCTGGGCCACCACCGAGATCAGGACGTTCCCCTCGAGGCGGAGAGCGATCTGCTGTGGCCCGTTCTCTCCCGGCTGCCCGGCGAGGAAGGTCGTCCCCTCATCGTGTCCACTCCACGCTTCACGCGTGGGAGCTGTCAGCCACCGGGCCGTCCCCTTGTTGGCGATGATCTCGTCGAACGCCTTCTTCCCGTCAGGGAAGGAGTGCCACACGATAGAGGTCTCCAGCGATGCGTTGGCCCCTGACTGTCGCGCGTAGAAGGCGACTCGACCGGCGACCGACTCACTGCCGGGGTGGACCGGGTCCCCCACCTGCGCCCCCAGGACGGGCACCGTGTAGAGATCCGAGCGGGGGAAGATGCTCTCCGGGCCATCCGACGAGACGTCCACCCGGGTCAGACCCTTCACACCGGCGACATCAGCCGAGGGGGCGATGTCGGGGAGGATGAACTGGGCCTTGTCCGGACCTCCCTCGGAGGTCCCGTCGGTCCACGCGAACTCGGCCGGCTGCGGATCGTCGAGGACCTTGCTCGCGAGCAGGTTGGCAACCGAGTCGTCGACGAGCCGGCGGGCCGTCGCCAGAGCCGCCTGTTCGTCCGAGCCGCTCGTCCAGGCATCGACCGTCACGTCACCGACCCGACGGATGGCGACATAACGCTTGCCCTCGGCGATGCGGGACTCGTCGACGACGAACTGGTTCCCCTCCGAGGCGGACAGCCCCGACCACGCGACCTTGCGGAAGTGCTGGTCGAACGTGCACGCACCCGAGTTCTGGTCGAGCTGCTGCATCGCCGTGATGGCAGTAGTCGTGGGCCAGCCCGCCACCGTCACACCCGCCCTGACCGCCCCGTCCGTTCGGCCCGCCCGCTGGTAGGTCCACCCCTCGGTACCCCACTGCTGGGGCTGCGGCGCGGAGGACCCGTACTGACAGGGCGCGGAGGCCATGGTGTTCCGGCCGGGGTCCGCGCCGGCCGGCTGCGTACCCATGCCCTTCGTGGAGCGGACGAGGCCCGCGGGAGCCTTGTCACCCTTGGGGGCGATGTCCGGGAAGGCCATCGGCATCGTGTAGCCACCGTTGGCGTGCTTGACCCGGGGCACGAAGGGCGTCGAGTCGGGCACCGTCGACGTCGTCGAGCCGGCTGGCGCGGCACCGTCGCCCTCGAACAGGGGTGCCATCGCGACCCCGGTTGTGATGGCCGCCACTGCGGCAGCCGCAGCGAATCCCGCAACGGAGCCCCGCAGCATACGGACGCGTCGTTTGCCTTCGGCACGGTCCTCGACGGCGGCCCGCAAAGCCGCCCAATCGGGTTCCGGCGCATCGCGCAGGACGTCCCTGACCTGATCCTCGAATGACGTGTTCATGACGTGACTCCCGTGAGCTCAAAAGATGCGGACCTGGCGCGCAATGCGGCCAGGGCGTGGTGGATGGAGGATCGGACGGTGCTCACGGAGCAGCCCATGAGGGCGGCGACGTCGGCATCGGGCAGATCCTCGAAGTAGCGCAGGGTGACGGCTGTGCACTGCCTCGGTGGCAGGCTCCGCAGGGCCTCGACGAGGGCGCCGCGCTCCACGACACCTCCGGCGAGGTCATCGGTGGCCGGGACCAACTCCGTCACCACCGCGTCGGAGACGACCTCTCGCGTCCATCGCTTGCGCTTCTGGCTGAGGAAGGTGTTGACGACGATCTGGCGGGCGTATGCCGTGGGGTTGTCCGCCCGTGACACCGTGCGCCACTTGCTGACGACGGTCGCGAGCGCCTCTTGGCTGAGGTCCTCCGCTTGGTGCCGATCCTGGGCCAACGCATACGCCAGCCCATAGATCCGCGGCATGGCGGCGTCGAGCCACCCGTCGAGGTCCGCCCCTGCTGTATTGGTCATACCCACCCAGACGCATGTCACTCGGGAATCATTGAGTCGCCCTGAGCATTGCATCGAACGAATCCCAGTCCCAACGGAGGAGCGACGATGTTCGGTTCGCGCGCGAAGACGACGATGCCCACTGCAGCCGAGGCCCTGGCCGGTCGCGAGACGCGATCGTTCACGGTGCCGACGACGCACGAGGTGCTGGGCACGCCGCTCGAGGGGCCGTGGCCCGCGGGCACCGAGGTCCTCTATGTCGCGATGGGCTGCTTCTGGGGTGCCGAGCGCATCTTCTGGCAGCTCCCGGGTGTCGTGACGACGGCTGCGGGCTACATGGGCGGCTTCACGCCCAACCCGACCTACGAGGAGACGTGCACCGGCCGCACCGGTCACGCGGAGAGCGTCCTCGTCGCCTACGACCCGACGGTCACGTCCCCGGAACTGCTTCTCAAGGCCTTCTGGGAGAACCACGACCCCACGCAGGGCAACCGGCAGGGCAACGACATCGGCACGGCATACCGGAGCGCGATCTTCTGGACCACCCCCGGTCAGGAGGCGGCCGCGCGGGCGACCCGCGAGGCGTTCCAGGGTGAGCTGACGCGCGTCGGTGCCGGCGAGATCACGACGCAGCTGACGCCGGCTTCTGAGGCAGGGACGTTCTGGTATGCCGAGGACTACCACCAGCAGTACCTCCACAAGAACCCCAACGGCTACTGCAACCACGGCCCGAACGGGCTGACCTGCCCCATCGGTGTCGCGAACCTGCCCGCGCAGACCGAGATCGCGCCGCCCGCCTGACGCTGTCGTCTTCGGTCGCCGAGGACGAACAATCCGGTATGCCGGGTGCCCGCCTCCGTGGCACAGTCACCTCTCGTGACTGCGGACTTTGCGACCAAGCCGACGCTCGAGGGTTCACTCGTGACGTTGCGGCCGATCCGGGCCGAGGACGCCGACCTCATCGATGCCATGGTGCGGGCAGACCCCGAGATCGCCAGGCTCACGGGTTCGGCGAACTCGAGCTCCGAAGAGCCGGCCGCGATGCCGCTTGAGAAGCTGCGCGAGATCTATGGCGGGTGGGCGGAGGCCGACGACCGGCTCGTGCTGGGGGTCGAGGACCGGGCGTCGGGTGAGCTCGTCGGCGAAGTGGTGTTGGCGGGCTGGGACGAGGGGAACCGGTCGTCCTGGTTCCGGACGCTCATCGGGGCCGCGGGGCGTGGCCGTGGTCTGGGGACGGAGGCGACGCGGCTCATCGTCGGGTACGGGTTCGAGGCGCTCGACCTGCACCGGATCACGTTGGAGGTCTACGACTTCAACCCTCGGGGGCGGCACGTCTACGAGAAGGTCGGGTTCGTCCACGAGGGGACGGGGCGCGAGGCGCTGCTGTTCGACGACGCCTGGGTGGATGTGCACTACATGGGGTTGCTCGCGAGCGACTGGAGCCGCGGTTCGGACGCGACCTGAGGGCCGGGCGGCGCCACCCCCGACGGGAAATCGTGAATCGTCCCGGTTGCAACCGGGCCAGGTGACGATTTCCGGGCAGTGGGTCAGAAGGCCTTGGCGATCGTGAGGATCAAGCCGATGACAGCGGCGACGATGACCGCGCAGAACCCGGCGATGCGCAGTGGCGCGCCGACCTTCCAGTGGTCTCTGGGGCCGGGTGCGTTGAAGTTGGGGTGAGTGCCGACATCGGCGCTGCCTGCGGGGCCGCCGAAACCGCCCTTGATCGTGGCGTCGGGTCTCGCCGCGCGCATCTGCAGGAACCCCACGACGAGCAGGAGCACGCCGAGCACGGCCAGCACGATGACCACCCACCACCATCCGCTCATGGGACCCAGCGTGCCACGCACAGCGCCGCAAGCGGGGTCTCCGGCACCCTCCAGATCCGGCTCGAGGGCGGTCAGATGCGGGCGGCGAGCTCCGTGCCCTGACGGATGGCGCGCTTGGCGTCGAGCTCGGCCGCCACATCGGCGCCACCGATGACGTGGACCGGCAGCCCACTCTCGGCCAGGTCGTCCGCGAGGGTCCGCACCGATTCCTGACCGGCACACAGGACGATCGTGTCGACGGGGATGACCCGCGTCTCGCGCTCGCCCGTGGAGCCACCCTTGCCGCCCTTGCCGCCCTTTCCGCCCTTGCCGCCATCGGCAGCGAACGAGACATGCAGCCCGTCATCGTCGATCAGGTCGTAGGACGCACCCGTGACCTGCTCGACGCCCTTGGCCTTGAGCGCCGCACGGTGCACCCAGCCCGTCGTCTTGCCGAGGCCCTTGCCGATGCCTGAAGCCTTGCGCTGCAACAGGATCACCTCGTGCTTCGGCGTCTCGACGACCGCCGGTGCCAGACCCCCGCGCGACTCGGCCGGGTCACCAACGCCCCACTCAGCGCGCCACAGGTCGAGGTCGAGCGTCGGCGACGGCTGAGCCGTGAGGAACTCCGACACATCCACCCCGATGCCACCGGCACCGATGACGGCCACTCGCTGCCCGGGCTCACGCTCGCCGCGCACGAGCTCGGCATAGGTCATGACCGACGGGTGGTCGACACCCGGGATCGACGGCACGCGCGGCTCGACACCCGTTGCGACGACGACCTCGTCGAAGCCCTCGGCGCGCAACTCCTCGGCCGTCACCCAACGCCCGAGGTGCAGCTTCACACCCGTCACCTCGATGCGCCGACGGAAGTAGCGGATCGACTCGGAGAACTCCTCCTTGCCCGGGATGCGCTGCGCGATGGCGAACTGCCCCCCGATGTCGTCCCGGGCCTCGAACAGCTCCACCGAGTGCCCGCGCTCGGCCAGCGCCGTCGCGCACGACAGCCCCGCCGGCCCGGCACCGACGACGGCCACACGCTTCACCGAACGCGTCGGCCCGAGCACGAGCTCGGTCTCGTAGACGGCACGCGGGTTGAGCAGGCACGTCGCCCGCTTCTTCTTGAACGTGTGGTCGAGGCACGCCTGGTTGCACGCGATGCACGTGTTGATCTCGTCGACCCGCGCCTCGGCGGCCTTGCGGACCCAGTCCGGGTCGGCGAGGAACGGCCGGGCCAACGACACCAGGTCGGCGTCACCCGCGGAGAGCACACCCTCGGCCACCTCGGGCATGTTGATCCGGTTCGTCGCGATCACCGGAAGCGACGTCTCCGACTTCAGCCGGCCGGCATACGAGGCAAAGGCGGCGCGGGGCACGGAGGTGACGATCGTCGGGACGCGTGCCTCGTGCCAGCCGATTCCAAGGTTGAGGGTCGTGGCACCGGCGGCCTCGACCTCACGCGCGAGCGCGGCCACCTCATCCCACGTCTGACCGTCGGGCACGAGGTCGACCGCGGAGATGCGATAGACGATGAGGAAGTCCGGACCGACGGCCTCGCGGATCCGACGCACGATCTCGACGGCAAAGCGACGGCGCTTCTCGGGCGTGCCACCCCACTCGTCGGTGCGCTTGTTGGTCCGCGGTGCGAGGAACTGGTTGACGAGGTAGCCCTCGGAACCCATGACCTCGACACCGTCATAGCCGGCCTCGCGAGCCAGCCGCGCGGCCCGGACGAACGACTCGATCGTCTTCTCGACGCCACGCGACGACAGCGCGCGCGGCTTGAACTTCGAGATCGGGCTCTTGATGGCCGACGGCGCGACGCACCACGGCGTGAACCCATAGCGTCCCGAGTGCAGCAGCTGCAACGCGATCCGCCCGCCCTCTGCGTGCACTGCATCGGTGATGACCTTGTGCTGGCGCGCCTCGCGACGCGTCGTGAGCTTCGATGCGAGCGGCAGGAGCGTTCCGGCGATGTTGGGCGCGAACCCACCCGTGATGATGAGTGAGGCCCCACCGCGCGCCCGCTCGGCGAAGAAGGCCGCGAGCTTGGGGAAGTCACGCGCCCGGTCCTCGAGACCGGTGTGCATGGAACCCATGACGACGCGGTTGGGCAGCGTGACGTGGCCGAGCTCGATCGGGGACAGCAGGCTGGGGAAGGCACTCACTACTCGAGGGTAGGCAACACCCGCACCGGTCGGAACCGGTACGGGTGTGTTCCTGCTCTCGCTGGCCGAGAAGCCGGTATGCCGTCCGCCCACCTCGGGCGGTCGTCTGCGGCTCCTCGGTCAGTTGCGGGAGATGGCCTGGACGACGTCGCCGGTCTGGTCGTTCGGCAACTCCCGGGCGAGGTCGGCCTGGCTGATGATGCCGACGAGTTCGTCGCCATCGAGGACGGGTACGCGGCGAATCTGGTTGTCGGAGAACACCTTCGAGACGGCGGCCGCGTCATCGTCGGGTCCGACGCTGACGACCGTCCCCGAGCAGACTTCGTCGACACGCGTCGAGTTCGGGTCCTTGCCCTCGGCGATGCCGCGGATGACGAGGTCCCGGTCCGTGACGACACCGCACAGGGCGCCGTCGTCGCCGCGCACGGGCATCGAGCCGACGTTGCTCGTCTTGAGGGCCTGGGCGGCGACGTCGAGGGTGTCGCTCGCGTTGAGGTACTCGGCAGGACTGGTCATGAGGTCACGTGCAGTGGTCATGCTGGAACTCACTCCTTGTGGCCGGTGGGGCGGCCGGGCGACCGCCGGGATCCACCTTGCTCTCGACGTTAACGCGTCGGAGAGCTCGCGTGCGGTTCAGGCGTCGGCTTCAGGTCGCAGCACCCGGGCAACGATCCAGGACACGAGCTCGGCCGTCTCGTTCGGTGAGGCCGACGGTCGCATGACGTGGCTGACGACGAGCCGCACGATCGTGTCGACGAGTGCACCGACGCGCTCGAGTTCGAGGCCGTGGTCGTACTCCCCCAACCGCAGCTCGATCGCCACGGCCGCTGCTGCCACGAGGGATTGCGAGTCGGTCGTCAGCAGGGGCAGGAGCTCGGTGTCAGCGCCCTGGGTCGCGGACACCGCGGCCCGCAGCAGGGGGTTGACCTCCGCCCGCTCGAGGACCCGACGGATGGCGTCACGTGCCGCGTCGACGAGCTCGTCCGGGTGAGCGTCGAAGCCCTCGTTCACGGCGGTGAGGAAGTGTCCGAGCTCCCACAGGACGAGGGACTCCGCCAGCTCCGTCTTGCCACCGACCTCGTTGTAGACCGTCTGCCGACTCACGCCCACCACGTCGGCGAGACGCGACATCGTCACGCCCGACCACCCGTGCTCGACCGTGAGGTCGGCCGCAGCCTCGATGAGGCGCTCGCGCAACGAGGTCGTCTGCTCGGCCGTCACCCAACCCATCATGCCGGTGTTCTCACGCCTCGCACGTCATGCGGCCCGGGGTTCCACGACGACGAAGTCGACCTTCTCGCGCACGCCGCAGTCGGGGCAGCACCAGTCCGCCGGGATCTCCGCCCACGCCGTGCCCGCAGCAAAGCCTTCCCGCTCCTCACCGGCCACGACGTCGTAGGTGTAGCCACACCCCGGGCATCGCGCCGCCAGCACCTCGTCGACGGCTGCCGAACCGAGCACATCATCCGAAAGCCCCTGTCCCACAATGGAACTCGGCGGCGGATATGCAGTGAGAATGCGCTCCCGCTTGCGCGGCGACAGGTTCGCCCGCGACAGGTCTCCATCGAAATGACGCAGCACCCGCGGGTCCATGACCCGGCGCCAGACCGCCGGGACCAACGCGAGAACGATCATCCCGGCATACCCCGTCGGCAGGACCGGGGACTCCTCGAAGTCGCGCAGCGTCTGGTAGCGCCGAGTCGGGTTCGCATGGTGGTCGCTGTGCCGCTGCAGGTGGTAGAGCAGGACGTTCGTCGCGATGTTGTTGGAGTTCCACGAGTGCGACGGGCCGACCCGCTCGTAGCGCGTGCGGTCGCCGTAGCCGACCTTCTGCCGGAGCATCCCGTAGTGCTCCATGTAGTTGACGACCTCGAGCAGCGAGAAGCCGACGACCGCCTGGATGACGAGGTAGGGCAGGATCCCCCAGCCGAGCCACGCGATCAGCCCGCCGAAGAGCACCGCCGACATGAGCCACGCGTTGAGGACGTCGTTCGACAGTCGGAACGGGTGCTGCTTTCGGCGACCGATGCGCCGCGCCTCGAGCCGCCAGGCACTCTTGAGCGAGCCCCACACCGTGCGCGGCCAGAACTGGTAGAAGTTCTCCCCCACCCGGCTCGACGCGGGGTCCTCGGGCGTCGCGACGCGCACGTGGTGGCCACGGTTGTGCTCGATGTAGAAGTGGCCGTAGAAGCTCTGCGCCAGCGCGATCTTGCTCAGCCAGCGCTCGTTTGCCTCCCGCTTGTGGCCGAGCTCGTGCGCGGTGTTGATGCCGATGCCACCGATGCAGCCGATCGAGACGGCGAGCCCGATCTTCTGCCCGAGCGTGAGCTCCCACGGGCTCGCCCCCGAGACGACCCACATTGCGCCGACGAACCCGGCGTACTGGATCGGTAGGTAGAGGTAGGTGATCCACCGGTAGTACCGGTCCTTCTCGAGCGCCTCGATGACGTCGTCCGGTGGGTTGGCGCGATCGAGCCCCGCGAACAGGTCGATGGCCGGCACGACGCCGAGGATGATGATCGGCCCGAGCCAGAACCACAGGGACCAACCGGTGAGGAGCCACAGCCCGCCACCGAGGAAGGCGAGCGACGGGACGACGAGGCCGATGAGCCACAGGTAGCGCTTCGGGTCCCTCCACTGCTCGGTCGAGCCGACGGGGATGGTCGCGTTCGTCGCCATGGTTCAGGCCTCCTTGCCCGGACTGGTTTACAAATCACTATGACTTGTAAACCACTACTTGGCAAGAGGTAACCAGAGCCTCCCCCGGCGACCGTGTTTGTGCCCTGCACGGACAACTCGCTGGCGCTCGCCGCGCTCCCCGTTCGTCTTTGTGCCCTGCACGGACAGCTCGCTGGCGCTCGCCGTCCGTGCAGGGCACAAAGACGATGGCTGGTCAGTCGACGAGGTGACCGAGCAGGTCGGCCCGAGTCAGCACCCCGACCGGCTTGCCGCCCTCGATGACGAGGACTGCATCGGCGTTCTCGAGCTCGTGCCGGGCGGTGGCGACGGGCTCACCCGAGCCGACGAGCGGCAGACCCTGGCTCATGTGCTTCTCCACCGAGTCGTGCAGCGTCGCCTCGCCGTGGAAGAGCAACTCGAGCAGGTCGCGCTCACTCACCGCACCGGCAACCTCACCGGTCATGACCGGCGGCTCCGCCTTGACGACGGGCATCTGGGAGACGCCGTACTCGCGCAGGATCTCGATGGCGTCGCGGATCGTCTCGTTCGGGTGGGTGTGGACGAGGTCGGGGAGCTCGCCCGACTTGCCGCGCAGCACCTGGCCCACGGTCGTCCCACCGTTGGCGTGCATGAACCCGTAGGAGCTCATCCAGTCGTCGTTGAAGATCTTCGACATGTAGCCACGACCGGAGTCCGGCAGCAGCACGACGGCGACCGCCTCGGCCGGCAGGTCCTTGGCGACCTCGAGCGCAGCGACGACAGCCATGCCGCACGAACCACCGACGAGCAGGCCCTCCTCGCGGGCGAGGCGACGGGTCATGTCGAACGAGTCGGCGTCGGACACGGCGACGATGCGGTCGACGACCTCGGGGTCGTAGGCGCTCGGCCAGAAGTCCTCACCCACGCCCTCGACGAGGTAGGGGCGACCGGTGCCGCCGGAGTAGACCGAACCCTCGGGGTCGGCGCCGATGATCTGGACGCGACCACCGGCCGCAGCGTCCCGGTCGGCCGAGATCTCGCGCAGGTAGCGACCCGTGCCCGTGATCGTGCCGCCCGTGCCGACGCCCGCGACGAAGTGCGTGACCTGGCCGTCGGTGTCGTTCCACACCTCGGGGCCGGTCGACTCGTAGTGCGAGGCGGGGCCGTTGGGGTTGGCGTACTGGTTGGGCTTCCACGCGCCGGGCGTCTCACGGACGAGGCGGTCGGAGGTCTCGTAGTAGGAGTCCGGGTGGTCCGGCGCGACGGCGGTCGGGCAGACGACGACCTCGGCACCGTAGGCCTTGAGGACGTTGCGCTTGTCCTCACTCACCTTGTCCGGGCACACGAAGATGCACTTGTAGCCCTTGCGCTGCGCGACGAGGGCGAGGCCGACACCGGTGTTGCCGCTGGTCGGTTCGACGATCGTGCCTCCCGGCTGGAGCTCGCCGGAGGCCTCGGCAGCCTCGACCATCTTGAGCGCGATGCGGTCCTTCACGGAGCCGCCGGGGTTCATGTATTCGACCTTGGCCAGGACCGTCGCGGCGATGCCGTCGGTGACGGAGTTCAGCTTCACGAGCGGGGTGTTGCCCACGAGGTCGGCGATGTGCTCGGCATACTTCATGCCCCCATCCTCGCACCCCGCAGCACTCGGTTCGTCCTCCCCGAGAGAGGCCCGCGCCCGGCGACAACCCATCGCGTATGCCGGGTGGGCACCTTTGCGTCGGTGCCGGGCGTTAGCGTGGGCGAAAGGTCAAGGAGGTTGCGGGACACCATGGGACGCGCACGACGGGCACGCAAGATCGCGGCGACGGCTGCCTACGGGGGCGGTGGGCTGGCGGCGGCGAGTGCCGCGTTGGGCGCCGTGGGCTACGGCGTCATCAAGGGCGAGGCCCTGTTGGCCCGCCGGATCGTCGGCACGCCCTTCGACTCCTCTCCCGACGACAACGGCACCTATGGCGCCGGTCCCGGCGAGGCGATCGAGATCCTCGTGCTCGGCGACTCGAGCGCCGCCGGCATGGGTGCGCACCACGCACACGAGACGGTGGGTGCGATCGTCGCCAACGGGGTGAGCGCCCTCATGGGGCGCCGCGTCCACCTCAGCAACCACGCGGTCGTGGGTGCCGAGTCGAGCGACCTCCAACGCCAACTGGCCGAGGCGCTCGAGACGATCGACGTCCCTGACGTCGTCCTCATCATGGTCGGCGCCAACGACGTCACCCACCGGATCGACCGGGCCACCGCCGTGCGGCACCTCGAACTCACCGTGCGTCGCTGCCGGGCCCTTGGCTCCGAGGTCGTCGTCGGTACCTGCCCCGACCTGGGGACCGTCGAGCCCTTGGCGCAGCCGCTGCGACTGCTCGCCCGCCGTTGGAGCCGCGACCTGGCCGCCGCCCAGACCATCGCAGTCGTCGAGGCTGGTGGCCGCACCGTGTCGCTCGGCGACCTGCTCGGCAAGGAGTTCGCGGCGTCGCCCAAGACGATGTTCAGCGAGGACCGATTCCACCCGTCGGCCGCGGGCTACGCCCGCGCCGCCGCCGCGCTGCTCCCCTCGGTCTGTGCAGCCCTCGGGGTGTGGGGTCAGGACACGGCCGACCGTGCACCCGAGGCGAGGCGCGGCGAGGGCGTCGGCCCCGTGGCGGTGGCGGCCGGTCAGGCGGTCAAGGACGCCGGCACCGAGGTCTCCCCCACCGAGGTCGGCGGGCAGGACCGCGGCCCGCGCGGCCGGTGGGCGGTGTTGCTGCGCCGGCGCCACGATGCCGTGCCCGCAGCCCGCAACCCTGCGGCCCTCCCGGACGACGGGACGGCCTCCGCCACCGATCACGGACGCCCCGAGAGCTGGTCGGCGGCCACCCACGGCGCCGACCGGTCCTCAGGGGAGGGCTCGGCGCAGGTCGGCGAGGCTGTCGGCGAGGTCGGGGACACCCGCTGAGGCGGCGTCCCACACGAGAACGCGCAACTGGTCGATGAGCACGGCCGGGCCGAGATCCGGCACGCTCTCGCCTGCCGTCGCGTTGGCAAGGTTCTGGACGAGCTCGCGCACGTCCCTGGATGCGGCGAGCGCGTGGTCCACGGGCAGCTCACGCCACCTGCGGACCACGCGCTCGAGCTCCCGTTGGACGTCCTCGGGGAGACGATTCACGAGGACCTCGTGTCAGTCGCGCATGCGCGCGAAGAGGCGCAGGAACTCGATGTAGAGCCACACGACGGTGACGATGAGGCCGTGCGCGAGGAGCCACGAGTACTTCTGCGGGGCGCCCGTCGCGATGGCCCGATCGATCATGTCGAAGTCGAGCGCGAGCGACATCGCTGCGAGCCCGACAGCGAAGAGCGAGATGGCGATGCCGATGCCGCTCGTGCCACCGAAGCCGAACGCCGGCGAGTTCGGGACGAACGAGGCGTACAGGAAGTTGATGACAGCGAAGATCGCGTACCCGAAGATCGCCATCGTGACGATGCGGCGGAACTTGTTGGTGACCTTGATGAGGCCCGTCTTGTAGGCGAGGAACATGCCGACGAACGTCGCGACCGTGGCGACGGCCGCTGACGCGACGACTCCTTCCCAACCCTGCACGCTGTTGAAGAACTGCGAGACGGCACCGACGAACAGACCCTCAAGGACGGCATACCCGACGATGAGCGGGACGCTCAGCGCCTTCTTGAAGGCGATGACGAGGCCGAGGATGAGCGTGCCGATCATGCCGCCCATCCAGAGCATCATGCCGACCTGCTGGTTCTGCGAGGCGACGACCCAGCCGACGGCGCCGAAGCCGAGGACCAGGGCGAAGAGCCCCAGTGTCTTCATGATGACGTCGTCCATCGTCACGCGGCCGGTGTCGACCGGGCCGGCGGACGGCTGGTTGTACATGTTCTCGAGCTGCTGCTGCGAGAAGGTGTCGGTCGCGCCCTGTGCGGCGTACGACACGTTGCCGGGGTTCGCCCCCTGCGTCTGGAAGTTGGCGTAGCCGGACTGTGCGTCCTTCTCGAGTCGGTTGAAGGCCGGGTTGCTGGCCATCGTGTCCTCCGTTGGTCTGGCGCGATGGCGATCCACCGCGTCGTTCACCCATTCAACCGCGTTCGAGGCCCTGTTCGTTCCCGCGGCACGGTCAACTGTGGACAACGATCAGGAACAACAGTCACCGACCGCTCCGGCCGCCCCGGCGATTTTGCATACGCTCCTGCAACATCCCACGCGATGAAGTGGACCCATGCCGCCGCCCTCGCCACGTCGCCGTCGCCTCCTCGTCGCGACCTTCGCCGTCCACCTCGCGCTCCTCACGTGGATCGTCCTGTGGAAGCTCGAGGTCCCTCACGTCGGCTCGGGAGGACGTCACCTCAAGCTCGTGCCCTTCGTCGCAGGCGACGGGTATGCCGCGAGCGCACCTCGCGAGGTCCTCGCGAACGTCGCACTGTTCGTGCCGTTCGGCCTGTGGGTCGCTGCCCTGACTCGGAGGCGATGGTGGCTCGGACTTGCCGGTGCAGCGCTCATGAGTGCTGGTCTGGAGGTGGCCCAGTGGGTCCTGGCCGTGGGAAGCACCGACATCTCCGACGTCATCGCCAACTCTGGAGGTGCCGTCGTCGGACTGCTGCTCGCCCGAATTTGCCTCCTGGGCTTCGGGCCACGACGCGGCCGCATGGCGCTCGCTCGGCTGTCGGTCGTCGGGACGGGAATCGCCCTGGTCGGGTGCGGACTGTTCGTCGCTGGACCGGTCCACTACGGACCACCGGACGTTCGGTGCGACTCGGCCGGCGTATGCCAGGTGGGCCACCGCCTCGCACGGTGATCGCACAGTGGGGACGAGCCTGCGAGTGCCCCCGACGGGAGTCGAACCCGCACCGGGAGCGATTTTAAGTCGCCTGCCTCTGCCGATTGGGCCACGGGGGCGGGATCACTGTATGCCGTGTGTCCGCCCCCGTGACCGCCTCACCTCGACGTTGCGGTCGGGGTGGGAGTCGCCGCGGCCCCTGATCCGGGCGACGTCTGGGTGGCGCCGGGCGAGGCCGACGCAGAGGGTTGGGGACTGGTCGACGGCGTCGGCGAAGCGGTGGACGTGACGGTGGAGCTCGGCGTGGGACTGGCCTCGACAGTCGGAACCGGGCCGGGCAGCGGCGTGATCGCCATCGGCGGCTCCCACTCGCCCTCCTCGAACGGCTCCCACCCGGTGCGGTTGAGCCAACGCACCGGGAACACGCCCGATTCGATGTCGATCCTGCTCTTGGTCGGATCCCACAACTGCTCGTACTCACTCGGCGAGGTCTGGCTCAGCGTGTAGTCATAGACCATCGGGTCGATGACGAGCTGCTGTCCGGTCTGGTCGTACAGCCGGACCTTGTCGAGGCGCCGACCCGTCTCGTCGAACGCGTAGAGGTTCGTGACCTGGTTCCCGTTGCTGGTCACGCCCGAGATCGGCCCGGGTTCTCCGTAGTACGTGTCGTTGCGCACCGGACCGTCGGCGAGCAGCACCAGGGCAACGGGCAGGGCCAGGACGGCGGCACCGTTGACGACGAACCGAACCGGGCGGACCCAATGACCGACCACCTTGCCGTGGCGAGCGAGGAGTCCGAGTGCCACGGAGACGATCACACCGAGGATCCCGAGCCACACGATGCCCACGCCCAGAACCGTCGCCGGAATCGCGGCCAGCGCGAAGCCGCGCACGGCCCACCAGACGGGCCGCAGGTCGCGAAGCCACGGCAGGGCGCCGAGCACCTGAGCTGCCATGCGGTCCCATTGCTCTGAAAAGCGTTGTCCCACAGACTTTTTCGCCTCTGGCCCAACCAGGCGGGGAGGCAGGCCGGCAGCGGAACGCAACTCTGCGGCATACGCCTCTGGTACTCCGAGACGGTCTCGCAAGGTGCCGTCACCCGGTTCGGCGAGCCGCTCCGCAAGGTCGGCCTCCATCCCCGTCGTGAACTCCTCGACGTCCTCGACCGGCAGGTCGCTCAGGGCCTCCCGCACCCCGGCCACGTAGTCGCGGACCTCCCCGGACATCGTGCTGCTGTTCATGCCTTCACTCCTGCCTCGTCGAGGAGGCCGGCCATCGTCTGGGAGAAGGCGGCCCACGTCTTGCCCTGATTGGCCAGGGCGTCGCGGCCCTGGGCATTGATCCCGTAGTACTTGCGGTGGGGTCCCTCGTCGCTCGGCACGACGTAGGACGTGAGTGCCCCCGCGCTGTAGAGGCGACGAAGGGTGCCGTAGACCGACGCGTCGCCGACGTCCTCCAGCCCCGCGGCCCGCAGTCGACGAACGACGTCATAGCCGTAGCCGTCCTCGCGCGCGACCACGGCCAGCACGGCGAGGTCGAGCACTCCCTTGACGAGTTGTGTGGCGTCCACGAACACCCCCTGATCCGGTCCTTCGCCACCGGGGTCGGTGGCGCAGAACGCACACTACTACGCATTCCGCATTAGTGTGCCAACTGCAGGACCGGCGCGTGTCGGCGTTCTGGGAAAGCGGTCCTGACGTGGGGATACGCCCGGTAGGCTCGGTGTTCACCGCATTCGCCCCACTCCCACGAAAGCCGGCATGACCTCGACGGACCACGCAGCACCCGCCCCCTCCACGAGCACGGGCGACGCCCCCGCTCCGCGCCGTCGCGGGCCCGCCAAGGGCACGCCCCGCGCGCCGCGCATGTCCCGCAAGGACCGCGAGCGGCAACTCCTCGACGTCGCCGAGGCGGTCTTCGCCGAGCACAGCTACCAGGACACGACGATGGAGCTCATCGCCGCGGAGGCCGGCATCACCAAGCCCGTCATCTATGACCACTTCGGCTCCAAGGAGAACCTCCTCGTCGCCGTCGTCGCCCGGGCCCGCGAGGACCTGCTCTCCTCCACCAAGGAGGCGATCGACGCGATCCCACCGCACTCCCCCGTCGAGGACTACTTCCGGGCCGGCGTGCGCGCGTTCATGGAGTTCTTCGAGCGCCGTCGCGGCAGCTTCCGCGTCTACATGCAGGAGTCGGCGGTCGCGGTCGTGGCCGGACAGGACATCGAGCAGATCCGTCAGGCACAGGCGCGCGACATCGCCGACCGCTTCGGGGACATCCCGCAGATCGCGGCCTATCCCATGCCCTATCGCGAAGCCATGGCCGAGATCATGATCGCCACCAACGAACGCGTGGCCGGGTGGCGACTGCGCCACCCCGAGATCAACCTCGACATGGCCGTCGAGATCGTCATGGCCGTCCTGTGGAACGGCTTCAAGTCCTACACCGCGGATTCGGTGACCGACGTCGATCTCGGCGGCCGGGCCTGAACCGAGGGAGGGTCACTCCGCGCAGCTGAGCGCGATCCCGTCGAGGATGTCATGCTCGGACGTCACGACCTGCGCGTCAGGTGACGACTCCAGCACGCGGCCGAGCACCTCGTGCCAGACCAGCGCTCCTGCACCGATGACGTCGACGCGCCCCGGGTGCATGTAGCCCAGCGCCGCGCGCTCGGTCGTCGTTGCGTGGAGGAGAGCGAGCGCCGACTCACGGTGCGCTTCCGGGCTCAGCTTCGCGAGATGGATCCGATCGGGCTCGTATGCCGTGAGGTCCAGTGCCTGAGCCGTGATCGTCGTGATGCTGCCGGCCAGACCGACGACGGTCGCGATGCCCGACAGGTCCACGATGCTCGCCGCCTCGTCGATGGCGGCGTTGATGTCCGCGGTTGCTGCGGCGATCTGCTCGGCCGTGGGTGGGTCGGCCGTGAGGTGCCGTTCACTGATCCGGACACAGCCGACGTCGACCGATCGCGCGGCCTCGACCGCAGCCGTGCCGCGGACGAACTCGGTCGTGGCCCTTGTCGGGCCGGGCAACAACGGCGCAGACGCCCTGTATGCCGTGGCGCACCTTGCCGAGTCCGGCGCGAGTTGTGCGGCCGCCCTGGATCCAGAGCGGGTGCACGAGGGCGCTCTGGAGGCGGCCCGTGCGGCGGGCGTCGTCCTTGTCTCGGGCGCCGAGGCACTCGAGGACATCGGTGAGGCCGACATCGTCATCGACGGGATCCTCGGTCTGGGCGGTCGGCCCGGCCTGCCCGGTGATGCGGCGGCCTGGGTGGCCGCGATCCCGGACGACGCCCACGTCATCGCCGTGGACCTCCCGTCCGGTCAGGCCGCCGACGGATCGGCCTTCGACCCGGACGGAGTGCTCGCCGACGAGACCGTGACCTTCTCGGTCGCCAAGCCCGTGCACCTGCTGCCGCCGACGGAGCAGGCCTGCGGCACGCTCACTGTCGTCGACATCGGCCTCACGTTCGAGACGGATCCGGCCGTGGTCCGTTTGACCTTCGACGACGTGCCCGACCTCTGGCCGGTGCCCGGGCCGGACGACGACAAGTACTCACGCGGTGTCGTCGGCATCGTCGCGGGCGGCGAGAACTATTCGGGCGCAGCGGTGCTCGCGGTGACAGCCGCGGTCGAGGCCGGCGCGGGGCTGGTGCGCTACGTCGGCACGCCCACGCCCGAAGGGCTGGTCCGGGCCGCCGTCCCCGAGGCGGTCCACGGGGAGGGCCGGGTCCAGGCGTGGGTCGTCGGGCCGGGACTCGACATCACCGCGACGCGCAGGGAGGCCGAGGCGCAACTGGTGGTCGCGCGGGGCGCGCTCGCGGGGGAGGTGCCGGTGCTCGTCGACGCCGGTGGTCTGGACCTGCTCGACGACGATGTCATCGAGGCGCGAGCCGGTCTGCCGACCCTGCTCACGCCCCACGCCGGCGAACTCGCGACGCTGCTCTCACGCCTGGGCGCCAGCCGCCGATCGCGCAAGGCCATCGACGTCGACCGTGACGCGGTCGAGGTCGAGCCGCTCCGCCATGCGCGTGCTCTCGCCGACCGCACCGGCATGACCGTCCTGCTCAAGGGCTCGACCACCCTCGTCGTCCCCGCCGACCCGGACGAGCCCGTCTTCTCCCAGGCCGACGCGCCGGCCTGGCTTGCCACGGCCGGAGCCGGTGACGTCCTCGCCGGGCTGATCGGAACCCTCCTCGCCGCCGGTCTCGACCCGGCCGAGGCGGGCGCCCTCGGTGCGCTCGTCCACGGGGTCGCCGCGGACCGGGCCAGTCGCGGAGGTCCGGTGCGGGCTCTCCGGGTCGCACACGGCATACCGGATGCCGTGGCCCATCTCCTCACCCGGAACTGACGCACACCTAGACTGGTGGGTCTCATGACCACGCCATCCGCCCCCGTCTCCGCCGTGCCGCCCGAGGGCGCCAGTGCGTGGGTGACGATCGACCTCGACGCCATCTCCGACAACGTCCGCGAACTCGGCCGGAGGGCACCCGGGGCCGAGGTCATGGCCGTCGTCAAGGCCGATGCCTACGGGCACGGCCTCGCCCACAGCGCCCGTGCCGCCGTGGCCGGTGGCGCGACCTGGCTGGCCGCCGCGCAGCTCACCGAGGCCCTCCAGCTGCGGGCCGCCGGCGTGACGACGCCGGCCCTGACCTGGCTCTATCCGCCCGGTGCGGACTTCGGCGCGGCGATCGACGCCGATCTGGACCTCTCCGTCGCGGCGCCGTGGGCCGTCGAGGCGATTGCCGCCGCGGCCCGCGAGCGCGGACGCACCGCCCGCATCCACCTCAAGGTCGACACCGGCCTCGCCCGCAACGGCGCCCTCGGACAGGGCTGGACCGACCTCATTGCCGCCGTCGGGCCGCTCCAGGCTGAAGGCGCGGTGGAGGTCATCGGGGTCTGGTCGCACTTCGCCCTTGCCGACGCGCCGCAGCACCCGACCGTCCTCGCCCAGCGTGAGCGCTTCGTGGAGGCGGCCGCGGAACTCGAGCGGGCCGGCATACATCCGCAGATTCGCCACCTCGCGAACTCCGCGGCCACGCTCACGAATCCCGACGCGCACTTCGACGTGGTCCGCCCCGGCCTGGCCGTCTATGGGCTGTCACCCGTTCCGGACCTCGGTGCGCCGGAGGACTTCGGGTTGCGTGAGGCGATGCGCGTCACGGCCCGGCTTGCGCTCGTCAAGGCGGCGCCGGCGGGACAGGGCGTGAGTTATGGCCACACCTACACGACGACGCAGGACACGATCGTCGGCCTCGTCCCGCTGGGCTACGCCGACGGGATCCCGCGCCACGCCGGTTCACTGGGCCCGGTGCAGGTGGGCGGGCAGCGGCTCACCGTCGCCGGCCGGGTCTGCATGGACCAGTTCGTCCTCGACCTCGGACCGACGTATGCCGGGGGTGCCGGTGACGAGGTCGTGATCCTCGGCCGCGGGGCCGATGGTGAGCCGACCGCGCAGGACTGGGCGAGCGCCATCGACACCATCAACTACGAGATCGTCACGCGCATCAGCGGCCGGTTGCCCCGGGTTCTCGTCGGAGGCGGGGACTGATGGTGCGCGTGGGCCGGGCCATTGGGATCGGGGCTGCCGCCGCGGCCGCAGCAGGAGCCGCTGCGGCCGGTGTCGCCGCTGACCGCGCAGCCGCCGATCGGCGACGGCTCGACGCGCTCGACCCGCACGTCGACTTCAGGCACACGCCCGACGTCGAACTCGTCGTCGTGGCCACCGACAGCGTCAAGCTCCACGTGGAGGTCGACACCCCCGATTCGTGGAACGTGCGGCAGCCGACGGTCGTGCTCTCCCACGGCTTCTGCCTGAGCATCCCGAGCTGGATCTTCCAGCGTCGAGCCCTGCTCGACGCCGGCTACCGCGTCGTCACCTGGGACCAGCGCAGCCACGGCCGCTCCGACGTGTCCGACGCCGAGCACAGCACCATCGAGCAGCTCGGACAGGACCTCCGCGCCGTGATCGACTCTGCTTGCCCCGAGGGTCCGCTCGTCCTCGTCGGCCACTCGATGGGAGGCATGACGACGATGTCGCTCGTGCGCCATCACGCCGACCTCGTGCGAGAGCGGGTCATGGCTGTCGCCTTCATCGCGACTTCGGCCAACGGCGAGGGGTTGACCGACCTCGGTTTCGGCCCGTTGGTCGGTCGAGCGATCGGCCAGGCGGGGCCGCGCCTGCTCTCCCGCCTGGCGCCGCATCAGCGCTGGCTGGGCCCGGTGCGCCGGTTCGGGAAGACCGTCGAGGACTCCGTCGTCGACCGCTTCTCGTACGACTCGCCCGTGAGCGAGAAGCTGGTGCGCTTCACGTCCGACCTCATCCTCGCGACGCCCTTCGAGGTCATGGCCGCGTTCATCCCCGCCATCAAGGGCATGGACGAGTACGAATCGCTGACCGCCCTCGTCGACAAGGAGGTCCTCGTCGTCAACGGCGAGGGTGACCTCCTCACCCCTCCGAAGCACAGTGCGGCGATCGTCGAGCGCCTGCCCGGCTCCGAGCACGTCGTGGTCCGCGACGCTGGGCACCTCATCATGCTCGAGCACCCCGAACTCGTGAATGGCCAACTCCTCGACCTCATTTCGCGGGCCGCCGTCGACCTCGAACTCGGTGTCGCGGCGGGAGCCAAGCCGCGGGTCCGCCGGTTCATCACCGACATAGCGCGAGGACGCCGGGTGCGCGGTGTGCGCCGCGACGAGGCGGCGGAGCGGTCCCAGGAGCGGGCCGCCAAGGCCGCTCGCACCAAGGTCAAGCGGGCCGGTTCGACGCGCCGCCGGAGGCGCTCATGACGCAGCCGGTCGTGCTGGGGACAGCGGCTGACACGCGAGCCTTCGGGGAACGCCTCGCCCACGACCTTCGGGCCGGCGACCTCGTGATCCTCACGGGTGGCCTCGGCGCCGGCAAGACGACCTTCACCCAGGGTCTGGCCGCTGGCCTCGGCGTGCGCGGGCCGATCACCTCGCCGACCTTCGTCATCGCGCGCGTCCACCCCTCGCTCGTCGGTGGCCCGGCGCTCGTCCACGTCGACGCCTACCGTCTGGGTGGCATGGCCGAACTCGACGACCTCGACCTCGATGCCGACCTCGACGCGAGCGTCACCGTCGTCGAGTGGGGCCACGGCCTCGCCGAGGACCTCTCCGACGACCGTCTCGAGATCACCCTCGAGGCAGACCTCGAGACCGAGACCCGCACCGTCGCCGTCACGGGCCACGGCGAGCGCTGGAAGGCTGGAGTGCCGTGCTGATCCTCGCCATCGACACCTCGACGACGGCGATCACGGTCGCCCTGCACGACGGCGAGAGCGTCGTCGCGGCAGGGTCGCACCTCGACGCGCGCGCCCACACCGAGTGGGTGGCGCCGCTCATCCAGACCGCTCTCGACGATGCGGGTCGGTCACCGGCGGACCTCACGGCCGTCGTCGTGGGCAAGGGTCCCGGACCCTTCACGGGTCTGCGCGTCGGGATCGTCACGGGGGTGACGATGGCCCACGCACTGGGGCTCCCGGCATACGGAATCTGCAGTCTCGACGTCATCGCCGAGCAGGCGGCAGGGTCCGTCGCTGAGGGTGAGTTCCTCGTCGCGACCGACGCCCGGCGCAAGGAGGTCTACTGGGCTCGGTATGCCGTCCGCTCCGGTTCCGTGGAGCGCCTCACCGACCCGGCGGTCGACCGTCCCGGTGACCTGCCGGACGACGTCCGCGCGCTGCCCACCGCTGGACGGGGACCGGTCCTCTATCCCGACCTCTTCGCCACGGCCCTGCCGGTGCTCGACGTCGATGCGGGCGTGCTCGGTGCGGTGGCGGCTCGCCGGTCCGCGGCGGGGGAATCGATGCCGGTCGAGCCGCTCTACCTGCGCCGGCCGGACGCCCTGACGACCGCCGAACGGGCCGCGAAGTGACCGCCTTCGTCGAGGCCGCGGCCCACGAGGTCGCGGGTCTGCGTGCCCTCGCGTGGGCCGACATCCCGGAGCTCGTCCGGCTCGAGGGTGAGGCGTTCCCCGACGACGCCTGGTCGGCTGCCTCCTGGTGGTCGGAGTTGGCCGGAAGGCCACGCCGCGACTACGTCGTCGTGGACCGCGAAGGTGAGCTGGCGGCATACGCCGGAATTGACCACGGCGGTCAGGTCGCCGACCTCATGACGATCACGGTCGCCCCCGCGCATCGGGGCTCCGGGCTCGGCGCCCAGGTGCTCGACGAACTCGAATCCCGGGCCAGTGCCGGCGGCGCCGAGGCGATGATGCTCGAGGTGCGCGCCGACAACGCGTCGGCGCGAGCGCTCTATGACCGGCGCGGATACGACGTGCTCAACGTGCGCCGCGGCTACTACCAACCCGGCAACGTCGACGCATTGGTGATGCGGAAGATGCTGTCGCAGAAGGGAATTCAGCCATGAGCGTGGACCAGCCACTCATCCTCGGCATCGAGACGTCGTGCGACGAGACCGGTGTAGGCATCGTGCGCGGCGAGACCCTGCTCGTCGACGCCGTGGCGAGCAGCGTCGATGACCACGCGCGCTTCGGAGGGGTCGTGCCCGAGGTCGCGAGCCGCGCGCACCTCGAGGAGATGGTGCCGACGATCGAGCGAGCGTGCCGAGAGGCCGGCGTGCAGCTGCGTGACCTCGACGCGATTTCGGTGACGTCCGGACCGGGTTTGGCTGGATCCCTCATGGTCGGCGTGGCCTCGGCCAAGGCGTTGGCCCTGTCGCTCGGGGTGCCGCTCTATGGCGTGAACCACCTCGCGTCGCACGTCGCCGTCGACATCGTCGAACACGGGCCGCTGCCCGAGCCGACGATGGCGCTCCTCGTCTCCGGCGGGCACTCGTCGCTGCTCCTCGTGCCCGACGTGACCTCGGACATCCGCAGCCTCGGGTCTACGATCGACGACGCGGCCGGGGAGGCATTCGACAAGGTGGCCCGCGTGCTCGGGCTGCCGTTCCCCGGTGGGCCGCACATCGATCGGGCCGCGCGCGACGGTGAGATCACCATCGACTTCCCGCGCGGGCTGACGACGGGGCGCGACATGGAGCGGCACCGGTTCGACTTCTCGTTCTCGGGGCTCAAGACGGCCGTGTCGCGCTGGGTTCAGGCCCGCGAGGCTGCGGGGGAGTCAGTGCCCGTTGCCGATGTGGCTGCGTCGTTCCAGGAGGCGGTCGTCGACGTGCTCACCCGCAAGGCGGTGTTGGCCTGCCGTGAGCAGGGCGCCCAGCACCTCCAGATCGGTGGCGGGGTCGCGGCCAACTCGCGGCTGCGTGCGATGGCTCAGTCGCGGTGCGACGACGCCGGGATCGAGCTGCGCGTGCCTCGACCGGGCCTGTGCACCGACAACGGCGCGATGGTTGCCGCGCTGGGCGCGCAGATGGTCCTCAAGGGCCGCGACGCCTCGCGGCTCGACCTGCCCGCCGACTCGTCGATGCCGGTCACCCAGATCAGCGCCTGATCCCATCCGCCTCACCTTTTACGGGTCACCCGTAAAACAGTTCCCGAACAAGAGAACTGTTCTCTTGTTCGGGAACTGTTTAGCGGGGGCCCCGTAAAAGGTGAGGCAGGTGTGGCGGTCAGCTGCAGCTCATCAGGCCCATCCGCTCCTTGAGGGCGACGACGCGCAGCACGGACGTCTCCAGCAGGTTGGCGAACTCATCGTCGGCGCGGGCCTTGTCGGCGAGGGCCTTCGTCATCGTCGGCACGGACTTCGGGTCGCCGGTCAGGAGGATGTCGCCCCCGGCCTCGATGTAGCGAACGGCCCTGTCCGCAGCCGGGATCGAGCGCACGGCCTTGGCGTTGATGTCGTCCGTGATGACAACGCCCTCGTAGCCGAGCTTCTCGCGCAGCAGCCCCGTGATGATCGGCTTGCTGAACATCGCCTGCGTCTTGGTGGCGTCGAGCCCGGGGTACTTCGCCGACGAGACCATGACGAGCCCGGCACCCGCCTTGACCCCGGCGGTGAACGGCGCGAGGAACGGGTCGTTCGGCGTCGCGACCGTGTCGGTGATGCCGGTGGTGTTGAAGTCGGTGTTGTTCTCGACGCGGCCGAGGCCGGGGAAGTGCTTGACGGTGCCCATGATCCCGCCCTCGTGCATGCCCTTGAGGAACGCGGTGGACGCGCGCGTCACCGTCTTGGGGTCGGAGCCGTACTGCCGTCCCCACTTGCCGATCGGCTCGTTCGCCTTGCCGATGTCGGCCGGGACGGTGTCGGTGACCGGCGCGAGGTTGACGTTGATTCCAACGGCCTTGAGCTCCTCGGCCCACCCCTTGGCGGCAGCCGTGAGGGCCGAGGACGACATCTGGGCCTGAACCTTCGCGGTGGGCGGGGCGGTGAAGCCCTCACCGCGCAGTTGGCGGACCTCGCCGCCCTCCTGGTCGGCCGCCAGGAGAAGGGGTATGCCGGCCGTCGCGGCCTTCGTGGCCTGGTCCTGGAGGTGGGCGCTCGTGGCCTTCACTCGCGTGGCCCCGTCCCAGCCACCCAGGTAGATGACGTTGCCGACGTGCTGATCGGCGATGAGGCCGTCCAGCGCCGTGCGCGAGGCAGCGGTATCGAACGCGACCATGAGGAGCTGCCCGAGAGCCTGCTCCTCGGTGAGGGACTCGGCCTTCTGCCGTGCGCAGGCCGTTGCCGAGACGGGGCCGCCGTCCGCGGACGGCGTGGTGCTCGCCGTGGCCGACGTCGAAGCCGACGGCTCCGTCGATGACGTGCCCGGGCCCGTGCTGGTGGTGCTCCCGCTGCTTCCCGTGGGGTTCGCCCCGTCATCCGAACCAGCGCCGCCGCATCCCGCGGCGAGGACGCCCACGAGCGCCACGGCGACGGCGGCGGTGAGGCGTGCACGGACAGGGGCGGTGGGGCGGGAGATCACCCCCAGACGGTAGTCGACCCACGGCTTACGCTCGGACCATGGCCCTCCCCGTGATTCTCGACGTCGACACCGGAGTGGACGACGCGTGCGCCCTGATCCTCGCGTGCCTGCACCCCGAGCTGGACCTGCGCGCGGTGACCTGCGTCGGCGGGAACGCGCCGCTGCCGGACGTGGTGCGCAACACCCTCACCGTCCTCGAGGCGTGCGGGCACACCGAGATTCCGGTCGCGGCCGGCGCATCGCACCCGCTGCTCGAGCGACCCGTCGATGCGCGGCACGTCCACGGTGATGACGGGATGGCCGACCTCGGGTGGCCCGAACCGACGATCGGCGTCGACGCGCGGCACGCGATCGATCTCCTCCGCGAGACCATCGACGGCGCCCACGCCGAGGGTGACCCGGTCACGCTCGTGCCGCTCGCGCCGATGACCAACATCGCCCTGCTCGCCCGCATGTATCCCGACTCCTTCGAGCGGATCGGTCGCATCGTCTTCATGGGCGGCGGTGCGATGGTCAGCAACGCGACTGCCGCCGCGGAGTTCAACGTCTTCCACGACCCGGAGGCCACCGCAGTCGTCCTCGACGCGAGCGCAGACCACGACGTCCCCGTGACGATGTATGGCCTCGACGTCTTCTACGAACCGCGCATCACCCTCGCCGACGCCGACGAGCTGGCGGCCCTGGACGAGCGCGGTCCCGGCGCCCTCGGGGCTGGGCTCATGCGCTTCATGAGCCGCCACTTCGACAGCGACAGCGCGACGATCGGTGACGCCGGAGCCGTGGCGCTGCTCGTCGACCCCGAGGCGGTGCGGACCGAGAGGCTCCCCGTCCGCGTCGAACTCTCCGGCACCTGGACCCGTGGTCGCACGATCGTCGACACCCGGGACTGGTCCGGGGACATGGACCACGACCCGCACGGCCTCGCCCAGGCCCAGGTCGACGTCGCCCTCGAGATCGACGGACCCCGCATCGCCCGACTCTGGCTCGACACCATCCGGAAGGCGTCTCGCTGATGGGTCGCGTCGTTGTCCTCGGTTCACTCAACGTCGACCTCGTCACCCGCGTCGAACGTCATCCCCGTCCGGGCGAAACCCTGCTCGGTGAGGGGCTGGACCGTCTCGCCGGCGGCAAGGGCGCCAACCAGGCCGTCGCCGCCGCTGCTGCGGGCGCACACGTCCACATGGTCGGATGCGTCGGGAACGACGCCGGCGGCACGGCATACGTGGAGCGCCTGTCCCGCAGGGGAATCGACGTCTCACGCGTCCGTGAAGTCGAGGGGCAGGCGACCGGCCACGCGCTCATCGCGGTCGACGACGCCGGAGAGAACAGCATCATCGTGATCCCGGGAGCGAACGGCGCCCTCGACGACACCGAGGTCGCTGCGGTCGACGAACTCGGACCGGGCGACGTGCTCCTGGTCCAGCTCGAGGTGCCGCTGCCGGTCGTCTGCGCGGCCGTTCGGCGGGCCGCTCACGTCGGTGCCCGCGTCGTCCTCAATACCGCCCCGTATGCCGCTCTCCCGGCCGATGTCGTCGCGCTCGCCGATCCGGTGGTTGCCAACGAATACGAGATGGTGGCGTTGGCCGAGTCGGGGGCAGTGGCGGGTTCGCTGCTCGTGACGTTCGGCGCCAACGGGGCCTCGTGGGACGGCGAGACCGTTCCGGCCCACCAGGTCGGCCCGGGAGCTGTGCGCGACACGACGGGCGCCGGCGATGCGTTCTGCGGTGCGCTTGCTGCGGCGCTGGCGTCGGGAGCCGATCGCGCGACTGCGCTGGACCGTGCCCTGGCGGCGGGTGCCGCTGCGGTCCAGCACGAGGGCGCCCAACCCGACCCTCAGCTTTAACCCGCACTTATTGCCCATTCGTGCACAGTCCCAGCGCAGGGAGCGGCTCGTGGACCTGCGCGAATGGGCAATAAGTGCGGAATCAGGCAGAGGAGACGATGAGCGCGGCGGCTTCCCCGCCGACGCGGGTGAGGACCACCGTGGCCTGTTCGCCGTCGCCGGCCTTGGTGCCGATCTTCAGGTCGCGACGCAGCTGCTCGTCATCGAGGCGGATGCCGCGCTTCTTGATCGTCAGC
This sequence comes from Knoellia subterranea KCTC 19937, assembly GCF_000768685.1. Taxonomy (GTDB): domain Bacteria; phylum Actinomycetota; class Actinomycetes; order Actinomycetales; family Dermatophilaceae; genus Knoellia; species Knoellia subterranea. The sequence goes on along the minus strand of NZ_AVPK01000005.1, from coordinate 54,822 downwards.
CCGGTGACGCCGTGCTCGCGCAGCCAGCCACGCAGGGTCTTGACCGTGAACGGCATGGCCTCGTGGACGGCATACCGACGGGTGTAGGCGAGGGAGACGTTGCGCGACGTGAGGACGTAGCCCGTGCCCTCGTCCGACTCCATGCCGGCGGTCGCGCGGGTCGCCGCGCCGACGAGGCCCGCACGGATGACGGCCTTGTCGACGTCGTGGAGCCAGCCGCCCACGTCGGAGAGTGACGTGGCCGTCGGTGGGAGGGCGTCCGCCATGGATTCGGTGACGACGACGGGTGTCGCGTCGGGGCCCATGATCCGGGCCGTGCGTCCGCGGGTCATGGCCAGCGGCCCCCACCACAGTGCGCACTCGACAACGTCACCGTCCCACGACGTCCACTGGGCCTCGGTGCCGGCGGGGATCGCCTCGTGGTCGAAGCCGGGGCTGAGCTTGACGCCCGTCGCGGGGACGGCCGCGGCGACCTGCTGGACGAAGTCCCAGGACGGCGAGATCTCCTCGAGGCGGAACGTGCGCCGGGTGCGTCCGGAGATGTCGGCGACCCCGCGAGTGCGGCGGGCCGGGTCGAGCCAGGCGCCGACCCGGTTGCGGCCCGGGTCGAAGCCGAAGTCGGCGTACTCGGCCTTGCCGACCCGCGCTCGCGAGTCCGGCCAGGGGCGCAGGTTCGCGTCGGCGACGGCAGCCGTCACGGGATCGGAGTCCACCGCCCGCACGGTCACTCCGAGCGAGGACAGGGTCACGGCATCGGCGCCGATCCCGCAGCCGAGGTCGTGCACCGTGGCCAGACTTGCCCGGCTGAAGCGATGGGCGTGGGCGACCGCAACCTCGAGGCGCGTCGCCTGCTCCAGCCCGTCGGGGGTGAAGAGCATGTCGGAGGCGAACTCACCGAACTTGGCGACCGCCCTGGCCCGCAGCCGTTGCTGGGTGAGGGCAGCGGCCGTGAGCGCGGCCGGGTGGCCGGCGCGACGGAGCCGATCCTGGACCGTGAGGACGTCGGAGTCGCTGTAGGGAGGGAGGGAACGCAAGAGCTCCTGCCCATCCGGGGCAGCCAATGCCCTCACAGTGCTCACGTCCACTGGTCAACCTTCTCATTGTCCGGTCAGTGGTCGTGACGCCGCTTCCACTCGTAAGGCGTCGTCGAGGTCACCCTGACGAGACCGGAGCGTTCGAGGATGGGGCGGGAGAACTCCGTCGAGTCGCTGTTGATCCAACGCTTCCCGTGGTCGATCGCCGACCGGGCCCGTGCCGCCGTGAGTGCGCGGTAGATTCCCCGCCCCCGGTGCTCTGGCCTCGTCGCGCCACCCCAGATGCCGGCGAAGTCGCTTCCCTCGACGGGTTCGAGCCGACCGGCGCTCACGATCACGCCACCCTCCTCGGCGGCCCACATCTCCATGTCGTCCCGAGTGCGCAGCCGATGAAGGAGGGCCTCGGCCATCTCGGCGGCGTCCTCGGCGTCATCGCCGAAGACCTCGGACTGCATGGCCACCATGGCCCGCACGTCGGCCTCGTCGGTGACCCGACGAACCGTGACCCCCTCGGGGAGGGCGAGGTCGAGCGCGAGAAGCGAGGCGTCGCCGACCATGACTGACTCGGGCTCGTCCGGCGTGAACCCCGCAGCGACGAGGGCGTCGTGGAGTCCCGGCGCGTGGTCGTGTCCGCGCGTCTTCCACTCGATCCGCTTGATCTCCGGGCGCGCGGCGTAGTGCTCGAGGGCGCCGGTCACGAGGTCGCGGATCGAGTCCTCGGTGGCTGGCTCGCCGTCCACCTCGAGGCTGCGGTAGGTGATGAACCCGCGCCCTCCGAGGTACTCGGCCAACAGGAGCGGGCCGAGTTCGGTCGTCCGGATGGCGGAGAGGACCTCGGCATCGCGGCGGAGCTGGGCGTCGTAGGCGGCAAGCAGGGTCGCGGTGTCAGTGTCGGTGTCGGTGTCGGTCACAAGGGTCAACCCTCGCGTCGGGCGACGTGCGCCGCAACTGGGTTGTCGGTCCCGTTGTGCCCTCGGCGAACACCCGAGAACCTTTGGCACTCGAGTTGACCGAGTGCTAATTGCCGACCTAGATTTGGATCATTGGCACTCACCTCCGGCGAGTGCCAGCGCAAGCGGACCGACACGACCCCCGCGACGGCGTATTGGCTCGACAGCTGCGCGCAACTTTGCATCCCATGTCCACCTTCGACTCATCCCAAAGGGGAGGTCACACAGTGTCGGTTTCCATCAAGCCGCTCGAGGACCGCATCGTCATCAAGTCGCTCGACGCCGAGCAGACCACCGCGTCCGGTCTCGTCATCCCGGACACCGCGAAGGAGAAGCCCCAGGAGGGCGAGGTCCTCGCGGTCGGCCCCGGTCGCATTGACGACAACGGCAACCGCGTTCCGCTCGACGTCACCGTCGGCGACCGTGTCATCTACAGCAAGTACGGCGGCACCGAGGTCAAGCACGGCGGTCAGGAGTACCTCATCCTGAGCGCGCGCGACATCCTCGCGATCGTCGGCTGACGAACCGCGTAGGCAACGCAGGGCGGTCAGCGCCCGAGGCCCGAAGCGGTGAGGAAGCCGACGCGAAAGCACGGCGGCTGACCGTTGTCTTGGGTCTGAACCACCACGTATGCCGTGGGCTCACCTCCCACGGTGAGCTCACGGCATACGCGCATCACCACTGCTGGACCACAGCGACACGATCGCTGTCCACTGACTACTGAAGGACATTCATGGCCAAGGAACTGGAGTTCAACGACTCCGCCCGCAAGGCGCTCGAGCGGGGCGTCGACGCCCTCGCCAACGCCGTCAAGGTGACGCTCGGCCCCAAGGGCCGCAACGTCGTCATCGACAAGAAGTGGGGCGCCCCCACGATCACGAACGACGGTGTCACCATCGCGCGTGAGGTCGAGCTCGAGGACGCCTACGAGAACCTCGGCGCCCAGCTCGCCAAGGAGGTCGCGACCAAGACGAACGACGTCGCCGGTGACGGCACGACGACCGCGACCGTCCTCGCCCAGGCCATGGTCCGTGAGGGCCTGCGCAACGTCACGGCGGGCGCCGCCCCGGCCGGTCTGAAGCGCGGCATGGACAAGGCCGTCGAGGCCGTGTCGACCAAGCTCCTCGAGACGGCTCGCGAGGTCGACGGCAAGGACGAGATTGCCTCCGTCGCGTCGCTGTCGGCGCAGGACAAGGAGATCGGCGCGACGATCGCCGACGCGTTCGACAAGGTCGGCAAGGACGGCGTCATCACGGTCGAGGAGTCCTCGACCGCGTCGACCGAGCTCGAGTTCACCGAGGGCATGCAGTTCGACAAGGGCTACATCTCCCCGTACTTCATCACCGACGCCGAGCGCATGGAGGCCGTCCTCGAGGACGCCTACGTCCTCATCAACCAGGGCAAGATCTCGGCCATCGCCGACGTCCTCCCGGTCCTCGAGAAGGTCGTCCAGTCGGGCAAGCCGCTCGTCATCATCGCCGAGGACATCGATGGTGAGGCCCTCTCGACGCTCGTCGTGAACAAGATCCGCGGCACGTTCAACGTCGCCGCCGTCAAGGCCCCCGGGTTCGGCGACCGCCGCAAGGCGATGCTCCAGGACATGGCCGTCCTCACCGGCGGTCAGGTCATCGCCGAGGAGGTCGGGCTCACGCTTGCCCAGGCCGACCTCACGGTCCTCGGCCAGGCCCGCCGCGTCGTCGTCACCAAGGACACGACGACGATCATCGACGGCGCCGGAGACGCGTCCGAGGTCGAGGGCCGCGTCAACCAGATCAAGGCCGAGATCGAGCGCACCGACTCCGACTGGGACCGCGAGAAGCTCCAGGAGCGCCTCGCCAAGCTCGCCGGTGGCGTCTGCGTCATCAAGGTCGGTGCCCACACCGAGGTCGAGCTCAAGGAGAAGAAGCACCGCATCGAGGACGCCATCTCGGCGACCCGCGCGGCCATCGAGGAGGGCATCGTCGCCGGTGGTGGCTCCGCCCTCATCCAGGCCGTCAAGGTCATCGACGGTCTCGACCTCGAGGGCGACGAGAAGGTCGGCGCGAGCATCGTGCAGAAGGCCGCGGCCGAGCCGCTGCGCTGGATCGCCGAGAACGCCGGTCTCCAGGGCTACGTCGCGGTCGCCAAGGTGTCCGAGCTCGAGCCGGGTCAGGGCCTCAACGCCGCGACCGGTGAGTACGAGGACCTCGTCAAGGCCGGCGTCATCGACCCGGTCAAGGTGACCCGCTCCGCGCTGCGCAACGCCGCGTCGATCGCGTCGATGGTCCTCACGACCGACACGCTCGTCGTCGACAAGAAGGAAGAGGAGCCCGCCCCCGCTGGCGGCCACGGGCACAGCCACTCGCACTGAGGCTGATCCTGTTCTGAACTGAACACGCACGTATGCCGTGTGCTCCCGTACAGGGGGAGCACACGGCATACGTGTTTCTGAGGGTTCGTTTTCTAGGGTTCGTCTCTGGGTTCGTCTCTGTTTTGCTCGACCCGACAAAGGTCCCCTTCACCCGAGTTGCCAACCCGGGCGAAGGGGACCTTTGTCGGGTCACCCGATAATGCGACGAGTGGCCGGTCAGGTGACGGTCACGGTCACCTGGGCCACGGTGTCGTTGCGGCTGTCGCCGACGAGGATCCGCACCGTGTAGGTGCCGGGCTTCGCCCAGGTGTGCGAGCCGCTCAGGGTGGCGGTGCCGTCGGCGGCCACGGTGACCGTGGCGTTCGTCGTCGGGCTGCCGTCGCCCCAGGCCACGCGGGCGCTGTAGCCGTCCTCGCCGAGCACACCACCCGCGACCTCACCCAGCGTCACCGTCGTGGCGACGCCGGACTTCGCCGTGGCGCTCGCGGCCGGCGTGACCTCGAGCGGGGTGCCGTTGTCGGCCACGGAGAAGACGTGGATCCGACCGTTGGCGTGCGGGTCGCCCGTCTGCGTCGGCAGCGTCACCGACTGGACGGTCTTGCCCGCGGGGATCGTCAGCGGTGCGGTGGCGAACAGCTTGAGGTGGCAGCTGTCCGTCCCCGTTCCGTTGAGGCGTGAGGTCATCTCGACGGCGAGGAGGTTGTCGAACTTCACGCCGCCGCACCAGTCGCCGTACTGGATCCTGTATGCCGTGCTCGTGCCATCGGTGTACGTCACCGTTCCGGTGGTGTCCTGGTCCTTCTGGGTCGCGGTGCCGATGAGGCTGAGCTTCGTGGCACCGGGCGCCAGGGTGATGGGCAGGGTCTGTCCGGCTCCCGTGGCGTTGTCGTTCTCACCCGCCGGGATCGCCGGCATGGAGAACCGCAGGTCGGTCCCGGGGACGGTGAGCAGCTTGCCGGGGGAGGCGCCCGCAGCGGCGAGGGCCGGGCGGGAAACCGCAGCCTGGTCGCCGTCGCACGGGATCTCCTGACCGGGGTTACCGATGCAGACGAGGTCGAAGCCCTCGGCATACGACGGCACGACGGCCTGGTGCACGGTCACGACCGCGGTCGCTGCCGCCTGACCCTTGGCGTCCTTGACCGTGATGACCGGTTCGTAGACGCCCGGCTCCTCCCACGTGTGGCTTGCCCGGACTGTGAAGGCGCCCAGCTCACCAGCAGTGATCGTGCCGGTGGAGGTGGCCCCGTCACCCCACGCGATCGTGGCGGTGTAGTCGGCCGCAGCGGTTCCCTTGCCACCGGAGAAGGTGGCGATGGTGCCGCTGATGGCCTGGCCCTCCAGTCCCTCGAGGTCGGTCGCTGGGCTCACCTTGATGCCGGTGTTCTCGGCGTGCGACCCGTCGGTGAGGAACTCGACCTCGGAGAGCGTCGGCGTTCCCGTGCTCGCCGTGACGACGAGGCGGTATGCCGTGTACGTCCCGGGCGTCGCGATCTTGAACGGACGGGTCTGGGTGCGCCAGGTGAACGACTGGTCCTGGCGGGTGTCGATCGTCGTCCACGAGCCGTTCTTGAAGCCCTCGACCCGCCAGGCCTTGGGTTCTCCGGCCGCCGACCCGTTGGTCAGGGTGTAGAACGTGGCCCGCTGTCCGATGCCGGACAGGGTGTAGGTCACCGTCGGCGTCGCCGAGTCGAACGTCGTCGAGGTCGTCGACGAGTTGTCGACGAGCGCCTTGGCGTTCGTCGCTCCCGGTGCCGTGACGGTGCCGCGGTTGGGTCCCGTGGCGTCACGGAGCGGCGCCGGCTTGGCGTCGCCCTTGGTCAGCGACGGGGGAGCGGCGTTCGGCTTGCTGCCGTAGTCCGACGGCGAGGAACCCATGGTGAAGTCGATCGTCGTCGGTCCCGTCATCATCGAGTGCGGGATCGAGACGTTCTTGAACCCGTCTCCGTTGACCTTGAGCTTCTGGACGTAGATGTTCTTCGCCGAGTTCGCCGGGGCGTTGACGACGAGGTCGCCCTGGGCGCGGTGCACCGTCGCCTTGGTGAACTTCGGTGAGCCGACGGCCCATTCGGCCGAGCCGACCTGGAGCGGGTAGATGCCGAGGGACGAGAGCGTGTTCCACGCGGACTGCTCGCCGTTGTCCTCGTCACCCGGGTAGCCCTGGCCGATCTCACTGCCGACGTAGAGGCGACGCAGCACCTCGCGCACGGTCTCGGCGGTCCGCCACTGCTTGCCGGTCCAGTTGTACATGTAGGGGATGTGGTGCGAGACCTGGTTGCTCATCCCGAACATGCCCATGCGGACGTCGCGGGCCTCGATGATCTCGTGGATGATCCCGCCGTAGCTGCCGGGCTTGGTCCCGGTCTCCGGTCGGGTGAAGAACTCGTCGAGCTTGTCGGCGAGAGCCTCCCGCCCACCGAGGAGGTTGGCGAGACCGTTGCCGTCCTGCGGCGCGTGGAACGCGAAGTTCCAGCCGTTGGTCTCGGTGTAGCCGTTGCCCCAGGCGTCCGGGTCGTAGTTCGGCGCGAACTCACCGCCCGCCTGACGGACCCGCAGGAAGCCGGTCTCGGGGTCGAAGTGGTTGACGTAGTCGGTCGCTCGCTTGAGGAAGTACTCCGACTCCTCCTTGAGCTGGGCCTGACGCGCCGCGGGCACGCTCGGGTCGGTGGCGAGTTTGGCCGCGTGGTTGCCGATGCCGAAGTCGTTGATGAATCCCTCGAGGCCCCACGACACGCTCTCGTGCGCCGTGTCCGGGGTGTAGCCGAGGAACTGCGACGAGTCCATGCCCTTGCGGCCCACGCCCGAGGAGGGCGGCAGGACCGTGGCGTTGCGCAGGGCGGCCTCGTAGGTGCCCAGCTTGTCGGGCAGGTCGACGCCCTTGACGAAGAGGTCCGCGAACGAGACGTCGGAGCTCGTACCCGTCATGAGGTCCGCGTAGCCCGGCGAGGACCAGCGGGCGACCCAGCCACCGTCACGGAACTGCTGGACGAAACCGTCGGCGATCTCGGCGGCGACCTCCGGGTAGAGCAGGGCGTAGGCCGGCCACACGGTCCGGTAGGTGTCCCAGAACCCGTTGTTGACATAGATCTTGCCGTCCTTGATGGCGGCGTTCGTCGTGGTCGGGGTGGCGTTGCCGGACTTCGGGGAGACGGGGCTGGCGTACTGGTAGCGCGGTGCGCTCGCCGTGCCCGTGTTCTCGAACTGGCTGTTCGGGTAGAGGTTGAGTCGGTAGAGGTTCGAGTAGAGCGTCGTCAGCTCCGAGTCGCTGGCATCCTCGACCTCGACGACGCGAAGTCGCTTGTCCCACAACGCCTTTGCAGCACCCTGGACGTCGTTGAACGACTTCCCGGAGAGTTCGAGGTCGTGGTTGCGCTTGGCCTGGTCGAGCGAGATGAACGATGTGGCGATGCGGAGTTCGACGTCCCGGTCGGTCGTCGTGTCGAACGACGCGAAGCGGGTGCCGGTGTGGCCGTTGGGTGCAGTGCCGGTCGCGCTGGCGGGCCGGTCGAAGACACCGTGGACGAACATGCGGCTGCGGCCGACGGAGAGGCCGCTGCCGTTGTCGACCCAGCCGGTGAGGGTGCCGGTCGCGGTGTCGACCGTGAACGAGCCGTTGTTGTCGACCGTGTCGATGACGAGGCTGCCCTTGGGGGCGCCCTCGGGGAAGGTGAAGCGCCAGATGCCGCCGTGGTCGGCCGGGGCGGTCTCGGCGATGATTCCGCCGTCCAGGTGGACCCGGTAGTGGTCGGGGCGGGACACCTCGGTCGCGTGGTCGAACGCGAGCCCGCGGCCGGACGCGCTGCCGGTCGGGGTGCCCGACGTGATCGAGGGCATGACCGACATCTGGTTGCGGTCACCCATCCACGGCGAGGGCTCGTGCGAGATCCCGAGCCCCTGGAGGACGGGACGGTTCTGCGCGTTGTTGCCCGACTGGTAGTCGTACTGCCAGGACTGCGAGTTGGCGTTCGTCACCGGGGTGAAGAACGTGAATCCGTTGGGGACGGCGCTGATCGGCAGGTTGTTGCCGCGCGAGAAGGACCCGCTCGAGTTGGTTCCGCGCCGGATGTCGACGGCGTTCGTCGGGCTCGTCCGGTCCAGCGCGGCCGGCGACGGGTCGATCTTCAGGTCGTCGATCCAGCCGCCGAACGTCGTCTCCTTCGTCGCCCCCGCGGTGTTGTCGTAGCCGACGAGAATCGCGTCGATCGTCTTGCCTGCAGCCTTGGGGCCGAGGTCGATGACGACGGAGTTCCACTGTGCGGCGTAGAGGATCTTGCCGACTCCCTGACCGTTGGGCGAGGCCGCCGTGTCGTGGCTGTCGGATGCGCCGAGGCCGGACAGGTAGGTGCCGTCGGTGAACTTGAGGTCAACGGCCGTGTAGGTCGACGGGTAGCTCAGGTCACCCGTGATCATGTCCGGGATGATCTTGTAGGTGAGCTGGGACCGCTGTCCCACAGGCACATCCACGTCGAAGAGCCGGTTCCAGGCGTAGCCGCGACCGCTCGCCGTGTGCCTGCCTCCGTAGCGCAGGGCCTTGACGCCGGTCCAGCCCACCTGGGCCTTGACGTTGTAGCCGGAGCGGGGCCCCGAGCCCACCGTCGAGACGATCGGCGACAGCTCGGGCTCCCCCGGCTCGATCGCGCCGAACAGTCCCCAGTCGGCCAGCTGCACGATGGAGGCGCCGTTGTTGGCCGTGACGTCGAGCCGGTAGTACGTGAAGTCGCCGGGTGTCGTCACGTCGAAGGTCTGCTTCTGCCCTCGCGTCGCGAACGCCAGGCCGGTGCGGCGGTCGAGGTCGGTCCAGGTCGTGCCGTCTGCCGACCCCTGAAGGGTGACGTCCTTGGGGTCACGGCCCGGCTCATCGTTGCCGGACGTGAGGCTCCACGTCAGGGCCCGCTTGGGTTGGGTCAGTTGGTAGCGCACCCACCCGGTCCGGGCGAATGCGAGCCACTTCGTGTCGGGGTTCGCGTCGGTGAGGTTTGCCGCGACCTCACCCGGAGCGTTCTCGGCGCTCGCGGTCACGGCACTGACGGAGCCGAGAAGGCTTCCGTCGGCTGCGGCGCCGCCGGTCACGTTCTGCTGCCGGGGGCTGTCGCCGTCGACCTCGACGGTCGACTCGAGCGGTTGCGGCTGGCCGGCCTCGAACGAGGTCGACCACGCGCTACCCTCGTCGGCCGCAGCCGGCACGTTGCCCAGCGCGTTGGTCGGGGGAGCGGCTGCGGCCGACCCGGGGGCCGTGGCCCACCCGAGTGCGAGCGCGAGGGCTCCTGCGGTCAGTCCTCTGGGGACGGCGGTCGTGAGACGCATGCTTCCTCCGGGGCTCATCGTTGAGCATCGGCCGATCTCCCGTGAGCGGCCGTCGGCACGACCCTGTCCGTATGCCGTCCGCCCGCGCAACGGGAGCCCCTCACCTTGTCCGGTCGTGACAGGGAATCGGACAAACCCGGGCGGACGCGGGCGCTGAAGGGGCCCCGACGTTGCTGTGCCGGGCGGAGTTTGGTGTGATCGGGGAGTGACAGCGTTGTCAGGGAAACGGACATCGGCGAGGCCGACGATGGCGGACGTGGCGCAGGAGGCGCACGTCTCCGTCAAGACCGTGTCCCGCGTCGTGAATCGGGAGCCGGGGGTCCGACGCGACACCGAGTTGCGGGTGCGCGGCGTCATCGATCGGATTGGGTTCATGCGCCACGACGGTGCGCGCATCCTCCGACAGGGGCGGACCCAGACCATCGCTCTCGTCGTCGAGGATCTGGCCAACCCGTTCTATTCGCAGATCGGCGCCGCGGTCGAGCGTGAGGCCCGGATCCGGCAACACCAGCTCATCACGGCCTCCGCGGAGGGCTCGCCCACGCGTGAACGGGTCGTCCTCGAGGGCCTCATCAACCGTCGCGTCGACGGCCTCGTCGTCGTCCCGGCAGGGGAGCGGCCAGTGTCGGACCCGACCGTGTCGGCCAGTGGGACGCCGATCGTCTATGTCGACCGGCCGGTGCGTGGCGAGCCGTGCGACACGGTCATCAGCGACAACCCGGGCGGGATGCGCAGTGCCGTGGAGCACCTCGTCGCGCACGGCCACCGGCGCATCGCCTTCGTCGGTGACAACGCCGAGTTCTGGACCGCACGCCAGCGCCGCGAGGCGTTCGTGTCGATCCACGAGGCCCTCGGCCTGCCGGGCGATGCCCGGATCGCCATGGGACCGCACACGACCGAATCCCTCACCGAACGGCTCGGCGACTGGTCGCGGGAGCGCAGCCCGGTCACTGCGGTCATCACTGGCAACAACCGGGTCACGCTCGCCGCGCTGCACGCCATGCGGGCGCTCGGCATCCGGATGGGGCTCGTCGGTTACGACGACTTCGAGCTCGCCGACCTGGTCGAGCCCTCGGTGACGGTCGTCCATCAGGACCCCGCATCGATCGGACAGAAGGCCGTTCTCCAACTCTTTGCCCGGCTCCTCGGCGACGAATCCCCGGCCCAGACCGTCGTCATGCCGACGCGCCTCATCGTGCGGGAGTCCGGGAGGCTCCCCGACCCGACCCCAGCCCGGAAGGCCCACCCATGACCGACACGTCGACGAGCGCGGCCTCGGCAACGACTGCATCCCTCGCCATCAACACACCGCGGCGCTTCTATCGCGGCGGGGAACGCATCCTTGCCTTCCGCGGCCTGTCTGCCCCCGAGGATTTCGACGGCTATCGCCCCGAGGACTGGATCGCCTCCACGGCACGGCTGTTCGCCGAGGGTGGCGGGGGCGTCAGCACCCTCGACAGTGGGACGGCGCTCCCCGAGGCGTTCTCGTCGGACGCCGCCGGGTGGTTCGGTGGCGCGCACGTCGCGCGCTTCGGCGGTGATCCCAATCTGCTGACCAAGCTCCTCGACAGCGGCGAACGCCTGCCGGTGCACTCGCACCCCAGCCGCCAGTTCGCCGCGGCCCACCTCGACTGCGACCACGGCAAGACCGAGGCCTGGATCGTCCTCGTCGCCGACCCGGGGGCGACCGTCTGGGTGGGGTTCCGCGACGAGCTCTCCCCGGACGAGCTGGCCGAACTCGTGGACGCCCAGGACGAGCGGCTGCTCGCGGCTCTCAACCCCATCGAGGTCACCGCCGGAGACGCCGTCCTCGTGCCCGCGGGCCAGCCTCACGCCATCGGCGAGGGCGTGCTCATCCTCGAACTCCAGGAGCCCACCGACTTCTCGGTCATGTTGGAGCACGAGCGTTTCGGCCTCGAGCTCGACCATGCGTTCCTCGGTCTCGACCACCAGGTCGCGCTGGAGAGCGTGGACCACGGTCCGGTGACAGCCGACCGCCTCGCAACGCTTCGGCGCCGCTGGGTGGATGTCGAGGGGGTCGGTCCGGCGCTGCCCGACGAGGCCGCGCCCTTCTTCCGCGCCGAGGTCGTGCACCCGGTGACGGGCGACGTGAGTCTCGACGCGGCATACGCCGCGGTGGTTGTCGTCGACGGCAGCGGAACTCTCTCGTCCACGGACGGCCCACGCGACGTCGCCGCTGGCGACGTCCTCCTGGTCCCGCACTCGGCTGGTGAGGTCACCGTGAGCGGCGACGTCACCCTCATTCGCTGTATGCCGCCCGCCCCTGATCGGGGACCGCGCCTCAGCTCTCCGCGACGACCGAGAACGTCTCGCCCGCGTAGGTGACCGTGTCGCCGGCGCGAACCTGACGTCCGCGCCGGGTGTCGACCTCGCCGTTGACCTCGACCTCGCCGGCCTCGATGACGGCACGGGCGTCGGCGCCGTCCTCGACGACGGAGGCGAACTTGAGGAGCTGGCCGAGCCTGATGCTCTCGCCGCTGATCGGGATCTCGATGGGGTTCACGCCACCAAGGATAGGTGTGCAGGTCGGTGGCCTAGGGTGCCGAGCATGCGCACCCTCGGAGTCCTCGGCGGGATGAGTTGGACGAGCACGGCGAGTTACTACCGCCTGCTCAACGAGGGGGTGGCGGCGCGACTCGGGGGACTGCGCTCGGCTCGCCTGCTCGTGCACAGCGTGGACTTCGCGCCGGTGGCAGCGGCCCAGCACGAGGACGACTGGGACGCCACCCTGGCGATTCTGGCCGAGGCGGCACAGGGGTTGGTGCGCGGCGGTGCTGAAGGGCTGCTGCTCGCGACGAACACGATGCACAAGATCGCCGACGAACTCGAACAGGCCTGTGGCACACCGCTGTTGCACATCGCCGATGCCACGGCGGACGCCATCCTGGCGGCCGGACAGACTCGGGTCGGACTGCTCGCGACCGCGTTCACCATGGAGCAGGACTTCTATGTGGGCCGCCTCCGGGATCGCGGCATCGAGGTCGTCATCCCCGACGCGGGTGAGCGGGCGGAGGTGCATCGGATCATCTATGACGAACTGTGCCTCGACGTGGTGCGCGAGGAATCCAGGGCGATCTATCGCGACGTCATCGGATCACTGGTTGGTGCCGGCGCGGAGGCGGTGATCCTCGGGTGCACCGAGATCTCCCTGCTCGTCCGGGACGAGGACAGCCCGGTGCCGCTCCACGACACGACCCGCATCCACGCCGCGGCCGGCATCGACTTCCTGCTCACCTGACCCCACCCGCCTCCCCTTTTACGGGTCACCCGTAAAAGGGTTCCCGAGCAAGGGAACTGTTCTCTTGCTCGGGAAATGTTGAGCGGGGGCCCCGTAAAAGGGGACTACTCCGAATCCGGCGGCCGGGCAAAGAATTGTCGGGTGGCCGAGAGCGTCCCTGTTCGCTCCCAGCCACCCGACCGAAGCGCCGAACCTTCGAGAGCGTCCCTGGTCGCCCCGGCCGGTCCGGCCGTCTGTGTGACTCGCCGCTGGTGTCAGCTGGCGAGTTCTGCCTGATTGAGGTGGCGGATCCGCTCCTCCTCGGTCATGCCTCCCCACACCCCGTAGGGCTCGCGTGCGGCCAGCGCGTGCTCGCGGCACATGGTGAGGACGGGGCAGGAGTCGCACACGGCCTTGGCGCGGTCATCGCGCCGCCGCCGCTGGTTGCCGCGCTCGCCCTCGGGGTGGAAGAAGACGTCCGGGCTGACCTGACGGCAGTGTCCGTCGAACTGCCACTCCCACACGTCAAGCGTCGGCTTGGGCAGCCGTGCGATGTCTGTCATGACCCCTCCTGTCCGTGGCTCTCGACGGCGTTGTCGAGCGCCTTCGTCGTGACGTGCCCGTGTGGGCAGGATCAGGCTAGGAACCGCTTGGCAAAAGGCGGGTCTGGCAGAGGTAAGAAGTTGGCAAAGTCCCGCAGGTGGGTGGAAACGCACAGGTCAGAGGCGTCTCAAGGCGTGGACCGAGCCTTGCCCGGCGTCGGTTCGGAGGCGTGGGCAGCCTGTCCTAGAATTGGGCAATGAGCCTTGGTGTCGACCGCCCATCCACCCACCTCGAGGCCGAGCCCGCCGCCCCGGCGCCGGCAGCCCCCGTTTTCGCCGCCGAAGCCGCACAGCCGGCGCTCCCGGCCCCGTTCGCCGAACTGGGCCTGACCTACGACGACGTCCTGCTCCTTCCGGGCGAGACCGACGTCATCCCCAGTGAGGTCGACACCACCGCCCGTCTGACCAAGGAGATCAGCCTCCGGGCCCCGCTCGTGTCGGCGGCCATGGACACGGTCACCGAGTCACGCATGGCCATCGCCATGGCTCGTCAGGGTGGCATCGGCATCCTGCACCGCAATCTGTCGATCGAGGATCAGGCCTACCAGGTCGACCTCGTCAAGCGCACCCAGACCGGCATGATCTCCAACCCGGTCACGATCGGCCCGGACGCCACCCTCGAGGACCTCGACAACCTCGCCGGTGAGTACCGCATCTCCGGCTTCCCTGTCGTCGACGGCGACAACCTGCTCATCGGCATGATCACCAACCGCGACCTGCGGTTCACGCCGGTCGCCGAGTGGACGACGACGCGTGTGCGCGACGTCATGACCCCGATGCCGCTCGTGACCGGACGGGTCGGCATCTCCCGCGAGGACGCGACGACTCTCCTCCGGCAGCACAAGCGTGAGCGCCTTCCGATCATCGACGAGGCCGGTCGCCTCGCCGGACTCATCACCGTCAAGGACTTCGTGAAGTCCGAGCAGTTCCCCGACGCGAGCAAGGACGGTCAGGGTCGTCTGCTCGTCGGCGCCGCGATCGGCTTCTTCGGCGACGCCTGGGAGCGTGCGACGAGCCTCGTCGACGCCGGCGTCGACGTCCTCGTCGCCGACACCGCCAATGGCCACGCCCGCCTGCTTCTCGAGATGATCACGCGACTCAAGAAGGACCCCGCGACCAGCCACGTCCAGGTCATCGGCGGCAACATCGCCACCCGCGCCGGCGCCCAGGCCCTCATCGACGCTGGTGTCGACGGCGTCAAGGTCGGCGTCGGGCCCGGCTCGATCTGCACGACGCGGGTCGTGGCCGGTGTCGGTGTCCCGCAGGTCACGGCCATCTACAACGCCGCCCAGGCCTGCACCCCCGCCGGCGTCCCGCTCATCGGTGACGGTGGCCTCCAGTACTCCGGTGACATCGCCAAGGCGCTCGTCGCCGGTGCCGACACCGTCATGCTCGGCTCGCTCCTCGCCGGGTGCGAGGAGTCGCCGGGCGAGCTCGTCTTCGTCGGGGGCAAGCAGTTCAAGGCCTATCGCGGCATGGGCTCGCTCGGGGCCATGGCCTCGCGTGGCAAGAAGTCCTACTCCAAGGACCGCTACTTCCAGGCCGACGTGGCCAGTGACGACAAGATCGTTCCCGAGGGCATCGAGGGTCAGGTTGCCTACCGCGGGCCGCTCGGCAACGTCGTCCACCAGCTCGTCGGTGGCCTGCACCAGTCGATGTTCTATGTCGGTGCCCGCACCGTCCCGGAGCTCAAGTCGCGCGGCCGCTTCGTGCGCATCACGACGGCGGGCCTCAAGGAGAGCCACCCGCACGACGTCATGGGCATCGTCGAGGCCCCGAACTACTCGTCCCGCTGAGCCACCGGTCCATGCGCCACACTGGAGTCACCGACGACAGGAGGGTGCCATGGCCAGCGAGGCCCAGCGCGATCTCGAGCAGCGCGTTCACGTCGATCTGCCGCGCATCACGGTTGACCAGATGACCACGGGTCAGGACACCGAGCCGCCGCCGGACCCCACTGGCGGTCGTGACGTCGAGACGGAGTTCATGATCCGCCACATCGGCTGGTGACTGACCTGCTCGAGGACTCCGCTGCGGGTGTGGCGGTCCTCCCGGCCCGCGGAACTCAGGCGTCCCGGGCGTCGATGACGTCGGTGTGCCCGAAGTCGTCACCCTTGAACAGCAGTGGTTCGTCCTCGTCCATGGCCAGTGCGTAGGAGAAGCAGTCGCCGAGGTTGAGTCCCGCCGGGTGCCCGGACCCGCGGCCGAAACGCTGGTGCGCCCGTCGCGCCGCGCGTGCGTGCTCGGCCGTGAACGGCACGACCTCGATGCCGAACGAGTCGAGAAGGTCGTCGAGCCGGCTCTGCCCGGTGGTGGACGGTCGTCTGTCGAGCACGATGGCCGCCTCCACGTAGGTCGCTGCCGACACTCGTGGCCTGCGCCCACCCCCGATCAGCTCCACGAACGCTTGTCGCTCCGGCTCTCCCTCGTGGATCGCGACGATGGCGGAGGAGTCGATGATCACCTGGGGAGGCCCGTCTCGGGGTCGTACATCTCGTCCATGATCTCGGCGACCGTCGGTCCGCCCTCGATTCTTGTGGCGTCGATTTCCTTGAGGAGGGTGTCGATGCGCCGACGCTTCGTGTCCCGCTCCGCCTCGCGGACGAGGTCGGCGAGGTAGCGCTCGAGGGCGCTCTCGATGGCACCCGTCTGGGTCTGCCCGGTGCGCTCGGCGACGTCGCGGGCCAGGGTCACAACCCGCTCGTTCTTGATGTTCAGGGCCATGGGTAGAAGTCTACCTTGGGCGTCTACCCTTCCACCATGGCATCGCGCCACGACGTGAGCGCCGCTCCACCGTTGGCGGTGCGGTCGACCGACTCCGCGGCCAGCATGGCGTGACCGATGGCGCGCGCGACGCAGTCGGCGGCCGCCGCCTGGAGGTGGACGAGATCGAGGTCGCCCGGCGCGTCCCGCTCACCTGTTGCGAGGGTGAAGATCGTGTCCCCGTCGTATGCCGTGTGCACCGGATTGAGGGCCCGAGCCAGTCCGTCGTGACTCACCTCGGCAAGCTTGCGGCACTGGGCCTTGGTGAGGGTGGCATCAGTTGCGACGACACCGATGGTCGTGGCCATGCCCGCGCGAAGCTCCGCCTCGGCTGCGGCCAGCGCCTCCCAATAGGCCTGTGCCGCAGCGGGATTCGGTGGTGGCACCGAGGCGAACTCGTCCGCGAGACCGGAGCGGACGGCATACAGGGATCCGTCAGGAGCGCACGGTGAGCCCATCGCGTTGACGACCACGAGCGCGCCCACGGTGTGCTCACCGATGCGAATGCTCGCGGTGCCGACACCACCCTTGAGGCCGCCGGCGCGGGCACCGGTGCCGCCGCCGACATTGCCCTGGGGGACGGGGCCATCCGTGGCCGACCCGTACGCCCTGTGCCCGTCGTCGGCGGTCGGCGCGTGGGCGAACGAGCCTCCTCGGCCGAGGTCGAGAACGACGGCGGCCGGGACGATCGGGACGACCTCGGCAGGCGACTCGGGGTTGGTCGGCCAACCCAGCCCGGCGGCATACGAG
Organism: Knoellia subterranea KCTC 19937; assembly: GCF_000768685.1. Lineage (GTDB taxonomy): Bacteria > Actinomycetota > Actinomycetes > Actinomycetales > Dermatophilaceae > Knoellia > Knoellia subterranea. The sequence continues at coordinate 37,834 of NZ_AVPK01000005.1, read as the reverse complement.
GCCTGCATGACCCCGTCCGCGGTGGCCAGCCCGAACGCACTCCCACCGGAGAGGACGACGGCATCGACGCAGTCGACGAGCCGCGTGGGGTCGAGGAGGTCGGTCTCACGCGTGCCCGGAGCGCCACCACGGACGTCGACTCCGCCGACCGTTCCAGAGGGTGGCACGACGACAGTGACCCCGGTGAGCCAGCCCGGCTCGTCGCGGGTCACGTGACCGACACGAATGCCGGCGACGTCGGTGAGGGCGTTGAGCGGTCCCGGCTGTGGCGCGTTCATGCCCCCAGCATGCCGAAAGCCCCGCTGGCTGCGACGTGGGTCGCGAACCAGCGGGGCTTTCGGGTCGATCAGTGCAGGATGACGGGGGTCGAGACTGCGTCCTCGTCGTCGAGCAGGTGGCTCTCCTCGTGCTTGCGCGGGAGGAAGGCCGCCGAGATCAGCGTGAACGCGACCATGATCGCGGCCACGAGGAACGTGTTGCCGAAGACCTTGCCCATGGCGTCGTGAATGGCATTCCCGAGCGCGGCCTGACCGGCGGCCTGGTCCTGGAACTTGCCGAGGATCTCGGCGACGGCCGGGAACTTCTGCAGGATCCCTGCAGCGCCCGCCGGGTCCGCCTTGACGGCTTCACCGTACGCAGCGGCCTGCGACACGAGCACGTCGTTCTTGAGGCCGTTGGTGAGGACCACCGAGATGATCGCGACACCGATGGAGCTGGCGATCTGCTGCGTGATGTTGAGCAGCGTCGAGCCGCGAGCCACCTGGTGGGCCGTGAGCGTCTTGAGCGCCGAGGTCATGAGCGGCATCATCGTCGCGCCCATGCCGAGACCCATGATGAACAGGACCGGGATGAGGTAGCCCCAGTAGGACGTGTCGCCGTCGACCTGGGTCAGGGCGAACATGCCACCCGTGATGGTGAGCAGGCCGAAGGGCACGATGCGGCCGACCGGGAACTTGTCGGCGAGCGCGCCGGCGATGGGCATCGTCAGCATGGCGCCGATGCCCTGCGGGGCGACGAGGAGACCGGCGTCGAGGGCCGACTCGCCACGAACCTGCTGGAGGTAGGTCGGGACGAGCAGCAGGCCTCCGAAGAAGGCTCCCGCGAAGATGAACATCGTGATAGTCGAGACCGTGAGGTTCTTGTTCTTGAACAGGCGCAGGTCGAGCAGCGGGTGCTCGGGCTTGAAGCTGTAGATCACGAACGCGACGATCAGGGCGAGGCCGACACCGGCGAAGCCGAGGACCTTGGCCGAGAGGAACGTGCCCTCCTCCGGGATGGACGAGATGCCGTAGAGGAAGGCCGCGAGACCCGGGCTCATCATGGCCATGCCGACGAAGTCGAAGGACTCGGACGGCTCGGGGTTGTCCTTGGCCAGCGCCCACCAGGCGTAGGCGAGGGCGATGAGGCCGAGCGGCAGGTTGATGAGGAAGATCCAGTGCCACGACACGGTGTCGATGAGCCAGCCGCCAAGGATGGGGCCGGCGATCGGGCCGAGGAGCATCGGGACGCCGAGGATCGCCATGAGGCGACCCATGCGGGCCGGACCGGCAGCCTTCGTCATGATGACCATGCCGAGCGGCATGAGCAGACCGCCACCGAGGCCCTGGATCACGCGGAAGAGGATGAGCATGTTGATGCTCGTGGCCATGGCGCACAGCACCGAGCCGAGCGTGAAGAGACCGAGGGCCAGCATGTAGAGGCGCTTGGTGCCGAAGCGGTCGGCCGCCCATCCCGTGAGCGGGATGACCGTCGCTAGCGCGAGGGTGTAGGCCGTGACCGTCCACGCAACGGTGGAGTAGGGTAGCGGGTTGTCGGCACCCGTGAACGTCACCTGGAGGTCAGGGAGCGCAACGTTGACGACGGTGATGTCGAGGATCGACATGATGGCGCCGAGGACGACGACGCCAGCGATCTTGAGAACCGCCCCGTCGATCTTCTCGGGGTACTCAATCTGAGCAGGGCTGGACAAACGAAGCTCCTCAGAGCCGAAGGATTGGTGGGAGGTCGGCGACGCTGCCGGCATGCGGGATCGCCCGCAGCAGACATTGTGCTCCTCGCCCAACCTTCGACGCCAATCTGTTATTCCCGCGCGCGCAGATAGGCTGCACCGCGTGAACGAGATCGAGATCGGACGTGGCAAGCGGGCCCGACGCGCCTACTCCTTCGACGACGTGGCGGTGGTGCCGTCCCGGCGCACGCGCGACCCCGAAGAGGTGAACGTCGGCTGGCAGATCGACGCCTACCACTTCGACCTCCCGGTCATCGCCGCCCCGATGGACTCGGTGATGTCGCCCGAGACCGCAGTGGCCTTCGGCAAGCACGGCGGCCTTCCCGTCCTCGACCTCGAGGGCCTGTGGACCCGCTACGAGGACCCGGCCCCGCTCCTCGCCGAGATCGCCACACTCGAGCCGGCCCTCGCGACGGCGCGGATGCAGGAGATCTACCAGGCCGACATCGTCCCCGAGCTCATCGTCGAGCGCCTGCGCGAGATCCGCGAGGCCGGTGTGACCGTGGCCGGTGCCCTCACCCCGCAGCGCACCCAGCAGCTGTGGAAGACCGTCGTCGATGCCGGCGTCGACCTCTTCGTCATCCGCGGCACGACCGTCTCCGCCGAGCACGTCTCGAGCCGCGCCGAACCGCTCAACCTCAAGCGCTTCATCTACGAGCTTGACGTCCCCGTCATCGTCGGCGGCGCGGCCTCCTACTCGGCGGCACTGCACCTCATGCGCACGGGCGCTGCTGGTGTCCTCGTCGGCTTCGGTGGCGGAGCCGCACACACGACCCGCCGCACCCTCGGCATCCATGCGCCCATGGCCTCCGCCATCGCCGACGTCGCGGCCGCGCGTCGTGACTACCTCGACGAGAGCGGCGGCCGCTACGTCCACGTCATTGCCGATGGTGGTGTCGGCACGAGCGGCGACATCGTCAAGGCGATCGCCTGCGGCTCTGACGCCGTCATGCTGGGCGCCGCGCTGGCCCGGGCCACGGAGGCTCCCGGGCGCGGCTTCCACTGGGGCGCCGAGGCGCACCACCCGGAGTTGCCGCGCGGTGAGCGCGTCGAGGTCGGTGCGGTCGCGTCGATGGAGGAGGTCCTCTTCGGACCGAGCCGCGTCGCCGACGGCACGACGAACCTCGTCGGAGCCCTGCGTCGCGCGATGGCGACGACCGGCTACACCGAGCTCAAGGACTTCCAGCGCGTCGAGGTTGTCGTCGCGCCCTACGACGCCGACTGACCACGACACGCGCCTCCGACGGCGGGCCAGCGGGGGGTGCCGCTCAGTGGGTCGCACGTCTCATGGGCAGGGTCTGTTGTCGGTGTGAACTTCTGGTTACTCTGCGGTAATGGCCGACGTCATCGCAGACCCGGAGCTCGACCCCACCGCCACGTATGCCGTGGACCCGACTCGCGCTCGCACGCTCGCCGCGCGCGTCGTGGCCAGTCCCGGGGGTGAGCAGCACGTCAGCCACACGCCGATGACGGGCGCCCCACTCGCGTCCCTACCGGTGTCGACTCCGCAGGACGTCACCGTCGCCATCGCCACGGCGCGCGCCGCGCAGCGGGCGTGGGCGCGACTGAGCGTCGAGCAGCGCGGGAAGGTGCTGCTGCGCTTCCACGACCTCGTGCTCGAGCGGCAGGTCGAGCTGCTCGACCTCATCCAGCTCGAGGCCGGCAAGGCGCGCAGCCATGCGTTCGAAGAGGTCGCCGACTGCGCGATCGTCGCGCGGCACTATGCCCGCAAGGCGCCGGCATACCTCAAGGACCTCAAGGTGCCCGGCGGCATCCCGGTGCTGTCGCAGACCGTCGTGGGCCATCGCCCGAAGGGCGTCGTCGGCATCGTCTCACCGTGGAACTACCCGCTCAGCCTGGCGATCACCGACGCCCTGCCCGCGCTCATGGCCGGCAACGCGGTCGTGCTGCGTCCCGACCAGCAGTCCTCGCTCACGGCGCTCGCCGGCCACGAGCTCCTCCTCGAGGCAGGGCTCCCCGAGGGCGTGTTCCAGGTCGTGCTCGGCCCGGGCAGCAGCACGGGGCAGGCGATCGTCGACCAGGCGGACTACGTCTGTTACACCGGCTCGACCCCGACCGGCCGGGTCGTCGGCCAGGCCGCGGCCAAGCGGCTCGTCGGCTTCAGCCTCGAGCTTGGTGGCAAGAACGCGATGTACGTCGCCGCCGACGCCGACGTGCCGCGAGCCGTCAAGGGCGCCATCCGCGCCTGCTTCGCCTCCGCCGGACAGCTGTGCATCAGCGCCGAGCGGCTCCTCGTGCACCGCGACGTCTACGGCGAGTTCGTCACCCAGTTCGTCGAGGCGGTCGAAGCGATGAAGCTGGGCACCGACCTCGCCTACGGCTACGACATGGGCTCCCTCGTCGGGCAGAGCCAGCTCGACACCGTGACCCGTCACGTCGAGGACGCCCGCTCGAAGGGCGCCATCGTGCTCACGGGTGGCCGTGCTCGCCCGGACATCGGCCCGTTCGTCCACGAGCCCACCGTCCTCAGTGGGGTCACCGAGACCATGGCCTGCCGCAATGACGAGACGTTCGGCCCGGTCGTGTCGATCTACGAGGTGGGGTCCGACGACGAGGCCGTCGCCTTCGCGAACGACACCGAGTACGGCCTCAACGCCTCCGTGTGGACCCGTGACGTCGGCCGCGGCCGCGAGATCGCGTCGCGGATCCAGACCGGAACCGTCAACATCAACGACGGGTATGCCGCGGCGTGGGGCAGCGTCGGCGCACCCATGGGCGGCATGAAGGCGTCGGGCATCGGCCGTCGGCACGGTCGCGAGGGCATCCTCAAGTACACCGAGAGCCAGAACGTCACGGCCCAGCACCTCGTCGGCTTCGGCGGGCTGCCCGGGGTGCCCGAGGACAAGTACGCCCAGGGCATGTCCGTGGCGCTGCGTGCGATGAAGGCGCTGGGTTTCAAGTGACCGTCTCTGACACCACCACCACCAACACCGGCTCCGCCACCCAGACCGACGTCGATGTCGTCGTCATCGGCACTGGCTTTGGTGGCTCCGTCGCCGCCCTCCGCCTCGCGGAGAAGGGCTACTCGGTGCACATGCTCGAGGCGGGTCGCCGCTTCGAGGACGAGGACTTCGCCAAGACCTCGTGGGACCTGCGCAACTACCTCTGGGCGCCGCAGCTCGGGCTCTACGGCATCCAGCGCGTCCACCGCCTGCCCGACGTCATGATTCTCGCCGGTGCGGGCGTCGGCGGTGGGTCCCTCAACTACGCCAACACGCTGTACATCCCGCCGGAGCCGTTCTTCCGCGACCAGCAGTGGGGCCACATCACCGACTGGTCGAGCGAGCTGGCGCCGCACTACGAGACGGCGTCCGCGATGCTCGGTGTCGTCGAGAACCCGTGCGAGGGGCCCGTCGAGGAGATCTGGCGCGAGGTCGCCGACGACATGGGCGTGCCGGAGACGTTCCGCAAGACGCCCGTCGGGATCTTCTTCGGCGAGCCGGGTGTCGAGGTCGACGACCCGTACTTCGGTGGTGCCGGGCCGAAGCGGCGCGGCTGCATCCAGTGCGGCAACTGCATGGTCGGCTGCCGCCACGGCGCCAAGAACACGCTCCGCAAGAACTACCTCCACCTCGCCGAGCGCCTTGGTGTCGTCATCGAGCCCATGCGCACGGTGACCCGGCTGGGAGTCGTGCCGGGCACGGAAGCCAGCGGGCCGGCATACGACGGAGAGATTTATCGCGTTCTCCACGAGCGCACCGGTCCCGTCCCGGGCAAGGACCCGCGGGTCATCACGGCTCGCCACGTCGTCGTCGCCGCCGGCACGTGGGGCACGCAGACGCTGCTCCACGCGATGCGCGACGAGGGTGAGCTGCCGCGGCTGTCCGACCGGTTGGGCTACCTCACGCGGACCAACAGTGAGGCGCTGCTCGGTGCGATGACGCAGCACGTCAGCCCCGAGGCCGGCCTCGCCGACGGGATCGCGATCACGGCGTCGTTCCACCCGGACGCGGACACGCACGTCGAGAACGTCCGCTACGGGCGCGGCTCCAACGCGATGGGCCTGCTGTCGACGCTGATGGTTCCCGGCGACACGGGTCGGCCGCGCCCGCTGGAGTTCCTCGTCCAGCTCGTGCGCGACCCGCAGGCGCTCATCAAGCTCTTCCCGTGGCCGCTGCGCTGGAGTGAGCGCACGATCATCGGGCTCGTCATGCAGAGCCGCGACAACTCGCTGCACGTCTCCGGGCGCAAGGGCCTCTTCGGGCGGCGCCGCCTCACATCCCGCCAGGGGCACGGCGAACCGAACCCGACCTTCATCAAGTCGGGGCACGAGTCGATGACGGCGGTGGCCGAACGGCTCGGCGCCCTCACCGGCGACTACGCGGTGGCCGGTGGGTCGTGGCCGGAGGTCTTCGACATCCCGCTCACTGCGCACTTCCTCGGTGGGGTGCCGATCTCGGACTCACCGGAGACGGGCGTCATCGATGCCTATCACCGTGTGTGGGGACATCCGGGCATCTCCGTCACCGACGGTTCTGCGGTCTCGGCCAACCTCGGGGTCAACCCGTCGCTCACGATCACGGCGCAGGCGGAGCGGGCGATGTCGTTCTGGCCCAACCGTGGTGAGGCTGACGCGCGACCGGTGCAGGGTGAGGGATACCAGCGCGTCGAGCCCGCTGAAGCCCGGAACCCGGCAGTGCCCGAGGTGCGCGCGCTCAACGGCTCGGGGGTCGACCTCGGCATGCCGCTCGTGCGAACGGTCTAACCCTCAGCCGCGCTCAGTCTTCATCCCGCCACGCCCGCCACAGGGCCGCATACGCCCCGTCACGTGCCATCAACTCATCGTGGGTCCCGAGTTCGGTGATCGTCCCGTCCTCGACGACACAGACCCGATCGGCGTCGTATGCCGTGTGGAGACGGTGCGCGATTGCCACCACCGTGCGTCCCTGCGTGACGGCCGCCAGCGACCGCTCGAGGTGTCGTGCCGCGCGCGGGTCGAGCAGCGACGTCGCCTCGTCGAGGACGAGGGTGTGTGGGTCGGCGAGGACGAGCCGAGCCAGCGCGAGCTGCTGCGCCTGCGCCTCGGTCAGCGTGTGCCCACCCGATCCCACGGTCGTCTCGAGTCCCTCCGGCAACGCACGCACCCAGGCGTCGGCATCGACAGCCGAGAGGACGGCATACAGGTCCTCATCGGAGGCGCCGGGACGCGGAAGGCGGAGGTTCTCCGCGACGGTCCCGACGAAGACGTGGTGCTCCTGGGTGACGAGCGCGACCTCGCCACGCAACTCGGTGAGGGTGAGGTCGACGAGCGGCACGCCGCCGACGGTCACGCGACCGGTGCGCGGTGCGTCGATGCCCGCGAGGAGGCGCCCGAGGGTCGACTTGCCGGCGCCGGACGGACCGACGATGGCGAGGCGTTCGCCGGGCTGCAGCGTGAGCGAGACGCCGTGGAGGACGTCGCGGCCGGAGCGGTAGGAGTAGCGGACGTCGTCGACCTCGATCGTCTCGCCACGGGGCTTCTCGCCGGTGGCGACGCGGTCGGGCGGGACCTCGCCGACGCCGAGCACGCGGGACAGCGATGTCGCGGCGAACTGGATCTCGTCGAGCCAGCTGATGAGGTCGCCGAGTGGGTCGAGCATCTGCTGGATGTAGAGCGTCACGGCCGTCGCGGCACCGATGGAGATGTGGCCGTTCCAGGCGAGCCACCCGCCCCACAGGACCGAGACGGCGATCGGCAGGAAGAAGCCGATCTCGAGCCACGGGAACCACCGCAGTCGCAGCCGCACGCCGAGTCGCTCGGCGCGTCCTGCCTCGTCGAGGGCCTCGTCGAAACGCTCGCCCCGGCTCGTGGCCAGGCTGAGGTTGTCCATGGTCCGCAGGCCCTCGATCGTCTCTGCGCCAACGGAATTGAGCCGGGCGTACGCCGCGTGCTCCCAGAGGTAGACCTTGCCGGCGCGCTTGAGGTACCAGGCGCTCGAGGGGATGTGGACGATCAGCGGAGTGAGGAGGGCGAGCGCGGCCAAGGGAGACGTGACGATGGCCGCCACGACGGTCGCGGTGACCGTCATGACGGAGACGACGATGGCCGGGATGCCGAAGCGGATGACGTGCGTCATTGCCTCGATGTCGTTGGTCGTGCGAGCGACGAGGTCGCCGGTGCCGGCCCGTTCGAGCGTCGACAGCGGGAGGCGCACGGCGTCGCGGACGAAGTCCTCACGCAGCCGCGCGAAGACGTGCTCGGACAGGATGAACGCCGCCCGCCGTGCGAACCACGTCAGCACGGTCTGGGCGACGATCGCGCCGACGAGGACGGCGATGAGGAGGTCGATCCGGCTCAGGCTCGCGCCGCCATGGGTCACTTCCTGGACGATCTGGCCGATGACCCACGGGCCGACGAGCCCCACGAGCGCGGCGAGTCCGTGCAGGCCGAGCACCCACAGGAGAGGGCGTCGGTGGTCGCGCAGGAGGACCCGCGTGTGGGCGATGACCGTCTGCCGCGTGGCGATCGGCAGCGACCGCTTCGCGTGGTCGACTTCGCCGATCTGGCTGAGGATCGGGGTCATGTCAGTCCTCCTCTCCGCGCAGGACGATGCGTCGGTATGCCGGGTTGTTGCGCACGAGGTCTCGGTGCGTTCCGTGGGTGGTCACCTTGCCGTCCTCGACGACGAGGATGCGATCCGCGCGGTCGAGGACGAGGGGACTCGCGGTGACGATGACGGTCGTGGAACCGTTGCGGTGCTTGGGAATTCGCTCGGCGATGCGAGCCTCGGTGTGCGCGTCGACGGCGCTCGTGGGCTCGACGAGGACGAGGACGGCGGGGTCGCGCAGCAGGGCACGGGTCAGGGCGAGACGTTGGCGCTGACCTCCCGAGAGGGACCGTCCGCGCTCCTCGATCTCACCGTCGAGCCCTCCGTCGATGGAGTCGATGACGTCGGCTGCATCGGCCGTGTGGAGGGCTGCGAGGAGGGCTTCGTCGTCACCCGTGGGAACGCCGAGCTCGCGACGCAGCGGTCCGCTGAACAGGTGCGGATCCGCCTCGGAGACAACGATGTTGGCGCGCACGACGTCGATCGGGAGGTCATCGAGCGAGGCGTCGCCCCACGTCACTCCGTGGCGCCCAGGGACGGTCCGGCCGAGGCGAGCCGCGATCTCCGCGGTCTCCTCGGGGCGCGCCGAGACGAGCGCCGTGAGCTCGCCGGGTTGGATCTGGACACCCGAGACCGGGTCGGTGAGCACCCCACTGCCCCTGTCTCGCGACTGATTGCCCGGTTGGGACAACTCGCTGGCGCTCGCCGTCCCAACCGGGCAATCAGTCGCGGTTTTCGGGTGGTCGGGCTGGGCCTCGAGGATCGAGGCGACGCGCTTGGCCATGACACGTGAGGTGATGAGCTTGTTGACGAACTCGGTCGCCGTCCGCAGCGGCATCGTGAGGAATGCCGTGTAGCCGTAGAACGCCACGAGCTGCCCGGGTGAGATGTCACCCGCCACGGCGAGGTGTGCGCCCAGCCCGGTCACGACCACGACGAACACACCGGGCAACAACACCTGGGCCGCATCGAGCACGGCCTGAACGCCGGCCAGACGCACACCGGCGGAGCGGACGCGACCGGACTGACCGGCATACCGGGTCAGGAAGTTCTCCTCACCGCCGACGCCCCGCAGGACGCGCAGACCGGTGACGGTGTCGGCGCCGAGCGCCGTGAGGCGACCGGCCTCCTCGCGCTGAGCCGCCTGCCGCTTCTGGAGCGGGCGCATGACGAGCGAGAGTGACGCCAGGAGCAGAGGCCCTCCGATGAGCATGACGAGACCGAGCGTCAGCGACCCGCTCAGCAGGATGATCGACACGACGGTGAAGCTCGCGATGGCTCCGGCGAACCGCGCGGACACGTCGAACACCATGCCCATCCGCCAGAAGTCGTTGGCATAGGCCGTGAGCACCTCTCCCGCCGGCTTCTCCCGGGTGAGCGCAGGACCGGTCCGTCGGATGGCGCGATCGGTGACGATGGCCGAGCGGAACGACGCGAACAGCCAGTTGCTCACCGCGAACCAGTGCCGCAGGTTGGTCGTCGCCGCGCTGACGAGACCCATCGCGAGGATGACGCCGGCCCAGAACAGCAGCGCCCGACCGTCGCGCGCGACGATCCCGTCGTCGATCGCCTTGCCGATGGACGCCGGCACGAGCGCAATCGAGAGCATCCACGGGATGCCGAACGCGGCGCCCGCCACGATGGTGCGCCACTGTCGCCGAACGAGCCAGAGGAGGAGTCGGTCGGCGTCTGTCGGGGGAGTGGCATCGGCCTCGAGGGCGTAGGGCCAGGAGAGTGTCGGCATCGCCCTCCAACCGTAGAAGCCGGCACCGACGCCGAGCCACCGAGTTTCGACGTGGCGGTCCGCCGTGAGACGGGAAACTGAACTCAGCCGAGGATGCCGCGCTCGTAACCCGCTGCGACGGCTGCTGCCCGGTCTGACGCCCTCAGCTTCTCGAAGACGTGCGTGAGGTGGGTCTTGACGGTGGCCTCGCTGACGAAGAGTTCCTTGGCGATGCTGCGGTTCGGCAGGCCCCGGGCCACGAGGACGAGCACTTCGCGTTCGCGCGCACTGAGCGATGCGCTACGCGCCGGCGCCCGGACGTGCGATGCGAGCCGGGTGGCCACCGATGGCGAGAGCACGGTCTCCCCGGCCGCCGTGGCGCGGACGGCAGAGACGAGGGTCTCCGGCGGCGAGTCCTTGAGCAGGTAGCCCACCGCACCCGCCTCGATCGCCGCGACCGTGTCCGAGTCCGTGTCAAAGGTCGTGAGGACGAGCGCCGCTGCCCGCAGCCCACGACGGCCCATCTCGCGCACGGCGTCGACACCGCTGCCACCCGGCATCCGCAGATCCATGACGACGACGTCCGGGTCGAGCACCGCTGCGAGGTCGACGGCCTCGGGGCCGCTCCCGGCCTGTCCGACCACCTCGAGGTCGGGTGCCGACGACAGCATGGCCGCGACGCCGTCCCGAACGACGGGGTGGTCGTCCACGACGACGATGCGGATGGGTCGGCCGGTCACGCGACGGCCTCACGAGGGAGCGCGGGCAGGCGCAGGGAGAGCGCAGTGCCACCGCGCGGTCGGGATTCGATCTCCAGCTGACCCATCAGTCGTTCGGCACGCTGGCGCATGCCACGCAGGCCGAATGACGTGGCGCCGGTGGCGGCGGCCGGGTCGAACCCGGACCCGTCGTCGCGCACGTCGAGGATGAGCTCGCCGTCGTCATAGCTCAGGGTCACTCCGACGCGCGCCGCGGTGGCATGCTTCGCGACGTTGGCCAACGCCTCCTGGGCTATGCGGAGGACGGTGGCCTCCACCTCCGGGTGCAGGTCGCGCGGTTCGCCCGTGATGACGAGCGAGGCGGTGGCTCCCTGCTCCTCGTCCCACTGCGCCACCAAAGCCTCGAGTGCGGCGGCGAGTCCTGCATGGTCGAGCGCCGCCGGCGCGAGGTCGAGCACCGACCGCCGCGCGTCGGCGAGTGCGTCACGCACGAGGTCCGTCGCGCGCACGACCCGCTGGACGCGACGGTCCGGGTCCGCGTCCGATCCGGCTGCCTGAAGCTGGGTCAGGGCCGCAGCCAGCGTCTGGGCGATCGTGTCGTGGATCTCGCGGGCCAGCCGCTCACGCTCGTCGTGCACGCCGGCGAGTCGAGCCTGGCCGACGAGGCGCTCGTGGAGTTCGGCGTTCTCGGCGAGGGCCCGTTCGAGCTCGGCGTTGACACGTTCGAGTTCGACGATGGTGGCGGCCTGCTCCTCGCTGCGTCCCTTGGCCTCACCCTCGAGACGGTCGAAGAGCAGGAAGATTCCGGAGTGGACGACCACGAGCGCCACGACGATGACGGCCTGCCACACCGTCGAGATGGGGAAGCCACCCGATTGCGAACCCGCCACCGTGAACGCGATGCCGAGCACGACGACTCGGCGGGCCCACCCGGTGAAGGCTTCCGAGACATCGAGGAAACCCACCCACGCGAAGAGGGCGAAGAAGGGGTTGATCCAGGTCAGGGCGAAGGCGAGCAGCGTCCGACCCACGATGTGGACGGCCATTCTGGGGCGATCACTGCGCCAGTCGGGGCGACGCAGGGTCCACCACCACGACCAGATCGCCGCCGTCGCGACAAGCACGCCCTGTGTGGTGAGCCAACCGGGGGAGTCCTTGCCGAACACCGCCGCAGTCCCGAGGGCCGTGACCGACCCGACGGCCAACATGATGAATGGCACCCAGGGCACCCATCGCCCGAGGCCCGTGGTGTCGGCGAGGGGCAGAGGTCGGAGGCCGTGCCGGATGCCGTTCTCGCTCACGGGATCCAGCCTCTCACTCCCCGGGAAGTCCCTCACTCCCAACGGAAGAACCGCGCCGACAACAGAGACAGGACGAGAGCCCAGGCTCCGACGACGAGCAGGTGGCGTGGATCGGGGAAGTCGCCGACCATCGCCGCGTTCATCGCCTGGGTCGCGGCCCCCAACGGCGTGAGTTCGACGGTGTCGCGCAGGGTGCCGCTCATGCCGTCGACGGGGTAGTAGACCCCTGCCGTGAACATCGAGGCAAAGAAGGCGATCGTCCCCAACGTCGTCCCGACCCGGGCATTCGGCGCGAGGGCCGTCACGACCGACCCGAGCGAGAAGGACGCGACCAGCACGAGGACGTACGCCACGGCATACCCGATCCACGACTGCGGAAGTGACGTGTCGAGCACGAGCTGCCCCACGATGAGGACGAGCAGGGTCGAGGCGAGCACCGCGGCGGCGTGCAGCAGCACTTGGGCGCCGATGAGGCTCTCCGGCTTCACTGGAGTCGTCCGCAGGCGCCGCAGGATCCCGGCATCGCGGTAGGCCCAGACCACCGCGGGCATCGCCATCAGGCCGGCCATGATCATCGACACGAGGATGACGACAGGTCCGTAGAGGTCGATGACGCGTCGCCCGCCGAGCGCCGGGTCAGCATCGCGGAAACCCGGAATGAGGCCGAGCACGAGGAGCAGCGTCACGGGGAAGAGGACGATCCAGAACAGCGAGGCGAGTTCGCGCGTGAACAGTCGCGCTTCGGCGCGGATGACGGCGCTCGTTGCGCTGGCGCGCTGTGCGCCGTCGGAGGTGTGGGCGGCCGTGCTTGTCATGTCGTCTCCAGAACGTGGTCGGCAGTGAGATCGAGGTATGCCGTGTCGAGACTTCCCTCCACCACGCGCAGCTTCGAGGGCGAAACCCCCTGTGCGGCAAGGGAACTCAACACTTCGAGCGCCGAGTCCTCGGCGCCCTCAACGGTGATGACCCCGCTGTCGGTTCGCACCGAGGCCACGCCGTCGATCTTTCGGAGGGCTTCGAGGTCGACCGTCGTGCTGGCACGGAACGACGTCACCGTCGCACTGGCCGCACGGCTGACGAGGCCGTCCGGGGTGTCGAGCGCGCGGACTCTTCCGCCGCTGATGATCGCGACGCGGTCGCAGAGCGCCTGGGCTTCCTCCATGGAGTGGGTCACGAGCAGGACGGTGACCCCCGTGTCCCTGACGTCCCGCACGAGGCCCCACACCTCGCGCCGAGCGCGTGGATCGAGGCCGGTCGTCAGTTCGTCGAGGATGACGACCTTGGGACGTCCGACGAGGGCGAGGGCGATCGACAACCGTTGTTGTTGGCCGCCGCTCAGCGTTCGGAACTGCTGTTGCAACAGGTCGGCGAGTCCGAGGCGAGACGCCAGTTCACCGCTCGGGATCGGATCCGCATAGAACGCGGACCACAGTTCCAGTGCCTCGGCGACGGTGATCTTCGGCTGGAGTTTGCTCTCCTGCAGTTGCACGCCCACGAGCCGCGTCAGCTCAGCCCGATCGCGGACGGGGTCGAGGCCATGGACCCGGATGGTCCCGGCGTCCGGCGTGCGGAGCCCGGCGATCGACTCCACCGTCGTGGTCTTGCCGGCACCATTCGGCCCCAGGATTCCGAAGATCTCACCCGCCCGCACGTCGAAGCCGACATCCGCGACGGCCACCGTCGTGCCGTATGCCTTGCGCAACCCGGTCACGCTCACCACTGCTTCGGTCATGGCTCCAGCGTCATGGCCCGCCGGCGTGCGCACATCGGGGCTTCGTCGGCGACGGGATCATCCGATCGGAGGATGCCCAGACTCCACGGTTACGCTCTGCCCGTGCTCCGTACCGCCCGCAAGCCGCGCAACCTCGCGCTCCTGGCGGTCGCGGTCCTCATCGTCATCGCGTTCGTCCAGCTCGGACGGTGGCAGCTCGGAGTCGCCGAGGACAAGGCGCTCCAGGAGTCGCTCGAGAAGGCCCGCACGCAGCAGCCGGTCGCGATCGAGACCGTCCTCACGCCGCACACCGACTTCCCCAACCCCAAGAGCACGCTGCCGGTGTCGGCGACAGGGGAGTTCGGTTCGGACCAGGTCGTCGTCGCGGGCCGCCGCCTCGACGGACGCACCGGCTTCTGGCTCGTCGCCCCGTTCACTGTCGAGGCGACGGGCGCGACCCTGCCGGTGCTCCGCGGCTGGCTACCGTCCCCGGACGACCTGCCGCCCGTCCCGAGCGGGACCGTCACCGTCACGGGTGGGCTGGCTCCGCCCGAATCCCCGTATGCCGGCGAGTCGCCTCCCGAGGGTCAGCTCGGCTCGATCGACACCTCGGTCCTCGTCGCGCGCTGGCCCGGGGAGCTCTACAACGCGTTCGTGTTCCAGCAGACCGAGGAACCGGCACCGGCCGCTGCGGCGTTGGGCTCTCTCGAAAGGGTTCCCACACCGTCGGGTGACACGGGGTTCAAGTGGCGCAACGCGGCATACGCCCTGCAATGGTGGGTTTTTGCGCTCTTCGCCCTCTACATGTGGTGGCGGATCGTGCGCGAGGAGGACGAGAGGGAGAATGGCGACCATGACGCAGACGAGTGAGAAGCAGGGCGTGATCCGGGACGAGACGGCGGCACGCAAGGCGCTGACGTTCTTCAAGGTGATGGCGTTCATCGTCGGCATCGGCCTGCTCGTGCTCGTCGTCGAGATGGTGCTCGAGTACGGCACGTCGATGAAGGGCGAACAGAACCCGCTGCACTGGTGGCCGCAGCCGCACGGCTTCATCTACATGGTCTACCTCGTCGCCACGGCGAACCTCGGCTTCAAGGTCGGCTGGTCCCTGCCCAAGATGGTCGGCGTCATGCTCGCCGGCTGCGTCCCGTTCCTCTCGTTCTGGGTCGAGCGCAAGGTCGCCGCCGAGGTCGAGGGCCGCCTGACCCGTTCTTGACCTCTTTGCCCGACGTTGACCCGGGCCTGACGCGACCCTGACCTCGGTCTGACCCGGGGCGTGGCCGCTGGTGAATAGACAGGACGAGTGCCGATCCGGCACCCCTTCGGTGCCGATCCGGCACCCGTTGTCCCCACCAGGAACGAGGAACCATCATGGCCACCCTTCGTCGCACCATCGCCACCGGAGCCGCCGCGCTCGCGGGAGCCGCCGCCCTGAGCGGCGCACCCGTCGCACCCGTCGCCGGGCCGGTCGCGCCCTCAGCCCCTGCGCTCGCTGCACCCACAGCGCAAGCCGGCCACGCGGCCTACACGGAGGGTTCTCTCGACCCGCGGATCCAGGCGGCGCTCGAGCAGCGGCTCGCCGAGGCGAAGAGGGAGGCCGCTCGCGAGGCGGCCACGGGCGCGAAGAAGCCGGTCGCGGCTGCGACGGTCATCTACTACGACGACTCGCAGGCGCCCAGCTTCGACAGCCTCATCGACCAGAGCGCCGCCATCTGGAACGCACGGGTCGCCAACGTCAAGCTCGTCGAGAAGGACGGCGCGGGCGGTGCCCTCAAGTACTACGAGGGCAACGACACCCGCGGCTCCTACTACTACGGCCGCGGCCAGGGCGACGGCTACATCTTCATGGACTACGCGCAGGCCGACGTCTACGCGCCGCTGCGGATCGTCGCCCACGAGACCGGCCATGCGCTCGGCCTGCCCGACCGCTACACGCAGCCGTGCAGCAAGCTCATGTCCGGCGGTGGCCCCGGCCCGTCGTGCACCAACCCCTACCCGGACTCGGTCGAGGCCTCCGAGGTCGACACCCTCTGGCGCTGAGAGAGGTGGGACGGGGCGCCGATAGGCTGTGCGGGTGAGCGAGACCCCCCACTCCGAAGTCCTGTCGGACCGCCCAGTCCTCGTCGTCGACTTCGGCGCCCAGTACGCCCAGCTCATCGCCCGCCGCGTGCGTGAGGCCAACGTCTTCAGCGAGGTCGTGCCGTCGACGATGGCAGCCGACGAGATGCTCGCCAAGGAGCCGGCGGCCATCATCCTGTCCGGTGGCCCGAGCTCGGTCTACGAGGACGGCGCCCCGAAGCTCGACCCGGCGCTGCTCGAGGCCGGGGTGCCGGTCTTCGGCATGTGCTACGGCTTCCAGGCGATGGTCCAGGCCCTTGGCGGCACGGTGGAGCGCACCGGTCTGAGCGAGTACGGCTCGACCCCGGCGCAGGTCTCCGACACCGAGTCCACCCTCTTCAACGGGCAGCCCGCCGAGCAGTCGGTGTGGATGAGCCACGGCGACTCGGCCACCTCCGCGCCCGAGGGCATGCGCGTCACGGCGGCGACGTCGGGTGCGCCCGTGGCAGCGATCGAGGACGACGAGCGTCGTCTCTACGGCGTGCAGTGGCACCCCGAGGTCATGCACTCGACGTTCGGTCAGCGGGTGCTCGAGAACTTCCTCCTGCGCGGAGCCGGGCTGTCGGGGGAGTGGACCGCGGCCAACGTCGTCGAGTCCCTCGTCGCTGACGTCAAGGAGACCATCGGCGACAAGCGTGTCCTCTGCGCCCTCTCCGGTGGCGTCGACTCGTCCGTCGCGGCCGCACTCGTGCAGCGTGCCGTCGGCGACCAGCTCACCTGCGTGTTCGTCGACCACGGTTTGCTGCGCTCGGGCGAGGCCGAGCAGGTCGAGAAGGAGTTCGTCGAGGCGACCGGCGTCGACCTCGTCGTCGTCGACGCGCGTGAACAGTTTCTTTCCGCGCTCGCCGGGGTGAGCGACCCCGAGGAGAAGCGCAAGATCATCGGACGCGAGTTCATCCGTGTCTTCGAGCAGGCCGCCCGCGACATCGTCGGCTCGGGCGAGCGCGAGGGGCACCCGGTCGAGTTCCTCGTCCAGGGCACGCTCTATCCCGATGTCGTCGAGTCCGGTGGTGGCACGGGCACGGCGAACATCAAGTCGCACCACAACGTCGGTGGCCTGCCCGACGACCTCCAGTTCAAGCTCGTCGAGCCGCTACGTCTCCTCTTCAAGGACGAGGTGCGCCAAGTCGGGCTCGAGCTCGGGGTGCCCGAGGTCATCGTCTGGCGCCAGCCGTTCCCAGGACCCGGCCTCGGTATCCGCATCGTCGGTGAGGTCACTGCCGATCGCCTCGACATCCTGCGTGCGGCCGACGAGATCGCCCGCCATGAGCTGTCGGCGGCCGGACTCGACCGCGACATCTGGCAGTGCCCGGTCGTGCTGTTGGCGGACGTTCGCTCGGTCGGTGTCCAGGGAGACGGTCGGACCTACGGCCACCCCGTCGTGCTGCGTCCGGTCTCGTCCGAGGACGCGATGACGGCCGACTGGACGCGCGTGCCCTATGAGGTGCTTGCCAAGATCTCGACCCGCATCACCAACGAGGTGCGCGAGGTCAACCGAGTGGTGCTCGACGTGACGAGCAAGCCGCCGGGGACGATCGAATGGGAGTGAGCCACACGGCATACCCTTGGACGTCCCCTGACAGCGAGAACTGAGGTCACCAACGCATGTGCGGCATCGCCGGCTATTACGGCCTGAACGCCAACGAGGCGCTTCTGGGCACGATGAACGACTGCATGGAGCACCGCGGTCCCGACGGTGAGGGCGTTTTTGTCGATGGACCGTGCGGGCTCGCGCACCGCCGCCTCTCGATCATCGACGTCGCTCACGGTCAGCAGCCGATGGCGACGGCCGACGGGCGCTACACGATCGCCTACAACGGTGAGGTCTACAACTACCTCGACCTGCGCGGCGAGCTCGAGGCACTCGGTCGCACGTTCGAGACCGACAGCGACACGGAGGTCGTCCTTCAGGCGTTCGCGCAGTGGGGCGGCGAGGCGTTCGACCGGTTCAACGGCATGTTCGGCCTGGCGATCTGGGACCGCGACGAGCAGCGGCTCACCCTTGCTCGAGACCACTTCGGGATCAAACCCGTCTATGTATGCCGGGTGGCCGGCTCCGAGGGTGGGTCCCCGTCCGAGGGACTCCTGTTCGCCTCCGAGATCCGCCCGATCCTGCGCAGCGGCCTCTACGAGAAGAATCCGAACGAGCGCTCGATCTACCGCTACCTCAAGTTCCGCGCCCACGAGGACGGGACGGAGACGTTCTTCGACGGCATCGAGCGCCTCCAGCCGGGCGAGATGCTCGAGGCGGACGCGAACGGCATACGCCGCTCGATGTTCACGCGCCTGCGCGAGGAACTGCTGGAACTGGCCACCGAGCAGCGTCCCTACGACGACGCGGCCGCGGCCGAATACAAGGCGCGCCTCATCGAGTCCATCCGCCTCCGTCTGCAGTCCGAGGTGCCGGTCGGCACGTCCCTGTCGGGGGGTCTCGACTCGAGCGCCGTGGCCGTCGTCATCAACCAGCTCATCAACGACGGTGACAAGACGACCGAGTCGGTCGGCGTGCAGCAGAACACCTTCAGCGCCGTCTTCCCGAACTCGATCAACGACGAGGAGCGCTACGTCGACGCCGTCCTCGACATCTGCACGGGCCACGTCGACGGGCACAAGATCCTGCCGAAGCCCGAGGACTTCAAGGCCGACCTGCGTGACTTCGTCCGCACGCAGGAGGAGCCGCTCATCTCCAGTGGTCCCTACGCGCAGTACCAGGTGATGCGCGAGGCGACGAAGCACGTCACCGTCCTCCTCGACGGCCAGGGCGCCGACGAGATGATGGCCGGCTACATCCCGTACTACGCCGTCTACCTGCGGCAGCTGCGCGCCCAGGGCGCCAAGGCTGCTGCGGCCGAGCTGAGCAAGTCGCTCGACGTCCTGTTCCGTCTCGGCCGCTTCCGGGTCAAGGCCAAGCTCAAGGGCCGCAAGGACGTGCCCGTGACGTCGCTGCTCAACCCGAGCTTCACGTCGCAGTGGACCGACGAGCGCTTCCCCGTAGAGCAGAGCAACCTCAAGAAGCGGCTCGTCCAGGACCTCTTCCACAACTCGCTGCCGAGCCTGCTCCGCTACGAGGACAAGAACACGATGCGCTTCTCACTCGAGGGACGCGTGCCGTTCCTCGACAAGGAGGTCGTGAAGTTCATCTTCAGCCTCACCGACGAGGCGATCATCAAGGACGGCTGGAACAAGCGCATCCTGCGTGACGCGACCCGCGGCCTGCTGCCGGAGTCGATCAACCGTCGCCGCAACAAGATCGGTTTCACGACGCCGCAGTCCGAGTGGTTCATGCGGCTCAAGAACCACTTCTACTCGATCTTCCTGTCGGAGTCGTTCGCGAACCGGCCCTATTTCAACCAGACCGAGGTGCTGCACGCTTTCGAGGGCTGGATCAAGGGCTCGAACAACGCCGACACGATGATGTTCTGGCGCTTCATCAACCTCGAGCTGTGGCTTCAGGAGTACTTCGACGAGGAGCCGCAGGTCGACAAGGCCACCGCGCAGGCCGCGCCGAAGTCCGACGTCGAGCCGAACGCCGGGAAGGCGCTGGACCTCACGACGGACCGTGGCGAGACCGTCCGTCGCTATCCGCTGCGCACCGAGCTCTTCGCCAAGGACGACGACCTCGACGCCAAGGTCCTCGCCCGCATCGACGAGTTCTTCGAGACCCTGCCGACGGCGGGCGCGGAGCACGACGCCGCGACGAAGGGCCGCTGGTACCTCTTCATCTCCGAGAAGATCATCGCGATCACGCAGGGCCGCTCGTTCTTCGTCTGGGACATCAAGGTCGGCAAGCCGGCTCGGGTCCTGTCCCGCTACGTCACCCGCACGCCGGCCGGCATCGGTCTCGGCTCGCCGTTCACCATGCAGCTCGCGATCGAGGAGGCCGGCCTGCCGCGCGTCCTCTACGCCGCCGCCGGTGGCGCGGTCGGCAAGGCGATCGGGCGCAAGGGCCTGTTCTACGAACTCGTCGGCAACCAGATCGCGGCCATCGACGGCCCGACCGAGTACTCCGCCTACCCGAGCAACGTGTCCGCCAAGCTCGCACCCAAGGACCCCGACGACGTGGCCGCACGCCTGTCGGCCGGGATCCGCAGTCGGGTGCCTGCGGCATACAGGGACGCGTTCGCCGGGACGATCGTCATGGACGCCAACGACATCGGCCGCAACGTCCTCGGCAGCGACGTGCCGGACGACAAGGCGCGGTTCGAGGAGATGTTCGCCGACAACCCCCTGGGTCAGGGCAGTGAGCAGACCCCGATGGCGCTCGTCTTCATCCAGGACTGATCGCGCGGCCCCTTGTCTTCGGGCTTCAGTGGGCGGTGGCCTCGGCGGCCTCGATCTCCTCGGGTGCCGCCTTGGGGCTCATCGACCACGTGAGCCAGCCCAGCGCACCGAGCGGCACCTCCATGAGGTGCGTGAAGATCGAGAAGAGGATCGCACCGGTCAGGGCGGCCGTGCCGTCGGCGCCCCATTCGACCAGCGCGAACACCATCGCGGACTCGGTGATGCCCAGGCCGCCCGGGGTGACACCGACGGCCGTGAGCAACCGACCGATGGCGAACGCGGCGAACAGGATGCCCAGTGGCAGCTCGTCGACTCCGACGGCCCGCATGATGAGCACGAAGAGCAGGTAGTAGAAGCCGAAGAAGCCGACCATGCCCAGCGTCATCTGGAGCCATCCGTTGCGGACGACGTCGTTGATGCGGCCCCGCATGTCATGGACGAGATCGGCGATGCTCATGGTGCGCTTCCGGCGGCGGAAGAGCGGCGCGAGCACCCGGTCCAGTCCGCGCCCGATGGTCTGAGCAGCCTTCTCGCTGGCGAGGATTGCGACGAACACCCCGAGGATCGTCAGCCCGGTCAGCGCTCCACCCCAGGCGAGTCGCGTCAACGCCGCCGGTAGGCCGTCGTTGCCCCACCACAGCATGATGATGGCGATGATCGGGAGCGCGATCCGGGCGAGGGTGTTCCACACGCCGGTGACGATGGCCGAGGTGGAGACGTCACGGTTCTTGAATCCCCACGACCGCAGGATCGTGTAGGTCGCCGCGAGTCCCACCGCGCCGCCACCGGGGAGCAGGTTGCTCACCGACGAGCCGCAGATGTTCACGACGAACGCGCGCCAGTGCGACAGCCCGGGCAGTGATCCCGTGAACGTGAACGTGTAGGACCACAGCCCCACGAGCACGAGCCCGAGGAAGCCGAGGGAGTGCCACGGCGACACGGCCTTGAGGTTCTCGAAGACGGCCGCCCACGTCGTGTGGGCGAGCCTCGGGAATCCCCAGCTGATGATCCCGATCGCCAGGGCGATCCCGAGAACTGCCCGGATGACCTGCTTGGTCCGCTTGCTCACGGCAACCCCTCAAAGACGTCGGTGCGTATGCCGGGTGCGCGCTTCACGTTGTCGGCCCCCGTCGCGTGCGGTGTGCCTGTGTCGTCCGCCGCCGCGTCGGGGTCGCGGAACCATTCGCGGCCGAACACGAGGTCATAGAGAGGACGCGGGATCCGTAGGAACGCCGCGAGCGTGCGGTCGCCGCTCTGGGAGCCGTCGTTCGAGGCCTGCGAGGCGTGGGCTCGCATGGAGGCGCGTTTGGCGGCGATGTGCTGGCGGACGTTGATGCGGTGGGTGATGTCGGCGCGGGCGGTGAAGGCTCGCTCGAAGCTCGTGGGGTCGAACTCGTCGGGGAAGCGATAGACCTTGCCCACGAGCCGGATCGCGCGGGCGATGGTGTCGCGGGGGACCGTGGCCTCGAGGACGCGGGGGAGCGCCGTGCCCGAGGTCTCGCGGGCGATCTCGGCAGCGCGGGCGCCGACTTCGTGGACGCGGACGTGGTCGCGGT
Organism: Knoellia subterranea KCTC 19937; assembly: GCF_000768685.1. Classification (GTDB taxonomy): domain Bacteria; phylum Actinomycetota; class Actinomycetes; order Actinomycetales; family Dermatophilaceae; genus Knoellia; species Knoellia subterranea. The sequence continues at coordinate 15,869 of NZ_AVPK01000005.1, read as the reverse complement.
GCCCGTAGCCGCCGGCAGCGTCATAGGTGAGCAACACGTCGGCGCGCTCGGTGCGGAGGATGGCGGCGAGCCGTTCGGCGGCCTCTTCGATCGGCGCACGGCAGAAGCGGACCTGTCCGGGTGGGTCGGCCGGGATCGGCCCGTCGTGCCCCGAGTCGGCGTAGCCCAGCCACTCGACCCGGGCGACGCCCAGTGCCTCGGCGGACTTCCGGGCCTCGTCGAGCCGCACGTCGGCGAGCGAGCTGGGTGGCACCTCGGAGTCGGCGTCGGGCCGGGGCTCGGTGGACGCGTTCAAGTCATTGGTAGGCGACCTGAAGTCGTCCGAGGCGAGGCCGAGGGCTCCGTCGGTGGCGATGACGAGCACGACGCGATGTCCTTCGGCAGCGGCCTTGGCCATGGTGCCGGAGGTGAGGAGGGCCTCGTCGTCAGGGTGTGCGTGGAAGGCCACGAGCGTGCGCGTCATCGGCTCCATCCTGACGCATGGCAAGGTTGACGTTCGTGAAGGTCGCCCTGTTGTCGGACTGCTATCTGCCGCGCCTCGGTGGGATCGAGGTCCAGGTCCACGATCTCGCGCACCGGCTCACGGCCGAGGGGCACGAGGTCGAGGTCGTCACGGCCACGCCCAGCGACACCCGCGAGGCGACGACGCACCGGGAGACCGACCCGCACCTCGGCACCGTCGTGACCGTCCACCGTCTGCCGCTGCGCATCCCCGGTGCACCACCGATCAACCCTTTTGCCAAGGACGAGGTGCGAGAACTGCTTGTCCGTGGCGGCTTCGACGTCGCCCATGGACACATGGGCGTCGTCAGCCCGTTCGCCACGGACATGATCGGTGTCGCGCTCGACGTGGGCCTGCCGACCGCGGCGACGTGGCACTGCGTCATCGACCGGAGCGCGCCGCTCTTCCGAGCTCTCGGGCACGCCCGCCGATGGGGCGAGGCCGGCGCCGCCCTGTCCGCTGTGTCGTCGATGGCCGCAGAGCGTGTGGCGGGGATCGCTGGCGGCGTGCCGGTCGAGGTCCTCGGCAACGGCATCGACGTCGCCCAGTGGCGTGCGCCGGGCGACGTCGATGCCGCGCCCAGCAGTGCCGCCGCCGGCCACTCCACCGGCGACTCTGCCGGTGACTCCGTGGTGCGGGTCGTCAGCGCCATGCGCTTCGTGCGGCGCAAGCGTCCGGGGGCGCTCGTCGACGTTCTCCGGGCGGCACGCACCCACCTGGACCGCATCGCTCCTCACGTGCGACTCGAATCCCACCTTGTCGGCGACGGTCCCCAACGCCGCCTGATGACAACGCAATTGGAGCGCCACGGCATCGACTGGATCCACCTGCCGGGGCGGGTGACTCGGGACGAGTTGCGGGCTCTGCACTGGCGCAGCGACATCTATCTCACGACGGCTCGCCTCGAGGCCTTCGGCATCGCACCGCTCGAAGCGCGCACCGCGGGACTCGCCGTGGCGGCCCTGAGGGGCACCGGCGTGGAGGACTTCGTCGCGGACGGGCGCAACGGCATACTCCGCTCGTCCGACGAGGACCTCGCAACGGGACTCGCGGAGCTCGCGGCGGACGCCGACCGACTCGCGCAGATCCGGACCCACAACCTCACGACCCCACCCGCACAGTCGTGGGAGCGGATCACCGAGGTGACGTTGGGCGAATACGAGCGCGCGCGGGGACGAGTCCGATGATCGGCATCGTTGCGCTGCAGGGGAATCGGGAGGTCGCGCGCTTCGAGCTGGCGCACGGAGCCGACCCCGCAACGGAACTCGCGACCCGCGGATGGTCGGGCGAACCCGTGTCTGCCGTGCGCGACTCACCCGAGGACCTCACGATCACGTATGCCGTTCGCGCCTCCCACGCGACCGTCGCACCCTCCGCCGTGGTCCCGCACGACGAGGACGTGACGGACGAGGATCTCGCGAAAGTCGTTCCCTACCAACGGATTGCGGCGTATGCCGTCGTGCGGAGCTCGCGAGGAATCCTCGTCACCGAGCTGTCGGCCAGGACCAACGCCGCGGGCCTGTGGAACCTCCCCGGTGGCGGTCTCGATCCCGGCGAGCAACCCTCCGACGCCGTCGTCCGCGAGGTCCATGAGGAGACCGGACAGCACGTCACCGACGTCACGTTGCTCACGGTCATGACCCGGCACTGGGTGGGTCGCGCGCCGAGCGGACGCGTCGAGGACTTCCATGCGGTGCGGCTGTTCCACACCGCCACGTGTCCCGAACCCACGGACCCGGTCGTCCTCGACGTCGGTGGTTCGACGTCGGCTGCCCGGTGGGTGCACGAGACCGAGCTCGCGAGCGTGACGCTCGCGAGCTCGGTCCCGGATGCACTCGCCGCTGCCGGCGTGCCTGTGCGGTGAGCTCTCAGCCCCTGAAGCGCTGACCGCGCAGACCCGCCAGTCCGAGGACGACGAGCAGGACTCCGGCACCGACGACGGTGACGGGTCCGACGACACCCCAATGGATGTCGAGATCGGTGGCCTGCGTGAGGAGCACCGCGATGGCGGTGAGCAGGCCGAGGAGTCCCATGACGGAGGTCATCGGAGCCGGGCCGGACTTGAATTCCTGGACGGCCGGCTGCGTCGCTTGCGCCGCGTACTGGGACGCGACAGGCGGCGCGTATGCCGGTGCGGGAGAGGGGTCCGCGGGTCCGGGGCGCGTGTCCGGCGCCGGCTCCGATGCCGGCAGCGTCGCCGCCGGTTCGGGGGAGTCGGAGGAGGACGTGCGCCCCTCGTGCGACTCGTCGAGCATCGTCTCGAGGACCTCGGTTTCGTGGGTCTCGATGGCCCGCGTGGGGTCGCTCGAGGTGCTCGTCTCGGGCGTGGTGGGCTCGGGGGTGGTGGGCTCTGGCGTGTTCGGGTCGTGCTGGCTCATCGGTCAGCCCTCCTGGATGGTGATCTGGCCGAAGCGCATGTCGGCGCGGACGATGATGGTGGGTGCGGCCCCGCCGACGTTGACGGTCACGGTCTCGCTCGGGCCGTTGTTGTTGCCGTTGTCGCGGTCGGAGAAGGCGCCGGGCAGGTCACCACGCACGACGACCTCGCCGAAGTCGGACCGCGCGACGATCCGGACGTTGGCACCTCGCGGCACGATGATGCGCATCTCGCCAGCACCCTGGCGTGCCTCGATCCGCTGGGGCACCAGTGGCTGGGCCGCGCTCGGAGCGGGGACAGCGCTTGCGGACGGCGCCACGGTGGGCGCCGGTGTCGCACCGGCCGAGGGGGAGTCCGTCGGTGCCGGTGCCGGTGCCAGGCTCGGCGTCGGCACCGTGCTCGGGGTGGGCGCGACCGAGGGGGCAGGCTGCGGTGCGGCCAGCTGGTCCACGAGGGGACGGAGGTCGAGGGTGGATTCTCCGGCGCCGAGCTCGTAGACGGAGTTGGTCGTCGAGAGAGACGGCACCCAGGTGCGACTGCCCTGACCGTTGCTCAGCGTCTCCTCGCCGATCGCGGCGCCGGCAGTGCCGAGACCGAGGATGAGGACGAGCGCCGAAGCCATGAAGCTGCGACGGCCCATGAGGCCGATGATCAACGTGGCAAGGGATGCGGCGGCGAGGCCGATGATGCCGCCGAGCAGCTCGGAGGAGCCCGGGAAGTTCAGCGGGTCGTCGAGCATCAGGCCCGCGCCGTAGCCGACGATCGCGGCACCCAGGACGAGGGCGAATCCGGCGAACCCGGCCCCACGACGGCGCGGACGCGGCGGCGGGGGCGGAGCCAGCGGGACGTGGGCGCGCGGGGGGATGGGGGGAGCGGGCGGCGGGTACCAGGCGGTCTGGGTCTCGGCTGTGCTGCCGGACTGTGCCGACGCCTCGTCGTGCGCCGGTGCGGACGTCGCCGGGAACTCGGGGGCCGACGCGGAGGGTGACGCGGGGGGTGACACGGGGGCCGACGCGGAGGTGGCCGGGAACGCGGGAGCCGAGCTCGCGGCATACATGGTCGTGTCGGGGGAACCGGGCTGGGAGGCGGGCATGGCCCCGGACCGGCTCATGGACGTACCCGAGAACTGCGGTTCGGCCCCGGAGACGGGCGCTCCGACCCACGGAGACGTTGCTGCAGCCTGCTTGCCCTGCTGGTGACGCCAGACGAGCCAGCCGATCACGGCGAGCGGGATGACGCCCCAGCCGATGAGGAAGCCGTCGTCCCCGAAGATGATCGCGGCGATGACGATGAGCGCGATGACCGACAGGGCGATGGCGCCACCGGCATCGGCGGACCCGTCGCGGCCGATGGCGTCGCGGGCCATGATGCGCCCCGTCTCGTCGGGGAGCAGGAGCCAGGCGATCAGATAGACGACGACACCGAACCCGCCGAAGAGGGTCAGCGCAATGACGGCGGCCCGGATGAGCACGGGGTCGACGTCGACCTTGCGCGCGATTCCGGCACACACTCCGCCGAACCACTGGCGGGAGCGGTCCCGGCGGATTCCGGTGGAGAGGATGTCATCCCAGAACTTGCTGCCCTGGGTCTGGCCCGGGCCCTGGGTGGGGGTGGCCGGATTCGGCCCTGATGTCTGCGTCATGTCATCAACAGTGGCCGACGCGGAGCCTCGCTGCCATGAGGGTCGACCCTGACGACTCCCTGAGGGGACCCCCGAGCGACCCCGGCGACGGCCTCCTTCGGCTCGATCGTGCGTCAGGATGGGGGAGTGGCCACACCGTACGAACGCCTGAGGGACCAGGCAGCCGACGCCCCACCGGGACGTCCGGCCCTCACCCGACCCCTCGACGGCCGCTGGCTCGGGGGAGTGTGCGCCGGCATCGCCGAGCACCTCGGCGTGAGTCGGCGGTGGGTCCACGTCGCGATGATCGTGCTGGCCCTCACCGGCCCCGGACTGCCGGTCTACCTCTTCCTGTGGGTCGTCACCCCGTCGAGCGACACCGGGGGCGTCCAGCGCGAGCCGGGTGCCCTGCGCGCGGTCTCCGGCCTCGGCGAGTCCCGGTGGGGCATGTTTGTCGCGGCCGGTGGGCTGCTCGTGCTCATCGGGACGGTCGTCGGACTCCAGTGGGCCGGCGTCGATGTGCGGGCCGGCATCCTCCTCCCCTTGCTCCTCATCGCCGGAGGCGTCGCCGTCGCGTGGTCCCACCTCGACGACGCAGAGCGGACCAAGTGGCTCGGCACGTCGCCCCAGGACCGCGGACTCCTCGTCCTGCGCCTTGGACTCGGTATCGCCGTCGCCGTCATCGGCATCCTCGTGCTCACCGTCCGGGGCAATTCGTTCGCGGCCATCGGCGATGCCCTTCTCGCGACCCTCGCGGTCCTCGTCGGCACCACCCTCATCGCCGCGCCATGGGTGGTGCGGCTGTGGCGCGACTACCGCGAGGAGCAGGAGGTGGCGGCCCGCGCCAACGAGCGCGCCGACATCGCGGCCCACCTCCACGACTCGGTCCTGCAGACCCTCGCCCTCATCCAGCGCCGCTCCCACGACCCCGCGTCCGTCACCCAGCTCGCGCGTGCCCAGGAGCGCGAGCTTCGCTCGTGGCTGTATGCCGGTCCGGCCGGTTCCGACGAGACCCTCGCCTCCGCGGTGACGGCCGCTGCACACGATGTCGAGGACCACAGCGGTGTGGTCATCGATCTCGTCGTCACGGGCGACCGGCCCCTCGAGGAGCACGGCACGGCCTTGGTTCGCGCGATGCGCGAGGCCATGCTCAACGCGACGCGACACGGGAAGCCGCCCGTGACGGCATACGCAGAGATCGGGCCCACGGGAGTGGAGGCGTTCGTGCGCGACCGCGGCGAGGGCTTCGACCTCGACGACATCCCCGAGGACCGGTTGGGTGTGCGGGCGTCGATCCTCGGCAGGATGGAACGACACGGGGGCACCGCCAGGGTGCGCCGCCGTGAGGACGGAACCGAGGTGGAGCTGACGCTGCCGCCTCTCGAAGGAGACGAGTCATGACCCAGCCCACGCAACCCGGTCCGTCCGGCCTGCCGCCGGGCGGCTCCGGCCAGCCCGGCCAGTCGAATCAGCCCAGCGCGCCGCGCACCGGACCCGTCCGGATCGTCCTCGTCGACGACCACCGGATGTTCCGCACGGGTGTCCGCAGCGAGCTCGCAGAAGAAGCCGGCGCGGCCATCGAGATCGTCGGTGAGGCACCTGACGTCGAAGCCGCCGTCAAGGTCATCCGCGACACCAGGCCCGATGTCGTCCTCCTCGACGTGCACCTGCCCGGCGGCACGGGCAAGGGCGGCGCCGACGTCATCCACGGGTGCGTGGGCGTCGAGACGGAGGCCGGAGCCCCCGTGCGCTTCCTCGCACTGTCGGTGTCCGATGCGGCCGAGGACGTCATCGCCGTCATCCGGGCCGGCGCTCGCGGCTACGTCACGAAGACGATCACGGCCCGCGACCTCGCGACCGCCGTGCGACGGGTCGCCGACGGGGACGCCGTGTTCTCGCCGCGGCTGGCGGGGTTCGTCCTCGATGCGTTCGGGGCCGCCGCGGGTGAGATCGCCGAGGTCGACGAGGAGCTCGACCGACTGTCCGCCCGAGAGCGTGAGGTGATGCGACTCATTGCGCGCGGCTATCAGTACAAGGAGGTCGCCAAGGAGCTCTTCATCTCGGTGAAGACGGTCGAGACGCACGTCTCCTCGGTGCTCCGGAAGCTGCAACTGTCGTCGCGGCACGAACTGACCGCCTGGGCGATGGGCCGCCGCCTCGTCTGACGCGCCGCGGCCGTCGCGTTCACGACATCTGCGCCGATCGCGCGACCGGCGCTCACCGTGATGAGCGGCGCTTGCATTCCTGCACCGGTCACCAACATCTGCGCCGATCGCGCGACCGGCGCACAACGTGAAGTGTGGGTCGCGTGACCGGCGCAGAGGTCGCTCGTTGCGGTGCTCGGTGCGGTGGCTAATCTCAGTGCCATGGATGCACTCAAGGTCGTCTTCGTCGTTCTGCACCTCCTCGGCCTTCTGGCGATCGTCGGAAGTGTCGTCGTGCGCCGCGGTGTGCCCACCCCGTGGCTCGTGTGGGGCGCACGGGCCCAGATCATCACGGGACTCGTGCTCGTCGGGATCAACGAAGCCGGTGACGGCGACGTCAACCACACCAAGATCGGCGTCAAGCTGCTCGTCGCGCTCGCCGTGGCCGCTTGCGCCGAGATCGCGGCCGGGCGTGAGCGCCGCGGGCAGGGCGAACCGCGACTCGTGCACGCCGCCGGGGCGCTCGCGATCATCAACGCACTCATCGCCACGCTCTGGACCTGAGGCACCACCGCGCCTGAGCACCAACGCGCCCGGAGTCCAACCAGCAACCCGGGCGCCTCACCCAACCAGAGCAGCCTGAGCACCACCAACACGCATGCAGGGCCCGCCCCGAATGATCGGGGCGGACCCTGCATGTGCCTCTTGTGGTCAGCGCACGTTGAGGCGCGCGTCGAGCGTCCGCGCCGGAGCGATGCGAGCTGCGCCGGCTTCGCTGTCGGTGCTGTCGGCGCTGTCGGTGCCCTTGGCGGCACCGGCACGAGGCGTTGCGGCGCTCGGGCCATCGTCCGCGGTGCTGCTCCAGGCCGGGCCGTTGCCCGTGAGGACACCGGACGTCGGGGCGTAGTCTGCGGTGCGGTAGTACTCGAACGTCCCGACGACGTCGAGCAGGACGTGCGTGGTGCCGTCGGCGTTGTTGATGGAGTACTGGTTGCTCTCCGACAGCCCCGGCATGACCATGCTGGCGACGTTCTTGCCGGCATAGGGGTTCATCGCGCTCACGCCCGGCTTCGGATCGCCGGCAGCCCAGATCGTGAGCCAGGTCGGCTTGGACGGCGCCACCGCGGTCAGGTTGGCCGAGAGCGAGGTCGTCCACGCGCCGGCGACGGAGCCGGCGCTGCCGGTGCCCGTCGCGCCCGGGCCGAGCCGGCCGAAGCCGATGCCGTAGCGCGAGTCGAGGATGCGCTTCGGGGTCGCCTGAGCCTTGAGGCGTGATCCGTCCGTGAGGGTGTCGTCGTCGAAGACGCCGATGATGTCGACGATGACGTGCACCTTCTTGGAGGAGCCGTTGGCCACGGTGAAGGCCGGCACCGTGCCCTGGCGCCCCACGGGGACGACGGTCATGTTCGGGACGGTGCGTCCCGTCGTGAAGTTGAGCGTCGAGACCACGGGCACGTCGATGCTGCCGATGCCGTTCCACAGGGTGAGGTAGCCCGAACCCTCCGGCGCGACGGCGGTGACGTTCATGGCGAGCGCCTTGATCTTGGGGTTGACCGACCCGAAGTCGGCGCTGAGGTCGAAGATCTCGTAGCCGTTGACCTTGACGTCCTTGCGGCTGTCGTAGAGACGGAACGGCTCGAACGCGTGGTAGGAGCCGTAGGCCCCTGCGGCGGACGACGTGCCTGCCGGGTTGCGGTAGTAGCCGACGACGTCGACGAGGACATGCGTGGAGCCGCTGCCGGCGAGCAGGCGGATCTTGCCGTAGAGGCTTCCGGTGCCGACCTTGACCGTGACGGCGTTCGCGCCCGTCCAGCCCTTGGTGTAGTTGATCGACGATGCCGTCGGCACGGCCTGACCCGCCGGGTATGCCGTGACGTAGCTGTTGGCGGACGGCGAGACCACCGTGAGGTTGACGACGACCGCAGAGACCCCGGTGGACGGCATGCCGTTGACGCCGGTGATCTGGAAGTCACGCGGCGCGCCGGCGCGCAGGGGCGTGGTCTGGCGGGTGTCGGCGAAGCGGCGCGGTGTGGCCAGCGGGGTGTAGGAGCCGTCCGGCTGCCGCGTGTTCTGCGTGATGATCGAGGTCGTGTCGAGGCGCTTGCCGTCCGCGTCGCGGATGGTCAGGGCGAGGTACTGGGCCCCGTCCTCGATCGGGTGGGCGTAGACGTCGACGGTGCAGGTCCCACCGGCCGGGAGGGCCTCGTTGGCGCACGTGTTGTTCTTGATCTCGGCGGGCAGGTCACCCACCCAGGCGACGTCCTTGACCGTGCTGGCCTCGGGGGACGTGAAGGTGATGCGGCGCACGCCCGCGTCCTTGCCGAGGGGCTGGCTCCAGCCTCGCTCCGCACCGACGGTGCTGTTGAGACGCAGCTCCACTGCGGTCTGACCGGTGCCGCCGCAGGCGACCTGGGCCGTGGCTGCGAGGGAGGTCACGTTGTCGCCGTCATAGGTGACGTCGTGCACGGTCACGCGCGAGGTCCCCGTGGTGGTGCAGGTCTTGCTGTTGCCGGTGACCTGCACGCCGAGCTGGCCGGCCGCCGTGCCGATCGCGAACGTTCCGACCTTGAACGTCTCGCCCGTGGCCGGGCTCAGCTGGACGGAGTTCGTCCCCGCCGCCCACGTCCACGAGGAGCCCGAGCCGGTGACCGTCGGTGTCTGCGTCGTCACTGCAGGCACGAACGCACCCGCAGCCGTGACGATGGACAGTTCGTTGCGGACCGGAACGGACGCCGCCGATGCTGCGGTGGAGGCTGCGACGGGGGTCGCGGTGACGCCCACCCCAGCAGCGAGAAGGAGCGCGCCGACTGACGACGCGCGGAACCAGCGCTTCATGAGATTCCCCTTGGATTCAGACCACCTCGCGCGACCGCGCGTCGGTACTGGGCGGACCTTATCCCGGCCCGGGGCGGCCTGTCACCGCTTAGGGGATCAGGATCAGCTTGCCCTGCGTGCGTCGCCCTTCGAGATCGGCGTATGCCGTCCGCGCGTCCGTGAGGGGGTAGCGCCCACCGATGGTGATCTGCACCTCTCCGGACTCGATCCAGCCGAAGAGTTCGGTCGTGCGGGCGCGCAGTTCCTCGGGGGTCGCGATGTAGGCGCCGAGGCTGGGGCGGGTGACGAAGAGCGAGCCGAGCCTGTTGAGACGCTGCAGGTCGAAGTCAGGCACCTGCCCACTCGCCGCGCCGTAGAGCACCATGAGCCCACGGGGTCGTAGGGAGGCGAGCGAGGCCTCGAACGTGTCCTTGCCGACACCGTCGTAGACGACGTCGACACCCACTCCTTCGGTGAGTTCGCGCACGGCGGCCGCGAGGTCGTCGACCTCGCGGTAGTTGAGCAAGTCGTCGGCGCCCCGCAGGCGTGCCACCTCGAGCTTCTCGGCGGACCCGGCCGTGGCGATGACCCGGCCGCCGCGCTTCGTGATCATCTGGGTGAGGAGCTGCCCCACGCCGCCCGCAGCGGCGTGGACGAGGGCCACGGACCCCGGCCGGACGGCATACGTGCTCGTGGACAGGTAGTGCGCGGTCAGGCCCTGGAGCATTGCGGCCGCCGCGACCTCGAGGTCGACGGCGGGCGGCACCTGCACGAGGTTGGGGGCGTCCACGACCGCGTAGGCGCGCGCGGAGCCGAGACCCTGGGCCCAGGCGACCCGGTCGCCGACGACGAAACTGCTGACGTCCTCGCCGACCGCCACGACCTCACCCGCACCCTCATTGCCGAGAACGAACGGGGTCTCGATGGGATAGACGCCTTCGCGCTGGTAGGTGTCGATGAAGTTCACGCCAGCGGCTGCGACCCGGACGAGGGCCTGCCCCGGACCGGGCTGGGACACGGGCTCGTCGCGGACCTCGAGGACGTCGCCGCCCCCGGGTCGGGGGACGACGAGAGCGGGGGCGGACTCGGGCAGGGAAGAACCGGAAGCCATCACCTCAGGTTAGCGAGGCGACTCAGGCCGGGTGCAGGTGGACCTCGGTGGCCTTGACCGAGAGCACGACGGGGTTGCCGCGGGCCAGGCCGAGTTCGGCGACCGCCGCGGCGGTGATGTCCGCGCTGAGGACGTCGGTGCGGACCCGGACGAGGTGGGCGTGGGGTTCGAGGTCGACGACCGTGGCGGCGAGGCTGTTGCGGGGGCTGCCGTGGGGGTGGTCGAGGTGGACACTCACGGCGGACGGGGCGACAACAGCTGCCGCCGGGGAACCATCGGTCAGGGGCACTTCGGCGAGGCCGTGGAGGAGGCGACCGTCCGGCATACGCAGGGCTTCCCCCACGGCGACGCCCCGCACGAGGTTGAGCCCGGCGAACCGGGCGCCGAAGTCACTGCGTGGCCGGCCGAGCACCCGAGCCGTGTCACCGAGGTCGACGATCCGGCCTGCGTCGATGACGGCGACGCGGTCGGCGAGCAGGGCCGCGTCGAGGACCTCGTGAGTGACGAGAACCGTTGTGCGAGTGGCGAGCACGCGGCGCAGGAGGTCGCGAATTTCCGGGGCGGACTCGACGTCGAGGGCGGACAGGGGTTCGTCGACGAGGAGGACGCGGGGTTCGGTCGCGAGTGCGCGCGCGATGGCCACCCGCTGCTGCTGGCCGCCGGACAGCTCGTGGGGCCGACGATCCGCGTATGCCGTCATGCCCACCTCCTCGAGCCATCTCACCGCCGTGGTGTGCGCGTCGCGACGCGACTGGCCGTGGGCCCTCGGCCCGAACGCGACGTTGTCGCCGGCGGTGAGATGCGGGAAGAGGCGGGCCTCCTGGGCGAGGAGTGCGATGCCGCGCTCGTGTGGGCGGAGGTGCGTGCCCGTGCTCTCGTCCGCGAGGGTCATGTCGTCGAGCCGGACGGTCCCGCTGCGCGCGATCAGGCCCGCGATGGCCGCGAGGACGGTCGACTTGCCGGCGCCGTTGGGCCCGAGCAGGGCAAGGGTCTCGCCGGTCTCGACGGTGAATGCCACCTCGACGTCGCGTTCGGGGACGGCGACGTCGACCTCGAGGCTCATGACGTGCCCGCCGTGCTCATGACGTCCCCGCCGAGAGGGAGCCCGGACGGGCTCGGGTGAAGCCGATGACGAGCACGGCGACGGCGACGAGGACGAGGGAGAGGGCGACGGCAGCGCGGGGGTCGCCTTCGCGCTGGAGATAGATCTCGAGGGGGAGGGTGCGGGTCGTGCCCTGCAGGGATCCGGCAAAGGTGATCGTCGCGCCGAACTCACCGAGGCAGCGAGCGAAGGCGAGGATCGTGCCCGACACGAGGCCCGGCAGCGCGAGGGGGAGGGTGACGCGGGTGAACACCGTCGTGGGCCCTGCCCCGAGAGTGGCGGCGACGTCCTCGTAGCGGGTGCCGGCGGCGCGGAGTGCTCCTTCGAGGCTCAGGACGAGGAACGGCATCGCGACGAACGTCTGGGCGATGACGACGGCCGTCGTCGAGAAGGCGATCTCGAGCCCCAGGACGTCGAGCGTGTGGCCGAGGATGCCGCGACGACCGAAGGCCTGGAGGAGGGCGATGCCTCCCACCACGGGCGGCAGCACCAGCGGGAGCAGCACAAGACTGCGCAACAGGGTCGCCGCGGTGCCGCTCGTGCGCGCCAGCACAAGAGCCAGCGGGATCCCGAGCAGGAGGCAGAACACGGTGCTCGCCGCGGCCGTGCGCAGGCTCAGCCAGAGCGCCGCCCGCGATGCCTCGGACGTGATGAGCGCTCCGAAGTTGGCCCAGTCGACGGTCAGTGCCATGGCGCCGATCGGGACGGCCACGAGGAGTGCACCGAGGACTGCCGGGACGAGCAGCCACCGGGGGAAGTTGGCTCGGGTCACGGAGCCGCGAATCCTGCTTCCCGAAGCACCGCCTGTCCGTCGGCTCCGGTGATGGCGGAGACGAACTCGGTGGCGAGGGCGGCGTCGGTGGCGCTCTTGAGGGCGGCAATCGGATAGATGTTGATGGCCGACTTCGCCTCGGGGAAGTCGATGCCCTTGACCTCGGTGCCCGCTCCGGCCACATCGGTCACGTAGACGAGGCCCGCGTCAGCCTCACCGGAGCGCACCTTGCCCAGGACGTCGGTGACGGACTGCTCCTCGCTGACCGGCTTGATGTCGATCCCCGCCGACTTCTCGACACTCGTGGACGCCGCCCCGCACGGCACCGCGGGGGCGCACAGCACGACCTTGGTGCCGGACTTGGTGAGGTCGGCCAGACCGGTGATGCCAGCCGGATTGTCCTGTGGCACAACGATTTGCAGCGTGTTGGAGACGAACGGCGTCGGTGTCCCGCTGATGAGGGAGTCGGCGACGGCCTTGTCCATCGTCGCTTCGTTGGCGGTGGCGAGGACGTGTGCGGGGGCGCCTTCCTGGAGTTGGGCGACGAGCCCCGACGAGCCGCCGAAGCTGAACTTCACGGTCACTCCGGGGTGGGCCTTCTCGAACGCGTCGCCGATCTCCTCGAACGGCTTCTGGAGGGAGGCGGCGGCAAAGACTGTGAGGGTGCGTGCGGGTGCACTGGACGAGTTTGACTGTGTCGCAGTGGAATTCGCGCCAGAGCCCGTCGCGTCGCCGGAGTCACTACCGCCACAGGCGGCCAATGCGAGAAGGCCGGTGAGAGCGATGGAGGAGCGGACGGCATACCGGATGGTCTGTGTTTTCACGGGGTCTCCACGATGACGGTCGTCGATTTCACGACGGCGACGGCTACGGAACCGAGCTCGAGTTCGAGCTCGCGGACGGCTTCGCTCGACATGAGCGAGACGACACGGAAGGGGCCGCACTGGAGCTCGACCTGGGCCATGACCTTGTCGGTCTGGATGTCGGTGACGAGTCCCACGAAACGGTTGCGGGCGCTGCGGCCAACGCTGGACGGGTCCGTTGCGGCGCGCGACTGCTCGCGGGCGAGGAGGGCGACGGCGTGGCCGTCGACGACCTTGCGACCGGCGTCGTCGGTCTGGGCCTCAAGGGCGCCGCTGTCGACCCAGCGTCGGACAGTGTCGTCGCTGACGCCGAGGAACATCGCGGCTTCGGAGAGGCGCATCTGCGGCATGGAGATCACTCTAGACCCGCAAGTGCGGTGGAAATACTCAGTTTCGCAGGCCGGCCAGGGCGGCGTCGAGCATTTCCGGGGTGAGGCGCCCGGTGTAGGTGTTGTGCGGGCTGACGTGGAAGCAGCCCACGAGCCGCACGGGATGACCGGTCGGGGTGTGAAGTGTCGCCTCGGCGCCGTGCCCGAACTTGGGGCGCGGTTTCGGGACGTCCCAGCCGAGCGTCGACGTCGCGTTGAGGACACCGCTCCAACCGATCGCCCCGAGGGTCAAGATGACGCGCAGTCGGTCTCCGAGGAGGTCGAGGTCGCGGCCGAGCCACGTGGCGCAGGTGGCCTTCTCGGCGGGGGTGGGCGTGTTCTCCGGCGGGGCGCAGCGCACCGACGCGATGATGCGTATGCCGGTGAGTTCCAGGCCGTCTCCGGCGCCGGCAGAGGTCGGCTGGTTGGCGTACCCGGTGCGGTGAAGGGCGGCGAAGAGGAAGTCGCCCGAGGCGTCGCCGGTGAACATTCGGCCGGTGCGGTTCGTGCCGTTGGCGGCCGGGGCGAGGCCGACGATGAGGGCGTCGGCGTCGGGATCTCCGAAGCTCGGTCCGGGGCGCCCCCAGTAGGGCTGGTCGGCGAACGACGCCCGGCGGCCTGCTCTGGCAACCGTTTCGCGCCAGTCGACGAGGCGTGGGCAGGCTCTGCAGACGCTGACCCGGGCATCGAGTTCGGCGAGTTCCGCTGTGCCGGAGGCCAGTTCACGCACCTCGTCAGGGTTGTGCGCCACCGGGGTGTTCTCGTCGGCCGGGTCGCCGGGCCAGCCGGTGCCGGGTGGAACGGGTGACGTGAACGGCTGGCCGGTGATCGGATGTGGATCCGGGCCGACGCGCACGATCTCGTCGCCGAGAGTCATGACTTCCTGGCCGGACCCTTGGACGAGTCATCGGTGTCGGTGTCGCCTTCGGGTTCGGGCGGGGTCTCGGCACCTTCGCGCTCGTCCCGATCGGCCCACTCGAGCAGGGGACTGATGTCGAAGACGTGGTCGTCGATGTCGGCGTGCAGGTCCCCGAGCCTGGCGAACCGTTCGGGCACGGTCGCGATGGTGTTGTCTCGGGGTTCGACGTCGTCGATCTCGTCCCAGTCGATCGGAGTCGAGACCGTTCCGATCGTGTTGCCGCGCACAGAGTAGGCGCTGGCAATCGTGTGGTCCCGCGCATTCTGGTTGTAGTCGACGAAGACCGCCGCTGGGTCGCGATCCTTGCGCCACCACGTCGTGGTGACGTCGTCCGGAGCGCGCCGCTCGACCTCACGGGCGAAGGCCAGGGCGGCGCGGCGCACCTCCTTGTGGCCGTGGTCGGGCTGGATGCGGACATAGACGTGCAGGCCGTGGCCGCCGCTCGTCTTGGGGAAGCCGGTGGCGCCGAGTTCGTCGAGCACCTCGTGGGCGACGTGGGCGACGCGGCGAACCCGGTCGAACGGCGCCTCGGGCATCGGGTCGAGGTCGATGCGCCATTCGTCGGGCTTCTCCGGGTCCGCCCGGCGACTGTTCCAGGGGTGGAATTCGACAGTACTCATCTGCACGGCCCACACGATGTGGGCGAGGTCGGTGGGGCAGAGTTCGTCGGCGTGCAGGCCCCATCGGGGGAAGTGCAGGCGAACTGTCTCGAGCCACGGCGGTGCCCCGCGGGGGACCCGCTTCTGGTGCACCTTGGCGCCGTCGACCCCGTCGGGGAAGCGGTGCAGCATCGTCGGTCGCTCGCGCAGGGCGTTGACGATGCCGTCACCGACGGCGATGTAGTAGGTCGCGAGGTCCAGCTTGGTCTCGCCTCGCGCGGAGAAGTAGACCCGCTCGGGGCTGGACAGCTTCACTTCGTGGCCGGCGACGTCGAGGTACACCGGTTCGCCGAACTCACCCTTGCGAGAGGCCATGCACCCCACCGTATGCCGTTCGCATCCTTCGTCGCCTCGCTCTCGTCCCGTCGGTCTCATCTTCGTCGGACTGGTCTGGTCTGACTCGTCTCGTCGGGCTGGCCCCGTTGTCCTCGACCCGACTGACTTGGTTCAGAAGGGGATGGGGTCGGGTGGTCGTGGGGGTCGTGGTGGGAAAGCGACGACGAGGTCGCGTCCGAGGGTGGTGGTGTCGAGGTCGATGCGTGGTGGTGGTCCGTCGTTGAGGAGGGTGCCGTCGAAGGCGTAGGTCACACGGCGGCTCTGGCCGCGGAGGGCGTTGT
>NZ_AVPK01000004.1 GCF_000768685.1 Knoellia subterranea KCTC 19937 | reverse complement strand
GACCAGATCCTCCCCACCACGCTGCCCCGGCGGCGAACCCGAACCCAGTGATGGTGAACGCGCCGAGGCCGACCGCGGCAGCGGCGAAGACGATCCTGGCAACGGCGAGTCGGGACCGGCTGTTCTCGACCCTGACGGTGAAGCCGGACCCCAGGACGATCGGGAACTGGAACCCGAGGTCGACGGTGCCGGCGCCGGTGAAGTCGTCTGGGCGTTGCCCCTGTCGGCCTCGCCAGCACGTGGATGTGCCCTCGCAGTCTTCGTGGTCGACGCCTTGCTGCCGGTCCCGCTGCTGCTGCCGGCATCGGAATTGTTGGCCGTGGCGCCGTCACGACCGCTGCTGGCATCGGAGTCGTTGCCATGGTTTCCGTCAAGGCTGCTGCCGTCACGATCGCTGCCGTTCCCGTTGATGCCGTTCCCGTTGGGGTCGCCGTCACCGTCCCTGCCGTTGGTGTCTGGTCGGGGGTCGGGGTCGGGGTCGGCGGCGCGGGTGGCGTGGACGATGACTTTGACGTCGCAGTGTTCGAGGATGAGTTCCATCATCGCGTCCGAGCGGGCCATGGCGAGGTTGTCGGCGTCGCCGGCACGGACCAGTTCGCGGGCGCGTTCAGTGACTGCGGCCCACGCTGCTCGGGCGTCTTCGACGCGGAAGTCACCACGCCAGTGGTCAGTACCGTTGACTCCGGCCCGGCGGGTCAGTCCGCGGCGTTCCCGCTCGGCTGCGGCATGTTCGGCGACGGCGTCGGGGTCGACCTGCGCTGCGGTCCGTGCCAGCAGTCGCCGCAGCGGACCGGTCGTCAACTGTCCCCACACGTCTTGGACTCGCTCGACGACTTCGGCGGCGGACTCGGGCGACAGGAACTCGGTTTCTTCGGTCACGACCCGCGCCCGCTGCTCATCGAGGTCCCCGGAGGCCATTGCTTCCACCAGGGCAGGGGTGCGCGTCATTTGCCGGATCGCGTCCAGGATCCGGTTCTCCGCGACATGCACCGAACACCCCAGGCGGGGCGCGGCCAACTCGGGGGCGTCGAGGCGTTGATGACCCAGGCCGTGGTGGATCTCGGTGACGGAGCCGTCTTCTTGCCGGTGGGTGTCCCACGCGGACAGGTGCGCCAACGCGATCGCCTGCCGTGCCGAGGCGGCGTCTTTCTCTCGTTGCGCGAGCTCGATGACGTCGAGGAGTTCTTCCATCGACAGCTCGTGTGCTCCGGCGTGCAGCGCAGCGAACCGACCCTCCAGGGTCGCGGTCGCTGCGGTGGTGTCCATGCCCTCAAGGCTAGTCGAACTGGAGTTCGACAGTCAAGAGTCTCGGGTTACGCTGATGGCTGAATTATGAACTGGCACAACCGAATTCACCATGACCTCGGGCGACGGCACCACGACCAAGCCGAGTGTCAACCCCCGCCACAACCCAACCTAGACACCACTACCGACAGCGGCGGAAGCGCGACGCCAACGACACCAAAACAGCACCGCGGCACAGACGCGTCAGCCAGCTCAGCTGCCCGACACGGCATGCCGGCGTCAGGTGGCCAACGCCTCCGGTAGCGGTTCAGCGTGGATGACCGTGAGGTCCGAGACCGCGCGCGTGAGGACGACATAGAGGCGACGCAAACCAGTTCGCTCGTCGGGCTCAGCCGCGGCGATCTCGGCCGGCTCGAGCACCAACACATGGTCGAACTCAAGTCCCTTCGCAACCGTCGCCGGCACCACATCAACCTGGTGGTCCACGTCGCCGTGGTCGAGCCCCAGCGTCCCGTGCTCGACACCCGCGCCCGTCAGCGCGCGTGACACCTCGGGCACGCGCGCGTCCGGGACGATGACGCCGATGCTGCCCTCGAGGGCGGCGAGCCGCTGCACTTCACCGACCACCCGACCAACGACCTCGGCCCCACCGACCTCCACGAGGTCGAGCCGACCCGGGTTGTCACGCACCGACTCCGGCGCCGCCAACCCGGGCGCCGCCTGCGGCAACAACCGCGCCGCGAACTCGATGACACTCGCCGACACGCGGAACCCGCGCCGCAGTTCCTCGACGACACCCTCCGGTTTCCCGAGGTGCCGCAGGCTCTCTGCCCACGACGCCGTCGACCACGGGGTCGTTCCCTGAGCAATGTCGCCGAGGACCGTCGCCGCACCCGCGGTGCATCGACGACCCACCGCCCGCAGCTGCATCGGTGAGAGGTCCTGCGCCTCGTCCAGCACCACGTGTCCGAGGCTCGGCGTCCGCTCCAGCAGGTCCCCGAGCTCGTCGAGCAACACGGTGTCGGCAACGGTCCACTTGGCCGATCCCGATGTGCGAGAGGGCTTTTCCCACAGCAGCAACCGCTGTTCGTCCTCGGTCAGCACACCCTCCGAAGCCGCCGCGAGCGCCTCAGGATCCGACAGCAAACGGTGCAAGAGCGCACGGGCGTCGACCTTGGGCCAGAGCCCACCGGCATACGCCTTCACCGGCGCACTCTTGGCGATGGCGTCCTGGACGCGGTCGTCCGGGTACTCCCCCAGCGCCTCCATCTTGACGAGCACCGCGTGGGCGAGTCGCTGCGGCAGGAGCAGGCGCGCCGATTCATAGCGCACGTCGCGCGCCGCGAGCCCGTCGACGAGCGGGGCGACGTCGTATGCCGGTACGCGCCACCTCCGCACGCCGCGCGGCACGACCATCGCCTCGGCCGGAGGGACAAGGTGCGACCACACGGCTCGGTGCAGCACCTCCGCCATCCGCGCATCACCCTTGAGTTGCGCGACGTCCGCGGGCTCACTCGCCCGCACCCGGATCTTGTCGGTCTGGGTCAGCGCCTCGATGCTCGTGTGCCGCACCTCCACCTCGCCGAGGGTCGGGAGGACGGCACCGATGTGCTCGAGGAAGGCATCGTTCGGTCCGATGACGAGGACACCGGTGCGCCCGAGCCGCTGCCGGTAGGCATAGAGGAGCCAGGCCGCGCGGTGCAGACCAACTGCCGTCTTGCCCGTCCCTGGCGCCCCCTGGATGCACACGGTCGTCGTCGCGTCGACGCGGACGAGGGCGTCCTGCTCCGGCTGGATCGTCGCGACGATGTCGCGCATCGGACCGACGCGTGGCCGCTCAATCTCGGTCGCCAGAATCTGCGAGCGCGCCTCTGGCTCACCGGAATCGAGCAGGTGCTCATCCTCCATCGCGGTGATCTGACCCCGGTCGTAGCCGAACCGCCGACGCAGCCGCACCCCCATCGGGTCGGCGTGCGACGCGCGATAGAACGTCGTCGAGACGGGCGCACGCCAGTCGATGACGAGCGGGTCGCCGGCGTCGTCTGTGACGTGCCGGCGACCGATGTACCACCGCTCGTCGGCGCCCTCGCCACTGCCGCCCGTGCCGTCGAGGTCTACGCGACCGAAGAACAGCGCGGTCGTGGGGTCGTCCTCGAGGGACTTGGCGCGGCGCCACAAGGTCTCGGCGAGCCGCTCGGCCGAGACGGCGTCACCGCCCTGGATGTCGAGCGCGAGGGTGCGTTCGCGCATGCGAGCCAGTTCGGCGCGCGACTGCGCGAGGTGGTTCCGTTCCTCTGTGAGCTCCTCGTTCATGGGCATGACGAAGTGCCTCTCCTGAGCTCAAGGGATTTGGGGCAAGGAGACACCTTAGGTCACCTGCCCGCGTGAGTCACCCGGGTTTCTGGCCGAACTCGTGGCGCCGCACCCACGCGTGCATGGCGATGGCCGCGGCCGCGCCGGCGTTGATCGACCGCGTCGACCCGAACTGCTCGATGTGCAGGACCGCCTCACACTCCGCACGCATCGCCTCGGAAAGCCCCGGCCCCTCCTGCCCGAAGACGAGCATCGCCTTCCTCGGCAGGTCGTAGGTCTCGAGCGCGCGGCTCCCGGGAAGGTTGTCGATCCCGATGAGATGTATGCCGTGTGCTCCCGCCCACGACGCCAGGTCGCCTGCCGTGGGGTGATGGTGTTCGTGCTGGTAGCGGTCCGTGACCATCGCACCGCGCCGGTTCCACCGGCGCTTCCCGACGATGTGGAAGGCAGCGGCTCCCATGGCGTTGGCGGTGCGGACGACCGAGCCGATGTTGAAGTCGTGCTCCCAGTTCTCGATCGCGACATGGAAGTCGTGGCGCTTCGTGTCGAGGTCGGCAACGATCGCGTCGTGGCGCCAATAGCGGTACGCATCAACGACATTGCGTCGATCGCCGTCGCGGAGGAGGTCGGGGTCGAAGCGCTCGTCGTCGGGCCACGGCCCTTCCCACGGGCCGACACCGACGTCGGCCCGCACCACTGAATCCTTGTCACTCACGTGGGTAGCATCCCTGACTCGTAGGCACGCACGACAAGTTCGGTCCGGTGGCGCGAGCCCGACTTCGACAGGAGCGACCGCAGATGTGTCTTCACCGTCTCGAGCGAGATGAAGAGCACCTCCGCCACCTCGGCGTTGGTGCGTCCGCGAGCAACTTCGGCGAGCACCTCGCGTTCGCGGTCGGTGAGGCGAGCGACCCACGCGGGTGCCTGTGCCTGCGCCCCCGTGTGCGTCTGTGTCAGGGACGCCACCCGGCGGATCGCATCGGGAAAGACGAGTGCGTCGGTACGGGCCACGGTGCGCACGGTGAGGAGCAACTCGTCGGGGGTGGCGCGTTTGAGGACGAAGGCCCGCGCGCCGGCGAGCAGCGCGTCGTGGATGTAGGAGTCGTTCTCGAAGGTCGTGAGGACGACGACCGCAGGGGCACCGTCGCGCGAGGTGAGGCTCTCGGTCGCGGCGATGCCGTCGATACGCGGCATGCGGACGTCCATGAGGACGACGTCGGGGGAGGTACGCGACACGAGGGCCGGCACCTCGGCGCCGTCCGAGCCCTCCCCCACCACGTCGATGTCGTCCTCGAGCCCGAGGATCGCGACGAGTCCGGAGCGCACGAGTTGGTCGTCGTCGACGACCGCCACCCGGATCACACCAGCGGCAGCGTTGCTCGAATCAGCCATGTCCCCTCCTCCTCGGTCCCCGCGGTGAGGGCGCCACCGGCGAGGAGCACCTCTTCACGCAAGCCCTTCAGACCTGCCCGGCCATCCTGCCCACCGGGCGCCCGGTCGTCGCGCATCCAGTTCACCACCTCGAGAACGACTGTCCCAGAGCGGGATTCGAGCCGAAGCTCCGGCGCCCCAACGCCGTGACGGGCCGAATTGGTGAGGGCTTCACGGGCCACACGTTCGACGGTCTCGGCCACGGACGCAGACACCTCGAGTTGCGCCGGGGCGGACACGTGAACCTTGCCCGGGTGCGCGGCGACGGCTCGCAGAACCCCGGCAACGGCGTCGGACCCGGACGCCGTCGTGGAACGCGCTTCCCCTCGTCCCCTGAGGGCACCGACGACGGCGTCGACATCAGCCTGGGCTGAACGACCCAGCTCCTCAACTGCAGTCATGGCTCGTTCCGCCGCATCGGGATCCGTGGCGACCAGCCGACGAGCGGCGGTCGCCTGGATCGTCATTGCGGTGAGCAGGTGGCCGAGCGAGTCGTGCAGGTCGCGAGCGAGGGCGTTCGCCCGGGCAAGGTCGCGCTCACGATTCGCAGCGACGGCGACACGTTCGACCATCGTCGGGCCGATGACCCGCGGCGCCATCCGGGTGAGGAGCACCCCCGCGCCCCAGACCAGCGCAGCCGTCGCAACGAGGGAGACGAGCCCCGGTACGACAACCCAGGCGGCACCCCAGCCGGAGCCGGTGCGGAAGTCCGCACCCGGCATACCGATCGTTTCTGCCCCCGTGAACGGATGGGCGACGAGGCCGACTCCCGTGGGCAGGAGATAGAGCACGCCCACCGCCACGACGAGTCCGAGCGCCGCGAGGAAGGCCAACCACAGAGCGCCGCGACGCCGCGAGGTCCAGTCAGTGGGGTGCGTGACGTCGGGCAGGTCGAGGCCCAGCAGGGCGCGTGCCGTCGCGACCTCGACCGGGCGCACTTCCGGGAGCAGTGCGACCCACGTGACGACGGCGAGGAAGCCGACGCCGAGGACGGTGAGCAGGCCGCGGTTGAGCATCGACTGCGACGGGATGAGCAGTGCCGCCACCGTGGCGCCGACCGCGGCAACGAGCGGCAGGGCCAGGGCGATCGCGACGAACACGTGGGCGACGGCACCCCACCCGGCTCTCCGTCGCATGACACCACCCTGACACGTCACCCTCGTCGGCGAATCCCTCGAACGAGGGACCCGAACCCCTCGCCCGCGTGATGTGCCAGCTGCCGCTGCCGCCGGACAGTCGAGGCATGACCCAACTCGTGCAAACCCGACCCGGCCACACACCGACCAGCCGCTCCCGACGTGGCCCCGGTCGCCTCCGGCTCGTACTCGCCACCATCGCCGTCCTCGCCACGCTCCCCTACGTGGCCATCAAGATCCTCTGGCTGACCGGCTCGACCATCGGCCTCAAGGACCCCGACGCCCTCGCCGGCAGCGCCATGGAGGTCGCCAACGCCATCACCCTCCTCATGGAGCTCACCGCTGCTGCCCTCGCCGTCGCGCTGGTCCTCGAGGTCGGCAAACGCATCCCGGCGTGGCTCGTCCAGATCCCGATGTTCGTCGGCACGGGACTCCTCGGCGGGATCCTCGTGCTGCTCCCCGTCGAGGCCATCAGGAGCGCGGTGACGACGCCGAGCGCGAAGCAGACCGCGATGACGGAGTTCGACCCGATCGCGGGCTGGGTGTACGCGATGGTCTACGGGGGCTTCGCCGTGCTCGGGGTCGCGCTGCTCACGATCTTCGCGCTGCACAGCTGGGAGCGGTGGATCCGCCCCGGCGGTTGGACGACACGCCTGTCGACGTGGGCCCCGGTCCCCACACGCACGCGTGTCCTGACCATGGCCCATGCCATCGGCCTGGTGGCGATCTGCGTGGCCGAACTCGTCGTCGCCACCCGTCTGGAACTCTTCGGATCGCACAGCATCGTCGCGGTCCTTCTGTCCGTCGTCGCGGGCGCGGGCCTCATCGCGCTGGCCACCCGTACCCCCGGTTCGCTCCGCGGATCGAGCGCCCTCGTCGTGACCTATGTCGGCGCGGCCGCCGTCGCTGCGTGGGGCCTGTTCTTCTTCATCGTCATGTCACTGCCCAACCCACTGCGCGGCGACGATCCGATCCCGACCACGCTCGCCATCCTCGAGTTCCTGCGAGGCCTCAGCGGCTTCATCACCGTCATCGTCGCCAGCCGACTGCGCAAGGTGAGGTCCGTGCCTGGCAGGCGGATGGGAAACCTGAGTGCGAGACCAGCCAAGGGACCGCAGACTGAGGGGCATGGGACCGCAACTGCTGAGTGAACGGGACAACTACGTCGACTACCTCGACAGCCGGCGGGAGGCGTTCGCGCGCAAGTGCGAAGGGCTGGCGCCCGAGCAGCTCGCGACGCGCTCGGTGCCGCCGTCAACCATGTCGCTGCTCGGGATGATCCGTCACCTCGGAGAGGTCGAGCGGATCTGGTTCCGCCGCTGGCTCGTTGGCGAGGGCGACCCGGGCCGCCTCTACGGGCCGCGCGGCGCGGACGTCGACTGGGACGGCGCCGTCGCGGACCAGGCCCTCGTCGACGAGGCCTGGACGAACTGGCGAGACGAGGTCGCCTTCTCGAAGGAGTGGCTCGCAGCGCACGACGACATGGACGCCACCGTCGACTGCGACCACCACGGCGTCCTCAACGTGCGCGACATCGTCGTGCACATGATCGAGGAGTACGCGCAGCACCTCGGCCACGCCGACCTGCTCCGCGAGGCCATCGACGGCCAGAAGGGCTGACGGGGCCCGACCCCGGGGCGCGGCGAGCGGCACAGGAGGCATGCAGCGAACGCTCAGCCGGACGGCATACCCTTGGCTCCGTGATGATGCCGACGCTTGGCCCCGACTGGATGGACCCCCAGTGGCTCCTCGACCGCTTCGGCTCCCAGTTCTTCTGGGTCAGCGTCGCGATCGTCTTCATCGAGTGCGGGCTGCTCTTCCCGATCCTGCCCGGTGACTCGCTGCTCTTCGCGATCGGCCTGTTCATCAGCCGCGGCGACATCGGCATCAACATCCTGCTCGCCTGCCTCATCCTCAGCATCGCGGCGTTCGTCGGCAACGTCGTGGGCTACGAGATCGGCCGGGCCATCGGTGCCCCGCTCTATGAGCGCAACGGCCGCTTCATCAACAAGAAGTACTTCGACCAGACGCACGCCTTCTTCGAGAAGCACGGCGCCAAGGCCCTCGTCCTCGGCCGCTTCGTGCCGATCGTGCGCACCTTCATCACCGTCGTCGCCGGCGTCTCCCGCATGGACCGCCGCCACTTCTTCGTGTGGAGCGGAGTCGGCGCCGTGCTGTGGGCAACGGGCATCACCCTGCTCGGCTACTTCCTCGGCGGCATCCAGTTCATCCACGACAACCTCGAGGCCGCGATCCTCGTCATCGTGGCGTTCTCGGTCCTGCCGATGGTCTTCGAGTACCTCCGCCACCGCAGCGCCTCACGCACGGTCATCGAGGAGACCGCGGAGGTCGTCGACGACATCCGCGACGACCGCATCTGAACTGCCTGTCGCCTGCTGCGCTGCCCGGTATTCCCGAGCGGATCAGCTCCAGCTCGGCGGAGGCGGCGGGGCACCTGTGCCCGCGCCTCCATCAACTCCGGTCGGGCCGGACGGGTCCGGCGCAGCCTGAGGCGCAGCCTGAGGCTGAGCCTGGGGCGCGGCCGGCGGAGTCGGGGCGGGCGGGGTGGCCGCCTGGCCCGCTTCGTACTCGCGTCGCACTGCTCCCGGAGGAGGCGGTGGAGCGCCGGGTGCCGTGTGGGCCGAGGTCAACGTGAGGTTGAGGCGCCCACTTGCTTCGAGCGTCCGGAGCTCACCCATGATCCGCTGGTACTCCGCGTCCGGACCGGGCCGGCCCTGGGCGTTGAGATAGGTCAGCGCGCCGAGATCGCGCAGGAGCCGGTCACTCTGCCCGGAGGCCGGTGACCCGCTCAGCCCTCCGATGAGATCCGGATTCGCCGCCGCGAAATCAGTGGCTGCCTGCTTGGCCTTGTCGAGAAACCCCATGCCCCTGCTCCCTGCCCACATCGATCGATGACTGTTCTGCTCAAACGATATCCGCGGCCGCGGACCACGTCATAGGTTTGCGTCGAACCCCGGAAACGGCTCCGGGAGGGGAGATCACACTCGAAGGGGATGCAGGCCATGACGATCCACGGATCACTGTTCCAGGACTTCCGCGAGAAGGAGACGGCCGACCCGTTCTCGCTCCAGAACAAGAAGCTGCTCCGGGTGGACATGCGCTACGGCGAGGTCATGGCCCGCGCCGGCTCGATGGTCGCCTACCAGGGCGACATCCGCTTCACGAAGAAGAGCCAGGGCATGAGCAACATGTTCAAGTCAGCCGTCACGGGCGAGGGCCTGACGCTGATGAGCTGTGCGGGTCAGGGCGAGCTCTTCCTCGCCGAGTCTGCCGCCGAGGTGCAGGTCATGTATCTCGAGAACGACGCCATCTCCGTCAACGGCAACAACGTGCTGGCCTTCAGCAGCTCGATCAGTTGGGAGATCCACCGGATCCAGGCCCGTGGCGGAGCCATGACCGGCGGGCTCTACAACGTCGGGCTCAAGGGCACCGGCTACGTGGCAGTGACGACGAAGGGTGACCCGGTGGCACTCGATGTCGCCAGCGCCCCCACCTTCGCGGATGCGCAGGCCGTCGTCCTGTGGACCTCTGGCGTCCGCATGGATGTGCGCATCGACACCGGCGGTCTGGGATCCCTCGTGCGCGGCGGTACGGGTGAGCTGGTGCAGATGGCGTTCAGTGGGCAGGGACATGTCCTGGTCCAGCCGAGCGAGTCCGTCGTGGACGGTGGGCACCAGCAGTCGGGAGGCGGCAACAGCGGCGGCGCGGGTGGGCTCCTCGGCCAGGTCCTCGGCTGAGCCGACCACTCGGCAACGTCGCTGAGAGTTGCGCCCGGGCGCGCGTCGCCTCACCTCACAGGCTGATCAAACCCATTCCGTATGCCGCGGTGACGGCTGCCGTCCGATCCGTCACCTCGAGCTTGGCGAAGATCCGCAGCAGGTGCGTCTTGACCGTGGCCTCGCCGATGAAGAGCTCGCGACCGACCTCGGCGTTGGACAGTCCGCGGGCCACCGCCCTGAGGACATCGAGTTCGCGCGGCGTGAGCTCGACCCTGGGCGCCTGGAGCCGCTCGGCCAGCTTGGCCGCCACCGGAGGGGCCAGGACGGTCTCGCCGAGGGCGGCACGACGAATCGCGTCGGCGAGGACGGTCGGGGGCGTGTCCTTGAGCAGGTAGCCGCGCGCCCCCGACTCGACAGCACGCACGATGTCGGCGTCGGTGTCATAGGTCGTGAGGACGAGGACCTGGGGAGGGTCGGGCAGCTCGCGCAGCCGGGCAGTCGCCTCGGCGCCGTCCATCACGGGCATGCGCAGGTCCATGAGGACGACGTCCGGCGTGAGTCGGGGCACGATGGCGAGCGCCTCGGCGCCATTGCCGGCCTCCCCGATGACCTCGACATCGGCCATCTCGCCGAGCAGGGCGACCATCCCCGCACGGACGACCGGGTGGTCGTCGACGACGACGACGCGGATCATCGGGGCAGCTCCATCCTGAGTCGGGTACCGCGGGGTGCGGCGGGTGCGATGGTCACAGCCCCACCGAGTTCCGCTGCGCGAGAACGCAGTCCGTCCAGGCCGAAGCCGTCGCGCGCAGCGTCGGGGTCGAAGCCGGAGCCGTCGTCGGTGACTTCGAGGGAGACCTGCGTGGGTGCGTAGTCGAGCGTGAGGCAGGCCGCCTCGGCTCCGGAGTGGCGGCGCACGTTGGACAGCCCTTCCTGCGCGGCGCGGAGGACGACGACCTCGGCGTTGCCGCCGAGGGGTGCCGGTTCGCCGGTGACGGTGGACGAGACCTGTATGCCGGTCTCTCGCGTCATCGTGTCGGCAAGCCTCGCGAGTGCCTCGACGAGCGTGCGCGACTGGAGGTGGCCGGGAGTGAGTTCGGCGACGATGACGCGTGCCTCGGCCAGGTTGTCGACAGCGGTCTGCTCGACCATGGCGAGCCGCTCGCGTACGGCCTCGAGGTCGCCGCGATCCAGAGCCGATCCCGCAGCCCGGGACAGGGCGACGACCGAGGTGAAGCCCTGCGCGAGCGTGTCGTGGATCTCGCGCGAGAGACGACTGCGTTCGTCCATGACGCCCTGCGCCCGCTCCGCGACGGCGAGTTGCTCGCGGGTGGCGCGGAGCTCGTCGATGACGCCGGCCCGTTCCTCGGCCTCGCGGATGATGCGGTGGATGAACATGCCGAGGGCGGCCGAGAGGGTGAACGAGATGAGCACCGACACGAGCGCACCCGGCACCTCGGCTGCGGGGTTGTCCGCCGGGGCGACGACGCTGACGAAGATCGCGGCGAGACCGAGTCCGGTGGCGAGCAGTGCGGGCCGGAGGGAGAACGTGGCCCAGATCTGCGGGAAGAGGCAGAAGAACAGCAGCCATGCCTCGAACTCGGGGTCGAGCGCGATGATCGTGAGGAGGCAGGTCCACGCGCAGAGGTGATAGAGGACGGCATACACGGTCTCCTCGTGCATGAGCGCGCGGCGACCGAACAGGATGTAGGCGAGGGCGATCCCGCCGAGGAGGACGATGGTGGGCCACCGCCCGTGGGGACCGGCCGGTTCGAGCAGGGCGACGACCACGGCCGTCGCGATGAGCGCGTAGCAGCCGAAGTCCCACCACTTGGCCTGTCCGCGCCACATGGCCGCGAGCTCGTCGGTCGAGAGCTGCGACCGAGCCGAGGACTCCGAGGACTCCGAGGGCGACGCGGACGGCGGGGACGGCGTGGACGGACTGGTCACGGTGCCATCATGTCGTGCCGCGCTTGAACCACTTGAAGGTCAGGACGCAGAGGACGAGTCCGGCGACGGCCCAGCCACCGAGGACCAGGGCGGTGCGACCGTGTTCCCAGGCGCCTGCCATCTCCATCGAGGCGAGCTGGTCGGGGAAGAAGGCCGAGCGCATGCCCTGGGCGATCCACTTGAGCGGGAAGATCGAGGCGATGTGCTGGAGCCAGCTCGGGATGTCGGTGAAAGCGAAATAGACGCCCGAGATGAACTGCAGGATGAGCATCGGGGCGACGACGACCGCGCCGATGGTTCGGGCGGTGGCGAGTGAGCTGTAGGCCGTGCCGAGAACGGTTCCCGCGAAGGCACCCAGACCGAAGACCCATGCAAAGGTGAACCAGCGATCGGCCGTGTCCGGAAGTTCAACCCCGAACGCAAACCTGGCGACGGCAAGGAGCAAGACCTGTTGTGCCAGTGCGGTGGTCACGACGAGACCGACCTTGCCGAGGAAGTAGGACACCGGCGGCATGGGCGTGCTGCGGAGTCGCTTGAGGGTGCCGTCGTCACGCTCGGCCGCGACCGACATCGCCATCGTCTGGAAGCTCGTGAGCAGGATGCCGGCCGAGATCATGCCGGGCAGGAAGTACTCGGCGGCGCTCATCTGCGACCCCCCGGCTTCCATCTCGTCGCCGAAGATCACCGAGAAGAGCGCGAGCATGAGGATCGGGAAGAGGAAGGAGAAGAAGACGGCCTCCTTCTCCCGCGAGTACATCTTCAGCTCGAGGAGCGTGCGGTCGAAGCCGAGTGCGACGGCGTTCATGCCGAGACCTCCTGGGCGATGGAGTTGGTGCGCCCCGTGTCGTGTGAAGCAGGCTCGTCGTGCGCAGCCACATGGGGTGCGATGAGTGACAGGTAGGTGTCCTCGAGGGAGGGGCGGTTCACGACGAGCTCGGGCACTTCGCCCTCGAACCGCTCGGCGAGCCGCCGCACCTCGAGGGTCGGCGTCGCGGTGCGCACGGACTGGCGCTGCCCCTGCTCAAGCCAGGTCACCGTCGCCTCCTCCGACGCTCGACCCCCGAGGTTGGCGGGCGTGTCGAGGGCGAGGAGTTGCCCACCGGCGATGACGCCGACGCGGTCGGCGAGCTGCTCGGCCTCGTCGAGGTAGTGCGTCGTCAGCAGGATCGTCGTCCCCTCGGATGCCAGGCTGCGGATGAGCTCCCAGAAGTCGCGGCGCGCCTGCGGGTCGAACCCGGTCGTCGGCTCGTCGAGGAAGAGGAGCTCGGGGCGGCCGACGATGCCGAGCCCGACATCGAGCCGGCGACGTTGCCCGCCGGAGAGTCCGGCGATGCGGACGTCGGCCTTCTCCTCGAGCCCGACAGCGGCGATGACCTCGTCGATGGCGCGGGGTTTGGCGTAGGACCGCGCCGTCGACGCGAGGATCTCCCTCGGCGTGAGCAGATCGAGCCCCGATGACGACTGGAGGACGATGCCGATTCGGTTCCGCCACAGCCGGTTTGCGCCATGCGGGTCCTCGCCCAGAACGCTGACCTCACCGGCATCCCGGGTGCGGAAGCCCTCGAGGATCTCGACGGTGGTCGTCTTGCCGGCGCCGTTCGGACCCAGCAGCGCGAAGACCTCGCCGGTCTCGATGTCGAGGTCGAGGCCGTCGACTGCACGTTTGCTGCCGTAGGCCTTCTCAAGCCCCCTAATGCTGATCGCTGTCATGCCTCCAGCATCCTCGCGTCAGCGTCCGGTCGGCACCGACCACTGGGTGGAGTCGGAGTCCACCGACCGGTGGACAGGGCGCTGCACGCGAAGCGCCGCGGCCGCAGCGATGAGGAGCCCGGCAGAACCACAGATGACGTATGCCGTGCGCGCGCCGACCAGGGTCCCGAGGACTCCACCGAGGGTCAGGGCCCCGATCGTCGCCGATCGGGACAGCCCGCTCACGAGGGTGATGACCTTGCCCCGGTCGACCTCCCCGATCTCTCGGAGGAGCAGTGCGAAGATCAACGCGTTGACGATCCCGAGCGCCAGTCCGACAACGAATGCTGCTCCGGCGTAGGCCCCCAGGGTCGGCGCGAGACCCTGCACGATCTGGGCGAGCGGGACGACGGCGATCCCGAGGAGCAGCCCCCGGATTCGTGCAGGGCGGGAGCGAATGGCCGCAGCGGCGAAGGAGCCCAAGACGGCGCCGACGCCGGCGCAGGCCTCGGCCATGCCGTATTGCCTGGGCGTGGCTCCGAGGTCGCCTCTGACCAGGAAGACCTCGACCGCGTTGACGGCTTCGATGGTGAGGATGAGCGGGACGATCGCGAAGACGAGCGTTGCCAGCACCGGGTCACGGCGCAACACCGTCACGCCATCGCGCGGAAGGAGCGATGACCGACGCCACCGTTCGCGCTCACCCACCGGCGCGCCCACCCGCCCCACCCTGAGAGCGAGTGCAGCTCCGATGAGCCCGACGAAGCTCGCGGCGTTGACGGCCAGCGCCGTTCGGCTGCCCCAGTGTTCGACGACGACGCCCGCGACTGCGGCCCCGATGGGTGAGGCCACGGCGCGCATCCCCTGGGCCAGCGAGACGTACGTGCCCGACAGGTCCTCGCCGACGACCCGCGGCATGACCGCGCTCCACACCGGGTTGGCGAACGCGAACCCCGTCTGCATGACGACTGCCGCCGCGCAGACCCACACCACCGACGGTGCGACCACGAGCCCGATCGCGCCAGCCGCCTGGACGGCAAGTGCCAGGACGAGGACGCGTCGCGGGTCGTGGCTGTCAGCAACCGATCCGGCGAGACCCATCGTCGCGACGATCGGCAGGGCGAAACAGATGAGCAGGGCCATGACGGCAAGCGGTCCGTGCCCCTCCTCATGCAGCTTCAGGAGCAGGGCGACCAGGGCCGTGGCATCGCCGACCATCGAGACGACACTCGCCCCGAGGACGAGGCGAGCCTGACGCACGGCCAGCACACCGGCATACTCGTGAAGTAGTTGCTTCATATATGTGAAGGTAACGCTTCATGAATTCCAGCGTCAACACTAGGCTGGGATCCATGGCGAAGAAGCGACCCGACGAGCTCCGGATCACCGACCCGCGAGCCCTCCGCGCGCTGGCGCACCCGGCGCGGCAGCGGCTCATCACTGAGTTGTTCTCCGGCGAGGTGCTCACGGCCACCGAAGCTGCGCGTCTCGTCGACCTCACCCCCTCGGCGACCAGCTACCACCTGCGCGCGCTCGAGAAGTGGGGGGTCGTCGAGCGCGACGCGGCCTCGAGCGACGGCCGCGAACGGCCGTGGCGGTCGAGCGCGACATCGATCTCGATCCTTCCCGAGGCGCACCGGGCGGCCGGTCGCGACCTCAGTCGCACCTCCCTGGCCAAGTGGTTCGTGGGGCTGGACGCGGGGCTCGACCGCCTGGCCGCATCACTCGAGACGGGCGAGGAGACGGGCATGACGTCACGGGGCCGGCTCTGGGTCACCGACGCCGAGCTCGAGGAGATCAAGGAGCAGCTGAACGAGGTGTTCCGGGCCTACAAGGGGCGGACCCGGCGCGAGCACCCGGACGACGCGCGGCCGTGGGACGTCTACGCTCTCATCCTCCCGACCGAGAAGTAACCGCAGACCCTCCCGATCGCGGCTGCGCGGCCCGCGGGCTCTGCGCCGGTCGTGCGACCGGCGCAGAAGCTGGTGACCGGCGCACGGATGGCTGCGCCGGTCACGAAGGTGGGCGCCGGTCGCTCGACCGGCGCACATGTTCGCCTCGCGGCAGGAGGCCTCAGCCGGCGGCCGACTCCCGACGCAGCACGATGCGAGTCCACGACCCGAGGTAGAGCACGCTCCCAGCAGCGACCGGTCGACCGATCTCGATCGGGTCCTGCGGGATGTCTCCGACAGCGCCGCTGACATAGGTGCCGTTCGCGGAGCCGAGGTCCTCGACCACCCAACCGTCACCCTGTCGCGTGAGCTGGGCGTGGCGACGACTCACTCCGGCGTCGCGGTCGCAATCGATGTGCGGGACGACCGCGTGGGTCTCGCTGTGCCGACCGATGAGCAACTGGCTACCGCGCAGCGGGACGACCGTGGGCGGTCCGGGCTCGGGCAGCCGGTCCGGGCTGCTCTGGCACTCGTACCACTGCGGATCGACCCAGACCTCAGCCACCCACGGCTCGGCGAGGACGCTGCGGGATCCCCCCTGAACCGACACGTTCAGACTCGGGGTGCGGGCGGGGCCGGCGGCACGTCGCCGGGAGGCGTCGTGGGGTCAATGGGCTGGGTGGCCTCAGCGGGCGGCGCAGCCTGCGGGGCCGGAGACGCAGCCGGCGGCTCGGGTGCGGCGGGCGTCTGAGCCGGGGACGTCGGCGACGGCGGGGTGGAGGCGGAAGGTGCCCCACCGGCATACCCACTCGGCGGCGGAATCGTCGCGTCGCGCTGTCCGAAGTCGACCTTCGGGGCCTCGCGCTGCTCGCCGACGGCCTCGAAGTACTCGGCCTGCTTGATGCCGAAGATGCCGGCGACGAAGTTCGTCGGGACCGTCTCGACCTTGGTGTTGAGGTCACGCACGGTCGCGTTGTAGTAGCGACGCGCCGACGCAATGCGGTCCTCGGTGCTCGTCAGCTCGGCCTGGAGCGCCATGAAGTTCTGGTTCGCCTTGAGGTCCGGGTAGGCCTCGGCAACGGCGATGAGGCGTCCGAGCGCTTGGCTGAGGATGTTCTCGCTCTCGGCCTGCTGACCCGGCGACTGGTTCGGCGCCATCGCGGCCGAACGCGCCTTCATGACGTCCTCGAGCGTGCCGCGCTCATGCGCCGCGTAGCCCTTGACCGTCTCGACGAGGTTGCCGATGAGGTCGTGCCGTCGCGTCAGCTCGACGTCGATCTGCCGCCACGCCTCCTGCACGAGGTTGCGCAGCTTGATGAGGCCGTTGTACATCCCGACCACGATCAGGGCCAGGACGACGAGGATGGCAACGATGACGATTGCGGTGATCATGGGAACTCCCCTGTTCGAGACGTCTCGTCCGCGATCCTAGAGCCTGTATGCCGTGTGCTCCGGGATGCGCGAAGGTGCAGGTCGCGGTCTGGTCGAGCCTCAGGCGAGGCCGAGGTCGGCGAGGCCGTAGACGTGGCGGTACTGGAGCCCGGCGTCGGCGAAGACCTCGGCTGCACCCGTGGCGCGGTCGGCGATGGTCGCGACACCGACGACGGTGGCGCCGGCCTCCTGCGCGGCCTTCGCGGCATCGAGCGGCGAGGCTCCTGTCGTGGACGTGTCCTCGACGATGAGGACGCGGCGGCCCTCGATCGACGGGCCCTCGATGCGCTGCTGGAGACCGTGGGCCTTGCCGGCCTTGCGGACGACGAACGCGTCGAGGCGCTCACCCGCGGCGGCGGCGGCGTGGAGCATCGACGTGGCAACGGGGTCCGCGCCGAGGGTCAGGCCACCGACGGCGTCGAAGTCGAGGTCCTTGGCGAGGTCGCGCATGACGCGGCCGACGAGCGGGCTGGCCTCACCGTCGAGCGTGATGCGGCGCAGGTCGACGTAGTAGTCGGCCTCCTTGCCGGAGGAGAGGGTGACGCGGCCGTGCACGATGGCCTTGTCCTTGACGATCTCGAGCAGGCGGGCGCGGTCGGAAGCGATGTCAGTCACGGCCCCGACCCTACCGAGGGGCCGGGGCCGCCGACCTCACACCTCCTCGGCGAGCAGGTCCCTGAGGGCGTCGTCGATCTGCGGGATGTACGTCGGCGCGACGCCGAACAGACCCAGGTGGCCGAGAACGTCGTCGATGACCCTCAGCTCGGACCCGGCAATCAGGGCCTGCTCAGCCGCGCAGTCCCGGACCGGGAAGAACATGTCCTCGTTGATCGGCATGACGAAGGTCTTCGCCGTGATCCTGCCGAGGGCCGCGGCGAGGTCACCGCCGGTGTGCCGGGCGACGTCGCCTCGCTGCCACTTCCAGGCCATGGCGAGCAGGTCGTTGGGGTCCATGGCCGTGAAGTACGGCTCGAGGAAGCCCTCGAGGAACTCCTCCTTGGACTCGAACTCGAGCGCCCGCCAGACCTCCTGCTTCCAGAACTCCGTCGAGAAGCCCATGATCCCCCAGAGGTGGGCGTGCCGGGTCAGGCCGTCGAGGACTTCCTTGTTCGACGTGTACTCACCGTTGTTCCATCGGGCGTCGGACCAGATCTGCTCGTTGAGCGCCTCGGTGAACAGGAAGTCGTGTGGGGTGTTCTGCGCGGTCCCGGCGATGGGCGCGGCACGAAGGACCTTGTCCGGGAAGCGGACCGCCCACTCGTAGGTCTGCTGTGCTCCCATCGAGCCGCCGACGACGAGCGCGAGGCGTTCGATGCCGAAGTGCTCGCGCAGCAGGCGCTCCTGGGCGACGACGTCGTCACCGATCCGCACGTTCGGGAAGCGGGACATCGAGATGCTCGCGTCCCCCGTGTTGTGCGGTGACGTCGACAGGCCGTTGCCGATCTGGTTGACGCAGACGATGAAGTACTTCGTCGGGTCGAGCGCGTGGTCCTCGCCGATGTAGATCTCGCGCCACACCTGGTGCGTCCCCGAGTACCACGTCGGGATGAGGATCGCGTTGTCCCTGGCGTCGTTGAGGGTGCCGAACGTCGCGATCGCGAGCTCGCAGTCGGGGATGCTCCCGCCCTCTTCGAGGTCGAGCCTTCCGATGCTGACCAGCTCGTAGTCGCCGTGGAACTCGTGGGAGTAGTAGGGGTTGTCGATCATCACTGCGCCTCGCACTTCATTGGACGGACGGGTCGTGGACGATCGTCGTCGCGCGAGGGCACCGGCACATCCGGCAGCCGTGCGCACCTTGGCGGGTTTGCTCCGCCAGATGGCGGGTCGCCTCCGGCGAGCTGGGGTATGCCGTCAGCCCGCGTTCGCGGAGCGGCTTCCAGTGGGTGCCCGGCCGGGTTCGGGCGCCGGCAGCTCGAGGACGGTGGAGTCGCGCAGTCTCCAGAGCAGGTGCGCCAGTCCGAGGCGCGTGCGCCCGAAGCCGTCGAGCGGGTCGAAGCCGAGTGCGGTGGTCATCGCGTCGACGCGGGACTGCATCGTGCTGTGGTGCACCCCGCCGAGCCGCGCGGCCTGGCGCACGGAGCCGGCGCGCACGAGTGCATCGACGGTGGACTCACCCCACGGGATCCCCATGACGGGCTCGAGCAGGTCGACGTCGGCCAGCGGTGTCTCGGCCGGCGTGTCGACGAGGACGTCGACGAGCCCTCCGTAGTCGTCGGCGTCGACGCTCCGGACGGCCGGGGGTGAACACAGCCGGAGGGCGACGACGGCAGCGAGGAAGGAGCGGTGTAGCTGCGCCGGAACGGCGGCCGAGCCCGTGCCACGCGGGGTGCACTCGGGCGGCTCGGCGTCGGCGCGAACCACCAGGGCGTGAATGGGGCCGAAGGGTGTGGGCACGACGTCCTCGGGCACCTCTGGGTGACGCGCCCACGTCGCGAAGAGCGGTGCCGCGACGACGCGATAGCGCGCCGACGCCGCGAGCCCCAGCCGCGCTGCAGCCGAGAGCCGCTCGTCGACGGGCACCGATCCGTCGAGCAGGACACCCAGGGCGCGGCGCCGGTCCCCCGCCCTTCCACCGCCGTGGCGGACCCGGACCGACAGGGCCAGGCGTTCGAGGATGATCGCGTCGTTGGCGTGTGGCAGGCCGTCGCGCTCGAGCCAGACGGTCAGACCGGTCGCCGCCTCGACCGCGTTCGCCTCCGGACCCGCACCGAGCGCCGGCGGAATCGCGGAGGCCGGGGGCTCGGCGAGCTGAGCACGGGGGGTGACGCGCACGACCTGGCCAGAGCCTTCCCGGTGGAAGCCGGCGACGCAGCCGGCCAGCGACGCAGCCGCGCTGAGGAGCGCCCGCGTGTTGACGTTGCCCGCCACGAGCTCGTCGAAGCACGCGATCACGCGCAGGCCCTGGCTGGCGTCGGGGTCGAGGGCCGACAGACGCCCCAGCAGCTCCTGCATCGACCCATCACCACCTCGTCAGGGAGGTCTGGATTCTAGTCCGACACGATCCGCTCGAGCCATGCTTTGCGGGTCGCGATCATCCCCCGGGACAGCGCGGCGTGCTTGGCGAAGATGTCGAAAGCGTGGAAGCCGCCCGGCCACACGTGCAGTTCGGTGTCGATACCGGCGGACCAGAGCCGGCCGGCATACTCCACCGTCTCGTCCCGGAAGATCTCGACGGTTCCGACGTCGAGGAAGGCGGGCGGCAGGCCGCGAAGGTCTGTGGCGCGCGCAGGCGCGGCATACGCGCTCACGCCGTCGGTCCCGCAACGGTCTCCGAGCAGCGCGGCCCAGCCGGTCTCGTTGCTGACCCGGTCCCACACTCCGATGCCGTCGAAGAGCCTGGTCGACTCGGTGAGCCCGCGGTCGTCGAGCATGGGGTAGTCGAGAAGCTGCCCTGCGAGCCCTGGACCTTCACGGTCACGGGCCGCCAGCGCAAGGCCCGCCGCGATCCCGGCACCGGCGCTCGCCCCGGCCACCACCAGGCGGTCGCGGCGCACGCCGATCGATTCGGCGCGGGCAGCAGTCCACTCGAGCGCGGCGTAGCAGTCCTCGAACGGCACCGGATCCGGGTGCTCGGGGGCCAGCCGGTACTCGACGGTGACGAGCACGAGCCCCAACTGGTCGACCCAGTCGATGGCCAGGTCGAGCCCGCTGAAGCGGTCGCCGAACATGAAGCCACCGGAGTGCGCCACGACGACGCCGGGACGAGGCCCCGAGGCATGGCGCGGGGAGAGGACCGACACCTCGATCGTGTCTCCCCCATGACCGGGCAGCTCGTGGACGGCGAGGTCGATGGCACGGCCGCGCAGCATGTCCTCGATGGGTGGCGATGCGTACGACTGGCGCATGAAGCCGATGAGATCCGGCGTGATCGTCGGG
The DNA here is from genome assembly GCF_000768685.1 of Knoellia subterranea KCTC 19937. Classification (GTDB taxonomy): domain Bacteria; phylum Actinomycetota; class Actinomycetes; order Actinomycetales; family Dermatophilaceae; genus Knoellia; species Knoellia subterranea. The sequence continues at coordinate 320,887 of NZ_AVPK01000004.1, read as the reverse complement.
GGAAACACACCACCGATGACGGCCAGGCCAGCCCGGAGCTCGGCGTCGATCCGAGGGCGCCGAGCAGCAGCCTCGCCCTCACCTCGCGTCGACCACATTTCGCTCAGTCGGAGCTGGGTCGGTGGGCTCGACGGGACCGGGACCGCACGAGCGGACGCGGGATGACGCGGAGGGCGGTGTAGAACGCCTTGTACTGGCGGCCGGGCACCGACACGACCTTGCCCTTGTCGACGTCCGCGAGCGCGTCGCGCACGAGTCGGGGAGCGTCGAGCCACATGAAGTCCGGGAGCTTCGACATGTCGAGGTCGGCACGCTCGTGGAACTCGGTGTGGGTGAAGCCGGGGCAGAGCACGGTCGCGGTGACACCGGTCCCGGCCAGCTCTGCCGCCAGGCCCTCGGTGAACACCGAGACGTAGGACTTGTTCGCCGAGTACGTCCCCGACGTCAGCAGCGACGCCACGGACGAGACGTTGATGATCGAGCCGCGCCCGCGTGCACGCATCGCGTTGCCGGCCGCGTGCGAGAGCACGAGGACGGCCCGGGCGAGGACCTCGAACACTGCCTCCTCGACCTCCACCTCGTTGTCGAGGAACGACTTCTTCAGCGAGTAGCCCGCGTTGTTGACGAGGATGTCGACGGGTGCGTCAGTGGAGGCCAGCCGATTGGCGACCCGACCGATGTCCTCACGCCGGGTCAGATCGGCCTGAAGCACCTCCACCTCCACCCCCTGTGCCTCCCGCAGTTCAGCCGCAAAGGCCTCCATGCGGGCGACGTCACGGGCGACGAGGACGACGTTGTCGCCGCGGGCAGCGAGCTGGAGGGCGAACTCGCGGCCAATGCCTGCGGTCGCTCCGGTCACGAGAGCGGTGGTCATGAGTGGAGCCTAAACACCCGGCATACCCACAAGTAGGGTGACGTGGTGCGCATCGCCACCTGGAACGTCAACTCCATCCGCTCCCGCATCGACCGCGTCGAGGCGTGGCTGCAACGCACGGACGTCGACGTGCTGGCCATGCAGGAGACGAAGTGCCGCGAGGACCAGTTCCCCTTCGACCGGTTCGAGGCGTTGGGCTACGAGGTCGCGCACCATGGGCTCAACCAGTGGAACGGTGTCGCCATCGTCTCGCGGGTGGGCCTCGAGGACGTGAGTCGCGGCTTCCCCGACCTGCCGCACTGGGGCGAGCCGGCCGTCGAGGAGGCTCGGGCGATCGGCGCGACCTGTGCCGGCATCCGCCTCTGGTCGCTCTATGTCCCCAACGGCAGGGCGCTCGACGACCCGCACATGGACTACAAGCTCGCGTGGCTCGACCGCCTGCGGGTGCAGACCGAGGCGTGGGCGGCGGAGCAGGTGCCGTTCGCTCTCATGGGTGACTGGAACATCGCGCCGCAGGACGAGGACGTCTGGTCGATGGAGTACTACCTCGACAAGAGCCACGTCAGCCCGCCCGAGCGCGCCGCTTTCCAAGCGGTTCTCGACGCCGGCGTCACGGACGTCGTGCGGCCGCACACGTCGGAGCCGGGCACGTTCACCTACTGGGACTACACGCGCCTCGCCTTCCAGAAGCGTCGCGGCATGCGCATCGACTTCATCCTCGCGAGCGACCCACTGGCGAAGCGGGTTCAGGGCGCGGCGATCGATCGCGAGGAGCGCAAGGGCAAGGGCGCGAGTGATCACGCGCCCGTCGTCATCGAGGTGGAGGCCTGATGGACACCGCCTCGCTGACCACCCGCACGCTGTCGATCCCCACGCCCGACGGGGCCGTGCTGCACGCCACCGAGTACACGCCGAACTCACCCCTCGCTCCGGACGCCCCGACGGTGGTCCTCGCCCACGGCTGGATCCTGTCCTCCGAGAACTGGGCCCCTGTTGTCAGAGAAGTGCTGTCGCACAGGGCTGTTCGTGCGATCACCTACGACCAGCGCGGGCACGGGCGCTCGACATGGGGATCGAGCGCGCCGAGCATCCCACTCCTCGGTGACGACCTCGCAACCGTCATCGCGGCCGTCTCCCCGACCGGACCGCTCGTTCTCGGCGGACACTCCATGGGCGGAATGACGGTCCTTGCGTATGCCGGCCAGCGGGCTGACGTTGTCCGTGACCGCGTGCGTGGGGTCGCCCTGGTCGCCACCGCCCACGATGTCAGCGACCGTCGGAACGTGCGCGCCGAGGCTGCGGCGATGGCGGTTGCTGCGCGAATTCCGTTGCTGCGCACCGGGATGGTCGTCCCGGGAGCCATCCTCACGCGGCTGAATTTCGGCGAGAACCCGCCCGCCGAGGGGGTGCACGAGGCTGGGCGCCAGATGTCCCGGGCGTCGCTGCAGGCCTTCGGCCGCTACTTCCCCGCCATCCGGGACCTCGACGAAGCCCGGGCACTCGAGGTGCTCGCCGAGGTGCCGACCCACGTCGTGGTCGGCGCGAAGGATCGGATCACCCCGGCGAGGTGGTCACGTGCGCTGCACGCCGGCATACGGGATTCGCGTTTGACCGTGCTGCCCGGCCGCGGGCACATGCTCAACTACGAGGCGACCGACGTCGTCGCCGACGCACTCATCGAGTTGGTCGACGGCTCCTAGAGCGCCTCGCCCGCACCGAAGGTGTGGAGCAGGACGTTCAACGCACCGATGGCTCCGTTCGGCCCGGTCGTGAACTGCGCCTGACGCGGGTCGAGCGCAACGACCGAGCCGTCCCCGACGACCGTCGTGCCTGTGGACGCCACGCGGACCGCAGTGTTCTCACCCAGTCCCCACGCCGTCTGGCCGGGCTCGAGCCGACCGACGTCGTAGAGCTTGCCCCAGCGGTAGTCGAGCGTCAGGGACGGCACCAGCGAGGCGTCGACGAGGCCGAGCCCTCGGACCCAGTTGCCGTCTCCCGCACGGAAGTTCGCGATCGCTTCGTCCTCATAGTTCGTCCTCGGCCTGGCCTACCTTGCCGCGATGCCGGCCCTTCTCGGAACCTCGGGTGGGTCGCTCACCCTGCGGTTCGCGGCTGGCCTCGCGGCATTGACGGTGTGCTGTGCCGCCGTCGCCGCCGGGGCGCGAGCGGCTCTCACCGGCTGGTCACCATCAACCCCTGTCGACAACACTTTTCGTCCAATAGGTCACAAAGTGTCGACGCGCATTTCGTGACCTATGGGTCGGAAAGTGTCGGGTCAGGACTGGTGCGGGTGCGGCCGAGGGCGACCGAGCCGAGGGCGCCGACGGCCGCAGCAATCGCTGCTCCGCGGAAGACCCACTCGACCTGCACGACCGCGGCGTCGAGCAGGGCCTGCCCGTCGGTCTGGTCGGGCAGCGCGGCGACGGCGGCGTAGTACTGGTGCAGCCCGATCGCCGTGAGTAGTGCCAATCCGGCGACCATGCCGACCATCCGGGCAACGACCACGAGCGCACTGGCGGTGCCATGGGCGTCCTCGGGTGAGTCGGCAAGGGCGGCGTTGTTCACCGGTGCAAGCGCCAGGCCGATGCCGAACCCCACGAGGGCCAGCACGACCGTCGAGGTCCATTCGGCCAACGACCCGCGACCCCACGTCGACATGACGACGAGTCCGACGGCGGCGAGGGCCAGTCCGACCCCGCTCACGAGCCCATCACCGAGGCGCCGCAAGGACCAGCCGCCGATGAGGGCGCCGACAGGCACCGCCACGAGGAAGCGGACGAGGACGAACGCCGCCACCGTCTCGCTCTCGGTGTGGACGAGGCGGGCGAGCAGAGGCACGTCGACGATGACGGCGACGAGGGCGATACCGACGCAGAGCGACACGAGCAGCGACCAGCGCGTCCTGCCCACCACCACCCCCCGTGGCACGAGCGGAGTCCCGGCCCGGCGGTGGTGCAGCAGGTAGAGACCGGCGAGGACCGCCGCGACCGGCAGCAGCGCGAAGCCGAGCGGGCCGACGATCTCCTTCTCCGGGTTGGCCGCGGCGAAGGTCAGGACGATGCACCCGAGGGCGCCGCCCAGCAGCAGGGCACCGAGCAGGTCGGCCCGGCGCAGCACCGGCCATGCGCCGCGCACCCACAGTGCGACGGCCAGAAGCAACAGGGCCAGCGCGAGGACGCCGATCGGCGTCATGAGCCGCGACGTCGAGTCGCCGAACGGCACGAACGGCACCCCGAGCGACACCGACGTCACGAGCGACTCGGGCGCGGCGAGCGCGAGCCAACCCACGACACCGGCCACGAGCGAGACCGCTACGGGCAGCGCGCGGGGGCGGGCCGGCATACCTCCGCCGGTCGCAACGACCGCGAACGCCAGGGCGACTCCCAGAACAGCGTTGAGCCAGAAGATCGCCCGCCAGTCCGCCACGGCGAGCACCGCCGCGCCGAGAACGGGTCCGAGCACGGACCCGAGCTCCTGCACGGCCCCCACGACTCCGAGGGGTGTGCCTCGCCGGTCGGCCGGCCACAGCTGGGCGACGATCGCCAACGTCGCCGGGACCAACCCACCGCCGCCGACGCCCTGGATGACGCGTCCGGCGACAAGCACCGGCAACTCCACCGCGAGCGCCGTGATGGCCGAGCCGACGACGAAGATCGCGAGACAGCCAAGCAGAACCCGTTGTCTCGCAGTGAGATCCGCGAGTCGGCCGATGAGCGGCAGCACCGCAATGTAGCCGAGGAGGAAGCCGGAGATGATCGGCGTCGCGCGCTGGAGCGAGTCGATGCCGATGCCGACGCCCGACATCATGTCGGTGAGTGCGAGCACGACGACGTACGTATCGGCTGCCGCGAGCGCGACCGCCACGGACGCCGTCGCGAGCAGGGCCCTGGGGCGAGCTGCCCTACGGGCGGGTGATGTCAACGGTCTTCCCGTAGTCCTTCAGGCGCAGCGTGTAGGTCGAGGTGGTGCCGGCGAAGAACGGCCCCGTGAGGGTGGCGAGCTGCAGCTTGTTCCCTTCGGCGATGCCATAGGTGACCTGGAACTCGCTCGTGCCGTCGCCGAGATTGAGCAGGTCCTTGATGCGGGCGCCGGGGAGGGTGCCGGAGTACTGCTGGAGCACCGTGGCTCCGTCACGCACCTTTTCACCGACACCGGGGTTCATCGTCTCGGTGAGGAGCGAGGAGATGCCCTTGTCGGGGTGGAAGAAGTTCGACGGGTTGGGTGCCCCGAGGTCGGCGAGGTTCGTCGGGTTGTAGGTCGGCGTGAAGAACTTCATGTATGCCGCGTCGCCGATCGTGATGACTTCGGCCGCTCCGCTCACGCCCTTGATCGTGGCGGTGACGCTGCCCTTGAACTTCGGCTCGGTCGCGCTGATCTCACCGGTGCCGAGGGCGCCGGTGACGCCGTTCTCGGTCTGGGGGACGTCCTTGCTCGACAGCTGGAGGCCGACGAACTTCGCCTCGTCGAAGACCTTCTTGGCGGCGGCGAGATCCTCCTTCGGATTCATCGTGGCGGCAGGCTCGTCGCCACCGCCGCATCCGGTGAGAAGGACGGCGGCCAGAGAGAGGGAACCGGCCAGCAGGGCGCGTCGTCGCATGGCGCACACCCTACTGGCCGGTCCGGGCCGTCAGCGCAGGGTGAGACCGTCCTCATCCCGGTCGACGGTGACGGTCTGTCCGTCGCGGACCTCGCCGGCGAGGAGGGCGCGCGCGAGGCGGTCACCGATCTCCTTCTGGACGAGGCGACGGAGCGGACGAGCGCCGTATGCCGGGTCGTATCCGGTCTCGGCGAGCCACTCGCGTGCCGCGTCGGTCACCTCGAGATCGATGCGACGGTCCTTGAGACGCGTGCCGAGGGCACGCACCTGCAGCTCGACGATGTGGGCGAGCTCGTCGCGGGTCAGCGGGTCGAAGATGACGATCTCGTCGAGCCGGTTCAGGAACTCCGGCTTGAAGGACGTGCGCACCGCGGCCATGACGGCCTCACGCTTGGCATCCGGATCGAGCGTCGGGTCGATGAGGAACTGGCTTCCGAGGTTGCTCGTCATCACGAGGATGACGTTGCGGAAGTCGACCGTGCGGCCCTGCCCGTCGGTGAGCCGACCGTCGTCGAGGACCTGCAGCAGGATGTCGAAGGTTTCGGGATGGGCCTTCTCGACCTCGTCGAGCAGGACGACGGAGTACGGACGGCGGCGGACGGCCTCGGTGAGCTGGCCGCCCTCCTCGTGCCCGACGTAGCCGGGAGGGGCTCCGATGAGGCGAGCCACGGCATGGCGCTCGGAGTACTCGGACATGTCGATGCGGACCATGGCGCGCTCGTCGTCGAAGAGGAAGTCCGCGAGCGACTTGGCCAGCTCGGTCTTGCCGACACCGGTCGGGCCGAGGAAGAGGAAGCTCCCGGTCGGCCGGTCCGGGTCGGCGATGCCGGCCCGGCTGCGGCGCACGGCGTCGGCGACGGCCTCGACCGCGCTCGATTGACCGATGAGGCGCGAGCCGATGATCGACTCCATCGAGAGGAGCTTCTCGGTCTCGCCCTGGAGGAGACGTCCGGCGGGGATGCCGGTCCACGCCGAGATGACCTCGGCGATGTCGTCGGCGCCGACACGCTCCTTGACCATGAGATCGGCGCCGTGGTCCTCATCCGCTGCGTTCTCCACGGCCTCGGCGAGCTGCTTCTCGAGCTCGGGGATCTCGCCGAACTCGATACGACTCGCGGTCTCGAAGTCGTACTCGCGGCGCGCCTTCTCGAGGCGCGTGCGCGCCTCGTCGACCTGAGCCTTGAGGTCACCGACGCGGTTGAGGCCGGACTTCTCCGACTCCCACCGGGCGTTGAGCGCGCTGAGCTGCTCGGACTTGTTGGCGAGGTCCTCACGCAGCCGAGCGAGGCGCTCGACGGAGGCGTCGTCGGTCTCGCGCTCGAGGTGGAGCTCCTCCATCTTGAGGCGGTCGACAGCGCGACGGAGCTCGTCAATCTCGACCGGGCTGGAGTCGATCTCCATGCGCAGGCGGGATGCGGCCTCGTCCACGAGGTCGATGGCCTTGTCGGGCAACTGGCGGCCGGTGATGTAGCGGTCGCTCAGGGAGGCAGCAGCCACGAGCGCGGCGTCCTCGATCTCGACCTTGTGGTGCGCCTCGTAGCGCTCCTTGAGGCCACGCAGGATCGCCACCGTGTCCTCGACGGAAGGCTCACCGACGAAGACCTGCTGGAAGCGGCGCTCGAGCGCGGGGTCCTTCTCGATGTGCTCCCGGAACTCGTCGAGCGTCGTCGCGCCGACGAGTCGCAGTTCGCCCCGCGCGAGCATGGGCTTGAGCATGTTGCCGGCGTCCATGGCCGAGTCGCCGGTGGCGCCCGCACCGACGACGGTGTGGAGCTCGTCGATGAAGGTGACGATCTGGCCGTTGCTCGCCTTGATCTCCTCGAGGACGGCCTTGAGCCGCTCCTCGAACTCGCCGCGGTACTTCGCCCCGGCGACCATCGCACCGAGGTCGAGGCTGATGAGGCGCTTGTCGCGCAGCGACTCCGGCACGTCGCCGTCGACGATGCGCTGGGCGAGGCCCTCGACGACAGCGGTCTTGCCGACGCCGGGTTCGCCGATGAGGACGGGGTTGTTCTTGGTCCGGCGCGACAGGACCTGGACGACGCGACGGATCTCCGAGTCGCGTCCGATGACCGGGTCGAGCTTGCCCTCGCGGGCGGCGGCTGTGAGATCGGTTCCGTACTTCTCCAGCGACTCGCTGCCACTCTCCTGGGTCTCCGACGTCACCTTGCGCCCGGCGCGCAGTTCGTCGATGCGGGCCTCGACGGCTTTGGCCGCGGACGGGTCGACGCCCGGCACCGCGCCCTTCTCGACGAGAGCGAGGAGGAGCAGGTCGGTCGCGAGGTGGGTGTCGCCCTTGGCTGACATGAGGGTGCTCGCCTGCTGGAGCACACCCAGCACAGCCTGCCCGAACGACGGTGAGGCGGTGCTGGAACCGGAACTCACCGGCATACGGGACAGCGCGGAGCGCGCGGCCGAGGCGACGGCGGGGGCGGAGGTTCCGGCAGCCTCGAGGAGCGCCGGGGTCGACGTCTCCGGCTGCTCGGCGAGGGCCAGAGCGAGGTGGTCGGGGGTGATCTCGGGGTGACCGGACGCCTGCGCCGTCCGCTGGGCGAGCGCGAGCGCCTCGGCGACCTTCGTCGTCGGGGTCAGATCCATTGCTGAGTTCTCCTGAGGGTCGTGAAAGGCACGGATTCATCAGGTCCAACGACCACAGAGTTGAGTTGATTCCGCTCAACTCTGTGGTTCAGCAGGCGGTGCTGATGTCCTCCACCTCGTCGGTCGGCTGTGTCGGTGTCGGCGAGCTCGAGTCACTCGGGCTGGGCGTCGAACTCGGCGCGCTCGTCTCGGACGCCGGGGGCGGCGGGTTGAGCGCGTCCTGGACGACATCGCGGATCTTCGCGTAGTCGGGATTGGTGACCTTCACGACCTGGTTCGTGATCGGCAGGCTCCGGATCGACCCCGAGTCCTGCAGGGTCCCGACGAGTTGAGCCCAGGCGGGCAGCTCCGACTGCGGAATGTCGACCGCGACGTTGTCCTTGACGACGTCGGCCAGCGCCGGATAGTTGCGCAGGAGCGCCACCGGGTCGGCCTGGTTGAGGATGGCGGCGGTGACGCAGCGCTGGCGCCGCATGCGGTTGAAGTCGTCGCTGCCGGCACGCGAACGGGCGTACCAGAGGGCAAGGTTTCCGTTGAGGTGCTGCTCCCCCGGCTCGATCCACTTCTCGATGCCGTGGGCGAAGACGATGCGACCGTTCTTGAGCTGACAGTCGACGCAGACCCGCTCCTTGACGTTGATGTCGACGCCGCCCATCGCGTCGACGAGGGCGCGGAAGCCCTGGAGGTTGACGACGAGGGTGCGGTCGATGTCGAGGCCGAGGATCTCGCCGATGACGTCACGAGTCGAGGTGAGGCCCGGGTTGTCGTCGCCGGCGAAGAGGGCCGGGTCCTGCTCGGCGTGATCCGTCGCGAGCGTCCAGATGCCGTTGAGCAGGCACTCGTCGCCGCAGTCGTAGCCGTTGGGATAGAGCTTGCTCAGCGGGTTCGACGAGGGAATGGGCGCGTGCTCGAGGTTGCGCGGCAGGCTGAAGAGCACGGTGTCACCCGACTCGGTGTCGATGCTCGCCACCATCATCGAGTCGGTGCGCACGCCGATCCGGTCGTCACCGGCGTCGGACCCGAGCAGCAGGATGTTGACGCGCGGCTGGTCGGCCCACGCGTTCGCCTCGACGTCGTCGTTGTTGCCATTGCCGGTGAGGACCGTGATGACGTCGTGCTGGATCGTGAGGTAGCGGACCGCCGTCGCTGCCGGAGCGACGATCACGGCGCAGCAGATGGCCGCGAAGAGAGCGCGCCAACCCCTGCCCGGGCCACCGGGTGTCGTCTCGCGGGCCGTCGTGAGGATGCCGAAGCACCACAGCAGCGCCCCGACAATCGTCGCGACGAGCAATCCCATGAGGAGACCGGGGCGCACCGCGAGATCGAGCGCGGCCACGACGAAGCCCTTGCGCCACGCATAGAAGAGGGCGAGGGCCCCCAGGAGCAGGGCACCGAGGAACAGGACCAGGCCCAGGCCGCGACGTCGAGTGGGGATGAGACCGGCACCGGGGAGGAGGGTGCTCAGTGCGGTGAGGCCGACGTAGCGCCCTGACCCACCGCCGCCACCGCCGTGGATGCGCGGGGCCCGCGTGTCCCACTCGTCGTAGTCGTCGTCCCGGTCGTTGTCGTCGTCGTCCTGGTCGTCGTAATCCTGGTCGCCGGACTCGTACGTGAACTCGTGGTCCGCGTCGTCGTCGCGACGGGCACTGTCGCCGTCATGGTGGATGGGCACGACTCACATCATGCCGCCGGGAGGGCGGGTTCACGCCGAGGGCAGAGAACTCACAGCCAGATCGTTGCCGACGTCGAACCACGGGAAGGCCGCCGCGGGCCGGACCGGAACCGTCCACTTGGGCGTGACGAGCTCACGTCTGGACGCTCCCGTTGCCCACCGGGCGATGTGCGGCGCGGCGTGGTCCCGCCACCACTCGAACTCGTCCGCGATGACGCGTCCACGGCGCGGGGGCTGCGGCGGGCCGAGGACGGGCGGGGCCGGCTGCGGTGCCAGTCCGAGCAGCGTGCCGACCTGGGCGGCGAGGCGCTCGTGGCCCAGCGGCGAGGGGTGCACGCGGTCGCCGGCCCACAGCCGTCGGTCCCGCCACTCGTTCCGGGGCGAGACATCGGCGACAACGGCACCCCGGTGATGGGCGATCTCGCGAAGGTTGCTGTTGAGCTCCCGCACCCTGGCCCGCAGCGGCCCGAGGAACGGCGAGCCACTGATCTCGAAGCCCGTGAAGACGATGAGGGTCGTGGTCGTCACCGCGAGTTGGGCGAGCGCCTCGTCGATGGGCGTGAGGACCCGGTCGAGGTGGAGTCGCGGCCGCAGGATGTCGTTGCCGCCGGCCCAGATCGTCACGATGTCGGGCTTCATCTCGAGCGCGGCCGGGACCTGCTCCTGCGCGACGTCCCAGGCGGTCTTGGCGCGCAGCGCGAGGTTCGCGTACTCGGTCGTCGGATCCGTCGCCGCGAGCCGGGCGGCCACGAGTTCGGCCCACCCGCGGAGCCCGTTGGGCCAGGCCGGATGCGGGTCGCCGACGCCTTCGGTGAGTGAGTCGCCGAGCGCGACGAACCTGGGCACGAGCGCACGGTATGCCGCCCGCCCACCTCCGCAGTGTCGTCACGTTGACGAGTTGCGAACCATCGAGCGAACAACAGCCACACCAACACTCCGGGATCTGACGTTCAAGGATGAAACACCGGGGCGATGCCACACTGTCAGGGTCCGAGTCATCTCGACGAGAATCAGGAACGCGGAGGAAATATGAACCTTGGTCGATTCGCCATGGCTGCGCTGACCAGCGCCACAGCAACAGGAATGCTGCTCGTCCAGCCCGCGAGTTCGCAGGCAGCAACCACGGACTACTCGACATGCCAGTACAGGGTCACGAAGCACGTGACGTTCACGTACAACAAGGGTGGTGGGCGCGGGACCGGGACGGGAGTCACGTATCCGGGGATGTACCTCAACGTCAGCACCTTTTCGATTCGGAAGCACGATCCCAACAGGTGGGGGCGTCTGTACTTCTCAAACAAGGAACTGTTCAAGGGTGATGCGGGGATTCCTGTCCACGCCCTCGACTACCTCAAGTGCTGGTAACCGAACGATCACCAAGACCGGAGGGGCAGCCGTGCATTTGGCTGCCCCTCCGGCAACCTCGTGGCCAGCTGCCTCGCAGATGACCATGTCGTGACGCCCGCGCAACGGGCGGGACAACAACGGGCGCAACAGTGCGCGGTTGTTGCTGTGCGACCCCCCTCATAGTGAACATGTCCACATGCACCCCGGTCGTTTCGTCGCCATCGGAGACTCCTTCACCGAGGGTGTTGGTGACCCGAACCTGCACTACCCCAACGGTTTTCGTGGGTGGGCGGACCGGATGGCGCGCCAACTGGGCCGCGCCGACCCTCGCTGGGAGTACGCCAACTTCGCCATCCGCAGCAAGGTCCTCGACCAGGTGGTGTCCGACCAGCTCGACGACGCCCTCGCGCTCTCTCCCACGCACGTGTCGTTCTATGCCGGGGGCAACGACATCCTGTCGCTCCGCTCGGATCTCGACGCGCTCATGGAGCGCTACGAGGCCGCCCTCACCCGGCTCACCGGCAGCGGCGCACACGTCCTCGTCTTCACCGCCTTCGACATGAAGACGACTGCACTCCTCGACCCGCTGCTGCGTCGGGTCCAGACCTTCAACGACGCCGTGCGTGACCTCTCCGCCACTCACGGCGCAACGCTGCTCGACCACACGCTCATGCGGGAGTACGAGGACCGCCGGCTCTGGGCGCCCGACAAGATCCACATGAATCGGTTGGGGCACAAGCGGATGGCGGCGTTCGTGCTGCGCGAACTCGGCGTGCCACACACCCTCAAACTGCGCGAGCTCGACGACTGGGAGCCACGCGGCTGGCGCCGGGCCCTGCGCGATGAGGGACGGTTCCTGCGCACCGAGGTCGCACCGCTGGTGCGGCGTCGCCTCACCGGCCGCTCCGAGGGTGACTTCGCCCATCCCAAGTGGCCGGACCCCATTCGCCCGGCGGACGGCATGAAGAGGCTGGCCCGCGAGCGCGCCCTCGCCCGAACTTTCCCGCCCGAAGTGGGTTCCTCTCACCTCGCCTGATCACGGCGGTCAGGCGGAGTGAGAGAAAGCCACTTCAGGCGGCGGGTCCCACGGTCTACGTGGGCAAGTTGAGCCAGGTGAGGGCTTCGTCGATCAGCTCGTCCGGCGTGTGGCGCAGGTCGAGCACGACCCCACTCTCATCGGGGTCGAGTGCCTCGAGAGTGTCGAGCTGGGACTGCAGGAGTTCCGGCGGCATGAAGTGCCCCTTGCGTCCCTCCATCCGCGAGGCGATGACCTCGGCCGGACCGTCGAGGTGGAGGAAGTCGAGCGAGTCCAGCCCTTCACGCAGCCGGTCGCGATAGACCCGCCGCAGCGCCGAGCACGTGATGACCGTCGACTCCCCCGCTGCCGCCCGCTCCCGCATCCACGCGTTGAGCGCCTCGAGCCACGGCCACCGGTCCTCGTCCGTGAGCGGCGTGCCGGCCTCCATCTTCGCGATGTTCGCAGCGGGGTGGAACTCGTCCGCCTCCCCGAACACCCACCCCGTCCGCTCGGCGATGCCCTCCGCGATCGTCGACTTGCCCGACCCCGACACCCCCATGACGATGACGTGGCGTTGCTGCCCCTGTCCCAGCTGGCCGGACTCCGGTGTCGACTCACTCATCCCGGCAACCTACCGACGAAGGTGCGCCGAGGCACGGAAGGTGGGCGGACGGCATACCGGGAAATGACCTCGACCCCGCCACCCACGAGGGGTGACGGGGTCGAGAACCCGAACGACCGGGGAACCGGCCTCAGCTCACTGGGTGAGCTTGGACAGGGTCGGGTCGTTGGCGTAGGCCTCCTTGGCGTTCGCCTTGGTGACGATGAGCGGCTTGAGCAGGTTGGCCGGGACCACCTTGACGCCGTTGTTGTACGACTTGTCGTCGTTGATGGTCGGCTTCTCACCCTTCTGGAGGGCCTGGACCATCGCGATCGTCTCCTTGACGAGGTTGCGGGTGTCCTTGTTGATCGTCGAGTACTGCTCACCGGCCATGATCGACTTGACCGACTCGACCTCGGAGTCCTGACCGGTCACGACGGGAAGCGGCTTCGCGGCGGCCTTGACCGAGGTCATGATCGCGCGGGCCAGCGTGTCGTTCGGGGAGAGGACGCCGTCGAGCGTGGCCGAGGCGTAGGACGCCGACAGCAGCGTGTCCATGCGCTTCTGCGCGTTCTCGGCCTTCCAGCCCTGGGTGACGGCCTGCGTGAACTGCGTCTGACCGGAGACGACCTTGAGCGTGCCGTCGTCGATCTTCGGCTGGAGCACGCTCATCGCGCCGTCGAAGAAGACCTTGGCGTTGGCGTCGTCGGGCGAACCGGCGAACAGCTCGATGTTGTAGGGGCCGTTCGGCTTCTTGGCCTTCATGCCCTCGAGGAGCGCGTTGCCCTGGAGCACACCGACCTGGAAGTTGTCGTAGGCGACGTAGTAGTCGACTGCGTCGGTGTTGAGCAGCAGGCGGTCGTAGGCGATGACCGTCGCGCCGGCGTCCTTGGCCGCCTTGACCTGGGTGCCGAGCTGGCTGCCGTCGATCGCGCCGACGACGATGACCTTGGCGCCCTTGGTGACCATGGACTGGATCTGGTTCTGCTGCTCGCCGACACCACCGTTGGCGAACTGCACGTCGGCCTTGAAGCCGGCCGCGGCGAGGTCGTCCTTGAAGAGGTTCTCGGCGAGGACCCAGTTCTCCGACGTCTTCTGCGGGAGCGAGACACCGATGAGCGAGTCGGCGGGGAACCCGCCGGTGGCCCCGGTGGAGCTTCCAGTGCTCGTGTCGCCACTGGTGGAGCCGGTGTCGTCGGAGCGGCCGCAGCCGGTCAGAGCGAGCGCGGCGACGGCGGTGGCCGCCATCACTTTGGTGAGGGAACGCATGTCGTCTCTTTCTTTCGTATGCCGTGACGGACCCGGGGCGGTGACGTCACCTTTGTGCGTATTCAGTTGTGCTGCAGTCGAACTCGTCAGGATTCCTGCTTGGCGGTCTCGGTCGTCTCCTGGGTGGCTCGTCCACCGAAGTTCTTGAAGAGGAGTCCGGTGAGGGAGCGGCGGCCCTGCGACTTGTTGTAGACGTCGAAGGCGACAGCGGCGAGGAGGACGAGGCCCTTGATGATCTGGGTCATGTCGGCGCCGACGCCGAGCAGCTGGAGTCCGTTGTTGAGGACGGCCATGACGAGACCACCGATGACGGCCCCGACCACGGTTCCGACACCACCGGTGACGGCGGCGCCACCGATGAACACGGCTGCGATGGCGTCGAGCTCCCAACCGACACCATCGAACGGGCCGGAGGCGTTGGAGCGGGCGACGAACATCATTCCGGCGAGGGCGGCGAGGATCGACATGTTCATCATGACGAGGAAGTTGACCCGCTTCGAGCGGACACCGGACAGCTCGGCGGCGTGCCGGTTGCCACCGACCGCGTAGATGTGGCGGCCGATGATCGTGCGGGTCGAGATGAACCCGTAGATGAGGACGAGGACACCGAGGATGAGGGCCGAGATGGGCACCGACGTCCCCGGGCGGCCGGAGGCCATGAGGAGGGCCGTCGCGAGGATGGCCGCGCAGATGAGGACGAGGCGGACGGTGGCGACGACGCCCGACTCGACCTCGGCGCCGATCCTGCGCTGGTTGCGGCGGTTGCGCAGGACGCCGAACACAATGACGGCGCAGACGAGCAACCCGATGAGCACGGTGAGGTTGTTGTAGCCCGTGTCGGGGCCGACCTCGGGCAGGTAGCCGGCGCCGATCCGCTGGAAGTCGGCGTCGACGGGGACGGTGATGGACTTGCCGACGTACTGGTTGGCGCCGCGGAAGATGAGCATGCCCGCGAGGGTGACGATGAACGCCGGGATGCCGACGATGGCGACCCAGAAGCCCTGCCACGCGCCGACAAGGGCACCGACGACCAGGCCGAGGAGGATGCCGACCCACCACGGGATGCCCCAGTCACGCATGGCGATGGCGACGACGATCCCGGCGAAGGCAGCGACCGAGCCGACCGAGAGGTCGATGTGTCCGGCGATGATGACGAGCACCATGCCGATGGCCATCACGAGGATGTAGCTGTTGCCCTGGAAGATGTTGATGACGTTGGTCGCCTCCAACATCAGCCCGCCGGTCTTGATCTGGAAGAAGACGAGGAGGAAGGCGAGGGCGAAGACCATGCCGAACTGGCGCAGGTCGCCCCCGAAGATCTCCTTGAGCTTGTTCATGCGGCGTCCTTGGGGGTGCTGGAAGGCGTTGAGCCCGTCGTCTTGGTCATGAGCCGCATGAGCGACTCCTGGTCGGCATTGTCCTTGTCGAGGACACCGGTGATCCGACCCTCGCTGATCGTGTAGATGCGGTCGCTGAGCCCGAGCAGCTCGGGCAGTTCGGAGCTGACGACGATGACGCCCTTGCCCTGGCTCGCGAGGCGCTGGATGATCCCGTAGATCTCGTACTTCGCGCCGACGTCGATGCCTCGGGTCGGCTCGTCGAGGATGAGCAGGTCGGGGTCGGTGAAGAGCCACTTCGCGAGGACGACCTTCTGCTGATTGCCGCCCGAGAGCTTGGCCACGCCGTAGTCGACCGACGGAGTGCGGGTCCGCAGCGCCTGTCGGTAGTCCTCGGCCGCTTTGTGCTCGGCGCGGCGGTCGATGACGAAGTTGTGGGCGATCTTCTTGAGCTTGGCCGAGACCGTCGTCGACTTGATGTCGTCAAGGAGGTTGAGGCCGAGCGTCTTGCGGTCCTCGGTGAGGTAGCCGATGCCGGCGTCGATGGCTGCGGGCACCGAGCGCAGGTCGACGCGCTTGCCGTTGAGGGTCATCTCGCCACTGAGCCACGTGCCGTAGGAGTGGCCGAACAGCGAGCGCATCAGCTCGGTGCGACCCGAACCCATGAGCCCGGCGAAGCCCACGATCTCGCCGCGACGGACGAAGAACTCGGACTGCTTGGCGACGAGACGCTCCGGAACCTGTGGGTGGGCGACGGTCCAGTTCTTGACCTCGAACATCACCTCGCCGATGTCCGGCGTGTGGTCGGGGAAGCGGGACTCGAGCGAGCGACCGACCATGCCACGGATGATGCGGTCCTCGTCGACAGCCCCCTCGCGCACGTCGAGCGTCTCGACGGTCTGGCCGTCGCGGATGATCGTGATCGCGTCGGCGATCGCTTCGATCTCGTTGAGCTTGTGGCTGATCATGATCGACGTGATGCCCTTGGCCTGGAGGCCGCGGATGAGGTCGAGGAGGTGGCGCGAGTCCTCCTCGTTGAGGGCCGCGGTCGGCTCGTCGAGGATGAGCAGCTTGACGTCCTTGGACAGAGCCTTGGCGATTTCGACGAGCTGCTGCTTGCCGACGCCGATGTTCTTGATCGGGGTCTCGGGGTCCTCCTCGAGGCCGACGCGTGCGAGGAGGTCACGGGCGCGGTTGTTCGTCGAGACCCAGTCGATGGCGCCGCGCCTGGTCTCCTCGTTGCCGAGGAAGATGTTCTCGGCGATGGAGAGCTCGGGGATGAGCGCCAGCTCCTGGTGGATGATGACGATGCCGGCGTGCTCGGAGTCGCGGATGTTGTTGAAGGTGACGTCGGCGCCGTTGAACCGGATCGTGCCGTCGTAGCTGCCGTGCGGGTGCACACCGGACAGCACCTTCATCAGGGTCGACTTGCCTGCGCCGTTCTCACCGCAGATGGCGTGGACGTCGCCTCGCCGGACCGTGAGGGTGACGTCGGAGAGGGCCTTCACACCGGGAAAGGTCTTGGTGATGCCCGTCATCTCCAGGATGGGCGCCGAATCGGCCACATCGTCTCCTCGTCGAGTCACTCACCGGGGACCTCACTGGCCCCGGTGAGGCGATGCTAGACCCGCGACCTGTCGATCCCGCCACCTTGACGACGGGACGCACTGGCTTGTCCGGTGGACAAGGACAATCGGACAAAAATGCCCCTTTCGCCGCGTGACACCGGGGTGACGTAATGACAAGGACCGGTCAGCCCCAACCGACTTCTTGCCCTCTTGGGACACGCAGAGCGGGCCTTCGGCCCCGCGACCGTGTCCCAAGAGGGCAAGAAGTCGAGACACTAGCGTGAGGAACCGGTGGGATCGGGGTCGTACCACCCATCGTGTTCGGCAGCCAACGCGGCGAACCGACCACGCAGCCCACCCTCAGCCTGTCCACCCTCGGCTTCTCCGGAAGTGCCCACCGCCTCCTCGACGACATGCACAGCCCACTCGTGGTCCTCGGAATCGTCTTCGCCCGCATGCGCGACCCGGAGGACCCGCACCTCGGCGAAGCCCTCGTCGTCCAGCTCCTGGGCGATCTCCTCGGCCACCTCACGGTCCGGGAAGAGAAGCAGGTGCTCGGTCATGGCACTCGAGTATGCCGTCCGCCCACCTCGGTCACGCCGCACCCGCGGGCCCCACTGAGGGTGAGATGGGAGGTTCGTCACCTGACAAGAAGCGCGAGACGACCAGTTCTGCTCGAGGCGACCAGTTGCAGGTGGTCGCCTCGAAGAGAAGTGGTCGTCTCGAGGCTGGCCGGGGCGCGGGCGCGGCAATCAGGAGCCAGCAGCCGTCAGGGGCGCCAGAGGACGAGGGCCTGCGAGGCAGAGGCCACACCAGGCGATGCACCCGGACGTCGCCGGGGTCGCTCGCCCAGTCGGCTGGCGAGGATCTCGCCACTCGGGCCGACCGAGAACACGCGCGCCCCGCCGGCAGCCGCGGCCGCAAGGCGCAGTCGTTCGGCCTCGCGTGTCATCTCTGCGAGGCGCGACTCGAGGGCACTGACCTGTCCCTCGAGTTCGAGGATGCGGGCAATGCCGGCGAGGCTGATGCCCTCGTCCTGCGAGAGGCGCTGCACCTCGCGGAGGAGCTCGACGTCGCGGGTGGAGTAGCGACGGCCACCCCCACGCGTGCGCGAGGGTGTGACCAGACCGAGCCGGTCGTACTGACGCAGCGTCTGCGCGTGCATCCCCGCCAGCTCGGCCGCGACCGAGATGACGAACACGGGTGCGTCGTCATCCGGTCGCGGCCGACGCTGACGGGGAGCCATGGTCAGGCCCGTGCCCGGTCGGCGAGCTCGGCCCGCGGGTCGAACCCGTCGGCCTCGGCCTGCAGGACCTCGACGGCCTCACGAGCCTTGTCGGACAACGCTTCCGGAACGATGACCTGCACCTTGGCGAGCAGGTCGCCGGCGGCCGACTTGCCCGGGACGCCCCGACCCTTGAGGCGCAGCACGCGCCCGGACGGAGTGCCGGGTGCGATGCGGACCTTGACGCTCGAGCCATCGAGAGTGGGGACGGCCACGGTCGCACCAAGTGCGGCCTCGGCGAACGTCACCGGCAGCTCGATCGTGAGGTTGTCGCCGTCCCGGCCGAAGACCGGGTGCTTCTCCACGGACACGGTGAGCATGAGGTCGCCGGCAGCCGCTCCGGGTTCGCCGGGCTGGCCCTTGCCACGCAGACGAATCTTCTGGCCGTCCTTGACCCCCGCCGGGATGCGCGCGTTGATCGTGCGCCCCTCGGCCGTGCGGAGGGTCACGGTCGAGCCCTCGACCGCGTCCCGGAACGGGAGCGTCGTCGTGGCCTGGACGTCGGCACCCTTGCGCGGACCGCGGGGGGCGCCATAACCGGCATACCCCGCCTGTCCACCGCGGGCACCGCCAGCGGCACCGCCGAACATCTGCGCCAGGAGGTCGTTGATGTCCTCTCCGCCGCCGCCGTAGGGCGAGCCGCCCCCGGTGTCGAAGCGCACGCGCGAGCCGCCACCGCCGCCACCGAAGGCACTGAAGATGTCGTCGAAGCCACCCGCACCGCCGTGCCCGCCCGCCGTGAATCGCGCTCCGCCGTGCGCCATCTGGCGGACCGCGTCGTACTCCTCACGCTGCTTGGGGTCGGACAGGACGGAGTTGGCCTCGCCGATGTCCTTGAACTTCTGCTCGGCCGCCGCATCACCCGGGTTCTTGTCCGGGTGATGCGTGCGGGCGAGCTTGCGGTACGCCTTCTTGATCGCGGCCGCGTCGGCGTCCTTGGAGACGCCGAGGATCGCGTAGAAGTCCTTCTCGAACCAGTCCTGCTGAGCCATCAGCGCCTCCTCTCAGGCATCGTATGCCGTTGTGGGACAACGGCTTTCGGCGTGCGTTGCGATCACTCCGGGTCTGCGACCGCGACCCGCGCGGGGCGGATCACGTGGTCACCGGAACGGTATCCGGGCTGGAGCACCTGGACGACCGTCGTGGCCGTCGCGTCGCTCGGCAGCTCCGGGTTGGAGGCGTCCCACGCGGCGTGCATGAGCGCCTCGTGCTGCATCGGGTCGAAGGCCTCGCCCACGGAACCGAAACGCGCCAGGCCGAACTTGCCGAGGGTGCCCTCGAGCTTGTCGGCGATGGCCGCGAACGGACCGTCGGTGAGGTCACCGTGGTCGCGCGCCAGCTGGATGTCGTCGAGGACCGGCAGCACCGTCTCGAGAACGTCACGCACCGCGCGCTCCTGGACCGCGGCACGGTCCCGGTCGACGCGACGCTTGTAGTTGACGTACTCCGCGTTGAGGCGCTGGAGGTCCTCGAGCCGCTGGGCCGCGAGCGCGGTGTCGGGGTGCTCGGTGGCGTCCCCGGTGCCGGTGCCCGCCGCGGGGGCGGTGGCCCCGGCCGTGTTGCCGGCCGGAGCCACCTCCTCACCGTCGTTGGCCGACTCGGTGTTGATCGCGTCGTCGGCCTCGTCGGTGACCGCGTCAGTCTCAGAGACTGCCTCGTCCTCGACCGGATCGTCCACGATCTCGCCGTCGAAGACCTCGTCCGCACCCGGCATACCGGATTCGGGGTTGCGAGGGTCGGTCACTTCTTGTCCTCGGTCGCGTCGTCGTCCTCGACGACCTCGGCGTCCACGACGTCAGAGTCATCATTGTCCTGGGCGCCAGCCTGCTCGGCGCCGTCGGAGGCCTCGCCACCGGGCACGTCGCCCGACTCGCCCTGCTCGGCCGCCTGGGCGTAGAGCGCGGCGCCCATCTTCTGGGACTCCTCGTTGAGGGTGTCGATCTTGGCCTGGATCTCGTCGCGGGAGAGCGTCGACTCCGGCTTGATGGCCTCCTTGAGGTCGGCGAGCGCGTCGTCGACGGGCTTGCGCGCGTCGTCGGTGAGCTTCTCGCCCGACTCGCTGAGGAACTTCTCGGTCGAGAAGACGAGCGACTCGGCCATGTTGCGGGTCTCGGTCTCCTCGCGGCGCTTCTTGTCCTCCTCGGCGTGGGCCTCGGCGTCCTTGACCATGCGCTCGATCTCCTCCTTGGACAGCGCGCTGCCGCCCGAGATGGTGATCTTCTGCTCCTTCCCGGTGCCGCGGTCCTTGGCCGTCACGTGGACGATGCCGTTGGCGTCGATGTCGAAGGTGACCTCGACCTGCGGCACGCCGCGCGGGGCGGGGGCGATGCCGGAGAGCTCGAAGGTGCCGAGCGCCTTGTTCTGCTGAGCGATCTCGCGCTCACCCTGGAAGACCTGGATCAGCACGGACGGCTGGTTGTCCTCGGCGGTCGAGAAGACCTCGGAGCGCTTCGTCGGGATGGCGGTGTTGCGCTCGATGAGCTTGGTGAAGAGCCCACCCTTGGTCTCGATGCCGAGCGAGAGCGGCGTGACGTCGATGAGGAGGACGTCCTTGCGCTCACCCTTGAGGACACCGGCCTGGAGGGCCGCACCGAGGGCGACGACCTCGTCGGGGTTGACGCCCTTGTTGGGCTCCTTGCCACCGGTGAGCTGCTTGACGAGGTCCGCGACCGCGGGCATGCGGGTCGAGCCACCGACGAGGACCACGTGGTCGATGTCGGAGACGTTGATGCCGGCGTCCTTGATGACGTTCTCAAACGGCTTCTTGGTGCGGTCGAGGAGGTCCTTGGTCATCTGCTCGAACTGGGCGCGGGTCAGCGTCTCGTCGAGGTGAATGGGGCCGTTCTCGCTCATCGAGAGGTACTGCATCGAGATGTTGGTCGAGCTGGCCGAGGAGAGCTCCTTCTTGGCCTGCTCGGCGGCGTCGCGCAGACGCTGCATCGCGATCTTGTCCTTGGACAGGTCGACACCGCTGGTGTTCTTGACCGTCGTGAGGAGGTGCTGGACGACGCGGTCGTCCCAGTCGTCACCACCGAGCTGGTTGTCGCCGGAGGTGGCGCGCACCTGGATCGTGGCGAAGCCGTCCTCCGGGTCCTTGCCGACCTCGAGGAGGGAGACGTCGAAGGTGCCACCACCGAGGTCGAAGACGAGGATGAGCTCGTCCTCCTTGCCCTTGTCGAGGCCGTAGGCAAGGGCTGCCGCGGTCGGCTCGTTGACGATGCGCAGGACGTTGAGGCCCGCGATCTCACCGGCCTCCTTGGTGGCCTGACGCTCGGCGTCGTCGAAGTAGGCGGGGACGGTGATGACCGCGTCGGTGACGGGCTCACCGAGGTAGGACTCGGCGTCGCGCTTGAGCTTCTGGAGCGTGCGGGCGCTGATCTCCTGGGCGGAGTACTTCTTGCCGTCGATGTCCTCGCTCTTCCAGTCGGTGCCCATGTGGCGCTTGACGGAGCGGAGGGTGCGGTCGGCGTTCGTCACGGCCTGACGCTTGGCGATCTCGCCGACGAGGACCTCGCCGCTCTTGGAGAAGGCGACGACGGACGGGGTGGTGCGACCGCCTTCGGCGTTCGCGATGATCGTGGGCTCGCCACCTTCGAGGACGGCGACGGCGGAGTTGGTGGTTCCGAGGTCGATACCGACTGCACGGGCCATGTGTAGGTCTCCTTGTGTGTGCTGGGTTGAGTTGCCTGCGCTCAAGTTAGAACGGCGTATGCCGGGTGGCAAATTCGTGCGTCCAAACTTGCGTTCACTCGACTCAACTCTTGGACCCGGCGAGATGTTCCCGAAGGGGGTGACACGGTGCCGTTGAAGCCTCTGGCTGTCGGTGGCGGGTCATAGCGTCGGCACCATGGCAGAGAAGGTGGCGAGTCGTCGGCTGCGGGTGGTTCGCGCGCAGGCCACTACTCCGCCTCGCGACCAGGACGCCGTCCGCGAGGCGTACTGGGCCCAGGTCCGCTCGCTCCGTGACGAGCGAGCCCGGCTGCGCGCCGGCTGACCCGGGCGCGGCTCGCAAGCCTCATCCGGGCACGCGGGCGCGCGGCTGATACGTCGCGGGGCGAGCGGACGGCATACACCGTCTGGATTGCGTGAATCGCACCGCACGACGACCGCATGAGCGGGACCATGAAGGATGGTGTGCTGCCGCGCGGGACTCGGGAACGGCTGATGCGAGCCCGGCTGCGGCGCGCGCTCCGCCGGCCGTTCCGGTCGCTCACCGACCTGCCGATCGCACGACGGGTCGGATTCCACCTGCGCCGGGTCGGTGGCGATCTCGACCTGCACTTCTTCCGGAACCTGCTGCGCGCCCTCCTCGGATTCGTCTTCTTCGCGGCCCTGCTCGTGACCCTCGTCGAGGAATCCAAGCGCTCCCTCGGAGGGCTCGGCGCAAGCGTCTACTGGGCCGTGACGACGGTCATCGGCAGCGGGGACGCGGGCTATCCGAGCAGCCCAGCGGGATTCCTCGTCGGGTGGCTGCTCTCGTTCTTCGGCGTCGCGATCGTCGGCGCCCTGACCGCCGCATGCGTCGGCTTCGTCATCGATTTCCTGCTCAAGGAGGGACAGGGCATGGGCTCAGCAGGCTTCACCGACCACATCGTCGTCTGCGGATGGAATTCCACTGCGCGCGAACTCCTCGAGGAGCTCAAGGGGGACGAGTTCACGAGCCGCGTGGTGGTCATCCACGACTCCGACTCCAACCCGGCCGGCTCGGGTGCGTACTTCGTCAAGGGCGACGTCACCAACGACGACGACCTGGAGCGTGCCGGCATCCGCGACGCAGCGGCGGCGATCGTCTTCCCCCGAGACGCGAGCAACGACGCCGATATGCGCTCCATCCTCACCGTGCTCGCCATCGAGTCGATGGCACCAGGCGTCCGGACCGTCGTCGAGGTGAACAACCCCAAGCACGTCGAGCACTTCGAGCGTGCCAAGGCCGACGAGATCCTCGTGACGTCGAGACTCGCGTCCAGGCTCCTCGCCCGATCGGCCCTCTATCCGGGGCTCGCCACGCTCGTCACCGACCTCGTGTCCGGGGGTGACGGATCGGAGCTCTACCGGGTCGCGCTGCCGGACGACGTCGCCGGCTCCACGACGGACGAGCTCTCCACCAGGCTTCGCGCTGAGCACGCCGCGACCCTCCTGGCCGTCGTCCGCAACGGCGTCGGCATCACCAACCCCGGGAGCGACTTCCGAGTGGCAGCCGGCGATCACGCCATGGTCATCGCTGAGAGCCTTGGCACGATGAGCCCGACGGAACCGTCCGCTACGGCGGAACCCACGCCCACACCGGTCACGGCGAACGCCACGGGTCTCGCCTGAACTCTCCCCGAAGCCGTCCGCCGTCGCGCTTTGTCTCTAGAATCCGTGGCGTGGGGGAAGACATCGAGTCCAAGCGCGGGGTGCTGCGGCGCACTGGGAGCTACTTGCGCTCGCGACCGACGTCGCAAAAGGTCGGCGCCGGGGCCGCTGCGGCACTGCTCGCGAGCGCACCCTTCGGCGGACTTTCGGGTCCGGCTGCGGACGGTCCCGGGACGATCGTGGCGGGCAAGGCGCTCATGGTCGGCCCCTACAAGGTCGTCATCGACAAGGTCGTGGAGCTGCCCGACCTCAAGCCGGCCGTCTCGCCCGAGCCGTCGCAGCGTGTCGTCGTCCTCGACTCTCACGTCACCCTCACCGGGGACCGACCCGAATACGCGGTGACGCTCACGCAGAACGTCAAGATCCAAGGCGGCGGCGTGAAGGTCGTCGACGGACCTCGCCTCTACTTCGTCGAGGACGCCACGCAGATGCGGGAGTTCAACCCCGGACTGACCTACCGACTCGCCATCACCTTCACGACCTCCGGTCCGTGGCAGGGCGACGAGGTCACGGTGAAGAGCCGGCTCGTCGAGTTCCGCGAGGAGGACTCGGCAACGCTCGACCCGAACGCCTGGGTGGCTCGCGACGAGATCCAGGCCCAGGGAGAATTGCCGATCGTGAGACGGTCATGAGGCGCGCCGTCGCCTCGGCCGCGATCGTCATCGCCGCCATGGGCCTCGGCAGGCTCATCACCGACCACCTGCCTACGACAGAGACCGCCGACAAGCCGTTCTTCCACGACGGCGCAGTGGGCTCACCGGTGGCGCTCGACTACGCCGATGTCACCGTGACGGGCGTCCACGTCACGCCGACGATCATGGGCAACCCCGCGTCGGCCGCCGGGGGTCGTTGGCTCGTCGTGGACCTCGAGCTCAAGGCCCGCCACTCGCCCACGAGCATGGCCGGTTTCTTCCTCGTCGACGCCAACGACCGGAGATGGATCGCTTCCTCCCGCGGCCCCGAGTGCGCGACGGCAGCCAACCTCTCCACTGGTGTTCGCCACTGGGCGAGCATCTGCTTCGACGTGCCGAAGGAGGCGCTCGCGGATGCCCGGCTCATGGCCACACGAGGCGCATGGGACTCCCACGAGGCGCAGTTCCGGCGCGACGACGTCGCCAGGGTCGACCTCGGCATTGCCGGCTCCGAGGTCGACGCCCTCTGGGCGCAGAAGGACGCCGTGAACGTCAAGGAAGCCGGCCCCGTGCCGCCCGAGGAGGCACAGCGATGAGCCCGGCACGACGTCCGAGCCGCTGGTGGATCGCCGCAACACCGGTCGCGATCGCCGCCATGCTCGCCGGCAACGGGTTCCGCGTGCCGGTCTTCTGGTATCAGTCGGGCCAGCACCACGAGATCGCGAGCGGCGATGCACGCGAATGGGTGAGTGTGTCCGAGCGCACCTCCGATGCCCACGGCGATTTCAGCCGCAAGTACAGCGTGCGCCTCGTCGGGCTCGGAGGTGAGCGGACGGCATACGAGACGCGTTATGACGACTTCGCACTTCGCGACGGGATGGTCGCGCGGACCGTCAATCTCGACTTCCGTGCGGACCCATCGGTGCCGCTCAAGCACTGCAACCTCACGCTGGTCGACGACCGTGGGCGCGAGTACCGCGTGGGGCACCTGTTCGACGGCATCGGGCCGAACATCACGGTGTGCGTGCCCGAGAAGACGCCGGGGCCGAGCGCTCCAGTGCTGAAGAACGACGCGCGTGGCAGCCTGCCCGAGGACGAGCTCCCCCGACCCGGCGAATGGTCGGCATCGCCCGAGATCGCCGTCCCCAAGGACGCGACGTTCGTCGAACTGCGGATCTCCTTCGAGAACCCGGACTACGTCACGCTACGGCTGCCGCGCTGACCTGATCGGCGGCCGGAGCAGGGTTGGGCTCGGGTTCGGCGGCCTCCGCCAGCCTCGGGCCGAGGAGCCAGTCGATGGCCGCCGCGAGGAGCGCAGCTGCGAGCACCATCGTCAGGGCGAGCCCGACGGACTTCTCCATCGGCGCGATCGCGAGCCAGGTCTTCGTCTCGAGCGGCCCGATCGCCCACCGCAGGAGCTGGCTCACGAGCCAAGGGATGCGCAGCACGAGGAGGAAGGCGAGGCTGAAGGTCAGCATCGGCAGCAGGCCCGCCGTGGCCATCATCCGCAGGCCGTTCCAGAAGGCCGACCAGCGCTCACGAACGTCGGCCACGAGCCCGCCACCCCAGCGGCGCACGGGAGCCGGCACGCGCTCCCACCGCGGATTCGGCTGTGCTGCAGGCGTTTCGGGAGGCGAGAGCTTGTGCCCCAGTACGACGGCACCGACGGTCAGCCAGGCGAGCGGGACGATCACCACGGCATCGACCGCGCCGAGCAGACCGAAGAGCCACGCGGTGGCGGTGTCGACCGGGTTGGCGAGTGGCCCCAGCGAGGAGACGACACTGTCGTACTGGTCCAGGACGAGACGCGCCGCACGTCGGTTCTCGACCCACGACTGTCCGGCGTCACGAATCTCGGTCACCTGCTGGGCGACCTGCGAGGTGTAGTAGACCTCGACGAGAGCACCGAGGAACGCCAACCCGAGGAACTTCGTGACGCTCTCGATCTTGCCCAGTGCGAAGCGCAGCACCCACGCGATGCCCACGATCGCGAGCACGATCTGCCAGTCATAGATCGCGAGTCGGCTGGCGAAGTCGTATTCAACGTCGCCGTTGAGGCTGAACTGGTTGAACTCGGCGTAGGCCGCCTCGTTGGTGAACCTGAACAGGTCCTCCTTGAGCAGCCCGTAGGAGACGTAGACCGCGAGGAAGGGCACGAGCACCGACACCGCGACATCGACGAGTCGCCGCTCGCGCTGTTCGGTGACAGCCTGCGGACCCTCACTCTCTGAGAGCGCCTCGACATTCGGCAGCGCACCCCGAGTCATGTAGAGCATGGCGATCATCGCCCCGAGGAATCCCAACGGAGCGATGACGAGGATGAGCTGCGCGAGGAAGCCGTTGAAGTCGCTGACGATGACCGCCAGCCACATCGCCGCACTCCGCACCGCGAGCCCGAGGCAGGCGATGACGACGAACGGCGCCCAGTAGGTGCGCAGGATGCGCGCTGCCGACAGCAGCACCGCGGGGATGTCCCGGACCCGCATCTCGGTGTTCATGCTCTCCCCCGTCCCCGCGCCCACCCGGGCTCGACCTGTCGTGCGGAGCATACCGAGCGGCGCGCTCCCGCGGTTGGCTCACGTGTCGAGGTGGTCCCGGACGACGTGGAGGTATGCCGCAGGGTCGCCTGCGTGGATCTCGTGCCCGACGGGGATGGTCACCTTGCGGGCCGCGCCCACTGTGGTGACGAGGTCGTCCACCCACTCCTCAGGGACGAAGCTCGGCGGCCCGCCGCTGATCGCCAGAACAGGCGCCGAGATCGCGGAGAGGACTTCCGTCCAGTCGGCGGCAGGGGTGTCCACCTGGGGTCGCACCCGCTCGACCATCGCCCAGTCGAAGTTGAGCTCGCCGTGCGGCCGGCTCGGCATGGACGGGGTGCGGGCGCGCATCAGACCGACGTCCTCGAGGACGAATCGTCGCACGTTTGGCGACGTGGCCGGGACACGGCACGCGACGAGCCCTCCGAGTGAATGACCCACGAGGTCAACGGGATTCGGCAGCTGAGACACGAGCGACGCCACGTCGTCGGCCATGAGCTCGATCGAGTAGGTGCCCGGCCAGTCGGACTCACCATGGCCGCGCAGGTCGACGGCATGGACGGTGCGGTCGCGACTCAGGTCAGCGGCGACGTCGTCCCAGTCCGTGGCGGTGAGTCCCGTGCCGTGGAGCAGGACGACGTCGGGGTGACGCGGTTGGGCGCACTCCCACATCCGGACTGCGAGCGTGACGTCACCGACGTCGAAACGGTGGGCGGACGGCATACGGATCACGTCCGTTCGGGAAGCAGGTCAAGGCGGACCATCGGCAACCCGGCCACCTCGTGACCGACCGCTTCCTCGATGACTCCGCGAAGCTGCTGCCATGCCCGTGGGTGTTCAGTCGCGTAGCGGCCCAAGGTCTCCGCTGACTCCTCGGCGGACAGGAACCGGGCGAGTGCCGGGACGCGCCGTCGGGTTCCGATGCTCACGTGACACCGCGGCTCGGCCTCGAGGTTGCGGTACCACTGCGCCCGTCGCCCGAACCCGCTGACGATGACGAGCGCGTCGGGTTCGGGACGCTCGACGAGTTCGAGACAAACAAAGCGCGGCTCACCGGACTTCCTACCGACGTGTTCGAGCAGCAGAACACGGCCGCCGAAGAGCCAGCCGAGGCCGTGCCGGAACAACCAGATCGGCGCGCGCGCTGACCGGCGGTCCTGCAGGAGTCGCGCGCCGAGATGTGCCGGGCTGAGGTTCATCGCTCCCGACGTTACCTCCGACCGCCCCCGTGGCACGGGGCACGTCGTGACGAAAAGTTACGGAACGACCGCATCTGCGTGGGAGTTATTGACGACGCTCCGGAACCCGTGTAGACCTCATCGGCAACCGCGCGCGTCGCGCGGCGCGCGACAAGGTCGTCGCGCGAAGGCCCAGAGGATCGAGGACCGATGTTCCGCACGAACCATCGTGGCCGGGGGTTCAGCACCGCCGTCTCCGGATTGCTCATCACGCTTTTGGCATGTGTCACAACGCTTTTCGCCGGTTCCGGCGCGAGTGCTGACACCAAGGACGAGAAGACGCTGACGATCGCCGTCAGCCAGGAGGTCGACTCGCTCAGCCCGTTCCTCGCCGTCCGTCGCATCACGACGGCGATCGGCCGCCTCTCCTACGACTTCCTCACGAACTACGACCCCAAGACGGGCAAGACCATTCCTGCCCTCGCCGAGTCGTGGTCGACGTCGGAGGACGGACTCACCTGGACCTACAAGATCCGTGACACGAAGTGGACCGACGGCCAGCCCATCACGGCCGAGGACGCCCGCTGGACGTTCGACACGATGATGAAGGACGAGGCCGCCGCGACGGCCAACGGCAACTTCGTCGAGAACTTCGAGACCGTCAGCGCACCCGACCCGCGCACCCTCGTCGTCAAGCTCAAGGCCCCGCAGGCGACGATGCTCGCGCTCGACGTGCCGATCCTCCCCAAGCACAAGTGGGAAAAGGTCACCGACTTCGCCAAGTTCAACAACGACCAGGAGTTCCCCATCGTCGGGAGCGGCCCGTGGATCGTCAGCGCCTACGACGTGAACAACTCGATCACGCTCACGCCCAACAAGGACTTCTGGCGGGGCGCCCCCAAGTTCGACAAGCTCGTCTTCCGCTACATCGACGACAGTGACGCCCAGGTCGAGGCTCTCAAGGCCGGCGAGGTCGACTTCGTCTCCGGCCTCACTCCCGCCCAGGCGACGGCGCTCGAGTCGGCCGACAACATCACCGTCAACAAGGCCAAGGGCAAGCGCTTCCAGGCGATCACGCTCAACCCGGGGGCGAAGCTCCAGGACGGCACCGCCTTCGGTGACGGCAACAAGGCCCTCCAGGACCCGATCGTCCGCGAGGCGCTCGTCCGCACCATCGACCGCGAGGCCATCTACAAGACGGCCTACGGCGGCTTCGGTGAGGCCAACGGTGGCTACATCCCGTCGCGCTACGCCGACTACCACTGGCAGCCCGAGGGTGACGCCGTCATCGGCTTCGACATCGCCAAGGCCAACTCGCTGCTCGACGGCGCCGGGTACGCGAAGGGCTCGGACGGCATACGCGCCAAGGGCGCCCTGAAGCTGTCGTTCCGCTTCAACGTCCACGGCGACAACCCGCAGTACATCCAGGCCGCCGAGATGATGCGCGAGTGGGCCAAGGAGGCCGGGATCGAGCTCAAGGTCGAGCCCGTGTCCGAGGTCGGCGCGCTGCTCGACGCCGGCACCTACGACATCCTCACGACGGGATGGAGCGTCAACCCCGACCCCGACTACATCCTCGGGATCAACCGCTGTTCCGGCCTGCCCGCCAAGGTGGGCGGTCCGTACCTGTCCGACGCGTACTACTGCAACCCCGAGTACGACAAGCTGTATGCCGCGCAGCTCGCCGAACTCGACCCGGCCAAGCGCGCCGGCATCGTCAAGCAGATGGAGGAGATCCTCTACAAGGACAACGTCTTCGTTGTCTGGGGCTACGCCGACCAGCTCGAGGCGTTCCGCTCCGACACCATCGGCTCGATGCAGCCGCAGCCCGACCCGGGCGGAAACTACGACAGCCAGGACGGCTACTGGAGCTGGTGGTCGGCGACGCCTGCCGGTGAGGACTCCGGCGCCGCGTCCGGTGACGACGGTGGCAGCAATTCCGGACTGCTCGTCGGTGGTGGCGCTGTCGTACTCGCCGCCCTCGCGGCCGGCCTCGTGCTCATGCGTCGTCGCGGTGGCGCCACTGCGGACGACCGCGAGTGACGCTGGATGACCGAGCTTCCACCCAGTGACGTGGTCCCGCACCTCGACGAGGTGCGGGATCGCGTCGCGGCGCCCGAGAACCCGACCGACGCGCGACGGGACGGAGGGTGCCTGCGCCGCAACACGGCATACATCGGACAACGGCTCCTCGGAGCCGCCACGTCTCTCGTCGCGGTGATCTTCACGAGCTTCTTCCTCTTCCGAATCATCCCGGGCGACCCGGTGCGGGTCATGACCCACGGACGGCCCGTGAGCGTCGAGCAGAAGGAGGCGCTGACACGCGAATTCGGGCTCGACAAGCCGCTGTTGGAGCAGTTCGGGCACTACCTGCTCGGCGTGCTGCGGCTCGACTTCGGGGAGTCGTTCCAGTACAACCGGCCGGTGCTGTCGATGGTCGGCGACCGGCTCTGGCCGACGCTGCTGCTCGTCGGCGCGAGCCTCATCGTGTCGGCGGCACTCGGTCTGTGGCTCGGCGTGCAGGGAGCGTGGAGGCACGGAAGCACCGCCGACCGGGTGAATACCGGTGTGGCACTGACGTTGTGGTCGGTGCCGAGCTTCTGGCTCGGGCTCATCCTCATCGTCGTCTTCGGGTCCGGGCTGGGGTGGTTCCCGACGTCGGGGATGAAGACGCCAGGGGTGGAGGGCTTCGACGCCGTCCTCGACGTGGCGCACCACATGGTGCTGCCGCTCGTCACGCTGGTGGCCGTCGTCTATGCGCAGTACCTGCTCGTCATGCGCTCCTCGCTGCTCGACGAGATGGGGTCGGACTACCTCACGACCGCGCGCGCCAAGGGCCTGCGTGACGCCGAGGTGAAGCGGCAGCACGCCGTCCCCAACGCGCTGCTCCCGACGACGACGCTGCTCTTCATCAACATCGGCTTCGTGCTCTTCGGTGCAGTCCTCGTCGAGACGGTCTTCTCGTGGCCCGGCCTCGGGAAGCTCTTCTATGAAGGGCTGAGCGTGCCCGACCTGCCGCTCGTGCAGGGCCTGTTCGTCATCTTCAGCTCGGCGGTCATCCTCATGAACCTCGTCTCCGACCTGATTTATCCGCTCATCGACCCCCGGGTGCGCCCATGACGACGTCAGCTTCTGCCGCCACGCCGCGCACACCTCGCCAGCTCGCCTGGACGCGTCGCCGCCGAGCGGTCGCGAAGTTCTGGGGCGACTACAGCCAGAACCGTGCGGGACTCTTCGGGCTCGCCGTCCTCGCGCTGTTCGTCCTCGCGGCACTCCTCGTGCCGTGGATCGTCGGCGAGGACGCACTGAGCGTGACGCGTCCGGCCGGTGAGCCGCTGCAGCCACCGAGTGGCGAATTCTGGCTCGGCACAGACCGATCCGGCCGCTCGGTGCTCGACCTCATCCTGTGGGGCTCACGCGTCTCGCTCACCGTCGGCTTCGCCGCGACCTTCATCTCGATCGCCCTCGGCTCCCTCATCGGCATCCTCGCCGGCCACTTCCACGGCTGGCTGTCGGGGCTTCTCCTGCGGATCACCGACTGGTTCCTCGTCATGCCGACGCTGGTGCTCGCCGTGGCCCTCGCCGCCGTCCTCGGGCGCAGCCTGTCGACGATCATCATCGCCATCGGCGTGACCTCATGGCCGACGACGGCCCGGCTCGTTCGGGCGCAGACACTCGCCGTGGAGGCCCGCCCCTACATCGAACGAGCGCGTGCCCTTGGCGGCGGGCACTGGCACGTCATGACCCGGCACGTCCTGCCCAACGTCATGCCGATCGTGCTCGCCCAGACGACGCTCATGGTCGCCGGCGCCATCCTCACCGAGTCGACCGTGGCCTTCCTCGGCCTCGGTGACCCGACCGTCCCGTCGTGGGGCAGCACGATCCAGGCGGCCCGCGACACGGGGGCGGTGAGCTCCGGCATGTGGTGGTACATCCTCCCGCCCGGCATCGCGATCGCGCTCGTCGCACTGGCATTCACGTTGTGCGGACGCGCAATCGAGGGCGTCCTCAACCCCCGACTGAGGTCCCGCTGATGACGACACCACTGCTCTCGATCGAAGGCCTCACCGTCGGCTACGGCACCCGCGACGGCGTCGTGAACGCGGTGCGCGGCGTCGACCTCACCCTGGCCCGCGGTGAGAAGCTCGGCGTCGCCGGCGAGTCCGGGTCGGGCAAGTCGACCCTGGCGTTGGCGCTGCTGCGACTCCTCCCCCCGACCGCGACGGTCACGGGACGCGTCCTCCTCGACGGCGAGGACGTCCTCGAGATGGGCTGGGGGCGATTGCGCGCCGTGCGCTGGGCCGGAGCGTCGATCATCTTCCAGGGGGCCATGCACTCCCTCAACCCCGTTCAGACCATCGGGGACCAGATCGCCGAGCCGATCCTGCGCCACCAGAAGGTGTCTCGCGATGCCGCTGCCACGCGCGTGCGGGAGCTGCTCGGCCAGGTCGGGATGCTGCCCGACCGCGCCCGCTCCTACCCGCACGAGCTGTCGGGCGGTCAGCGACAGCGCGTCATGATCGCCATGGCCCTCGCCTGCGAACCGGACCTCGTCATCGCCGACGAACCCACGACCGCTCTCGACGTCATGGTGCAGGCGCAGATCCTCACGCTCATCGACGGCCTCGTCGCGAGCCGCGGCATCAGCCTGCTCATGATCAGCCACGACCTGTCCGTCCTCTCGGACGTCTGCGACCGCCTTGCGGTGATGTATGCCGGCCGCGTCGTCGAGGTGGGACCGGCCAGTGACGTTTTCCGCGCCGCCCGCCACCCGTATGGCGCGGCTCTCGCGGGTGCCTTCCCAACCGTGGGCGATCCGGCCGCACGGATGCGGCCGCAGGGCCTGCCGGGCGACCCGCCAGACCCTCAGGATCTGCCGTCGGGGTGCGCGTTCCACCCGCGATGCGCGGTGCGCCTGGATCACTGCGACTCGGTCGACCCGGTGCTGTGGCCGGCCGGTGCGGACAACCACACTGCGGCCTGCGTGCGGGTCCTGCCGGATGAAGGGCGTTCTCTCACAGCCGATCCAGCGCCAGTTGAGGAGGCCACTCGATGACCGACGAGACTGCATCACTGCTCGCTGCGCGGGACCTGCGGGTGACCTTCCCCGGCCGCCGCGGTGGCGGCTCCGCCAGGGCCGTGGACGGGGTCAACCTCGACATCGCTCCCGGCGAGATCGTCGCGCTGGTTGGTGAGTCCGGTTGCGGCAAGACAACCTTGGCGCGCACGCTCCTCGGGCTCCAGAAGCCCACGGGAGGCGAGGTGTCCTATCGGGGCACTCCCCTGCGCTACGGATCCAAGGACCTCAAGGCCTACCGCCGTGAAGCCCAGCTCGTCCTCCAGGACCCGAGTGGCTCACTCAACCCACGGCATACGGTCTATGACGCCGTCGCCGAAGGGCTGCGGATCCACGGCGAAGTCGCCGACGAGCGCGAACGCGTCGCGGATGCGTTGTCCCGAGCCGGAATGCGCCCTCCGGAGCGCTACTTCCTGCGCTACCCGCACGAGCTGTCGGGCGGCCAGCGCCAGCGCGTCGTCATCGCCGGAGCGCTCGTCCTCGAGCCCACGCTCCTCGTCGCCGACGAGCCGGTGGCTTCGCTCGACGCGTCGGTGCGCGGCGAGATCCTCGCGCTGCTCCTGCGCCTGCGAGAGGAACTCGGTCTCGCCGCGCTCGTCGTCACCCACGACCTCGGCCTCGCGTGGAACATCGCCGACCGCGTCGCTGTCATGTATCTCGGCCGCATCATCGAGACCGGCCCGGTGGAGAAGATCCTCACCGCCCCGGAGCATCCGTACACGCAGGCGCTGCTGTCCGTGCTGCCGGAGGGCGGCACGCCAGTCGTCCTGTCGGGTGAGCCGCCGGACCCGTCGCGTGTGCCGGGTGGGTGCCGCTTTCACGTGCGATGCCAGGCGTTGGCATCGGGCGCGGCCGAGGCTGCGGGAGTGGCCGAACTGTGCCGGACGACGGACCTGCCGGTTCTCGACGGGCGCGGAACCCTGGCGGCCTGCCACCTGGCTCAGGCGCGCGTCGCGCTGCCGACGCCTGCTGCCTCAGGCGAGCGCGGGGACGTCGAACCGCAGGGTTGACGCGTCCGCATCGAGGGTGGCCGGGATGCCCAGCGGGACGGTGATCGTGCTCGGGCAGTGCCCGAACCCGAAGTTGCCCACGATCGGCACACCGAGGTCGCCGAGGCGTTCGACGACGAGGTCCTCCACCGGCTCGCAGCCCTGCCACGAGCCGAGGACGACGCCGTTCACACCGTCGAGCCAGCCGGCGCGACGGAGGTGCGTGAGGTAGCCGTCGATCCGATAGGCCTTCTCGTCGACGTCCTCGAGGAGGAGCAGCCCACCGGCGGCCGACGGCACGCCCGTCGGGGTTCCGAGCTCACCGGCGAGGAGGCTGAGGCAACCGCCGACGGTGACACCTTGGGCGCGGCCACCGACGAGGGTGTGCGCGTCGCCCGGGCCGAGCTCCTGGACCGACTCGGGTTCGAAGAGGGTGCGGCGCAGGTGCTCGGGGCTCGCCTCGTCGTTGAGGAAGACCTCCGTCGCCGACATGGGACCGTGCAGTGAGACCAGCCCGAGGTGGGTCGCCACCGCCGAGTGCAGGGCGGTGATGTCGCTGTAGCCAACGAGCACCTTGGGCCCGGCCGCGCGCATCGCCGCCCAGTCGAGGCGGTCGACCATGCGCTGCACGCCGTAGCCACCTCGCGCACACACGACCGCAGCGACATCGGGGTCGCACCACGCTGCCTCGAAGTCCGCGGCTCGCGCCTCGTCGTCGCCCGCGAGGTAGGAGAACTGCTCCGACGTCGCACCCGCGTGCGGGGCCACGACGACATCGAGCCCCCAGCTCCGCAGGATGGCCGTGCCAGCCTCGATCCGGTCGTGCGGCGCCGGGCCGCTCGGGGAGGCGATGACGACGCGGTCACCCTCCGTGAGTCGCTTCGGTCGCTCCAGCGGTGTCACGGGCGTCGCAGTCACCCCGCCATTCCAACACGCTCAGTCGCGCTGGAGCAGCCCGGCGATGGCCGAGCTGGCGGCCATCTGGCCGGCCGCCGACGCCATGACGACGGACGCCATCGGCATGGGAAACACGGGCAGGTGCGCGAGGTCGCCGGCAGCCAGCACACCATCGACGCTCGTCTTCCCGAACTCGTCGATGCGCACCGCACCCGAGGGGTTGAGGTCGAGCCCGAGCTGCTCGGCGAACGGCGCTGACTGGTGCAGCATCGGCACGACGAACAACACCGCGACGTCCTCGGAGGTCCCGTCGTCGAGGGCAACGCGCAAGCCGTCGCCTTCGCGCTCGACCGCAGTCATGCGCGCAGTGACGACCGGCGCAGCCAGCCCATCGGGCACGTCCTGGCCCTCGGCGAACACGACGAACTCCCCGGCGACCGGTCGCATGAGCGCCGTGAGGTGTGCAGCCGTGGCAGCACCGACGACACCGACGCGCTGCCCACGGAACTCGTACCCGTGGCAGAACGGGCACTGCGCCGCGAGGTCGCCCCACACCTCCTGCAGCCCGGGCACGGGCGGCAGTTCGTCGCGGACCCCGGTGGCGAGGATGACGGCATACGACGTCATCACGGAACCACCCGCGAGGGTGAGCCGGAATCCGGTCCCGTCCCGCTCGATCGTCTCGACCCGCTCGTTGCGCACCGAGACGGTGTCGTATGCCGTGAGCTCGGCTCGTGCGGCCGCGCGGAAGTCAGCGGGTGGGGTGCCGTCGTGGGTGACGACGTTGTGCATGTGGCTCACGGTGGCGTTGCGGTAGGTGCCGTCGTCGAAGACGGTCGCGTTGCGGCGCACGCGTCCGATGGTGAGGGCGGCCTGGAGTCCGGCGGGGCCGCAGCCGATGATCGCGATGTCGGTGTGGTTCGGGGTTGCAGGTGAGGTCGTCATGAGTCGATGTTGAACCTTCAGGTCAACCTGAAGGCAAATCCCCGTGGCACCCCCTTCGCGCGGCATGTACTTTGACGTCGAGATACTTTCGGGAGGGGTAGTCCAGATGACGAAGAAGTGGTGGCGCGCGATCGTCCCGCCGACCAAGCTCGAACGCGACCTCGCGCTGCAGAGCGTTCTGTCCGCCTTCGCCACGGGGTCATTCCTCACGGGCACGGCGGTGTTCTTCACCCAGATCGTCGGACTCACCGGTGCGCAGGTGGGTCTTGGCATGTCCGTCGCGGCGGCCGTCACGCTCGCCCTGTCGATCCCGCTCGGACGGCTCACCGACCTCGTCGGCGCCAAGCCGCTCTGGGTGGTGGGCTCCCTCGTCGAGGCACTGCTGTACCTCGCCTGGCCGGCAGCGAGCGGTTTCGTGACTTTCGTCCTGCTCCTCGCCCTGCTCTCCACGGTCGAGGCCGCGACCCGCTCCGCGCGCAACGTCTACCGGATCGAGGTCTTCCCGCGCGAGACGCGGGTGCGGGCCATGGCTTATCAGCGGTCAGCGCGCAACGTCGGCTACACCCTCGGTGCCGGCACCGCTGGCATCGCCCTCGGCATCGGCACCCACGCGGCGATCATCGCGATCCCGCTCGTCACAGCTGCACTGCTCCTCGTCAACGCCGCGATGGTCTCCTTCCTCCCGCCGATCCAGCGCTCGACGCCGGCGGCGACCGGGGAGGAGCCGCACGTCACGCCGGCCGCGCTCAAGAACTTCGGGTTCGTCGCGCTGTCGATGTGCAACGGCGTCCTCACGTCGAATCAGGTGCTGCTCAACGTCGTCGTCCCCCTGTGGCTGGTCGAGCAAACCGATGCTCCGCGCACGCTCCTCGCGTGGCTCTTCGGTACCAATACGGTTCTCGCCGTGCTGCTCCAGGTTCGTGCCTCGCGCGGCGCCGAGACGGTCGACGGGTCGCTGCGGGCCGTGCGTCTGTCGGGACTGGCGTTCGTTCTGTCCTGCGCGATCATCAGCTTCACGCACGAAACCGTCGGCTGGGTGTCCGTCGTCCTCATCTGGATCGGCCACGTCACCATCACCGGCGCCGAGCTGTGGCAGTCGGCCTCCGACTGGGGCTTCACGTCGGAACTGTCCGACCCGCTGCGTCTCGGCGACTACCAGGGCGTGTGGTCGCTCGGGTACCAGATCGAGCCGATCATCTTCCCGGCGCTCTACACGTTCCTGGCGCTGAGCTGGGGTCCTGCGGGTTGGGCGGTCATTGCGGTGATCGCTGTGACCGCTGCAGTCCTCTCGCACCCGGCAGCTCGGGCGGCGGAGCGACACCTCGAGCGGCACCGTGCGCCGGTCGATGTCACTCCCGTCGATGCGGCTCCAGCTGTCTGAGGTCGCCCTGAAGGCATGTCGAGGGCTGAGGGCTGAGGGCTGAGGGCTGAGGGCTGCACAATCTGGTTCGCGAACCACCACGTTGTTCGATGACCGGATCGATCCGGTCATCGAGTGAGTCCGTGGTTCGCGAACCGCTTTGTGCAGGGCACGCGGTTTGGACAAGCCTTCGACTTATTGCCCCACTGGGCGGCTACGCGGACGCGGAACCCGCCCACGGACGCGCCCAATCGGGCAATAAGTCGAGCCCGGCAGGGGCGGGTCAGGTCGGGTCGGCCGCGGCGGGGCCGCCACGACCGGTGGTGCGCGGCGGCTCGTAGCCACCCTCGGGCTCGACCATCTCGGCTCGCACGCCGAGGAGTCGGATCGGCCGGTCGTCCCCGAGCCCGCGCAGGAGGTCGAGTGCCGTCGCCGCGATGACCTTCGGGTCGTACGTGGGCTCCGCGAGCTTGCGGATGCGGGTCGTCGTGAAGAACGGCGCGAACCGCACCTTGAGGTGCACGCGGGCACACGCCCGATCCTCACGGCGGATGTCCTCGACGACCTGCTCGGCGAGGTTCGTGATGGCGGCGGCGACCTCGTCGGGGTCGGTGAGGTTGGACTGATAGGTCGTCTCACGTCCGTGCGCCCGCGCGACCCACGGGGTGTCGTCGATGACGGTGACGCCGAGGCCTCGCCCGAGCCGGCCGTAGTGCGGCCCCATCCGCGGCCCGAACTCCGCCGTGAGCACGTCGTCGGAGGCGTCGGCGAGCTGCTGCACGGTGTCGTAGCCGTGGGACGCGAGCCGCGCAGCGATCCGGTTGCCCACGCCCCAGAGCGCCGTCGTCGGCCGCTCGCCCATGACCTCGAACCAGTTGTCACGGGTGAGGACGAAGACCCCGCGCGGCTTGCCGAAGTCGGTGGCGATCTTGGCGCGCACGGTCGTGTCGCCGACCCCGACCGAGCAGTGCAACTGCGACGCCTCGAGCACCTCGGCCCGGATTGCCTCGGCGTGCGCGACGGCCTCCGCGACGTCGTCACCGGGCGTCTCGATGCCGACGAACGCCTCGTCCCACCCGAGCACCTGGACGACCGCACCCTCGTGGGCCCGGAGCGCCTCCATGACGACCGCCGACGCCGCGTCATAAGCGGGACCGTCGACGGGTAGGAACACCGCATCGGGGATCTTGCGCACCGCCGTCTTGAGAGGCATGCCCGAGCGGACACCGAACTCGCGCGCCTCATAGGACGCCGTCGACACGACCGCCCGCTCCGTCGGGTCGCCCCGCCCGCCGACGACGACGGGCAGGCCCGCGAGCTCCGGCCGACGCAGGATCTCGACGGCCGCGATGAACTGGTCGAGGTCGACGTGGAGCACCCAGCGCGCCATGGGCCCAGTCTGCCGTGCACCTGGGACAGCGCGGGCCACGGCGACGTCAGCACCCACGCGTAGCGTGGCGAGCATGGACTTGGGGGAACTGACGCGGCGGGTCGAATACATCTCAGCGGGATATGCCGACCTGCACGACGTCGCGCGCACGGATGAGTGGCTCCTGCTGAAGCTCACCGAGGAAGTGGGCGAACTCGTCCAGGCGCACTTGAACTCGTCAGGCCAGAGTCGCGATCGCGGCCTCGACAACGACAGTCAACGCCGGGCGACCGAGGACGAGCTGGCCGACGTCGTCAGCATGTGTCTGGTCTATGCCCATCGGCAGGGCATCGACGTGGAGCAGGCCATCGAGCGCAAGTGGTTCCGCCATGAGCAGCACCACCGCGACCGCGGCTTCGATCCCGAGACGAGCGAGCGCTAGCGATCTCGGCACACGGCATACATGCCTCTCGATCGAGACGTCCGGCGACGGAGATCCGCTGGCCCGAGGCGGCAAAGGACCACAGCTGACCCCAAGCGCGAACGCTCTGGCGGGACCGACAGGGGCGAGGAGTACCTTCAGGTGAGCCTGAAGGAGGTCACCATGTCCGACGACACCGAACGCGCCGAGAACTGGTCCATCAGCGACCTCGCCGGACGCTTCGACCTGCCCACCCACGTGCTCCGCCACTGGGAGGACATCGGCCTGCTCACACCGCGGCGCGACGCCTCGGGCTACCGGCGCTACGGCCACGACGACCTCGTCCGCGTCGCCGTCATCCAGCGCAACAAGCTCGCCGGCATGACGCTCGAGCAGATCCACGTCCTCCTCGACGCGGGGGCCAAGGACCGGCACGAGGTCCTCGAGGCGCACCTGCGCGACCTCGAGGAGCGCCGCGTCGCCCTCGAGCGCTCACGTGAGATGACCGAGCATGCCCTGCGCTGCCGCGCCCACGACATCACCGCGTGCCCACGATTCGCCGCCGCTGTCGAGGACCTCGTCGAGGGTCGCCGCCAACCGGGCCTCACCGCACATGCGTGACGTCATCGTCGTCGGAGGCGGGATTGTCGGTCTCGCCACGGCATACGAGATCCTGCGCAGGCGACCGGGCGCTGACCTCCTCGTCGTCGAGAAGGAGGCCGAGGTCGCGCAGCACCAGACCGGCCACAACAGTGGAGTCATCCACGCCGGCGTCTACTACGCGCCGGGCAGCCTCAAGGCGCGCTTCTGCACCGAAGGCGCCGCGCGGACGCGCGAGTTCTGTCGCGAGCACTCAATTCCGTTCTCCGACACCGGAAAGCTCGTCGTCGCCA
This sequence comes from Knoellia subterranea KCTC 19937, assembly GCF_000768685.1. Classification (GTDB taxonomy): domain Bacteria; phylum Actinomycetota; class Actinomycetes; order Actinomycetales; family Dermatophilaceae; genus Knoellia; species Knoellia subterranea. Next base: position 281,068 of record NZ_AVPK01000004.1, on the reverse strand, counting down.
CCTCCCCGATCGAGGTGACCCGACTCGAGGCCCTCACGGAGCGCGCCCGCGCCAACGGCCTCGCCGTGACTCCACTGTCCGGTGCCGATCTGCGTGAACGCGAGCCTCACGTCACCGGGCTCGCGGCGCTCCATGTCCACGCAACGGGCATCACCGACTACGTCTCGGTATGCCGGTCGCTCGCCTCCGCGGTCTCGGCTTCCGGTGGCGAGGTGCGCACCTCCACGGCCGTGACCAGACTCGACGAGCTGGCCGGAAAAGTCACCGTCACGGTGAGCCAGAACGGTTGGGAGACAGCCGAATCGGCCCGGCTCGTCATCGTGTGCGCGGGACTTCAGGCCGACCGATTGGCCGCGATGTCTGGGCTCAACCACGGCGCGGATGCGTTCCGGATCGTGCCGTTCCGCGGCGAGTACTTCCGGCTCCCGGCCAGCCGCAACGACCTCATCGACACGCTCATCTACCCCGTCCCCGACCCGGACCTGCCCTTCCTCGGCGTGCACCTCACCCGAATGATCGACGGAGGCATCACCGTCGGGCCGAACGCCGTCCTCGGCCTGAGCCGGGAGGGCTACCGCAAGGGCTCGGTCAGCCTGCGCGACCTCGCCGACCTCACCCGCTTCCCCGGCACCTGGCGTGTGGCCCAGAACCATTGGCGCACAGGGCTGTCCGAGCAGCACAGCTCGTTGTCCCGCCGCACGTATCTCGAGCTCATCCGGCGTTACTGCCCCGAGCTCACCGTCGACGACCTCCTTCCGGAACCGGCCGGCATACGGGCTCAGGCGGTCCTGCGGGACGGCACCCTCGTCCACGACTTCCTCATCCGGCGCACGGACCGCACCGTCCACGTCTGCAACGCACCCTCTCCGGCGGCCACGTCCGCCTTCCCGATCGCGGCCCACGTCGCCGACCTCGCGGGGGTGGCGGCGTGACCTGGCACGACCTCCTCGACCTCGCCGCCCGGATCGGCCCGGTCATGCTCTTCCTCGTCGCCATGACAGTGGTCGCGGAGATCGCCGAGATGGCCGGGGTGTTCGACGTCGCGGCCCATTGGACGTCGCACGCCGGGCGCCACCGGACGTGGCTGCTCTGGCTGCTCGTCGTCGCCCTCGCGACGGCCTGCACCATCGTCCTGAGCATCGACACGACAGCCGTCCTCCTCACCCCCGTCGTCATCGCCATGACGCGTCAACTCGGCATCCCCGCCATGCCGTTCGCCCTGACCACGGTCTGGCTCGCGAACACCGCCTCGCTCCTCCTGCCGGTCTCCAATCTCTCGAATCTCCTTGCGCTGCACCGGTTCTCGGCGATGGGCATCGGCACGCACGAATACATCGCACTCGCCTGGCGACCCGCCCTCGCCGCGATCCTCGCGACAGTCGTCGTGCTGTTTGTCCTCCACCGGCGCGATCTCATGACGCGCTACGCCCCCGATCCGCCGGCGGACCCGCACGACCGGATCCTGCTCTGGGTCGCGGGGATCACGTGCGTCGCGCTGGGTCCGGCGTTCGTCTCCGGCATCACCCCGGCCATCCCCGCCTCGATCGCCGCCGTCGTGCTCGTGGCGACACTTGCCTGGCGGTGGCGGCCCCGACTTCGCGACATCCAGGTGCCGTGGCCGATGGTGTTCATCGTGTGCGTCCTGTTCGTTGCGGTCGAGGTCGGCATGCGTCACGGACTCGAGCCGCTGCTCGCGTCACTGGTGGGCGACAGCCCGTGGCAGGTCGCTGCCGCCGGCGCCGTCAGCGCGAACGCGGTCAACAACCTACCGGCCTACGTGGCTCTTGAACCCGTCTCGGACGGGTCGCCGGAGCGCCTCATGGCACTCCTCATCGGCGTCAACGCCGGCTCGATCGTCACGCTCTGGGGTTCGCTCGCGACCCTTCTCTGGCGGGATCGGTGCCGGCGCGCAGGACTCACCATCAAGGCGTGGCCGTATGCCGTCCGCAGCCTTGCGTGCGCCGTCGCCGCCGTGGGCGCAGCCTTGCTCACCCTCACCCTCGTCTGACCCGCCGACCACAGCTGGCCGGCGGACCGCGTCAGGTGGCGCGGCGCTCGAGTCGTCGCACGGACGGAAGCAGGGTGGACAGCAGGGCAGTGCCACCCATGACGCAGCCGACGATGACGAGCCAGGGCGCCATGCCCACGAGCGCGCTGACCGGGCCTGCGAGGACGAGCCCGAGAGGGCGCGCCACGAACGACCCGACCATGTCGAAGGCGTAGACACGAGAGAGCTTCTCCTCGGCCACGTTCTGCTGGATCGAGAGGTCCCAGTTGACGCTGAAGATCTCGAGCCCGAAGCCGTGCAGCGCGGCGCCGGCGAGCAGCACGACGAGGCTGTCGGAGAGTGCCATGGCGAGAGGGAACGCAGCGGTCAGCGACAGCGTCGCCGTCCCGACGAGCAACCCACGGCGTGGGCGCCAGCGCAGCGAGATCAACCCGCCGAGAATGAAGCCGGCCATGAGGGCGGCGAGCGCCCAGCCCCACGCAGCCTCGGTCCAGCGGTCCTTCACCACGACCGGCCCGAGCACGCCCTGCACCCCGCCGTAGAAGAGGTGGTAGAGCAGGGCCTGCCCGATGAGGAGCCACAACCAGGTGTGCCGCAGCACCTCCCTCGCACCCTCGCGCAGGTCGCCGAACATCGAGCGGCGCGCGGCTGCCCCTTCGGCAGCAGCGCCAGATCCTTCGTCCGAGGCATCGTCGGCCCCGGCGCGCACCGCCCCCGACACGTCGATGCGGCCAAAGCACAGCGCTGCCACGGCGAAGGTGAGTGCATCGACCCCGATGGCCCACCCCGGCCCGAAGGCAGCGACCAGCATGCCGGCCACGGCGAAGCCCAGCACCTGGGCGGTCTGGGAACTCAGTCGTCGGAGCGCCACGGCGTCCGCCAACTCAGCGGCGGGAACTGTCTGGCGGGTCATCGCCTGGGAAGAAGGGCCGCTCAGGGCCCCGAGGCAGCCGTTGAGCATCCCGATGGCCGCGATCATCGGGATCGTCGCCCAGCCGCCGATGAGGCTCACTGCCATGACCGTCTGCGTCACGGCAGTCGCGGTCGCAGATCCCCGCATCATCAGCCGGCGCGAGACTCGGTCGCCGAGCACGCCGCCGAACATGATCGTCACGACCTCCGCCGCGGCAAAGATCGCCACAACGAGCCCCAACTCCGTGGCGCTCCCGCCGAGCTCGAGCACCGCAAACGCGAGCGCCACCGGCGTGATGGCGTTGCCGAGCGCCGTCACCGTGGTGCCAGCGACGAGGTAGCGGTAAGCCGGATGACCCAGCACCGCGCGAAGGGCTGGTCGTCGGGTGGCGAGATCGGTCACGGGCGCCATATTACTTCGCCAGCGAATTATTCACCACCGAAGTTGCTACGCTCCTCCCATGGCCCAGCCCGAGGACAGCACAGACCGGCACGTCGCGCGGTGGCGCGGGCACTGGGTGCTGGAGACCGCCCCCTACGACGACACCGTCGAGGCGATCACAACGCGCATCGGGGCGATCATGCGCCACCTTCGCGAGCACAAGAAGCGAGCCGCGACCGAGGCCGGTCTGCAGGACTTCGAGTACGACACACTCCATGCGCTGATGATCCGTGACACCCCCGGCACCAGCTCCCCGACCGCCCTGGCCGCTGACCTCGGCATCTCGCCGGCTGGCATGTCGGGACGCCTCGAAGGCATGGAGAAGGCCGGCTTCATCCAGCGCACCACGGACGCGACCGACCGGCGACGACTCGGGGTCGAGGCGACCCCGGCCGGCATCGAGATCTGGCGCGAGGTCATGGCCAGGCGCGGCCAGGAGGAGGACGAGATGCTCGGCGTCCTCAGCGCGCATGAGCGCGAGACGCTGAGCACGTTGCTCAAGCGGGTCACGCTGCACATCGAGGGCGAGCGCAACCGCTGAGGGCGGCTCAGGCGAGGGCCGCGCGGAGCCAGGCCGCGATCTCGCCCGCGAACGACCCCGGGTGCCGGGCCCACGTGAAGTGGTCGAACGCCGGGCCGGCCTCGCCCGCGGGCCGGGTCGCGAACCGGTGCTCGACGCGGGCGCCGCTCAGCTTGTCGACGAGGTTGTCGACCGACCCGCGCGGGGCGAGGTCGTCGTTGTCGAGTGTCACTGCCAGGACCGGCAGGTCGACACCACCGAAATCGGGCTCGGCGCTCACCCCTGCCCGCTCGACGACGAGGTCACCACGCCGGGCGAAGCGTGCCCACTCACGCATGAGCCGGCGTGGTTGGCGTCCGCCGAAGCCGAGCCGGTGTCCCGGCCAGTGCCCGCGGACCTGCGCCACGGCACCGAGGAGCTGGGTCTGGCCCAGGAGCTTGAGCCGCCTGGGGAATCCGCGCCAGTAGGGCGAGCCCGAACCGATGAGGACCAGCGCCGCGACACCCGACTCGTGCGTGGCGAGGTGGATGGCCCCGACCTGACCGCCGAAGGAGTGTCCGATGAACGCGAGCGGGCGTCCGGCGTACCGTTCGCGAGCCACGGCGACAGTCGCAGCGACGACGTCGTCGGACACCACGGCATACCCGAAATCGTTGCGGCGGCTCGCGACCGGGCGGCTGACGCCCTGCCCCGGGAAGTCGGCCACGAGGGTGGCGACCCCCTCGGCCGCGAGCGCGTCGACGAACGGGCCGTAGTAGCCCGCGGCCACTCCCAGCGCCGGCAGAAGGATCACCACAGGGTCGCCCGCGCCGCCACCGTCGGCACCGACAACGGTCGTGTGCCCGCCGCCAGGCAGCTCCAGGTCAGTCACGTGATCCACGAGGAGAACGGTAGGGCGAACCCTCAGTGGGTATGCCGGGTGGTCCGCTTCTCGGCCGCCGCACCGGCGCCGTGGTCGGCGTGGTCAGAGACCTCGATGCGGTCGGCGGTCTCGCCCGGCCGGGCCACGACGAACTGGCCCATGAGCCCCTCGTCCTCGTGTCGGAGGAGGTGGCAGTGGAACATGTAGGGGCTCTGTGTGTCGGCGAAGTCGGTGAAGCGCATCCGGAGTTCGACCGAGGCTCCGTTGGGGATGAGGACGGTGTCCTTCCAGCCGGCGAGGACCGCGGGAGGTGGGCCGCCGGCATACCGGATGACCTGGAACTGCACGTCGTGGATGTGGAAGTTGTGCACCTGGCCGTCGGCGTTCGTGACGGTCCACGACTCGGTGGTGTCGAGCGTCGAGACGATGTCGACGCGCCCCATGTCCATCTTCCCGAAGTTCGTCCGCGTGCCGCTGAGGCTGATGGATCGGGTCGCCCCGATGACGTCGTCGGCGAGGTCCGGGGCCGGGGCCAGCTCGGAAGGCAGGGGCGGGCTCGGTGCGAGCGTGGTCGCGCCTCGGAGCTCGAGGATGTCGAGGCGGTCCGAGCCGCCCGTGAAGCGGTTGCCATCCCCGGTCGGCGGGGCGCTCTGGAGGACGGTGCGGTCGCCCGGTCGGACGTCGACGACGATCTCGGCGCGCTCGCCCGGCGACAGCAGGAGTTCATCGGTGAGCACTGGACGAGGGAGGAGTCCCCCGTCACTCGCGACGACGGCATACCGACGGTTGTCGTCGAAATGGAAGCGGTAGACGCGCGCGTTCGAGCCGTTGAGCACCCTCAGGCGGACCCTTTCGGTCGTGGCCTGAAGGAACGCACCGGGAGTGCCGTTGACGAGCACTGTGTCGCCGAGGATGCCCGTCGACTGGAAGAGACCGTGGGACTCGTCGAGCTGGTTCCCGTCAAATGCCTTGTCCTGCACCATGATCGGGAAGTCATCGACGCCGTAGGTCTTCGGGAGGGCGACGTCGTTCGCGTCGTCGAGGAGGAACATCCCGGCCAGCCCTCGATAGACGTGCTTGGCCGTCTCGCCATGGGGATGTGGGTGGTACCAGAGCGTCGCCGCCGGCTGGTCGATCGTCCAGTGCGGGGACCAGCGACCACCGGGTTGGATCGGCTGGCGGGGGCCGCCGTCCATCGACGCCGGCAGGTGCATGCCGTGCCAGTGCACCGTCGACGTCTCACCGAGCCGGCTGGTGACATTGACCCGGACCTGCTCGCCGCGAGTGGCGCGGAGGGTGGGGCCGAGGAAGGAGCCGTTGAAGCCCCACGTCGGAGTCGGCGCACCGCGCCCGAGATCGGACTCCCCCGCCTGCATGGTCAGGTCGAAGGTGCGCACACCCGAGGGATCGACCGTCGACTCCGCGAGCGGCGGGATGACGAGCGGGCGATCGAAGTCGACCTTGCCCACCGTGTCGATGCTCGACTGCGCGAACGACCAGGCGATGTAGGCAGCGAACCCGCCGACCGTGAGGACGACGACGGTTCCGAGGGCGATGACGAGCTTGATGGCGGTGCGCATGGGTTCCACCGTCACCGACGGCTCCGGCGCCGAACAGGGTTTTCGGGGTGCCCTCAGGGGCGACCTCAGGGATGGGTCCGGGGCCACCCCCACTGGTCCGTGCCAATGAGCGCCAGGGACGCCACGGGCGCCTCGCGCCCCACGGGTGCCACGGGTGCCACGCACGGGACGGTCACGAATTGGCCACGCACGCAACCTGCTGCGTGCGCTGGGCGTCTGGACGGTTGAGGATGTCAACAACTCACGGTCGAGGGGGACCACATGGCAACACACACCGCACGACGCACCGCGACCGCGGCGCTGGCGGCAGGACTCATGCTCGGACTCGCCGCGTGCGGCACCGGTGACAGTTCGGCCGGCGGTCCGATCGCCCTGCCCGACACGTCGTCCTCCACGACCTCCGGAAGCGCAACCTCGAGTACGAACGGCTCCACCGCGAGCCCGTCCGGGCCGTCCGCGTCCACCACCGCACCCGGCACCGTTGGCCCCGCGTCACCGACGACCACCGCGCAGCCCGGTGCCACCACGGGCACGTCCAAGCCGAAGCCCACGACGGCCAGCCCGAAGCCCACCCCGACGAAGGCCACGCCGAGCCAGACGAAGTCCCCGAAGCCCAAGCCGCCGACCAAGCCCGAACACGCCGACCTGCGCTCCGGCGACAGCGGCCCCCGAGTGCTCAAGCTGCAGCAGGAGCTGTCGGCCCTGGGCTACTGGCTCGGCGAGCCGGACGGCGACTTCGGCCACCTGACTCAGCAGGCCGTCTGGGCGCTCCAGAAGACGGCCGGCATCTCCCGCGATGGCAGGGTCGGCCCGGCCACCCAACGCGCCATCGACAAGGGCGTGCGCCCCTCGACCACCCTTCGGGGCAACGGCGTCGACATCAACCTCAAGCGCCAGATCCTCATGATCGTCCGCGACGGCCAGGTCCGCTACACGCTCAACACGAGCACCGGCGGTGGCTACAAGTACACGCAGAAGGACGGCGACGTCGTCACGGCACGCACGCCCAAGGGCACCTTCTCGGTCTACTACACCGTCGACGGCAAGGACGAGGGCTTCCTGGGCGACATGTGGCGGCCCCGCTACTTCAACGGCGGCTACGCAGTTCACGGCTCCCCGTCGATCCCTGCCCACGCCGCGTCACACGGTTGCGCCCGGGTGAGCAACGCGGCCATGAACATGATCTGGGCCCGCAACTACATGCCGAAGGGCTCCACCGTCATCGTTCGCTGACCTGCTGGTCGGCGGAGGTCACCCCGACCACCGCGTCGTGATCGAGGTGGCGCGGCAGGGTCTCGCGAGCGCGTGACCACGGGATGGTCGCCAACAGGCTGAGCACGCCGGTGACGCCGAACGCGAGAGCGAAGCTGCCGGAGTCCACGAGGGCCCCGGCGAGGACGGGCCCGATGATCGCCCCGGCATCGGACGACATCTGGAAGGCCGCGAGCGCCGGACCACCGTTGCGGTCACGACCCACGATGTCGGCGATGGCCGCCTGCTGCGCCGGGTTGAGCGCGCCCGACCCGAGCCCCGCGATGATCGACAGGACGACGAGGACGGGGAAGCTCGTGGCGAACCCGGTCGCGATCGTCGCAACGCCCGCGACCACGAGACCGCCCACGATGAAGGGGCGTCGCCCGACGCGGTCGCTGAGTCGCCCGGCCACGTTCATCCCGACCGCGTTGCCCCCGGCATAGATCGCGAGCACCGCGCCGGCGAGCCACGGTTCCTTGCCGATGTTGGCCGCCACGAAGAGCGGGATGATCGCGTTGCGCACCCCGAAGTTGGCCCATCCGTTGGCGAACGCGGAGACCAGACCGGCCCGATAGGCGTTGTCCTGCAACCCTTCTCGCGCCGTCATGACCGGGAGCACGGGTGCATCCGGGGCCGGGCGCAACGCCTGCGAACTGATGAACGTCGCGACGAGAGCGGCAGCGAGAACGAGCGCACCGGCATACGCGAGGAACGGCACACGCAACCCAAGACCACCGAGAGCGCCACCGACGGCGGGACCACCGATACCGCCGATGAGGAAGGCGGAGCCGTAGGCCGAGGCCACGCGCCCCCGGATCGCCGGCGGTGCCAGCCGGACGATCAGCGCGGTCGCGGAGACGGTGAACATGACCGAGCCGATGCCGCCGAGTCCGCGGAAGACGAGGAGCTGCCAGTAGTTCTGCGCGAAGGCCGTCGCGGCCGTGGATGCCGCGACGATGAGCAGCCCGGCGAGATAGATGGGGCGCTCGCCGAGCCTGACGATGAGGGACCCACCGGCCGGCGCGAACACGAGCCGGAAGAACGCGAAGACGCTGACCACGATCGCGCTGGCGGTCGCGCCGACCCCGAAGCTCTGCGCGAACTGCGGCAGGACCGGGGTGATGAGGCCGAAGCCGAGAGCGATGACGAACGCCGAGGCGACGAGCACCCAGATCTCGCGCGGGATGCGGGCACGCTCGACCGGCGCGGGGTTCAGGGTGGTCATGACAGTGGTCAAGTATGCCCTCGGTCCTGACATTCCCCCACGGAGTTTTCGGGCGTCAGAGCACCACCGCGGCGACGATGGGGACCGCGGCGCCGATCAGGAGGAGAGTGTCGGCCCAGCGCCACGGTGCCGAGGCGAACCAGGTCCGGCGGAAGGCCGAGGCGAACCCTCGCGCGTCCATCGCCACGGCGAGATCGGCCGCCATCCGCAGGGTGCGAACAAGCAGGCCGAACGTGATCGTCGCCAGGTCCCGCACCATCGCCACGGGACGTCGCGCATCCATGCCGAGACCACGCACCCGCCGGGCCAGGGAGATCTCGGACCAGACCGCGCCGAGGGTGTGCACGCGCTGGAGGGCTGCGGAGAGCGCCACGACCGGACGGGCCGGCAGTCGCAACCTCTGGGCCAGATGGTCGCCCAGACGATCCGGGTCGACGAGCGGCAGGAGGACCGCCGACGGCAGGACAATGATGAGGACCCGCAGCGCCGCGGTGAAGGCCGTGGTCGTGTCGTGCCCGCCGAGCAACCACGTCGACCAGCCGACCGAGAGCCCACCGAGCACACCGGGCAACAGTCGCAGAACGACGCGACGCAGCCGACCTCGTGGGCGCAGCCCGGGTCCGGGCGCCGACAGGGCGATGACGCCGAGAACGACCTGCACCGCGAGGACGAGGAGGGACGTGCGCCAGTGTCCGGGGATGATCCCGGCCGGGATGGCGAGCATCGCGCCGCCCATCAGAGCCAACGGACCGGCGCGCCCGGCGAGCACGCGACGGGACGCCGGTGGAGCTGCCTCGCGTGGTGGCGGGCTGAGCTCCACGACGTCGTCGCACCGCTCGATCAGGGCTGCGTCGTGCGTCGACACGAGAACCGCACCCCCGCCGGCGCGCTGCGCGTCGAGGAGTCCGACGACGGCCGCCCAGGTGTGGCGGTCCTGCCCGACCGTGGGCTCGTCGGCGAGCAGCAGTGGCGGTCGGTGCAGCAGGGCGGCGGCGATGGCGAGGCGGCGCTGTTCGCCACCCGAGAGTTCGCGCGGGTCGGCGGCCTCGAGGTGGTCCAGACCGAGCGAGACGAGCAGGGCGCGGGCCTCCTCCACTCGCTCGGGAGTCTCTTCCCCGAGTGCCCGACTCGCCACGAGCACCTCGTCGAGGACGGTGCGGCCGATGATCGTCGAGCTCGACCACTGCGGGACCCAACCCACCTGCGCGGCGAGCTCGCGACTGGAGAGGTCGGCGACGGGTCGCTCCTCGGCCGTGATCGCCCCGCTCGAGGGGGTCAGGCCGCCGGCGAAGCCGAGGAGAACGGTCGACTTGCCGGAACCACTCGGGCCGACGAGGGCGGTGGTCGTGCCGGGGCGCGGGGTGAGCGCCCGGTCCACCAGGGCGGCGACGTGAGTGCGTGTCGAGCCGTCGAGCAGGCGGGTCGTGCGTTCGATGGTGAGGGGGGTCGCTGCGGGGATCTGGCGTCCCTCCGGGGCGGCCGCCGCCCCGGCAACCGACGCGATCGGCGTCGGGGGTGGCGCATCGGGCACCCAGATGCCCATGTCGAGGAGTCGCTCCCGCTCGCGATCGAGCACGTCGCGCACGGGACCGTCGGCGACGAGGACTCCGTCCGCATCGAGGACGAGCATGCGGTCGACGAGATCGACCCACGGTCCGAGGATGTGCTCGACGACGACCGTGGTGATCGGGTATGCCGTGAGCGCCCGTTCCACACTTGCCCGCACCTGGGCGGCGTGGCCGGGATCGAGCATCGCGGTCGGTTCGTCAAGGAGCAGCACGCTGGGGCGCAGGGCGAGCGCGCCGGCGAGCGCCAGCCGCTGGGTCTCGCCGCCGGAGAGCGCTCCGGTCGGGGTGTCGAGCGGCATGCGCAGGCCGACGGCCTCGACGGCGGCACGGATGGCGGCCGGCATGTCCGAACGCGCCAGGCCGACGTTCTCGAGGCCGAACGCGACGTCGCGCCCGACCGAGGAGGCGACGACCCCGGCGCCGGGCTCCTGGAGGACGAGTCCGACCTCGCCGGCGCGCGAGCCGGGTGCGTGACCATCGATCGTCACCAAGCCGGAGAGTTCGCCGGCGTCGGCGGTCTCGAGGAGGCCGGCGAGGGCCCGCAGCAGGGTCGACTTGCCCGAGCCACTGGGGCCGACCAGGAGGACACGCTGACCCGGAGTCAGCGAGAGCGAGACGTCGCGCAGAACAGGTTCGCGGCGGCCGAACGGGCGCCACGTCACCCCCTCGAGGGTGACGTGGCCGCCCATCACCGGGTCGGACCCCGCGTCAGCGCCGGCCCCTCTGCCCGCGCTGGCGTCGAGGGAGACCACGTCAGAGTGCGCGGTTCTCGCGGTGTTCCTGCCCGGGCGGGAACGCGTTGAGGGCACCGGCAACGGCGAGTGCTCGGGTGAGCAGCCACCCGCCGGCCCCGGCGACCACGGCACCGGAGAAGGCGAGGACGCCGGCATACGCGGCCTTCCACGCGAAGGACCAGTCCTGGATCCAGGTGAAGGACTCGTAGAACGCGGCGAACGGCCCCGCGAGTGCACCGGCGAGCATGGCCGCTGCGATGCCGAACGCGCGGTAGCCGAGCAGCGCGAACGCGAGCTCGGTGCCCAGGCCCTGGACGATGCCGGAGACGAGGGTGGTGGCGCCCCACTCCGTGCCCGGGATCATCGAGACGAGGGCGGCGACGACCTCGCAGAAGAGGGCGGCACCGGGGCGGCGGACGACGAGTCCGCCGACGACTCCCGCCAGGAACCAGGGCCCGGCGAAGAGCCCGCCCAGTGGTGCGAAGCCGAAGGTGATGGCGCTGAGCGGGCCGTTGTAGAAAACGCCCCAACCCCAGAACGCAATGCCGAGGGCGGCGCCGAGGAAGGCGATGGTGAGGATGTCGACGGTCCGCCACCCCATGAGGGGACGGGTCGCCAGGATGCTGCGGGCACGCAGGACGCTGCCCGTCTTCGCGGTGGACGGTTCGGCTGCCGTGGTGGCCGTGCTGTTGGCCGTGGGGTCGACGGCGGCCGACTTGGTGGTGGGTGTTGCCATGTGAACTTCTTCTCCCGTGGTCTCCGGGCGTGCCCGGTGGATACCTCGGGGAGGTGAACCCCTTGAATGCCCTGCGGCATCCTCTGGGCTCACCTGAGAACTCGACTCCCTACGCCGGTGCGAACCGGATCAGGTGTGAGGGTCTGCGGTTGCCCGCACTCTCAGCGCCGAAGCGCTCCCCTGTCGTTGACGTGGTCACCCTACTCCTGTGCTGTGGCAGGCTGGAACTGAGCACGCCCCGTGCGGGAGATCGCGCGGCGGCCATCGCAACCTGAAGGAGTCATCGTGGGCAGCGCTGTGTGGAAGATCCTCGGAACCGGGTCGGCCGTTCTCGCCGGAATTGCCGCGACGAAGGTGGCCGACCAGATCTGGCAGAAGGCCGGGCAGGACAAGGGGTTTGACCCGAAGGATCCCGACTCGCCGTTCGTCACGGCTCTCGCGTATGCCGCCCTCACCGGTCTCGCGGCGGGCGTCGCCCGCACGATGGCCACCCGCAAGGCCGCCCAGTACTACGCCCGGTCGGCCGGCCACAAGCCGCACGAGATCACCGACCGCGACCTCTGAGGCGAGCGGCCCGAGGAGCTCAATCACTGGACACCTCCTTGGGCCGAACCAACCCGAGGGCAATCCACTCTGTGCTCGGACGCACCGCTGACTTATCAGTCATCGTCCCGATGACCTTTGGGTCATCGACCCGAGTCGACACCCAGTGGAGGACCAGAGCGGACGCGCCCCACGCAGGCTGAGTCCGCACGGCGGCTGTGGAAAACCCGACGGTCCCCCTCCGGCGAGAAGGCATCGTGGATCCATGACACGCCGACCAGCCCCTCCCACCTCCACAGCGCGCGACATCCTGCGGCACGCGAGGCACCTGCAACGACTGACCCAGGCGGCGTTGGCCGAGCGCGTCGGGATCGACAAGGCCGTTCTGGCCCGCTACGAGACCGGCGCGCAACAACCGACGTTGCCCGCCCTGGAGCGACTTGTCGCGGGATGCGGATACGAGCTCCGATGGAGTCTGAACAACATCGGCGCGGTCCGCGCCGGAGCATCGGCAGTCAGCGGTGTGGCGAACGTCGACCAGGCGGACGCCGGCCTGGTGGCCACCATCGACCAAGCTGACGCTGGCGTGGTGGCCACCATCGACCAGGCTGGCGCTTGCGTGGTCACGGAAGGTGCGCCAGCGCTCGCACTTCCCGGGCCGATCGGGCGGCGCATCAGCGCCAACCTGGCCGAGGTCCTCGACGTGCTCGCCGCGATCGGGGCGACCGACCCCTGCCTCTACGGAGACATCGCCAACGGCTGCGAGGGCGTTGCCTCCCGCGTCTTCATCGGAGTGACGCCCGCGCCCGACACAAGTTTCAACACCCTGCTGTCGACGTCCGGCCGACTCGGGATGCTCCTCAGAGTCGATGTGCGGGTGATGCGGCACGACGAGGTGCCCGATCGGGGGCCCGACGGTGCGGGCGTGCCCCTCACGCCTGAGGGCGATCCTCCGATGTCCCGCTCGGCGTGACGAGGGCACGGGCGATGGGGACACCTGCGCGATAGGCGAGGTGCAGGTGGCTGGGTGCGTCGAGCACGGCAAGGTCGGCGGGACCGCCGACGACGATGCGTCCGATGTCGTCGCGGCGCAACGCTCGGGCCGACCCGCGGGTGGCGGCCCACACCGCCTCACTCGGCGTCATGCCCATCTCGCGCACGGCGAGCGCGATGACGAACGGCATCGAGTCCGAGTAGCACGTGCCCGGGTTGCAGTCGGTGGCCAGCGCGACGGACACACCGGCGTCGATGAGGCGTCGCGCATCCGGATAGGGCGAACGCGTCGAGAACTCCACCCCGGGCAACAGCGTGGCGGCCGTCGTGTCGGACGCCTGAACGAGCGCATCGACGTCGTCGTCGGACAGATAGGTGCAGTGGTCGACGCTCGCCGCGGCGAGCTCGACCGCGAGCCGAACTCCCGGCCCGGGACCCAACTGGTTGCCGTGGACACGTAGCTCCAGACCGGCGTCGCGGGCGGCGGTCAGGACCGCTCGTGACTCGTCCTCGGTGAAGGCGTGGGCCGAGTTCGGCTCGCAGAAGACATCGGCCCACTTCGCGTGCGGCGCACACGCCTCCAGCATGGGCCCGGTGACGAGCTCGACATAGGCCGCCCTATCGCCCCGCGCCTCCGGCGGCACGACGTGTGCGCCGAGGAACGTTGTCTCCGTGGTGAACTCACCGGCGATCCGCAGGGCCCTGACCTCGTCCTCAACCGTGAGGCCGTAGCCACTCTTGATCTCCACCGTCGTCGTGCCCTGCGCGCGCATCTCCGCGACCCTGCGCCCGACCAGTTCTCGCAATCGCTCGTCCGATGCCGCGCGGGTGGCGTCGACGGAGACGCCGATGCCTCCGCCGTCGTAGCGCTCCCCCGTCATCCGCGCCGCGAACTCGGCGGCCCGATCACCGTCGAAGACGAGATGGCTGTGGCTGTCGACGAAGCCCGGCAGGACGGCTCGCCCCTCGAGGTCGACTCGGGTGTCGCTGTCCGGCGCATCCGCGGCAGTACCGATCCACGCGATGCGCCCGTCCTCGACGACGAGGGCGGCATTGCGCACGATCCCCAGCACGCCATCGCCAGCGACCCCTGCGAGCGTCCCCGAGTCGGGCCCGTCGCAGGTCACCAGCTCACCGATGGACGTGTAGAGGGTCGAGCTCACGATGCGCTCCTCACGACGGCGATGGCTTCGGCAACGAGGTCGTCGACGTGCCCGAGGCTGTGCACTCCCTCGGCGACGACCCGCCGCCCGTGGACGACAACGTCGAGGACGTCCAACCCGGTCGCGGCGAAGAGGATCTGCCCCGGAGCGGCACCGCTCGTGCGTCGACTGTCGGTGCGGATGGTGACGAAGTCGGCGAGCGACCCGACAGCGAGCCGCCCCCCCTCCCAGCCGAGGGCACGGTAGCCGCTCAGGGTGGCGACGTCGAGCAACTCACCCAGGCCGAAGCGACCGCGCTCGTTCGTCGTGAGGCGTTCGTGCATCTCGAGGCCGCGCACCTCCTCGAAGGGGTCGATGACGGCGTGCTGATCCGACCCCAGGCTGAGCGTCGCCCCGGCATCGGCGAGGTCCCGAGCCCGGCCGATCCCGTCAGCCAGGTCACGCTCGGTCGTCGGGCAGAAGCAGGCACCCGCGCCGGCCCGGCCCATGAGGTCGACGTCGGCGTCGGTGAGGTGAGTGGCGTGCACCGCGGTGAACCCGTCACGCAGCAGACCCACTTCGTCGAGGTGCGCAACGGGAGTCCGGCCATAGACCATCTCGGTGGCGATGTTCTCGGCGATCTGTTCACTCACGTGGGCGTGCACGGGTCGATCGCCGACCACGCGGGCGAACTCGATGAGCTGGTCACGGGTCAGGGCGCGCACCGAGTGCGCCGCGGCACCGATCCGGGCAATGTCGGTGTCCTGCAACGCATCCACGCGTTCAGCCCAGGCCGCGACGGAGCCGTCGGAGAACCGGATCTGCACCTCGTCGAGCGGCTGGTGCCCTTCCGCGTACAGCCCGCCCGAGAGGTAGCACGTGTCCAGAAGCGTGAGCCGGATGCCCGCCTCCCTGGCGGCCGCGATGAGTGCCGCACCCATGGCGTTGGGGTCGTCGTACGGCCGGCCGTCGGGGCCGTGGTGCAAGTAATGGAACTCCCCGACGACGGTGAAGCCCGACGCCACCATCTCGGCGAACACCCCTCTCGCGAGGGCGAAGTAGGTGTCGGGATCGAGACGGGAGGCGACGGCATACATCTGCTCTCGCCACGTCCAGAAGTTGCCGCCGTCCGCGTGGGTGCGCCCACGGAGCATCCGATGGAAGGCGTGGCTGTGTGCATTCGCGAATCCCGGCAGGGCAATGCCGCGCAGCCGCACGTCGTCGCGACGGGGCGTCGTGTCGGTCGCGATCTCGGTGAAGCGTCCGTCGACGACGGTCAGCCGAACCCCTCGGTGGACCTTGGTGGGGAGCTGGGCGTGCTCGCACCAGTACGTCGTCGAGCCGGTCATGAGTGCGCTCCGGCCAGATCGGTGAGGACGTCCGTGAGCGCCTCGACGCCGAGCAGGCAATCCTCGGACGTCGCGAACTCCTCGGGCGAGTGCGAGATCCCGGTCGGGTTGCGCACGAAGAGCATCGCCGTCGGGACGCCCGCGTTGGCGAGGATCCCGGCGTCGTGGCCGGCACCCGTGCCGATGACGGGTATGCCGCCGAGCCTGGTTGCGAGGCGACGCGCCAGTCCCGGGTCGAAGGGTGTCGAACCGGTCCACGAGTCCTCGACCACGAGACCGCCGAACTCCTCGACGACCTCGGTGACGGCCGCGACGACGGCGCGCACCGCGTCCTCGTCGGCACCGCGCGCGTCGAGCCACCCGGTGACCTCGCTCGGGATCGCGTTGACTCCACCGGGGGTCACGGCCACCTTGCCCACGGTCGCCACGCAACCGTGCTGCTCCGCCGCCCGGCGAGCGGCAATGACGGCAGCCGCGAAGCCGAGCATCGCGTCCTCGCGGTCCTCGAGGCGCGTGGTCCCCGCGTGGTTCGCCTCGCCGAGGGTGCGCACCCGCCAGCGTCCGTGCGGCCAGATGTCGCTGCCCACGGCCAAGGGCTGGTCGACCTCGGGGAGCGAGAGGTGCCGCCCCTGCTCCACGTGAAGCTCGACGAACGCGCCAACGCGCCGGACCGTCTCCGAATCGGGCCCGAGCTCTTCGGCCGATCGACCCGCAGCCGCCAATGCCTCGGCCATCGAGACCCCGTCGGCGTCCGTCAGCGACCGAGCCCGGTCGGCCGTCATCGCTCCTGTGAGGACGCGCGAGCCGGCACAGGCGACCCCGAAGCGCGCACCCTCCTCGTCGACGAAGTTCACGATGCCGATCGGACGGTCCGGCTCAAAACCGTTGGCGCGCAATGCATCCAGCGCAGCGAAAGCCGAGACGACGCCGAGCGGTCCGTCGAATGCGCCGCCGTCGGGCACCGAGTCGAGGTGCGAGCCCGTCACGATCCCCGGACGTCCAGCAGCAAGGGCAGCATCGGGGTCGCCCCACCATGCCCACTGGTTGCCGACGCGGTCCACGGTGAGGTCGAGGCCTCGTCGCGCGGCTTCCGCCGCGAACCACTCGCGCAGGGTGTGGTCCTGCCGCGTCCAGGCGAATCTGCGGTAGCCGCCGGACGTCGCGTCCCGGCCCACCGGCATGAGATCGCGCCACATCGAGTCGAAGGTCTGGCTCGGGGTGCTCACCCCGCCATTCCACACCCCGGACGGTCCGCAGGGAGGCAAGGGGACGGCATACCTGTCTGAAATGCCAGACGATTCGGTGACGGCCGAAACGTTGGCGACCCGACGACCACCACTGGTGAGGTCTCCCCATCAGCATCGCCCACACGAAGGAGAACTCCCATGACGTCCCGCACGACCCTCGCCGCGTCCGCCGCGGCCCTCACCGCAACCGCCCTGGCCGCCGTCGCCGTCCCCGTCGCGAACGCCGGCAGCACCTCCACCGGCGCCGCGGGATGCGAAGCGGCCTTCCACCGCACCCTGCAGACCCACCTCGACGCGATCACGAACCGCGACCTCGCCGCGCTCGAGCCCACGGTCGGCGAGTCGATGACCCTCATCTTCCCGAGCGGGTCGATCCGCCGCGGCAAGGACGCCTTCATGGCCTTCCACGAGGGCTGGTTCGCGGACCCGAACTGGCGTCAGCCCTACACCGTCACCGACGTCACCGTCGAGGGCTGCCGCACGGCGTGGGCGCTCGTCGACTACCGCTACCAGTCGCTCGACGACGCCGGGAACGTCGAGTCGGAGTCCCACAACATGTTCGCCCTGACGTGGACCTTCGACAAGGGTCGTTGGGTCGCCATCGCGGACCAGAACACCAAGTTGCCGAGCTGACGCTCGAACGAACCACCGTGTATGCCGTCAGGGTGCGGTCCGTGCGTAGAGGACGCGCTGGCCGTCCCTGCGGCGCACGACGAGCCCGGCAGAGTGCAGCACCGTGAGGTGCGTGGAGACCGTCGATGGCGCAAGCCCCAACTGACTGGCCAGCCCCGTCGTGGTCACGGGGACGGCGAGGGCGTCGAGCACCCGGGCGCGTGTCGTGCCGATGAGCCGGGACATGGGACTGGCGGTCGGGCGGGAGCGGGAAGGCTCGCGCCCGGCCGCCTCGTCGGTGCGGCAGGGATAGAGCAGGCCTTCCGTCCGCGCCTCGACCGTGACGAGCGGCTCGTCCCAGAGGAACACGTTGGGCATGAGGACGAGCCCTTCACTGCCGACCTCGTGGCGCCCATCGATCGGCTTGTCGACGACGACGCTCACCTCATCGGCGCCGGCGACCCAGTGCACCCGAGGGTGCAGCTCACCCAGGGCGGCACCTATCCCGCGAGCCGCGGCCACGTCGGAGCACCGCGCGACCTCGGCGCGCAGGCCCCGCTCGAAGCGGGCCCACTCGTCGGCCATGACCTCCTGCCAGAGGTACGCCAGTGCTGCGGCAACGTCTGGGCCGAGGGTGCCACGCTCGAGGCTGCGCCGTGCAAGGGGGCGCGGCGAACCGGACCGGTCGAGGTCAGCGCGCAGGACTGCCTCGGACATCGCCTCGATCGCCGCGAGCTCCTCGTCCCACGTCGTCGCCCCGGAATCCGGGCGGAGATGCACGATGGGCAGCGATCCGACGCCCCCGGCAGGGACGAGTTCGGCGAGCAGGGCCAGCCGTGGGTGGCCGAGCAGCGGGCGCACCGTGGCCGCCCACCGTGAGTGCTGCGGGTGCCATGCACCGGACACGGCGAGGCGCAACAGGCCGGCCACCTGGTTGACCGGCGAGATGTGGAACCGGACCGCCCCCAGTCCGGCGGGTGACATCGCAAGCTGCTTCACGGCATACCTCCCCTTGCTCTGGCGACCATAGGCCGACGCGAGCCGGGAACGGACGAATCGCCCTAGAGTCGTGACATGACTGCAACCGAGGGTGCGGAGAGCGACGGGGCCCGGCGGGCGCGCGAGGCGTTGGAGGCAAGCGGGATCCCGCACACGATCGCGCGCTACGGACCGGCGCGCTCCCTCTCGGAGTCGGCGGAGCTGCGCGGCATCGAACCACGCGACATCGTCAAGTCGCTCGTGGTGCGGCGGGGGTCGGGCGACTACGTGTTCGTGCTCGTGCCCGGCGACCGCGAGATCTCGTGGCCCAAGCTGCGCGAGCACCTCGGCGTCAACCGGCTGTCCATGCCGCCGGCGGACAAGGCGTTCAAGGCGACGGGCTACGAGCGCGGAACGATCACGCCGTTCGGGTCGACGACCGCGTGGCCGGTCATCGTCGACGCCACTGCTGCGGGCCGGACGATTTCGATGGGCGCGGGCGAACACGGCGTCGGTGCGACCGTTGCGGCTGACGACCTCGTGCGTGCGCTGTCGGCCGAGGTCGCCGACGTCACCGACCCTGCGTGAGCTCCTTGGCACGCTGGGGCGGCAGGTAGTCGTAGCGGGAGAACGTCCGCGTGAATGTCCCCGTCCCGTGCGAGACCGAGCGCAGGTCGATGGGGTAACGGGACAGCTCGATCGCGGGGATCTCGGCGTGGATGACGGTGCGGCCGTCGTGCTGTGACGGTTCGGTGCCGTGCACCTGGCCGCGGCGACCGCGGAGGTCGGCGAGAGTCGAGCCCACCGACTCGTCGGCCACGTCGATGTCGACCGCGTCGATGGGTTCGAGCATCGCAACGGTCGTCTCGTTCGCGGCCTCGCGCAGGGCCAGGCCGGCAGCAGTCTGGAAGGCCATGTCCGACGAGTCGACTGAGTGGGCCTTGCCGTCGACGAGCGTCACCCGGACGTCGACCGCGGGATAGCCGGCGAGCAGCCCCTTCTCCAGTTGGGCGCGCACACCCTTCTCGACCGAGGCGATGAACTGGCGCGGCACCGACCCACCCACCACCTTGTCGACGAACTCGATGCCCTCGCCGCGGCCCAGCGGCTCGATCGTGAGCCGGCAGACGGCGTACTGACCGTGACCGCCGGACTGCTTGACGAGTCGTCCTTGCGCCTCGCACCCCGCGATGAACGTCTCGCGCAACCCGGTCCGCACCGTCTCGGTCTCGACCGGGACGTGGAAGCGCTCCTCCAGTGCGGTCGTGAGGAGGTCGATGTGGGCCGGGCCCATGGCCCACAGGACGACCTGATGGGTCTCGGCGTTGAGGTCGAGCCGCATCGTCACGTCCTCGGACACGAGCGACTGGAGCACGGAGGCGAGCTTGTCCTCGTCGCCTTTGCTCTTCGCGTGGATGGCGACGGGCAGGAGCGGCTCGGGCAGGAGCCACGGCTCGACGAGCGCTGGCCGGGCTGGCGAGGACAGCGTGTCCGTCGTCTCCGCGACGGCGAGCCGGCTCACGAGCACGAGGTCACCGGCGATCGCGGACCCCTTGGCGAGCAACTCGTCCCCCAGCGGCGCACCGAGGGCGCCCACCCGGTCGAGGTCCTCGTCATGGTCGGCGTGGCCGCCTGACCCGGTGTCGCCGGCAGAGCCCTCACGGCCCTGTGCGAACTGGCTCAGGTGACCGGAGACGTGGACGGCGTCATCCGGTCGGAGCGTGCCCGAAAAGATGCGCACGAGCGACTGTCGCCCCACGAACGGGTCGGTGGTGGTGCGTACGACCTCGGCAACGAGCGGCCCGTCGGGGTCACACGTCACCTCGCCGAACTCCCCACCGTTCGTCCGGAACACCCGCGGCATCCAGGCCTCGACGGGCGAGGGCAGGCCCTGCTCGATGAGGTCGAGGAGTTCCTCGATGCCGACCCCACGGAACGCGTGGGTCGGCAGCGCGGGGAAGAACCGCCCTGTCCCGACGGCCTTGTGGAGGTCGCCGCGCACCGTGTCGAGGTCGACCTCCTCACCCTCGAGGTAGCGCTCGAGCAGCGCCTCGTCCTCGGACTGCTCGATGATCGCCTCGAGCAGGTCGCCGTCACGCTGCGCGAGCAGGTCGACGAGCCCCTCGACCTCCGTCCCCGGGCCGCCCGGCTGCACCGGCTCCGCGAGCGCCTGCGCGTCCCCGAACATCCGCCGACACGTCGCGATCGTCTCGGCGAAGTCGGCGCGGGCCTGTTCCAGCCGCGTCACCGCGATGGCCCGCGGCATACCGACCGCCGCGCACTCTCGCCACAGCATCTGCGTCGCCTGGTCGACCCCGTCCGCCCCCGAAATGACGAAGAGGGCGGCATCTGCCGCCCTCAACCCTGCTCGCACCTCACCGACGAAGTCGGGGTTGCCCGGTGTGTCGACGAGGTTCACCACCACCTCGCCACTGGCGAAGGTCGCCGCGGTGAGTCCCGTTGAACCAGAACGCTCCTCACCTCTCGGTCGCCTCCCCTCGACCCGGGCTGCTACGAGGTGCTCGAAGAGCGTGGACTTGCCGGAGCCGGGCGGCCCGACGATCACGACGTTGCGGATCTGCTCGGGGCTACTGGGGGCGGGCGCGTCGCCGGACCCGGTTGTGCGGCTCATCCCCTCACCCTGCTCCCGTGCCCACCTCACGCACAAGACCCAAAGGTTCGCCCCAACATTTGCTCCCCATGAGGCGAGGTGAAGGGTCCGGAGGCCTATGTGCCCTCCTGACCCTTCACCTTCCCTCCGGTCGGGTCTGCGTCTGGGTCGGGTCTGCGTCTGGGTCGGGTCAACTCTCGCGCATCGGGATGCGGACGCCCTGCTCGGCCGCGGTGCGGTCGGCGATCTCGTAGCCCGCGTCGACGTGGCGGATGACGCCCATCGCCGGGTCGTTCGTGAGGACCCGGGCGAGCTTCTGGGCGGCGAGGTCCGTGCCGTCGGCAAGGGAGACCTGGCCGGCGTGGATCGAGCGACCCATGCCGACGCCGCCGCCGTGGTGGATCGAGACCCAGCTCGCACCCGAGGACGTGTTGACGAGGGCGTTGAGCAGCGGCCAGTCGGCGATGGCGTCGGAGCCGTCGGCCATGGACTCGGTCTCGCGGTAGGGGCTGGCCACCGAGCCGGTGTCGAGGTGGTCGCGGCCGATGACGATCGGGGCGCTCACCTCGCCCGTGCGGACGAGCTCGTTGAACGCCAGACCGGCCTTGTCGCGCTCACCCTGACCGAGCCAGCAGATGCGAGCAGGCAGGCCCTGGAACGCAATTCGCTCCTGCGCTCCCTTGATCCACTTGTGCAGGCGGTCGTTGTCGGGGAACAGGTCGAGGACGGCGCGGTCGGTCGCGGCGATGTCCTTGGGGTCGCCCGAGAGCGCCGCCCAGCGGAACGGACCCTTGCCCTCGCAGAAGAGCGGACGGATGTAGGCCGGCACGAACCCGGGGAAGTCGAACGCCCGGTCATAGCCACCCTGACGCGCCTCGTCCCGGATCGAGTTGCCGTAGTCGAAGACCTCGGCGCCGGCGTCCTGGAACTCGACCATCGCCTGGACGTGCTTGGCCATCGAGGCGCGGGCGCGGTCGGTGAACTCCTCGGGCTTCTTCTCGGCGAGCTCGGCCCAGTCCTCGAGGGCGACCCCCTCGGGCAGATAGGACAACGGGTCGTGGGCCGACGTCTGGTCGGTGACGATGTCGATCGCGACGCCACGACGCAGCAGCTCGGGGAAGAGCTCTGCCGCGTTGCCGACGACACCGACGGACCAGCCTCGGCGCTCGGCCTTGGCTGCGAGCGCCTTGTCGATGGCGTCGTCGAGGTTGTCGGCCACCTCGTCGAGGTAGCGGTGCTCGACGCGGCGGTGGAGGCGGGCGGGATCGACGTCGACGATGAGGCAGGCGCCGCCGTTGAGGGTGACCGCGAGGGGCTGCGCGCCACCCATGCCGCCGCACCCACCGGTGAGGGTGAGCGTGCCGGCGAGAGTGCCGTCGAAACGCTTCTCGGCGATGGCGGCGAACGTCTCGTAGGTGCCCTGGACGATGCCCTGCGTCCCGATGTAGATCCACGACCCGGCGGTCATCTGGCCGTACATCGTCAGCCCGAGGTGCTCGAGCCGGCGGAACTCGGGCCAGTTCGCCCAGTCACCGACGAGGTTGGAGTTGGCGAGGAGGACCCGGGGCGCCCACTCGTGCGTCTGCATGACACCGACCGGACGGCCGGACTGCACGAGCATCGTCTCGTCCTGCTTGAGCGTGCTGAGGGTGCGGACCATGGCGTCGAACGACTTCCAGTCGCGGGCCGCCTTGCCGGTGCCGCCGTAGACGACGAGGTCGTCGGGGCGCTCGGCGTTCTCGGGGTCGAGGTTGTTCATGAGCATCCGCAGCGGCGCCTCGGCACCCCAGTGGGTGGCGTGGGTCAGCGACGTGCCGCGCGGGGCGCGGACGGGACGTGCACCTTCCATGACGGTCCTTTCATCGTGCCTTGTGTGCCTGAGCGGTCCCGTTCTGGGACCGCTGGGGCACACAAGGCGGGTTGAGAGAGATTCAGTTGAGGCGGCCGGTGACGGTCTCGGCGGCGGTCACCACGGTGCCGTCGACCACAGCTTCGTAGGCCGCTTCGATGTCGGGAGCGAGGAAGCGATCGGGTCCGGGCGCGACGTTGCCGGACTCCGCGAGGGCCGCGATGACGGCAGCCGTCGCGGGTGCCGGTTCGAGCGGGGCGCGCAGCTGGATGCCACGAGCCGCGGTGATGAGTTCGATGGCGACGACGCGCGTCAGGGCGTCGACGGAGCGGCGCAGCTTGCGGGCGGCCGACCAGCCCATCGACACGTGGTCCTCCTGCATCGCGCTGCTCGGGATGGAATCGACGCTGGCCGGGTTGGCGAGGCGCTTCATCTCGGAGACCATCGCGGCCTGGGTGTACTGCGCGATCATCAGCCCCGAGTCCACGCCCGGGTCGTCGGCGAGGAAGGGCGGCAGCTCGTGGTTGCGCGCCTTGTCGAGGAAGCGATCGGTCCGGCGCTCCGAGATCGACGCGAGGTCGGCGGCCACGATGGCGAGGAAGTCGAGGACGTAGGCCACGGGCGCGCCGTGGAAGTTGCCGTTGCTCTCCACGCGGCCGTCGAGCGTGACGACCGGGTTGTCGATGGCCGACGCGAGCTCCCACTCGGCGACGCGGGCGGCGTGATCGATCGTGTCCCGCACTCCTCCAGCGACCTGCGGTGCGCAGCGCAGGGAGTAGGCGTCCTGAACGCGTGTGTCCGACTCCTTGTCCCGGTGCGAGTCGCGAATGGGGCTGCCCGACAACACCTTTCGCATGTTCTCCGCCGACCGCGCCTGGCCCGGCTGAGGCCGGAGGGCGTGCAGATCAGCCGCAAAGGGAGCGTCCGAACCCATGAGGCCCTCAACGGACATGGCCGCCGAGATGTCGGCCGTCGTGACGAGCTGACGGAGGTCGGTGATGGCGAGGCAGAGCATCCCGAGCATGCCGTCGGTGCCGTTGATGAGGGCGAGCCCCTCCTTCTCGGCGAGCTCGACGGGGGTGATCCCCGCGGCCGCGAGGGCGTCGGCGGCGTCCATGACCTCGCCATCGTCGTTGCGCACGAGCCCCTCACCCATCAGGGCGAGCGCGCAGTGCGACAGCGGGGCGAGGTCGCCGGAGCAGCCGAGCGAGCCGTACTCGTGGACGACCGGCGTGATCCCCGCATTGAGGATCTGGAGGTAGGTCTCGAGGGTCTTGGGACGGATACCGGTCCGACCGGTCGCCAGGGTGGCGATGCGCAGGAGCATGAGGGCACGCACGACTTCGCGCTCGACCTCGGGGCCGGCGCCGGCGGCGTGCGAGCGGACGAGGGAGCGCTGCAACTGGGCCCTCAGTTCGACGGGGATGTGGCGGGTCGCGAGCGCACCGAACCCGGTCGAGACGCCGTAGTGCGGGACGGTGTCGTTGGCGAGACCTTCGATCGTGCCGCGCGTCGCGCGCACGGCGTCCAGGGCGACCGGGCTGAGCTCGACCCGGGCTCCGTGCCGGGCGACCCGCACGATGTCGTCGATGCGAAGGGGTCCGTCGCCGAGAGTGATCGACTGTTGCGAAGGGGCGGTGTCCGTCATGGGTCAAGCACACCTCAGGTATGCCGTCCGCGCGAGGCACGCGGACGGCATACCGTCTCGGATCCAAGACATACGAGAAGGCGACCCAACCAGACTTCTTGCCCGCCTGGGACCGGGCGAGCGCCAGCGAGCTGTCCCACAAGAGCAAGAAGTCGAGGGGCAAGGCGAGAGGGAAACGTGGCGCAATGCACTCAAGGGCAAACTTGCACGGCAGTGCAGAGCGCGCGTACCGTCGTCGGCATGGCCACCACTGTCGGACCCGACACGACCGAAGGGTTGCGCGCTCGCAACCGTGAACGGACCGCGCGCCAGCTGCAGCAGGCCGCGTGGGAGCTCGTGGCGGAGAAGGGCTTCGAGGCGCTGACTGCTGACGCCGTCGCCGACCGCGCGGGCGTCTCGCGCCGGACCTTCTTCAACTACTACCCGCGCATCGAGCTCGTGCTCCGCGAGAACCTCCGCCAGGCCGTCGCCAGCCTCGTCGACCGCTTCATCGCCCGGCCGATCGACGAGAGCCCTCACGAGTCGCTGATCGCCATCCTCGATGAGCCGCTCGACGCCGAGGTGCTGGGGAAGTCGATCATCGCCTTCGGCCAGGCCCGGCTCTCCGACGAGGCCCGCTCCTTCGTCCGCGAGGCCGAAGCAGCCGAGGTCGAGGTCATCGCCCGGGCCATCGCGGAGCGCGGCGGCCCCGGGACGAACCCGCTCTACGCGCAGGTCCTCGCGCGCGCCACCATGGCCGCCGGATGCGCCGCGACCGAGGCCTGGGTCGAGGAGGTCGACGGCTTCGTCGACGACACGACCCGCGCCCGCCACCTCGAACTCCTGCAGCAGGCCTTCGCCTTCCTCGCGACGGCCTTCGCCCCCGGCGCCATGGCCGCCGCCGGCCCCACCCACTCCCCCGACATCCCCGGAAGGGACTGACCATGGCACTCGCCCTCTACCGACTCGGACGTCTCACCGCCCGCCACGCGTGGCTCACTCTCGTCGCGTGGGTCGTCGTCCTCGGAGCCCTCGGTGGCACCATGGCGGCCGTCGCCACGACGCCCACTTCGGCCATCTCAATCCCGGGTGCCGGGTTCCAGACCGTCCTCAGCCAGCTCGGCCGCGAGATTCCGAAGGCGGCGGGTGGCATCGGTGCCATCACCATCGAGAACGAGAACGGGCCCATCACCCCTGTGCAGCGCACCGCCATCGAGGCCACGCTCGCCAAGTGGGAGAAGGCCCCCCACGTCACCTCGGTGATGAACCCGTTCGAGACGCAGAAGCAGGTCGACGACTCCAACGCGCAGCTCGCCGATGGGCAGAAGCAGTACAAGGACGGCGACTACAAGCGTCTCCAGGGCGAGTGGATCTATGGCGAGGGGCAGCGTGACCTCGCCGAGGCCAAGGCCGAGCTCGCCTCTCTCGAGACGTCGGGCCAGAGCTCTAGTGAGCGCGCCCGCGAGCTGCGCTTCGAGATCCCCGCGCGCGAGAAGGGCAACGCCGAGATCAAGAAGCAGCTCGACGACGCCGAGGCTCAGCTCGCCAACGCCCGGGACCAGATCGCCGAGGGACACGGCCTGCTCAGCATGAGTGACGGGCTGCGCTTCGTCAGCGAGGACGGCAGCGCCGTCATGCTGCAGATCCAGTACGACGACGCCATCGCCCAGCTCTCGCCCGAGATCCGCGCGCACGTGCCCGAGATCGGCACCGAACTGACGAAGCACGGCCTGCGCGTCGACTACGCCGCCGACATCCTGCAGACGCGCAGCATCGTCGGCGTCGGTGAGGTCATCGGCTTCGGGATCGCCGCCGCCGTGCTGCTCGTCATGCTCGGCAGCCTCATCGCCGCCGGGCTTCCCCTGCTCGTCGCCCTCATCGGGGTCGGCGCGGGCCTGCTCGCCGCGATGGCGTCGACCGCGTTCTTCGAGATGAACTCGATGACGCCGGCGCTCGCCCTGATGCTCGGCCTCGCCGTCGGCATCGACTACGCGCTCTTCATCGTCAACCGGCACCGCCAGCAAATCCTCGACGGGGTGCCCCTGCAGCACTCGATCGGACTCGCGACCGGCACCGCCGGCAACGCGGTCGTCGTCGCCGGCATCACCGTCGTCATCGCCCTGACCGCGCTCACCGTCTCGGGCCTGCCGATCCTCGCGCAGATGGGCCTCGTCGCCGCCGGCACAGTGGCGATGACCGTGCTCGTCGCCCTCACGGTCACGCCTGCAGTGCTCAGCCTCATGGGTCGCCGGGTCATCTCGAAGCGCGCCTGGCGCAAGCACGAGGCCGGCCTCGCGGACGCGTCCGCCGACGATCTCGATGCCCCTGTGACGGGTCGCGGATCGGGCCGCTGGGCGGTCCGCGTGACGAACCGGCCGTGGCAGGCCATCGGGCTCACTGTGGGCCTCATCGCCCTCCTCGCCGTGCCGGCCGCGTCACTGCGCCTCGGCCTCCCGGACGGCAGCAGCGAACCCCGCGACTCCAGCGCGTTCCACTCCTACACGACGATCGAAAAGGAGTTCGGCGCCGGCGCCAACGGCCCGATCATCGCGATGGTGACGTTCGACGAGCCGCTCGCCGAGGCCGACGTCGCCAAGGCACAGGTCAGCAATGGCCGCCCACTCTTCAACCTTCCCGGCGTCGAGCGGGTCGTCCCCTTCGGCGTGAGCGCCGACCGGGACACCCTCGCCTTCCAGGTCGTCCCCCTCGAGGGCCCGACGAGCGAGGCGACCGTCGAGCTCGTCCACGAGCTCGAGGCCCGCTCGGAGCAGATGCCCGAGGGCACCCACCTCGGCATCACCGGCATGACCGTGGCCAACATCCAGATCTCCGAGCGGCTCGCATCGGCCTTGCCGCTCTACGTCGCGCTCGTCGTCGGACTCTCGCTGCTACTGCTCATGGCGGTCTTCCGATCCGTGCTCGTGCCGCTCGTCGCGACGGCCGGATTCCTCCTGTCGGTCGCCGCGAGCTTCGGAGCCGTCGTCGCGGTCTACCAGTGGGGCTTTCTCGGCGACCTGCTCCAGGTGAGCCGCCCCGGCCCGATCATGCCGTTCATGCCGACACTGCTCATCGGCGTCCTCTTCGGACTTGCGATGGACTACCAGATGTTCCTCGTGTCCGGCATGCACGAGGCGCGCGCCCACGGCCAGGACAGCCGGACGGCCATCCGCACCGGATTCCGTCAGGGTTATCGGGTCGTCACGGCTGCTGCCCTCATCATGATCGCCGTCTTCGCGGGCTTCATCTTCGCCCACCTGACGATGATCCGGCCGATGGGGCTCGGACTGGCGATCGGTGTCGCGGTCGATGCCTTCCTCGTCCGGATGACGCTCACGCCAGCGGTCCTCCACCTGCTCGGTGACCGGGCCTGGTCGATCCCCCGCTGGCTCGACCGGATCCTCCCCGACCTCGACGTCGAGGGTACGAAGCTCCGCTCGCACCTCGCCCGCGAGGAGGCGGCGGCCGAGCCGAAGGACGCAAGCGAGGACTCCCAGGACAAGCCGGAACTCCTCACCACCGGCTCCTGACCCTGACAGACTCGAGGTATACCGGTCACTGGACTGACCGGCATACCTCGAGTTTTGTTGTGGCACAGGAGGTTTGGGAGATGGGCCGGTCGATCCTCGCGTGGCGTTCCCACAACTCGGTCCTGTCGATCGGCTCGTCGCACTCGTTCCTGTCCATCGGCAGCGTGGACTCGGCCCTCTCGATCGGGAGCATCGGCTCGGCGATGAGCATGTTCTCGGTGCTGTCGAACCAGTCCCGCGGATCGGCCCTGTCCCACCAGAGCGACCTGTCGGCCCTGTCGTCCCAGTCGCAGCGCGCCGTGCGTAGCCGCCGGCGCTCCTGAAACCTCAGGCGGCGTATGCCGGCCGCTCGCCGGAGAGGTCCGCGTAGCGTCCGCCGAGGGCCAGGAGTTCGTGGTGCGAGCCGCGCTCGATGATGCGGCCGTGGTCGAGGACCGCGATCTCGTCCGCGCCCTCGATGGTCGAGAGCCGGTGGGCGATGGTGATCGTCGTACGGCCCTTCACGAGCTCGTCGAGAGCCTTCTGCACGGCCCGCTCGGTGTCGTTGTCGAGCGCACTCGTCGCCTCGTCGAGGACGAGCACGCGCGGGTTGCGCAGGATGGTGCGGGCGATGGCGATGCGCTGCTGCTCACCACCGGAGAAGCGGTGTCCGCGAGCGCCGACGACGGTGTCCAGACCCTCCGGGAGCGTGGCGACGAGGTCGGCCACCTGGGCCGCGCCGAGCGCCTGCCACAACTCGACCTCGGTCGCGTCGGGCGCCGCCAGCAGCAGGTTCTCGCGGATGGACGCGTGCACGAGGTAGGTCTCCTGCGACACGACACCGACGATGCGGGCGAGCACCTCGGGGTCGAGGTCGCGCAGGTCGACACCATCGATCGTCACGCGTCCAGAGCTCGGGTCGTGCAGCCGGGCCACGAGTGAGGCGAGCGTCGACTTGCCCGAGCCGGTGTGACCGACGAGCGCGAGCGATCCACCCGCCGGGACCACAGCGGAAATCGAGTCGAGAGCGAGAGGGGCGTCACCGGCATACCGGAAGGAGACGTCCTCGAAGCGCACCTCGCCGCGGACCCACTCGGGGTCGAGATCGACGGGCGCGGTCGGGGCGGCGACGTCGGGGATGAGGTCGAGGTACTCGAAGACACGCGAGAAGAGCGCCATCGACGAGACCCACTGCGCGCCGACGTTGAGCAGGCCCATGAGCGGTCGGAAGATGCCGGCCTGGAGCCCGGTGAAGGCGATGAGCGTTCCGATCGTCATGCCGCCGGAGGTCGCCGGCAGCCCGGCGATGAGATAGATCATCGCGGGGATCGCCGAGAAGATGATCTGCATCGTCGCCATACGCCAGCGACCGGCGAGCTGGGAGCGGAGCTCGAGGTCGACGAGTTCCTCGGACGTCGTGGCGAAGCGCTCGGCGTGACGGCGGCCGGCGCCGAGGGTCTTGGAGAGGCGTACGCCGGAGACCGACAGGCCCTCCTCGATCTGGACGTTGAGGTCGGCGCGGCGCGACTGCTGGCGGGCGGTGACCTCGCGGCGGATGAGCGCGACGCGACGGGTCATCCACACGGCCGGCGGGATGACGAGGAGCGAGAGGAGGCTGAGCCGCCAGGAGAGCGCGACCATCGCGACCGACGTGGCGACGGCGGTCGTGAGGTTGCTCGCGATGCTTGTGGCCGTGGTGGTCACGACGCCCTGCATGCCGTTGATGTCGTTGGTGAGTCGAGACTGGACCTCACCAGCGCGGGTGCGGGTGAAGAAGCCGAGCGACTGCTGTTGCAGGTGCGCGAAGAGGTCGGTGCGCAGGCGGTGCATGACACGCTGGCCGACGCGGGTGGAGAGCCAGGTCTGCACCACGCCGAGGAGCTGGGTCGTCGCGGCGACGGCGACCATCGCGGCGACGGTGAGGAGGAGCAGGCGCACGTCCTGCTGCGGGATGGCCGTGTCGACGATCTCGCGGACGAGGAACGGCTGGGCCATCGAGATCACCGAGGTCGCCACGATGATCGCGGTGACGATGGTGATGGGGCGGCCGAAGCCGCGGAAGAGCGCGGTGACGCGCTTCAGGGGAACCGGGGCGAGCTCGAGCTGGGCGCGGTCCTTGGGGTCGATCTTCATCGGCCCTCCCCCGCCGCCGCGTCCGCCGCCGACGCCCATGCCTCGACCGCCGGGGAGGCGGGAGGAGTGATCCTTGGGAGCTTCATGTGCCGTGGCAGTCATGGGCTCTCCCTTCTGTTGGTGCTGAAGTCTGTGGTGAGCGCCTTTAGTGAGGCTAACTCACAATGAGTCAAACAGGGCATCCGTCGCTACTATTCCCGTATGCCGTCCGCCCACCTCCCAGCCCGCCCTCACCGTGCGACTGCTTGCCCTCTTGGGACACGACGCGCCGACGGAGGAGGCTGAGTCGTGTCCCAAGAGGGCAAGAAGTCGGGGGTTGAGCCGGGGCTCGGGGAGCTCGTCATGGAGGTGGCGCGTGGCCTGCGGCGCAACCACGCCGCGAGCCTCGAGCCGTGGGGCATCACGCCGCACGAGTCACGGGCACTCCGGGTCATCGGCCAGCACGAGCCGACCCGCCTGGGAGTGGTCGCCCAGCACCTGCGCATCGCACCCCGCTCGGTGACCGACGTCGTCGACTCCCTCGAGCGGCGCGAATTCGTCGTGCGCGAACCCGACCCCACCGACCGGCGCGCCACCCAGGTCCGGCTCACTCCGGCGGGGCGCACGACCCTCACCGACCTCAACGATGCCCGCAAGGCCGATCACGAGGCCTACTTCGCCGACCTGTCGGCGCGTGACCGCGACGCGCTCACGCGCATCCTCACCCAGTTGCTCGATGACCGCATCTGACGAGCCGGCGGATAGCGGGCGGACGCGACCCGGCCGCGGCACCGCGCCGAGCAATGCCCGGGCCGCCGCGCACGCACTCGACGTCCTCGAACTGCTGGCGGGCCGCGGAGAACCCCTGCCCGCCGCCGCGGTCGCGCGCGAACTGGGGATTCCCCGCTCGAGCACGTACCACCTGCTCAGCCTCCTCAGGGAACGCGGCTACGTCTCCCACCTCGATGGGGAGCGGCGGTTCGGACTCGGCGTCGCGGCATACGAACTGGGTTCGGCCTATCAGCGACAGGCGCCGCTGCAACGGATCGCGCGAAGCACCCTCGACCGGCTCGTCGACTCCACCGGACACAACGCCCACCTCGCCGTGTTGCACGGACGCGACGTCCTCTATGTCATCGAGCAGCGCGCACCGCGGGGGCCCGTGCTCGTCTCCGACGTTGGCGTCCGCCTGCCGGCCACACTCACGGCCACCGGGCTGGCCCTCCTCGCGGCGCTGCCCCAGCCCCAGGTGCGAGCGCTCTTCCCCCATGCCGACGCCCTCGTCCAGCGCGACGGTCACGGGCCCACGACGACGACCGAGCTGCGTTCGCTGCTCCAGGCCGTGCGACAACGCGGGTATGCCGTGGAGGACGGTCACATCACGAGTGGACTCAAGTCCGTGGCCGTCGCGGTGCTCGACCACAGCGAGCACCCCGTGGCGTCGGTCGCGGTCACCTTCCGATCCGACCTGGTCGATGACGCGACCTTCGGCCGGATCGTGTCAGCCGTGGGTCGCTCCGCCGACGACCTGTCTGCACGGCTGCATCGGCAACCGCGCTCGCCGTCGGGGACCTGACCCGTCCGACGCGACCTTCGCGCTCAGACGGCCGGGGCAATCACATCCGGCTCGTCGTCGCGCAGCGGGTGGGCGATCTCGTCGGCGGGAAGTCGCGCCCAGAGGATCGCGATGATCGCGATGACCCCCGGCACCACCCCCGCTATGAGGAACGTCGGCCGGATGCCAATGACGTCGGACACCGGACCGGCCATCGCCATCGACACCGGCATGAGCGAGATCGAGACGAAGAAGTCGAGGCTCGCGACTCGTCCGACCAATGCGGGCGGAACGCGGCGCTGCAAGAGGGTGCCCCAGATGACCATCGGTGCCGAGAAGGTCGTGCCCAGCACGAAGGCGGCGGCGATCACGATCCAGATGTGACCGGCATACCCGATCACGGCGAGCGGAAGCGAGCCCACACCCCACAACAGGTTCATCCAGGTGAGGTAGCGGCGCGGCATCGGCAGCGAGGCCATGATCAGCGAGCCGACGGCACCGCCGATCCCGAAGGCGGCCAGCACCCAGGCGTGATCGCGCGGGCCACCGCCGAGGCGATCCTTGATGAGGAACGGGACGAGCACCTCGAACGGGCCCATCATCACGAGGATCATCAGGCTCGCGAAGATCAACGTCGCGAGCAGCCACGGGGTCCGCACCATGTAGGTGAAGCCCTCGCGCACGTCGATCGCCGCGGCCTTGATCGGATGCACCGAGTGGGTTTCGTCGAGTTGGCGTCGGAGTGGCGTCTCGGGCACGGCCATGAGCGCAAGCAACCCGAGGAGCACGGACGTGGCGGCGATGACGATGGCCGTGCCCGGGTTGGCAGCGGCGATCGCGGCACCGGCGACCGCGGGGCCGATCGCCTGCCCGATCGTCGGACGCACCATGCCCTCGAAGCCATTGACCGCCATGAGGTCGCGCTCCTCGACGAGCGCCGGCAGCCACGCGGTGTAGGCCGGGTAGTAGAACGCCAGCGCCATCCCGTTGACGAAGGCGACAGTGGCGAGCATCCACAGCTGGGTGATGTCGAGCAGGGACAGGGTCGCGACCAGCGACATCGTGAGGAGCTCGAGTCCGGCGACGACCAGGAGGATGCGCTTCTGCGGGATCCGGTCGGCGACCACCCCACCGAGGAGCGCGGGGATGATGACGCCGAGGGCCGAGGCCGTGGCGACGACGCTGAACTGGGACGCGTCGCCACCCATGCGGATGACCTCCCACACGAGGGCGATGCCCCACACACCCGTCGCGAACGTCGAGAACACCAGCGCGATGGCAAGCCGCCGATAGGCCGAGCCGCGGAATGGCGTCAGCGCGCGCGGCAACTTCCGCTGGCCGTCGGCGTGATCCGTCGCGACGGTGCGGTCCTCGTCCGGCATCTGGGTGTCGGTCTCGGCGTCCATGGTGGGTTCCAGCCTCCACCCGGCCACTGACAGCGCGCCAGCGGATTTCCCCGAATCGCCCGGGTGCGGGAACCCGCCACTCCAGCGTGGGCCGCTTCCGACTCTGCCGCGAGGTCGCTAGCATCCTCGCGGTGGCCGCGGAGGGAGCGGTCAGACAGACACGAGTCACGAACACCCGGGGGTTTCGATGAAACACATCGGCACAGCACTGCGGGTCGGGGTCGTCACGGCCCTGACCGGACTGACGATCGGCACGGCAGCGCCGGCCGTCGTCGCTGGTCCGAGCGACCGGTGCGCCATCACCACGCCGACCGCCAACAGCACGCTCAGCTACACCCGCCCGGTGCAGTCCACCGAGTTCTGGGGTGGGACGCAGGGCAGCGAGTTCTATCTCGACGGGAACCGCATTGGCTACTCCGAGACGGGCGTCGACTGGCAGCGGCACTTCGTCGCGCCCGGTGAGAAGACCGGCGGACTCTCGACCTCGGGGTACGCCAACGGCGCACACACGCTCACCTGTCGCGACTTCGGCACGTGGGGCCGAGGCGCCCTGTCGACATCGGTGCCGGTGACCTTCAACAACTCGGTCCGCATCCTCATCACGAGTCCGACGGCGAACCGCCGCGTCGACGCCACGACGGGCGCACCCCTCGTCACCCTCAAGGCCACTGTCTCCGCCACAGGAACGACGCTGCCGACGAGCGCGACGTTCAAGGTCGACGGCGTTCCGGTCGCAACCGCCCCCTGCTCGGCAGGCGTGTGCACCGCCACCTGGAACCCGATCAACCACGCCTCACCGTGGTTGGACAGCAACGCCAAGGCCGGCCTGCGCATCATCACCGCGACCGCCAAGGGCGGCAACGGCGTCTGGGCCAAGAGCAAGCCGGTCCTCGTGCACCTCAACAAGTCCGACGCTGCATCGTCGCCGCTCCTCTCGACGTTCGAGACCGAGGGCCGCGGTCGAGTGGCGCGCGACGGAGGGTGGAGCGTTCGCATCCCCGGCACCAGCCGCGCTCTGTTCGCCTTCGGCGACGGGGAGTACGTCTGGACCACCGGCCCCAAGCAGGGCACGTCCCAGTGGGTTCCTCACAGCACGTTCGCGAGCGCACCGATCGCCCCCGGCGTGCCGGCGCCGCTCACCGAGTCGCCCAACGCGTCAAACCATCTCGCGCCCGAGCCGGTCATGAGCAAGATCCAGCAACAGGTCGGCCTCACCGACCCGCAGGGCGGGAAGTGCGACTACTTCCTCACCTGGCCGACGGGCATGGTCAAGAACCCGGCCAACAACAACCTGCTCGTCACCTTCATGTCCATGTGCACCGAGAAGCCGACGGGCACCACGGCCGACTACTCGCGCCATCAGGTCGAGGGCATCGCCGACGTCAACCCGACGACGGGCGCCGCGACCCTGCGCAACATCTTCGTCGCGCAGAGCAAGGGCCAGCTGCACCCGCGCCAGCGCCTCGTGAGCCCGGTCTCGGACGGCACCTACCTCTACTTCTATTCGGCGGACAGCACGGGCACCTACGCCGTGCGCGTTCCGGCCGCGCAGTGGGCCACCCCGTCGGCCTACCGCTGGAAGACGGCATCTGGCTTCACCGGCACGACCCCGGCCAGCGCCACGAGCATCGGTGCCGGCAGCTTCGACGGCGGCGGCGCAGCTATCGCCCGCTACCCGTCGATGACCGGTTCGCCGTACCTCAAGGTGACCCAGCCGTCCTGGCAGACCATCACGGTCCAGAAGAGCTCGACTCCGTACGGCCCGTGGACGTCGACCAAGGTGACGAACCTCGGCGTCTGCAAGGAGTGCCGCGACGCCAACAACGGTGTCGGGGGCTGGATCTACAGCGCCTACGGCCACCCGGACTTCAGCAACTCGACCCAGATGATGCTGACGTTCACCGACCACGCGCAGTATCGCGTGATGGCCAAAATGCTCACCGTCCTCTGACGGACGGGACGACAGACAAAGGCGGCGTATGCCGGGTGCTCGCCACCCGGCATACGCCGCCTTTGTCGTGGGACAGGGCCGAACGGCTCAGACGCCGATGCGCTCCCACGGACCCCAGATGGCGAACGTCATGCCGGCGCTCGCCTGGATGTTGACGAAGAGCGTCTTCCCGTCGGGGCTGAACGTCGAACCGGCGAACTCGTCGTCGTAGCGCGGCAGTCCGGTGCGGGCGGACTCGGCGCGGTTGAGGGCGATGTCCCAGAGCTGGCCGCCGCGGTTGAGGCCGCGGAGGTAGTTGTCCTGGTTGCTGTCCTCGCAGACGACGAGTGTCCCGGTGTCGCTCACGGTGATGTTGTCGGGGAAGTCGAACGTCTGCTTCCCCGGCGACTGGTAGACGAGGCGGAGTTTCTCGGAGCGGGCGTCGTAGGCCCACACCTGCCCAAAACCGTTGCCATAACCGTTGATGAGCTCGTCGCCGGTCTCCGGGTCACCACCGCCCTGGGTCGAGGTGAAGTAGACGACGCCGTTGTCGTAGATCTGCCCCTCGAGCCGGGAGAAGCCCGCGGCACCAAGTGCACGCCCTTGCCCACCTACGTGCTGGAGCGCCTCGTCGTTGGTCGTCGGAGCCGTCTCACCGGGCGCGTAGGGGAAGGTCGGGTCCGGGTCGGCGATGTCGACCCACTCGACGTCGTAGACGACACCCTTCTTCTGGTGGCCCTCGAGGTGCGCGTTGGGCCGCCCTTTGATGGCGAGCATCTGGAGGGTTCCGTCGTTGTCGAGGTGGCCGCTCTCCATCGGGTTCGTCGCCGGCGTGTAGCGATAGAAGCCGGAGGGGAACGCGAAGTTGTCCTCGGTGAGGTAGAGCCGCCCCTCGCGCGGATCGAACGACACTGCCTCGTGCGGGAAGCGGCCGGCCTTCGTGATCGGGGTCGCCGTAGCCGTGCCGTCGGTGGGCACCTCGAAGACGAAGCCGTGCGGCTTTGTCAGCGCGAGGTTGGGGGCGCCGGTGAAGTCGGGGCCGACGTCGGGTCCGTTGACCGTCTCCTCACACGTCACCCAGGCACCCCACGGCATCTGGCCGCCGGAGCAGTTCATCATCGTGCCGCTGATCGCGGTCCACGCCGCCTGGACGTTGCCCTCGCCGTCGACGTCGATGTGGGTGCATCCACCGCGTGCCATGGGGTCATAGGTGGGCGATCCCGCCGGCCCGAACGCCGGTCCGGGGTTGTTGACCTCGTGGTTGCGGATGAGGGTGATCGCGCCGTCGGGGCCCTCGAAGGCGCCCATGCCGTCGTGGCGGCCGGGCAGGTTCGTGCCGTCATCGAGCGTGACGGGCGTCTCGGTGTCGTGGAACGAGCGGTACGAGAAGCCCTCGGGCAGGTGCAGGCGGACCTTGCCGTCGCGCAGGTCGGGCGTCGGGCGCAGTCCGCGGAATGCTGGGCCGCCCAGTGCGCCGACGGGGGCGGCTCCGGCCGGTCCCGCCACGAGCCCTTGGAATGGTCCGGCCAGCGCGGTGGCGCCGGCCGCGACCGCCGCGCCCTTGAGCACGGTGCGTCGTTCGATCGAGAGATCGTCAACAGCCATGTCGACTCCTTTGTCGTCAGGGGATCGAATCAACGTAGGCCCAGCCGTGGGCCGCGACAATGGCAGACATGACCGAATCCGTGAGCGTCATCGTGCTGGCTGGTGGCGCGTCCCGCCGGTTCGGTTCGGACAAGCTCGCAGCATTGCTGCCCGATGGTGTGTCCGTTTTGGATCACTGCCTTTTGGGTATGCCGGCCGGCTGGGGTGTGGTGGTCGTCGGACCTTCGCGGGTGGTCCCGTCGGAGGTGTCGGCCCGGGTGCGGTTCACCCGGGAGTCGCCGGCGGGCGGCGGGCCACTGGCGGGGATCGCCGCCGGGCTGGACTTGGTCACGTCGGAGGTGGTGTGCGTCGTCGCCGGTGACACACCCCGCGCCGGTGAGGTCCTTCCCGGTCTCGTCTCGGCTCTCACCGCGTCCCCAGAGGCCGACGCAGCTGTCGCGAGCGACGGTGAGGGACAACCGAATCCGGTGCTCGCGGCATACAGCGTGGATGCCCTGAGGGGCACTCTGCCGAGCGAACCCGCAGACCGGCCCGCCCGAGTCCTCCTCGAGATGGCGCACGTCCTCGTGCCCGCCGACGTCCTCGATGTCGACACGCGGGATGACCTCGAGAACGTTGAACGGCAGGACCCGAACGCCATCGGCACGACGCAGAGGTAGCACTTGTGCAACATCGCGCCTACGCTGGTGCCATGGCCGAATCCGTGGGACTGCGAGAGCTGAGGCACGACGCCTCCAACCTGGTCAGGCGCGTGGAGCAGGGTGAAGAGATCGTCATCACCGTCGCCGGCCGCCCCAGCGCGCGACTGGTGGCCGCCAAGCCTGCGCAGTGGCGACCGTGGACGGACCTCGCCGACCTCTTCAACGGACCTGCAGATACCGAGTGGGCGCAGGACCGCGAACTCATCGACGACGAACTGCGCGACCGCTGGGTGGAGCAGTGACCTCGCCGGCTGCCGAACGAACCATCCTTGACACCAGCGTGGTCATCGGCCCGGACGCGGCCCCGATCCCCGGCATCGTGGCGATCAGTGCGGCAACTCTGGCCGAGTTGCATTTCGGTGTCCTGGTCGCGAAGACCGCCGCGGTGCGAGCGGAGCGGTTGCGTCGGCTCAGCATCATCCAGCGACACTTCGACGCTCTGCCCATCGATGACGCGGTTGCCGCAAGTTACGGCCACCTCGCAGCTGCCGTCGTCGAGCTCGGCAGACAGCCTCGGCGACGCACGATGGACCTGCTCATCGCCGCCACCGCTCACGCGCATGACGCCTCCCTCCTCACACGGAACCCCGACGACTTCGCGGGCCTGGACGCGCTCGTCAACGTCATTGCGGTCTGACCCACAAGGACACAACCCAGCAGTGAGGGCCGCCGGTCGGAGTCGTACGTTGGGCACATGAAGGCGATCACCATCCCCGTACCCGGCGACCCCGAGGCCCTCGTCCTGTCCGACATCGACGCGCCCGAGCCGGCTCCCGGCGAAGTGCGGATCTCGGTGGCCGCGGCGGGCGTCAACCGCGCGGATGTCCTGCAGCGACAGGGCTTTTACAACCCCCCGCCCGGTGAGACCGAGATCCCCGGGCTCGAGGTGTCCGGTGTCATCGACGGCGTCGGCGACGGTGTCACCGAGTGGGTCGTCGGCGACGAGGTGTGCGCGCTGCTCGTCGGTGGCGGCTACGCCGAGCAGGTCACGGTGCCGGTCGGGCAAGTGCTGCCCGTGCCTGCTGGCGTGGACCTCATCGAGGCGGCTGCGTTGCCCGAGGTCGTGTCGACGGTGTGGTCCAACGTCTTCCTCACCGCGAACCTCCAGCCCGGCGAGACCTTCCTCGTCCACGGCGGTTCATCCGGCATCGGGACCATGGCAATCCAGCTGGCGCGCGAGGTCGGCGCCCGCGTCGCGGTGACGGCCGGTTCGCAGGAGAAGCTCGACTTCTGCCGCGAGCTCGGCGCCGAGATCCTCGTCAACTACCGCGAGCAGGACTTCGTCGAGGTGCTCAAGGAGGCGACGGATGGGCATGGAGCCGACGTCATCCTCGACAACATGGGCGCGAAGTACCTCCCCCGCAACGTCCAGGCCCTCGCCACTGCAGGGCGGCTCGTCGTCATCGGCATGCAGGGCGGCGTCAAGGGAGAGCTCGACCTCGGCATGCTCCTGCGCAAACGCGCCGCCGTCATCGCGACGTCGCTGCGGGCCCGTCCCAAGGCCGAAAAGGCGACGATCGTCGCAGCCGTTCGCGAGCACGTGTGGCCGATGATCGCCGAGGGTCGCGTGAAGCCGATCGTGCACTCGCGACACCCGCTCGCCGACGCCGCCGCGGCGCACGCCGAGATGGAGGCCAGCGGCCACATCGGCAAAATCCTCCTCGTCACGCGCTGACGGGACAGGGTCGCGCGGCTCGACCGACCGGCATACTCGCAGCACGGCGATCCTTCACCGGGCGACGATCACTCCGACGAAGGGCGAGCTCGTCGAGCCCTGGCTCCCGACCCGAGCGTGGTGGGACGGCATCGCCGAGCGCGGGCCCGTCGGAACGTTCCGCCTCGACGACCCAGCCGGTGAGGTCGGTATGGAGTGCTTCCTTTTCGGCTCGGCCGGTGGGTCGACGCTCTTCGTTCCCCTGACCTATCGCGGTGCGCCACTCGCTGGGGCCGAGCAGCACCTCCTCGGCACGTGACCCACTCGGCGCTTGGTGAGCGGTGGGTCTACGACGGCTGCGGTGACCCCGTCTTCGTCGCCACCCTCGTCGACGCGATCCGCAACGGCACGGGCGAGGCCGAGCTCGAGGTCCACTGGGCCGACGGGTCCGTCGTGACCCGCGAACGCAACGCCCGCGCCCACGGCACCGGTGTCCGCCTGACCGAGGGGCAACAACCTCTCACTTCGCTTGATCGCCGCGATCAGGCGACGTGAGAGGAACCCACTTCGGGCTGGGAAGTTGGGGCTTGCGAACTGCCTGAATACTCGGTATACATGCCTTGCCCGAGCGCGGCATACCGAGTATTCAGTCGGATCAGGGGCCAACTGAACCGCTCGGTATGCCGGCTCGGCACGGTCCGCGGGAGCGCAGGGGTTCTCGCGGCCAGACGTTCCGGAAGATCGAAAGGGGATCGCAGGATGTCGGTCAAGCAGGGACTCATGGCCCTCCTCGCGCAGGCACCGATGTACGGCGCGCAACTGCGTTCGGAGTTCGAGGAGCGCACGGGCGGCACGTGGCCGCTCAACGTCGGGCAGGTCTACACGACCCTCGCCCGCCTCGAGCGCGACGGGCTGGTCGAGCCTGTCGGCGAGCCCGATGCCGAGGGCCGGATCTCCTATCGACTGACGGACGCCGGCAAGGCCGAGGTGGGCACCTGGTGGTCGACGCCGGTCGACCGCGACAACACCCCTCGCGACGAGCTGACGATCAAGCTTGCCCTCGCCGTGACGGTGCCCGGCGTC
Organism: Knoellia subterranea KCTC 19937; assembly: GCF_000768685.1. Taxonomy (GTDB): domain Bacteria; phylum Actinomycetota; class Actinomycetes; order Actinomycetales; family Dermatophilaceae; genus Knoellia; species Knoellia subterranea. The sequence goes on along the minus strand of NZ_AVPK01000004.1, from coordinate 240,724 downwards.
GACGTGCAGGCCGTGGCACAGACCCAGCGCACCGCGACGTTGCGCCAACTCCACGACCTCACCCGACTCAAGCAGGACGTGCTGCGCAAGCAGCGTGCGGCAGAGTCCGGCGCCGCCCCTTCGGAGGCCCCGGCCGCCAACGAAGGGGATGAGGCAGGACGGGATGGCAATCACGACCTCGCGTGGCTGCTCGTCCTCGAGAACCTCATCTTCACCGCCGAGGCCGAGGTCCGATGGCTCGACCACGTCGAGACCCGCCTGCACCGGGAGTCGCTGCGACCTTTTCGCCGTTCCTCCGCCGGAGAGACAGCGGCGGAGGCGACGGCACGCGTGGAAGCCGAGGAGACGGCATACCGGCTTGAGGACGAGGGCCAGCCGCAGACCGGCCGGGCGGGGGCACGACGATGAGCACCCCCAGCCTGTTGCTCGACAACGTCACGCGAGTGCACGGATCGGGTGAGACAGCCGTCCGCGCGCTTGACGGCGTCAGCCTCGAGGTCATGCCCGGCGAGCTCGTCGCCGTCATGGGACCGAGCGGGTCCGGCAAGTCGACGCTCCTCAATCTCGCCGGCGGACTCGACCTCGCCACCAGTGGTCGAGTCGTCATCGAGGGCGAGGACCTCTCAACGCTCGGCGCCAAGGGCGTCGCCCAATTGCGGCGCAGGAGAGTGGGATTCGTCTTCCAGGACTACAACCTCATCCCCAGCCTGACGGCCGCGGAGAACGTGTCCCTCCCCCTCGAACTCGATGGCGAGCGCCCGGGCAAGGCACGCCGCCACGCCCGCCAGACCCTCGACCTCATGGGACTGCGGGAGCTGAGTGACCGCTTCCCCGACCAGATGTCGGGCGGCCAGCAGCAGCGTGTCGCCATCGCTCGCGCGCTCATTGGTTCGCGCCGTCTCGTCCTCGCCGACGAGCCGACCGGTGCCCTCGACAGCCACACCGGTGAGGACGTGCTGAGAGTCCTGCGCGAGCGCTGCGACGAAGGCGTGGCCGGGCTCCTCGTCACGCACGAGGCGCGGCACGCGGCATGGGCCGACCGGGTCGTTTTCCTCCGTGACGGCGTGGTGGTCGACTCGACCGGGCACGCGTCACGGGCAGAGGACCTGCTCGACACGGCTGGCGCGCGGCGGTGACCTCAGTGCTCGAGCGGGCGGCCGACGCGGCCCCCGCCAACCTGTCTGCGCCCGAAAACCGTTCTGCCTGGGGACGATTCGTGGGCAGCTGGAGCATCGCCCTGCGAATGGCCAAGCGCGACGTGCGTCGACACAAGGGACGCAGCGCGCTGATCGTCATCATGGTCGCCCTGCCCACCATGCTGCTGACGTTCGCACTCGTCGCCGCGATGACAAGTCAGGTCACGAGCGTCGAAGCGATCCCGGGACGGATGGGCAATGGCGTCGCCATGCTCGAGTACCCGCAGCCGAATGCGCTCGAGCAGACCCCTAATCCGGGCATCGGCACCATGGGCGGTGAGACCGCGGCGCCGATCCCGGGGTGGGTCGAGGGCGGTTCGTCGTTCGAGAACGCCGGCGCCGTCAGCCGGCTCACCGGTCGGACAGCAGTGCCACTGCTCGAGGAGTCGGCCAGCACCCGATTGGACGGTCGTCGGCTCTCCGTCCAGTCACTCGCTTTCGACCCACAGCCTGGTGTGGTCGACAAATTGACCCTCACTGCCGGACGCCTCCCCGAGCGCGCAGGCGAGATCCTCGTGGCGACTGCCGGCGTCAGGGCGGGACTGCCCACCAGCGGGACTCTCCGGCTCCGAGTCCACGACAAGGACGTCGACGTCACCGTTGTCGGAACTGCGAAGGTGCTCTCCGAGTACGGTGGCCCGTCCTGGAACCACATCGTCACCCCTGTCCCCTTCGAGCCAGCAACGACCGGAGGTGGCTGGATCCTCCTGGGTGGCGACCCCGTCGGGTGGGACGAGGTGAAAGGGCTCAACCGCCAGGGCTTCACCGTCTGGTCCGCCGACGTGCTGCGTAACCCCCCGCCGGCCAGCGCCCTCTCCCCCGAGGTCGCGTCGATGGAGAACTTCAACGAGAACCGCATGGGCTCGTTCCTGGCGATCGGTGGGGCGCTCCTCCTCGTCATCACGACCCTCCTCGTCGGCCCGGCGTTCGCTGTGAGCGCGGCCCGCCAACGCCGAGCCCTGGCCCTCGCCGCGAGCAACGGCGCGACCACCGCCCAACTGCGCCACACGGTCCTGGCGCAAGCAATCGTCCTGGGCGTGGTCGCAGCTGGTGCCGGTGCCGTTCTCGGCGTCGCTGCGGGCTGGCTCGTCGCTCGCTCCGAGTGGCTCGCCAGCACCCTCGGCATGACGGGACCGCTCGACGTTCCCGTCGTGGCCGTCCTCGCCACGACCGTCATCGCCATGGCCAGTGCCGTCATCGCCGCACTCCTCCCGGCGCGTCGGCTGGGCCGCCTCGACATCATCGGCGTGATGAAGGGGCAGAGCGTCTCGCCGCGCCCCAGCGTGGTCGTCTTCGCCATCGGCGCGATCGCAGCGGCTCTCGGTGGGGTCGCCCTCATCGCCCTGGCCAGCCAGCAGTCGCAGACGGGCACGGATGGCGGAGAGATCCGCACGGTGGTTACGGCCATTGCCCTCGTGGTCGGGGCGGTCATGCTGTCGCCGATGCTCCTCGTCGCCATCGCCCGAGGGAGTTCACGCCTTCCCGTCGCCCTGCGGATGGCCACGCGCGATGCGGGCCGACAGCGGTCACGCAGCGTGCCGGCCGTCGCCGCCATCCTCGCCGGCGTCGCAGTTCTGACCATGACGCTCATTGCGAGCGGCAGCGACGAAGAACAGCGACGGCGTGAGTACGCCGCCCAGAATCTCTTCGGAGACACGATCGTCTACGGCGGGAGTGGGCTGCTGGACGCCGAGGCTCAGACCAGGGTCGCCGACCAGTTCAGGGCCATTCGTCCCGGGTTGGACATCTCGCCGGTGTCCGACATCGACAACGGGGACCCTCTCAGATACTCGACCGACGGCTCGATGCCCACGGAGCCCTACGAACTGCACTCCGTCAACGTCGTCCCGCGCGGCTGCTCTCCCGCCGACACGGTCTGGGACGCGGATTTCGCACCCACGAGTAACGCGGAGGTGCCTCCGTGCCAGGTCCTCGGGACCAACGGCATGGGCAACGGCGGACAGATCGTCGTCCTGACCCCAGCCGAACTCGAACGACGGCTGGTGGCCCTCGACCGCGAGGGCGATGTGGCGGCCGTCCGGGCCGGGGCTGTCGTCGTTGGCCTCCCGGAAGGGCAGTCGTCCCTGCTCGAGAACGGGCACGTCACCGTCATGACCGGAACGACGCCTGTCGATCCCCGTGCCACCACCGAGAACGTCGATCCGGCGGCCAACCTGCGTGACGTCCGCACGACAGCCGTCCCAGCAGTCGAAGTACCCCTCGATCGGAAATCCTCGGCCGCGTTCTTCGGTGGGCGCATGCTCGTGTCCACCGACACCGCCACCAAGCAGGGCTGGCCCACGTTGACGACGCGCCTCACGGTGCACGACCCGGCCGGCCCGATCTCGCAGGACCTGTCGGATCGCCTGGGGTTCGGCGTGGACGACAACGTCCACCTCACCACGGAACGCGGCTACGTCTCCGAGTACGGCACGATCATCGCCGTCCTCCTCGGGATCTTCACGTTGCTCCTGCTCGTCATCACGCTCACCTCAACGGCGCTTTCGCTCGCCGAGCAGGAGAACGACCAGGCCACCCTGGCCGCGCTCGGCTCCGGACGCGGGACACGACGGGTTATGGCGGCAGCGCAGGCGTTCGTCCTCGGCGTCATCGGAGCGGTGCTCGGCGTGGCCGTCGGCATCGTGCCCGGCATCGCCCTCGCCCACCCGTTGACGGCCCAGTCGTACAACCCGATCACGGGGAACCCGATGATGGGCGATCCCATCCTCGTGTTCCCGTGGCTCATCCTGCTCGGGTTCGCCATGGCCGTCCCGGCGGTCGCAGCGGGACTTGCTGCGGCCGGCATACGCAAGGCTCCGAACGCCACCCACCGCGCTTCCTGACCGGATTCGCGAACCGGCTGACAGACTGAGCCGTATGCCGTTCCCGACCGACCCAGCCGGACGTCACTGGGCCATTGCCGGAGTGTTCACCGACAAGGTGCTGGGGGTGAACGACTGGGACGTGCCCTCCCCCGTGCCCGAGTGGACCGCCCGCGATGTCGTCCGCCACCTCGTGGAGTGGTTCCCCGGATTCCTCGCCTCGGGCGCGGGGGTGCACCTGCCCGAGGGGCCGTCGGTCGACGACGACCCGGCCGGTGCGTGGACGAGCCAGACCACGGCGATTCAGGCGCTTCTCGACGACCCAGCGAAGGCCGAGATCATTCTCGAGAACCGGCACATCGGTGCGATGCCGCTGCCGCAGGCGATCGACCAGTTCTACACGGCCGACGTCTTCATGCACACGTGGGACCTGGCCCGTGCAACTGGGCAACGCGACCGGCTCGACGAGGAGTTCGCGACGCAGATGTTCGCGGGGATGGAGCAGTACGACGAGGTGCTGCGCACGTCCGGCCAGTACGGCCCGCGCGTCCCCGTGCCGGACGACGCCGACATCACGGACAGGATCATCGGGTTCATCGGCCGTGACCCAGCCTGGCGGCCGCCTTCCTGAGGGCTGTGGGACCGGTGGGGCAGGATGGGTGACATGACGGAGCAGCCGCACCAGTCCGAGGAGAAGCCCACCGACGAGTCGGCCGACGAGCCGCGCGAGGTGCACGCCACCGCCACGGTCGACGACGACCGCGTCGTCATCGTCACGCCCGACGGCATGGGCGTGGCGGAGCGCGACCAGGAGGGCAAACCGAGCCAGAACCCCGCCGATCTCGTCGAGCAGCCGGCCAAGGTCATGCGCATCGGGTCGATGATCAAGCAGCTCCTCGAGGAGGTGCGCAACGCCCCGCTCGACGAGAAGGGCCGTGCCCGCCTCGCCGAGATCCACGACCGCTCCCTCTCCGAGCTCAAGGACGGCCTCGCTCCCGAGCTCGTCGAGGAGCTCGAGCGCATCTCGCTTCCCTTCAGCGAGGAGGCACCGACCGACGCCGAACTCCGGATCGCCCAGGCCCAGCTCGTCGGGTGGCTCGAGGGCCTCTTCCACGGCATCCAGACCGCGCTCGTCGCGCAGCAGATGGCGGCGCAGGCGCAGCTCCAGCAGATGCGCGCCCTGCCGCCGGGCCACGCGCCGGCGCCGGGTCAGATGGGCTCGCCGATGGGTATGCCGAACATGCCGGGCGGGTCGTCGGGGTCGGCAGACACCGGGCCGGCCGAAGGCACGGGCCAGTACCTCTAACCCGCCTTGTGTGCCTGAGCGGTCCCAATGTGGGACCGCTCAGGCACACAAGGCAGGGGTGGGTGGGGCAGGGTGCTGGGATGCGCATCTTCACGAGAACGATCACCGCTCCGCTGTATGCCGTCGCGCTCCTGGCGCTGTCGGCTCCCGTTGCGGTCGCCGCACCGCCCGTCGCTTCACCCCCCGTTGCCGGCCCTGCATCGAGTGAGCTCGCGTGGGATGTGACGACGGTGGACGCCGACCAGAGCTTCCGCGGACTCGACGCCCTCGACCGATCCACGGCGTGGGTGACGGGGGCGAGTCTCAGCGGTGGGGCCGCCAAGGTCTATCGGACGACGGACGGCGGGACCGCCTGGAAGGACGTCAGCCCGCCGGAGACCACGGGCCTCAACTTCCGTGACGTCGAAGCCGAAAGTGCCTCTGTCGCAACGGTTCTCGCGATCGGTGAGGGCGAGGCGTCGCGGATCTACCGCACGACCGATGGTGGCGCGACCTGGACCGAGACCTTCCGCAACACCGAGTCGACGGCGTTCTTCAACTGCATGGCGTTCTATCCGGGTGGGAAGCGCGGGCTGGCCGTGAGCGACCCAGTGGACGGGACGTTCCGGATCATCTCCACGGAGGACGGCGGTCAGTCGTGGGAGGTCCTGCCCACCGCCGGGATGCCGGACTCCACCGGCGAGGCGAACTTCTCGGCCAGCGGAGAGTGCCTCACGATCAGCGGACGCGACGCGTGGTTCGGCAGTGGTGGCGCGAAGGCGCGGGTCTTCCACTCGCGCGACCACGGCCTCACGTGGACCGCGACCGACTCCGGCATCCCCGCGGGAGAGGCTGCCGGCGTCTTCGGGCTGGCCTTCTCCGACCCGCGCCACGGCGTGGCCGTGGGCGGCGACTTCGCCGACGCAGCGGACGGCGTCGACGCGGTCTCGGTGACGCGCGACGGCGGACGCACCTGGACCAGCGACGGAGGCGAGCTGACCCACCTCGGCGAAGACGCGGCATACCTGCGTCGTTCACTCATCGCGGTGGGCGAGGGCGGACCGATCGGCGGCAGCAGCGTCTCCCGTGATGGTGGGGCGACGTGGGAGCGGTTCAGCGACATCGGCTTCCACACGCTCGGCTGCACCCGCGACGGTGCCTGCTGGGCGGCGGGCGGCCAGGGTCGCGTAGGCCGCCTCTGAAACCCCAGCCTTGTGTGTATGAGGCCACCTTCCGGCGTGGCCTCATACACACAAGACGAGTGGGTTGGATCGAACTCACGAGTAACTGGCGGGGCCAACCTACGGAAGCGTAGGTTGGCGCACATGACCGCGACCCAGTGGAGCCAGACCGATCTCCTGCGCGAGATGAACCAGGTCGTCGAGACCAACCTCAACCGGCACATCGGTGTCGCGAAGGAGTGGTACCCGCACGACTTCATCCCGTGGAGCGACGGCCGCAACTTCGACGGGCTCATGGGTGGCGAGCCGTGGAGCCCCGACGACGCGGACGTCTCCGACGTCGCCCGGAGCGCGCTCATCGTCAACCTCCTCACCGAGGACAACCTGCCGAGCTACCACCACGAGATCGCGCTGATCTTCGGCCGCGACGACGCGTGGGGTGAGTGGGTGCACCGCTGGACGGCCGAGGAGGGGCGGCACGGCATCGCGATGCGCGACTACATGCTCGTCAAGCGCATGGTCGACCCGAAGGCCCTCGAGGACTTCCGGATGACGCACATGTCGCAGGGCTACGAGTCGGCGCACAGTGGCGAGCTCATGCACTCACTGGCGTACGTGTCGTTCCAGGAGCTCGCGACCCGCGTGTCGCACCGCAACACGGGCAAGTTCACCAAGGACCCGATGTGCGACCAGCTGCTCCAGCGGATCGCGGCCGACGAGAACCTCCACATGATCTTCTACCGCAACCTGTTGGGCGCGGCGCTCGAGCTCGACCCGAACGGCGCGATGATGGCGATCCGCGACGTGGTCAAGGGCTTCCAGATGCCGGGCACGGACATCCCCGGGTTCCAGCGCAAGGCCGTCGAGATGGCGGTCGCGGGGATCTATGACTTGCGCCAGCACCGCGACGATGTCGTAGCGCCGGTGCTGCGCTACTGGAAGGTGTGGGACCTCGAGGGCCTGTCGGGCGAGGGCGAGGCGGCCCGGCTCGAGCTGTCGGCGTTCATGGACGACCTCGACACCAAGGCCTCACGGTTCGAGGACAAGCGCGACACCCTCGCCGCCCGCATGAACCTCTGACACCACCTCGACTTATTGCGACTTCGCGGAGTTGCGAGGGCAGCGAGCCACTCTGCGAAGTCGCAATAAGTGGCTCTCCTGCTGAATGTGTGGGTCATTTCCGGCCCGGGAGATCAGCCCTTGCGTCAGTCCGTGTTTCAGGGTCGCTCTGATCGCGGCCCGGTGCTTGGTGATGCGTCTGCTGAGCTTCACGAACGCGGGCACGTCGCTGCTGGCGGCCCACGCGATCCACCCGTCCAGCCCGTCGTCCTGGTCGGTGCCGCGGGTCTTGAACACGACCCGGCAACCGGTACTCAACCTCGAGTCGCAGCGTGCCCAGGTCCAGCGCGCGCCAACGGCGTGGCTGAGCCCGTCCCGCGTCATAGCGCTGACAACGACGAGAACAGACGCCGCACCGGCCCGCAGCCCGGCTCGAGGGGCGCACAGCGACAACGACGGTCGCGTTCTCGTCGTCGAACTCCACCCCCTGAACGACCGTCCTCTCCGCACCAACCAGGACACGCCATAGGCTTGCACCGCGCACGCCGCTCTCCGTTGCACCAGATTTCGGACTCTAGACAAGCCAGAAACCTAGTCACGAGAACGGCGTGCGCACCTGCATCCAGGCCCCACCGACCCACACATGCGGCAGGAGAGCCCAATAAGTCGAGGTGGTGGGCGTCAGCCGAGCTGGCGGGCTGCCGCGCGTCCCGCGGCGCGACCGGAGAAGAGGCAGCCACCCACGAACGTGCCCTCGAGCGATCGGTACCCATGCACCCCACCGCCGCCGAACCCGGCAACTTCGCCCGCGGCATACAGGCCCTGAATCGGTTCGCCGGACGTGCCGATGACCTGCGAGTCGAGGTTGGTCTGGAGGCCTCCGAGTGACTTGCGGGTGAGGATGTTGAGTCGCACCGCGACGAGCGGGCCGCGCTTGGGGTCGAGGATCTTGTGCGGCGGGAAGGCGCGCTTGGTGAGCTTGTCGCCGCGGTACTGGCGGGCCACGTACATGGCCGCGATCTGCGCGTCCTTCGTGTAGGGGTTGTCGAGCTGCCGGTCGCGCTCGAGGACCTGGCGCTCGATGTGGGCGAAGTCGAGGGGCGCCTCGGGGGTGAGGGCGTTCATCTTGCTGACGAGTTCGCTGAGCGTCGTCGCCTGGACGAAGTCGATGCCGTGGTCGAGGAATGCCTTGACCGCCGGCGGGACCGGTGTGATCGGCCGCTTGGCGACATCGCGATAGTTGCGCTCGGTGAGGTCGAGGTTCTGCTCGCTGCCCGAGAGCGCGAACTCCTTGCCGACGAGGGCGTGGTTCGTGATGAACCACGAGTGGTCGTGGCCGGTGGTCCGCAGGTGGGCGAGCGTGCCGAGCGTGTCGAAGCCGGGGAAGAGCGGCGGGGGCAGGCGGTCGCCATTGCCGTCGAACCACAGCGACGACGGGCCGGGGAGGATGCGGATGGCGTGGTTGGGCCACACCGGGTTCCAGTTGTTGATGCCCTCGACGTAGTGCCACATGCGGTCGCGGTTGATGACCGTGCCACCGGCCGCCTCGGTGATGGCGATCATCCGGCCGTCGACGTACTCGGGCACGCCGGTGATCATGTGCTCGGGCGCCGATCCCAGCCGCTCGGGCCAGTTGGCGCGCACGAGGTCGTGGTTGCCGCCGATGCCTCCGCTCGTGACGAGGACGGCATGGGCGCCGAACTCGAAGTCACCAATAGCGTCGCGGTTGGAGGCGACACCTCGAGCCGAATTGTCCTCTGCGAGAACGGCTCCGCGCACTCCCGTGACCGAGCCACCGGTCGTCACGAGCTCATCGACGCGGTGGCGCGGGCGATAGATGATGCGTCCGCCGGCGATGTGTGCGCGCACCCGCTCGATGAACGGCGACACGACACCTGTGCCGGTCCCCCACGGGATGTGGAAGCGCGGCACCGAGTTGCCGTGGCCGCCCGCGCGACCGTCGCCGCGCTCGGCCCAACCGACAACCGGGAAGAAGCTGATCCCGAACTGCCGCAACCACTCTCGCTTCTCACCCGCCGCCCACTCGACGTAGGCACGCCCCCACTGCCGCGGCCAATGGTCCTCGTCGCGGTCCCAGCCGGCGGTGCCCTCCCAGTCCTGCCAGGCGAGGTCGAACGAGTCCTTGATGCCCATCCGGCGCTGCTCCGGGGTGTCAACCATGAACAGGCCACCGAAGCTCCACCACGCCTGACCCCCGAGGTTCGCCTCGCTCTCCTGATCGAGGAGGACGACGGATCGTCCGGCATCGGCGAGTTCATTGGCAGCGACGAGACCGGCGAGACCGGCCCCGACGACGAGGGCGTCAGCGTCCATTACGCGACCCTAGTGCGCCAATACTCGTCGGTCACACCAAACCCCGTTGCGGTATGCCGTCCGCCCACCTTCCGCTCAACAGGCGAGACCGTGCCCACCGCCCTAGGGTCGAAATCACCCGAACACTCGAACCCCTGAACACCAACCCAGGAGGACAACGATGTCCCTGACCCTGACCCGACGGCTGGCAGCGACCGCTGCGACCGTCGTCCTCACCGGCGGACTGGCCACGGCAACCGCGAGCGCCGCACCGACCGGAACCGACGTACCGACCGAGCCGACGTCCGGTGCCTGCGCGTTCGCGCCGCTCGAGGACCAGACGTATTCGACGTTCGTCGGCATGCCGCAGGACCCGGCGGTCACACCGAGCCGAGGCGACTCGCAGGTCATGCTGGCGACGAACCACGGCGACATCCCGATCGTGCTGGAGCGCGACAAGGCCCCCTGCACGGTCCTCAACTTCGAGTTCCTCACCCGGGCCAAGTACTTCGACGGCACGAACTGCCACCGACTCACGGCATACACGACTCCCCCAGCGGCACTGTCGGTACTCCAGTGCGGTGACCCGCTCGGGACCGGGTGGGGCGATCCGGGCTACTCCTTCAAGGACGAGCTCGACTCGGCGCAGGCCCTGGAGAACTGGCCCGGCTTCCCCGACGGCTCACGCAAGGTCTACCCGCGGGGCACGCTCGCGATGGCCAACGGTGGCCCGGACACGAACGGCAGCCAGTTCTTCCTCGTCTACGCGGACTCGCGGCTGCGCCCGGACTACACCGTCTTCGGGCACGTCACCGAGGAGGGCATGAAGGTGCTCGACACCATCGTCGCCGGCGGCATCGACCCGGGCACCGAGGGCACGCCCGAGGACGGCGCCCCCGCCATCGGCGCGACGATCGAGCGCGCCAAGCGCTCCGGCGGCCACTGACTCCCTGTCCCCAACTCGCACACTCCTGTCCCGAACTCACCCAATTCCCGGCTTGCGGACAGACTTCCCCCTCCCTAACCCGGGAATTGGGTGAGTTAGGGACGCGCAGGGGTGCCGTCGGCGAGGGCGCCGGTGACGAGGGTTGGCCAGGGGATGTCGCCGACGGACGTGAGGACGACGTCGGCATCCCGGGCCAGCACCTCGACCGGGGTCGTCCCAAGGACGGCGATCACCGCTCCCGCGCCGGCCGCGCGTCCGGACACGAGCCCCGACGTGGCGTCCTCGACGACAACGCACTCCGCCGGCGCGAGCCCGAGACGAGACGCCCCGAGCTCATAGGGTTCCGGCCCGGGCTTGCCGTGCGAGACGTCGCTCGCCGTGACAACCACGGTCGAGCGGGGCAGCCTCGCGGCCTCGATGCGCACCGCCGCCAGTTCGCGCTCACACGACGTCACGATGGCGTGGGGCACGCCGAACCGGTCGAGCTCCTCGAACGCCTCGCGCGCCCCGACGAGCGCCGTGATGTCGTCGACGTCGGCCAGCTCGATCTCTCGGATGCGTGCGTGCGCGCGCAGTTGGTCGGCCTCGGGCCGATCGGCCATGACCAACCGGATCGTGTTGATGCTCGTCATGCCGTGCGAGTGCTCGAGCGCCTTGGGGTCGACGCCGAACTCCTCGGCCCACCGCAACCACGACCGCACGACAGCGGTCGTGGAGTTGATGAGCGTCCCGTCCATGTCGAACAGGACACCGGCGAACGTGCCATCGGGGAACCGCCCGGCGAGCGGTGCAGACTGAGGTTCGGGCATGACGTCAGCCTAGGGTTGGGGCATGGCTACCCCACTCGGGGGACGCCCCCGGGGCGCCCTCCTCACTGCGGTCCTCGCTGCCGTCGCCCTCATCGGTGGATGGACGTGGGCGGCGATGCAGCAGCCTCCCGGCTTCGACAGCGTGCGCGAGTCGATCAGCGCGCTCGCGGCCGTCGAGACGCCGCACCGCTGGATCATGACGGTGGCGCTCTTGCTCACCGGCGTGGCCCACCTCGGCACGGCCGCGCTGCTGCCCGGCGCCCGGCGCGCGGGCCGTCTCGTCCTCGCGGGCGCCGGCCTCGCCACCATCGCGGTCGCCCTCGTCCCACTCCCCTCGCGTTCGGACGGCTCGCTCGCGCACACGCTCGTCGCCTCGCTCAGCTTCGTCCTGCTTGCGGCGTGGCCGTGGTTCGCGGCCGACGACGACGCCGGGCCACTGCAGCGGCGGCGCGTCGCTCGCCCCGTGGCCGGCCTCCTGCTCGTTCTCGTCGCCTCCCTGACGGTCGGCGTTCGAGCCGGTATGCCGTTCGGTGCGCACGAGCGCATCGTCGCCGGCCTGCTCGTGCTCTGGCCACTGGCGACGGCAGTCACGGCGTGGTGGGCCCTTGGGCACCGCGTCGGTGGGCGGCGGGCGCGTGGCCTCCTCGCTGTCGTGGCTCTCACCCTCGCCTGCGCCGCGGGCGGTGTCGCCGCGACTCGACTGGCTCCGGCGAGCGCCGAGACGAAGCACTACTCCGCCCAGGTTCAGTTGTCGATGGATCCGCGGGACTCCACCCGGCTCGTCGCACGCACGCTCTTCGGTGACATCGACGTCGGGTTCACCGGACTCGCTCCCGGCATCGAGGCGACGCCTCAGGTCAAGGCCTCCATCGCCGAGGTTCTCGGCCGGCCCGGGGTGACGATCTCCGACCTCCAGCCGGGTCCGCTCGACCTGAGTGCGGCCATCCGTCGCGCCGCCATCGGCGTGGGCCTGCGGTTTGCCCTCGGCGCGCTGGGGGTCGCTGCCCTGACGGTCCTCGGAACCACACTCGTGCGTCGTCGCCGACCCACCGCGGGCGCCCTTGTCGGAGCCACGACAGCGTGGGCGATCGCCTGCGCCGCAACGGGATTGGGCATCTGGCAGACCTACCAACCCGACCGGCAGCACGAATTCACGTCGACCGGCGTGCTCGGCACGGTGCAGCGCAACCAGTCGCTGCTCAGCGACGTCGAGGCCCGCGCCAACCAGGTCTCCCCCTACCTCGTCAACCTCATCGCCCTGTCGTCGGCGCTGCAGGACAAGTACTCACCGACAGAGTTGGGTCAACCGGTGGCGCTGCGGGTGCTCCTCGTGTCCGACCTCCACGCCGGCAACCAGTACTCCCTGATGCGGACGATCATCGAGCAGGAGGACGTCGACGTCGTCGTCGACACGGGCGACCTCGTGAACTTCGGAACCGTGACCGAGGGCGAGGCCTCGGGCATGTTCGCCGGGATCGCGTCCCTCCCGGTCCCCTACATCTTCACGCGCGGCAACCACGACGCCACCTCCGCCACCGACCGCACCATCCTCGACCGGATGGCGCAGATCCCCAATGTCGTTCTCCTGCAACCGGATGAGGCGACCTACAACGTTGTGGACGCAGGCGGCATACGCATCGGCGGTTTCAACGACCCACGCTGGTTCGGCGACGACGGCAAGCGCAGCCGCGACAAGCAACAGCCCGCGAAGCGGGCGTTCGAGGCGGCGTTCGCCGAGGAGCCGAAGCTCGACCTGCTCGTCTCCCACGAGCCGTGGGCCGTGCAGGACGTCCCGCGCGCCGACGTCGCCGTCAACGGGCACATGCACACGCCTGACCTCGAGGGGGACCGCATCCAGGCAGGCACGTTCACCGGCGGCGGGCCGCTCACCCACTTCGTCGGCGAGGAGAACGGCGAGGAGCTCGTCGGGCAGCCGTCGGCGTTCGACGTGCTGGCCTTCGGCGAGGCATGCCACCTCACGTCCGTGACGCGCTACCGGTTCCGCAACGTCATCGAGGGGCGCCCGGCATACGACGACGTCAGCCTCGTCAACGGGAGCCGCATCGACACGGCGACCGAGGACGCGTCGCGGCGCTGCACCCGACCCGAGAAGGGAACCGGTCCGCTGGACTCGCTCACGCTCACCGAAGTCCCCGCGGCCGACGCCCCCGCAACCGCACCGAACGCGGCAGACTGACGAGCATGGCTGAGTACACGGATGCAGAACGCGACACGATCCGCACCGCAGCATTTGGTGCCATTGCCCTGGTCAGCAAGGCCGACCCGGGCTTCTTCTCGTCCTTCAAGGAGAGCCTTGCCGGCTCGAAGGCCCTCGCCTCCGGGCCGAAGGAGATCACCGAGATCCTCCGCTCCGGCGGCTTCCCCACACCGCCCACGGGTGACGCCGCCGCTCAGGAACAGGCCGTGACGAGCGGCCTGACCCAGGCCGTGAGCATCCTCAACGCCAAGGCGGACGGTTCCGCCGAGGCGTTCAAGGGCGTCATCCTCGAGGCGGCCCAGGCCGTCGCCGACGCATCGGACGGCGTCGCACCCGAGGAGCAGGCAGTCCTCGACAAGGTCAAGGCCGCCCTCGGCTAGCTCCGTCTTTGTGCCCAGAACGGACGGCGAGCTCTAGCGAGCTGTCCGTTCTGGGCAAAAAGACGGACGAACGATCGGGTATGCCGGTCAGTCGTCCTTGAGGAGGTCGTCTCGCCATTCGGTGGTGGGCGCCTCCGCGGTGCCGGCGGCGAGTTCCTCCTCGCGCCCACGCAACTCGACCCGGCGGATCTTGCCCGAGATCGTCTTCGGCAGCTCGCCGAACTCGAGGCGCCTGATCCGCTGCCACGGCTGGAGGTGCTCGCGCGCGTAGCCGAGGATCGACCGCGCCGTCTCCTCGGTCGGCTCGTGCCCGGGCGCGAGGACGACATAGGCCTTGGGCACGGCCAGCCGCACCTCGTCGGGCGCGGGCACGACAGCCGCCTCCGCGACGGCGGGGTGCTCGATGAGGACCGACTCGAGCTCGAACGGACTGATCTTGTAGTCGCTCGCCTTGAACACGTCGTCGGTGCGGCCGACATAGGTGATGTAGCCGTCCGCGTCGATCGAGGCGACGTCACCCGTGTGATAGAAACCGCCGTCCATCGCCTCGGCGTTGCGCTCCTCGTCGCCCTGGTAGCCGGTCATGAGCGGCAGCGGCGACGCGCCGAGGTCGAGGCAGATCTCGCCCTCGCCGGGCCCTTCGACCCGCTCGCCCGTCGTCGGGTCGACGAGAACGACGGGGCAGCCGGGCAGGGGCCGGCCCATCGACCCCGGCTTGAGCGGCGATCCCGGGGTGTTGCCGACAGCCGCCGTCATCTCGGTCTGTCCGTAGCCGTCGCGAAGCGCCTGACCCCACTTGTCCTGCACCTGGGCGATGACCTCGGGATTGAGCGGTTCACCTGCACCGATGACCTCGCGCAGCGTACCCGGCCCGTCGGAGAGGTCGGCGTTGATGAGCATCCGCCACACCGTCGGTGGAGCGCAGAACGTCGTGACTCCGTTGTCCCGCAACACTTTCAGCAACGACGGCGCGTCGAAGCGTGCGTAGTTGTAGACGAGGATCGTCGCCTCTGCGATCCACGGCGCGAAGAAGCAGGACCAGGCGTGCTTCGCCCAACCCGGCGAGCTGATGTTGAGGTGCACGTCCCCCGGCTGGAGCCCGAGCCAATAGACAGTCGAGAGGTGCCCCAGCGGGTACGACACCTGCGTGTGCTGCACGAGCTTGGGCTTGCTCGTCGTCCCCGACGTGAAGTAGAGCAGCACCGGGTCCCCCGGCGCGGTGCCGGGGTGGGGCAGCGGAGGCGAGTCAACGGCATACGCGTCATGAAGGTCGTGCCACCCGTCCGCTGGCCCAACGCTGATCCGCGTCACGTCCCCGGCGAGCCCACCGAACTTCTCGACTTGCGACGCATTGGTGATGACGTGTCGGGCGCCGCCACGGGTGACGCGGTCCTCGAGGTCGGCCGCGCCCGCCGCTGACGTCGTCGGCATGATGACCGCGCCGAGCTTCATGACGGCGAGCATGGAATCCCACAACTCGACCTGGTTGTCGAGCATGAGGATGACCGGATCCCCCTGTGCCACACCGCGATCCGCCAGCCAGTGGGCGACACGGTCAGAGCGATTCGCCATGGCGTCGAAGGTGATGGCGCGCGAGGACCCGTCCTCCTCGACGACGACGAGCGCGTTCGTGTCGTTGCCCCGCGCGATGACGTCGAACCAGTCGATCGCCCAGTTGAAGCGCTCCCCCAGATCGGGGAAAGAGAACTCCCGGACGGCTCGCTCGTGGTCGCCTCGCAGGGCGAGGATCTGGTCACGAGCGGCGCGGTACTTCTCGGTGGCTTCCGTGGTCGGCGTCGACGTCTCTGTCATGGCTTCACTGTGCCGCGCGAGTGTCGCGATTTCCAGCGCGACTCAGCGGGGGTCGGGGATGAAGACCGTTCGGTATGCCGTGTGCTCACCCGGTCCCTTGCCGCACGAGAGCGGGGCGGGCGGCAGGGCCTCAGCGGTCACCTCGACCCAGGTGGTGTCGGGGACGGGTTCGTCGCCGATGACCTCGACCCGCGTCACCGTCTCCGAGATGACGTCGACGGCACCGGGGCGTGCCGATCCGATGGGCGCCGGTCCGTGTTCGGTGAGGACTGCGCCGGTCGCGGCCTGGACCGCAGGTGAGTAGCGCGCGACTCCACGCAGGTGGGTGGCGTCGACCTGGCCGGCCCGATGGGCGCGCACGACGTCGACGGCATTGGGCAGGTCGACGGTTCCGTAGCAAGTGCCGTCGGGCATCGAGATGAACGTGCCGGCGAAGCGGTGGCCGCCCAGGTGCGTGCACTCCCACACCTCGTCGGGCCAGACCCTGGCGAGCGCCGCCGTCACGGGGCGGCCACGCAGGGCGCAACAGGCGTCGCGCGTGCCCTGGGTGCAGACGAGGAGCATCGGCTCGGCGAGGCTCTCCGACTGCGACAGCTGCGTCCCGAGGGCTGCGGTCGCATGGAGGAGGTCGTCGCTCGTGCGCCACGTGCCGGTGACCCACGTGCCCATCGCCGTGTCGATGGCGAACCACGACGGGTCCTGACCGGGCTGGCGGCGGCCCGTCCGACGGATGAGGAGCGAGCGGCCCTGCAGTTCCGCGCACGCCTTCTCGATGGTCGTCGCGACACCGCCGGCGATGGGCGTGGTCTCGAGATGGTTCTTCGCCCACGGACCGGGGTGCTCGATGAGCAGCCAGCGACGCGCGACCGGCGCCGACCCGAGCATCGGTTCCCCACGCTCACGGAAGGCGTTGGAACAGCGGACGGCTTCGGGACTCACGCGGTCGATGCTACGTGCGGGCCAGACCGAGCAGACAGGTGATGGCACGCACCTGGTCGTCGAAGAGCTCCTCGGGTGCCGACAGGGGTCCGTACGCGGGGAAGAGCGCGAAGCTCACGAGGCCGAAGACCGCCGACCAGTTGGCCATGCCGTGCGCCATGACACGGAGGTGAGCAGCAGGCGTACCAGCCGCTCATGTCCCCAACCCGGGAATTGGGTGAGTTAGGGACGCGAAGGTTGGCGGACGGCATACCGGCCACTCGTGTCCCCAACCCGGGAATTGGGTGAGTCAGGGACGGGAGTCGGGTGACGCGGCGAGGAGGGCGTCGGCGGTTTCGGCGGTCGTCACGAGGGAGTCGATGAGGTCACCGCGGACCGCTGCCGCGATGGCGTCCACCTTCTCGGCGCCGTGCGCGATCGCCACGACATGGCGTATGCCGCGCAGCTGGGTTCCGGTGAGACCGACGACTCGCGCGGTGAGTGGGGTCTCGACCACGCGACCCTCGGTGTCGAAGAAGACACCGGCAGCCTCCCCCACGGCACCGGCCCGAGTGACCGCCCTGCGTTCGGCGACGCTGAGGACGTCGTGGATCGTGGACCGTCCGGACGTCCACGCCCCCAGCCCAATGACGGCGAGGGTGACGTCCTTGACATGGTCGAGCGCCGCCTTGACGGGTGGCTGACGGCGCATGACGTCCGCACTCGCCGCGTCGTCGAGCAACAGCGGCGAGTAGAAGACGTGCCACCTGCCGCCGGCGATACGGCCGGCCCGCCGCACGACGTCGACCGAGCTGCTGTCCTCCTCCGGCGTGACCATGGCGCCGGACAGTTGGACGACCGGAATCTCGGGCAACCACTCGAGCGCGTCGACCATGCGACTGACCGAGCGACTCCACGGGAGCCCGAGGACGTCCTTGTCGGTGGCCATTTCGGTGAGCAGGGCTGCGGCTGCGGCGGATACGCCCGGGTCCGCCTGCGTCCCGGAGCCCGGCACGACGACGCAGTGCTCCAGTGCCAGCGCCTCACGCAGGCGTGCCGAGCGGTCGGTGTCGATGCCCAGGGGCGAGACGATCTCGATGCGGACCATGCCGCTCTGCCTGGCCGCGTCGAGGAGGCGCGCGACCTTGAAGCGGCTGATCCCCAGCGCGTTCGCGAGGTCGACCTTGGACTCGCCGTCGATGAGGTGACGGCGCGCGACGGCGGCCGCGAGGACGGCTTCCGAGGGACCGAGCGATTCAGGCACGCCTCCCATCCTCCCTGTTGCCTCGTGTGTATGTGGCCACGTTCGGGCGTGGGCTCATGCACACGAGGCCGACTGGCGACCTGTTGACACGACGCCCGGGTTCCGACAGGCTCATGTGTGCAGCATAGGCGCTCATTTGAGCGCATCACCATCTCAACTGCAGCACCAGTGGAACCCCGCAGCAGCGGAACGAACTGATCCAGCGGAGAACGGGAGGGCAACGATGCCCGGGAGCACACGGCATACCCGCAAGGTTGTGCGGCGACGGCGCGGTCACCGAAGGCACCGCTGGGCGGCTGTCGCAACGACCGCAGGTCTCGTCGCGGCGCTCACCGGCTGCGCCGGCTGGGGCGGTGGCGGGATCGGCGGCGGCGGCGCCAACTCCATCGACGTCCTGATGGTCAACAACCCGCAGATGGTCGACCTCCAACAGCTCACGGCGAAGCACTTCAGCGCCGAGACGGGCATCCGGGTCAACTTCACCGTCCTGCCCGAGAACGACGTGCGCGACAAGATCAGCCAGGAGTTCTCGAGCCAGTCCGGGCAGTACGACGTCGCCTCCCTGAGCAACTTCGAGATCCCGATCTACGCCAAGGCCAAGTGGATCGCTCCGATGGACGACTTCATTGCCGCCGACCCCGAGTTCGACCAGGACGACATCCTCGGGCCCATGACCGAATCGCTCTCGAGCGACGGCAAGATCTACGGCCAGCCGTTCTATGGCGAGAGCTCGTTCCTCATGTATCGCAAGGACATCCTCGACGCCAAGGGCATCACCATGCCGGCCAAGCCGACGTGGCAGGAGGTCGCGGACATTGCGGCCCAGGTCGACGGTGCGGAGCCCGGCATGAAGGGCATCTGCCTGCGCGGCCAACCCGGATGGGGACAGCTCTTCGCGCCGCTCACGACCGTCGTCAACACCTTCGGCGGGACGTGGTTCGAGGAGGACTGGACGCCGAAGGTCAACGCGCCGGAGTTCAGCGAGGCCGTGCAGTTCTACGTCGACCTCGTCCGCAAGCACGGCGAGAACGGCGCACCGCAGGCCGGCTTCACCGAGTGCCTCAACAACCTCGTCCAGGGCAACGTCGCCATGTGGTACGACGCCACGTCGGCCGCCGGATCACTCGAGGCCGACGACTCCCCCAACAAGGGCAAGTTCGGCTACGCGCCCGCGCCGGTCGTCAAGACCGACTCCGCCGGCTGGCTCTACGCCTGGTCGTGGAGCATCCAGCAGGCGAGCGAGAAGAAGGACAACGCCTGGAAGTTCATCTCATGGGCGTCGAGCAAGGAGTACGAGCAGCTCGTCGGCGAGGAACTCGGGCAAGCGGGCGTCGACCTATGAGAACTCTGACTACCTGGCGGTGGCATCGGCGTTCGCCGAGCCGACGAAGGCCGCGATCGAGGCGGCCGACCCGACCAACCCCGGACTCCAGCCACGGCCGGCCATCGGCATCCAGTTCGTCGACATCCCCGAGTTCCCCGACCTCGGCACCCAGGTCAGCCAGGACGTCAGCTCGGCCATCGCCGGCAAGACGTCGGTCAAGGACGCCCTCGACAAGGGGCAGGAGCTCGCCGAGGACGTGGCCGAGCGCTACCAGAAGAGGAGTGAGGGATGAGCGCCGAAACTGCCGAGAAGGTCGCGTCGGACGAGACGGCACGGGCGACCCGCCTGGCGAAGGCTGGCGACTGGTCCCGGCGAGCACCCCTGCTGCCGGCGCTGATCTTCGTCATCATCCTCACCCAGTTGCCGTTCATTGCCACGCTCGTCGTGTCGTTCATGAACTGGAACGCGTACTACCCGGACGAGCGCGGGTTCGCGGGATTCGACAACTTCGCGCGGGTCTTCACCGACTCCAACACGCGCAGCGCCGTCATCGTGACGATCCTGCTCACGGTGCTCGTCGTCGGGATCTCCCTCGTGCTGGGCATGGCGATCGCGCTGCTGCTCGACCGCAAGTTCATGGGTCGCGGCATCGTGCGCACGCTCATGATCACGCCGTTCCTCGTCGTGCCCGTGGCCGCGGCGCTGCTGTGGAAGCACGCCCTCTACAACCCCGAGTACGGCCTCCTCAACGGCACCCTCAAGGCCGTCCTCGGCGACAACGCTCCACAGCCGGACTGGATCTCCAACAACCCGCTGCTCGCGATCGTCGCGGCGCTCGTGTGGCAGTGGACGCCGTTCATGATGCTCATCCTATTGGCCGGTCTGCAGTCACGGCCCCTGGACGTCGTCGAGGCGGCCCGCATCGACGGCGCCAGCTCATGGCAGATCTTCCGGTCGATGACGCTGCCGCACATGAGGCAGTACATCGAGTTGTCGGCCCTGCTCGGCGCGATCTATGTCGTGCAGAACTTCGACCACGTCTTCACGATCACGTCCGGTGGTCTGGGCACGGCGAACCTGCCGTACTTCATCTACCAGACCTTCTACACCGCGCAGGACTACGGACGCGCCTCTGCCGCAGGCGTGGTCGTCGTCATCGGCACCATCCTCATCGCGACCGCTGCCCTGCGAACCGCGTTCAGCCTGTTCAAGGAGGAGGGCAAGTGATCACCCCACAAAGTTCTCCGCTCCTGCGTCGCTCCGATACTTTGCGAGGACCCCGATGAGCACCAGCACCCCACCCACCGAGACCGTGAACGGCGCCGAGGTGGCGGCCGAGGGCCGTGAACCGCAGGAGGTCAACCACGCCAGGAATCCCAAGTCGCACATCCTGCTCACCATCGCGGCGTGGGCGTGCGGCATCCTCTTCGCCCTGCCCGTCCTGTGGATGATCCTCACGTCGTTCCACAAGGAGGAGGACGCGGCGACGAACCCGCCGAGCCTCTTCGCGCCACTGAGCCTCGACGGCTACCGGTCGTTCTTCGACGCCGGGCCGTGGCCGCCGCTGCTCAACTCCCTCACCGCGAGCGTCCTGTCGACGATCCTCGTGCTGCTGCTCGCGTTCCCCGCGGCCTACGCGCTGTCGATCCGGCCGGTGAAGAAGTGGACCGACGTCCTCTTCTTCTTCCTCTCGACCAAGATGCTCCCGATCGTGGCGGGCATCCTGCCGATCTATCTCTTCGCGCAGAAGGTCAACCTGCTCGACAACATCTGGCTGCTCATCATCCTCTACACGTCGATGAACCTCCCGATCGCCGTGTGGATGCTGCGCTCCTTCCTCGCCGAGGTTCCGGTCGAGATGCTCGAGGCCGCCCAGGTGGACGGCGCCTCACTCATGACGACGCTGCGCAAGGTCATCGCTCCCGTCGTCATGCCGGGCATCGCGGCGGCCGCGCTCATCTGCTTCATCTTCAGCTGGAACGAGCTGCTCCTCGCGCGTGTCCTCACCGGGACCGTTGCCGGAACGGCCCCGGTGTTCTTGACTGGGTTCGTGACCAGCCAGGGCCTCTTCCTCGCCAAGGTCTGCGCGGCGTCGTTCGTCGTCTCGCTGCCGGTGCTCGCGGCCGGGTTCGCGGCGCAGGACAAGCTCGTCCAGGGCCTGTCGATGGGTGCCGTCAAGTGATCGGAGGAGTTCCCCAGTGGTGAAGCTCAGCCAGGCAACGCTCGGCGACCTGCCCGCGGAGGTGGCGCGGCCGGCATACGACCGGTCGGAGGTGACCCCGGGCATCGTCCACTTCGGCGTCGGTGGCTTCCACCGCGCGCACGAGGCGATGTATCTCGACGCGCTCATGAACGACGGCAAGGCCCTCGACTGGGGCATCGTCGGCGTCGGGCTCATGCCCGGCGACGCGAGGATGCGCGACGCGATGGCCGGGCAGGACAACCTCTGGACGCTCGTCGTCAAGCACCCCGACGGGCGCCTCGAGCCGCGCGTCATCGGGTCGATGGTCGGCTACCTCTTCGCCCCCGACGACCCGGGCGCGGTGCTCGACCGCATGGTCGACCCGGCGACGCGGATCGTGTCGCTCACGGTGACCGAGGGTGGCTACCACGTCAACCAGGTGACGGGTGAGTTCGACGCGAACGACCCTGTGCTGCAGGCGGACCTGGCCGCCGACCACGCCGGCGGGGACGCACCGCAGAGCATGTTCGGCTTCGTCGTCGAGGCCGCACGGCGTCGGCGCGAGGCCGGCACCGACCCCTTCACCGTGATGTCGTGCGACAACCTGCCCGGCAACGGCGACGTCGCGAAGAAGATGATCGTCGCGTTCGCTCGACTCCGCGACGCGGACCTCGGCGACTGGATCGAGGCCAACGTCGCCTTCCCCAACTGCATGGTCGACCGGATCACACCGGTCACCTCGCAGGAGGACATCGCGGCGCTCGCCGAGCAGTTCGGGGTCGAGGACGCGTGGCCGGTCGTCTGCGAGCCCTACACGCAGTGGGTGCTCGAGGACCACTTCCCCACGGGTCGACCGTCGTTCGAGGACGTCGAGGTCCAGATCGTCGACGACGTCGTGCCCTACGAGCTCATGAAGCTGCGGCTGCTCAACGCGAGCCACCAGGCCCTCTGCTACCTCGGCTACCTCTCCGGATACCGCTACGCGCACGAGGTCGCGCAGGACCCGCTCTTCGCCGGCTTCCTCCTCGGCTACATGGAGGAGGAGGGGTCCCCGACGCTGCCCGACGTGCCCGGCGTCGACCTCAACGTCTATCGCCGCCAGCTCATCGAGCGCTTCGCCAACCCCGAGGTCCGCGACACCCTCGCGAGGCTGTGCGCCGAGAGCTCGGACCGGATCCCTAAGTGGCTCGTGCCCGTCATCCAACGCAACCTCGAGACTGGCGGGTCCATTGAGCGCAGCGCCCTCGTCGTCGCGTCGTGGGCCCGCTACGCCGAGGGTGTCGACGAGTCCGGTGAGCCGATCGAGCTCGTCGACCGGTTCAAGGACAAGGTCATGGTGGCGGCGCGCGCCTACGACGAGGACGAGCTCGCGTTCCTGCGCGACCGGGACTTCTTCGGAAGTCTCGTCGACGACGAGGACTTCACCACGGCATACACGGCCTTCCTGAAGTCGTTGCACGACAACGGTGCTCGCACGACCCTCGAGGACCTGGAGTCCAGTCGATGACGAGCGGAGGGCAACCGCTCGACGCAATGCGGGTGGCCATCCTCGCCGAGCCCGGCAGCATCGTCGTCGAGTCCCGTCCGGTCCCCACTCCGGCCGGCGACGAGGTGCTCATCGAGGTCCGATCGGTCGGCGTGTGCGGGTCCGATACGCACTACTACGACCACGGACGCATCGGTGACCACGTCGTCACCGGTCCACTCGTCCTCGGACACGAGAGCGCCGGAGTCATCGTTGCGGTCGGGTCCGGAGTGGATACCAAGCGAGTCGGCGAACGTGTCGCGATCGAGCCCGGTGTGCCGTGTCGGTCGTGCCGCGAGTGCCTTGCCGGGCGCTACAACCTCTGCCCCGACATGGTCTTCCACGCGACTCCGCCGGTCGACGGGACGCTCGCGGAGTACGTCACCCACCCGTCCGTCTTCACCTTCGCGCTGCCCGACGGGATCTCGTTCGACGAGGGCGCCATGCTCGAGCCGCTCTCCGTCGGCATCTGGGCGTGCCGGCGTGCCGGCGCTGCGCCCGGGACGCGTGTCCTCATCACCGGCGCGGGCCCCGTGGGTCAGCTCGCCGCGCAGGTGGCGGTTGCCTTCGGTGCGACGGAAGTCGTTGTGGCGGACGTGAATTCGCACCGTCTTGACGTCGCCGCGTCACTCGGAGCCACCGAGGTCGTCGACGTCACATCGCGCTCGCTCTCCGACGTGTATGCCGGCCGCCCCGGTCCCGATGTCATCCTCGAGTGCTCGGGCCACGAGGGTTCGACGGCGGCTGCCATCGGTGTCGCTGCACCGGCAGCCCGGGTCGTCCTCATAGGCATGGGCGGTGACACGGTGGGCCTCCCGCTGGGAGTCGTCCAGGGGCGCGAGCTGTGGGTGACGGGCGTCTTCCGCTACGCCAACACCTGGCCGACGGCCATCGACCTCGTCGCAACAGGGCGGGTGACGCTCGCTCCACTGGCCACCGGGCACTTTTCCCTTGACGAGACCGAGGCAGCGCTCACGGCAGCCCGGTCCGACCCGCGTGCCATCAAGTCGATCATCCACCCGGCCGGACACCCCAAGGGGGTCAACCCGTGAGCACGATGCCGGGAGTGCGACTCCCCGGGAACAGCACCGTCGGGCACGTCACCGTCCCCGTGCCCGTCCCCGGCCCGGGACAGGTGCTCCTGCGCATGCGGGCCTCCTCGATCTGCGGCAGTGACGTCCGGGCGATCTATCGAGAGCACCTGGGCCACGGCGCCGAGGCCTACCAGGGCGTCATCGCCGGGCACGAGCCCGCCGGGGACGTCGTCGAGCTCGGCCCAGGCGTCACGACTCTGGACGTTGGCGACCGGGTCGCGGTCTACCACATCACCGGTTGCGGGTCCTGCGCCGAATGCCGTCGCGGCTATCCCATCGGATGCACTGCGCCGACCCGTGCCGCCCATGGCTGGCAACGGGACGGCGGGCACGCGGAGTTCATGCTCGCCGAGGCCGTGTCCTGCCTCCGCCTGCCCGAGAACGTGACCCACGTCGATGGTGCGCTGGTCTCGTGCGGCTTCGGGACGGCATACGAAGGGTTGCTGCGGGGCCAGGTCAGCGGACGCGACCGACTCCTCATCACCGGCCTCGGCCCGGTCGGTCTGGCAGCGGCGATGCTCGGACGCCACCTCGGCGCCACCACGATCATCGGTCTCGAGCCCGTTGCCGAACGCGCCTCTCTCGCAACGGAGCTCGGGCTCCTCGACGTCGTCGTGACCGACCCAGCGGACCTGGCCGGCGCGGTCGGAGATGCGACGAACGGACACGGGTGCGAGGTGACCATGGACTGCAGCGGCAACGCCAACGCGCGCGAGGCCGCCCTCACCCACACCGCCGCCCGCGGTCGGTGCGTCATGGTGGGCGAGGGCGGCCGCATCGACTTCGCCGTGTCCGACCTGCTCATCCACAAGCAGGCCTCGCTCCTCGGCTCGTGGGTGACGTCGCTCGGACACATGGCGGAGCTCCTCGACCTTCTCGACCGCTGGGGCGAGAGTCCGGAGCGCATCGTCACGCACCGTTTCGCCCTGTCCGACGCGGGCGAGGCCTATGCGGTGGCCGCCGAGGGGGCCGCTGGCAAGGTCGTCATCACCTGGGACTGAGCGACGCAGCGCGGTCAGTCGCCGAGCAGCGCCAGGGGCACAACGGCGATCCCGTCGGAGCGACGGTATGCCGTGGTCCCCGTCGTGATGACCATGAGGTCGACGACATCGTCACCAAGCTGGCCCCGAAGCCATCGAAGGTGGCGGACATCGGCATCGCTCACGTTGGCTGCCAGCTTGACTTCGATTCCGACCACCTGACCGTCCGGACCTTCGACCACCAGGTCGACCTCGTGGTCCCCGTTGCGAGTTCGGAGATGACCGACGCGCGCTTCGGCCGCCTGCGCAGCCACTCGAACCGTCAACGTCGCCAACGACTCGAACAGCGGCCCGGCCATGGGTGCCCCCGGTCCCGTCATGAGAGTGTGCGCGGAGAGGTTGAGAAGCCGAGCGGCCAGCGCCGGATCGGCCAACTGGTGCTTGGGTGCCTGCTGGAGCCGAGCCAGGGGATTGCGCGCCGGACTCCAGCCCGGCACGGGGTCGAGCAGCCACAACTGCGTCAAGTGGTCGCGATAGGCGATCGTGGTCGTCTTGGCGGGTTGCGAACCGTCGCCCGACGTCGTGGCGTCGAGGATCCTCGTGTACGACGTCGGCGTCGAGGAGGCAGCGGCGTATGCGGCGAGCCAGCGACGCAGCGTTTCGGGTCGGCGGATCGCGAGACCGACGTCCGGGAGATCTCGGTCAATGATGCGCTGGAGGTAGGTCTCCAGATGACCGCGCACGAGTCGTCGGGGCTGGCGGTTGATGCCCGGGAAGCCACTCCTCTCGATCGCCTCGAAGTAGTCGAGCACTGACATCTCCGTCGTGCCGCGGACGTCCGACTCCTCGCCGCGCACCAGTCGACCGAGGCTCACCGACGGCTGCCCGACGCCTCGCTCATGGAGTGCCATCGGCCTCACCCGGAGGGACAGTATGCGACCGGCGCCGCTGTGCGTGTCCACACCCCTGGATGGCGTCGCACTCCCCGTCAGCAGGAAGCGGCCCGGGCCTGCCCCCTGGTCGACCTGACGGCGGACCGAGTCCCACACCTCCGGGCTGCGTTGCCACTCGTCAA
Source organism: Knoellia subterranea KCTC 19937 (assembly GCF_000768685.1). GTDB lineage: Bacteria > Actinomycetota > Actinomycetes > Actinomycetales > Dermatophilaceae > Knoellia > Knoellia subterranea. The sequence continues at coordinate 214,341 of NZ_AVPK01000004.1, read as the reverse complement.
GGAGCAACGTTCCGGCAGGAGCGGCGCGGAAGGACGGGTCAGCCTCGACCAGAGCACGGTGCGCCGGGTCGTCCAGGAGCCAACTGTGATCTGCGCGCCGCCGCGCGGTTGCCGTCTTCCCGACTCCTTTCGCGCCGTCCAAAGCGATGGCGGGCGCGAACGGAAGCAGGTCATCCAGCTCCCGATCGACAGTTCGGGGGAGATACACCATGTTTCTACGCTACCAATAGCCGGTGATGGACGCTACCAATAGCAGTCGCTGAGCGCTACCATGAGCAGGGCGCCTACGGCTTGTTGCGGCCCCACGATCGTGTCCCGGGCGTTGTCGTCCGTGTCGGTGTAGACCCTCGCGTTGCTCGTCAGCCCGTTCGCGGTGCGGCGGACGACCTTGCCTCCGGCATCGAGACTGCGCTCGCCCTTGCCCAACTGGTCGTTGAGTGCCGTGGCGAGCGTGGTCGCAGCCGCCACCTCCCCGAAGTCGCCGGCCGAGACCGTGACGGCCGCGAGGAAGTCGGCGCCCTTGGTCAACGGACCCGCCGCCGTGTCCAGGTCCGTGGCAGCTGCCCGCAACGACTGCGGCGAGACCTAGAAGTCCGGGCTCAGCCCGAGGGCCTCCAGCGACGTCTTCGTCATGTAGGGGTTGGCCCACAGGTCGTCGTCGTCGACGCTGCTGTCGGCGTGCGGGCCGTAGTAGTCGGCGCCGGACTCGTAGGTCGCGATGATGTTGCCGTCGAGTTCGATGATGCCCTCGGACATGTAGGGCAGCTCGTAGGGATCGCCACGGTCACCGTTGCCGGGCTGGTCGTCCTGTCGCTCCTGGGTGATGAGTCGCCCGGGATTGTCCCGGCCGAGGGACGTGCTGAAGACGTACTCCCCGTCTCGCACGACGACACCCTGGGCCTGGGGTGGCGTGTGCACGTAGCCGGTGCCCCCGCCGAAACTCGGGTCCGGAACCCAGCCACCGTGCCCATCGGAGATGGAGCGATACATCCGCCCGTCGTCGTTCTCCCCGTCGTACTTGTTGCCCCCGCCGCCGATGTCCTCACTGTGGGTGCCGACATATGGCATCCCGTCCTTGACCGTGCCGTACGCGCCAGCACCGCTGGGAATGCGGGTCGGTGGCCCGATCGGATCGACCGGCTCGGTGCCGCCCTTGCGGAGATCCGACGTGAGGTAGGTGAACACGTGCGACGGGTCCCCGCTCGACGTCACGTAGGTGTACTTGCCGTCCGACGCGACGCCACCGGCGTGGTCGGGAGTCGGGATCTCCTCGGTGCCACCGAGCTGCACGTCGACCATCTCGCGGCCCGTCGTCGGGTCGATCATGGAAAGCGTGGAGGGGTCACCGTTCTTGGAGTAGTTCGTCTGGATGATCCAGCCCGTGTCCGGATCGATTCCGAGCCCCTGCGGGATGAGGCCGCGGTCGTCGCCGCCCAGGCCGAGGTTGGGAATCTGCGGTCCGAGGCCGCCCCCGTTCTCCTTGAGCCACTCGGCGGTCTTGTCCATGCCGTTCGCGAGCCACTTGCGGGTGTCCTCGTCGAGGGCGTTCTCGTCGATCGTCTCGCCCGACGCGAACGCCGCGATCGTCCTCAGTCGGGAGGAATAGGACGCCGCGATGGTCACGAGTCCGAGGTGGACGCCGAGCGCGAGCAGGTCCTCGATCACGGGGTTGAGACCAGCGGGTCGGTTGCGCCATGGAGGGATCACCTCCTTGGCCTTGCTCGCCATCGCGTCGTAGGCGCTGGCCCCGGACCTCAGCGCCGTCTGCATGCGCCCGAGCGCGAAGACGTTGACGTTGAGACCCTGGGTCAGGCCGGCAGTCCGCAGTTTGTAGGCCGTCGATGCGTCGCTCGTCCACTTGGGCCGCTCCGCCGCCTCGGCCACCCGACTCGAGGACTCCTTGACCTTCTTGATCGCGTCGCCGACGGAGTCGGCCTGACCGCGAACGGTCGACGAGTTGCCCGAGACGAGCTTGCCGTACAGCTCCTCCGGATCGACCACACCCGCTCCTCCTCTGCGATGCCGGTATGCCGGGTGCCCCCGTCGCGTTCCTGACCCACCTGCCGGATCACGCAGGTCGCATCCTCCGATCCAAGCACGCATCGGCGAAGTCGGCAGTGGGGAGAACTCCCCACTGGTTCATCTCCGTGCAGGTCACGAGGACTTCGGCGAGGATGGGGACATGCCTTCGACTCACGGACAACTCGTCGCCGGCGTCGACTCGTCGACCCAGTCGTGCAAGGTCCTTGTGTGTGATGCCGAGACCGGAGAGGTGGTTCGTGAGGGCCGCGCGTCGCACCCGGACGGGACCGAGGTGGACCCGGGAGCCTGGTGGACGGCATACGAGGAAGCCACCGTGGGTGGGCTCCTCGACGGGGTGAGTGCCATCTCGGTTGGCGGGCAACAGCACGGCATGGTCACCCTCGACGCAGCCGACGAGGTCGTGCGCCCCGCGTTGCTGTGGAACGACACCCGGTCCGCCCAGGACGCGACGGACCTCATCGACGAGTTCGGTGGGGCCGAGCGCTGGGCGAACGACGTGGGCGTCGTCCCGGTGGCGTCGTTCACCGTGACCAAGCTGCGCTGGCTGCGCCGGTCCGAGCCGGACAACCTCGGGCGCACCCGCACGTGCGTCCTCCCCCATGACTGGCTGACCGGGCGAATCCTCAAGCAGGGCAGCGGTTTCGAGCGCTGGACGACCGACCGAGGCGACGCGTCGGGCACGGGCTACTGGTCGGCGGGTTCCGGCGACTATCTCCCCGACGTGCTCGACCTCGCGGTCGGCCGCCCCCTTGACCTCCCGCACGTCCTCGGTCCGACCGAGGCAGCGGGCCGCACGGACTCCGGCCTCGTCGTCGCCCCGGGCACCGGCGACAACATGGGCGCGGCCCTCGGCCTCGGCCTGCGTCCCGGCGACGCCGTCATCTCCCTCGGCACGAGCGGCACGGCCTTCGCCCGGCACGATGCCGCGATCTCTGACGCCAGCGGCGCAGTGGCGTCGTTCGCCGATGCCACGGGCGGCTTCCTGCCCCTGCTCGCCACCCTCAACGCGGCGCGGGTCCTCACCGCGGGCGCGTCCATGCTCGGCGTCGACCTCGCAGAGCTCGACCACCTCGCGCTTGCCGCCGAACCCGGTGCCGGCGGACTCACCCTGCTGCCCTACCTCGATGGCGAGCGGACCCCCAACCTGCCCGAGGCGACCGGCTCCCTGCACGGCCTCACTCGGGCCAACGCCACCCCTGAGAACCTCGCCCGGGCCATCGTCGAGGGCATGCTCACCAACCTCGCCGAGGCGCTGGATGCGTTGCGGGGACAGGGAGTTCGTGTCGAGCGCGTGCTGCTCATCGGAGGCGCCTCCGCTTCACGCGCCGTCCGTGCACTGGCCGCTGACCTCTTCGAGGCGGAGGTGCACGTCCCCGCTTCCGGCGAATACGTGGCACTCGGCGCTGCCCGCCAGGCGGCTGCCACACTCGTCGGCAGCGACCAGCCGGACTGGGACGTCCGTACGGACGCGGTGCTCGAACCGAATGCCGACGCGGCCGGCTCAGTGGGTGAGCTCCGCGGACGGTACGCCGACCTGAGAACCCAGCTCCACGGCATACAAGGGAAGTGAAGACACGGTCGCCCTCGGCGGCCACAGACGGGTCGCCTAGATTCGGGTGATGAGCACAGCACGCGAGTTCGACCTGGTCCTTGTCGGCGCCACCGGCTTCGTCGGCAAGTTGACGGCCGCCCACCTGGCCGAGCACGCCCCGGACACGGTCCGGATCGCGCTGGCCGGCCGGTCCGAGGCCCGCCTCGCGGAGGTGCGCGCCTCACTGCCGGGTGCCGCCGCCGAGTGGCCGCTGATCGTCGTCGACACGACGGACTCCGCCGCGGTCGTCGATCTCGCCGCGCGGGCCCGCGTCGTCGTCACCACCGTGGGTCCCTACGCCAAGCTGGGTATGCCGCTCGCGTCCGCGTGCGCTGCCGCCGGCACCCACTACGCGGACCTCACGGGCGAGGTGCTGTTCGTCAAGGACAGTGCCGAGGCCAACCACACGCTCGCCGAGATCAGCGGCGCCAAGATCGTCCACTCGTGCGGCTTCGACTCGATCCCGTCCGACCTCGGCGTGTGGACGCTGGCACAGAAGGTGGCCGCCGACGGCGAGGGGACGCTCGGCGAGACCGTGACCCACGTGCGCACCCTGCGCGGTGGCGTGAGCGGCGGGACGATCGACTCGATGCGCCAACAGGCCATCGAGTCCTCCGGATCGCGCGAGCGTCGGCGTGCCGTGGGTGACCCCTACGGCCTGTCCCCCGACCGCGAGGCCGAGCCGCCGTCGCGCAACCGCCCGACCGGGCCGGCCCCGTCGGGTGTGGCCGGAGCGCTCGGCAAGGTGCAGTCCGCTGCGGGTGTGCGCTTCGACGAGGTGACCCAGCGGTGGGTCGCGCCCTTCTTCATGGCCTCGTTCAACACGCGTATCGTGCGCCGCAGCAACGCTCTGACCAACTGGTCCTACGGTCGGGAGTTCCGCTACGACGAGGTGATGGACACCGGTCGCGGTCCCATGGGGGCGGTCAAGGCCGGGCTGACGTCGGCCGTGTTGGGTGGGCTCTTCGCGGGCATGTCGACCGGGCCGACGCGGTCCGTGCTCGACCGCGTGCTGCCCAAGCCCGGTGAGGGGCCGTCGGAGGAGTCCCAGGCTCGCGGTCGATTCGTCTTCGAGATCGAGACCACGACGACGACCGGCGTCCGCTACCGGGCGAGGGTGGCTGCTCCCTATGACCCCGGCTACTCGGGGACGGCGATCATGCTCGGCCAGGCCGGACTCGCCCTCGCCTTCGACGAGCTCCCCTCTCGCAATGGGGTGCTCACGCCTTCCGTCGCGCTGGGCGAGGCTCTCGTGAAGCGACTCGAGGTCTTTGACTTCGAGTTCTCCGCGGACCGCGTGTGAGTCGGCACGGGCGCGTCCGGGACCGGCTCACCCGGTCAGGTGCGCTTCGAGCGCGAGGCGACCTCACGGCATACCTGCCGCTGGCCGTGGCGACCACAGCCGCATCTGTCGCGGGCCGCGAACGTGCCCACCTCGCCACCAAGTTGCTCCTGGCACCGACGCTCTCCGCGGGAGTCCTCGCCTCGCGCGACCGGCGCCCAGCCGGGCGGACCGCTGCCCTGACCGTCGCTCTCGTCGGATCGGCGGTCGGCGACTGGTTCATGAACGCCTCCGGGCGCACAACCACTCCTGCCGCTCGCCGGAGCCTGATTCGACGCGGCGCCAGCGCTTTCGCCGTGCAACAGGCGGGACTCATCGGCATGCAGCTCCGCGATGGCGCCCGCCCCGAACTCCGTTCTGCCGCAGTGGTTTCCGCGGTCCTGGCCGGACTTGGCGCCGTGGATGCGGTCGGCACCGGGGAGCCCGATCCGGTCCTCACCGGCTACGGCCTCCTGCTCGGCTCGATGTCGGCCCTGGCTCTGTCGGAGGCCAGCACGGGTCGGAGGCGGCGATCGGTCGCGGTGGGTGGCGGATTGTTCCTCCTGTCCGACGCCGCGATCATCGTGGGCGAGCATTTGGCGAAAACCCCGCGACAGCAGGCCGTCGCGTCGGGCATCGTCATGTCCACGTATGCCGCAGCACTCGCGCTCCTCGTGCACGGGCTGCGCGACTCACCGACCGTTCCCCACACCTGAGAGGCCCTCCACCGGATGCTCATCCGCTCGATCACCGAGGCCGACTGGACCGCGTTCTTCCCCACGTTCACCGAGGTCGTGGAGGCCGGAGAGACCTATGCGTTCCCGGCCGGGTTGGACATCGACGAGGCGCGCGGGTGGTGGCTCGAGTCACCTCCGGGGGTGACTGTCGTGGCGGTCGACGAGGAGACCGGTGAGGTGCTCGGGTCGGCCAAGACCGGTCCCAACCGTCCCGGTCGCGGGTCCCATATCTCGACCGCGTCGTTCATGGTCTCGTCGGGCGCCCGGGGTCGTGGCGTCGGGCGTGCCCTCGGCGAGTGGGTGCTGGCGTGGGCGCGCGAACAGGGTTATGCCGCGATGCAGTTCAACGCCGTCGTCGAGACCAACACCGTCGCGGTGAAGCTGTGGCAGGACCTCGGCTTCACCATCATTGGGACTGTTCCGGAGGCGTTCGACAGCCGTGCCCACGGGCGGGTGGGTCTGCACGTCATGCATCAGTACCTCTGAGCGTTCCCCGCTTTCCGGGATCCGGACCGACTGTCCGGCATACGGCCCGACCAGCAGCTCGAACTCGGGCCCAGCCGTCCGAGCATGAACTTCGGGCGGCGGGGCACGAGCTGATCGTCCGCCGGTCGCCTTGTGCGGGCTCAGGAGCTGCGCTGCATCGCCCAGGCCAGTCGGATCGCCTCACGAATCGCATCCGGGTCGCCGTCGAGGTCGGCCTGGACCTTCAGGTGCGCCTCCCAGCGGGGCGGGACTCCGAAGGTCTCCGGGTATGCCGCGAGGAGACTCTCGCGATCGTCGAACCCGACGCGGACGAGGACTGTGCCGGGCTCGTCCTGGCGCACGACAAGCCGGTCGTGGACGTACCACGCAACCCGACCCGGGTGACCCTTGCGCTTGCAGCCCTCGAGGGACGTGGCGTACGCGTCGATCTCATCGAGCGTCATCGCCCCAACGTAGCCCGTGGCACCATCACAGGCATGACTTCACAGGGGCAGGATGACGTGCGACGGGCCTACGACGTGGTGGCGTCGCTGTACGCGGAGCACCTCCCCGACACGCGTGCCGAGTCAGCACTCGACCTTGCGGTGCTGGACGCCTTCATCGCGGCGGTGCTGGCGGGACCGGCGGGGCACGAGGGGCAGGTGCTCGACGCCGGCTGTGGCGCCGGGCGCGTGAGCCGCTACGTCGCGGACCGCGGATGCCACGTGACGGGCGTCGACCTCTCCCCCGGGATGATCGAGATGGCCCGCCGCGACCACCCCGACCTGTCGTTCGAGGTCGCATCGCTCGATGCCCTCCCGTTCGACGACGCCACCTTCGCAGGCGTCATGGTCTGGTACTCCGCGATCCACACACCCCTCTCCGGGCAGGCCGCGATCTTCGCGGAGCTGGCGCGGGTGCTGCGTCCCGGTGGGCACCTCGTCGTGGCGTTCCAGTCGGGCGAGGGTGTGCGTGACGCCGGCCCGTCCTATGCACGGTTCAACCTCGAGGTCGAACTCGAGCGCTACCTCTACACGCCCGACCAGGTCGTCGGCTTCGTCACCGACGCCGGCCTGACGGAGGTGGCCCGCATGGTGCGACGAGCGCAGGGTCCCGATCGCGACGACCAGACCGTGCTCCTCGCGCAGCTGCCCCTCTGAGATCCGGCTCGCGAGCCGGGGGTTGCCTCGCGGGCCTCATCGATGCGGCTCCCGAGAGCCAACCCGGCTCGCGAGCCGGATCGGTGAGACTCGGGCAGGCTCAGCCGAGCTTGCGGACGACCTTGAGCGGCAGGTGGCGCATCGCCGTGCCGAGCGGCTTCCACGGCCACGCCGGCACTCGGGCGGTGTCGACGCCCTTCTCGATGGCCTCGACCATGGCCCGCACGCCCGTCTCGGTGTCGACCATGAACTTCGTCTGCTGCTCGACCTTGTCGTTCATCTCCGAACGGATGTAGCCCGGATAGATCGTCGTCACCGTGATGTCGAGGTCGGGGCGCCCGAGCATCTCGGACCGAATGCCCTCGGCGAGCGCGGCGATCCCGGCCTTCGTCGCGGCATACACCGTCATGGACTTCGGCATCCCGCGCAGGGCCGACATCGACGAGATGACGACGAGGTGGCCCTTGCCCACCTCACGGAAGTGCTCCATCGCCGCTTCACACTGGGCGAGGGCGCCGACGAAGTTCGTCATCGCCGTCTCGCGGTTCGCGTCGAAGCGGCCCTTGCCGATCGGCGCGCCCTTGCCGAGACCCGCATTGACGATGACCCGGTCCAGACCACCGAGCTCATCCGTCAACACCCGGAACACGTCGAACACCGCAGCATCGTCGGTGACGTCCAGTGCAGCAATGGCCACGCGCCGATCCGGGTGTGCCGCAACGATTTCCGCGCGCAGCTCCTCGAGCCGTTCGGTTCGGCGGGCACACAGGGCCAGGTCGTTCCCGGCCGCGGCCAACTGGCGCGCCATCTCGGCGCCGAGTCCCGAGCTGGCCCCGGTGATGAGGGTGGTCGTCATGGGTCAGGAGCTCCTCGAGGTGCGACGTCGGTGCTGCCGGATGAGCCAGCGGCACTTCAGGTCCAGGTAGACGACGAACCAGCGCATCCGGCTCGCCTGGGGATTGGTGGTCTCTCCGCGATAGATGCGGAGGTAGATCTGCTGCGCGATGACGGCGAGCCGGAACAACCCGAACACCTCGTAGAAAGCCCACTTCTGCGCGTCCATCGGGATGCCCATCCGGTCGCAGTAGTAGCGGACGGCCTCAATCCGGGTGAGCATCCCCGGCGTGTGCGTCGGCTGCAGCCGAAGAAACTTCGCCGCGGGGTCGTCCTTCGCCTGCACCCAATAGGCCATCGCCCCACCGAGGTCCATGAGCGGATCGCCGACCGTGGCGAGCTCCCAGTCGAGGACACCGACGATGCGGGTCGGGTCATCCTCGGCGAGCACGAGATTGTCGAAGCGGAAGTCGTTGTGGATGAGGACCTGGCCGACGTCCTCGGGCCGGTTCTCCTCGAGCCACGCCATCGTCTTCTCGAACGACCCGACGTTGGGGGTCCGGGCCTTGCGAAACCGCGCCGACCACCCCGTCACCTGCCGCTCGACGTAGCCCGGGCCCTTGCCGAGCCCACCCAGCCCGGCGGCCTCCACGTCCACCCGGTGCAGGTCGACCAGGGTGTCAAGAGCGTTGCGGCACAACAGGTTCACGTCACCACGGCTCATACCGAGCGAGTCCGGGATGTCCCGCCGCAGGACGGTGCCGACCATCCGCTCCATGACATAGAACTCGGAGCCGATGACCGCCTCGTCGCCGCACCACGCGATGATCCGGGGCACCTGGTCATAGACACGACCCAGCGATGCCTGGATGTCGCTCTCGCGACGCATGTTGTGCGCGCCCTTGGCCTTCGTCCCGATGGGGGGACGTCGAAGGATGAGATCGCGGCCGGCATACCGGAGCAGGTAGGTGAGGTTCGACGCTCCGCCCTTGAACTGCCGCACCTCCGGCACCCCGTCGAGGCCGGGCTCGGTCGTGTGCTCGCGCAACCACGAGGCGAGCGCCTCGACGTCGAACGCGTCCTCGTCGCGGACCGCAACGGCGTTGCCGGGTGTCGAGCGTGCGTCCGGCGAGGGCTCAGACATCCCGGGACTTCCGGGCCAGGCGGGCTCCCGCCTTCGTCGCGACGGCGTTGTATGCCGGCCGCACCAGTCGCTTGGTCCAGTAGGCCTGGTGCCCCATCCGGTCCGTCAGGATGATCCGCTTGTGCTTGTCGATGCCCTTGAGCACGACCTCCGCGACCTCCTCGGCCGTCATCGACGCGCGGGTGATGAGCTTGACCGCCGTCTCCTCCATGGCGACGTCCTTGCCCTGGAGGGACTCGTGCAGGTTGGTGCGGAAGAACGCCGGGCAGATCGCCGACACGTGAATCTTCCACGGCGCGAGCTCGAACCCGAGCGTCTCCGACAGCGCGACGACCCCGGCCTTGGCCGCGTTGTAGGACGACATCCCGGGACCGTGCACGAGCCCGGCGAGGGAAGCCGTGTTGACGATGTGCCCGGAGCGCTGCTCCTTGAACAGCGGTGTGAACGTCTGGCAGCCGCGCACGACACCGAGCAGGTTGATGTCGATGACCCGCTCCCAGTCACTGATCGACTCGACGTCGATGCGTCCGCCCGTCGCGACGCCGGCGTTGTTGACGAGGACGTCGAGACCGCCCCACGTCTCGCGCACGTGCGCGAGCGCGGCATCCCAGTCCTGCTGGCTGCGGACGTCCAGGCGCAGGTATGCCGTCCCGTCCGGAACGCTGTCGGGTCGGGTCTCGCTGAGGTCACCGATCAGAACCTTGTCGCCGCGACCGTGGAAGGCCTTGGCCAGGGCGAGTCCGAGACCGGACGCGCCTCCCGTGATGAGGACTCGACGGGTCATGAGTGGCTCGCCTTCTCTGCGGCTTCGGCGTAGGGGTGGAGCAGGATCTTCGCGATGACGCCGAGGTGGACCTCGTCGGGTCCGTCGGCAAGGCGGAGCGAACGGGCCGCGGAGTACGCCGCCGCAAGGGGGAAATCGTCGGACATGCCGGCGCCTCCATGCAGCTGGATCGCCATGTCGATGACGTTGCACGCCATGCGCGGCACGGCCACCTTGATCTCGCTCACCTCACTCATCGAACCCAGAGAGCCCACGGTGTCCAGCTTCCACGCGGCGTGGTGCACGTGGAGCCGGGCCTGGTTGATGGCGATGCGAGCCTCGGCGAGGCGCTCACGGTTGCCGCCGAGGTTGGCCAGGGGCTTGCCGAACGCCACCCGACTCGTGGCGCGTTCGCAGGCGAGCTCGAGCGCACGCTCGGCCAGTCCGATGAGGCGCATGCAGTGGTGCACGCGGCCCGGCCCGAGCCGTCCCTGGGCGATCTCGAAGGCGCGCCCGGGCCCCGCGATGATGTTGGTGACGGGCAGGCGGACATCGGTGAGCGAGACCTCGCCGTGCCCGATCGGCTCGTCGTGGTGGCCGAGTGCCGACAGCATCCGCTCGACCTTCACACCGGGGTGGTCGAACGGCACGATCACCATCGAGTGCCGGGAGTGGCGGGAGGCCCCCGGGTCAGTGACGCCCATGAAGATGCCGACCTTGCAGTCGGGGTTACCGACGCCGGTGGACCACCATTTGCGCCCATTGAGCACGACCTCGTCACCGTCGATCGTCGCCGTGGCCTCCATGTTGGTGGCGTCCGACGACGCGACCCCCGGCTCCGTCATGAGGAACGCACTGCGAATCCGCCCGTCCAGCAACGGTTCCAGCCACTCCGCCTTCTGCTCGTCGGTGCCGTACTTGAGCAGCACCTCCATGTTGCCCGTGTCGGGGGCGTTGCAGTTGAAGATCAGCGGCGCGGAGAAGGACCGGCCCATCTCCTCGGCGATCGGTGCGTACTCGGCGTTCGTCAGACCAGTGCCACCGTCCGTGCCGAAGCGCTCGGCATAGGGACCCTCGTGGCCGGCGGGGAGGAAGAGGTTCCACAATCCCTGGGCGCGGGCCTTGTCCTGGAGTTCCTTGATGAGCGGGTGGGCCGGCCAGGGGTCCTCGCCGCGGGCCCTCCGGTCCGCCACGTCGGCGGCCATGACGACCTCGGCCGGGGCCACCTCGGTGTCGACGAAGGCGCGCACGCGCGAGGCCAGATCGACGGAACGCGCCGACGGTGAGAAGTCCATGCCCCGACCCTAGGTGAGCGCTCGCTTAGTGGGAAGCCCCGCTGTCGAGGGCATGGGCCACGTCGTCGACTCCGACTGCGGACGTCACGACGACGGGTATGCCGTTGAGCACCGCGTTGCCCGACACCCCCTCGACCCGGGATGGGTCGGTGAGGTCGTTCATCGTCACGCCGGGGACCTCGACCGCGTTGCCCAGTCGGACGCCCGGTCGCCGGTGGCCGTAGCCGTGCGGCAATGACACGACCCCGCGCATCACGTCGGCACTGGCCCGCACCTCGACCCGCAGCGACGAGACCTCGGAGGTCACGGTGACGAGGTCACCGTCGGCCACTCCTCGCGCCGTCAGGTCATCCGGGTGCATGAGGAGGTGGTGACGCGGACGGCCCTTGGTGAGCCTCGGGGAGTTGTGCATCCACGAGTTGTTGTCACGTTGGTGGCGGCGACCGATGAGGAGGAGGTCATCGCTCGCGGCGGCCGTGCGGAGCTCAGGGACCCGTGCCCTCAGCGTCGCGAGCCCGGAGGTGACGACGGGTGGGGTGAGGTCGACGAGGCTGTTCTCGGTCATGAGCCGCTCGGGCAGGCGGGGCTCCAGCGGACCGAGGTCCACCCCTCCGGGAGTGCGGGAGAGACGCCGCACCGACAGCCCCTGCCGGGTGGACCGGAGGAGGGCGTCGATCGTGAGGCGGGGCGAAGCCATGAGTCGCACGCGGCGATGCAGCGGGAGACGCGTCCCGCGCCACTGGTGCAACGCGAGGACGAGGTCGCGGGCGATCTCCCAGTCGTGTCGCTGGTGCTCACCGCGCGGGAAGAGAGCCTTCGACCACCGAGCGGTGTTGCGGACGGCGAGGGTGTGGAAGATCAGGTCGTAGTGGTCCCGCTCGAGCGGTCCGGTCGGCGGCAGGATGACGTGCGCGTGACGGGTCGTCTCGTTGATCCACGGGTCGATGGCGACATAGGCATCCAGGCCGACGATGCGGTCACTGAGTCTCGAACCCGCTGGCGTCGACGACACGGGGTTACCACCCACCGTCAGCAGACCGCGAATCGCCGCAGCCGGGCCCTCCATCTCCTCGGCCAGAACAGACACGGGCAGTTCACCGGCGAACCCGGGCAGACCACGCACTCCAGAAACCGTCCGTCCTCGGTGCCCCCGCCCGACCAGACCTCGCCCGACGATGTCGACGGCGGGTGTCGTGAACATCGTGCCGCCGGGACGGTCGAGGTTCCCGGTGATGACCATGAGGCACTGGATGGCCCACTGGCACAGGACGCCGAACTCCTGCGTCGAGACACCCATTCGGCCGTGGACGGCTGCAGAGCCGCTGGCGATGCGCCGCGCGAGACGTCGAATGGACTCTGCCGCAACGCCGCTGACCGACTCTGCCAACTCCGGAGTGAAGTCGCTGACGGCAACACGCAGTTGCTCGACACCGTCCGCCCACGCCGGCGGCCGCGCCAGACCTTCGGCCAGCACCACGTGGACGAGAGCGAGCAGCACCACCGCGTCCGTGCCCGGGCGGACGAAGTGGTGTTCGTCGGCCACGGCTGCCGTCTCCGTGCGGCGCGGGTCGAGAACGACGAGTCGGCCACCGCGAGAACGCAGTTCACGCAATCGACCGGGGAAGTCGGGCACCGTCCAGAGCGAGCCGTTGGATGCCATGGGGTTCGTCCCGACGAGGACGAGCAGCTTCGTCCGGTCGATGTCGGGGACCGGGAGGAGGAATTGGTGGCCATACATCGCCCACGCCACGACGTGGTGCGGCAGCTGGTCGACGCTCGTCGCGCTGAAGACGTGCTTGCTCCCCAGCGCGCGGGGGATGGCCGTGCCGTGCGTCAGCGCGCCGAGGCTGTGCACGTTGGGATTGCCGAGATAGGTCGCGACGGCGTCACGCCCGTGTCGCTGCTGGACCCCGACAAGCAACTCCGCCGCGAGACCGATCGCCTCGTCCCAGCCGATCTCGACGAACTCGTCGCCGACCCGCTTGACGGGGCGCCGCAGCCGGTCCGGATCGGCGTGGATGTCCTGCAGCGCAACGCCCTTGGGACAGATGTGCCCCCGTGAGAGCGGGTCGTCGGCGTGGCCCTTGATGCTGAGGATCTCCTCGCCGCGGAGCCGGACCTCCAGCCCGCACGACGCTTCGCAGAGGACGCAGGTGATGTGTCGCGTGACCTCTGCCGATTCACCGGCGGCCATCGGACGTCACCCTCTCGGGTTGATTCCGGCGCGCGGCTTGTATGCCGGCTTCTCCCGATTCGTGTTGGCCCGCCGCGCCTCCGCCGCGTTCGCGCCCATGAGGAGCCGGGCCTGCTCGAGGCGCTCCCACATGAAGGTGCGTCGATCACTGGCCGACCACGTCCGGTTGAAGAGACGCTTGGCCGCAGCGACGGAGTCCGGCGAGCGTTCGGCGAGCCGACCCGCGAGGGCCAGCGCACCGGCATACGGGTCGATGTTCTCCTCGGTCGCGAGGCCGAGCCGAACGGCTTCGGTCCCGGGGACCGTCTCTCCGGTCATCGTGAGTCGCTTGGCGATGTCCATGCCGACCTGCTGGGAGAGGGCCTTGATGCCCGTCATGTCCGGGATGATCCCCCAGCGCGCCTCGAGGACCGACCACTTCGCGTCGGGTGCGGTGATGCGGAAGTCGGCCGCGAGCGCAATCTGCACACCGCCGCCGAGGCAGTGACCGTGCACTGCGGCGATGACCGGGACGGGCAGTCGACGCCAGGCCCAGCACGCCTCTTGGAAGGTGTTGGTGCCGCGCCAGGGGCGCGGGGTGAAGGCGCCCGCGACGCGACGGGGTTCGCGCAGGACGGTGCCGAAGTCGAGTCCCGCGCAGAAGGCGTCACCCTCGCCGGAGACGACGACCGAGCGCAGAGTGCGGTCGCTGCGCAGCCGACCGGCCGTGTCGATGAGCTGCTCGAGCGTGTCGAGGGTCAGCGCGTTGAGCTTGTCCGGGCGGTTGAGGGCGACATGGGCGATGCCGTCCTCGATGCGGGTGGTGACGAGTTCGGCCATGACCCGAACTCTAGGCCCGCACCGTCAGGCGGTCACTGGCCTCGTGTCGGCGCGGTGCTTGAGAAGGCTCACACCGAGGACACCGGCGCCGAGGACCGACAACCCGGCCCCGACCCAGCTCGGCGCGGTGTAGCCGTAGCCGGCCGCAATGACGACACCACCGAGCCAGGCTCCCAGCGCGTTGGCGGTGTTGAGGGCGGCGTGGTTGCTCGCGGCGGCGAGGGTCTGGGCCTCACCGGCGACCTGCATGAGGCGCAGCTGCAGGTTGACGACGAGGATTCCGGCGAGCACCGACGACAGGAAGTAGAAGAAGATCGCGGTCGGCCACCACTGCGCCGTGAGTGCGAAGGCGACGAGGTTGGCACCCATGCCGACGCAGCCGATCGTGATCGACCGGAGGACCGACCACTCCCCCAGCCGACCCGCCAACGGCGTCCCGACGAGCCCGCCGAGACCGGCCGCGAGGAGGAAGATCGGCACTGCGCTCGCGTCGAGGCCCGTGACATCCGTGACCGTCGGCGCGATGTAACTCGCCATGGCGAACATGCCACCGAAGCCGATCGCGCCCACGAGCAGGGTCAACGCCACCTGAGTGGTGGCGAACCCGCGCAGCTCGCGCTTGATGGTGCTCTCGAGGTTGCGCTCGATGTGCGGGACGAACGCGACCAAGAGCCCCACCGTCAGCACTCCGAGCACGGCGACGAGCCAATAGGCCGAGCGCCACCCGAACTGCTGGCCCAGCCACGTCGCACCCGGCACGCCGGCGACGTTCGCGATGGGGATACCGAGCATGACCCGACTCACCGCGCGCCCGGCCTGACCGGCTCGCGCCAGGTCCACCGCCACGAGGGCGGCGACACCGAAGAAGGCGCCATGCGGCATACCGGCAATGAAGCGGGCCACGAGAAGCCAGCCGTAGTCCGGCGCCAGCGCCGTCATGACGTTGCCGATGACGAACGCGACCGTCAGCCCGATGAGGAGCTCCTTGCGGGGCCACGTCGCACCCAGGATCGCGAGGAGAGGCGCCCCGACAACGACCCCCGCGGCATACGCGGAGATGCTGTGCCCGGCCGTCGGGATCGACACGGACACGCCGTCGGCGATCTCGGGGAGGAGCCCCATCGTGACGAACTCGGTCGTGCCGATGGCGAATCCGCCCACGACGAGGGCGATGGTGGCGAGGAGGGCATGGCGAGGCTGCGGCACGAACACTCAATGTACGAGACGGCCGTCACATTCCCCGGGCACCTCCGGGCAGTGGACCCAGGCCGTCGCGAGCGGCCCGCGCGATCGCCTCGTTGAGGCGGTCGAGCCGGTGCGACGGCACCTTCCACACGTGCCAGTGCAGCGTCACGTCGACGACGTCGTCCGACAACGTGACGAGGAGCCCCGCGGCCAACTCGTCCTCCACCGTCCTCTCGGGCACCAGCACCCAACCCAGCCCGGCGCGAAGTGCAGCACGCAGTCCGGCTGCCGACGGGATCTGCGACGCCGGAGTCTCGGCCTCACTTCCGCGGGCCGCGAGGAAATGCTCCTGCAGGTCGTCGCGGTCGTCGTAGCGCAGGCCGGGGATGCCGGCCCAGTCGACCACGCCATCCGGGCCGGTGAACCGCGCGGCGAGGTCAGCGGAGGCCACGGGTAGGTAGCGCATGACTCCGAGCGGGAACGTCCGGCACCCGGGGACCGGCTCCGACTCGGTCGTGATCGCCGCGCCGACCTGCCCCGCCCGGAGGAGAGCCAGGGTGTGGTCCTCGTCGGCGACCTCGAACCGCAACCGGACGTCCGGCCAGGTCGAGGCGGCGTCGAGGAGTCCGATCAGCCAGGTGTCGAGGGAGTCAGCGTTGACCGCGACCCGCAGTGCGAGCGGCTCCGCGCGAGTGATCCCGAGGAGGTCGCGCGACTCCTCCTCGAGCAGCTCGACCTGCCGCGCCAGGCGCACGAGGACGGCCCCCGCCGGGGTGGCCGTGCACGGGTGGGTTCGACGCACGACGACCTGGCCCACGCTCGACTCGAGGGCGCGCACCCGCTGGCTGACCGCCGATGGGGTGAGGTGCAGGGATCGCGCGGCCAACTCAAAACTGCCCGTGTCGACGATGGCCGCGAGCGCGCGAACCTGCTCCAGGTTCATGAATCCAGTTCACCACCGTTCAGGAGGTTTCATCGGGCGATCCCCCAAATCCGAGGTGGGCCGATCCACCTCTCCGTAGCGTCGAAACACGCACCCGGAGGAGGTGCCCGACCCAGGAGGAACCATGAGCCTGTCCCGATGGGGGCGCCGAGCCCTCTTCAGCACGGTGGGTGGTGCCGCGGCCCTCGGCCTCGGTGTCAGCGCCGCATCCGCTCACCACTGCTACATCCCGATGTACACGCTCAACGCCCCGGCGTCCCCGAACTGGCTGACGTTCACTGCCGCCGGAGCCGCGGAGGAGTTCGGCATCTTCACGCCCGAGTGCGACGCCCAGGTCGACGCCGGGTACGCCGCCCTCCGGGCTGCGGGGCTCCCCGTGGCGATCAAGATCTTCGAGCACGGCGTCATCGGCGGGCAGAGCAAGAACCCGAACCGCTCCAACGGTGTGGGTCTCGAGGACTTCGAGCAGGGATCCACCCTCGCCGACGAGATGCTCGGGACGTGGGTCGGGGCAGCGGCCGCGACCAGCTGCGGCTGACCGGTCCGGTGAGCTGGCGAGGACCCGTCGCACCGGCTGTCGGCGGGTCCTCGTCGCGTCCACCACTGGTGCGCCACACCAGCCGCAACGACACCTAGGATCGCGGGCATGCGAGCTGCCCAGGTGACCCGACTCGACGGACCCGACGCGGTGGAGGTCGGCGACGTGCCGAACCCCGAGCCCGCCGCCGGTGAGGTCCTCATCGACGTCGCCGCGGCCGGAGTCACCTTCCCCGACGTCCTCATCTCGCGAGGCGAGTACCAGATCAAGCCGCCACTCCCCTTCGTGCCCGGATCCGAGGTGGCCGGCGTCGTGCAGTCGGCGCCGGCAGGCAGCGGCCTCGAGGCCGGCGACCGTGTGGCCGCCTTCCCGTTCCTCGGCGGGTTTGCCGAGCAGGTCGTCTGCGATCCTTCCCTCGTCTTCCCGCTCCCGGATTCGGTGAGTTTCGAGCAGGGCGCGGCGCTTCCGATGAACTACCTCACCTGCCACTTCGCGCTGCGCGTGCGTGGTCGCCTTGCCGAGGGCGAGAAGGTGCTCGTCCACGGCGCTGCCGGCGGGATCGGCACCGCCGCGATCCAGCTCGCCAAGGCGTGGGGAGCAACCGTGTATGCCGTGGTGTCGGATTCCGCGAAGGCGGACGTCGCGCGGTCGGCCGGGGCCGACGACGTGGTGCTCGCCGACGGGTTCAGGGAGGCCGTGGCCGACCTCACCTCGGGCCGCGGCGTCGACATCGTCGTGGACCCCGTGGGCGGTGACCGCTTCACCGACTCACTGCGCTCGCTGGCTGCACTGGGTCGGCTCCTCGTCATCGGCTTCACCGCCGGGGCCATCCCGGAAGTGAAGGTCAACCGCTTGTTGCTCAACAACATCGACGTCGTCGGCGTCGGGTGGGGCGCCTTCTGGACGGGAGGTGGGGCCGACCCGTCGTTCGTGCGCCGTCAGTGGGACGAGCTGGTGCCTCTGCTCGAGGCGGGGAAGCTCGATCCGGTCATCGGTTCGGTGCGGTCACTCGACGAGATGTCGGTGGCGCTGCGCGACATCGACGAGCGCCGGGCCACGGGCAAGATCCTCCTCACTCCCTGAGCCCTCGACTCATTGCCCTCTTGGGACAGCGAGCGCCAGCGAGCCTGTCCCAAGAGGGCAATGAGTCGAGCTGTTGGGGAATCAGGGACGGGCGATCTCCGCGAACCGGGGTCGGCCGATGACGGGGTTCTGCTTGAGCCGTGCCAGGTCGGTGGTGTTGCGCGAGATCGAGACGAGCAGCTTGCCGCTCGCGAGCGCCACCTCGGGGTGGGCCAGAGGTGCGTAGGCGAACTCGTCCTTGCCCGTGAGGAACGGCGCATCGAGGGCGGCGCTCACCTTCCACGGGCCCACGGGTTCGGTCGACGCCCAGGTCGCAACGGTCGAGCCGAGGTCGCCGTCCTTCTTGGAGACGGCGACGACCTTGCCGTCGATCTCGTGCACGGACAGGGTCTGCGACACCCCGCCCTGGGACGGGATGATCGCCGTGGCCCTGAGTTCGTCGGCCTGCCACCTCTCGCCGTCCCAGAACTCCCACGTCCCGCGATCCTGCGCCGTCGCGAGCGCAGCCCGACCTACCCGCAGGGATCGTCCGAACGCCGTCGCCCTGGGCAGTTCCGTCCCATAGACATAGATGTGGTCGCCGGACACCATCGACGCCGACCCCCAGTTCACCTGGTAGGCGTCGTCGCGGTCGGGGGTGAGTTCGAGGATCTGCTCGAGCTGCGGCGCCTCGCCCTCGGCGACGGTGAACGTCACGGCGTCCGAGCCGAGGTAGCGGAACCCCCACACGTCGTTGCCGCTGCCACGTCGGATGCGTGCGGTGAAGACGACGATGCGTTCGGTACCGCCCTCCTCGACGACGGAGACCGACATCGGCCAGCGCACCGTCCCGGGCTCGACGTCGGGGATGATCGGGCCGCGCGACGGCGCCATGAGCTGGCTGAGGCAGAGCCCGGACGTGATGAGCATGGAGTTCGCGACCATGGAGGGGCCGATGCCGGATCGTCGGATCGTGTCTCCGAAGACCCACACGAGACGACCGTCGTCCAGGCGCGCACTGGCCCCGATGTCGGCTGCCTGCCAATAGGGCAGGTCGGCCTCGGCGAGGATCGAATTCAGCTGGGCCACAGTGGGTTTGAGGTGCCCTTCGGTTGGCGCTGCGGGGCAGTCGACAGACATGGCGTATGCCGCTCCCTCGCCTTCTCCGGTTCCCTCACCTCCGAGTCCCGGCAGTGTGGAACACGCGCCGAGCGCAAGCGAGGTGGCGAGCGCCGCTGCGAAGACGGCATACCGGCGTGACGTCATGCGCCGACCGGCTCGGCAAGCGAGCCCTGGTCGCGGACGCGGAGGTGGACCCGGCGCGCGGCCGCGGTCGAGAGGAAGAGCGCCCCGGCACCCCACGCGAGCAGCACGGCGACGTCGAGCCAGAGGTGCGTCGTGGGACCGCCATAGGCGAGGGTCCGCAGTCCGGCGACCGAGTAGGACATCGGCAGGACGTGGTGCAGCCACTGGAGCGGTCCGGGCAGCGTCTCCCACGGGAAGGTTCCGCCGGCGCTGACGAGCTGGAGGACCATGAGGACGAGAGCGATGAACTGCCCGGTGTCCCCGAGTCGGGCCATGAGGCCGTGGATGATCGCCATGAAGACCATCGACACGAGCACCATGAAGGCCAGCATCCACCACGGGTGCGCGAGGTCGATGCCGACGGCGAAGCGGACGATGACCCACGTCAGGATCGCCTGTGCCACACCGATGATGGCCGGCGCGAGCCAGCCTCCGAGGGCCACTGGCAGGATGGCCCACCGGGTCGTCAGGGCCTCCTCCACGAGCGGTCGGGCGCGGGTGAAGAGCGTGAATCCACCGATCCACAGCGCGAGCGAGAGGAAGAACGGGGCGAGGCCCGCTCCGTAGGAGCCCGCCCTGGCGAGGGCCTCCGACACGATGCCGACCGGCGAACCGATGGTCTGGGCCACGGCCGTGCGCTGCGCGTCGGTCGGGTTCGGGATGCCCTTCGCTCCCTCTGCAAGGGACGAACTCAACTGTGCCGCACCGGAATCGAGCTTGGCCAGACCGGCATCAAGATCCTTCGCACCCTGGGCGAGGTCCTTGGATCCCGTCAGTGCCTTCTGCTGACCGGCGTTGAGGTCCCGCGCGCCAGTCGCCAACTCGGCGCTGCCGGCGGCGGCCGTGTCGATGGCTGACTCGAGGTCCGACGACGCGCTCGCGAGCTGTTCGGCACCGTCGGCGACCTGGTTGGCGCCGCTCGACAGGGCACCGAGGTCCTTCGAGGTCGACTGGAGGGTGGAGTTCGCATCGGCGATGGGCTGGCGGAGCCGGGCCGTCTCAGCGAGGACGGCGTCGATCTGGTCCTGGGTCAGCCCGGCCCCGGCGAGACGCGTCGGCAACTCGCTGTCGAAGGCCTCGAGGTCGCGGGTGATGCGCGACCCGGCGGCAGCAGCCCGGGCGCCTGCCTCGGCGACCTTGGCGTTGCCGTCGGCGACCTGGCGCGCGCCCTTGGCGAGCTGCTGCGTCTGTCCCGGAAGGGAATTCGTGCGCTGGTCGAGGGTGGCGAGGCCACTGTTCAGCCGGGCCGCACCGGACGAGAGTTGGGCGGAACCGTTGGCGAGTTGCTGCTGTCCGGTGACGAGTTCGGCGGCACCCGAGGCGAGCTTGGTGGAGCCGGCGTGGGCGTCGTGGGCCCCCGACGCAAGTTGGGCCGAGCCGGTGGCGGCCTTGCCGACCTGGTCATGGACGGTGGAGAGGCCACCGAGCAGCTGGCTCGCGGCCGTCCGGCTCACCTGCTGGGCGACCGAGGTCTGCACCTGGTCGACGACGCGCTCCGCGATGGTCCCCGCGAGGTAGTTCGTCGCGTCGTTGGTCTCGAGTTCGAGGTTGGCCAGGCGTGGGGTGAAGTCGGCGCTCGACGCCAGGTCGGCGGAGAACGACTCCGGGATCGTCAGGACGAAGGCGTAGTCGCCCTCCTCCAGTCCGTGGTGTGCCTGCTGCTCGTCCACCCGGTGCCACTCGAGGTCGCGCCCGGTGATCAGGGTGTCGGCCACCTCGTCGCCGACCTGGAGCTTCTCGCCGGTCGCGAGGGTCGTCCCGCGGTCCTGCACGACGACCGCCGCCGGCAGACCGTCGAGGTTCGCGTAGGGGTCCTTGTTGGCATAGAGATACAGCCCGGCGTAGAGCGACGGGACGAGGACCATGGCCGCGAGTGCGACCCTCGCGAAGGTCGAGTCGGTGAGCCGTCGCAGCTCGGTGAGCGCGACACGCAGCGCGGTCATGTGGTCTCCCATCGCGAGAAGTTTCCCGCTCCATCGTCGCTGGTACTGGTGCGTACCACTTCGGTACGCTACCGTACCACCATGACCTCGCCCGCCGCCAACCGACTGCTCGACGCCCTCGGAGAAGCACTCGTCGACCAGGGTCTCGCCCGCACCACCGTCGCCGACATCGCGCGAATCGCCGGCACCAGCAAGCGCACGTTCTATGAGCACTTCGCGACAAAGGACGAGGCCTTCCTGGCCCTGTATGCCGGCCGTGCAGCCGAGCTCATCGCCGCCATCTCCGCTGTGGTCACCGATCCCTCGGCGCCGATCGCGGACCAGATCCGCGGCGGGGTGCAGGCCTACCTCGGGCACCTCGCGGCCAACCCTGCACTGGCCCGCGCCCACATGCTCGAGTCGCACTCCCTCGGCCGCACCGGACTCGAGGCGCGCAGGACCCTCATCGACAGCCACGCCGCCTATGTCCGCGACCTCGTCGACCGGGCGCGGGCCCACCACCCGGACCTGCGGGCCCTGTCCGAGGCCGAGTCCGTCGCCGTCGTCGCGGGCCTCACCGAGCTGACACTGCGGGCGGCCCTGGACGACGAGCGCCTCGATCGCCCCGCTCACGTCGATGCCGCGGTCGACTTCATCACCGCCGTCGTCACGACCCCCTGACCGCCAGACGACTGATTGTGAGTCAGCCGCCGATGAGCGAGTCCCCGCGGACCGTGCGCCGGTAGACGACCATCCGCCCTCGACGCCGCCCCTCCACCAGACCGGACCTCGCGAGGATGCCGAGGTGGTAGGAGACCGTCGCCTGCGACCAGCCCGACGCCCGGGCCAGCCGCGACGTGGCCGCCGGCTCACCCGCCGCTGCCGGCACCGACCCACCGTCGGCAGCACGTCAGCTTCGACCTCGACATGGCAGCCGGTCGCCTCGTCGCCCGCGCCGGCGACATCACGGTGCGCATGAGCGGCGTGCTCGACCGGCGGTGGGTCGACGTGCCCGAATTCGAGCTCGGGGGCCGCATCGAGTCGCTCAACTTCGTCGTCGGTCCGTGCGCGCACGGCCAGATCTCGGTCGCCGGTCGCTCGCTGCCGGGTGCAGTCGTCAACTACGACATCCCGGACCGGCCGTGGACGTCGGCCTACCTCAGCTGGGGCGAGACCTGGCGCGCCTGACTCAGTCCTGCGGGGGTGAGGGGAGTGCGAAGGAGACACCCACCATCGCGACTCCCCTCCCATCCTCTTCGTATGCCGTCCGCTCCAGTGCCGCGAGCGCCGCACCCACGAGCGTGGTCGGGTCGCGCGTCGGCTCATCGAGGTGGCCCTGCTGGATGACGGCGTACTGGTCGTCGAAGCGTAGGTGGACGTCGAGGCGAGTGGGTTCACGCGGATCCTCACCAAGGCGATCGAGCGCGCGAAGGACGTTGTCCTGCAATGCTTTCTCGACCATCGAGCGCTGACGCGTGGCGCGACCGAGGGAGCGTGTGGACGAGATCGACTTGCGCGGTCCGGGCAGTTTGATGGTGGCGTCATCCACGCCGTCACGGATGGCGAGAAGGTTCTTCGCCATGGCCTTGGCGACGCGGCGCTCGACGAGACCCTCGACGGTCCACCCTGCGAGGTCGGCGACGTGGACGATGGCGGCCTCGTGCAGCTTGGCTGTCGTGGCCGGGCCGACGCCCCAGAGGTCGGCGACGGGGAGCCGGGGACGGACTCGCGCCTCGGTGGCCGCATCGACGACGACGAGGCCGTCCGGCTTGGCCCGGCGGCTGGCGAGCTTGGCGAAGAGCTTGGCCCGAGCGACACCGGCCGACACAGGCAGGCCGAGCTCGCGCCGGGCGCGTTCGCGCAGGTGGGCCGCGATGCGGCCGGCCTCGTGGGCGGCTGCGTCGTCCTGCCCTCCCCCGTCGAGAGCCGTCACGTCGAGGAACGCCTCCTCCATCGAGCCGGGCTCGACGAGCGGAGTGACGTCCCGGAACATCGTCATCAGCTCGGCACTGACCGCCTCGTAGACCTCGCCCCGGAACTCGGCCACCCGCAGTTCGGGCCAGCGGCGCAGGGCGTGACGCAACGGCATACCGGCATGAACGCCCAGCGCTCGGGCCTCATAACTCGCACAGGCGACCACCTGCGGACCCACGACCATCGGCACCCCGCGCAGGTGCGGGTGGTCGCGCTGTTCGACGGACGCGAAGAACGCGTCGGCGTCGGCATGGATGAGCATGGCTCCACGGTCGCACCGGCCACCGACAGGACTCAGCCGAAGCGGGACTCGAGGACTCGCCGCGCGGCCACTGCCGGGTCGTCCCCGAGATCGGTGCCGTCGTCGGGGATGGCGCCGGTGAGCCACAGGGTGGCGAAGCCGTGGACGACCGACCACGCCGCGGCTTCATCGACCGGTCCCCCGTCGGCGAGCGCCGCACGCAGTGCCTGGCGAGCGCGTTGGCCCTCGCGGAGGAGGTCGGCATCGTCCCACCGCAGGAGCTCACGTCGGAACATCACGTCGAAGTGCGCGGGATGCGCCACGGCGAACTCGACATAGGCCACCCCGGCATCGACGAGAGACCGCACGGACGGAGCGGCAAGGGCGTCCGCAAGCAGTGAATAGCCCTGTGCCGCAACGGCGGTCAGCACTCCCGTCTTGTCGCCGAAGTGGTGTGCCGGTGCCGTGTGCGAGACGCCGGCTGCCCGCGCGACCTCACGCAGACTGAGCGCGACGACGCCCGAGCGTCCGATCGCCTCGACCGCGCCGGCGACGACGGCATCGCGCAGATTCCCGTGGTGGTAGCCGTGGTGAGAGCCGTCCGGTGCCATGCCCTGCAGCCTAGCGGGAATCTTTCCATTGACAAGTTCATTGCAATCACGGCAATCTAGCCACTGCAAAGATTTCAACGCATCCCCAGGAGACCGTCATGGAACCGCTCATCGCCCTCGTGGCCGTCACCCTCGCGACGTACGCATGGCGTCGCGACCTCCCCCTCGCCGTCCGCGCCGGAGTCACGGCGATGTTCCTCCTCACCGGCGTCGTGCATTTCGTCGGCATGCGGCAGGAGCTCATCGACATGGTGCCGCCAGCCCTCCCCAACCCGGGGCTGCTCGTCACGATCTCGGGAATCCTCGAGATCGCGGGAGCGGTCGGCCTGTGGTTCGACCGACTGCGCCTGCCTGCCGCGGGAGGCCTCTTCCTCACGCTCTTCGCACTCTTCCCGGCGAACGTGCAATTGGCCCTCTCAGGAGAAGACATCCCCTGGCACGACCAACTCCTGCCGCGCACGCTGCTCCAGATCGTCTTCCTCACCGCCACCGGCTACCTCACGTGGGTGGAGATCCGCGGACGCCGCACCGGGCGGCCCAGCGCGGGGGCCGGCACCGGGTCGGGTCGCACCCTGACGGACGCCCGCCTCTGACAGACTCGGCGGCATGGACTTCCGCAACGCCTACGCGCACGGATTCGCCCGCGTCGCCGCCTGCACCCTCCCGGTCTTCATGGCCGACCCGGCCAGGAACGTCGAGGCCACCCTCGAGCAGGCCAAGGCCCTCCACAAGGACGGCGTCGCCGTCGCGCTCTTCCCGGAGCTCGGCATCTCGGGCTACGCCATCGATGACCTCTTCATGCAGGACGTGCTCCTCGACGAGGTCGACGCGGCGATCGTGGCGCTCGCGAAGGCGACAGCCTCCCTGCGCCCGATCGTCGTCGTCGGGGCGCCGCTGCTCATCGGCAACCGGCTCCTCAATTGCGCGGTCATCATCCAGGGCGGCGAGGTCATCGGCGTCGCACCGAAGTCCTACCTGCCGAACTACCGCGAGTTCTACGAGAAGCGCTGGTTCGCCGCCGGGGACGACGCCGTCGACACCCTCATCAATCGCCCGCACTGGCCCGGAGCGGACGAGGACGGTGACATCGCCTACGGCACCGACCTGCTCTTCGAGGTCACCGACGTCCCGGGCCTCACCGTCCACGTCGAGGTGTGCGAGGACATGTGGGTCCCGATCCCGCCGAGCCACCGCGCGGCCCTCGCCGGGGCGACCGTGCTGCTCAACCTCAGCGCCTCCCCCATCACCGTCGGCCGGGCCGATGACCGCCACCTGCTCGCCCGCTCCGCGAGCGCTCGCTGCAACGCGGCCTACCTCTATGCCGCGGCGAGCGAGGGTGAGTCCTCGACGGACCTGTCGTGGGACGGCATGACGATGGTCTACGAGATGGGAGACCTCCTCGGCGAGACCGAGCGCTTCCCGTCCGGACCGCAGGCGACTGTCGTGGACGTCGACCTCGACCGCCTCCGTCAGGAGCGCATCCGCCAGGGCAGCTTCGACGACAACCGTCGCGTCGAGGGCATCGGCGAGCCCGGCGGAGAGGCGTTCCGCGTCATCGCACTCGAACTCGACCCGCCCACGGGTGACCTCGGCCTGCGGCGCAAGGTCGACCGCTTCCCGTTCGTCCCCGACGACGAGGCCCGCCTCGCACAGGACTGCTACGAGGCCTACAACATCCAGGTCTCCGGGCTCGAACAGCGGCTTCGCGCGATCTCGACGAAGGACTGGCAGCCCAAGATCGTCATCGGCGTCAGCGGTGGCCTCGACTCCACCCACGCCCTCATCGTCGCGGCCAAGGCGATGGACCGGCTGGGTCGCCCGCGCACCGACATCATCGGCTTCACGATGCCGGGGTTCGCGACGTCCGACGGCACCAAGAGCAACGCGATCCACCTCATGGAGAGCCTCGGCATCACCTTCGAGACGCTCGACATCCGACCGGCTGCGACCCAGATGCTCAAGGACCTCGGCCACCCGGCCGGCGAGGGCAAGGAGGTCTACGACGTCACGTTCGAGAACGTCCAGGCCGGCCTGCGCACCGACTACCTCTTCCGCGCGGCCAATCAGCGCGGCGGCATCGTCCTGGGCACCGGAGACCTGTCCGAACTCGCCCTCGGCTGGTGCACGTACGGCGTCGGCGACCAGATGAGCCACTACGGCGTGAACACCGGAGTGCCCAAGACGCTCATGCAGCACCTCATCCGCTGGGTCGTGAGCAGCGGCCAGTTCGACGGAGAAGGCAGCGGCGGCGAGTCAGTCAACGACACCCTCACCGAGATCCTCGACCAGGAGATCAGCCCCGAGCTCGTCCCCACGAAAAAGGGCGAGAAGATCCAGTCGACCGAGGACTCCGTCGGCCCGTACGCCCTGCAGGACTTCACGCTCTACCACGTCCTTCGCCGGGGCTACCGTCCGAGCAAGATCGCCTTCCTCGCCGAGCAGGCGTGGTCCGACGCGGCGACCGGCGACTGGCCGGCGGGCTACCCCGAAGGTGAGCGGCCGGCATACGACCTCGCGACGATCCGTCATTGGCTGGAAGTCTTCGTCAAGCGCTACTTCGCCAACCAGTTCAAGCGCAGCGCACTGCCCAATGGGCCCAAGGTCGTCTCCGGCGGCACGATGTCGCCTCGCGGTGACTGGCGCATGCCGTCCGACGTCTCGTCGGCGGCGTGGCTGGCCGAGATCGAACGCAACGTTCCGAAGGGCTAGGGCACCCACTCTTTCGGTATGCCGTCCGCCCGCCTTCCGCGGACCGGTTCAGCCGCCGAGGTCGCCTGTGAGGTAGTGCTGCACGGTCGGCCCGACGATGGCCACGATCCGCTCGCGCGGGAGGCTGGCGTGCGGTTCGATGCCGAGCACGTGCCGGAACATGGCGATGCCGATGAGTTGTGAGGCGGTTCTCCTCGCGTCTCCGGATCCAGCTGAGCTCCGCCGCCATCTACAGCGTCGTCGCGGGACTCGCCTTCGCCGCCGTCCTGGACTTCTGGTTCGGCACACTCGATGGCAACTACCTCGGCGAGGCCGGAGCCATGGCTGCCACGATCGCGGCCGGCCTCCTCGCCATCCTCGGGCTCCAGCGCATTCTCGGCGCTGCCGGAATCGGGCTCGGCGCCGCCCTGCTCATGCTCCTCGGCAACCCGCTGTCCGGCCCCCTATCGGCCTTGTGTGTATGGGCCCACGCTCCGGCGTGGCCTCATACACACAAAGGCCGTCAGGGTTCGTCTCAGCGAGACAGGTGCGTCTCGGCGAGCAGGCGCGACAGCTTGGCCGGGTTGCGAACGGCGTAGCTGCCCGTGATGCGCCCGTCCTCGACGGCGAACGCGAAGACGCTGTCGACCTCGCCATTGAGACGGACGAGCAGGGCGGGCCAGCCGTTGAGCTCGAGGGGCTCGAACGTGATCGCCCCCGGGAACTGCGCGAACCCTGCCGTGAAGAGCCGCGACACCTTGTCGCGCCCGTGGACCGGGCGGGGCAGGGCCTGCTTGACTCCACCACCGTCGGCGAGCGCCACGACGTCCGGCGCGAGGATGTCCGCGAGCGCCTGGAGGTCGCCCGTCTCGAGGGCCGAGCGGAAGGCCGAGACCGCCACCTCGGCCTCGCGCCGCGTCACGTCGACCCGGGGTCGGCGGGCGTGGACGTGGGATCGTGCCCGGTGCGCGATCTGCCGCACCGCTGACTCGCTCTTGTCGACCGCCTCCGCCAGCTCGTCGTAGTCCAACCCGAACACCTCGCGCAGGACGAACACCGCCCGCTCCGTTGGCGACAGCGTCTCGAGGACGAGGAGCATCGCGACCGACACCGAGTCGGCGAGCTCGACGTCCTCGGCGACGTCGCGCGACGTGAGCAGCGGTTCGGGAAGCCACGGACCGACGTACTCCTCACGCCGGCGCGACACCGCGCGCAGTCGGTCGAGGGCCGTGCGACTGACGATCCGTACGAGGTAGGCGCGCGGATCCTGCACCGTCGTGGCGTCGACCTTGGACCACTTGAGCCACGCGTCCTGAACGACGTCCTCGGCGTCGGCGGCGGACCCGAGCATCTCGTAGGCCACGGTGAAGAGCAGGCTCCGGTGCGTCGTGAACGGGTCCTCGCCCCTCTCCTCGTCGCGCATCTCGCGGTTGCTCACGCGGTCGAGGCTACGGGCGCACTCGCCGGTGCGGCGAGTGGAGCGAGCCCGCACGCCGCGGCGAACTCCTCACTGTGGATGCCGAGCGCGACGTTGCTCCGCGCCGACAGGTTCATGAACCCGACCCGCGCGGTGAGCTCGATGAGCCCGGCGGCACCGAGGTCCTCGAGGAGCGACGCCGACAGCTCGTCCGTGACCGTCGGCGAGGTCTCGCACATCGCCTCGGCGTACTCGAGCACGCGCCGCTCCACCGGCGTGAACACGTCCGACTCGCGCCACCGCGGTACCTCGCGGGCCTTGGTCTCGTCGAGCCCCTTGTTGTGGGCCATGAAGTAGTTGAAGTCCAGGCACCAGCTGCAGCCGATCCGAGCGGCAGCCGCCATGACGGCATACGTCGCAAGGTTCTTGTCGAGCTCGTCCCAGGACTCGACCTTGCGCCCGATGCCGCCGAGGTCCATGAAGATCTTCTGGTGGTGCCACATGACGCCGATCGATTCGGGCGTCTGGCCGAGGATGCGCTTCGTCATCCTCTTCACGAGCCAGCCCTTGACCCCGGTGACCTCGGCTGCGGGGATGCGAGCGTCCATCGTCGTCTCCTTCGTGCGGCGGGCTGCCGGGTTGGCGCCCTGTTGACATGAAGACGCCGCCCGGCGCTGGCCTGTGACAGGACGCGGTGGTCGACTTTGCGAAACCCTTGCCGAACGCACACCTCGCCTTTGCCCACCTCGGCGTATGCCGGGTGCAGGCTCAGCGCCATGCCCACCACCGCGCCCCTTGCGTCGCGCACCTCGATGCGCACCTCGATGCCTGCCACCACTGTCGTCGCGCTCCTCGTGACTGCCCTCCTGACCGTCCTCGCGCTCACCGCCGTCACGGCCCGATCGGCCACTGCGGCCCGGGCCCGGCACCGACGTCCACCACCTCCGCCCCGAGGACGTCACGGTGAACTCGGACCGCGGCAACCTCGACTTCGACAACGGCGGCTCGGCGGTCAACCAGTGCTCGGACTGCTGGCGCGACGGCGACTCGTTCGAGCCGCGCGACTCGGTCAAGGGTGACGTTGCCCGGATGATCTTCTACATGGCGGTCCGCTACGAGGGTGGTGACGGCTTCGCCAACCTCGAGCCGAACGAGTCGGTCAACAACAACACCGCTCCCTACATCGGCATGCTCTCCGTTCTCAAGGCGTGGAGTGCGGGCGACCCGCCGGACGCCTTCGAGAAGCGGCGCAACGAGCGGATCCACGCCCAGTGGCAGCACAACCGCAACCCCTTCATCGACCACCCCGAGTGGGTCACGTCCATCTGGCCCTGACCCGACTTCTTGCGCTGTTGGGACGGCGAGCGCCAGCGAGTTGTCCCAACAGCGCAAGAAGTCGAAGGTGACAGGACGGCATACCTCCTGCCTTGTGTGCCTCAGCGGTCCCAAAACGGGACCGCTGAGGCACACAAGGCAGGGGTTCAGGTGCCGAGGTCGCGGAGGACGTCGCCGTCGAGGCGGAACGTCGTCCACTCGTCCTGCGCGACGGCGCCGAGGCTGCGGTAGAAGCCGATCGACGGCTCGTTCCAGTTGAGCACCCACCACTCGAGCCGCGTGTACCCGCGCTCGACGCAGAGCGCGGCGAGGCTCGCGAGGAGCTCGCGCCCCAGCCCACTCCCCCGGTGCTCGGGCTGGACGAAGAGGTCCTCGAGCCAGATGCCGTTGCGTCCGGTCCAGGTCGAGAAGCTGAGGAACCACACCGCCATGCCGACGACCTCCCCGTCGACCTCGGCAACGTGGGCGAACGTCGTCGGCGTCCCCTCGGTCGGGAACAGCGCCGCGAGGAAGTGCTCCTCCGTCGCCTCGACGGCATCGGGTTCCTTCTCATAGACCGCGAGCGCGTGGACGAGGTCGAGGATCGCCGGGATGTCGTCGGGCGTGGCTTCGCGGATGCGAGTCGTCATGGTGGCGAAACTACGCCGGTATGCCGGACGCGTAGGTTGGGTTCCATGGCGACCGTTCCCGAGGCCCTGGCCCACCTGCTGCGCGACCCGAACTACGGCCATCTGGCGACGGTGCGTCGCGACGGCTCACCACAGGTCAACCCAATGTGGTTCCTGTGGGACGAGGAGAGCAACACGTTGCGTTTCACGCACACGAACAAGCGGGCGAAGTTCCGCAACCTGCAGGCCAACCCCGGCATGGCACTCGAGGTCATCGACCCGGACAACCCATTCCGCTTCATCGAGGTGCGCGGGCGCCTGGCCGAGGTCGTGCCGGACCCGGAGGGCGCGTTCTATCCGGTGCTCGGCGCGCGGTACGGCGATCCGGACACGCCCGTCCCGCCGGACAAGGCGGACCGGGTCATCCTCGTCATGTCGATCGACAAGGTGACGCAGAAGTGAGCGCCACCCCGGTCATCTTTCATGTCACCGCGCCCGAGACGTGGGAGCGGGCCGTGGCGGAGGGGACCTTCACCGAGTCGACGCTCGGCCGGTCCCTGGAGGAGGAGGGCTTCATCCACTGCTGCGATGAGGAGCAGCTCGACTTCGTCCTCGCGAACTTCTACGCCGCCGTCCCGCACGACCTCGTCCGCCTGACGATCGACCCGACGCTGCTGGAGTCGCCGCTCGTCCGCGAGGTCGGCAACCCGGAGACGGGTGAGGAGTTCCCCCACGTCTACGGGCCACTCAACCCCTCGGCCGTCATCGCCACGAAACTCCTCCACCCGCCCCACGGCCAGCCCTCCTGACAGACCGCTCCCGACGTACGCCGGGAGCGGTGAGCTCCCGGCATACGCAATGGACTGTCTGCTGACGTCAGGACTCAGGAGCGGACCGCACCACCGGCGTCGCGGCGGGCCTTGACGATCGAGTCGATCGCCTCCCACGCGGCGACCACGACGATGCCCGCGCCCACGAGGCCGACGGGTACCGACCAGTCGGCCGACCAGCCGAACTTCTCCTCCAGCTGGCCCGGCAGATCTGCCACGAGCAGCTCGTCGCGGCTGAGCAACCAGAGCAACAGCGTTGCGGAGGCGGCGTTCGTCGCGACGTTGAGGGCCGCGAGGACCGGAGTCCACCGGCCGGCACGCCACACGAGGACGGCGAGCACCGCATCGAGTGCGATGAGCACCACGAGGGCGACCTGCCAGACCGTGTCCACGTCTGGGTTGAGGACCTGGATGGCGTTGCCGCCGACTCCGCCGAACTGCCACGCCACGATGGCTGCGAGCGCCACTGCGAAGACCGCGCCGAAGATCGTCTCGCCGAGGCCGACACCACGACCGGGGACCTCGGCCAGCTGGTCCGGGTTCCACGAGTCGAGGGGGCGGTTGCGCTCCTCCTCGGGACGGGACCACTCGATGATCGCGAAAGTCACCGTCACCCAGAAGGCGAGGTGGACCGCGACCGAGAGCATGAGCAGGAACGCCTCGAGCAGGATCGAACCCCAGTGCTCGTCGCTCGTCGTGGCCTTCGCGATGAAGTTCGCGACGAGGACGAGTGGGAGGACGATCGCGGGCAGGACCCGCATGAGCCGGATGTAGTCGGGATAGATGCCCGGCCCGATGAGGTAGCCCGGCCGCCCGCCATAACTGCGCGCCAGCGTGATCGGGTCGCCGAGCTCGGTCACGGCCTCACGCTCTGCGTCCTCGGGGGTGAGGCCGCCCGCCGTCTTGTCGTCGACGGCATCGGCAATGGTTCCGCGGAGCTCGCGGGCGACATCGTCTCGGCCGTCCGTGGGCAGGTGCCGCGTGACCGTGTGGATGTAGCGGTCGGCGAGCGTGCTCTTGGTCTTGGTGTTGGTGTTGTTCCTGGCAGTCATCGTGTGTCTCCTCTGTCGGCGGCCCCGTCGAGGGAGCCGATCGCCGCGTCGAGCGATCGCCATTCGGTCATGAGCTGGTCGAGCACGGCGGCGCCGTCGGGGCTGACCCGATAGAACTTGCGTGGCCGCGCCTCGTCGGTGTTCCACTCGCTCGTCAGCAGGCCCTGCTTCTCGAGTCGGCGGAGCAGTGGGTAGAGCGTGTTGCCCTCGACCGCGAAACCGGCCTCGGCGAGGGTCTCGAGCAAGGCGTAGCCATAACGCGGCTGCGCCAGCGTCGTCAGGCAGGCGAGCACCACGGTTCCCCTGCGGAGCTCCTGCAGGTGTCCTGCGATGAGGTCTTCGTCCATGCATCACACCATAGTGTGTGTGACACAGCATCGTCAATGGCACATGTTTGCGTGCGGCCGAGGCCAGCGTGGTTCAGGCGTCGCTCAGACCTTCCTCAGCGCAGCTCAGGCGTCGGCGGACCGCCCGCGACGGGTCGGGTGGGCGTTGAGCTCGAGGAGCATCTCGAGCAGGCGCTGCGCCGACGGGTTGGGGCGCGCCGTTTCGCGGACGAGTGCGGAGATCTCGCGCACGGGGGTCGGGTCGGTGACCCGGATGCGCGTGACTTCCGGCGGCAGCAAACGGGCCGCCAGGCGCGGCATGATCGAGATGCCGACTCCGGCCGCGACGAACGCAATGGCCGAGAAGTGCTCCTGCGCCTGCACCCGGAACCGCGGCGTGAATCCCGCTGCGGCACAGGCGGATACGACGATCCGGTGGCCGAGGCTTCCCGCAAGGTCATTGGACACCCACGTCTCACCACGCACGTCGGCGAGGGGAATCGAACGGACCTTGGCCAGCTCGTGCTCGGCCGGGACCACCGCCACGAACGGATCGCTCGCGAGCGGCACGTGGCGATAGCCCGCGCGACCTCCCCCCTCGGGAGGATCGATGACGACGTCGATGTCCGGCGTGATGTTGCGGCTGGCGAGCTCGTTGAGGACGAGGTCGACGGTGAGGTCCGGGTGCTCGAAGGTGAGCCGTTTGATGAGCGCCGGCATCCAGGCCGCGCCCGCCGAGCTGAAGTAGCCGACGGACAGCCGACCACTGCGCCCCTCGCGCAGGTCGGCGACGACGGAGTCGAGGCGCCCCCACTGGCTCATGGCCTCCTCGCTCTGGGCCGCGAGTTCGAGGGCCGCCTGGGTGGGGGCGATGCCTCGCCCGGCGCGCTGGAAGAGCGTCAGGCCGGTCTCACGGGCGAGCGCGCTGAGGTGCTGACTGACGGCGCTGGAGGTCATGCCGAGGTTGTCGGCCGCGGCCTGCACGGACCCGCCGGCGACGACGGAACGGAACACACTGAGCCGATGCGGATCGAGCATCCCACAACTCTAAAGCATGGCTTAATTACCGCTAAGTAAAGTCACGTTGTGCTAAGGAGTTGAACGCTGGATCATTATCTCCATGATCCCTCGCACGCACACGCTCTCCACCGCCCACCGCATCGCTGACAAGCTCCGCAACTTCCGTCGCCCCGGCACGTCCGGCTGGTCCACCGTCGTCGACATGGACAGCACCCGCGCCAGCCACGAGCTCATGGTCGCCTCGCAGTTCCAGCAGGTCAACCGCTCCATCTGAGCCTCCATCGGGCACGTCACCGCGCTCTCACGAGCGCCGATGCACCACCCCCACAGCGCTGAACCGCTCTCGGTTCAGCGCTGATTCTTTTGCCCCCGCCGCGGGGGTGGCGGCTCAGGGCGTCAGTCACGCTGCCCGAGCCGGGCCCTCACCTGACGATCGAGCGCGTGCAGCTCGTCGTGGCGTTCCTCCCGCACGAGTCGCTCGACGTGATCCGGGTCGAGACCGTGCCGACGCGCACCGTCGAGACTCTCCGCCGAGAGCAGGTCGGGCAGCCCGAAGGTCGGCGCCTCGCCTCGGGCCGAGGGACGCTCGGCAATGGCGATGTCCCGCTCCCGACCCAGCTCACTGTCGCCACGACCAAAGGCGTCGAGCACGAGTCGCGCGTAGGCCGCATGCCCCATCCCATTGGGGTGGAAGGACACCTCGAGCGGCCAGGACGCACCGTTGAGCCACTCCTGCGCGTCACAGATCGCGTGGCCGTCGAACGCCGCCCGCGGATCGACGAACTGCGCGTCGGCATCGCGGGCGGCCGCACCGATGACGCCGGCGAGTTCGTCCACGCCGGCTTCCAGCCGCCGCATCTCGTGCGGGCTGAAGAACGTCAGCGCGTTGCAGTCATCGCCGTTGAACAACACGGGGTATGCCGTGAGCACCAGTTCCGCCGTCGGCGCACCCTGCGTGATGCGCCCGAGAACGCCCGCCAGCCGTGACGGCAGTTCGGTCCGAAGCGTCGCGAGCGCCGCATCGATGGCCGCGTCCGAGTCCCCCATCCAGGACGGCTTCGCGCACTCGATGAGGACCGGCGTGAACCCCACGTCGTTGCCACCGATCGTGAGCGAGACGTGGGACGTGGCGGGCGTCAGCGCGGAGAGCTGCTTCCGCTCGACGTCTCGGATCGTCGCGCCGAGACAGGCTTCGTAGGCCAGGTCGAGTCCGAGGGCTCGGGCCACCAGCACGGGGTAGCCGTCCATGGCCCGCCAGCACTCACTGCGCCGGGCCCCACCCCCGACGCCCGCGGCATACGAGTCTCCGAGTGCGACGTACGGGTGCGGCATCCGCCCATCCAAGCAGTCGAAAGGAGAGAACTCGCCGCGCCAGCGCGTGGCTGGACAGCGAGTTCTCTCACTCGACCGGACGGGCGGGTCGGCCCGGAGCGAGGTCAGGCCTGCGGAGCGGTCCCACCCTGGGCGGCCTGCGCCTGCGCGACCTGGGCACGCACGTCGTCCATGTCGAGCTCCTTGATCTTCTCGATGATGCCCTCGAGCGCCGGCCCGGGCAGGGCGCCGGGCTGGGAGAAGACGAGGATCGAGTCGCGGAACGCCATGAGCGTGGGGATCGAGGTGATCTGGGCCGCGGCGGCGAGCTGCTGCTCCGCCTCGGTGTCGATCTTGCCGAAGACGACGTCCGGGTGATTCTCGGACGCCTCCTCGAACACGGGCGCGAACCGCTTGCAGGGGCCGCACCAGTCGGCCCAGAAGTCGACCAGCACGATGTCGTTGCCCGTGACGGTCTTCTCGAAGGTGTCGGCGGTCAGCTCGACAGTGGCCATGCGTGAACTCCTGGAACTTGGGGGTGGGTCGTGTCGTTCTCCAGCATGACAACACCGGAAGTCGCTCGGATCATCCGAGGCGGGCGGACGGCATACGCAATCGGTCTGGCCGAACCCACCCGAAAACCGCACCCGCCCCCGGGACATGCCAAGGGCGCGCGTCGGTACAGGGGTTCACGACGCGCGCCCGGCTTCTGCCAGCCTAGCGACAACCAAGGGTTGTTGAAAAGGTTTCGAGAATGTGATGCGCGCCGCTGCGAGCGCCCACGCGACGGGAAGCACCGCCATATGCTGCCGAGGGTGAGCACCACCGACGCCGACCGCAAGCACGTCTTCCACTCCTGGTCCGCGCAGGCGCAGATCTCGCCGCCGGAGATCAGCCGGGCGCAGGGATCGCACTTCTGGACCGCCGACGGGACGAAGTACCTCGACTTCTCGAGCCAACTCGTCAACGTCAACATCGGCTACCAGCACCCGAAACTCGTCGCCGCGATCCAGGAACAGGCGGGGCGGCTGCTCACGGTTTCGCCGGCCTACGCGAACGACGTGCGTTCCGAGGCAGCGCGGCTCATCGCCGAACTGGCGCCCGGCGACCTGGACTCCGTCTTCTTCACCAACGGTGGCGCCGAGGCGACCGAGAACGCCATGCGCATGGCGCGACTGCACACCGGGCGGCAGAAGGTGCTCACGACCTACCGCAGCTACCACGGCGCCACCGCGGGGGCGATCTCGGCGACGGGTGAGCCGCGGCGCTGGCCGTCGGAACCGTCGGTGCCCGGCATCGTGCACTTCTGGGGGCCCTACCTCTATCGCTCGGCGTTCCACGCGACGACCGAGGCCGAGGAGTGCACGCGGGCGCTGCAGCACCTGCGCGACACGATCATGGTCGAGGGCGCGTCGACGATCGCCGCGATCATGCTCGAGACCGTCGTGGGGACGAATGGCGTTCTCGTGCCGCCGGATCGCTACCTCGCCGGCGTGCGCGAGATCTGCGACGAGCACGGCATCGTCTTCATCGCCGACGAGGTCATGGCCGGGTTCGGCCGGTGCGGTGAGTGGTTCGCCATCGACCGCTGGGGTGTGACGCCCGACCTCATCTGCTTCGCCAAGGGCGTCAACTCGGGCTACGTGCCGCTCGGTGGCGTGGTCATCTCGGCTGCGATCGCAGCGACCTTCGCCGATCGGCCCTACCCGGGAGGGCTGACCTATTCCGGGCACCCCCTGGCGTGCGCGTCGGCCGTCGCCTCGATCGGCATCTTCAAGGAGGAGGGCGTCCTCGAGCACGTACGCGGCGTCGAGGAGACGATCCTGCGGCCCGGGTTGGAGGAGATCGCCGCGCGGCACCCGTCCGTCGGCGAGGTCCGTGGCGTCGGATTCATGTATGCCGTGGAGCTGGTTCGGTCTCGGGAGTCCCGTGAGCCGTTGGTCCCGTTCAATGCGTCGGGCCCGGCTGCGGCTCCGATGGGTGCCTTTGCTGCCGCCTGTCGCGAGCAGGGGTTGTGGCCGTTCGTCCACTTCAACCGCACGCATGTCGTGCCGCCCTGCACGACGACCGCGGCCGAGATGCGCGAGGGCCTCGAGAAGCTCGACGCCGCCCTCACCGTCGCCGACGGCTACTGCCGCGACTGACTGACCCACCCCACCAGCCCCAACTTTCCCGCCTGAAGTGGGTTCCTCTCACTCCGCTTGATCGCCGCGGTCAAGCGAAGTGAGAACTCGTGACGTCTCGCGACGGGCCCCACGTTCCGCGGGGGCACGTCGAGACCGGCTCAGGACTCGCGGGTGAGGACGATGGCGCTGTAGGGGCCGAGCGTGAGCACGGCGCTCTGCTCGCACCCGTCCATCGGCGGGCCGTCCGCGACGACGTCGAACGCGTCGACTCCACCGAACTCGGGGGCATAGAGCGGGGAGTCGGAGTTGAAGCGGACCTTCCACTCCCCCGGCGCCGGGAAGCCCACGGCGAACTCGCCGTAGACCTGCGTCGAGAAGTTGAGGACGACGAGGGTGTCGTCGTGCGCCCCGCCCTCGGCCCACCGGTGGAGGGCGATGACCTTTGCGCCGTTGTCGACGCGCAGGAAGTTCGCGCCGGACCCACGCAGGCCACGACTCACGTTGTCGGCGTTGCGGCGCAGGCGGATGAGATCGCGGTGCAGCGCAACGATGCCGGCGTTGGCCTCGGACTTGCCCCAGTCGAGCGCGACGGAGTCGTCGAACCAACGGTCCTCGAGGAACTCCTGCCCCTGGAACATCATCGGGATGCCGGGCGAGCACATGACGGTGACGAACCCGAGGGCCGCCCGCTTCTTCGCCGCCCACGAGTCGGCGTCGCCCGGCGCCACGGCCTCGGGAAGGCGGGTCTTGCCATTGGCGACCTCGTCGTGCGACTCGGTGTAGATGACGCGCGTGCCGGCCGGGCCCCGCCCCGCCCCGTCGATGGAGGCCGCGACTGCCTCGACATTGCGGTCCTCGTCGCTGAGTTCGGTGAGTGCCTGGCGGACCGGGTGGACGAAGCCGGCGTCCCACTGCGCGTGGAAGCCGAGGCCGCCCTGCTCGGTCATCGTCGTCACGACGGGGTCGTTCTGGAGGTCCTCGGCGATGAGCAGCTTCCACGGTTGGCGGCTCCGGATCTCCGAGGTGAGCCATGACAGGTACGATGCACCGTCGGGGATCGCCGCTCCCCCGTCCCATGTCCCACCCGTGACGGACCGGATGTAGTTCGTCGCGTCGAATCGCAGCCCGTCGCAGTGGAATTCCTCGAGCCAGAGCAGCGCGCTGTCACGGAGGAAGCCGCGCACCTCGGGCCGCCCGTAGTCCGGCCGAGTCGCGCCCCAAGGCGTGGCTGCGCGCCAGTCGTTGTAGAAGTAGATGCCGCCACCGTCGTTCTCGGACCACCCATCGAAGCGCCACAGGTCGAGGTCCGATGGGCCGATGTGGTTGTGGACGACGTCGACGATGACTGCCATGCCGTGCTCGTGCGCCGCCTTGATGAAGGCCTTGAACGCGTCGGGCCCGCCATAACCGGACTCGACGGCGAAGAGATGACTGGGGTTGTAGCCCCACGAGATGTCACCGGCGTACTCGAACGGCGGCATCACCTGGATGACCGAGACACCGAGGTCGCTCAGGTGCCCGAGGCGACCGATCGCGGACTCGAAACTCCCCCGGGGGCCGGCGTCGCCGCCACCAAAGGTGCCCACGTGCAACTCGTAGATGACCACGTCGTCCCACGCCGGCATACGGAAGTCGTTCTCACCCCAGTCGAACGAATTCGGTTCGTACACAACACAATTGCCCACACTGTTCGTCATCTGACGGGCGTAGGGGTCAGCACGCCACACGACCTCGGAGCCGGTGTCGACCTGGAACTGGTACTCCTGCCCGGCGCGCACCCCCGGCACGTGGACCGACCAGGTCCCGGACGAGCTGTCACCGTCACGCTCGAACTGCGGGTTGTTGCCGCTGTCCCATCCGTTGAAGTCCCCGATGACCCAGACATGCTGCGCGTTCGGGGCCCAGACGCGAAACGTCACGCCGTCGTCGACCGGGATGGCGCCCATGCCGCCGTGGGGTGAGGGAGCGGTGAAGTCCATGGCGATCAACCTAGTCCGCGCGTAGCGCTCCGCCACGTGCGTCCCGTTGCGAGGATGTCGCCATGGAGGTCCGCATCGTCGGAGAACCGCTGCCCGATCCCGTTGTCGGCGGGCGCGCCGTTCTTGTCGGTATGCCGCGTGGCCGGGTCGTCGAGTCGCCTCGCCCAGTCGCCGGGTCGTCCATGACGTTCGTGGCCGAGCTCGACGTGGTGGTGACGCCCGAGGGGGTGGACTACCGGGGGCCCTGGGTCCAGGGCCGCAAGGGCGAGCGCTTCCTCTATCTGAGCTGGGGGCACGACGACGGGGACGGTTTCGTCCTCGACCGGCGGGCCAAGCTCATGCTCGGCGTGCTCGACCCTGCGGACATGCTCGATGCCCGACCCGACGCGGTGCTCGAGGGGCGGCTGTCACTCGTCGACGCCCGAGGCGGGCCGGTGTGCGCCGCCGTTCGACCACCCGCCATCCGTTGGCGCCTCGTCGCGAGCGAGCGCTGACGGGTCAGGGGTGGGTCATGTCCTCGGGGACGACCCACTCGTCGAACTGCTCGGCCGTGACGTCGCCCGAGGCAAGGGCCGACTCGCGGAGCGACAGCCCCTTCTTGTGGGCGTTCTTGGCGATGGCCGCCGCCTTGTCGTAGCCGATGTGCCGGTTGAGGGCCGTCACGAGCATGAGGTTGCTCGCGAGATTGGCCTCGATCCGCTCCTCGTTCGGCTCGATCCCTGTCGCGCAGTGGACGGTGAACGACCGGACGGCATCGGCGAGCAGCCGAGTCGACTCGAGCACGGCGTGCGCCATCACGGGCTTGAAGACATTGAGCTGGAAGTTGCCCTGCGACCCCGCGAACGCCACCGTCGCGTCGTTGCCGAAGACCCGGGTCGCGACCATGGTCAGGGCCTCGCACTGGGTGGGGTTGACCTTGCCGGGCATGATGGACGAGCCGGGCTCGTTCTCGGGAATCCTCAACTCCCCCAATCCATTTCGCGGACCGCTCGCATACCAACGGACGTCGTTGGCGATCTTCATGAGCGCTCCACCGAGGGTCCGGAGACCGGCCGAGGCGTTCACGAGGGCATCGTGCGCCGACAGTGCTGCGAAGAGGTCGGGTGCCTGACGGAACGCCTGCCCGGTCTCGGCCGCGATCTTCTCGGCCGCGAGCTCACCAAAACGCGGATGGGCATTGAGCCCCGTCCCGACCGCCGTCCCACCGATGGCGAGAGCGCGAGCCGACTCCACGGCATACGCAATGGTTTGCGTCGCGTCATCGAGTTGGGCGACCCATCCGCCAAAGACCTGACCGAGGGTCACCGGCGTGGCGTCCTGGAGGTGCGTGCGGCCGACCATGACGACCGAGGCGTACGCCGTCCGCTTGCCATCGAGGACTGCGCGCAGCTCCGCGACCGCCGGCTCCAACCGCTCGACGATCTCGAGGACGACGGCGATGTGCATGGCCGTCGGGAAAGTGTCGTTGCTCGACTGGCCACGGTTGACGTGGTCGTTGGGGTGGACGGGCGACTTGGAGCCGCGTTCACCGCCGGCGAGTTCGATGGCGCGGTTCGACACGACCTCGTTGGCGTTCATGTTGGACTGCGTTCCCGAGCCGGTCTGGAAGACGACGAGCGGGAACTGGTCGTCGAGGGACCCCGAGATGACGTCGTCCGCCGCGCGCACGATGAGGTCTGCGACGTCGGCGGGGAGTTCGCCCAGCTCGCCATTCGCCTGTGCCGCAGCCTTTTTGAGGATGCCGAGCGCGCGGATCATCGGCCGCCCCCACACGAACGTGTCGCGCCCGATGTCGAAGTTCTCGATGCTCCGCTGGGTCTGTGCTCCCCAGTAGGCATCGGCCGGGACCTCGATGGTGCCCATCGTGTCGGACTCGGTCCGGTGTGCAGTGCCATTGTGCTGGGGTTCCGCCATGGCTCCACGTTAGGCACCACAATGGCGGAATGACAGAGCCGCATCCGATCGAGACCTGGCTCACCGACATGGATGGCGTCCTCGTCCACGAGGAGCACGCGATCCCGGGAGCAGCGGACTTCATCGCTGCCCTGCGCGCGCACGAGCGGCCCTTCCTCGTGCTGACGAACAACTCCATCTACACCCCTCGCGACCTGCGGGCGCGGCTGTTGGCCAGCGGCATCGATGTCCCCGAGGAGTCGATCTGGACCTCGGCCATGGCGACCGCGCAGTTCCTCGCGGACCAGCGACCGGGCGGCACGGCATACGTCGTCGGCGAAGCCGGCCTCACGACGGCACTGCACGACGTCGGCTACATCCTCACGAGCCGCACGCCGGACTACGTCGTCCTCGGCGAGACGCGCACCTATTCGTTCGAGCAGATCACGCAGGCGATCCGGCTCATCGAACGCGGCGCCCGTTTCATCGCGACGAACCCCGACGTGAGCGGCCCGTCGCACGAGGGGACGCTCCCCGCAACGGGATCGGTCGCGGCGCTGATCTCGGCGGCGACCGGCCGCCAGCCCTACTACGTCGGCAAGCCCAACCCGCTCATGATGCGCAGCGCCCTCAACCGCCTCGATGCCCACTCCGAAACGACGGTCATGGTCGGCGACCGCATGGACACCGACATCGTCTCCGGCCTCGAAGCCGGGCTGCGAACAGCCCTCGTCCTCACCGGCTCCACGCGTCCCGAAGCCATCGAACTGTTTCCCTATCGGCCCACCGCTGTGATGGACTCGATCGCCGACCTTGTCCCCATCGTCGAGTCCAGAGGACCCATCGCATGACGTCAGAGACACCAGATCCGTTGTCCGAGACCGAGATTCCGCCGCACCAGAGCGGATTGCCCGACCTGACGGGTATGCCGTCCGGCTGGGTCGCGCGCGTCCCCTCACGTGACGACGTGCCGGCTCTGATCGCTCTCACCGAGGCGCACCAGGTGGCCGCGAAGGGCTCGGGTTCGGTCGACCCCGACCTCGTCGAGAGCAACGTCGCCGGGACCGGGTCGTGGACGAAGCACCAGGCGGTCGTGACCGATGCCGACAACACGATCCTCGGGTGGGCATCCGTGCACGACCGAGCCGGCGGGCGCACGATGCTCGAGGTCCTCGTGGCGGTGGAAGGGCTGTCCGAGGCGGACGCCGATCGGTTGGCGTCAGTGTTGTTCGCGTGGGTCGAGGATGCCGGGCGCGTGTTTGCCGCTGGACGCGACCTCCCGGGGACGCAGCTGGACGCGAGCGCCTATGCCGACGATGCGCGGCAGCGGCGCTGGCTGGCCGCCGCCGGCTATCGCCAGACCCGAACCTGGCTGCAGATGTCGCGACCGGTGAGTGCGGATGAGGCGGAGGCGGGCGCCCTGCCCGGCCCGCGCGAGGGCGTGACGATCCGGCGAGTGGCCAAGCACGACAACGGATTGCCCGTCGCGGCCGACCTGCAGACAGTGCACCGGATGCTCGAGGAGTCGTTCGCCGACCACTTCAACAGCTATCGGGAGTCCTTCCCCGAGTTCCTGACCCGACTGCGCGAGGACCCCGGCCACCGGTGGGACCACTGGTGGATCGCCGAGATCGAGGTTGACGGCGACGGCGCAGAGGGCGTTACCAGCGAGGTCGTGCCGGGAGGGGCACTCGTGTCGTCGATCCTCAAGCCGGATGCTTCCGGCGTCGAGGGCAGCTATGTCGACTACATCGGCGTGCACCGCGACGCGCGAGGTCGTGGGGTGGCGAAAGCGTTGTTGCACAGCGTGATTCGCGATGCGGCCGAACGTGGACGCAACCGCGTCGGGCTCGAGGTGGATGCCGACTCCCCGACCGGAGCGGACGGTCTCTATCTCTCGATGGGGTGGGTCACGGCACACAAGACCGAGTCCTGGCATCGCGACATCACCACCCGCGACTGATGGTGACTTCGCACATGAGGAGGGCAGCGACGAACTGTGCGAAGTCACCATCAGTCGCGCAATAGGTCGGGTCAGTGCTGGGTGAGGCGCGCGAGGATGACCTCGAGCAGGGCGTCCTGACCATCGTCACCCGCAGCCAACGGAGCCGTGACGAGGTCGGCGCCGGCGTCGGAGAGCCGGTCGTGGAAGAAGCCCTCGGCCAGGAGGTAGGCCGCCACCATCACGTGTTCGGCCCCGGCTGATCGCGCCGCTGCCACTG
This sequence comes from Knoellia subterranea KCTC 19937, assembly GCF_000768685.1. GTDB lineage: Bacteria > Actinomycetota > Actinomycetes > Actinomycetales > Dermatophilaceae > Knoellia > Knoellia subterranea. The sequence continues at coordinate 171,387 of NZ_AVPK01000004.1, read as the reverse complement.
CATCGGCCACGGTCGGCTGCGTGCCCGCGGCGTAGGCCACCATCACCGGCCCGTCGCAGAGCTGCCCGAGCTGGAGCGCGACGGTCTCGACGTCGTCGGCAGCGACCGGTCGACTCGACCCGGCGGCGGCGAGCACGACATGGGCTCCTTCAGGCACCTTCGCGGCCCTGAGTCGCTCAGCTAGTAGCTCGGCGAGCAGCGGGTCGGGCCCGAGTGGAGGCACTGCACGCGAGCCCGGGTGCCCGGCCACGGCATCGGCGATGTCGACGTCAACATGGAAACCACGACTCAGGAGCAATGGGACGACGACCACGGACGTGTGCCTCGTCATGATGTCGTCGAGCACGGCACCGACGAACGGCTCCTGCACGTCGACGTAGGCGAGCGCCACCTCCTGTCCGGGAAGGGCTTCGGCCACTCGGCGGGCCAGGCTCCTCACCGTCTCTGCGCCACGCTCGTCGCGTGTGCCGTGGGCGACAAGGACGACCGCGGTGTGCTCCATGCCGCTAGTGCAGCACAGGCGCACACCGGCAGGCGTCAGAGTTCGCCGGTCTGGACCTTCCAGAGTCCGGCGTAGTTGCCGCCGACCGCCAGCAGTTCGTCGTGGGTGCCGGCCTCGACGACATCACCGCCCTCGAGCACCCAGATGCGATGGGCGTGCCGCACGGTCGAGAGCCGGTGGGCGACGACGATGGCGGTCCGATCGATCGTGGCCCGGCGGAGCGACGCCTGGATGGCCGCCTCGGTCTCGTTGTCGACAGCGCTCGTGGCCTCGTCGAGAACGAGGACGGCCGGGTCGCGCAGGAGCGCCCTGGCGAGCGCGATCCGCTGGCGCTGACCTCCCGACAGGTTGACCCCACGCTCTCCGAGCGGGGAGTCGAAACCCTCGGGCAGTGCATCGATGAAGTCCGCCGCCGCGGCAGCCACTGCGGCCTCACGGATCTCGGCACGCGAGGCATCCGGCCGGCCGTAGGCGATGTTGTCCGCGATCGACCCGGAGAAGATGTAGACGTCCTGCGCGACGTAGCCGAGCGAGCCGCGCAGCGAGTCCCAGTCGAGCTCGCGCACGTCCCGCCCGTCCAGCAGAACCGCCCCGTCACGTGGGTCGTCGAACCGGAGGACGTGCCGGAGCAAGGTGGACTTGCCCGAACCCGTGGACCCCACGATGGCGTGGGTCTCGCCGGCCGGGATGACCATGTCGATGCCGTGGAGCACGGCCGGCCCCTCGCCATAGCCAGCCACCACACCGCGCAGTTCCACCGCCCCGCGCACGGGGCGTGCCAGCGCCTCGGTGCCGGCCGGGACCGTGACCGGCTCGTCGAGCAGTCGCAGGATCCGGCTCGCCGACGCCCGTCCGCGCTGATAGAGGTCGAGCACGGTCGCGACCTCGGTGAGTGGCCAGAGCAGGCGCTGGGTCATGAAGACGAGCACGGAGTAGAGCCCGATCTCCAGGTCACCGCGCAGCGTCGCCCAACCGCCGAAGAGGAGGGTGCACGTGAAGCCGGCGAGGATCGCCATCCGCACCAGCGGGACGAAGGCGGCGCTCTGCCGGATGGCATCGACGTTGGCCTGTCGATAGGCCGTGGACAGCGCCGCGATCCGGTCCCGCTCCCGTGACTCGGCGGTGAAGGCCTTGATCGTCGAGATGCCGGCGAGGTTGGCGCTCAGCGCCCCGGACAGGTCCGCCACGGTCTCGCGCACGCGCGCATAGAGCGGTTCGAGTCGCCGCTGAAAGAACAGCGAGCCAGCGATGACGACGGGGATCGGCAGGAACGCCAAGAGGAACAGTTGCCAGCTCGCCGCGGCAAAGACCGCACCGACGAGGAGGACGTTGAGCGCGGTCTGGAGGATGGCCGCAGCACCGACGTCGAGGAAGCGCTCCAGTTGGTTCACGTCGTCGTTGAGCGTGGCAAGAGTGGTGCCGCTCGCCCGGCCCTCGTGCCAGCCCATGTCGAGGTGCTGTGCATGGTCGTACGCCTCCACGCGCAGGTCGTGCTCCACACCCTGCGACAATCCGCGCCAGAGCACGTCAGCGACGTACTGCGACGCCGACTCGATGACCCACACGACGAAGTTGAACGCGGCGAGCCACCCGAGCTGGGAGTAGCGCGACTCGATCCCCAGCAGTGACCCGACGAACGAGTCGTCGCCCCGGACCACGACGTCGACCGCGGCGCCGATGAGCAACTCCGGGATGACGTCGGCGACCTTGTTGATGGTCGACATCGTCACGGCGGCGATGAGTCGCCCGCGATAGCGGCGGTGCCGGCTCCACAGGGCGCGCAGCGGTTGGTCAGGCGTGGCAGTACGGGTCACGTCGAGAACCCTAGGTGGCCGCCGCCAGTCCGCCACAGGTCACACCCGTACGGCCTGTTGCCCGCGCGGAGCGCTTCCTACGATGGACCGCATGACGGCAGTGAGCAGCGACAGTGCAGAGAAGATTGTCCTCGTCGATGGGGCCCGCACCCCGATCGGCAGCTTCGGCGGCATGTTCAAGGACGTGCCCGCGCACGAACTGGGCGCGACCGCCGCCCGTGAGGCCCTGACCCGCGCGGGCGTCGCCGCCGAGGACATCGACGAGGTCGTCATGGGCTGCATCGGTCAGGTCGGGCCGGACGCCTACAACGCGCGCCGCGTGGCACTGGCAGCCGGACTCCCGAAGTCGGCACCGGCATACACGGTCAATCGTCTGTGCGGATCGGGACTCCAGGCGATCTGGTCGGCCGCGATGCAGATGCGCTGGGGCGGCGTCGACCTCGCCCTCGCCGGTGGTGACGAATCGATGACGCGTATGCCGTTCTACGACTTCGGTGCCCGCGCGGGCTACCGCTTGGGCAACCGTGAGCTCGTCGACGGCACGGTCATGATGCTCACCGACCCGTTCCACGGCATCCACATGGGCGTGACGGCCGAGAACGTCGCGGCGAAGTACGGCGTGAGTCGAGAGCAGCAGGACGAGTTCGCGCTGCGCAGCCAGCAACTCGCGACGAGTGAGAAGGGGCGGGCGGCCTTCGCGGAGGAGATCACCCCGGTCGAAGTCGGCGGGCGCAAGCCGTTCACGGCGACGGAGGACGAGCACCCCAAGCCCGACACCACCCTCGAGATCCTCGCCGGGCTGCGTCCGGCGTTCGCCAAGGAGGGCACGGTCACGGCCGGCAACGCCTCCGGCATCAACGACGGTGCGGCAGCGGTGGTCCTGGCGCGCGAGTCGGTCGCTGCCGAGCGTGGCCTCACGGGGCTCGTCACGCTCGAGGCCGTGACGACCGGTGCGATGGAGCCCGAACTCATGGGCTACGCGCCGGTCATCGCGCTGGAGAAGCTCTTCGAGCAGACCGGTCTCGGGCCGAACGACATCGACACGTTCGAGGTCAACGAGGCGTTCGCGGCGCAGGCGGTTGCCGTCGTGCGTGATGCGAAGCTCGACCCGGAGAAGGTCAACCCCTACGGCGGGGCCATCGCCCTCGGCCACCCGGTCGGTGCCACGGGCGCGATCCTGTCGCTGCGCGTCGCCAAGGACCTGCACCGTCGCGACCTCGAGACGGGCGTCGTGACGATGTGCATCGGTGGCGGTCAGGCCCTCGCCGCCCTCTTCCGCAGGATTTGATCTCGACTGATTGCGACTTCGCACAGCTCGTCGCTGCCCTCCTCATGTGCGAAGTCGCAATCAGTCGGAGGGTTCTAGGGTGGCTGCATGAGTGAGACCGCTCCAGGCAATGCAGCAACCCAGGGCAGTTCAACGACTCAGGGCAACACCCGGGCCATCGAAGAGGGCATCCACACGGACTTCGCCCGGGAGATGAGCTACGGCTCCTACCTCTCGCTCGACGAGCTCCTCAGCGCCCAGCACCCGGTGAGCGACCCCGAACACCACGACGAGCTGCTCTTCATCATCCAGCACCAGACGTCGGAGCTCTGGCTCAAGCTCGTCCTGCACGAACTCCGTTCTGCCGCAGAGCTGCTCGCGCAGGACGAGATGCGGATCGCGCTCAAGCGCATCGCCCGGGTCAAGCACATCCAGCGCACCCTCACCGACCAGTGGTCCGTCCTTGCGACCCTCACCCCGACGGAGTACTCGCAGTTCCGCGGCTTCCTCGGCCACGCGTCCGGCTTCCAGTCGTGGCAGTACCGGGCCGTCGAGTTCATGCTCGGCAACAAGCACCGCGGGATGCTCAAGGTCCACGAGGCCGACCCCGACGCCCACGCGCTCCTCACCGAGCTCCTCGAGGCGCCGAGCATCTACGACGAGTTCCTGCGCTACCTCGCCCGCCGCGGGTATGCCGTGCCGCAGGAGATCCTCGACCGCGACGTGAGCGTCGCGCACGTCCCGAACGAAGGGCTCGTCCAGGTGCTCACCGGTATCTACGAGGACGCCGAGAACCACTGGGACGTCTACGAGGCGTGCGAGGAGCTCGTCGACCTCGAGGACAACTTCCAGCTGTGGCGCTTCCGCCACCTCAAGACCGTCCAGCGCACCATCGGCATGAAGACCGGCACGGGCGGGTCCAGCGGTGTCGGCTTCCTCCAGCGCGCGCTCGAGCTGACCTTCTTCCCCGAGCTGTTCTCGGTCCGCACGGCGATCGGCACCCCCGCGCCCTGAGTCACTCCCCGAAGTGCTCCCGAACGAGCCTCTTCGGAGCCTTGCCGGCCCACGCCTCGGTGATGATCTCCTCGAGCTCGTCCCGGCCGATCTCGCCGAGCCGGGACAGCCGGACGAGGACGCCCGGATTGCTCCGGAAGTGGTGGATCGTGAAGAACGGGTTGTCCGCCTCGACGAGGGCCTGCTTCGCTCCCATGTCGGGCATGAAGACGACAAGGAGGTCGTCCCACATCTCGCCGGTGTCCGGGTCGACTGCCGTCTTGTGCGGCATGCGATAGAGCAGGAAACCCTTGCCCCGCACCTTCCACGTCGGGCGGTCGCCCCACGAGATGCCGAGCTCGGTCTCGGGCAGCGCTGCCGCGATCTCGTCGACGTCACTCGCCCGCGCCCGCCGCGTCCGGGGTGCCATCAGCGCCGGCCCGGCTTCTCGCTGGCCCCGACGTACTGGTCGCACCACTCGATGAGCGGTCGCATCGCGTCCCAGTCGGCCCGCACCCGCTCGTGCGCCTCCTCGGTCTCGAGCCAGTCGGGCGTCCCGTGGTCCCGTGCCGCTGTCAGGGTCCGGTGTCGCAGCAGCTCCAGTCGCGGATGATCCTCGGGTATGCCGCGTGGTCGCGTCGCGAGGACGTCGCCTCCGATGTCGAAACCGTTGTCCAACAAGGCATCCACGATGTTCACGAGGAGCGCACCGGCCACGTCGTCCTGCACACTGGCGCGGTAGCGGGCGACCTGGTCGGACTCCGAGGCATAGAAGCCACCGGCGGTGCGCAGCCCGTCCGGACCGATCTGGACGTACCACCCCATCCGCGCGGACGTCGGCACGAAGAGCCCCTGGTGGTCCTTGTAGGGCGACTTGTCCTTGCTGAACCGGACGTCCCGGTTCGGCCGGAAAAGCTTGGGCTCGCCGAACTCATCGGTGAGCACGTCGCCAAGGTGCGCCATGGGCTCCTGGACGGACACGGCATACCGGTCCTTGTTGGCGGCCCACCACTCACGTGAGTTCGACTCCGCGAGTTCGCGATAGAAGGCGACAGCATCGAGCGGGATGCCATCGACCTGCGGGATTGCGACGTGACCTGCCATGCAATCCAGTGTGGCGCAATACGATCCGAGGGTGCCGACAGGACCGACCTCCAGCGGGATGGGCGACATCGCCCATCCCTCCGCGCTCGAGCTCGACGACCTCCTCGACGAGCTGCGGGCCCGCGCGGGCAACGCGCGCCTCGCCCAGGTGCGCATGTCCGCGCTGCTCGACGCCGTGGTGGCCGTGTCGTCCGACCTCGAGCTCGCCGCGGTGCTGCGACGCATCGTCGAGTCGGCGTGCGCCCTTGTCGACGCGACCTACGGAGCGCTGGGCGTGCTGGGGCCGGCCGGCGAGGAGCTCGTCGAATTCGTGACGCACGGCATCACTGACGAGCAGCGGGCCGCCATCGGACCCGAACCGCACGGGCGCGGGCTCCTCGGCGTCATCATCGCGAGCCCGACTCCCCTGCGCGTCGAGCGGATCGGGGAGCACCCCGACTCGTACGGTTTCCCGCCGAACCATCCACCGATGACGAGCTTCATGGGCGCGCCGATCCGCATCCGTGGCCAAGTGTTCGGCAACGTCTACCTCACCGACAAGGTCGGCGCAGACTCGTTCACCCGCGATGACGAGGCGATCCTCATCGCCTTGGCGTCCGCTGCCGGTGTGGCCATCGAGAACGCCCGCCTCTACGAGCGCAGCGTCGCCGACCAGGAGTGGGGTGCAGCGACCCGCGACCTCGTGTCGGGGCTGCTCGAGGGCCGCCCCACGGACGAGGTTCTCGGGGAGGTGGCGCACCGCACCCGGTCCCTCACCCGGGCCACCGGAGCCGTCGTCGCGAGCCACGACGGCGGATCGCTCGTCGTCTCGGCCGCGCAGGGGACAGTCCCGCACAGGGTGGGCGACGCCGTCGACGACGCCCTCTGGCGTGCCGCGCTCGTCGGGCCAAGCGGTGTCGCCGAGGACGACTCCACGCACGTGGTCAGGCTCGGCACGAACCGTGACCCGCGCGGGATCCTCGCGCTCACCGGTGTCACGGGACCCGCCGACATCCACCGGCTGGCCGAGTTCGGCCAGCGCATCGGCGTCGGGCTCGCGGCGGCGCTCAGCCAGCAGGAGCGCGCGCGTATCGAGCTGCTCGAGGACCGCGACCGGATCGCCCGGGACATGCACGACCACGTCATCCAGCGGCTCTTCGCCGCCGGGATGTCGCTGCAGTCCGTGGCTCGCCAGCTCACCGACGAGACGCTCCGTGAACGGGTCGACGTCACGGTCGACGAGATCGACGCCGTGATCAAGGACATCCGGCACACGATCTTCGCGCTCAACCGGGTGCAGGACTCGCGTCACCTCACCGCCGAGATCTCGGCCGTGTGTGACGCCGCAGCGGTGACGCTGGGATTCGCGCCGACACTGACCGTCCAGGGGTCGACCTCCGACATCGAGTCCGCGCTCGCCGCGGACCTCCTCGCCGTCGTCCGCGAGGGCTTGAGCAACGCGGCCCGCCATGCTGGCGCCGACCGGGTCGAGGTCGAGATCGTCGTCGACGAGAACGTCCGGGTCACGGTCGCCGACAACGGGCGCGGGCTGGACGCCCAGGTGCCGCGCTCCGGACTCGACAACCTCGCACGGCGGGCGACCACGCGTGGCGGAAGGTTCACGGCCGAGGCCGGCCAGGGCGGCGGGACCCGGGTCCGCTGGGTCGTGCCCCTGCTCCCCCGCTCCTGACCCCGCAACGAGAGGACCTTCGTCACTGCCCTCGGCGGCCTGCGCGAGCGCAGGCTGGGCAGGTGAGCACAGCCACCTCCACCCAGCAGTCATCCATCGAACCGAGCCGGCCTCCCAAGCCGATCGTCGTGGGTGTCGACGGCACGCCATCGGGTGGGCAGGTGGCCTCGTGGGCCCTGCGCGAGGCCGCGTCCCTCGATGCGCCCCTGCAGGTCGTGTATGCCGCGGAACCGCCTCGCGCGGTGAGCGTCGCTCCCAGCCCTGTCGAGCTCCGTGCCCTCTGCCGCTCCGTGGCGCTGCGCGCCGTGCAGAACGCTCGCGCGCAGCTCGACGGCGACGCGGTCGACGTGCGCGTGACTGCCGTCGGTGAGGTCGGGACACCCGGGGCCGAGCTCGTCGCCCGTTCGGTCGGCGCAGAGCTTGTCGTCGTGGGACGCGAGGGTTCCGGCGGCCTGGGTGCCGTGTCGCTCGCGGCCACCGTGCACGCACGGTGCCCCGTCGTCGTCGTGCCAGTCGACCTGCCCGAGGCTGCGGCCGGTGATGCGACCGAGGGCGTTCGGTCCGTCGACCTCGCCCGCGGCGGTCGGCCCGTGGACGCGGCGCCCCCCTCCCTCTCAGCGCCGGCACCGGTCGTCGTCGGGGTCGACGGCTCACGGGCCGAGGACACACTTGACCTCGCGGCCGGGTTCGCCCGCTCCAGGGAGGTTCCCATCGTCGTGTTCGCTGCCTGGCAGTCGCCAGAGGGCGAACCGTGGTCCGACGAGCTGCCCTCCTCCCCAACGCTGCGCACGACGGTGCGCGTCGAGGAGCTCGCCCGGGCGCACGCCAACGTCGTGCGCGCCGCAGCGACGATCCGTCGGCGGCACCCCGGGCTCGAGGTCACGACCCGGGTGCAACGGGCCGACCCCACACGGGCCCTCATCGACAGCTCGGCCGAGGCGTCGGTCCTCGTGCTCGGAAGTCGGGGGGTCGGGGGTTTCCCCGGGCTCATGCTGGGGTCCGTCACGCTCGGCGTCGTCGGCGCGAGTCGCTGCCCCGTCGCGGTGATGCGCCGCGGAGCACTCCAGTGACCGAGCGTGGCTACGCTGGTGCCATGACGATCCGGCTCTTCCTCCTCGACGACCACGAGGTCGTGAGGCGAGGGCTGCGCGAGATGCTCGAGACCGAAGCCGACATCGAGTTCGTCGGCGAGTCCGGCTCGGCCGCCGAGGCCGCACGACGGATCCCGGCCCTGCGCCCGCACGTCATGGTCCTCGACGCCAGGCTCCCGGACGGGTCCGGGATCGACGTCTGCCGTGACGTGCGCTCTCGCGACGAGGACATCGAGGGGCTCATCCTCACGTCCTTCGACGACGAGCAGGCCCTCACCGCAGCCGTCGCAGCGGGTGCCGCGGGGTACGTCCTCAAGGACGTGCGCGGCACCGACCTCGTCGACGCGATTCGTCGAGTGTCACGAGGCGAGTCACTGCTCGACCCCGAGCACGTCGCCCGCCTTCGCCGCCAGTGGGGCCACTCCGAGACGGCGGACCCCCGGCTCGCGACGCTCACCCCCCAGGAGCGCCGCATCCTCACCTTCATCGGCGAGGGGATGACGAACCGCCAGATCGGCGACTCACTCCACCTCGCCGAGAAGACGGTGAAGAACTACGTCACCTCGGTTCTCGCCAAGCTCGGGATGGAGCGACGCACCCAAGCGGCGGTCTGGGTCACGAACCACCCGGTCACGAACCACTCGGCGCAGCCACCTCACGACCGGTGATGGCGTGCGGCCGCAGCCGCACCCACTCGCGCTCCGTGGCGAGCGAGCCGAGCCACGGCGCGGGCGCCAGGTCGTCGAGGTCGCGCGTCTCGTCGGGGTCGCGCACGATCTCGGCAGTGCCCTGGACGAGAACGCTCCACCCGGTCCGGGTCGCCGGGTCGAAGGCGTCGACCTCGTAGGCGACCCGGCCGTGGTCACGGGCAACCTCGATCTTGGCGTCGCCGGCCGTTCGGAAGCAGACGTCGACACCGTGGACGACGTGCTGGACCGGCAGGACGAGCACCTCGCCGCTGTGGACGAAGGCGAAGCGTCCGATCGGGACGGCTCGGAGCCGGTCGAGAGCCACGTCGAAGTCGAGGACCTCGAGACCACTGTGGTCGACGGCCGGGAGTTCCCGAGTCGGGTACTCCCGAGTCCCCTGCTCCCGGGCGGACTCACCGGCTGCTCTCGGCGTGCCCATCACGACGCCCCATCCTCCGGGCGCACCACCATGACGGGGCAGTGCGCGTGGTGCAGGACGCCTTGGCTGACTGACCCCAGGAGCAGTCCCGAGAAGCCGCCACGACCGCGGCTGCCCACGACGACGAGCTCCGCGTCCAGGGAGAGTCCCGCGATGGTCTCGACCGGGTGGCCGTGCCGGACGACAGTGCGGACGTGGACATCGGGGTACTTCTCCGTCCACCCAGCCACCGTCTCCGCCGCAAGCGCCGCCTCCGTCTCCCGGATCTGCTTCTGCACCTGGTCGTAGCCGGGCGAGACCCACGCCGACTCGGCGATGTCGAGGGCCCACGTGTGGACCACCGTGAGCGGCACGCCGCGCGCGTCCGCCTCGGCGAAAGCGACGCCGATCGCGGCCTCGGAGACCGCGGACCCATCACTGCCGACGACCACGCCATTGCGGGCCGTCGACGCCTCCGCGGCTGCGTCGACTGCGGTGGCGGTGGCGGTGTCGGTGGCGTTGGAACGGACGACGACGACGGGTGCGTGGGCGTGGGCCGCGACATCGACCGACGTCGAGCCGAGCAGGGCACTGCTGATCGGACCGCGGCCTCGTGCGCCGACGACGACGAGCTCCGCGTCGCGTGAGGCCTCGACGATGACCGGGGCGATGGGGGAGTCCCCGAGCTCCATGGTCACGGTGAGTCCCGGCTGAAGCTCACGAACATGCTCGACCGACTCGCGCAGGATGGCCTCGCCAAGTCCGTCGTCGAGGAGCTGGACGGGCGCCCCGCTGATCTGGCTGACGAACGGCACGCGGACGTGGACGAGGTGCAGCGTGCGACCGCGCTCCGAGGCGAGCCGGGTCGCCCACTCCACGGCAGCCCCGCTGCTCGTGCCGTCGACCGCGACAACCACCCGGGCCGGGGATGCATTCGTGCTCATGACTGCTCCTTGGTGTCCGCCGGCCCTGACGGCCAGCTCCTGGTTCCACAGTCGCAACCCCAACGCGCTCCGAACAGGGACCAAGGGCCTTGTCCTGCAACCCTTCTGCGCGGCACGGTGGTGCCATGCGCCAGGTCTCCCTCGACGGACTCGCCACCGCCCTCGCCAAACTCCCTCCGCAACCCAGAGTCGTCGTCAGCGGCAACGCGGCCACCCCGTGGGCCGCGGTCGCGGCCCTCGACTCAGCCGTCCCCGAATACCGGATCTGGGCACTCAACGCGGGACACGGCATACCGGATCGCCCCGGCGTGGTGGCCGAGACGTCTTTCGTCGGGGTGGGAATGCGTCACCACTCCGCGCTGTCCTACGTCCCGTCCCGGCTGTCCATGGTGCCTGTGCTGTTCGCGGGTCCGATGCCACCCGACGTCGTCATCGTCCACTGCGCCCCCGAGCGGGATGGGCGGCTCAGCCTCGGCACGGAGGTCAACGTGCTGCCGGCGGCGATCGAGGCATGTCACGCGAGGGGTGGGCTCGTCGTGGCGGTGCGCAACGACGCGATGCCCTACACGTTCGGTGACAGCCAGCTCGACGCGGAGCTCATCGACCTCGTCGTCGACATCGACGTGCCGCTCGCCGAACATCAGGCCGTGCCTCCCGACGACGCGAGTCTCGCTGTGGCAGAACGGGTCTCGGACCGGATCGGCGATGGTGCGACGCTGCAGATGGGCATCGGCGCCATCCCCGACGCCGCGGTCGGTGGGCTCACGAGCCGGCGCGGGCTCGGCATCTGGAGCGAGATGTTCTCGGACGGACTGCTCACCCTCGACCGGGCCGGGGCACTTGACCGCGAGCGTCGGATCACCGCGTCGTTCTGCTTCGGCTCGAGGGAGCTCTACGACGTCGTCGACGGCAACCCGGGCATCACCATGGCCCGGACCGAGGTGGTCAACTCTCCCGGCCTCATCGCCCAGAATCCCGCGATGACGAGCATCAACACCGCGCTCGAGGTCGACCTCTACGGACAGGCCAACGCGTCACGGATCAACGGCCGGATCCACTCCGGCTACGGCGGCCAGACCGACTTCATCGTCGGGGCCCTCCACTCCCCCGGTGGGCAGGCGATGCTCGCGCTGCGCAGCTGGCACCCGAGGGCCGATGTGTCGTCGATCGTGCCCCTCCTCGACGAGCCGGTGACGTCGTTCCAACCGAGCGCCGTCATCACGGAGCAGGGAGTGGCCGACCTCTTCGGACGCGACCAGGAGAGCCAGGCGCGAGACCTCATCGAGCAGACCGCCCACCCACGGGTGCGTGCCGAGCTGCACGAGGAGGCCCGCGCGTTGGGCCTCGCCTGATGCGTTGACTGCGTCAGGCGAGGGCGACGGTGAGCAGGATGACGCAGTCCTCGAGCGCCTCCACCCCGTGCCGCGCCGACGGAATGGCGACCACCTCGCCGGTCCGCACGGTCCACGACGGCCCGTCCACGGCATACAGGCGGGCACTCCCGGTCACGACCTGGAAGGTCGCGGCCGGCGGGGAGTCGTGCTCGCCGAGCGCGGACCCTGCGGTGAGGGCCATGAGGACCGCGCGCTGCGCCGTGCCTCCGACGACGAGCGTCGACGCGTGCCCGTTCGCCTGAGAGCGGGCCGCCTCCAGGAGGGAAGCCCCGGCGGCGACGAGGTCGACGGTCTCGTGGTCGGCCGGGTGGTCGGCGCGGTCGGCGCGGTCGGCGCGATCCTGGTGGTCGGCGTGGTTGGCGTGGTTGGTCTGTTCGGTCATGGCCGTCCTGCTTTCTCCCAGCCACGCTGGGGTGCTCTGCTGCCCTCGCGGGCCTCGTCGCGACTGCGATAGACGATGTAGGGGCGGGTGAGATATCCGATGGGGGCGGAGAACACGTGGACCAGTCGGGTGAACGGCCACAGCGCGAAGAGCGCGAACGCCAGGAGGGCGTGGAGCCGGAAGCCGATGGGCGCGTCCGCGATGAGGCTCGCGTCGGGCTGCAGCGTGAAGATGCTGCGGAACCACGGCGAGACACCCTCGCGGTAGTCGTAGTGGCCGAAGATGCTGCTCGCGACGGTGTTCCAGAGTCCGAGGAGGATGACGGCCGCGAGGAGGGCGTACATCGTCTTGTCCATGCGCGTCGTCGCCATGAAGACCGGCCCGACCGTTCGGCGCCGGTAGACGAGGATCGCCAGACCGACGACCGTCGCCAGCCCGGCGACTCCGCCGAGGGAGACGGCGAGGAAGTGGTAGAGCTCCTGGCTCACACCGACGGCCTCGGTCCACGACTTCGGGATGATGAGCCCGATGACGTGCCCGCCGATGACGCCGAGCATCCCGAAGTGGAAGAGCGGGCTTCCCCAGCGGAGCAGGCGGTTCTCGTAGAGCTGGGACGAGCGGGTCGTCCAGCCGAACTTGTCGTAGGTCCAGCGCCAGTAGTGGCCGACCACGAACACCGCGAGGCAGATGTAGGGGAAGACCACCCAGAGAAAGGTGTCCATCAGGGAGCTCCTACGGGGATGGTGGTGCCGAGGGCGACTGGGGCGTTCGACCGCGCCGGGGGTTCGGCCAGACGTGGATCGAGGGCGTAGGGCTGGGTGTCGATGCCGACGTCCTCGGACGGTGGACCCTTCGCGATGAGCGCAGCGACGGCGTCGGCGTCGTCGCTCTCGAGCTCGGGCAGTGTCGCGACGAGAGCGAGCACGACGTCGTGCCACGGGGACTGCCGGTCCGCCAGGGCGAGGCGCAGCATCTCCACACCGGCGCGGTGGTCATCGAGCAGCCGCTGCGCCACCGCACGGTCCGCCGTCGCGCCGAACTCCAACACCACGCAGAGGTGGTCCGGCAGCTCGTCGGCGGTGAGCTCCACCCCGGCGCGCCGGTAGGCCTGCTTGAACTCGAGCAGCGCGAGACCGCGCTTGCGGGTGTCACCGTGCGCGAAGTAGGTGAGGTAGAGGCAGCAGCGACGTGTCGTGTCGAACGTCTCGACGTACTCCCTCTGCAGGGCACCCAGGTCCGCCGACCCCAGGACGGCGAGGAACCGGCATACCGGATCTCTCACCTCCGCGGGCAACGGCGCGGCGGCGGCCTCGAGGAGCGACCGACGCTCCACGAGCTCCTCGGTCGGGTAGTCGAGCAGCAGCGACACGACCTGCCAGGCCGTCGCGAGCGAGGCGTCATCGTGGCGGCGCGGGGACCGCCGACGGGCGAACATCACTCGTCCTCCTCGGGACTGCGCTTCGGGAAAAGCCCTGTGGGAGAGCCCTTCCCGTCCCAGTTGAGCAAGTTGAGGCGACCACGCAGCCGCCCCCTGCCCGAGTCCTCGCCACCGCTCTCGGCACTTCTGGCCCCACTCATCGAGTCCGCGGTCTGGCGCTGCTTGAGCATCTGGAAGTTCTCGACCGCCACCGGCGTGAGCTCGCCCGAGCCCTCGCCGAACGGCCCCGACTCACCCATCATCCCGGGCCCGCCGTCGTAGTCGAGGGCGCACTCCGTCGCGAGCTCCTCGAGGGCGTGGGCCTGCTCGACGTGGGCGGTCGGGATGACGTAACGCTCGTCGTACTTCGCGAGCGCGAGCAGCCGGAACATCTCGTAGAGCGACTCGCCGTCCATGCCGACGGACTCCGGGATCGAGTCGTCGGGGTCGCGGCCGAGGTTGATGTCGCGCATGTAGGAGCGCATGGCCGCGAGCTTGCGGAGGACGGAGTCGACGGGCGCGGTGTCGCCGGCGGTGAAGAGGTTCGCCAGGTACTCGACGGGGATGCGCAACGTGTCGATCGCCGCGAAGAGGTTGTGGCGGTCCTCTGCGTCGTGCCCGGTGTCCTTGATGACGTCGACGACGGGTGAGAGCGGCGGGATGTACCAGACCATCGGCATGGTGCGGTACTCCGGGTGCAGCGGCAGCGCCACCTTGTAGGTGTTGATGAGCTTGTGCACCGGTGACCGCCGCGCCGCCTCGATCCAGTCGGCCGGTATGCCGGCCCGCTCGGCTTCGCGACGTACCTCTGGGTCGTCGGGGTCGAGGAGGATCGAGCGCTGGGCCTCGTAGAGGTCGTGGTCGTTCTCCACACTGGCGGCCTCGAGCACCCGGTCGGCGTCGTAGAGGACGAGACCGAGGTAGCGCAGTCGGCCGACGCACGTCTCGGAACAGACGGTCGGGATGCCAACCTCGATGCGCGGGTAGCAGAAGGTGCACTTCTCGGCCTTGCCGGTGCGGTGGTTGAAGTAGATCTTCTTGTAAGGGCACCCCGAGACGCACATGCGCCAGCCACGGCACTTGTCCTGGTCGACGAGAACGATGCCGTCTTCGGACCGCTTGTAGATCGCGCCGCTCGGGCAGGACGCCGCGCAGGACGGGTTGAGGCAGTGCTCGCAGATCCGTGGCAGGTAGAACATGAAGGTCTGCTCGAACTCGAACTTCACCTTGTCCTCGATGCCCTTGAGCATCGGGTCCCTCGTGGCGTGCTCGAGGCTGCCGCCGAGGTCGTCGTCCCAGTTCGCCGACCACCGGATGTTGATGTCCTTGCCGGTGATGAGGGACTTCGGGGTGGCGACCGGGAACGTCTGGGTCGCAGGGCTGTTGAGCAGCGTCTCGTAGTCGTAGGTCCACGGCTCGTAGTAGTCCTCGATGCCGGGGAGCTTGGGGTTGCTGAAGATGGTGGCGAGCTTCTTCCACCGGCCACCCGACCGCAGGGTGAGCCGACCGTTGCCCTTGCGGACCCACCCGCCCTGCCACGTGTCCTGGTCCTCGTAGGTGCGCGGGTAGCCGAGGCCGGGCCGCGTCTCGACGTTGTTGAACCAGACGTACTCCATGCCGGAGCGGTTCGTCCACGCCTGCTTGCAGGTCACCGAGCACGTGTGGCACCCGATGCACTTGTCGAGGTTCATGACCATCGCCATCTGGGCCATGGGGCGCATCTCAGTACTCCACCTTCGTCGTCCGGCGACGGATCATCGTGACCTCGTCGCGGTTGTTGCCGATCGGCCCGATGTAGTTGAAGAAGTAGGCGAGCTGGGCGTACCCGCCGACGATGTGGTTCGGCTTGAGGAGGATGCGCGTCAGGGAGTTGTGTATGCCGCCCCGCTTCCGGTCCCGCTCGGTGAGGGGCACGTCGATGAGCCGGTCCTGGGCGTGGTGCATGTACACGGTGCCCTCGGGCATACGGTGGCTCACGATGGCCCGGGCGGCGACGACGCCGTTGCGGTTGACCATCTCGATCCAGTCGTTGTCCCGGATCCCGACCTTGGCCGCGTCGCGATCCGACATCCACACCGACTGGCCACCGCGCGAGAGCGAGAGCATGAAGAGATTGTCCTGGTACTCGCTGTGGATCGACCACTTGTTGTGCGGGGTGAGGTAGCGGACGGAGACCGCGACGCCGTGCTCGCCGTCGTCCTCGAGCTCGCCGATGGCCTTCTCCCCGAACAACTGCGTCATGTTGAGCGGCGGACGGTAGACGGGGAGCGCCTCCCCCATCCCGAGGAACCAGTCGTGGTCGACGTAGAACTGCTGGCGCCCGGTGAGGGTGTGGAACGGCTTGTGCCGCTCGATGTTGATGGTGAACGGGCTGTAGCGCCGGCCTCCGGACTCGGAGCCGGACCACTCCGGTGAGGTGATGACCGGGACGGGCGCGACCTGGGTGTCGGCGAAGGTGATCTGCTTGCCCTCGTGCTCGGCGGCGAGGTCGGCCAGCTGGGTCCCCGTTCGCTTCTCGAGGAAGCGGAACCCCTGGGTCGCGAGGTGGCCGTTCGAGACGCCGGCGAGGTGGATCATCGCGTCGGCCATCCGGATGTCCGTGTCGACTTTCGGCTGGCCGTCACCGGCTCCGCCTCGTTGGACGCCGTTGCGCTGCCGGAGGATCTCGACCTCGCGCTTGACGTCGTAGGCGACGCCCTTGGTGAGCATGCCGACCTTCTCGAGGAGCGGTCCGATGCTCGTCATCTTGTCGAAGACGGCCGTGTAGTCGCGCTCGGCCACGGCGATGACGGGCATGGTCTTCCCGGGCACGGGCTCGCACTCTCCGGCCCGCCAGTCCTTGACCTCGCCGTGGACGGTCGCCATCGCCTCCGGGGTGTCGTGCCACAGCGGCTTGGCGATGACGTCACGGCGGGTGCCGAGGTGGTCGACGGCGAGTTCGCTGAACTTCGCCGCGACGGCCTTCCACGTGTCCCAGTCCGACTTCGTCTGCCACGGCGGACTGATCGCCGGGTTGAAGGAGTGGATGAACGGGTGCATGTCGGTCGTGGACAGGTCGTGCTTCTCGTACCAGGTCGCTGCCGGGAGCACGACGTCCGAGAGGATTGTCGAACTCGTCATGCGGAAGTCGATCGTCGTGAGCAGGTCGAGCTTGCCGTGGAGTGCCTCGTCGGCCCACGCCACCGTCGAGGGCCGCTGCTCCGGTGGTGCCTCCACCGCGGTCGCCGCACTGTCGGTGCCGAGGAGGTGCCGCAGGAAGTACTCGTTGCCCTTGGCCGAACTGCCAAGGAGGTTGGAGCGCCAAAGCGACAGGACCCGCGGGTGGTTCGTGCCCGACTCCGGGTCCTCGACCGCGAAGCGGAGTCGGCCCTCCTTGAGCTCCTGCGCGACGTACTCCGGAACCTCCATCCCGGCGGCCTCCGCGTCATCGGCGAGGTCGAGCGAGCTGCGGTCGAACGTGGGGTAGCTCGGCGTCCAGCCGAGCCGCACCGACTGGGCGAGCAGGTCCATGACACTCTTGCCGGCGAAGATACCCGTCCCGGCGTCGAGGTCGTCGGCCGAGAACGTGTCGTAGCGGTATTGGCTCGTGTGGACGTACCAGTAGGCGGTCTGGTTCATGTGGCGCGGCGGACGGTGCCAGTCGAGCGCGAAGGCCATGTGCTGGAAGCCCATGAGCGGGCGGACCTTCTCCTGCCCGACGTAGTGCGCCCACCCTCCCCCGTTGCGGCCCTGGCATCCGGTGATCGTCGTGAGCAGCAGGATCGCCCGGTAGATCTGGTCGCTGTGGAACCAGTGGTTCGTCCCGGCGCCGAGGAGGATCATGCCGCGACCCTGGGTGTCGATGGCGTTCTGCGCCCACTCACGGGCGAGCCGCTCGACCTGGGCCGCGGGGACGCCGGTGTGCTGCTCCTGCCACGCCGGGGTCGCCGGCACGGACGGGTCGTCGTAGCCAGTCGGCCACACGCCGGGCAGCCCGTCGCGCCGCACGCCGTACTGCGCGAGCAGGAGGTCGAGGACGGTCGTCACGAGCCGGTCGCCCACACGGCGGACCGGCACGCCACGACGCTCGTGGGCGACCTTGCCGTCGGCGCCGTCGAACCGTGGCAGCTCGACCTCGACGACGTCGTCGCGGCTCTCCCACACCGTGAGCATCGGGTCGAGATCGCCGAGCTGCAGGTTCCACCGCCCCAGGCCTTCGTCGCCGTAGCGGTCGCCGATCGAGCCGCGCGGGACGGCGAGCTCGCCGGTCGCGGCGTCGAGGACGAGCGGCTTCCACATGGCGTGCTCGGAGTCGGACTCGGGCGCACCCTCGACGTCGCCGGCGACGAGGTACTTGCCGGCGCGCCAGGTGCCCTCGGCCTCGCCCGGCACGAGGCTGACGAGGTTCGGCAGGTCCGTGTAGTGCTTGTTGTAGTCGACGAAGAAGGGGACGTCCTGGTCGACGAAGAACTCCTTGAGGATGACGTGACCCATTGCCATCGCGAGCGCGCCGTCGGTGCCGGGGCCGAGCGTGACCCACTCGTCGGCGAACTTGACGTTCTCGGCGTAGTCGGGCGCCACCGCGATGACCTTCTGCCCGCGGTAGCGCGCCTCCGTCATCCAGTGGGCGTCCGGCGTGCGGGTCAGCGGCACGTTCGAGCCCCACATGATGAGGTATGCCGCGTCCCACCAGTCCCCGGACTCCGGCACGTCGGTCTGGTCGCCGAACATCTGTGGCGACGCGTTGGGGAGGTCGGCGTACCAGTCGTAGAACGAGAGCATCGGAGCTCCGACGAGCTCGAGGAAGCGGGCGCCGGAGGCGTAGGACACCGGTGACATCGCGGGGATCGGCGAGAAGCCCGCGATGCGGTCCGGCCCGAGCTCCTTGATCGTCCACACGTGGGCCGCGGCGACGATCTCGACGACCTCCTCCCACGAGGCACGCACGAGTCCACCCTTGCCCCGGGCGGACTTGTATCGACGGGCCTTCTCGGCGTCGGTGACGATCGACCCCCACGCGAGGACGGGGTCGCCTCCGTGCTCCAGCTTCGCGGCACGGAAGAGGTCAAGGAGCACCCCACGGACGTAGGGGTAGCGCACCCGAGTCGGCGAGTACGTGTACCACGAGAACGCCGCCCCTCGAGGGCAGCCGCGGGGCTCATAGTCGGGCCGGTCCGCGCCCGGGCTCGGGTAGTCCGTCTGCTGCGCCTCCCACGTGATGATCCCGTCCTTGACGTAGACCTTCCACGAACAGGAACCGGTGCAGTTCACGCCGTGGGTCGAGCGCACGACCTTGTCGTGACTCCACCGGTCGCGGTAGAAGGCGTCGCCGGAGCGCCCACCCGTGGCATGGATCGACCGCTTGTCCTGCGACACCTCCGCCCGAGTGAAGAACCGCCTCGTCCCGACCAGCGCGTCTGCCAGGGGGCCATCCAGCCCGGGGGTGTCGATGCTCATGGTGCGGTGTCAGCTCCTTGCGCTCGTGGTGCGACGGACGATGGTGACGGTGAGGACGAGGCAGCCCAGGGACACGAGGGCGAGCAGCAGGAGGCCGAGCCCGTAGGACCCGGTGCGTCCGTGCACAGCGCTCATGACGAGTGGCGGGACGAAGCCACCCAGGCCGCCGGCGGCACCGACGAGCCCGGTGACCGAGCCGACCTGGGACGCCGGGGCTGTCCGCGCGACGAGGGCGAACACCGCGCCGCTGCCCGCGCCGAGGGCCGCGGCCATCGCGAGGAAGGCGACCGTCCCGAGTGGCATGAGCCCGGGCGTCGCCGACTGCAGAGTCGCGCCGGCAGCGACGACGGCGAACACACCCGTGAGGACGGCAATCGCGCCGAACCGGTCCGACAGCCAGCCGCCGACCGGCCGCATGAGGACGGCGACGACGACGAACCCGGCCATGCGGTTGGCCGCGTCGACCTGTTCGAGTCCATAGGCCGTCTTGAGGTACGCCGGGAGGTAGACCGAGAACGCGACATACCCACCGAACGCCACGGCATACAGAACGCACGCCTGCCACGCGATCGGCAGGCGAGCCGCGGCACTGAGGCGACTCACAACGGACGTGGACGGAACCACCCGACCGGGCGCATCCCGCAGGAGGAGCCAGGCGACACCGGCATACAGAGCCAGAGCAGCGGCCGTGATGAGGAACGGTGCCTTGTCGCCGAGCCCGGTGACGAAGCGAACGGTCGTCAGGGCGCTGATCGCGGTGCCGCCCATGCCGGCCCCGAAGATGCCGATGGCGAGGCCGCGCCGCTCCGGCGGGAACCATGCGTTGACGAGCGGGACACCGACGGCGAAGACCGTGCCACCGAGGCCGAGGAAGAACCCGCCGACGAGCAGGCCAGCGAGGGAGTACTGGCCTGAAAGTCCGAGGTAGAGCACCGGCACGATCGTCGCGAGCGACAGCAGCGGGAACATCACCCGCCCGCCGAACCGGTCGGTCAGGGCGCCAACGGGGATGCGGCCGAGCGAGCCGACAATGACCGGCACCGCGACGAGGAGCGCCTGCTGGCCGAAGCTGAGTTCGAGAAGCTCCTTGAACCTGGGCCCGAGCGGGCTGAGCAGCGCCCACGCCCAGAAGTTGACGGCGAAGCCGACCGTCGCGAGCACGAGGGCACGGGCCGCCGAACCGACGGAGCGAATATCCTCCGCCATGGCCTCCTCCTTCGGAGTCGTCATGTGTATCCCGCTGCGTGGTGCCATCTCTGTCCTATCGCATTCCGTCACTGCAGGTGAAGGAGTTGGCGTACGCCGGCTCCTCACCGAAGCGTGCCGGTGCGGTCCGCGACCCAACAGGGACCAAGGGCCCGGCTTTCGGCGGGCGGGCTCTCCTCTACTCAGCCGAAGCCGTGGTTCGCGAGGGCGTCATGGAGCGCCTCCTCCTCGTAGGAGAGATGGGACAGCAGGGACTCGGTGAGCTCGTCGAGCGCGTCCCCGAGGGCGTCGAGGGAACGCTGCCCCTCGGAGCCGTACGCAGGGTCGCCGACGAGGGCGACAAGGGCCCGGTCGAGGTCGTCGAGGAGACCGGCGATGACCTCGTGCTCGGCATGCAGGCGGGTGACGACGGGTTCGAGCCTCGGGTCGGCGCGCAGCAGGTGCGGGAACATCGCTCGGTCCTCGTTGGTGTGGTGACCCGTGACGATCCGGCAGTAGGACTCGCAGTACGCGCCGAGGGTCCAGTTGTTCTGTCGCATCGTCATCGTGTTGATGGCCGAGCGGGCAGAACCCACCGTCGTGTGGCCCTCGCGGACCTGTCGGACGATGTCGCGAACCTGGTCCAGCTCGGCACGCAGGTAGTCGTGGACCTCGACGAGGTGGGCGGGAATGGCGAGTTGCTGGGGCGTGAAGCGCGAGTCCGGCTGTGCCCCAGCGGTTTCCGTGGACCCCGCCGGCTCCGTGGACGCCGGCACCGACGCGCTGGCCCGGCCTTCCGCGGACGAACCCCCACCCTCGCGCTCAGCCGCGACGAGCTCGCGGGTCAGTGGCGCGACCTCCTCGGCGAACGTCTGCAGGGTCGCCGGGTCATCGGTCGCGAGGATGAAGGTGCTCATCCCGATACCCACCGCGATGTCGGTCAGCTGCTCCGCCCAGTCCTTCGGCGAACCTTCGAGCAGCCCTGAGCCGGAACCGAATCGCCCGTTGATGTTGTAGAGCCGGCGGATGTCCTGCGGCGCCCGTCCCGCTTTGGCAGCTGCGTCGTCAATGCGGGCATTCATGTCGGGCAGGGCCTCGGGTGGGGCATAGCCCATGCTCGGGATCCAGCCGTCCGCCAGGCGTCCGGTGACGCCGAGCATGCGGGGTTTGAGGGCTCCGATCCAGATGGGGATGTCGTGGGCGGGGACGGGCCCGGGCTTGAGGCCTTTGTTGGAGTAGTGCTCACCGTCGAACCTCCCCGGCTCTCCCGCCCAGAAGCTGCGCAGGATGCCGATCGCCTCGACAAGCGCATCGACTGCCTCCCCGGGCGTGCGTCGCAAACCGCCCGCCGCGACGATCGGGTCCCAGAACGCGCCGGCACCGAGGCCGAGCTCGACGCGGCCACCCGTGAGGACGTCGAGGCTGGCGGCCGACTTCGCGAGCACCACGGGCGGCCGCAGCGGGAGGCTCACGACGTTGGTGGAGACCCGGACCTGACTCGTCCGGGCACCGATGACGGACAGCAGGGTCCACGTGTCGAGGAAGCTGCGCTGGTAGGGGTGGTCCTGCACGCTCACGTGCTCGAGGCCGACGACGTCGGCGAGTTGCGCGAGTTCGAGGACCGCGTGGTGCCGGGAGGCATCGGGCGTCGGGAAGACCCCGAACTCGAGCTCGTGACCGTAGTCGGGCATGCGGCCAGTCTGGCACGCACCCACGACGGTCCGGCGGCGACAATGGCCGCTGTGACCTCGTTGCTGACGCTCAACGTCTCCAACCCGCCCCGGGCCCGGGCCGAGTCGCTGCTGCACTGGCTGTGGCCGCGCGAGGAGGACCTCTGGGTGCTCACCGAGGTCGGTCGCGGCGAGGGATCGAACCTTCTCCTTTCGGTATGCCGGGCAGCTGGCTTCGCCATTCGGGTCACCGATCGCTCGGAGCTGGGCGTCATGACGGTGGCCCGGGTGGGCACCTTGGACGAGGCCACCATCGATCCACCATCGTTGCTTCCCGGTCGGGTGGATTCCGTTCTCTGGCAGGAGGATTCGCACGTCGAGCCCATCCGTGTGCTGGCGACCTACGGGGTGGCGAGCGATCCGGTTCGGTACGCGAGCAAGGCGCAACGCGAGCGAAAGCGCCAGTGGCTCACGGCATACGAAAAGGTTGTCTCCCAATGGGTTTCGCGCGGCGAGCGCGGGATCGTCCTCGGCGACCTCAACCTCGTCGACCCGGTGCATGACGACGTGCTGAAGTACGTGCTGACGGAGGAGACGGCGATGTACCACGACCTCTCGGAGCGGCACGGGCTCGTCGATGCGTTCCGGGCCCACCACGACGACGCGCAGATGTCGTGGATGGACCACTCAGGAGTGGGTTGCCGCTACGACCACGCCTTTGCCACACCAGATCTCGTGGTCGAGGCGTCCGAACTGGTGCACGAGCCGAGGGTCGATGGGCTCACCGACCACTCGGCCCTGACGGTCACCCTGGACTGACCAGGCGGTCGTGACTACTCGATCAGGTTGGCGGCGATCTCACCGATGGCACACCCGGTGAGGCAGTGCAGCGTCGCACTGGCTGCCATGGCGTTGCGAGAGTTCATCGTGCGCTCCTGTGCATCGAATTGTGCTGCGAGAGTTCCGGCTACGAGTCCAACAGCATACCCTAGGGGGGTATTTATTGCGAGGCAAGAGCTGGGGTGCGCGAGACATCGGAGGCGGGCGGACGGCATACCCACTCGGTTGTCGCGCAGCGCGCCTGAGGTAGCCGGGCGACCGCGTCTGAGGTAGCGGCCCGCGGGAAATACGACACCTGCCCGATGTGACCGCCTACCTCATCCGACGACTGTTGTGGAGGTCAGCAGGAGCTGGCACCGACCACCACAGGTCAACCCAACGGTCACGGAAAGGACCAGCCATGAACACCTCGTTCATCACCCCCGAAGCGGTCCGCGCGGAGATGCTCGCCCGCTACGGTCAGTTCTCCGAGCCGCACGAGCGTCCCGGATCCTCACTCCACGTCATTCGCCGGGTTCGCGCCCGGGTTCAGGCCGCCCGCAACGTTCGCTGAGATCGTGGGCACCGGAGTGGGCCTCGCGACGCAGGAGTCAGTGGAGTCGTCAATACTTCCACTCATGACTCCTCCCGTGCGCGAGCTCGTCGGACGCGACGCCGACCTCGCCCGGATCACCGAGATCCTCGGACTCGACGATCCCCGCGGGGTCGGTGTCGTCGTGTCCGGAGACGCCGGCATCGGCAAGTCCAGCCTGCTCGCCACCGTCTCCGCCGACGCAGAAGCAGCCGGATGGACCGTCGCCTGGGGCCACTGCGTCGGCCAGTCCGGCAGCGGCGTCGCCCACCTCCCCTTCACCGAGCTCGTCGCCCGGTTGCAGCAGCTGGTCCCCGACGTCGTCGAGGACGCTGTCGCCGCTCGGCCCGGACTCGCGGCCCTCCTGCCCGGGGCGCGCGACGAGTCGGTCGCGCCCAGCTCACCCAGCCAAGTCGCCGAAGGTGTCCACGCCCTGCTCACCGCCGTCGGTGAGGTCGCCCCCTTGCTCGTCGTCATCGAGGACGCCCACTGGGCCGACCACTCCTCACGAGACCTCCTCACGCTGCTGCTGACCCGTGGGTTCTCCTCGCCCGTCGCGCTCGTCGTGACCTACCGCTCCGACGACCTGCACCGCCAGCACCCGCTCCACGAGACCCTTGCCGTCTGGGCACGCATCGCGGGAGTCGAGCGCCTCGACCTGCAACCGTTGGCGGACAGCGCCATCCGCGACATCGTCACCTCCGCGAAGTCACCGGACCTCGACGAGCGCACGACCGTCGAGATCACCCGCCGCGCCGAGGGCAACCCGTTCTTCGCCGAGGAGCTCGCTGCGAGCACCGTGTCCGGCCAGCCGATCACCGGCAATCTCGGCCGTGTCCTGTGGGCTCGCGTCGACCAGCTCTCTGATCCGGCCCAGCACGTCGTGCGCACCATGGCCCTCGGAGGACGCACCATCAGCCACGACCTCCTGTTGCAGCTGGTGGACCTCACCGAGCCCGAGCTCGAGGAGGCCATCGCGGAGGGCGTCGAACGCCACGTCATCGAGACCAGCTGGCCACCGGCGTACACGTTCCGGCACGCCCTCATCGGTGAGACGACGACGAACGACCTCCTGCCCGGGCCGCGCATGAGACTTCACCGCGCGTATGCCGCGGCGCTGGCTTCCGATCCCACGCTCGGCCCCGCGTCCGAGCTGGCTCGACACGCGGCCGCCTCGGGCGACCTCGAGACCGCCGTCGCCGCCTCGCGACGGGCGGCCCGCAAGGACCTGGCCGCCGGCGGCCCCGCCGACGCCCTCGCGCACCTCGAGCAGGCCATGGGCTGGCTTCCGGAGTCGGCCCCCGAACGCGACGAGGTCAGTCTCGAGGCCTCCGATGCGGCGTTGTCGGCCGGGGACGTCGTGCGCTCGGTCCAGCTCCTCCAGGACCGGATCGAGCACCCCGGTGACGACCAGAGCCCGGTGATGCGGGCTCGACTGCTCGCCACGTGCGCGAACCGGGCCCGACTCATCGACCTCGCCGTCGGTGAACGTGGGCCGGCGCTCACCGCCGAGGCGATGGCGCTCGTCCCCGCTGAGGACACCCCGGAACGGCTGTTCGTCCTCACTGCCCACATGCAGCAGCTCGTCGACACGCGGCAATACACCGAGGCCGCCCAGCTCGGCGACGAGGCGACCGCGCTCGCCCAGCGCCTCAACCTGCCCGGCGCGCTCACCGAGGTGCGGACGGTCATGTCGCGCGTCATCGAGGTCCACGACGATCTCGACGCGCTCGAGGCGCACATCGACCGACTACTCGCTGACCTCGGCGACCGGCCCGACCCGCTGCGCATCCGCATCCACCACCAGGCCGCGACGATGCACCACCGACGCGGCAACCTCGTCCGGGCCCTGGAGCACTACGACAAGGGAGCCGCACTAGCCCGCGAGCTCCACCTCGAGTTCTCCCCCTTTGCCCTGGAGTCGCTCCTCATCGGTGGGCTCACGGCATACGAGCTCGGTGACTGGGACGGCGCACGGCGACGGCTCCACGTCACCGACCCTGCGCTCCCCCAGCCCGGGCGTTCGTTCTTCGACGCGGCGCTCATGCTCGTGCGCGCGGGGCGGGGCGAGGACATTGCCGATCAGGAGATCGCGGCGGTGCGCTCGTGGTGGCACGTCGACGGATTCGGCGTCGTGCAGCTCGTCATGCCTGCGGTCGAGCACTACGGGCGGCAGGGCGACCTCACCCGGGCCCTCGACATCGCTCGCGACGCCATTGACTTCCTCGAACGCACCTGGGGTCGCTTCCACGCCATCGTTCGACTCGCCGCACTTGTCGCCGGTCAGGCCGCGAGCGCCGCGCCCACCCTGTCGGATGCGCTGCACCGCCGGGCCGTAGCCGACCTCGAGGCGATGATGGAGGGCGTCGACCAGATCGTCGCCATGCCGCAGCGGGGGGTGCGCGAGCCGACGACTGAGGCGCTCGACGAGACCAACACCGAGACGTGGGCGTGGAACCTCCGCCTGCGCGCCGAGCTGCTCCGACTCCAGTGGCGCCTCGGCACGGGCACGCCCCCGGACCCGGCCGAGATGGTGGCCGCCTGGGTGGCGTCGGTGGAGGCGTTCGAGCGCTACGGGCACGCCTACGAGACCGCTCGCTCGCGGGCACGCCTGGCCGCGGTGCTCGCGGCGACGGGTGACGCAGCTGGTGCGCGGCGCGAGTCCGAGGCTGCACGTGTTGTGGCTGCTCGACTGGGGGCGGGACCACTCCTGGCCGAACTCGACGAACTCCACGGCGCGGGGGCCGGGCGCAAGGCGTTCGGCTCCGACACGGCAGGGTCGGCGGAGACGCTCACCGCACGCGAGCAGGAAGTGCTCGAACTCGTCGCCCGGGGCCTGAGCAACGGCCAGGTCGGGCAGCAGCTCTTCATCTCGACCAAGACGGCGAGCGTGCACGTCTCCCGGATCCTCGCCAAGCTCGGGGCGTCGTCGCGCACCGAGGCCGCTGCCATCGCCCGTGAGCGCGGCCTCATCCCCTGAGCCAGTCGCTCAATCCGGCTCGGGAGCCGGGTCAGGTCGCCCGAGCCTCATCGATGCGGCTCGGGAGGGGCCGCCAGGCTCCCGAGCCGGTCTTCGTCCTCGGGGGACGCCTGAGCCGAGCCCGCCAACGCACGACCGGCGGGCGGCATACCGCGTCCCGGAGGGGAGGAATTGGCGAGTTGGGGACGCGAGGGTGAGCGGGCGGCATACGCGATGCCTTTGACCCAAAGCGGTTCGCGAACCACGACGTGGCTCGATGACCGGATCGATCCGGTGATCGAGTCACGAGAAGGTTCGCGAACCGTTTCGTGCAGGGCGCGACCGCGGCAGGGTGGCCGGTCAGCCGCCGACGTGGACCTTGGGGCGGCGCTCCTCGTCGGGTTCGGCGCGGCGCAGGATCTCGTGCGTGAGCGGCGGGACGTCACCCTCGCCGGCGAGGAGGAAGCGCAGCACGTTCGCGCCGGGCGCGCGGTCACTCCACTCGAAGTAGCCGTGCGGGGGGATGCCCGTGCGGTCGCGGATGTCGAGGAAGACCGCAGCGAGCACGTTCGGCACCGACGTCCCCGACGCGCGCAGGATCTCGTGGCGACCGACGCGGACCGCGCGCACCGACACGGGTGAGTCGAAGTCGCTCGCGTCGGTGATCTCCACCTCGATGAAGATTGCCTTCTGCCAGCCCTTGAGGTGGTTGTCGATGCGGACGTCGAGGCTCTTGTGCTCGTACTCGGCATCGTCGCCCGCATGGAGTTTGTTGGCGATGAAGCGCAGCGGGTTCAGCCCGTCGCTCGTGCGGTCGATGAGGCGCGCGGCACCATCGTCATAGACGACGTCGCGCAACCGCAGTTCGGTGCTGCGCGAGATCCGCGAAGCCACCGAGACGACAAGGATCATCGCGATGAAGAGCCCGGCGATGATGAGGCCCTCCGGACGCTCGACGATCGTCACGACGAACGTGTAGACGAAGATTGCGCTCACCACGGCGAAGAACAGCGCCGCACTGCGGTGGCGCCGCCGCAGTTCAGTGAGGAAGACCGCGATCGCCGCCGAGGTCATCAGCGCGAGGACACCCGTGGCGTAGGCGCCCGCCTGCTCGTCGACGTCCGCCTTGAACGCGATCGTCACTGCGGCAGCGATGGCGGAGAGCACCAGGACGAGCGGACGGGTCGAGCTCGCCCAGTCGGGCGCCATTCCGTACTTCGGCAGGTAGCGCGGAACGATGTTGAGCATGCCGGCCATCGCACTCGCACCGGCGAACCACAGGATGTCGATCGTCGCCGCGTCGTAGGCCGTGCCGAACCCGTCGCCGAACAGCTCGTGGGCGAGGTAGGCCAGGGCGCGACCGTTGGCCTCACCTCCCGGCTGGAACGCCTCCTCGGGGATGAGTAGCGTTGTCACGAGGGAGGATCCGACGAGCAGGACGCTCATGATCAGGGCCGCCGACGTGAGCAGCTTCTTGGCGTTGCGGATCCGACCGAGCGGGGCTTCGTGGGTGTCGGCCGGGTCGCCCTTGACGAGCGGCATGACGACGACGCCGGTCTCGAAGCCGGACAGGCCCAGGGCGAGCGCGGGGAAGACGAGCAGTGAGGCCGCGATGATCCCGAAGGGCATCGCGTGCGCCGCATTCATGTGGTCGGTCCAGTCGCCGAAGACGGTCGGGTGCTGGGCGACCTCCCACACGCCGCGCGCCAGGACGACGGCGCTGAGCCCGAGGTAGCTCACGACGAGGACGACCGCCACCCCGATGGCCTCGCTGAAGCCCTTGAGGAAGACCGCCGCGAGCAGTGCGATGAGGACGAGCGTGATATCCGAGTGTCGAGAAGTAGTCGACACCGGTGAGACACATGACCCGCCACCACGGTTGGGCGTGGTCCTTGCGCTCGACCTCCCGCTCGCCCTCGTAATAGCCGCCGGGGTCGGCGTCCTCCACCTCGAGGAGCCACTTCTTGATGGGCCCCGGGGGCACAGGAGTCGTCACGATCCCTCACCGTAGGCCCACGTCAAGACCCCTCGCGCGATCTTGACGCGTCCTTGACGCCTTCGGTGGGAGGGTGGGACACGTGATCCCCCGCATCGGCCCGATCCCGAGCCACGAGCTCTTCGTGGCGCTCGGCGTTCTGGCCGCTGCGGCGGTGTTCTTCGTCGAGGCACGGCGCCGCGGTCAGCGGGACGAACGGCTCCTCCAGGTCGTCATGGGTGCGCTCGTCGGTGGCGCCCTGTTCATGCGGCTCGGCACCTGGTTCCAGCACGTCGACCTGCGCGACAACGCGTCCCTCGTCGAGCAGTGGGCCTACGGCAACCGGTCGATCCTTGGTGGGCTCGTCGGTGCCTGGCTCGGAGTGCACGTCGCCAAACGCGTCGCGGGATACCGGCTGCGCACCGGCGACCTCTTCGCCCCGGCCGTCGCCCTGGGCATGGCGGTCGGGCGGATCGGCTGCCTCCTCACCGAGAAGCCGGGCACACCCACCGGCGGCGGGTGGGGCATCACCCTCGACCCGGGCGCCGCGGCCGCGACCGGCGGCGTCGCTGGCGTGCCGTTGCACCCGTCGTTCGTCTACGAGATCGCCTTCCATCTCGCCGCCTTCGTCGCACTGTGGCTCTGGTTGCGACGCAAGGATCTCCCTCCGGGAGAGACGTTCGTCTGGTACGTCGCGGCATACGGGATCTTCCGGTTCCTCGTCGAGTTCGTGCGCGGCAACGAGGTCGTGTGGGCGGGGCTGACCCGGCCGCAGCTGTTCCTCGCGGTGACGGTGCCGCTCGTCGTCGTGCGGATCGCGTGGCGCTGGCGCTCCGGCGCCTATCGTGTGGTCCCGTCCCCAACGCCGGTGGAGGTGGCGCTGTGAGCGAGTCCCGCGGATCCGGTATGCCGTTGCGCGACTATCGCGTGCACCGTTACGTCAACGCGTTCTGCCCGTTGTGCCACGAGGAGTCTCCCGATCGGCCGCTGGCGGAGGTGCAGCGGCTCAGCGGCTGGCTCGCGGTGCGAGACGGGCGCGTCTGGCTCGAACGAGGTTGTGCCACACACGGATTGGTGCGAACGCTCTATGACGAGTCGCCCGAGATCCTGACCTACCTCGAGCAGTGGACGGCCCCCACCAAGGTTCACGGGCCCGACACGACCGGCAACTTCAAGCCGGTGCCGAGTGCCTACGAGGACGGGCTGCCGCAGATGCAGACCCAGCACACGTGCATCCTGCTCGAGGACCTGCTCGACCACTGCAACCTCAAGTGCCCGACGTGTTTTGCCGAGTCGTCGCCGGCACTGGCGTCGGTCGCACCGCTCGAGTCGGTGCTCGCGTCGATCGACACCCGGCTCTCGCGCGAGAACGGCCGCATCGACGTCCTCATGCTCTCCGGCGGCGAGCCCACGCTCTACCCGTGGCTCGAGGAGCTGCTCGACGCCGTCACGGCCCGACCGATCGTGCGAATCCTGATCAACACCAACGGTTTGCGCATCGCCCAGGACGACGCGTTCATCGAGCTGCTGCGTCGACACCGGGAGCGGGTCGAGGTCTACCTCCAGTACGACGGTGAGTCCGCCGAGGCGTCGATCCACCACCGTGGCGCGGACATCCGGCGCTTCAAGGAGCGGGCGATCGAACGCCTCTCTGCCGCAGGCGTGTTCACGACGCTGACGATGACGGCCAAGCTGGGCGTCAACGACGACGAGATCGGGCACGTCATCAAGCGGGCTCTCGACACGCCCTACGTCGGAGGCGTGACGATCCAACCCGTCTTCGGCAGCGGACGCGGCAGTGGCATCGACCCCCTCGACCGCCTCACCCACACCGGGGTCCTCGCGCGGCTCGAGGGACAGACCGGTGGGCAGGTGACATGGCGCGACCTCACCGCCCTGCCGTGCAGTCACCCGCACTGCTGCTCCGTCGGCTACCTCCTGCGCGACGACGCCGACGAGTGGCGGTCGCTCACCTCGCTCATCGGCCACGACCGCCTCAAGGAATGGCTCGACCTCGAACCCGACCTCCTCGCCAACCGCATCGCCGACGACACGATCCCCGCAGCGATGAAGTCCATCGTCAAGGACTCACTCCTCGACCTGCTGAGCGAGCAGTCGTCGCTGTCGCACCCGTCGATGGCCTCCATCTGGAAGGACATCTGCGCCAACTGTGACCTCGGGATCGGCACCCTCGCCACCCTGGCCACGTCGCGGCTGCCGGGCCAGCGGGAGCGGCTGCGATCGCTGCTCGGGGAGCGCGTCCTCCGGGTGACGGTCAAGCCATTCATGGACATGAACACGATGATCGAGGAGCGGCTCACCCAGTGCTGCGTCCACGTGGCGACGGTCAACGCCGAGACGGATGCCCACCAGTGCGCGCCGTTCTGCGCGGTCCAGGCGTGGGCACCACTGTCCCGCACCCGGATCTCCACCGCGACGGGGCGTCCGACAACGGGGAGCCGGTCGTGAGTGATCCCACGCTGGATCCGCGCATCGTGCCCCTCGACGACGGACCGCCGACGGCGACCTCAGCCTCTGCCGCAACACCGTTCGATCCGTTGCGGCTCTGCATCTTCGCCACCGTTGCCCTCCTCGGCTGGCTCCTCGGGCCGATCGCCCTCGCGTTCTTCGCCGCTCTCGGCGCCGTCGGCTACGCCCGAGCACGCCGCGCCGGGCTGCTGCGGTCGAAATGCCTGCTCGGCGACACCCGGATCGTGCTCGCCTACCTCGTCGGACTCGTCGCGCTCGCCATCGCCGCCCTCATCATCGGATTCGGACCCTGGAGGATCACATGAGCAACCAGCCACCACCCGGCCAGGACCCACACAGTCACAACCCCTACGGCCAGAACCCCCAGGGCCAGAACCCGTACGGCCAGCCGGTCCCGCAGAACCCCTACGGCGCCTACCCGCCTGCCCCCGGCCTGCCCAACTGGGCGAAGACCCTCTTCGGCGTCCTCATCGGCCTCCCAGTGTCGATCTTCGCGCCCATCCTTGCCTTCGTCCTCACCGAAGTCCCCGGACCCACCGGCCTCAAGATCTTCCTCGTGACCGTCCTCCCTGCCCTCATCGGCGTGCCGTTCCTCTTTGGCAAGAGCACCCGGCCGTGGGGTGTCGGCCTCATCATCGGCCTGGCCATCGGGAGTCTGGTGCTCGGCGGCCTGTGCGTGTCGATCATCGAGGGCTCGTCGGGCTACTGACCCAGACCTGACAGGCAGCAGCCATGGCGACGTTCTCCGCGACGAAGACCTCCGAGGCGACGGTCGAGCACCCGAGCGACCTGGTGTGGGACGTCCTCACGGACCCGACAGCCATCGCCCGCCTGACCCCGATGGTCCGATCGATCACGACGTCGACGGGCCCTGACGGTGACCTCTGGCACTGGCAGCTCGCGAAGATCGACGTGCTCGGGAAGTCCTTCGAACTCGGCTTCACCGAGCTCATGACCTACGACCCGAAAACACGAATCACGTTCCGGCACAGCCCCGTTGGCACAGAGCACGCCGGAACGGACGGACCCTACGACCTCCTCGACGTCGGCACGGACTCGACCCACCTGCGCATCGAACTCACCGTCACCGTGGACCTGCCCTTCCCCCGGCTGGCGCGCCCGGCCGTCGAGGCGAGCATGCACGGGGTCCTCGCCGCCATGGGCGCGGGGTTCGGCCGCAGCATCGAGAAGGAGCTCAGGGCTCGAGCAGCACGACGTCGGTGACGACGATGGTCGCGCGCGGCTTGCGCCCCGGCAACCGCTCGAGGACCGGCTCGACCGTCGTCAGCGCGCGGTACCACCAGCCGTACTTGCGCCCGATCGCCCTCTTGACCCGAGCGACAGCCGCGCGGTCACGATCGACACGGGCGCGGCCGGCATACCGGGGAGCGTTCGGCACGACGGTGCCGCGGACGTCGCACGGGCGCAGTTCGACGCGGGCGGTGTGGGCGAGGCGTTTCGTCTTGCCGACGTTGTCGACGGTGACGACGAGGAGATCTTCGCCATCCGGCGCGATCCACACTGGGGTCGCGACGGGTGCGCCGGTGCGGCGGAACGTCGTCAGCTCGACGTACGACTGCTCGCCGAGGAACCTGGCTTCGTCATTCATTCGCGTATGCCGTCCGCTCACCGGTGGATGAGATCGCGCCAGTTGTCGGTGACTCGCCCCTGGGGCCCGGGCGAGGACTGGTCCTCGGGTCGGGACTGGGGTTCGGCGAGGGCAGGGCCGCGACCGGTCTGTTCGGTCTCGTAGTTCCAGAACCACACCTCCCCCGGCTCGTAACTCATCACGATCCGGTGCCCGGTCTCCCGGAAGTGGGCCGTCGCGTGCTGCTCAGGGGAGGTATCGCAGCAACCGACGTGACCACACGCGGTGCACCGACGCAGGTGGACCCACCAGCCCTGTGCCGCAAGGCATTCCGCGCAGCCGGGCCCGGATGGGGGCACACTCGGGTCGAGGTCGGCGGACTCGGGGAAGGTCTCCGGTGCGGGCATGACCTCGACGCTACTCGCCTTCGTCGCGTGGGGTTCGCGACTGCACGGTCGCGATGACAGCCCCCGTCGACGTCAGGAGAGGAGCAGTGCCAGCACGGCGAGCGCCGGGGCGAGCCCCTGGATGAGCGCGGCTCGCAGCTTGCTTCCGTCACTGGTGACGAGCACGAGGGCGGCGGCAAGCATCGATCCGCACCCGGCATACATCAAGGCCTTTCCGGCGCTCTCGGAACCGGACGCGGCGAGGACGATCCCGACCACGGCGACGATCGCGAGGAACAGGTTGTAGAAGCCCTGGTTGTAGGCCAGCGGCTTCGTGACCTCGGCCGTCTCCGGGGTCGTGCCGAAGACCTTGCGAGTCGCCGGCGCGGTCCACGCGAGTGACTCGAGGCGGAAGATGTAGACGTGGATGAGGGCCGCGAGGCCGGCGAGGACGTACGCAACCATGACCATGGTCGTGACCCTAGTCCCGCCCGGGGCTTCCGACAGTGGAGTCGGCGAGGTCCCATCGCTCGGAGACGCCGGCCACCGCGTCCCGGATGAGCTGCCCGTAGCCGTCGTCTGCCAACACGGGCAGCGCCTCGGTGGCCGCGTCGAGGTGGTGGCGGGACTCGGTCAGACGACCCTGCCGCAGATAGCCGTCCGCGAGATTGAGGTGGAGGCTCGGCGCCAGACCGCGTGCGGACGGGATGCCGACGGGTGCGAGATCCTCGTCGCCGACGTGGGCGTAGGACGCGAATGCCGCCTCGTCCCAACGGACTTCGTCATCGAGCACCGACTCGAGATCGGCAGCGTAGTGCGCGACGACACACTTCTGCGCGTGGTCGTCGTCGCCCAGCGCGTCCCAGACATCGCGTAACCGGGCGAGACTTCCCTCGCGATCATCGGGTCGGGCGGAGGTGACGGCGGTGAGGACATCGGACCATTCGGGCATGGCGAAAACCTAGGTGGCGCCACCGACACCGCCACTGCGTCGCAGGGGCAGGATGGGGTTCATGGATCCCGCCCCTCGGTCGCGCGAGGCACGCCTTGCCGACACCCGCGCCCGCCTCGAGAACGACATCGACGTCTGGGTCGCCACGGCGTCATCGAGAGGCGGCGCCCCGGGGCTCGTGCCGCTGTCGTTCGACTGGGACGGGGCGTCGATCCTGCTCGCCACGGGGCGATCCACGCCTGCCGGTCGCAACCTGCGCGAGACCGGTGACGTCCGACTCGCACTCGGTGGGCTGCGGGACGTCGTCATGATCGACGGTTCCGTTGTCGAGGCGCCTCTCGACTCGCTCCCGGAAGAACGATGGGACGCGTATGCCGTCCGCACCGGTTGGGATCCACGCGCCGCCGGTCCCGACTACGCGGCCTACGTCGTGACTCCGACCGTGATTCAGGCGTGGCGGGAGTACCCCGAGATCGCGGACCGCACCCTCATGAAGGATGGTCGTTGGCTCGACTGACCCTCATCCCGGAGAGCACGGCGCCGATGACGACGGCGAGGACCAGCGGCCCGACAATCCTCACGGTGGGAGTCAGCCAGTAGTGGAGCTCACCCCGCAGGGAGTGGGCCAGATCGGTGATGACGCTCTGCCGCAGCGGTCCTCGCGTGACGGCATAGGTCACGTAGGCCAGGAGCGACAGGCCCACCGGGATGGCCCACGCGATGACGACGGCTGAAAGCCAGCCCAACCGGCGACGTGCGGGTCGCGCGCCGTAGGCGCCGAGCACCAGACCCAGGACCACGCCGCTGATCCCCGGATAGGTGCGGGCAACGAGTTC
The DNA here is from genome assembly GCF_000768685.1 of Knoellia subterranea KCTC 19937. Classification (GTDB taxonomy): domain Bacteria; phylum Actinomycetota; class Actinomycetes; order Actinomycetales; family Dermatophilaceae; genus Knoellia; species Knoellia subterranea. The sequence goes on along the minus strand of NZ_AVPK01000004.1, from coordinate 136,815 downwards.
GGTCCAGGGCTGGTCGACGGCGGGTCCCCGGTGCACGAGGTCGGTGAACCACGGGCCGGTGAACGACGCCAGCAGCGCCCCGGCGAGGAGCCAGGCCACGCCGCGTCGTCCCGCGAACGCGGCGCCGACGAGGACACCCAGCAGCGCGGAGGCGATGGCCGCGACGGCGAGGGCCAGGACCAGGAGGCGCGCCTCGAACATCGACGCGAGCCCCGGAGTGACGGTCAGCAGCGTCTGTCCCAAGGCGACGGTCATGGCGACGATCGCGCCCCCTGCTGCCAGGAGCCTCGGGCGTGCCACTGTTGCTGCACCCAGCCGTGCGACAGCCAGCGCCGCGACGCCGCCGATGATGCTGCTGGTGAGGAGGGCCGGGAACTGGTACTCGCCGAACGGGAGCGCCACTCGCGGAGTGTCGACCGTATAGAAGTTCGGCCAGGCCGACGACGAGTCGACGTGGAGTCCCTCGACGATCCAGGGGAGAAAGCCGACGAGCCACCATGCGGCCCCGGCGAGGACGAAGACTGCCCATCCCGGCAACGCCTGCCATGGACGAGCCGGCGACCCCGGCCCGAGCACAGTCGTCTCGGGCGCGCTCGCATCGATCTCATCCATCCCCGACTCGCTCGCCACGACCATCTGGTCCTGCCCACCCGCGCTCGTCACGCGGGCCAGCCTGACACAGCGGGCCAGCGTCGGGGGACGAATCGACCGTCCGTTGGGATCATCAGGAGGCCGAATGGACGGCGCACTCGGCTGCGCGTCCTTGCATCGTCGCGCGATCCCGATCGTTGCCGGCGAGCGATGCCGCCCGGAGGAAGTCGTCCCGGGCCTCGGCGTGCCGCCCGGCCGCGCACTCGAGGTCACCGGCGACGGCCGGGAGGAGGTGATAGTTGGCCAGCGCGGGAAGCGAACGCAGCGGCCCGACGATCTCCAACCCCGCCTCGGGACCGAACGCCCGACCGACGGCGACGGCGCGGTTGAGCTCGACAACGGGCGAGGGCACGACCTGCACGAGGCCGTCATAGAGAGCTGCGATGCGTGCCCAGTCCGTGTCGTCCGGCGTCGCGGCCCGAGCGTGGCACGCAGCGATAGCGGCCTGGAGCGCATACGGGCCCGCGGTTCCGCGCAGGGCATCGATCCGGCCGATGAGGTCGAGACCGCGTCGAATGAGCAGTCGATCCCAGCGGGACCGGTCCTGGTCCATGAGGAGCACCTGCCCACCGTCCGGGCCGACGCGGGCCGCGAGGCGCGACGCCTGGATCTCCATGAGCGCCAGCAGTCCCAGCGACTCGGGGTCACGCGGGGTGAGCTCAACCAGCATGCGCCCCAGGCGCATCGCCTCGTCACAGAGATCGGTGCGGACCCACGCGTCACCGGACGACGCGGCATACCCCTCGTTGAACAGGAGGTACACGACCTCCCGGACCGCGTCGAGCCGCTTGACCCGATCCGCTCCGTCGGGGAGTTCGAAGCGGACGTTGGCGGCGGCGAGGGTGCGCTTGGCGCGCACGATCCGTTGTGCCACAGTCGATTCCGGCGTGAGGAACGCGTTGGCGACCTCGGTCGTCGTGAGTCCGCAGACGAGTTTGAGCACGAGAGCGGAGCGCGCGTCGGGGGCGAGCAACGGGTGGCACGACATGAAGACAAGTCCGAGCAGGTCGTCGGCGAGGTCACCGTCGATGAGGGAGTCGACGTCGATCTCGGTCACCTCCGGGGTCGTCGCCGCAACGGTGCGGAGCTTGTCGCGGCCGGTGTCGCGGCGTCGGATCCGATCGATGGCGAGGTAGCGCGACGTCGTCGTCAGCCACGCAGCCGGATTGTCCGGTATGCCGTCCGCCCGCCACTTCTCGATCGCTGCGGCGAACGTGTCCTGGGCCAGCTCCTCGGCGGTGTCGAGGTCGCCGACGAGCCGGCCCAGACGGGCGATGAGGCGCGGCGACTCGACGCGCCACAGGGTGGCGATCGTCGCGTCGACGGCTGCGCTCATCGCTGGATCACCTTCTCGCTCAGGCCTGCTCAGGCTGGTCAGCCTGCTCGGGCAGGGCGAGGTCGGCGAATTCGACGACCTGGCGCACGTCGACGCGGTGCGTTCCGACGAGCAGGGCGAACTTGCGGGCGTGCTCGACGGCTTCCTCGAGGCTGGACACGTCGAGGATGGCGAAGCCGGCGATGAGTTCCTTGGCCTCGGCGAACGGCCCGTCGATGACGCGCACGCTGCCGTCGGTGACTTCGAGCCGCGCGCCCTTGCTGCTCCCGTGGACGCCTTCCCCGCCGAGGAGGACACCCGAGAGCGACGCCTCGCGCATGTATTCGCCGATGGCGGCCTGCTCCTCCGCCGACGGCACGACACCGTCCTCGTTCTCCTGGGTCTGGTAGTGCATGACCATGTAGCGCACGATCGTTCTCCTCAGGCTTCTGCGGGGGTGGTGGCGTCGCCGGCCGCGGGTGCGGGTGCGGGTGCGGGTGCGTAGACCAAGTGGAGCACGCCCGTGCTGAACGTGGTGGACGAGACGAGGGTCAGCGGCACGGTCGCGCCGCCCTCGAAGAGCTTCTTGCCCGTGCCGACGACGATCGGGTGGACGAGCAGGTGCAGCTCGTCGACGAGGCCCTGCTCGAGCATCCAGCGGACGAGGGTCGCGCTGCCGGTCGTCCCGAGGTGGTGCGTCTCCTTGAGCTTCGTGAGCTCGGCCGCGACAGCGGCGTCGTCGGCGCCGGTGACGACGCTGGAGTTCTCCCACTCCGCGTTCTCGAGGGTGGAGGACACGACGTACTTCGTCGCTCCGTTCATCGCCTGCGTGAAGGGGTCCTCCGGGTCGGCGCTCGGCCAGTAGCCGGCGAACTCGTCGTAGGTCTGGCGCCCCAGGAGGGTCGCGTCAGCCTTGCCCATCTGCTCGCCGACGACGGCTCCCATCTCGTCGTTGAAGTACGGGAAGTGCCACTTCTCGGGCGACTCGATGACGCCGTCGAGCGAGATGAACAGGCTGCTCGTGATGGAACCCATGACTGTCTCCTTGACTCTGGTGCTGCGGATGAGGCGCCGGTTTGGTGCCTTCTGACCCGTATGCCGGGTGGCCGCCACCGATTTCGACATCACCGTCTGACTTTTCTCGAGTTTTTCGGCGCCCGCGCCCACTGCCCTCCCGACCCCGCCCGATTGACAGATTGGTAACTTATGGGTTACCAATAGAGCGTGGACGTCTTCGCAGCACTGAGTGACCCGGTACGCCGGGATCTGCTGCGACGACTCGCCACGGGCCCTGCCCGGGTCGTCGACCTCACGGCAGACCACGGCATCAGCCGGCCCGCGATCAGCCGGCACCTCCGCGTCCTCAGCGAGGCCGACCTGGTCCACGTGGACGACGTCGGGCGCGAACGGCACTACCGCCTGAACCGTGCCGGCCTCGCACCCCTGACGACCTACGTCACGTCACTCGACCGCGGCCCGCGCTTCGACGAGTCGGTCCTCGACGGGCTCGACCTCGAGGTCCGCCGCACCGTCCGCGAACGCCGCAGCACCAAGACCAAGACCAGGACCACCAACACCACCAGCACATCCACCGAGGAGTCGGCATGACCACCACGCAAACCAGCCCCAGCGCGACGGGACGTCACGAGGAACGCGACGGGACGGCATACCTCGTCTTTGAACGCACGTTCCGCGCTCCGATCGAGGACGTGTGGGCAGCGGTGACCGAGTCGGACCGGCTCGTCCGCTGGATCGGTCACTGGGCCGGCGACCCGAGCACCGGCGCCGTGTCGTTCTGGATGACGGCCGAGGCGGCCGACGCCCCCGAGGAGACGATCCATATCGATGAGTGCGATGCGCCTCGCCGCGTCACGATGCGCTCCGCGCGCCCCGACGACCACAACGAGGAGTGGCGCTGGGAGATCGACCTCGCCGAGGCCGATGGAGTCACGACGCTGACGTTCGCCCAGGAGGTCGGCGATTCGGTGCTCGCGGAGAGCGTGGGGCCCGGTTGGGACTACTACCTCGACCGCATGGTGGCTGCGGAGACGGGCGCCGACCTCGCGGCGATCGACTTCAACGACTATTACCCGGCCTTCGCGGAGCACTACCGACGCGAGCTCAACTCCTGACGCTCAATTCGTGAAGCCGGCGACGAGGTTGACCGTCGTTGCGATGACGACCGTGCCGTAGAGGTAGGACAGCAGCGTGTGGGCGAGGATCACCTTGCGCAGGTCCCGCGTCTTCACGTCCGTGTCGGACACCTGATAGGTCATGCCGAGGTTGAAGGAGAAGTAGGCGAAGTCCGACAGTGCCGGGTCCTCGTCGTCGTTGAAGTCGATCGGCGGCTCGTCGCTCGCGTAGTAGATCCGCGCGTAGCGCATCGTGTAGATCGCGTGGACGCAGCACCATCCCACGGCCACCGTCGCCAGTCCGACCGCCGCCGACATCGCCTTGGCGTCCCCACTCGTCCGGCCGCCGACGAGCAAGACCGCAACGGCGAGCAGGCTGATGAGGCCCACCGCGACGACGAGCACGTCGGACAGGTCCCGCTCACCGTCGCCGCCGCTCATCCGCTCCCGGGTGCGAGCGGGATCCTCGGTGAGGATCGTCCGCGCGAGCGGGGCCACGAAGGCCAGACCGGTGAACACGTAGCACGCGAGCGGCCGCACGAGCCTGTCGACGTCGCCGCCGAGTGGTACGAGGAGGCCGAGCGGGATACCGATGAGCGCGGCAAGCGCGAGGCGGTGCGTGATCCGATCCACGCGCCTGACGCTAGCCCTCCGCCTTGCGTCGTGCTCTGGGACAACCCGATTCACGTATGCCGTCCGCCCACCTCCGTGCCGTCCCGCCGGTCCGCAGCACGACGGTTCGCAGACTCACGCCTCGAGGTCGAAGAGGCGAACGGCGTTCTCGCGCAGCACCTTCCGCGCCCAGTCGTCCCCGAGGTCGAGCCCGAGCACCGCGTCGACCGCATGGAGATAGGAATAGGGGATGTTGGGGTAGTCGCTGCCGAACAGCACCCGCTCCCCCAGGTCGGCCAGCCGTCCGCGCAGCTCCGCCGGGAAGGGGTGCATCGACTCGGTGAAGTCCGTGAACGACATCGTCGTGTCGAGATGCACCCGTTCGTGGGCAGCGACGAGGTCGAGGAACTCGGCGTACTCCGGCATCCCCATGTGCGCGACGACGAGGGTGAGTCGCGGGAAGCGTCGCAGCAACTCCGACGCACCTGCGGCACCGGTGAACGGTCCCGGCAGCGGCCCATCCCCGCAATGGATGACGACGGGTGTCCCGCTGTCCGAGAGCGCGCCCCACACCCCGTCGAGCAGGGTGTCGTTGGGGTCGAACTCCCCCACCTGCACGTGCACCTTGAACACCTGCACCCCGGCTGAAATGGCCTCTCGCACATAGCGATCCGCACCGGGCTCGGGGAAGAACGTGGCCGACCGCAGCACGTCCGGGTGGGCGCCGGCGAAGTCCGCGGACCATGCGTTGAGGAACCCGGCCATCCCCGGCTTGTGCGGATAGCTCAACGACGTGAACCGCTCGACACCGAACTCCCGCAACCGATCCACGCGCTCCTCATCGGTGCCGCGATACGCGATCGGCCACTCGCGACCCAGCTTCGGCCCGGCGCTGTCGAAGTACGCCCACACCTTGTCCAGCACCCGCTTCGGCATGAAGTGCGTGTGCACGTCGATCATCCCCGGAAGTCCGAGCGCGTCGAGGCGTGACCGGACCAGAGCGGCTTCGTCGGGCGGGAGCGGGACGGATGGAGTCGGCATACGGCCATCCTGCCTCGGCAGGGTCAGCGGCCGAGCGAGGCGACCTCGAACCGGACGGCCTGTCCGGGTCGCAACTGAGCCGCGAGGGCAATGTCGGCGGGATGGACGACGGCGATCACCGGATAGCCCCCGGTCACCGGATGGTCGGCGAGGAAGACGACGGGCTGGCCGTCGGGCGGCACCTGCACCGCGCCCTCGACCATCCCCTCGGATGGCAGCTCGTCGGCGTTCCTCCGCGTCAGGGGCTGGCCGGTCAGGCGCACTCCGATCCGGTCCGACGAGGACGTCGCCTCGAACCGCCCCCTCCGGAAATCGTCGACCGCGTCCGGCGTGAACCAGTTGTCGCGAGGGCCGAGGACGACCCGCAGCACGACCTGATCGGGCAGGGTGCGCACCGGCGCGACGTCGACACCGGGAAGGTCACCGTGCACCTCCCCCACGGAGATCCGGTCGCCGTCCCGCACCGGCTCCGGGCCGAGGTGGGACAGCAGGTCGGTGGATGCCGACCCCAGGACCGACTCGACGGCCAACCCTCCGCGGACGGCGACGTAGGTGCGGACGCCGCGGGAAGGCATACCCAGCTCGAGCACGTCTCCGGCGGCCAGCGCCAGCGGCGCGAACATGTCGCGACCGCGGCCATTCACCTTCACAGCTCCCGGGGCTCCCGTGAGCGCGACGATGACGGGTTCCGTTGTCGTCAGGGACAATCCGCCGAACGTGACCTCCAGCCCGGCGTCCCCCTCGTCGTTGCCGACGAGCCGGTTGGCGAGCCGGAGACTCGGCCGATCGACGGCCCCGGACCGGCCTACGCCCAGGTGCGCCAGACCGGGGCGGCCAAGGTCCTGAACAGTGGTCAGCGCGCCTGCACGCAGGACCTCGATCACGACGTCACCGCCTCGAACCGCACGGGCGTGCCCGGCGTGAGGAGGGCCGGCGACTCCCGCTGCAGGTCCCAGAGGACAACGTCGGTGCGACCGATGAGCTGCCACCCTCCCGGTCCGACACGTGGATAGATTCCGGTGAATTCGCCTGCGAGAGAGACGGATCCGGCAGGGACGCGCGTTCGCGGAGTCGCCCTGCGCGGGACATGCAGCGCAGGGTCGCCCCCGGCGATGTAGGCGAACCCGGGAGCGAAGCCCGTGAACGCAACGACGTAGTCCGCCGCCGCGTGCCGGCGCACCACCTCATCGACGGGTATGCCGGTGAGTTCCGCGACGTCCTCGAGGTCACCTCCGTCGTAGGTCACCGGAACGACGACCTCGGCACGATCGGCCGTCTCCGTCAGCGATCGCGTGTCCACGGCATGGATCGCCGCGACGACCTCGGCACGCGGGGCCCCGTCGGAAAGGGTGACGAGGACCGTGCGAGCCGCGGGGACGATGTCCACGACGCCCGCAGGGCGTGAGGCCTCGAGCGCCCGATGGAGGTTCATGACGTCGGTGAGGTCGGCGCACTCGACGAGCAGGCCGCCGTGTCCGGCGGGCAGGACCTCCCTCATGACGACCTCCTCATGACCCGGTGAACGGGCGGATCTCGACGCCCGCCCCCTCTAGCGCCTGCCGAACCTCTCGTGCGATGGCGACGGCCCCGTCGGTGTCGCCGTGGACGCAGATCGACTGTGCCGCAACGGAAATGGTCGTCCCATCGATGCTCTCGACCACACCTTCCGTCGCGAGCCGGACACATCGCGCCGCAATGGTCGCGGGGTCGTGGAGCACAGCCCCCGGCTCACGCCGCGACACCAGGAGCCCTTCAGCGGTGTACGCCCGATCCGCGAACGCCTCGGCCACGGGTCGCAGCCCTACCGCCTCGGCCGCGGTGAGCAGTTCGGAGCCGGCGAGCCCGAGCAACACGAACGGTGAGGCGTCCTCGGACGGCGCGGACCCGGCATACGCGGCGGTCGCCTCGGCCACGGCACCGGCAACGACCGGCGACGACGCGGCGTCGTTGTAGAGCGCACCATGCGGTTTGACGTAGCTGACGCGCGTGCCCTCAACGCGGGCAATGCCGTCGAGTGCGGCGAGCTGGTAGATCACCTCGTCGACGAGCTCAGCGGAGTCGACGTCGATGTGGCGGCGGCCGAATCCGGCAAGGTCTCGATAGCCCACCTGCGCCCCGACCGCCACGCCGCGCTCCGCCGCCTGCGCGCACACCCGTCGCAGGATGCTCGGGTCACCGGCGTGGAAGCCGCACGCGACGTTGGCGCTCGTGACGAGTCCGAGCATGGCCTCGTCGTCACCGAGGGTCCAGCGCCCGAACCCTTCGCCCAGGTCGCTGTTGAGGTCGATGACGGCTGTCACGCCCGCGCCTCCTCGAGGGGGGCGCCGTCACCCAGGTCGGCCTTCGACGTCTCGGGGGCGAGGAAGACGCAGACCACGGTGATGGCGAGCATGGCGACGACGTAGCCGGACACGGCGAGCGAGCTGTCGTAGCGGTCGAGCAGCCACGTCGAGATGATCGGGGCGAGCGCACCACCGACGATGCCGGCGAGCTGATAGCCCATCGACGCACCGGTGTAGCGCACGCGCGTCGGGAACATCTCGGAGATGAACGCCGCCTGGGGGCCGTACATCGCGGCGTGCACGATGAGCGCGACGATGGCCGCCAGCACGATGAGCACGACGTTGCCCGTGTCGAGCAGCCGGAAGAAGATGAGCACCCACACGGCGGCCGCGACCGCGCCGGCGATGTAGACGGGACGCCGTCCGCGCACGTCGGAGAGGTGGCCGAAGAAGGGGATGGCGAAGACCTGGACGGCTGCCGCGATGAGCACGGCGTTGAGGGCGTAGCTCTTGGGGAGGTCGAGGTAGGTCGTGACGTACGTCGTGATGAAGAGGACGAACGTGTAGAACGCGACGTCGACGCCGACCCGCGCACCGATCGCGAGCGCGACCTGCTTGGGGTAGTTGCGGAACACCTCGACGATCGGGGCCTTGGCCTTGTGGCCCGACTCCTCGGTCTCGGCGAAGAGAGGGCTCTCGGCGATGGTCATGCGGATGACAAGACCGACGATGACGAGCAGGCCGCTGAGGAGGAACGGGACGCGCCAGCCCCACGAGAGGAAGGCCGAGTCGGACGTGACGCCGCCCATGAGCGACAGGACGCCATTGGCGAGGAGCAGGCCGAACGGCACGCCGACCTGCGGCCAGCTCGCGTTGAGCCCGCGACGGTGCGATTCGCCGCTCTCGAGGGTCATGAGGACGGCGCCGCCCCACTCGCCGCCGAGCCCGAGGCCCTGGAGGAAGCGGAGGACGACGAGGAGTGCGGGCGCCCAGAAGCCGATCGACGCATAGGTCGGGAGGAGGCCGATCGCGAACGTCGCGAGCCCCATGAGGAGGAGCGTGACGACGAGGACGTTCTTGCGGCCGAGTTTGTCGCCGTAGTGGCCGAAGACGATGCCGCCGAGCGGGCGGGAGATGAACCCGACGGCGAAGGTGGCGAACGACAGCAGCGTGCCGACGAGCGGGTCGAACTCGGGGAAGAAGAGCTTGTTGAAGACGAGGGCTGCTGCGGTGCCGTAGATGAAGAAGTCGTACCACTCCAGCGACGTGCCGACGAGGCTCGCGATGATGACGCGGCGGACGGACGAAACCTTGGGGGTCGTCTCGCTCACGGGATGCTCCTTGACGTCCGGGGGCCGACGACGGTGTCGGCTCGGTTCCGACGAAGGTATCGGATTGTTGAACAATCCGACAAGAGGATTCGGCAACATTTTTGAGAGTCGTGACTATGCTCCGCGTATGCCGTCCGCCCCCGTTCCCGTCGACGCTGACCTGGGTGCCCTGCCGGCTCTCCCCCGCCGGGCGAGCACTGCCGAGGCCGTGGCCGGTGTGCTGCGCACCCAGATCTCCCAGGGTCGGATCCTCCCGGGGGCGCAACTGCGCGAGGAGCAGATCGCGGCCGCACTCGGGGTCTCCCGCAACACGGTGCGCGAGTCCTTCCGACTTCTCGGGCACGAACGGCTTGTCGAGCACGCCCTCCACAAAGGCGTCTTCGTCCGCACGATCGGACCGGACGGCATACGCGAGATGTATGTGACCCGACGACTCCTCGAGCCGCTCGGACTCGGGGAGATCGTCGCGAGTCGCGAGACTCTCGCAGCCCTCGACGCGATCGTCGCCGAGGCCGAGCAGGCCGCCGAGACCGGCGACTGGGAGAGCGTCGGGACCGGCGACATCGAGTTCCACCGGCGGCTCGTCGCGGCGGCCGGCAGCGTCCACGTGTCGTCGATGTTCGACGGGCTGCTCGCGGAACTGCGGCTCGCCTTCCTCCAACTGCCCGACCGCGAGGCGCTGCACGAGCCGTTCCTGCGGCGCAATCGCACCCTCGTCGACCTGCTCGGTCGGGGCGATGTCAAGGGCGCACGGAATGAGCTCGAGGAATACCTCACCGCAGCCGAGACCGCCCTCCTCGCCGTCGTCACCACCACCGCCTGACCCGTCCCGATCTCACCCATTTCCCGGGTTGGGGACACGACACGCCGGTATGCCGGGTGTCAGGCGTCCGAGGCAAGCGGCACCGAAAGGGGCAGCGCCACGCGGAAGACCGTCCGCGGTGCGCGAGGATGACAAGCGGGTCCTCGATGCCCTCGTGGACGTCGGTGAAGTGCTCGGTCGGCGCGGTCCATGTGGGAGTAGCTCTCGATCGCCGCGGCGGGGTTGTTGAGTTCGTGTGCGAGGCCCGCGGCGAGCTTGCCGAGGGCCGCCAGCTTCTTGAAGTAGCGCGCCCACTCCTCCTGCTCGAGTCCTGACCAGCGCGGCAGCACAGCAGCGTGCCGCCGGACATGCAGTAGTCCAGGGGAGGCCCCCGCGGGGGGTCGTCCACACGCTCCGGACCGGGCAGCGAGACCCGCACCAGAGCGCCATTGCATGTCCGGCGGTACGCGATCCAGTCCCTCAGGCGCCGGTGTAGGCCCCATAGGTCGCGTCGGCGGCGCGCTGGGCCACATCGGCGTCGACTCCGGAGGCAGCGTGCGCAGCGCCCCACGCGTCAGCCGCACCGCGATAGAACTGCTTGCCCTCGTCCGTCGCACCCCAGGCGGCGGCCTCGCCCGGCGCGAGCTTCCCGTCGGTGGCACCGAGGTGCAGCCCGAGACCGAGCAGTCCGCTGTCCCAGCCGACACCGGTCGCGCCCGGGCCGAACGCCTCCCACATCTCGGCAGGCACGTCGGCGGCGCGAGCCAGGTGCTCGAGGACGAGCCGAGTCCGCTCGCCCTCGCCGTGGAGGCGCACGGTGAGCCACGTGACTCCCCCGGCGTACTCCCATGTCACGCGATAGCGCGCCGCACCACTGCCCTCAGTCGGTGGCTCGCACTCGAGGACCTCACCGCCGGCGTTGCCCTCGAGCTGGTAGCGACCGCCGAGCACGAGGTCACCCGAGATGGGCAGGAACCACCGCGGGATGCGCTCCGCGCTGGTGACCGCGTCCCACACGTCGTCGATCGGCGAGGGATACGTCTGCTCGAGGGTCTGGATGTGCGACGGCTCGCCATCCACCTCGTCGTTGCGGAACTCGCGCGTGACGGCGCCGAGCTGGGACAGGACATCGACCATGATCAGGTCTCCTTGGGATGTGTTTTCTGGGTTTCGGATGCAAGGCGGCGCTGGCGGCGGCCCCGGGCGAGCTCCGTGTCGAGTGCGGCGAGCTTCGGCAGCCAGAAGCGTTCGAAGGCCGACAACCACTCACGGGCCTCGGTCACGCCACGGGCGTCAACGGCATACAGGCGTCGTGTTCCTTCGGCACGAACACTGGCAAAACCGTTGTCCCGCAACACTTTGAGGTGCTGCGACACGGCTGGCTGACTGATGCCGAACTCCGTGCCGATCGTTGCCGCCACGTCCCCGGCACTGAGCTCGCCATCGGCCAGCAGTTCGAGGATGCGGCGACGGACCGGATCACCGAGGACGTCGAGCGCGTGCATGGTTCATTATTTGCGTATACGCTTATATAAGTCAAGACCAATGTTTAGGTTCGCGCTGCGCGCTGGGTCCGAAGCGTCGAAGACTGCTAACGTCATCGCTGTTGCCTTTCAGTCCACGTCCGCGTGGCCAACACGGTCGAGAAGCAGCGCGAAGGTCGCGTGAGTTTTCCGGATGTGAGCATCGGCGGCACTGAGCGCTCCACACGGGAGCGCTCGCGATACAGAAAAGGCAACACCAAGTGGCAACCGGCACCGTGAAGTGGTTCAACAGCGAAAAGGGCTTCGGCTTCATCGAGCAGGACGGTGGCGGCGCTGACGTCTTCGTTCACTACTCGGCGATCGACAGCACCGGCTACCGCGAGCTCACCGAGGGTCAGAAGGTCGAGTTCGACGTGACCCAGGGTCCCAAGGGCCCGCAGGCCGAGAAGGTCAAGGGTCTCTGATCCTTCTTCCAGCTTCGAGATCCTGATCTCGGACCAAGGCCCCCGACCACACGGTCGGGGGCCTTCGTTGTGTTCCGGTTTGGCGCCTCGCGCCGTGACCAGAGTCAGTCGGCGTCGTCGTCGTGCGGGCTGAGCGTCAGGTCGACCATCATCTCGGTCGCGAGTTGCTCGAGGTCGGCCTGCAACGCATCGAGGTCGGCGTCGGCCGGGACCGTTGCCACCGCGATCGCCTCGAACAGTCGCCCGCCGGCCATCGGTGCGTCCCGCGTCGTGCTCACGAGTTCGGCGACGCTGAGACCGTGCTGGGCCAGGACGCCCGAGACCCTGCCGACGATGCCGGGCTGATCGTTGCCGAGCAGCTCGACGCGCACCTCCTGCACGCCTTCCGCCGCTTCGACGACAGCGCCGTCGTGCACGGCCACGTCGAGCAGACCCTGCAGCGGCTCCAGCGACGAACGCAGGTCGTCCGCCCGGTCGGTGGGCACGGTCACGACGACGATGCCCGCGAACTTGCCGGCGAGTTCGCTGAGATGGCTGCGCTCCCAGTTGCCACCGCCCTGCTCGATGACGTCGGCGAGCGCCTTGACGAGTCCGGCGCGGTCGTCGCCGATGACGGAGAGGACGAGTGTGGTGGTCACCGTTCGATCGTAGCGACGCTCCACCGCAACACGCCGGTATGCCGTGCCGCCCGGTTCCGTGCGCCGGTGGACTCGGCCGGTCAGTCGGCGAAGACGAACCAGCAGATGTCGTTGCGACGCGTCTGGTCCTCGAGCACGAGGTCGCGGACCTGGTCCGGCAACTGCTCGCGCTGCCAGTCGCGCTCCCGCAACCGGACCTCCTCAGCCGACGCAGCAGGAGCCGCGGCCAACACCGCCTTGATGGCATAGGCGGCGGCGCCCAGGTCGTGCTCCGCGACGTGAGGAACGCACGCGGCCTGCCCCGCGGCATACGCCGCGAAGCGTGGAGCACCACGCAGCGGCCGGGCGGCACCCATGGCGTGCCCACCGGCAGCTCGCGACTCCATCATCGGGACCTCGCCGCGCACCCATGCCCGCGCGTGCTCGATCGCGGCCCGGGGGCGTTCGTCGCCGGGCTCAGCCGACTCGAACAGGTCGAGCACGTGTTCCGCGCACTGCGCCGCCCACAGCGTGAGGAGCTGGTGGTCGGCGTCGGTGAGCGTGCCTCCGCGACGCACCGTGATGAGTCGCGGGTCGCGGACCTTCGGCAGGATCATCGCCGCCACCCTACTGACCCCCGCCCCCAACTTTTGCTCCCCATGAGGGTACGTGTGGGGTCCGGAGGCTTATGTGCCCTCCGGACCCCACAGTTTCCCTCCGGCACCTCCTGCCCCGACACCTCCTGCCGCAACACCTCGAAACGTCCCGGTGGATCGGGACGCCCACCCCTGTCGGACGGGACGCGCCCGGCTGGACCGTGGTCCCACACCCACGGCGGCCACCGAGGTCCGCCGGGCCCATCCACAGGAGGAACTCATGTCCCCACGCAAGACCCTGCGCCGTGCCGGTCTCGCCGTCGCGGCCGCCGGCACTGCGGCCGTCGTCGTCGCCGCACCCGCCATGGCCCACCACTGCTTCGTCCCGATGTACACCCTCAACGGGCCGACCAGCTCGAACTGGTTCGTGCTGTCGGCGCAGGACGGTGCCGGCTTCGAGGGCTACGAGGCCGAGTGCGACGCAGCAGTCGACGCCGGCTACGCCGCCCTGCGCGCCGAAGGCCTCCCGGTCGGTCTCAAGATCTTCGAGAAGATGACGATCGGCGACCCGAAGGAGACGGGCCGGATGAACCCCAACGGCGCCAATGGCAAGGGCCTTGAGTACTTCGGTGCCTGAGCCGAGGGGTCGGTGCACAGAGCCGACCGCTCACCGAACGGGTCCCACGGACCGCGCCCTCAGCGGCGTGGTCCGTGGGACCTTGGACGGGTGGCACCCGACTACACGACCCGCCTGCTCACCAAGGAGACGTGGCCCGACTTCGCGGCACTCGTCGAGGCGAACAACGGCGTGTGGGGCGGCTGCTGGTGCATCGGCTTCCACCCGGAAGGGCTGTCAAAGCCGCCGAGCGCCGCCGCCAACCGCGCCGCCAAGGAGGCGCACGCCAGAGCCGGCACCGTCCATCAGGTCCTCGTCTACAGCGGCGACGACTGTGTCGGCTGGTGCCAGTTCGGCACGCCGGCCGAGCTGCCGAACATCAAGAACAGCAAGACCTACGAGCGCGAGGCCACCACACCCCCGAACTGGCGCATCGGCTGCATCTTCACGGGCAGCAAGCACCGCGGCCGCGGCGTCGCCCGCGCCGCCGTCGCGGCCGTCCTCGACGGGATCCGCGCGTCCGGCGGCGGCATCGTGGAGGCCTACCCTGAGCAGGTCGAGGAGCGGGGCCCGCAGCGAGGAGCATGGTTCCACACCGGTCCGGAGACCCTCTTCGAGGAGTTCGGGTTCGAGCGGGATCGGAGGATCGCCAAGTGGCGCTGGGTCATGCGACTCACCCTCAGCTGACGACGCCGGACGCACTCACTCCCGGCTCATCCATGCCCTCCTCGTGCACGCGGGTCGCATGCACCGGCCAGTAGCGGTCGTGGAGCGAAGTGATGAGGCTGAGCAGGAGGATGAAGAAGAGGGTTGCGCCTTCGTTGGCGTCTCCACCGTTGCGCCCGAGCAGCCAACCGCCCACGAGCACCAGCGCGACGTTGACGGCCACCCGGAACGCGAACGTCATCGCCGCCCCCTGAATGCTGCGCCCGGCACGCGCGAACGCGAGGGCCATCGCCGCATTGGCGAGAACGACGACTGAGATGCCGATGAACAACTGCGTCCCCGTCGAGCGCAGATCCGGGAGCACCTGGCCATAGATGACGCTGATGAGCCCGACGAGCATGACCTTCTCGAGAGTGACGATCGACCACACCCGCGCGCGCGTGGCCGTCCACACCGCCCGCTCGCTCGCCTCGTCCACAGACCCCGGCAGCGGGTCGGCGACGGTGATCTCGAGGGTCGACATCGCTCAGGCCTCTCTCGGTGCGTACATGATCACGGCCACTCCGGCGAGGCAGAGCAGCGCCCCGGCGACGTCGTATCGATCGGGTCGGAAGCCGTCGACCACCATCCCCCAGGCGAGCGAGCCGGCGACAAAGACCCCTCCGTATGCCGCGAGGATCCTTCCGAAGTGAGCGTCCGGTTGGAGGGTGGCGACGAAGCCGTAGAGACCGAGCGCGATGACGCCGGCACCGATCCACGCCCACCCGCGGTGCTCGCGCACTCCCTGCCAGACGAGCCAGGCGCCGCCGATCTCGGCGAGGGCCGCGGCGGCGAAGAGGACCATCGACCTGAGGGCGTCCATCGGGTCATCCTGTCAGGACCGGCAGCGAGCCGTCGCGCGAATCCGGGTACGTGTCAGTCGCGCCCGAGCCACAGGACAACGTCGACGACATCGTCCACCTCGACGCCGATGGCCCGCCGCACGGCGTCCTTGACCGGCAGGAGGTAGGCGCCGTCCTTGGGGAAGAGTGCGGTCCGGAAGTCGGTGCCGTCGATGCGGGCCCTCACCGGCACCTGGCCCCAGTACTCCAGGCCCTTGGCCGCGAGCTTGATGTCCTCGCTGTCCTCGGGCCCGATCGCGACGAAGTAGTAGGGCGCGGGACCGCGCCACTCGATCACCGGACCGGTGAAGACGACAGGTTCGCCGGAGTCCGGGCCGCCGAAGCGCGTCAGGTCGCTGTCACCACGCATGCGCTCACCCTGTCACGGGGAGCCGCGGCGAGCGCTCACGCCGAGAGGCGTCGGGCGCGTGCCGCGAGGTCGTCGAGCAGGTCGCGATGCTGCGGGAGGACCGAGATGTCGAGGGTGAGGTGCTCGTCGTCCCCGGTGAGCTCGAAGGTGAAGAACGAGCAGCACGCGGACTCGCGCTCGGCGAGGTCTCGCACCCGCGCCTCGAGGCCGACCTCACCGGTGAGCTGCAGCCGGACGAGGTCGCCGGCGAACTCGGCCTGGTGCACCGACGTCTCGAAGAGGTCGTCGAACTCCGCGAGCCGCAGCGGCCGATCGGTCGTCGGCAGCGTGCACGCGTCGGTGGTGAGGAGCGAATCCATCCGGACACCGTAGGCGACCGAACGCCGATCCGCGCGTTGAGGAGTTCGGTCATCTGCGGCTGCCCCAGTTCCACGGTGGTGTCGTGAGCAGGCCCTGCCCCTCGACGAAGGTCTCGCCAAGGTCCTTGACCAGGGTCACTCGACGCGGCCGCGAGCCCAGTCCGGCCGGCTCATCGTCGTCGGCCGCGTCGTCGTCCCAGTCCGTGCCCGCCCCGGCACCGAGCTCACGCGCCAACGCCTCCGAGTGCGAGACCACCATGATCTGGCTGCGCTCGGACGCGGCCCGGATGAGCCGAGCCAGCGGCGGCAGCAGGTCCGGGTGCAGCGACGTCTCCGGCTCGTTGAGGACCATGAGCGGCGGCGGATCGACCGTGAGGAGGGCGGCCACCAGACAGAGGTAGCGCAACGTCCCGTCGGACAGTTCCGCAGCGTCGAGCGGTCGCAGCATCCCGGGCTGGTGCAGGTGCACGCCGAACCGCCCGTCGACGGCCGGCACGTCGAGCGTCGCCCCCTGGAATGCGTCGGCGATCGCAGCGTCGAGCCCCGACCGCCCGTCCTCCCGGATCGTCTGCAGCGCTGCCGCGAGATCGGATCCGTCGTCGGACAGCACCGGGGTTCGCGTCCCCACCTGCACCTGGCGCGCCGGTGCGGCTGCGTCCGCCCGGAACCCGTCGTAGAAGCGCCAGCCCGAGATGAGCCGGCGCATCCGGAGCAGCTCGGGTGCTCGCTCGGGGTCGGCGAGTTCGGTGAGCATCGACTGCCAGGGGCGCAGCGAGGTCGTGAGTTGGGTCCAGCCTCGCGTCCGACCGGGAGCCGGCTCGTCCGGCTCCGGTTCGGGGTCGGACTCCCAACCGGGGGCTCGATCAGTGGCCCAGTCGTCGTCCCATCCCGAACGAGCCGACTGGGTCGCCATGTCGCCACGCACCTCGACGACACCCCAACGACGCCTCACGAGAACCGAATTGGGCCGCATCACCGGCCCGGCCCACACGATCTCCCGCTTGATCTCGGGGTCCCGCAGGAACGCCGAGCCACTGTTGTCCGATGCCGGCCCCTGCACCGGCAACCCGAGGTCGACGAGGTAGCCGAGCTCCTCGGTGGCAAAGCCCAGCCGCAGACTGATCGG
Organism: Knoellia subterranea KCTC 19937; assembly: GCF_000768685.1. Classification (GTDB taxonomy): domain Bacteria; phylum Actinomycetota; class Actinomycetes; order Actinomycetales; family Dermatophilaceae; genus Knoellia; species Knoellia subterranea. The sequence continues at coordinate 119,470 of NZ_AVPK01000004.1, read as the reverse complement.
AGCCTTGCGCACTGTCCCCTGGACGACATGGCCCTGCTTGCGGGCGCCATCGAGCGAGACCGGACCGGCCCAGAGCGCGGACTGGAGGCCGCCCTCGCGGGCGAGCGTTCCGATGACATCGCCGCGTCCACAGCCCGCGAGGAGGCGCAGGCTGCGGTAGAGGCTCGACTTGCCGGAGCCGTTGGCGCCCGTGACGAGGTCAAGACCGTGGAGCGGCACGACGACGTCGCGCAGTGAGCGGTATCCCGAGACCGCGACGGTGGTCAGCACTCTGGCAACGTATGCCGCAGGGCTGACACCCGCGGTCCGCGCACCGTGGGTGCCGGGGCCGCTGGACATGCAATGGTCCCGTTCAGGCCGGATCGTTGCGCTCAGCCAGCCCCGCCGAAGCACTCGTGGGGCGGCCACTGCATGTCCGCCGGTACGCCTCCGCCGCTAGTGCTGTGAGGCGATGGCTCGGGCGTACCTCTCGCCGAGGATCCTCAGGTGCTCGACGAGCTCCGGCGGCCCGGTGACGTGGAAGTCGAGGCCGAGCATCCCGATCCAGACGGCGACGACCTCGAGGCTGTCGCCACCGGTGACGAGGACGCTGTGCGACTCGTCGACCGTCTCCACGACACCCACCGCGGCGTGGATGCGCGACAGCACCTCGGCCGCGGGCGCGTCGACGGCGATGCGGGCATGGAAGTTCCAGCCCGAGAACGCCACCTCGCGCAGGACGAACGACGCATAGTCGCCCCCGTCGAGGGGATCGGACACGAATCGCCCGCCACCCGGCATACGCAGCTCCATCCAGTCCACCCGGAAGACCTGCCACTCCTTCGACGGCCGTCGACGCGCCACGACGTACCACCGCTCGTGCCAGCTCACGAGCCGATAGGGGTCAGCCTCGACGCGTTCCTCGTCCCCGCGCTCACCAGGTCGATAGAAGAAGCGCAATCCCTCGCGATCGCGGATCGCGGCCGCCAACTCGGCGAGGACGGCAACGTCGACGGGTGGTGCCTGGACGTTGCTCTCGGTGTTGTTGAGGCCGACGTCGGTGCTCTCGTGGAGCGCCCGCACCCGACGTCGCAGCCGGTCAGGAAGCACGTGTTCGAGCTTGGCCAGGGCGAGCGCGCTCGACTCCTCGATGCCGCGAACCGTTGCGACAGAGGCCAATCCGACGGCGACAGCCACAGCCTCGTCGGGCTCGAGCAGCAGCGGAGGCAGCCGGCCGTGGTCTCCGAACCGGTAGCCGCCCGCCGGTCCGCGCACCGAATCGACTGGGTAGCCGAGCTCGCGCAGCCGCTCGATGTCCTTGCGAACGGTGCGCTCCCCCACGCCGAGCCGCTCGGCGAGTTCGACGCCCGACACGATGTCGCGGGCCTGCAGCTGGCCGAGCAGCGCGAGCAGTCGCGCCGACGTCTGGAGCACCGCGACCACCTCCCGGAACGGCCCGACAAACAGGCCCGAAAACTTTGTCGACGGACCCAGATTAATCAGGAACTAACCGTGCCGGAACCCTTGCGACTGTTCTTCCATGAACACCACCGAGAACACCCAGGCCCTGTCCCTCCGACCCTTCACCGTCGCCGTCCCGCAGTCAGACCTCGACGACCTGCAGGCCCGCCTCGAGCGCACCCGCTTCGCCGCCGAGCCGGCCACCGAGCACGACACCAGCGACTGGAGCAACGGCGCTCCCGTCTCCTACCTGCGCGAGATGGTCGCCCACTGGCTCGGCGAATTCGACTGGCGCGCACAGGAATCCGCGATGAACGCCTACCCGCAGTTCCTCACCGAGATCGACGGCCAGAGCATCCACCTCGTCCACGTCCGCTCCGCCAACGAGGACGCGACGCCCCTCCTGCTCGCGCACACCTACCCCGGCTCGTTCATCGACTTCCTCGACCTCATCCCGCAGCTCACTGCCGACTTCCACCTCGTCATCCCGACCCTCCCCGGCATCGGCTACAGCCAGCCGCTGTCCGACGGTGAGTGGGACACCCCGCGCGTCGCCCGCACCTGGGACGCGCTCATGCGCGGGTTGGGCTACGACTCGTACGGCGTCCACGGTTCCGACAACGGCGCGATGGTCGGACGCGAGCTCGCGATCCTCAACCCGGACGGCTTCCTCGGCGCGCATGTCCTCCAGCTCTTCTCCTTCCCGTCGGGCGACCCGGCCGAGTTCGAGAAGATGACGCCCGCCGACTACGCGGCGCTCGAGTTCGCCGGCTGGTTCCAGACCGTCAACGGGTTCGCAACGATGAATTCCTCACGGCCACAGACGATTTCGGCCGCGTTGAGCGACTCGCCCGTCGGCCAGCTCGCCTACAACGAGCTCTTCGAGAACTTCGGCAACGGCACCTCCACCCTCACCCGCGACCAGGTCCTCACCCAGGTCAGCTTCTACTGGTTGACCAACAGCAGCGCCGGCGCAACGCGCTACTACCGCACCGACGCAGCCGTCGAGGCGCGCGTCAACGAAGGCCCGATCGGTGTCGCCGTCTTCGCCGACGACTTCCGCTCGATGCGTCCGTTCGCCGAGCGGGACAACACGAACATCGTCTCGTGGACCGAGCACCCCAAGGGCGGCCACTTCGCGTCGATGGAGGTGCCGGAGGAACTCGGCGGAGCGATCCGCGACTTCTTCGCCTGAGGTGGGCGGACGGCATACCGAAATGATTCGGTATGCCGTCCGCTCGCGTTCGCCGCGCCCGTCCCGTCAGTGGGTGGGCGCGAAGAGGCGGTCGAGGTGCCGGTCGATCGCTGCGAGCGCCGCGTCCGCACTGACCACGTCGAGCTCGATCAGCGGAGCGAAGCCGGTCAGCGCGAGCACGAGATCGGTCTCGACCACCGGGTCGCGGTCCGGCGCAATCCACCCCTGATCCATGGCTTCACGAATGAGGCGTTCGACCAGGGCACGCCCATCGCGGAGCCCGAGCGAGACCCGCCCGTGCAACTCGGGGTCGTGCAGCGCCTCGAGCACGTAGGCAGCGTTGAGCCGGCTCGTGGCGCGGGCGTCCGGCCCGAGCGGCAGGAATTCGGTGAGCACCACGCGGAGCACGTCCCGGGGGTGGGGCGGCGGGTCGAGGGCGGCAAGGCCCCGCGAGACCCGTTCGGATGTGTGCTCGGACGCGAACTCCATGGCGAACGCCAGCATCTCCGCGCGTGAGGCGAAGTAGTGCTGCACCTGCCCAAGCGAGACGCCTGCCTCGCGCGCCACCTCGCGCATCGTTGCCCGCGCCCACCCCTGCGCATCGACCACCGTCCACAGGGCGCGCGCAATGGCCTCTCGGCGCGCGCGATGGTCGACCTGCTTGGGCATCCTGCCTCCTCGTTCGGCACTGCTCGTGTCACAATACAGGTGACTTGCAAAACAGGGAGGAACGCGATGGCGGACGCCGAGCCGTGGGAGGAGCGAGGGCTGTCGCCCGCGTTCTGCAACCCCTACGCCTTCTCGATCGACACCGAGGTGGCCATCGCCCTCATCGCCGAGATGCAGATCCGCCGGGCGATCCGACGGGGCGATTTCGACGACCTGCCCGGCGCCGGCAAGCCCCTCGATCTGCCCGAGCAGCACGACCCCGACTGGTGGATCAAGAGCCTCATGAAGCGGGAACGGCTCGTCCTGCTGCCGCCCTCGATCCAGCTGCGCAAGGACGACGCCGCACTGGACGACCTGCTCGACGAGATCTGGACCGAGGCAGAGGTCCGCCACGAGATCGAGCTCTTCAACGAGCGGGTCATCCGGGCGCGGTACGACCTCACGGAGGGCCCGCCGCTCATCACCATGCCGCGTGACGTCGAAGCCACCGTCACCGAGTGGGCCGACCGCAAGGCCGCCCGGGCCGCTGCCGCCCGTCGCGCCCACGAGGAGGCCCGGGCCCGCGAGGAGACCGCGACCAAGGAACGCCGAAGCCGCCGACTCTTCCGCCCGCGAAGGCGGCGCACCTGACACAAGTGGGCGGACGGCATACCCACAGATTCGGGTATGCCGTCCGCCCACCTTCGCGGGACCGCGAAGGTCAGCCGGCGCGCTGCGCCAGGCGAAGCCAGGTGTCGACGACGGTGTCGGGGTTGAGGGACATCGACTCGATGCCCTGGTCCAGCAGCCAGTCGGCGAGGTCGGGGTGGTCCGAAGGGCCCTGACCGCAGATGCCGATGTACTTGCCACGTGCCTTGCACGCCTCGATCGCCATGCTCAGCATCTTCTTGACCGCGGGGTCGCGCTCATCGAACGAGCCGGCGACGAGCGCCGAGTCGCGGTCGAGACCGAGGGTGAGCTGGGTGAGGTCGTTGGAGCCGATCGAGAACCCGTCGAAGTGGTCGAGGAAGGCGTCGGCGTTGACCGCGTTGGACGGGACCTCGCACATCATGACGACCTCGAGCCCGTTCTCACCGCGCTTGAGACCGTGCGAGGCGAGGAGGTCGATGACGCCCTCGGCCTCGGCGAGGGTGCGCACGAACGGGATCATCACCTTGACGTTTGTGAGGCCCATGTCGTCGCGCACGATCTTGAGCGCCTCGGCCTCCATGGCGAAGCAGTCGGCGAAGTCGGCCGAGAGGTAGCGGGCCGCGCCGCGGTACCCGATCATCGGGTTCTCCTCGGTCGGCTCGTAGCGCGGCCCACCGATCATGTGCGCGTACTCGTTGGACTTGAAGTCGCTCATCCGGACGATGACCGGCTCGGGCGCGAAGGCCGCGGCGAGCATCGAGACGCCCTCGGCGACGCGCTTGACGAAGAAGTCGCGAGGAGAGTCGTATGCCGCGATGAGACTCTCGATCTCGGCCTTGAGCTCGGGCTCCTGGTCGTCGAGCTCGAGGAGCGCGCGCGGGTGGATCCCGATCTGGCGGTTGATGATGAACTCGAGGCGGGCGAGGCCGATGCCCTTGTTGGGCAGGCGCGAGAACTCGAAGGCCTGCTCCGGGGTGCCGACGTTCATCATGATCTTGACGGGGACCTCGGGCATGTCGTCGAGCTCGGTCTCGTTGACGGAGAACTCGCGCAGCCCCTCGTAGACGAAGCCGGTGTCGCCCTCGGCGCAGGACACGGTGACCTCACGTCCGTCGGCAAGGTCGCGCGTCGCGGAGCCGGTGCCGACGACGGCGGGGATGCCGAGCTCACGGGCGATGATCGCGGCGTGGCAGGTGCGCCCACCACGGTTGGTGACGATGGCGCTGGCGCGCTTCATCACCGGCTCCCAGTCGGGGTCGGTCATGTCGGCGACGAGGACCTCGCCGGCCTGGAAGTCGTGCATCGACTCGGGGTTGTCGAGGACGCGGACCGCGCCGGCGCCGATCTTCTGGCCGATGGCGCGGCCCTCGACGATGACGCCACCGCTCGCGTCGTCCATCCTGAAGCGCTGGAGGGTCGAGCCGGACTGGCGCGACTTCACCGTCTCGGGGCGGGCCTGGAGGATGTAGATGCCGCCGTCGACACCGTCCTTGCCCCACTCGATGTCCATGGGCCGGCCGTAGTGCTCCTCGATCTTGAGGGCGTGCTGGGCGAGCTCGAGGACGTCGGAGTCGGAGAGGCTGAGGCGGGCGCTGTCGGCGGGGTCGACGTCGACGAAGTCGATGGAGCGGCCGACCTCGGAGTCCTGCGTGTAGACCATCTTGGTGGCCTTGCTGCCGACGCCGCGCTTGAGGATGGCGTGCTTGCCGGCTCGCAGGGCGGGCTTGTGGACGTAGAACTCGTCGGGGTTCACGGCGCCCTGGACGACCGCCTCGCCGAGGCCGTAGCTGCTCGTGATGAAGACGGCGTCGGGGAAGCCGGACTCGGTGTCGATCGTGAACATCACGCCGGAGGCTCCGATGTCGGAGCGCACCATGCGCTGGATGCCGGCGGAGAGGGCGACGGCCTCGTGGTCGAAGTTGCTGTGCACGCGGTAGGAGATGGCGCGGTCGTTGTAGAGCGAGGCGAAGACGCGCTTGATCGCGAGCAGGATGTTGTCGATGCCCTTGACGTTGAGGAACGTCTCCTGCTGTCCGGCGAAGCTCGCGTCGGGCAGGTCCTCGGCGGTGGCGCTCGAGCGGACGGCCCAGCTCACCTCGTCGCCGGCTTCGCCGACAAGGCGTTCGTATGCCGTGCGGATCTCGTCCTCGAGATCGTCCGGGAAGGGCTGCTCCTCGACGGCGTTGCGGATGTCGGCCCCGGCTGCCGCGAGGGCGCGGGTGTCCTCGACGTCGAGGCCGGACAGGATGCCGTTGATGCGGTCGGCCAGGCCCTCGTGGGCGAGGAAGCGGCGGTAGGCCTCGGCGGTCGTCGCGAAGCCGTTCGGCACCTGCACCCCGGCCTTCGAGAGGTGCTGCACCATCTCGCCGAGGGAGGCGTTCTTGCCGCCGACCCGCTCGACGTCGTCGAGTCCGAGATCGGCGAACCAGACGACGTTCTCGCTGGTCGTGCTCTGGTCGCTGGCGGTCATGGCTCGTCCTTTGGTCGGTGGTGCGGTGTGGCGACTGGCGTGGAGCGGGGTGAACTGGAGCAGGTGTGGAGCGGAGCGGGTCAGCCGAGATCGGGCAGCCGACTGCTCTGCAGGATCACGGTGGCCATCTCCTCGACGGACATCTTTGCGGAGTTGATCGATGGGATGCGATGCGCCCTGTACATCGCCTCCGCCCGACGCAGCTCATGGCTGCACTGGGCGAGCGTGGCATACGTCGAACCGGGCCTGCGCTCCCCTCTCACCTGGGAGAGCCGGGCGGGGGTGGAGAGCAGGCCGAAGCACTTGTCGGCGAGGTGTCGGATCGGCCTCGGCAGGTCCGAGGAGTCGAAGTCCTCGGGCACGAGCGGGTAGTTCGCGACCTTGAGCCCGTGCTGGAGCGCGAGGTACATCGACGTCGGCGTCTTTCCGCACCGCGACGGCGCGACGAGGATGAGGTCGGCCTGCTCGAGGTTGCGCAGACTCGCCCCGTCGTCGTGCTCCATCGCGAACTCGATGGCCTTCATCCGCTTGTCGTAGCGACTCGTGTCCCCGACGCCGTGGAGGGCTGCGGCGCTGTGGGTCGCGTTGACGTGGAGGACGCGCTCGACCGTGTCGAGGTGGGAGCCGAAGAGATCGATGAAGGCTGCCTTCGTCGCCTGGAGCTCCTGACGGATCGTCTCGTCCGACACCGACGAGAAGACGAGCGGCGTGACCGTGTCCGTCATTGCTGCGTCGATCAGCTCCAGGACTTCGCGGGCTCGCTCGACCGTCGTGATGAACGGGATCTTGCGCCGCGTGAAGCTCAGCCCCGGGAACTGCGCGAGCATCAGGTTGCCGAGCGTCTCGGCGGAGATTCCGGTGCCGCCGGCGACGAAGAACACGGGCGTGGCTGCGGTCATGGCCCCATCCAACCAAGACCCGCCCCGAGCGGACACCCCTCAGTGCCGCGCTCCGCTGGCTTCCCACCCGCGCCAACACCGGAGGGTAGAACGGTAGATGCATCCAAGGGTAGATTGGAACCATGGGCCTGAACATCAAGAACGAGCGAGTGCACGCGCTGGCCCGCGAGGCAGCGCGTGTCACGGGCAAGAGCCAGACGAGCGCGATCGAGGAGGCACTGGAGATGCTGTTGCGAGCGCACGACCACGACCCGAGCGAGGTCGAGGCGCGCACGAAGATCGACGTCGTCCTTGGCCTGGCTCTGGAGTACCAGCGCGACCCGGGCAACCCCGAGACCGCCATTCGTTCGGTGGAGGACCTGTTCGACGACGCAACGGGTTTGCCGCGGTGATCGTCGACTCCTCCGCGCTCATGGCGATCATCAATGGTGAGCCCGAGGCCGAGCGGTTGACGCGAGCGGCCGCGACCTCGCGGTGCCGCATGTCGGTCGCGACTCGCCTTGAGGTGTCGATCGTCGCTGACTCCCGATCCGCAGCCCACGGCGAACGACTGGACGCCGTGATCGACGCCCTCGGCATCGAGATCGTGCCCGTCTCGGTCCGCGACGGCGAGGTCGCCCGCGAGGCCCATCGACGCTTCGGCCGTGGTTCGGGATCGCCGGCCCGCCTCAACTACGGAGACTGTTTCGCCTACGCACTCTCGGCGACGACCGGCGAGCCACTGCTCTTCGTCGGGGAGGACTTCTCGCACACTGACGTCCGACCCGCCCGCTACTGAATCCCCCCGCCAGAGCCGGCCAGATCGTTGTTCACGACGCCCCGGGCGCGAGGTGGTGGCTCTCGAGGAAGGTGAGCACGGCCCGCACGCGCCGGTGTTCACCCGCCCCGACCTCGGTCAGCCCGAGCCGGACGAAGATCGACGCGACGTGGGACTCGACCGTGCGCCCGGTGAGGACGAGCCGTTCGGCGATCGCCGCGTTGGTCAGTCCCTCCGCCATCAGGGCCAGGACGTCGCGCTCCCGCGGGCTGAGGGCCGAGAGAGCGGACCGACCACCGGCGATGAGGCGGGACACGACCTCGGGGTCCAGTGCCGAGCCGCCCGACGACACACGGTCCAGCGCTGCGACGAACTCGTCGACGTCGAGAACCCGGTCCTTCAGGAGGTAGCCGAAGTGGCCACTCGAGACGAGTTCGACCGAGTGCCGCGCCTCGACGTGTTGCGAGAGGAGGAGCACCCCCACCTCGGGCGCTCGTGAACGGATCTCCACCGCGGCCCGCGCACCGTCGTCGCGGTGGTCCGGCGGCATCCGAATGTCGAGGATCGCGACGTCGGGTCGGTGATCGAGTGCCGCACGCACGGCCCCCACGGCGTCGCCAACGGTCTCCACCACGTCGTGGCCGAGGTCGGTGAGGAGGCTGGCCAGGCCCTCACGGAAGAGGGCGGAGTCCTCGGCGATCACGATGCGCACGGGATCACCGCCTCGACGTGCGTTCCCGCAACGTCCCGACTCTGGACGACCAGGGCCCCGCCGAGGGCATGGACCCTGTCCTGCAACCGAGCCAGACCCGACCCGGGGATGACCTTCGCGCCACCCGAGCCGTTGTCCCGGACGACGATCCGCAACTGGTCGTCGTCGTGGTCGACATCGATCGAGACGCGCGTCGCCGCCGCATGTTTCACCGCATTGGTGACCGCCTCGCTCGCGACGTAGTACGCCGTGAGGCTCACGTGATCCGGCAGCGACCCCGCGGCATACGTCACGTCCACGGGCAACGCACTCGACCTCGTGAGGTTGTCCAGTGCCGCGGGAAGCCCGTCGTCGAGGGAGCTCGGGCGCAACCCGTGGGCGATGGAGCGCAGCTCCCCGACGGCGTCACTGATCTCGCCGATGGCGCGCTCGACCAGGGCGTCGACGTCGACCTCCTGTCCGGCGCGGACATGCCGCTGCGCGACCCTGAGCCGCATGCCGAGGGAGACGAGTTGCTGCTGCGCGCCGTCGTGCAGATCCATCTCGAGTCGTCGCCGCTCCTCGTACCCGGCGCGAACGATGCGTTGGCGGCTCGCCTCCACCTCGGCGAGTGCGGTGGCGAGTTCGATCCGCAGCCGGACCGAGTCGGCCAGCAGCCCTGCCGCCGCGACGACGTCGGCAGGGACGGTGCTGCCCGGGCCCGGTGCGACCACGGCAACCGGGTGACCCAGGGTGGTGATCAGGTGGCCACCGTCCGCAGGCACGTCACCTCCTTCGAGATCGACGTATGCCGTCCCGCCCGGTCTGCGGTAACCAACCCGAAGTCCGTTGTCCCGCAGGGCATTCCGCAGAACTGCCTCGAGTCGTTCGGGTTCGTCCGTGCCGGCGTTGACCCGTTCGGCCAGCTCGCTCACGGCCCGCAGCCCGGCCTGGCGCCGCGGATGCAGCCACCGGCCCAGGACCCGGAGGAGCAGGGACCGCACCGGCAGCAGTGCCACCATGACGACGACCGTCGCGACCACCGCTGCCGTGACGGAATCGGCGCCGACGGCACGCCCCAACACGCCTGACACACCGGCATACCCACCCACGACAAGCAACGCGAGGACGGCATAGGCACCGGTGAGGACGATGGCACGGTCGACGTCGTAGAGGTCGTGGCGCAGCATCGCCACGAGGGCAGCAGCCGGGATGGCGACGTTCATGGCGACGAGGCCGACAACCACCGGCCCCGGTCCGCCGGTGACGAGGTAGCCGACCCAGCAGAGCACCAACGTGAGCGGGAGGATGGCCGATGCGAGCAGCATCCAGCGCATCTGGACCCTGGCCTGCGGGTTTGTCGTCGCGCGGTGGCGCTGCCAGAGCGACCATGCGGAACCCACGAGGGCCACGAGGAAGACCGGCAGCAGCGCGAGCGACAGGTAGCCGATCGGGTGGGTTCCGAAGGGATGCGGCCAGTCCTCGAGGGGCGGCATGTAGGGCTCCGGGATGACGGCCGTGAGGGGCGCGAAGGCCACCGGAACGAGGAGCAGAGCCGCGACGGAGAAGCGGCCGAGCCTCCCCCACGGTCGACCGTCCGGGAAGAGGGCGACCGCGAGCGCGTAGGGGACGAACCACGCCATCCACACCCCCTGGGTCAACGCGAAGAGTTCCGGGCTGGCGGGCAACGCCCCGGGATCCACCGCGAGGACCTCCTGCCACGTGCCATGGGCGACGATGAGGACGATGGCCGTTGCCGCCGCGGTGAGGCAGGTGCCGACCCAGTTGTCCGGGTCGTGCCGGATGACGAGCCAGCCGGCGGTGAGCGGGACGGCAGCAGTGAGCAGCGCGAGGACAAGGATGCCCAGGTCGAACCGCGTCCCGGCGACCACCGAGGCCCAGATCGCGAGGGCGGCCAGCACTGTCGTCGCCACCCAGAGGGCAACGGTCCAGAGCTTCGCGCGCGCCACATCACCACGCTAGGGCGGCCCAGAGCCTCCCGTCCTCCGTACCAGCACGGAAGGTGACCACCGCGCGGTCACGGGACGGGAATCCGGTGACGGCACGGGAGACCGAGGAGGGCGGGCAACGCGACCGTGGTGGACGGCATACCAAACCGTTCGAAGGGACACCACCATGAGCACGACACTCAGCACCCAGCCGACCACCCCCGCGGTGAGCCGGCCACCACGCGACCTCCGTCGCACGACCCGCATCCTGGCGGCCGTAGCAATCGTCCTTGGGCCCGTCCTCGTCACGGTCCTGCGGGCGATCCTGCCCTACTGGACCAACGAGGATCCGGCCACGTCGATCGAGAAGATCGCTGCCTCACCCGGCGCGATCTCGGCGGTCAACTGGATCTCCGTCATCAGCTATCCCTTCCTCCTCGCCGGTGCCCTGGCGGTCGGGTACGCCGCGCGGCGCCGCACCCCGTTGCTGGCGCTCGTGTCGTCATTGGTGCTCTTCGGCGGGCTGGGGCTCGCCAGCATGGTCGGCGGGAGTGACCTCGTCGCCGAGGTGATGACCCGCGGTGGCTACGACAACGCAGTGACGGCAGACGTCACGCTGCGCTACATGGAGCACCCCGCCGGCCTGTTCGGGCTGCTCGGTTTCGTGCTCGGGCACATCGTCGGCATGATCCTCGTCGGGATCACCGCGGTGCGCGCCCGTCTCGTCCCGGTGTGGGTGGGCGCGGCGATCATCGTCGCGCAGCCGGTGCACGTCATCGCGTCCGTCATCGTGCCCAACCGTGCGCTCGATGTCGTGGCCGGATGGGGGCTCACCGCAGTCGGATTCGCCTTCATCGCCCTCGCCGTGCTGCGCATGGACGACGACGAGTGGGATGCGCCTCCGGCGGTCAGCCCGCGCTGAGTTCAACCCGCAGTGACGTCAGCCCGCGCACCCTCATCGACCAGCACCACGATGAGGGTGCGCGGGCCGTGCACGCCCTCGACGCGTTGCAGCTCGATGTCACTCGTGGCACTCGGACCACTGATCCACGTGAGGGCCCGCTGGGCACCTTCGGGCGTCCGCAGCAACGAGACTGCCTCTGGAACGTCGTGGACGACCTGGTCTTGACCGATGACGCACACGTGGGTGTCGGGGACGAGCGTCAGCTCACGGCGCCCCTGGTCGGGCGCGTGGTCAAGGACGATGGTGCCGGTCGTCGCGATGCCGACGGCGGAGCCGGTCACCACCGCATCGATGCCGTCGAGGGTCTGCGCGGAGGTCGCGTCGGACTCGGGCAGCACGTCGAACGCGCCGTCCAGAGCGGCGGTCCAGCCCGCGTCGAGCCCGGTCGGCACGACGACGGACCCCAGCCCGGCCGCTCGCAACTGCTCGACCACCGTTGCCGCGACCTGCTCGGCGGGCACGCGGACGACCGTCGCCCGGTAGTCGGCAACGTTCTCCGCGAACAGCTCCAGCGTCTCGCGACTGATTGCCCGATCGGGCTGTTGCGAGGGCACCGAGCCACTGCCCGAACGCGCAACAGGTCGCTTCTCTGTCGTCACATCCGCTGTCGCCGACCGGACCCGGGCCAGAATCTCCTCGCGCGCGCTCATCGCTCGCCTCCCGGTTCGGTCCCGTCGTTCGATGTCGGTATGCCGTCCGCTCGCCCACCCGGGTCCGCCGCACGTTGCGTCGTGGTCCCGTCGCCGTGCTCGCGGGCCCACCACTGGCGGAACGTCTCCTTCGGCGGCGTCGGCACGTCGCGGGCGTCGGTCCAGGCACCGAGCCCGGGCACCTTGCGGATGGTCCGTTTGCCGATGAGCCGACCCGCGGTCGTCGCACCGCGTTGCGCCACGGCGAGCCGGCGCGGGTCGGACAGCACCCACGCGGCCGCCTTCATCGCGGCGGACTCGGCCCGGTGACCGCCCTGCTCGGCAACGGTCCCCCGCAGCTCCACGAGCAGCTCTGGGATGTTGATGCGCACCGGGCACGCGTCGAAGCACGCACCGCAGAGCGACGAGGCGTAGGGCAGCGACTGGTCCACCTCGCTCGCCGTCCCCCGCAGCTGCGGATTGAGCACGGCACCGATGGGACCCGGATAGACCGAGCCATAGGCGTGGCCGCCCGTGCGTTCGTAGACCGGGCAGACATTGAGGCACGCCGAGCACCGGATGCACCGAAGTGCCTGTCTCCCAACGGAATCCGCGAGCACATGGGTGCGGCCGTTGTCGAGCAGGATGACGTGGACCTCCTGCGGCCCGTCGCCGTCGTGCACTCCGGACCACATCGTCGTGTAGGGGTTCATCCGCTCTCCCGTGCTCGAGCGCGGCAGCAGCTGGAGCATGGGCGAGAGGTCGTCCCATGTGGGCAGGACCTTCTCGATGCCGACGACGGAGATGAGCGTCTCGGGGAGAGTGAGGCACATGCGTCCGTTGCCCTCGGACTCGACGACGACGAGCGTCCCGGTGTCGGCGATGGCGAAGTTGGCCCCCGAGACGGCGACCTTGGCGCGCAGGAACTTCTCGCGCAAGTGCAGACGAGCTGCCTCCGCGAGCCGCGCCGGGTCGTCGGTGAGGTCGGCTGGGGCCGGTCGCCCGAACTCCCCCATCTGGCGCAGGAACACGTCACGAATCTCGGTGCGGTTGCGGTGGATCGCCGGCACGAGGATGTGGCTCGGCCGGTCACCGAAGAGCTGCACGATGAGCTCGGCGAGGTCGGTCTCCCAGGCGTGGATGCCCGCCTCCTCGAGGGCCTCGTTGAGCTCGATCTCCTGGGTCGCCATCGACTTCACCTTGACGACCTCGTCGACCTCCTTGGCACGGGCGATGTCGATGACGATCCGGTTCGCCTCGGCGGCATCGCGCGCCCAGTGCACCGTCGCACCGCGCGCCGTGAGCGACTCCTCGAGCTGCTCGAGGTAGTCGCCGAGGTGGTGCAGCGCCTCGTCCTTGGCCTCGGCACCCGCGACCCGCAACGCCTCCCAGTCGTCGACCTCACCGACGACCGCGGCACGCTTCTCACGGATCGTATGGGTCGCGTTGTGCAGGTTGGTCCGCTGCTGCGTGTTGGCCAGAGCCTCACGCGCGGCGACCGGGAACTTCGGCATCCCGACGAAGGTCGGCGAGGTCTGCTGGACGGGCTGGGTCACCATGTCGGGTGCTCCTTCGTCGACGCGAGGATCTCGGCCAGATGCATCGTGCGTATGCCGGTGCGTTGCCTTCCGAGGATCCCTCCGATGTGTGCCAGGCAGGAGTTGTCGCCGGCAACGAGGACCTCGGCGTCGGTCTCGACGACGTGGGCGGCCTTGTCGGTGCCCATCGCGACCGACACGTCGGCGTTCTTCATCGCGAAGGTGCCACCGAAGCCGCAGCACTCCTCTGCGCCGGGGAGCTCCACGAGGTCAATGCCCTCGACAGCACGCAGCAGTTGCAGCGGACGGTCACCGACCCGCAGCATGCGCAACGAGTGGCACGTCGGGTGATAGGTCACCCGGTGCGGGAAGTACGCCCCGACATCGGTCACGCCGAGCACGTCGACGAGGAACTCCGACAGCTCGTAGACCTTGGGCCGCACGCCCTCGACCTCGGACGCGAGCCCGGGGTCCCCGGCGAGGTGGGCGATCATCGGGTGCTGGTCTCGCACCGACCCGACGCACGAACCCGATGGCGCCACCACGGCGTCGTAGTCCTCGAACACGTCGACGAAGTGACGGACGAGCGGAACGGCCTCACCGGCATACCCCGTGTTCGTCATCATCTGGCCGCAACAGGTCTGCGCACTCGGGAACTCGACCCGGCACCCGAGTCGCTCCAGCAGTCGCACGACCGCCTTGGGCGTCTCCGGCCACATGGTGTCGTTGAAGCAGGTCGCGAACAGGGCGACTTTGAGATCTGCGATCGGTGCCGTGAAGGCCGTCATGGCAACATCCAAGCAAGAATCGTCGACTGAAGCCCGACAAGCAGGCAGACCGCCACGACGAGTCCGATGCTCCACGGGAGCACCTTGCGAAGGATGTCGGACTCGCGACCGACGAGACCGACCGCGGTGGCGGCGATCGTGAGGTTCTGCGGGCTGATCATCTTGCCGACGACGCCGCCGGAGGTGTTTGCGGCGACGAGCAGGGTCGGATCGATGCCGGCGTTCGTCGCCGCAGTCTGCTGCAGCGTCGCGAAGAGGGCGTTGGCGCTCGTGTCGGAGCCGGTCACGGCCGTCCCGAGCCAGCCGAGAAGCGGTGACAGGAAGGCGAATGCTGCGCCAGCACCCGCGATCCACGTGCCGATGGTGATGGTCTGGCCGGACAGGTTCATGACGTAGGCCAGGGCGAGCACCGATGCGACGGTGAGGAACGCGAAGCGCATCTTGTGCGCCGTCGCCGCCATCTCTGCACCCAGCCCACTGACACCGACGCCGTAGACGAGGGCGACGATGAGGGCGCTGAGGAGGAGCAGCGTGCCGGGCGAGCTGAGCCACTGGAGGTTGTAGGTCGTGGCCGTCGCCGGCTCGCCCGCGTGGGTGAGGATCTCGCCGGACGTGCCGGGCCACGGGATCTTGACGTCGGTGCTCGCCAGCCAGTCCTTGACCGCGGGCACGAGCTTGGCGACGGAGAAGATCGCGATGACGAGGATGTAGGGAAAGAGCGCCATGCTGATCCGTCGCGGCGTGAGTTCACGGGCACGGGCGTCGAGCTCGGCGACGGAGACGCTGTGGTCGTGGCCCGCCTTGTCGAGGGCACGCGGCGGCGCCGCGTCGTCACCGGAACCACCGGCGGCGTATGCCGTCCGCTCGCCTGCCGCGACCGTCGCCAGGTCGCGCTCGCGCTCGACGCCCATGGCCTCGAGGGCCTCCTCGCGACCCGTGGGCTGCCAGACGCGGAGGAAGAGGACGGCCGCGGCGAGCCCCGCGAGGGACGCGATGATGTCGGTGAGCTCCACCGAGATCCACGTGGCCGAAATCCATTGCGCGACAGCGAAAGTCGCGCCGACGACGACGGCGATGGGCCAGGTCTGGCGGATGCCACGGCGACCGTCGGCCATGAGGACGAGGAGGAGTGGGACGAAGAGCGCGATGATCGGCGTCTGGTGTCCGACGTAGGCGCCGATCTCGGTATAGGGGATCTTCGTGAGGTTGCCGGCCGTGATGATCGGGATGCCGATGGCGCCGAACGCGACCGGTGCGGTGTTGGCGAGGAGGACGACCGTGGCGGCGCGCAACGGGGAGAAGCCGACGGCCATGAGCATGACACCGGTGATGGCGACGGGGGCGCCGAAGCCGGCGAGCGCCTCGAGCAGTCCGCCGAAGCAGAACGCGATGATGACCGCCTGGACGCGGGGGTCGTCCGAGATGAGGTGGAAGGTCGCGCGCAGGTCCTCGAAGTGACCGGATCGGACCGTCACCTGGTAGAGCACGATCGCCGTGAAGACGATCCACATGATCGGGAAGAGTCCGAAGGCCGCGCCCTGGGTGGCGGACAACGCGGCGAGACCGACCGGCATACCGAAGGCGACGACGGCGACCAGCAGCGCGACGGCGACGGCCGCGAGTCCGGCCCAGTGGGCCTTCCAGCGGAGCCAGCCGAGCGTCACGAAGACGGTGAGGAGCGGCAGGGCCGCGACGAGGGCCGACAGCGCGAGGCTGTCGAGGACGGGTGCGATCTCGGGCTGGTACGAGCCGGTGAGCGCGGTGAGTGCGGTCATCCTGACCTCCGGGTTGGGCGGGACACGACGGTGGGTCTGCCAGTTCGCTGAATGGTCCGACCATTAGCGGGTTGATCCAAGGTAGGGGTCGCACCGGAGCCGCGTCAAGAGGTCTGACCATTTTGGTTTCCTGGGCGTGCGGAGGTGGCATGCTTCACGCCATGCCCCGTTCCGGACAGCCCCAGGCCTTCGAGCTCGTCCTCGCGTGGGTGGACGCGCAGATCCTCGAGGGGCGGCTCGGAGTCGGTGACCATCTCCCCGCCGAGCGCGAACTCGCGGCGTCCCTCGACGTGAGTCGGGCGGCCGTGCGCGAGGCCGTCCGGACCCTCCAGGCACAGGGGGTCGTGAACTCGTTCGTCGGAGCCGGCCCGGGTGGGGGCACGGTCCTCACGTCAGTGCCGTCGCGAGCGCTGAGCCGGCTGCTGCGGCTGCACGTCGCGCTGGCCAACTTCCCCCTCCCTGATGTCATCGAGGTGCGCATCGCCCTGGAGCGGCTGAGTGCACGCCTCGCCACGGTCAACGCGTCGGACGATGATCTGGCCGACGCACGTCGAGCACTCGAGGTGATGCGCGACCCCTCGATCGACCGTCAGGCGTTCAACGACGCGGACACCGAGTTCCACGTGGCCCTCGCGACGGCCGCCGGCAACCGGCTCGCCAGCGACCTCACCGCTGCGATCCGTGAGTCGATGCGGTTGCCGATCCTCGACCGGTTCCGGCACCTGCGCGACTGGGACGAGGTCGTCGGCGACCTGCGGTCGGACCACGAGGCGATCTTTGCCGCGATCGAGCGCCGTGACGCCGACGAGGCCGAACGCCTCGTCGAGGCCCACATCCGATCGGCCTGGCTGGCCCTGACCCACGTGCCCGGCGACGCGCTCTTCGAGCCCCTTCCCGAGGACGAGTTGGCCGCATGGGAAGGCGCCGAGGGAGGCGACCTCATATCGTGAGCGTCGCCAGGTGCTTGCGGACTCAGTGAAGCGTGGGCCGGTAGGTCAACTGCTGGATGCCGTGGTCCAGGGTGCGCGCCTCGACGAGCTCGAGGTCGAAGTCGGCCGAGCCTTCGTGAATCGGCGTCGCACCTGTCTGCCCGGTGATGACCGGGAAGACCGTCACCTGGATGTGGTCGACCAGGCCGGCCGCCATCAGTGACCGGTTCATCGCGATGCTCCCGTGCGAGCGCAGAGGCACGTCCGACTCCTCCTTGAGCCGCGCGACAACGTCAACCGCGTCCCCGTCGACCAGGGTGGCGTCCGGCCAGTCCAGCGCCTCGGTCAGCGTCGACGACACGACGGTCGTCGGCAGGTGCACCATGGCCGTGACCCACGGGTCGAACACCTCGGAGTCCTCACCGAGCGGGGCGATGACGAGTTCGCGGCGGCGATCGACGAGGTCGACCGTCGCCTCCGGACCGAGATCCGCGAGCGTCAGCAGCACCGCACCCTGATTGCGCGACTGGCTGCGGGCGAGAGCCTGGCGCTGCCGCGCGAGGCCGTGAGCTACCTCGAGCGGATGCGTGAGTTCGGCTTCAGTGAGCGCCTCATCGAGATCGAGCGGGACAGCTGGATCATCATCGCGGCGCGGATGCCGGAGGAGGTCCCGACCCTCATGGCGCTCAAGCACATGCAGCTCGAGGACACCGGGCTCCGGCAGCTCTACCTCGACGTCGGCGACCTCGTCGACGTCGCCCCGGATGACCCGCGCCTGCCGAGCATCGCCGACCGCGTTGCGGCCTTCATCGAGGGTGCGGCCAACACGGTCGTGCAGTCCGACGTGGATGTCAGCGCGTTCCCACCTGTGAGTCAGGACCTCATCGAGCTGCTCGACGCGATGTTCGTCGACACGGTGCCGTGCGCGCGGCGACTCTTCGCCCTGCTGGAGGAGCGCGGCTGGACCGGCTGGACCGACATCCGCCGCATCGAACCCAGCGGCGCCTGACGCGCCCGTCGCGCCACGCCGCTGGGAAATTCGTGCGCCGGTCGCGCGACCGGCGCTCAGGTTGGTGACCGGCGCTCGCGTGCCGACGCCGGTCACGAGGATCTGCGCCGGTCGCGCGACCGGCGCAGATCGTGTCGGGTCCGCCCCACTCGAGGCCAGTCGGTCAGCGCACGGAGCGGACCCGGAACACGAGGACGGCACCAAGAAGGCTGAGACCGCCCGACAGCAGATAGAGGCCGGTGTAGCCGCCGAGGCTGTTCAGCGCGAGGGCTGCGATGACGGGTGCCAGCGCGTTGGGTCCGACGACGGCGAGGTTCATCAGGCCGATGTCGCGCCCCCGGTCGGACGCGGACGGCAGGACCTCGTTGATGAGTGCCTGGTCCACGGCCATGTAGACACCCCAGCTGGCGCCGAGCACGAGAGCCGCCACGACGACGACCGACCACGACAGCGTGAACGCCATGATGCCCGCGGCCACAGCGACACCGAGGCTGGAACCCGCGACGAAGATGCGACGTCGGTCGACCCGGTCCGACCAGCGTCCACCGACGACAGCAGTGATGACGACGGCGACGGCGTAGACGACCGTGAGGGTGAGGACGCCGGCGTCGGGGTCGGCCACCTTGACCCGGTCTCGCAGGAAGTAGAGGAGGTAGAACAGCGCGATGGTGTTGCCGAGCGTGACGAGCAGCCGGGTGACGAAGACCCACGCGAAGTCCGGGTGTTCGCGTGGGGACGGCACGAGCGCGGCCCGCCCGGAGCCCGCAGTCGCACTGTCTCTTACCCGACGCTCGGTCACCGGCGGGTCCCGGAACGCCACGAGGAACTGCGCCACGAGGACGAGAAGCACAAGAGCACAGACGAGGTATGCCGTCCGCCCGCCGAACGCTGTCGCGATCGCCGTCCCGACGACGATCGCCAGCGTGTAGGTCAGCCCCATGACGCCCGAGACAACGCCGTACTGGAGACGCGGAACCGTGTCCGGCGGCACGGCCTGGGCCGCATTGATGGTGAACGCGATCGTCGCCTGGAACGCGAGCCACCCGGCGACGAGGACGGCGTAATCCGGTGCGAAGCCGAGCACGACGAGCGAGACCGCAGCGCCCAGTGCGCCGAGGAGGATCCACGGCGCCCGCCTGCCGAAGCGCGACCTGGTCCGGTCCGAGACGGCACCGGCCAGGGGTGTGGCGACCATGCTGATCACACCTCCGAGGGCCATGACGACGGCGAGCCGGGTCTCCTTGGACTCGGGGTACCACCCGGCGACCTGGTTGGCGACGAGGAGTGCCGACGGCCCGGCCCACGCGACGTTCTGCCCGAGGTAGAGCAGACCGAAGCGCGTCATCCAGCCGGCGGAGACGTGTGGCCGAGCCTCGGTCTCGTGCGTCGTGGCGGTCATCGCGGTTCCGTCGAATAGGCCTGCGGCGCAACGAATCGGTCGTGGTTCGCCCGGGTCACGCCGCCGTCGGCGATGACCTGCGCGAGGAACCGCCCACTGTCGCGCACGGTCCTCTCCTGCGTCTCGTAGTCGAGCGCGACGATCCCGAACCGCTGACTCTCCCCCTCGGCCCACTCCCAGTTGTCGACGAAGCACCAGTGGTAGTAGCGCTCGAACGGTAGGTCGCTGCCCGCGATCGCCGCGAGGTGGTCGTGCACGAACCGTGCCCTGAAGGCATCAGCCGCGTCGGCCGTGCCGTTCTCCGTCACCCAGATCGGTGCGGGATAGCGCCGGTGCAGGTCGCGCGCGACGTCGATGAGCCCGGCGGGGTGGATCTCCCAGCCGAGGTCGTTGACCGGAGCTCCGGGGAACGTGCCGTCCGAGATGCCGGTGACTGCGGTGCGTGAGTAGTAGTTGATCCCGAGGTAGTCGTAATAGCGGCCGGGCGCGATGTCGTCGGGCGCGGATCCGAGGACCCGGGCGAAGCGACCGCCGAGCATCGCGTCGGCGATGACGTCCTGGAAGAGCGTTCGGTCGAAGGCCGTCATGGCCCGGTGGAACGGGTTCCGTGGGTTGCGCGGCTCGAAGACGCGCGCGTGGTGGGCGAACCCCACCCGGGCGTCGGGCACGAGTTCGTGGATGCGCCGATAGGCACGGCAATGAGCAATCGCCATGTGCCGCAGCACTTTTCGCACCCCGGTCCACGATCGCCGGGCCGGTGGCGCTTCGCCGAAAAGGTGCCCCTGGACGGCATACACGTTGGGTTCATTGATCGTCACCCAGTCGGCGACGCGGTCTCCCAGGGCGCGCACGACAGTGTCGACGAAGCGGAGGAAGAGGTCGGGCGCCGCGTCGCTCGTCCACTCGCCGAGTCCCTGGAACCACGACGGGTGCGAAAAGTGGTGGAGGGTGACAAGCGGTTGTATGCCGGCCGCCCGGATCGCGTCGATCTCCTCCCGATAGCGGTCGAGCACGGCGGAGTCGAACTCCCCCGGCCGCGGCTCGATGCGCGACCACTCGACCGACATCCGATAGACCTGCAGCCCGAGCTCGGCCATGAGCGCGGTGTCCTCGCGCCAGCGGTTCCAGTGATCGGTGGCGCGCAGCGGGGTCGAGCCGTCCTTGATGGTGCCGGGGAGGCTGGCCCAGTCATACCAGTTGTTGTTGCGGTCGCCGCCCTCGATCTGCAGCGACGCCGTGGCCGTGCCGATGAGGAGATCGCGGGTGCTGAAGAGGAGGTCGTCATCGGCCATGCCGGCCATCCTCCACGCCACGGCCGCCTCGGGGCGTGCATTCCGCGTTGGCGAGACGACCAGTTGTGCTCGAGTCGACCAGCTCGCAGTGGTCGTCTCATGCAGAACTGGTCGTCTCGAGCTTGCCAGACCGGGTCAGTTCTCGGTCAGCGCGGCGTGCAACCCGTCGCTGAGGTCCACCCCGAGAGCCCGGGCCGCCAGCCAGGCGGCTCCCCCGACCCCGGATCCGGTGTGCCGCACCGGCGCCGAGGGCCACCGGGCCTTGATCCGCTCGGACACGTGGCTGTCGAGTCGATCGGTGCCGAGCAACCCGCCGCCCAGGACGATCACCGACTCGTCGCCGTCGCCGCGCACCCGGGTCAGCGTGGTCACGAGCTCGTCCGCCGCGGACTCGAGGATCCGCAGCGCCTCCCGCGAACCCTCCTCCGCCGCCGCGACCACGACACCCGCCAGCTCGGAGAGGCGCACGGGATCGAGTGCATACGCCGCGGCGATGAGCGCGTTCCGGTCGACATCGCGTCGGCCCGTGAGCCTGACCGCGACCTCCTCCGCCAGCGGGTCGTCCCCACCCGGCATGAGAGCCGATCGCACCGCCTCACGTCCGACCCAAAACCCCGAACCGTGGTCGCCGAGCAGCCACCCCAATCCATCGGCGACGACGCCCTGTTCGCCACCGACGATCGCAGCCGCCACCGCTCCCGTTCCGCCGATGAGCACCGAGCCGTCGAGCGCATCAGTCCCCGAGGCGAATGCCACCTCCACGTCTCCGGCGACGACGGGCGAGCCGGGCAGCCCAAGTTCGGCCCACATGGCATCCAGTGCTTCATGGGCGGTCCCGGCCCCGAATCCAGCCGCGCCAATCACGTTGCCACACAGGCGATTTCGCTCGACAGGTGCACCACTCAGCCCGGTGAACGCCTCCTCGATGGCCGCTCGGATCGCCGCGATCGCCGGACCCACCCCGCGCGAGACCGGGTTGCCTCCACCCGCGAGCCCACGCCCCATGACGCGTCCGGTGAGGTCGGTGATGAGGGCGCGACTGCTCGTCCCCCCGACATCCATGCCGAGGACGAGACAACGCTGCGAAGGTGAGCTCACAGGCCC
Organism: Knoellia subterranea KCTC 19937; assembly: GCF_000768685.1. Classification (GTDB taxonomy): domain Bacteria; phylum Actinomycetota; class Actinomycetes; order Actinomycetales; family Dermatophilaceae; genus Knoellia; species Knoellia subterranea. The sequence continues at coordinate 97,343 of NZ_AVPK01000004.1, read as the reverse complement.
CGCCGCAGCCGGCCGGCATACCGGTCCTCGAGGGCGTGATTGTGCGCGTCTCCCTCGGGGATGTTCGCGGAGAGATAGACGGGCGGTTCGTGTCCGTCGGCGAGGAGTCGCGTCAGCGACTCGGCGACCATCATCTGCGCGAGCAGCGCGGCCGTGATCGACGAGAGCCCGCACGCCGCACCGCCGCCGGGCAGCGGCAGCACCGCGTCGCCGTACGGCGCACCGTTGTCGAGGACGATGTCGGCGACCTCGAACAGCCTCTTGCCGCTGGGGTGGCGCGACTCGATCCGGGTCGTGTGCGCGAGTGACGTGACGGCGATGAGCGGGTGCCCCCTCTCCTTCACGAGCCGCGCGAACTCGACGATGCTCCCGTTGCCGCCGGAATTGGACGCGATGAGGAAGACGTCCTGCGGCTGCGGATCGGGCACGAGCGCGTAGATGTGTTCGGCGAAGGCCGGGTCACGCTCGAGCTCACCTCCGCGGTCGCCCTCCACGTCACCACTTGCGGTACGTGCCGCCGCGACCGCATCGCGCAGCGCAAGCCGGTTCGTCGGGATGTAGCCGCCCGCCCGCCCGGCTATCTCCATCGCGAACGCCTCGGAGTGTCCGGTCCCAAACGCGTGCAGCACACCGTTGTTCGCGATGCACGTCGCGATGACGTCGGCGGCCGCCGCGATCGCCTCGCGCTGTGTCGTCGCCACCGCGCGGATCGCGTCCGCAGCAAGCGTGGCGTATGCCGGCCCGCTGAGTTCCTGGGCGGCCGGAACCTCGGTGGGTAGGGGCTGGGGAGACGAGGTCATGCCCCGACCCTTTCACCCGCGTGGGGCACGGTCCAGCACTTCTGGGGCTGGCCCGGGCGGTGGGCCGCGCGTGCCGAGTAGGTTGGCCGCCATGGGTCAGGTCGTCGACTTCACGAACGTGTCCACCGAGGGTCTCGAGAGCTCTCCCGTCGCGGAGGCACTCGCCGGGCTGCGGGCGAACGAGGCGCGATACTTCAAGAACAAGTACGACCACACGTTCACCGTCGAGCCGGCCGATGCGCCCGAGGCTGCGGAGATCATCGAGTGGGTCGCCCGGATCCTGCGCGAGGAGCGAGACATCGCCATCGCCTCCCCGCCACTGCAGGCCACGGTCGCCAACGTCGACGGCATCCGGTGGGCGCACGTCTTCTTCGAGTCGGGGCTCGCGATCAACGTGCTCTACACGCTGGAGGAGGGCGGGAAGCGCGCTGTCGGGTTCAAGCTGTCGGAAGGCATGGAGCCGCCCGAGGAGCTGGCCGCCTTCAAGTGGGCCCGGCAGAAGTCGAAGCTCGCGGGGACGATCCGTGGCACGTACTTCGTCATCAAGGGCGCCTACTGGCCCTGACCGTCAGCCTCCCGACGCGAGGAAGGTGAGCAGCCGCACCCTGAAGGCTGATGGGCGCGAGGGGTTCTGGGTGTCGTAGAGGACCTCCTGCGCGTGGCCGCTTGCAGCCGGCAACGTCTCGACCGTCAGCACCTCGGGAGGATCGGCGGCCAGGCGCGCGATCGTCGCTGAGTCGACCGAAGTGTCGTCGGGGTCGGTGACGACGAGGGTGGGGACGCGCACGTTGTCCGCGGCCTCCTGAGTGGAGAGCTTCGTCTCCCCTTCCTCGACGATCCCCTCTATGCCGCCTGGTGAGAGGGCGACTGCCGCGGCAATGCCGCTGTCCGCCCGGGTCGCAAGCTGGATCGCCGTCGGCCCTCCCGCCGAGGCGGCCACGACGACGACTTTGGCGTCGGGTGTGGCCTCGATGAGGTGGGCGACGACATCGGTGAGAGCTGGTCCAGACGCTGCAGGTTTCGGCGAACTCCCCGTGGGCGCAGAGGTCGCGTCGCCGCCACTGTCGCTGCTCGCCAGCGCAGGACTGCCCCACTCGGGTTTCGCCCTCTCATGACAGAGGACCGACGTCGTTCGCCCGAGCAACGTCACGGATGCGATCCATGAGCCAAGGGTAGGGATCCTCGAGCTTGGCTCGCCGTTGACGAGCCGTTGTGGCGAGGTCTCGAACCTCTCCAGCGGCCACGTAGTAGCGACCACGGGTGTTGCCCAAGGCATCCAAGAGGCCCTTGTCCACGAGGAGTTTGAGGTCTCGCGTTGCGGTCCGTTCCTCGACCCCACTGCGCTTGACGTAGCCCGGCCGCCTCACGCGAAGCCCCAGCGCGGCGTCGAACACGGGGTCGAAGGTGCGTTCTGGGAGGCCATGGGCCTTCAGGAGTTCCTCCACGCGGGCGCCAACGATGCTGGCCTCGTCGAGGCGACGCTCGACCGTCTGCGCCTGCATGTGGTGCGCTCGCAGGCAGAACTTCACCCACAGGTGAGCATCGCGCTCCGGATGCCACGCTCCGGCGCCGGTCGCCGCGAGCACGCGGTAATAGTCCTCGGTGTTCGCACCGAGCCACTCCTCGATGCTGCTGAAGATCGGTTCAGGCGTGTTGCGCTGGGTCAGGACCAACGTCTGAAGGACGCGAGCCATGCGCCCGTTGCCATCACGGTATGGGTGGATCATCACCAGGTTGAGGTGCGCCATCGCAGCGCGCACCATGGGGTCGACGTCTTGGGGTGTCCCAAGGTCTGCCGTCAGCGCGTCTACCAGATCCGGCACCTCCTCGGGCGCCGGCCCCTGATAGACACGCTCACCCGTCTCGTCACGCTCGACGTAGATCTCGCCGTGCCGGTACTGGCCCGGACTCTTGCTCAGGTCGTGTTCCAGCAGCATGAAGTGCATGGACCGCAATGTGTGCGCATCCAGCCGGAACGCTGGGTCCGCCGCCATATGGAGCACATAGGTCATGACACGGCGATATCCCACGATCTCTGCCCACGTGCGGCCGTCGGCCGACAGCGGCTCCTCGTCATCCACGGCGGCCACAGCGTCTTCGTCCGACACGTCATAGCCCTCGATCGAGTTCGACCCCTGGATGGCGCGCGCCTGAGTCGTTCGCCGCAAACCCCCGGCCCAGCGACGCGGGGTGCGGAGCCACGAGGCCAGGCGAGTGCGCATGTCGGCGATATCAGCGATGACGCCGAGGTCTTCGGCGTCAAGGCGTGGCGCTTGGAACAGGGATGACATGTCTCTTTGTCCTTATCATTGAGACATTCACGGTCTCACATCTCGGCGCGTGGCGCAATGATAGAGACATTGAGACACACGACGGGTCCCGAGGTGATGGCGACGGACGCCGAGGCGCGCAACAGCGGGACGGGGGCGGACGGCATACCGGCGCCTCTCGGAAGGTGCGCCAAAGATTTCGGTGACGGGTGTCGTATTCGGGCCGACCCATTCGTGGAGGGGGTGAAGGTACCCACGAAAGGACGCCGAAATGCACGCCAGCGACACCCTCGAAGCAGCACCCGCCCCGCGCCGGCACTGGATCGGCCTGGGCGCTCTCGCACTCCCCACCCTGCTCATCTCGATCGACGTGAGCGTGCTCTACGTCGCGTTGCCGTCGATCAGCCGTGACCTCGGCGCGAGCGGCACGCAGCAGCTGTGGATCCTCGACATCTACTCGTTCATCCTCGCCGGCTTCCTCGTGACGATGGGCGGTCTCGCCGACCGCATCGGCGCGCGGCGGTTGCTCCTCGTCGGGGCGGCCGCGTTCGGTGTCGTCTCCGTCATTGCGGCCTATTCGCAGAGCGCGGAGATGCTCATCGCCGCACGGGCGCTGCTCGGCCTCGCCGGCGCGACGATCATGCCGTCGACGATGTCGCTCATCCGGCACATGTTCCCGCGGCCCGAGGAGATGGCCCGGGCGATCAGCATCTGGCTCGCGTGCTTCATGGGCGGCATGACGGCCGGCCCGATCGCCGGCGGTGCACTCATCGAGCACTTCTGGTGGGGTGCCGCGTTCCTCATGGGCGTGCCGGTCATGGCGCTCATCGGGGTCGTGGCGCCGCGGCTGCTGCCGGACGTGCGTCCCTCGGGTTCGGGTCACGCGCTCCCCGATGCCGTGTCCGTGGGCCTGTCGCTCGTGACATTGCTGCCAGGTGTGTATGGGCTCAAGGAGATCGCGCGCGGCGAGCAGGTCGTGCCGGCTGTCGTCGGACTGGTTGTCGCGGCCGTCGCCGGTGTCGTCTTCGTCCGGCGGCAGCGTCGGCTCGCCGACCCGCTGCTCGACCTCGAACTCTTCTCGAACCACAAGTTCTCGGTCGGCCTCGCGACGTTCCTCGTCACCGGTGTGGTCATGGCAGGCGTCTCGTATGCCGCGGCGCTGTACTTGCAGGGAGTGCTCGCCTTGTCGCCGCTCGCCGTGGGCGCATGGCTCGTCCCGCAGAACCTCATCATGCTCGCCGGCACGTTGCTCGCGCCGCGGCTGGACCAGCGCTTCGACACCGTGCGGCTCGTCGTTGGTGGGCTCGTGGTGTCGGGTGGTGGGTTGCTGCTGCTCGGGTTCCTCTCGACGTCGTCGCTGGCGCTGCACCTCGTGGCGATGGTCCTGGCTGCGGCCGGTGTCAGCGTGACGATGTCACTCGTCATGAACCTCATCATGGGCGCGACCCCGCCGGAGCGTGCCGGGTCGGCCGCCTCCGTCGCCGAGACCGGTGGCGAGCTGGGGATCGCGCTCGGTGTGGCCACGCTCGGGACGCTCGTGTCGGCGCTGTATCGGTTCGCTCTGCCGGGTGAGTTGCCGGCTGGTGTTGCCGCGCCGACGGCCGACCGCGTAGGGGAGGGTATCGCGTCCGCTCCTGCTGCAGTGGTGGGTTCGCCGGTGGCGGGTGACGTGCTGGCGGCGGCGCGCGAGGCCTTCACCTTCGGCTACAACGTCGTGGGTGTGCTGGGTGGGGTCGCGCTGCTCGGTGCGGCCTGGGCGACCGGTCGGGTGCTCGGCGCGGGTCGCGAGTCGGAGGTTGCGGAGACCGAGCTCGGTGATGGGACGGCCGAGACCGACATGGCTGCCCCGGCGACGGTTGGCGAGCTCGCCGAGGCCACTGCCTGAACGCTCGACCCCATCGGCCCTCTCCGCCAGAGTTCTCACATGAGTCATCGTGAGAGCGCTGGTGGGGAGGGCCCTTCGGTCCGTGTGCGGCCGGCGTCGGAGGGCGACGTCGACGACATCGCCCGCATCTGGCGTGCTGGATGGCACGAGGTGCATCTCGAGCACGTACCCCAGGCTCTGGTCGATGCCCGCCCCGACTCGTCGTGGCGGCCTCGAGTCGTGCGGTCGCTCGGTGACACGCTCGTCACGGTGGGAGCGGATGGTCGCGCCACGGGGTTCGTCATGACGCACGAGGACGAGGTCGAGCACCTCTACGTCGGCGACGAGGCACGGGGCAGCGGCGCGGCTGCCGCTCTGTTGTCGGCCGCCGAGGGACGCATTGCCGCCAGCGGGCACGACCGCGCTTGGCTCGCCGTCGTCGATGGCAACCCTCGCGCTCGACGGTTCTATGAGCGCAGCGGCTGGCACGACGAGGGCGGCTTCACCCACTACGCGCCCGGTGTGCAGCCCGAGGACGAGCCGATCGCACTCCCCTGCCGCCGCTACGTTCGTGACCTGTCGCGAACGCGAGGCTAGGGTGCCCACGTGGGCGACCCGCCGGCATACACGATCCAGCCTCTCGGTCCGGAGACCTGGGCGGCGTTCGATGCCATGGTGCAACGGCACAACGGCATCTTCGGTGGGTGCTGGTGCATCTGGTTCCACCCCGACGGGCCCGAGCGAGGGCAAGGGGCGGAGGCCAACCGCTCGCTGAAGAAGGTCTACGTCGAGCAGGGCAAGGCTCACGCCGCGCTGGTGATGGATGGCGACGAAGCGATTGCGTGGGCCGAGTACGGCACGCCGACGGAGCTGCCAACGATCCACCACCGCAAGGAGTACGACGCGACGAAGACCTCCGATCCCGACTACCGGATCACGTGCGTCTTCGTCGACAAGCGACACCGCCGCCACGGTGTCACCGAGCTCGCCATCCAGGGTGCCCTCGACCTCATTGCACAGGCAGGAGGTGGCGTCGTCGAGTCCTATCCGCACGACCTCACCGACCAGACGAAAAAGATGTCGTCGTCCTTCCTGTACAACGGGACACGGCGCCTCTACGAACGGCTCGGCTTCACCTACGACCGGCCGAAGGGCCTGAAGAACTGCGTCATGACGAGGACCGTCGACCCCGCGTGAGGTCAAGGAGGAACGCGAGATGCCGAAACTGGACCTCACTGTGCTGTCGATCCCGGCATACATCGGTTCGATGGCGACGGAGTACGTCTACTACCGACGCAACCCCGCGGCCCCGGGGAATCCACGGGCCGGCGACTACGAGCTCAAGGACACGATCGCCTCACTCACCATGGGGCTCGGTTCGCTCGTCGCGCCGTACGTCAGCTCCAAGCTGCTCAACCCGGTCACGCCCGGGCGCGGCAAGTGGGCCAAGGTCCTCATGGGTGCGGGCCTCGCCGCCGCCGCGGTGACGACCATCGCGGACGTCCGGCGGCTGCGGGATGAGAAGGGTCAGCTCCCGCACCCCGGCACCGTTCCGGAGAGACTCACGACCACCGGCGACACGAGCGGCCCTGTGCTGCAACGCATCAGCGGTGGAACGGCTGTTGCGGCCGTGACTGCGACTGCACTCACGACGGCCACGACGTGGGCTGCGCAGACCAGCGGCAAGCACCTCTTCTCGCGCAACTCGAGGGACCTCGGGACGGGCTGGGCCGCAACGGCGCTCGCCATTCTCGGCTGGGACGCCCTCTACTACTGGAACCACCGCCTCTCGCACGAGTCGCGCTGGATGTGGGCCGTCCACGTGGTGCACCACAGCAGTGAGCGCTACAACCTCTCGACCGCTTTGCGGCAGCCGGTCGCCGAGGGGGTGACGCTCACGGTGCCGTACGGCCTGCTGGCCTTCCTCGGTGTGCGCCCGTCGACCATCGAGACGGCACGGGCACTCAACCTCATCTACCAGTTCTGGATCCACACCGAGGCGATCAACAAGATCGGTTGGCTGGAGAAGGTGCTCAACACGCCGAGCCACCATCGGGTTCACCACGGGTCGAACCGGCAGTACCTCGACCGCAACCACGGGTCGATCCTCATCATCTGGGACAAGATCTTCGGGACGTTCGAGGAGGAGGGCGAGCGGCCGGTCTACGGGCTGACGAAGAACATCAACACGTTCAACCCGGCCCGGATCGCGAGTCACGAGTGGCGCGACATCGCCCGCGACGTGGCGAGCGCCGACACCTGGCCGGACCGCTTCGGTTATCTCGTCCGTGGGCCCGGGTGGGCCTACGAACGGCGGGATGGGCTGGAGTCGAGGGCCCGCGAGCGCGCTGCGGTCGGTTCCGTCTAGCGCGGTCGCACCCGCTTGGACTGGTAGGCCCAGAGCGCAATCTCGACGCGGTTGCGGACAGCGAGCTTGGACATGAGCGAGGCGACGTGAGACTTCACCGTGCTCAGGCTGATGAAGAGCTCTGCGGCAATCTCGGCATTGGTGCGGCCGCGGGCGACGAGGGCGAGCACGTCCTCCTCGCGGTCGGTGAGGGTTTCGATGGGTTGGGCCACTGCCGCCGGCGCCTGGTCTGCGAAGGTCTCCAGTAGCCGCCGGGTCACGTTGGGGGCGATCAGCGCGTCGCCGTTCGCCGCGGCGTGGATGGCCTGAACGAGGAGTTCGGGCCCGGCGTCCTTGAGAAGGAACCCGCGGGCGCCGGCGCGCAGTGCACCGAGGACGTATTCGTCGAGGTCGAACGTCGTGATGACGACGACGGCCAACGGGTTGGCGACGTCCGGTCCGGCGAGACGTCGCGTCACCTCCACGCCGTCGAGGCCGGGCATGCGGATGTCCACGAGGAGGACGTCGGGCCGTAGCCTCGTCGCAACCTCGAGGGCGCTCGGCCCGTCGGCCGCCTCGCCGACGACCTCGATGCCGGGTTGGACACCGAGGATCATGACGAGACCAGCCCGAACCAGATCCTGGTCATCGGCCACGACAACACGAATGCTCACGCCGAAACCTCCACGGGCAGAACGACATCCACGACCCAGCCTCCCTCAGGCCCCGGCCCGGCGGAGAGAGAACCGCCGAGGAGGTTGGCTCGCTCGGTCATGCCCATCAGGCCGAAGCCCTGCCCAGCGGTAGCGCCTGAAAGGGCGAGTCCATCGTCGGTGACGCGGAGGCTGACGTCGCCGGCCACACGGCATACCTCGATCGTGATGCGCGAAGCGCTCCGCGCGTGACGGAGCGCGTTGGTGAGGGACTCCTGGGCGAGGCGATAGACCGCAATGTCCACTGGTTGGGGCAGGTCTGAGAGGGAGCCGCTGAGGGTGACGCCGACAGTGGGTGTCGTGTCTGTGCGGGCGAGAGCCGGCAGGTCCGCGACGCCGGGCTGCGGCGAGTAGGCGTCGTTGGTGTCGAGGCGCAGCACCTGCACGACGCCGCGCATCTCGGTCAGGGTGCGCGACGCCTCGGATTCGATGGCGGCCAGGATCTCGACCGCTCGCTCCGGCTGCGCGGCGGCGACCACGCGACCGGCTTGGGCCTGGACAGCAATGGCGGATACGTGGTGGGCGACGGTGTCGTGGAGGTCACGGGCCAGCGCCAAGCGCTCCTGGTTGCGGATCTCGCGGTGCTGCCGATGCGCGAGATCGGCGCGGTAGCGGAAGACCGCGGCGAGGGCGATGAACAGCAGGACGAAGAGGCTCCCACCGATGATCGTGGCCCAATCCGGTTGTGCCACAACCATTCCGAGCGCAACGACGGCGGCGACGAACGGAAGGCCGAGCGCGATCTCCTTGCCGGAGCCCCAGCGGACGAGGGAGTAGAGCAGAAGCAGGATGACCATCATCGACGTGAGTCCGAGGTCGTCGCTCCCGGTGGCGAGCTGGATGAGGGACAGCACGGCGGCGGCGCCGAAGCCGACGAGGCACGTCAGCAGAGGTTGGGTGCGGCGCCAGAGGAGGACGGGCATGAGTGCCATGGCGAGCACGGTGACGAACGGTTGGCCCGGGCGGTCGGGGGTCGCAACCCCTTCGATGAGTGCGAGCGCTGCGAATGCGCCGACGAGCAGCCAGTCACCACGGCCCACTGGCGAGGGACCAGTGGGCCGTGGCTCGCGCCAGATGGAGCGCCACAGAGTGCGGCAGGCAGCAATCACGAGGTCAGCGTAGGGACCCGAGATGCCGCGGGTTCGGGCTTCGACGCAGCCGGGGTGCGGGGCCAGGTCCAGGCGGACCGGAGGATGAAGGCGAGGATCAGCAGCTCGAGTCCGATCGAGAGCCCGTAGAAGGGCAGCCACTCCGACTCGGCGCCGGCGACGTTGAAGGCCGAGTAGGGGATGAGGAGCGCGGCGACGACGAGGTTCGTGAGGCGGTTCGCGCGGGCGGGCAGGATCGTTGACAGCAGGATCATCACGGTCGGGATCGAGACCGACGCGAGCGCCACCGTGACGAAAGTGGGGCTGATGTCGAACTCATAGACGACACCGCTGCGGATCTCGTCGATGGCGCCGGGCTGGTAGAGGTGGAGATAGTCGACGTAGATGTAGAGGAACATGAAGCTCGCCCAGGCGGCGGCGAGCTTCAGCTGGAGCGGGACCTGCAGGGTCGTGGATGCGGCGGGTTGTGGGTGTTTGGTGCTCATGGTGGACGGCTCCTTGCTGAGAGTCGGGGTAGGCGGTTCCACCACGATCTCCGGCGCGGGCTGCGCGCACATCAGCCTGCGGACTCGCGTCACCCCGGCCGAAAGTACGAACTTCACGGTCGCGTTCCAGCCGCTGTCGCGGACACGAAGTACCTGACCGTATGCCGTCCGCCCGCCCTCTCTCGAAGGTTGACCATCAGCGGTCAGCGGCCAAAGAACCTGCGCCGCCGGGGTGCCGGAGGCGGGCCAACCTCGAGGCCGAGGGCCACACCGAATGCAGCGATCCCCTCGTCGGGTCCGTTCTTGAAACTTTTCATGACTCGCTGGACCGGCCAGATGACGGCACCATCGGGAAGGACGAGCTCGACATTGACCTCGGCCTCCGGATCCTCGTCATCCCATCGCCATTCGCCGCCAACACTGCGGCGGATCACCTCGCCCGTGTAGGCACCGAGCGAGAGCCGCGCTCCCAAGTCAGTGCCCAGCAGGCCTCCTGGCCGGGGCACCCCAGCCGCAGAGTGGTCGTCGAAGAATCGGTCCACGGCCCAAAGACTCGGCGCAGTGACGTCCGCCGCGTAGCCAGAGGCACTGTCGAGACGCAGCCAAGATTGCACGACCCTGAGCGGGCTACTTTGCACAACCCGGCCCCGCGAGAGAGGTTGTGCAAGATGCGCACCCCGTCATCTGCGCAGGTCACAAAGCTCCCGGGACGACGCCAGGCGCCGGATCCAGCGTGTGCAAGCTACCCGTGCACCTTGTGGGGGGTACATTGCACAACTGCAGCCCCGCGTTGGAGGCCGTTCAGGAGACACCGATGACCAGGGGTGGAGTTCAACGCTGTAGCGCGGGACTCAGACCGCCGACGCGTCTGCAGAGTAGCCGGGTCTGTGGTCAGAGCGCCGGTTCCGGATTACTATGACCCCCAGCAGCGTACCGCGCGAAGGAGGCGGCCATGGGCTGGACAGATCCCGTTCACGGACAGCTGGACACCGGCGCGGAACTCGTGGATGTGACGTTCAAGGACAAAGTGGACGGAGCTGGCGAGGTGACCGACACGCTCTTGGCACCCGGATTCGTCTCCGACATCCAGCCGGGCGTCGACCACGTGCACGCGTGGGGTCAGGACACCGACAGTCCTGATCACCACGACTTGCGTGATGGGAACCCGATGTTCCCTGGCTCTCCTGGACTGTTCTAGTTCTGCGGCCCTTCGCTACCAAGCTGCCTCTGCAGGTCGTCCAGTAGCCGGACGCTCTCCCGGATGAGTCGCCTTGCCGTTCGAAGACGACCTGCTCCGTTGGCGAGGATCAGGGATGACGCACAGTGAATCTCGATAACTGTAGGAACACGGTTCATCCGTTCCTGAAGGATCCGACGAACGCCGCCATGTAGTTCTCGCAAGCCGTTCGAGCCGGAGAGTTCTTCCCTATCCGCCAGTGTGAGGGCCAAACTGCCATCCCGCCCCTGGCAGGGGGCTGGACAATCGAAACACCAAACCCGCGACATGGGTACGTCGCGCGTGACCGCGAGCGACGCGTCGGTACTCGACTTCGTAAACGCGTCAGGGATCGTCACTTCGGTGACCATTGCCTCCGAGGCCGAGCCAGTAAACGCGACCAGCCGCCCAGGAGGGAGGACCGACAGATCTCCGGCCTGACCAGGCGACATACCCATCGCGGCGGCCGCCGCAGCTCGCTCCTCGGCGTCAGCGAGGCGATGTGTCAGTTTCGAGCCAGTCAACTTGCCAACCTCGGGTACGAGCTCAGAGGGAGCTTGGTCGACCACCACGAAACCCTCACCTGCACCACGGAGTTCAGCAATCGCCTCCGTTATGGCACGAGTGCCAACTTCACCTGCCATCGAGCGGTGCATTACCCTGTGTGCTTCCTCAAGAACAGTGACATGGGACAACGGTCGCTGAACGCCGGAATCGCGGGATCCGAGAAGCCCAGATAGAAGGAGTGCGAAGACGAGGTTCCGATCCGAACTACTTCCGAGCCCTCCCAGTTCAATGACACACGGCTCCGCAAGCAACTCGTCCCACGGAAGTGACTTCTCGGTGGAAAGCAAGACCCCCAGGGGTCCCGACGTCAGATACTCCAGCCTGCCCAAGAGTGCGGATTTTGCGTTCTGCCCATGCTCCCCCCGCCAGTCGTCCCGCTCGATCTCCACGAGCAACGCCCTATAGACATCGGTTAGGCTGGCACTCCTCCCCTCCTCGTCGGCATCCTCCAACGCAGCCGTCACGGCGCGGCTCAAGACGAGATAGCCCAGCGGGAAATTCTGTTCCATCCTAAATGTTGCATCCAGGGAAGCGACTATTCGACTCGCATGAGCGTGCAGGTCGCAGTTCGAGGGAACCGCGAACGGATTGAAGAAGGGCCGGTCGCCGCGAAGGGTCAGATGGTGAACCTGTTGGCCGGACGCGCGGACCAGGTCCACCAACCGCGCGTAGTCGCGCTTGGCGGGGTCGATTACCAGGAATGGCACTCCAAGCTCAGTAGCGAGTCGATAGAGGACGGATTGGACCGTTGTAGTTTTTCCCGAACCGGGTACGCCCGAGACAAGAGTATGTCTAACGATGTCATCAACAGTGAGGTACACGGCCCCCACTCGAGGACTCTCGCCGACAACAATTCGGCTTTCTTGGCTCGGCATTAGTGCCAGCCCACGCCCAAGTCGACCCGACCGCGCTGACTGGACACCCGGCAATCCTCCGCGCGGCGTCATAGGAACGCGAAAAGCACAATGAGCCCCGAGTGGGTCTACGACGACAGACAAATCGACGAGTTCGCGGTCCTGAACAGCCGCACCTATTGGTTCTGCTTCTAGGCATCGGACCAGGCGGCCAGCGGCAGAGACCTCGTTCAATCCTTTCGGCGCTATGATATCGAATGAAGCGCCGTACCCATCGCCCAGATCCCTACCAGTGCGGCCAAGATCCGATCCTACAAACTCAGCGGTGCCTGGCAGAAGAGGCATCTCACCCGCGAGGAACACCCGACAAATTAGAGTCCCGCGCCGGAGCGATCTAGCACATTCCAGAAACAGCTGCCGGATCTCCTGAAGCTGACCTTGAGGGAGAGTGTCATCCTGATCCCGAATTCTGGCGAGATAGTGCGCAGCGCCACGTCGCAGATACTCGTGGTGCGCCTCTTGAAGACGCACAGGCTCCACATGGACACCCAGAAGCGCAGGGGCCTCTTGGCCAAGCAGAACCTGCAATGACGTCGTCAATGCGTGCGGACTCCATGTCCACGGTCGGACGACTTTGTCGAACTCTCCGATCGCCAAGCTTGGCGAAAGCGTCGCATCCACGGTTTCGATGGATCGCCGGATCTCAACGAAACGGCTTTGATCGAGAATCTGGCCACTCAATGGGTCGAGGATGCTCGCCAACTCAGCCTCATCCATGGCTAGGAGCGGGATCTCGGAAGGCATCCCGTGCTGCACAAGCAGAGCTAAGTCCCAGGCGACATCTTGCCTGACGGCCGAGCCGAGGAGGAAGGGCTCGACCAAGCGGTCACTTGCCCGCACGAATCGCACCTGCAGCGCACTCTCCCGAGGCACACGTGAGGCATAGGCTCGAAGAAAAGCCACTTGGCGCGAGTACGCCTCCAGAACAGGATGGCCCAGGAGTGCGCCCGAGTTCTGTGGATCGGCCAGGAGATCCGGGAGGTATGGAATCCGGTAGCCGAACGCCCAGCCATCCGTTTCATCAAGCCGGAAGACTGCCGGCATTACTCTACGTATTCAATTCGACGATATGGCAACAATTGCTGCAGTTGCTTGATTTGGCGACCTCTGAAGCCAACGAGAGATCCGTTGATGTCTGACAGGCTGGCGCCCTGCACGTTCAAGCGAATCTTTAGGTTTGGTCCACTCTCGACTAGCTCCGAGACTCGGATTGACACGCCCTGGAGAGCGCGCCTAGGAAGCACCGCGGGAAGGTAGCGCTCTATGAAGCGCCCAAGGTCATCCTCGTAGTCGACGTAATGCCAGAACGTGTCGGGGAGGCCCAGCCGCGTGGTGGCGATAGGCCGAATTCTGCCCTCGAGCGAGCGCAGGTGACCGGGGTCCATGCTTACGAGAACCACGTCGCTTTGGGTCCTGCCATCCCTGGCCTGGTCGCTATAAAGCGACGATCCTGCCACTTCCTCTGAAACGCCGACCTCCTCCAGGATTTCATCGATTCTGGGGTCGAAACGGAGTCGTGACACGTGGCGTGGCTGAGTGGCCTGCGGTAGCTGCGCGGCTTCTTCTGGAGCGATGCCCGCCACCAGCGCATTCAGGTCAGGCGTGCTCATTCCCATACTTTGCGCGAGGCGCGGGAAAGACTCGCTGGTCAGCGCCTTCTTGAACAGTTTGGCCCGCATCTGGAGTTGCTCCCGATAAAGGTCGCGATCACGAAGATATACGAACGGGACTCCAATCTCACGCGAGAGATCCAGCAGTTGCCGATCTGACAGCTGCAGCAGCATGTTTTCGCGCCGCTGTTTGCGAACTGCTATCGCGTCCTCGACATCCGCCTCAATCGACGTCTCTTGAATTTTTAGCTCGCCACTCGACTGCGCGTCCTCGATCCTCCTTCGGTTGGGATCGGCCTCCACGGTCGCAGACAACAGTCGAGTTACTTGAACGAGTCCGTCAGCGACGTCCAAGTCCCCGAGATCGAGAATCTCACGCAGCGACGGTTTGGATATCAGGGCATCATGGGCAAAGTGCCCAAGGCTCGTTCGCACCCGCTCCGTGATGGCGTCACGCAGTTCCGCAGTGACCATTCGTGCGATATCGGTTGGTTCGTATCGTCGAACTGCCGTCAACAAGACTTCGTCGCTGTCGCCGCAGTGCACATTGAAGGTCAAGTGGACCTTAGGACGAGTCCTGTCGTCGAGTCTTAGTTCGACGGTTTCCTCCTGCATGGAGTCCTTCAGGGAAAACGTAACGAGACTCTTAGATCCCGTGAATGGGATCCTCTCGCCGTCACGTCTGTGGCGACCCTCCCGCAACACTGCGGCGGCACGGCCCTTAGCGATCAAGACGCTCGCCGTTCCAGGGGAGATCTCGAGAGGCCAGAGCTCAATAGAACGCGGCTGTTGAATCATGCTTGCAAGGTCCATCGGGCCAGTTCCCGCCTTCCGCAGCAACTCCTCAGGCCCGAAGGACGGGCCCCCACACATGGTACTGGGGACGCCACTGTCCTGTACTGCGCACCTGCGATCGCCGTCACGCACGTTTGCGGAGGGCCAAGGCGAGTTCGAACTGTTGCCGCTCGTCGAGCGTGTAGGCGAAATGGCGGTAGTGGGCGCGGTCCTTGGCGGTGGGCTTCTGACCGCGCCAGGCGGGTGAGAGGTCGAGGCGGGCGTGGGCGACATGGACCCACTGCCAGGTGAGGGCGAGGTCGTGGTCGCCGTATCGGGCGTCGGGACGGTTGCGTCGGGCCCATTCGTCGAACCAACGGGTCATGCCGAGCCGGTGGTGGATCTTGGCTTCGGTGGCCCGGTAGTCGCGTCGTTCGGTCTCTTCGCCAGCCCGCCAGATCCGGCTCTTCCACTCCTCCGCGCTGACGAGCATGGTGGCTGAGCAGGCGCGGGCACAGCGCACTCCCATCGGGCCGGGCAAGTTCAGCGCTTCGGCGGCCGCGGCCCACGACGTCACGTCCGGGTGCAGCCGCGCCAGGGACAGGGACGCGAACAGCCGGACAGCGTCCTCGCTGGAGGTGGAGGCGCCGTCAAGGTGCTCGAGGTACTGGGCGACGACTCGGAGGCGAACTGGGCACGAGTCCTGCGGGAGTTCCTGCCCGGTCGTTACGGGGTCGCCAAAGGGCACGTCATGGACTCGCGCGGGACCACCAGTGACCAGATCGACCTGCTTGTCTATGACGCGCAGTACACGCCTCTTCTAGCCCAGACCAGTAGCGGAGACCTGTTCGTCCCCGCCGAAGCTGTGTACGCGGTCTTCGAGGTGAAGCAGGAAATGAACAAGACGTTCATGGACTACGCAGGAACCAAGATCGCGAGTGTCAGGAGACTCCATCGCACGAGTGTGCCCATCGCCCATGCCGGCGGGGTCTATCCGCCAAAACGGCCCATCGCCATTCTGGGTGGCCTCCTCACGACCAGGAGCGGATGGGCCGACCTCCAGGGGGAAGCCGCTGTCCAAGCGGTACTCTCACTCTCCGGCGATCGTGAGGTCAATCTCGGCTGTGCCCTGCGAGCAGTGTCGTTCAACCGGCCGGATGACCCTGATTCGGTCATCGAATACAGCGAATCGGACACAACGCTTCTCTTTTTCCTGTTCAGCCTCTTCACCCGGCTCCAAGGACTTGGCACGGTCGCGGCCGCCGACATCGGGGCCTACATGAACCGTCTGGACTTGAGCGACGCGCCTGTCGAGACAGACGGGGAGCAGCCGGGAGACCGCGCTGACGATACAAGCGCCTGAGCATCGTGCGATTGCCGCACGTGCTGGGTCGTCGCGGCCTCCGACGGTTCGTGGGATAGAACAAAGAGTTATCGATAGCGCCCGACGCATAACGGGGGGTTTAGGTTACATACCCTTGCCCGTTGCGCAAGATTGGCTGCATCTCGACAGGCACTCAGCGCCGTTGAGATCCACGAGGCGCTTGCATCGATGTCGTCACGCAGCGATGCCACGACGTCAGAAGCCGCCGTCCTTGGCCATGTTGCTGAACCGGCTGTAGTGCCCCTGGAAGGCGAGCACGATGTCCGCGGTCGGGCCGTTACGGTGCTTGGCCACGATCACGTCGGCCTCACCGTCGCGCTCCGGGTCAGAGCGGTCCCGGTGGAGCAGGATCACCATGTCAGCGTCCTGTTCTATAGAGCCCGATTCGCGAAGGTCGGACATCTGGGGGCGCTTGTCCGTGCGCTGTTCGGGACCACGGTTCAGCTGCGAGATCGCGATGACCGGAACCTCGAGCTCCTTCGCCAGGAGCTTCAAAGCACGCGAGAACTCGGCGACTTCCTGCTGGCGGGACTCGACCTTCTTGCCCGAGCTCATCAACTGGAGGTAGTCGATGATCACCATGCGCAGGTTGTGCTGCTGCTTGAGCCGGCGGCACTTCGACCGGATCTCCATCAGCGACATGTTCGGCGAATCGTCAATGAAGAGAGGGGCATCGGAGATCTTGCCCATGATGCGGGCGAGCTTGTTCCACTGCTCCTGACCTTTGAGGCCCTTGCGCAGGTCCTGCAGCTGGATCGTCGCCTCGGCCGACAGGATGCGCATCGTGATCTCGGTGCGGCTCATTTCGAGCGAGAACACGGCGGTCGCCATGTTGTGCTTGATCGACGCGGCGCGGGCTATGTCAATTCCCAGCGTAGATTTTCCGACGGCTGGCCTGGCCGCCACGACGATCATCTGGCCGGGGTGCAGTCCGTGCGTCAGCTGGTCGAGCTCGATGAACCCGGTCGGCACACCCGTCATCTCGTCGGTGCGCCCGGCCGCGGCCTCGATCTCCTCCATCGTCGCGTTGAGGATCTCGCCGAGCTGGTGGTAGTCCTCACCGCCGCGCTTCTCCGCCACCGAGTAGACCTCGGCCTGCGCGCGGTTGACGATCTCGTCGACGTCACCCTCGCCCTGGCCGTAGCCCATCTGCACGATGCGCGTCCCCGCCTCGACGAGCCGCCGCAGCACGGCGCGCTCGTGGACGATCTCGGCGTAGTAGCCGGCGTTCGCCGCGGTCGGCACCGACTGGATGAGCTGGTGCAGGTACGCCTGCCCGCCCACCCGCGTCAGGTCACCGCGCTTGCCGAGCTCGTCGGCGACGGTGATGGCGTCGGCCGGCTCGCCGCGCCCATAGAGATCGAGGACCGCGTCATAGATCAGCTCGTGCGCCGGGCGATAGAAGTCCGTCGACTTCGTGACCTCGAGGCAGTCGGCGATGGCGTCCTTGTTGAGGAGCATCGAGCCGAGCACCGACTGCTCCGCGCCGAGATCCTGCGGGGGGAGGCGGTCGTCGGGCGGACCGTCGGGAGAGCCCGAATAGCTGCTGCTCAACTCCGCGATCGACACCCGCCCACCCCTGCCTTCCCTGACGTTTCAAGACCTTGTGTATGCCGTGTGCCCCAGTCCACCAGCCCCCACTGACAGTGCCGGGAGACCGACTGCGGAGGGCCCGGGTGAGACCGGATCGGCCCAACCTAGAACCTCGACCCAGCCCCTCGCCAATCGTCCGGGTGCCCATCTCACCGGCCGTGTGGACAACCTGTGGACGAATGGTGCAAAACGCCGGAGGTCGTTGTGCACAGTCCGTGGAAAGCCCTGTGGACATCCGTTGGCGCATCGCTCAAAACATGGTCTGACCTGCGGTTTCTCCGTGCACCGGATGTGGGGAAAAGAAACTTTCGGGCGTGTCTCGTCCACATGAGCCACGTCACGTCCCCCATTGAGAGGAGGCGTGGCCCGGCCCTCCCCCGGCCGAACTACCGATCGGTAGCCCCTGACCTGCAACGACGTGTTTGGGGTTGACGTTGCGGCATGTTGCAGGATCGATGGCATGGCCTACTTCGAGCGCACCGGACCCACGACGTTCCGCGCCACGGAGCACACCGGCGGCGCGTGGACCTTGGACGAACAGCACATCGCGCCCGCCCTCGGGCTCCTCGCCCACGTCGTCGAGGTCGACCGCGACGCCCGCCGCCCCGACGGTGATCAGCTGCCTCTCGCGCGCCTCTCGTTCGACATCCTGGGCACCCTCCCGATCGACGAGGTCGAGGTCGAGACGCGGGTCGTGCGCCCCGGTCGGACCATCGAACTCGTCGAGGCGACGATGAGCCACGACGGCCGCCCCGCCGTCGTCCTGCGTGCCTGGCTGCTCCGCACGGGCGACACCGAAGCCGTGGCCGGCACGCACCGGACCCCCATCCCCTCACCCGCCGACACCCCCGAGTGGGACCCCACGACTGTCTGGCCGGGTGGCTTCATCAAGGTCGCACAACTGCGACGCGAGCAGGCCGCGCCGGGACGGGGCCACTTTTGGGTCCGCACCGACGAGCCCCTCGTCGGTGACGAGGACGTCTCACCCACCGCCGCCGCGATCGGCCTCTTCGACATCGCGAACGGCATGACGGTGCGCGAGGACCCGACCAAGGTGGCCTTCCCCAACCTCGACCTCACGGCGCATCTCGTGCGCGCCCCGCGACCTGGCTGGATTGGCTTCGACACGTCAGTGACGTTCGGGGACAACGGAATTGGGCTGACGAGCAGCATCCTTCACGACGAGAACGGCCCCATCGGAACGCTCAACCAGATCCTCACCGTCCGCCCGAACGTCTGACTGCGAGCGGGTGCGTCGGTCGCTCAGCCGGCGACGCGCCCGTAGCGCTCGGCCGACCGCGCCCGCGCCTTCGCCGCCTCGACCTCGCGGTCCTTGGGCGGCGCATTCGTGACGAGGTGGTCGAGCAGGTGCTGCGTCGCGTGGGCGACCTCGGCGACGGCGGCGTCGAACGCGGCCTGGTTCGCCTGTGACGGCTTGGTCGACCCACTCACCTTGCGCACGTACTGCAGCGCCGCGGCATACACCTCCGAATCCGTGGCAGGAGGCTCGAAGTTGTGCAGCTGACGAATGTTTCGGCACATGACTTCAATGTATGCCGGTCAGCGGACACCCGACACCCCCTCGCCTTCCGCTGTGGCTAGGGTGCGAGACATGGCCGACCCCACTCCCGCACCACCCCGCCGCTTGCTCGGTGGCGGCACCGAGCCGGACCCCCGGTTCACCCTGGCCAACGAGCGCACCTTCCTCGCCTGGATCCGCACTGCGCTGGCCCTCATAGCCGGTGCCGTCGCGCTCGAGGGGTTCGGCATCCACCTCGACGAGACCGTGCGGGGCGTTCTTGCGGGCCTCCTCATCGTCATCGGCGCAGCCGTCGCCATCGCCGCAGGGGTCCGCTGGCTCCGGGTCGAGCAGGCGATGCGACACGGGCGACCCCTGCCGTTCCCGACCGTGATCCCGTTCCTCGTCATGACCCTCGTGCTGGCGAGCGTCATCCTCCTCGTCCTCGTCGCGACGTGACCCTTCCCCGACCATGACCGAGGAACCCACACCGCGCACCGACGACGGATTGCAGCCCGAGAGAACGTCGCTCGCCTGGCAGCGCACCGCGATCTCGTTCGTCGGCGCCTCCCTGCTGTTCCTTCGGTGGGGGCAGCAGCACGGACCCGCCGTGGCCGTCGTCGTCGTGGTCGCCGGCCTCGTGGCGACGTGGATCTTCTTCCACGCACGCATCCGGCTCCGCCGAGTCGGACGCCTCTTCCCCGCCCCCGGCCTCGACCCCGCCACCATGGAGATCGGCGTCGTGACCGCCGCAGTGCTTGCCCTCGCGATCGCAGCCCTCTGCGTAACTCTCAGCTGACGTGAGCTTGCAATGGCGGTTCACTTCGACCGACTTTGAGACGGTGCGGTGCGCGCGTTTGCGACGAAGGAGCAACTGAGCGTGCATCGCACCATCTCGAAGTCGGGCGTCAACGCACCTCAGTGCGAGGCCGTTGCCTCCCACGTCCGGAGGTACGACTCAGCCCCGGCCATGAGGTCGTCGACGAGTTCCTGCCCACCGACGAGCCGCAGGTCCTCGACCCAGTCGGGCACCTGCCCGTAGTGGGCGACGCCGTCGACGTTGACGTCCCACGTCCGCTCGCCGGTGGTCTGCCGCGTCAGGACCGACCCACCATCGGCCGACCGGAACGGATAGACCACCGGACCCGCTGCCGACGTTGCTGCACCCTCACGAGGAGCCGGCGTGCCGCCGAAGCCGTTCATGTCCATCCCGAAGCCGTAGCCAACCCCGAACCGGTCCCGCTGCGCCTTCGAGGCCCGCCAGTCCGCGACGAACTGCGTCGTGTCGTGCCCGTACTGCGTCGCGAATCCACCGAGCGCATAGAGCCGCTCCATGTAGGAGGAGTCCATCCAGGAATGCGAACTCAGCGCACCGGCATACCGGTTCTCCTCGAGGATCTGGAGCGCACGACCGGCCGCCTTGCCGGACATGTGGTCGAGCTCGACCATCATGTTGCGCGAGATCATCCCGCGCAGCGCGTACTCACCGAGCGAGGACAACCCGCGCGGATTGCAGTGTGGCCCAGCGGTATACACCGGCAGGATGGCCACCGGGAAGGCGATCGCCAACTCCTTCGGCAGCACCCCCCCGGCCACCGTGTGGTCCGGCACCTCACCGGCCTTGCAGGTCCGCGGGTTCCACCACGTGCCGGTCGTGAGGAACTGCCCGAGGTTGACGATGACGCCCGTCGTGCCCTCGTCGTAGCGCACCCCGCACAGCGCGTTGTCGAACTTGTGGCACAAGAACATCGACGACACCCCGAGCGCCTTGAGCTCATCCAGTCCACGGTCGATCTGCCCCTTCGTGCACGCGGGGATGCCGATCACCTGCTTGCACCCGAACGGCTCCGACGTCTCGACACCAAGGACGACGGCGAGCTTGCCCTGCTCGATCACGGACCGCGCCTGCTCGGGGTTCGTCACGACCCGGAACCAGCCCTTGCCCGCACCGCCGTACTGCGCGTCGACGAACGCCTCGAGCTCGCGGGTCTTCTTCGCCTCGCGCCGGACCGCGTCCATGTCGTTGCACGAGCTGCGGTTCGGCGGGTTGACCACGCCGTTGATCATGCAGAGCCCCGAATTGGAGACGAGGTCGTTGACGAGGACGCGCTGTCCGCCGCGCCAGGCCCGCTCGACCCACTTGTAGTACATCTGCTGGTGCGTGAAGGAGTCGTATGCCGGCCAGAACGAGAACGTGGGCCAGCCCACCGTGTCGTGGCTCGCGAAGGGGTTGCCGCCGAGTCGCGCGTTCGTGAGGTTCTCGATGAGGGCGAGGTTGCCGTTCGGCTTGTGCGCCGGACAGTCCTGGAGCGCCGCCGCGATGCCGTCGACGCTGAACGTCTTGCCACACACCACATTTCCGCCGAAGCCCTCGTCGCTGAACATGTGCGTGTGGGCGTCCACGAGCCCTCGCACCTCGCCTCCGCGCGACCCCGTGAACGGCGCACCCGTCACTCCCACTTGCGAGTCGGGCGTCTGCGGGTTCACCGGTTCCCACCACTTCGGCGCTGCAGCGGTCGCCGCTGTGGAGGCTCCCGTCACCGCGACGAGACCGGCAAGGAGAGCCGCGAGGACGGCATACAGGGAGCGCCGCAGGCGACCGCGACGGGACGGACCAGCAGACGGGACCAAGCGGAAACTCGTCATTGAGACCTCCAGCAGACAGTGGTTACCGAAGCGTAGCCACTTTGGCCGCTAGCGTCGCCCTGTGCACGCGCCACCCGAGGAGACCCCGAGCCAGCACCGCGAGATCCTGCGCCTCGCACTGCCCGCGTTCCTCGCCCTCGTCGCCGAACCGCTCTTCCTCCTCACCGACTCGGCCATCGTCGGACATCTCGGCACTCCGCAGCTCGCCGGCCTCGGGGTCGCGAGCGCGATGCTCCTCACCGCGGCCAACATCTTCGTCTTCCTCGCCTACGGCACAACGTCGGTTGTCGCCCGCCAACTCGGTGCCGGCAACCGCGGCGGCGCCATCGCCGCCGGTGTCGACGGTGCTTGGCTCGCCGTCGGCCTCGGAGCCGTCACGGCCGTCGTCGTCGCCGCGCTCGCCGCGCCCATCTGCCGGCTCTTCGGCGCCTCCCCCGAGGCCCTCGATCACGCCGTCACCTATCTGCGGATCTCGGCCATCTCGATCCCCGCGATGCTCGTCGTCCTCGCGACGACCGGCGTGCTTCGCGGACTCCAGGACACGAAGACCCCTCTCGTCGCGAGTGCCCTCGGCTTCACGAGCAACATCGCCCTCAACCTGCTCTTCGTCTACGGATTCGGTTGGGGCATAGCGGGATCCGCGATCGGCACCGTCATCGCGCAGAGCGGCATGGCCATCGCGCTCGTCGTCGTCCTCATGCGAGAGGCGGGCCGCCACCGCGTCACTCTCCGGGCACATCCCGGACGGATCCTCGGAGCGGCGCGCACCGGCATACCCCTGCTTGTTCGCACTCTGGCGCTGCGCGCGATCCTGCTCGTCACCACTTGGGTTGCGGCCGGGTTGGGCGACGTCCCACTAGCGGCCTACCAGGTGTCGGCGACGATCTGGAGCTTCCTCGTCTTTGCTCTCGACGCCATCGCCATCGCCGCACAGGCCCTCACCGGCAAGGCGCTCGGTGCGGGCGACCTCGTCCGAACCCGTTCTGCCACAACGCTGATGGTGCGGTGGGGCGTGCTGTCCGGCTTCGTCCTCGGGATCGTCGTCCTGCTCCTCCACACGACCCTGCCGCGCCTCTTCACGAGCGACCCCGCGGTGCAGGCGGGCATCACTGCGGCGCTCATCGTCGTGGCCCTGTCCCAGCCCCTCAGCGGCTACGTTTTCGTCATCGACGGCGTCCTCATCGGCGCGGGCGACGGTCGGTGGCTTGCGCGTGCCATGGTGGCGACGTTCGTGGCCTACCTGCCGCTCATCCTCGGCGTCCACCTCATGGGCGACTGGCTGCTGTCCGACAGCGCCGGCGGGGGGACGCGTGGGACGAGCAATGCCGTGACGTGGTTGTGGCTCGCCTTCACCGCGTTCATGGCGATTCGCGGGGTGCTGATGTGGGCCCGCGTGCGCACCGATCGCTGGATGGTCACCGGCGCGATCCGCTGACGCACCGTCTCACGCAGCACCTCACGCGGGTGCTACCGCACCGTAGGTGCTGCGATCACGACACTTACTGTGCGGTAGCACCTGCGGAAGTCAGCTGACGCCGACGGCGGCCTCGCGCCTCGGGTCACCCGCTGCACGCAGCTCACCCGGGAGACCCTCCCCCACATCAGGGCCTCTGTATGCCGCACCCACGCCTCCGAAGTACATCGAGAGGGCGCCGTGGTCGAGTCCCCGCAGCCCGGCGTCCGAGATGGCCGCCTCGATCTCGGCGCGCGCCTCGTGCTCGACGACCGGCTCACCCGACTCGTCGAATCGCACGTGCATGCGCGGCGTCTGGATCGCCTCGTCGAGGTCCGCGCCGGCGAGGCACAGCTGTGAGAGGACCTGCATGAGAGCGGTCGTGATCCGGTCGGCGCCGGGCGAGCCAACGGCCAGCAGACGCCCATCGGCCGCCCGGGCAACCGTCGGCGCCATGTTCGACGCGAGTCGCGTGCCCGGCGTGAGCGCGTGCAGCCCGAGCCGGTTGAGCTCCGGCTCCCCGAGCGCGTTGTTGAGGAGCAGCCCCGTCCCCGGGATCGTCACCCCCGACCCGTAGCCGCTCGACATCGTCACCGCGCACGCCAGCCCGTCGGCATCGACCGCCGAGATGTGCGCCGTCGACGCCGAGGTCGGCAGGCCGGCGAGTCCGTGCCGTTCGACCGACGCGAGGAGAGCGTGCCCGGCCGCGTCGAGGTCGCGCGCGTGGTCGTGGACCCGGAGCCGGTAGGCGAGCACCGCCCGCTGGATCCGCAGGACGTCCGCCCAATTGGGGACGCCGGCTCGGGCGAGCTCGGTGAGCATGACGGCGAGCATCGGCCCGCCGATCGACGGCGGCGGATTGATCGCGACGTCCCAGTCGCCAAGAGTTCGCCGCACCGGTTCGCGCACGACGATCTCGTATGCCGCGAGGTCGGCTTCCGTGATCAGCCCACCGTTCGCGGCCATGTCCCTCGCGAGCGCCCGCCCCAGGTCTCCGGTGGTGAGCAGCGATGCCCCTTCGCGACCCAGAGCCTCGAGCACGTCGGCGAGCGCCGGATTGTGCGCCAGATCGCCTGCCACGAAAGGCGATTCGTCCTCGCGGCGGGTCACGGCCCGCGACCCCTCGTCGTGTCCGAAGAGGTTGTCCTTGACGAGGGCGAGGTAGCGGGCCGAGGCCCCACCGATGGGGTACCCGTCTCGGCACACCTCGACCGACGGACCGACGACGGCGGCCCACGGCACCGAGCCGAAGCGCGCGACGGCAGCCTCACACGCGAGAAGGGCGCCGGGCACGGCAACCGAGCCGTGACCGGCATACATGGTCACTCCCCCGCCGTACTCCGTCACGACCTCGCGCACCCCGCCCCCGAACGCCTCCCGCGGCAGCCCGCGTCCCGGCATGGCGACGTTGCCATCGATGACGACGGGCTCCCCTTCCGCCGGCCAGATCGTGACGTACGCCCCGCCGGCGAGGCTGACGATCCCCGGTTCGGTGCTCATCGCGGCGACAGCTGCAGCGATGGCCGCGTCGACGGCGTTGCCACCCTCGGCGACGACCGTTTGCCCAGCCCTGAGTGACGCCGGCCCGGTCGCCGCGATCGCCACCCGAGGGGCGGAAGTCGTCATGGCTCGCATCCTCCCACCCCGTTCGCCCTGCCTTGTGTGTATGGGACCACGGTGGAACGTGGTCCCACACACACGAGGCGAGGGTGCAGGTGGGTCAGCAGCCGTAGAGGTTCGACCAGATGTGCGTGATCTTGCCGCCGCTCCAGTCGGTGGTGGTCAGATCCTCATTTCCGAGCCACAGGGTCGAGTAGGTCGTGCCGGCCCTGCACGGGCTCACCCAGAGGAGCTGGCCCGAGGGAGAGCGGACGAAGAGGCGCGCCGTCGGCGACAACCCCGCCACGGAGCCCGGCACCCGCGTGTTGGTCTGCCACTTCACCGTGGAACCCGAGCGATGCACCAGGTTGCCGTCCGCCTGCATCGTCAAGGTCTGCACGGGCCGGCCCTGCTGGTCGCCGAAGCGGTTGATCAGTTTGCTGCCGCTCGTGAGGATCGCGCCGGACGGAATCCCGATCCGCGACGTCCCGGACTGCCACACAACACCGCCGGACGCGTTCTGGAGGAGCAGGTTTCCCCACTGGCTGATGGTCGCCTTGACGATGCCGCGGTTGGCGGTGTTCGAGTGCCACAGGAGGTAGCCATTGGCCCGGCGCAGGGCGAGGTCGCCGTTGCAGTAGAGCGCGAGGTAGGTCTTGTCGGTGTTGGACTGGTAGCGACCCGTGGGGTCGTCACGGAACCACGTGTGGGTCGTCCAGTAGTCCGGGCCGTTGGGCCCGTTCATCCACTCCCGCTCCTCGATCTGGAGCATGTCCGAGGTCACGATCAGGCTGTAGTTGCCGTTGACCAGCCGGTCGTTCGTCGTGTGGGCGGTGATCTTGTTGCAGGCGGGCAGGCTCGTGCCCGCAGCGGCGGCTGGAGACGTCGTGAGGGTGAGTGCCGACGCCAGCGACACGAGGGTGGTGAGGGCCGCCGCGGCAACCCTCGAACGAATGCGGGACATGGGGGCTCCGGATCTCGGACGCGGTGATGGGTCGGGAGATTGGACCACGAACGGGCGGGCTCCCGTCGCCGGTAGCGTGACCTGTGTGACCGCTCACCCGCTGGGAATCATCGCCGGAACCGGTTTCTACGACCTCGACGCCCTCGACGACGCGCACACCGAACTCGTCGACACGGCATACGGAACGACGCCGGTGACCCGAGGCACCTGGCACGGCCAGCCCGTCGCGTTCGTCACCCGGCACGGAGCCGGGCACGAGGTGCCTCCCCACCGCGTCAACTACCGCGCCATCATCCGCTCCCTCGCCGACCTCGGCGTCCACGACGTCCTCGCCGTCAACGTCACGGGAGGCATCGACCCGGACCTCGAGGCGGGCGAGATCGTGTGCCTCGACGACTTCCTCGACTTCACGCGTCGACGGGAGGCTACCTTCCACGACGGAACCGGGGCCGAGGGCGTGGTCCACACGGACGTGACGAACGCCTACGACCCGCTGCTGCGACGTGAACTCCTCGACGCCGCGAGCTCGATCGGTCAACCGGTCATCGACGGAGGCGTCTATGTCTGCTTCGACGGGCCCCGCTTCGAGACACCGGCCGAGATCCGGCTCGCCGCGCTCGCGGGCGGCACGGTCGCCGGGATGACCGGCGTCCCGGAGGTGACGCTCGCCGCCGAGGCCGGACTCCGGTATGCCGGTCTCAGCCTCGTCGTGAACCCTGCGGCAGGCGTTCGGCCGGGTGAGCCGATCACCATGGACGATATCTCGGAAGCGTTGGCAGCAGGGGCTCCTCGCGTCCTGGCGATCATCGACGAGTTCGTGCACACCCGGTCGGTCTTCTCTGCGGACGACTCTGCGGAGGACCTCGAGACCGGCGACGTCAACGGCACGGACGAGGTCGACGCGTGAGTCGAGTCGTCCTGCGTGACCTGGCCATCGTGGTGACGGTAGACGCCGACGACTCCGTGCTGCACGACGTGTCGATCGTCGTCGAGGACGGGGTCATCACGGCCATCGGCACGGGCGGTGCCGAGTTCGAGCCGTGCGACGACGACGTCGTCATCGACGGTCGCAGTCGTCTCGCTCTCCCCGGGCTCGTCAACCTGCACACGCACCTGCCGATGACGTTGCTGCGCGGCATCGCCGAGGGCGTCGACCTCCAGGGCTTCCTCGCCCGGGTCTGGGCGGCCGAGGGCGCGGTCATGGACCCCGAGACGGTCGAGCTCGGCGCCACGCTCGGCACCCTCGAGTCGCTGCTCGGCGGCTGCACGACGCAGCTCGACATGTATTTCCACCACGAGGCAGCCCACCGTGGCGCCGTCGCGGCGGGTGCACGGCACGTCGGTGGTCCGACCTTCTTCGACGGTCCGGGACCGGACGGGTTGAGCTGGGACGAACGCATCGCGGGGCTGCGCGCCTGGCCGGAGGTCCTGCACGCGACGGGCGGGCCCGAGGTCCCCGTGGCGGCGATGCCGCACGCGACCTATACGAACTCGGTCGAGCATCTCAGCGAGGTGGCGTCGGTCCTGCGGGAGGTCGCACCCACCGGCATCCTCCACACCCACGTCTCCGAGAACTCGGCCGAGAACGACGACGTCGCCAACCGCTTCGGCGCCACCCCGACCCAGCTGCTCAACCGGGCCGGCTGGTTCCCGACCTCACCCGCCGACGGGCAGCGGATCGTGTTCGGCCACGGGATCCACCTCGGCCCCCAGGACATCGGAGTGATCGAGGGACGTCACGTTGCCGTCGCGCACTGCCCCGCCTCCAACCTCAAGCTGACGTCCGGGGCGCTGGACTGGACACGGTGGCGAGCACACGGCATACGCCTCGGTATCGGCACCGACGGCTGCGCCAGCAGCAACGACCTCGACATGTGGCAGGCGATGCGGCAGGCGGCCCACCTGGCGGCGTTGACCAGCGGACGCCCCGACATCCCGGCGACCGAGATCCTGCGCGCGGCCACGATCGAGGGTGCCCGAGCCCTCGGGATGGACCACCTCATCGGCAGCCTCGAGGTCGGCAAGCGCGCCGACATCGTCCTGCTCGACCTCGACCAGCCGCACCTGACACCCGTCCACGACGTCCCTGCGCTGCTCGTGCACGCGGCGGGGAGGGGCGATGTCAGCGACGTACTCGTGGATGGGAGGATCGTCGTCAGCGAGCGCCGCAGCACGCAGGTGGACACGCCCGAACTCCTCGCCCGGAGTCGCGCGCGGGCTCGCGACGCCGCCGCAGCCGCCACAGCAGTCCAGGAAGACCGATAGATGCGCACCGCCGAGCAGATCATCGCCGAGCACAAGATGAAGCCCATCCCCGGCGAGGGCGCGTGGTTCGTCGAGGGTCCGCGCACGGCGGCACTGTCCTCGATCTACGTCCTGCTCACTGCCGGCGACGACGGCTTCTCGGCCATGCACCGGCTGACGATCGACGAGGGCTGGCAGTGGCTCGAGGGCGCACCAGCCGCACTGTTGCGTCTCGCCGAGAGTCCGCGCCGCAACTACGGATCGCTGACGCTCATGAGCGACAAGCGGCGCAGCATGCTCGTCCGCAAGAACGTCTGGCAGGGCGCCGCCACCATGGGCGACTGGACGCTGCTGTCGTGCTGGTGCTCCCCCTCCTTCCGTCCCGAGCACTTCACGCTCGGGGAGCGAGAGCCGCTCGTGGAGAAATTTCCGGGGTATGCCGCGGAGATCGCGGCGCTGACCCGCACCTGACGCTGTTGTCAGGTTGTGCCATTGCGTGCGCGCTGTTGAGGGCTGCGCGTCACCATCGCAGGCGTGGCGCGCTCGCGGCTGTGGTGTACCTCGCAGTAACGAGCGTGCAACGGTCCCGTCAACTGGATCTCAGG
This sequence comes from Knoellia subterranea KCTC 19937, assembly GCF_000768685.1. Classification (GTDB taxonomy): domain Bacteria; phylum Actinomycetota; class Actinomycetes; order Actinomycetales; family Dermatophilaceae; genus Knoellia; species Knoellia subterranea. The sequence continues at coordinate 68,667 of NZ_AVPK01000004.1, read as the reverse complement.
TCGTGATAAGTGCCCTACGATTCGTGGGCATCCTGCACACCCCCAAGGAGTATTTCCATGAAGGCGAAGCCTTTCCTCATCGCGGCCCCCGCCGCCCTTGCCCTCGCTCTCGCCGGTTGTGGCGGCAGTACCGGCAACAGCACTGACGGCAGCTCGACCGCCCCGAAGGATTGCTCCTCGGCGGACGTGTTCTGCATCGGTCTCGTGACCGACACCGGTTCCGTCGACGACAAGTCCTTCAACCAGGCCGCCTGGGAGGGCGTCAAGGCCATGGAGGGCGACGGCGTCCAGACCAAGTACATCGAGACCAAGGACGCGAAGGACTACGCGGCCAACCTCAAGCAGTTCACCGACCAGAAGTACGACGCCATCGTCACGGTCGGCTTCCTCATGACCGAGGCCACGCAGACCGCGGCCAAGGCCAACCCGACCACCAAGTTCATCGGTGTCGACCAGTTCCAGGAGGCCACCGTCGAGAACGTGACCGGCCTGGTCTTCCCCGAGGCCAACGCGGGCTACGCCGCCGGCTACCTCGCGGGCCTGCTCACCAAGACGAACAAGATCGGTGTCGTCCTCGGTCAGGAGATCCCCCCGACCCAGAACTACGCCAAGGGCTACGAGCTCGGCTCCAAGGCCGCCAACCCGAAGATCTCGGTCGCGAAGGTCTACCACCCGGCCGGCGACAACGCCTTCTCCGACTCCCCGTGGGGTGCCGGCGAGGCCAAGAAGATGCTCGCGCAGGGCGCGGACATCATCTTCGGTGCCGGCGGTGGCACGGGCAACGGCGCGCTCGGTGAGGTCGCCAAGACCTCCGGTGCGGGCACCTCGCTCTACTGCATCGGTGTCGACCTCGACCAGTGGGACACCGTCCCCGAGGCGCACCCGTGCCTCGTGACGTCGGCCGAGAAGAAGCTCACGGATGGCACGACCGACCTGCTCAAGCAGGTCAAGGACGGCTCCATCAAGGGCGGCAACTTCAACGGCAAGACCGGTCTCGCCGCGTTCCACGACTTCGACTCCAAGCTCCCGGCCGAGGTCAAGACCAAGGTTGCCGATGTCGTCAAGGGCATCGAGGACGGGACGATCAAGGTCGGCTGACCCGGTGATCTGAACCACCCTGTTCGGATACGCTCCGAGCATGCTTTCCACGGAACGGGCGCCCTCCCCGGAGGGCGCCCGTTCTCCCGTTCCGAACCGTGTCCCCGCACGGTTCACGACTGCAACGGAGAGTCATGGCTGACCCCGACCGCCCGCCGGGCAAAGACGCACCGGCACCCGCCGCGGATCCCGCCCCCGTTGACACCACGAAGGCGGCACCCGTCGTCGCCGAGCGTGGCGCGGCTCCACCTCCGACCGGAGTGCTCGGCTTCCTCGTTCGGCACCAGGCGATCGTCGTGCCGATCATCGCGGTGGTCCTCGCGTTCGTCATCGGCGCGATCCTCATCCGGGCGCAGGGGTTCAACCCGACCTACGCCTACCAGCGACTCTTCACCCGCTCGTTCCTGACGCATGACGGGCTGCTCGCCACGATGCAGAAGACGACGCCGCTCATCCTCGTGGGCCTCGCCGTCGCCATCCCGCTCAAGGTCGGACTCTTCAACATCGGTGGCCAGGGCCAGCTCATGGCCGGTGGCATCGGCGCTGCGTGGGTCGCCTACGCGCTGCGCGACCTGCCGGGCCCCCTCCTCGTCATCGTCGCCATCGTCGTGGGCGTCCTGCTCGGTGCGATGTGGGCCTCGATCGCCGCCCTTCTCAAGACCACTCGCGGAGTGCACGAGGTCATCTCGACGATCATGCTCAACTCGATCGCGGTCGGCCTCATCGACTGGCTCATCAACGGTGGCCCGCTCGCCGACAAGGGCCAGCCCTTCCCGACGTCGCACTCCGTGCCCGAGGGCGCGCGCCTCACGCCGCTCGGCATCCTGCCGTGGGGTCTGCCGGTCGCTCTGATCCTCGCCGTCCTCGTCGCGTGGATGCTCAAGCGGACGACCCTCGGCTTCGAACTGCAGACCGTGGGTCGCAACAAGTTCGCCGCCGGTTATGCCGGAATCTCCACGACGAAGTCGACCCTCATCGCCATGGCCATCTCCGGTGGTCTCGCCGGTCTCGCGGGAGTCTTCGAGCTCCTCCAGATCGACCCCTACCGCTACCAGAACGGCATCGCCGGTTCGCTCGGCTTCGACGGCATCACCATCGCCCTTCTCGCGCGTGGCAATCCGCTCGGCACGATCCCCGCCGCGATCCTCGTCGGCGCGATGCGCGCCGGCGCGCCGTCGCTCCAGTTCGAGCTCGGCATCCGCCCCGAGATCGTCGACGTCCTCCTCGCCATCACGCTGCTCATGGTGTCGCTGCCCGTCATCGCGAAGTGGATCTTCCGACGACACGCCACCAAGCAGACGCAGCTCGCCGGAAGCTGGGGTGCCTGACATGGAGTGGCTCTCGCGCAACAAGATCTGGGTCGGCACCGCCGCCCTCGTCCTCATCGGCGCCTATGCGTTCTACGCCGTGAACTCCAACATCGCCGTGTCGATGTTCTCCTACGCCTGGTTCCTCGCGGTACCCCTCGTGCTCGGCGCCATGGTCGGTGTCATCGGCGAGCGGTCCGGTGTCGTCAACATCGGCATCGAGGGCCAGATGCTCGTCGGCGCGTTCGCCGGCTTCTTCGCGGCGGCGGCGACCCAGTCGATCGTCGTCGGCGTCATCGTCGGTGCCCTCTCCGGCATCGCGATGGGCGCGTTCCTCGCGTTCTCGACGGTCGTCGGCCAGCTCGACCAGATCATCGCCGGTGTCGTCATCAACATCGTTGCCACCGGCATCACGTCGTTCTACTTCGAGTCCGGCAAGACGATCCCGCGTGGTCTGCCGAACTTCGACGTGCCGCTGCTGAGCAAGATCCCGCTCATCGGGCCGGTGTTCTTCTCGGATGGACCGATCGCGCTCTTCGCGCTCATCATCGTCTTCGTCCTGCACTTCCTGCTCTTCAAGACGCGCTGGGGTCTGCGCACGCGCGCCGTCGGTGAGTACCCGTCGGCCGCCGACACCGCCGGCATCAACGTCATCGCGCTGCGTCTCTTCAACGTCACCGCGGCCGGCATCCTCGCCGGACTCGCGGGCACGTACCTCTCGATGGAGGCGACGAGCACCTTCGAGCGCGGGATGAGCTCGGGCCGAGGCTTCCTCGCCCTCGCCATCCTCATCTTCGGTGCGTGGCGTCCGATGCGGGCGCTGGCGGCGGCACTGTTCTTCGGCTTCATGCAGTCGCTGGCCTCACAGCTCCAGGCGAGCGACGTCGTCAACATCCCGCAGCAGTTCATCAACCTGCTCCCCTACGTGCTCACGCTCGTCGTCCTCGCAGCGGCAGCCGGTCGCGTGAGGGCACCGGGTGCCGTGGGCCAACCGTTCGTGAAGGGTGACTGACCATGACCGACAACGGCGAGCAGACGGCATACACCGAAGGGCCGAAGGCCCCCGCGGGCGGTGACCGCGAGACGCTCCTCGAGATCACGGGCCTGTCGAAGTCGTTCGGCACGGTGCACGCCAACCGCGACATCTCCCTGCGGGTCGACCGGGGCGAGATCGTCGCGCTCCTCGGCGAGAACGGCGCCGGCAAGTCGACGCTGGTGAAGCAGATCTTCGGCCTCATCACGCCCGACGCCGGGACGATCTCGATCAAGGGCGACGCGACGAAGATCAAGGACCCCAAGGACGCGATCCGGCGCGGCATCGGCATGGTGCACCAGCACTTCCAACTCGTGCCGGTCATGACCGTTGCCGAGAACATGATGCTCGGCCACGAGACCGTCAAGGGTGGTGTGCTCGACCTCGATGGCGCCCGGCAGATGGTGCGCGAACTGTCGACCAAGCACAAGCTCTCCGTCGACCCCGACGCCGAGATCGAGGACCTGCCCGTCGGCACGCAGCAGCGCGTCGAGATCCTCAAGGCCCTCTCGCGCAAGGTCGACCTGCTCATCCTCGACGAGCCGACCGCCGTGCTCACGCCGCAGGAGACCGACGAGCTGCTCGGTGTCATGAAGGAGCTCGCGGCCGGTGGCACGTCGATCGTCTTCATCACGCACAAGCTGCGTGAGGTGCTCGCCGCGGCCGACCGCTGCTACGTGCTGCGCCAGGGCCAGGTCGTCGGCGGCGTCGATGACCTCACGTCGACGACGACGAGCGACCTCGCCTCGATGATGGTCGGTCGCGACGTCGTCCTGCGCGTCGACAAGGCCGAGGCGACGCCCGGCGACACGGTGCTGTCGATCAAGGGCCTCCAGGTCCGCGACGACCGCGGCCTGCCGGCCGTCGACGGGTTCGACCTCGACGTGCGCGCCGGCGAGATCGTCGGGTTGGCCGGTGTCGAAGGCAACGGCCAGCGTGAGCTCGTGGAGTCGATCGCGGGGATGCGCCCTTCGATCGGTGGCACGGTCTCGCTGGCCGGTGAGGACATCACCCGGTCCAACGCGCGCGACACCAACAACGCCGGCGTCGGGCATGTGCCCGAGGACCGCGAGAAGCACGGCATCGTCGGCGGCTACTCCATCGCCGACAACCTCGTGCTCAACCGCTACGACGAGGAGCCGTTCGCGCATGGCTTCCGTCGGGACTTCGGGGCGGTGCGTGAGCACGCGGTCGAGCTGCGCGAGGAGTTCGACATCCGCTCGCCCGACGTCGAGGCGCCCGCCGGGTCGCTCTCGGGCGGCAACAAGCAGAAGGTCGTCGTGGCCCGCGAGATGTCGGCCAAGCCTCAGCTCCTCATGGCCGCGCAGCCAACCCGTGGTGTCGACGTCGGCTCGATCGAGTTCATCCACCGGCGCATCGTCGAGGCCCGCGACGCGGGTGCGGCCGTGCTGCTCGTGTCGGCCGAGCTCGACGAGATCCTGTCGCTGTCGGACCGGATCGCCGTGATCCACGGCGGCAAGGTGGTCGCCGAGGTCGCCGGCAAGGATGCCGACCGCACCGAGATCGGCCGCCTCATGGCCGGAGACTCCGACCACCACTGACCGGCCCCACGCCACGCCAGTCCCAACTTTCCCGCCGGAAGTGGGTTCCTCTCGGTTCGCTTGATCGCCGCGGTCAAGCGAACCGAGAGGTTCTCTCCGGATCGCCCCGACTGGGCGGCCATGGCGTGCCGTGGCGCACACCCTACGGACTCGTAACTTACGGGAACGTAGGTTACGCTCGCGTATGTGACCGCAACCCTTCCACGCACCGCGACGACCCGGCATACGCCTCGTCCTTCCCGGCTCACCGGGCTGCTTGACGGGGTGCGCAAGGTTGCCGAGGCACTGGCGACGCCGCTCGTGCCGGGCGACTACCTCGACCTCCTCGACCCGATGCGAGCCGGCGCCGACCTGCGCGGCCGGATCGTGTCCATCACCGCCGAGACCGCCGACTCGGCCACCCTCACCATCCGGCCCGGGCGGGGATGGGCTGGGCACGTGCCAGGGCAGTACGTCCGGATCGGCATCGACATCGACGGCGTCCGCCACTGGCGCGCCTACTCACTGACGCACGGCGACGGCACGCCCGACGACCTCATCTCGATCACCCCCAAGGCCATCCCCGACGGCGTCGTGAGCAACCACCTCGTCCACATGGCCCAGCCCGGCACGGTCGTGATGCTCGACCAGGCGGCCGGCGACTTCACGCTACCGGAGGTGCTTCCGGAGCGACCCCTGTTCATCACCGCCGGGTCCGGCGTCACCCCCGTCATCGGCATGTTCCGCAACCACCTGGGCTCGCTGCGCGATGTGGTCCACGTGCACTGCGCGCCGACCGAATCCGCGGTGATGTTCCGGGACGAACTTCGCGGGTATGCCGCCGCGAGCCGGCTCACGCTGCACGAGAACCACGACAACGTGGCCGGGATCCTCTCGCTCACCTCGCTCGACGAGCTCGTCCCCGACTGGCGCGAGCGCGAGACGTGGGTGTGCGGTCCGACCGGTCTGCTCGATGCCGCCGAATCCCATTGGGCGACAGCGGGACTCGCCGACCAGCTGCACGTCGAGCGGTTCCGCACCAGCGTCGTCGAACCGGGCGAGGGCGGCACCGTGACGTTCGACAGGGCGTCCGTCACCGTCGACGCCGACGGAGCCACCCCCATCCTCGACGCCGGCGAAGCGGCTGGTGTCCTCATGCCGAGTGGGTGCCGCATGGGCATCTGTTTCGGCTGCGTCGTGACGATGCGGGAGGGTGCGGTCCGCGACCTGCGCTCCGGCGAGATCACGACGACCGACGAGAACTCCGGCGACGTCCGGATCCAGACCTGCGTCAACGCCGCCGCCGGCCCCTGCCACCTCGACCTCTGACCCCCGACAACCTGCCTTGTGTGTATGAGCCCACGCCCTGGCGTGGCGTCATACACACAAGGCGAGAGTGAAGGAGACCACCACCATGACTTTGGCACCTGAGCGCACCACCAGCACCGACAGCACTGCCACGGGCCCGCTGCCCAGCACCGAGAACCCGAACATGCCGGCGCCCGGCACTGTCAACTCGCGCCTGTCCGTGACGAGCGCCGAGCCGCGCCCGCAGCGGCCCGAGTTCAAGAAGTCCGGCCGCCCCAACCCCGCCGCACACCTCACCCCAGAGCAGATCGAGGAGATCGGGCACGAGCTCGACGCGATCCGTGCGGAGGTGATGGAGTCCCGGGGAGCCAGCGACGCGGCATACATCCGCAAGGTCATCAAGACCCAGCGCTACCTGGAGATGGGCAGCCGAGCTGCGCTCCTCTTCTCCGGCGTGAAGTACAAGGGCGTCCGTCCGTTCTGGTGGATCGGCACGGCCGGCCTCGGCGTCTCCAAGATCCTCGAGAACATGGAGATCGGGCACAACGTCATGCACGGCCAGTGGGACTGGATGCGCGACCCCAAGATCCACTCGACCGCGTGGGAGTGGGACAACGCCTCCCCGTCGAGCCAGTGGAAGCACAGCCACAACGAGATCCACCACACGTTCACCAACGTGCTCGGGCGCGACAACGACCTCGGCTACGGGATCCTGCGCGTCGACGAGGACCAGAAGTGGACGCTCTTCTACCTCTTCCAGCCGATCTGGCACGTCGCCAACGCGGCGATCTTCGAGTACTCCATCGCGGCCTACGACCTCGAGCTCGGCGGCTACCTCGCCAAGCGCAAGCGTCTCTCCGACGAGGACAAGGCCGAGTTCCGCAAGAACGCACAGGAGGTCGTCGCCAAGATCAAGCGGCAGGCGACCCGCGACTACGTCCTCCACCCCGCACTGGCGGCCGCAACGTTCACCGGGTCCACGCGGCATACCCTCACCGCCAACATCGTCGCCAACCTCATCCGCAACGTCTGGACCAACACGGTCATCATCTGCGGCCACTTCCCGCCCGACATCGAGACGTTCGAGAAGACGTCGATCGAGGGTGAGACGCGCGGCGAGTGGTACCTCCGGCAGATGCTCGGCTCCGGCAACATCCACGGGTCCAAGGCGATGCACGTCATGACCGGCAACCTCAGCCACCAGATCGAGCACCACCTCTTCCCGGACATGCCGAGCAACCGCTATGCCAAGATCGCTCCGAAGATCCGTGACCTCATGGAGCGCCACGACCTGCACTACGTGACCGGGTCGCTGCCCAAGCAGGTGGCGAGCGTCTACTGGAAGGTCGTCGAGCTGTCGCTGCCGCCCAAGCGTGAGGGCACGACCCGGCGCGCGACGATCCTGCGCGCCGCCAAGAGGGCCATCAAGGGCAAGGGCGGTCAGGGCCGCCGCTACTGAGGTGAGCGGCCAGCGCCCGTCGAGGGGTGGGAACGTGATGGGTCCGGAGGGCTACGAAGCCTCCGGACCCTTCACGTACTCGCATGGGGAGCAAAAGTTGGGGCCGGGCACCCGTCATACTTGACCCACCAGGGATGTTGTCCCGGGGAGCTACTCGTCACGGCGAGTGACCTCAGTCAACCCCCATACCCACAGGTCCACTGCGCGGATGGAGGCACACATGCTCGTGATCGTGACGCTGCACTTCGTCGCGGCCGCGCTCGCCCCCGTCCTCGTCCGGCGCATCGAACGACGCGCGTTCTGGGTCCTCGCACTCATCCCGTTCGGGTCGTTCCTGTGGCTGCTCGCGCCGGCGCAGCGGGCCTTCGACGGCGACGTCCGCACCGAGCGGATCCCGTGGATCCCCACGATCGACCTGCACCTCGACTTCGCGCTGACGCCCCTCAACGCCGTGATGGCGCTCATCGTCACCGGGGTCGGGGCGCTCGTGCTGGCCTATTGCCGGTGGTACTTCCGAGAGGGCGACCTCGAGTTGTGGCGCTTCTCGGCGGTGCTCACCGGGTTCGCAGGGTCGATGCTCGGGCTCGTCGTCTCCGACAACCTCTACATCCTCTTCGTCTTCTGGGAACTGACGACGATCCTGTCGTTCCTCCTCATCGGTCACAACCCGGAGCGCAAGGCCAACCGTCGCGCCGCGATGAACGCCCTCATCGTGACGACCTTCGGCGGACTCGTCATGCTCATAGGCCTCTTCCTGCTCGGGCACGAGGCCGGCACCGCGCGCGTCTCCGAGATCCTCGCCGACCCGCCGCAGGGCACGACCACGACGATCGCCGTCCTCCTCATCCTCGTCGGGGCGATCAGCAAGTCGGCGCTCGTGCCATTCCACTTCTGGCTGCCCGGCGCCATGGCCGCACCAACCCCCGTGAGCGCCTATCTCCACGCCGCGGCGATGGTCAAGGCCGGCGTCTTCCTCGTCGCGCTGCTCGCGCCTGCGTTCTCCGACATCCCGGGCTGGCGGCCGCTCCTCCTCGCCACCGGCACCGTCACGATGATCATCGGCGGGCTGCGTGCGCTGCGTCAGTACGACATCAAACTGCTCCTCGCCTACGGCACCGTCAGCCAGCTCGGATTCCTCATCGCGGTCGTCGGGGCCGGCACGCGCGCGGCGACGTTCGCGGGCCTCGCGCTCGTCCTCGGTCACGCCCTCTTCAAGTCCACCCTCTTCCTCGTTGTCGGCGTCATCGACCGTGCGACCGGCACGCGTGACCTGCGCGAGCTCACGGGCCTCTACCGCTCCCTCCCCGTCCTGTTCGTCGCTGCAGTCCTTGCCGCCGCATCGATGGCCGGACTCCCCCCGCTCCTCGGCTTCACCGCGAAGGAGGCCGCGCTCGCGGCGTACCTCGACCTCGGTCACGACGCCGACCTCGGTGCGTGGGGTGTGGTCGCACTCGTCGGGCTCGTCGTCGGCGCGACGCTGACCGTGGCCTACACAGCGCGCTTCGTGTGGGGCGCGTTCGGTGTCCGCAACGTCGAGGCGCGTCCGGTCACCCCGCAGCGCGTGGGCTTCGTCGTGGCGCCGGTGCTGCTGGCCGGGTTGTCGCTCGTCGGTGGCTTCGCGGGTGGTTTCCTCACGCCACGACTGATGGCGTATGCCGGTGAGTTGCCTTCCGGAGCCCACGCACCCCAGCTGACGCTGTGGCACGGCTTCACCCCGGCCCTCGGCCTGTCGGCCCTGGCCATCGCGGGCGGCCTGCTCCTGTGGATCGGGCGTCGGGCAGTGGCGTCGGCCCAGCGGCGGGTCGTCGAGGGTTTGCACCTGCCGGAGGCCGAGGTCGTCTATCACGCGATCATCCGAGGGGTGGATCGGCTCTCGATCGAGGTCACCGGTCGCACCCAGCGCGGTTCGCTGCCCGTCTATGTCGGCATCATCCTCGTCGTCCTCGTGACGATCCCCGGCATCGCCCTCGTGCAGGCGTGGGACGAGGTGAACCTGCGTGGACCCGACAACCTCCTCCAGGTCGCGATCGTCCTCGTCGTGTCACTGGCAGCGGTCATGACGGTCCGGTCCCGCCGCCGGTTGCGCGCCGTCCTGCTCCTCGGCATCACGGGATATGGCACGGCACTGCTCTTCGTGGCACACGGCGCCCCCGACCTCGCCCTGACGCAGGTGCTCGTCGAGACGTTCTCCGTCGTCACGTTCGTCCTTGTCATGCGCCGGCTCCCCCCGTTCTTCTCGTCGCGGCCGTTCACTGCCGCCCGTCGGATTCGGGTCGCGGTGGGTGTCCTCGTCGGTCTGGCGGTCGGTGGCTATGCCCTGGTGGCGGCCAACGCTCGCACGGCACGGCCCGTTGGTGAGGAGTTCGCCGGTCCTGCCCACGACTACGGCGGCGGCAACAACATCGTCAACGTGACCCTTGTCGACATCCGGGTCTGGGACACCTTCGGCGAGATCTCGGTGCTCGTCGTCGCGGCCACCGGTGTCGCCAGCCTGATCTTCCTGCTCACCGACCGCGCGACGTCCCACCGTGAGACCCGGCGCAAGCGCGTCGAGGCGAGCCCGGGGTGGCTGCGCGGGGCCGGACTCATTGCCGACCGTCGTCGCTCGGTCGTCTTCGAGATCGTGACCCGGATCGTGTTCCCGGTGCTCATGATCTTCTCGATCTACCTGACCTTCGCCGGGCACAACCTGCCCGGAGGCGGTTTCGCGGGAGGTCTCATCGCCGGCCTGGCCCTCATGGTGCGCTACCTCGCCGGTGGGCGGGCCGAGCTCGACTCGGCCGCACCCATCGACGCCGGTGCGGTGCTCGGCGGCGGCCTCGTCATCGCCGCCGTGTCCGGGATCGTGCCGGCACTGTTGGGGCACAACGCCTTCCAGAGCGGCATCTTCGACGTGCCCACCGGACTCTTCGGCTACGAGGTCCACCTCGTGACGTCGCTCTTCTTCGACCTCGGCGTCTATCTCGTCGTCGTCGGCCTCTCCCTCGACGTCCTGCGCAGCCTCGGCGGCGGCATCGACAAGCAGGGTGAGGAGAGCGGCGAGGTCGACACCGACACCGGAGAGGTGGCCATCGCATGACCACCCCACGACGACGCCGGACGAGGGGCAGCTGCTGATGGCCACGAACTACGTCCTCATCATCGCGATCGTCATCCTCGTCGCCTGCGGCACGGTGCTCGTCCTCGAGCGCAGCCTCTCCCGCATCCTCGTCGGGTTCGTCATGCTCGGGAACGGCGTCAACCTCACCTACCTCGTCGCCTCGGGCCCCGCCGGGGGCGCCCCGATCATCGGCGCCGGCGACGACAGCACGATGACCGATCCCCTGCCGCAGGCCATGGTCCTCACGGCCATCGTCATCACCCTCGGCGTGACGGCATTCGGGCTCGCCCTGGCCTATCGCGCCTGGCAGCTGACCGGCCACGACGACGTGCAGGACGACGTCGAGGACGACCTCGTGCGCCGCCGCGCCGACCTCGATCACACGTCCGCCACGTTCGACGACCTGGAGGCCGGTGTCCCGGACGAGGAGGGCGAGGACCTCCCCACGCCCTCGATCGCCGTCACGGACGATGAGCTGTCGGAGCAACTCGCCGCGGAGGACCTCGCCGAGGAGCGCGCCGCCACCCGGTCACAGTGGGTCGGGCCCGGTGAGCCGGACGATTCGGCGAGCGGACGGCATACCGGAGAAGGAACCGACACCAACGGGGAGGTGCGATGACCCAGATCGTCGTCCTGCCTGTGCTCCTGCCGCTGCTGGGGGCCGGCCTGTGCCTCGTGTTCGGTCGCTCGGCGCGCGCGCAACGGCTCATCTCGATCGTCGTGCTCACCGCCGTCGTCATCACGGCGGCCACGCTGCTGTTCCGCGCGGACCGCTACGGGCCGCAGTCGGTCCAGATCGGCGGATGGGGGCCCGACATCGGGATCTCGCTCATCGCCGACCGGCTCTCGGCGCTCATGCTGCTCGTGTCGACGTTCGTGACACTGTGCGTGCTGCTCTATTCGTTCGGTCAGGGAATCGTCGAATACGGGCGCGAGACACCGCTGTCCGTCTTCCACCCGACGTTCCTCGTGCTGAGCGCGGGCGTGTCCAACGCCTTCCTCTCCGCCGACCTGTTCAACCTCTTCGTCGGCTTCGAGATCCTGCTCGCGGCCAGCTATGTGCTCATCACCCTGGGCGGCACGGAGGCGCGGATCCGGGCGGGCACGATCTACATCATCGTCAGCCTCATCTCGTCGACGATCTTCCTCATCGCGATCTCGAGCATCTACGCCGCGACCGGCACCGTGAACTTCGCCGAGCTCGCCGGGCGGATGGACGACCTGCCGTCGGGGATCGCCCAGATGCTGCACCTCCTGCTGCTGACGACGTTCTGCATCAAGGCTGCGGTGTTCCCGCTCTCGGCATGGCTGCCGGACTCCTACCCGACGGCGCCTGCCCCCGTGACCGCCGTGTTCGCCGGCTTGCTCACCAAGGTCGGCATCTATGCCATCGTGCGCACCGAGACGCTGCTCTTCCCCGGCGACGGGTTGCGTGGTCTCCTGCTGTGGGCCTCGATCCTCACCATGGTCATCGGCATCCTCGGCGCCGTCGCGCAGTCGGACATCAAACGAATCCTGTCCTTCACGCTGGTCAGCCACATCGGCTTCATGCTGTTCGGCATCGCCTTCGCGACCGAGCTCGGACTGACCGGTGCGATCTTCTACATCGCGCACCACATCACGGTGCAGACGGTGCTGTTCCTCGTCGCCGGGCTCATCGAATACCGCAGCGGCACAACCAATCTCAACCGCCTCGGGGGTCTGGCCCGCACCGCTCCCGTGCTGTCCGTCGTGTTCTTCGTGCCCGCGATGAACCTCGCCGGCATCCCGCCCTTCTCGGGCTTCCTCGGCAAGCTCGCCCTGGGGCAGGCCGGTGTGGCCGCGGGCGACTGGCTCGCCCTCACGACCGTCGCCGCGTCGATCCTCACGAGCCTGCTGACGCTCTATGCGATCGCCAAGGTGTGGAACCGCGCCTTCTGGCAGCCGGCCGACCCGGAGGCCGAGGTCGAGGACCAGGACGACTGGTCACACGGTCCCCTCCACGGCCACGGACAGGTGTCGACGGGAACGCAGGTCATGACGATGTGGGAGCAGGTCGCCACGAAGCAGCGCCTGCCGATGGCCATGGGCCTGCCCACCGTCCTGCTCGTCGCCTTCAGCGTGGGACTGACCGTGTTCGCGGGGCCGTTGTTCGGGGTCACCGACCGGGCCGCGTCCGAGTTGTTGCAGCGGACGCCCTACATCCAGGCCGTGCTCGGTGACGGAGGTGGGACGCCATGAGTGGTCGCCTGCCCATGGTCGTCGGCCTGACGATCGTCTGGGTCCTCCTGTGGGGCGCGGTCACGCCGACCATCGTCGTCGGAGGTGTCCTCGCAGCCTTGCTGGTGGTGGCCGTGTTCCCCTTCCCCCAGGCGCCGTGGACCTGGGTCATCCGCCCCTGGCCGACGCTCGTGCTCGCCGTCCGCTTCCTCTGGGACCTCCTGCGCGCCAGCGTCGAGGTGTCGTGGTTCGCCATCCGCCCGAGCGGCGCCCCGGCGAGCGCACTGCTCCGCATCGACCTGCGCAGCCGCTCCGAACTCATCATGACGATCACGTCCGAGCTCGTCTGTCTCGTCCCGGGCTCGCTGCTCGTCGAGCTCGTGCCCGAGGAGGGCGCCATCTATCTCCACGTCCTCGACGCCGAGAGTCCCGAACGCATCGAACAGTTCCGCCGCTCGGTACTCGCCCAGGAGGAGCGCGTCGTCAAGGCCTTCGCCCCGCGCGCGGAACGAGACGCCGTCTGTGGCCAGGGGGTCGCATGACCATCGTCGGCATCATCTGCTCGGCCATCCTCGCGGTGGCCGGCATCCTCTGTCTGTATCGCATCGTCCGCGGGCCCTCGATGCTCGACCGCACCGTTGCGAGTGACGTGTTCGTCGCCTCGATCATCGGGGCGGTCGGCGTCCACGCCGCGGTGGGCCGCTACTCGACGACGGTTTCGGTCCTGCTGGCCCTGTCGCTCGTCGGCTTCCTCGGCTCGGTGAGCATCGCCCGGTTCGCGGCCCGTGACGGCGACGGCAGCCCGCACCTCGAGGACGGTGAGCACCGATGACCGGCATCCTCTCGGGTGCCTTCCTCATCCTCGGCTCGTTGCTCGCTCTCGTGGCCGGCATCGGCCTCGTGCGCTTCCCCGACGTGCTCACCCGGCTCCACGCCGCCGCCAAGCCCCAGTCGCTCGGGATCCTCCTCGTCCTCGCCGGGCTCGCCCTGCGCATCGAGGACCGCAGCGCCCTGACGATCCTCGCGCTGGCCGCGATCTTCCAGCTCGTCACCGCACCCGTGTCGGCGCACATGCTGGGTCGCGCGGCGCTGCGGGCGGGCCACATCGACCGCTCGCGGCTGACCCGCGACGACCTCGGCGACCTCGAGGACGACTGAGTCGGGACGACGGAGGCGTATGCCGTCCGCCCGCCTCCGCGACCGCGCTCAGGTGTTCTGCGGGAACCCGAGGTTGAGACCGCCGTGGCTGGGGTCGAGCCAGCGGGAGGTGACGACCTTGCCGCGGGTGTAGAAGTTCACGCCCTCCATGCCGTGCGCGTGGCTGTCACCGAAGAGCGAGTTCTTCCACCCGCCGAACGAGTAGTAGGCCATGGGCACCGGAATCGGCACGTTGATGCCCACCATGCCCACTTCGACCTCGTTCTGGAAGCGGCGGGCCGCCCCACCGTCGTTGGTGAAGATCGCCGTGCCGTTGCCATAGGGGTTGGCGTTGATGAGGTCGAGGCCCTCGTCGTAGGACTGGACTCGCACGACGGACAGCACCGGCCCGAAGATCTCGTCGTCATAGACCGACATGCCGGGCTGCACCTTGTCGAAGAGCGTCGGCCGCAGGAAGAATCCGCCGTCCTCGGCGTCGACGTCGCCCTCGCGTCCGTCGACGACGAGCTCGGCCCCGGCCTCCACGCCCGAGTCGAGATAGCCGGCGACCTTGTCGCGGTGCGCCTGGGTGACGAGCGGTCCCATGTCGGTGCCGCGCGTGCCGTCGCCGGTGACGAGCTTGCCGACGCGGTCCTTGATCTTCTCGATGAGGTCGTCGGCGATGGGTTCGACCGCGACGAGGGCGGAGATCGCCATGCAGCGTTCGCCGGCGGAGCCGAACCCCGCGTTGACGGCCGCGTCGGCAGCCAGATCGAGGTCGGCATCGGGGAGGACGAGCATGTGGTTCTTGGCGCCGCCGAGAGCCTGGACGCGCTTGCCGTGAGCCGTTGCTGTCTCGTAGACGTAGCGGGCGATGGGTGTGGACCCGACGAAGGAGACGGCGCTCACGTCCGGGTGGACGAGGAGTGCGTCGACCGCCTCCTTGTCGCCGTGGACGACATTGACGACACCGTCCGGCAGACCGGCTTCGCGCCACAGGGCGGCGACGGCGTTGACGGCGGACGGGTCCTTCTCCGACGGCTTGATGACGACGGCGTTGCCGCACGCCACCGCGACCGGTACGAACCACAGCGGCACCATGGCCGGGAAGTTGAACGGTGAGATGACTGCGACGACACCGAGCGGCTGACGGATCGAGTAGACGTCGACGTTCGTGGAGGCGTTCTCGGTGTATCCGCCCTTGAGCAGATGCGGTATGCCACAGGCGAATTCGGCCACTTCGAGACCACGGCTCACTTCGCCGATCGCGTCCGAGAGCACCTTGCCGTGCTCGGCCGTGATGAGCGCCGCGATCTCCTCCTTGCGCTCGTTGAGGAGTTCGCGGAACCGGAACAGCACCTGGGTGCGCTTCGAGAGCGACGACGAGCCCCACTCCGACGCCCACGCCTCCTTGGCCCGGGCCACGACCTCGCCGACGAGGTCGGCCGAGGCCAGGTCGAGTGCGCCGGTCTCCTCACCCGTGGCGGGGTTGAAGACAGGGCTCGTCCGCTCCGCGGCGCCCTCCCAGGGGTCGCCGGCGATGAGGTGGGTGATGCGCGTGCTCATGGCTGTTCCTTCGTGCTGGGTGCGTTCTCGCTGGTGTCAGTGTCGGGGCTGGATGCGCTGTGGGACAGGGTCTGTGGGTCGGCGAGGGCGATGTCGACGCGTTCCCCGGAGGCGAGCGACGCCATCCCCGCGGTCGAGACCGCCGTGGCGGCGTACCCGTCCCAGGCCGTGGGGCCCACCGGAGTGCCGGACCTCACCGAGTCGACCCACGCCTGGACTTCGAGGTCGTATGCCGTGGCGAACCTCGTGCGGTAGTCCGCCGGCACCTCTCCACCCCAGCGACCGAGCCCGTCGACGGCGAGCGCCGTCGTGTAGGTGCTCGAGGACGGGCGACCGATGACGGCTGAGCCGCGTTCGGCCACCGCCTCGCAACGCACTTCGTAGCCGACCTGGCTGTTGACGAACACCTCGTTGGTGACGATCCCGCCCCCGGCCATCGTGAAGATCGCGACCTGAGGGTCGATGACCCCGTCGGCGGCGTGCGACGTCGGTGCGGGTGAGAGGACCTGGATCGCGACGACCTCTTCGCCGAAGAGGAACCGTGCGACGTCGACCTCGTGGACGAGGCTGTCGCGCACGATCATCTCCGAGCGGAAGTCGGCGTTCGGGACGGACGCGTTGCGGTGGACGTTGTGGAGCAGGAGGGTGCGCCCCAACTCGCCGCTCTCCAACAGGGTCCGCAGACCGGCATACTCCGGGTCGAACCGCCGCATGAAGCCGACCTGGACGAGACGTCGACCCACACGCTCCTCCGCCTCCCGGTCGGCGGCGACGAGACGCAACGACGACTCCGAGTCCATCGTGAGCGGCTTCTCGCACAACACCGGCTTGTCCGCCGCGAGGCAGGCAAGCACCTGGTCCTCGTGGACGAAACCGGGTGACGCCAGCAACACCGCGTCGACATCGTCCGCAGCGATGAGCTCGAGCGCGTCGGCGCCCGCCCGGACGCCCTCGAAGCGCGCGGCAAGGTCCCGAGCGCGCCCCTCGTCCGGGTCCGCGACGGCCACGAGCCTCGCGCCTGCGATCCGGCGGGCGAGCCGCTCGGCGTGGTCGGCACCCATGATTCCGACGCCGACGATCCCGACCCGCACGACGTCGTTGCTGCCCACGCCCCCGCTCATGACGACTCGCTGGGTGTGACGAACGGACGCTGCGCAGCCTTGTGCTGTACATAGGCGTCGTGCGCGGAACGCGTCGACTCGAGGTTGCTCACCTGCGCCACCGGCACGTCCCACCAGCTCTCGCTGTCGGGCGCGAAGACCCGGGGGTCGGTCTCGACGTGGATGACGACCGGGCCGCCATCACTCGGCCACGCTTTGGCCTCGGCGATCGCGTCGGCGAGCTCCTCGCGCGAGTGAACCTCGATGACGTGGGCGCCGAGGCTGCGGGCGTTGGCGGCGAGGTCGACGGGCAGACGGTCGCCCTCGAGTCGATGTGATCCCTCGTCGCGCATGCGATAGGCCGTCCCGAACCGTTGCGAGCCAAGGCTTTCCGACAGCGACCCGATGGAGTGGAAACCGTGGTTCTGCACGAGGACGACGATGACCTTGACCCGCTCCTGCACGGCAGTGACGAGCTCGGTCGGCATCATGAGGTAGCCGGCGTCTCCGACCATCGCGAAGACATCCCGGGTCGGATCCGCCCACCGGATGCCGATTGACGCGGGCACTTCGTAGCCCATGCAGGAGTAGCCGTACTCCACGTGATAGCCCTTGCGGTCCCGCACCCGCCACAGCTTGTGGAGGTCGCCGGGCATCGATCCCGCGGCGCACAGGACGACGTCCCGTGGGTCGCTCAGCTCGTTGACGGCACCGATGACGCTCGCCTGCGTGAGCAAGCCGCTCGCCAGGGCGTCGGTCACCTCCGCAGGCGGTGCGTATGCCGTCCGCACGGCTTTGTCCCATCGGCGCCACAGGGTGCCCTGACGCTTGCGATAGGCGTCGGACACGGACCAGTCCGACAGGGCCTCGGCGAGCGCGACCAGGGCCTCGCGGGCGTCGCCCACGACGGAGAGCCCGGCGAGCTTCCCCGCGTCGAACCCGGCGATGTTGATGTTGACGAAGCGAACTCCCCTGCGCGCGAATGCTGTTCGTGATGCGGTCGTGAAGTCCGACCAGCGGGTGCCGATACCGATAACGACATCAGCTTCGCCAGCGAGCGCGTTGGCCGCGGTGGTGCCGGTCGACCCAACGGCTCCGACGAGTTGTGGGTGCCCGTGCAGCAGCGAGCCCTTCCCCGCCTGCGTCTCTGCCACGGGAACGCCTGTGGCAGAGGCGAATTCGGCCAGCACCTCCTCCGCACCAGAGTAGTGAACGCCGCCGCCGGCCACGAGGAGCGGCTTGCGTGCACTGCGGATGAGATCCGCAGCAGCCGAGATCCGCGACGCCTCGGGCACCGGCCGGGCCACGTGCCACACCCGCTCGTCGAAGAGCTCGACCGGCCAGCCGT
The DNA here is from genome assembly GCF_000768685.1 of Knoellia subterranea KCTC 19937. Taxonomy (GTDB): domain Bacteria; phylum Actinomycetota; class Actinomycetes; order Actinomycetales; family Dermatophilaceae; genus Knoellia; species Knoellia subterranea. The sequence goes on along the minus strand of NZ_AVPK01000004.1, from coordinate 50,471 downwards.
ACGCCTCTGCCTGCACGTCCTGTGGCAGTGAGATCGTCACGGCGCCCGTCTCGGCCGGGTCCGTGAGCACCCGCATCGCCGACAGGAGCGCCGACGGTAGCTGCTCGGGTCGCTGCACTTCGTCGAAGAAGCGCGACAGCGGACGGAAGGCGTCATTGACGGTGACGTCACCGGCATACGACGTCTCGAGCTCCTGGAGCACCGGGGCGGCGACCCGCGTCGCGAAGGTGCCAGAAGGCAGGAGCAACACCGGGATGCGGTTGATCGTCGCGAGCGCGGCACCCGTCAGCATGTTTGTCGAGCCGGGGCCGACCGAGGCGGTGCACGCCCACGTCTGGAGGCGGTCGCGTTGGCGCGCGAAGCCGACCGCCGTGTGCACCATCGCCTGCTCGTTGCGGACGAGGACATACGGCAACGCACCAGAGCCGAGCTCGTCCTCGAGCAGACCCTGGCCGAGACCGGCGACGTTGCCGTGGCCGAAGATGCCGAGGCACCCGGCGAAGAGCCGCTGCCTTTCGCCGTCTCGCTCGGACCACTGCTGCCCGAGGAAGCGGACGACCGCCTGCCCGACCGTCAACCGCACTGTGTCACTCATGCCCGCTCACTCCTGCTCACTCCAGGTCTCGCGCACCCACGCGTGCGCCGGGTCGTCGGTGATGAGCCATGCTCTCTCGGCACCGGGCCCGGCCATGACGTTGAGGTAGTAGAGGTCGGCGTCCGGAGCGGCCATCGCCGGTCCGTGCCAGCCGTGCGGGACGAGGACGACGTCGCCGGTGCGGACCTCGGCGAGCACGTCGATCGGTCGCGCACCCGAGCCGTAGACCCGTTGGTACCCCAAGGGATCCGTGCCTCGCGGGTCCGTCGACCGCGTCTCGAAGTAGTAGATCTCCTCGAGCTCCGACTCCTCGCCGAGCCGATCCTCGTCGTGCTTGTGCGGCGGCCACGAGCTCCAGTTGCCGGCGGGCGTGATGACCTCGCAGACGAGGATCGAGTCAGCGTCGAGCACCGGCGGCAGCCCGAACGCGCGCACTTCGCGGCTCGCGTTGCCCGCGCCGCGCTGCTCCGGCGTCGCCTCGTCGGCGGCGATGCGTCGCGGTTCGCGTTCAGTCGTCGCGCGCGCACCGCACAGAGCGACCCGCGCGTCGCCAGTTCCGTTGTTGCGCACCGTAATCGTGCGCCGTCGCGGGAGGTATGCCGTGTCGCTCGGTCCGTCGAAGACGCTCACCCTCCCGTCGAGCGAGATCGCGTCGAAGCCCTCCACCTCGATGTCGAAGGAGCCGACCAACGGCACGACGACGATCTCCTCGTCACCGGTCTCGTGCTCCACGAGCCCGCCCGGAGCCAGCCAGGCCACCCGCAACGACGTGTGCTCCCAACCCTCGACCGGGTTCGTCGCCGTCGGCGTGACCGCAACCTGGAACTCGCCGTCGTCCAGAGTTCCCATCGGCCGGAACCACCGATGGTTGTCTGCTCCGTATCCGCTGGGACTCATGACGACAGACCCGTGCCGTGGACGAGACCGGAGGCGATGTCGACCGCCGCCTCGACGTCCCCATCCGGCGGGTAGAGCAGCGCCCGTCCGACGACGAGACCGGTCACGGACGGGAGGAGCAGCGCGTCGGACCACGCGGCATACGTGTCCTCCGGATCGCCGACCGGGTCTCCGCCGAGCAGGAGCGTCGGGAGGGTCGTCGCTTCCATGACCCGAGCCAGGTCGTCGACAACGGGGAGCTTGAGCCAGGTGTGCGCGGAACTGGCACCGAGGCCGCTCGCGACGGCGACCGACCGGATGACGGAGTCGGGGTCGAGGAGATTGCGAACGCGTCCGCCCTCGACGACGGACAGGAAGGGTTCGACGAGGGCGACCAGTCCGCGGGCAGCCAGTTCGGTGACGGCCCGTCCGCTCGCCTCGAGCGTCGCTGCGGTGCCGGGGTCATCGAGGCAGATCCGGGTGAGCATCTTGCCGCCGTCGAGTCCGCGGGCAGCGATCTCGTCGGCGGTCCAGCCGGTGAAACGGTCGTCGAGCTCGAACGCCGCTCCCTGCAAGCCGCCGCGGTTCATCGAACCGATGACGACCTTGCCGTCGAGTGCGCCGAGGAGGGCGAGGTCGTCGAGGACGTCGGCCGTGGCGAGGACGCCGTCCACGCCGGGTCGAGCCAGTGCCGCCACCAGACGATCGAGCAGATCACGCCGGCTGCCCATGGCGAGCGCGTCGTCGCGCACTCCGAGAGCACCGCGCGCCGGGTGGTCCGCTGCGATGAGCAGCAGTCGGGCGTCGTCACGCACGAGAGGGCGCCGGCCGCGCTCCGCCCAGGCCGAGGTAATGCGGTCCGGGTTCGTCGCCCGGACTCGGGTGAGGCCGTCGAGGTCTGTGATCGGCTCGTCCATCAGGCCCTCCCTGCTGCCAGTGCGGCGTCAACCTCGGAACTCGTGGGCATGGCCGTCGAACACTCCAGCCGTCCCGCGACGATCGCCCCCGCGACGTTGGCGAACTCGATGAGCCGCTTCAGGTCCCAGCCGGCGAGCAGCCCATGGACGAGCGCCCCACCGAAGCCGTCACCGGCGCCGAGCCCATTGACGACATCGACCGGGAAGGCGGGCACCTCGACGCGCTCATCTCGCGTCGCTGCGAGGACTCCGCGAGGCCCCTGCTTGACGACGGCGAGCTCCACCCCACGCTCCAACAACGCGTCCGCGGCACGCTGAGGGTCGCTCTCCCCGACTGCGACCTCGCACTCCTCACCGTTGCCGACAGCGACGGTGACGTGCTCCAGTGCCCGCTCGACCTGGGCCGTGGCCTGGGCGGGCGAGTCCCAGAACATCGGTCGCCAGTCGAGGTCGAGGACGGTGTGCTCGGCGCGTCCACGCGCGCCCCACAACTCGAAATGCGTTGCGCGAGAGGGCTCCTGGGACAGGCCGGTGACGGTCGACCAGTGGACGCGGGCCGCCGCGACGTCGGCGACCATGGCGTCATCGGGTTCGACCATGAGGTCCGGAGCTGTGGGGTAGCGATAGAACGTCAGCGGGAAGTCGTCCGGCGGGTGGACCTCGCACAGCGTCACCGGCGTCGGCGGCACGCGCCCCGGCTCCCCCTCGATCGCGCGGATGTGCAGCGGATCGACCCCGAGCCGCTCCGCCTCGAGCCGCACATATCGACCGAACGCGTCCGGCCCGACCCGCGTCACGAGCGCCACCCGGTGCCCGTGTTGCGCCGTCGCCACCGCGACGTTCGTGGCGCTGCCGCCGAGGAACTTCTGGAACGTGCTGACGTCCTCGAGCCCCACGCCGTGCTGCAGTGGATAGATGTCGACACCCGTCCGCCCGATCGCCACGAGATCAAAGAACTCACGACCCTCGTATGCCGTCCGCTCACCCATCGCCGTCGCTCCCCCGCTTCGCTTCCTCGCCTCCGCCGGGTCGCGCGTGCCTGTCCAATTGGGTGACTTCGGGACGCGGGGAGAGGTTGCCCATGAACTGAAGGGACGTCCTCACGTCGGCCACTGGGTCGACACCCGTCTGCGAAGGTGGCCCGTCGAGAACGGTGTCCTGCTCGAGGACGTACCACCCGGCATACCCACTGCCCTCGAGCGATCCGACGATCGCGGCGACGTCGACGTCACCCCCGCCGAGCGGGACGTACATCCCCGCAGCCACTGCGTCCGTATAGGTGCGCCGACCCTCCTGGACCTCCCGCGCGAGGTCGGCACGCACGTCCTTGAGGTGCACGTGGCCGATGCGATCCGGGTGGGAGCGCGCGAGCGCCACGGGGTCACCGCCACCGATGAGGAGATGCCCGGTGTCGAGACAGAGGCCGATGCGCGAGCCGGCGAGGACGCGTTCGGTCTCCACCCCGGACTCGACGAGGGTGCCCACGTGGGGGTGCAGTGCCGCGAGGAGGCCGTGAGCGACGGCCGCGTCGGTGATGCGGTCGAGGTTGGCCAGGAGTGTGTCCCACTGTGCGTCCGTGAGGTCCGGCCGCTCGTCGTAACCCTCGACGCCGGTGGCTGCCGCAACGACGACGACGTTGGCCCGGGCCGCGACGAGGGACTCCATCGCCACCTCGACCTCGGGCAGCGGGTCGTGCGACGGGTCGTGGAGGACGACGGGGACGAACTGGCCAACGGCCCGCAGCCCGGCATCGGCAAGGACCCGCGCTTTGTCCTCGGGCGCGTCCGGCAGGAAGCCATCCGGTCCGAATTCCGTTGCCACGACGCCGAGTTCACGCATCTGCGTCAGGACGGTGTCGACGTCGAGCTGGTGGCCCCAGCCCGGGACCTCGCACACTCCCCACGAGATCGGAGCCGCGGCAATGCGGTCGAGGAGCGGAGCCGGCGCGTGCGGAGCCATCCCGGACACGACGATCTCGTCCTCCCCCATCACTTCTCGACCCCCGCGAGCGCGGGCGCGTCGGCAATCTCGGCCATCGCGACGGCGCGACCTTCGGCCCGCGATCGCTCGCACGCCTCCGCCACCCGGAATGCCTGGAGGGCGTCGCGGACTGTGCACGGGACCGGCGCCCGACCGGCCGCGACGTCACAGAAGGCGGTGAGTTCGGCGACGTAGGCCGCATGGAACCGCTGCATGAAGCTGTCGTGCGGAGGTCCCGCCGGGAAGGTCACGCCCTCCTCCGCCGAGCGAAGCGCGAGGGTGTCGTCGAGGCCCACGGCGATGCTGCCCTCCGACCCCATGACCTCGAGGCGCACGTCGTGCCCGGCGCCGCTGTATCGCGTCGCCGTGGCGGTGACGATCGTGCCGTCGTCGAGGGTGAGGATCGCGGCGCCGGTGTCGACGTCCCCCGCCTCGGCGAAGAAGTCGGCGCCCTTGTTGCCGCCCGTGGCATGGACCGTCGCGACGTCGTGGCCGGTGACGAAGCGAACGATGTCGAAGTCGTGCACGGAGCAGTCGCGGAAGATCCCACCGCTCGTCGGGATGTAGGCCGCGTGGGGCGGCTGCCGGTCGTGCGTCAGGGCGCGCAGTGCGTGGATGGTGCCGAGCTCGCCGCTCTCGACGGCGGCCCGCGCACGGCGATAGCCCGCGTCGAAGCGCCGCTGGAACCCGACGTGCACCGGAACGCCGAGGCCCTCGACGAGTTCGCTGAGCGCGATGGTCTCGTCGAGCGTTGCGGCAACCGGCTTCTCACAGAACGTGGGTATGCCGGCCGCCACCGCCTTGCGGATCAGCTCGGCGTGCGCCGTGGTCGCCGTCGTGATGACGAAGGCGTCGGGGTCGGAGGCGAGGAGCGAGTCGATGTCCGGAGCCATCGAGAGGCCCTGGTCAGCGGCCACGTGCTGGGCGAGGTCTGTATCGAGGTCCGCCACGACGACCTCCTCGACGGCGTCGATGCCCGCCAGAGTGCTCGCGTGGAAGGCGCCGATGCGGCCCACACCGGCCAGTCCGATCCTCATGCCGAGAACTGTTCCGTCTGCCCCACGACGTGTCAACCTTTGTCAGGACATATGGTCATTTGTCCACAGCTTCGCTACTGTGCCCGACATGGCCGCCCAGCTCGTGGACGTGAGCATCGACCGCACGTCGCCGGTCCCGCTCTACCACCAGCTGTCCGAGCAACTCTGTGCCGCGATCACCGACGGACGCCTCCAGCCAGGGGATCCGTTCGAGAACGAAGTCGCTCTCTCGCAACGGCTTTCGCTCTCGAGGCCAACCGTGCGCCGAGCCATCCAGGAGATGGTCGACAAGGGCCTCCTCGTCCGGCGCCGCGGTCTCGGCACGACCGTCGCCAACCGCAAGGTCCACCGGCGCGTCGCCCTGAGCAGCCTCTTCGACGACCTCTCCCGCGAGGGCCGAGCGCCCCGTACCGTCCTGCTCGAACACGACACCGTCACCGAGTCGGATGCTGCCGCTGCACTCGATCTCCCCCCGGACACCCCGCTCCTCGCGATCGTCCGTCTGAGACTGGCTGCGGACGCTCCGCTCGCGGTCATGCGGAACTGGCTGCCGCCGGCATACGGGGACATCTCGCGGGACGAGCTCGAGGCGACCGGTCTCTATGCCGCGCTGCGCGCACGTGGAGTGCACGCCGTCGTGGCGCACCAGTCGATCGCCGCGCGCATGCCGACGCCGGTCGAGCGCAAGCACCTGCGCATCCGCGGGACGCAGCCGGTCCTGACGATGACCCGCAGCGCGTTCGACGGGGCGGGCGCACCTGTGGAGTTCGGTGACCACTCCTATCGCGCGGAGGACTACACGATCGACCTCATGGTCGACGAACGCTGAACAGCCCACTTCTTGCGCTGTTGGGACACGGGGCTCGGCGTTACGCGCTGCTGCCCGTGTCCCAACAGCGCAAGAAGTCGAAGGGTGCGGCCGATGCCAACACACCATCAGTCGGTGCACGCGTGGGCGAGACTGTGCGCATGGATGCACCGATCGACGCCGCCGGCCTGCGCGCCCTCCAGGCACCCCTCAAGGAGCTCTACCGCGAGGACCCGCACGAGGCGCACACCCCTATCTCGGCCCGGGCCGACTGGCGCGACCACGGCATCACGACCAACGTCGACGTCTGGTCGGGACGGACCCGCGCCGGACTGCACCCGGCCACCGGTGGTGACGGCGACGATGCCTGCTCCGGCGACATGCTGCTCGAGGCCCTCATCGCCTGCGCCGGCGTGACCATGCGCTCCGTCGCCACGGCCATGGGCCTGTCCATCACCCGCGCCGACCTGCGGGCGGACGGCGAGTTCGACGCCCGAGGCACCCTCGGCATCGACCGCGAGGTTCCCGTTGGCGTCACCGGGCTCAGCATCACGGCCACCCTCGAGACCGACGCATCCGACGCCGACCTCGAGCGCCTCGCGCGCAGCACCGAGCGCTACTGCGTCGTGGGCCAGAGCCTCGCCACCCCACCGACCGTGACCATCCGCCGCGCCAACCCCAATTGACCAACAACGGCAGGGTCAGCGGACTCACAGCCCGCGAGTTCGGAACACCCAGCCCCGCCTCGTACCCTTGTGCGTGTGAGTGACCAGCCCTCCGCACCCGAGATCGACCTGTCCGAGCAGCAGCGGATCCGCCGCGAGAAGCGCACCCGACTGCTCGAGTCGGGCACGGCGGCATACCCCGTGTCGGTCGACCGGACCCACAGCCTCGCCCAGGTGCGCACCAGCTGGGCCCACCTGGAGACCGGGCAGGAGACCGACGACGTCGTCTCGGTCGCGGGCCGAGTCGTCTTCATCCGCAACACCGGCAAGCTCGCGTTCGCGACCCTCCAGGAGGGCATCGGCACCCGCCTCCAGGTGATGCTCAGCCTCGCCGAGGTGGGCGAGGACAGCCTCGCCGCGTGGAAGTCCGACGTCGACCTCGGCGACCACGTCTCCGTCACGGGCCGCGTCATCAGCAGCCGCCGCGGCGAGCTCTCCGTCATGGCGACCGGCTGGACCATGGCGTCCAAGGCTCTGCGACCCATGCCGGTCCTGCACAAGGAGCTGTCCGAGGAGAGCCGCGTGCGTCAGCGCTACGCCGACCTCATCGTGCGCCAGGAGGCACGCGACATGGTCCGCACCAAGGCGCACATCCTCAGCGCGATGCGTCACGAGCTGGAGCGTCAGGGCTACCTCGAGGTCGAGACGCCGATCCTCCAGCTCATCCACGGTGGTGCCGCGGCGCGCCCGTTCCGGACGCACCTCAACGCGTTCGGTCAGGACATGACCCTGCGCATCGCCCTCGAGCTCAACCTCAAGAAGGCAATCGTCGGTGGTGTCGACCGCGTCTATGAGATGGGCCGCATCTTCCGCAACGAAGGCGTCGATGCGACCCACTCCCCCGAGTTCACGATGCTCGAGGCCTATCAGGCGTGGGGCGACCAGACGACGATCGCCGGGCTGATCCGCGACCTCTACCTCGCCGCCGCCGACGCGTTCGGCAGCCGCCAGATCCAGACCGAGAGCGGCACGATCGACCTCGACGGCGAGTGGCGTTGGCTGCCGGTGCACCAGGCCGTGAGTGAGGTCGTCGGCGAGACCGTCACGATCGACACCGACGTCGACACACTGCGCGTCCTGGCCGCCAAGCACGACGTCGCGATCGACCCGGCGTGGGACCGCGACAAGGTCTTCCTCGAGCTCCTCGGCGAACTCGTCGAGCCGACCCTCATCCAGCCGACGTTCCTGTGCGACTACCCCGCGAGCGCCCAGCCGCTCGCTCGTCCGCACCGCAGCGAGCCCGGCCTCATCGAGGCCTGGGACCTCATCATCGACGGCGTCGAGCGCGGCACCGGCTTCTCCGAGCTCATCGACCCCGAGATCCAGCGGCAGGTCCTCACCGACCAGTCGATCAAGGCGGCCGGTGGCGACCCCGAGGCGATGCAGCTCGATGAGGACTTCCTGCGCGCGCTCGAATACGGCGCGCCCCCGATGGGTGGCCTCGGCCTCGGCGTCGACCGGCTCGTCATGCTCTTCACCGGCGCGAATATCCGCGAGACAATTCTCTTCCCCCACCTCAAGCCGGAGGCCTGACCATGTGGGACACCATCTGGCCCTATCTGGCCGCCATCCTTCCGACGATCATCGTCGCGATCCTCTTCTACTTCCTCATGAAGACCATCCTCGAGGGTGATCGCCGCGAGCGCCTCGCCCAGAGCCAATGGGAAAAGGAGAGCGACAAAACCCCGAAGGACAATTCCCGCTGATAATCTCGCATCGACATATTCGATGTGGTGAAGGGAATTCCAGATGGCACAGCGAGTTCAGGTGCTGCTCGTCGACGACCTCGACAACAGCGACGCAGACGAGACCGTGACGTTTGCCCTCGACGGTGTGACCTACGAGATCGACCTCAACGAGGCCAACGCCGCCAAATTGCGCGACGCGTTCGCGCCGTGGGTCGGCCACGCCCGTCGCTCGGGCGGCCGCAAGGTGTCCGGCCGTGGCGGCAGCGCCGCGGGACGTCGCAAGGACGTCTCCGCAGTCCGCGAATGGGCCCGCAAGAACGGCCACGACGTCAGCGAGCGGGGCCGCATTCCGGCCGCGATCCAGGACGCCTATGACAAGGCCAACAGCTGACCTGGCACGATCCTCGTGAGGCGACGGCACCCGACCCGGGTGTCGTCGCCTCACTCATGTCACGGCACCACGGATATCTCGAATTCGTCGGGGGTGAATCGCTCAGCAGGTCGCTGACCAGCGCATTTACCTATTCGCGTCAATGGGGTGCAGACCTCACATTGTTGAATACGAGACTGTATGCCGTTCCCGCGCCTCCCCAGGTCGGCGCAACTTTTGTTCTCCAGCACCTTCTCAGCATTCCCGCGCAGGTGGCCGCATTTGCTGCCGCGACGGGTCCATGGGTGGCCCACCTCGGGCCCCTGGACGATTCGCCACTCTCCTGCGACCTCGCCGATGGCCTCTATCCCGAACGGCTCGGATTCACGTCGGTGGAGCCGGCCGGGACGGATCGGGAGATTCGTCTGGACGCCGCGCGAACGGCATACCGGCAATTGGGGCGCCAGATCGCCGAGCGCTACGAGAGTGCCGTCAAGATGTCGAGCCGGCAACGGTTCGGAATGGTCGACGACATGTGGGAACTCGCGGCTCGGGAGGCGAGAGCGGCTACCGGCGATGGGTGGGGCCCGGTCGTCGAGCGGACCTCGTGCTGCTTCCTCTTCGCGCTGCCCGGATGCCACGAGTGCGGCGGCTGCCCCCGACTGGCGCGGCACACCTGAGTAGCCGCCCTCATGGCAGCCCCAGCACGAACGGAGGAGCGTGGACACATGGACATCATCGTGAGAACGATCGGCATCTCGGTGGTCGCCGTGCTCGGTCACGTCGCGCTCGTCCTGGCCGGAGGTGGCGCGGACGCCAACATCGGCGCTGGCCTCATCGTCTTCGGCGTGCTCGTCGTGGGCTCGTTCGTCTGGGCGCTCGTCGACGGCCTGCGTGAACGCCGTGGACTCGGCCGGCTCGGGGTGCGCTGGGCCGCCGTGGCGGTGGCCGTGCCGGTGGTCATCACCCTGGTGCTGTGGGGCGTGAATCGGGCAGCGCCGGACTGGTCCGGGACGAGCGAGATGTTCGTGCTCTGGGCGATGCTCGCGGGGATGTCGTTCGTGCCGGCAATCGTCGGCGCGGCGATCGGCTGCGCGGCTCGCCCCGCCTCGCATGGCACATCCAACTCGCTCGGCCCGGGTCAGATCCGTTCGAGCTGAGTCCCGCGCAGGCGATAGGTCACGACCGTGCCGCCTGCGGTCGTCGTCGTGATGGCGGCCGGGTCGGCCAGCGGTGATGCGTGCGGGGCCGGAACCCGGTGACCGGCGGCGACGCCAGCGGCCTGGGCGGCGGCCGGGGTGAGGAGGCCGGTGCCGATGACGGCCACGGCGGCTGCAGAGGTGAGGGCTCCGAGGACGCGGAGCGGGCGGGCGGTGGTCCGTGGCTGGTTCGTCTCCATGACGTGAACCCTGCTGCGGCTGACCCAGAGTCGGCTGTGAGTGGCGTATGGGGTCGCGATGAGAGCCGAGGCAACCCCTTCGGCGGGTGGATCCGTCATGGTGGGTGCAAGGGGAAATCCATCAGGGGAAAGGCAAGCATGCGTTCCAGTTCTCGTGACGAGGAGTTCACGGCGTTCGTCACCCAGGCCAGACCCGGTCTGCTGCGATCGGCGCGACTCCTCACCACCGGCGACGTGGCGCGGGCCGAGGACCTCGTCCAGCAGGTCCTCGTCCGGCTCTACGTGCGTTGGCCGAACGTGGCCCGCGCTGACGACCCGGTGCGCTACGCCCATCGGGCACTCGTCAACGGCTTCATCGACGACAGCCGTCGGGTCCACCGGCAGCGGGAGTGGTCGACGGATGACCCGGCGCGGTCAGAAGTCATCGCCGAGGGAGACGAACCGGGAGATCCGATCCGTCGCCAACAGGTGCTCACGGCCCTGGCCTCACTGCCTCCGGGGCAGCGGGCTGTCGTGGTCCTGCGGCACTGGCTCGACTGGTCGGTCGACCAGACGGCCCACGCACTCGGCATCTCGACCGGCGCCGTGAAGTCGCAGAACCACAAGGCACTGTCCGCGCTCCGCGACGCCCTCCCCGAACTCTCTCCCGTCCTCACCACCGAAGGGACATCGTCATGACCCAGCTCCACGACCTGCTCGACACCGCCAGCCGAGCGGGCTCGCCCGCCGACGCGCAGCCCGCACACGACATCGCCACCGACATCCGCCTCGGACGCCGCGCCCTGCTGCGTCGTCGCCTCGCCGCTGCAGGGGGTGGCGTGGCGGCGGCCACCCTCGCGGCCGGTGCCATCGTGGGCGGTTCCGCCCTGTTCAATGGACCGGCAGAGAAGGCCGCACCCGCTGGTGCCGGCGTGAGCGTCTCGTCGGTCGACAGTGCGACCACCGCGGTCCTCGTGGACGCGGACGTCGCCGCCGGCCCGTTCCACTTCGCCAAGGTTCCCCAGGGGTGGGTGTCCGGCGCCAGCTCGGAGTTCGCAGGGAACCTCGTGCCGGCGGCGGGTGGGGTGAGCCAGAGCGCCCAGGACTTCGCCGGCAAGATCACCGCCCTCCCGTCCACTCAGGACATGCCCGAGGGCATCAACACCAAGGGCGGTGCCGGCGTCGTCAGCGTGACGCGATCGGTCGATGGCCCGGGCGACGTCGTGTCCCTGACCGTCCAGGTTCCGAAGTCGGTCGGCCTCACCAACGCACAACTCACTGAGCTCGCCCAGTCCGTGACGCTCACGAGTGCCGTGAGTGCAGCCGCCGGCTGAGGCTCCGGCCCTCTGTCACTTCGGCGTCGTGCTGCGGGTTCTCCGCCGCACGACGCCGAAGCCCGTCCGGCGCAGGTTCGGAGCAGGCTTCAGAGAAGGTCGGCGAGCAAGTCCCCATGGGTGTCGAGCCGCTCGAGCATGTCGTCGAACAGCACCTGCTCGAACGTCTCTCCCTCGGCACCCCGCTCGACCTCGTCCCACGTGCGGGGCGCCGCGACGCAGGGCAGCTCCTTGCCCCGCAGCGAATAGGGGCTGATCGTCGTCTTGGCCGCGACGTTCTGGCTCCAGTCGAGGAAGATCTTGCCCGGCCGCAGTGACTTGGTCATCTTCCACAGGACGAGGTCCGGGTGCTTCTTCGTCATCTCCTGCGCGAGCTGCTGCGCGAGGTCACGCACCTGATCGCTCGTGAGGTCGCCACCGAGGCTCGCGTAGAGCTGCATGCCCTTGGAGCCACTGGTCACGGGGAAGAGTTCGAGCCCGAGGGCGTCGAGCCGCTCGCGCAGCACCAACGCGACTTGGGCGCACTCCTTGAGGCCGGCCGGGCTGCCGGGGTCGAGGTCGATGACGAGCCGGTTCGGGTTCTCCCGCTCTCCGTCGTCGGTGACGGTCCACTGGGGCACGTGGATCTCGAGCGAGTTGAGGTTGATGAGGTAGACGAGCTGGTCGACCTCCTCGACGAGCGGATAGGTCACGTCGTCGACCTTCACCCGGGGCAACCAGCTCGGCGCCCCACTGGGCAGGTTCTTCTCGAAGAAGCTCTGGTCCGCGACCCCGTGCGGCCATCGCACTCGCGTCACGGGTCGAGCAGCGATGTGCCGCAACAGAATTGGCGCGACCCGGACGAAGTAGTTGAGGACCTCACCCTTGGTCGTCTCGGTCGCCGGATACATGATCTTGGACAGGCTCGACAGCTTCATCGTCCGCCCGCCGACGTCGACTCGCGTGATCTCCGGGACGAACTTCTCAGGCATCGGTCACCTCGTGCAGGTCGGCGGGAGTGAGGTCGGTGCGAATGCCGAGGTATGCCGGCTGCCGCAGTTTGCCGGTCGACCCACGTCCCAGCGATTGCACCTCCACGACGAGGCGCGGCTCCGTCCAGGTCGCACCGACAGCATCCTCGCGTGGCACCTCGTTCGTGAACGGAGATGCGTTGCGGGACAACGGTTCCAGCAGTTTCCCCAGCCGGGCACCCGCGGTGCCGGCGAGTCCGGCACCGACGCGGCCGGCATACTCCCATCCCCCGGCTCCGTCGGGAGTGCCGACGAGAACGGCGCCCAGGCGGTTCGTCGTCCCGGTCTCGGGGCGCCAGCCACCGATGACGACCGAGAGGGTTGCGCGGTGCGGGGACTTGCGCCAGTCCGGTGAGCGTCGGCCGGGGGCGTAGGGCGAGGCGCGGCGCTTGCTCACGATGCCCTCGAGTCCCTGGTCGCGGGTTGCCTCGAAGAGACCCTCGCCGTCGTCATAGACGGGCGGGACCTGCCAGGCGCTGGAGCTGAGGTCGAGGCGCTCGAGGAGCTCACGGCGGGCCGACCAGGGCTGGCTCGTGAGGTCCTGGCCGAAGAGGCGGAGCAGGTCGAAGGCCATGAACGTCACCGGGCGCTGCGTCGCGAGGGTCGCGGCCTTGCGCGGCGAGGACACGTGCATCCGTTCGGCGAGCGCGGAGAACGACGGGATGCCGCGGTCCAGAGCGACGACTTCGCCGTCGAGAAGCAGGTCGTCATAGGTGGTCGCGAGTCCGGCGAGCTCGGGGAAGCTCACCGACACGTCACGGCCGGTGCGGCTGAGGAGTTGGAGCCGACCGTCGTGGACGTCGGCGAGGACGCGCATGCCGTCCCACTTCACCTCGTGCACCCAGTCGTCGCCGCGAGGGACGCCGTCGGCGACGGACGCGAGCATCGGCTGCATTGGCCCATCCTGACGCACACGCACGGGCAGGGGTGTTGGATGAACGCATGGAGTCGGTCGCGAAGCCGGAGCGGGAGGGCAACCTCCTCTGGGCCGGGCTGTTCGCCGGGGTCGTCATGGGGCTGTTCTTCTTCGGTGTGCCGGTGGCAGAGGCCGTGTTCGGCGATCAGGGCACGAACAAGCCGGCTTACGCCCTGACGGTGCTCGCTTTGGTCCTCGCGCCTTTCGCCCTCGTCTGGCTCGTCGGCGAACTGCATCTCGAGCTCTCTCCACGGGACCGCGTCGCGCGAGGGATCGTGGGATGGCTGCTTGCGCTGGCCACCCTCGCGCTGCTCGTCGTGGCGGCACCCCTCGCCTTCTACATCCTGATCGTCAGCCTCGACGGTCTCTTCTGACCTGCCTTGTGTGCCTGAGCGGTCCCATATCGGGACCGCTCAGGCACACGAGGCGAGGGTTCAGCTGGTGCTGGGCTCGGGGGTGGGCTCGCTCGAGGCGCCGTTCGCCGGCTCGAGCCCGCACTGCTTGAGCTCCTGGTCGACCTTGAGGGTCAGGCGCTCCTTGCCGGCCGCGTGCGCGTCGGCGACGGTGCCCTCGTAGATCGTGTTGTCCTTGGACTCACGCTGCAGGTCCGAGGCCTCGGCGCAGATGTGGAAGACCTCGCCCTGCTTGGTCCAGAACACGTGGTCCTGACCGACGGCATCGATGACGGAGTTCTGCTCCTCGGTGTACTGCTCCACCGACGGCGGGTTGAAGTCCGCCCCCATGTAGGTCGCGAGCACCGCCAGCACGATGCCGACCCCGCCGGCGAGGGCCTTCTGCCCCTTGCTCATGTCCTTGTCGAGGAGGATCACGACGATGAGCGGCAGGAACGCGAGCAGCGCCATGAACGCGCCGAGCTGGTTCTGCACAAAGAACTTCACCGTCTCGCTCTTGCGCGCCGGGTCGAGGCGGTTGGCCTTCTTCCACAACATCGAGCCACCAATCGCGAGCGCCGCGATCAGCACCAAGCCCACGATGAGGATGACCATGACGGCCGTCGTCACCGGACGACCCGACATCAGCACACCGAAGATCAGGTAGAGCTCCGCCGCGATCGCGAGCAGCCACAGCACGAAAGCGATGATCCGGAACTTCGTCGCCTGCGCGTTCGCCCCCTCACTCGGCGCCCAATCGGGCCCGGAGTCCGACCCCTTCTCCGGCTTGTCCGCACTCTCCGCCCGCACGACCTTCTTGTCCGTCATGGTCCCGAACCCTAACGACGATCAGGCGGGAAAGGGGGTCTGGGCGAGCACCCGGCATACAGTGGTTCCATGCGTGCGATCTGGAAGGGCGCGGTCTCGTTCGGGCTCGTCAACGTGCCGGTGCGGCTCTACTCCGCGACCGAGAATCACGACGTGCAGTTCCGTCAGGTGCACCGCGAGGACGGCGGGCGGATCAAGTACAAGCGGATCTGCTCGATGGACGGAGAGGAAGTCGCCTACGACGACATCGCCAAGGGCTACGAGACCGAGGACGGCGACATGGTCATCCTCACCGACGAGGACTTCAAGGACCTGCCGAGCAAGTCCTCCAAGGAAATCAACGTCGAGAAGTTCGTTCCCGCGGACCAGATCGACCCGATGCTGCTCGACAAGAGCTACTACCTCGAGCCCGACAAGACGGCGACCAAGCCCTACATCCTGCTGCGCGAGGCGCTCGAGTCCGAGGGCCGCATGGCCGTCGTGACCGTCTCGATCCGCACGCGCATGACGATGGCCGTCCTGCGTGTGCGCGACGGCGTCATCGTCATGCAGACGATGCTCTGGCCCGACGAGATTCGCGCGGCCGACTTCGCCAGCGTCGACGAAGCTGCCGAGGCGACCGACAAGGAGATGGCGATGGCCAAGCTCCTCATCGAGCAGCTTGCGGGCGACTACGACGCCGACGACTACGAGGACGACTACGCCACCGCCCTCCAGGCGCTCGTCAAGGCCAAGGTCGAGGGTGGAGAGGTGCAGGCCCCCACGGTCGAGGCAGAGGAGTCCGGCGAGGTCGTCGACCTGCTCGCGGCCCTGGCCAAGTCCGTCGAGAAGGCCAAGGCGTCCCGCGGCGAGGCCCCGAGCAAGCCCGCCGCCAAGGCCGAGACCAAGGCATCCGCGGACAAGCCGGCGAAGAAGGCCGCAGCGAAGAAGGCCCCGGCCAAGAAGTCGAGCAAGAAGGCCAGCTGACGACAAACGCAAGAACGCCTCGTATGCCGGGTGGCCGGCATACGAGGCGTTCTTCGTCTCCCAGCGGGGCGGGGACTCAGGCGTTCTCCTTGCGGAAGGTCGACGTGCCCCACCACAGCGCGAGGACGAAAAGCACTGCGGCCCAAGCGGTTCCGTAGACCATCGGGTCGCGGGCGAAGTCACCCGAGAACGAGGTGCGCACGCCGTCGGTGATCCATCGGAAGGGCATCCAGTCCGAGACCGACTGGAGCCACTTCGGGCCCATCGTCATCGGCAGCAGGATTCCCGAGAGCAGGAGCACCGGCATCATCACCATGTTGATGACGGGCGCCATGACATCCTCGGACTTCGTCGTCAGAGCGAGCGCGTTGGAGGCGGCGGCACAGGCGCCGCCGACCAGCATCGTGAGCAGCACGCCGAAGACGATGCCCTTGACCGATCCCGTCATGCCCAGGGCGTAGCCGAGGCCGACGAGGATCAGTGCCTGGACGAAGAGCTGGACGAGGTCACGGATGAGCCGACCGACGAGCAGTGCCGTACGGCTGGCCGGGGTGACCCGCTCGGCCTCGATGACACCCTCGCGCCACTCACCAATGAGGCTGAAGCCGGCGAAGAACGCCCCGAAGATGCCGAGCTGGACGAGCATGCCGGGCACGAAGAACGTGTACTCGTTGTCGACCCCGAGCTCTTGGATGATCGGCTTGAGGAGGGGACCGAAGAGGAAGAGGTACATGATCGGCTGGAGCATGCCGATGATGACCCAGGCGGGGTTGCGCAGGTTCATCCGCAGCTGTCGGCGGAAGACGATGAAGCACTCGCGAGGGAAGGTCATCACTTCTCCTGTCCGGCCGCGACGAGCTCTGCGTCGGGGGCGGTCTGGTTCTCGTCCTTGGTCGTCTCCTGGGCGTCGCGCAGCGAGCGGCCGGTGAGGGTGAGGAAGACGTCGTCGAGAGTGGGGCGGTGGACCTCGATGGACTCGAGGGTGATGCCGGCGGAACCGAGATCAGCGAGCAGGCCGGGGACGGCACGACCGGCGCGGGCAACGCGGGCGCGCACGTGGTTGCCGTCGATCTCGACGGCCTCGCTGCCGGAACGGCCGGCCTCGGCAATGGACCCGAGACGGGTCGCCGCGCTCTGCACGTCGGCGGAGTCGGCGAGCTGGAGGTCGACGAGGTCGCCGGAGACGTTGGCCTTGAGGTTCTCGGACGTGTCGCTGGCGACGATGCGGCCGTGGTCGATGATGACGATCCGGTCGCTGAGGTGGTCGGCCTCGTCGAGGTAGTGGGTCGTGAGGAACACCGTTGCTCCGCGCTTCCGGCGCAGGTCGGCGATGTGCTCCCAGAGGTTGGCCCGCGCCTGCGGGTCGAGGCCGGTCGTCGGCTCGTCGAGGAAGACGAGCGTCGGGTCGTGGATGAGGCCCATGACGATGTCGAGGCGACGGCGCTGGCCACCGGACATGTTCTTGGGCATGCGGGTCCACAGTCCGTCGAGGTCGAGCTGCTCGAAGAGCTCCTGGCCGCGCTTCTTGGCGTCGGCCCCGCGCATCCCGTAGAGCATCCCGTGGTCGACGACCTCGTCGCCGGCCCGCGCGGCACTGAACGCCCCACCCGCTTGCGACACGTAACCGATCGAGCGGCGCACCTGCTCCGACTCGCGCACGACGTCGAAGCCGGCGACGGTCGCCGTGCCCTCCGTCGGCCGCAGCAGCGTCGTCAACATGCGCAGCGTCGTGGTCTTGCCGGCACCGTTGGGGCCGAGGAATCCGACGACCTCGCCCTCGGCGACGTCGAGGTCGACACCGTCGACGGCGCGCACCACGGTCTTCTTCTTGCCTTCCCTGGACTGGAAGGTCTGCACGAGTCCTCGTGCGTGGATCATGACGATCTCCCTCGTTGATGTTCAAACTTGAACACATGCAGTGTTCAATATTGAACACTCCACGTCAACCCGGCCGCCGATCCACGCTAGAACCCGCCCCTGACACCCAACCCGGCTCCCGAGCCCCTTCTCTCGTCGCGAGCCTCATCAATGAGGTTCTCGAGCGCCTCACCGGCTCCCGAGCCGGGTAGGCGAGCGGACGGCATACGCGAAGGAACGTCCGAAAGTCAGCGACCGCGAATGAGGCGGCGGTAGCGCTCCCGGTCGTTCGCCATCTGCCAACCCGGGTCGTCCGCGGGCGCCTCCCACGACGTCGA
The DNA here is from genome assembly GCF_000768685.1 of Knoellia subterranea KCTC 19937. GTDB lineage: Bacteria > Actinomycetota > Actinomycetes > Actinomycetales > Dermatophilaceae > Knoellia > Knoellia subterranea. The sequence continues at coordinate 32,456 of NZ_AVPK01000004.1, read as the reverse complement.
GTCGCCCGCGAGCCCCATCTCGCCGCGGTCGATCCGGCCCAGCGCATTGGCCACCCACTCGCGCTCGGTCTGCGCCAGACCCATCCACAGATCGGCCATCGCGCCGACGTGCGGCGGCATCGAGCCGAGGTCGCGCGGCGCCTCCAGCTGCTCCCGCACCTTGGCGTCCAGATTGGCCAATCGCGAGCGCAACGCCTTGACGATGCGGTCGCGTTCGATGAGTGGCATGAGGGACAGGCCGGTGTGAAAAGGCAACGGGGACAACAGATCCACGGTCTCGACGGCCGCGAACCACAGCCGCTCGAACTCCTCACGACCCTGAGGCGTACTCGTGTAGACCGCCACCTCACGCGTCCCGTCGACGAGGTCGTGCCGGTCGAGGTTGCCCTGCCTGGCGAGCGTCGCGAGCCCCGAGTAGATCGAGCCAGGATTGACGTGCGCCCAGTCCTCGACCTGCCACGAAAGCAGCTCGCGGCGCAGCTGGTACCCGTTCACCGGCTCGAAGAGCATCACGGTGCCGAGCAGCAGCAAGCGGGTCTCGGTGGCTGCCATGAGCCGCAGCCTAGCCGTGGCCGATGATGGGGCCATGCCCGAAGGCCACACCCTCTACGCCCTCGCCCGCGACCTCGACGCCGCCTTCCGCGGCACGTCGCCGGTCGTGACGAGCCCGCAGGGGAAGTTCGCCGCCGGTGCCGCGCTGCTGTCCGGGCACGAGGTGCTCGGCGCGACGTCGAGGGGCAAGCACCTCTTCGTCGAGTTCGCCGGGGAACGGTGGTTGTGGGTGCACCTTGGGCTGATCGGCACCTTCCGGATCGACAACATCGCGTATGCCGGTGAGGTGCCTGTCGTGGGTCAGGTCCGGTGCCGCTTCGCGACCGAAGAGCATGTGGCCGATCTGCGTGGGCCGATGGTGTGCGACGTCGTCACGCCGGAGAAGGTCGGTTCGATCCTCGACCGGTTGGGCCCGGATCCGTTGCGCCCCAACGATGTTCGCTCCGACCCCGACCTGGCGTGGAAGCGGATCCAACGGTCGAGCAAGCCCATCGCCGAGCTGCTCATGGACCAGGAAGTGCTCGCAGGAGTGGGCAACGTCTATCGGTCGGAAGTGCTGTTTCGGCTGCGGGTCAACCCTTTTCGGCCCGGCAACAAGCTCCAGCGCAAGTACTGGCGGGCCATGTGGGACGAGTTCGTGACGCTGCTCCCGCTCGGTGTCGCAACCTCCAAGATCGTCACCGTGCACGACCAGGTCGAAGCCATCGCAGAGGCGATGGAGGCCGGCGACGACGTCACGCTCACCGAGCGCGACTCCTATGTCTATCGCCGCGCGGGCGAGGCCTGCCTGGTGTGCGGCTCGCGCATCCGCACCCAGATCGTCGCCGGCCGCAACCTCTTCTGGTGCGGCAACTGCCAACGTCGCGGCTGACCGCGCCTGCCCCGAGTCTCACCTTTCCCGCCCGAAGTGGCTTGTTCTGACTTCGCTTGATCGCCGCGACCAAGCGATGTGAGAGGAACCCACTTCAGGCGGGAATGGTGGGGCGGCGCACGAAATTCGGTGGCGGACGGCATACCGGAATCTCCACACTGGACCACGGACAGGCGAGAGGAAGCAGCCGAAGCGGCGTGCCGCCACCGGTCCTGCGCATTGCCTCTCGTCGATGGATCCACTGGCATGCCCTGTCACGGCTTCGGGTTCGGCTCCCGCTCATCAGACAGGTGGTACCGGTCGGACCCACGGATCGCAGCGTTCTGCGGCCCGGGCGGTCAGCACGACGCCCGACGCCCCGCGCGACGCTCCGCCGACCGGTGCCATCACCAGCCATCACGTCCTGACCGCTCACCCACCACGGCGCACCCGAAGGAGGTTGCCCATCATGTTCCTGTTCCACATCACCGTCCCGGCCCACACCGTCGCGGTCGAGTTCGTCCACGGCATCCCCGAGCGGGTGCTCGAGGCGGGCCGTCACCAGCGGACGTGGCGGGCGACCTACGTCTCCGTGGACCTGCGCGAGCAGCTGCTCGCCATCTCCCCGCAGGAGATCCTCACCGTCGACGGCGTGCAGGTGCGCGTCTCGGCGGCGGTGCGGTGGACCGTCGCGGACCCGATCGCGTGGCTGCAGCGCGCGACCGACCCGCTCGGTCTGGTCTACCTCGGGATGCAGGTCGCGCTGCGTGACGCCGTCGCCGGGCTGACGCTCGAGACGGTGTCGCAGCGTGGCGCCGGACTCGACGCCGCCGCCCTCACGGCGGCGGTCGCCTCGGTGGCCCGGCCGGTCGGGGTCGAGGTCACCGAGGTCGTCGTCAAGGACGTCATCCTGCCCTCGGAGGTGCGTGCGGCGACGCTCGAGCTCGCGACCGCCCGCTCGCGTGGTGCGGCGCAGCTCGAGATGGCCCGTGCCGAGACGGCGGCGCTGCGTTCGCTCGCCAACGGCGCCAAGCTCCTGGACGAGCACCCGGCGCTCGCCCGGATGCGGCTCGTCCAGGCGATGCCGTACGGCGCACAGCTCACCATCAAGCTCGACTCGGGAGTCGAGTCGGCGGAGTGAGACCTGTCCGGGGAGGTGGTCGCAGGGGTGACCACCTCCCCGGACATTCCTTTGTGGGTATGCCGTCCCCTCCCCTGAGCTTGGCAGGGAACGTTCGGCGTCGTCACAGGTTCGAGGAGGATCCTGACGCCGAGCGGAAGGATCCCACCATGAGCCAGACCCCGGAACAGCCGGCGACCCCCGATCGCGACGACACTGCCGGAACCCCCGAGAACATCGAGGCGCCAACAACGCCTACTCCACCCGCCGCACCAGCGGGACCGCCGCCGGTTCCGCCGACGCAACAGTGGCCGGTGGCGCCGCAGGCTTCCCCACCGGGAGCGCAGGCGTCCCCGGCGCAGTCGCAGGCTCAGGGTGTCCCGGGCCAGGCTCCCCGTAGCAACTCGACCTGGGGCGAGGCGACGTCGACGACGGGCGGCAAGATCGCCATCGCGATTGCCGCAGCGAGTCTCGGTTTCATCCTGTTGGTCGGCACCGGACTGGCCGCGTTCGCCGTGGTCCGCCACGCGGATGGCGACCGTGGGCGCGGTCCTTGGGCCGGGAGCTCCGAGCGAGCCCCGATGCCGGACCGGATGTACCCGGGCGACCGCGGACCCAACCAGCTCCCGCCGGGTCAGCTCCCCGGTCAACGCGGCAATGGTCAGGACGACAACGGTGCGGACGAGCTCCCCGGTGCCGGCGGATTGGGCCTCGGCCCTGGTCTCCACGGCGAATTGGTCATCCCCGGCGACAACGGCAGCCCGCAAACCGTGCTCTTCCAGCGCGGCGACGTCACTGAGGTCACTGCTGACAAGCTGACGGTCAAGAGCACCGATGGCTTCACCTCGACCTACACGATCGGCGCCGACTCCCAGAAGCGCCTCAAGGACAAAGTGTCGACGCTGGCCGCAGGCGATCAGGTTGCTGTCGTCGCCGACAAGGGCACCACGACGACGCTCCGCATTCTCAAGACAGGCCGAGCAGCAGCCACGAGTTAGGGTCAACTTGGTCTGGTCTGGTCTGGTCTGGTCTGGTCTGGTCTGGTCTGTTCCGGTACGATTGCGGCATGACCACGGTCAACATCCAGGAAGCCAAGACCCACCTGTCTCGGCTGCTTGAACGCGCCCAGGCAGGTGAGCGCATCGTCATTGCCAAAGCCGGACGACCGATCGTGGAGCTCACTCCTGTCTCACGGGTGGACATCACGTGGGGAGCGATGGCTGGTCAGATCGACATCGACTACGACGCCTTCGACGCTGCCGACGCGGAGATCGCCAAGATGTGGGACGAGCCTCTGAGTGACGAGTCGGCGAACACGGCACCCGCAGGTATCGACACGTGATCCTGCTCGACACACACGTCGCCTTGTGGTTGTTGCACGATCCGAAGCGCGTCGGCGCCGGGGCACGGCATGCGATTGACTCTGCCGCCACGGTCTATTTCTCGGCAGTGTCGCTCCTCGAGACGTCGGTCAAGCGCATGATTGGTCGCCTCGACGTGCCCCCAGAACTGGACCAGGTCTTCGTCGCACAAGGGCTCACCCCCCTTCCTCTGACCCCGGAACACGCGATCGCGATCGAGCGCTTCACCTCGCTCGCGCGACACGATCCATTTGATCGGGCCCTGCTCGCTCAGGCTGCCGTGGAACGGTGCCGGCTAGTGACCGCTGACCGGCAGCTCCTGGCACTCGGATTCGACTGGGTCATCGACGCCCGCACGTGACCACGAGTCCGCCGAGAGCGAACATGAGTCGCCTCGACTCAGCCCGTGGAACACGATGTACTCCTGCCGCGTTGGACGCGGTGACACGCCTCGGCTTGGGCCCCGACCACCCCTCGACTGCCACGCACCTGTGAAAGGGAGCGAACGGCATACAGGGAGCGGAGATAGCATCGAGGTGACTAAGAAACAGTCAGGAGCCAGCAATGTTCGAACGGTTCACCGACCGCGCCCGTCGGGTGGTCGTCCTCGCCCAGGAAGAGGCGCGCCTCCTCAACCACAACTACATCGGCACCGAGCACATCCTGCTCGGCCTCATCCACGAGGGTGAGGGCGTTGCCAGCAAGGCACTGGAGAGCCTGGGGATCTCTCTCGATGCCGTGCGCGAGCAGGTCCAGGAGATCATCGGGCAGGGTCAGCAGGCCCCGACCGGTCACATCCCCTTCACGCCGCGCGCCAAGAAGGTTCTCGAGCTCAGCCTCCGCGAGGCGCTGCAGCTCGGCCACAACTACATCGGCACTGAGCACATCCTCCTCGGCCTGATCCGCGAGGGTGAGGGCGTCGCCGCCCAGGTCCTCGTCAAGCTCGGCGCGGACCTCGGTCGCGTGCGCCAGCAGGTCATCCAGCTCATCTCGGGCTACCAGGGTGGCAAGGAGGGGGCCACGGCCGGTGTCGGTCAGGGCGGTCCCGCCGAGGGCACCCCCGCCGGTTCGCTCGTGCTCGACCAGTTCGGTCGCAACCTCACCGTGGCTGCCCGCGAGGGCAAGCTCGACCCGGTCATCGGGCGTGAGAAGGAGATCGAGCGGGTCATGCAGGTGCTGTCCCGCCGCACCAAGAACAACCCCGTCCTCATCGGTGAGCCCGGCGTCGGCAAGACCGCCGTCGTCGAGGGTCTCGCCCAGGACATCGTGCGCGGCGAGGTGCCCGAGACCCTCAAGGACAAGCAGCTCTACACCCTCGACCTCGGCGCGCTCGTCGCCGGCAGCCGCTACCGCGGTGACTTCGAGGAGCGGCTCAAGAAGGTCCTCAAGGAGATCCGCACCCGCGGTGACATCGTGCTGTTCATCGACGAGATCCACACGCTGGTCGGTGCCGGTGCGGCCGAGGGCGCCATCGACGCCGCGAGCATCCTCAAGCCGATGCTCGCCCGCGGTGAGCTCCAGGTCATCGGTGCGACGACGCTCGACGAGTACCGCAAGCACATCGAGAAGGACGCCGCCCTCGAGCGCCGCTTCCAGCCGATCCAGGTGGCCGAGCCGACGCTGGCCCACGCCATCGAGATCCTCAAGGGTCTGCGCGACCGCTACGAGGCCCACCACCGCGTCTCCATCACCGACGGTGCGCTCGTCGCGGCCGCCAACATGGCCGACCGCTACGTCAACGACCGGTTCCTTCCGGACAAGGCCATCGACCTCATCGACGAGGCCGGCGCCCGGTTGCGCATCCGCCGCATGACCGCACCGCCAGACCTCCGTGAGTTCGACGAGAAGATCGCGGCCGTCGTCCGCGAGAAGGAGTCGGCGATCGACGGGCAGGACTTCGAGAAGGCCGCGCGTCTGCGCGACGACGAGAAGAATCTGCGCAACGAGAAGAGCCAGCGCGAGTCCGAGTGGAAGAGCGGTGACCTCGACGTCGTCGCCGAGGTCGACGAGGAGCTCATCGCCGAGGTCCTGGCGGCCAGCACCGGCATCCCGGTCTTCAAGTTGACCGAGGAGGAGTCGAGCCGGCTGCTCCACATGGAGGACGAGCTGCACAAGCGTGTCGTTGGCATGGACGACGCCATCAAGGCACTGTCCCAGGCGATCCGGCGCACCCGCGCCGGCCTCAAGGACCCGCGTCGTCCAGGTGGCTCGTTCATCTTCGCCGGCCCCACCGGTGTCGGAAAGACCGAGCTCGCCAAGACGCTCGCCGAGTTCCTCTTCGGCGACGAGGACAGCCTCATCCAGCTCGACATGTCGGAGTTCAGCGAGAAGCACACGGTCTCGCGGCTCTTCGGCTCCCCTCCCGGCTACGTCGGCTACGAAGAGGGCGGTCAGCTCACCGAGAAGGTCCGGCGCAAGCCGTTCTCGGTCGTGCTGTTCGACGAGGTCGAGAAGGCCCACCCCGAGATCTTCAACTCGCTGTTGCAGGTCCTCGAGGATGGCCGCCTCACCGACTCGCAGGGTCGGATGGTCGACTTCAAGAACACCGTCATCATCATGACGACCAACCTCGGCACCCGTGACATCTCCAAGGGTTCGCTCGGCTTCTCGGCCGGACCGGACACCCGCACCGACTACGACCGGATGAAGGCCAAGGTCCAGGACGAGCTCAAGCAGCACTTCCGGCCCGAGTTCCTCAACCGTGTCGACGACACGATCGTCTTCCCGCAGCTGACCCGCGAGGAGATCATCCAGATCGTCGATCTCGAGATCGCCAAGCTCGACAAGCGGCTCAAGGACAAGGACATGGGCATCGAGCTCACGCCCGCGGCCAAGAACCTGCTCGCCAAGCGCGGCTACGACCCCGTGCTCGGTGCGCGACCGCTGCGTCGCACGATCCAGCGCGAGATCGAGGACGTGCTGTCGGAGAAGATCCTCTTCGGCGAGCTCAAGTCCGGCGAGATCGTCGCGGTCGACGCGACGGGCGAGGGCAAGGAGGACACCTTCACCTTCGAGGGCACGCAGCACGCCGCCGCCATCGAGGTGCCGGTCGTCACCGCCGGGTCCCCTGCCACGTCGTCCTCGGCACCGGAGACGGCAGCCTCGGGCGAGTGATCTCCCGGCTCACCTTCGGGTGAGCCGACCGAACGACTCAGGCGCGGTATGCCGGGAAGGCAACTTCCCGGCATACCGCGCCTGAGTCCTTTTGTCCCGAAGTCACCCAATTCCCGGGTTGGGGACATGCAAGTTTCAACGTCCCCAACCCGGGAATTGGGTGAGTTCGGGACGGGCAGCCGGGAACCAGGGGGTCAGGAGAGGCGGGCGAGCATGGCCTGCATCTGCTGGATCTGCTTGGACTGGGTGACGTTGATGTCGTTGGCCATCTCCTCGACGAACTCGTCCGCCGGGAGCTTCGCGTGCTCGCCGACCATCGTCAGGGCACCCTGGTGGTGAGCCGTCATGAGCGTGAGGAACAGCCGATCCGCCTCGACACCTGAGGCGCGCCCGAGTTCGGCGAGCTGCGCCTCGGTCGCCATGCCGGGCATGCCCGCGTGGTCGTGATCGCCGAGACGCGGGTTCGTCGCCTGCGGCGGGACGGTCTGCTTGTGCTCCTCGAGCCACGTCTTCATGGCGAGGATCTCGGGCTTCTGCTCGGCCTGCATCCGGTCGGCGAGCGCCTTGACCTGGGTGTCGGACAGGCGCGGCAGGGCGGTCTCGACCATGACGATGGCCTGCGCGTGGTGGACGATCATGTCCTGATAGAACTTCGCGTCGCCGGGCCGGGTCGTCGGTGTCGTGATGGGTGCCGCCGCGCTCCCCGACAGGGTCGCGTTGGGTTCACCCGGTCGGCCGGGCTGGAGCACCGGACCACTCGCCGTCGGTGCCGTCGTCGCGGGAAGCGGCTCCTCGCCATCGCCGGTGCAGCCGCTCGCGAGCGCCGCCACGCAGCTCACGGTGAGCAGGGCGCGGAAGGCGAGCGGACGGCATACGCGACGAATTGGCATGTGCCGCACTGTAGTTGGAGACCTCTGACCACCGCGCTGTCCGATCCGGACAGAACTGGCGAGTAGGGAGTTCTTACCAAACCTTTACCCTCGCCCCGAAACTTTTGCGCGAGGCTGGACGGCACCGCACATTCACCTGGGACGCAGCCGCGGGAGGGTGCGACCCACTTGAGGAGGAATCATGAGGATCCTGCGCACCTTGGGGGTGGCGGCCATCGCCGCCCTCACCGTCACAGGTACCAGCATGGTCGGGGCGTTCGCCGCGACCAGTGACGTGCCACCACCCCTCGTCGGCAAGTCCGGCCTCGACCTCGCGCCCGACCAGATCGGTCGGAGCGCCAACGTGCAGCACCTGTTCAACACGCCTCACGCCGGACCGCTCGCCGGCGCCACGGGCTCCGACATCGCGTTCGCGGGCAACAAGGCGTTCGTCGGCAACTACAACGGCTTCGTCATCTACGACGTGTCGAACCCGGCCTCGCCCAGCACGCTCTCCACGGTGAGCTGCCCGGGTTCGCAGAACGACATCACGGTGTCCGGCAACCTGCTCTACCTGTCGACCGACTCCTCGCGCAGCGACGACTCGTGCCAGTCAGTGGCCCAGCCCGCGACGATCAAGGACTCGTGGGAGGGCATCAAGATCTTCGACGTGTCCGACCCGACGGCGCCGCGCTACCTCAAGTCGGTCGAGACCGCCTGTGGTTCGCACACGCACACGCTGGTCCCGGGTGGTGCCGGCACGGACTACCTCTACGTGTCGAGCTACTCGCCGCGCGCGGACTACCCCGACTGCCAGCCGCCGCACGACTCGATCAGCATCATCAAGGTGCCGACGGCCAACCCGACCGACGCGGCCGTGGTCGCCACGCCGAACCTCTTCCCGGATGGCGGCAACCCCGGTGGCACCCAGCCGTCGGGTGACGGCTACTCGGCCACGACCGGTTGCCACGACATCACGGCCTACCCGAGCCGCAAGATCGCGGCCGGCGCGTGCATGGGTGACGGCGTCATCTTCGACATCGCCAACCCCGAGGCGCCTCGCGTCATCGAGACCGTTCAGGACACGACCAACTTCGCGTTCTGGCACTCGGCGACCTTCAACAACAAGGGCACCAAGGTCGTCTTCACCGACGAGCTCGGTGGCGGCGGTCGCGCGACGTGCAACACCACCGTCGGCCCGAACCGTGGCGCCAACGCGATCTTCGACCTGTCGAAGGACAACCAGCTGACCTTCAAGTCGTACTACAAGATCCAGCGTCACCAGAACGACTCCGAGAACTGCGTCGCCCACAACGGCTCGCTCATCCCGCTGCCGGGACGCGACGTCATGGTGCAGTCCTGGTACATGGGTGGCACGTCCTTCTGGGACTTCACCGACAGTGAGAACCCGCGCGAGATCGGCTACTTCGAGCGCGGCCCGAACGGCAACGTCGGTGGTGGCGGCGGTGGCACCTGGTCGTCGTACTACTACAACGGCCACGTCTACTCCTCCGACCTCGGCAAGGGCTTCGACGTCCTGAAGATCACCGACCCGAGCCTCAAGAAGGCCGCGCTGGTGAAGATGGACCAGCTCAACCCGCAGAGCCAGCCGGTCTACGCGACCCGCTGACGGTTCGAGCGCCTCAGCCGGGGCGCTCGAACCACCCCCTCGGATCGGCCGTCCGTGCTTCGTGCACGGGCGGCCGGTTCGCGCGTGTGGAGCAATACTTGCCTGTATGCCGTCCGCTGAGTCCGCGCCCACCTCACCGCCGCTTTCGGTCACGACGGGGGCGGACGGCATACGCATCCGTCCGGCCCGCACCGCGGACGTCCGCGCGATGCGGGCTCTGGTGGCGCCGTTGGCCGAGCAGCGGGTGCTGCTCCAGAAGGAAGCCGTGGCGTACTACGAGTCCGTCGGTGACTTCGTCGTCGCCGAACGCGACGGCGAGATCATCGGGTGCGGAGCGGTGCACGTGCTGTGGGAGGACCTCGCCGAGATCCGCACCCTCGCGGTCGCCTCGTCGGCGCTGGGGCACGGCATCGGCTCGCGCCTCATGGAGCGCCTCATGGAGCGGGCGCGCGAGCTGGGTGTGGAGCGCTTGTTCTGCCTGACGTTCGAGACGGACTTCTTTGAGCGGCACGGGTTCGAGCCCATCGAGGGGCAGGCCGTCGAGCCCGAGGTCTATGCCGAGCTGCTGCGGTCGTATGACGAAGGTGTCGCGGAGTTCCTCGACCTCGAGCGGGTCAAGCCGAACACGTTGGGCAACACCCGAATGCTCCGCGTCCTCTGACGGTCAGGAGCCTCGCCGGCGGAGCTGGACCGAGGCGAGCAGTACGAGGACGAGGAGTCCGCTGATCACGCCGAACCCGAGCTCCGGGATGAGCGGCAGCGCAATGCCGAGTCCGCCACCGATGACCCAGGCGATCTGCAGGACGGTCTCGGACCACGCGAAGGTCTGCGTGCGGACGTTCTCGGCGATGTCGCGCTGGATGATCGCATCGACACTGAGCTTGACGACCTGTGCGCAGAGTCCGGCGCACAGACCGAGGACGAGCAGCGTCACCAGCCCATAGAACAACGCTGTCGACAGGGCCGCGAGGACGATGACGATGAGGGCGATGGCGACGAGCCGTTCGGGTGGCAGGCGGCGGGCGGCGTTGCCGACCACCGTGCCGAGGGCGTTGCCCGAGCCGGCCGCACCGACGACGAGGGCCAGGACGAGCGTGCCGCTGTAGCCGTCGATCGGGTGCTCGCGCATGAGGAAGGCCATGAAGAGCGTGAGGAAGCCGGTCAGCAGGCGGGCACCCATCGCCCCGACGAGGGCCGCCCGGACAGACACCGGGAGTCCGAGGATGCGCGCTCGAAGCCGCGCGAACAGTCCCTTGACCCGATGCTGCTCCTGGAGGGGTTCGGCGTCGGGCCGTTCCAGCGCCACGGTGTCGGCGAGCTGCCACGGTTCGACGCCGGTCGGCGCGGGGCGCAACTGGGACGCGGCCGGGGGCATCGGCTTGGTGTCCTCGAGGTCGAGTTCGCCGGCGGCGGAGTCGACCCGCGACGGAAGCCGGATCGCGAGCACGGTCCCGACGACATAGATGGCGAACGCGAGCCGGAGTGACCAGTCCGGTCCGATGCGTGCGAGGGCGCCGGCGAGACCACCGCCCACGGCCATGCCCGCCACGCCGACGAGGGCCATGCGTGAATTCGCGTTGACCAGCGTGAAGCCAGGGGGCAGCAACCTGGGGATGGCTGCCGAGCGCGTCACGCCATACGCCTTCGAGGCGACCAGACACCCGAGGGCGGCGGGGAAGAGCCAGGCCGAATTGGTGACGACCGCTCCCGCGAGGATCCAGCAGAGGAAGGCGCGCAGGGCGAGTGTCGTTCCGATCGCCCACCGTCGGCCGTGCCGGAACCGGTCGAGCAGCGGCCCGATGAAGGGAGCCAGGAGCGCGAACGGCGCCATCGTCAGCGCGAGGAACTGCGCCACCTGGGCCCGGGCCTCGTCGGTCGGGATGGCGAAGATCGTTCCGGCGAGACTCACCGTGAGGGCGGCATCGGCACAGACGTTGACGAAATGCAGCTCGACGAGTCGCGCGAGACCGCTCTCGTCGGCGCCTGCCGAGTTCACGAAGGCGCGTGCCTTTTGTGTGCCGGCCCTGCTCCCCCGGCCCGCGACCCGCGCACCGCTGACGGTCCCGCGGCGCACGACGCGCATCACGCGGGTGGCTCCGGCGCGCACCCCGTAGGGGTCGGGTGGGGTCCGCTTGCCTGAGCCGTTCGGCCCATCGGGCTGCTGGGGCTGCGGGTCGCGCTGCGGATCCCTGGGACGGTCGGGCATGCTCATCCGGCCTGTGCCTCATCATGCCCGGGGAGCGAAAAGTGGTGTGCCCCAACGGGTTCCACGAGCCCATCCTCGATGAGACCGGCGAGGCAGCGGTCGACCTGGACTTCGTCCCGACCGGGCGCGAGGTCGCCGCGGTCGACGGGCACGTGCGCGTCGCGCAACGTCTGCACGATGATGCCGCGCACCTGCCGATCTGTGCCGTGCCACTTCTGCCCACGGCGCGCTGGTCCGTCGTATGCCGGCCGCCCACCCAGGAGCCACGCGCACCGTCCGCGAACGGGACAGTCGGGGCAACGGGGGGCCCGGGCAGTGCAGACGAGGGCCCCGAGCTCCATGACGGCAACGTTCCACACGGCCGCGTCGTGATCAACGACCGGGAGCAGGTTGCGGGCAAGGTCCTTCTCGGCGCGGGTCAGCGACGGCGCCGCCTGCTCCTGCCCAGAGATGAGGCGGGCCTCGACGCGACGGACGTTGGTGTCCACCACGACGGACCGGTCACCAAAGGCGAAGGCCGCCACGGCCGCTGCGGTGTAGTCGCCGATGCCCGGCAGCGAGAGCAGGTCGTCCTGCGCCCGCGGCACCTCGCCGCCATGCCGCTCGACGATGGCGATCGCCGCCTCCCGTAGGCGTAGCGCCCGGCGCGGATAGCCCAGGCGCCCCCAGGCCCGCACGACGTCCGCCGGCGAGGCAGCAGCCAGCACCTCCGGAGTGGGCCAGCGCTCCATCCACTCGCGCCACGCCGGTTCGACCCGTGCCAGCGGCGTCTGCTGCGCCATCACCTCGGAGAGCAGCACGCCCCACGGTGAGCACGACGGGTCGCGCCAGGGCAGAGCACGGGCATGCACGGCATACCAATCAAGGACGTCCCGGTGCAGTCCGGGGACGTCGACGGCTGGCGACAGTGAAGAGCGAGACGGCAGCGACGGGCTCACGACACCACGCGCCCCGGGTCAGACGTAGCGCTCGAGGATGCTGCTCTCGGCCAACCGCGACAGGCCCTCGCGCACGAGGCGAGCGCGCCCCTCGCCGACACCCTCGACGCCCATGAGGTCGTCGACGCCGGCGGCGAGGAGCTTCTGGAGGCTGCCGAAGTGGTCGACGAGCCGGTCGACGATGGCCCCGGGAAGGCGCGGCACCTTGCTGAGCATGCGGTAGCCGAGCGGACTCACGGAGGAGTCGAGCGCATCACCGACTACGGTGAAGCCGAGCGCCTTGGCGCCCGCAGCCGGGTCAAGCATCTCGCCGGCGTCGATGTCGGTGAGGTTGGCGATCGCCTGGTCGAGGTCGTGCTCGCCGCGCGACTCGTGGAGGTAGTCGCGGATGACGAGCCCGAGGTCGTCGGAGAGCCCGCCGGTGAGCTCCTCGAGCTGGAGGCTGAGGAGGCGACCGTCGGTGCCGAGCTGGAGGACGTAGTCGCCGATCTCGTCCTTGATCCGTCGCACCATCTCGAGGCGCTGGAGGACGTTGGCGACGTCGCGGACGGTGACGAGGTCCTCGATCTCGAGCGCGGAGAGGGTTCCGGTGACCTCGTCAAGACGCTGCTTGTAGCGCTCGAGCGTCTGCAGCGCCTGATTGGCGCGCGACAGGATCTGGCTCGAGTCCTCGAGGACGAAGCGGTTGCCGCCGACATAGAGCGCGACGATCCGCATCGACTGGCTCACCGAGACGACAGGGAAGCCGGTCTGCTTCGCGACCCGCTCGGCCGTGCGGTGGCGGGTGCCGGACTCGCTCGTCTCGATCGTGGCGTCGGGCACGAGCTGGGTGGCGGCGCGCAGGATGCGGGTGCCGTCGCGGTCGCAGATGATGGCGCCGTCCATCTTGGCGAGCTCACGCAGTCGCGTCGCCGAGAACTCGATGTCCATCGGGAAGCCGCCCGTGGCGATCTCATCGACGACACGGTCCATGCCGAAGACGATGAGCGCGCCGGTGCGACCGCGCAGAATGCGTTCGAGGCCGTCGCGCAGCGCAGTGCCGGGCGCGACGGCGGCGAGCGTCGTGCGCATCAACTCGTCGTCGACGAGGGGCGTGGCCACGGGAATCCCTTCGGTTTCGTCGCAGGTCAGGGGTATCTGACCTGCGTGCCGAGTCTAACGGCGCGGGTATGCCGTCCGGTCCCGGAGACCACACTCGGCCCGTCGCGCTTCCGGTTGCCGAAGCCGGCGCCCCTACCCGACTGCCGAACCTGACTGCCGAACTCGGCTCGCGAGCCTGATGGCCTCTCGCGAGCTGCATCGATGAGGCTCGGGAGGACTCACTCGGCTCGCGAGCCGGATCGGTGAGTTCACGAGACCCGGAGGTCGGCCTAGCGCGTGGGGACCCCTGCGGCGACCTGGACGGCCTCGAGCACGGTCGCCACTTCGATGACGCGCAGTCCGTCAGGCACGGGCCCGCCGCCGAGAACGCCCGGCGGGACGATCGCTGTCGTGAAGCCGAGGCGCGCGGCCTCGGCGAGGCGTCGGTGGGCGCCGGTCACGGGGCGCAGCTCACCGGCGAGCCCGACCTCACCGAACGCCACGGTCCCCATCGCGAGAGCCTGGTCGGTGAGTGCGCTGGCGAGGGCGAGGGTGAGCGCGAGGTCGGCCGCGGGCTCGGTGATGCGCACCCCGCCGACCGTGGACATGAAGACGTCCTTGCGGCCGATCGGTGCCCGGGCGCGCGTGCCGAGGACGGCGAGGATCATGCCGACGCGGGAGGAGTCGAGACCGCTCGTGGCACGTCGGGGGTTGGGCATCTCGGTCTGGTCGATGAGTGCCTGCACCTCTGTGACGAGTGGCCGTCGCCCCTCGAGGGTCACGGTGACGCAGGTCCCCGGCACGGCGACCGTGCGGTTGGACAGGAACAACCCACTGGGGTCGGCGAGTCCGGTGATGCCGACATCGGAGAGGTCGAAACAGCCGACCTCGTCGGTCGGACCGTAGCGGTTCTTCACCGCCCTCACGAGCCGCAGCCGCGAGTGCCGGTCGCCCTCGAACTGCACCACAACGTCGACGAGGTGTTCGAGCACCCGCGGACCGGCGATGGAGCCGTCCTTGGTGACGTGGCCGACGAGGAGAGTCGCGATGCCGCGGGACTTGGCCGTGGCGATGATGCTGGCGGCGACCTCGCGCACCTGCGCGACGTTGCCCGCGGCACCCTCGACCTCGGCGCTGCTGATCGTCTGGACGGAGTCGATGACGACGAGGTCTGGCTCGATCTGCTCGATCTGGCCCAGGACGGTCGCGAGATCGGTCTCCGACGCGAGGTAGAGCGTGCGCGCCATCGCCTCGATGCGCTCTGCCCGGCTGCGCACCTGCGCCGCCGACTCCTCACCGCTGACGTAGAGGACCCGTCGCTCCTGGCCCGCGGCACCCTCACGCGCGGCCCGTCCGGCGACGTCGAGCAGCAGCGTCGACTTGCCGATGCCGGGCTCGCCCGCGACGAGGACGACGGCACCGGGCACGAGCCCACCGCCGAGCACCCGGTCGAACTCGGGCACACCCGTGCCCTGAGCCTCGGCCCGGCTCGCATCGACGTCACCGATGGGGATGGCTGGCCGCGCGACGGATCGCGCCGCCGTTGTGCGGGTCGACACGGCACCGACCTCGGTCACCGACCCCCAGGCCTGGCACTCACCGCAGCGCCCGACCCACTTCGCGGTCGTCCACCCGCACTCCGAACACCGGTATGCCGGCCGGTTGCCTTTCGCTGCCATGCCGGCAAACCTAGGCGACCCCACCGACACCGGGGTGGCCGCCGTCGATGTGCCGTCAGCCCGACAGGGGTTCCTCTCACTTCGCTTGACTGCGGCGATCAAGCGAAGTGAGAGGAACCCACTTCAGGCGGGAAAGGTGTGGCCGGTGGGGACGGGCATGCGGCGGGTGTCTCCGGTCGGGACGACGCTCGAGATGACGGTGCCGTCCTCGCGGACGATCTCGCTCGGCGCCTTCGGCGACCCGGGGATGCGCGGCCCCTGGCCATCGAGCGCCACCGTCACCGGCGCCGCACCACTCACCGTCACCGACTCGCCGCGGACGACGAACGTCACCGACCCCTCGCCCTCCTCGACGATCAGCTCCAGCTCCGTCGGACGCACCGTGACGCGAATTCGGTTGCCGCTCAGGGTGATTCGATACGTGAGCGACTCCCACTGCTCCGGCAGTCGCGGGTCGATCGTGAACTGCGCCTCGCGCTCGTCCGACCCGTGATCCCGGAACCCGCCGAACCCACCCACTAGGGCACTCCACAGGCCGCCGGTCGACGCGACGTGCACGCCGTCCGCGGTGTTGGCGTGTCGGTTGGCGAGGTCGACGTAGAGCGCCGACAGGAAGTAGCGGTACGCCAGGTCCTGGTAGCCCACCTCCGCCGCGATGATCGACTGCACGACCGCCGACAGCGTCGAGTCCCCCGTGGTGATCGGGTCGTAGTACTCGAAGTCCTTGAGCTTCTCCTCCGGCGTGAAGTCCTCGCCCTGGAGATACAGCGCGAGCACGACGTCGGCCTGCTTGAGCACCTGGAACCGATAGATCACGAGCGGGTGGTGGTGCAGCAGCAGCGGCCGCACCGACGCGGGCGTGTTCGCGAGGTCCCACATTTCCCGCTCGAGGAAGTGGTCGTCCTGCGGGTGGATGCCGAGGTGCTCGTCGAACGGGATGAACATCCCCTGCGCACACTCACCCCACTCGGTGACCTCGTCACCTTCCAGCCCGGTCCTGCGGACCATGTCGGCGTATGCCGCAGGGTCGCCTTCCGCGAGCGCCTCCACCGCTTCGACGGCTCGCCGCAGATTGAAGCGGGCGAGCACGTTCGTGTAGAGGTTGTCGTTGACGACGGCGGTGTATTCGTCCGGCCCGGTGACGCCGTGGATGTGGAAGGTCCGCTCCCCCGAGGGTTGGGTGCGCCAGAAGCCCAGGTCGGCCCAGAGCCGTGCCGTCTCGACGAAGATGTCGATGGCCTGGTCGAGGAACTCGGTGTCGCCAGTTGCGCCGACGTACTGGCTCAGGGCATAGGCGATGTCCGCATCGATGTGGTACTGCGCGGTGCCGGCGGCGTAGTACGCCGACGCCTCATGGCCGTTGATCGTGCGCCACGGGAAGAGCGCACCCTTCTGCGAGAGCTCCCCCGCTCTGGTCCGGGCGTAGTCGAGAAGGGACAGCCGGAAGCGCAAGGCGTTGCGGGCGGCATACGGCATCGTGTAGGTGAGGAACGGCATCACGTAGATCTCGGTGTCCCAGAAGTAGTGACCGCCGTAGCCGGAGCCCGTCACTCCCTTCGCGGGCACGCCGTAGGTCTCGGCGCGGGCCGAGGCCTGCGCGATGGCGAGGAGGTTCCAGCGCGTCGCCTGCTGGATCTCCGGCTGGCCCGGGATCTCGATGTCGCACCGCGCCCAGAAGGCGTCGAGCCACTCGCGCTGCTCGACGTACTGCTGGTCGACGCCGGCCTCGGCGACCCGGTCGAGGGTGCGTTCGCAGCGGTCGATGAGCTCGCGCGGCGGCACGCTGTCCGCAGTGTGGGTCGAGACGAGCTTGGTGAGCCGGATCGGCACGCCCGGCTGGGCCTGGATCCGGTAGATCATCTTGGCCGAGTCGTCGTCGGCGTGGACGGTGGCGCGGTAGGGGTTCGCGGTGTCGAGGATGTGGTCGGTGACCATGCCGAGAGTCATCCCGCTGGCGGCGGTCTGGTAGCCGAGGGTCAGGCGGCCGGTCTCGACGTCACCCCTGCTCTCCCGGGGCAGGAGGACGCGGCCGCGGAAGGCCTCGGCCTTGCGCGGGTCGGCGATGCCGGCGGCGGCCTTGGCCTCCGGGCCCTCCTTGGGGAGGTCCTGTCGGTTGAGGACCTGCGAGGAGATCTGGACCGGACCGTGGCCGTCGAGCAGGGTCACCTCGAAGGTCATGACGGCGAGGTGACGTTGGGTCAGGGAGACCATGCGGGTGCTCTTGACCTCGATGCGGGTGCCGCTCGGGGTGCGCCAGAGCAGGGTGCGGGAGAGGACCCCGGTGCGGAAGTCGAGTGTGCGCCGGTAGTCGAGCAGATCGGCCGTGGAGAGCTGGAGCGGCTCGTCGTCGACGTAGAGGCGGATGACCTTGGCGTCGGGGACGTTGACGATCGTCTGACCGATGCGGGCGAAGCCGTAGGCCTCTTCGGCGTGGGTGATCGGCCAGGTCTCGTGGAAGCCGTTGACGTAGGACCCGTCGACGTGGGCGTCGCGGCTCTCCTCGTAGTTGCCGCGCAGCCCGAGGTAGCCGTTGCCGACGCTGAAGAGCGACTCGGTCACCCCGAGGTCGTCGGCGTCGAAGCGCGTCTCGGTGAGCGCCCATTCGTCGACCGGGAAGCGGCTGCGGTCGAGGGGGTCGTGGTCGACGTCGAGCGGCATCGCGTTCACAGCAGCTCCCCGAGGTCCTCGACGACAAGGGTCGCGCCGGCGCCGGTGAGGGCCTGCTCCCCGGCACCGCGGTCGACCCCGATGACGAGCCCGAAGTGTCCGGCGGCGCCGGCCTCGACGCCGCTCAGGGCATCCTCGAGGACCACGGCCTGCGCGGGCTCGACGCCGAGCTCTTCGGCAGCGGCGAGGAACGTGTCGGGTGCGGGCTTGCCGGCGATGCCGCGCTCGGCGGCCACGCCACCGTGCATGACGAAGCCGAAGAAGTGGTCGACTCCGGCGGCCTCGAGGACGGCCGGTGCGTTCTTGGAGGAGGACACGATCGCCATCGGGAGGTTGCGCTCGGCAAGGGCCTCGAGCAGGCGCACCGATCCGGGGTAGGCCTCGACGCCGTCCCGGGCGAGGACCTCGTTGAAGGCGTCGTTCTTGCGGTTGCCCAGCCCGCAGACCGTGTCCTGGTCAGGGTTGTCGCTGGGGTCGCCCTGCGGAAGGTCAATGCCACGGGACGCGAGGAAGGCCGCAACTCCTTCGTAGCGCGGCTTGCCGTCGACGTGGGCGAAGTAGTCCTCGTCGGTGTAGGGCTCGGCCACGCCGCGCGCCGTCAGGAAGTCGTTGAACATCTGAGACCACGCCCGCATGTGCACCTCCGCCGTGGGCGTGACGACCCCGTCGAGGTCGAAGAGGGCAGCGGCGTAGTCGTCCCAGTCGAGGCGAGTCATGCGAGAAAGCGTAAAGGTTTCCACCCGCCTGCAGTGAGGGTGACTCGGGAGAGTGGCGAGCCCCGGCCAGCCTCCCCGCAACTCACCCTGAGGCGGAGGGTCGGCGGGTCGCTGCGTGGCCGAGGGCGAGTGCCAGCGACAGGCCCGCGCAGGTGAGCCACAGCGTCGCGTCGCCATGGGCCAGCAGGGGTGCGCCGACGAGGGGCGCCACGACCGTGGCCACTCCCCACGACAGGCCGAACACGGTCATGACGGCCGCACCGAGGCCCGGGCCACCCATCGCCGCGGCCCGCGCCTGGTAGGTCCCGAGCAGGAACGCCCCGCTCGCCCCCTCGAGCACCGCCCCACCGAGCAGTCCCGCAAAATGACCCGTCGCCCACAGTCCCAACCCGGCCGCGAGCACGAGGTGACCGAGGACGAGAGCGGTGGCGGGCGGCATACGGAGCTCGGTTCTGCGTAGGAGCCGCTGAGCGGCAATCGCGGCAGCGGCAGCGACGGCGAGCAGCCAGCCCGTCGTCGAGGTCGTGTGTCCGGCGGCGTCGACCGCGAGAGGGAGCATGAAGACGATGATCATGACGAGCGTCGCATAGACCGTGCCCACACCCGTCCACGCGATGAGGCGCGGAGTGAGAGCGGCGCGCCACGGCGAGGGATGGCGCTCGGCTCGAGCGGACGGCAGGAGCACGACGGCGGCACCGGCAGCGAGGACGCTCGACACGGCGTCGCACACGAAGATCGCGGACACTCCCCACCGACCGAGGAGGGCCGCGAGCAGCCCCGACACGACCCCGGCCACCGACAGCGTGGACCAGAGGAGGGCGAACGCCGACGCCTGCCGGGCCGGGTCGATGGTCTCGGCGATGACGGCCTGGGTGGCGGGTTCGATGAGCTCGTAGGCCAGGCCGAGGCAGAGGACGGCGGCGACGACGACCGGCACGGTGTCCGCGAGACCGATGGCGAAGAGGGCGGCGGCGCACACGAGGAGCCCGCCGATGATCGTCGGGCGGGTGCCGAGGCGGGTCGCGAGGACGCCACCGAGGATGCGACTCGGGATCGTGCAGGCACCGAAGACGGCAAGCACGAGGCCGACCGCGCCGAGCGACATGCCGAGGTCGCGGGCGAGGCGCAGCCCGAGGAAGCTCATGCCGAAGCCACCGAGCCGGTTGACGACCCGGACGCCGACGACGGCGTGGAGGACGGAGTTCGGTCGGGTGAGGGTCATCGCGAACGGCACCAGCAGACCGTATGCCGTCCCGCCGACACCCGCAGATCGCTCACCACCGGAGGAAACATGAAGGGTCCGGAGGGCACATAACCCTCCGGACCCTTCACCTCCCCTCATGGGGAGGAAATGTTGAGGTGCGTCAGCCGGCGACGACGTTGAGCGCGACCTTGGCCTGCACCTCGGGGTGCAGACGGACGAGGGCCTCGTGGGCACCCGTGGTCTTGATCGGGGTCGGAACCTCGATCTTGCGCTTGTCGAGCTCGGTGCCGATGGCCTCCTTGACGGCGGCCGCGATGTCGGCGGTGGAGACGGCGCCGAAGAGGCGACCCTCCTTGCCGGCGTGCGCGGGCACGTTGACCGGCTTGCTCTCGAGGTTGCCCTTGATCGACTGGGCCTCCTCGAGCGACTTCACCTCGCGGACCTGACGGCCCTTGGCGATGGAGTCGACCTGCTTCTGGGCGCCCTTGGTCCACGCCGTCGCGAGACCGCGACGGAAGAGGAAGTTCCGGGCGTAGCCGTCCTTGACGTCGACGACGTCACCGGCGGTGCCGAGGTTCGAGACCTCGTGGGTGAGAATCACCTTCATTGTTCAGCTCTCCTTGTCGATGCTGGGTCGCGCGTCAGCGGGACGAGCTGGAGTAGGGCAGGAGCGCCATCTCGCGGGCGTTCTTGACCGCGTTCGCGATCAGACGCTGCTCCTGGACGGACACGCCGGTCACCCGACGAGCGCGGATCTTGCCGCGGTCGGAGATGAACTTGCGCAGCAGCGCAGTGTCCTTGTAGTCGATGTTCTCGACCTTCGCCGCCTTGAGCGGGTTGGCCTTCTTCTTGGGCTTGCGCACAACTGGCTTGGCCATCGTGGTGCTCTCCTTCTGCTGAATCGTTCAGCGGATGAGCCCTGGTCTCCCAGGGATGGTGTGAATCTGTGTCTTTTAGATCAGAAAGGGGGCTCGTCGTAGGCCGGAGCGTTGCCCCAGCCTCCCTGGCCGCCCTGCTGACCCTGTGGGGCCTGACCCTGCTGACCACCCTGCGGCTGGTTCCAGCCGCCCTGGCCGCCCTGCTGACCACCCTGGCCTCCCTGCGGAGCCCCACCCTGAGGTGCGGAGCCGCCGGTCGCCCACGGGTCCTGCTGCTGGCCGCCGCCGAAGCCGCCCTGGTCGCCGCCGAAACCACCGCCGCCACCGCGCGAGGTCTTGTTGACCTTCGCCGTGGCGTACTTGAGGGACGGGCCGACCTCGTCGACGTCCATCTCGATGACGGTGCGCTTCTCGCCTTCCTTGGTCTCGTACGAACGAGACTTCAGTCGGCCGGTGACCATGACGCGCGTGCCCCGCTGAAGGGACTCGGCGACGTTCTCCGCCGCATCACGCCAGACGGAGCAACGCATGAAGAGCGTCTCGCCGTCCTTCCACTCGTTGGACTGCCGGTCGAACGTGCGCGGCGTGGAGGCCACGGTGAAGTTCGCGACAGCAGCTCCGGACGGAGTGAAGCGCAGCTCGGGGTCCCCGGTGAGGTTCCCGACGATCGTGATGACGGTCTCGCCTGCCATGAATCAGATCCCCTTTGGTCTGGGTGCAGTTGCGACGGATATCAGGTGGTGCGGGTGGGCTGCTCAGCCGTTGATCGCTGGGTCGTGCCCGGTGGATTCGATCAGGAGCCGGGACGAAGGAGCTTCGTCCGCATGATCGTCTCGTTGAGCCCGAGCTGACGGTCCAGCTCCTTGGCAGTGGCCGGCTCCGAGGTGAAGTTGACGACGGCGTAGATGCCCTCGGCCTTCTTCTTGATCTCGTAGGCCAGGCGACGGCGGCCCCAGATGTCGACGTTGTCGACGGTGCCACCGTCCTTGGTGATGACGGTGAGGAACTTGTCGAGCGACGGCTGAACCGTGCGGTCGTCGAGTTCCGGGTCGAGGATGACCATGAGTTCGTACTGGCGCATGCGTTAACCCGCCTCCTTCGGTCTGAACGGTCACGGTCTCTCCGTGACAGGAGGGTATGCATTGCTGCCGACACCGCCGTGAAGTTGTCCACAGGGCACAGGCAACCTCGCAAGGGTACCGGCTGCACGGCATACCGGCTAAATCGACGAGGGGCTCTCGAGGTGAGCCGACTCCGCGTCGGAAGTTCTCTCTTCGCTTGGTCGCGGAGGCGAGGCGAGGTGAGAGGAACCCACTTCGGGCGGGAAAGTTGAGGTGGCGGTCTGCCAGGCCCGGACGGCGAGGTACACGACCGCGGAGACGCGCAGGAGGAGTGCGAAGGAGTACCAGCCCGGCGGCAGGGAGCGGTTCGCGTCCTGGAGCCCGCCGAGATAGAGCCAGACCGCGACGAAGTGCACCCCCTCGGCGAGCGCCCAGAGCAGGTGGTCGCGCCATCGCAGGCCGGCCATTGCCACGAGCGGCACGAGCCACAGCGACGACTGCACCGGGAAGGCCGTGCCCGTCACGAGCACCACCGCGACGCCCACAAGGGCGACGGCGCCGAGCCGAGGGACGCGAGGCGCCCCCAGCACGAGCAGGCCGACGAGCACGACCGCCACGAGCATGCCGAGGACCGCGACGGTCGTGACCACCGACGTGGACCAGGGGTGGCCGGCGAGGGTGGGGATGTACCAGACCGACCCCAGCCCGGCCGGCGTCTCGAGCCACGTCGACCATGCCCGGGTCACGTTCTCGGGGGCCAACGCCAGCAGCGGCACCCCGATCACGGCGACGGCAGCGAGCGCGCCACCGCCCAGTCGGGGCAGCTCCCGCTCGCGCCCCGTGCGCCACGCGAGCAGCGCGACGGCGACGAGGAGCAGCACGGGATAGGTCCGCGCCATGAATCCCGCACCGAGCAGCGCCCCCGCGAGCGCCGGACGACGCCGCCCCCACGCCCACAAACCGCCCGTCGCGAGGACGACGCCGAGGAGATCCGGCGAGAGCAGGATCGTCAATGCGGCGACGGGCGCGAGGACGACGTGCAGCGGATCGGGCCGCCCCGGCGACGTCCGCACCCACCACGCCATGAGGACGAGTCCGACGACGGCGAGGACGGCCCACACGGCAAGCACCCACCGCTGGGTCGAGAGCGCCCCCGAGCCCGGTCCGAGACCGGCGATGAGGGACACAAGACTGCCTGTCAGCGGTGGTTGGTCGAGGGGCACGTCACCACGAAGGTATGCCGTGAGGCCGGCTTCCGCTCCCGCCGTCTGCACGCCGACGGCCAGGTCGGAATAGCAATAGCGCCAGAACGGCTCCGTGCCGCCCCAGCCGTTCTCGAGGCACGGCCCCTGCTTCCAGACAGCGGCGAGCACCGGCAGCCCCGCGAGCAGCGCTGCCGGCGCGAGGCCGGCGTCGGTCCAGCGTGGCCGGTCCCGCGAGTGCGGCGACACCTGGACGGGGACGGACACGGGATCAGCCGGGGGTTTGGTCGGTGCCCGGGGACGGTGGGAGCGGGATCGAGATTGTCGGCTTCGGCGTCTTCGTCGGCTTCGGCTTCTCGCTCGGCGGCGGCTCGGTCGGCTCCGTCGGAGTGGGATCCGACGTCGTCGGCGGAGCCGTTGAGGAGGGGGCCTCGGTCTGTGACGGACGGCTGGTCGGCCGGGACGTGTTCGCGTCGCGTGGCCTGGACGTGTTCGCGTCGCGTGGCCTGGACGTCTGCTTCGGGGCGGCGTCCTTGTTGATGTAGGCCGGCTCCGGGAACTTCAGCTTCTCCATGCCCTGGGTCGCGATGCGCATGTAGTCGGTCCAGATGCGGACGGGGATGGTGCCACCGGTGATGGCACCCCAGCCCTCGACGTCGTCCATCTGGTTCTCCTCGTTCGGAGTCCCGTCGGGCTTGACCACGCTGCCGTCGCCCTTGTACATCCCCACCGCGGTGGCGAGCTGCGGCGTGAAGCCGTCGAACCACGCAGAGTAGTTGTCACTGGACGTTCCGGTCTTGCCGGCGGCCGCGCGGTTGAGGCGCGACCCGGCGTATTCACCACTGCCGCGCTCGATGACCTGCTCCATCGAGTAGACGACGTCGGAGACGAGGTCCGCATCGAAGACGCGCGTCGTCTGCGGCTTGGCCTTGTAGTCGAAGGTTCCGTCGTTCGACTGCGCGGACTTCACGATGTAGGGCGTGCTCTTGATGCCCTTGGCCGCGAGGGTCGCGTAGGCGTTGGCCATGTCGATGACCCTGACGTTGTCCGAGCCGAGCACGTTTCCGGGGTTCGTCTGGATCTTCGTCGTGATGCCGGCCGACTTCGCCGCCGCGGCCGTCTTCTCCGGGCCGGCGATGATGTTGAGCTGGGCGTAGACGGTGTTGACGGAGTTGGCAGTGGCGGTCGGGACCGTGATCCGGCCGTAGTCCTGGTTGTTGAAGTTGCGGACTCCACCACGACGGTTGAACTCGGTCTTGGCCGCCTCGTCCTCGAACTCCTCGAAGTACTGCGGGCTCGACCCGTCGAAGGTGTTGCGGATGCTGACCTTCTCGCTCTGCAGGGCCGCGATGAGGGCGAAGATCTTGAACGTCGATCCGGCCTGCATCGTGTCCTGCGTCGCGGTGCTCTGCTGACGCTTGGCGTAGTCGGCGCCGCCGTAGAGGGTCTGGATCGCGCCGTCGCCGGGCTTGATCGACACGAGACCGACCTTGAGGTCCTTCTCGGACTCGGGGATCCGCTCGTCGATCGCGTCGACTGCTGCGTCCTGCTTCTTCTTGTCGATCGTCGTGACGATCTTGAGGCCACCCTTGGAGATGTCCTGCTCGCTCAGCTTGAGCGTCCTCGCGAGTTCCTTCTTGACCTCTTCGACGAGGTAGCCGTTCGTGCCGGTCACTGTCGGCGGCTGGTACTTCTTGAACGTCGTGGGGAACGTCGCGGCCGCTCGCTGCTCCGGCGTGAGCCAGCCCTCGCGCACCATGGCGTCGAGGATGTAGCCGGACCGGGTCTCGGCGTTGCTCTTCTGCTGGTCACCCAGGCGCGGGTCGTAATAGGACGGGCCACGGATCGCGGACGCGAGGAAGGCGCCCTCGGCCGGCGTCAACTGGGAGACGTCCTTGTCGAAGTAGGCCTTGGCCGCCGTCTGGATGCCGTAGGCACCGCGGCCGTAATAGATCGTGTTGAAGTAGTTCTGAAGGATCTCGTCCTTGGACTGCTGCTTGTCGATCTTGATCGAGATGAGGATCTCGCGGGCCTTGCGCGACAGCGTCCGGTCCTGGCTCAGGAAGTAGTTCTTGACGTACTGCTGGGTGATCGTCGAGCCACCCTGCGTCGCCTCGCCACCCTTGACGGCGACCCACACGGCGCGGGCGATGCCCGAGGGGGAGATGCCGTTGTTCTGGTAGAAGTTGTGGTCCTCGGCCGCAAGCATCGCGTGCTGCACGTGCGCCGGGATCTGCTCGAGCTTGACGTTCTCGCGGTTGAGTTCGGAGATGCGGCCGATCTCGGTCTTGCCGTCGACGTAATAGATGATGTTGGCCTGCGAGACCGCGTCCGCATTGGCGTCGGGCACGTCGGTCATGGCGTACGCGACACCGAGACCGGCCACACCGAGCACGAAGAGCCCGATCAGGGTGTAGAGGATCCGGCGCGGCCAGGACAGGCCACGGCGCTGGGGTCCTCGACCGGAACCCTGGCCGGAACCACGACCGGAGCCACGGCCGGAGCCACGGCTCGAACGGCCTTCCTGGAGCAGGCGGGCCTCGGCGCGCGAAGGGGGTGCGGTGCTCATGAACACCTTTCGGGACAGACAGTGCGGACGAGGGCGCACTCCACCCACCGGGCAGGGGGCGCCTCACCCAGTATGACGCCCCAAACCTGAGAGCGACGTTCAGGAAGCGGTCGCAGGGCCCTCAGGCCACCCGTCGACGGCCCGGCTGAGTTGGGCTGCGGCCGTGCGGACCGCGTCGAGAAGTTCGGGTCCGCCCTCGACGCGGAACGGCACGGGGATGCGGGCCAACCACTCGCGCGCGTACATGGTCGGATTGCTCGTGCTTCCCTCCAGAACAGACCCTTCCGTATGCCGTCCGAGGACTCCCATGGCCGGGTGCACCCAGCGCGCGACGTCCTCCGGAGGGGCCTCGAACACGACGCGGGTCGCGTGCTCCCACCCGATCCCGAGGTGCTGCTCGAGCGAGGCGACGGGGTCGAGGTCGGCCGGCGGCTCGAACAGGTCCTCGAGTTCGACGACGTCACGCACCCGGTCGATGCGATAGGTCCGGACGCCGTCGACGCGATGGACGTGGCACAGGAGGTACCACCGGCTGTGCCGCACGACGACGGCCCACGGGTCGACGACGTCCTCCCACGACTTCCCCGCCTCGCTCGCATAGGTGAGGCGCACCTGCCGCCGGGCCGCACTCGCCGCGACGAGGGCGCTCGTCGTCGCGGGATCCGGCCGGCTCGGGTAGCGGTCCGGCGTCGCCGAGGCGTGGTCGCGCAGCGCGGCGGCCTGGTGCCCGGCGGCCCTGGGCAGCGCGCGGATCACCTTGCCGAGCGCGGACCCGACGTCCTCACCCTCCCCCGCCGTGGCAGCGCCCGGGTGGGCGTCGATGACCGCCATCACCAGGCTGAGCGCCTCGGTCTCGGTGAAGACGACCGGCGCGAGGGCGGCACCCCGCCCCAGCGTGTAGCCGCCGTGTGGTCCTCGCGTGGACTCGACGGGTATGCCGGCCTCACGCAGGATCGCGATGTGCCGTCGCGTCGCGCGCTCGGTCACTCCCAATCGGCGGGCGATCTCCGTCGCCGTTACCCCGGGTCGGTTCTGCAGGATCTCCAGCGTGAGCAGGGCCCGAGCCGCCGGACTCACCTCGCTGGACCGGGCCGACTGGGAAGGCATGACGACCACGATTCCAGAGCGGACGGCATACCGGAAGGGTTTCGTCCGCAACACACCCTACGGTCAGAGAACACGGCCACCGTCACTCTCGAAAACCAGGAGCGCACACCATGCACATCGTCCTCATCGGCGGACTCTGGCTCACCGGCTCGGCGTGGGACGCCGTCGTCCCCGAGATCACGGCACTCGGCCACACCGCCGTGCCGATCACGCTGCCCGGACAGGGCGACGGGACCAGCGACGCGACGCTCGACGACCAGGTGGCTGCCGTCGTCGCGGCCGTGGACGAGGCTCCCGATTCCGTTGTCGTCGTGGGACATTCGGGTGCATGCAGCCTCGCGTGGCTCGCGGCGGATGCCCGGCCGGAGAAGGTCTCGTCGGTCGTGTTCATCGGCGGATTCCCCGAGCAGGACGGCGCGACGTACGCCGACTTCTTCGAGCCGGTCGACGGGCTCATGGGCTTCCCGGGGTGGGCGAAGTTCGAGGGGCCGGACAGCGACGACATGTCCGACGAGCTCAAGACGTCGGTCGAGGCGGCGATGGTGCCCGTGCCCGTCGGCGTGAGTCGCGGGATCGTGCACCTGAAGGACGAGCGCCGGTATGCCGTCCCCGGAGTTCTCGTGTGCCCGGAGTTCTCGCCCGAGCAGGCTCGCGAATGGATCGACGGCGGGGACACGCCCGAGCTGGCTCGGATGGAGAAGCTCGAACTGGTGGACATCGACTCGGGCCACTGGCCGATGTACACCCAGCCCCAGCGCCTCGCCGAACTCCTCGTCGACGCCGCCCCCACCCCCTGACCGCGCCCCAACTTTTGCTCCCCATGAGGGAACGTGAAGGGTCCGGAGGCTTATGTGCCCTCCGGACCCTTCAGTTTCCCTCCGGTCTCGAGTTCCACACCGTTCGATGTATCGCGTCGATATAACTGTGAGGTACTGTCGGACTAACAAGGTCCGAGTTTGTCAGCGACGCCGCGCTCGCGGAGGCTGACGCCAGTCCCGCAGGAGGTGCGATGAGCAAGCGATCCGAGCTGCTCGACTTCGCCCTCCTCGGGCTGCTCCACGAGGGCCCGACGCACGGCTACGAGCTGCGCCGTCGGCTCAACGAAGCCCTGGGCGCGTTCCGGGCCCTGTCCTACGGGACGCTCTATCCCGCGCTGTCCGGACTGCTCGAGCGCGGGCTCATCGCACAGTCGGCTGCTCCGGCCCGGCCTGCCGGGACCACCGGTTCTGCTCGGGCTGTCGCCGGCAAGACCGTCACCAAGAGCGCCGGCCGCAACCGCATCTCCTACGAGATCACCGCCGCCGGCAAGGAAGCCTTCGAGGAGGCCGCGCGCCGCATCGACACCGCGGCCTACGAGGACGACGGGTTCGGCGTGCGCCTCGCCTTCTTCGGCCGCACCGAGGCCGACGTCCGGCTCCGCATCCTCGAGGGCCGCCGCTCCCGCGTCGAGGAGCAGCTCCAGACGGTCCGCACCAACTCCGCCCGCAGCCGCGAGCGCCTCGACTCCTGGACCCAGGCCCTCCAGCGCCATGGCGAGGAGAGCACCGAGCGCGAGGTCCGCTGGCTCACCGAGCTCATCGACGCCGAGCGCCGCCACCCCAACGACCCCGGCCCGCAGCCCTGACTGCATCCCGGACCACAGACCACCTGACCTGACAGACCACACCCGGCCACCCGGCATACCGGCTTGGCACCACCACTGAAGGAGAACACCACCATGGGTTCGATTCGCGTCGCCATCGTCGGCGTCGGCAACTGCGCGAGCTCGCTCGTGCAGGGAGTCGAGTACTACAAGGACGCGAGCGCTGAGTCGTCAGTGCCCGGTCTCATGCACGTCCAGTTCGGCGACTACCACGTCAAGGACGTCCAGTTCGTCGCAGCGTTCGACGTCGACGACAAGAAGGTCGGCAAGGACCTGTCCGAGGCCATCAACGCCTCCGAGAACAACACCATCAAGATCGCCGACGTCCCCACCACTGGCGTCACGGTCCAGCGCGGCCACACGCTCGACGGCATCGGCAAGTACTACGCGCTGACGATCGACGAGTCCGCTGCGGAGCCGGTCGACGTCGTCGCCGCCCTCAAGGACGCCCAGGTCGACGTGCTCGTGTCCTACCTCCCGGTGGGTTCGGAGCAGGCCGACAAGTTCTACGCCCAGTGCGCCATCGACGCGGGCGTCGCCTTCGTCAACGCCCTCCCCGTCTTCATCGCCTCCGACCCCGAGTGGGCCGCGAAGTTCGAGGCCGCCGGCGTCCCGATCATCGGTGACGACATCAAGTCGCAGGTCGGCGCGACCATCACGCACCGCGTCATGGCCAAGCTGTTCGAGGACCGCGGCGTCACGCTGGACCGCACGTACCAGCTCAACGTCGGCGGCAACATGGACTTCAAGAACATGCTCGAGCGCGAGCGCCTCGAGTCCAAGAAGGTCTCCAAGACCCAGGCCGTCACGTCCAACCTCACCGGCTCGCTCGCCGGCAAGGTCGAGGACAAGAACGTCCACATCGGCCCGTCGGACTACGTCGCGTGGCTCGACGACCGCAAGTGGGCCTACGTCCGCCTCGAGGGTCGCGCGTTCGGTGACGTTCCGCTGAACCTCGAGTACAAGCTCGAGGTCTGGGACTCCCCCAACTCGGCCGGCATCATCATCGACGCCATCCGCGCGGCGAAGATCGCCAAGGACCGTGGCGTCGGTGGCGCCCTGCTGTCCGCGTCGTCCTACCTCATGAAGTCCCCGCCGGAGCAGCGTCCCGACGACCTCGGTCGCGCCAAGCTCGAGGCGTTCATCGAGGGCTCCGAAGAGCGCTGACCCGAGCGCTGACACAGAGCGCTGACGAAGCACTCGTCGGGCTTGACCCGACTTTGGACCGCTCGACCCGAAGTGGCACATCGGGTCGGGCGGTCCTTTGTCGGGTCGCCCGATAATGGGGCTGCGTGGTGGGGTGGGGCTGGGTGGTGGGGGCGCTGGCGAAGCTCCCGGCCGGTCGGGGATCAGCCGATCTTGGTCCAGGTGCCGCAGTCCTCGGAGAAGAACCCGGCGTCACTGGCATCGATGCTCACGGTCGGGCCGGTCGGGCCGTAGTCGTTGGCGAGAAGCTCGTCGAACTCATGCGTGAACCCGGAGACTCGCTCCCAGTAGCACTCGGAACCACCCGGGGCGCGCCACAGTCCGGGTGCGACGTCGGTGTTGACGATCATCATCCCGGCACCGAACCCGGACGTCGGAGAGGCCGTCACGCGTGAGAGGTCCGAGGTCCAGGTGCCGCAATCATCGGAACTGAAGCCGGCGTCGGTCGGCTCAATGGTCACGACGTCTCGAACCGACGTGAAGTTGTTGGCGATGATGTCCTCGAACTCGCCCGAGAATCCGCTGAGCCGCTCCCAGTAGCAGTAGGACGGTTGGGTTCGGAGTCGATAGGTTCCGGCGGCGATGTCGATGCCGACCCTCTTGGTCCCGGCACCGAACGTCCGGTAGGTCACCGGTTGCACGTGGTAGCCCGAGACATCCGCGAGGAGCTCGATCGTGCCTTCCGACCCGTTGTAGAGGGAGACCTTGCCGTTGCTCCCGACACGGACCATGCCCAGGTTGGCGATTGTCTGGCCGGGACCGAAGTTCACCTGTGACGCGTTGGGTCGCGCCGCACCCGCGGGATAGGCCGTGATGTAGCCCGATTCGGACGGGGACACGACGGTCACGTTCAGCGCAGCGGCCGAAACACTGCCCGTGGCACCCACGCCGCCGAGACCGGTCACCTGGAGCTGCAGAGTGCCTCGCGGGGGAACCGTGGTCCCACCCACTCCACCGCGGGTGTCGAGCAGGCGGGCCGGCTGCAGCGACCGGAACGTCCCCTCGGCCGTGGCCGTCCCCGCGTTGTAGGAGCCGGACACGTCGACGAGCAGGTGGATCGACCCCTCGGACCCGTTGTAGAACGCCACTCGCCCGTTCGTCCCGACCCGGACCGCACCCAGGTTCGCGATCGTCTGCCCCGCCCCGAAATTCACGTTCGACGCGTTCGGCCGGGCGGCACCATCCGGGTAGGCCGTGATGTAGCCCGACATCGTCGGGGAGGCAACGGTCACGTTGAGGGCTGCCGCAGACACCGTGCCCGTCGCACCCACGCCGCCCCGCCCGGTCACCTGCAGTCGCAACGTCCCGCGCGCCGGGATCTTCACCGCCGCCGCACCGATGCCCGTCCTCGTGTCGAGGAGTCGGGCCGGCTGCAGCGACCGGAACGCGCCGGCGGCCGAGGGCGTGCCGCTGAGGTAATAGCCGGACACATCGACGAGGAGGTGGATCGAGCCCTCGGATCCGTTGTAGAACGCCACCCGCCCGTTCGTCCCGACCCGGACCGCACCGAGGTTCGCGATCGTCTGGTTCGACCCGAAGTTCACGTTCGACGCGTTCGGCCGACCGGCACCGTCGGGGTAGGCCGTGATGTAGCCCGACGCCGAGGGCGCAACGACGGTCACGTTGAGCACTGCAGCCGAGACGGTCCCGGTGGCACCCACGCCACCCCGCCCGGTCACCTGCAGTCGCAGCGTCCCGCGCGCCGGGATCTTCACCGCGGCAGCACCGATCCCCGTCCTCGTGTCGAGGAGGCGGGCGGGTTGCAGCGACCGGAACGCGCCCGGCGTCGTGGGGACCGCCTGAGTGGGCGGTGCTGCGGCGATGACTCCCACGAGAGTCAGAACCGACAACAGGAGTGATGCTCCAACGGCGCGCAGGCGATTGACCATGTGATGCCCCACGTTCACGAAAACGGCCCGACGTCGACCACCGCGGTCGAGTGAGCGCAGCCTAGGGAGATCCTCCGAACCCCGCAGTGGATTCGTGAAAATCGCACATCGTCTGGTCTGCCGGAGCAGCGACCTCTGTGGGTTGGGCCGGGTCAGGGACCGAGGAAGACGACGGCGTTTCCGTCGGCGCTGTGGCAGCGCAACGGCCGTTGGGCGCCGTCGGCGTCGAGGCACGTCACGTCGTACCAGCGCTTCGTGACGGTGCTGTAGGTCCGGAACGTCCCGGTGGTGTCGTCGAGCTTCCGGTATGCCGCCCGCACCGCTTCCGAGAAGGCGCACGACGTGTCGCGGTTGCCGGACCATGCCGACGCGACGGCGTCGCTCCCGCTCTTGTTGCACAGCTTGGGTGCGTCCGTGAGTCGCGGTTCGGGGGCACCGGCCGGCAGCGTGGCGCTGCTCGAGGCGGAGGGAGAGCTCGTCTCCGAGGGAGTCGTCGGCGAGGGCGATCCTGCGGAGGGTGGGGCCGAAGTCGAGGTGGACTGACTGCCGCTCGCGTCGGTCGTCGGCGCGGGGTTGGAACCGAACAGCTGGGTCAGCGCCCACGTGCCCAGGATCGTGAGGACGACGAAGGTCGCGAACATCGCGGCGATCCGGCCTCGCCCTGTGCTCGGTGACTGCTTGCGCCCCACCGCGGTCGGCCCGGGCGGTGTGGGCGGCGCGGTCCGCACGGTCGGGCCGGCCATGGGCGACCGCTCGGGGAACGGCAGGGCCTGCGTGTGTGCGAGGTCCTCGGGGGCGCCGGCGCTGGGCTCGGTCGACGGGGACACGGCCGGAGTCGGAGCTGGTGCGTGTGCCGGTGCCGATGCCGCCCGCTCGGGCGCAGCCGGGGACTCGGGCGCAGCCGGGGACGGCGGCG
>NZ_AVPK01000003.1 GCF_000768685.1 Knoellia subterranea KCTC 19937 | reverse complement strand
CGGACCCAACCTCCAGACCCACCACCCAGGCGGTGAAGGGCTAGCGCCCGAGCCAGCGGACGATCGCCTCTGCCCGGCTGGTGACACCGAGGATCGCGAAGATCTGGTTGATGTGGTTCTTCACCGTCTTCTCGGCGAGGAAGAGGTGGCCAGCGATGTCGCTGTTGCTCCGCCCCTCGGCGATG
This sequence comes from Knoellia subterranea KCTC 19937, assembly GCF_000768685.1. Lineage (GTDB taxonomy): Bacteria > Actinomycetota > Actinomycetes > Actinomycetales > Dermatophilaceae > Knoellia > Knoellia subterranea. The sequence goes on along the minus strand of NZ_AVPK01000003.1, from coordinate 355,704 downwards.
AGGTCCATGACCTCCGCCTGACGCGGGCTGAGACCGAGCGGATCCTGGTCACTGGCCGGTGCTGAGCCACTCACCGGACCCTGCTGAACCGCACGAAGAGCCGCCTGAGAGAACGGTGCCGCACCACTGGCGGTCGCCCGAACCATGTGTGCCAACGAGTCGGCGTCGAACGTGCCGTGGATGAGATAACCAGCGGCTCCGTCGGCGAGGGCGCGCTGGATGCTCGCGTCGTCGTCGGTGAAGGTGAGCATGAGGATGCGCGTCTGGTCGGCGATCTCCTTGACGATGGAGAGGCCGTCACGCCGGGGCATCCGCACGTCCAGGAGGAGGACATCCGGGCGTTCGTTCTTGACGAGCTCGATGGCCTCGTCGCCGTCACCAGCCTGTCCAATGACGTCTATCTCGGGGTCGGTGCCCAGAAGCGCGAGTAGGCCGCGACGCATGATGTCGCTGTCGTCGACGATTCCGACCCTGACTGTCATCGCTCGACCCTACTGAGAAGCGGCACCGTGCAGGTGAGGGTCGTCCCCCGTCCTGGCTCGCTGTCGATGGTCGCCCAGCCGCCGACCCGGGCGAGACGCTCGTGCATACCCCGCACGCCGCCGTGCCCGGCCGCCTGCGCCAGTGCCAACTGATCAGGGTCGAAGCCGGTGCCGGTGTCGCGGACGGTGAGTTCCAGGTGTGTGCCCTCTTCACGCAGGCGCACGGTGACCAGGCACGGTCCGGCGTGGCGGTGGGTGTTGTCGAGGGCTTCCTCGAGCACCGCGAGCAACTCGTAGCGCGTCGCCTCGTCGGGGGTGTCGACGTCAGCGATCTCGAGTTGCGGGCTGCGACCGGTGCGGGTCGCCCAACCGAGCACGACCTGGGTGCTCGCCTCACCGAGGGTTCCCTCGGACGTGCGCGACCGCAGGTCCCCCATGACCCCGCGCACGTCGTGCACGGCGGTCGTCGCCATCTCGCGAATGGCCGAGGCTGATTCCACCGCTCGCTCCGGCTGACGTTCAACCTGAAGCGGCAGGGCCGTGGCCGTGAGGGCGATGCCCTGAAGGGACTTGGCCAGAGAGTCGTGCAACTCTCGCGCCAATCGGGTCCGTTCCTCGGTCGCCGCGGCTGTCACCACGGCGTCGCGCAACGTCTCCTGTGCTTTCGCCTCGGCGTCCAGCGAGGTGCGCATCGTCAGGCCGAGCAGCCACAGCGTGACGTACACGAAGGGAATCGTCACCCAGGACGTGAATGCCTGAGTCCCAGCGTCCGGCCCGACGAGAGCAGCACCGATGTAGAGGCTGACGAGACACACCATGACGATCGCGCCGCTCAGCGGCTCGAGCCACAAGCCGAGCAGAAGAGCTGTCGTGAGGGCAGCCAGCAGCAACGGGCTGTCGATGCCGTTGAGAGCAACGATCGCCGAGAGCAGTAGAGCATCGAGCATGGCCAGAATCGGATGGCGCCGCACCAGGCCAAGCAGCGTGGTGTGCATCAGCCCATAGAAGCTCGTCAGGCCCACGACCAAGAAGCCCAACGTCATGGGCAGGGTGATCTTCGTACCGGTGACGACGACAAGCCCAGTGGCGAGCGCGACCAGCCGGGCGAGAAGAACGACCTGGGTCAGGCGCCGGAGCGGAATCGACACCCCGAGGTGGCCGTGGCTAACCACCGAACATGCCTCCGAGTTGGTCGGCACCCATCGCGAGGACCATGCCGCCCACAAGGATGACGAGGGCCCCGGGGATGAGGACCATGGTCATGACGAGGCTGATCCTCGGCTCGATCTTCGAGGCTCGCTGACGCATCCGTTGGGCCGTCCCGCGCCGTATGTCGGCAGCGATCTGGTTGAGCGTGTCGGCGAGTGGGGCACCCAGCTCCTCTGCCTGGAGATAGGCCGTGACGAACTCGTTGACGGGCTCCGACCTCGTACGATCGCGCATCGCCGCAAAGGCTGAACGAACACTGGCGCCATTGGTGATCTGGTGCAGGACTGTGGTGATCTCGTCGGAGATGGCTCCTCCGAACCGATCTGCCACGGTGGACAGCGCCGACCGAAAGCCCAGACCGGCGCTCACGGTGACGGCGAGAACGTCGAGGAAGTCCGGGAGGTCGCGGTCGATCGCCTCACGCCGCTTGCGTGCCATCCCCGAGAGCTGAGCGAGCGGCAGGATCCCGACGATCACGACAGGAAGAACGATGTAGAGCAGTTCGCCCCGCAGGACGCCGATGACGAAGATCGGAGTGAGGACCAGGCCCCACATGACGAACTTCGCGAGCACCGAGTCGACGTCGAGGCCCTTGGGTCGCCCTGCCATGTCGACCTGCTGCTGCAGCCAGCGCACGGCGTTGCGGGGCAGGGCAGAACGGAGCTTTGGGACAAGCTTGTAGGACAACGCCATGAGGGCGCTCTGGCTGCCTGCTCGTTCGCGCGCCGACTTGTTGAGGTAGAGCACCTCATCGGCGCTGAGTCCCACGTCGGCGTCGGTGCGCAACAGCTGGTAGCCGCGGAGCAGGAGCACCACGGCGAGCGTGGCCACCAGGCCCGGCACGATGGCTGCGAGGACGGTCATGGTTCGATCCTCGACATGCGGCGAATCAGGGTGTAGCCGGCGGCAAAGAGCGCTCCTCCGACCACGAGGGAGATCTGGCCGATTGGCTCACGGATCATCCGGTCGACCGTGCCTTCTTTGATCCCGTTGAGCAGCAGGAGCATCGCGAATCCCATGACGATGACGAGGTTCGACGAGGCGATCGACTGGGACAGGATCGTCGTGACCTCGCGCCTCGTCTCCTTCCGCTGGTCGAGCGTCTCTGCGATGTCACGCAGGGCCGTGACCAGCGAGCCGCCACTACGGGACGCGACGACCAGGGTGGCCATGAGGACGTTCGTCTCACGGGATCCGACCCGGTCATTGAGCTCATGGATGGCCGTGTCGAGGGGGGCGCCGAACTTCAGCCGAGTGGCCACACGGGTGAGCTCCGACTTCGCCGGCTCGGGCAGTTCAGTGCCAGCGATGCCGATCGCCGTGGGGAGGGAGAGGCCAGCATGACTGGCGTTGGCCAACACACGGGCGAGTTCGGGCAACTGGCCGATGAAGGCCTCACGTCGTCGGGTCTGTGCACGGGTGAGGTATCGGCGCACCGCGAACACGGCGACGACGGCGCCCAACACGGCGAGGAGTGTCGACACGAAATTCCACAGGACGTAAGTGACAACGACACCGGCCGCAACACCGAGACCGAGGACGACGATGGGACGATGCGACAGGCCGGCGAGGTCGAGCTGTTTCGCGAGCCATTTGCCCACCTTGGTGCCCTGGAGCCGCTCGTCGAGGTCGCGCACGAGCGAGAAGTCGCGGTCCGTGCGTGAGAACTCAGCCGCTCCGATCGCGCGTCGGCGAGACGCCACGATGCCCACAAACTGCCGGATCGCCAGCATGAAGAGGAACGACGCGACGAGCGAGCCGACGAGGATCGCGAGGACGACCATCAGGTCACCTCGAGCTGCGAGAGGTCGGCGCCGCCTGCGAGGAGACGATGGCGGAACCTCTCAGGTAGATCGAAGACCTCGAACTGGCCCACCGGCTTCGTGGGATCACTCCGATCGATCACGTAGCGCATGAGCGGGACGAGATCGAAGTCCTCCTGGCGCCGACTGGACACCCACGACACATCGACGACGCGACGACTTCCGTCCGCGAGACGGTTGAGCTGGACGATGACGTCGATGGCGGAGTTCACCTGGTCGCGGAGAGCGTGGAAGGGCACCTCGACGTCACTCATCGACGCCAACGTCTCGAGGCGAGACAGGGCATCGTCGGGGGTGTTGGCGTGCACCGTGGTGAGTGAGCCCTCATGGCCGGTGTTCATCGCCTGGAGCATGTCGAGCGCCTCGCCGCCGCGGCACTCACCGACGATGATCCGGTCCGGCCGCATGCGGAGGCTGTTGCGCACGAGGTCACGGATGGAGACCTGGCCGCGGCCCTCGACGTTGGCGGGTCGGGTCTCCAACCGGATCGTGTGCGGCTGGTCGAGGCTGAGCTCGGCCGCGTCCTCGATGGTGACGATCCGCTCGCTGGGCGAGATGAACGACGACAGCGCGTTGAGCAGGGTGGTCTTGCCCGAACCGGTGCCACCCGAGACGACGACATTGAGACGTGCCTCGACGCAGGCCTTCAGAAGCAGCGCGGAACGGCGGTCGATGGAGTCGCGCTCCATGAGTTGGCTGAGGCTGAGCGCCATCGGAAAGAGTCGGATCGTCACCGTCGGACCGTTGAGGCTGAGCGGCGGGAGCACGACGTTGACGCGCGCGCCGCGCGGCATACGGCTGTCTGCGGGAAGTCGCGCGTCCACCATGGGACTCGACTCGTCGACGCGACGGTTGACCGTGGACACGATGCGGTCGATGGTCTGGAGGAGCTGCTCCTCACTGCTGAACAGCGCGGGCCATCGCTCGAGCTTGCCGCTGCGCTCGACAAAGATGGTGTCGTGCCCGTTGATCATGATCTCGCTGACACCCGGGTCATTGAGGATCGGCTCGAGGACACCGAGCCCGACGGCCTCGTCGACGACGCGACGAACGAGTTGATTGCGCTCACTGGCCGAGAGGATGACGCCCTCGCGGGACACGAGGTGGGCGATGACTCGTTCGAGCCGGGCGCGCCGCTGGTTGGCGTCGATCTTGCTCAGCTCGTGGAGGTCGACCTCCTCGAGCAGCATCCGGCGGAACGTCGCGACCAGGCTGTCGTCTTCCTTGGTCGCAACGGCGACCTGGCCGCCAGTGAAGGAGCTGTAGTCGTTCACTTGATCACCGGCATGGTCGCGCTGCGGGTCACCGATCCGAGATTGAGCTTGACCACCGTGGGCACCTTGACGGTGACCCGGTACGTGTATCCCTCACCGGAGAGACTGCCACCGTCGCCCCCGATCTCCATGACACCCGGGAGAGCACCCTCCGCAGCCGTCCGCGGGTCGTCGCCCAACGAGTAGGCCCGCGCACCGTCACGCGCGGCCTGACCGGTCGAGATGATGGTCCAGGCGGCCACGCCGAACTGCAGCGCGACGAGGGCCGCGAAGATCACGAGCGGCGCGACGCCTGCCACCTCGAGGGCTGCGGCGCCGCGCTCCGAGCGCAGCCGACGCATCACTGCTCCCTCACGACGGTACGGGTACTCGTGAGCTGGGTCGGCAGCACGCTTCCGGGCCAGCCCTTGACGATGGGCACGGTGACCGAGACACGCTTGCCACTGGTCGAGACCGACACCCCTGAACGCAGCGACCCGGGAACGGCTTTGCGGGCCGCCTGCGTCGCTTCGACCTTGTCTCCAGTGACGGAGTATTCGCGGGCGGCGACCGACGACGCGTGGCCGGCGTAGATGAAAGAGAAGCCCGTGACCGCGGTCTGCCAACCGATGAGGCACAGCAGAACTGCCGCGGGGAGGATGCCCACGGTCTCGAGGCCGACAGCACCCGCCTCCCTGCCTCGCCCTGCCATCGCGGGTTCACGCACAGTTGCCTGGGTCTCGTCGCCACCCTCCGTCTCGGCTGACTTCTTCTTGCGCCCCCGCCGTTTCTTCGACACACCCTGTGGCGCCGGCGCCGGCCCCCTGGCCAGCCCCAGCTCCTGACGAAGTCCCTTGATCAGGCTCCACCAGGCCACCTCGGTCACCGCGCCCGGGTCACGGTCGTTGATCGATGGCTCGAGCACGCGGGGCGACAACGGGATGGTCGTGGAGACGACGTGGGCCGTCGTGAGCTTGTTCACCGCGCTGGCCGGGAAGAGACTGGCTCGGTCGACCTTGTTGACGAGGACCTTGAACGCGGCCTCCTCGCGGACACCCAGCGCTTCCCAGGCGATCATCCGGCGACGCAGGGCGCGCATCGACAGGACGTCGGGCGTGGTGACGACGAGGCACTCGCCCGCGAGCTCGACGATGGCTGCCTGGGCCGGCGAGACGTGGCCGCCGCCGTCAAGGATGACGAGGTCGAAGTCGCGGCGCAGGAGGGCGACGATGGCCCGCAGGGCCTCGGGGCTGACGAACTCGCCTTCGCGGACATCGAGGGGGGCGAGCAGCAGGTGCAACCCGGACTCGTGCTCGATGACGGCGTCGTGCACGACGACGGGCGAGAGGTCGCCGGAGATCTTGGCGACGTCAGCGATGGAGACCGACTGCCGAACCTCGAAGATGGCGCCGACGTCCCCCTTCTCGATGTCGACGTCGACGAGGCAGACCCGCTCGTGCGGGTTGTCACGCAGGTAGTCGTAGGCGAGGTGGGAGGCGACGGTCGTCGTGCCGACCCCACCCTTGGCGCCGACGACGGCGACGACCTGACCACGCGACGAGTTGGTGACTGCCGCGCCGGCGAGCACGGCCTTCATCTGCTCGCCCCATTCGGTGGCCGCGAGCACACGGGTCGATACGTCCTCGTAGGCGAACGGATAGGCGACGACACCCCGCGCGCCGTCCTCCATCGCCTTGATGACCGTCGATGCGCTGCGAACCTGAGACACCTGAAGGATGGCGGTCGCCGGGCGTCGGCTCATGATGTCCCGGATCGTCTGCGTGACCGGCTCGATGCCGAGGGTCTCGTGGACGAAGACCACATCTGGCTCGAGGCGGGCCGTCAGGTCGACCAACTCGCTCGGCGACTTCGCCACGGCCCGGACGGAGTAGCCGTCCATCTCCTCGAGCAGGGACATGAGGTCGGCAACGAGGTTCTCGTTCTCGATACCGATGACAACTTGGGTCACTGGTCCACTCCTTCGGGGATCGCCTTGCCGCCGAGCTGCGAGGCGTCAAACTTGTCGATCTCGCCGTTGCGGTTCGTGCCGACGTCGTTCGGGAGGGCAACCAGTCGCACCTCCGCAGCGAAGTTCGCGGCATACGTGAGGCTCATCGCGACCTTGGGCACCACGGCGAGGGTGACGGGGATGACGGACTGCTCCTCGACACCTTGCTCGTCTGACTTCGTGACCTGCTGCTCGCCGGCGATCGACACGACGCGGATGTCCCGTGCGAGCACCTTGACCGTCTTCGGGAGGCCGGGCACCTCCGCGAACACGGCGTAGATGTCCACTCGGTCGCCGGGGCGGACTCGGCCGGCCACACCCGTCACCGAGTTGACGTTGACCGCGACCTCTCGCTCGTCCTGCTTGAGGCTCGAGCTCGGGATGAGCATGTCACCGGACACCGTGGAGCCGGCGTTGAGACGGAAGCCCACGCGGCGCCCCTGGAGGTCGTCCATGCGGAGCACCGAGGACTTCGACACCCATCGCTCGGGGACCTCGACCGGTTCGAGGTTGTCCGCACTGAGTGCGGTGTAGGGCTCGATCGCCTTGGTCGCGCGGTACACCGTGACCCGGGAGCCGACCTGGCTGTTGACGTTGGAGACGTAGCCGGTGACGACGAAGAAGGTCGCGAGGGCCACGAGCACGGAGATGGCCATGAAGACCAGACCGCGACGCTGACGAGGATTCATGCAGGCTCCGAAACACGCAGGTGAACATGGCAGTACTGGCAGATCTGGACGGCGGACCGAGCGCCGCACGACGGGCACGGGTTGGGTGCGAGCGTCGGGGCGGACACCGGGGCGAGGGCAACGAACTCGACGCCGCGCGACCCGTGGGCCCGAGTCACGTCGGAGATCGCCGGGACCGACTGCAACCGGCGACCAGCGCTCACTCCCTGCATTGCGGTGAACTCGCGAGAGGTCTCCTCGGCACCGACCAGCACCGTCTGCAGGTCGTCGCTGAGCGCGAGCGCCCGGCTGATCTGCGGGACAGGGGTCATGGACGCCACGAAGCCACGGCTGACGAGGGACCGGACGTGCATTCCGAAGCCGGGCTTGGGGTACTGGAGCCCGGTCACCTTGTGCAACCACATGCCGCCGACGGAACGGGCGACCATCTGGTCGAAGGTCGCGAGCACCCCACCGGGGTCCGTGTGGGACTCCAGAGCGGTCACGGCGCTTGCGGCCAGGGCGATCGCGCTGGTCGCACCGACGCGGTGCGCAACGGCCACCCGCGGTCGGGCGCCGGCGAGGATCGTCGCGGCGAGGCGAGCCGCTCGACCGTCGGGGTGCCGTGCGGCGATCACGACATGCGTTGCCCCGAGATCGTCGCTCAGCTGGCCGAGGTCAGCGATTCTTCCGGGGCCGACGAGCGCGACGCGACGCTCGTGGGCCAGCCACGGGCGGAGGGTGTCGGCGGGGAGCGTCGAGTCCAGGACGACGACAACGACCTGAGTTGCGTTCACACGGATCCCCCGAATCAACCTCGACATTTGAACGCTCCACGACGCACCCGCATGGCGCACCCCTCCGGCGTCCGGGCGTTACGCTACACGTCGCACACGCCAAGCCCAAAGGCCAACCAAGAGTGAAGACACCGAGAAGACAACGCAGACGACAGCGCAGCAGCACGAACCGAAGCCACCTTCTCGGGGTCGTCGGCAGTGTGCTGCTGATGCTCGGCGGGCTGACCGCGATCGGGATCGGTGCCTACGCGTGGACGCAGCAGCGCACTGACGTCGTCCGCCTCACTCCCGCCACGCCAGTCGAGTTGCGTGCGTCCCCCCTCTTCGATCCCGGCTCGACCATTTTTGCCTTGGGAGAGGATCGGGATCCCGCCGAGCCGAAGTTGTTCGGGTGCTCACTCCTGCGGGAGGGACGTGAGGCGGAACTTCTGGTTCGGCCGGACGTCGACTCGGTCGGAACCCGGGTCCTCCGTGGCGAGCCGTACGTACCCGTGGTGGTCCTCGGCACCACCGTCGTCGGAGACAGCGTGACGTGCAACCCAACCCTGGCCGCCGGCGAGGAACTCGCCGTGATGCCGACCGACGTCGGGGTGCGGTCCGTGCCACTGGCGTTCGTCGTGGGTGGCATCGCGGCCCTCGGCATCGCCGGCCTGATCCACCCTCGTGGACGAGGTATCCGCCGCTTCGGTTCGTGAGCGGGTCTCGGGCCACGACGGGCAGGTCCGAGACGGGTTTGTCACGATGGGTGTCATGAAGCGCCTCACCACGACCGTTCTCACCATCGCCCTCGCCACGGGCATCGCGGCCTGCAGCGGCAGCTCGGGAGGTGAGGTCGAACTCTTCGCCGACGCCATGGCGGGCCACGCCCTCACCGTGCAGGAGGCCACGGGCACGCCCATGGTGTGGGTGTCGTCCGAGGACGGGAGCGACCCGCGTCCCGGTGGCCGACCGGATCCGTCGCTGTGCTCGGTGACGGGTGGTGGCACCCCGCGACTCGTGAAGCCGGAGGACACCGACACAGCCCGGCTCGGCGACACGACTCTGTATCCGGTCGGCCAACTCGAGGGCTTCCAGGCTCCGGGAGAAGTCACCTGCTCCGGAGGCGAAATCAAGCACGTGTACGTCGGGCGGTCCTGACGGGAACGTGCCGCGAGGCCGCGCCTCCGGCCTGAGCCCTACGGCACCACGACGAAGGTCGCGAGGATCTCGTTCATCGGCAGGGTCTCGAACTCGGTCGCGGGAGCGGTGGCCACGACGTTGATGATCCTCTTGGACGAGACCTGCGCCATCAGCTGACGCGTGCGGTACTCGGCACCCGACGACCCACCGGCCGCCTCGGACCAGTCGATGAGGACGGCACGCGTGGTTCCCGGCCAGGTGATGAGGCTGCGCGTGACGTCCTCGACGCCAGCCGCCGTCTTGCTGACCTCGAGCACGTGGGACTGCTCGATCACGTCGGCCTTCGGGTCTGCGTCGATGACGACGCCGACGCGGACGGGCGAGTCAGCGGGTCGGTCCTGAGCATCGAAGAGATAGGCCGGCGGCGTCTCCTCACCGGCGGGCTTCATCGAGTCCTTCCACGCCGCCGGGATCGAGACCTTGAAGCCTTCCCCGGAGATCGTGCGGAAGTCGATCGGCACAGTCCCCGGCACGAGCGGGCTGACCGGGGTCTCCGACGGCTTGATCCGCTCGAGGCGCTCAGGCAGGACCTCCTCCCCGGACGAGCACGCAGCGAGGATGCTCGACCCCGCGGCGATGAGGAAAAAGCGGCGGGTCGTCCGCGCAGTGTCGTTGAGATTCATCTCAGAACTCCTAGGTCGACCGGCTCGGGTTCCCACGGATGACGTTGGCGCTGACGCACCACGACATAGGCAGCCACCCCCATCCAGATGGCGGCGTCGATGAGGGTCCTGATCCAGGGGTTGCCCGAGAGGAACTGAGCGGCAAGGACCTGTCCGGTGAAGGCGTACGGCTGGAGCAGGTAGGCACACCCCACGGAGGTGAGGAAGAACGGCATACGGTCATGGCGCCACGCGCCGACGGCCCAGACGAGTGCGATCGAGAGGATCGCGAGCGCCAGAACGCTGCGCAGCAGCACCGCCGTCGCAAGACTGCCCTTCGTCGCGCCCATGACCACTCCGACGAGCGACACCATGCCCACGACGGCGCTCAGCCCGATGGTGAGCAGGAGCCACCGAGCAACCCGTCCGAAACTCACGCTCGCCCACCCTCCACGGAACCTGCGGACCGAACCAAACCGGCGGAAACATTTCACGCTCCGGGTCGCGCCCACTACTGTGGCCCCGACAGTACTTCATCGTGGGGGGTGGCCAGGCATGCGTCGGGAGCGGGGAGCAGTCTCGCTGGAGTACGGGGGAAGCATTGCCGTTGCCGCGCTCGTCGTGGCGCTCGTCGGCGGGGTCGTCGCGTCGCCGACGGTCGGTCAGGCCGTGAGCGCCGTCGTCTGCAAGGTGTTCACGATCGGGCAGGGCGAGTGCGCCATGCCCCAGTTCGAGAGCGAGAAGGACCGCACGCCCACTCAGCCGTGCACGACGAACAACAACGGCTACTCGGTCAATGGCGAGGTGGCCTTCCTCAACGGCGTCGGCAGCACCAGTCGCGGGGTGCACACCGAGAAGCTCAGCAACGGGCAATACCGCGTCACCGTCTCGGACATCTCCGATGCTGGAGTCAAGACCGGGGCCGGCTGGGACGCGCGTGTCGAGATCAACGGCACGCGGTGGGGCGACGACATGTCCGTCTCGGCGGACGGCCGAGTCCGCGCCGTCGAGCAGCGGACCTACGTCGTGGACAGCAAGGGCGCCGCAGAGAGCATCGCGCGCTCTGCCTCGTTCAACGAAGTGGTGGATGGGGCCGCTGAGACGGCCCCGGGGCCCTTTGGTTTCGTCGCGAAGCACGTTGGTGCGCCGGTCACGAAGTGGGTCGGTGAACGTGCCGGGTTCGAGTCGCTTCCCGAGCCGACCAGCACCACCTACCTGGGCGGAGCCAGTGTCGAGGCGTCGGCCGTCATCACGCCGTTCGTGGGTGGGGCCGAGGCCAAGCTCGCCGGTTCGGCCGTCGTGGGCGTCCGCACCAACGCGGACGGGACGACGACGGTCCTCGCCGAAGGCAAGGCGACCGCCACGCTCTCCGGCGCGATCTCGATCAAGAGCGGCAGCATCGGGCCGGACGCCCGCGTGATCGTCGCAGCCACCTACAAGGGATCGACTCTCCTGTCCGCCGACGTGACGACCGAGTCACTGGGCGACGGGACCCGGGATGTCGAGACGTGGTCGTTGCCGGTCGAGACCGACGCCGATCGCACCGCGGCCCAGAACGTGCTCTACAACCCTCTGCCGACTGCGTGGGGCGACTTCTTCGACCGCGCGAACTCGACCGGTGACCACACGCGCGTCTCGTATGACACGTCGAAGAACACCACCGTCCAGGCGTCGGGCGACATCTGGTTCGTCGAAGGGCTCGGTGCCAAGGCTGGCTTCGCGCTCCCGAATGAGTCGGTCGCCTCCGCCGAATACTTCAACGGCACCAACTGGGCCACCTGGGACGCCTGCAAGGCATGAGGCCCGAAGTTGTCCGCCTGGCGCACAGCGTCCGCTGGGCTGCCCTCGCCGGCTGCGTCATCGCCACCTGCGTGGCCCTGGGTCTGTGGCTGAGCCTGGCGGCGCTCGACCCCATCGTTCGCGGGGAGGGCCCGGCTGGGCAGGCCGTCACCGTGAGCGGTCCGGAACCGGTGCGTGACACCGACCTCACTGTTCTCGGTCGGGGCGAACCCACGGACGAGGGGTTCGAGTGCACCGGCTCGGACAGCCAACTGGCAGTCGTCGAGGAACTCAGCACGAAGCGAGTCGAGGTGCGCGGTGAGCGGCTCGTCGTCATCGGTGAGACGGCTTCTGCGTGGAGTCCTGGCGACGTCGTCGCACCGTGCACGGGTGTTGGGCTCAAGTCCGTCGTGCTTCTCGAGGACCCCCGCCCGCCACGACGAATCCTTGCTCTGGGGATGGGCTTCGGTGCGGTGTTCCTCGGAGCGTGGACGGCGGTTCTCTTCGCGGTCGCCAGATCCACCCCGCGCGCCACCGGCCCCGTCATCGAGGACCGGCGCAACCCCTTCCACGGGAGCAACCCCTACTGAGAGCATCGCGAGCCCCCTGCCGGGTCAGGAAAACGCCGACACCGCCGGCGCAGCCAGCAGTGCGAGGCACCCTGCGACCATGAACGGTCCGAAGGGCACCGTTGATTTGCGATCCCGGCGGGCGATGACGATGAGTCCGACGCCGACAAGCCCGCCGAGGACGAACGCGAGGAACACTCCCGCGAACGCGAGCGTCCACGAGTGCCACCCCAGCAGCATCCCAAGGGTTGGCGACAACTTCACGTCACCCAGACCCAGGCCGGTCCCGCCACCGATGAACGCGAGTCCCAGATGGATCGCGCCCACAGCAAGGCCGGCGAGCACCGCTCGCAGCCAGTTGGACAGGTCACCGTGGACGAGCGCCACGACGGCCAGGCCGGCCGCTGTCGCCGGAATCAAGGGCAACGTGAAGCGGTCGGGCAGCCGGCGCACGTCGAGGTCGATCGCGGACACGACCATCAGAACGGCCGCGATGACTCCGGCGATGACCCGGATCGAGCCGTCTGCGGCCTGGGCCGGCGGTGCCGTCGTGGCGCCGGCGACTGCCAGCGTCGTCGTGGCGGCGCCCGCTGCCAGCGCCAGTCCGAGGACGCGGCGCATCGTGGACGTGTTCATGTTCCCTCCCGTGGGTACGCGGACCGGTGCTCGGCCCGTCCCCGTCGACCCTGCCGGAGCGGCCGGGCATCAGCCATGGGGAGAGGTCCCCTGCGCGGAGGTCAGGGCACCTCGCGCTCGACCCGGTCGACGAGGTCCTTCGTCGACGCCGTGTCGCCGACGGGCGAGCGTCCCATGCCCGGGAGGTCGGGATAGATGCGTCGGTATGCCGGCCGCTCGCCTTCCGCGGTCGTGTCGCCTCCCGAGACCGCTCCTTGTCAGGAAGCCGGTCATGAGGCGGTGGTCCGGGGACCAACCATGGATCGCCACGACCGGCGTCCCCTCCGTCGGACCGAACTCGACGACGTGAAGCCCACTCGGTGACATGGTCTCGATCCAAGCCCACGGCTCTGACACGATGGCCATCGTGACCGAGCAGACCGCCGCCGCCCCCCTGTCGTCCCTCTCCCCCGCGGAACTCGAGACGTTCCTCGAGACGCAGCGAACGGCATACGCCGACCTTCAGGCACATGGGCTCAAGCTCGACCTCACGCGCGGCAAGCCCTCGGTCGAGCAGCTCGACCTCAGCAACGAACTGCTCGAGCTGCCGAAGGGACACAAGGATTCGGGCGGGGTCGACGTCCGGAACTACGGCGGGCTGTCCGGCCTGACCGAGCTGCGCGAGATGTTCGCGAACCTGCTGTGGGTCGAGACCGAGCAGGTCATCGCCGGAGGCAACTCGAGCCTGACGATGATGCACGACTGCCTGGTGCAGCTGTTTCTCCACGGGGGCCCCGACTCGCCGCGGCCGTGGTCGAAGGAGGAGACGGTGAAGTTCATCTGCCCCGTCCCCGGCTACGACCGCCACTTCACGATGCTCGGCAACTACGGCATCGAGATGATCCCCGTCCCGATGAACGAGGACGGCCCGGACATCGCCGCCGTGCGTGAGCTCGTCACGGACCCGGCGGTCAAGGGAATCTGGATCGTGCCGACGTACGCCAACCCTTCGGGTGCCGTGTGCTCCCAGGAGGTCGCGACCGAGCTGGCATCCATGGAGACGGCGGCGCCGGACTTCCGGATCTTCTGGGACAACGCGTACGCGTTCCACCACCTCACCGAGGACGAGGCCAAGAGCGTCGACATCATCACGCTCGCGTCCGGCTCGGGTCACCCCAACCGGCCGCTGATGTTCGCGTCGACGTCGAAGATCACGTTCGCCGGTGCGGGTGTGGCATTCCTCGCGGCGTCGAAGGCCAACGTCGACTGGTACCTCGCGAACCAGCAGTTCGCCTCGATCGGCCCGGACAAGGTCAACCAGCTGCGCCACGTGCAGTTCTTCGGCTCGGCCGACGGCGTGCGCGAGCACATGCGCAAGCATCGCGACATCCTCGCGCCGAAGTTCGCTGCGGTGGACGCTGCGTTGGAGTCGGCGCTGGCCGGGCGCGAGGTCGCGACGTGGTCGAAGCCGTCCGGTGGCTACTTCGTCAATCTCGACGTCCTCGACGGCACCGCCTCCCGCGTCGTCGAACTCGCCAAGGGTGCGGGGATCGCGCTCACCCCGGCGGGTGCGTCCTTCCCTCACGGCAACGACCCGCGTGACCGCAACATCCGGCTCGCACCGTCGTTCCCCGTCCTCGCCGAGGTCGAGACGGCGATGGCCGGGGTCGCGACGTGCGTCCTGCTCGCGGCTGCGGAGAAGCTCAGCGGCGCGCAGGGCTGACTCGGGACGCTCGCTCGTGCAAAGGTGAGGCATGAGCGACACGAGCGAGACGAGCGGCACGGAGAACTTCGACGACGACCTCGGCTCGGTGAGCCTCGACGACGCGGTGGACGCCGGCGACGGCCAGCCCGACCTGCTCGACTCCAGCGAGGGCGACAGCCTTCCGTCCACTCCTCCGGACCAGATGTCGCGCGCGACGGAGTGGGGTACGACCGCCTCTGAGCAGGCGCAGGAGGAGACGATCGACCAGCGCATCGCCCAGGAGGAGCCGGACCCGAACTCTGCCTACGGCGCTCCCGACAACGAGTCGGGACTCGACGACCCGTCCGACGTGGGCGGAGATGACCCCGACGCGATCCCCGCGGAGGACGACTTCCTGGGCGACCCCGGCGAGGACCTGGACGGCTCGTCGCTGACCTCGCCCGACGAGGGTGCACGCGAGGACGACGAGAAGGCACTCATCGGCGATGACGGGTTCGCGCCCGGCGAGAGCGAGTCGCCCGAGGAGTCGGCGATGCGCATCGTCGAGGAGTGAGCGCCTCCACGACTCCGCCGCCGAGCGGCCTGCGCGACCTCGCCGTCCTGCCCAAGGCTCATCTGCATCTGCACTTCACGGGATCGATGCGGGTCGAGACGGTGCGCGAGATGTCGGCGTCTCATGGCCTTCGGCTGCCCTCGGCGCTCGAGGCCGACTGGCCGGTGACGTTCGAGACCCGCGACGAACGTGGGTGGTTCCGCTTCCAGAGCCTCTATGACGCTGCCCGTCACTGTGTGCGCGGTGAGGCGGACATGCGCCGGATCGTGCGCGAGGCCGCGCTCGATGACGGGGCCGAGGGCTCCCGCTGGCTCGAGATCCAGATCGACCCGACCTCGTATGCCGGTTTCGTCGGTGGGATCACACCTGCCCTGGAGATCGTGCTCGACGAGGCTGCCTCCGTGTCGCGGGTGCCCGGCGCCGCTCAGGTCGGCGTGATCGTCGCGGCGTCCCGGATGCGGCATGAACTCGAGTCGCGCACCTTGGCGCGTCTGGCAGCCCGGTATGCCGGTGAGGGGCCGGGTGCCGTCGTCGGGTTCGGGCTGAGCAACGACGAGCGGCGTGGGGACACGGACGCGTTCGCCGCGGCCTTCGACATCGCGAGGCGGGCGGGGCTGGCTCTGGTCCCGCATGCGGGGGAGCTGCTCGGTCCGAACGCGGTCGATCGCACGCTGGACGCGTTGCGGCCCGACCGGCTCGGGCACGGTGTCCGTTCGGTCGAGGATCCGCGCACGCTGGCTCGTGTCGTCGAGGACGAGGTGGCGCTGGAGGTGTGTCCCGGAAGCAACCTCTCGCTTGGCGTCTATGACGAGATCGAGGACGTCCCGCTGCGGACCCTCGTGGATGCTGGAGCGACCGTGGCGCTGGGGGCGGACGACCCGCTGATCTTCGGTTCGCGGCTCGTGGCGCAGTACGAAGTGGCGCGGTTGCTCGAGTTCTCGGACGCCGAGCTCGCCTCCTTGGCGCGCGCGTCGCTGCGCGCGTCGCGAGCGCCCACAGAGGTGCGCGAGACGGCATTCGCCGACATCGACACCTGGCTGGCGGCGACCCCGACCTGAGCGCCCGCCGGGGCGTGGCCGGCACCCTCACGGGGTATCAGCCACAGACGTGTCTTTGCTCCCCCTGCTGGAGCAAAGACACTCCCCTTCGCTCCGCAACGCGAAGCAACCGCGGTGTGCTTCACCATGCGAAGCAATCGAAGTTTGCTCCTGCTCCGGGAGCAGTCGCGGTGTGCTGCACAGGGTGGGGTGAATGGGGGTGCCTTTGCTTCGGGACGAGGAGGTCGGGAAGGGTCGAGGTTCTCCACAGGTGGGTGGGGTGGGTGGAACTGTCCACAGATTGCGTCGTTGACTCTGGCGCGGGCGGCCGGGCTGGGTGACCTTCGATGCATGACACCCGAACAGCAGGAAGAGCGGCGCCGGGCTGACCTCGCGACCGCCATCAAGGAAATGACGGTCGCGCGCATGGTGGGGTTGGCCCTGCGTGACCATCGCCGCCGACTCGGCCTCTCGCAACGGGCCTATGCGGCCATGCGGGAGCGCTCGCCGAGCGTCATCGCTCGGCTCGAGAGCGCCGCCGGTCGATTCCAGCTCGACGACATCGTGGAGGCCCTCGACGGCACGGGCTTCGCCCTCGCTCTGGTCCGCTGCGCCGACGAACAGGCTGGCGAGTCGGGTTCACCCACCATCGTCGAGCCATCGTCGTGGTCCGAGACCGAACTGCTCGCCCGCATACGGAACGGGAGCCGACGCTTTCCCGCCCACCACGACACTCGCGCCGTGATCAATCCACCCAACTGGTGGTGGCACCGGGAGTTCTTCGTCGACAAGGGGCCGGAGCCGCTCTGGTACGCACCCCGCCCGTCACCGGCCCGCCCCGACGACCCGACGGAGGACGCTGCCTGAACACCACAACGACGTGAGCCCGCCTGACGAGATCGTGCGCCGTTCCTCCTTGCGTCACCTGGCGCAGCAAAGGCACGTCATTTCCCGACACCCGACGAGTACTGCCCGCACCGCTCGACTGCGGCCACCCACAGCGCGACGCCCGGCCCTCACCGCGCGACACACGCCCGTCGAGCGACCGCCTCAGAGCTCGTGGCCGACGAAGACGGGCTCGTTGACGAGGGTGACGCCGAAGCGGTCATGCACTCCGTCGCGCACCTCGCGCGCCAGCGCGGCCACGTCTGCAGCCGTCGCCGATCCACGGTTGGTGACCGCGAGCGTGTGCTTCGTCGACAGGGCGGCGGGACCCGGCATACCGAAGCCTTTTCCGAAACCGGCCTTGTCGATCAGCCACGCGGCGCTCGTCTTCACGTCGCCACTCGCGTCCGCGAAGCGCGGCGGCGTCGGCCCGTCGTCACCGAGTTCGGAGCGCACGCGCTCGGACAACTGGTCGAACCTCGACGCGGACATGATCGGATTGGTGAAGAACGACCCGCAGCTCCACGTGTCGTGGTCGCCGGCGTCGAGCACCATCCCCCGACGACGCCGCTGCTCGAGCACCGCCTCGCGCGCGTCGACCAGCGGAACTCGCGCACCCACCTCAACCCCCAGTCCTGTCGCCAGATCCGCATACGCAATCGGCTGCGACTTCTCGCTCGTGCGGAACTGGAAGGTCACGTCGAGCACGACGTACTGCGCGCTCGCCTTGAAGATCGAGTGCCGATAGGTGAAGTGGCACTCCGGCGCGCTGAGCGTCCGCACCTCCTGCGTCTGCCGGTCCCAGACCCGCACCCGGGCGATCGTCTGTGCGACCTCCTGGCCATAGGCACCGACGTTCTGCACCGGCGTCGCACCCGCAGAACCGGGTATGCCGGAGAGGGCCTCGATCCCGGACCATCCCTCCGCGACGGCCCGCTCCACGACGTCGTCCCAGACCTCGCCGGCAGCAACCCGGACCATCGCGCCGCCGCACGAGTCGTCGGACTCGACCTCGATGCCCGTCGTCGCGATGCGCAGGACGGTCCCGGCGAAGCCGGAGTCGGCGATGACGAGGTTCGAGCCACCGCCCAGGACGAGCAGCGGCTCCTCGGCGTCGTCGACCTCGCGGACGGTGTCGACGATCTCGTCGATCGACTCCGCCACCACGAGTCGACGAGCCGGGCCCCCGACCCGCATCGTCGTCAGTTCGGCCAGGGGTGCGTCGTGGAGCTCGCGCATCAGTCGAGCTGGACGATCGCGATGCAGCGACCCAGGACCTTGGCGCCCTCGGCCGTCGCGGTCACCTCGACCGTTGCCCGACCGGTCTCAGGGTCCACGGCCTTGACGACACCGTCGATGACCACCTCGGCACCCGACGCGGGCACGACGACGGGCTTGGTGAAGCGGGTACCGAACTCGACGACGCGGCCGGCGCCGCCAGCCCAGTCCGAGACGACCGATCCGGCCGCACCCATCGTCCACATGCCGTGAGCGATGACGTCGGGGAGCCCGACCGACTTCGCGAAGTGCTCGTCCTGGTGGATGGGGTTCTGGTCGCCGGAGGCGTTCGCGTAGGCCACGAGCGTCTCGCGACCCACGGGGACGGTCACCGGCCCGAAGACGTCCCCGGCCTCGGTCTCGGCAGCAGTGCGCACGGCCATGGTCACTCCCCTCCTCGCACGACGATGGTCGACGTGGCCGTGCACACCGGCTCACCCGTCGCCGTCAGCTCGACCCGGGTCGTGATCATCGCGTGGCCGCCGGCCATGCGGATCGAGTCGACGGTCAGCTCGGCGAGGATCTCGTCCCCGGCCGTGATCGGACGGTGGTGGGCGAACCGCATCTCGCCGTGGACCACCCGGCTGAAGTCGATGCCGGCCTCGGGGTCGGTGACATAGGCCCGGTCGGCCTGCTGCGACAGGCTCACGGCGAACGTCGGGGGCGCGATGACGTCGGCGTACCCGGCAGCGCGGGCGACCTCGGGGTCGCGGTGCATCGGGTCATCCGAGCCGACGGCGTCGGCGAACGCGGCAATCTGAGCCGCGGTCACGGCATACGGGCCACTCGGTGGGTAGGTGCGTCCCTCGAAGGCGACGTTGACCGTGGAACTTTCGCTCATGCGGACACTCTAGAGACAGGGGAACGACGAAGCCGCCCGGCACCGGATGGTGGGGCGGCTTCGTCGAAGCTCAGCGTGCGAGTCGCTGGATCAGCGGGTCTCGCGGTGCTCGGTGTGCTTCTTGCAGCGGGGGCAGAACTTCGCCAGCTCGAGACGGTCGGGGTCGTTCCGACGGTTCTTCTTGGTGATGTAGTTGCGCTCCTTGCACTCCGTGCACGCCAGGGTGATCTTGGGGCGGACGTCAGTGGCCTTGGCCATCGGGGCAACCTGCTCTCGAAAAGTGGATCGTGTGAAGTGTGACTGTGTCGCTCCACAGGTGAAGGGTGCGACGCCAGCACAACAGAATACGCAACCTCGGGTATTCCCCGAAATCGCGCTGAGTAGCGGGAGCGGGGCTCGATCCCGCGACCTCACGATTATGAGTCGTGCGCTCTAACCAGCTGAGCTACCCCGCCTTGGGGGTCGGAGGCCACCACACGGTGGCGATGACCTTGACCAGAGCCCCCTGTCGGAATCGAACCGACGACCTTTTCCTTACCATGGAAACGCTCTGCCGACTGAGCTAAGGGGGCGTCTTCAGACCCGGTTCACGACCCGGCCTGAGTGCGTCGGGAATGCTACACGGACACCGGGGCGGGAACGAAATCCGCCCCCGACGAGGCCGCCGTCACGGGCGTGTGGCCGACCGATCAGACGCCGGTATGCCGTCCGCTCACCCGCGGATGCGAACGACCGAGAGCCCCGGCGTGGCCGCGGGACGGTCCATGTCCGCGAGCGCCTGACCGGCCTCGTCGAGGGTGAGCTCGCGCCCGATGAGCAGCTCGGGACGGAGCGTTCCGTCCTCGATGAGGGCCAGCATTGCGGGGTACTCGTGGGCCGCCATGCCGTGGGAGCCGTGGACCTCGAGCTCGTGGGCGATGACCCGGTCCAGCGGCAGGGGTGCGGCCGCGTCCGGCCCGAGGAGGAGGCCGACCTGGACGTGGCGGCCGCGTCGGCGCAGTGAGGCGACGGAGGCGGCCGCGGTCCAGGGATGGCCGAGAGCGTCGAGCGAGACGTGCGCTCCGCCACCGGTCAGGTCGCGGACGGCCGCTGCCGCGTCGGGTTCGGTCGAGGCGTCGATGACGTGGTCAGCGCCGAGTTCGCGGGCCTTGTCCAGGGCCGCCGGGGAGATGTCGAGGGCCACGACCCGGGCTCCGAGCGCCGCGCCGATCATCACCGCGGACAGCCCGACTCCGCCGCAGCCGTGGACGGCCAACCAGTCTCCGCGGCGGAGCCGGCCGTGGACGGTGAGGGCGCGGAACGCCGTCGCGAACCGACACCCCAGCGAGGCAGCCGTCACGAAATCGATCGAGTCGGGCAGGGCGACGAGGTTCGTGTCGGCGGCGCGGATCGCGACCCTTTCGGCGAACGATCCGGGGCCGGTGAACCCGGGCTGGGTCTGATCCGGACACACCTGGGCGTCCCCGGCCAGGCAGTACTCGCACACCCCGCACCCACACACGAAGGGCGCCGTGACGCGGTCGCCCACGTGCCAACCGGTCACGTCGGCCCCGACCTCGACGACCACGCCGGCGAACTCGTGCCCGGGGATGTGCGGCAGGTCGACCGGGTCGTGCCCCTTCCAGGCGTGCCAATCCGACCGGCACACCCCCGTTGCTCGCACGGCGATAACGGCACCATCCGGTGGGCAGACCGGTTCGGGCACCTCCTGCACGACAGGGAGCTGATCAATGGCGGCATAGACGACGGCCTTCACGGGGCCAGTCTCGCCGGGAGGCGCGTCGTGTGAATGGCAGTCTTGGCACATGACCGAGCCCAACGACGTGCCCGCCGACGACCACCTCCCGGACGGACCCGAGCCGGAGGCCGACGCGAGCGAGGTCGACACCGCCGAGGTCGACGCGGCCGTGCACGAGTTCTGGGATACGGCCCGCCACTACGCCAAGCTCAACGCGGTGCCGACCTACTTCGGCCCGACGCCCCTCGACTCCGTGCCGCCGCCGGCCTGGGGTTTCGGTGCCACGCCCGAGCACAACGACGAGCTGCTGGCGCTGGTCCTCGAGGGCACCAAGACCGCGACGGCGAGCGCGGTGTGGGACTACGAGGCCGAGGACGAGACCCTCCCCGAGCCGGGCACGTTGAGCATCATCCTCGACGGCGAGGGCCGACCGCGGGCACTCATCGAGACAACCGAGGTTGACCTCGTCCCGTTCGACGAGGTGAGCGAGGAGCACGCGTTCCTCGAAGGTGAGGGCGACCGGTCGCTGGAGCACTGGCGTGAGGTGCACGAGCGCTTCTTCACCGAGCACGCGACGCACGACCACGGGTTCATCCGCGACATGCCCGTCGTGTGCGAGCGCTTCAAGGTCCTCTACTCGGACTGACGCCCCAACCCCGCCACACGCCCGCCGGGTCAGTTCCCGTCGGCGAGGCCAGCCAATGCATGGCGGGCGTCGACGAGGGACGGGCCGTACCACGTGATCAACCGGCCGTTCACGAGGCGAGTTGCGGTGGCGGAGAACGCTTCTGGCCCATCCTCCGCAGTGAAGACGTAGGGCTCGTCGGGCAGGAGCACAAGGTCGGCACCGGCTGCGTCGAGGGCGGCGAGGTCGACGTGCGGATACCGACCCTCCTCCCCTGCCGTGGTCACCTCGAGCCCGAGCCGGGCCAGGAGGTCGGCGGTGAAGGTCGGCCTCCCGACGACCATCCACGGGTCGCGCCAGATCGGGACGACAACACGCGCCCGCGGCTCGGGCACGTCACCGGCCCAGAGCGCCGCCGCCTCGGTGAGCCACTCCGGCTCGTCCCAGCCGCAGGCCTCGACGAGGAGTCGACGCATCGACGTGAGCGCCTGCGGCACCGTCTCGATATCGGTCACCCAGACGGGAATGCCGGTCTCGCGCATCCGGCGCACGTCCAGTTCGCGGTTCTCCTCCTTGTTGGCGATGACGAGGTCGGGCGTGAGGGAGGCGATGGCGGCACGGTCGGGGTTCTTCGTGCCACGCACCCGGGCCACGTCGAGGTCCGCCGGGTGAGTGCACCAGTCCGTGGCACCGACCAGCGCGTCGGGTGCGGTCGCGGCCACCGCCTCGGTGAGGGAGGGCACGAGCGAGACCACCCGGCATACGGGATGGTCTGGAAGGACGACGTCGTGACCGAGGTCGTCGCGCAGCGTGCGGGACATGAGCGGTAGTCAGGCGTGCGCGATCGCGAGGAACATGCCGAATGTCCCGCGGCCCTGGTCGTCGCCACCAAGTTCCTTCTCGACGGAGCCGGCATCACGGACCGTGACATCGCGGAAACCGTTGGCGCGCAACCGATCTGCGAACGATTCACGATCGAAACCATGGTGTCCGTCGAAGTCCGTGTGACTGGCGTGGAAGGCGTGGGCGCGGTCGTCGTCCAGCTCGATGACGGCGAGCCAGCCACCGGGAGCGAGGAGAGCGCGGACGCGGGTGAGCAGCGCGTCGAGCTCATGGACGTGATGCATCGCGAGCTGGGACCAGACACCGTCGAACGTGCCCTCAGGGGCAGAGTCGGCGAGCAGGTCGAGGCGCTCCGCCGTGAGCCGGTCGGCGAGCCCAGCGCGCTCGATGTTGGCGCGGGCGACGTCGACCATGCCGGTGGAGGCGTCGGTGATGACGACGGACGCGACCGCGTCGGCGAGCGCGAGGCTGAGCTGGCCGGTGCCGCCGCCGATCTCGAGGACACGTTCGGTGCCGTCGAGGCCGAGGGCACCGCGCAGGAGGGCGGCGGTGGCGCGGGCGCGTTCGACCTTGGCGGGGTCGTCGTCCCACGTCGCGGCCGCGTCATCGAAGTGGGAGTGGGTGTGGCCGTGCTCGCTCATGCGGTCAGCCTGTCACGCGAGGTGCGCACGCAGGGTCCGGCCGATGGTGTGGAGGGCGTCCATCACCTCGTCGCGGCGGTGTCCGGGTGGGTTCTCGGTCCAGTTCGCGAGGACGGCGTATGCCGCGGCGCGGCTTGTGGTGTCGGCGCCGGTGCTGCTGTGGGCGGCTCCGTTGGCGACGTTGTTGGCGGCGCTGTCGATGATGCCGATGTCGGCGCGGACGCCGAGGTTGGTGCCGGTCTTGTGGGTGAGGATCGGGCCGGCGTACTCCTCCGCGTGCGAGAGCGGGTCCTGGTGCCACGCGGAGGCGACCATCGAGAGGTCCATGCCGGGGGCGAGCCAGGCCAGGACGCGACTGCCCGTGGCGTCGGGGGTGGCTCGGTCGGCCCAGAGCCGCGCGAGCACGGTCGTGAGGTCGGCGGCGCAGCCGAGGCTGAGGTGAGGAGGGTCGTCGGGGCCGCGCAGGCCGCGGACGACGTCGACGAGGTCGGACCCACCGGGTGCCCACTCACGCGCACGCGCACGGATGGCGTCGAGGCCGAGGAGATCGATGAGGACGTTCGTCGCCCAGTTGTCGCTGACGGAACCCACGAGGGCTGCGACGTCGGTGAGGGGCAACACGTCGGTGGTCAGGTGCTGCCACAGCCCCGAGTCGGCGACCGGAGTGACCCGACGCCGGTCGAGCGGTTGGTCGAGCGCCAAGGTGCCGTCGCGCAGGCGCTCGGCCAGCTCGATGAGGGCGAAGACCTTGCCGATGCTCGCCGTCGACAGGAGCTGGTTCTCGTTGTGGGAGAACAGAATCGAGCCGCTGCCGAGGTCGACGATCCGGACGGACCAGTCGACCTCGGGCAGCAGCTCGAGGTGCAACGTCATGGGTTGCAGCGTCAGCGCGGGGCCATCCGGAGGGCGCCGTCCATGCGGATCGTCTCGCCGTTGAGGTAGTCGTGGTCGATGATCGAGAGCGCGAGCTGGGCGTACTCGTCCGGGCGCGCGAGGCGCTGCGGGAACGGCACACCGGCGGCAAGGGCCGCACGGAACTCCTCGGCGACCGTCGCGAGCATCGGCGTCTCGACGATGCCGGGGGCGATGGTGCAGACGCGGATGCCGTACTGACCGAGGTCGCGTGCCGCCGGGAGCGTAAGGCCGACGATGCCGCCCTTGGACGAGCTGTAGGCCGCCTGGCCAACCTGACCATCGAACGCGGCGATGCTCGCCGTGTTGATGACGACGCCGCGCTGGCCATGCTCGTCGGCCTCGGTGGTCGCGATGGCCTCGGCGGCGATGGCGAGGACCGTGAACGAGCCGATCAGGTTGATCTCGATGATCTTGCGATAGAGGGCGAGGTCATGGACGCCCTTCTTGCCGAGGATGCGGGCGCTCGGGCCGATGCCGGCGCAGTTGACGACGATGCGCAGCGGCGCCTCGGCGTCGGCGCTGGCCTGCTGCACGGCTGCGCGCACCTGCTCCTCGTCGGTGACATCGGTCGGGACGTAGGTGACGCCGTCCACCTGCGGGGCCTGCTCGATGCTCTGCTGGAGGTCCAGCGCGTACACGTGGGCACCCTTGGCGGCGAGGGCGGCCGCCGTCGCGGCGCCGAGGCCGGAGGCACCGCCGGTGACGATGGCGGAGGTCTTGTCGATCTGCATGGTCGTCATCCTGTCATTGCGCGACGGGTGGCGGGTGTCCGGTTCGGCGACACCTGTCCCGGTCGCGACAGGTCGACGACAGGTCACCTCGCCACCCTCGCGGTCATGACGACGACGACTCGCCCCGTGATGATCGACGCCCTCGCCCGCGGAGACACCCGCACCGTCCACGAGGTCTTCGGCCAGCTGTCTCCCGCCTCGGTGTGGTTGCGATTCCACACCGGTATGCCGCGTCTCACCGCGTCGATGGCCGCTCGCCTGTCGGAGGTGTCACCGGGACGGCACGAGGTCTTCGTGGCCCGGGTCGACGGACGCCCGGTGGGGCTGGCGCGCTGGATCCGGCTCGCGGACGATCCACTGGCCGTGGAGGTCGCCGTCGAGGTGGCGGACTGCGTGCAGGGGCAGGGCATCGGGAAGCGGCTCCTCGAGCGGGTCACGCACGAGGCCCGCAGCGCCGGCGCCCGGGAGATCCATGCCCACGTGCACCCGGACAACCGGCCCGTCATCGCCTGGCTGCGACGTCTCGGCGCCGCTCCCCCGCGCGATGCCGAGGCACCGTTCCGGCTTTCCCTGACCGAGGCCGTGGAGGCGCACACGTGTGGTTGCATGGGCCGGTGCGGGTTGGGGTGCTCGGGCCCCTTCGGGCCGAGGTCGACGCCGGGGTCGTCACGCCCCGCGGCCCTCGGTCGCGCGACCTCCTCGCCGTCCTGGTGGCGCGTCGGGGGACGGCGGTGGCCAGCGAGACCCTCCTCGACCTCGTCTGGGGTGACGAGGCACTCGGCCTGACGGCGACGGCCCTCCATACTGCCGTGGCGAGGCTCCGACGCCAGACGAGCGCCGACCTCGTGGTGAGCGGAGACCTCGGCTATGCCGTGCCCGCGGACGTCAGCACGGACGCCGACGTCTTCGCGGACCTCGTCGCGAGGGCGGGCGCGAACGTCGGTGCGGGCGCCTCACCCGACAAGGCGCCGAACGCGCACGAGGCCATCGCCTCCCTCCGGGAAGGGTTGGGGTTGTGGCACGGCGAGCGGGCCTACGAAGGCGTCGCGGACCACCTCGTCGTCGCCGAACGCACCCGCCTCGAGGACCTGCGGCGGAAGGCGAGCGCCGACCTGTGCCACCTGATGCTCGGCCTCGGCGAACGGGAATCGGACACTGCCGCCCGCGACCTCGCCCAGTCCCTCCTCCTCGCCAACCCCCTCGATGAGGAGGCGGCCGCCCTCGCCATGCGAGCGGCATACCGGATTCTCGGACAGGGCGAAGCCCTGGACGTCCACGACACGCTCCGCCGCGCGCTGCGCGACGAGCTCGGCGTGCAGCCCGGGCCGACGATCCGGGAGTTGCACGCCCGCGTCCTCCAGCAGGACCCGTCGCTGGACCGCAACCCAACAACGCCGCCAGGCCCGCGCCTCGTCGCACTCCACCCCGGTCGCCAGATCCCCGCGGCGACGTCGTTGACAGTGGGCCGGGCCGCCGAGGTGCGCACGGTCCTCGATGCCCTCGAGTCGGGTCGACGTCTCGTCACCCTCACCGGCCCGGGCGGGGTCGGCAAGTCCCGACTGCTCGGGGAGGTGGGGCGAGCGCTCATGCCGACGGTCGAGGTGGCCCACGTCGCGCTCGGAGCCCATGCGGGCCTCCCGATCGACGATCTGGCCGCCGATGTCGCCCTCGCCTCGGGGCTGTCCCTCACAGGCGACGACCCGGTCGCGGCACTGCTCGCGACGCTGCGGACGTCGACGGCGACGATCCTCGTGGACGAAGCCGAGTGGGTCCTGGGTTCGGTCGCCGAGCTCATCGCCCTCGTCCTCGCCCACTGTCCCGGGGTGCGGCTGGTCGTCACCTCACGCGTGCAACTCTCCGTCGTGGGCGAGCAGGTGATCGTCGTCGATCCCCTGCCGACGGCCGACCCCGCAGGTCCACTGCAGGCGTTGCGCGAGGCGCCCGCGGTGCAACTCCTCACCCAGCACCTCGTCGACCGGGGCGACCTGCCCGACGCCGACCACGTCGCCGAGGCAGACCTGCGGATGATCGCTCAGGTCGCGCGACGGCTCGATGGGCTGCCGTTGGCGCTCGAGCTCATCGCCGGCGCCGCTGGGTCCGCCCCCCTCGCGTCGTTGCGGGACGTTGCGGCGCACGCCCTCGACATCACCTCGGTCGACCACGGGCGGGACGAGCGCCATCGCTCCCTGCGTGAGGCGCTCGACTGGGGCATCGGACGGTTGGGACCCGATGCCCGCGTGGTCCTGCGGCGGCTCGGTGTCTTTGCGGGGCCGTTCACCGTCGCTGCGGCGGAGGCGGTGATCGGTGACGGCGTGCGCGATGCGGGTCATGCCGTGCGAGAACTGGCTCGGCACAACCTGATTCGCGTGGTGCGGGAGCCGGAGCGCCTCTCGTTCCTGATGCTGCGCACGGTGCGCGACCTGGCCCTCGACGAACTGGAGCGGTCCGAGGAGGTCGAGCGAACCCGACGCCTGCACCGCCGATGGTTTGCCGGGGTGTGGCGCGACGCCGCTCTGTCCGACCAACTCGTCGAGCACGTCGGCCGGACCCACGAGGACCACATGGAGGCTCTGGCGAACGCCCTCGAGGTGGGCGACGACCGCGCGGCCGGCGACATCGCGCTGGCGCTGTGCCGTCGGTGGCAGTTCGTCGAGGCCAGTGGGATCGGCCTGCACTGGACCGCGATCGTGCTCGCCCGACCCGGTCTGTCGGAGCGCCAACGGGCCCGCCTCGAGATCTGTCGTGGCGCGTTCCGCCTCGAGCCGGACTGGAGCCCCACGCACCACGACCGGCTCAGTCGGGTCCTGGTCGGCGACCCGGAATGGATGGGGATGTTGGCCCTGTTGGGTGCGATCACGGCATACGTCTCCGGGGATCTGGACGCGGCGCGCGCCCACCTCGACGAGGGACGGCGGGTCGCGGCAGCCGGGACGAGCCTGCTCCCGGAGATCATCGCGACGCGGGCAGTCGTCGACGCCGCCGCGGGCGAGACCGACGCGGCCGTCCGAGGGGCGCACGACGCCCTCGCGCGCATCGGCCTGATCCGGTCGGCGGTCCACTCCGTCACGGTGGTGCCGAAGGTGGCCCTCGCCCTGCTCGACGCCGGACAGCCGGCCGAATCGCTCGACCTCCTCACCGCGGCAGCACAGGACGCACGCGAGCGCTTCGGCATCGAACCGACCACCGCCACAGCCGTCAACGCCGGGTGGTCGGCGCTGCTCGTCGGCCGGACCGACGAGGCCCTCGGGTGGTTCCGCAGGTCGCTGTCGGGTCCGCACCCGGCGACGGCCCCCGGCACCGTCGGTGAGGCCGCGTGCGGCGCGGGCTGTGCGCTGGCCGGTTCGGACGCCGAGCGGGCCGGGGAGCTGCTCGGGCTCGGTGACTTCCTCCTGGCTTCCTCCGGTCAGGAGCTGCCCCCGGCGCTGGCGGCCATGGTGGCCGAGGCGGTGGTGTCCGTCGACCGCACCGCTCCCCCGCCGGACTGGGACGTCGACCTCGCCATCGGCCGGGTCGGACAGCTCGTGCGCTCCTGACACCACAGAACGGCGGAAGTGCGCCATTTCGGCCCGGAACGCGTAACCTTGGGGGTGCGTCCCGTTGTTCGACGAGGACGCATCCGCGACATGGGGCCGCGGGGTCGTGTTCGGTCGTGATCGACACCGACCCGGCGCACGTCAGTTTCTTGGCCGGTATGCCGTTCTCTCGGCTCGGCGGTGCGTCGCCCCTCACACGGTCGCCGGGTCTGCCTGCGCAGGCACGCACCGTGTCCGAGACGAAGAAGGATTCGCTTGGCTCAGCGAGCAGCTCGACGAGGCGGTGCCACGCAGGCATCGTCGCGCGATCGACGTCGTTCCGACACCCGTGACCCCCGCGACGGCGAGGGCATCATCCCCGTCCTCGCGAAGACGGTTCGTCAGGTGGAAGCGGCAGCGCAACGGGGGAAGATCCGCCCGACGCAGCGGACGGCATACCAAGTGGTTGCTCTTCTGGTGCGGGAGGAAAGGGCGCGGGTCAAGACCGACGCGACCATCTCCGAGGCCGAGCGTACGAACGTCATGACGCGGCTCGACGGCATCGCGACGATTCTCGCGAAGACCGCTGCGCGCGACACCTCACTGCTCGCGCTGCTCGCCGACGGTGCCACCGTGTCGCCGACGGCCGCGAGCATGCGCAACGACATGCTCCGCGCGGCCGGGCGTGAGGTCGAGGAGGAGCCCGAGCCGGAGCCCGAGGCCGAGTCGGGTGAGCTGCCCGCCGTGGCGACCCGACGCGCCGTCCCCGCGACGGTCATCGCGCGCCAGCTGGCCAATCCGTTCCTCGCGCCGGACTTCTCGGCGGCGCGTACGCCGCGCCCGGCGACGAACCGACTCGCGAGCTGGGAGCTGTTGAGCCCGCTGTTCCGGTCGTTCGAGTACGGCGGTGACGCGACGTCGATGCCGCTGCCCGAGGCGTCCGAGGTCGTGCACGGCATCAAGGACCTGGTGCTCATGCCGCACCAGGCCGAACTTGTCGGTGCCGCGGCGGACGGGCACCGGACGTTCCTGCTCGCCGACGAGCCGGGTCTCGGCAAGACGGCGCAGGCGCTGCTCGCCGCGAATGCGGCCGACGCGTTCCCGCTGCTCGTCGTCGTGCCCAACGTCGTCAAGGCCAACTGGGCACACGAGGCGGCGCTGTGGACGCCGCGGCGGACGGCGACCGTCGTCCACGGTGACGGCGACTCGATCGACGGCTTCGCGGACATCGTCATCGTCAACTACGAGATCCTCGATCGGCACGTCGGCTGGCTCGGGTCGCACGGCTTCCGCGGCATGGTCGTCGACGAGGCGCACTTCATCAAGAACAAGACGTCGCAGCGGTCGCAGCACGTGCTGGCGCTGTCCGAACGCATCCGCGAGCGCATCCCGCGGGCGCTGTTCATGGCGCTGACGGGTACGCCGCTCATCAACGACATCGAGGACTTCCGGGCGATCTGGCAGTTCCTCGGTTGGATCGACGACAAGAAGCCGCGGCCCGCGCTCATGGCCGCGCTCGAGGCGACGGGGCTTGCGCCGTCCGATCCGGGCTTCTATTCGGCAGCCCGCACGGCCGTCATCAACCAGGGGATCGTGCGCCGGCGCAAGGTCGACGTGGCTGCGGACATCCCGGCCCGTCGCGTGGCCGACCTCCCGGTCGAGCTCGATGGTGCGATGGGTCGCTCGATCCGGGCGGCCGAGGCGGAGCTGGCGGCGCGGCTGGTCGAGCGCTACGAGTCGACTTTGGCGGCGCGTGCGCAGGCGACGTCGCTCAGCGGTGTGGGCGGCGGCGCGGACTCGGGCGCGTTCGTCGATGGCATCGACCTCGGGCTGGTGCGACGCGTGGCTGCTGCCGAGCTCAAGAACACCGGCAACGGCGTCGACAAGGGCGACAACGTCTTCACCCTCATGCGCAAGATCGGCCAGGCCAAGGCCGAACTCGCCGCCGACTACGCCGCACAGCTCGCGCGCAACGTCGGCAAGGTCGTCTTCTTCGCCAAGCACCTCGACGTCATGGACGTGGCCGAGGCGACGTTCGCCAAGCGCGACATCGGCTACGCCTCGATCCGCGGCGACCAGACGCCGAAGGTGCGCAAGGCGAACATCGAGGCGTTCCTCGAGGACCCGTCGGTCTCGGTCATCGTCTGCTCGCTGACCGCGGCGGGTGTTGGTCTCAACCTCCAGGTGGCGTCCAACGTCGTCCTGGCCGAGTTGTCGTGGACGTCGGCCGAGCAGACCCAGGCCATCGACCGCGTGCACCGCATCGGCCAGACCGAGCCGGTCACGGCGTGGCGGATCATCGCGGCGCAGACGATCGACTCGCAGTTGGCGCAGCTGATCGACGACAAGGCTGGCTTGGCTGCTCGGGCGCTCGACGGGTCCGATGAGGAGGTCGGGTCGTCGGCGGACGTCCAGCTCGAGGCGCTCGTGTCGCTGCTCACCGACGCGCTCGAGAAGGAGAACGCGACGTCGGCTGCTGGAACCGGGGTCTCGGGTCCGGCGGGTGACGCTGCCGCCGAGGCGACGGCCGCACCGCTGGCCGCGCCGAGTGTGAGCCCGTTCAGCCCCTTCAGTCCGTTCAGCGCGTCCTGAGGTCGTGGGTGAAGCGGATGGCGGGCTCGGGCCGGCCGTCCGCTCCCTGAGGGACGTAGTCGAGGCTGACCTTCGCGAAGGTGAGGACGACGACCTCGTGGGTGGCATTGGTGTCGATCGCGGTGGCGACGCTCGCCACCCCCACCTCGGTGAGGTCGATGACGAGGAAGTCGTGCTGCCCGTGACCCGCCCTGCGCACCGTGACCCGCGCCTTCGGGACGCGCTGCCCGGTCGCGCAGGCCTTCAGAAGCAGCGGCGAGGCGGCGTCGAGGTGGTGCGCGAAGGTGAACTCCGAGAACGTCGGTCGCCCCACCCGGCCGGCACCGCGCCCGGCGGCACCCGCGCCCGTCGCCTGGGCGACGCCCCACGACCACGACACCGCCTCGATCTCGTCCTCGTGGCCGCGCTCGCGCGACTCCCCCTTGATCGAGTCGATGCGGACGAAGATCGACGTGGACATGACGGCCTCCCCGAGTGGGCGTTGACGCTTCGCCCACGGTGACGCCCGCGCGCCAGTCGTGTCAACGCCTCGTGTCGCTCGGGTCGCCGACGTGACGATTGCCGTATGCCGTGAGCGACCGGCATACGTCGTGGTTTGGACTGCGGACGGTGGGCCGGGTCAGCCGGGGATCACGCGCGAGAGGTACTTCGCGGGCTCGTGCACCGGCTTCTCGGTGCCGCACCGACTGCAGGTGTGGAAGACCGCGCTCGGTCCACCCATGCCGGGGGTGACGTGTCGCTCCCAAGTGTGGCGTCCCATGAGGCATCGCATGTTCTTCATCGCCCGAACCTCCTGACATCGAAGTCGCCTCCAGTGTCGACCCAAGCAGGGGTATGCGTCGATGGTCCGTCGGCACCGTCGGTGCCACGGACCCACGGCCCGGGTGGGCTCACCCTCCCCCGACCCTGCTCAGAAGTCGGTCGTCCCGCGGAGCCTGCGCGGCCGGCCGTCCGGGTCGTAGAGCGCGAGGTATGCCGGTCGCGCCCACGCGCGCGTGCGCCGCGACAGGACGGGCGGGACGTGCCGGTGGATGCGGCTACCGGGGGCGCCCTCGCGCTCTGTCCACAGCTCCATGGCTGTGCTGGGGTCGGCCAGCCGCGGGTCGTCGTCGGGCAGGCCGAGGTGCTCGGCCCAGAGCGAGGTCCGCAGTGAGCGAGGCAGCTCTCCGTCCTCGTCGACCACGGCGCAGGTGACCTCCGAGTCGTGCGACCAGGATCGGCGGTTGAGGTTGTCGGAGCCGATGGTCATCCACTCGTCGTCGACGACGCAGACCTTGGCGTGGACATAGATCGGTGTGCCCTCGGCGTTCTCGAGGTCGAAGAGCGCGAACCTGTCACCGCCCGCCTCGTGCAGCGCGTCCCAGGCGAGTCGCTGCGCGTACATCATCGGTGGGCCGCAGACCCGGTTGTCCTCCTCCGGGTAGCGCGGCACGACGCCGATGACCTGCAGCTCCGGCTCGCGTCGCAGCGCCTCGGCGAGGGTTGCCGCGACGACGTCGGACCAGAAGTACTGGTCCTCGATGTAGATGAGTCGACGCGCCCGCTGGCACGCCCGCGTATAGGCGCGCGATCGACCGCTCACCCTCCGGGGCGAACGGGTATGCCGGCCGCTTGCGTGGGTAGGTCCGCAGCACCTGGACCTGGTGCGGGCCTGCCTCCGGCGGCGAGTCCCAGCGCTGCGGCAGCGGCTCGGGGTGACGTGGCATGCGCACGATGCGGTGGTGCACCGCCCGGTAGGGGTTGCGGTGGTCGAGCGGGGTCGGGTCGTCCCAGCGCTCGGCGAACGTCTCGAGAACGTCGGCCACGGCCGGTCCGCGGATCTCGGCCATCGCGTCGTGCCAGGGCGGGGTCGGACCGTAGCGCTCGTCGAGCGGCGGTGCCTGCGGATCGCCGTGGTGGTCGGCGTCGTCGCGTCGGCCGTGGCAGAGGTCGATGCCGCCCACGAAGGCGACGTCGTCCTGTGGCCGGCCCTTGAAGCGGACGACGACGAGCTTCTGGTGGTGCGACCCGGCGCGGCGCACCCGCTCGTCGAGAAGGGCTTCGCCGCCGGCCTCGTTGATGACCTGACCGAGCTCGTTGTTCTCCTCGCTGTTGAGCCGGCCGGGGTGCGAGCGCCACAGAAGGGCGCGGACCTCGACGCCGCGGTGGGCCGCTGACTTCAGGAGGTCGGCGACGGTCGGGCCGTCGGCGGTGAGGCGCTCGTCGGCGTCGCCGCGCCAGTCGGTGAGGAAGATCCGGTCGCCGTTGGTGGTCGCCTCGACGAGCTCGAGCAGCCGGGCGAAGTAGCCGGCTCCGTGGACCCGGGGGACGACGAGGTTCCCGGCCGTCCACGGCCGCTCCGAGGTGGGGAGGAACCACTCGCTCACCCACGTCACTCTGTCAGCCGGCGGACTGGGATGGGGCGGAGCCGATGGGCGGGCGGGTTCGCGAGGTCTGGCGGCGGCGCGTCGCAGAGAACGGGACGAAGGGCCCGGGTCGGCTCGCGCACTTCTCTTTAGCGTGGGTGGAGCAGGAGGTGCCATGTCCCGACGTCCACAACCGGCCTGCCCGATCCGGCCGGGCGACCCGTGCAGTCTGTGCTTCCCGGGGGCGGACGGGCCGCACAACTGCGGTCTCGTCTACCTCGTGCAGTCCGACCCGGAGCTGCGCGACCTGCTCGCGCAGAACCGCGCCGAGCGCAAGGCTGCCGCCGGTCAGGCGTTCGACTAGCCGCGACTCGAGGGCCGGGTCTGCGACCGGCGCTCGGTGAGCACGACGACGGGGCCCGCTGGAAGCGGACCCCGTCGCGCGGCATACGGATCAGAGGCGGTCACCCACCGGATCCCACGGGCTGGAGGTAGTGCGCCATGCCGGAGCTCGCCACGTTGCGGCCCAGGAGCTGCCCGGCCACGTCGGCGCTGCGGTAGTGCAGACCTGCCCAGATCCGCGCCTCGATGAGCTCGGTGAGCGGCTGGGTGAACGTGTCGAACGTGCGGACGGCGGCACCGCCGTGGTTCGTTGCCGTGCTCGTGATCTGGAACGGTCCGCCGACGGGGTCGTCACCGAACCAGGCCCGCAGCACCAGGGCGTGCGAGGCGTCGAGGCAGTTGTGTCCCGAGGTCCACTCCGGGTAGGGCGCAGTGATGAGGGCGGTCCATGTCGGGTCCTCCTGGGTCAGCGGGTTGTCGTCGTCGTGGGTGGCGTCAGCGGGGATCGCGTTCCACGGCCGCCAGAAGTCGAAGTGGTACTTGTCGTTCCAGCAGTTGATGGCGGCGTCTGCGCCGGCCATGTTCTGCAGCGCCAGCAGGCGGGCGCTGTCCTCGGCGTT
Source organism: Knoellia subterranea KCTC 19937 (assembly GCF_000768685.1). GTDB lineage: Bacteria > Actinomycetota > Actinomycetes > Actinomycetales > Dermatophilaceae > Knoellia > Knoellia subterranea. The sequence goes on along the minus strand of NZ_AVPK01000003.1, from coordinate 321,517 downwards.
GAGACCGGCCCGGGTGATGAGCTGTCGGGCCACCTCGTTCCAGCTGAAGACCGGTGCGCTCTGCCACCACCTAGCGATGTAGGTCTGGAAGTCGGTGCGGGTCGAGTCCGTGCCCCTGCCGAGCGCCATGACCTCGTTGAACTCGTTGGCCCACTGCATGCTGCCCAGGGCGGGCGGCGGCGCCGACCGGAACTGCGAGGGGCTCGTCATCAGGAACGGCGTGACGTTGCCCGCCCACGGGGTCGGGTCGAGTGCGGGTGCGCCGTTGACGACGAGCGGTTGCCAGTGTCCTGCAGCCGTGTTCGACACCCACGCTGACGGTCCGAAGCGGCCGTCACCCTCCCTCGCGGCGCGCATGGCCGCCGCCGCCGCGTGGCCGACGGCCACACCCTGACGCTTGAAGGCGTTGTTGGGAATGGCGTCGAGCGAGGCGTCGTAGGCCGAGTTCACCGTGCCCATCAGCGCGGCCCGCGTGGGGAAGGGCACCCGCTCCGGTGCCGTGGAGAGCAGCCACGTGATGACGTCGTATGCCGCAGTGGCGGTTGCCGCGTCCTCGGAGGCTCGCGCTCCCGTCCGGGTCTCGAGCTTGTAGGGACGGTACGTCACTCGTCCGATCGCGTTGACCGCGTCATAGACGGCGCCCTGCACCATGCCCATGTTGATCTGGAACGCGGGCGGCGCACCGCCGTCGGGACCGGGGATCGCTCCGAGCGTGCTCGCCGCGACCTGGTTCCAGTGGACGACCTCGCTGCTGTCGGTCGACAGTGGAGCGGCGGCGGTGGCACTCGACGTGCCGAGGGCGCCGAGCAGGGCCCCGACCGCTGTGAGAACTGCGGCGTACGACGACGTGGGTGGTGCATGACTCCTCCTGCGCGCACTGGAGCATGGGCGTGCGTCGCATTCGGAGACATCGTCGATCTGGGCGGTGTCACCCCGGCTGGGGGACACGCGGCACCAAACCAGTAACCCAGCATCGGTGACGGTCCGGCAACCCTCCGGGTGGGCGAGCCCGTCGGACGGGGCCCGGGCTGGCCCCGACCCTCGCGACGGGCTGATGACCTATCGGTTCTCGACAAGCTCCTTGAGCCTCTCGAGGTCCTTCGTCGTCGCACGTCGCATGGCGCGCTCGACCATGGGCGCGGTGAGCCTCGCGAACCCGGCAGGTTCACCGCGGTTGCGCAGCGTCATGCGGGTTCGCGTCTCGCCGACCTCGGTCCAGGCGTAGGTCGTCTCCATCGGGAAGGGGCCGTCGGTCGTCCGCATCACCAGTCGGCGCTGGGGCTCGAGCTCGACGACGCGGTAGGTGTAGGAGAGGGTGCGACCGAGGAACTGGGCGACGAAGTCCATGGTCGAGCCGACTGCGACGGGCGGTGGCGTCTGCCAGACCACCGAGGTGATGTTGGAGTACCACTCGGGGGCGTTGCTCGGGTCGCCTGCGTACGCGGCCACCTCGGCGATGGGGCGGTCGATAACGATCTCCACCTGCACGTCCACGGTCATGCGGTGATCATCCCGCAGTCCTCAGACGTGGCACCCATCAGCAGGGATCCCCGCACGGCCCTCGAACGCCGCGCCGATGCCGGCGCCGAACGTCTCAGCGTCGGGGCGACGTAGCAAAGAGCTGTGAAGAGCGAGAACCACGCATGCACCAGAGGATCGTGCGGCGGCGGCCGAGCGCGTCGGCGAGGCGGCCGGGGGCCAGGGCCCCGACGAGCATCCCGAGGAACGCGAGATTCCCGATGACGCCGGCGGTGGTGGCGGTGGTAGCCCCAACCGGGCTCGGCGAGGATCGAGGATGTGTCGTCCCGTAGACGATGAGGTCCGTAGCCGTCGAAGACCACGATGACCCAGCAGAGCGGGATCACGAGCCAGGCCGGGCGTACTCGGATGGGCTGTGGGGTGGGGGTGGGCGCCGTTGCCATGCGTTCGAGAGTGGGCTCGTCCCGTGAAGCGGAACAGCAAATTCTGCCTAGCAGAATGGCTGGTGCATGACTGGTGGTCGTGAGCGCGCGAAAGCTCAAGACCCAAACCCACGAATGCCGTGACCTCCGTCGACCATGCGCTGCGGCTTGCGACGTGGCTGCAGCTCGAAGGTGGGCTGACGGTGGCGGAGGCGGCTGAGCGGTTGGGGGTGGCGCGGTCCACGGCACACCGGCTGCTGGCGATGCTCGTCTATCGCGACTTCGCGGTGCAGAACGCCGACCGTGGGTATCGGGCGGGGCCGGTGCTTGAACTGGCGGGGAACTCGCCGTCGGAGACGTCCGCTCTGCGGGCGGCAGCGTTGGGGCCGATGCACGACCTGGTGGCGCTGGTCGGTGAGACGGTGAACCTGACGATCCGCACCGAGGACACTGCGCGGTTCATCGCCTCGGTGGAGTCGCCGCAGGCGCTGCGGGTGGGTTCACGGGAGGGATGGTGTTCCCGGCTCATCGGGTGACGGGCGGGCAGATCCTGCTGGCTGAACTGAGTGATGCCAGGGTGGAGGAGCTGTCCTCAGCGGAACGGTATGCCGGCCGCGAGACCGAGCGCCCTGCCGTGCCGCGCTTGCTCCGCAGGCTTGCCCGGATCCGTGCGCGAGGTCTGGCAGTCAACCGCGGAATTTCCGAGAAAGGCGTCGTTGCCACCGGCCGAGCAGTTCGCGACTCATCAGGTCAAGCCGTCGCTGGCCTCTCCATCTCAATGCCGTCCGCTCGCTGCGACCCCGAACAACTCCTCCGCCTCGACGCCGCCCTGAGATTCGCCTCTGCCACCACGTCGGCACTGCTTTAGTGTCGAGAAGCTCCGATGGTGTGTCACTTGGGAAGAGTGGACACGCACCAACGTGCAGACGCCCGGCGCCCGGTGGTCACGCAGTCCGAGACTCGACGACCATTCCATGGGGAGCCGTGTACTGAACCCTTCCGCATGAGACTTGTGGAAAGGTATCGACGTGGCCGTTGATCCCTTGGAACTGCAGACCGTTGCACTGCTCCGTTACGTCGACGAGTGCGGGTCGGGACCCCGCCCTCACGAGGACTGCCCCATCGCAAACGCGAGCGAAACTCCACCGCCCACTTGCCATCCGGCTTGTCGAGAAGCGCTTGCTGGGCTGCTTCGTCGGGGACGAAGCGCACCCTCGGCTCAGGCCGACGACTTTGATGCGAAGCGAATCGCGCTGAGTGAGCCGACTAGACATCCCGATGCGCTATGGCATACGTCTTCGCTCCTCCAAGAAGTTGACCGATGCATGCGCACCCATCCGTACAATTCGTCCGGGCGTCTCGTTCTGAAACGCCAAGTCTTTGCGACATCTGCACTAGCGGCACTAGGGCAGCGCGGCATCGACCTCGACTCGCTCGTACGCCATGGCTTCGGTGACAGAGTAAAGGTTGGCTTGGCAAGTTTCCTCACGTACCAAGATCGGTCCCCTGATGAGCGCGCCGACAGTTGGCCTCACTACCTCCGGTGGCGACGCATATTCGGTGAATCCGAAAATAATGCCTCTGAGGTCGGGGGATACTTTCGTTCGGCCATTCAGGGCGAAGCGCAACGGTATATCGACTCATGGCTCGAGTCGGCCCCGTTGGAGGATCTGATCGCGTGGCGACCAACATTCGACGAAATAAGGCCGGTCAAACGCGACGAAGAGGCCGTCGAGACCTGGCAATGGTTCGTAGACCGCTTCACGCAGACCTATCTGGCATCTTGGGCACCTTCCAGCCTTCGGCGTGAGTACCTGATTGTTTCAGGGCAAGTGGATTCTCCGATAGAAACGCAAATACTGCGAGAACGACCCGTCCATGTTGACCGTGTCGCCCGTGCAATCGCCGAATCTACGATTTCAGTTGAGTCCGGCACGGACCCGAGTATCACGGCTGCCCTCACGGAGCAAGCACTAGAGCTTTTGCATGGTGGAGACAGGACCGCAGCGGCTGCACTGTTTGAGGCTGCACGAACATTCAGCCCCAAGGACCCAACACTTAAAAACAACTATGCCTTTTGCATCATTCTGGACAAGCCAACTCAGGCGGTCCCTCTTCTCGAGGAGTCGCTGTCCGGACGCGTGGTTGACTCCACGGTGGTGCTCTGCAACCTTATGCTGGCCCATCACTTGATCGGCGATAATGAGAGGGCTCTCGAATTTGCCGATATTGCATTCGATTCTGTAGGCGAGCGGACCTTAGGCGCCTACCTTTGGCGATTGCGTCGCGAACCTTCGGACTGGTTTGTTGATCACGTGATGCCCGCGGACTGGATCGTCGAGTTAGGAGCGAGAATCGAAAGCTCCAATGGCGGCGCCGGTATTTGGACTAGTCGCCAAGATCCTCTGCAGGCTACTGCAGAGCTTTCCGAAGATCTTTGATTAGCAGGAAGAGATGAAGTGGGTCGGTAGGTGAGGGCTCAAACTCCGCTAAGTGCATGTAGAAGGCACGTGCATCGTCGTCTTTTGCGTGAATTAGAAGAGCGCGAACGCCTACCTCGTCCGCTGCCGCGTTGACCCGGGCCAAGGCGTCCACTAGCAAGCTGCGGCCCAAGTTCTTACCCTGCGCACTTGAATCGACGGCTAACCGAGTCAGAAGAATAACGGGAACAGGATGCCTAGGGACGCCCTTGGTAATACGTGCCGGCGCCGCCGCATTCTCCACGCCGCCGGTCGCTAGCGCATAGAAGCCCTGGATCTTGCGTGTTTCCAAGTCTGACGATACGAAGACAGTGGACATGCCTGCATTTTGGCTAGTGAGTGCGTGGCGTTGAATCCACTCATTCAGGTCCAGTTGGCCGCAATCAAATGACGATACCCCATCGGCCGCCACAAGCTTCCGGGGTCGCGCAAACTCTCTGTTCATTCGTCAGAAGCGAAATGATTAGCAGGGTCAGACACAAGATCCCGAAGTCGGGGCTTTAGGACCACCGGCCGCTCCAACGAGTCTTCGAATGCAGCCCAAGCCGCTTCATCCAAGAGAAACCACCTGCGATCAGCAAGTATTTGCTCGGCTGCGACACTAGCGCTGTCCAGGACAAAATCAGTCACTGTCTTACTGCTCGCCTTGGCCGCGAGACGAATGAGGGTGTCCTGCTTCGTAGTGGCGCGTAGATTTAGCCGCGACTCTCGACTCATCGGAACTTCCGCCAACGGGTTTTCGCTGGGCATGGCGACTCTCCTTAATTACTGGATTAAAGGAGTGTACATACGATGTGCGTACGGCGTCAACTTCCCTAGCGTCGCCACGTGACGTCGACGCGGGCTCTAGGCGGTGTGGCGGCAATGACTTCCGACCTCGAAGAAGGCGTCTGTCACCTCCTGGAGGGTGCACACCCGGGCCGCGTCCATGAGCACCGCCGGCCCAAGGCCTCCTGCGCCTCTACCAAGTGCGCTTCCCGGTACGCCCGGACCCGGGCCAGCTGCGACTCCTTCTCGGACTCCGGCGCCCGCGCGAGCTCGACATGCTGCGGCGTGCCACCCTCGGCGTCGGGCTTGCGGAACGTATTGACACCGATGATCGGCAGCGACCCGTCGTGCTTGCGGTGCTCATAGAGCATCGAATCATCCTGGATCTTCCCGCGCTGGCAGCCCGTCTCCATCGCCCCGCGCACTCCCCCACGCCCCGAGATCCGGTCGAACTACGCCAGCACCGCCGCCTCGACCATGTCGGTCAGCTCGTCGATGACGTACGACCCCTGCAGCGGGTTCTCGTTCATCGCGATCCCCACTCACGGTTGATGTCATCTGGATCGCCAGCGCCCGACGCACCGAGTCCGCCGACGGCGTCGTCAACGCCTCGTCAAAAGCGCTGGTGTGCAACGAGTTCGCGTTGTCATAGATCGCGATGAGCGCCTGCAGCGTCGGGGGCGATGTCGGGCGTGATGACCTTGCCTTGATTCATGACAGTCTGATGGACGCAGCTTTGGCGTAGGCAGACTTCCTAGTCCGCAAATCGCCCCTGTCAGTGGCGGATGTCAGCCTCTTCTCAGAAAGGGGTGATCGGCATGTCTGAACTCTGGTCATTCATCGGCGCACTGGTTGCGTCAGCCGTGATGGCACTGTTCCTGATCGGTGGCTACATCGCCACCAACGCGTTTGCCATCGGCTGGCGCGCTGAGTCCAAGGCTCTCCTAGGCATCCACCTCCTTCGGTGGAGGTGGGAGGACGGACTCGCCAAGACATCAGAGCGTCGCTTCTGGGAGCGGCGCTATTTCGCGGTGGAAAGCACCGACCCAGCATTGTCTGTGGGCGAGTGGCGCGCCGTGACGGTCGCGTTCGCCCAACGGCCGTCTGACGTTTCGTCGTCGCCAGAGCAGTGGGAGCGACGCCTGAACGCAGTCCAGTTCCGCGCCCTCCGTCGCCTGCACGAATGGGCTGACACCCAGACATCGGTCGACGCGATTCTGAGGAACTGGTGGTGGCGATCGTTGCGTGAGAGATGCAGCCTCTCGCTGGTCGGGGTGCGATACGTCGGCAGACCGGCTCTGATGTCGCTAACCGACAAACTTTGTGAGGGCGGCGCTCCCGTGCTGGCCTGGGCGCCGGCGGTCGCCCTCGCGATCTGGGGCCTTTCCCCTCAGCGGGGCGACGCAGCCGGCGACTGGATCGCACACGTCGGGTGGGTGTGTGCGGTCGCGGCAGTCATCGGCGTTGTCGTGCCACTATTGCGCGAGACGATTCGGATCTTCTCTGCGATCCCACGCGAAAACCAGGTGCCGAGCAGGACACTCACCATCGGCGTGTTCGGTTTCGCAGTGCTCATCTTTGCCGCTCAATACTTCGGAGTGCTCGAACAGGTCTCGTCTTGGATCGACGCTTGGATGCGTCGAACCCCGCAGGATGTGCTGACTTGGGTGATTGCAGGCTTGTTCGCCTCCTGGGTGCTCTGGCGCGTCGTCGTCGTCGCGCGAGCCAACTGGCGCCGAGCCAATTGGCGCCGACCCTCACTCTGGCTGCCATCCGCTACGTACGCACTCTTTACATTCATGGTCATCTGGGTGCTGTTCGGATCGCGCTGGTTCACCGTTGACCGCGTCCGCTCTGTAACTCTCGCAGTCGGTCTGGCCGTCACGGCAGTGGCTATGCTCTGGGGCCTCCAGTCGGGGATCCTGTGGGGCAAGAAGGTGTGGTGTGAGTACCAAGCTGTCTCGTCCGCAGGCGGAATCGACCTCGGAGGCTTCTACCCCAAGACGACCCTGATTGCGACCGTGATTTGGCTCGTCCTCCTGATCATGCTGATTGTTGTCGACCCTGAGACAGCCTCGGGCTGGCTCTCGCTGGCGGCGGGTCTGTTGTGGCTTGGCATGTCCGGCGGTTGGCTTCTTCCTCAAGCAATCCTCGGAGCACTGTGGCGTCGCCGGTTACGACTCCGGTTCGAGCAGATCGAAACGCTCGACATGGACACGGTGGTGACCAACCTCCAGCAACAGAACAGTTAGCAATGCCGAGTTCAGACGTTGCGGCGGTACTGGCCCCCAACCTCGAAGAAGGCGTCCGTCACTTGCTGCAGGGTGCACACCCGCGCCGCGTCCATGAGCACCGCGAACACGTTGTCACCTGACATCGCCGCCTCACGCAACCGGCCCAGCTCCTCCTCGGCCTCGACCGAGTGCGCCTCGCGATAGGCCCGAACCCGGGCCAGCTGGGACTCCTTCTCGGACTCCGACGCACGAGCGAGCTCGACGTGCTGCGGGGTGCCACCCTCGGCGTCGGGCTTGCGGAACGTGTTGACGCCGATGATCGGCAGCGACCCGTCATGCTTGCGGTGCTCATAGAGCATCGACTCGTCCTGGATCTTGCCGCGCTGGTAGCCGGTCTCCATCGCCCCGAGCACTCCCCCGCGCTCGGAGATCCGGTCGAACTCCGCCAGCACCGCGGCCTCGACCATGTCGGTGAGCTCGTCGATGACATAGGAGCCCTGCAGCGGGTTCTCGTTCATCGCAAGCCCCCACTCACGGTTGATGATCATCTGGATCGCCAGCGCCCGACGCACCGAGTCCGGACCCGGGGTCGTCACGGCCTCGTCAAAAGCGTTGGTGTGCAACGAGTTCGCGTTGTCATAGATCGCGATGAGCGCCTGCAACGTCGTGCGGATGTCGTTGAAGTCCATCTCCTGCGCGTGCAGCGACCGACCCGACGTCTGCACGTGGTACTTCAGCTTCTGCGACCGCTCGTTTGCGCCGTACTTCTCACGCATCGCGACCGCCCAGATCCGGCGAGCCACCCGACCGATGACCGAGTACTCCGGGTCCATCCCGTTGCTGAAGAAGAACGACAGGTTCGGCGCGAAGTCGTTGATGTCCATGCCGCGCGCAAGGTACGCCTCGACATACGTGAACCCGTTCGCCAGCGTGAAGGCCAGCTGGCTGATGGGGTTCGCCCCCGCCTCGGCGATGTGGTAGCCCGAGATCGACACCGAGTAGAAGTTGCGCACCTGCTGTTCGATGAACCACTCCTGGATGTCGGCCATCATCCGCAGCGAGAACTCGGTCGAGAACAGGCACGTGTTCTGCCCCTGGTCCTCCTTGAGGATGTCCGCCTGGACCGTGCCGCGCACCGACGCCAGAGCATGCGCCCGTATGCCGGCTGCCTCCTCCGCGTTGGGCTCGCGCCCCTCGCGCTCGCTGAACTTCGCCAGCTCACCGTCGATGACCGTGTTGAGGAAGAACGCGAGGATCGTCGGCGCCGGGCCGTTGATCGTCATCGACACGCTCGTCGACGGTGACGTGAGGTCGAACCCGTCGTAGAGCGCCTTCATGTCGTCGAGCGTCGCGATCGAGACACCGGACGTGCCGACCTTGCCGTAGATGTCGGGGCGCGGGTCGGGGTCGCGGCCGTAGAGCGTCACCGAGTCGAACGCCGTCGACAGACGCGTCGCCGGCTGCCCCTCGGACAGCAGCTTGAAGCGGCGGTTCGTCCGGAACGGGTCACCCTCGCCGGCGAACATGCGCGCCGGGTCCTCGTTGTCGCGCTTGAACGGGAAGACGCCCGCGGTGAACGGGAAGAAGCCCGGCAGGTTCTCGCGCCGCAGGAACGACACGAGGTCTCCGTGGTCGGCGAACGACGGCACCGAGACGCGGCGGATCTTGTTGCCCGACAGCGACTCCTTGACGAGCGACGTGTGCAGCTCCTTGTCGCGGATCCGCACGACCTGCTCGTCACCGGCATACGCCTCGACGGTCGCGGGCCAGTTCTCGATCGCCTCGCCCACCTCGGTCGGCAGCGCCTTGCGCGCCTCGACAAGCAGAGCATCGACCGCGTGGTCCTCGTGACCGGCCGCCGCGAGCTCGTCGTCCACGAACTCGAGCCGCTGCACGCGACGCGCGTGGGCGGCATACGCCTCGGTCTGCGAGTGGTAGCCACGGACGGTATCGGCGATCTCCGAGAGGTAGCGCACGCGCGCGGCGGGAACGATCTGGCGCAGCACCGACGAATGCCTCACTGAGACGGGCGGCAGGACGCCCTCGGAGAACTCGAGGCCCTTCTCGGAGAGCAGGCGCCGCAGCTCCTGGTAGAGCGCGGTCACGCCGTCGTCGTTGAACGTCGCGGCGGAGGTGCCGAAGACCGGCATGTCCTCGGGCTTCTTGCCGAAGGCGTTGCGGTTGCGGACGAGCTGGCGGCCGACGTCGCGCAGCGCGTCCATGGCGCCGCGCCGCTCGAACTTGTTGATGGCGACGAGGTCGGCGAAGTCGAGCATGTCGATCTTCTCGAGCTGGCTCTGCGCGCCGAACTCGGGCGTCATGACATACATCGACACGTCGGCGAACGGCACGATCGCCGCGTCGCCCTGACCGATGCCGGGCGTCTCGATGACGATGAGGTCGTATGCCGCCGCCTTGAGGATCGTGATGACGTCCTCGAGCGCTTCGGGCACCTCGCGGCCGCCGCGGGTCGCGAGGGAGCGGAAGAAGATGCGGTCGCCGTCGAGCGAGTTCATCCGGATGCGGTCCCCGAGCAATGCGCCGCCGCCCTTGCGGCGGGTGGGGTCGACGGCGACGACCGCCACGCGGAGCTTGTCCTGCTGGTCGACGCGCAGGCGGCGGACGAGCTCGTCGGTGAGGCTCGACTTGCCCGAGCCACCGGTGCCGGTGATGCCGAGGACGGGGACGTGCCTTGCCTCTGCGGCGCGCGCGAGCTCGGCGCGGTCGTCGTCGCTGAGCTTGTGCGTCTCGGCGCCGGTGATGGCGCGGGCGACGGCGGCCCGGTCGCCCGACAGGACGCCGGCGACGGAAGCCGAGCGGACGGCATACAGGTCGGTGTCGCAGTCCTCGATGACGGTGTTGATCATGCCGACGAGGCCGAGGCGCTGGCCGTCCTCGGGGCTGAAGATCGTCACGCCCGCCTCGCGAAGTCGGGCGATCTCGTCGGCGACGATGACGCCGCCGCCACCGCCGACGACCTTGACGTGGCCGGCGCCGGCCTCGCGGAGGAGCTGGACGAGGTACTCGAAGTACTCGACGTGGCCGCCCTGATAGGAGCTGACGGCGACGCCCTGGACGTCCTCCTCGATCGCCGCGTCGACGACCTCCTGCACGGAGCGGTTGTGGCCGAGGTGGATGACCTCGGCGCCCTGGCTCTGCATGATCCGCCGCATGATGTTGATCGACGCGTCGTGGCCGTCGAACAGGCTCGATGCGGTGACGATGCGGACCGGGTTCGTCGGCACGTGCAGCTCAGGGGACGTCTGTGTCATACCGAAATAGTAGGACGTCCTACTAATACTGAGAAGTCACGAGCGTTGCCCCTGCTCAGGGCAGCACAAAGCGGTTCGCGAACCGCCTTGGGCAGGTCAGATGCCGCCGCCCATGCCGGCACCGTTGTTGTCCCGGTGCACATGGGAGCCGAGCGCCCCTGCAGTGGTGTCGGTCGACCCGTTCTGCGAAATGCCGGTCGAGCCGCGACGGTTGAGCCACCACGCGAGAGCCGCGATGACGAGAACGAAGACGATCAACCACTTCATGACGATTCCCCTCCCCGAGCCCGGAGTGGGCTGCGGACTCTCAATCTAGACCCGCGCAGGTCAGAAACCGCCGTAGCCGCCGCGGTCGGGACCGTACTTGTGCGAGACCTGGCCCACGGCACCCGCGACAGTGTCCGTCGAGCCGTTCTGGCTCATCCCCGTACTGCCTCGCCGGTCGAGCCACCACACGAGCAGCGCGATGACGACCACCAGACCGATGACGATCCACCACATGACTTCAGTGTCTAGTGAGAGGTGGCGGAGGAGAAGGGATCGGGCGCGGTCGCGTCAATGAGCCACTCGGTCACGGAGCGCCTGAACCGCTCGTCGACGCACTCGAGCGGCACGTCGGCGATGAGGCGCCGCCACGACTCGGCCCGATGCAGGCACGAGATCCGGTCAGCCGCCGGCATGAGCCCACGGAGGGTGTCCAGGTCGGCGAGGTCGGTCCACGGTTCGAGGAACGCATCGGTCAGCGCCACGAGGTCAGGGTGATCCGCCGGAAGCTCGCGCCGGCCGCGCAGGATCCACACCGGGATGCGCGCGACCGTCAGCGGATGCGTCCACAGCGCGTCACCGAGGTCGATGAACGCCGCCCCGTCACCGAGCCGGAATGCGTTGCCGAGGTGAAGGTCGTTGTGCTGCAACGAATCCGGCAGCCCGCTCGCGACAAGAGTCGCGGCGGCGTCGCGGACGCGACCCAAACCATCGCGTATGCCGTCCGCTTCCGTCGCGCTCGGACGTCGCGGATCTTCGTCGGGCAGGTGGACGAGCTCGGCGAGCAGCCGCTCGACCCACGCCACGACGTCGTCCGGCTCCTTCGGGAAGCGGCTCAATCCCGTTGCCAACAGGGCGTCCTCGTGAGCCGCGAGCGCACGCTGAGCCGACGCGAACTGGCGCGCCATCGGCAACCACTCACTCGGGGGAGGCATCGTGTCGTCGTGCCACAACGGCATACCCAGATCTGCAGTGGCCAGCCATCCACGGGACGGTTCGAGGGCCACGATCGGTGCGACCGTCCCGGGCGCGATGGCTTCGACGGCCTGCGCCAGCGCGGCCTCGAACGCCTGCGAGGGTGCGTTCTCCTTGACCCAGACCTTGCCCTGATCGGTCTCGATGCTCAGCACTGTCGACCAGAAGCGCACCCGCTCCTGCACGAGCTCACCCGTGACGACACGACCCGTGGCCTCGATCGCGGGAAGCAGCCAGACCTCGAGCTCGGCCCGCCAGGCATCGCTGCTCCAGCGCGCGGGAAGGTCAATCACGCTGTGCCGCAACCCACTCGATGGCTTCGACGTAGCCGCGGACACCGCGACCGATGATCTGGAAGTCGGTGACGTCGGTGAGGTAGCTGAAGTGCCGGAACTCCTCGCGTGCGTGGATGTCGCTGATGTGCACCTCGACCTTGGGCACCTCGACCGCGGAAAGGGCATCACGCATCGCGACCGATGTGTGCGTATAGCCGGCGCCGTTGAGGATGAGCCCCGCGATGCCGCGCCGCCCCTCCTGGATCCAGTCGATGAGCACGCCCTCGTGGTTGCTCTGCCGGAACTCGAGCGTCAGCCGCGCGCGCGTGCACGCGTCGAGGCACATCGCGTGGACGTCGGCGAGCGTCTCGCGGCCATAGATCTCGGGCTCGCGCTCCCCGAGCAGGTTGAGGTTGGGTCCGTTGAGGACGAGGACCGTGGTCGAGTCGAGCGCGCCGGATTCCATGAGCCGAGTATGCCGTCCGCCCACCTCGCGCTCGCTCCGCCGCCACCGCGCCCGAATCTCAAAAACTTCTGTGCGATCGCCCCGATGAGCGCCGGGGTGCGGCAACGTGTCCCGAGGACCGCCACGAGACGGCCCACTCACGCACAGAGGAGAGTTTCAATGAGGAAACTGGTCACCGCAGTGGCCGCCGTCGGGATCCTCGGCATCGGCGTCGGCACGGCGTCGGGTGCCCTTGCCGCGCCGCAGGCACGGCCCGCCGGGAACACCACGACTGCAGCGAGCAGCTACACGCCGCCACCCATCGACTGGGGCACCTGCGTCAAGGCGAGCCTGCAAGCCGCCGGCGCGAAGTGCGGACTGCTCACGGTCCCCCTCGACTACGCCAAGCCGTCCGGCGAGAAGATCCAGATCATGGTCTCGCGCATCGCGCACAAGACCTCCGACGCCGACGCCCAGGGCGTCATGCTCGTCAACCCCGGTGGCCCCGGTGGCTCCGGCCTCTCGCTCGCCCGCCTCGGTGGCGCGATCCCGAAGCAGGGCGGCGACCCCTACGACTGGATCGGCTTCGACCCGCGTGGCGTGGGTGAAAGCCTCCCGAAGCTCACCTGCGACGACGACTACTTCGCAGCCGGCCGACCGGCATACGTTCCGGATTCGCCGAGCATCAAGCGTGAGTGGTGGGCCAAGACGCGCCAGTACGCGCGCGACTGCTCCAACGCTCCCGGCGCGAAGATCCTCGACCACACGAAGACCACGGACTGGGTCCAGGACATGGACTCGATCCGCAAGGCCCTCGGCGCCGACCAGATCAACTTCTACGGCTTCTCGTACGGCACCTACCTCGGGCAGGTCTACGCGACGATGTTCCCGGAGAACGTCCGCCGGTTCGTCCTCGACGGTGTCGTGAACCCGACCGACGTCTGGTACGACGCGAACCTCAACCAGGACGTGCAGTTCGACAAGAACATCGCAACGTACTTCGACTGGATCGCCGAGCACGACGCCGAGTACGGCCTGGGCACCGACGGTGCGGCGCTGCTGCAGAAGTACTACGACATCCTCGACCAGCTCACCGACGAGCCGATCGGCAACTTCGGTGCGGCCGAGTGGAACGACATCTTCGTCGGAGCCGGCTACTACGTCTACGACTGGGACGGCACCGCGCACATGTTCGCGGCGGCCGTGAACGGTGACTTCGGTCCGGCGCAGGACTACTACGGCGACCCGACCGGCCCGGGCTCGGACAACACGTTCGCGAACTACCTCGCGGTCCAGTGCAGCGACGTCTCGTGGACGAAGAGCTGGGGCAAGTGGGACTCCGACACGTGGGCCATCCACGACGAGCACCCGTTCCTCGCGTGGAACAACGCCTGGTACAACGCGCCCTGCCGCTACTGGGACGCCAAACCCGGCACGCCCACCAACGTCGACGGCTCGAAGGTGTCCGACGGAATCCTCCTCATCGCCGAGACCAACGACGCGGCGACGCCCTTCCCGGGCGCTCTCGAGGTGCGCAAGCGCTTCCCGAAGTCGGTCCTCATCGAAGGCGTCGGAGGCACGACCCACTCGGGTTCGCTGTCCGGCGTCTCCTGCACCGATGACCGCATCGCCGACTACCTCCTCACGGGTGCACTCGACCCGCGGAAGGCCGGCGACGGCAGCGACGTCCAGTGCGACCCGGTGCCGGCACCGGACGCCACGGCCGTTGACGCCAGCGCCCGCACGTCGGGTTCGGCCCACCAGGGTCTGAGCTCCGACCTGCGCAAGACGATCATGCGGGCCGTCGGTCACTGACCCTCGCGCCCGATCGTTGGCAAGGCTCCTCGCACCATTCGGTGCGAGGGGCCTTGCGCCCTTTTGGCGCGCCATCACCGATAGCGTCGCTGGGCATGGACATGCTCAGAGGTGAAGCGATCGGCAAGGCGGGTCTCGTCGAGTGGAGGAAGCTCGCGCAGGGTCTGCACGCGCGATACGTCGTTGGGGACTTCGGGGCGGCGGCGCGGTTCGTTGCGGCGATCGGTGCGACCGGTGACGAGGTCGGGCACCATCCGCGCGTCGTCGTCGGGTCGGGGCACGTCGACCTCGAACTCGTCACGGCCGATGCCATCTATCGCGACGACGAGGGGACCGAGTATGTCGTCGAGTGGGTGACGCAACAGGACATCGATCTCGCGGGGCGGATCACCGAGATCGCAGCCGAGCAGGGATTGACGGCCGACCCTGCGGCGGTGAGCGAGCTCGAGCTCGGACTGGACGTGGGCTCGTCTGCCGCTGTCGCGCCCGTGTGGGCGGCGCTGCTGACCGGTGATGCCGAGTCGCAGGGGCGGGGTACGCCCGGGGACGAGGTTCGAGACGCGACGGTGCGGGTGCCGAACCTGTGGTTCGACGAGGGCGACGAAGTTGCCATCGAGGACGCCGCTTCGGATGCGGGCGCACCGACGGGCGAGCGATTCCACGTGGAGGTCTATGTCGCTCCTGAAGCGCGCGACTCCCGCATCGCCGCGGTCGTCGCAGCCGGTGGGACGGTCGTCGATGACAGCCAGGCACCGGGCCTCACCGTCATCGCCGACCAGGAGGGCAACCGCGGCGTCCTCTGCGTCGACACCTCCGCCATCCCCACGACCGACTGAGCCCGCCCACCGCGCGACTTATTGCGATTTCGTGCGCCTACCGCGGCCGTCTCACCGCTGCTGAAAGGGGGCACGAAATCGCAATAAGTCGTTGCCGCGCTGCACCAACTCACAATCAGTGCCGCGCCACCGCACTACGCCAACCCACAATCCGTGCATCAGTCGGTGCGAGAACCAACGTCGCCGCCGAAGCTCGAGCAGAACGACGCGTCGCGCTGGAGGTCGATGCCCTCGGCGGCACCGAACGCGCGGGACCGACCGAGGTTCCACTCGAGCACGTCGTCCGTGAGGTCGTGGCTGCGCTCCATGTCCCACGAGAGGACGCAGGCCGCCTGCTTCGCGTCGAGCCCCTTGATGATCGCCGGGGTGGCGTCGACGCCGAGCCGATCGAGATAGGCGGTGTCGAGCTTGCCGGTTGCGTGGAAGCGTTCGATGTTCTGCGTGGCGACCCAGCCGTCGGGGTTCATCAGCCCGAAGCCGAGGAAGAACAGCGCCCCCGAGAGCAGCGCGGCCCGCGGCACCCACGTGCCCTTGAGTCGCACGACCGCCACCATCATGAAGACGATGAGCAGCCCCAGCCACAACTCGAACCCGTCGACGAAGACGCGCAGCACGGTGTAGCCGTAGGCCTCCTGGTAGAGGCTCATCCGGTAGAGCGCGGAGGCCACCACCGCCAGCGTCAGCGTGCACAGCGTCAGCAGCGCGACCCTCAACACCAGTCGATCTGACGCCGTCTCCTGCGATGCCTTGCGGGTGGCGATGCCCACGACGACGAGCGTCAGGAACGTCGCGGTGGTGAGTTGGCCGAAGCCCTGGTGGACGTATTCGGCGTAGGTCAATCCCGTTGTCTCGCGCAGGTATTCGTGCCCACCCCACATCGCGGTCGCCTGTGCCACGAGGAAGGCCGCGAAGAGGGCGATGACGACGCCGAGCGGCACGAGCCACTCCCAGCGATGCCGGACCGCCGCACCGCGAGGCACATCGAGGTCGGCGATCTTGGGCGGGTTGAGGGCGAGGTAGGCCCCAGCGAGGGCCACACCCGCGACGAAGACGAAGACGAAGATCCGGGCAATGATGTTGTCCCAGCGCAGGTCCGGCACGATCGACTGCGCCCACGACCCGAAGATTGCGTCACCCGACGCGAAGAGTCCACCGAAGAGCACGAGCCCGATCGAGGCGATCGCAGCCGTGCGCAGCACCGGCCACAACAACGGCATCTTGCTCGTGGCCGTGAGGGTGCGGCCCAGCAGCGGCAGGCCCCGCAGGCCGGCCAGCACCCACGACATCGCCGACAGCGGGATGCTGACGAAGGACCGCGCTCGGGTCACCGTCGTGGCGAGCAGCAGGGCGGCAAGCATCGCCGACAGCACCGCGATCCACTCGGCTGCCCGGAGGAAGGTCATCGACGCCAACCCCACGCCGATCGCGACGCAGCCCATCGCCCACGGAGTCCAGGGCGAACGCCAGGACTTGAGGATGAGCGCCGCAGCGAGCAGGGCCACCAGGCCAGCCGCGAGACCAATTCGCCTGTCCGGCAACGTGATCGACGCGAGCAGGCCCAGGCCGAGCGCACCGATGAGCAGCATCGGCTGCGGGCCGAGACCGGATTCCGGCCAGAAGCGCCCGAAGAGCTGGTCGGTGAACGGAGGCACGTCGGGGCAGGCCACCGCCGTGACCGTGTCCGTCGCCCGGCCTGGAGGCTTCGCGGCTGCCGGTGGCGGAGCGGGTGTCGTCGTCATGGTGACCTCCCGGGTCGGTTGGGGCAGTCGTGCCGCACTGGGAGTCGAACTGGAGATGGGGGTGCCAGCGGGGGCAGACTCCGAAGCCGCCGTGACGCTCGCGTGGGCCGTCGTGTGTCGCGGCAGGACCGCCCGCAGCCGTGCACCGCGGCCACAGTCGGGTGTGGGAAGGACGTGGATCGAACCACCATGGAGCTCGCAGACCCACGACGCGATCGCGAGTCCGAGGCCGGTGCCGCCCCCGGAGTCGTCGCCGGTCCCGAACCGTCGGAACACGTCGGCGGCCTTGTCGGCCGGGATGCCCGGACCGTCGTCCGACACTTCGAGCGCCCAGCGTTCGTCGTCGAATTCGGTTGCGGTGAGGCGGATTTCACCGTGGGCCGGACTGTGCCGGGCGGCGTTGTCGAGCAGGTTCGCGACGAGCTGGGCAAGGCGAGCGGGGTCGGCGGTGACGCGCAGATCCTCGGGGAGCACACGGCATACATGGGTGACGGGACGCGACCCGAGCTCAGCTTCACGGACCGCGCGAGCCAGCACCTCACCGACCGACACCTCCTCGAGGCGGAGCGGAGCGACGCCCGCGTCGATCCGCGAGAGGTCGAGGAGGTCGCCGACGAGGTCGCTCAAACGCTCCGACTGGACGAGCGCACCCCTGAGCGCTGCGTCATCGGGCTGAACGACCCCGTCGACGAGGTTCTCGAGCAGCGCACGCTGAGCAGTCAGCGGCGTCCGCAGTTCGTGCGAGACCGTGGCGATGAGTTGGCGACGCTGCCGGTCGGCGTCGGCGAGGTCGGACGCCATGGCGTTGAAGGCTCGGGACAACTCCCCGACCTCGTCCGTAGAGGCGGTCGACACGCGCTGCCCGTAGTCGCCCGCGGCCATCCGGCTCGCCGCCTGGGTCATCTCGCGCAGCGGCGCGGTCATCCCCCGCGCCAACCACTGGGTGACAAGGAGCGCAGCCGCCACCGTGACGGGGAGGGTGAGCCAGAGCGGCATGCCGGCGCGGTCGCCGATCGTCGCGAAGAGGGCCGCCACGATGCAGGTCGCCCCGACGAGCAGCCCGAGCTTGACCTTGATCGAGCCAACCCGCTCGAGGGGTTCGTCGGTGATCACGGGGTCTCCAGGGCGTAGCCGACGCCGTGGACGGTGCGCACGCGAGCCGCGCCGATCTTGGCGCGCAGCGACTTGACGTGGCTGTCGAGAGTCCGAGTTCCGGAGGCATCGGACCAGCCCCACACCTCGGACATGAGCTGCTCGCGCGAGCGGACCGCACCGGGTGTCGCGGCGAGCGCGGCGAGCAGGTCGAACTCGAGCGGGGTGAGGTGCACGTCGGCTCCGTCAACAGTCACGCGGCGGGCCGGACCGTCGATGCGCAGCGCCCCGAGATCGGTCGTCGCGGCGGGCGCGGCCGCGAGTTCGGCAGCTCGCTCGACGCGGCGCAGGAGGGCGTGGGTTCTTGCGACGACCTCGCGCATCCGGAACGGCTTGGTGACGTAGTCGTCGGCGCCGACCCCGAGGCCGATGAGGATGTCGGTCTCGTCGTCGCGAGCGGTGAGCATGAGGACCGGGACAGGGCGGACGGCCTGGATGCGGCGACACACCTCGAGACCGTCGAAGCCGGGGAGCATGACGTCGAGGACGACGACATCGGGCTCGTGGACACCGAACGCCTCAACAGCAGCCGGCCCGTCGTAGGCCTGGTGCACCGTGTAGCCCTCGGCCCGAAGGCGGTCGGTCACGGCCTGGTTGATCGTCGGCTCGTCCTCCACGACGAGCACAGTCCTGCCCGTTCCGCCGGAAGCTCCCACGCCAGTTCCACTCATGCCACTGACAGTAGGAGTCGAGCGGTGGTGCGCGCGGGCACGACCTGTGGAGAAGTCGTGAAGATCGGCTCAGGCCGACGCGCGGTGCCGGGTCCGGAACGTTGTGGGAGTGAGGCCCGTGCACTGGCTGAAGTGGTGCCGCAGCAACGCCGCGCTGCCGAAACCGACGTCGGTCGCGATCTGTTCGATCGACAGCTCGGTCTCCTCGAGGAGTTCGCGCGCCCGGAGCACCCGCTGGTCGGTGATCCACTGGTGCGGCGTCGTCCCGGTCTCTGCGACGAACCGCCGGGCGAAGGTGCGCGACGACATCGCCGCGCGCCGGGCGAGGTCGGCCACGGTGTGCGCCTCGTCGAGGTGCTCGAGCATCCATTGCAGGACCGGACCAAGACTGTCGGCCTCAGTCACCGGGACGGGCCGGTCGATGAACTGGCGCTGACCCCCGTCGCGGTGCGGCGAGACGACCATGCGACGAGCGATGCGGTTGGCGATGGCGCCACCGAGTTCGGCGCGAACGAGGTGGAGGCACGCGTCCATCCCGGCGGCCGTGCCCGCGCTCGTGATGATGTTGCCGTCGTGGGCATAGAGGACGTCCGGGTTGACCTTGGCGAGCGGGTATTCGGCAGCGAGGCGGTCACTGTGCAGCCAGTGGGTCGTGCACTCGCGCCCGTCGAGGACTCCCGCGGCGCCGAGCGTGAACGCCCCGGAACAGACCGACAGCACGTGGGCACCTCGGTCGACCGCGTCCCGAACGACCTGGGTCACCGCTTCCGACGGTGTGTATGCCGCGTCGCTCGCCGGGATCGCGACGAGGTCTGCGTCGTGGGCGCCTTCAAGGCCGTACGGCGCGACGAGAGCGGTCCCGCCGTCGGAACGCAACGGCATACCGGGATTCTCTGTGCACACACGGAAGTCGATGGGCGGGACGCCCTCCTCGGTGCGGTCGGTTGCGAAGACCTCTGTGAGGACGCCGAACTCGAAGAGCGCCACGGGGTCCTGGAGGATGACGGCGACGGAGCGGAGGGCCATTCGTCGAGCATGACAGGTTGGCAGCATCTTGTGCAAGAGTGTCAGGACTGCCACTCGTGGCAGGATGTAGTGGGGCGACAAACTCGTGCCATGACCTCCTTCATCACCACCATCGCCCCCGTCCTCCCCGCCCTCGTCCTCGCGGCCCTGTTCGTCTGGGCGCTCGAGCGCAGCAACCGCCGGCACGGCACCGCCCCCTGGGGCGACGACTGGCGGCACCACGTCGACCACGACGCCGACCACCGGCGCAGCGAGCACGACATGGACGCCTACGGCCGAGCGGCCTGACCCGTCCAGCTCAGCGGCATCGGCTCAACGGCAGTGATTCAGCGTCGGCGACCGGCCGCGTAGCCGAGGACGACACCGACAACGGCCGCCGCGGCATACGGACCCCATTGCCGGACCGCCGACGGAAGGGCCACCGCTCCCAGGTCGATCGCATCGTCGACCGGCGGAGGTGCCGGTCGACTGCTCGCGGCCCTCGCGGGTGAACTCGGGGCTGCTGCGGCCGCCGTTGCTGGGGCGGCACTCGGGTGCTCCGTCGCTGGGCTCTCGGAAGCGTCAGGGCTTGCGGGCGACGCGTCCTCGGCCACTGCCGGCGCAGCGAACTGGCTCTCGATGCAGTCGACGAACTGCCGCAACAACTTGTCGGAGACGTCCTGCATGACGCCCCGACCGAACTGGGCGGGCTTGCCGGTGATCGCGAGATCGGTGACGACGTCGACCTGCGTCGCGTCACCATCGGGCGTCAGCTGCATCGTGACCTTGGCGCCGGCCGTGCCGTTGCCCCGCTTGTCCTTGCCGCGCGCGTCGATGACCGCGCGGTGGGCTGCGGCGTCGCGCTCCAGGAAGCTGCCCGAACCGGCATACACGAGAGCAATCGGACCGAGCTTGACCTTGACGGTTCCGGAGAAGCCGTCGTCGGTCACCTCGGTCACGGTGGCGCCGGGGAAGCAGCCACCGACGCGTTCCAGGTCGAGCAGCGTCTCCCACACCTCGTCGACGCCAGCGGGCACGGTGAACTGGTGCGTCAGCTCCACGACGGCCTCAGCCTCCCGCGGCCGCGAGGACGGCGCGACGGGTCAGAACGGGCGCGAGCGCGCGGCGATAGTCGGCGCTGCCGTTGAGGTCGGAGGGTGGGTTGGTGCCCTCGGCGGCTGCGGCGCAGGCCGTGCGGATGGCTTCGTCTGTGGCCTCGGCACCGACGAGCGCGGCTTCGACTGCCAATGCACGCAGCGGCGTCGAGCCCATGTTGGTGAGTCCGATGGCGGCCTCGGCGATCGTCCCGCCCTCGACACGGACGGCGGCAGCGACCGCGACGATCGACCACTGGTGGGCGACGCGCACGAACTTCTCGTAGTGACCACCCCAGCCAGTGTGCTTCGGGACACGGATCGAGGTGAGGAGTTCGCCCTCGCCGACGGCCGTCTCGAAAAGGTCGTGGAAGAACTCGCCGGCGGGGACGGACCGCTCTCCCCCGCTGCCTGCGATGACGAACTCAGTATCGAGCGCGAGCGCCGGGGCACCGACATCGCCGGCGGGATCGGCGTGGACGAGCGCGCCACCCACCGTGCCGCGGTGCCGGATCTGCGGGTCGGCGACCTCCTTCACTGCGGCATGCAGGACGGCGGCGTGCTCGCGGACGAGGTCGCTGTCGAGGAGGTCGGCATAGGTCGTCATGGCGCCGATGACGATGTGCTCGCCGTCCTCGCGAACGCCACGCAACTCCTCGATGCGGCCGAGGTCGATGACCTTCTCGGGCGCATTGAGGCGCATGCGCAGGATCGGCAACAGGCTCTGGCCACCGGCGAGCACCTTGGCGTCGTCACCGGCCTCGGCCAGGGCTGCGAGAGCCTCGGCCACCGAGGTGGGCGCGACGTAATCGAACGATGCGGGGATCACTGGCCGGCTCCTTCCGTCGTCGAGCCGGGATCATCCTGGTTGGGCGCGTCGGCATCGAAGTGGGGCTGGGCGTCGGATGGCATGTCCGCGTCCTGGGTTGCTCCAGCCGTCTGGATCGCGGTCCAGACCCGCTCCGGGGTGCAGGGCATCGCGATGTCGTTGATGCCCATGGGCCGCAGCGCGTCGACGATCGCGTTGACGACCGCTGGTGTCGAGGCGATCGTGCCGGCCTCGCCGACACCCTTGGTCCCCAAGGAGTTGTAGGTCGAGGGCGACGTCGTGTGGTCGGTGACGAAGCTGATCGTGTCGGCCGCCGTCGGGAGGGTGTAGTCGACGAACGAGCCGGTGACCAAGGTGCCCTGCTCGTCGTACTCCGCGCCCTCCCACAACGCCTGCGCGATGCCCTGGACGAGTCCGCCGTGGACCTGGCCCTCGACGATGAGTGGGTTGACGATGACACCGATGTCGTCGACGCAGACGTACTTGCGCATCTTCGTCGCGCCGGTCTCGGTGTCGACCTCCATGGCGCACAGGTGGGTGCCGTGCGGGAAGGAGAAGTTCACCGGGTCGTACGTGGCGTCCGCGTCGAGCGACGGTTCGACGTCGTCGGGCAGGTTGTGCGCGGCGAAGGTCGCCAGGGCCACGTCGGTGAGCCCGATCCTGGTGTCCGTGCCCTTGACGGTGAACTGGCCCGCGGCGAAGTCGAGGTCGTCCACGTTGGCCTCGAGGAGGTGGGCCGCGATCGGCCGCGCCTTCTCGATCACCTTGTCCGCGGCCCGAACCAGCGCTTCGCCACCGACGACGAGGGATCGCGACCCGTAGCTGTCCATGCCCTTGGGTGCGATCTGCGTGTCGCCGTGGAGGACCTCGACGTTCTCGAACGGGACGCCGAGCCGGTCGGCGACGATCTGGCTCCACGCCGTCTCGTGGCCCTGCCCGTGGGCCGAGGCTCCGGTGATGACCTCGACGGTTCCGGTGGCGAGCATCCGGATCGAGGCGGACTCCCATCCGCCCGCGCCGTAGTTGAGTGCACCGAGGATGCGGGAGGGTGCGAGGCCGCACATCTCGGTGAAGGTCGAGACGCCGATGCCGAGCTGCACCGGGTCACCGGACTCGCGGCGTTGCTGTTGCTCGGCGCGCAGCTCGTCGTAGCCGAAGAGTTCACGCGCCCGCGCCGTCGCCGCCTCGTAGTTCCCGGAGTCGTAGGTCATGCCCGCGACGGTCGTGAACGGGAACTCCTCGTGCTTGATCCAGTTCTTCTCGCGGATCTCGAGCGGGTCGACGCCGACCTCGACCGCGAGCTCGTCCATGAGTCGCTCGATGGCATAGGTCGCCTCCGGGCGACCGGCGCCGCGATAGGCGTCGACCCACGTCTTGTTCGTGTAGTAGTTCGTCGTGTTGAACCGGTAGGCGGGGAACTTGTAGATCGAGTTGAACATCCACGCCCCGAGCACCGGCACGCCACCACCCACCAGTGCGGCATAGGCGCCGAGGTCGGCCATGAGTTCGACCTTGAGCCCGGTGACCGTGCCGTCCTTCTGTGCCGCGAGAGTGAGCCGCTGCCACTGGTCACGACCGTGGTGGCCGGACACCATCGTCTCGGAGCGCGTCTCGGTGTATTTGCACGGACGACCGAGCTTGCGGGCCACGGCCAGGGTGATGAACTCCTCCGGCGTCGACTGGAGCTTGCCGCCGAAACCTCCGCCGACGTCGGGTGCGATGACCCGGATCTTCGACTCCGGGAGGCCGGTCGTGGCCGCGATGCAGAACCGCAGGACGTGCGGGATCTGGGTCGCGGACCACATCGTCACCTGTTCGCCGGTCGGGTCGACCACCGTCGACCGCGGCTCCATGAAGGCGGGGATGAGTCGCTGCTGCCTGTACTCCCGCTCGATCACGATGCCGTCGGCCCGCGCCGCCGAGATGGCCTCGTCGACGTCACCGCCGGTGCCGCCCTCGAGGGAGTCGAGTTGCCAGAACGCCGACTTGTTCGTGCCCAGCCCGGGGTGCGCGAGCACCGCGTCGGTCGCTGCCTCCTTGAGGTCGAGGACCGCGGGCAGCTCCTCCCACTCGACGTCGACGAGTTCGGCGGCGTCGCGCGCCTCGGCCGCGGACCGGGCCGCGACGACGGCCACGATCTCTCCGGCATGGGCAACCCGTTCGAGCGGCATGGGGAGGTGGTCGGGGGTCTTCTGCTCTGCCGAGAGCGGCCAGGCGGTGATGTTGACGCCCTGGATGTCGGCGATGTCGGCGCCAGTGAAGACGGCGATCACGCCCGACGCCGACCGCGCCTCGTCGGTGTTGATGCCCGCGATCTTGGCGTGGGCGAGCGGGCTGCGGACCATCGCGAGATGGAGCATCCCGTTGAGGGTGATGTTGTCGGTCCACTTGGTCCGACCCGTGATGAGGCGCTGGTCCTCCTTGCGGCGCCGGTCGCGTCCGATCTCGGCGGTCTGCTCGGCAGGACGGTCGTCGACGGTGGTCATGACGCCGCTCCCGCCGTGGCATCCGCCGTGGCGCCAGCACCGGCATCACCGGGTGGCTCCTGACCCGCCGCCATCTGCACGGCGCGGACGATGTTGTGGTAGCCCGTGCACCGGCAGAGGTTGCCCTCGAGCCCGACCCGGATCTCCTCCTCGGACGGGTTCGGATTCTCGTTGAGGACGTCGATCGCCTGCATGATCATGCCGGGCGTGCAGTAGCCGCACTGGAGGGCGTGGCACTCGTGGAACGCCTTCTGCATCGGATGCAGCTCGCCGTCGACGGCGAGCCCCTCGATCGTCGTCACCTCGTGTCCGTCCGCCTGCACGGCGAGGACGTTGCACGACTTGACGCTGCGACCGTCGAGATGGACGGTGCACGCACCGCAGTTGCTCGTGTCGCAGCCGATCACGGTCCCGGTCTTGCCCACCACCTCTCGCAGGTAGTGGACGAGGAGCATGCGTGGCTCCACCTCGTCGCTGTAGGACGTGCCGTCGACAGTGACCGTGATCCGAGTCATCGTTGACTCTCCTCGCCGTGGCGGATGCGGATGCACCTGATCTTTCACGAACCAGCCGATGCCGACAAGGCTTTGCCGATATTCACAGGCCGCACAGGCGCGTCACCCGTGGATGGGACCGTCCCGGTCGACGAGGCGATCGCCGCGTCCGCCCCAGCGCAGCGCGATGATCTCGGCGGCGATGGACACGGCCGTCTCCTGCGGTGTGCGGGCACCGAGATCGAGGCCGATCGGTGACGACAACCGGGCGAGTTCGGCGTCGGTCAGCCCCGCTTCGCGCAGCCGGGCCATCCGGTCGTCGTGAGTGCGCCGCGACCCCATGGCCCCGACATAGGCCACCTCGGGCACCCGCAGCGCCACCTCCAACAACGGCACGTCGAACTTCGGGTCGTGGGTGAGCACGCACAGCACGGTCCGCCCGTCGATGCGTCCGGCCTCGACCTCGTCGCGGAGATAGGTGTGCGGCCAGGTGACCACGACCTCGTCCGCCGCCGGGAGCCGAGCCGGCGTCGCGAAGACCGGCCGCGCGTCGCACACGGTCACGGCATACCCGAGGAAGTGCCCCACCTCGGCAACCGCAGCCGCGAAGTCGATGGCGCCGAAGACGATCATGCGCGGCTTGGGCGCGTGCGAGCTGACGAAGACCCGCATGCCCTCCCCGCGCCGCTCCCCGTCCGGACCGTAGGTCAGCGTCTCCGTGAGTCCCTGCGCGAGCAGTCCCCGCGCGTCGTCCGTCACGGCCTGGTCGGCGCGCTCGCTGCCCAGACTGCCGATCGCGGTGTCAGGTCGCACGACGAGCCGGCGCCCCACCCACGACGAATCCGGGTGTGCGACAACGGTTGCGATCGCGACCGCACGCCCTTCGTCGATGTCGTCGGCGACGGATCCGAGGTCCGGGAAGGTCTCCTGACTCACCTTCTCGACGAAGACGTCGAGTTGTCCGCCGCATGTCAAACCCACGCTGTATGCCGTGTCGTCCGAGACGCCGTATCGCGTGAGTTCCGGTGTGGCAGAGCGGAGTACGTCCTGCCCGAGTTCATAGACGGCACCCTCGACACACCCGCCCGACACGGACCCGACAGCGGTGCCATCGGGACCCACGAGCATCGACGCACCCGGTGGCCGCGGCGAGGACCGGAAGGTGTCGATGACGGTCGCCAGCGCGATCTCCTCGCCCGCCTCCCACCAACGGCGCAGCTCCGGCAGGACCTCACGCATCGCCAACGACCTCCATCAGCTCGGAGAACGCGGCCAGCGAATGCCCGGCCACGAAGGAGTCAACGTACGGGAGGGCGGCGATGATGCCCTGCTGGACGGGTTCATAGGCCTCGTGCCCTCGGTGGGGGTTCGCCCAGACCACGTGATGCGCGAGCCCGTGGAGGCGACGCATCTGCTCGCCCAGGCCCTCGGGATTGTCGCGCTCCCACCCATCGCTCACGAGGACGACGACGGCACCTCGGGCCATCCCGCGCCGACCCCACAGGTCGAGGAACGCCTTGATCCCGTGCGCGAGGCGCGTGCCACCGGACCAGTCGGGAATCGTGCGACCGGCCGCGACGAGTGCCCGGTCCGGGTCGGGTTGGGCGAGTGCAGCGGTCAGGTGTGTGAGTCGGGTGCCGAGGGTGAAGACCTCGACGTGCCCCGGTCCCCGGCACCAGACGTGTGCGAGGCGCAGCAGGGCGTCCGCATAGGCGCTCATCGAACCCGAGACGTCGAGCAGGAGGACGACGCGGCGCGGCCGCTCGGCGCGGTGGCGTCGACGGATCACACCGGGCTCGCCCTGCCGGCGCAGCATCTCCCGCAGGGTCGCCCGACCGTCCACGACTCCGCGGCGGGCAGGAGTGAGCCGATGGGTCCGGCGGCGCGGCGGCCTCGGACGGAGCGCGGCGAAGAGGCGCGCCAACTGAGCCCGCTCACGCGCCGACAGGGACGCAATGTCCCTGTGCCGCAACACTTCCGTCGCACTCGCGGCCGCTCGCACCACCTCGTCCTCGGACCCATCGCTCTCCGAGGAACCCTGCCCTGCCTCGAGATCGGCCATGACCTCCTGCGGTCGATGCGGCGCACGACGGGCAGCGACCGGCCGTTCGGCACCGAACCACGCGGCATACACGAGGTCGTATCTCTCGAGGTCGGCAGGTGAGCCGCAGAGCGTCGCCCGCCCCACGGCATACACGGCCGGTTGGTCCTCGAGCCCCACGGTCGCGACGGCACCCAGATAGGTGCGCTCACGATCGGCCGTGACAGCCACCCCCGCGGCCCGCAGGGCGCGCGCGAAGCCGAGCAGGATCTCCTCGGCGGGGCGGACGGTGCTCACGGCAGCGTCACCGCGCCATGAGCCGGTCGAGGGCGGCGCGGACACGGTCGAAGTCCTCGCGATACTTCACGGCCACCCCCAAGGACGCCGCCGCCGACTCCGTGTCGAGGTCGCGGACGCCGAGCTCGTGCAGTGCGCGCGCCCAGTCGAGGGTCTCGGCGACACCCGGCGGCTTGAGGAGTTCGCGATCCGTGCGGATGCCCTGGATGACGCGGACGACCTGCCCGGCCAGCTCCTCCGAGACCTCCGGCGCGCGGGAGCGGACGATCGCCAATTCACGCTCGAGAGAGGGGTGTTCGAGCCACTGATAGAGGCATCGCCGCTTGAGCGCGTCGTGCACCTCGCGGGTGCGGTTGGAGGTCAGGACAACGAGCGGAGGCGTGGTCGCGCGCACCGTTCCGAACTCGGGGATGCTCACCTGCCACGTCGAGAGGACCTCGAGCAGGAAGGCCTCGAACTCGTCGTCCGCGCGGTCGATCTCGTCGACGAGCAGGACTGCCGGCGCTTCCCTCAGAGCACGCAGGATCGGCCGCGCGACGAGGAAGCGCTCGTCGAAGAGCCCTGACTCGGCGTCCTCGAGCGAGCGCGTGCCGTCGACCGCCTCGATGGCGCGCAGGTGGAGGATCTGGCGGGGGAAATCCCAGTCGTAGAGCGCCTGGCTCGCGTCGATGCCCTCGTGGCACTGGAGCCGGATGAGTGGGACGCCGCAGGCCGACGCCAGGGCCTCCGCGAGCGCTGTCTTGCCGGTGCCGGGTTCACCCTCGACGAGGAGCGGGCGGTGCAACCGCGTGGCAAGCCAGGCGATCGTCGCGAGCTCGTCGTCGGCGAGGTAGCCCGTGGCCGCGACGGCTTCCCGCAGGTCAGCGGCTGTGCTGAAGTCCAGACCCATACCGAGCATCGTCACACGAGCTCACCCCCACTGATTGCCCATCGGCGCGCCTTCTCGCGCGGCGCACCGATATCGGACCCCGCACCGATGGGCAATCAGTGGGGAAGAATCAGTCAGACATCGTGGGGGCGGTCGATGTCGCGGCCGGTCGCGAGGTCGCCGCACTCCACGAGCACGGGCGGGTGCAGGTCGAAATAGGTCCGGGCCCCGTGGTCGCCGACTGCGTGCTGTCGGACCCGAGCCCAGTGGTCGCGGCCGAGGAGCACGGGGTGCCCGGCCCGCCCGTCGTAGGCCGCCCGGACCAGGGCACCCTCGAGCTGACCGTCAACGCAGGTGAGCATCCGCTCGTGCACGGCATGCCCCACGTCCGGGAGGTCGACGAGCATGAGGATGGCCGCACGCGCGTCCGTCGTCGCGAGGACGTCGAGGCCGCGCCGGAGCGACGCACCCATGCCCTCGTCCCAGTCCTCGGCCTCGACGACGAGTCCGCCGACCCGCTCCGCGCGCGCCCTCACGTTGGGCGCCGCCGACCCCACCACGACGTGGACGTCGGCGACGCCCGCGTCGTGGAGGTGGGTCACGGTCGACTCGACGAGGGATGGGCCCGTCGGAGAGAGCCGGAGCAGCGCCTTGGGTCCACCCATGCGTCGCCCGGCCCCCGCCGCGAGAACGAGCCCCGCCACCCCACCATCAGCCATTCGGTCACTCTGCCATCCGGCCGGGCGTCAGTGGGTCGAGATCTCCCAGAGAGTTGTCGTCCCGGAGATCTCGTTGCCGACGGCGAGCAGAGGCGTGCCCGTGGGGCTGTCCTCACCAGCAATGAAGTGCACGCCCTCGGGACCGAGGTCGCCAGCCGTGCCCGCCTCCGGGTCGCCGTCGGCGATGCGGTTGTGGGCGTAGCCGGCGATCCGACCGGCGGCCGGGTTGGTGACGTCCACGACGGCAATGCCGCTCGTGCGCTCCAGGCCGACGAACGCGTAGGCGCGTCCGCCGAGCTTGCCGAGGTCGAGACCCTCGGGCTCGGGGCCCTTGTTGTCACTTCGCGTGTCGGCCGAGTCGTTCTCGGCGTTGTCGGCGTTGAAGAGCTCCGGGTCGGCCGCTGCGGTGAGCTGCTCGAACGCGTCACCGGAGTCCCAGACGAGGGTGCCGTCGGCGCTGCGGACGCTGATCGACCGACCGCCGAGGACGTGGAGTTCGGTGATGCCGGCGGCCGACGTCTTCGACGTCGCAGTCGAGACGGTGAGTCGTCCGAGAGCCGAATCCTTCTGCAGCGCAACGGCATTGGGAAACGCGGCCGGGTCCAGGGTCAGGCTCTTGACGCGCTCCTCCTCGGCGTAGCAGTCCCAGTCACGAGCGTCACCCTCGTTGGCGGTGACGAGGTAGGTCTGGCCCTTCACGGCGTAGGACGCGATCGAGTCGGGCTGATACATGCCCTTGACCGGCCACTGCGCGATGTTGATGGCCTTGTCCTTGTCGGAGGCGTCGAGGCCCTGACCGGCGACCGAGTGGTCCTTGAGTCCGAGGGGCGCGATGTCCGTGACCCGGGCGGTGCGCACGTCGATCGTGGCAACCGCGTTGGCCTCCTGGAGCGTCACCCACGCGGTCTTCCCGTTGGTCGAGGTCGTGATGTATTCGGGCTCGAGGTCCTGGGCGACGCTTGCGTTCGGTCCGTAGATCCGCACACCTTCCGCGCGGAGCGCGTCGACCTGCGCGTTGTATGCCGTGAAGTCGGCAGTTCGAACCGTCGCCTTCGCGGCGCCGGCACGGAGGTCGATGACAGAGACGGAGCCCTCCGGGTCGACCTGACCCTCGCAGTAGCCCTCGGGCTCACCCTCGTTGGCCACGAGCGCGAAGTCGCCGCTGCCCGTGAACCTCACCATGTCGGGGAGGGCCCCGGCCGGAACCTGCGAGACCTTGGCGAACGTCGTGGCGTCGAAGAACGAGACCGTGCCCGGGCCCGTCTTCTCGTCGGCCTGCTCGGCCACTGCGACCAGATTCCCTTGCACCGCAACGCTGTTCGCGCCCGGGGTGTCGAGGGAGGCGAGCTTGACGGGGTTGCGCGCGTCGCGAATGTCGAGGACGTCGACCGTGCCGGCGTGGGCGTTGACGACGAAGAGGCGCTGACGCTCGGGGTCGTGGGCGACGATCTCGGAAGCACCCTCGTCGAAGGCGCCGGTGCGATAGGTGCCGAGCGGCGTGAGGGTCACCTCGGGAGCGGGCGGAGCGGCAACAGCAGCTCCGGAGACGGCAGGGACGAGCGCGGCCGCGGCAACAGCGGCGACGGCGAGGGGCGCAAGGGCGCGGCGGGATGACATGAGCGCAACCTAGGGAGGCGACCGACCGGCATACCGGCTCTCAGGTGAACACTCGATGAGCAGCAGTCGACGGCTTGTCGCAGGTGCGGTGGAATGGGCGCGAACCCGACGGAAGGTGACCCTGTGACCCTCACGACGCGAGCCGCGGTGCTGCGCGCCTCGACCGACGCACACACGTTCGCCGAGTTGCGACCGCTGAGCATCGAGGAGGTCACGCTCGACGGGCCGGGGCCGGGTGAGGTCCTCGTGCGCATCGTCGCCGCGGGTCTGTGCCACTCGGATCTCTCCGTCGTCAACGGCGACCGCCCGCGTCCGCTGCCCATGGTGCTCGGCCACGAGGCGGCCGGTGTCGTCGAGGAGGTCGGGGCCGGCGTCACGGACGTGGCGGTGGGCGACCGGGTCGTGTGCTCCTATGTCCCGTCGTGCGGATCGTGCAGTGACTGCGCCGGCGGACATCCGGTGCGGTGCGCTGACGCGCAGGCCGCGAACCGCGAGGCCCGGCTCGTCACGGGTCGGCGACCGTTCCGCGACGGCACAGGTGCGGAACTGCAGCACCACCTCGGCGTCTCGGCGTTCTCCGAGCTCACCGTGGTCTCGCCGCGCTCGCTCGTGCCCGTTCCGGATGAAGTGCCGCTCGACGTCGCCGCGGTCTTCGGGTGTGCCGTGCTGACGGGCGCGGGCGCAGTGCTCAACACGGCGGTCGTGCGACCGGGCGAACCCGTTGTCGTCGTCGGGCTCGGCGGGGTGGGCCTCTCGGCGATCATGGCCGCGTCGATGGCCGGTGCGCATCCCGTCATCGCCGTCGACACGGTCGAGTCCAAGCTCGCCCAGGCGAGGGAGGTCGGCGCCACCCACGGTGTCCTCGCGGCTGACGACGCCGCCGAGAAGGTGCGCGACCTCACCGGCGGCGGTGCCGCGGTGGCGATCGAGGCGGCGGGGCACCCAACGGCACTGTCCACGGCATACGCCGCATGTCGGGTCGGCGGTCGCGTCGTCGTCGCCGGACTCCCCCACCCCCGCCACACGATCGACGTCCCGATCGCCGCCCTCGTCGGCGAGGAGAAGGCCATCCTCGGCTCCTACATGGGCTCGTCCGTGCCGCGCCGCGACCTGCCGCGATTCTTTGACCTGTATGCCGGTGGGTTGCTTCGCGCGGACGCGCTCGTCACCTCGCGCTCGGTGCCGCTCGACGACCTCAATGTCGCCCTCGACCGCCTGCACGCGGGCTCCGAGGTGCGCCAGATCATCACGCCGGGCGCCTGACTCGAACGGGTCCGCCCGACAGCTCTGCCCTCAGGTGCGGTGGCGCCAGCAGAGGTCGTCCGCGTGTGCGACTCGGTTGCCGCAGGAGCCTCTGACTGTCGTCACCCCGCATCGGTGGATCAGGGTGCGCTCTGCGTCCGCTGAACCTGCGAGCGCGGGGGCGCGCGACGTGGGTCCGGCCTCTGCACCGAACTGAAGGAGCGAGAGCACGTCGTCGGCCTGGAAGAGCGCTGCGCGGCGGTACTGGCCGGTGGCCGGCTTGAGGATGTGGGCCTCGACGAGCTGCTTGACGATGTGGTTCGCGGTCACGGTGGAGACGTTGAGCCGCTCGGCGACGAAGGGCGCGGACACGACCGGGTTCTCGACGACGAGGTCGACGGCCCGTCGCAGGGCGGCGTCACTGCGCACGCCGGAGATCGACTGCTGCCACCGCTCATGAAGCCGTCGGGCTGCGGCGACGAAGGTCTGTGCCGTCACCGTCGCCTCCTCGACGTAGGCCAGAAAGGCGCCAACGAACGACTCGACTCCGTCCGCCCGTGCGTCGCCGTCGTAACGGTAGGCCGTCAGCGCGCGGATGTAGCCGTCGACGTCCCGCCGCAGCGCGGTGGACAGTGGAATGACCCCGCCCTCGACGAGGCCCGAGCGCGCGAGCACACCGTGGACGAGAGCACGACCGGTCCGACCGTTGCCGTCACTGAAGGGGTGCACGGTCTCGAACTGCGCGTGGATGACGGCGGCCTGAATGACCGGCAGGTCGCCCGAGGTGTTGGCGTAGGTCAGCAGGTCGTCCATGAGCTCCGGAACGACCTCGTGCGGGGGGCCGGCGTACTGCGACGTGAGCGGGCTGCTGCCGCCCACCCAGACCTGGCCGTCCCGGTAGCCGAACGGCTCGTCGGGCAGAAGGTCGTGGTGGATCGCCCAGAGGTGCTCATGCTTCCAGTCCCCTTTGCCGAGCAGCTCGATCGCGTCTTGCATCGCCGACACGTTGCGCACGATCTGCCCGGCGACGTGGGACGCGACCGCATAGCCGATCTGCGCCACGGCCACGGCACGCGGCGTCTCCCGCACTCCCTCGATCCACGACGAGGAGATCGCCTCCGAGCGCACTGACGTCGCGTACAGGATGGGGAACGGTGTGGCCCGCAGGCTCTCGCCGAGGCGGGCGAGCCCAGTCGTGACGTCGGCTGCGTACTCGGTCAGCGCGGGGGTGAGCGAGTTCGATGTGGAGGCAGCCGTGAGCAGGTCCGGGTGGTATCGCCGGTAGCGCCCGCCCTGACGCTCTCTGCGACTCACGCCCCGGAAGTCAGGGCGAACGACGACGTCTTCCCAGTGCGCCATGGATGCCTCCCAGCCAGAGTTAAGGATCATACTATTATCCTTAACTCATGCTCAACCCTGGAAAGCCCGGGGGCAGCGAAAAGCCCCTGACCGGCATACGCCGATCAGGGGCTTTTCCACACGGGTGGCAGGTGAAGGATTCGAACCTTCGAAGCTTTCGCGACGGATTTACAGTCCGCTCCCATTGGCCGCTCGGGCAACCTGCCGTGCGCGTGGAAGGATAGCAAGCCAAGCACCCAGAAACGAAACCGAGCGGTCCGGTGGGCGCACTTGCCCACCGGCACAACCCGAGGAGGACCCATGGCCGACAGTTCCATGGACATCGTCAGCAACTACGACAAGCAGGAGATCGCCAACGCGGTGAACTCGTCGGCCAAGGAGGTCGCGACCCGCTACGACTTCAAGAACATCGGCGCCTCGGTCGAACTGTCCGGCGAGTCGATCTCGATGCAGGCCAACTCGGAGGAGCGCGTCCTCGCCATCCTCGACGTCGTGAAGACCCACCTCGTCAAGCGCAAGGTCTCGCTCAAGCACCTCGACGTGCCCGAGGCCGGGCCGCGCCTGTCGGGCAAGGAGTACAAGCTCGACGTCGGTCTCAAGCAGGGCATCTCGCAGGAGAACGCCAAGAAGATCAACAAGCTCATCCGCGACGAGGGCCCCAAGGGTGTGAAGTCGCAGATCCAGGGCGACGAGCTGCGGGTGTCGAGCAAGTCGCGCGACGACCTGCAGGCGGTGCAGCGGATGCTCAGCGGCGCCGACCTCGACGTGGCGCTGCAGTACACGAACTACCGCTGACCGGTCACCACTTTCCCGCCCCATGAGGGCACCTGAGGGGTCCGGAGGGTTATGTGCCCTCCGGACCCTTCATGTTCCCTCCGGTCGCGTTCCCGGCCCACGCGCTCACGAATCCCCGAGCGAGACCCCCGGAGGCGCGCACGCACTGGCTACGCTTCGGTAACCCCACACGGATGTGGGGTCATGTCGGATCGAACAACGGAGTTCAGATGCGTCGCAAGCACCGCCCTGCCATCGTCACTGCCGCCCTCGCCGCAGCCTCGGCCGCTGCTCTAGCGCTCGGCCTCGCCGCGCCGGCCCAGGCCGCCAAGCCGGCCCCCAAGGTCGCCCCCGGCCCCTACGTCGCGCTCGGCGACAGCTTCTCCGCCGGCTCGGGCGTCCTCCCCCTCACGAGCGCCAACCCGCTCTGCGCGCAGTCCGCGCTCAACTACCCGCACCTCATCGCGCAGCGCACCGGGCGTGCCCTCACTGACGCGACCTGCGGCGGCGCCGACACGAACGATTTCTACAGCGCCCAATACCCCGGCACTCCCGCGCAG
The DNA here is from genome assembly GCF_000768685.1 of Knoellia subterranea KCTC 19937. Lineage (GTDB taxonomy): Bacteria > Actinomycetota > Actinomycetes > Actinomycetales > Dermatophilaceae > Knoellia > Knoellia subterranea. Next base: position 287,305 of record NZ_AVPK01000003.1, on the reverse strand, counting down.
CTGAGCCGCCTCGCGTCCGACGCCCGGTTCGTCACGATCGGCATCGGTGGCAATGACTCCAGCGTCTTCACGAGCATCATCCAGAACTGCATGACCGCCGGCCTCACCACGCTCGGCTTCGGCAGCCCGTGCAAGAACAAGTACGGCTCGTCGTACGCCACGACGATCCAGACGAAGACCTACCCTGCCGTCCGCAAGGCCATCGCCGACGCCAGGGCCAAGGCGCCGAAGGCGACCATCGTCGTGGCCGGCTACCCGCAGGTCCTGCCCCCGACCAAGGGTTGCTACCTCGCGATGCCGATCGCGTCGGGCGACGTCCCCTACGTCAACGGCATCGAGCAGATCCTCAACGGCGTCATCGAGCAGGCCGCCAGGGACAACGGGGTGACGTTCGTCGACATGTGGGCGCCGTCAGCCGGACGCGACGCCTGCCAGCTCCCGTGGGTGCGCTGGGTCGAGCCGGCCATCGGGTCGTTGCAGTTCGTCCCGGTCCACCCGAACGCCGCGGGCGAACGCGCCTACGCCGACCAGATCATGGCCAAGGTCAACCTCTGAGATTCCGACTGGTGAGTTGGGGTAGTTGCGAGGGCAGCGAGCACTACCCCAACTCACAATCAGTCGCAGCAGCGGGCAGCCTCAGGCCCAGCGGGCGCGGGAGGTGAGCGCTTCCTCGAGCTTGCTGAGCTCGTCACCCATCGAACGCCGCACCCCACTCGACACATCGGGTCGACCCATCGCCGAACGCACCAGCTCGGCGGTCGCGTCCTCGACCACGCGTGACGGGAAGGCAAGTGTCGCAACGCGATCGAGCGCATCGGCACCCAGCCACTCGGCAAGGCGAGGGATGTCGGAGACGTAGCGGCCGGCATACGGACGCATGTCGTCCACGGCTCCGCTCGACCAGAAGCCGGCGGCGAGCGCGTTGAGTTCGTAGTTCGACCGCTCCCGGTTCGTGGTGATCTCACCCCACGCCCATTCCTTGTCGCGTATGCCGGGTCGCGCGGCTCGCGCGGCCAGCGCGGCGAGGTGCCCCGACAGTGTGGTGTCGTCGGCGGAGACCCGGTCGACCAGGTCATCGGGCGCCAGGTCGAGCCTGGCAAGACGTTGCAGCACGAGCCAACGGAAGTCAGAGTCACCCTCGAGACCGGCAGGGAGCGAACGCGCCTCGACCCAGGCCGTGAGCCGCTCCGAGTCGGTGCTCGTCTCCGCGAGGAAACGCGCGGCGACGAGGGCACGGTCCGACCCGGGCTCGGCACTCTCGAAGGCCGCGAGCGCCGCCACCCCCAGGCGGGCAGCGGCGTCGCCACGAGCCTCGTCGCGCACGAACTGCGGGACGATCCGGTGGTCGAAGGCGTGCGCGACTCGGGTCATGAGCGCGTCGTGCGACTCATGCGGCCAGGTGGCGGTGAAGACGTCGAGTGCCACGGCGGGATCGACCGTCGATCGGTACACACCGGTGAGCACGGCACCCCAGACGACGGAGCGCGCCACCGGGTCCGCGATGCGGGCGAGGTCGGTCGGCAACGCGGCGAGGGTCGCGGCGTCGAGGTCGACCTGGGCCCACGTGAGGTCGCTGGCGTTGGGGAGGCGCACCGTGGCGTCGGCGAGGTCTACGTGAACCGACGGACCGTCGAGCCGCACGCTCTCTCGCGCCACCTCCGCCCCGTCGGTGAAGCCGGCGACGTCGAGCGTGTGCGTGCGGTTGGCGGGGTGGGCGTCGGGTGCGGTTCGGGTCAGGGTGCCGTCGCGGTCGAGCGCGATGACGTCGACGCCGGCCGTCTCGAGCCAGGCCGCGCTCCAGTCGGCGAGCGACTCGCCGTGCGCCTCCTCCATTGCGGCGAGGAACTCGGACAGCTGCCCGTTCCCGTGCTCGTGCGAACGCAGGTATGCCGTGACGCCGGCGTTGAAGGCCGCCTCACCCATGTGCGCCACGAGTTGGCGAAGGACGGACGCACCCTTGGCGTAGGAGATGCCGTCGAAGTTCGCGAGCGCGCTCTGCGCATCGGGAGCCGGGGACCCCGCAACGGGATGGGTCGACGGAGCGCGCTCCGCGGCATACCCCCACTGCTTGCGCGCGATCCCGAACTCGACCCAGCTGTCGGTGAACTCGGTGGCGGCGCTCGTGCAGGTGTAGGCCATGAACTCGGCGAAGGACTCGTTGAGCCAGAGGTCGTCCCACCAGCGCATCGTCACGAGGTCGCCGAACCACATGTGCGCCATCTCGTGGGAGATGGTGTTGCTGCGCTGGAGCACCTGCTCGCGCGTCGCCGCGCCACGGTGGAGCATCTGGTCGCGGAAGGTGACGCAGCCCGGGTTCTCCATCGCGCCGGCGTTGAACTCGGGCACGAAGACCTGGTCGTAGTCGCCGAACGGATAGCGCACGTCGAAGGTGCGGTGGTAGTGGTCGAAGGACTGCTTGGTCACCTCGAACATCTGAGGCGCGTGCCGCTCGAGCTCGGGCTGCAGTGAGCGGCGGGCGTGGATGCCGAGCGGGATGCCGTCGTGCTCGTCATGCACGGAGACGTAGGGCCCTGCGCAGACGGTGACGAAATACGTTGCGAGGGGCAGGGTTTCGCTCAGCTGCCAGGTGCTGTCGTCACCGCGGGTGGCGCGGCCGTTGCCGAGCACGACCCACGATTCGGGGGCGCGCACGGTCACGGCGTAGGGCGCCTTGAGGTCGGGCTGGTCGAAGCACGCGAACACCGTCGGCGCCGCGTCGAGGAAGAGGTGCCCGTAGACGTAGTCCTCGTCGTCCGCCGGGTCGGTGCTGCGGTGGAGCCCCTGCCCGTCGCGCGAGTAGGCCATCGTCGCGACGACCTCGACGACGTTCTCGGCCCCGAGATCCGTGAGCGGAAGTCGCCCTTCGAAAAGGGTTGCCGGATCGACCTGTATGCCGTTGAGCTCGATCCGCTCGCAGCTCACCGGGCGCACGTCGAGGAACGTCGACTCGCCAGGAGTGCTGCAGGAGAACCGGATTCGGGTCGTCGACCCGAAGTGCTCGGCACCCCGGTCGAGGTCGAGGTCGACCTCCATGCGGTCGACGGTGATGAGCTGCGCCCGCTGCCGGGCTTCGTCGCGAGTCAGTGATGGCACGCCGCGATCGTGTCACACCCTCGCGAGTCGCCCGGGCCGATGGCAGGCCTCGCGATCGCAGCGCCGTCAGTTGAGTTCAGTTGCGCGGCAGGACGGTGAGCACTCGCTCGACGTGGTCACGGAACTCCTGCATGTAGGACGTGAGGAACTCCTTGGAGGTCTCGTCCGTGACCTCACCACTCGCGAGGTAGACCTCGGGGTCGAACTGGATGTAGGCCTCCGGCGCCGTCATCTGCCGGGCGTTGCAGAAGCTGAGGCAGAGCCGGAGCGTCTGCTGTCCCACCGCGGTGCCGATGGCTCCGACGGACGCGCCGATGACACCGGCCGGCATGTGGTCGAAGGAGTTCTGACCCCACGGGCGGGAGGCCCAGTCGATGGCGTTCTTGAGCGGCCCGGGAATGGAGCGGTTGTACTCCGGGGTGATGAAGAGGATCGCGTCGGAGGCGTTGATGGCGTCCTTGAGGGCTGTCGCCGACGCCGGGTAGTCGCCGTCGAGGTCACGGTTGTAGAGGGGCAGGTCGCCGATCGGGATCTCGGTGAAGTCGAGGTCATCGGGCGCGACCGCGATGAGGCAGGCACTGAGGACTCTGTTGATGGAGTCCTTGGACAGGCTTCCGACGATGTATCCGACCTTGCGCGCCACGCTGACCTCCTGGTGAAGAGCTGCTGCCACGACGGCCCGGTCCCGGACCACGATCCACAGCCTGTCACTCCACCCCCGCCCGGGCCAGAGTCCGACGCCGACCTCTTGTCGGCGCCCGGTGGTATTTTTCTGCCATGCGTACCACCATCGACGCAGCGGGGCGCATCGTCGTGCCCAAGGCGATGCGCGACAGCATGGGGCTCACGGCGGGGAGGGCCATCGACGTGGTGTTCACCGACGGACTGATCCAGATCGAACTGGCCCCGGTCGAGGTCGACCTCGACACGGAGTCCGGGCCCCCTCGACTCGTCCCCCGCAGCGACGATCTCCCCTCGCTGTCCGACGACGACGTTCGCGACGTGCTGGAAGCGACGCGCCGTTGACCGCTGGCATCGCCTGTGACACGAGCGTCCTGGTCCCGGCGCTACTCCCGTGGCATGCCGAGCACGAGCCGAGCCGGGCACGACTGCGTGACGCCGTCGACCACGTGCCCGCGCACGTCCTGCTCGAAACCTTCAGCGTCCTGACCCGCCTTCCGAGCCCCCATCGGATCGCGGCTGCCGATGCTTCGAGCGTCCTCGGAGCCCTCTCCCTCAAGGTCGTCACGCTGCCCGCTTCCCAACACCCAGGGCTCGTCACGACCCTCGCCGACCGCGGCCTGCGTGGGGGTGCGATCTACGACGCTCTCGTCGGCCGGACCGCGACCCACCACGGGCTCACGCTGCTCACCCGGGACCGACGCGCAGCCGCCACCTACGACGCCGTCGCTGTGGCCTACACCCTGCTCTAGCTTCTGGAGGGCCGAGACGGAGCGCATCGGGAGGCGCGCGTTTGCGACGAAGCGCACAGATCGGTGTCTGGGTTCGCGACGAAGCGCACCACTCGGTGCGTGCGTTTGCGACGAAGGAGCAACTGAGCGCGCACCGAGTGGGTGCGCGGAGTCGCGCGAAGTGGGCACCGCGCGATGCGCGAAGCCGGCCGTGAGCCGGCCGTGAAGCGTCAGTAGCCGCGGTAGCCCGTGGCCATGGCCTGGAGGCGCGCGATGCGATCGGCCATCGGCGGGTGCGTGGCCATGAGGCGCGAGATGTCCTGGGCGCGGAACGGGTTCGCGATCATCATGTGGCTCGCGTTGACGACGTCCTTCGTCGGCGCCAGCGGGGCCCTCGAGACACCCGCCTCGAGCTTGCCGAGCGCCGATGCCAGCGCGAGCGGGTCACCGGTCAGCTTGGCGCCGTCCTCGTCGGCGTCGTACTCCCGGGTGCGCGAGATCGCGAGCTGGATGAACATCGCCGCGATCGGCGCGATGAAGGCCATCGCGAGCCCGGCCACCGCTCCACCCGGGTTGTCGTTGTCGCGGTTGCCGCCACCGAACATCGCGCCGAAGGACAGCATCTGGCCGACGGTGCTGATGACACCGGCGATCGCCGCGGCCACCGAGCCGGTGAGGATGTCGCGGTTGTAGACGTGCATGAGCTCGTGCCCGAGGACGCCGCGCAGCTCGCGCTCGTCGAGGAGGTTGAGGATGCCCTGGGTGCAGCACACCGCCGCGTTCTGCGGGTTGCGGCCAGTGGCGAAGGCGTTCGGCGCCTCGGTCGGCGAGATGTAGAGGCGCGGCATCGGCTGCCCGGCCTTGGTGGAGAGCTCGCGGACGATGCGATACATCGCCGGCGCCTCGGCCTCGCTCACCGGGTAGGCGTGCATCGACTTGATCGCCAGCTTGTCGCTGTTCCAGTACGAATAGAACGTCGTCGCCACACCGATGAGCGCGAAGATCACGATGAAGATGCTGCGGTTGAAATAGACCGCGGCAGCCCAGCCGAGACCGAGGAACAGAGCCCAGATGAGGCCGAAGAGTCCAGCGGTCTTCAGGCCGTTGAAATGGTTGTGCATGCTCCTATTAACGCAGACCCGCGGGCCCACGTTCCGGGCCATCGCGAACGTTTCTCAGAGCACGCGCTCCCACAGAACGCTGTCGCGCCACCCCTCCGGTCCGTGGAACGACGAGGTCGACGTGCCGATGCGCCGGAAACCCTGCGACTCGAGCACCCGGTGCGACGCACCGTTGTCGAGGGCCGTGCTCGCCTCGGCCCGGTGCAGGTCGAGCTCGCCGGCCATGAGGTCGAGGAGTCGGCCGAGCGCCCGCTGGGCGTGACCCTTCCCTTGGTGGCTCGTCCCGATCCAGTAGCCGACGGATCCAGCCTGGAAGGGGCCACGCCGGATGTCGCTCACCGTGATGAAGCCGGCGACCTCCGTGCCGGAGAGGACCACGCCGGGCCACATGCGTCCCGCCTCGAAGGCCTCGAGATAGCTCTCGACTCGCTGCCGCTGGCCCAGCGGCGTGTAGTAGTCGTCCGGGCGCGCCGGCTCCCAACGCTCGAACGCCCCGCGGTCCCGAACGAGGTGCTCGAGGAGCGCGTCGGTGTCGTCCGGCCGCACGAGCCGGATCGTCGTCGACGGCATCAGGAGACGAGGCCGACGAGCAGTTGCGGGAGCGCGCTGGCGACGACGAGGACGGCCGACCCGATGAGGGCGACTCCGAGGCTCGCGCGACGCTGGGCCGGACGCGCCGGCGCATCGATCGTCGGCTCACCGAACAGCACCGCGAACCACCGCACATAGACCGCGATGCCGAGCACGGCCGCAACAACGGCCACGACCGCGACCGGCCACAGCCCTGCGGAGACGGCGGGGCGCAGCGCGACGATCTTCGCGACGAGTCCGATGACGCCGGGCGGCAGTCCGGCGAGGACGAGGAGTGCCAGAGCGAGTGCCCCTCCCGTGAGCGGGTCGCGCCGGAACAGACCCGTGTATGCCGTGAGCTCCCGTCCGTCCTCCACTCGCCTTCCGTGGATGGCGCGGACCGCAGCGAACGCGACGAGGCCGGCCACGGCATACACGAGGGTGTAGACCGCGGCAGCCTGACGACCGGCGACGGTCAAGGCGGTGAGGGGCAGCAGGATCCATCCGGCCTGGGCCACGGTTGACCACGCGAGCAGGCGCACGACCTCGGTCTGGCGGAGCGCCATGACGGTGCCGGTGAGCATCGATGCGACGGTGAGGATGACGAGCGCGGCGACGACGACGTGCGGGCCCGGTGACAGGTCGACGACCGCGTCGTACGGCGCGAGCACGACGATGAGCGCGCCGATGGCGGCGAGCTTCGACGACGACGCGAGCAGCGCAGAGATTGGGAGCGGGCCGGACGTGAGCGTCGTCGGGGTCCAGGCGTGGAACGGGACGGCCGAGAGCTTGAAGGCGAGACCAGCCAGGAGCACGACGGTGGCGAGACCGGCCAGGGTGCGCTGCTCGGGGACGGCCCACGCCGTGGCGAGCGACTCGCCGGTGAGGGTGGGGTCGCCGGTGGCCGTGACCCACAGGGCAGTGCCGAGGACGAGCAGACCGAACGACACGAGCGACGTCGTGAGGAGAGTGAGGGCTCCGTGGGCCGCCGCCCTGCGGTCGCGCCAGGCGACGAGGGCGATGACGGGCAGGGTGGCGAGTTCGAGCGTGATGAGCCACGTGCCGAGGTCTCGCGCAGCCACGACCGCGACGCCACCGGAGGCCGAGGCGAGGAGCATCACGAGTTCGATGACCCCGGCCCGGCGCACCGAGATGAGGGCGAGCACCGCCAGCGTCGACAGCAGGATGGCGAGCTGGAGCGTGCTCGTGAGCGCGCCCCCGTCCCACATGCATCGACCGTCGGGGGCCGGCGTGCAGAGCGTGAGCCGTGGGTCGTCGTCGCCGACGAGTCCCGGGATCGTCTCGGCCGCCGCCGCGACGAGGCCGAAGCCGGCGAGGACCACGAGCACCGGTCGCGCCGTCGGGGCAATCGCCTCGACCACGAGGATCAGCGCGAGCGCGGCGACAGGGAGGAGCGCCGGGAGCAGCAGACCCCAGTCCATCGTCAGGGTCATGGGGCTCCTCCCACGAGCGCGGAGACGGCGTCAGCGGTGACCGACCAGACGATCACGGGCGCGACACCGATGGCGACGACGGCAGCGCCGAGGACGGCGACGACGGCAAGTTCCAGCCCGCGCGTGTCAGCGGCCCGGTGGGGCGCGTCGGCCGAGACCTCGTCGCCCACCCAGACGATGCGAGCGACGCGCAGCGAATACGCCGCGGCGAGGGCCGCGCCGACCGCGGCGATGACGGCACAGGTGCGCAGGATTCCGGTGTGCTGAGCGGGATTCCACGGAGCGACGAGGGCGACGAACTCGCCCCAGAAGCCGGCCAGTCCCGGCAGACCCAGGCCTGCGGCCAACCCGAGGATGAGCGCGAACCCCAGCCGTGGCGACACTTCGCGCAGTGCCGGTCGGACGATGGCCAGGTCGACCGATCCCCATCGGTGCTTGAGGCCGCCGACGATGACGAAGAGCAGCGCCGAGATGACGCCGTGGGCGATGTTGCCGATGAGGGCCGCTTGCACCCCGGTCTCGGTGCCGGACGCCAGTGCGAGCACGACGAAGCCCATGTGCGCGACGGACGAGAAGGCGATGAGTCGCTTGAGGTCGCGTTCGACGAGGCAGATCAGTCCGCCCCAGAGGATGCCGATGACGCCCGCGATGGCGAGCACTGGTGCGATGCGCGAGAAGCCGTCGGGCACGTTCGCCAACGGCAGCCGCACGAGGCCATAGGTGCCGAGCTTGAGGAGGACCGCGGCGAGCAGCACCGAGCCTGCGGTGGGCGCCGTCGTGTGCGCCGCGGGCAGCCACGTGTGGAGTGGGAAGACGGGGACCTTGACGGCGAGTCCGAGCGTGAGCAGCGTTGCGATCAGGGTCTGCTGGCCGAGGGAGAGGTCCGCTGCGGCCGCGGGGAGTTCGGCGAAGTCGGCCGTTCCCGCCTGCCACACGAGCAGCAGGATCCCGACGAGCATGAGGGTCGAACCGATGGCGGTATAGAGGATGAACCGCGCGGACGCATCGGCCCGCTTCGCCTCGCTGTGCGGGTCGCCATAGCGGCCGATGAGCACCCACATCGGCACGAGCACGACCTCGAACGCGATGAAGAACAGGACCGCGTCTCGCGCCGAGAAGGCCGCAAAGGCTCCGGTCACCACGAGCAACAGGGCGCCGAGATAGGTCGCCGCACTCCCCCGCTCCCCTCCGGACGCGTCGAGCCACGGCTGCTCCGCCCACGCGTGAGCGACGACGAGGACTCCGATCACGGCCGTGAGGGCCACGAGGGGTGCGCTGATCCCGTCGATCTCGAAGTGCCACCGCACGCCGAGGTCAGGGATCCAGGCGCGGTCGATGACCGGCCGCTGTGCGCTCGCGACGACGGCCGCCGCGCCACCGACGACAGCGGCGACGAGGGCGATGACGCGGGCCGTGGCCACATCGAGGGCACGACCACCGGTCATGAGCCACAGCCCGACGGCACCCGGAACGACGAGCATCGCGATCAGCGCCATGTCAGCACCGCCGTTCCGGCCGCGACGATGAGTCCGAGCGCAACGAGGCCGACGCCGGCCGACGGGGCTTCGCGTCGGTGCCCTCGCTCGGCGAACCAACCAGCGATCCCGGCAGACGCGGCCGCACCGCGGACGTAGCCGTCGACGACCTCACGGTCGAGGAACGCGACGACCCGGGCCAGTCCCAGCACCGGGTCGGCGATCAGACGCCGGTATGCCGTGTCGAAGCCGAGTCCCCGATCGGCCAGGGCGCGATGGCGCCGGGTCCGGACGAACGCATCCCGCGGGTCGCCCGAACTGCGGGCGAGCCACGAGACCCCGGCACCGATACTGATGAGGAGCAGAGTAAGGAGCATCCACCACTGAGAGGCGCGGTGGATGTCGAAGAGGCCCGTGATGAGGATCAACCCACCGACCACGGTGAGCACAGTGAGAACGGCCAGCGCCGCGAGAACCGCGTCGGACGGCATACCCGAGGGGTGGTCGTCGCCGGCAGCCGAAGGTTCGGCGCGCTCGAGCGGCGCGGTGACGACGAGGTGCGCGCGCATGGCATAGGCGGCGGTGAGGACCACGGTCACGAGGAGCGCGGCAAGGACGATGACGCCCGGACCGCCGGACCCGATCGCCCCCTCATAGGCGGTGACGAGGACGTGCTCCTTCGACAACCCACCGACGACGAAGGGCGCACCGGCGAGCGCGAGGAGACCGAACAGCCACGCCACGCGGGCGAGCTGGTGGACGTTGCCCGCACCGCGCAGCGCCACCGCGAGGGTCGACCCCGCGACGACGGACAGCCAGCCGATGGTGAGGAAGAGGAGCGACTTGAAGACCGCGTGCGACCACATGTGGAACAGCGCCGGGTCGGGTCCGATCTCCTCGGTGGCCGTCGCGAGCGCCGAAAGCATGATGGCGACCTGGCTGACCGTGGACCACGCGAGGAGTCGCTTGAGGTCGGACTGTCCCAGGGCGAGTGCAGCCGCGCCGACCATCGTCACGGCGGTCGCGATACCGAGCAGCCAGCGTGCGCCGTCGGCATGCACGAGGACGGGGAAGAGCTGGGCGAGAACGACCGTTCCGGCGGCGACCATGGTGGCGGCGTGGATGAGCGCGGAGGCAGGGGTCGGGCCCTCCATGGCATCGGGCAGCCAGTCCTGGAACGGGAACTGGGCGGACTTGCCGAGGACGCCGATGACGACGAGCGCGAGGAGTGCCGAGCGGACGGCGGGCGTGGCCGGCGTGTCCGGGCCGCTCCAGGCGTCGATGACGGCGTCGAGACCCGTCGACCCCGCACCGGCGACGAGCCCGACGATGCCGAGGACGAAGCCGATGTCGGCGACGCGGGTGACGATGAAGGCCTTGTATGCCGCGCGGCGCGCCGATTCCTTGCGGGACCAGTGGCCGATGAGGAGGTAGGAGCACCACCCCATGACCTCCCAACCGATGAGGGTGAGGACGAGGTCGCGGGCGTGGACGACGAGCATCATCGCCGCCGTGAAGAGGGAGACGGTCGCGGCGAACTGGGCGAGGCGGTCGTCGTCCTCGAGGTACCAGCGGGTGAAGACGAGGACGGCGGCGGCCACGAGGGCGACCACTGCGGCGACGGCGGCCGTCGCGGGTCCGGCGCCGAGCTCGAACGGCATCTCGATCCCGCCGACCTGGACCGGCTCGCGCACCTGGATGATCCCCTGGAAACGGGTCGGCGCCACGAAGAGGCCGATGGTCGCGAGGACGACGGACGCCAGCGAGGCGAGCACCGCGACGAGGGCGGCGAGGTGCGGGGTGCGACGCAGCGCCAGCGTCGCCAGGGCGGCGAGCACGGGTAGTCCGACGAGCCAGTGGGAGACAGTCAGGGCACTCACATCGCACCCCTCCCATCACTCGAGTCGTCGGCAGGCAGGGGCTCGTCGAGGTCGATCGAGCCGCGGTGGCGGAAGGCCGTGAGGATGATCGCGAGCGCCACGACGACCTCGGCCGCGGCGATCGTGATGACGAACAGCGGCAGGATGCTCGACGCCTCCCACCGGGACGTACTCGCGGCACCGGACGCGACGAGGAGGATGAGAGAGCCGGACAGGATGAGCTCGACGCCGATGAGCAGGAGCACTGCGTTGCGACGCACGGTGACGCCCATGACGCCGAGCCCGACGAGGAACGCGGCGACGATGTGGGGACCGGCGAGGTGGATCATCGAGCCTCCTCCCCCGACCCGTCTTTCGACTTCTTGCCCGTTTGGGACACGTCGGAGCGGCCTTCGGCCGGGTCGACGTGTCCCAAACGGGCAAGAAGTCGGTCGCTTGAGGTGTCGACACCGGCCCCGGCACCGCGGGAGACGGCGAGCGCGGCGATGAGGGCCGCGAGCAGGAGCACGGACAGCGCCTCGAACGGCCACACCCACGTCCCGAACAGCTCGGTCGCGACGGCCTTGTTGGAGATCTCGCGCCGCTGGACGGCACCGTCGGCGAGCGGGAGCAGGGCGGCGAGCAGCAGCGCGGTCGTCGCGGCACCGGCGAGTCCCGCGAGCACGCGCCGCCACGCCGGCACGGCGTGCACGAGATCCGGACCGATCGGCGCGCGCGTGAGCATCAGCGCAAAGAGGACGAGCACGACGATCGCGCCGACATAGACAAGGACGAGCACCAGCGCCACCAGCTCGTGCCCGAGGACGAGGAGGCACCCGGCCACCCCGAGCAGGGCGACGACGAGCCACAGCGCGGCGTGCACCACCTGCCGGGTGCTCACCGCGAGGAGCCCGGCCACGACGGCCAGCGCTCCGCACGCCGCGAACGCGAGGTCGAGAGACGTCATTTCGGGCGACCCCGCGGCATACGGGCCGGTTTGTTCGCGGCGGCGATCTCCGCAGGCTCCGCGGAACGCTCGTCGAGCGCGGGCGGCGGCGGCACCGACTCCATCCACCCGCCGAGCCGCTCCTTGTCGTGGAGCAGGTCGCGGATGTCGGTCTCCGCGTACTCGAACTGCGGGCTCCAGAAGAGCGCATCGAACGGGCAGACCTCGATGCAGATCCCGCAGTACATGCACAGGGAGAAGTCGATCGAGAAGTTGTCGAGGACGTTGCGCTGCCGGTCGCGACCACCCTCGGTCGTCGCCGGGATCGTCTCCTTGTGCGAGTCGATGTAGATGCACCAGTCGGGGCACTCGCGCGCGCACAGCATGCAGCTCGTGCAGTTCTCCTCCATGAGCGCGATGACGCCGCGGCTGCGCGGGGGGAGGTCGGGCGCGACGTCGGGGTACTCGTGCGTGTGCGTCTTGCGCGTCGCCGTCTTGGCGGTGGTCGCCAAGCCCTTGAGTATGCCGGGCAGCAGGCTCTTGCTCGTCGGCTTGCTGCCGCTCTGGCTGGGGTTCTGGGGAGTGCTCATGAGGTCATCACCACGCCAATTCCGGTGAGCGCCAGCTGGATCAGCGCCAGGGGCAGGAGTCGAAGCCAGGCCAGCCGTTGCAGCTGGTCCTCACGCATGCGCGGCCACGCAACGCGGAACCAGATGACGAGGACGGCGACGAGGAAGCCCTTGAGCAGCGTCCACAGCCAGCCGAGCGAGTCGTCGAAGGGCCCTCGCCACCCGCCGAGATAGAGAACGGCGAAGAGCAACGAGAAGACGACGATCCCGGCATACTCCGCGAGCAGGAAGAACGCGAAGCGCAGCCCGGTGTACTCCGTCCACGGGCCCATGACGAGTTCGGCGTCGGCGATCGGCATGTCGAACGGCGGCCGCTGCAGTTCGGCGAGCGCCGCGACGAGGAAGACCAGCGCCCCCGGCGCCTGCCACAGCAACCACCACGGCGACCACGCCTCGACAACACCCGACAGGCTGAGCGTCCCCGCGGCCAGGCACGCCGAGGCGACGGCGAGAACGAGCGGCAGTTCGTAGGACACGAGTTGGGCAGCCGACCGCAGCGCACCGAGCAAGGCGTACTTGTTGGCGCTCGCCCACCCGGCCATGAGCGTCCCCAGCGCACCCACGCTCGTCGCCGCGAGGACGAGGACCGCGCTCGCCGGGACGTCGATGCCGACGACACCCGCCTGCAACGGAAGTGCCCCCATGGCCACGAGATAGGGCACGAGAGCGACGAACGGCGCGATCCGGAAGATCCACCGGTCCGCAGCACGCGGAGTGATGTCCTCCTTCTGCGCGAACTTCACCCCATCGGCAACGAGCTGGGCCCACCCATGGAACCCACCGGCATACATCGGTCCGAGACGACCCTGCATGTGCGCCATGAGCTTGTGCTCGGCCTGCCCGACGAGCAGGGGAAACACGAGGAAGGCGGCCAGCACGGCCACCGACCTCAGCACCACTTCGAGCACGCTCATCGTCACGCAGCCTAGACGGCGGGGAGCATCGACGGTGGGCACCGCTCAGGCACGGGATCTCGCAATTCCCGTGCGCCCGTCCCGAAGTCACCCAATTCCCGGGTTCGGGACACCGAGCCACGATAAAAGCGAACAGCCGAGACCGACGAGGGCCGTCTTGACGCGGCTCCGCTCGATGACGACAGGCGTGGTCGTCAGCGAGGTCCCCACTCGGGGTCGGGCACACCGGGCGCCTGGACGCGCCGGCGCGACGGCGACTTCGCGGAGTCATGGCCCTCGCCCGGCTCCTTGCCGCCCGGCCAGGTCTTCGACGCTCGCGCGGCGAGCACGAACGACTTTCGCAGCGGCGTTCCCTCGAACCCCTCGGGCAGGAGCAACGGTCGCAGCCCGGACCCGGACCCGTCGTCGAACCCGTCGAACTCGACCCCGAACATCTCGTGAGTTTCGCGCTCGTGCCAGGCCGCCCCGGCATACACATCCGTGACGGAAGCCAGGGCAACGCCCTCGGGGACGCGGGTCGTGATGCGCATGGCGTGCAGACCCTCGACGCCTTCGCCCACGACGGGGTCGCGGCGGTTGAGCGCGATGGCCCGCAGGACGACGTCGTAACCGGGGTTGGCCTCGTCATAGGTCCGGTCGACAGCGCTCAGCCAGTCGAAGAAGGTGAACCCGGTGGCCTGGGCAGCAGACACGGCTTCGTGCCACTCGCCAGGCGCGACGTCGTGCAGCTCATCGGTGCTCACGCGCTCACCCTAAACGCATCTGATTGCCCGTTCGGCCGGTGAGGAGGGCTGCGACGGGGGCCGAACGGGCAATCAGTTGCGAAACGGGGCTTTCAGCGGGGTCAGTTGTTCGAGACCGCCTGGCGCTGCGACCACACGCGGTCCGCAGCGTCGATGCTCGCCCGCGAGTTCAGGTTGACACCCGCTCGCGCAGCCGCAGCCTTCACCGCCGCGGTTGTGAGGTCCGGGACGCGGAACTGCTTCGGCGTGATCGAGGCGTCCTGGCCGGCATACGTCCGCTGTCGCGCGGCAAGGCGCTCTGCCGACGCGTCGGCCGCACGCGCCACCTTGCCGTTGACCTTGACCGTCGAGCCGGTGAGCGGCGTGCTCACCGTCGGCGTGTAGCCGTCACGGTGCCCGGCGACGTTGGGGTGGTAGCTCTCGACGATCGGGTTGGACAGTCCGTTGAGCCACTCCGGGGAGTCGCACACGGCGTGCCCGACGAAGCGGGACGTCGGGTTGGCGAAGCTGAAACCCTTGGCAGCAGCCGCTGCTGACGTCTTGCTGTTGATGAGGTCAGCGGTCTGGTTGAGCCGCGACTGCTCGCTGGGCGAGAACCACGTGAAGGCGTTGCAGTCCTCCCCCATGAAGATCCGCGGGTAGCCGACGACCACGACGCGCGCGTTCGGGGCCTTGCTGCGGATGGACGTGTAGAGCGTCGACAGCCGCCCGGGCAGGGTGTTGGTGATGTAGCTCTGCGCGGTGTTGATGGCGCCGTTGCAGTTGCTCGCCCAACCGGGCATCGCGCACTCGGTGAGGACATCGGCGAAGCCCGCATCGTTGCCGCCGATGGAGATGCTGACGTGGGTCGTCGACGCCGACAGCGCGCTCAGCTGGGTGTTGGTGACGTCGGGGATCGTCGCGCCCGAGCAGGCTCGGAAGTTCAGCGAGTAGCCCTTCGCCGCGGCGATGAGCGACGGGTACGCCTTGGTGGAGCGCAGGCACTGTGTGCCGTCATTGATGTAGTCCCTCGTCCCGGTCCCGGACGAGTAGGAGTCGCCCAGGGCGACGTAGGAGCTTGCTGCCTGTGCTGGAACTGCACTCAACGCAAGGCTCGTCGCAGCGGCTCCCGCTGCGATCAGGCCCATCACACGAACTGTCGACATTGACATCTCCCGTGGTTGGCAGGGGTGGGGTGATCGCAACCTAGGGCCGGGGGCACCTTCCGCAGTGACTCGCGTCACAGGATTTTGCCAAGTTCTTACCAACCGGTATGCCGTCCGCCCGCCCCCGTGGGTCGGCTCACCCGTGCGGTCGTGCGCCGTTGAGTGAAGGGCCCTGGGTCAGCGACGGTGGCGCGAGCCGCGGGACATGTTGCGGCGGGACTCTTCGTGGGGAGCTCGCGGGCGCCGAACGGGCGGCTGGCTCTCGTCGAGGGCCAGTTGGGCCAGGACGAGGACGAGACCCGATCCGATGAGCACGAGCCCAAATCGGTTGTGTCCCAACCCGAGCAGGCCGGCACCGATGACGGAGACGGCACCTCCGGAGGCCAGGGCTCGAGGCACCTTGGGGATTCGACGGCGTGCCTTCGGCGCGATGAAGAGACCCCAGAGTCCGGCGACGAGGATCACCGCGAGGACCCCCACGACCGCACCGCCGGCGCCACCTCCGACGATGGCGGACGCGAACATGAAGACGCCCACCATGAATGCGAACTCGATGAGGAACGCCAGCAGGCCCAGCACGATGAGCATCAGCTCGGCCTCTCGACCCGTCCTCGCGTCACCTCGCCTGCCGATGCGGTGCGGTGCGCGGTGTAGCGCGGCGAATCCTGACCCGCACCGAGGCGCTCGGCGATGGCGCGACCCGTCAGCTTCTCGCCGGCGATCTGCTCCTGCAACCGGATGATGCCGTGGAGCAACGCCTCGGGTCGCGGAGGGCACCCGGGGACATAGACGTCGACGGGGATGAGCTGATCGACACCTTTGGTCACGGAGTACGAATCCCAGTACGGCCCACCGGAGTTCGAGCAGGCCCCGAACGAGATGACGTACTTCGGCTCGGGCATCTGGTCGTAGAGGCGACGGATCGCCGGCGCCATCTTGTCGGTCACCGTGCCGGACACGACCATGAGGTCGGCCTGGCGCGGCCCGGGCGCGAACGGGATGACCCCGAGGCGGATGAAGTCGTGGCGGCCCATCGACGCGGCGATGAACTCGATCGCGCAGCAGGCAAGGCCGAAGTTGAAGACCCACAGCGAGTAGCGACGGCCCCAGTTGAGGACGACCCGGATCGGCTTGGGCGCGTGCTCTGCGACGGGCCCGACGCGCGGCATCGGCAGCATCACGGGCTGGTCGGCGGTCACGGCCCCACTCTAGGTGAGCGGCCGGCATACGGGTCCGTCATGTCCCGGAGGGGAGGAATTGGCGAGTTGGGGACGGGTGAGCGAGTCAGGCACGCCGGGTGGGCAGCGGCGGGAGCGCTTCGTTGCGGAGCCAGGCCTCGAACAGTTCGCCGAGCCGTCGCCCGGCCGTCCGGTCGCACAACGCCTCGAACTGAGCAGTCGTCACGACACCACCCCGGTGTCGAGCCACCCAGTCGCGCAGGATCGCGAAGAACGCATCATCCCCCACGTCGCACCGCAGGGCGTGCAGGGTCAGCGCACCGCGCTTGTAGACCCTGTCGTCGAACATGTCTTTCGGGCCCGGCGCACCCACGACGAGGTCCTCCGGCTCGGCGGCGAGGCGGGCGTGGTGGATCGCCGCCTGCTCGTCCACCGTCGAGATCCCCGCAGCCTCGGACCACAGCCACTCGGCGTAACAGGCGAAACCCTCGTGCAGCCAGATGTCGCGCCATTGCGCCGCCGTCACCGAGTTGCCGAACCACTGGTGCGACAGCTCGTGGGCGATGAGTCGCTGCGCCTCCCAGGAGCGGGAGCAGTGGTTCGACCCGAACGTCGACATCGCCTGCGACTCGAGCGGGATCTCGAGGTCGTCATCGGTGACGACGACGGCATACTGCGTGAACGGATAGGGCCCGAACAGGTCCGCGAACACCTCGATCATCCGCACCTGGTCCGAAAAGGCTTCTGCCACAGCGCTTTTCAGTCGTGCCGGGTGCATCACACGAACGGGCACCGGGCTGGCACTGAGCTCAGTCGTCTCGTAGCGTCCGATCTGCACCGTCGCGAGATACGGCGCCATCGGCTCGTCCATCGCATACGTCCACTCGGTCCCACGACCGACCTTGCGCCGGCTCGTGAGCGTGCCGTTCGCGACGACCGTGTATGCCGCGTCGGTCGTCACGCTGATCCGGTAGGTCGCCTTGTCGGCGGCGCGGTCATTGCACGGGAACCATGACGGTGCACCGTGCGGCTGCGACGCGACGATCACCCCGTCGGCCAGTTCCTCCCAGCCGGCGCGACCATCGGGACCGGGGACGGTCTGGGGTGTGCCGGCATACGAAATCGACACCGAGAGAACGGTTCCGGCGGGAACGGACGCGTCGAAGCGGAGGGTGAGTCGCGAGGCTCGGTGCGCCCAGCGCTTCACCGTGGCTCCGCTCACCTCGACCTTCGTGACCCGCAGGGCGTGCAGGTCGATCGCGATCGCGTCGGTCTCCCGCTCCGTGGTCAGGGTGAGGTGTGCACGCCCGGAGAGGTGGTTGCCGGCCGCCTTGTAGGTCAGGTCCAGGTCGTAGCGATCGACCCCGTATGCCGGGTCGCCGTGCTTCGGAACGTAGGGATCGGCCTCCGCGCTGGTCGCGTCGCCCGTCATTCGTCGTCCACCCATGGTCCGACAGGGTTGCCGATCCAGCGCGTCCGATCCGGGACCGACTCGCCGCGCATGACGAGAGAAACCGGTCCGACCGTTGCGTGCCGGCCGATCTGCGCCGCCGGCAGGATGACCGAGTTGGGGCCGAGGGTGCCGCCGCGCTTCACCGTGACCGTGTCCATCGAAAGGACGCGATCGTGGAAAAGGTGGGTCTGGACGACCGTGCCCGCGTTGATCGAGGCTCCGTCGTCGAGGCGGACGAGGTCGGCCTCGGGCAGCCAATAGGTCTCGAGCCAGACCCCGTCGCCGATCTTGGCCCCCATGGACCGGAGCCACTCGTTGAGGACGAGCGTGCCCGTGGCGGCGCGGGCGAACCACGGTGCGGCGATGACCTCGACGAACGTGTCGGCAAGCTCGTTGCGCCAGACGAAGGAGGACCAGAGTGGGTGGTTGCCGGGGCGCAGTTTGCCGATGAGCAGCCACTTGGCCGCAGTTGCGAGCCCGGCAGCCACGGCACCGGCAGCGAGGAGGACGAGTCCGCTGGCCAGGACGGCCCAGAAGAGGCCCTGCGCCAACAGCCACTCGATCGCGGCGACGACGAGCACCACGAGGGCGATGTGCAGCCACACGGGGATGGCGCGCAGCGCCTCGACGAAGGCCCGGGCCACCCGGAGCTTCGTCGCCGGGGCGTAGGTGCGACCGGAGTCGGTCTCGGTGCCCTCGCGGCGCAGTGGGCGCGGGGGTGATCCCAGCCAGGACGTGCCGGCCTTGGCCTTCTTGCGCCGGGGTGCCGCGGAGAGCACGGCGACGAGGCCCTTCTTGGGGACCTTGCGGCCGGGAGCGGCCATGCCGGAATTGCCGACGAAGGCGTGCTTGCCGATGCGCACGTTCTCGACGCGCAGCCACCCGGAGCCGAGCTCATAGCCGGCCACGAGGGTGTCGTCGGCGAGGAACGCTCCCTCACCGACCCGGGCGAACTTCGGGATGAGCAGCACGGTCGACGCCTCGACGTCGGGCCCGAGGTCGGCGCCCAGACCGCGCAACCACGCCGGCGTGAGCGAGCTCGAATAGAGCGGGAAGAGCCACGTCCGGGCGTCGTCGAGGATGCGCAAGGTCGTCCACGCCTGCCAGGCCTGCCTCCCGTGGACCGGGTGCGCGCCGGCGTGGAGCCCGATCGAGAGCAGCCGGACGAGCACGAGGACGAGGAGGGCGAGGGCCACGAAGCCGGCGGTCACCGCGACCGGGATCCACAGCAGCGCTGTCCTGAGCGCGTCACCGATGGACGTCGTCGCGGACAACGGTGAGAGCACCACGGTGGCGCCGATCAGGGTCGCGGCGACCGGCAGGAGGGCAACGAGAACGGCCGACACGGCATACGCGATCTGCCAGACCGGACGGTTCGGTGCGACGGCGTCGTGCCAGGGGCCACGCGCTGCGCCCGACGGCTCGGCAGGGGCCCCGGACCAGGACTCCTCGTCCGGCACCGCGCCGAAGACGGCCGACCCCGGTGCCACCTCGGCACGCTTGCCGATATCCGCACCGGGCAGCAGGGTCGAACGCGCACCGACCCGTGCCCCCGCACGCACCCGCACCGGACCCACGAGGAGCTTGGCCCCGTCGATCCAATGCCCGCGCAGGTCGACCTCGGGCTCGATCGATGCGCCGGGGCCGAGGTCGAGCATGCCGGTCACGGGCGGCACGGTGTGGAGGTCCACGTCCTTGGCGATGCGCGCGCCGAGCCACCGTGCATAGACCTTGATGAACGGCGCACCCGACAGATTCGTCGCACCGAGTTCGTCGACGAGCCGCTCCGCCAGCCAGATGCGGAGGTGGACGGCGCCGCCACGGGGATACTCGCCCGGCGTCAGTCCGCGCAGCAGGATGCGAGCACCCAACGCGGACAGGGCCATTCGTCCGATGGGGAAGATCAGGAGCAGCCACCCCAGGGCCAGCCACCACCAGTGCACCGTCGGCAACCACGTGAGGTCGAAGAGATTGCGTGCCACCGCATTGCCGAGACCGATCCAGGTGAGCCACCGCAGTCCGGCGATGCTGCGCAGCGCCACGGTCGCGAGGATCTGAGCCGCCTGCGTCTTGCCCGGCACCGGGGGAACGTCGCGGTTGAGTCGACCGGTGGGGGTCTCCATCTCGTCCAGCGCGGCCGAAAGCGTTGCGAGAGAGGAGTTCTCATAGATGTCGGCGACCGTCACCTCCGGGAACCGCTCCCGCAGGCGGCTCACGAGCTGAGCGGCACTGAGGGACCCACCGCCGACGTCGAAGAAGTCCTCGTCGGGGTCTCCGGGCGGGCCACCGAGGATGCTCGCCCACAGTCCGGATACCCAACCGGCGGTGTCGCTCGCGTCGGCTCCCGCACCGGCGCCCGGGGCAGACGTCGCGGACGGGAGCGGCCACGGCAGGGCGTCGCGGTCGATCTTGCCCGAGGTGCGCGTCGGCAGCGTGTCGACGACCGCGAGACGGGGCACGAGTGCAGCCGGCATCGACTGGCGCAGCGACTCGGCCGATGCCTTGGTGTCGAACCCGTCCTCGACCGTGACGTAGCCGACGAGCAGGGTGTTGCCTGCCTCGCTCCTGCGCACGGCGGCTGCCGCGCCACTCACCCCGGGCAGGGACAGCAGGGCGGAGTCGATCTCGCCGAGCTCGATCCGTCGACCACCGACCTTGACCTGGTCGTCGATCCGCCCGAGGAACACGAGCCCGGCGGAGTCCCGCCGAACCATGTCTCCCGAGCGGTAGGCGCGGTCCCAGCCCAAGGTGGGCATCGCGGCATACGCCGCTTTGTCCTTCGCCTCGTCGAGGTATCGGGCGAGACCGACGCCGCCGATGATGAGCTGGCCGCTCTCACCTTCGGGGACGGGATTGCCGGCCTCGTCGACGACGGCGAGGTCCCAGCCTGCGAGCGGCAGGCCGATCCGCACCGGCGGCGTCCCGTCGAGCTGGGCGCCGCACGCGACGACCGTGGCCTCGGTCGGGCCGTAGGTGTTCCAGACCTCGCGGTTCTCGTTGGCGAGGCGTGCGCCGATCTCGGGCGGGCAGGCCTCGCCGCCGAGGATGAGGAGGCGCACTGCCGCGAGCGCCTCGGTCGGCCACAGCGCGACGAGGGTCGGGACGGTCGAGACGACGGTGATGCCGTTGGCGGTGAGCCATGGTCCGAGTTCGACACCCGACCGCACGAGCGAACGGGGCGCGGGGACGAGGCATGCGCCGTAGCGCCACGCCAGCCACATCTCCTCACAGCTCGCGTCGAATGCGACGGAGAGCCCGGCCATGACCCGATCTCCCGGACCAAGTGACCTGTCCTGCAGGAACATTCGCGACTCGGCATCGACAAAGGCTGCGGCGTTGCGGTTCGTGACCGCGACGCCCTTGGGGGTGCCGGTCGAGCCGGACGTGAAGATGATCCAGGCGTCGTCCTCCGTCGTCGGATCCTCGCGTGGCGGCGCGTCGTCACTGCTCTCGTATGCCGGGTGCTCGCCGACAGCGCGCACGACGAGATCCGTGGTGATCACCGCCGCGACGTCGGCCTCCCCGAAGACGACCCGGGCCCGCTCATCGGGGTCGTCGAAGTCGACGGGCACATAGGCGGCACCGGTGTAGAGGATGCCGGCGATGGCGACGTAGAGGTCGAGGGTCCCGCTCGGGATGCGGATGCCGACGCGGTCGCCGCGCTCGACACCCGCGGCTCGGAGGGCGTCCGAGACCTCCTCGGCGGCGTCGGCGAACTCGCCGTAGGTCAGGACACTGGTGCCGTTGTCGATGGCCGGAGCGTCGGGGTGCGCCTCGATCGTGGCGCGCAGGATATCGACGAGGGTGCGCGGGTCCGGAGCCTCACCTCCCCTGAGGAGCGGATCGGTCACGTCCAGCGAAGCAGTCCGCGACGGGCCGCGTGGAGCAGGCCGATGACGATGATGCCGATGAAGACCGCGATCTCGACGAGCGAGGCGACGCCGAGGTTGCTGTCGCGCAGGACGTAGGCCCACGGGAAGAGATAGACCGCGTCGACCGCGAAGACGACGTAGAGGAAGGCGTAGGACAGGTAGCGGACCTGACTCTGTGCCCAGCCCTCTCCGACCGGGTCGACACCGGACTCGTAGGTCGTGAGTTTGGCGGCGGTTGCCGCGCGGGGGGCCAGGAGCCGGCGCGCACCCGACGCGGCGATCACGAGCAGGATGCCGGTCGCCAGCACGGCGGCAGCGGCAACGTATCCGGTCATGGCGGGCAGCCTAGCCACCGCAGGTGAACAAGAGGTGTCCGTCCCGAGGGCACGTCACGGTCACGACCTGCGGGTCACCCGAGGTGGCAGGCCCCATCGATCGACAGGACGGTGTTGACCTTCGTCCCGATCGACAGCTCGGCACCGTCGGCGTCGTAGAGCGAGGCGACGTGGTGCCCGGGCTTGTCGACGACGAGGTGAGGGTCGCCGAAGCCACGCTTGCCAGCGACGTCCTGAACCGCCTTCCACGCCTTGGGCCAATCGGCGTCGACGATGGGACCCTTCGCGCCGCTCCGCACCACCGTCGCATCCACTGGTGCCCATCACCAGAGCCGCGACTGCCGCTGCACTCGTAACTTGCATCCGCACCTTCGTGCGCATCCTCGTCCCCACGCTCATCCCAACCCCGGACGACCACGATCGGGTGACCTTCACCCGAGGTGCGCCCATCGTCTCAGGATCCGAGGCACCCCGCCCTCGGGGACGTTCCCCACGCGATCAACACCCGTCATTGGATCGTGGACACCTCCATAGCCTTGCCTTACCTCGGTCGTACGATGGAGTGAACGGCGGGTATCACAGAATCAGGCCCGACGGACGTCTCTCGAGTCAGGTGTTCATGTCCAGCAAGACCGTTCAGAAACTCGATCGTGTGGTCATCCGATTTGCTGGGGATTCCGGTGACGGCATGCAGCTCACCGGCGACCGGTTCACGTCCGAGACCGCTGCGATGGGCAACGACCTGTCGACGCTCCCCAACTTCCCGGCCGAGATCCGCGCACCCCAGGGCACGCTCCCCGGAGTGTCGAGCTTCCAGCTCCACTTCGCCGACCACGACGTGCTCACGCCGGGCGATGCCCCCGACGTGCTCGTCGCGATGAACCCGGCGGCGCTCAAGGCCAACCTCGGTGACGTCCCGCGCGGCGCGACGATCATCGTCAACACCGACGAGTTCTCCAAGCGCAACCTCGCCAAGGTCGGCTACGCAGAGAGCCCGGTCGAGGACGGGACGCTCGAGTCGTTCCACGTCCACGCCGTGCCGCTCACGAGCATCACCGTCGAGGCGCTCGCCGAGTTCGAGGGCCTGACCCGCAAGGAGAAGGAGCGCGCCAAGAACATGTTCGCGCTCGGTCTCCTGTCGTGGATGTACACGCGTCCCACGACCGGCACCGAGGCCTTCCTCACCAAGAAGTTCGGCGCCCACCCGGAGATCCTCGAGGCCAACCTCACCGCCCTCAAGGCGGGCTGGAACTACGGCGAGACGACCGAGGACTTCGCGTCGAGCTACGAGATCGCGCCGGCGACCATGCCGGCGGGGACCTACCGCAACATCACGGGCAACACCGCTCTGGCCCACGGCCTCGTCGCCGCTGCGCACAAGGCCAAGCTGCCGCTCGTGCTGGGCTCCTACCCGATCACGCCGGCGTCGGACATCCTGCACGCACTGTCCGCCCTCAAGCGCCACGACGTCACGACGATGCAGGCCGAGGACGAGATCGCCGGCATCGGCATCGCCCTCGGCGCGAGCTTCGGCGGCGCCATCGGCGTGACGACGACGTCGGGACCGGGCGTGGCCCTCAAGTCCGAGATGATCGGCCTCGCCGTCTCCCTCGAGCTGCCCCTCGTCATCGTCGACGTCCAGCGAGGCGGCCCCTCGACCGGCCTCCCCACCAAGACCGAGCAGTCCGACCTGCTCCAGGCGATGTTCGGCCGCAACGGCGAGTCCCCCGTCCCCGTCATCGCGCCGTCGACCCCGGCCGACTGCTTCGACGCTGCCTTCGAAGCGGTCCGGATCGCGACGGCATACCGGACTCCGGTCTTCCTCCTCAGTGACGGCTACCTCGCCAACGGCTCCGAACCGTGGGCCGTCCCCGAGGTGAGTGACCTCCCCGACCTCAGCGTCGAGTTCGCGTCCGCCCCCAACGGCGTCGACGACAAGGGCGAGCCGGTCTTCCACCCGTTCCTGCGCGACCCCGAGACACTCGCTCGCCCGTGGGCCATCCCCGGGACGCCCGGTCTCGAGCACCGCATCGGCGGCATCGAGAAGGCCGACGTCACCGGCAACATCTCGTACGACCCCGACAACCACGACAAGATGACGCGACTACGCGCCGCCAAGGTCGCGGGCATCGCCGGCATCCCCGACCTGGCCGTCGAGGACCCGTCCGGCGAGGCGCGCCTCTTCATCCTCGGCTGGGGTTCGACGCAGGGCCCGATCGCCGCTGCTGTGAGGGCTGTTCGCAACGCGGGACACAACGTCGCCAGCGCGCACCTGCGCCACGTCAATCCCTTCCCCGCCAACCTCGGCGAGGTGCTGCGGTCCTACGACCGCGTCGTCGTGCCCGAGATGAACCTCGGCCAGCTGTCGATGCTGCTGCGCGCCGAGTTCCTCGTCGACGTCCGCCCCCACACCTCCGTGCGTGGCCTGCCGTTCTCCACGGTCGACCTCGCTGACGTCATCCTCACCCACCTCGAGGAGCTGAAGTGACCACCGTCGAGAACCGGACCACCCCGGACGCGACCACCACGAACGGCGCAGCCGCCCGCCCGAGCGGGCTGGCCGGCATACCGCTGCTTGCCCCTGACGCCGCAAAGCAGACCAAGAAGGAGTTCACCTCCGACCAGGAGGTGCGCTGGTGCCCGGGTTGCGGTGACTACGCGATCCTCGCGGCGGTGCAGGGCTTCCTGCCCGAGCTCGGACTCAAGCGCGAGAACATCACGTTCGTGTCGGGCATCGGCTGCTCGAGCCGCTTCCCGTACTACCTCGACACCTACGGCATGCACTCGATCCACGGCCGTGCGCCGTCGATCGCGACCGGCCTCGCGACGTCGCGCCCGGACCAGAACGTCTGGGTCGTGACCGGTGACGGTGACGCACTGTCGATCGGTGGCAACCACCTCATCCACGCCCTGCGTCGCAACGTCAACCTCACGATCCTGCTGTTCAACAACGAGATCTACGGGCTGACCAAGGGCCAGTACTCCCCCACGTCGCGCGTCGGCCAGGTCACGAAGTCCACGCCGATGGGGTCGGTCGACCAGCCGTTCAACCCCGTGTCGCTCGCGCTCGGCGCCGAGGCGACGTTCGTGGCGCGCACGATGGACAGCGACCGGCAGCACCTCACCGGCATCCTGCGCGCCGCCGCCGAGCACCGGGGCACGTCGCTCGTCGAGATCTACCAGAACTGCCCGATCTTCAACGACGGCGCCTTCGACCTCATCAAGGATCGCTCCCAGCAGGAGGCGCGCGTCGTCCACCTGCGCGACGGGGAGCCGGTGCAGGTCGGCCCCGAGGACGACCGAAAGACGTTGGTGCGTATGCCGGGTGGTCGCCTCGAGTTCGTCGCCGCCGCTTCCGTGGAGGCCGAGGACCTCGAGGTCGTCGTCCACGACGCCGGCGCCGAGGACCCGAGCCAGGCGTTCGCGTTGTCGCGGCTCGACTCCCCCGAGATGACGCACGTGCCGATGGGCATCTTCCGCTCGGTGTCGCGTCCGACCTACGACGACGGGGTGCGGGCGCAGGTTCGGTCCGCCATCGACACGGCTGGCGGACCGGCGACCGACGATGACCTCGCGGCGCTCCTCCGTGGCCGCGACTCCTGGACGGTCGCGTGACCCGACGGTGACTCCGCTGGAAGGTGACGACAACGAGGTTCGCCGCGGCACGGCATACGCGTTTGCCGCCTATGGCATCTGGGGCCTCTTCCCGCTCTACTTCCACGCGCTGAAGCCGTCGGGTGCGTTCGAGATCTTCGCGCACCGGATCCTCTGGACGCTCGCGTTCTGCGCGCTCGTGCTGCTCGTGCGGCGCGACCTGCGATGGGTGCGCTCGGTCGTGCGGCGGCCGCGGCTGGCCGGTGGGCTGACGCTCGCGGCCCTGCTCATCGCGGTGAACTGGGTCGTCTACGTCCTCGCCGTCCTGACCGGGCGGACGTATGCCGCGGCACTCGGCTACTTCCTCAACCCGATCGTCACGGTGGGGTTGGGAGTCGTCGTGCTGCGCGAACGGTTGCGGTCGCTCCAGTGGGCGGCGGTCGTCGTCGGTGCTTTGGGAGCCGTGTATTTGGCCGTCGCGGGTGGCGAGTTCCCGTGGATCGCACTGTCGCTCGCGTTCACGTTCGCGTTCTACGGGCTGGTGAAGAAGCGGATCGGCGCGTCGCTGGATGCGATGCATTCGCTGGCTGCGGAGACGACGGTGCTCGCGCCGATTGCCGTGGTGGTGCTGTTCGTGCTGGCGGGGCGCGACTCGTTGACGTTCGGGTCCGAGGGTGGCGTGCACACGGGGCTGCTCGTCGCTGCCGGTGTCGTCACCGCGATCCCGTTGCTGTTCTTTGCCGCTGCTGCTCGGCGGGTGCCGCTCGTGACGATCGGGCTGGTGCAGTTCATCACGCCGGTGCTGCAGTTGCTGTGCGGCGTCCTGCTGCTCGGGGAACATGTGTCGGGCGCGCTGTGGGTTGGCTTCGGCATCGTCTGGGTGGCCTTGGTGCTGCTCACCGTGGACTCCGTGCGCCAGGCCCGGGTCGTCCGGCGTTCGCGTCGGGTGGCCGGGCGCGACCCCGAGCTCGCCACCACCGAACCCTGCCCCTGACCCGTCCCAACTTTCCCGCCTGAAGTGGGTTTCTCTCACTTCGCTTGATCGCCGCGGTCAAGCGAAGTGAGAGTTTGATGCAGCGCGCGCAGGTCAGTCGGTCAATCAGGCGGCGTCGCGGATCGCTGCCTGCACCTTGGCCGCCACGGCTCCGGGCCTCTCAAGGTCGGCCCAGGTGAGCCTGACAACTGTGTAGCCCAGTCGGCGCAGTCGATCCTCGCGCGTCTTCTCCGCCCAGAGCACTTCAGGATTACCCGACTCGAACTTCACCTTTCCATCGAACTCGACGATGACCTTCGTTCCCTCGACAAGGAAGTCCACGCGCCCGACGAGCTTCCCGAAAGCGTCCTTGATCTCGACCTGAGGCGTCACCCGAATGCCGGCGAGTTCCAGGGCAATCCCGCACCGTGACTCGCCAACGGACTCTCGCAGGCCGGAGCACAGAGCGAGCATCGAGCGAGCCTTGTGTGCGTCGGGCCAGTTCTCCACTCGCTCTACGGCACCCTTGAGCTCGTCCTGGGTGACCTTCTCGCGGCGCAGCGCGTCGTCGGCACTGACGACGCCGGCCTCGATGCCGTGGTCCATCGCCATCTGCACGAGAGCGTCGGCCGGAGTAGCGGCCTTGCCCCACGGGGAGTCGCCAACCTCACCTCGCATCGGTCGGACACGCAGTCCGCGCACGCCCGTAGATCGACTGATCGGCCGGAAGACCTGGGGTTTGGTCAGATCACACCCCCACACGGCGATGTCATACGCAAGCACAGCGGTCACGCTGCCCAACATTGCGTCGGGGTAGATCAGTTGCGCCCCGCGTGCCAAATGGTGATGCCAAGCCAAAGGTGAGGATTCATCGACAAGGTCGGAGACGGCATACAGGGATCTCATGGGATGACGGAGCTCCTTGTCGACGACGGCGCGGGCAAGCGCCGATTTGTCCATCCCGAGGCGGTGGGCCTGTTCCGTGGTGAACATGCCGTGCTGCCCGGCGGCAAGGTTGAGGAGAAGCGGTTCGAGTGAAGTCATGCGACGACTGTGACCGCGCCACCGTTGAGGCCGCTCCCCCCTGAAGCGAATCTGTGGACAACTCGGGACGCTCCGTCTGGCTGTGGATAGCGCCAGGCTGGATCAACTTCTCACTTCGCTTGACCGCGGCGATCAAGCGAAGCGAGAGAAACCCACTTCAGGCGGGAAAGTTGGGGCTCAGGGGGCGAGGATGCGGGCGAGGTGCTCGTTCCTGAACCGCCGCTCGGGGTCGACGCGGTCGCGGACTCGCTGCACGTCACCGAACCGCGGATACAGCCTGGCAAAGTCCTCAGCCACCAACGTGTGCAGCTTCCCCCAGTGCGGCCGCCCCTCGTGCTCGCGCACGATCGCCTCGAACGCGGCGAACACTCCCCCGTCGTCCATCCGGTGGTACTGATGCACCGCGACATACGCGTTCTCACGCTCGTATGCCGTGGAGAGCCACACGTTGTCGGCTCCCGTCGAGCGCACCTCGACGGGGAACGGCAGCGACACGTCGTGGCTGTCGATCCAGGTGCGCAACTCCCCGACGACAGCCGACAGCGAAGCGGGCGGGACGGCATACTCCGACTCCCGGAAGCGGACATCTCGAGAGGTGCAGAACACCTTCCACGACGTGTCGGTGTACTCCTTCGCCCCGAGGACCCGCGAACTCACGGCGTTGAGGCGCGGCACGACCCCGGGCCGCAAGGCCGCCACTCGGTTGAGCCCCTCGTAGACGGTGTTGCTCAGCAGTTGCTCGTCGAGCCACTCCCGCCAGCGAGGCTGCGGCTGACCGGGATCGTCCGCGCCAACCCGCGAATTGCGCTTCAGGAGAACGCGATCCGTGTGCGGGAACCAGTGGAAGTCCACGTGGTCGTGCTCCGCAACGAGGGCCTCATAACCGTCGAGCACCTCCCCCAGTCGCGCGGGCGACTCAAGCGCGCGCAGCCGGAACGCCGGCACGCACTGCAACTCCACCTCCGTCACGACCCCGAAAGCGCCCAGACCAACTGTCGCCGCCCGGAACAACTCCGCATCGTCCCCGACCGACGAATCCCCAACGGAGACAACGGATCCATCGGCGAGTACCAGCGTCAGCCCGGTCACCGCCGCCGCGATGCCCTGCAACCGCACACCCGTCCCATGCGTCCCCGTGGCGATCGCACCAGCGATGGACTGCCGGTCGATGTCACCGAGGTTGGGCAGCGCGAGGCCGAGCCCGTCGAGGAGCGGGTTGAGGACGTGGAGAGGCGTTCCACCGGCGACGCGCACGCGCCCACGTGCGCGGTCGACGTCAAGGATCCCCGACAGGTGGGTGAGTCGCAGCAGCGTCCCGTCCGTGGCCACGAGCGGCGTGAACGAGTGCCCGGCGCCGACCACCCGAACGCGCTCACCCCGGTCGGCGGCGCGCTGCACCGCGTGAGCGACTTCCTCGACGGATCGGGGCTCGTGGACCCGGGAGGGTGACGCCGTGACATTGCCGGCCCAGTTGCTCCACGATGGGGCGGTGGTGCTCATCCGAAGTTCTGTCCTTCTCCGCGGTAGCTCGGGACGGTCTCCACGAGCCGCCCCCGGTCAACGAGGTGCACGAGGTCGAACCGCTCGAGCAGCTCCCCCGCCTTCGCGCCGCGCATCCACACGCGATCGCCGAGGGCCAGGCCATCCGCGGCCCGACCCCGCAGCGGAGTCTGCACCTCGCCGGCGGCTTCCGTGCGGATCAGCTTGAGGGCTCTTCCGACGGGGCTGGGTACGCGCGTCCAGCCGGGTTCGCCGCTGGCGACATAACCGCCGCTGTATGCCGTCACGATCCCCTTCCCGGGTCGCCTCACCACCGGGAGGGCGTAGGTCATCGCAGGCCGCGGGCTGAAGTCGTCGTAGGCGTCGAAGAGGGTCGGTCCGTAGAGACCCGACCCCGCCGCGAACTCGGTGAGGCTGTCGGCCGCGGCGAGGCGTCCGAGGCTGCCCGTGCCGCCACCGTTGACGAACTCGAGATCCGTGAGAGCACGGACGGCCTCGACCAACGGGGCACGGCGTTCGGCGAGAGAAGCGAGCGATCGCTGCTTGAGCTGCCGCAGGTGCGGACCGCGATCGGGCAGTCCGGCCACCTGGGCGTCGTAGAACATGAGCCCGACGACTCGCAGCCCAGCGTCGAGCCCAGCCCGGGTCACGGCGAGGGCGTCGGCCGGAGTGCGGAGCGGGGAACGCCTCACCCCGAGGTGGAGGGCCTTGATGCGCAGGGAGCAGTCGACGTCGAGCGCGACTCGCACGCCACTGTCCGCGCCGAGCAGGTCGGCGAGGAAGCGGACGTGCTCCACGCTGTCGACCGCGAGGGTGATCTCGGAGCGCAGCGCCTCGTCCTCCGCGACCGTCCGGATCCACTCCGCGTCCACGCTCGGGTAGGCCACGAAGACGTCCGTGAAGCCCTGGCGAGCGAGCCACACGGCTTCGGGGACGGCGTACGCCATGATCCCGGCGAAGCCGGGTCGGTCGAGGACGCGACGCAACAGCGTCCGACAACGCACCGACTTGCTCGCGACGCGAATCGGACGCCCGGCGGCACGCCGCACGAGGTCGTCGGCGTTGGCGTCGAACGCCGCGAGGTCGACCGTGACGAGCGGAGCCGGGAGGCCCGCAGTCGCCGACTCGAGAGCGTCGATGTCGACGAACGGTTGCGAACGGCTCATGCGGTCCTGCTCTCGCTCGTGCCGCGGAAGGTGCGACGGTAGGCGTTGGGTGAGACCCCCAGCGTCGCAGCAGAGTGCTTGCGGAGCGAGGCGCCGGTGCCGAAGCCCGTTCGTGTCGCGACGACGTCGATGGTGAGATCCGTTGTCTCGAGCAGGTTTTGGGCCTCCCGCATGCGCTGCTGCGTGACCCAGATCGCAGGGGTCAGGCCCGTCTCCTCGCGGAACCTGCGAGCGAACGTGCGCTCACTCATCCGGGCACGCCGGGCGAGGACGGGCACGGAGAGGTCGGCGCCCAAGTGGCTCACGGCCCAGGCCCGAACGCTCGACGTGGAGGCGTCGTCGACCACCGGCACCGGTCGATCGATGAACTGCGCCTGCCCCCCGTCGCGCCACGGCGGCACCACGCAGTAGCGCGCGACATCGTTGGCGACGACGGAACCGTGATCGCGGCGCACGAGGTGCAGGCAGAGATCGACGCCGGCAGACAGCCCGGCGGACGTGAGGACGTCCCCGTCGTCGACGAAGAGCACGTCCTCGTCGACCTCGACCTGCGGATAGAGGGAGTGGAAACTCTCGGTGTGCTGCCAGTGCGTCGTCGCCCGGCGCCCGTCGAGCAGACCGGCCGCCGCGAGGACGAACGCACCCGTGCAGATCGACACCATTCGCGTGCCCGGGCGGATGGTCGCCAACGCGGCCCGGAGGTCGTCGGAAAGGTGCCCATTGTGCCGAGGGTCGGCAATCCTCGTCCCGGGCACGATCACAGTGTCAGCGATCGCAAGGAGAGACGAATCGCCGTGTGGCACAACGGCATAACCCGTCGTCGTCTGGACCGGCCCGCCATCGAGAGACGCCATCCTCACGTCGTAGAGCGGCTGTCCCGCGACGTCCTGGGCCGAGCCGAGGACGGCACTGGGGATCGTCGCGTCGTAGCCGACGAGTGGCGCGAGGAGCAGCACAACCACACGATGTGTCATGGCAGAATCTTTGCACATTGTGGCATTTCAGCCACTAGCCCTAGCGGGCGATCCTCGGCGAGGATCGCGGGGTGACCGACGATCTGGCCCTGACGAGCGACGCCTCGCGCGACCCCTTCATCGGCGACCCGCCGCGCCGGCCGATCCACCGCGCCTGGATCGTCGCCGCCGTGACGCTGGGGGCGCTCGTCGCCGCCGCCGCGTTCCGGTCGTCGACGGGTGTCCTCATGGAGCCGGTCGAGCAGGAGTTCGGCTGGTCGCGCGCCACGACATCGGGCGCGGTGAGCCTCAACCTCATCATCTACGGCCTCACGGCCCCGTTCGCGGCAGCCCTCATGGAGCGCTTCGGCATCCGCCGCATCGTCACGATCTCCCTCATTGCCGTGGGCCTCGCGAGTGCGGCGACGACGTTCATGACCTCGCCGTGGCACCTGTGGCTTCTCTGGGGCTTCGTCATCGGCATCGGGACCGGGTCGATGGCACTGGTCTTCGGCGCGATCGTGGCGAACCGCTGGTTCCACTCCCACCGGGGTCTCGTCACGGGCATCTTCTCGGCGGCCAACGCCACGGGTCAGCTCATCTTCCTCCCCGTCATCGCCTGGGCCGCCACCCAGCACGGGTGGCGGTCGGCTGCCATGGTCGTCGCCGGACTGGCCCTCGTCATCGCCGTCCTCACCGGACTCTTCCTCTCCAACCGCCCCGCGGACCACGGACTGCTGCCCTTCGGGGCAGCCGAGGGGTATGCCGTGGAGTCGCCCGAGCCTGCGGCCGGCGGGAGCGTGGTGGTCCAGTCTCCCACTCGCCTCGCCTTCTCCGTCCTCGGTCGGGCCTCACGGACCTGGACGTTCTGGGCACTGCTCCTGACCTTCTGGGTGTGTGGCTGGTCGACGAACGGCCTCATCCAGACGCACTTCATCCCGGCAGCCCACGACCACGGCATGGGGACGCAAACCGCCGCCGGGCTGCTCGCACTCGTGGGCATCTTCGACATCGCCGGGACGATCGCCTCGGGGTGGCTCACCGACCGGGTCGACTCGCGGATCCTGCTGGCGATCTACTACGGCGGGCGCGGCCTGTCGCTGTTGGCGATCGACGCGGTCCTCGGGCCGGACGTGCAGCCGGGCCTCTGGGTCTTCATCGTCTTCTACGGACTCGACTGGGTCGCGACCGTGCCGCCGACCGTGGCCCTGTGCCGCCAGCACTTCGGGATCGAGGACTCCGGCATCGTGTTCGGGTGGGTGTTCGCCTCGCACATGGTCGGGGCCGGAGTCGGCGCCTCGATCGCCGGGTGGGTCCGGACCGAGTCGGGCAGCTATCACTCGGCCTGGCTGCTCGCCGCGGGCCTCTGCCTCGCCAGCGTGTTCGTCGCACTGTCCATCCCCAAGCACCGCGACAGCACCGACAGAGAGACAGCCCTGTCTCGGTAGATGGGCGGACTGTCTCGCGAGGCGATCTCGCGGTTGGCTTGTCCCATGTCCACGCCCGAGCCCTCCGGACTCACGAACGGATCCGAGCACCTGCGGGCGGTGCTGCGCGCGCCCGTCTATGAAGCCGCCATCGTCAGCCCGCTCGAGCCCATGGAGTCGCTGTCCGCACGACTCGGCAACGTCGTCTCCGTCAAGCGGGAGGACCGGCAACCGATCCACTCGTTCAAGATCCGCGGCGCCTACACCCGGATGCGCGCGCTCGACGAGCACGCGCGGGCGCGTGGGGTCGTCACCGCCTCGGCCGGCAACCACGCCCAGGGTGTCGCCCTGTCCGCCTCGATCCTCGGTGTCGACGCCGTCGTCGTCATGCCCGTGACGACCGCCCCCATCAAGGTCGACGCGGTGCGCGCACACGGCGCCGAGGTCGTGCTCATCGGCGACACCTTCGACACCGCCAAGGCCGAAGCGCTGCGCCTTGCCGACGAACGCGGACTCACCTACATCGCACCCTTCGACGACCCCCTCGTCGTCGCCGGGCAGGGCACCATCGGCCTCGAACTCATCCAGCAGGACGCCCACCTCGACCGCGTGTTCGTCCCCGTCGGCGGCGGTGGACTCGCCGCCGGCGTCGCCGTCCTCATCAAGAACCTCATGCCCGCCATCAAGGTCATCGGCGTCGAACCTGCCGATGCCGCATGTCTCAGTGCCGCCCTCGACGACGGCGCGCCCGTCGAGCTGCCCGAGGTGAGCCGCTTCGCCGAAGGAGTCGCGGTGAAGCGCATAGGCGACCTCACCTTCGACCTCTGCCGCCGCTACCTCGACGACGTCGTCACCGTGGATTCCGACGAGATCTGCGCGGCCGTCAAGGACATCTTCGAGGACGTGCGAGCCGTGGCGGAGCCGGCCGGTGCCGTGGCGCTCGCGGGACTCAAGAAGTACACGGAAGCACACGGCATACGCGGAGAAAGACTGGCCCACGTCCTCTCCGGCGCCAACGTCCCGTTCGACACCCTGCGCTACATCAGCGAGCGTGCCGAGATCGGCGAGCACCGCGAGGCCCTCTTCGGTGTGACGATCCCCGACCGGGCCGGCGCCTTCCTCGAGTTCTGCGACGTCCTCGCGGGGAGGGCCGTCACGGAGTTCAACTACCGTTCGGACGGCACCGACCGCGCCCGGATCTTCGTCGGCGTGAGGCTCTCCGGTGGCGCGGCCGAGGGGCGCGAGATCCACGGCAACCTCGCCGCCGCCGGCTACGAGGCCGTCGACCTCTCCGACGACGACACCGCGAAGACGCACGTGCGCTACATGATCGGCGGCCGCTCCCCCGGTGGCGACGAGGAGGTCTACAGCTTCGAGTTCCCCGAGCACCCGGGCGCACTCGCTCGCTTCCTCGGGGAGCTCGGCACCCAGTGGAACATCACGATGTTCCACTACCGCAGCCATGGAACGGACTACGGCCGAGTGCTGTGCGCCTTCGAGGGGGTGCGGGACGACCCCGAGTTCGCGGCCCACGTGGCGAACCTCGGCTACCCCTGCCAGGACGTGTCTACGTCCCCCGCCCTGTCGTACTTCCTCTTGCGCTGACCGGCGGCCTGCCTCCAGACCCTCAGGTCGACGCGTCCACCATGGCGGCGGCGTGGTCCACCGCAGTCGTCGGGCTCGCCAGAGCCGGCACCGCGAGGTCCCGCAAGAGGTCGAGCGCACCCAGCATGCTCGCCTGCGCGAGGACGACGACGTCCGCGCGCGCTGCCACGTCGCGTGCGGTCTCGGCGACAACCGTCAGGTATGCCGCGTGGTCGCCTTTCTCGAAGAGGTCCCAGGCGTCTTCGGCCAGCTCCACCAGGACCTCGATCTCACGGCCAGCCACAGCAGCCTCCTCTCGGAGGAGGTCCACCGTCGGCTGGACGGTCGACTCGAGCGCCACGACGACACCGACACGAGCGCCCAGGGCCACCGCGCGTCGCGCCATCGGCCGGTCCACGCGGAGGACCTTGGGCTCGGCACGGAGCCCTTCGGCGATCGCGCCGATGGTCGAGCACGTGCAGACGATGACGTCCGCGCCCCGCTCGCGCAGGTCCCGGACGTGCGCCGCGACGACCTCAGCGACGGCTGACGGGCTCGCGGCGCGGGCCAGGGTGAGGGCGTCCTCGTCGACAACGTGGAGGGTCTTCGCCTCGGCCGAGTGCTCTTGCGTGAGCCGGTCGAACGTGGGGACGTGAACAGGCGAGGTGTGGAGGTAGCCGATCGTCCCCATCGGGTCAGGAGGCGCGGTGGGTGACCGACGTGGCCAGCGCGAGCAGCGCAGTCTTGGCCTCGCTGTCGGGCAGCCCCGCCAGTGCGTCCTGGGCCTGTTCGCCGACAGCGCGCGTCTCGTCGCGGGCCTGGGCCAGCGCCGGGTGGGCTCGGAGCAGACCGAGCGCCTCGGCCAGGTCGGCGTCGCCGGAGAGGTCCGATCGCAGCAACTCCTGGAGGCGTGCGTCCTCGGGTGCAGTCGATGCGAGGGCGTGCAGGACGGCGAGCGTCCGCTTGCCCTCGCGCAGGTCGGTCCCGGGCGTCTTGCCGAGTTCCTCGGCGCTGGACTCGATGTCGATGAGGTCATCGGCCAGCTGGAAGGCCATCCCGAGCCGCTCACCATAGACACGCATGGTCTCGACGACGTCGGACGAGCAGCCCGAGAACATCGCGCCGTAGCGGGCTGCCGTGGCGATGAGCACACCGGTCTTGTCCCGGAGGACCCGAAGGTAGTACGCCGAGGCATCCTCACCCTCGGGCGCCTGGCGGTCGTCACGGATCTGGCCCGTGCAGAGTCGGATGAAGGTCTCGGCCTGGATGCGGACCGCTTCGGGTCCCAGCTCGGAGACAAGTGCCGACGCATGACCGAACAGCAGGTCACCCACGAGGATGGCGGTGGAGTTGTCGTATGCCGTGTTGGCCGTCGGCGTTCCGCGGCGCAGCGCCGCCTCGTCCATGACGTCGTCGTGGTAGAGCGAGGCAAGGTGGGTCAACTCGACCGCGGCCGCCGCCGTCACGACGTCGTCGTTGACGCCGTCACCGAGTTCGGCCGCAAGGATCGTGAGCATCGGCCGGAACCGCTTGCCTCCCGCGCGGAGCAGGTGCACGTTGGCCTCCGCGATGAACGGGTCCTCGTGGTCGATGCGCTCCTCGATGAGGGCCTCGACGCGGGCCAGACCAGCGGTGAGCCGTTCCTGAAGCCCGGCCGACACCTCGGGCAGGGCGAGCGTCACTGGATGAACTGCGACACCCGACCGGCAAGGTCGAGGATCGGGCCCGGGATGACACCGAGGATGACGGTGCCGAGAGCCCCGACGGTGATCGCGATGGTCGACGCGATCGACGGCGTCAGAGCGACGACGTCGTCACCCGTGGGCTCGGTGAAGTACATGAGCACGATGAGCCGGAAGTAGACGAAGGCCGTCACCGCAGAGGCGAGCACACCGACGACGACCATGATGATCCCGGCGAGGCCACCGTGCGAGATCGCGGGCGCGAAAGCCGCGAACTTCGCGGTGAAGCCCGACGTCAGAGGAATGCCGGCGAACGCGAGGAGAAGCAGCGCGAAGATTCCGGCGATGACCGGGTGCTTGCGGCCAAGGCCGGCCCACTGCGACAGGTGCGTCGCCTCGGATCCACCGGAACGAACGAGGAAGACGATGGCGAAGGCGGCGATCGTCGCCAGACCGTAGGCGGCGAGGTAGAACATCACGCCCGTGACGCCCGTGACATCGAACGCCAGGACACCGACGAGGATGAAGCCGGCGTGCGCGATCGAGGAGTACGCGAGCAGGCGCTTGATGTCGGTCTGCGTGACCGACAGAACGGCACCGACGACCATCGTGAGGACGGCGATCGCCGCCACGCCGAGGCGCCACTCGAGCCGGGATCCCTCGACGCCGACATAGGCCAGGCGCAGGATCGCGCCGAAGGCCGCAAGCTTCGTCGCCGCGGCCATGAACCCGGTGACCGGCGTGGGCGCGCCCTGGTAGGCGTCCGGGGTCCACGAGTGGAACGGCACGGCACCGACCTTGAAGAGCAGGCCGATGAGGACGAGGACGACACCGGGGAGGAGCAGGCCCTCGTAGGCGCCGTCGGCCGTGCTGATCGCCTGGGCGATACGCACGAGATCGGACGAACCGGCATACCCGTAGAGGAGGGCGGCACCGAAGAGGAAGAACGCGGACGAGAACGCACCGAGCAGGAAGTACTTGAGCGACGCCTCCTGCGACAGCAGGCGGCGGCGGCGCGCGAGTCCGGTCAGGACGTAGAGCGGCAGCGACAGGACCTCGAGCGCGACGAACATCGTGATGAGGTCGTTGGCGGCGACGAACATGAGCATGCCGAAGACCGCGAACATCGTCAGTGGGAACGCCTCGGACGTCGCGAAGCCGGCGCGGTCGGCGGCCGACTCCGCCGGGGAACCGGGCGTTGCCGCACCCATCGGGGTGAACGCGTCGGCCGATCGGCCACCGAAGCGTTCGGACATGGTGAGCACACCGAGGATCGCGAAGATCAGGAGCGTGCCCTGGAGGAACAGCGCGGGTCCGTCAATGGCCAGCGAACCGCCCACGGTCACCGTGCGGTGATCGACCGACACGAGGACGAGGACGGCGAACGAGGCGACGAGCGCCACGAGGGCCAGGCCCACCTGGATCGCGTGCCGCTGCGTGCGCGGCGCGAAGGCCTCGACGAGGACACCGATGAGCGCGGCGGCAACGACGACCAGCATCGGCGCGACGGCCGAGTAGTCGACCTTGACGGCCTCGAAGGCCGTGGGCAGCGTGGTCAGGGCGGCGGTCACTTGTCACTCCCGGTGGCGACGTTGGTGGGGTGGCTCGGGGCCGGATCGGTGACGCCCACGATCTTGAGCGTCTGCTCGACCGCCGGGTTCACGAGGTCGAGCACCGGCTTCGGGAAGAACCCGAGCAGCAGGAACGAGGCGATGATCGGCGCCACGACGACCTTCTCGCGCACCCCGAGGTCACGCGGCGTGCGGTCTGCGGCGAACTCCGGACGCGGGCCAGTGAAGACCCGCTGGTAGGTCAGCAGGATGTAGAGCGCGGCGAGCACGATGCCGATCGTCGCGATGGCAGCGACCCACTTGTAGCGCTGGAACGTCCCCGCGAGGACGAGGAACTCCGAGACGTAGCTCGACAGACCCGGGAGCGCGAGCGAGGACAGACCCGACACGAGGAAGGTTCCGGCGAGGACCGGCGTGACCCGCTGCCAGCCGCCGTAGTCGGCGATCCGCTGCGAGCCGTGGCGCGAGATGAGGAACCCGGCGAGCAGGAAGAGCCCGGCCGTCGAGAACCCGTGGTTGATCATGTACAGCGCCGAGCCGCCGCCGGCCGTCGTCGTCATGGCGAAGATGCCCATGACGATGAAGCCGAAGTGGCTGATCGAGGTGAAGGCGATGAGCCGCATGATGTCGCGCGAGCCGATGGCCAGGAGCGCGCCGTAGATGACCGAGATGACGGCGAGGGTGAGCACGACGGGGGTCGCCCACTTCGAGGCCTCCGGGAAGAACCCGAGGCAGAAGCGCAGCATGCCGAAGGTGCCGACCTTGTCGAGGACGCCGACGAGCAGCACGGCGGTCGCGGGGCGCGACTCGGATGCCGCGTCCGGCAGCCAGGTGTGGACCGGCCACATCGGCGCCTTGATCGCGAAGGCGATGAAGAAGCCGAGGAACAGCCAGCGCTGCGTCGCGGTCGATCCGCCAACAGCACCCTCGAGCGCCTCGTAGAGGAAGCCCTGTTCCCCGCCCGGGCCCTGGAAGTACAGCGCGATAACGGCGACGAGCATGATGAGCCCGCCGACGAGCGAGAAGAGGATGAACTTCACGGCGGCGTACTGGCGACGCGGCCCACCGAAGAGCCCGATGAGGAAGTACACCGGGATGAGCATGGCCTCGAAGAAAACGTAGAAGAGGAAGACGTCGCGCGCCGCGAACACACCCACCATGAAGGTGAGCAGCACGAGCATGAGCGCGAAGTAGGTCTTCTCGCGCTTCGGGTCAGCGTCCTCGCCAAGATCGTTCCAGGCCGCGAGCAGGCAGATCGGCGTGAGGATCGCCGCCATGACGATGAGCGACAGCGCGATGCCGTCGACACCGAGGGCGTAGGAGACCCCGAACTGCGGGATCCACGAGTGCGTCTCGGTGAGCTGGTAGCGGTCACTCGAACCCGAGTCGAATCGGGCCCACGCGAGGAGCGCCAGCGCCAGCGTCAGCAGCGAGACACCCAGGGCGATCGGCTTGGACAGCCTGGACGACGCGTTGGGAAGCAGCCAGATGACCGCCGCGCCGACGAGCGGCACGACCAGCATCAGGGTGAGCAGGGGCAGGCCGGACATCAGTTCATCACCCACAGTGCTCCGAGGACGGCGACGACACCGGTGAGCATCGTCAGGGCATAGGACCGGGCGTAGCCGGTCTGGAGGCGGCGCAGTCGCGAGGACAGCCCGCCGACGGAGGCGGCGAGGGAACCGACGACCCCGTCAACACCCTTGCCGTCGGTGAAGACGAGCGCGCGGGTGAGGTGCGTGCCGGGCCGCATGAAGAGGCCCTCGTTGATGGCGTCCTGATAGAGGTCCGCGCGGGCGGCCTGCGTGAGGAGCGAGCCTCGTGGCGCCGTCTCCGGGACGTCGTCGCGCCAGTAGAGCATCCAGGCGTAGGCCGCGCCGCCGGCAACCAGCAGCAGCGTCAGGACCATGATCACGGGGATCGGGAGCACCGGGTGCTCCTCGCCGTGGCCACCCACGATCGGCTCGAGCCAGTGCGAGAACATGCCGCCCCACGAGAGGACGAGTCCGAGGAGGCCGGAGCCGACGGCGAGGACCATCATCGGCACGGTCATCGTGAGCGGGGACTCGTGCGGGTGCACGCCGCGCTCGGCGTCCTCGTGCTCGTCGACCCAGCGCTTTTTGCCGTGGAAGGTCATGAAGAACAGGCGCGACATGTAGAAGGCCGTGATGCCCGCACCGATCATGGCGGCACCACCGAAGACCCATGGACGCCAGCCCTCGCCGATGAACGCGGACTCGATGATCTTGTCCTTGGACCAGAAGCCGGAGAACGGCGGGACACCGAGGATGGCGAGCCAGCCCAGACCGAACGTGACCCACGTGATCTTCATGTAGCCGGACAGGCCACCGAAGCCGCGCATGTCGACGCGGTCCTTCATGCCGTGCATGACCGAGCCGGCTCCGAGGAACATGCCGGCCTTGAAGAAGCCGTGGGTGATGAGGTGGAAGATCGCGAACGCGTAGCCGACTGGGCCGAGGCCGGCGGCGAGCATCATGTAGCCGATCTGCGACATCGTCGAGGCGGCGAGGGCCTTCTTGATGTCGTCCTTGGCGCAACCGACGATCGCTCCGTAGAGCAGGGTGATCGCGCCGACGATGGCGACGGCGAGCTGCGCGTTGGGGGCGGCGTTGAAAATGTCGTGCGAGCGGACGACGAGGTAGACGCCGGCGGTGACCATCGTCGCGGCGTGGATGAGCGCGGACACCGGCGTGGGGCCGGCCATCGCGTCACCGAGCCAGGACTGGAGCGGGAACTGCGCCGACTTGGCGCACGCGCCGACGAGGAGCAGCAGGCCCAGGGCCGTCATGGCCGTGGAACCGGCCTCGGCCGCACCGGCGTGGACGGTCGCGAAGTCGACCGAGCCAAACGTGAAGAACATGAACATGATCGCGATCGACATGCCCACGTCACCGACGCGGTTGACGAAGAAGGCCTTGTTGGCGGCCGTCGCGTATGCCGGGTTGTGGTTCCAGAAGCCGATGAGCAGGTACGAGGCCAGACCCACGCCCTCCCAGCCGACGAAGAGCAGGAGGTAGGAGTCGGCCAGGACGAGCAGCAGCATCGAGGCGACGAACAGGTTGAGGTAGGCGAAGAACCGGCGACGGTCGCTGTCGTGCTCCATGTAGCCGATCGAGTACACATGGATGAGCGACCCGACGAACGTGATGAGCATGACGAAGGCGATCGACAGCTGGTCGATGAGCAGCCCAGTCTCGAGCTGGAACTGGCCGGCGGGCACCCAGTTCCAACCGCCCACGTGCATCGCACGTTCTTCGTGCCCGCGCCCGATCATCGCGATGAGCATGAGGAAGCCGAGGACGAAACTGGCCCAGGACAGCGCCGTGGCGAGGAAGTGACCCCACGCGTTGGTGGCCTTGCCACCGAGGAGGAGGATCGCCGCGCCGAGGAGCGGAAGGGCGATGAGAAGCCACGCGTATGCCGTGAGGCCGGTGGCCGCGGCCACCTCACCTTCCGCGGCGAACAGTGCCAATGAGTTCACGAGTGCGGCCCCTTAGAGCTTCAGCAGGTTGGCATCGTCGACCGAGGCCGAACGGCGGGCACGGAAGATCGCCATGATGATGGCGAGACCGACGACGACCTCGGCCGCGGCGACGACCATGACGAACAGGGCGATGACCTGCCCGTCGAGGTTGCCGTGCATGCGGGCGAAGGTGACGAAGGCGAGGTTCGCGGCGTTGAGCATGAGCTCGACACCCATGAACACGACGATCGCGTTGCGACGGGTCAGGACCGTTGCGCCGCCGATGACGAACAGCAGCGTCGCGAGGTAGATGTAGTTGATCAGGCTCACGACTTGTCCTCCTGGTCAGCGTCGGTGCGAGCGTCAGAGTCGGTGCGGGCGGCAGCGCCGTCCCCGTCGTTGAGAGCCTCGACCGACCACCGCGCGTCACCCACCTCGCGCTCGATCTCGCGCTCGGCCTCGACCCACGGCGTGGCCGAGCCGACCTGGTCGCGGGCGGTGAGGACTCGCGAGATGGACAGGTCGCTGGGCGTGCCGTCCGGCAGCAGGGCCGGCGTGTCGACGGCGTTGTGGCGGGCGTAGACACCGGGGACCGGGAGGCCGGCCAGGTGCTCGCCGCTGCGGACGCGCCGCTCGCTCCAGGCCCTCTGGTCGGGGCGCTTGCCGAGACGCTCACGGTGGGCGAGCACCATCGCAGCCAGGGCTGCGGTGATGAGCAGCGCCGACGTGGCCTCGAAGACCCAGACGTAGCGGCCGAAGATCAGTTCGGCGACACCGGAGACGTTGCCCGTCTCGCCGTTGACCGACTTGAGCCGGTCGGCGGGGGCGTCGCCCACCGTGATCCGACCGATGGCACCCATGAGGAGGGCGCCGAGACCGAGCGTCAGCACGACCGTGGCGGCGCGCTGGCCCTTGAGGGTCTCGACGATGCTGTCCGAGGAGTCGACGCCCACGAGCATGACGACGAAGAGGAAGAGCATCATCACGGCGCCGGTGTAGACGAAGATCTGGATGACACCGAGGAAGTCGGCGTCCTGGGCGAGATAGAAAACGCCGAGGATGATCATCGTCAGGGCCATGCCGAGGGCGGCGTGGACGGCCTTGCGGGCAAAGATCAGGCCCATCGACGCGAGGACCGCGAGGGGGGCCAGGATCCAGAAGAGGACGGCTTCTCCTGTGCTGGTCATGCGAGGACCCCCTGAGGACACGAGCGACGAAGGAGTGAGGCCCGGAAGGGCGACGAGCAGGGCCCAAAGAACGTGGTCACTTGGCCGCCCCCTTCGTCGCGTCGGCGTCAGCCTTGACGTGGTGTGCCTCGACCCATTCCTTCTGGGTCGGGGTCGCCGAGGAGACCTTGCCGAGGTAGTAGTCGCGCTCCTCCATGCCGTGCACCATCGGGTGCGGCGCGGCGACCATGCCGCCCTGGAGCGGCGCGAGGAGCTGCTCCTTGGTGAAGATGAGGTCGGCGCGGTTGTTGTCGGCCAGTTCGTACTCGTTCGTCATCGTCAGCGCGCGCGTCGGGCAGGCCTCGATGCACAGGCCGCAGAAGATGCAGCGCAAGTAGTTGATCTGGTAGACGCGGCCGTACCGCTCGCCGGGCGAGAAGCGCTGGCCGGCTGCATCATCATTGTTCGCGCCCTCGACGAGGATCGCGTCCGCCGGGCAGGCCCAGGCGCACAGTTCGCAGCCCACGCACTTCTCGAGACCGTCGGGGTGACGGTTGAGTTGGTGCCGGCCGTGGAAGCGCTGCGCCGTGGGGCGCTTCACCTCG
Source organism: Knoellia subterranea KCTC 19937 (assembly GCF_000768685.1). Classification (GTDB taxonomy): domain Bacteria; phylum Actinomycetota; class Actinomycetes; order Actinomycetales; family Dermatophilaceae; genus Knoellia; species Knoellia subterranea. The sequence continues at coordinate 244,357 of NZ_AVPK01000003.1, read as the reverse complement.
GGGTACTCGGTCGTGGCGACCTTGCGGAACATCGTCGCGAAGGTCACCCCGAACCCACCCACGGGGGCGAAGAGGTCGGAGAAGAATGACCCCTTCTTCTGGTCGTCAGCCACGAGTGGCCTCCTTGTCAGCATCGGCGTCGGACCCGCGGAGCGGGTCGGCCTCGGGCAGTGCGGGGGCACCGACGCGAGCGGTCTCGCGCAGGCGCTGGCCGGGGAGCGGCGGCACCGGGTGGCCACCGGCATACGGGTCGATCTCCTCCGGCGGGGCCTGGCTGGCGGCGGCTTCCCGCGCAATGGCGCGGTTGTCCCACCACCAGCCGAGGACGAGGGCACCGACCGCGACGAGCGCGACGATGGCCAGCGACGAGACCGGGAAGCGCCGACCCGCGAACTCGAGGGCCGCGTCACCGAACCAGCCGTTCTGCGCGCCGCGGAAGAATGCGACGAGCACGACCCAGGCGAGTGTGGCGGGGATGAGGAACTTCCACCCGAAGCGCATGAACTGGTCGTAGCGCGTGCGGGGCAGCGAGCCGCGCAGCCACACGAAGACGAACATGAACATCCAGAGCTTGATGGTGAACCAGAGCAGGCCCCACCAGCCCTCGTTGAACATGCCGTCGTTGATGGCCGCGATACCGGGAGGCGCCTGCCAGCCACCGAGGAACATCGTCGTCGCGAGCGCGGCGACGGTGAACATGTTGATGTACTCACCGAGGAAGAACATGGCGAAGCGCATCGAGCCGTACTCGGTGTGGAAGCCACCGGTGAGCTCACCCTCGCCCTCGGCGAGGTCGAACGGCAGCCGGTTCGTCTCACCGACCATCGTGATGACGTAGACGAAGAAGCTGAAGAACGCCGGGATGATGTACCAGACATTGCCCTGGGCGCCGACGATCTGCGAGGTCGACATCGAGCCGCTGTAGAGGAAGACGGCGACGAGGGAGAGGCCCATCGCGATCTCGTAGGAGATCATCTGCGCGGAGCTGCGCAGACCACCCATGAGCGGGTAGGGCGAGCCGGAGGACCAGCCCGCGAGGACGACGCCGTAGATGCCGATGCCGGCGATGGCGAGCACGAAGAGCACCGCGATCGAGGAGTCCGCGAGCTGGAGCGGTGTGCGGTGCCCGAACATGCTCACCTCACCGGCGAGCGGGATGATCGCGAAGCCGATGAAGCACATCGTCGCCGTGATGAGCGGCGCGAGCGTGAAGACGAACCGGTCCGCCTTGGCGGGGGTGTTGTCCTCCTTGAGCATCGACTTCATGCCGTCGGCGAGGGTCTGGAGCAGCCCGAACGGGCCGTTGCGGTTGGGGCCCGGACGCTGCTGCATGCGACCGATGACGCGGCGCTCGAACCAGATGACGAGCAGCGTCGACAGCAGCAGGTAGACGAAGATGATGAGCGCCTTCACCAGGGACAGCCACCACGGCGTGTCGGAGAAGTCCGCCTTGGGGTTGTCCTTGCCTTCGGTCGCAAGCGTCTGTATGCCGGCCAGCGCCGTGTCCGCGAACGTCGCCGTCGCGTGTTGCAGGGTCAGGAGGGTGCTCACTCTGATTCCACCTTGTCCACCTTGGTGACGGAGACACGGATTGCCGGTGCGTCGGCGAGGGTTCCGCGCAGGTCGCAGCCTTCGGAGTTCGTCGGCAGCCACACGACGTGGTCAGCCATTTCCGTCACGGTGACGGGGACCGTCACCGTGGCGTCGCCCGCGACCACCGTCACGGTGTCGCCGTCGGTGACCCCGAGCGAGTCAGCCGTGACCGGGGAGACCTTGGCGGTCGGCTTCGGAGCGGTGCCGGCCAGGAAGGGCTCGCCGTCCTGGAGCAGACCCTTGTCGAGCAGGTGGCGCCAGGTCGCGAGGACGAAGTGGCCGTCCTCGGCGCTGGGCACCTCGCCGGCCGACGTCGTCGGGGCCGCGGCGCGGTCACCCGTCGAGGGGCCGATGCGCTCCATCTCGGCGCGCACCTCGGCGGCCGTGCGGCAGCCGAGGAACTCGCCCATCTCGTCGGCGAGCATGTCGAGCACGCGGTGGTCGCTGACGTAGCCGGTCTCGAGGGCCTGCTGGAACGGACGGGTGCGTCCCTCCCAGTTGACGAACGTGCCGGCCTTCTCGGCGTGCGCCGCGACGGGCAGGACGACGTCGGCGATCTGGGTGACGGCGGACTCGCGGAGCTCGAGGGAGACCACGAAGGTCGACTCGAAGGCCTGAGCCGCGTCGGCGCGACCGAAGTCGAGCGGGTCGACGCCACCGACGACGAGGGCGCCGAGCTGGCCGGTGCGTGCGGCCTCGAGGATCGCGGCCGCATCACGGCCCGGGGTGTCGGGCAGACCGACGACGCCCCACACCGAGGCGACGTCGCTGCGGGCAGCGGCGTCGCTCACCGAGCGCCCGCCGGGCAGCAGCGTCGGGAAGGCGCCGGCCTCGAGGGCGCCGCGCTCCCCCGCCCGGCGCGGGATCCAGGCGAGGCGCGCGCCCGTCGTCTCCGCGAGGGCGGCCGCAGCGCTCAGGGCGCCCGGAACCGTGGCGAGACGTTCGCCGACAAGGATGATCGCGCCCTCACCGCGCAGGGCCTCAGCGGCCTCGCGCACGGTGTCGGGCCCTTCGCCGGCGGCACCGCTGGCCGAACCCTTGCCGAGGGCCTCGAGGACCTCCGGCTCGGTGCCGGGAGCGGTCGGGATGAGGCGACCCGAGACCTTGGCGAGGCCGCGCGTCGCAACGGGCGACACGGCATACACGGCGGTCTTGTTCTTGCGCGACGCCTTGCGAAGGCGCAGGAAGATGATCGGGCTCTCGTCCTCGGGCTCGAAGCCTGCAAGGACAACCGTCTTGGCCGACTCGAGATCGGCGTAGGTGACGGCGCCACCCTGTGGCGCGGTCGCGACGACGTGGGACGCGAGGAACGCGGTCTCCTCGGCCGAGTGCGGGCGCGCCCGGAAGTCGATGTCGTTGGTTCCGAGGATCGTGCGAGCGAACTTGCCGTAGGCGTAGGCGTCCTCGGCGCTGACGCGACCACCGACGAGCACACCGGCAGCCGAGGCGGCCCGCAGACCCTCGGCGGCAACCTCGAGGGCTTCGCGCCAGGAGGCAACCCGCAGCTCGCCGTCCTCGCGCACCATGGGCAACTCGAGACGGGTGGGCGTCGAGACGTACTGGAAGGCCCAGCGGTCCTTGTCGCTGATCCACTCCTCGTTGACCTCGGGCTCGTCCGCAGCCATGCGGCGCAGGACGCTGCCGCGGCGGTGGTCGATGCGGATCGCAGCACCGCTGGCGTCGTGCTCGGTGACGCTCGGCGTCGAGACGAGGTCGAACGGGCGGGCACGGAAGCGGTAGGCCGCACCGGTCAGGGCGCCGACCGGGCAGATCTGGACCGTGTTGCCGGAGAAGTAGGACTCGAAGGGCTTCTCCTCGTAGATGCCGACCTGCTGGAGGGCGCCACGCTCGACGAGGGCGATGAAGGGGTCACCGGCGATCTGCTCCGAGAAGCGCGTGCAGCGGGCACACAACACGCACCGCTCGCGGTCGAGGAGGACCTGGCTCGAGATGTTGATCGGCTTCGGGTAGGTCCGCTTGATGTCCTCGAAGCGGGACACCGGGCGACCCGTGCTCATCGCCTGGTTCTGCAGGGGGCACTCGCCACCCTTGTCGCAGACCGGGCAGTCGAGCGGGTGGTTGATGAGGAGCAGCTCCATGACGCCGTGCTGGGCCTTCTCGGCGACCGGCGAGGTGTGCTGCGTCTTGACGTCCATGCCCGGCGAGACCGTCATGGTGCACGACGCCTGCGGCTTCGGCATCGGGCGGAGGGTGCCGTCCGGGCCGGGGGTCGCGACGTCGACGAGGCACTGGCGGCAGGCGCCGACGGGCTCGAGGAGCGGGTGGTCGCAGAAGCGCGGGATCTCGATCCCGGCCTCCTCGGCCGCCCGGATGACAAGGGTGTTCTTGGGGACGGAGACGTCGATGCCGTCGATGGTGAGGTCCACCATCTCGACGGCCGGCTTGTCGCTGTCTGCGCCGGTCTTGGCGTCGGACGTGACGGTCATGCGGTCACCTTGTCCTTGTGGAAGAGCGTCGACTCACGCGGGTCGAACGGGCAGTGGCCTTCGGTCAAGTGCGCGATGTACTCGTCGCGGAAGTACTGGATCGAGCTCGTGATCGGGCTCGTCGCACCGTCGCCCAGCGCGCAGAAGCTGCGGCCGAGGATGTTGTCGCAGATGTCGAGGAGCTTGTCGAGGTCCTCCTCGGACCCCTGACCGTGCTCGAGCCGCCCGAGGATCTGCTTGAGCCACCACGTGCCCTCACGACACGGGGTGCACTTGCCACAGGACTCGTGCTTGTAGAAGTCGGTCCAGCGGTCGACGGCGCGCACGACACAGGTCGTCTCGTCAAAGATCTGCAGGGCGCGGGTGCCGAGCATCGAGCCGGCCGCGGCGACCGACTCGAAGTCGAGGGGGGTGTCGAGGTGCTCGGCCGTGAAGAGCGGCGTCGAGGAGCCACCGGGCGTCCAGAACTTCAGCTGCTTCTCGGGGTCGCGCATGCCGCCGGCCATGTCGAGGAGCTCGCGCAGCGTGATGCCGAGCGGCGCTTCGTACTGGCCGGGGTTCTTGACGTGGCCCGAAAGGCTGAAGATGCCGAAACCCTGGGACTTCTCGGTGCCCATGTCGCTGAACCACTCGGAGCCGTGGAGCAGGATCGGCGGGACGGACGCGATGGACTCGACGTTGTTGACGACGGTCGGGCGCGCGTAGAGACCGGCGACGGCCGGGAACGGCGGCTTGAGGCGCGGCTGGCCGCGACGCCCCTCGAGGCTGTCGAGGAGCGCGGTCTCCTCACCACAGATGTAGGCACCGGCACCGGCGTGGACCGTGACCTCGAGGTCGAAGCCCGAGCCGTGGATGTTCTTGCCGAGGTGTCCGGCCGCGTAGGCCTCCTCGACCGCGCGCAGGAGACGACGGTAGACGTGGACGACCTCGCCACGGAGATAGATGAAGGCGTGGTTGCAGCCGATCGCGAACGACGTGATCGCGACACCCTCGATGAGGAACTGCGGGGCCGCCATCATGAGCGGGATGTCCTTGCACGTGCCCGGCTCGGACTCGTCGGCGTTGACGACGAGGTAGCGGGGGCCGCCATCGGCCGGGGGCAGGAAGCCCCACTTCATGCCGGTCGGGAAGCCGGCGCCGCCACGACCGCGCAGGCCGGAGTCCTTCGTCATCTGGACGAGGTCCTCGGGCTTCATGCCGAGAGCCTTCTTGAAGGCCTGGTAGCCCTCGTTGCGCTCGTACGTCTCGAGCGTCCAGCTCTGCGGGTCGTCCCAGAACTTCGTGAGGATCGGGGTCAGCGTCGTGCTCATGACTCGTCCTTCTTGTTGCGGTCGAGAGCATTGGTGAATCCGGCTGCGGTGGCGGCGTCCTCGTCACGGAACCACACCTCGGCCTTCGTGCGGGCGTACCACGGCGACTCGGGCGTGTGGAAGAGCATCGAGTTGGCGTTGCCCTTGATGTCCCAGCCGTCCGGGCCGATCCCGGTCCCGTCCGCGTCGACGGACCCGTCACCGAAGGAGGAGGTCTTGAAGCCCTCGGGGGCACGACCGCCGGTCTGGGTCGGCGCACCCTGCGAGGCACCCGAGGCGGGCGTGCCCGTCAGGGGCGCGTCGCCCTTGGGCTCGGCCTCGGCGGTCGAGGCGCCGTCATCGAAGAGGGTCGCGGGCTGGGCCTCGTCCGCCTTCTCGTCCTTCTCGTCGGAAGGCTTCTCGTCGGCGGCCTTGTCGCCAGCGGCCTTCTCGTCGGCAGCCTTGTCCCCAGCGGCCTTGTCGCCAGCAGCCTTGTCCCCAGCGGCCTTGTCGTCGGCTTGGGTCGGCGTCGTCTCGGTGGCGGCGGCCGAACCCGGCTTGCTCGCCGACGAGTGCTCGTCGCCCGTCTTGGGGGCGCTGTCCGTGGCGGGAGCGTCGGCCTGCGCCGGGGCGGGCGTCGCAGACGGGGCCTCCCAGCCGTTCTCGTGGGCGACCTCGAGGCCGATCAACGAGGCCGGGCCGGCGCCGACACCCTCGTCGGCAAGGCCGTCGTGGAAGCCGGCGAGGACGCGCGACATCTGCTTGAAGGTGCACAGCGTGTTGGGGCCACGGGTCGGCTTGACCGGGGTGCCCTCGCGCAGGTCGTCGACGAGCTGGTTCGTCGACTCGGGCGTCTGGTTGTCGAAGAACTCCCAGTTCGCCATGACAACGGGCGCGTAGTCGCAGGCGGCGTTGCACTCGATGCGCTCGAGCGTGATCCTGCCGTCGGCGGTCGTCTCGTCGTGGCCGATGCCGAGGTGCTCGGAGACCGACTCCCAGATCTCGTCGCCACCCATGACGGCGCACAGAGTGTTGGTGCAGACGCCGACGGTGTATTCACCGTTGGGGTGGCGCTTGTACTGCGTGTAGAACGTCGCGACGCCCGAGACCTCGGCGCGGGTCAGGTCGAGGACCTCGGCACAGAAGTCGATCCCGCGACCGGTGACGTAGCCGTCGACCGACTGCACGAGGTGCAGCAGGGGCAGCAGGGCCGAACGCTTCTGGGGGTAGCGCGCGATGACCAGCTCGGCGTCCGCGTGAAGACCCTCGAGAACGTCCGCGGCATACGGCTCCTTGGACTCCGCCGACACCGTCAGGTGACCGGCAGCCGTCTGCAATCCGTAGTGCTCCATCAGCGGTCCACGCCTCCCATAACCGGGTCAATACTCGCCACGGCAACGATGACGTCGGCGACCTGGCCGCCTTCGGACAGCGCGGCCACGGCCTGCAGGTTGTTGAAGCTCGGGTCCCGGAAGTGCGCCCGGTAGGGACGCGTGCCGCCGTCGGAGACGAGGTGGCAGCCGAGCTCCCCCTTGGGCGACTCGACCGGCACGTAGGCCTGACCGGCCGGAACGCGGAAGCCCTCGGTGACGAGCTTGAAGTGGTGGATCAGGGACTCCATCGAGGTGCCCATGATCTCGCGGATGTGGTCGAGGCTGTTGCCCTGGCCGTCGCTGCCGACGGAGAGCTGGGCCGGCCACGCGATCTTCTTGTCCTCGACCATGACCGGGCCCTGGACCTTCTTGAGCCGCTCGACGGTCTGCTCGATGATCTTGAGCGATTCGTACATCTCGTCGAGGCGGATCCGGATGCGGTCGTAGGCGTCGGCGCCGGTGCGGGTGATGACCTCGAAGTCGTAGGTCTCGTAGCCGCAGTAGGGCTGGCTCTTGCGCAGGTCGTGCGGAAGGCCGGTCGAGCGCAGCATCGGGCCCGTGACACCCAGTGCCATGCAGCCCGCGAGGTCGAGGTAGCCGACGTTCTTGGTGCGACCCTTGAGGATCGGGTTCTCGTTGAGCAGCAACTCGAGCTCGTGCAGACCCTTGCGCAGGTCGCCGACGGTCTCGCTGATCTGGTCGAGGCAGCCGTGCGGCAGGTCCTGCGCCACACCACCGGGACGGATGTACGCGTTGTTCATGCGCAGGCCGGTGACGGCCTCGAAGATGCGCAGGATGCGCTCGCGCTCGCGGAACCCGACGGTCATGACGGTCGTCGCGCCCAGCTCCATGCCGCCGGTGCCGAGGCACACGAGGTGGGAGTTGATGCGGGTCAGCTCCATCATGAGGACGCGGATGATGTTGGCGCGCTCCGGGATCTGGTCCTCGATGCCGAGCAGCCGTTCGATGCCGAGGCAGTAGGTCACCTCCTGGAACATCGGCGTCAGGTAGTCCATGCGGGTGCAGAACGTGACGCCCTGGACCCAGCTGCGGAACTCCATGTTCTTCTCGATGCCGGTGTGCAGGTAGCCGATGCCCGCGCGGGCCTCGGTCACCGTCTCGCCGTCGAGTTCGAGGATGAGGCGGAGCACGCCGTGCGTCGACGGGTGCTGCGGACCCATGTTGACGACGATGCGCTCCTCGTGGAGTGCGGTCGCTTCGTCGACCAGGTCGCCCCAGTCGCCGCCGGAGGCGTTGAAGACGCGGGCGCCGTCCTCGCGGTCGGCATCCGTCGTGGCGTAGGGGTCGCCGCCGACGCCGGGCTCGGGGGTCAGGCCCGGGCTGTCCTCGTAGATGGTGTCGTTGCTGGCCATCAGTTGTACGACCTCCGCTCGTCGGGCGGGGGTACGACGCCGCCCTTGTACTCCACCGGGATGCCACCCAGCGGATAGTCCTTGCGCTGGGGGTGGCCCGGCCAGTCGTCGGGCATGAGGATCCGGGTCAGCGCCGGGTGGCCCTCGAAGATGATTCCGAACATGTCCCACGTCTCGCGCTCGTGCCAGTCCGCGGAGGGGTAGATCGAGACGATCGACGGGATCGTCGCGTCACCGTCCGGCGCCGAGACCTCGAGGCGCACGCGACGGTTGTGGGTGATCGAGAGCAGGTGGTAGACCGCGTGCAGTTCACGCCCGGTCTCATTCGGGAAGTGCACGCCGGAGACACCGGTGCAGATCTCGAAGCGCAGCGCCGGGTCGTCGCGCAGAGCGCGGGCCACGGTCGGCAGCGCCTCGCGGGCCACGTGCAGCGTCAGCTCGCCGCGGTCGACGACAACGCGTTCAACAGCATTTCCGTATGCCGTGTCGCCGGCTTCACCAAGAGCCGTCTCGAGGGTGCCCGTCAGCTCGTCGAAGTAACTGCCGTAGGGCTTCTCGGAGGCGCCGGGGAAGAGGATCGGGGTGCGCAGGCCGCCATATCCGGTGGTGTCGCCGCCCTTGGTCGGGCCGAACATGCCGCGGCGCTCGCCGATCTGGACGGGAGCGGTGTCACCGGTCGCGCGTGCCTCGGTGAGGTCGAGGTCGGTGGCGTGCAGGTCGTCGGAGTCGACCGTGGGCTCGGGCGCGGTGGCCGTGGGCTCCCCGGGCTTCTCGGCCGGCGTGTCGGCCTTCTTCTCGTCACTCATGCAAGGAGGTTCTTCCCGGGCGTGGCGGTGAGGGCGCCGTGGTCGTGGGTGGGCGGCATGAGCGACGTCGGGACCGCGCGCAGGGCGGCCTCCTCGGCCGCGCGGGCCGCGGCGACCCGGTTGACACCGAGCTTGGAGTTCTGGATCTGGTCGTGCAGCTCGATGATCGCGTTGAGCAGCATCTCCGGCCGCGGCGGGCAGCCCGGCAGATAGATGTCGACCGGGATGATGTGGTCGACGCCCTGGACGATCGCGTAGTTGTTGAACATGCCGCCCGAGCTGGCGCAGACGCCCATGGAGATGACCCACTTGGGGTTGGGCATCTGGTCATAGACCTGACGAACGACCGGCGCCATCTTGTTGGACACGCGTCCGGCCACGATCATCAGGTCGGCCTGGCGCGGGGTCGCCGAGAAGCGCTCCATGCCGAAGCGGGCGATGTCGTAGTCCGGCGTGCCAACGGCCATCATCTCGATGGCACAGCAGGCGAGGCCGAACGTCGCGGGCCAGATCGAGGCCTTGCGCATGTAGCCGACGACGCTTTCGAGGGTCGTCAGCACGAAGCCTGCGGGCAGCTTCTCTTCGAGTCCCATTACTTACCTGTGCTTTCTGTTGCGCTCGTGCCGCTCATCAGTCCCACTCCAGTCCGCCGCGCTTCCACACGTACGCGTAGGCGACGAAGACGGTGAGGATGAACAGGACCATCTCGACGAGCGCGAAGAGTCCGAGCTGGTCGAAGGCGACGGCGAAGGGGTAGAGGAACACCGACTCGATGTCGAAGATGATGAAGAGCATCGCCGTGAGGAAGTACTTGATCGGCACGCGTCCACCGCCCTCGGCGCGCGGCGAGGGCTGGATGCCGCACTCGTAGGGCTCGGACTTCGCGCGGTTGTAGCGCTTGGGTCCCACGACGAGACTCGTGAAGACAGAGAGCGCGGCGAAGCCGAAGCCGAGCGCCAGGAGGAAGAGGATCGGGACGTAGGGGTTGCTCATCACTGATCAACTCCCCTTTCGGTGCCAGAGTATGCGGCGGCGCGGGTCACGCGCCCCATCGTAGAGGTCGTGACGCAGGTCTCAACTTCGGTGTGGTTCGGCGTGGTGAGACGCGCGAGTGCGAACTTCATCAGGCCCTCCCGCGGAAGGCCCCACGTCGTGGCCAGATGCGTCGCCCACGGGCGATCGATGAGCTTTGCTCCCACCCGTCCGAGGGCTCTGCGGCGGCCGAACGCGCGACCGACCAGAGCCGTGTATGCCGCGAGCTCGCCTTCGCGTTCAGCGGCGCCTTCGTGGGCGAGGGCTCGGTGGACGACGTGCGCAGCGAGTCGACCGGACGCGAGTGCCGCCGCGAATCCCTCGCCGGTGAAGGCGTCGGCGACACGTCCTGTGTCACCGATGCGCAGCAGACCGTTCTCGTGCACGGGGCGGGTGGCCCGACCGGTGCCGAGCCGGGCGCCGGCCATCGGGCCGGTCATGGTCGCCGCCGACAGGTGCCAGTTGACCGGCAACGCGGTCAACCACTGCCGCAGGACCATCGCGCAGGCCTCGGGCGTCGCGCGGGTGTCGTCCGCGAGGGCCCCGACGCCAACGGTGACCCGGCCCTGTCCGTCGCCGACGATCCAGCCGTGTCCGGGGAGGCGCTTGCCCTCCGAATCGGTGAGTTCGAGCCAGGTCTCGAGGTGGTCGTCGGTGTGGCGCGGGCTCTCGAACTCGGCGGTGACGGCGACCCCGGACGCGGACTCCCCGGCCGACTGACCGAGGCCCGGCACACCCGATGCGTCGATGACGACGGTGGCCTCCACCGTCAGCCCGTCGGCGGTGACGCCGGTGATGCGCCCGGCGTCGTCGGTCGTCAAGCCGGACACCTCGACACCGCGACGGAACTGCGCACCGCGCGACACGGCATACCCGCACAGGCTGGATTCGAGAGCGGCACGGGACCGGACGAATCCGTGGCGGGGGCGGCCATCGACGTCCGACCACGGCAGGGCGAGGCGCATGCCGCCGCCGACGAAGCGGACGCCGCTCGTGCGGTGCCAGTCGTCGGTGTCGGATTCGGTGAGGCCCAGGGCTTCGAGTTCGGCCACGGCCCGGGGCGACACGACCTCGGCACCGACTCGGGCGGTGTCGACGGTGTCGGGCGTGCGCTCGAGGACGAGGACGTCGTGACCGGCTGCGCCGAGGTACGCCGCAGCAGCGGAACCGGCCGGGCCGGCTCCGATGACAACGACGTCTGCGCGCACGCTGGCGAGGGTCACGGACACACCTTGCTTGTGAAAGTCTTCACGAACAGCGACCTACTCTATGCAGCCGTTTTCGCCACCTTCACTAAGGCGAACCTAACCCTCCCCGCGCCCCTTTATCGGGTCACCCCACAAAGGTCCGCTCCGCCCGGGTTCGCACTCAGGGTCGAGCGGCCCAAAGTCGGGTCAAGCTGGCTTGACTCCGCGGTGCAGCGCCACGATCCCGCCGCTGAGGTTCCGCCAGGCCACCTCGCCCCACCCTGCGTCGGCCACCCGCTGCGCCAGCGCGCGCTGGTCCGGCCAGGCCTGGATCGACTCGGCGAGGTACACGTACGACTCCGGGTTGGAGCTCACCTTGCGGGCGACGCGGGGCAGCGCCTCCATGAGGTACTCGCTGTAGACCTTGCGGAACGCCTTGTTGACCGGCTGGCTGAACTCGCACACGACGAGCCGCCCACCCGGCTTCGTGACGCGGGCGAACTCGCGCAGGGCCAGGTCGATGTCCGCGACGTTGCGCAGCCCGAACGACATCGTCACCGCGTCGAAGCTGGCATCCGCGAACGGCAGCCGCATCGCGTCGGCAGCGGTGAATCCGAGGTCGTCGCGACGCTTCTTGCCGACCCGGAGCATGCCGAGCGAGAAGTCGGCGGGGACCACGTGCACGCCGTTGTCGGCGAACGGCTCACTCGACGTACCCGTGCCGGCGGCGATGTCGAGGACCTGCTCTCCCGGCTTGGCGTCGACGGCCTTGAGGACGGCGCGCCTCCACAGGCGGTCCTGGCCGAGGGAGAGGACGTCGTTGGTGACGTCGTACCTCTCGGCGACGTCGTCGAACATCGCGGCGACGTCGCGGGGGTCCTTGTCGAGGGAGGCGCGGCTCATGTCGTCATCCTCTCACCGCACCCATTCAGCGACGTGCGCCCCTCGGGGTTACGCTCACCGGTGATGACGTCCCTGCCCACGTCCGATCAGGACTCCGCGCCTCTCGCGCCGCTCGTCACCCGTACCGTCTCCCTCTCCCCCGAGGACGGCGCGGCCCTGCTGGCACTGCTGCCGGCGACGAGCCCGCGCGACACCACGTCATGGGTGCGCCGCGGAGAGGGCCTCGTCGGTTGGGGCCGCGCCGCCTCCGTGACAGCGCACGGCGCCGATCGCTTCGCCGCGCTCGAGGCGTGGTGGCGTTCCGTGTCCTCCTCGGCCGTGGTGCGCGACGAGGTCGACCTCCCCGGCACCGGGCCGGTCGCCTTCGGATCGATCTCGTATGCCGCTGAGTCGCCTGTCGGTGCCACTCTCGTCGTGCCGTCGGTCGTCATCGGTCGTCGCGGCGACCAGTGGTGGGTGACGACGACGTCCACGGACGCGTTGCCGCCGTCGGTGCTGCCGGCCGCGGTCGACGACGTGACTGCACCCGGTGAGGTGGCGTTCGCCGACGGGTCGCTGTCGCCGACCGAGTGGGCCGGCGCCGTCGCCGAAGCCGTGACCCGCATCCAGAACGACGAACTCGACAAGGTCGTCCTTGCCCGCGACCTCGACGTGCGCACGAGTGAGCCGATCGACGTGCGCTGGTTGCTGTCGCGGCTGGCCGAGAACTACGAATCGACGTGGGTCTTCGCCGTCGACGGCCTCGTCGGCGCGACGCCCGAGATGCTCGTCCGCCGCGAGAAAGGGCTCGTGACGTCGCGCGTCCTCGCGGGCACGATCCGCCGGACCGGTGACGACGAACACGACCTGGCGTTGGCTGCCTCCTTGGCGCGGTCGTCGAAGGACCTCGAGGAGCACGAGTACGCCGTGCGCTCGGTCGCCGACGCCCTTGCCCCGCACTGCTCCTCGATGAACGTGCCCGAGTCGCCGTTCGTGCTCCACCTCTCCAACGTCATGCACCTCGCGACCGACGTGGCCGGCGTCCTCACCGACGACACGACCTCGCTCGCCCTCGCCGCGTCGCTGCACCCGAGCGCTGCCGTGTGCGGCACACCCACCCCCGTGGCCAACGAACTGATCTCCGAACTCGAGCACATGGACCGCGGGCGCTACGCCGGGCCGGTCGGCTGGATGGACGCGCGCGGCGACGGCGAATGGGGCATCGCCCTGCGCTGCGGCGCCGTCCACCACGACGACGACCACCGCATGTCGCTCTACGCCGGCTGCGGCATCGTCGCCGGCTCCGAGCCCGAGTCCGAGGTGGCCGAGTCGGACGCCAAGCTCATCCCCATGCGCGACGCACTCACCTCCCCGCGCCCCTGACTCACCCAATTCCCGGGTTAGGGACATGACACGCCGGTATGCCGGCCCGCACACTGAGTGCGTGAAGAGACTGTGGGGGCGCCGCTGGGTCCGTCTGGTGTCGGTACCTGTCGTCCTCGGCCTGCTCGCGGTGTTGTTGCCGTGGGCGTGGATTCTCATCGCGTCGGTCGGACGTGTCCATGACGCGTCGGACGTGGCCGACGCGCCGGAAGCGCCGGTCGCGCTGGTCCTGGGTGCCGGCCTCCAGGGTGGCCAGCCCAGCCCTTAGCTCGCGGCACGCCTTGACGCAGCCAAGGCGCTGTACGACGCCGGCACGGTGAAGGTCCTGCTCGTCTCGGGCGACAACCGGACACACGCGTACGACGAGCCGACGGCGATGCGTGACTACCTCGTGGAGCACGGAGTCCCGACCGAGGCGATCGTCCTCGACTTCGCCGGGCGTGACACCTACGACTCGTGCCAGCGAGCCCACCGGATCTTCGGCGTCGACGAGGTCACCGTCATCTCGCAGAAGTACCACGTCGGGCGCGCCGTCGCTCTGTGTCGTGCCGCGGGCATGACGACCACCGGGGTGGGAGACACCCTGATGCGAGGCGATACCCGCGCGACTGGTGGATCGGTTGGACCCGCGAGAAGCTCGCCAACATCAAGGCCGTCGGCGATGTCGTCACTGGCCGCGATCCGGTCCTCGGCCAGCAGGAGACCGGAGTGCGCGACGCTCTGGCCCCCGCCTCCTGATCGACCACGGGCTGGAATTACCCACGCCGGTTGGTGAAGCGTCGGTAGTAGCCGTCGGGGTCGTGCACTCGGAAGTCACGCAGACCCCAAGGCCGGTCGACAAGATCCTCCGCCGGGTCGACGCCCCTGGCCACGACCGCATTCCACGTCGCGTCCACGTCGTCGACGTCGATGACGATCTCGGTTCCCGAAGGCACGGCTCGGGCAGCCGGGTTGACGGGCTGCGCACGGCAGAGACCGATGCTCACGGCACCGAGCCGCGCCACGGCATACGCAACCGGCTCGTCACCGAGCCCGGAGATTGCGAAGCCCAACGAGGCGCAGAACGCCGCCGACCTCTCGACATCGGAGGGGAACAGCTCAATCCGCAGCGTCTCGTTCATGCAGAACACCCTGCAACCTCAGGTGCACAGAAGGTCAAGTATCGGCACACTTGCGGCCACCCGAACAAAGCGCCACAATTGTGTGCATGAGCATCGAACCTCTCCGCGACGTCCGGAACCACTTCAGCGACGTCATCGACAGGGTCGAGAACGAGCATGAGCGAGTGATCGTGACCAGGAATGGCCGAGCGGCCGCCATCATCCTCAGCGTCGACGATCTGAGTGAGCTTGAGGAGACGCTCGCGGCGCTCAGTGACCCGGAGGCACTTGCGGACATCCGGGAGGCCGACCAGGCCTACGCGTCCGGCGATGTCGTTCGAGGCGCCGACGCGGTCCGGGCTCTGCGACGTGGCTGAAGCGCCATACGAACTCATCCTCACTCCACCCGCGGTCCGCGCACTCCAGACAGCCCTGCCCGAGGCGGTGGCTGCCGCCGTCATCGAGTTCATGACGGAGGGCCTCACGGACAATCCTCGCCGGGTCGGCAAGCCGCTCAGGGGCGAACTCCAAGGCATCCACTCGGCACGTCGTGGCACCTATCGGGTGCCGTATCGGATCAACGACGAAGCCGGCGAAGTGGTGGTGCTCCGGATAGAGCACCGCCGGGACGCCTACCGCTCCTGATCAGGGCCACCGACGGCGGGCACGGCTGGCGGTCCGTCCCCTACGCCCTGGCCGCGTCGACCGAAGTCCCGCCGAAGGTAGCGGGCGTTGGCGTCAACGAATCCGTAACAGTCAGACCAGAGGAAGCTCTCGAAGGCGAGGACCTCGAGTTCCCACACACACCCGACCGCCTGCACGATGAGGGCCCAAGTCGGCGGGACGATCCAGCGGCGAGGTCCAGTAGGACTGGATGAGGTCAACCCCGTCCCACACGTGAGCCAGTGCGAAGTGCGCGGGCCGGGCACGGTGCAGCAGGAGATAGCCGACACCGCTGCCGGGAGTCGACGCAGCGAACTTCGCCGTGAGTGTGCGCGCGGCACGGTCCAGCGCCTCTGGGCATTCTGTGCCAGCGACGCTCATGGCGTACACCTTCATCTCGCACGGCCCGAGTTGTGCAACCCCCCGCCACTCCACCGGTCGAGATTCCATGGTCAGCTGAAGGGCGGGCGGGCGTCGATCGCGATGGAGCGACGACCGGCCCAGCGCCACACGCGGGCGGCGCGGTCGCGGTCCTCGTCTGTGACGAAGTTGCCCATCCAGCGCAGAGCCAATGTCATGGCGAAGTCCGAACGCATGCCGATCGGCCCCAGCGCGGGCAGCACCCGCGGCACGGTCGCGATGCCGGCGAGGCGGCGGGCGATCGAGAACGCCTCGCCGTAGTGCTCCTTGAGCAGTGCGGGCCACGTGACCGACAGGTCGGTGTCGAGCTGTTCGACGACGAGGCGCCCGGTCTCGAGGCCGTAGTCGATGCCTTCGCCGTTGAGCGGGTTGATGCATGCCGCGGCGTCCCCGATGAGCGCCCAGTTCCGACCAGCCACACCGCTCACCGCGCCACCCATGGGCAGCAGCGCACTCGTCGCCATGCGCGCCTCACCACGCAGGCCGAACTGCTCGCGGCACTCTTCGACGTAGCGCGCCATGAGCGGCTTGACGGCCACCTCGGCGGGACGCTTCGTCGTGGCGAGAGTCCCTGCGCCGACATTCACCTGACCGCCGCCGAGCGGGAAGATCCAGCCGTAGCCCGAGAGGATCTCGCCCTCCTCACCGCGCAGCTCGAGGTGCGAGCTGATCCAGGGATCATCCGAGCGGTCGGAGTCGACATAGCAACGACCCGCCACCGCATAGACCGTGTCCTTGTGCCACTCGCGGCCGAGCACCTTGCCGAGGCCCGAGCGCACACCGTCGGCGACGACGAGCCGCTCGCACTCGATCTCGAAGGTCTCACCGTCGCGCTGGAACGTCACCCCGCGGACACGCCCACCCTCGACGCGCGCGTCCACGGCCTTGGCGCCCTCCACGCCGACCGCACCGAACTTCAGCGCGGTCGTGCGGAGATGGTCGTCGAGCTCGGTCCGCGCCACGGCCGAACCCCAGCTCGGCAGCGAGCCACCGGGCCACGGCAGCTCGAGCGTCTGGCCGAAGCCGTGCGCGCGCAGACCGTTGTTGACGGTGTGGCCGCGCACCCACTCCTCGAGGCCGAGGTGCTGCAGCTCGGCGATGGCTCGGGGAGTCAGTCCGTCACCGCAGGTCTTGTCCCGAGGGAAGACTGCCGCGTCGGCGAGGACGACCTCACGCCCGGCACGCGCCGCCCACGCAGCCGCAGCAGAACCGGCGGGGCCGGCTCCGACGACGAGGACATCGGTGCGCGCGGGGGTCTGGGTCACCCCGCCATTCTCGCAAGCCGCGTCGTCAGCCCGAAATCGCCAGGGCTTCCCGCGCGAGATCGCGCAGCCCCTCGTGCGCGGCGCGGTGCGACTCGGGGTCGAGCGGCACCTCGACGACGGTGATCCCCTCGGGCCGCGCGGACAGCGCGTCGGCTGCCGCTTCGCGCGAGTCCGCGACGAGATGGCGTATGCCGTGTGCTCGGCACAGTGCCCCGATGTCAGTTCCCGTCGGGGTGCCGAAAATACGGGTGAAGTCGTCGGCCCGCTCGGGGGCGCCGTGCTCGAGGGTGCGGAAGATCCCGCCCCCACCGTCGTTGCCGACGAGGATCGTCAGGTCGGGTCGCGGCTCGTCAGGACCGATGGCGAGAGCGTTGGAATCGTGCAGGAAGGTGAGGTCGCCGACCCACGCGTAGCTCGGTGCATCCGTCGTCAGGGCGAGCCCGATCGCCGTCGAGAGGCAACCGTCGATGCCGGCGAGTCCGCGATTGGCGACGACGGAGATGGCTGACTCGCGGCTCATACCGAGGTCAAGGTCCCGCACCGGGTTGGAGGACCCGACGAAGAGCTGAGCGCCTTCGGGTAGTGACTCCCCGACAACAGAGGCCACGGCGAGGCCCGTCCCCCAGGGAGCACTCTGCCCCCGAACAGCCTGTGCCACAACCGATCCGGCGCCGACCCAACCTTGCAACCACTGTCGGTCTGGCGCGTCTGGGGATTCGCCGGCGAAGGTCATCAGGGGATGCACTTCATGGACGACGTGGCCGGGATCGGGCCACTGCGGCGCCCCCGTGAACACCTCGACGCGCAGGCCCTTCGTGCGCAGCAATGCGGCCACGGCGCGCGACAGGGTGATGCGGCCGACGACGAGGACACGCTCCGGAACGTGGGCAGCGAGCCAGTCACCCGCGGTGAGGAGGAGTGGCCCGTGCGGCACGACGGCCGTCCGGTCATGCACGCCGAAGGGTTCTGCGACGACGGGATAGCCGCGGGACACGGCCCACTCCACGACCTGCGCCGAGGAGACGGGCGACCGTGAGAGGTCGCCGAGGACGACGAGCGTCCGCGGGACGTGCGCGACACCACCAGTGCTGGATTCGCCGAACCAGCCACCCAAGGGGCTGCGAACCCAGGGCTCTCCGTCGGCACGCCCGGCATGGACGTCCGAGGCATCGCCCAGGTCCGGGGTCAGGGGGTCGCGGAACGAGACATTGAGGTGGACCGGGCCAGCATCCGGGCCGGGGCGGCCATCCGCGGCTGTTCCTCGGGCTGCCACGAGGGCCCTGCAGACCGTCGAGCGGTGAAAGGCGCCGACGGACTCGACGAGTTCGGGCGCGGGCAGGTCCGCCGACCACCGCACGGCCCCGCCGAACATCCCGGGCTGCACCGTCGTCTGGTTCGCCCCCGTCCCCCGTAACTCAGCCGGGCGGTCCGCCGACAGCACGACGAGCGGTACACCCGTGTGATGTGCCTCGAGCACCGCCGGGTGCAGGTTCGCAACGGCGGTCCCGGAGGTCGTGATGACGGGAACCGGTGTGCGAGAACCCTTTGCGAGTCCCAGCGCCAGGAATCCTGCGGTGCGCTCGTCCACCCGGACGTGCAGTCGGAGGCGACCTTCGCGCTCGGCCTGCTGGACGGCATACGCCAAGGGCGCGGAGCGCGAACCGGGCGCGAGGACGACTTCGCGCACGCCACCGCGGATCAGCTCGTCGACGAGGACGGTGGCGAGCGCGGTGGATGGACGCATCGAGGTGCCCGTCAGCTGCCCGAGGCCGGGGGTCCGACGAAGAGGGCGATGCCGGTCAGCCCGGCCACAGCGACGACCCCCATGACTGCCGCGAGCGCCGGGTTGCGGGTGAGCCAGGCGAGGACGCGCTCGGGCAGCGACGCCGGCGCGTCACCGCCGGCCGCGAAACGCCACGGCCCTTCGAGGTGGCCGGCGGCCTCCGCGCTGCGGTCGAAGAGGATCGTCGCGAAGGGCGGGATCGCGCTGACGAGAGCCATGAGACCGGTGCGCAGCGACCACTTCTGGTTGATCCATGTCGCGATCGCGATGAGTCCGTAGGCGATGAAGACGACCCCGTGCAGCATTCCGAAGATGCGGACGCCGAGTTCGGTGGTCTCGGTGACGTACTTGAGGAACATGCCGATGAGCAGCAGGGCCCAGGTGATGGCCTCGGCGACAGCGATGCGGCGGAACAGGAGCTTGGGGGTCACGAGGCGCGATTCTGCCACCGGCGCCTGGAGCGGTACTCATGCACCACCGGCGTGGAGCCGGCCGCAGGGGCGAGCGCCGGCACAAGTCCAGCACGCCACTGGCGCAATGACACGTCGTCCGAACGGTCCACCTTCTGCGCCGTGGCGCGGTAGGCCGTGAGCGTGTGGGCCCCCAGCGTCAGGTGTCCGGGGAGGTCGATCGGAGCTGCTGCTTCGACGGTCGTCCAGTGGGCCCTGTCGGGAGGTGGACTGACGTCGAGCGCATGCACCGGGTCCGTGCGGTGTTGGAGGGAGAGGACCTCAGTCCGGTCCGGGATGGGGAAGTCGTCGATCGGCGAACCGGCGGTGAGGACGTGGCTGACGTGGTGTCGCCGGGTGAACTCGGGGTCCGAGGCGAGCGATGCGGCGATGATGCCGCCCTGACTGTGACCCGACAGCACGACGCGGTCGTGCGGCCCTTCGCGACCGGCCTGCGCAAGCTCGAGGGCTCGATCGACAGCGACCTTTGACGCACTGACCTCACCGAGCATGAGGGTGACGTTCGCGGGCCAGTCCATGGGCACCTCGCCGCCTTCGGTCCACCCGCCGTGCGTGCCGGGGATCTGCACGACCCAGGTGGTCGATCCGTCGGCAGTCAGCACCTCCGTCACGCGGACGCCGCCTTCGCTTCCCGCCTTGCCCAGCGACTGGATCCCAGCCAGCAGGCCGTCGGTCGAGGTGGGGCGAGGAAGGCAGTCGGGCGGCAGCGAGGTAGACACACTCACGTCCCACACCTCCCCCTCGTCGAGCAGGCCGAAGGGTCCTGTCGCCGCCGTGATGAGCGCCGCGATCGCCATGGCCTGGTCGTGGAGCCCAGCCGCCATCCCTCGCGCGGTCTCCTCGGTTGCCGCATATCCGGCCGCTGCCCGATCGGTAGCGCTGGCAAGGTCGCGCAGTTGGGCAACCTCGACCCCTGCCCCTCGTCGGGTTTCGTCGTTCTCTCGGATCACTCGAGCGAGGAGGCTCGCGAGCGCACCGGTGATCTGCGGGAGCCCCCACGGCATGGGCCCCAACGAGTTCGGCACCGACGACTCCACAGTCGCGGCGGTGCTGCGCATGCCTCTGGCGGCTCGGCGCAGGTCATCGACCGCGACCTCGATCCCGCCTCTGCCGCCGATGACGTGGAGGCCATCGGCCTCACCACTCATGCGGCACGCGCGGATTCGGTCGCGACCCGGTCGAGCAGGTCGGCCACCGCGTCCTCGCGGGCGGCGAGCTCCCGCAACTCCCGAACGCGCACCGCGATGTTGCGCCGGAACGCGTCCGCCGTGGGCGCACGCCAAGTCAGCTCGGCCAGCCTCACCAGGCTGGCCACCTCGCGCCTCGTCGTCTCGGCCGCGAGTCGCCATCGCGCCGCTCGCGCTCTCAGATCCCCTGCCGTCGTCATACGAACATCCCACTGCGACAGCGCAATTCGCCGCAATCACCAAGCGCACTTCTGTGGACGAACAGCCGTTGGGACCCGCCCTGTGGACAACCTCAGGCAGCCTCGACAAGGTCGTCGACGACGCGCAGCATCTCTTCTGCCGAAGCCGCGGGGTCGGCCACAGGCGCCTGCACCGACCGCACGACACCGTCGGGGTCGAGCAGCAACGTCGCCCGCTTGAGCCGGTCCACCCCGCCCGACCGGAACGTCGGCAGCCGCAGCGAACCGGCCAAACGGAGGTCCTCGTCGGACAGCAACCGATAGGGCAGCTCGGCAAACTCCGCGAACGCCGCCTGCTGGTCAGGCCGCTGTGTACTCACCCCGTGCACGACGACACCGCGAGCCGCAAACTCACCCAGCAACCCGGCATACGCCCTCGCCTCGACGGTGCACCCAGCGGCACCGGGGATGTCCCCCCAACCGGGCGGATAGCCCTGTGCCGCAGGCGCCCAGGCACCCGGCATGCAGAAGAGAACGGTCCACTGCCCCGATGGAAACGACGTCGGTATGCCGTCGTGCCCGGTCAGCGTGATCGCTGGCACCGGGTGCCCCACGAGGTCACCGACGCGGTGCGCCTCGGCCGAGCCGAGCCCGATGCCGGCGCTCACCGATCCGTCACCGAGGACGTGCCGGGCACCCCAGTCCTGGAGGGCCACGAGGACGGGGAGCAGCGCCTCGCCCTTGGTCGTGAGGACGTAGTCGTGGCGAGGCGGCCGCTCGGAGTAGGCACGCCTGTCGAGGACGCCGTCGGCGACGAGGCCGGCGAGGCGTTCGGTGAGGGCGCGGCGGCTGATGCCGAGGCCGCGCTGGAGGGCATCGAAGCGAGTCGCACCCCCGGCGATGTCGCGGACGATGAGGAACGTCCACCAGTCGCCGAGCACGCCGAGTGACTGGGCGATCCCGCAGTCCTCGTCGGCCAGGTCCTCTCGGCGCATGACGTGAGTATAGTGCGTTCCAGATTGGAACTCACTACAGCGAGAGGATTGGCGATGACGGGGGCGGCACGGTCCTTCTGGACCTACTGGAGCGCGAGCGCGACGAGCAACCTGGGCAGCGCGGTCGGTGCGGTCGCCCTCCCACTCACGGCGATCACGGTGCTCGACGCGTCGCCGTTCGAGATGGGACTCATCGCCGCAGCGTCGTATGCCGCCTGGCTCGTCATCGGACTGCCGGCCGGTGCGCTCGTGGCCCGCCTTCCCCTGCGCGGGACCCAGGTGACGATGGACCTGGCGCGCGCCCTGGCCGTCGCATCGGTGCCGGTGGCCTGGTGGCTCGACCGCCTGAGCATCGCCCAGCTCGTGGTCGTCGCGCTCGTCCTCAGCTTCGCGAACGTCGTGTTCGACGTCGCGAACTCGACCTTCCTCCCGGCGGTCGTCCCGAAGGAGCAGCTGCACGAACGCAACAGCCTCATGTCGGCGACCTTTGCGACGACCCAGCTCGGCGGTCCGTCGATCGGAGGCCTGGCCATCCAGCTGCTCGGAGCCGTCCCGACCCTGCTTGTCAACGCCGTGAGCTACCTGCTCTCGGGGATCCTGCTCCGCACCCTGCCCAGCCGCCCACCGGCCGCCGCCGGAGCTGACCGAGTGCCCATGCGCCAGATGATCGGCGAGGGCTGGCGGTTCGTCACCCGCCACCCGGTCATGGCTCCGTGCATGTGGGCAGCGACCGCCGTGAACTTCGTGTGCGGCGCCCAGATGGCGCTCTTTGCCCTCTATCTCGTGCGGGACCTCGACACACCTGCTGCGTTCGTCGGATTCCTCCTCGCCGCCGAGGGGGTGGGCTCACTCGTCGGAGCCGCCCTGTCGCCGCGGATCGTGCGCACCCTCGGATCCGCCCGGGCCTGTGTGGCCTCGTCCGTCGTGTCGCTGATCGGTGGGGCGCTCATCCCGGTCGGGACCGGGTGGGTGGCGTGGGTCTGCTTCGCCCTGGGCAACATCATCTTCGCCGGAGGGGTGGTCATCTTCAGCACGGCGACCCGCACCTACCGCCAACAGGCCAGCCCACCGGAGATGCTGTCGCGCGTCATGGCGACCGTGCGGTTCGTGTCGTGGGGCGCCATCCCCGTCGGCGGACTCGTCGCCGGCCTGGTGGCGACGTGGATCGGCGCCCGGTGGGCCCTCGTCGTCTTCGGCGCGCTCGGAGTGGTACAGGTCGCCGTGGTCTTCGCGAGTCGGATCCGGCTCCTGCGCGACCTCACCGACCTTGACGAGCTGCTGACCCCGGCGGTTGCCAGTCACTCCTGAGCCGATCCTCGTGGCGCTCGGTGATCTCGCGGATGGCGACGAGATGGGTTGCGAGCAGCTGGAGTTCGCTGGTCGAGAGTGAGTCGAGCACCGGCATGCCCTCGAGGACCATCGGCTCGTAGAGCTCGTAGGTCCGGCGCTGCCCCTCCTCCGTCATCTCGACGAGGACGCGGCGCCGGTCGCCCGGGTCGGAAGTGCGCCGCACGAACCCCTTGCGCTCGAGCCGGTCGATCATCGACGTCGTGGCCGCTGGCGTCAGGCCCGTGCGTCGCGCCAGCTCGCTCGCCGTCCGGGGCTGGTCGGTGAGCCAGTCGAGTCCGCGCAGGTCGGCGGCGTTGACCCCGAGGCGGCGCCCGACCTCGTCATCGAGCGCCTGGGTGGCGCGCTGATACGCCGAGGTGGCAGCACCGATCTCGGCCATGAGTTGACGACGCGTGACTCTGGGCATATCTTTCGATTCTCGAATGTTTCGAATCTCGAATAGTTCCGAGATCTCACGAAAGGATAGCGCGATGAAGGCGCTCGTCATCGGAGCCGGCGTGGCCGGCCCCCTCACCGCCATGGCTCTCCAGCGCGCCGGAGTCGACGCCACCGTCATCGAACGCCACGACCACCCGGATCCCGAGGCCGGCTCCTGGTTCTGCATCTCCCCCAACGGCCTCGACGCTCTCGACGCTGTCGGCACCCTGGACCTCGCCAGGGATCTCGGCAGTCCCACTCGCCGCAATGTCCTCGTCGGCGCCACCGGCCGCGAACTCGGCACCCTCCCCCTCGGCGCGCCCCTCGCCAACGACACCCCGGCGCTCACGATGAAACGATCCCGGCTCACGGCCACACTCGCCCACGAGGCCGAGGAACGCGGCATACGGACGCTCTGGGGCGCGGGCCTCGCCGACGCCCACCGCGAAGGCGACCACGTCGTCGCCGCCCTCACCGACGGCACGACCCACACGGCCGATGTCCTCATTGGTGCCGACGGCGTGAACTCACCCACGCGACGCCTCATCGACCCGTCGGCGCCGGAAGCCCGCTACGTCGGCCTGACGAACTTCGGCGGCGTCACGCCCGGCGGCGCAGCCCTGCTCTCCGGCCCAGACGCAGAGCCCGAGCAGTGGCGCATGGTCTTCGGCCGGCGGGCCTTCTTCGGGCACCACGTCGTGCCGAACGGTGACGTCGTGTGGTTCGTCAACTGGCCCCGCCCGCTCATCAGCCCAGGGGAGCGCGCGGCGACGACCCACGAGCAGTGGCGCGAACAGCTCGTCGACCTCATGGACGGTGACACCGGCCCGGCAGCAGCCCTCATCGAGGCCGGAACGCTCGACCTCGTCGCCGACAACACCCACGACCTCGGGCACGTTCCGGTCTGGCACCGCGACCGCATGGTCGTCATCGGCGATGCCGCCCATGCCCCCGCGCCCTCCAGCGGGCAGGGTGCCTCGATGGCCGCCGAGGACGCCGTCGTCCTGGCCCAGTGCCTGCGCGATCTCCCGTCCATCGACGAGGCGCTCGCGGCCTACGAGCCCCGGCGCCGCGCCCGAGTCGAACGCATCGTCAAGGCGGGAGCGCGTTCCAGCAGCACCAAGTCCCCGGGCCCTCTCCAGCAGCAGCTGCTCCGCGCGGTCTTCCGCTTCGCCGTCACGGAGAAGAACACCGCGTGGATGTACGACCACCGCATCACCTGGGAGGACCGCGTCAGCGTGAGGTGAGCACCCGGCATACCCGGCAGGTGCCGTCAGACGACCAGTTCGGGGTGGTCGCCTCAGGCAGAAGTGGTCGCCTCGCGCCACCACCCTCGGGGCGATGCGCCTCGCACCGCGCCTACCCTGAATCCATGGCGCGACACCACGACCTCATCATCATCGGCACCGGGTCGGGCAACTCGCTCATCTCCCCCGAACTCGAGGGCCTCGACATCGCCATCGTCGAGGAGGGAACGTTCGGCGGCACCTGCCTCAACGTCGGCTGCATCCCGACCAAGATGCTCGTCCTGCCGGCCGACCGGGTCATCGACTCCGCCGACGCCGCGCGGCTCGGCGTGACGATTCCGCGCGACGTCGCGGTCGACTGGCCAGCGATCCGCGACCGCATCTTCACCAACCGGATCGACCTCATCGCAGCGGGTGGCGAGGACTACCGCCGTGGTCAGGATTTCGTGACCGTGTATGCCGTCCGCGCCCGTTTCGTCGGACCACGTCGCCTTGCGCTGGAGTCGGGTGAGGAGATCACGGCCGACCGCATCGTCGTCGCGGCCGGGTCCCGCGCGGACCTCCTCGGCATCGAGGGCCTCGATCATGTCGACCCGGCGCGTGGAGTGCACACGAGCGACACCGTGATGCGGATGGACGAACTGCCGCGCCGCATGGCAGTCGTCGGTGGAGGGTTCGTGGCCTGCGAGTTCGCGCACGTCTTCGATGCTCTCGGCGTCGAGGTGACGCAGCTCCAGCGCTCGGGCGCGCTGCTGCGGGGCGAGGAGTCGGAGGTGTCGCAGGGCTACACCGACCTCGCACGGGAGCGCTACGACCTGCGCCTCGACACGTCGGTGGCCTCCGCCGTCCGCGACGATGCGACGGGCGCGTGGACCCTGGGACTCAAGGGCCCGGACGGCGCCACCGAGCTCGAGGTCGATGCGGTGCTCGTCGCGGTCGGCCGCACCCCCAACGGCCAGCGGCTCGAGGTCGAGGCCGGTGGCATCGACCTCGATGACAACGGCGTGGTCGTCGTCGACGCCCAGCAGCGGACGACCGCCGAGGGTGTCTGGGCCCTGGGTGACGTCTCCAACCCGTGGCAGCTCAAGCACGTCGCCAACCACGAGGCCCGCGTGGTCGCGCACAACCTCGCCGTCGACCTGGGCCGGGCCGCTGAATCCGACGCGAAGCCGGTCGAGGCCGACCACCGGTTCGTGCCGCATGCCGTCTTCGGCCACCCGCAGATCGCCGCGTTTGGACCCACCCGGGCTGAACTCGAAACTGCGGGAACGGAATTCGTGAGCTACACGCAGAAGGTGGGCGACACGGCATACGGATGGGCTCTCGAGGACACCACCGGACTCCTCACGGTCCACGCCGACCCGGCCACGGGTCTCATCCTTGCCGCGCACTGCCTCGGACCGCACGCGTCGACACTCATCCAGCCACTCATCCAGGCGGCGTCGTTCGGGCAGAAGGCGCATGACGTCGCACGCGGTCAGTACTGGATCCACCCCGCCCTCGCAGAGGTCGTCGAGAACGCACTGCTCGGTCTTCCGCTCAACTGACACCGCCCCCTGATCAGCCCGCCTTGTGTGTATGAGACCACGCTCTGGCGTGGGCTCATACACACAAGGCACGGTCAGGGCGTGGGGTTGCGGGCGTCGTAGCCCAGGAAGCCTCGCTGGAGCCTTGCGAGCACGACCATCGCTGCGACACAGGCGAACCCACCCACCACGGCCGTCATGCCCTCGCCGATGGTCTCGGCGACGAACCCGCCGAGCAACTCGCCCAGACGCGGCCCTCCGGCGACGACAACGATGAAGACGCCCTGGAGTCGTCCGCGCAGATGATCAGGCGTCGCGGACTGCAGGATCGTCGTGCGGAAGACCGCACTCACCGAGTCCGACCCGCCGGCGATCGCCACTGCGACGAGTCCCACCCACAGGGCATGCTCGCGCGTCAGCACCTCTCCCGCCGCGAGCATCGCGGCGCCGAGTCCGGAGATGGCAGCACCCCAGCCCACGATGGAGATGAGGATCGCGCGGCCCTGGTGGATGACCGACCCGAGCCGTCCGGAGAAGAACATCGCGCCGATCCCGCCCACGGCCGCGGCCGCCGAGAGGGCGCCGACCGTTGTCGCTCCCCCACCGAAGATCACGGCACCGGCGGCCGGAAAGAGCACTCGCGGCTGCGCAAGGACCATCGCGCAGATGTCGGCGATGAAGGTCATGCGCACGTTGGGTCGAGTACCGAGGAACGACAGGCCGTCGAGAACCGACCGTATGCCGGGTGCTCGCCTCGCGCTTCCACCGTCACCCTCCCCGGTGGATTCCGGTGGGAGAGAGGGCAATCGGGCCAGTCCCCACAGCGCCGCCGTAGTAATGACGGCGTCCACTGTATAGGCGGTCCTGAACCCGCCCCAGTCGACGAGGACACCCGCGAGGAGCGGCCCGACGGTCATGGACGCATTCATCGCGAACACCGACAGGGCGTTGGCCGCAGGCAGTTGCTCGCGCCGCAGGATCCGCGGATAGATCGACGTCCGGGCCGGTGAGGTCACGGCGAATGCGGCATTCCAGGCCGCCACGAGGGCATAGAGCACCCATACCTGCGTGTTGCCGAGCCAGGCCTGGAGGGCGCAGGCCACGGAGACGACGAAGGCCGCCGACTGCGCGACCAGTCCGACGGTGCGGCGATCGAAGTGGTCGACAAGGGTTCCGCCATAGAGCCCCATGACGACGAGCGGAACGAGGGCGCACAACCCGACGATGCCAACCGATGCCGTGGATCGCGTCAGGTCATAGACCTGGAGGCCGATGGCGACCGTCGCGAGCTGCGAGCCGACGTTCGAGAGGGTGAACCCGGCGTACAGACGCCGGTAGTCCGCATTGCTCCGAAGGGGTTCGAGGTCGAGGAGCAACGGCACGGAGGTGAGCCTACGTCCGCGCGGCGAGCGGACGGCATACCGGCGAAGTCAGGCGACCACGGCGTCACAGGAGGCCGAACGCCACCAGTTCCTCCTCGGTCATGAGCCGCGACCGGATGAGGAAGCGGACGCCCTCGGGGGCCTCGACCGAGAAGCCGGAGCCGCGTCCCGGGACGACGTCGACTGTGAGGTGGGTGTGCTTCCAGTACTCGTACTGCGACGCGCTCATCCAGAAGTCGATGGGCGTGACCCCTTCGGGCGCCAACGTGCCGAGGAGCACGTCGGCGTCCGAGGTGAGGAAGTCACCGGCGGGGTAGCACATCGGTGACGACCCGTCGCAGCACCCACCGGACTGGTGGAACATGAGCGGGCCGTGCGTCCGCTCGAGACACGCGAGCAGCTCGCCCGCCGCCGGCGTGAGGTCCACGCGGGTCGTCACCGATGGCTCCATCAGAAGAAGCCGAGCTTGTCGGGG
Organism: Knoellia subterranea KCTC 19937; assembly: GCF_000768685.1. GTDB lineage: Bacteria > Actinomycetota > Actinomycetes > Actinomycetales > Dermatophilaceae > Knoellia > Knoellia subterranea. Next base: position 216,533 of record NZ_AVPK01000003.1, on the reverse strand, counting down.
CTGTAGCTGACGAGCAGGTTCTTCGTCTGCTGGTAGTGCTCGAGCATCATCTTGTGGTTCTCGCGGCCGATGCCCGACTGCTTGTAGCCACCGAACGCGGCGTGCGCGGGGTACTGGTGGTAGCAGTTGACCCACACGCGCCCGGCCTCGATGCCGCGACCCATCCGGTATGCCGTGTTCGTGTCTCGCGCCCAGACGCCGGCTCCCAGCCCGTAGAGGGTGTCGTTGGCGATCCGGAGGGCGTCGTCCTGGTCGGTGAAGGTCGTGACCGACAGGACCGGGCCGAAGATCTCCTCCTGGAAGATCCGCATCGAGTTGTCGCCCTCGAAGACCGTCGGCTCGATGTAGTAGCCGCCCTCGAGGCCGTCGACGGTGCGGGCCGAGCCGCCGGTGAGGACCTTCGCGCCCTCCTGCTTGCCGATGTCGAGGTAGCTGAGGATCTTCTCGTGCTGGTCGCTGCTCGCCTGGGCGCCGACCATGACTGCCGGGTCGAGCGGGTTGCCGACGGTGATGGCGTTGACGCGCGCGATGGCCTTCTCCATGAAGGCGTCGTAGATGGACTCCTGGACGAGCGCGCGCGACGGACACGTGCAGACCTCGCCCTGGTTGAGCGCGAACATCGCGAAGCCCTCGAGGGCCTTGTCGAAGAACGCGTCGTCCTCGGCCATGACGTCGGCGAAGAAGACGTTCGGGCTCTTGCCGCCGAGTTCGAGCGTCACCGGGATGATGTTCTGCGAGGCGTACTGCATGATCAGCCGGCCGGTCGTCGTCTCGCCGGTGAAGGCGATCTTGGCGATGCCGGTGTGCGACGCGAGCGGCTTGCCGGCCTCGACGCCGAAGCCATTGACGACGTTGAGGACGCCGTCGGGGAGCAGGTCGGCGATGAGCTCGACGACGCGCAGGATCGAGACGGGCGTCTGCTCGGCCGGCTTGAGGACGACGCAGTTGCCGGCGGCGAGGGCGGGTGCAAGCTTCCACGTCGCCATGAGGATGGGGAAGTTCCACGGGATGATCTGGCCGACGACGCCGAGCGGCTCGTGGAAGTGGTAGGCCATCGTGTCGTGGTCGATCTCGGAGATGCCGCCCTCCTGGGCGCGGACCGCGCCGGCGAAGTAGCGGAAGTGGTCGATCGCGAGCGGCAGGTCGGCGGCGAGGGTCTCGCGCACGGGTTTGCCGTTCTCCCAGGTCTCGAGAACGGCGAGCTCCTCGAGGTGGGCCTCGAGCCGGTCGGCGATCCTCAGGAGGATGTTGCTGCGCTCCGTCGTCGACGTGCGCGCCCACGCGTCCTTGGCGTCGGTCGCCGCCTGCACCGCGGCGTCGATGTCGGCCGCCTTGCTGCGGGCGACCGTCACGAACGCCTTGCCGTCGACGGGTGAGATGTCCTCGAATGTCTCACCGTCCTGCGCGGGGACCCACTTGCCGCCGATGAAGTTGTCGTAGTGCGCCGGCAGCGTCACCTTCGACCCGTCGGCGTTCGGGGGTGCAAAGACCATGACCAGACCTCCTTGTCCCGTGGCGACGCCTCGTTGCGTCGCCCGTTGCCGGGACCGTAGGTCGGCAAAGGTTGGTCAGAGGTTGGCTCAGAGCTCGGGTCAGTGGTTGGCCGAGAGGATGGCGGTGAGTTCGGCGCGGGCTGGGTGCGGTTGGGCGCCCAGCGCGGCGAGCGCGCGTTCGACGACTTCGGTGTCGTAGGGGACGTTGCGCGCATATCGCACGACGACGTCGGGTCGCGGGTCGGCGAGCAGGGACTCGCGGACGGCGACCGCGAGGTAGTCGCCTGTCGAGGTCAGCTCCGGTGAGTCCGTGCCCGGCATCAAATCCCCTCCGTATGCCGTCACAGCACCGTCGACGTCCCTGCTGCGGACCGCGCGCATCACCTCCACGGCGTCGCACGTCACCGGGAGATCGAGACGGTAGGGACGCGAGGCGAGTCGGCCGCCGAGAGCCTGGCGCAGGTGGGAGACCTCGGCCTTGAGGGTCGAGGTGGAGACGCGGGCATCGCCGTAGAGGGCTGCGTGCAGGGCGTCGAGGCCGAGACCTTCCGGGTGCAGGGCGAGGAGCGCGAGGATCTCGCTCTGCCGCTTGGTGAGGAGGAGGCGCACGCCGTCGAGGTGCGCCTCGGCTGCTCCGAGCACACGCAGAGTCAGGCCATGGCCGACGTGAGCAGCGCTCTCGGAGAGGGCTGTTCGCGGGATCTCTCGCTCGACGAGTGAGGCGAGGGCGGTGGCCGTCGCGGCACCGATGGGGTGGCTGCGGTCCCACGTCGTCGACAGGTCGAGGACGCCGATCTGCTCGCCCGTGGCGAGGTCGCGCACCGGCGCGGCCCAGCACACCCAGTTGTGGACGATCGGTGCGTAGTGCTCGGCGGAGAAGACGGTCTGGGTCCGCCCGGTCTGCTGCGCCAGGCTGAGCGCGTTGGTGCCGACGCTCGTCTCGTCCCAGCGCCCGCCGGGCACGAAGTTCACCCGCTCCGCCTTGCGCCGCATGACCCGCCCGCCGTAGGTCCACAGCAGCCGGGTGTCGCTGTCGGTGACGGCGACGACGAGGTCACCGTCCTCGGCGACGCGCCTCAGCTCGGTCTCGAGCTGGCCGACGGCTACGTGCAGCGGTGAGGCCTCGAACTCCGCGCGCGTCCGGTCGGGGTCGTCCATGGGTGCCTCGGTGACGGACTCCGGGACGTGGCCCGAACTGCGCCCCCAGCTGTCGACGATGTCCTCGGAGACCCCGTCGGCGCTGCCCTGCTCGGTCCACGTGTTGCGGGCGCGCTCGAGCGCATCGCGTCTGCCCTTGAGGCCCTTGGTCGCCATCGACCCTCCATCCAGCACCGGTGCCGGTCACGCTAGCCCGGCTCTCTGTGCGGTGGGAGACGAACGGTCAGGGCAGGCGGTGAGTGAGGCAGTACGTGCGCCCGACGGGGTCGCGCATGACGGTCCAGAAGTCGTGTTCCTCGACGGTGGTGGCGCCCGCAGCTTCATGTGCGACGCGGCTCGCTGCCCGGTCGTGGCAGGCGAAGTCGATGTGCGCGCGGACAGTGCCGGTCGCTTCGCCGAGGCGTTGGAACAACAACCGCACGGGTATGCCGTCCGGTCGCGTCAGCGACGTGAACTCCGGGAGGCTGCCGGCTCGCCGGGGCCATCCGGTGAGCCGCTCCCAGAAGGCGAGCTCGCCGGCATACAGGTCGCTCGGAACGTCGAGGCACACCTGGTCGAGGAGGTCCGGTTGGTCGTCGCGGACCTGCGTGGACGGCGAGCCGGCGTTCGTCCACGAGGTGAGGCAGAAGGTGAAGCCACCCGGGGAGCGCATGACGACGACGTTGCCGTCCGAGTAGCGGTGGACCTCGGTGGCACCGAGTTGGGCTGCTTCGTCGGCGGCCGTGGCCACGTCGTCGACATCGAGATCGAGGTGGACGCCGCCGCCGTCGAGCACGCGCTGCACCTTGACCCACGGATCGCCCCGGTCCGGCAGCAGCGTCGCGAACTCGCCGCGCTCACCACGTCGGGACGAGGGCTTGGCGCGAGTCGCGTCTGCCCAGAACACTTCCGACACAGGCGAAACCGCTTCCACCGTGTCCAGAAACGCCCACATCCACCGAACCTCAATCACGGGAGCCATCCTTCATCACGCGATGCTGATGACGGAAACTCCCGCGACGCCGCGAGCCAGGCGGTAATCAGTGGTGAGCAGGGGAACCCGCAGATGCGCAGCGAGTGCAACGTAGAAGGCGTCGGTGATGCGGTGCGAGTGACGGAGCTGCCATGCGTGGTCGAGGAGGAGGTCGTGCGACACGAGAGTGACGGGGAAACGCTGGAGCGCACTCACACCTTCGGACGCATCGGCCTCCGTCAGGAGGTCCCCTCGCTGCAATCGCCACAGGGCCGAGGCTGCCTCGATCAGGAGCAACTCAGGGGCCAAAACCTCGTCGGCAGATCGGAGGTGCTCCTCAATCGACAGCCGGGTAGGCGCGTCCACGAGCACGTCGACGAGGGCGCTCGCGTCGAGGACGATCACTCGAACTCTGCGCGCACGTCATCGAGCACCGCGCGGGTGTCGATGCGTCGCGGTGGCAGGCCGACTCGGCGGGAGTCCACGGCATCCAGCCACTCAGTCATGGATTGGCGACGGACCTCTCGCCGAAGGTTGCGAAGGACCAGATCGCTCACCGTCATGTGCTCGGCAGCGGCGCGCGCCTTCACTGCGGCATAGAGGTCGTCGGGGACGTTCTTCACCTGAAGCGTGGCCATGTCATGACAATATCATGCCGCTGTCATGACGCCAGCAGGACTGGACGCGATCACGCCACCACGTGAGACGTTCGGGCGATGCGGCGTGGCGGTCGAGGAGTTCGGGGTCGGGGACGACTCGGCTGACGGGAAGTGCCCCGTCGACCGGGGTGAGCGAGTCCGCCGTCACATCGCCGTCGAGGAGAAAGACGGTGCCGAGCCCGCAGGCGTGGTCGAGCTGCGGAAGTGCGGCCGCGAGCGCCACACCCGCGGCCATACCGACGCTCGTGTCGAGCGCCGACGACACGACCGCAGGTAGCCCGCACTCGGCGACGATGTCGAGGGCGCGGCGCACTCCCCCGAGCGGTGCCGCCTTGATGACGATGAGGTCGGCAGCGTCGAGGTCGCGCACCCGCATCGGGTCCTCCGCCTTCCGGATGGACTCGTCGGCCGCGATGGGGACGTCGATTCCGCTGCGCGCCAGCGCGATTCGCAGGTCGCGCAGTTCCTCGACCGTGGCGCACGGCTGCTCCGCATATTCGATGTCGTATGCCGCGAGGCGCGTCAGTACGTCCGTCGCTGTGGCGACGTCCCAGGCTCCGTTCGCATCGACCCGGACCCGAGCGGAAGGTCCCATGGCATCGCGAACGGCACCCACCCGGCATACATCGTCGTCTGTCGTCTGTCCGCGTTCGGCGACCTTCACCTTCGCGGTTGTTGATCCCGAAAAGCGTTGCAGCACACCGGGAACGGCGTCGGGACCCACGGCCGGGACGGTGGCGTTGACCGGAACCGAGTCGCGGACCGGATCAGGCCAACCGTGCCACGCGGCCTCGACGGCAGCGGTGAGCCAGCGACTCGCCTCGGCCGGTTCGTACTCGAGGAACGGCCCGAACTCACCCCAGCCCGCGGGCCCCTCGAAGAGCGCAACCTCCCGCTCGGTGACCCCCCGGAAGTTCACCCGCATCGGGATGGAGACGACGCGCAGCGAGCCGAGCAGGTCGTCGAGGGCGGGCTCGGTCATCGGTCGCGCGAGGACAGGACGCAGAACTCGTTGCCCTCGGGGTCGGCGAGGACCGTCCACGTGACGTCATCGGGCTGGCCGACGTCGACCCGGGTGGCGCCCCGCTCGATCAGGGCCGCGATCTCTGCGTCACGATCCTGGCTGAGGTGCGGCGCGAGGTCGAGGTGCAGGCGGTTCTTGAGGGTCTTGCTCTCCTCGACCCGGACGAAGACGAGCTCCTGCGGCTGTTTCCGCCACTCCTCGAGCGTCTCGACCTGGTCCTCGGTGGCATCGGGAGGTGCGACCACGACTTCCTCGTCGTCCTCGTAGCCGATCTTCCAGCCGAGCGTCTCGGCCCACCATCGCGCCTGGGCGGCGTTGTCGTGGCAGTCGATGACGGTCGTGTACCAGAGCAGGGCCATGCACCGAACCTACTCGGGCGCCCGACGTGCGGCCCATCCAGTTTCTGGCGGCTCGGTTTGGAGGGTTCCGACCCTTGCCGCGGGCCGTCGGATGGGCTGCGATGGAGAGATGCAGACGACGACGATCAGCCTCGACTCCGCCCTGCTCAAGCAGGCTCGTGGGTACGCCAAGGGGGCCGGCCTGAGCTGGAACGACTTCGCCGAGCAGGCCCTGCGTACCTATCTCGGGCAGGTCGACCCCGACGGAGCGGTGGACCCGGCCTCGCTCACCGAGGCCGAGCGCACCCACTTCGTCGTAGTCCCCGATGAGGTCGTTGCCGCTGAGGGCGATGCCGCCTACGGCTGGCAGCGCTGACGTCAGGCCTCCACCGCCGGGGTGGTCGCCCGCAGGGCGAGCGCCGCATCTCGGGCCGTGACGATGGCCCCTCGGAATGACCCCACGAGGAGGTCGGGCGACCCGAGGACGGGGACACCGAGGAGGGGGCGACGCCAGCCGCCGAGGAAGGCACCCTGGGGTGCCACGGCGCGAATCATGGCCTGAACCCTCTCGTTCGGGGCTGACTTGAGGTTGAAGAGTGTGCGGATCAGCGTCACGGGAACGACCCTCCCCTGCCCCACCAGGTCATTGGCCTTGGCCACGGCTGTCAGGGTGGCGCAGGCGAGGACGTCGTCTCCCGCGACACCCTTGAGGAACGACGGCTGCGCCAGGGCGGTTTTGACCAAGAGCCGACGCGCCGCTGTGAGGACCTCCGCTCCGAAGACAAGAAGCGCCACCCGTTCCACCTCGGCATCGACCAGACGCAGGCGTTCGTGAGTGTCGTTGGGAAGCCCGCTGAGGTCGAGTTCCTCCTGAGGGAGTTCGCCCGCATCCAGCTCGACCAGAGCGTCGTCGCCACCCACGAGGATGGACAGCCAGGACAGGACTTGCTCGTGCTCGGGCGGCGCAGGAGGGGTGGGTGGAGTCGGGGGCTCCACCGGACGGCCGCGGCCCAGCTCGCGGGCGACGTACTCCCACTCGCTGCCCGCGACCGGCTTGCGCTCGCGGGACACGATCTGGTCCTCGATGACGACGAGTTCGAGGAACGTGCCGAGGTCCTGTTCCCGCGACGGCGATCCGAGATAGGAGCCGTAGTCGTCGTAGGGGTAGTCGTACTCCGGCTCGCGATCGCGATCGCGGTCGAAGCTCAGGACGTTGTCGTTCATGCCGTTCCCTCCCGGTTGTGTGGGCCGCGACGATGCGGCTCTGACCAGAAGAGTGCCTGAGTTCGGAGACAGGCCCGGAGAGTTATCCACAGGGCGTTGCATCATGATGCAACGCGTGCTGCACTGGAGTCATGCGTACGACCGTGACCATTGCTGACGACCTGCTCAAGGCCGCTCGTCTCGAAGCTGCACGCGACGACCGGACGGTCAGCAGCGTCCTCGAGGAGGCCCTGCGAGAGCACCTGGTGCGGGCTCGGTCGTCGGAGATGGCGAACTTCACGCTGCCCACGTTCGGAGGTGGCGGCGCCCTCGTGGACATCCTCGACAAGGAGGCGCTGGCCGAAGCATTGGGTGACAACGAGCCGATCGCGTGATCGCCTTCGACGTCAACGTATTCGTCTACGCGATCGACCGCACGTGTGAGCACCACGCCGAGGCACGAGAGGTGCTCGAGGCAGCTCTGGGCGGGGCAGAGACGGTGGCTGTCCTCGAGTCCACCCTCGTGAGCACCGCCCGCATCGTGACCCATCCACGGCTCATGTCGAGTCCGTTGCGCCCCGAAGAGGCCCTCGAATTCTGCGCGGCCGTCCGCGGCGCTCCAGCGGCCCTCTCGACTCCCCCGATGCCCGCGGCGTGGGGTCATTTCCACGACCTGGTCATGCAGTTGGGGATGCGTGGTTCGGACCTCAGCGATGTCTGGCTGACTGCTCAAGCGACGGCGCTGGGGGCGCGCTTCGTGACCTATGACCGCGGCTTCTGGCGCTTCCCCGATCTCGATGTCACGATCCTCGGCTAGACACCCGGCGGGCCGCAGTTAGGCTGCGACGCGTGAGTGCGATCGATGGCGTGAGTGAGACGTTCGACCCGGCGGCGTGGGATGAGGTCGAGGGCTTCGACTTCACCGACATCACCTACCACCGGGCCAAGGACCTGGGCTGTGTGCGCATCGCGTTCGACCGGCCCGACGTGCTCAACGCGTTCCGCCCGCACACGGTCGACGAGCTCTACCGCGCGCTCGACCACGCCCGCCGCACCCCCGACGTCGGCGTCGTGCTGCTCACCGGCAACGGGCCGTCGCCGCGCGAGGGATCCTCGAAGGAGACCGCCGGCTGGGCGTTCTGCACTGGCGGCGACCAGCGGATCCGTGGACGCTCGGGCTACCAGTACGCGCAGGAGGGCACCGACGACCTCACCGCCGGCGGCGTCGACGAGCGCCGCGTGAAGGCCGAGGGCGGGCGCCTCCACATCCTCGAGGTCCAGCGCCTCATCCGCACGATGCCCAAGGTCGTCATCTGCCTCGTCAACGGATGGGCGGCCGGCGGCGGTCACTCGCTCCACGTCGTGTGTGACATGACGATGGCCTCGCGCGAGCGCGCGCGCTTCAAGCAGACGGACGCCGACGTGGGCTCCTTCGACGGCGGCTACGGCTCGGCCTACCTCGCCAAGATGGTGGGTCAGAAGTTCGCCCGCGAGATCTTCTTCCTCGGCCGCGCCTACACGGCTGAGGACATGCACCGGATGGGCGCGGTCAACATCGTGTCCGACCACGCCGAACTCGAGTCGGACGCCCTCCAGGTGGCGCGCGAGATCATGGCGAAGTCGCCGCAGGCGCAGCGCATGCTCAAGTTCGCGTTCAACCTCCTCGACGACGGGCTCATGGGCCAGCAGGTGTTCGCCGGTGAGGCGACGCGCCTGGCATACATGACCGACGAGGCCGTCGAGGGGCGCGACCAGTTCCTCGAGAAGCGCGACCCCGACTGGTCTCCCTTCCCCTGGTACTTCTAGAGAGCGACGTTTCCGCAGTTCGCAGGCTTGTTCGAGCTCTACCGTGCACGCACCGTGCACAGAATCCTCAGCGCGCGGTCCAACCCTGGGCGGAACTGGCCGACATTGGGGTTACGGGAGCGCCCACGGCGCGCCCCGCGGCTCGCGATCCGTTGGGACCTGTCCTACGGCCACATGCTCAGGAGGAGGTGGCCAGTCAGAGCCAAGTCCAACCAACGAGAGCTACTCCGCGCGTGCTTCAGGCCCTGTCGGATCAGACCGATAGGTTGAAGTCATTGTTGAATCGCAGCGTCCGCTGGAGCGGAGGCTCAAAGGAGGAGTAGTGGGAGTTCGCTACATCGGAAACAAGGCGCGAGTGGCGGACGCGATCCTCGACCTCGCTGGTGATCCGGGCGATGGCCGCTTCGTCGACGCCTTCTGCGGGACTGGATCAGTAGCGGCCGTCGCCGCGTCGCGGGGCTGGGCCGTGACATTGAACGATGCCCTGCCTTCCGCCGTCGCCATGGGCATCGGACGCTCGAGGCCCAGGGGGTCGTGCGTTCGTCGGTCGGGGCCGGTGGCGCCGGCGGGACGGCCGAAGGTCTCGCCCGGCGCGACGACGAAGACCGCCGCCGTCGTGTCGGCGGCCCGCGGCGAGGAGATGCTCAGGTCGTGCCAGCCGGGCTCGAGCCCGTGGTCCGTGATCGTCAGGTCGAGCAGCCCGGAGCGATCGACCCGGGTGCGGAACTCGCGCTCGCCGATCGTCACGGTGACCGGCTCACCCGCCGCCGGGGTGGTGAAGAAGACGCGCCACCCCCTTCGCTCGTTGTCGGCGGTGCGCAGCTCCAGCCACGTGGCGCGGGCGTCGGCGGCGGCGGGGGCATAGGGGCGCCGGGTCATGAGGACCCGGCCGAGGACGCGGATGCGGTCGGTGCTGCCGTAGCCGGTGTGAGCGAGCACGCGGGTGCCCCAACCCCGGCGGCGCATGGCGCCGGCCACCTGGCGGTTCCAGGCGTCCTCGACGATCGCGGCTGCGTGCGGTCGCGGCATGGGCCCGAGCCTAGTGGTCGGTCGGCGGCGATCGTCGCCGCACCGTGGCCTCTCTGGCAGAGTGACGCCCGGCGAAGGGAGTGCACGCGGTGGCTGGGCAGGAGGCGGGGGACGAGGTGGTGGACCTCGTGACGATGGGGTGCGCGTGGACCCTCGACCTGTCGGCGCTGCCCGCGGCTGCCGCCGCCGAGATGCGCGCCCGCTGGGGGCGCTGCGCCGCGCTCGCGACCGACCCGACGACCCTGCTCCTCGACGACGAGCCGCAGGTCTTGCGCGTCGGGCTGGCCGGCGACGGGAGGGGAGCCACGGTCGTCGCCAGCGACCTCGAGCGCCTGCCCTATGTCCTCTCCCGCGAGATCACCCGACGGGGGCTGACCCGGCTGCGCGGACGCGTGACCCTGCTGCACGCCGCCGCGCTCGCCGACGCCGACGGCCGCGCGGTCGTGCTCGTCGCCCCCTCCGGAGGCGGCAAGTCGACGGCGACCTCGGTCCTCGGCCAGCGGCTCGGCTATGTCACCGACGAGTCGGTCGTGCTGCGCGGCGACGGGCGGATCGCGCCGCACCCCAAGCCTCTGTCGCTCGTCATCGACCCCGCCGAGCGGTGGCACAACGCGGAGCCGTCGCCGGACAAGTCGGGTCTGGGCCCGACCCCGCCCGCGCCGCGGATCGCCGCCCTGCTCACCCTCGCCCGCGACCCCGCGGTGACCTCGTCGCGGATCGAGCCGGTCGGGCTCGTCGACCAACTGCTCGCCGTGCTCCCGGAGACCTCGTCGACGTGGTGGCTGGACGACGGCCTCGACCGCCTCGCCCGCGCCGTGACCGCCGGCGGCGCGCCTGCGCGGCTCGTCTACGCCGAGATCGACACCTGCCACGAGCTCGTCGCCGAGCACCTGGCGCAGGCCGCTCCCGTGGAGCCGCCGACCTGGGAGCACCTGCCCCCGCGCCCGCAGGAGCGCCTACCCCGCGACGACGAGGGCTCCGCACCCGAGCCCACCCCCCGGACTGCGCATTCCCCCGGGGGAATGCGCACGGATCAGGCCCCGCCCCGGGTGGTCCGGGCGCCGTGGTCGGACGCGATCGCCTGCGACGGCCAGGTGCTGCTGCTTGCCGGGCCACGCCCCCTTCGCCTGGCCGGTCCGGGGGCCGTGGCCTGGCGGGCTGCGCGCGAACCGGTCACCGTCGCCGACCTCACCACGACCGTCGTCGCGGAACTCGGGGAGCACCCCGAGGCAGAGCGGATCGTGGGCGCGGCGGTCGCCGACCTGATCGACCACGGGGCACTGCGGCGGGTCGCCTCACCCGCCCCGTGACGTCCCGGGTCACGAAAAAATCCCCGGCCTCGCACGAGGATGAAGCTCCTGCGAGGCCGGGGAAGTTCCTGCTGAGTGGTCAGTCGACCTTCAGCTCGCCCATCTCGTCCCAGCCGCTGCCCTCGACGGTGCGGCTGATGACGCGCGGGGTCTCGGTGATCGCCGGGCGCATCGACTCCATGGCCGCCGCGAAGTGGTCACTGCCGACGTGGGCCTCGGCGGCGTCGTCCTGGAAGGCCTCGACGAGCACCCACTCGTCCTTGGTCTCCAGGCTCCTCGACCACTCGAAGAAGATGTTGCCCGGCTCGGCGCGCGTGGCCCGGGTGAACTCGTCCACGATCTCCGGCCACCGCTCGGTGTACTCGGGCTTGGTGCGAAACTTCACGACGATGAGGATCATGACTCCACTCTAGTCCTCGGGCGCGTCAGCCCCGGACGAAGGGAGCAACCCGGTCCTTGGGCCGACCGATGATCGCCCGGTCGCCCTTGATGACCACGGGGCGCTGCATGAGGCGCGGGTGCTCGACGAGGACGGCGACGACCTGCTCGACCGTCGCGACGTCGGCGTCGGTCAGGCCCTGGTCCGAGAAGAAGGAGTCGCGGCGCACGAGGTCGGTCGGCTCGTCCTCGAGCTTGCCGATGAGCTCGCGCAGCGCCGCCTCGTCGAGGGGCGCCTTGAGGTACTGGTGCACCTCGGCCGCGACCCCGGCACCCGCGATCGTCTCGACGGCGGCGCGGGAGGTCGAACACTTCGGGTTGTGCAGCACGGTGACATCGCTCATGGGGTCAACTCAGCTGGAACCGGGTGGCGACGGCGTCGTCGGAGTTGGGGTCACAACTCTCGAGTGCCATCGACTCGCCGGTCGAGTCGATCACCCAAAGGCTGGGCTTCCTCTGTTCCACAACCGCGTCGACGTACGGCTTGCCGTGGATGAACCGCTCGTCTGGATGGATGTACACGAACCGGGCCTGGATCACGCCCGGGTCCACACCCATCGAGAGCAGCCGAGCGACAACGCCCACCTCGTCGTCCTCGAAATCGACGAAGACAGCCGTGTGCCCGTCCTCCATCTCGGTGGTGACGGCCTGGAGCGCGGCCCAACTCTTGCCGCACCCGGACTCGCCAGCGAGCCCGTTAGTGCGGCCGGCGTACAGCCAATGGGAGCCGCCGGTCAAGCGGCCGACGGTCGGAGCAGGCCTCTTGAGCGTGCCGTTCTGGAGACCGGCCACGACCCCGTCGAGCGCGACAGGCAGCCACGACTGACCGGTTGTAGAATCCTTGGTGTCACCCGCCACCACGCTGATGACCTTGGACGCCGCCCCGCCCGGGCGGCGTTCTTCATTGCCGGCAGTCATGTGATCACCGCCCGCGACGGGCCAGACCGGTCGGCATCAAGGACGGGCGGCGCGGGCAAGTCCGCGCGCCAGGCGGACCCTCCGGGCGGCGCGGGCAAGTCCGCGCGCCAGGCGGACCCTCCGGGCGGCCCGGGCTCGTCCCTCGCCCGGATGTACTTGGTCAGGTTGGAAGACGGGGTCCTGTTGTTCCTCTGTTCCCAGCTGTTCCAATGACGGGGAACGGGCGCCGTGCAACCACGGGGGCGGGCCGTTCCCTGTTCTCCCCTATAGGGGAACAGGGCGAACGGACCGGCCGCACCGCACGAACGGTGTTGCGTCCGCAGCGTGGGGTGTTCCTGCCCGCATCGTGCCCGGCGACCATCCCGAGAGCCATCCGCGCCCTCCCCCCTGACCGGAAGCGAGCGGAGCGAGCGTCCACGTCCTGCGTTGCCGAGGGCCGCCACGACCGCGCCGTCCACGAGCGTCCTTCCCGGGCTCCTCACGCCGACGCACCTTCGGCCTCGTACTGATCGCGGAGCCAGGCATCCACGTCGGTCTTCTTGTAGCGAACGCTCCGGCCGAGCTTGAACGAGCGCGGCCCAACCTTCCGATGACGCCACCAACGAAGCGTCCCGACCGGCATGTTCAGCCGCGTGGCAACCTCACGACGACTGGAAGAGCCGGCAACTGTGGAAGGCGAGCACCCGCGAGAACGCTGACCTTGCGATCGGCTGCGCCACCTTCAAGGACACGCCCCTCAACGCCGTGCGCCGCTCGCACGTCGAGAGCTGGGTCAAGAAGATGGACGCCACACTGGCAGCGAGCACCATCGACACCAGGGCCAGCATCGTGCGCAGCGTGCTGCGTGCCGCCGTTGCGGACAAGGTCATCGCCGAGGACCCCCGGCACAGGGGTGAAGCTGCCGCAGAGGCCGAGGGGCGACGCGGCGATGGCGATCCCAACGCCGGAGGTCGTCGGACGACTGCTGCAGCAAAGCAGCCGGCCTGAAGGTCGCCGACATCGACTTCCTGCGCCGCAGCCTGCGCGTGGATCGACAGATCCAGCCGGCCAAGGCCGAGGATCTGGTGCGAGGCGAGAATCTCGTCGAGGCGACGGGTGGCATCACTGCGGTGGTGACCGGTCCGAAGCACGGGTCGGCGCGGACGGTCTACCTGCCCGATGCACTACTCACGATCCTCGCCGAGCACATCGCCGAACATCGCGAGGCATCCGACCCCGACCGCTGGCTGTTCGCCGATGAGCAAGGACGGCCCTGGCACCACGACGCCGTGGAGTGGCGGTGGCGAGCAACGCGAAAGGATGCAGGTGCCCCGACTATTCGACTGCACCACCTGCGGCACTTCTACGCGTCGGGCCTGATCGCCTCGGGCTGCGACGTTGTAGCCGTCTCCCAGGCGCTCGGCCACGGCTCGACGACCACGACTCACTCGACATACCTGCACCTGTGGCACACCGCAGAGGACCGCACCCGGGACGCGGCAGCCGCGCTGGCCCAGCAGACGCTCGCTACCGTGCACGAACCGTGCACAGAAGAGTCGATCCAGGCCTAGCGCCAACAACCTCACCAACATGCGTTCAGGGAATAATGCTTACAAAACCAACGTCCACAACGCATTCGATTATCGGATACGTGCGAACCAGCCCTTCCCCTGGTACTTCTGACCAACCCCGCTGACGCGACCCACTGACCCAACTCGTGGGTCGGGGGGTCCAGTCGCACCAGACCTCAGCCCGAACCGCCGATGTCGACCTCGTACGCCTCATAGATCAGGTCCGCCCCACGCTGCCGGTGTCGAACGATGCGGCCCACGAGCTCGGTCGCTGCTTCCCGGTGTGCCGCAACGGCTTCCGCGCTCTCGAGCCCCTCATCGCGCTCGCCCAGCAACCGCTGCACGACCTCGACGAAGTCCAGATGCTCGTCCATCTGGAGCTTCGACACTGACGCCAAGCGAGGCGCCCGCGCCACCGCGTCGGCATACAACCCACCCGGCTCCTCTGTGATCGACCGGTGGTCGCGCAGGTCGTGCTCGAGCTCCGTCAAAGCAGCCCGGACGCGACGCCGCCACAGCGCCCCCAACCCCACGGGCAACGCCAACGCCGCATCGAGGGCGGCCAGCGACTCACCCAACTCGGCGCGGTGCGCACGCACCCGCTCGAGATACGCCGCGAACTCGGGGTCCATCCGCCCATCATCCTCACGATGACGAGCGCTGCCTAGAGTTGACCGCATGAGGATCGAGCCGCTCGCCGTACCCGCAGGCGCCGCGGTGCTCGACCTCCTCCCCCGGCTTCGGCTCGCCCTTGAGGGCGGTCACCCCATTGCCCCGCATGCCGTCGGCTCGCCTCCCCCGGCCCTCTCACCGTCCGTGGACGGGGACCTTCCGGAAGACCTCGGCGTCGTCGTCGGGACCTCGGGTTCGACCGGGACACCCAAGCGGGCGATGCTCGGCACGCGAGCCCTCCAGGCCAGCGCGGACGCCACGCACGCCTGCCTCTCGGGCCCGGGCCAGTGGCTCCTCACCCTCCCTGCCCACCACATCGCGGGCCTTCAGGTCGTCCTGCGTTCCATCGCGGCGGACACGACACCGCACGTCATGGACCTGGCGAACGGCTTCACCCCGGAAACCTTCGCAACAACCGTCGACGCCATGCCCGTGACGGACCTGCCCACCTACGTCTCCATCGTCCCGACGCAGTTGACCCGCCTCCTCGACGACGAGGCATCGACACAACGCCTCGCGCGGTTCGCCGCAGTCCTCATTGGCGGCGCAGCCACCCACCCCGACCTCCTCACTCGAGCCGCCTCGGCCGGGGTGCACGCGGTCACGACCTACGGCATGAGCGAAACCGCCGGCGGCTGCGTCTACGACTCGATCCCACTCGACGGCGTCGACGTCCTCCTCGACGGTGACGGCCGCATCCACCTCGCCGGCGCAACCCTCGCGCACGGTTATTTCGGCGAACCCGCCCTCACTACAGCGGCATTCGTCCCTTCACCACCCGGCGTCGGCGTCCGTTCAGCGACGATGTTCCGCACCGACGACATCGGCCAGGTCGACGACGAGGGCCGCCTCCACGTTGACGGACGCATCGACGACCTCATCAACACCGGCGGCCTCAAGGTCGCACCCCGCCTCGTCGAGGAAGCCGTCGCCCGGATCGACGGCATCAGCGAGGCCGTCGCCGTCGGAGTCCCCGATCCCGAATGGGGAGAGACCATCGCCCTCGCCCTCGTCGTCGCACCCGGCCACGCGGCACCCACGGTGAGCAGACTGCGCGATCAGCTCCGCGGCATACTCGCCGATCACGCCCTGCCCCGAGCGGTCCGCAAGGTACCCGCGATCCCGCTTCGAGGGCCCGGCAAGCCCGACCGCGCGGCGGTGAGGGCGCTCTTCGACACCATGGGAGAATGAGGCGTGCTCCGCTTCCTGCCCGTGCTCATCGCCCTCACGCTGTCGATCTATTGCGTCGTCGACTGCGTCCAGCGCGAGGACCACGACGTGCGGGGCCTGCCCAAACTCGTGTGGGTCTTCGTCATCCTGCTCTTCCCCATCGCCGGATCCATCGGATGGCTGCTCGCCGGCCGCCCCAAGGCGACTCCGCCGCCCCGCCGACAGATGCCGCGCGGCCCCGACGACGACCCCGACTTCCTCAAAGGACTCTAGGCACCACCACCCATGGCCACCTTCCAACAGTGGGTCGCCGGCGCGCGTCCCCGCACGCTCTTTGCCGCCATTGCCCCCGTCGTCATCGGCACCGCCGCGGCGGCACAGCACTCCGAACCGAGTTGGGCGATCGCTCTCCTCGCGGCCATCGTGGCCCTCGCGCTGCAGATCGGCGTGAACTTCGCCAACGACTACTCCGACGGCATCCGGGGCACCGATGACTCGCGCGTCGGGCCCGTGCGCCTCGTCGGCCAGAAGCTCGCGCGACCGGAAAGCGTCAAGGCAGCGGCCTTCCTGACGTTCGGGTTCGCCGCGATCACCGGGCTCGCGCTCGTGGCACTCGCCGAGGCGTGGTGGCTGCTCCCGCTCGGCGTGGCCTCGATCTGGGCGGCGTGGAAATACACGGGCGGCGACAACCCCTACGGCTACCGCGGCCTGGGCGAGCTGTTCGTCTTCGTCTTCTTCGGACTCGTCGCCACCCTCGGCACGATGTACGCCGAAACCGGCACCCTCTCGTGGTTCGCTCTGGCCGCGGCGGTCGGCGTCGGCGCCATCGCCTCGGCGATCCTCGTCGTCAACAACCTGCGCGACATCCCGACCGATCAGATCTCCGGCAAGCAGACGCTGGCCGTCCGGATCGGCGACACGGGCACGCGCCGGCTGTGGCTCGGGCTCATCGTCGTGAGCATTCTCTGCATCGGGATCATGGCGATCTGGAACGTGTGGGCTCTCGTCGGACTGCTGTCGATCGCCGCGATCTGGCGCGCCGTGACCGTCGTCATGGGCGGGGCCGAGGGACGACGCCTCGTGCCCGTGCTCGGCTCCACCGGCAAATACGAACTCGTGTATGCCGTGGCCGTCTTTGCGGGAGTCTTCATCTCCCGAGCCCTCGCCTGAAACCCCGACTTATTGCCCTCTTGGGACACGTTGAGCGTGGCCTGCGGCCGCGCGAACGTGTCCCAAGAGGGCAATAAGTCGCAGGGGTGCAGCGGGTCAGCGGAAGTCGGAGTCGCTCTCGTCGCCCTTGCTGCGCCCGTCGCGCCCCGCAGGATCGAGGTCGGTCTCGGCATCCTCGGCGGCCTCGTCGCTGCGAGCGGCCTTCTCGCGCTTGCGCTCCACCCGCTCGTCAACCCGACCGGCGATGGCGGCAGAGGCCTGCTCGCGGAAGGGCTTGAGGACGAACGCCGAGATGACGAGCGAGGCCACGGCCGCGATGACGACCGCGAGCAGCTGGTCCTCGCGGTCCCGGAGGCCGATGAGCCAGGTGGCCGCGAGGCAGCCGACGAAGATCAGCGTGCGCAGGATGAGATAACGAACCATCGCCATGGGTGGAGAGTCCTCAGAGTCCCGAGTAGGAGTGCTGGCCGACGAAGTACACGTTGACGACGGCGTAGTTGATGATGATGCAGGCGAAGCCGGCCACGGCGATCCACGTCGCCGACTGGCGCTTCCAGCCACTGGTCACGCGGGCGTGGAGGTAGGCCGCGTAGACGACCCAGATGATGAAGGTCCAGACCTCCTTGGGGTCCCAGTTCCAGTAGGACCCCCACGCCTGTCGCGCCCAGATCGCACCAGCGATGAGGGTGAACGTCCACAGCGGGAACGAGATGATGTGCAGCCCGTAGGCGAACCGCTCCAGGGAGCGCGTTTCCGGCAGCGCCCGCAGCACGCTCCGCCCGGCACCCCACCGGTCCTTGGCGAGGTAGAGCAATGCCACGACGAAGCCGACGGCGAAGAGTCCGACCGAGATCGTCGCGACGGTCACGTGGATGATCAGCCACACCGACTTGAGCGACGGCATGAGCTCGGCTGCCTCGGTGTACCAGACGGTGTTGGCGAGCCCGAGCAGGATGAGGACGGGGGCCACGACGAAGACGCCGAGCCAGCGCAGGTCCCGGCGCAGACCCCACACGACGAAGACGACCATGGTGAACAGCGCTGCAGCGACGCCGAACTCGAACATGTTGCCCAGCGGCCAGCGCTCGACCGACCAGCCGCGCAGACCAGCCGACACGAGGAGAAGCACGGTCCCGAGCAGCGCGAACATCTGCGCGACGCCACCGGCCTTGCGCGCCCGCAGTGACACCTCGCCCACCCCGGCCGAGTCGGTCGTCGCCGCCGTCTCCGATCCGGCGGAGTCGCCAGCACCAACACCCGTCCCCACGCCAGCACCGACGAGCTCACGCTCGGGCGTCGTGGACTCGACCACGGCGTCACGCGCCGGCAGCCACCCAGCGAGGTAGACGGCATACCCGAGCATGGCCAGCGTGAGCACGCCCATGGCGGAGTAGAGGCTGAGGTTGGCGTAGCTCGCCAGCGTCTCGTGGGTCACGTGCGTTCCTTCAGTTGGGTGAGGACGTCCTCGAGCTGCTCGCCCATGCCCTCGTCGTCGTCCTTGGCCAGTCCGCCGATGTGCACCACGGTACGGCCCTGCGTGTCGGCGGGGGAAACCCGCACGAAGACCCGGCGCCGACGAATCGTCAGCGACAGGATGAGGCCCAGCAGCGCCACGAGCGACGAGATGAGCGTCAGCTCCTTGCCGGGGTCGTTGCGGATGGAGATGCCGGCGAACCGCTCCACACCGTCGAAGGTGATCGAGCCCTGACCACCCGGCAGCGTGTAGGTCTGGCCGGGCGTCAGCCAGATACGCAGGAGGTCGGTCCCCTCCTTGTTCTTGAGCTGGGTCATCTCGGCGGTGTCGAGCGAATAGACCGACTGCGGTCGGCCACCGGGGAAAAGCGTCCCCTCGAAGGCCGAGAGCGCGAGTGCCGGCTCGAGCACGTCGGGGAAGACCGAACGCGGCCCCTGGTCGTCGAGCACCGCAGTCGGCAGGAACAGCCCCGCGAACCCGAGCTGCTTGCCCTCCGGCCCGGCTCCCGGAACCTTGACCGCACCCACCGACGTGTAGAAGTTGTCCTGGGCGAGGAACGGCGTCGAGTCCGAGTAGGTGACTCTGCCCTCGGCATCCTTGACGGTGATGTGCGGCGCGTAGCCGTTGCCGAGGAGGAACGCCGTGCCGCCGCCGGTCTCGAGCGGACCGTTGACGCGGATGACCTTCTTCTCCACCTTGGCGCCGGGAGACTTCTGGAAGTCCACGTATGCCGTGAAGTCCCGTGGCGATCCGAATTGCCCCTTGCCCTTGACGTCGGTCTCGAACTGGGCGTCGAACCGCGTCAGGGTCATGACGAAGGGGCTGAAGTCGGCAGGGTCGACGAGCGGGCCCGGGCTGAGGGTGTCGTAGCGCGCGGCGGTGTTGGCGAAGGTCTCGCCGACCGGCACGATGACGTCGCCCTTCCAGCCGAAGAGGTGACCCCACGCCATGCCGACGATGACACCGATGAGGGCGAGGTGGAAGAAGAGGTTGCCGGTCTCCTTGAGGTAGCCCTTCTCGGCGGAGACGGTGGTGGCGTCGTGGGAATGGGTGCGGAAGCGCGCCGACTTCAGGGCGCCACGCAACTGCTCGAGGACCTCGTCCTGCGACCCGTCCATCTCGGCGGAGTCGTGGGCAGCCAGTCGCTCCAACCGTTTTGGCGCGCGCGGGGGCTGGGCCCGCATGGCCTTCCAGTGGACCTTGGACCGCGGCAGGACACAGCCGACGAGCGAGATGAAGAGCAGGAGATAGATGGCCGCAAACCACGGTGAGGCATAGACCTCGAAGAAGCCGAGTCGGTCGAGCCACGGTCCAGCGGTCTCGTGGCGGGCGATCCAGTCAGCTGTCCGCACCGCGTCGATGGAGCGCTGCGGGAAGACCGACCCCGGCAGCGCAGCGACGGCGAGCAGGAGCAGCAGGAAGAGGGCGGTCCGCATCGACGTGAGCTGGCGCCAGGCGAAGCGGAGCAGTCCCACGGCTCCGAGCCGGGGTTGGGTGATGTCGTCGCGGTCGCCGCGAGGGTCCTGTGGCTGGGTGGAGAGGTTCGACATCAGAGGGGCACCTGGAATCCGTTGATGAACTCGGCCTGGAGCCATCGGGTCAGCGACTCCCAGACGCCGGTGACGAGGAGCAGGCCGACGACGATGAGGAGGCCGCCGCCGACGAGCTGCACGACGCGGTGGTGGCGCCGCACCCACGCGGACACTCGGCCGAACCGCTCGATGCCGAACGCGGCGAGGATGAACGGCAGGCCGAGGCCGAGGGCGTAGGCCGAGGCGAGGATGGCGGCGCGTCCGGTGCTCGGGTTCGTCACCGACGCCGACAGGGTGAGGACCGCGGCGAGGGTCGGGCCGGTGCACGGCGCCCAGCCCAGACCGAAGACCGCCCCGAGGAGGGGCGCGCCGAGGAGCCCAGCGCGCGGCCGCCACGTCGGAGTGAGCTGCCGCTGCGAGCCGACCCCGAGGAAGAGCAGGCCCATGAGGATGACGATGACGCCACCGACTCGCATGAGCGCCTCACGGTGCTCGGCCAGCGAGCGGCCGAGCGTCCCGATGAAGATCGAGAGCAGGATGAAGACGACGGCGAAGCCGAGGACGAAGAGCACCGCTCCCAGGACCATCCGGCCGCGCGAACGCTGCTCGAGGGCCGTGTCGCTCAGCCCCGTGACGTAGCCGAGGAACCCCGGCACGAGCGGGAGCACGCACGGCGACGCGAAGGACACCAGCCCGGCGAGGGCCGCCACGAGGACGGCCAGGGGCAGGGCTCCGGAGGCGATCTGGTCGGTCATGAGGTGGGTGCGGTCGACGTCAGGACGCCAGGACGTCGTCGATGAGGCCCTGCAACGTCGTGGCGGTGACAGCACCGCTCACGCGGGCGGCGACGCGCCCCTCCTTGTCGAGGATGAGCGTCGACGGCGGCGACGTCGGGGCCTGACGCCCGAAGGCGAGGATGAGCGTCCCCGACTTGTCGGTGAGGCTCGGGTAGGTCATCTTCTGCGTCTTGACGAAGGCCGCGCCCCGTTGGGCGTCCTCGCGGAAGTCGATGCCCATGAACTGCACCGGCTTCTTGGCCGCCTGCACGTCCGTCCAGACCTTCTCGAGGTCGGGGATCTCGGTGATGCACGGCGGGCACCACGAACCCCAGAGGTTGACGACGACGATGCTGCGGCCGCGCTCGGACGTGCTGGACCACTGGCGTCCGTCGAGGGTGTCGCCCTCGAGGGTGATGGGCTCCAGCCGCTTGTCGGCAGGGATCTGCTCGATCGCACCGTTGCCGGCGATGTAACCCTTCTGGTCACCCTTCTTGGCCTGCTCCGCAATCGAGTTCGGGTCCGAGGAGCAGCCACCGAGGGCGACGAGAGCGGCAACGGAGGCGAGGGCTACAGCGGCACGCCGCCACCCGGCATACCGGAAAGAACGACGGGTCATGCACCTGCTCCGGACTGGGCCATCGGCAGCAGGGCGGCCGCGGGCTCGCTGTAGGCGAGCGACTCGAGTTCGTCGCCGCGATAGGTGAGTGAGGTCATCGACGCGAGCGAGCACTGGCGCTTGCGCGGGTCGTGGACGAAGCGGCGGCCCTCGATCGCGAGGCGCAGCATCCAGATCGGCGCCTGGTGCGACACGATGACGGCCTCGTGGCCGCGGGCGGCGGCGCGCGCGTCGTCGACGGCGAGCTGCATCCGCTCGGCGAGCTGCACGTAGGGCTCCCCCCACGACGGGCGCAGCGGGTTGACCATGAGCTTCCACATCTTCGGGTCGCGGAAGATGCCCTTCCCCCCGGCGACGGCACGCCCCTCGAACGCGTTCTCGGCCTCGAGGGCCCGCTCATCGAGCTCGATCGTCAGGTCGTGGGCCGCCGCGATCGGTGCCGCCGTCTCCTGCGCACGCTCGAGCGGCGAGGAGATGACGTGGGTGATGTCGTGGTCGGCGAGGTGGCTGGCGACGAGGTCTGCCATCTGCCGGCCCAAGTCGGAGAGGTGGTAGTCCGGCAGGCGTCCGTAGAGGATCCGGTCGGGGTTGTGGACCTCTCCGTGGCGCACGAGGTGCACGACCGTGCGGTCATCCACCGAGGAGGCGCGGGCTGTCCTGGTCATGGCGCGAATTCTCTCAAACGAACCTGAGAGATTCCTCAGGACCCTTGGGCGGCCGCGCGGGCTGCGGCGGGCAGCGCGTCGAGGACGACCCCGATGGCCTCCTCGTCGTGCGATCCGGAGACGAACCAGGCCTCGAAGGCGCTCGGCGGCAGATGCACGCCCGCGTCGAGCATCGAATGGAAGAAGCGCCCGTATGCCGCGGTGTCCTGTTCGCGTGCATCGTCATAGTTCGTGACCGGCTGGTCGCGGAAGAAGATCGAGAACATCGAGCCGGCCCACTGGACAGTGTGGGCGACACCCTCGCCCGACAGGGCGGCGCTGGCGGCGTCAGCGATCGCGTGCGCCGTCGCCTCGAGCCGCGGGTAGAGCTCGTCGGTGCAGCCCTTGAGGGTGGCGAGGCCGGCCGCCGTGGCGACGGGGTTCCCGCTGAGCGTGCCCGCCTGATAGACCGGGCCGAGGGGCGCGAGATGGCTCATGACCTCTGCGGTGCCGCCGAAGGCGGCGGCAGGAAAGCCGCCACCCATGACCTTGCCGAACGTGAAGAGGTCGGGTGCGCCACCGGCATACCCTGCTTCTCCTTCGAGACCGAACCATCCGGCGCGGCCGCAGCGGAAGCCGGTCATCACCTCGTCGGAGATGAGCAGGGCACCGTGCTCACGGGTGATGCGGCGCAGCGCCGCGGTGAAGCCGGGCGCGGGCGGGACGACGCCCATGTTGCCGGCTGCGGCCTCGGTGATGACGGCGGCGATCTCGTGGCCGCGGGCGGCGAAGACGGCCTCGAGCGCGGCGATGTCGTTGTAGGGCAGGACGATCGTGTCGGCGGTCATCTCGGCCGGGACGCCGGCGGAGTCGGGCAGGGCGAGGGTCGCAACACCCGAGCCAGCCGCGGCGAGCAGGGCGTCGACGTGGCCGTGGTAGCAGCCGGCGAACTTCACGATGACGGCGCGACCGGTGACGCCACGCGCGAGGCGAACGGCGCTCATCGTCGCCTCGGTGCCGGAGGAGACGAGGCGGACCTGCTCGAGCGGCGCGATCCGGTTGACGATCTCCTCGGCAAGGAGCACCTCGTTCTCGCTCGGCGTGCCGAAGGAGAACCCCTTGTCCGCGGCCGAGCGCACGGCGGCGAGGACATCCGGGTGCGCGTGGCCAAGGATCATGGGGCCCCACGAGCAGAGCAGGTCGACGTAGCGCCGACCGTCGACATCCGTGAGCCACGGTCCCTGCGCCTCGCGGATGAACCGGGGCGTCCCGCCGACCGCCCGGAAGGCGCGCACCGGCGAATTCACCCCGCCCGGGATGACGCTCGAGGCGCGCTCGAGGAGAGCAGCAGAGGCAGGGGCAGAGGTGGGGCTGGACGTCATGCGTCCATTGTCGCCGGTCAGCGGATGGTGTCGTCCGCCCGGGCACCCGGGACGAGGTGGGCGCGCACCTCGGCGAACATGTCGTGCAGCGCTGTGACCTGGGTCGGGGACAGGAGGTCGATGAAGTGCGCCCGGACCGAAGCCACGTGGACGGGCGCCACGGACTCGACCATGCGCCGCCCATCGGGCGTGAGGGCGAGGGCGACGCCGCGGCCGTCCTCAGGGGTCGGCTCACGCCGGACCCAGCCTCGGGCCTCGAGTCGCTTGGCGGTGTGCGTGACGCGGCTGCGGCTCTGGACGACGAGGTCGGCGATCATCGACATGCGCGCCCGGTCGTCCTCCTGCTCGGAGAGCATGGAGAGCAGTTCATATTCGGGGAGGCTGATGCCGAAGTCGGTGAGGTCGCGATCGAGGGCGACCTGCAACTCACGGTGGGCGCGCAAATAGGCCCGCCAGGCCTGTTGTTCCTCGCCAGTCAGCCAGCGGGTCGCAGAAGGGTCAGGAGTCTCCGCAGCAGCCACGGTGCGAATGTTAGCGAACAGTAGCCACTCGACCGCCTGAGTATGGCCACCCAGTTGTGACGGAGATCACACACGCTCCGGAGGAAGGTTGAAATATCTACTAATAGTCTGCGGTTGAACACCCCTGAAAGGCACCACCCCCCACCCTCCTTAGGAGTCCTTCGCATGAGCACCACCGCCCTTGAGACCCAGCTCCCCGCCGGCACCTGGACCGTTGACCCGTCCCACACCGAGGTCGGCTTCGTTGCCCGTCACCTCATGGTCAGCAAGGTGCGTGGCTACTTCAAGGACGTCACCGGCACCGTCGAGGTCGCCGAGGACATCACCAAGTCCGTCGTCGACGTGACGGCCCAGATCGCCTCCGTCGAGACCGGCAGCGCCGACCGTGACGGCCACCTCAAGAGCGCGGACTTCTTCGACGCCGAGAACTTCCCCGTCATGACCTTCAAGTCCACGGCCTTCGACGGCGAGACGCTGACCGGCGACCTCACCATCAAGGACGTCACCAAGCCCGTCACGTTCGACGTCGACTTCGGTGGCGTGGGTCAGGACCCGTGGGGCAACACCAAGGCCGGCTTCGAGGCCACCGCGACCGTGAACCGCAAGGACTGGGGCCTCACCTGGAACGCTGCGGTCGAGGGTGGCGGCGTGCTCGTCTCCGACAAGATCACGATCAACATCGACGTGCAGCTCGCCAAGCAGGCCTGAGCTCACACTTCGACTTATTGCCCTGCTGGGACAACGGAGGAGGCGCTACGCGCCGACGACGACGTCCCAGCAGGGCAATAAGTCGCCTGCAAAGCGACACCCCCGCGGGGCCTTCGGGCCGGCGGGGGTGTCGCTTTGCGCAATCAGATGCGCGTTGCGACGTCGAGGGCGCTGTAGGTGAGGATGATCTGCGCGCCCGCGCGCTTGATGTGCAGGAGCGACTCGAGCACCGCACGGTCCTCGTCGATCCAGCCGCGCTCCGCAGCCGCCTTGATCTGGGCGTACTCTCCCGAGATCTGATACGCCGCCACCGGCACCGGTGACAGTTCCGCGGCCATCGCGATGATGTCGAGGTGCGGCTGGGCCGGCTTGACCATGATGATGTCGGCGCCCTCGGCGAGGTCGAGATCGATCTCGCGTGCCGCTTCGGTCGCGTTCGCCGGATCCTGTTGGTATGCCGCCCGGTCGCCTTCCAGGGACGACTGCACCGCCTCGCGGAACGGGCCGTACAACGCGGAGGTGTACTTCGCGGCATACGCCAGAAGGATGGTGTCGGTGAAGCCGGCGTCGTCGAGAGCCGCGCGGACGTGGGCAACCTGCCCGTCCATCATGCCGCTGAGCCCGAGGACCGGCGCCCCGGTTCGTGCCTGGGCCAGGGCCATCGAGGCGTAGCGCTCGAGCGTGGCGTCGTTGTCAACGGAACCCTGCTCGTCGAGCACGCCGCAGTGGCCGTGGTCGGTGAACTCGTCGAGGCACAGGTCGGACATGACGACGAGCTCGTCACCGACCGCGTCGACGACGGCACGCAGCGCGACGTTGAGGATGCCGTCCTCGGCGTCCGCCCCGGACCCGATGTTGTCCTTGTCGAGCGGGACACCGAAGATCATGATCCCGCCGAGGCCGGCCTCGACGCAGCGCCGCGCCTCCTCGACGAGCGAGTCGAGCGTGTGCTGCACGACGCCCGGCATCGCCTCGATCGGCTGCGGCTCGTCGATGCCCTCACGGACGAAGACGGGCAGGACGAGGTCGGCCGGGTGGAGCCGCGTCTGCGCGACGAGGCGACGTACGGCAGCCGACTGACGGAGGCGGCGCGGTCGCACCGGCAGGGCGGGGCTCACGCGCTCGCCACCGATCACTTGGCGCGGCGACGGGCAGCCGGACGCTTCTGGCTCGGACGCACCGCGGTCTCGCCCGCCTCGGCGGCGGCGAGGGCCAGGGCCCGACCGTGGTCCGCAAGAGCGTCAACGAGCTCGTCGGCGGACGGCTCAGGGGCGAGGACGTCGACCCGCAGACCGCACTCCTCGGCCGTCTTCGCCGTGGCCGGTCCGATGCACGCGATGACCGTCGACGGGTGCGGCTTGCCGGCGATGCCGACGAGGTTGCGCACCGTCGAGCTCGACGTGAAGACCACGGCGTCGAAGTTGCCGCTCTTGATGGCGTCCCGGATGGGCGCGGCCGGCGGGGCGGCACGCACGGTCCGGTAGGCCGTGACGTCGTCGACCTCCCAGCCCATCTCTTGGAGGCCCGCGACGAGGGTCTCGGTGGCGATGTCAGCGCGCGGGAGGAACACCCTGTTGATCGGGTCGAGCAGGTCGTCAAAGGGCGGCCACTCGTCGAGGAGGCCCTTGGCCGACTGCTCGCCCTCGGGAACGAGGTCGGGGTTGATCCCCCACTCGCGCAGCGCCTCGGCGGTCACGCCACCCACGGCGGCCACCTTGAGCCCGGCGAACGAGCGGGCGTCGAGACCGAACTCCTCGAACTTCTCCCGGATCGCCTTGACGGCGTTGACCGACGTGAAGCCGACCCACTCGTAGCGTCCCGTGACGAGGCCCTTGACCGCGCGCTCGATCTGCTGCGGCGTGCGGGGTGGCTCGACAGAGATCGTCGGGACCGTCGTGGCCTGGGCGCCGTAGCGCTCGAGGCGGCGCACCATCGAACCCGACTGGTCCTTAGTGCGCGGCACGAGGACGTTCCACCCGAAGATCGGCTTGGTCTCGAACCACGACAGCGAGTCACGAAGCGCGACGTTGTCGCCGACGATGGCGAGGGCGGGGAACTCCATGGACTTCGCCGCCTTGGCGACCTCACCCAGCGTCGTCGTCACGGTCACCTGGTGCACCGTCGTGCCGCGCTCGGTGATGGCGACGGGCGTCTCCTCGCTGCGGCCTGCCTCACGCAGAGCCTCGAGGGAGCCGACGAGCGTGTCGGGCTGACCGAGAACGACGACGGTGACGCTCGGGTCGAGAGCAGCCGTCATGTCCTTGGCCTTCTGGCCGGCGGTGATGACGTGGATGCCCTTGGAGCCGGTCGTCGTCAGCGGCACACCGGCATACGTCGGAACGGCGCTGACCGAGCTCACGCCCGGCACGACCTCGAACTGGATGCCCGCCTTGACGCAGGCGGCCGCTTCCTCGGCGAGACCGTTGAACGTGGCCGGGTCGCCGTCCATGAGGCGGACGACGAGACCGCGCGGGTGAGCCTTCGCCGCCTTGACGACGAGCTTGGCGCGGGAGGCGTGGGTCAGTGGCTGACCGTGCTCGCCGTGGCCGGCGTCGACGACGTCGACCTCGGGCTGGGCGTAGCGGGCGACGACGTCCTCACGGGCGACCTGGTCGATGACGACGGCGTCCGCATCGGCGAGATACTCCAACGCCCGCACCGTCATCAGCCCGGCATCGCCCGGGCCCGCGCCAACAAAGGCGACCCGGGCGGGTGTACGTGCGGTCGAGGTGGTTCGGGTGGTGCTCACTGGTCACGCTCCGTGGCGTTCGGTGTGGACGGTGCTGTACTGTGCTGCGGTGCTGCTGGTACTGAGGACTGCGGGGGACGCGTTGCCGTTGAGCGGCGTGCTGTCGGACGTCGGGCTGTCGGACGTCAAGAGGGGCTCGGTGTCACCGAGGGTGGCGAGGTCGGCCGCGCCGTCCTCGAGGAGCTGTCGGGCCAGCGTCCGGCCCAGCGCCTCCGCGTCGGCGGGGAGGCCAGTGATCGAGCGGCGCAGGTCGCCGGCACCCTCGGTGCTGGCCACCACGGCACGCAGCGACAGCTCGTCACCCTCATCGCCCATGACGATCTCTGCGAGCGTGCCCACCGGAGCGGAGCACCCCGCCTCGAGCTCGTTGAGGACGGCGCGTTCGGCCTCGACGCAGACCCGGGTGTCGGTGTCGTCGAGAGCGGCAACGATGCCGCGGGTCGTCGCGTCGTCGGCGCGGACCTCGATGGCGAGAGCCCCCTGACCAGGAGCCGGGAGCATCTGGATCGGGTCGAGCACCTCGGTGACGACGGCGTCACGACCGAGTCGGCGAAGTCCTGCGTGAGCGAGGACGACGGCGTCGAGCTCTCCGCTCGTGACCTTGCCGAGGCGCGTGTCGACGTTGCCGCGCAGACCGCGGATGTCGAGGCCGAGCCCGAGCGCCTGGAGCTGGGCGCTGCGTCGGGGGGACCCGGTGCCCACGGTCGCGCCCGCGGGCAGCTCGCCCAGGGTGAGGCCATCACGGGCGACAAGCACGTCGCGCGGGTCCTCACGCGTCGGGATCGCTGCGACGACGAGGTCGTCCTCGGGCGTGGTCGGCAAGTCCTTGAGCGAGTGCACCGCGAGGTCGACCGTGCCGGCTCGCAGGGCGTCGCGCAGCGCCGACACGAAGACGCCGGTGCCGCCCATCGAGGCAAGGGGCGTCGACTGGTCCTGGTCGCCGGTCGTCGTGATCTCGACGAGCTCGACGTCGTGGCCGAGGGCGCGCAACTGGTCCGCGACCCACGTCGACTGGGTCGTCGCGAGGGCGGAGCGGCGGGTACCGAGGCGGAGGGTCATCGGCCCACCTCCTCGTCGCTCGAGGGCAGCACGGGAGGCGTCGACACGACCGAGACCTCACGGGGGTCGAGGTCGAAGAGCTCGCTCAGGGCCTTGGCGTAGCTGCCGCCCTGCCCGTCCTGCGCCAACTGCTTGACGCGCACGGTGGGCGCGTGGAGGAGCTTCTCGACGATGCGGTGCACTGCCCGCTCGACCTCGGCACGGTCGTGGTCGGTGAGCTCGGGGGTGCGGCGGCCGAGCCGGCGCATCTCCACGTCGACGACCTCCTGGGCCCGCGACCGCAGGGCGGCGACCGTGGGTGCGACGGCCTCGGCGGAGCGCTCGGTCAGGTAGGCAGCGACCTCGCCCGTGACGATGTCACGCGCCTCGCGCACCTGGAGAACGTCGCCTGCGCCGCTGAGCAGCTCGCCGAGTTCGGCGAGGCCGATCCGCGTGGCCCCGGCCACCTCGGAGACGGTCAGGTCGACGTCGTGGGGCAGGGCAAGGTCGATGAACACCTGCGGTCGACCACTGCGAGCAGTCGCGCCAGCCGCCACATCTTCAGCGGTGATGATCACACCGGTGGCGCCGGTGCTCGAGATGATGATGTCGGCGTCGGCCAGAGCAGCGCGTCGGTCGTCCCACGGCACCGCTGCACCGTCGACTCGCACGGCCAGTCGCTCGGCCCGAGCAGCTCCGCGGTTGGTGATGGTGACCGAGGCGGCCCCCGCCTGACTGGCTGCCGTCGCCGCGAGGGCACCCATGCCGCCGGCACCGACGACGAGAACCCTGGCCCCGGCGAGCGGTCCGACGACCTCGGTGGCAGCAGTGAGGCCCGAACCCACGAGGGACCGGCTGACGTCATCGATGCCCGTCTCGGCGTGGACGCGCTTGCCGACGCGCAGAGCCTGCTGGAGCAGGCCGTTGAGGGCCGGGCCGACGTGGCCGCGGCGCTGGGCCCGGGTGAGCGACTCACGCAGCTGGCCGAGGATCTGGGCCTCGCCCACCGCCATGGAGTCGAGCCCGGAGGCGACCGAGAAGGCGTGCGCGATGCCGCGGTCCTCGTAGTGGACATAGAGGTGCGGTTGCAGGTCGGACAGGGCGACGCCAGTGGCCTCGGCCAGCGCTTCCGAGACATCGGTGAGGGCACCGTGGAAGGTCAGGCCCTCGGCATAGACCTCCGTGCGGTTGCACGTGGACACGACCACGGCCTCGGCGACATGCTCCGACGCGACGATGGCACCTTCGAGGCGACCGCGGGCCGACTGGTCGAGCGCGGCGGACTCGAGCAACTCCAACGGCGCACCGTGGTGCGACAGGCCAAGGACGAGGAGACTCACAGCGCCACTCCCTCGACCGTGGACTGCGCGCTCAGGTCGAGCTCACCCGTGCGGCGCTGCTCGTGGAACGCGAGGATCTGGAGCTCGGTCGACATGTCGACCTTGCGCACCATGACGTCGTCGGGGACGTCGAGGACACACGGTGCGAAATTGAGGATGGATCGCACTCCGGCGCTCACGAGATGGTCGGCGACTTCCTGCGCGGAGTCGGCCGGCGTGGCGATGACACCGATCGCGAGACGGTCGTCACGAACCAGAGCACCCAGGTCACCCATCGGCCGGATGCGGTGCTCCCCCACTGCCGCACCGACGAGGTCGGCGTCCCGGTCGAGGACGGCGATGACATTGAACCCGCGCGTGGCGAACCCGCTGTAGGCCGCGAGCGCCCGGCCCAGGTTGCCCATGCCGATGATGGCCACCGGCCAGTCCTGGGTCAGACCGAGCGCCGTGGAGATCTCGTAGGACAGACGATCGACCTCGTAGCCCACCCCGCGCACGCCGTAGGACCCCAGATGCGACAGGTCCTTGCGCAGCTTGGCCGAGCTCACGCCGGCAGCCGTGGCAAGTTCTTCGGAACTGACCGAGCCGATGCCCCGCTCCGCGAAGTTCGTCAGGGCCTGCAGGTATCCCGGGAGTCGAGCCACTGATGCGTCGGGGATTCCCCGGCGGGCTGCGACGTCGGCGGACACGTGGCCTTCGACTCCTGTCTTGAAGGGTGGTGGTGCCCTGCCAGCGTACGCACTTGTGAAGCCATGCACAAA
This sequence comes from Knoellia subterranea KCTC 19937, assembly GCF_000768685.1. Lineage (GTDB taxonomy): Bacteria > Actinomycetota > Actinomycetes > Actinomycetales > Dermatophilaceae > Knoellia > Knoellia subterranea. The sequence goes on along the minus strand of NZ_AVPK01000003.1, from coordinate 186,099 downwards.
GTCGCGACGGGACCCCGAGACAAGGCACACATTCGGCTCTGGTACAAGCGGCGTGCGGAACCGTTTGCGCGCCTCCAACAACCTTTCTGTATGCCGTCCGCTCGCCTCCCGCTGCGCGAGGGCGTGCCGTCCGCTCACGTTCCCCTGCGCGGCTCCACGCGCGTATGCCGTTCGCCGCTGTCCATCCGCACTCGCGCGCTGAGCGCGCTTCGCGCGCCCACGCAGAGCGTGGGACCCGCCGCCAGGCCCAGCCGGCGGCGAACGGCATACACGCGTTGCGCCGGACGTGCGTTGCCGCGCGCTCGGGTCAGGGGCGCGGTTGGGTGAGGGCTGCTCTGAGGCGGTCGGGGTTGACGCGCCAGTAGTCGTGCTGACGGCCGTCCACGAGGGTCACGGGGATCTCCTCGGCGTACTTCGACAGGAGGTCGGGGTCATCGAGGATCGACTTCTCGACGAAGGACTCGCCCAGCTCCTCCGTCACCCTCGCGATGATGGCGCGGGCGTCGTCGCAGAGGTGGCATCCGGGTTTGCCGATCAGGGTGACGCGCGGCTCCGGCAAGGCATCGCCGAGGTGAGTGGGCTGCGGGTCGGGGGCGGACGGCATACGGGATCGGCCTCAGAAGAAGACCGAGCGACGCTGCATGAGCAGCGAATAGAGCGTCTGCTGGATCGTCTCGCGCACCTGGTCGGTGAGGTCGAAGACGAGCATCGGGTCGTCAGCCGCGGCGACACCGTGCGAGGCAGTCTCGACCGGCGCGCCGAACTCGATGATCCACTTCGACGGGAGGGGGATGAGACCGAGCGGGCCGAGCAGGGGGAAGGTCGGCGTGATCGGCGCGTAGGGCAGGCCGAACAGGCGCGCCACGGTCTTCATGTTGCCGATGATCGGAGCGATTTCCTCGGCACCGACGACGGACGTGGGGATGATCGGCACGCCGGCCTTGAGGGCTGCCGAGACGAAGCCGCCACGACCGAACCGCTGGAGCTTGTAGCGCTCCTTGAACGGCTTGCCCACGCCCTTGAAGCCTTCGGGGAAGACGCCGACGAGCTCGCCCTTGGCGAACAGCCGGTCCACGTCGTCACCGGTCGCAAGGGTGGATCCGCCACGTCGGGCGAAGGCGCCGAGGACCGGCGTCTGGAAGACGAGGTCGGCACCGAGGGCACGCATGACCCGGTGCTTCGGGTGCTCGTCGTGGACCGCCTGCGCCACCATGAGCGAGTCGATCGCGACGGTGCCCGAGTGGTTGCTCACGATGAGCGCGCCACCCTCGTCCGGGATGTTCTCGAGCCCGCGGACCTCGACCCGGAACCAGTTCTTGTAGATGGGCCGCAGCATCGGGAAGATGACGTTCTCGGCGAAGTGTTCGTCGTAGCCGAACTCGTCGACGCTGAAGTCGCCCTCGATCCGTCGACGCAGGAAGGCCAGCGTCGCGGCGATGCGCCGCTCGATCTCGTCGGGGGAGATACCGGCACCTTGGGCAGCCATCCGCATCGCGGCGATCGACGCCGTGAGCAACTCCTCGACCCCTGGCACAGGCAGCGACATGTCGGTCTGCGTCGCCGTGGGGTCCGGCGCCCGCAGGCTCGGCTCCGGTGGAGTCGCCACCCGCAGGTGCCGGCGCGCGGCTTCGTCCGCCGCGCGCTTCGCACGCGGACTCTGGGGGCGTATGCCGGCCTGCTTGGTGGCCTTGGACGAGGCCTTCGCGGCGGCGTGGGGTCGCGGACGGTGCGCCCGGCGGGCAGCGGGAGCCGGCTCCGCGATCCCCGAGGTCGTGGGGGCGGTGGTCGCGGTCGTCGCCGCGGGAGTCACCGACCCCGCGCTCTTGGTGGTTGAGCTCTTGGTGGCCGGCCGCTTGGTGGCCGGCCGCTTGGTGGCCGGCCGCTTGCTCGTCACCTTCGCGGGGGCCGACGCCGTGGCGGCGCTCTCGGTGAGGGCTGTCTCAGCGGACGTGGCCGCGGCCGACAGGAGCGGGGTCGAGCGGCGTCGAGCACGCTCACCCGAGGCGCGGGCGGCACCCGCGGCGACGGCGGAGACCCGGCCGGTCGACTTCGTCGCGGCGGTCTTGCGGGCGGCGCTCTGCTTGGCAGCGCCCGACGTCGCAGAGCTCTTCTGCGGGAGACCTTGCTTTGCGGCGGACTTCTTGGTCGCCATCAGTGCTTCCCCCTGCCTCGACCCAACACCTGCTGGGCGGCGCCCACCAGCCCTCCGACAGCCCCGGCCACGCCGTCCATGGACGGATAGACCGGGCTGACGGTCCGGGCGTAGTCCTCGAATGCGGCACGCGTCGAGAACTTCGGCGTGAAGCCGAAGCTGTCGTGCATGACCGTGGTGTCCATGCCTCGGCCGAAGGCCAGGAAGGACATCTGGTCCGGGCTGAAGTCGACGAGTCCGAAGCGCTTGCCGAGGCCGCCGATCGTGCCGGCCGCGGCCATGGGCACCATGACGACAGGGCGCCGAACGATCGAAGCCGCCTGCAGCACGGTGAGCACGCCTTCACCGGCGAGGTTGACGACTCCGGTCGTGGAACCCGTGACGCCGCGGGCCAGCGCAGCGATGGCGTCGTCCTCGTGGAAGAACTGCAGCCGCGCGTCGTAGCCGAACGGCACGGGGATGACCGGCAAGTTGAAGTAGTCCGTGATGGACGTCCGGATGCGCGGACCGATGATGTTGGCGAAGCGCAGGGTGAGGATCTCGGTGTCGGGGCGGCGTCGAGCGAAACCACGGACGTAGCCCTCGACCTCGATGGAGTCCTTGCCGAAGCCCGAGGACGGCAGCCGCTTGGCGCTCATCTCCTCGGTGAACATCGCGGGGTCGCGAGGTGTCGACCCATAGACCGCGGCCGTGGACTTCACGACGAGACGCTTGACCGTCCCGGCCTTCTGGCACGCAGCGAGCAGCTGCATCGTGCCGATGACGTTGATCTCCTTCTGCGGGGTGCGGCCCCCGGCGAAGGTCGGCGTCGCGATGACGTTGGCGTGGACGACCGTGTCGACGTCACCCTGGGCGATGACCTTGCCGATCATCGGATTGCGAATGTCCGCGCGGATGAACTCCGCCCCACCGAGGTCGCGAGGAGGCGGGATGACGTCCACGCCGATGACCTTCTCCACGGAGGGATCGGCGGCGAGTCGCCGGGCCAGGACGCCGCCGATGTAGCGGGACACCCCTGTCACGAGAACTACCTGACCCACGGGCTCCCTCTCCTCGATGCGCGTTCAGGCTCGACCCTACTTGGCGCGGCACCACGAAGGGAAAGGTTGGAGAGGGCGGTCACGCAGAAGTCGGGCCGGAAGCGGAACGGGAGCGGACGGCATACCCCAGGAAAGCAGAACGACCCCCGCCGAAAAGGCGGAGGTCGCTGCATCGCGTCAGGGACGCGTCACTTCTTGTTGCGACGCTGGTGGCGCGTCTTGCGAAGCAACTTGCGGTGCTTCTTCTTCGCCATGCGCTTGCGACGCTTCTTGATCACTGAACCCATGAGCAGTCCTTGCTGATTGAGAGAAATGCGAACGACGGTGGACCAGCAGCTGCTGATCGGCCTGCGCGGCCGACCGGCGCGCGTGTGTCGAGGGGCAACCCTACCGGCGGTGCGCCCGTGTGCCCAAACGGGGCCGCCTCGCGGCCTACTCCCGCGCCCGCCTCGCGAGACCAGCGGGGCGAGACCAGCGGGGGTCAGCCCGCCGGACATGCCGAAGGCCGGACCACATCGGTCCGGCCTTCGGCGTTGTTGTCCGACTCGCTCACGCGGTGCCCATGTAGGACTCCCGGAGGTACTTCTGCACCTCGTCCTCGGGAACCCGGAAGGACCGACCCACACGCACGGCGGGCAGTTCGCCTCCATGCACCATGCGATAGACGGTCATCTTGGACACGCGCATGATCGAGGCCACCTCGGCAACGGTGAGAAACCGCACTTCGGCAAGACGTTCCTGAGACATTGCCACCTCGATCTTCTGCACGCGCGCATCGCCGGCTTCCCCACCGGCAGTGACCTACGGGCGTGCAAGAAGCAACCATAGGGGCTGGTGTGACGATTGGGGAAGTCGGTGGAGCCGAATTTTTCCGAAGTCCAGCCGACACGCTGCCAAGTGGTGAGAAATCCGCGTCAGTCGAACCATGGCTCAAGCCCATGGAGCGGGAACACCGCTTGACGCGTCGCGAGGATGGCGGCGTCCCCGCCTCGGTCCGGGTTGTGTCCCATCGCCCACGGCCGGACCCAGATCGGCAGGTCCTTCTCGGCGAGGTCACCCATCGTCGCCGGCCCTTCACGGCCGTAGGTCTCGCGCACGTGGTCGAGCCACTCCACGGGGATCGGCGTCGAGGTCGGCACGGGCGTGTGTGCGGCAATCGCGGTCAGGTGCGCCCAGGAGCGCGGCACGACATCCACCAGCTCGTAGCCCCCGCCACCCAGGGCCACCCACTTGCCGTCGGCGTGGTCGTGCGCGAGCCGATGGAGACACTCGTGGGCCCGACGCTGCGCGTCCACCGTGATGCTGAGGTGCGCGAGCGGGTCCTGGCGGTGGCTGTCGCAGCCGTGCTGGGTCACGAGGACCTGCGGCTTGAACGCCGCGACCACCGGCGGGACGACCGACTCGATGGCCCGGAGCCAGTCCGAGTCGCCCGTCCCCGGCGGAAGGGCCACGTTGACGGCAGTCCCCCGCGCATCGGGCCCACCGATGTCGCCCGGCCAGCCCGTCCCGGGGAAGAGGGCGCGCCCCGACTCGTGCACCGAGATGGTGAGGACGCGCGGGTCGTTCCAGAAGATCCGCTCCACGCCATCGCCGTGGTGCACGTCGATGTCGACGTAGGCGACCCGCTCGGCACCGCTGTCGAGCAGTCGCTGGATGCCGATCGCGATGTCGTTGTAGATGCAGAATCCGGCGGCGTGCGTGGCCATCGCGTGGTGGAGCCCGCCACAGTAGTTGACGCCGTGGTCGATCTCGCCGCTCCACACCGCGTCACACAGGTCGACCGTGCCCTGAACGATGCGAGCGCTCGCCTCGTGCATGCCGACGAAGGCCGGGTCGTCGTCGGTGCCGAGTCCCCGCCGAGGGTTGGCGCTGTCGGGGTCGACTGAGGCCTCCCGGACCGCGGCGATGTAGGCGGGGTCGTGCACCAGCGCGAGGAGATCGTCGTCCGCGACGTCCGGGCTGATCACATCGACCCCTTCGAGCACCCCGAGGTCGTCCAGCAGCCTGGTCGTCAGCGCAAGGCGCGCCGGCCCCATGGGGTGTGATGGTCCGAAGTTGTATGCCGTGAAGCCGTCGTCCCAGACCAGGCGCGTGCGATGAGCCATGCGTGGCACGCTACCCGGCAGAGGCGCGCGGGGCGTTAGCCTCGACCCGAACGGTGCACGCTTGCGCCGGACCTGCTGCCCCAATGTCGCCCACCGGGAGGAAGCCGTGCCGGCCAAGAACAGCGATCTCGACGTCCTCGTCGTCGGACTGGGGCGTTTCGGAGGGGCCGCCGCCCTCGAGTTGCGACGCCTGGGCCATCGCGTCGTCGCCATCGAGAAGGACGGGTTCCTCGCCGAGAAGTTCCTCGGCCGCCTCAACTCGATCATCCACGCCGACGCCAGCGACGCGGAGGTGATCCGGGAGGCCAAGGCCTCGCGCTACAAGATCGCGATCGTCGGCGTCGGCTCATCGGTCGAGGCGTCCGTCCTCACCTCGGCCAACCTCGTCGACGCCGGCATCCCCGACATCTGGGCCAAGGCCACCTCCCCCGAGCACGCCCGCATCCTCGACCGCATCGGCGTGCAGCACATCGTTCGCCCCGAGGCCGACACCGGCCGTCGCGTGGCACACCTCGTCGGCGGCAAGTTGCAGGACTACATCGAGTTCGACGACGGCTTCGCGATCGTCAAGATGCGACCGCCCACCGAAGCGATCGGCTTCACGTTGGAGCAGAGCAAGCTGCGGAGCAAGTACGGCGTGACGATCGTCGGCGTGAAGGCACCCGGCGAGGACTTCACGTATGCCGTCCCGTCGACGAAGGTGTCGGCTCACGACACGCTCATCGTCAGCGGTCCGACGGAACTGCTCGAGAGGCTCGCTGCGCGACCCTGATCGCCGGGTCGGGCGGCGGCCGCTCGGAACTGCGGTTGCCCAGAACTGCGGTTGCTCGGAACTGCGGTTGCTCAGAAGTCCGTGGGGACCGATCCGCGGTCGCCGCCGAGGGCGAGCACCATTGCGACCTCGTCCTCGTCGTCACCGTTCTGCACGCGCATCGGGCGACGACGACCGGTCGGGCGGAAGCCGAAGCCGCTGGCGAACGCGACCGCACGGCCGTTGTCGCTGCCCACCCAGTAGGTGAGCTGCTGCTGACCCTGGTCACGCGCCAGCGTCGCACCGGCTCGCACGAGCGCGGTGGCGACTCCCGTGCCACGTGCCTCGGGCGAGACCCACAGGCCGAAGAGCTCGGACGTCTTGGGGTGCTCCTCGTCCGCGCGACCCACGCTGACGATGCCGAGCGGGCCGTCCTCACGCTCGGCGAGGAGGCGGGCCGAGCGGTTCATCCGCAGGCGCCAGAAGTCCTCGTCGTAGGCGTCCTCCTCCTCGGCGGTCGCCACGAAGGCCTCGGGAGACTCGCGCAGAGCGGTCAGTCGGGTGTCGCGGTACTGCTGCCAGTCCTCTTCGCCCAGGGGGCGCACGCTGATCTCGCTCATGGCTCCACTTTCCCCGACGCCCCTGACAGGAGGCAACCCGGGGTCCGTTCAGGGGTGCGTCGGCAGCGTGACGGCGTACCCGAGTTCGCGGATCCCGCCGTACAGCGGGTTGTCCCACGTGCCGCCGGTGAGCGCGAACCCGTGCCGCTCGTAGAGCCGCCTGGCCGGCAGGTTCTCCTCCGCGACGTCCAGGTGGACCCGGGCGAACCCTTTCGCCGCAGCGCTGGCGAGTGCCTCCACGATGAGTTGATCCCCGACACCGTGCCCGCGCGCCGACGCCGACACCCACATGCCGATGAGGAACGTCTCGTCCTCGGGTTGGTCGTCCGCGTGCCAGATGGCCACGGTCCCGATGGGACGGTCGCCCCAGAAGGCGAGCCAGATGTCTGTCGTCTCGAGCCGAGCGAGCCAGGAGGCGTCATCGCGATCCGCGTTGCCGGCATACGTGCTCGCAAACGCGCGAGGCGTGTCGAGTAGCGCGGCGAGCCGTACGTCGCGATAGGTGCGCCAGTTCGCGTCGGTGACGGCGACGATCTCGATGACCGGCGCCGTCACGTCACTCACCGGAGAGTTCACGCGACCTCACCGCCGCAGCCTCCATCGCGCTGATGAACGCCGCGCGCACCTTGTGGTCGTCGAGCTCGCGCAGCGCAGCGGCCGTCGTGCCGCCGGGCGAGGTCACCTGCTCGCGCAGCACGGTGGGGTGCTGGCCCGTCTCACGCAGCATTGTCGCCGCGCCGAAGAGAGTCTGCGTGACGAGTTCGGTCGCCGTGGCGCGCGGCATCCCCAGGACGACGCCGGCCTCGATCATCGCCTCGACGACATAGAAGATGTAGGCCGGACCACTGCCGCTGATGGCGGTGACTGCGTCGAGCATCTTCTCGGGGACCTCGGTCACCTTGCCCGTCGCCGCGAGAAGTTCGGTGGCGTGCTGGAGCTGCTCGGGGACGCAGTGCCGCCCACCACTCACGGCCGCCATGCCCTGGTCGACGAGGGCCGGCGTGTTGGGCATGACGCGCACCACCGAGCGGCCGTCGGACAGGCGACGCTCGATGTAGTCGGTCGTGATGCCCGCGGCGAGGCTCACCACGAGGTTGCCCTCGGCGACGTGCGGGCTGATCTCGTCGAGCAGGGTCCCCATGTCCTGCGGCTTGACCACGAGGACGAGGGTGTCGGCGAGTTCGGCCGCCTCGACGTTGGAGAGGGCGCGCACGCCGTACTTCTCGGTCAGCTCCGCCGCGCGCTCGGGTCGACGCTCGGTGATGACCAGCTGATCGGCCGGTCGCCCGGCGCGCAGAAGTCCCGAGAGCAGGGTTTCCCCCATGACGCCAGCACCGAAGATCGCAACCGTTCCCATGGCGCGAGACTAAGCCCTCGTCACCTCACGCTTCACGCGCGTTTCACGAACAGACCAGCCGCCCCATTATCGGGTCACCCGACAAAGGGCTCCTCGACCCGAGGTGCCACAAAGGGTTGAGCGGGCCTTTGTCGGGTCGAGTGGGGGTCAGTTCTTGGAGAGGAGGGAGCGCAGGAAGAACTGGAGGTTGGCGGGGCGCTCGGCCATGCGGCGCATGAGGTAGCCGTACCACTCCTCGCCGAACGGGATGTAGACCCGCATCTGGTGCCCGCGGTCGGCGATTCGGGTCTGCTCCTCGGGGCGGATGCCGTAGAGCATCTGGAACTCGTAGGAGTCGGGCTCGCGTCCCTGACGACTGGCCAGGGCCCGGGCGATGTCGATGAGGCGCGGGTCGTGGCTCGCAACCATCGGGTAGCCGTCACCGGCCATGAGGATCTTGAGGCAGCGGACGTAGGAGAGGTCGACGTCCTCCGCGTCCTGATAGGCAACCGACGCCGGCTCCTTGTAGGCGCCCTTGCAGAGCCGGACGCGGCTTCCGGAGGTGGCGAGGTCGCGGCAGTCGCTCTCGGTGCGGTGCAGGTAGGACTGGAGCACGGCGCCGGTCGTCGGGAAGTCCTTGCGCAGCTCCGCAAGGATCGACAGCGTCGAGTCGGTCGTCGTGTGGTCCTCCATGTCGAGGGTGACCGTGGTGTCGGCCTCCTGCGCGATCTCGCAGATGCGCCGGGCGTTGTCGAGGGCGATCTTCTCGCCGTCCCTGGGGAGGGCCTGACCGACGGCGCTGAGCTTGACGCTCACCTCGGCGGCGCCGAACTGGCTGAGGTTCGCGGCCTTGAGGGCGCGCAGCAGCCCGACGTAGGTGTCGACGGTGTGCGCGGCCTGCCCGGCGTCGAGGGTGTCCTCGCCGAGGTAGTCGATGGTGACCTGTCGGTTGGTCGCGCGGAGTTCGGCCGTGGCGGCGACCGCGTGGGCGACGTCCGTTCCGGGGACGTAGCGCTGGACCACGCTGCGGCTCACCGGCGCCTTCTCGATGGTGCTGCGCACCATGCTCGAGTCGGAGAGGTGAAGCAGTCCGGAGCGAAGGAGATCTGAGGCATCCACGGGCGTCAGGCTAACCGTTCATGGCCGGTCGCCAGAACCGACGGGGTATGCCGTCCGCCCGCCACTGCAGCCGCCTCCCGTCGCGGCCCCCTCACCCGTTCAGGCGGGGACGCGGTCACGGGGTGCGACGACGCAGGGTGAGGCTGCCCAGGGCGAGGGCGAGCACGATGGCACCGGCGATGATTCCGATGTCGGAGGCGACCTCGCCGAGCGGTTCGGGATCCGTAGCAATCGTGCGCATCGCGTCCACGGCATACGAGAGGGGTAGGACGTCCGAGATCGCGGACAGCACCGACGGCAGCGATTCTCGGGCGACGAGCAAACCGCACAGCAGGAACTGGGGCAGGACGAGCGCGGGCATGAACTGCACCGCCTGGAACTCCGTCGACGCGAAGCCGCTCACGAGCAGTCCCAGGGCAGTGCCGAGGAGCGCATCGAGAACGGCGACGACGACGAGCAGCCACGCGGGTCCGGCGATGTCGAGATCGCACACCCAGACGGCGAATCCCGTTGCGGCGAGGGCCTGCACGACTGCCATGGCCCCGAAGGCCAGGGCATATCCGAGCATGAAGTCGCCCTTGCCGAGCGGCGTCGTGAGGAGCCGCTCCAGGGTGCCCGAGGTGCGTTCGCGCAGTGTGGCCACGCTCGTGACGATGAACATCACGACGAAGGGGAACACTCCGAGCAGGGCCGCGCCGATGCGATCGAAGACCGGCGTGCCGTCAAAGATCCAGGCCAGCAGTCCGATGAGCACGCAGGGGACGACGAGCATCATGGCGATGGTGCGGTGGTCGGTGCGCAGTTGGCGCAGGATGCGGGCCGCCGTGGCGAGGGTGATGCGCGGGTTCACGGACGGCCTCCTGCGCTGGTCGCCTCGTCCACGAGGGCAAGGAAGGCCTGTTCGGCGTCGGGAGCGCCGGTGCGGTCGAGCAGTTCGGGCAGGGTCGAGTCACTGAGGATCTCGCCATCGCGCAGCAGGAGCAGCCGGTCACACCGTGTCGCCTCGTCCATGACGTGGCTCGACACGAGGAGCGTGCGGCCCTCGTCGTGGGCGAGCCGGCGGAAGAGGTCCCACAGGTCGCGCCGCAGGACCGGGTCGAGCCCCACCGTGGGTTCGTCGAGGACGAGCAGTTCGGGGTCCCCGACCAGGGCTGCCGCGAGGGAGACCCGCGACCGCTGGCCGCCGGAGAGGCGTCCCACGAGTGAGTCGGCGTGCGATCGCAGGTCGACGGCGTCGATACAGCGGTCCACGGAGTCAGCGGGCGCCCCGAGGACCCGCGCGAAGTAGCCGAGATTCTGACGGACAGTGAGGTCGGCATAGACGCTGGGGCTCTGGGTGACATAGCCGACGCGGTGCCGCAGCGCGGGGCTCCCGGCCGACTCACCCAGGACTGTGACCGTGCCGGACTCGACCTGCTGCACGCCGACGACGGCCCGCATCAAGGTGGACTTGCCGCCACCGCTGGGGCCCAGCAGTCCGACGACCTGTCCGACGGGGACGCGCACGCTGAGGTCGGGCAGCACGTCGCGACCACCTCGGACCACGCGGAGGTGCTCGACGAGGACGGCGTCAGTGCCGGCGCCGGTCCCGGCGGCAGAGTTCGCCATGGGTCGAATCTAGACCCGACGTCCGGGCGCTCTGCCGCTTTGACGCGGCGAACACGGCTCAGGATTCGCCCTCGACCTCCAGGGCTCCGGCGAGGTGGAGTCGGGAGAAGGCGAGCGCCTCGGCCAGGGCGATCTCCCGCTGCTCGATCGAGAGGCGTCGGGTCGAGACCTCCACGACCACGGATCCGCCAAAACCGTTGTGCACCAACGTGTCCAGCACTTCGGCGCAGGGTTGCGACCCCCGTCCCGGGATGAGGTGCTCGTCCTTCATCGACCCCAGCCCGTCGGCGAGATGGATGTGGGCGAGGCGTGGCCCGAGTGCCTCGACCATGGCCAGCGCGTCCGATCCCGCGGTCGCGGTGTGCGACAGGTCGAGGGTCACGTGGTCATAGGGCTGCGGCACCGGATCCCAGTGCGGCAGGTAGGCCTCGATCTCCCGACCGCGGACCCGCCACGGATACATATTCTCCACGGCGAGTGTGATGCCCGAGTCGTGCTCCCGGGTGGCCACTCCGTCGGTGAAGTCGCGGGCGTATTCCTTCTGCCAGCGGAACGGCGGGTGGAGCACGACCGTCCCGGCTCCCACCTCGTCCGCCAGCTCGAGGGAGCGGTCGATCTTGCCCCAGGGCTCGACGCCGAAGATCCGTTGGCTGATGAGGAGGGTCGGCGCGTGGATCGAGACGATGGGTATGCCGTGGAGCTCACTGAGCGCTCGCAGCGCACCTGCCTCTTGGGTCACCGGATCGGTCCAGACCATGACCTCGACGCCGTCGTAGCCAAGTCTGGCCGCGTGCTGGAAGGCGGCGGCGCAGTTCTCCGGATAGACCGAGGCCGTCGAGAGGGCCACGGGGATCTCCGGGATGCGCACGGCGTCAGCCCCGCTCATCGGCGTGGCCCCCGCATCCGCGTTGCCGCATCGGACCCGCCCTTCAGTGCATGCCGTCGAGGCGGCGCAGGATGATGCCCTCACGCAGGGCCCACGGGCAGATCTCGAGCCCGTCGACACCGAGAAGGTCCATCGTCGCCGACGCGACGATGCCACCGGCGAGGAGCTGATGGGCGCGCGACTCCGACACTCCCGGAAGTGAACTGCGCTGTGCCGCAGTCATGTTCGCGATCTCGGGCAGGATCGCGTCGAGAGCGGCGCGCTCGAGGAAGCGGGCGGCATACATGCCTTCGGAACTCGGGACGGCGCCGGTGATGCGCGCCAGGGACCGCATGGTCTTGGACGTGCCCACGACGCGGTCGGCGCCGCCCGCCTTGGTGAGCGGGCGCATCTGTCGCGCGATCGTCGCGCGCACGTGCTTGCGGGCTTCGCGGACGGCCTGCTCCCCCGGCGGATCCCCGGCGAGGTGGTCGCGCGTGACGCGCCCGGCCCCGAGCGGAAGCGAGAACGCGACGTCGGGGTCCTCGTCCATGCCCTGGGCGATCTCGAGCGAACCGCCGCCGATGTCGGCGACGAGCAGGGTGCCGGCAGACCAGCCGAACCAGCGACGGGCGGCCAGGAAGGTCAGTCGGGCCTCGTCCTCACCCGAGAGGACGTCGAGCACGACGCCGGTGCGCTCCTTGACGTCGGCGAGCACCTCGTCGCCGTTGGGGGCCTCCCGGATCGCACTCGTCACGAAGCCCATGAGGTCCTCGACGCCCTGGTCCTCGGCGACGGTGAGGCATTCGGCGACGAACTCGGACAGCTGCTCGCGGCCGGTGTCGTCGATGTTGCCGTCGTCGGTGACGTGCTCGGAGAGCCGCAGCTCGCGCTTGTGGGAGCTGGCCGGCAGCGGCTGGGCACCCACGTGTGCGTCCACGACGAGGAGGTGGACGGTGTTGGAACCCACGTCGATGACCCCGAGCCGCATGAGGTCCACGGTAGTCGGCCTTCGCGGCATAGGGTGACCCGGTGGCTGAGACTCCGCTCGACATCCCGCGCACCTGGGTGGAGTTCGCGGATCCCGCGGACTCGGGGCAGCGCTTCCGGTGCGACCTGACCTGGTTGACCTCCCGGTGGACCTGCATCTTCGGGTCCGGGTGCGAGGGCATCTATGCCGACCGTCCCGACGACGGCTGTTGCACGCTCGGAGCCCACTTCTCCGACGACGACGACCTGGCTCGCGTTGCGGCGGTCGTCGAGGAGTTGGGCCCGGACGAGTGGCAGCTCATGCCCGACCGCAAGAACCCGGCCAAGATCTCGCACTGGACCGAACTCGAGGACGACGCCCGCAAGACCAAGGTCGTCGACGGGGCCTGCATCTTCCTCAACCGACCCGGCTTCCCCGCCGGCGCGGGCTGCGCCCTGCACCAGCACGGCGTCCTGACCGGCCACCCTCCACACACCCAGAAGCCCGACGTGTGCTGGCAGCTGCCGATCCGGCGCACCTTCCGCACCGTCGAGCAGACCGATGACACGAGTTATCTCGAGGTGTCGATCGGCGAGTACGACCGACGCGGGTGGGGCCCGGGCGGGCACGACCTCGACTGGTACTGCTCGGGCAACCCCGACGCCCACGTCGGCGCCGAGCCGGTCTATCGCAGCAACCGCGCCGAGCTGGTCGAGCTCATGGGCAAGCCGGCCTACGACGAGTTGGTCGTGCGATGCGAGGCCCACCTCGCCGCGGTCAAGGCGTTGCGCACCCCAGCGTCACGTCGGCTGCTGCCACTGTTCGTGCACCCGGCGACGGTCGAGGCCGACAACCCCACCCTCCGCAAGGGCCACTGACCTCCCGACTGATTGTGAGTTCGCACAGAAGCGAGCGCCAGCGAGCGACTGTGCGAACTCACAATCAGTCGAATCAGTCGGAGGTGGGCTTGAGGTCGAGGGCGAGGTCGAGGATCGGGCTCGAGTGGGTCAGCCCGCCGACGCTGAGGAAGTCGACGCCCGTCGCCGCATAGTCCGCCGCCACGTCGAGGGTCAGCCCACCGGTCGCCTCGAGTTCGACGGTCTCCCCCGTCGCCCGCACCGCTTCGACCGTCTCGCGGAGCAGGTCCGTGGACATGTTGTCGCACAACAGGAACCGCGCCCCGGCCTCGACCGACTCGAGAGCCTCCGCCGTCGTGGTCACCTCGACCTGGACCGGCACCTCCGGGAACGCTTCGCGGACTGCGGCGTATGCCGCGTGGAGACTTCCCGCTGCCAGCTTGTGGTTGTCCTTGATCATGGCCACGTCGTAGAGGCCCATGCGCTTGTTGGTGCCGCCCCCGGCGCGGACGGCGAACTTCTCGAGGGCACGCAGACCCGGCGTGGTCTTGCGCGTGTCGAGCACCATCGCGCCCGAGCCGTCGAGGACATCGGCCCATCGACGCGTGTGGGTCGCGATGCCGGAGAGCCGGCTGATGATGTTGAGCAGGGTGCGTTCGGCGATGAGGGTCACGCGCGCCGAGCCGGACAGTTCGGCGACGACGTCGCCGCGGGCCACGCGGGTCCCGTCGGCGATGACCGAGGTCACGGACACCGATTCGGCGCCGAGTCGCGTGGCCACCTCGCCCAGGGTCATCGCGATGACCTCGACACCTGCCACGACCCCGTCCTCACGCGCCAGGACGGCCGCCCGCACCTGCTGCTCGGCAGGGATCGTGGCCATGGTCGTGACGTCGACGCCGTCAGGACCCCCGAGGTCCTCGTCGAGCGCCCCGGTGATGACCCGACGTGCATCGGCATCCGGGAAACCAAGGTCTGTGGAGAGCTGCTCCGCGGAACGGGCGTCGGACGGGGAAGGCGAGCTCACGGCATACTCCGCTCGGTCACGGTGAGGGAACGGTCAGGTGCGACGGTCGCGCTCTGGCGCACGAGCCAGCGGGCGTCGTCACGGTCGGGGAAGTCACTGCGCACATGGCCACCGCGGGTCTCCTCGCGGCGCGCGGCAAGTTCGGTGAGGGCCTGCCCGAGGTGGAGGAGGTTGGTCGTCTCCCAGGTCTTCGGCCCCGGGTCGGCCTTGGCCGGCGGGAGGGCGGCCAACTCGGCGAGCGCCGCAGCCGTGGCCGCGGTCGATTCCGCCGAACGCACCGGCCCGGAGCCAGCCGTCATCGCCCGCTGGACCGTGAGTCGCTGGGAACTGTCGAGCAGCGCGTGGTCGCCCTGCGCGTCGCCACCCGCACGGTCCGGGTGCGCGGGTACGACGGGGTCGGCGAGCTCACCCGCAGCAATGCGTGCGGGGATGTCGTCGGCGATGCGGTTGGCGAAGACCAGCCCCTCGAGGAGGCTGTTGGACGCGAGCCGGTTCGCGCCGTGGACGCCCGTGCACGAGCACTCGCCACAGGCATAGAGGCCGGGCAGCGAGGACCGCCCGAGCAGGTCGGTCTCGATACCGCCCGAGGCGTAGTGCTGGGCCGGCGCGACCGGCAGCAGGTCGGTCGCCGGATCGAACCCGAGCGAGCGGCAGGACGCCACGATCGACGGGAACCGCTCCTCCAGGAATTCGGCGCCGAGGTGGCGGGCATCGAGGAAGACGTGGTCGACGCCCTGGTCGCGCATCGTGTCGAGGATGGCGCGGGCCACGACGTCGCGCGGCGCCAGGTCGGCGAGCTCGTGCCGGCCCTGCATGAACCGGTTGCCGGCCGCATCGACGAGAAACGCACCCTCGCCGCGCACCGCCTCGGAGATGAGCGGCTGTTGACCGGTCGACCCCTCACCGAGGAAGAGGACGGTCGGGTGGAACTGGATGAACTCGAGGTCGGTGATCCGCGCTCCGGCGCGCATCGCCGCGGCCATGCCGTCGCCCGTGGCGACCGGGGGGTTCGTCGTGGACGTGTAGATCTGTCCCAGACCACCCGTCGCGAGCACCACGGCGCGGGCGTAGGCCGCGCCCACACCGTCGAGCTGACCCTCGCCGATGACGTGGAGGGTCACGCCCGTGACGCGAGACGGGTCGGCACCGGTCTCGTCGGACAGGAGGTCGACGACGAGCGCGTGCTCGACGACCTCGATGCCCGGGTCGTCGCGGACCCGGTCGAGCGCGGCAATGAGAGCGCGGGAGATCTCGCGGCCGGTCGCGTCCCCGCCGGCATGGGCGATGCGGTCGCGGTGGTGCCCACCCTCGCGGGTCAGCTTGATCTCGCCGTCGGCGTCGCGGTCGAACTCGGCGCCGAGTGCCACGAGCTGGCGGACGCGCTTCGGACCCTCGGTGACGAGCGCCTCCACGGCGTCGCGGTCGCACAGACCGACACCGGCGACGATGGTGTCCTCGAGGTGTTCGGCCGGCGAGTCCTCGGGGTCGAGCGCGGCCGCGATGCCGCCCTGGGCCCACGCCGTCGAGCCCTCGTCGAGGACCGTCTTGGTCACGAGCAGCACCCTGTCAACCCGTTCGCGCAGACGCAGCGCGCAGGTCAGGCCCGCGATGCCCGAGCCGACGACGATGACGTCAGCGGTGGTCGTCCACCCCGGCGTCGGCGCACTCAGCGAACGCGGGATGCGCGGAGCGGCGCCGGCTGCGGGACCGGGGCGGACGGCATACGCGGAATCGCTCAATGGTGCGAACGCTTCGTGACGGCCGAGGTCTTGAGGCCGTAGCCGTCGGGCACGTCACCACCGTCGTCGCCGACCTCGACGATCTTGTTGTCCTTGTCGACGAAGACGACGTGCGGGTCGTGCGAGCGCGCGTCCTCGTCGGACATCGAGGCGTAGGCGATGATGATGACCGTGTCGCCGGGGCTGATGAGGCGGGCGGCGGCGCCGTTGATGCAGAGGATGCCCGAGCCGCGCTCGCCCTCGATCGCGTAGGTCGTGAGGCGGTTGCCGTTGTCCACGTCCACGACGTCGACCTGCTGACCGGGGAGCAGGTCCGCGGCCTCCATGAGGTCGAGGTCGATCGTCAGCGAACCGACGTAGTGCAGGTCGGCCTGCGTCACCGTCGCACGGTGGATCTTGCTGTGCAGCATGTAGCGGAACATCGTTAGGACTCCTGGTCGGCCTGCGAGAACACGTCGAGTCTGCCACCGCCGGGCCCGACGAGGATGGGGGTGTTGTCGATGAGGCGGGTCGTGCCGACGCGGGCGGCGACGGCGAGGAGTGCCTCGCCGCGGTACCACTCGGGCACGTCCTGCAGCGTGCTCGGGTGGACGAGGACGAGGTAGTCGACGAGGGCGAGCGGCTCCTCGACGAGTACCGCGCGTGCCGCTCGGCGGATGGCGGACGGTCCGTATGCCGCCTGCTCGGCTCCCGCAGCGAGCGCTCGGCTCAGGCAGAGCGCGACCTCGCGGTCGGACTCGGTGAGGTAGGTGTTGCGGCTGCTCAGCGCGAGCCCGTCGTGCTCCCGGACCGTGGGGACGGAGACGACCTCGACGGGGAAGTCGAGGTCGCGGACCATGCGCCGAATGAGGAGGAGCTGCTGGGCGTCCTTCTGGCCGTAGAACGCCTTGCGGGCGCCGGTCAGGTGGAGGAGCTTGCCGACGACCGTGAGCACGCCGTCGAAGTGCCCGGGGCGGGACTTCCCCTCGAGCATGTCGCCCAGCGGGCCGGCGGAGACGCGCACGCCCGGGTCACCGTCCGGGTAGACGACGTCCGGAGTCGGCGCGAAGACGATGTCGACACCCTGCGCCCGGGCGATCTCCATGTCGTCGTCGAACGTGCGCGGGTAGCGCGACAGGTCTTCCTTCGGCCCGAACTGGAGCGGGTTGAGGAAGATCGTGAGGATGACGTGCTCGGCGGACTCGCGCGCGCGGCGGAGCAGGTCGGCGTGGCCCTCGTGGAGGGCGCCCATCGTCATGACGACGGCGACGTCGGTGCCGGTGAGGGCGGCACGGGCGGCACGCAACTCGTCACGTGTGCTCGCGACGACCGTTGCGGCAGAGGCGGATTCGGTCGACTGGGGCGCTTCGGTCGCTTCGGTCACTGGGGCTCCTGGTCGGCGAGGGTGTCGAGGAGGGGTTCGGCGGCGGACGGCTGCAACCGGCCACTCTCGAGTGCGCGCACCGCCGTTGCGCGGGCGAGGGCGACATAGGTCGCCCGGATCTCGGGGGAGATTCGCTCGAGCTCGTGCAGGTGCGTGCCAACGGTACTCACATCGCCGCGAGCGACGGGGCCCGTGAGCGCACCGTCACCCAGGCGCAGGGCGTTGTCCAGCGCCGCGCGAACGAGGGGGCCGAGGACGGCACGGGGTTCATCCACGCCGGCGGCGGTGAGGACCTCCATCGCCTCGGCGATGAGCGTGACGAGGTGGTTCGAGCCGTGCGCGAGGGCTGCGTGATAGGCGGCGCGATCCGCCTCGGCGACCCACACCGGCTCCCCGCCCATCTCGACGACGAGCGCCTCGGCCATCGGGCGCAGGGCATCGGGGCAGGTCACACCGAAGGCGCACTCCTCGAGCCGCCCCAGGTCGAGGGCGGTGCCGGTGAACGTCATCGCCGGGTGCAGCGCGATGGGCAGGATGTGGGAGGCCAGGGCCGGCCGCAGCACCTCGGCGCCGTGACGGCCGCTCGTGTGGACGACGATCTGCCCGGCCTGCCACGTGTTCGTCGCGGCCAGACCCGAGACGAGGTCGGGCAGGGCGTCATCGGGTACGGCGAGCAGGACGAGGTCGGCGCCGTCGATCACCTCGGGGACGTCGCGCAGCGGCACACCCGGCAAGAGCTCATCGGCTCGTTCACGACTGTCGGCGGACACGGCATACGCCGCCTGGATCGTGTGTCCGGCGCGCTGAAGCGCAGCCCCGAGAACCGAACCGACCCGGCCCGCGCCGATGACCCCGATCGACAACCGTGCCGGGTGCTCTCCTGGACTCACGCCCCAAACCTATTACCCGCCTTGTGTGTATGACACCACGCTCCAACGTGGGCTCATGCACACAAGACGCCCAGACCGAGCGCCTTGAGGTCGGCCGCCAATTGGAAGGGCTCGTCGCGGACCTCCCTCGTCGTGCAGCGCACGATCAGACGGCCGGGTTGACTGAGTCGTCTTTGCCGTTGGATGTCGTCCTCCCAATGCTCGACGCTCATGTGGAACGCGCCGTCGACTTCAAGAACGATCACCGTGCCGTCGGGCAGATCCCACTCACAGTCTGTGTAGCGCACCTTTCCGGCCGCGTCCTTGCGTCGCCGCTGACGGTGGGGCCGCGGTAGTCCGTGGTCACGGCACATCCGAGTCACGTCGATCTCTGCGAGTGAATGAGCTCCTCCCTCGAGCTCGTCCAGGAGAAGTCGGAACTTCGGTGCCCGCCTCAGCGGTTTCATTCTCTCCAGCT
This sequence comes from Knoellia subterranea KCTC 19937, assembly GCF_000768685.1. GTDB lineage: Bacteria > Actinomycetota > Actinomycetes > Actinomycetales > Dermatophilaceae > Knoellia > Knoellia subterranea. Next base: position 167,200 of record NZ_AVPK01000003.1, on the reverse strand, counting down.
GTTCACGCAAGGACGCGGCGGTCGTGAGTTGCTGCTGCACGACCGCGGCGAGCAAGCCCTGTGCGGTGCGCCAACTCGGCTCGTGCGCTGCACACAGGAGCGCCGCCGGCGCGACCCGTGCCAACGGCAGCGCGGTCGAGGCACGCCAAGCGCTCAAGGGTCGACGCGTGCGGAAATAGGTCACCCCGGCGATGGGCGGGTAGTGCGCTTCGTCGTCGATGAGGAGTGTGATCTCGTCACGGTGCCAGTTCTTGAGACCGTGCGCTTCGAGACAGGAATAGCCGCCGATCAGACTGTCACCACCCACGTGGAGTGCGGCGGTCCAGAGTTGCTGGTCGCGGGTGAGCTCGCCGGTAATGGTCGCCAGGACCACACTCGTCACTTCGGACCACCGCTCTGCCCGAACCTGTGCCTCGGCGCGACTCCACGTGATGCCCACCTCGCCGAGTTGCCGACGCGCCACGATCCCGCTCTGGGCGTTGGCCAGCGCGACGAATTCGGCGGGGAGGGACCTCATGGTCATCCCATCGTGCCGAAATCTTGCCCGCGCCCCGTCCGGTCATCCACAGGCCCTGCCTTGTGTGTATGAGACCACGCCCGAGCGTGGTCTCATACACACAAGGCGGGTTGGGGTGGGGTCAGACGGAGGCGACGAACCTGGCGGCGCGTTCCGTGAGGCCCTCGATGCGGCGCAGGATGAACATCTCGCGATCGTCAGGGTCCTTGGACCCGAGCTCGGCGAACGTCGGCTTGCGACGGACGTTGCTCGAGCACACGAACTGCGTGCAGATGAGCGTCCCGACGGTGTCACCCTTGCGGCCCGCCGCACCCGACCTCTTGGCGACATAGAGGCTGACGTCCTGGGTCTCGAGCGGGTCCTCGCACCACGTGCAGATCGCGCTGCGTCGCCGTCCACCCAGTGCCGCGGGCGGGGGTGCCGCGCGCAGGATGACGCCGCGCAACTCACTTCCCAGGTCGACGACCGCGTAGCCGAGCGGACGCTTGGCGTCGACCCACCCGAGGTACTCGATCGAGTCCCAGTCCAGGTTCTCGAGGTCGGGCAGGCTCGCCTGAGCCACCTCCCTCTTGGAGGCGTTGACGAAGCTGTCGCGGATCTCGGTCTCGGTCAGTGGTCTCACTGCATCGAGTGTGCCTGCGCGGCGCCGTCCGGGCCAACGCTTTTGCTGCCGTAGGTTGCGGGGGTGAGTCCTCGACCGTGGCGTGACGCGTGGTTCGACGCGCTCTATGGGCCGACCGGTTTCTATCGGCGGGACGAGGGTCCGGCGGGGCATTTCACGACGTCCGCCCACGGACCGTTGGGCGCTGTCCTCGCCGAGGTAGTGGCTCGCCTTGCCGACGAAACCGGCGTATGCCGGGTGCTCGACTTCGCGTGCGGCCGCGGCGAACTCCTCGGTCACCTCCACAACCTCCGGCCCGACCTCGAACTCGTCGGGGTGGATGTGGTCGAACGACCACACCACCTGCCGAGTGCCATCGACTGGGTCCGCTCCCCCGGTGGCACGGGCGTGCCGGACGAGTTGCGCGACCTCGACGCCGTGGTACTTGCCCACGAGTGGCTCGATGTCGTCCCGTGCACAGTCGCGGAGGTCGATGACGACGGCGTCCTGCGCGAGGTCCTCGTGGACGGTGCAGGCACCGAGTCGCTCGGGGACGAACTCAGCGGAGCAGACAAGGGGTGGGCCGACACCTGGTGGCCGACGACGACCCCCGGTGATCGCGTCGAGGTCGGGCTCTCTCGTGACCTCGCCTGGCGAGAACTGGTGTCCCGCAACCGAACTGGCGTCACGATCGCCGTGGACTACGGCCACACGAGACTGGAGCGGCCCACGCACGGCACGCTCACGGCATACCGGGAAGGTCAGGTGACCCACCCGCGACCCGACGGGCTCCACGACCTCACCGCGCACGTCGCGACGGACTCGCTCGGCGCCGACGAAGTCGTCACGCAACGGGAGCTGCTGCACCGCCTGGGCCTCACCGCCGCGACGCCGGAGCACGCGAGGGCCAGCAGCGACCCGCTCGGATACGTGCACGCCCTCGCGCGGACCTCGGCGATTGCCGCGCTCACCGACCCGAACGGACTCGGCGGCTTCCACTGGGCCATGACGCGGCATACTCGGGACCATGCCTGAGCCGACGACGCAGACGCCGCTGCAGACGAGCACTGTCGCGGTCGGCGCGGGTGGCCTCGCGACGGCCGACATGGTCCTCAACATCGGCCCGCAGCACCCGGCGACTCACGGCGTGCTGCGCCTGCGCCTGACCCTCGACGGCGAACGCATCGTGCATGCCGAACCGATCATCGGCTACATGCACCGTGGCGCGGAGAAGCTCTTCGAGGTGCGCGACTACCGCCAGATCATCGTCCTGGCGAACCGACACGACTGGCTCAGTGCATTCGGCAACGAACTGGGGGTCGTGCTGGCCGTCGAGGAGATGCTCGGCATGGAGGTGCCCGAGCGCGCCGTGTGGCTGCGAACGATGCTCGCCGAGCTCAACCGCGTCCTGTCGCACCTGATGTTCCTCGGGTCCTACCCCCTTGAGCTCGGCGCGATCACGCCCGTGTTCTATGCGTTCCGCGAGCGCGAGGAGCTCCAGGCGGTCATGGAGGAGGCGTCCGGGGGGCGGATGCACTACATGTTCAACCGGGTCGGCGGCCTCAAGGAGGACGTGCCGGCGGGGTGGCTCGGACGCGTCGACGACGCCGTCCAGGCCGTCCGTCGCAGGCTCCCCGACCTCGAATCGATGATCGTCGGCAACGAGATCCTCGTGGCCCGCACCCGCGGAGTCGGCGTGCTCGACCCGGCGACCGCGCAGGCCTATGGCGTCTCGGGACCGATCGCGCGCGCCTCTGGTCTCGACGTCGACCTGCGGCGCGATGCGCCGTATCTCGCGTATGCCGGCCTGTTCGGACCCGATGGACCCGGCCGGGTCGTGACCCGCACCGAGGGCGACTGCCTCGCCCGGCTCGAGGTGCTGCTCGAACAGGTTCACGTCAGCCTCGACCTTGTCGAGCACTGCCTGTCGGTGCTCGCCGGACTGGCGGCCGGGCCGGTGAACCAGCGCCTGCCCAAGGTGCTCAAGGTCCCCGAGGGCGAGACCTATGTCGCGACCGAGAACCCGCTCGGCTTCAACGGCTATTTCCTGGTTTCGCGAGGCGAGAAGACACCGTGGCGCCTCAAGCTGCGCTCGGCCTCGTTCAACAACGTGCAGGTGCTGACCGAGCTGCTGCCGGGCACGCTCGTGTCCGACATGGTCGCCATACTCGGCTCGACGTTCTTCGTCGTCGGCGACGTCGACAAGTAGCCCGACCGAGGGGTGTGCGCTCAGTCGTCGTTGGAGTCGCGGGGGTCGACGCGGCACCAGTGCTGGGCGACGAGTCCCGCGATGCCGAGCAGCAACCCCGCCCCGACCATGATGGCCAGTCGCCAGAGCCGCGCCTCGTTGGCCACGAGCTCGAGTCCCGTGGCGACGACAGCCAGCTGACCGGCATACCAACCGCTTGCCGCCGCACCGGTGAGGGTCGCCGCCTGCGCGAGCACGGCGACGCGCGCCGCCCGCAACGGATCGAGCCGCTTCGTCGAGCGGCCCGCGAGATAGGACCGAACCGGCCACGCGAACCCGACGACGAACGCCGCCATGGCCACGAGCAGCACCGCGGCGAGCCACGACGGACGCGGAACGAGCGTGCCTTCACGGGTGATGAGGTGCCAGATCAGCCAGGACGCGAGGCCGACGACGAGACCGAGGAGCAGGGCGGAGCGGGCGCGCACACCGTGGCCGTTCACTGCCGACTCACCAGCCGTCCTCCATCAGGTCGACGTCGGGACCGAGCGTGACGCCGGACGTGCCCAGCTCAGCGGCGAGCTCGGCAACGCGGCGCACCTCACCGTCGACGCGCAGGGCAGCCTCGGGGTCGGCGTCGGCCCACGGCACGAGGACGAACGCCCGCTCGTGAGCTCGCGGATGGGGCAGCGTGAGGGCCTCGGTCTCCATGCGGACGTCGGTGTCGAACACGGGGTCGCCGTACTGGATGAGGTCGAGGTCGAGGGTGCGCGGTCCCCACCGCTCCTTGCGGACTCGGCCGTGCTCCAGCTCGATGTCCTGCATCGTGCGGAGCAGCCGCTGCGGCGACATCGACGTCGTGCCGACGAGCACCGCGTTGAGATAGGCCGCCTGAGCCGGGCCACCCACAGGTGCGGTCTCGTAGACGCGCGAGGCGGCCTTGAGCTCCAGCGCCAGCCACAAGGCCCCCACGGCGTTCTGGATCGTCTCGAGCGAGTCGCCCATGTTGGATCCGACAGCGATCACGACCGGAGTCTCGCGCACTCGTTCGACGGTGACGGCCACATCGGTGAAGGGGTGCCCGACGGGTGCCTGCGGCTTGTGCACGGTCACGGCCACGGCCTCGACGAGAGGGCGGGTCAGCACCTTGGCCGCGATCTGGTCGGCGAGGGCCTCGATGAGGTCGAGCGACGCGCCCTGGATGAGGTCGACGACGTCACCGGCGACCTCGGCGTAGTTGACCGTGTCGACGAGGTCGTCGCTCGCACCGGCCGGGGCGAGATCGACCTCCATCTCCACATCGACGACGAACGTCTGGCCGTCGCGCTTCTCGAAGTCGAGCACGCCGTGGAAGCCCTTGGCAGAGATGCCCTTGAGGGCGATCCGGTCGCTCATGCGTTCTCCTTGCTGTCGCCGCGGAACAAGGCGTCCGCGACGTCGAGAGCCTGAATCGTCGACGGTACGTCGTGAACGCGCACCGCCCACGCCCCGTTGTGTGCCGCGTGGAACGACGTGATCGCCGTGGCGAGGTCGCGCTCGGTGGGCGGGCTGGGATCCGCGCCGTCGGGGCGCCCCAGGCGACCGAGGAACGTCTTGCGTGACGTGCCGACGAGGACGGGGAAGCCCAGCGCTGCCACTGCGTCGAGTCGTTCGAGGAGGGCCCAGTTGTGCTCAGCAGTCTTGGCGAACCCGAACCCCGGGTCGAGGACGATCTGTTCGCGACGAACTCCGCTCTCCTGCAGCGCTTCCACGCGCTCGGCGAGCTCACGGCACACGTCCACGACGACGTCCTCGTAGACCGCTCGCGACTGCATGTCGGTCGAGTGCCCGCGCCAGTGCATGACGATGAAGGGTATGCCGGCCTGCGCCACGAGCGCTGCCATCTCACCGTCCGCGAGGCCTCCGCTGACGTCGTTGACGAGCGCGGCGCCGGCCTCGAGAGCGGCACCGGCAACCGAGGCCCTCATGGTGTCGATGGAGACCGCAGCCCCTTCGGCGGCCAGCGCACGCACGACCGGCACGACCCGGCGCAACTCCTCCTCGACCGGAGGCCGTTCGGCGCCGGGGCGGGTGGACTCTCCCCCGACGTCGATGAGATCCGCACCCGCGGCCAGGAGCTCGCGACCGTGCGCGATGGCGGCCTCCGGCTCGAACCACTCGCCGCCGTCACTGAACGAGTCGGGCGTGACGTTGACGACGCCCATGACGAGCGGTCGGCGGCGGGGCGCGAGCGTCAGGGGCAGCGAAGGGGTCCTCACGGCGGAGCCGGTCAGCGCTTGCCGCCGAGCAGGAGCGACATCGCCTCGGCGCGAGTGGCGGGGTCGCGCAACTGTCCCCGGACCGCTGACGTGATCGTGCGCGATCCCGGCTTGTGCACGCCGCGCATCGACATGCACAGGTGCTCCGCCTCGACGACGACGATGACCCCCTGCACTCCGAGGTGCGTGACGAGCGCGTCGGCGACCTGGGTCGTGATGCGCTCCTGCACCTGCGGCCGGCGGGCGAAGACGTCGACGAGTCGGGCCAGCTTGGACAAGCCCGTCACGGTGCCGTCGGGTGCCGGGATGTAGCCGACGTGCGCCACCCCGTGGAAGGGCAGCAGGTGGTGCTCACAGGTCGAGAAGATCTCGATGTCGCGCACGATGATCAGCTCTTCGTGGTCGATCGAGAACCGCGCGGACAGGACGTCTTCCGGGGACTGGGACAGGCCGGCATACAACTGCGTTGCCGCACGCGCGACGCGGTCCGGAGTGTCACGCAGGCCCTCGCGGTCCGGGTCCTCACCGATGGCGAAGAGGTACTCACGGATGGCCGCGCGAGCACGCTCGTGGTCAACCTGCCTCGGGGGAAGGGCGTCGCCCTCGTCGTCCTTGAGGTCCGGGGACTCGGTCACGGTCTCAGTGGCCTTCCGGGTCGACGGGCTGACCGTCGGGACGCTCGATGACCTGGGTCGGCGGGTGCTCGGCCACGGCCTCGGCGGCCGGGTGGGCTCCGTCGGAGGCGGCCTTGTCGATCGCCGCGACCGTCACCGGGTCACCCTGGGTGGCGTGCTCACCGGCGGGCGCACCCGACGGGTCGTGGCCATTGAGGGCGGCCTTCTCGGCAGGGGTGAGGACCGGCGGCTGGTCGCTGATGCCGCGGTGCTCGCTCGAGAGCCAGGTCGGGCGCAGCGGGCGCTTGACGATGCCCTCGAAGACCTTGGCGATCTCGGCCTGGTTGAGTGTCTCCTTCTCGAGGAGCTCGAGGACGAGGTTGTCGAGGATGTGGCGGTTGTCGTTGATGACGTGCCACGCCTCGTCGTGCGCGGCCTCGATGAGGTTGCGCACCTCGGTGTCGACGATCCCGGCGACGTGCTCGGAGTAGTCGCGCTGGTGGCCCATGTCGCGGCCGAGGAAGACCTCGCCCTGGCTCTGGCCGAGCTTGATGGCGCCGACGCGCTCACTCATGCCGTATTCGGTGACCATCTTGCGGGCCATGGCGGTGGCCTTCTCGATGTCGTTGGCAGCACCCGTCGTCGGGTCGTGGAAGATGATCTCCTCCGCGACGCGGCCACCGAGGGCGTACGCGAGCTGGTCGAGGATCTCGTTGCGAGTCGTCGAGTACTTGTCGTCGACCGGCATGACCATCGTGTAGCCGAGGGCGCGACCACGCGGCAGGATCGTCACCTTGGTGACCGGGTCGGTGTGGTTCATCGCAGCGGCGACGAGCGCGTGCCCGCCCTCGTGGTACGCGGTGATCTTGCGCTCCTTGGCCGACATGATCCGCGTCTTCTTCTGCGGACCGGCGATGACGCGGTCGATGGCCTCGTCGAGGGTCGCGTCGTCGATGAGCTTCTTGTCGGAGCGGGCCGTGAGGAGTGCGGCCTCGTTGAGGACGTTGGCGAGGTCGGCACCCGTGAAGCCAGGGGTGCGCCGAGCCACGGCGAGCAGGTCGACACCAGCAGCCATCGGCTTGCCCTGCGAGTGCACCTCGAGGATGCGGTGGCGGCCGAGCATGTCGGGCGCCTCGACCGCGATCTGGCGGTCGAAACGTCCCGGGCGCAGGAGCGCCGGGTCGAGGATGTCGGGGCGGTTGGTCGCCGCGATGAGGATGACGTTGGTCTTGACGTCGAAGCCGTCCATCTCGACGAGGAGCTGGTTGAGCGTCTGCTCGCGCTCGTCGTGGCCACCGCCGAGCCCGGCACCACGGTGACGACCGACGGCGTCGATCTCGTCGACGAAGACGATGGCGGGGGCGTTGGCCTTGGCCTGCTCGAAGAGGTCACGGACACGCGAGGCACCGACACCGACGAACATCTCGACGAAGTCCGAACCCGAGATCGAGTAGAACGGCACCCCGGCCTCGCCGGCGACGGCGCGCGCGAGGAGGGTCTTGCCGGTTCCGGGCGGACCGTAGAGCAGGACGCCCTTGGGGATCTTGGCGCCGACAGCGAGGAACTTGGCGGGGTCGGAGAGGAACTCCTTGATCTCGTGGAGCTCCTGCACGGCCTCGTCGGCACCGGCCACGTCGTCGAAGGTGACCTTCGGCGTGTCCTTGGTGGCGAGCTTGGCCTTGGACTTGCCGAACTGCATGACCCGCGAGCCACCGCCCTGGGCCTGGCTCATCATGAACCAGAAGAGACCGACGAGCAGCAGGATCGGGAAGATGCTGATGAGGAGCGTCCAGAACGGGTTCTGGGTCTCGCGCTTGTCGTTGTAGCCCTGGGGCGGCTCGTTGGCCTTGACCAGCTGGACGAGGGACTCGGCGCGGGCGTCGACGAACTCAGCGCGCACCTTGTCGGCGCCGGAGATGTTGGCCGCCTTGTCGCTGAACTCGGAGCCCTTCTTGAGGTCGAGGTTGAGGACGTTGTCACTCGTGAACTCGGCCTTGTCGACCTTCTTCTCGGCGATGAGCTTCTCGGCCTTGGCCGTGTCGATCGTCGCGTAGCCCCCGTCCCCACCGAACGAGAACATCACCACGGTGATGGCGATGACGGCAAGGACCCAGAACAACGGGGTCTTGAACACGCGCTTGGCATCCATGAAATGTGTCGAGGGCCGCAGCCCACGTCCTCCTGATCAACGAGCTCATCCGTGCACGCTCGCGCGCCACAGGTCTAGGGGTACACGCTACCCGTGACAACGCGGCGGCTGAGGGGTGCGTCCGACCGAACAACGACCGATGTATGCCGTGTGTTCCGCGCCCGTGGCCGACTCACCTGCGACTTCTTGCCCCGTTGGGACACGGGAGCGGGCGCTCCGCGCCCCGGACGGTGTCCCAACGGGGCAAGAAGTCGATCCGGGTCAGCTGTAGACGTGGGGGGCGAGGGTGCCGACCTGGCGCAGCCCGCGGTACTGCTCGGCGTAGTCGAGGCCGTAGCCGACGACGAACTCGTTGGGGATGTCGAAGCCGACCCACTTGACGTCGACCTCGACCTTGGCGGCCTCGGGCTTGCGCAGCAGCGTGACGATCTCGACCGAGGCGGGGTTGCGCGACTCGAGGTTGGCCTTGATCCACGACAGGGTCAGGCCGGAATCGACGATGTCCTCGACGATGAGCACGTGCTTGCCGGAGATGTCGACGTCGAGGTCCTTGAGGATGCGGACGACGCCGGAGCTCTTGGTGCCCGAGCCGTAGGACGACACCGCCATCCAGTCGACGGGCGCGGTGATCGGCAGGGCCCGCATGAGGTCGGCCATGACCATCACGGCCCCCTTGAGGACGCCGACGAGGAGGACGTCCTTGCCGGCATACTCCTGAGCGATCTCCTCGGCGAGCTCGGCGAGCTTGGCCTGGATCTCGTCCTCGGTGACGAGGACCCGCTCGAGATCGGCCCCCATGTGGGCAGCGTCCACGGTGCACTCTCCTGGTCGTTCGTGGTCGTTCCGATGTGGTCGGGTCCTAGTCAACCGGACGCGGCCCCGGTGCGGACAGTCGGGGCGTCGGGCGCAGCCCCGGACCGGGCCCCGGATCACGCCCGCCTCCACCGCCAATGATGAAGGCATCCACTTCATCATTGGCCTTGAGTGGCGCTGGCCGTGGAGGCTGGTCCACGCCCAGCGCCTCCAGCGCCGACCTGGGCGAAGAGGGGCGTTCAGGTCGGCGAATCGAGGTCGCCGAGGATCGCTTCGGCTGCGGACGTGCGGAAATAGAGCAGGGACCTCCCGTCCCGGATGCTCGTCACGAGACCCACGTCCCGCAGCCAGCGAAGCTGCTGGTTGGCGGCCGACACGCTGATCTGCCGGCGGGCGGCGAGTGTCGTGCTCGACATGGGCTCGCGCAGGTTGGCGAGCAACGTCGCGCGGGTCGCCCCGAGCAACCGCACCGCCCGCTCGGGAGCCGGGGACGGCAGCGCGAGCCGACCACGCCCTATGGCCGGATAGAGGATGTAGGGCGGCGTCTCGGCGTTGAAGGGGTACGACGCGTGTGGCGTGAAGTGCGTCGGCACGAAGACCAGCCCCCGACCGCGGGCGTCCGCCACGAAGGCCGGCCCACTGGGGTTCCACGCGTGGATCTCCTTGGCGTCGAACGTCAGCGCCGGACTCAGCCCGGTGAGCATCGGCCGCAGACCGACCCGGGCACTCGTTACGGCCCGCATGGTGATGTCCCCGGCGAGGTTGGCGTGCAGCGGCGACCACCAGGGCCGGACGCAGAGCCGCCAGTACTCCTCGAGCACCCGCACGATCCGATCCAGCACGCGCGCGGTGGGGCCGACCAGAGCCGACGGTCGGCCAGAGGGATAGAGGTCGTCGAGGTCGCGGTCGACGACCCGGAGCGGCAGCGCTGCAACGGTCCGCAGCTCCTCGTCGAAGTCGGTCGAGGCAGAGACCGGCCGCGGGTTGAGGAACTCGGGCGTCGAGTAGTCCGGAGCGACGAGCCCCAACAGGAGTTCGAGGTCGAGTCGCGCGAGTCGGGGCTCGATCGCGCGACGCCACGTCGACATGTGCGGATAGACCTCCGGTCGCCAGATCGCACGCAGCGACAGGGTCGTCTCGCTGAGCGCCGACACACCGAACGTCGCAGCGGTCAGGTCCTTCTCGGCGATGCGATAACTGATCACTCGCCACCTCCAGAGGCCGAATCCCGTTGCACCGCAATGGTTCCAGCCCGACGGGTGACGAGGACGCGACCGGGCGCGTGGACAGCTCCCTGACCGCGCCAGTCGGTGACGAGGGCATCACAGGCGTCGGTATGCCGGGTGCTCACCTGCCCGGACGGCGCGCCTTCCGCGATGAGGAGCCTTCGCCAGACGCGGGTGCGAACGGCCCGGGGCAGACCCGTCAGGGCATCGACAGCCCACGGCCCGGCACCGAGCCGGGACACGGCACGGTCGGCCAGGTCGTCCAGCGCGTCCGCGTCCTCACGCAGCTGATCGGCCGAACGGCCCAGTGCCGCAACGATTCCGGGCCCGAGGTCGGCCTCGAGGTCCGCGACGGTGCGGCGTGCGCGGACCCGGGTGAAGGCCGGGTCCTCGTTCATCGGGTCATCCCACCACTGAACTCCCTCCGCCGTCAGGGACTCACGGCACTCGGCCCGGGACACCCCGAGAAGGGGACGGACAAAGATCCCTCGGGCGGACGGCATACCGGACAGGGACCGGGCGCCCGACCCGCGAACGAGACCGAGGAGCACCTGCTCCGCCTGGTCGTCGAGGGTGTGCCCGAGGAGCACGAGGGACGCGGAATGCGCATTCGCGGCTGCCGTCAGTGCGTCGTAGCGCGCTTCCCGGGCCGCCGCCTCCAGTCCAGATCCGTTGTCCGACACCGCAACTCGCACGACCTCGACCGGCGCCAATCCCAGTGCATGGCACTGTTCGGCAGCCCGCTCGGCGACAGTGCCCGAGTCGGCCTGCAGCCCGTGGTCGACGACGACTGCTCCCCCGCGCCACGTCGCGTGGCGCTGCTCGTGCGCCACCGCCTCGGCCAGCGCCATCGAGTCCCCACCGCCCGAACACGCGACCAGCACCAGGTGCGAAGGTGCGAGGTCCGCGAGCGCTGCGCGGACGGCATACCGGATCTTCGCGGTGGAGGGATGCGGTCCGGACACGGGACCAGAGTGCCAGCCGATCCCCCGGCAGGTGCGGACTCAGCCGTGGACGCGGGTGACCCAGGCAGCGGGGTCGGTGATCTCGAGCGGCTTCGGCAGCGTCTCGGGTGAGGTCCAGATGGCGTTGAAACCCTCGACGCCGACACGCTCCTGAACGCCGCGGACAAAGGCGGCACCGTCCTTGTACTGGCGCATCTTGGCCTCGAGCCCGAGCAGTCGACGCAGCACCTTGTCGATCGCGCCGGCACCCTTGCGACGCTCGGTGAACTTCGCGCGGATCTCGGCGACGGTCGGGATGTGCGCCGGACCCACGTCATCCATGACGACGTCGGCGTGCCCCTCGAGCAACGACATGACAGCAGTGAGCTCGGCGAGCTTCTCGCGCTGCTCGGGCGTCGTCACGAGGTCGGTGATGCCGCCCGAACCGCTGCTGAAGATCTCGGGCAGCTTCTCGGTGATGCGCTTGGTGAGTTCCTGGACGCGCTCGGGGTCCGGAGCCAGGTCGGTCGCGAGCTGCCGTGCCCCGTTGATCATGTGGTCGCGCAACCACGGCACGGCGGTGAACTGCACGCGGTGGGTCTCCTCGTGCATGCAGACCCAGGCCCGGAAGTCCTCGGGGGCGACGTCGAGTTCGCGCTGCACCTGGAGGAGGTTCGGTGCGACGAGGAGCAGGGCGGGGGTGCCGCCGGGCGCGAGGTCGTACTGTCCCAGCACCTTGCTCGACATGAACGCGAGGAGGGCGCCCGCCTCGGCGCCGGTGACCTTGCCGCCGATCGCCGCACCGACTCCGCTGGGGGCACCGCCCCGCTGGCTGACGATCTGGTCGAAAGCCGGGTTGAGCATGGCGCCCATCGAGTCGGCGTTCATCGCGATCCACGTCGGGCGGTCGACGACGAGCGCCTCGGGTGCGTCGTCGGGGGTCTGGAGCCGTGATGTCTCGGCGACCGGCCCGTGGGCTCGCCGCGCGGCAGCCCGGATCGCGCCGACCTCCGCCGCCGCCTCGTCAGCGGTGACACTCGGTCCGGCGGCCACAAGGGTCCGCCCGGTCGTCTTGGCGAAATCCCAGTCGACGTAGCTGCTGCTCACGTGCCCTCCTCGGCAATGCGTGACGTCATGAACACCCGCACTGAGTCAGGGCGGTGACGAAGCGGTCCAACGCGGCGCGCGCACCGAGCGTTCCCGACGAACTCGGAACCTTGTCGGCAAGGATCGCGAAGACGAGCAGTCGTCCGTCGGCGTCGACGGTCGTCCCCGCGAGACTCGAGATGCCGCGCAACGTTCCGGTCTTGGCGCGGGGTATGCCGGCCACGGCCTTGGTCTGTTTGCTGTGGTAGCGATCGGAGAGGCTTCCGGTCAGACCAGCCACGGGCAGGGTGGCGACCGCCTGACGCAATTGCGGCAGCTTGTTCGTCGTGGCCAGGGTGAGGACGTCGGCAAGCGCGGTCGCGGTCACCGTCTGCCCGGGCGAGAGTCCGCTCGCGTCGAGCAACTTCACTCCGGCGGTCGGCACTCCCGCCTCGGCGAGGCTGGCCGTGATGAATTCGGCGGGAGCCGTCGCACCGGCAGCCGACTTCCCCTCGGCGGCCATGGCCTGGCGCACGAGGTTCTCGGTCAGGGCGTTGTCACTGTGCTCGAGGGCGACGGCGAGGTGCTCGCCGTAGGTGGCGGACTCGACGGATCCGAGTTCCATGGCATCCGTGGGTGCCGGCTTGCTCGGGCCCTTGCCCCGCGTCGTGGCGGGGTCCACGCTCGTGGGGTGGCCGCGGTCGGTGAGCAGGCCGGCGAGGGCACTCGCGACACCCGCCTCGGGGACGGCCGGCGCGGGTTTGCCCGACTTTGCCCGCTGGGACACGAGGTCGAGCATCGACACCGACTGGGTGAAGCCGGCGGCGATGTCCTCCTTCTTCCACGTCGCGGGGTAGCGCGGGCCGGCGGCATAGGTCGTGTCGACGCGGATCGTCAACGGACCGGCGGACTGCCGATCGGTGAGTGACTGCGCCACCTGGTCGGCGAGGGTGGCCAGACCGGCACGCCCCTCGACGACGGACGGATTGGACGGGCCGTCGCCCAACAGCGTGTCCCCGCCGGCGACGAGCACGATCTCCTGTGGGGTGTCCCCGGTGACGACCTTCGTGGTCATGCGGTGGTCGAGGTCGAGGTGCGACGCCACGGCGAGAGCGCTGAGAACCTTGAGCGTCGACGCGGGTGCGCGGGCCGCGGAGGGCGACACGGCATACAACTCCTCGCCCGTCTCTCCGTCCCGGACACTGACGCCGACGCTGGGACCGAGCCACGGGTCCTTCACGAGGGCGCCGAGGGCCTTGGTGAGTCCCGCCGTGGTGGGCGGAGCGGCGGCACTCGACGTGGTCGGCGATGCGCTCGACGAAGGACTGACGGCACTCGGCAGCGGGGCCCACGTAGGCTCTCCGGTCGCTGTGCCCGTCGGGGTCGGCGGGTCGACCGGGGCACCGTCGTAGGTCAGGATGCCCGGCGCGAGGTCGAGGGTGTCGGCAGCGGCATAGCCGACGCCGCCGACGAGAAGGCACGTGACTCCTGCCACAACCGCCCGCCGCATGGCACCCCTTTCTTTGGCGCTCCCCCAGTCATACGGGACACTGATCCACGAGCGTAGATCAACCGTAACAATCGAAAGAAGGCCACCATCGTGGAGTTCGACGTCACCATCGAGATCCCCAAGGGACACCGCAACAAGTACGAAGTGGATCACGAGACGGGACGCATTCGCCTCGACCGGATGCTCTTCACCTCGATGGCGTACCCCTCGGACTACGGCTACGTCGAGGACAGCCTCGGCGAGGACGGCGACCCGCTCGACGCCCTCGTGCTGCTCGACGAGCCCACCTGGCCCGGCTGTCTCGTGGCGGCCCGACCCATCGGCATGTTCCACATGCGCGACGAGGCCGGCGGCGACGACAAGATCCTGTGCATCCCCGCGGGCGACCCGCGCAAGGCGCACATCAAGGAGCTCGAGGACATCAGCGAGTTCGACCGCCTCGAGATCCAGCACTTCTTCGAGACCTACAAGGACCTCGAGCCGGGCAAGTCCGTCGAGGGCGCGCACTGGGCCGGCCGTGAGGACGCCGAGCGCACCGTCACCGAGGCCATCCAGCGCGCCAAGGACGCCGGTGTGAGCACCGCTCGTTGGCGTATGCCGGCCGGCCACGACCACGAGGCCCCCGCGCCGTCCGCTGCGCGCACCGAGGAGGAGCACGCCCACGCGGCCGCCAAGGCCAAGGAGGAACTGGCCACCAAGGAGAACCCGCTCAGCGACTCCCCCGAGGCCTGAGACAACGGCCCGCCCCAACTTTCCCGCCTGAAGTGGGTTCCTCTCACTTCGCTTGATCGCCGCGATCAGGCGAAGTGAGAGGTTCGCGCACTACGTGGCGGTCAGGGGCGTTCGCTGTTGGCCCCGCTCGTCGAAGTTGGCGGGGTCGAGCCACTCCTCGTGGGCCGCTCGCACCTGCGGCCACTCGCCGTCCGTCACCGAGAACCAGTCGGTGTCGCGATTCCGCCCCTGCGTGACCATGTGGTTGCGGAAGCGCCCCTCATAGGCGAAGCCCAGCCGCAGTGCTGCCCGACGTGACGGCTCGTTGAGGCTGTCGCACTTCCATTCGAAGCGGCGGTAGCCGAGGTCCTCGAAGGCGTACCTCATGAGCAGATGGATCGCCTCGGTCGCCGCCCTGGTCCGCTGCAGCGCCTTGCCATAGAGCACCCCGGCCACCTCGACCTGACCCGTGCGCGGGTCGACGCGATGGAACGACGCGATGCCGGTCGCCTTCCCCACCCCCTCCCCCTCGAGCGGCACGAGCGCGAACGTCAGATTCGCCTCGGAGACACCGGCGAGGTGCATCCACAACCCGGAGAGCGACGTCGGCCGCGGGATCGGCCGGTAGGTCCACAGGGCGCCGTCGCCCTCGCCGCACACCGCCGCGAACAGGTCCGAGTAGTGCACCGAGTCGAGCGGCACGACGCGCACATAGCGACCGACGAGGCGCACCGGCTCCGGCGACGGGCGCGTCTCCCACCCGGGCACGACGTCTCCGACGGGCTGACCGAACTCGTTGAACTCAGGCACGTCGCGAGGCTATCCGAGCGCCCGCAGCATCCCGTCGCGGCAGGAGCGCATCATCCAGGCGTGGTTCGCGCGCAGGGCCGGGGCGAGCGCTGGCGCCACTCGACCGAGCAGCGGTGCCGTGACCTCGACCTCCTGCCGGAACGCCACTGCCGCAACGGAATTCGCGCCTTCCTTCGCGCTCGGCGACACGCGAAACTCTGCCCACCCGGTGAGGTCTCCCTCGAGCCGCACCCGCAGTCGGCCGGTCGCCTCATCCTCGACCTCGCGCGTGATCAGCATGCGCAGCGTGTAGGGCAGGACACTCCGCACCTCCGCCCAGCCACTCTCGGCATCAACCCGTTCGATCGAACGGATCTCCCGCCACCAGGTGGGATACGCATCGACGGCCGCGCACACGGCATACACGTCCTCGACGGAAGCCGGGACGAGCCAGTCGTGAGCGAACCGCCAGAGGCGAGGCATGGGTTCAGTGTTCACCCGAGAGGGTGTGGGTGTTCACCGGGTGCCGGTTGGGTGGGCAGGTCAGTCACCTTCCCTGAGGAGCCGTTCGTGAACCGCATTGCGTATGCCGTCCTGCCCGCGACCGCTGTCGCGCTCGCTGCCGCTGTCCTCCCGTCCACCGCCTCGGCCGACCCGGCCCCGGCGAAGAAGGACCACTTCGCCGTCATCGGCGACGTGCCCTACGGCGCCGACCAGATCGCCCGATTCCCCGCGTGGATCGGCGAAATCAACGCTGCCACAACGGAATTCACCGTCCACGTCGGCGACATCAAGAATGGTTCGACCGTGTGTTCGGACGAGTACATCACCGGCATCCGCACCGTCTTCGACACTGTGGAGAACCCGCTCATCTTCACGCCCGGCGACAACGAGTGGACCGACTGCCACCGCGCCAACAACGGCGCCTACAACCCGCTCGAGCGGCTGGCCTTCATCCAGGAGACCTTCTACCCGACGCCCGGGCAGACCCTCGGTGAGACGACTCGCAAGGTCGAAGCCGACACCGCCGCGGGATACCCCGAGAACGTCCAGTGGCGCGAGGACCGTGTCTCCATGGCGGCCGTCCACGTCGTCGGCAGCAACGACGGGACGCTCCCCTGGGCCGGGCTCGGGTTGACCGAGCCGACGCCCGAGCAGGTCGCCGAGCAGTCCGCCCGCATGGACAGCGCGCTCCGGACGGTCAGGGGCGCGTTCGCCGACGCCACTCGCCGCCAGGACCGTGCGGTCGCGATCTTCCTTCAGGCCGACATGTTCGACCCGACCTACGAGGCGACTTTCTCCGACGTGTCGGCGTTCAAGCCCCTCGTCCAACTCCTCATCGACCAGTCCAACGCCTTCCACGGCGAGACATACCTCTTCAACGGTGACAGCCACGCCTACAACGAGGACCAGCCGCTGGTCGAGGGCTCGAAGTGGCTGTCGCTCTATGGCGTTGACGGCTCGAGCGAACTCCGGCGAGTGACGGTCGACGGCTCGAACAACAACACCGACTGGCTCGACGTCACCGTCGGCCGCGACAAGGACGAGCCCGTGCTCACGTGGAAGCGTGTCCCGTACGTCCACTGACGGCGGGCAGCAGCGACGCGGGCAGCAGCGAGGCGGGCGGACGGCATACTCGGCCGTTGTGAACCAGCACACTCTCGCACGCAGCCTCGGCACGAGCGACGCCGTCGTCATCGGGCTGGGGTCGATGGTGGGTGCGGGGGTCTTCGCGGCCTTCGCGCCCGCCGCTGCTGCGGCCGGGTCGGGCGTGCTCGTGGCCCTCGTGATCGCCGCGTTCGTGGCGTGGTGCAACGCGACGTCGTCGGCACAGCTCGCCGCGCAGTACCCCGTGTCGGGCGGCACCTACGTCTACGGCCGCGAGCGCCTCGGCCCGTGGTGGGGCTTCGTCGCAGGGTGGTCGTTCGTCATCGGCAAGACCGCGTCGTGCGCCGCGATGGCGATGACCTTTGCCGCGTATGCCGTCCCCTCGCCGTGGCAGCGGCCCGTCGCCGTGGGTGCCGTGCTGGGTCTGGCGGCGGTGAACTACGTCGGCGTGACGCGAACGGCGCGTGTGACGCGAGTCGTCGTGTCGGTCGTGCTCGTCGCGCTGGCGGTGTGCGTCGCGGCGGCGTGGAGCGGGGCCGACCGTGGCGTAGCGGGCGACCGCCTCGGGGACGCGCTGGACCTCGGCGACCTGTCATGGATGGGGGTGCTCCAGGCGGCCGGGCTGCTGTTCTTTGCGTTCGCCGGGTACGCGCGCATCGCCACGATGGGCGAGGAGGTGCGCGACCCCGAACGGACGATCCCGCGCGCCATCGTCGGTGCGCTGGCCGGTGCCGTCGTCATCTATGCGGTCGTCGGGGCAACGCTGCTGGCGACTCTCGGCGCATCGGGGCTGGCCGAGTCGACAGCGCCCGTGGCTGATGCCGTGCGGGCGGGTTCGTGGGCGTGGGCCGAGCCCGTGGCCCGCATTGGAGCGGCCTGCGCCGCCCTCGGTGCGCTGCTCGGACTCATCGCCGGCGTGGGACGCACGTCCCTGGCGATGGCGCGTGAGGGTGACCTGCCCGCGTGGCTGGCCGCCGTGCACCCCCGCTACCAGGTGCCGCACCACGCCGAACTGGCGTTGGCGGTTGTCGTGTCGGGCATCGTGCTGGTCGCCGACCTGCGCGGAGCGATCGGATTCTCGTCGTTCGGTGTGCTCCTCTATTACTTCGTCGCCAACGTCGCGGCGCACACGCAGGACGCGGGCCGGCGCCGCTACCCGCGCTGGCTCCAGGTCGCCGGAGCCGCGCTCTGCGTCGTGCTCGTCGCGACCCTTCCCTGGCGGCCCGTCACCGTTGGTGTGCTCGTCCTCGCGGCGGGCCTGGCCGTGCGGTGGTTCCGGTTGAGGGGCTCCCCGGCCTAGCGTCACCGCGAAGGTGAGCGGGCGGCATACCGAAAGTTCTTGGTATGCCGCCCACTCACGTTCCTGAGACAACGCACCTCCCCGCGGCGTAAGTTCGCCGAATCGAGGGAGGTGGCAGCATGCGCGCTGGGCTGCGGTGGATGGTCGCTGCGATGTGCGCCATCCTCCTCGCCGCGTGCGGCACCAGGGCGACGTCGGAGACCCAGTGGGCCGAGCCGCAGATGGCGACCACGCCGGGATTCCGCGTCACCGACCGGGACCCGGACGGCGCTGCCATCGCCAAGGAGGCGCGCGAGTGGGTCGAGCACGGACGCCTGCCCGGTGCGGGGACGCGGTGGGAGTCGATGAGTCGGTGGGCGCTCATCGACATTCGTCAGATGCTGCTCAGCGGACGAGTTGCCGGTGGGGCTCCGGCGGCGGGTGCGGCGGCGCACTGGGACTACTTCTGGCCGCGTGACGGTGCCTTCCTCGTCGTGGCCCTCGACCGCACGGGGCACCACGAGGACGCTCGGCACCTCGTCGATGTGCTGGCGCGGTTGCCGTTCGACGAGGACAAGGGGTTCGACGCCCGGTATCTGCTCGGCGGTGAGCGCGTGACGCTCGACCCGCGCGGGCCCCAGTCGGACGGATGCGGGTGGGTGCTGTGGGCGCTGGGCGCGGTGTCGAAGGCGTCGCTGCCGACCTCGGCTGCGGGGCTGCGATCGAAGTGTCTGACGAACCTCATGACCCTCACGTGGAGTGGGTGGCGGCTGCCTCCGCCGTCGCCGGACTACTGGGAGCTGTCGGTGACGCGGACCTCGTTGGGGACGGTGGCGCCGATGGTTGCGGGCCTGCGTGCAGTGGCCTCGACCGGAACCGATCGCGAACGGTCCATAGCGGGACCGATCGCGAAAAGGCTTGCGGCACAGGTACGTTCGGAGATGGGGCCGGAGTACGAGCGGTTCGGCGACAGTGGCGGGTTGGATGCAGCGGTGGCGATGCTCATGCCGCCGTTCGGGCCGGCCGACAAGCGGGTTGCGTCCCGTTGGCTGGCGTATCAGCGGACAGCTGCTCGATCATCGGGAGGGCTCGCGCCGGGAGCCGGGTGGAAGAACGACGGGACGTCGTGGACCCCCGAGACAGCACTCGTGGCGTACACCGCGGCAGCTTCTGGCCGCTCCGAGATCGCTCGCCACTGGCTGGACTGGCTCGACGAGCACCGCACGACCTGGGGGTCCCTGCCGGAGAAGGTGAACCGGTCGGGCAACCCGGCGGGGCCGGCGCCGCTGCTCTGGACCGCGGCACTCGTGCTCCTCACCCTCGACGAGCTCGACCCTGCCTGACTCGCCAGCCTGTCGCACAACCACAGCAACCTCAGCGCCGGTCGCGCGACCGGCGCAGACCGTGGTGACCGGCGCAGTCATGCGAGCGCCGGTCACCAACTCGTGCGCCGGTCGCGCGACCGGCGCACGTGTTGGGCGCCCTCTGCCAGACTCGCCGCCATGAGCGACGTGCAGGGTGAGGGACCCGTTTCGGTCGAGCTGACGTTTGTGGTCGGCGAGTCGGACACTGCGGCAGCCCTGGGGTCGGGTTCGCTGCCGGTGCTCGCGACGCCGCGCCTGCTCGCGTGGTGCGAGGCCGCGACCTGCGCCGCTCTCGAACCCGCACTGGATGACGGGCGCACGAGCGTCGGCACGCGCATCTCGCTCGAGCACTCCGCCGCCTCACCGGTGGGAGCCGAGGTCATCGTGACCGCAGACCCGACCCACCGCGATGGGCGACTGCACCGCTTCAGGGTGAGCGGACGGCATACGGACGGGAAGCTTGTCGCCACGGGAGAGGTGACGCGCGTGGTCGTCGACACCGACCGCTTCCTCGCGCGGCTCGGCTGACCGAAGCCGGTCAGGAGCCGGTGTCGGTGACGCCTTCGTAGAGGCCGATCGAATTGCCGTCCGGATCCTCGAACGTCGCCCACCAGCTCGTCTCGCTGATCGGCTGCTTCTCCATGGTGACCTTGCCGCCCTGCTCGCGAACCTTGGCGAGGGTGTCGTCGATCGAGTCGACCTCGACGGTGGAGCGCGGCTGTGTGAACGTGTCGTCGCGAGGTGCGAGTCCGCCGCCGCTGATCTCGTTCGGGGCGCGCCACATGGGGTAGCCCTCGTAGCCGGGGTACTCGTTGATCTCCCATCCGAACAGCCCGGAGTAGAACGCCTTCGAGCGCTCGAAGTCGCTGCTCGGGATGTCGACGTGCGTGATGTCGCCGTGTGCCATGTCGTGCCATCTCCTCGGTCGGTGGCAGCCGCCGGCTCGGCGACCGCTCGGGGGTGTCGCATCTTGGCGGTTTGAGTCTGGCACCCGGATCGGCGGCGCGACAGGTCCATGTGGGTGAGGATTGGCAGCATGGTGGCTTCATGGTGACTCCCAGGCAGCACCTCAAGAACGCGGCGGGGTTCGCCTTGGTGTGGGCGGCTGCAGGGGTGGCTCACCGCGTGCGGTTCCGGACGTCGGGTTCGGTGCCGCGGACCGGGCCGGTCATTCTCGTGGCGAACCACCTGACGATGACGGATCCCCTGGCCGTGGCTCGCGCGGCGATCGGGCATCGGCGGTTCCCGCACTTCCTGGCGATGCAGGAGGTGTTCGGGTGGCCTGGAGTGGGAGCCCTGGCGCGCGCGACCGGGCAGATCCCGGTGGCGCGAGGGACGGCTGCGGCTGCGGCGGCGCTGGATGCGGCTTCGGAGCACTTGGCCAAGGGGCACTTGGTGGCGCTCTATCCCGAGGGGCGGCTGACGACCGAACCCGATGGCATGCCCGGACCGGCGCGGACCGGGGCGGCGCGGTTGGCGTTGCGACACCCGGAGGCGCCGGTGATCCCCGTGGGTACGTGGGGGCCGAAGCAGGGCAACGAGCACATCTGGCACCGCCACACGGCGTGCCTGTCCGTGGGCGCGCCGGTCGATCTGTCAGCGTGGGTGGGGCGCACCGATGAAGCGGCCGCGCGTGAGGCGACCGACGCGATCATGGACGCCATCCGCGCCGAGATCGCCCACGCCAAGGAGATGTGGCATACCCGCTGACTCGCTTCCGACGTGGTACTCCGAACGACCGTGAGCTGGGACCTGAGCACCGTGCGCGGCACAGGACGCTCGATCCCGTCCGACGGATCAGATCCCCGCACGACACCAGCGACCTTGGGACCTTTGCCGCACGCCGTGCACGCTTCGCGGGAAGCAGAAACGCCCCCGACCGAAGTCGGGGGCGCCATCTGAGCCGCTTATCGGAATCGAACCGATGACCTATTCATTACGAGTGAATCGCTCTGGCCGACTGAGCTAAAGCGGCGTGGTGCGCGACGAGGTCGAGCACGCCGGACGAGTATACGAACAACCCGGGCCGATCCCGAAATCGGGGCCGAGCAGCCAGCCAACCCAGCCCCACCGGACCCCACCCACGCCACACCGGGCCGCCGGACATGCAATGGCCACGACTCCACCCACACTCAGCCTCCCCAGGAACACGAGTTGAACACGAAAGGTGAGCGGCCGGCATACCCATTGCATGTCCACCGGCCCACCCGAGATCAGGACGTCAGCACTTCAGCCCGTCCTGCGGCACCTTCCCGGTGAGGTAGTACTCGTCGATCGGCTCGTCGACGCACTCGTTCGAGCGCATGTATGCCGTGTGCCCGTCCCCGTCAAAAGTGATGAGCGACGACTTGGCGAGCTGGTCGTGCAGCCGCACCGACCACTCGTAGGGCGTCGCCGGGTCACGAGTCGTCCCCACGACGACGATCGGGTCGGCACCCTCGGCGGTGACCTTGCGAGGAGGCTCCGTCGAGCGCTCGGTCTTGACCGGCCACGAGCCACACGTCATCGACGACCACGCCAGGAAGGGACCCCACGTCGGCGCCTCGGCGAGGGACGCCTTCGCCGCAGCCTCGTGCTCCGGGATCGACGCGGACTCGGGCTTGTCGAGGCAGTTGACGGCGTAGATGACCTCCATGATGTTGCCGGAGTAGCCGCCGTTCGGGACCCGGTCGGCGTACGTGTTGGCCAACCCCATGAGCTCGGACCCGTCGCCCTTGAGCGCGGCCCGCATCGCCTCGACGAGCGTGTCCCACATGCCCTGGTCATACATCGCAGCGGCGATCCCGGTCGACGCCCAGCCCTCGGTCAGCGCGGTCACGGCCGTGTCGCCCGTCGTGGACAGCGGCTCCTTGTCGACGCGCTGCAGGAAGTCGCGGAGCCCTTGCATCACCGCATCGACGGACCCCCCGAGCGGACAGTCGCCGCCATCGATGCAGAACTGCGCCCACGCGCGGGTGGCGGTCTCGAAGCCCTTGGCCTGGCCGAGGTTGACCTCCTGCGACGTGAGGTCGGGAGCGACGACTCCATCGAGGACGAACCGACCGACGAGCTGCGGGAAGAGGTCGGCATAGGTTGCGCCGAGGTACGTCCCGTAGGACTTCCCGAGATAGGTCAGCTTCTTCTCCCCGAGCCGCGCCCGCAGGATGTCCATGTCCTTGGCCGCATCCACGGTCGAGACGTGCCCGAGCAGCGGACCGGCGTTGGCGCCGCACTTCTCGGCAAAGTTCTTGGCGTTGTCCGCGAACGCCTGCTCCTCGGCAGCATCGTCCGGCGTCTGCTCTCCCCCGAGGAACGTGTCGAGCTCGGAGTCGCTCAGGCAGTCGATCGGCGCCGACCGACCGACACCTCGCGGGTCGAAGCCGACGACGTCAAACCGCTGGCGCACAGCGGAACCCACGATGAAGTCGGCCGCGCGCGCGTAGTCGACACCCGACCCACCGGGCCCGCCCGGGTTGACGACGAGCGAGCCGATCCGCTGCGACTGCTTGCGCGCCGGAACCCGCAGGACCGAGATCTGGATCGTGTCTCCGTCCGGCTTCGAGTAGTCCAGCGGAACCGTCAGCTTGGTGCACTGACCACCGTCGCAGCGCTCCCACGTGAGGTCCTGCTCATAGAACTTCTCCATCCCCTCCATGCCCGCCGGCGGCGTCTGCTTCGCCGCGGGCGACGGCGTGGCGTCGCTCCCGAACAGATCGCCGATCGACGTGCACCCGGACAGGACGAGGGCGGCCGAGACGAGGAGGGCGGAGGAGGCCAGGCGACGACGCATGCCGACGACCCTACGGGTCGTTTCTGGGTATGCCGTCCGCCCCCGTCGCGCTCCACCCCGCCTCCACATTTGCTCCCCATGCGAGAAGGTGCGGGGTCCGGAGGCTTCATAGCCCTCCGGGCCCTTCAGGTTCCCTCCGGTCGGCGCGGCCAGCGCCCGCACCCCGGCCGGCCTCAGCGCGGGAGGCGGAGGTCGAGGGCCATGGCCTCGAGTGCGAGGAGTGGCTGGACGTTGGCGGCGATCCGCTCCCGCGCAGTGCCGATGGCGTCCATGGCGAGGAGGACCCGCTCAGGAGGGAGCAGCTGCGCCACCTGCTCGACCGTGCCGCGGGCGTCCTCGTTGACGAGTGCGGTGGGCGCCTTGGTGTGCAGGACCAGGGAGTCGCGATAGACCGAGAGCAGGTCGACCAAGGCGCGGTCGACCATGTCGCGGGCGAAGCGGGTGGCTCGAGCCTTCTGTTCCTTCTCCAGCGACGACAACTGCGAGCGGATGTGCGGCGGCTGGGTCCGAGCCGAGGGGTCCGCGCCCAGGATCTCCATGAGCTTGGCGCGCTCCGCGGCATCACGCTCGGCTGACGAGGCCTGCGACTCCTCCGTCGCGATCGTCGACAGGTCCGACGCGGCATCAATGGCATCGCCGACGGACCGAATCTTCGCGGCGAGCGTGATGGTGTCGTGCCGCCGGATGCGGGCGTTCTCGTCGCGAGCCAACCGGCGCGCGAGGCCGACGTGGGACTGAGCCGCGCGGGCGGCATACATGGCCATGGGCGGGTCGATCCCGTCCCGGCGGACGAGCAGGTCCGCGACGGCCTCGACCGACGGAGTGCGCAGCCGCACGTGCCGCGAGCGCGAGCGGATCGTGATGATGACGTCCTCGACGGACGGCGCGCAGAGCATCCACACGGTGCGCGGTGTCGGCTCCTCGAGGGCCTTGAGGAGCGCGTCGGCGGCACGCTCGGTGAGGCGGTCGGCGTCCTCGACGATGATGACGCGCCACCTGCCGACGGACGGTCGGTGTGCCGCGAGCGCGACGAGGTCGCGGGCCTGCTCGACCTTGATCGAGAGGCCTTCGGTGGCGATGACGTCGACGTCGGCGTGGGTGCCGTCGGCTGCGGTCCGGCATTCGCGGCACTCGCCGCACCCACCGGTCGGGCACTGCAAAGCCGCTGCGAAGGCGCGCGCCGCAACCGAACGACCCGAACCGGGCGGGCCGGTGAAGAGCCAGGCGTGGGTCATCGCGCCCGGCTCGGACACTGCCTTCGACAGGGTCGCCACGGCCGCCTCCTGACCGATGACGTCGCGCCACACGGTCACGGCGCCACGTCCCCAAGCGGGTCAGCGGAAACCTCGCCGAGCAGCCCGGACGACGTCAGCCGACCCATGATCGCCGCGTGGATCTCGTCGGGATCGAGCGTGCCGTCGACGACGAGGTAGCGCTCCGGCGCCCCCTGCGCCATTGCGAGGAAGTGCTGCCGGATCGCGTCGTGGAACGAGTCGGCCTCGGACTCGAGCCGGTCGTGGACCTCGCCCCGGCGACGGCGCCCCTCCTCCGCCGACACGTCGACGATGACGGTGAGGTCGGGGACGAGCGAGTCGACGGCCCACATCTGCAGGTCGTGGACCTCGACCGCACCGAGGTCACGTCCGGCCCCCTGATAGGCCACCGACGAGTCCGTGTAGCGGTCAGTCACGACCACGGCGCCCCGCGCGATCGCCGGCCGGATGAGCTCGTCGACGTGGTGTGCCTTGTCGGCGGCGAAGAGCAGGGCTTCGGCGCGCGGTGACACGTGGTCACCATGGAGGACGAGGTCGCGGATGGCACTGCCCAGCTCGGTCCCACCGGGCTGGCGCGTGACGACGACCTCCCGCCCGGCCGACTCCAACGCCGAGGCAAGCAGGCGCACCTGCGTCGACTTGCCCGCGCCGTCGCCGCCCTCGAAGGCGATGAAGAGTCCCTGTCCGCTCACCCGCCTGAGCCTAGGCGAGCGCGAGGACAGGCGGAGGTGCGGCGGTCGCGAAGGCGAGCGGACGGCATACCGGATCGTTGTTGCCGAGCAGAGCGTGACCGGAGGGAACATGAAGGGTCCGGAGGCAACGTAAGCCTCCGGACCCTTCAGGTTCCCTCATGGGGAGCAAAAGTGGAGCACTCAGGCGTGGCGGTCGGCGTTCGCGTGGATCGCGTCCCGCGTGTACTGCGCGAGCCCCGGCTCCTGGTCCTCATACGTCTTCATGAAGCGCGGGTCGCCCACATAGAGGTCACCGAGGTTGCGATGGAACTCCGGCGAGCACTCGTAGAACCACGTGTCGATGTGCAGACGCGCGGCCTCGGCGGCATCCATCGCCGCCTCGCTCGTCGCCGGCTCACCGGCCCGCTTGGCCGCGACCATGAGTGCACCCACCGACTCCATCTCGGCCTTGATCCGCTCCCAATCTGACTTGGTGTAGCCCTTCGTGCGACGAGACGACTGCTTCCACGCGTCGGTGTCGCCCCAGCGCTCCTGCGCCTCGGCCTGGTACTCGTCCTTGAAGCCGTCGCCGAAGATCTCCTTGAGGTCCTCGGTCGTGGCGGGCTGCTCGTTCATCTCTCTCTCCAATGCTCGGTCGATCGCGTCGACGAGCTCGTGCAGCTCCTCGACCTTCTCCATGACCGCGTCGCGCTGGCGCTTGAGGTGCTCCAGCGTCGAACCGTCACCGCGCAGCAGCGCCGCCACCTCGTCGAGGGGCAGGTCGAGCCGTCGGTAGGTGACGATCGTCGCCAGCCGTTCGAGGTCCTCCCCGGTGTAGAGGCGGTAGCCGGCGTGGCTGCGTTCGGACGGGCTGAGCAGTCCGATCTCGTCGTAGTGGTGCAGCGTTCGCACCGTCACGCCGAAGGTCTGCGCAACCTCACCGACCGTGAGCATCTCGTCGTTGTCGAGCACGCCCACAGTCTCTCGAATCGTCGTCCGTGTGGTCATGCATCCACCGTCGCGCCTCACGTCGCGTGAGGGTCAAGTCGCTTTCGAAACCAACTGCGTCCGGTATGCCGTCCGCTCACTTTCGCGTGCGGCTCACCCTGCGTCGTTCGAGACCATCGAGCAGGACGTCGAGCCCGAACTCGAACTCGGTCTGGTCATCACACCACCCGAGGGTCTGGCCCGGCTCGTCGTGGGCGACCTCGGCCAGCATGGCCATGAGGTTCGGGACGGCCTGCGCCATCTGGGCCATGACCTCCTCGGACGTGTCCTCACCCGTGTCGCCGGGGTCGAAGAGCTCCTGAGTGAAGCCGAGGACTCGACTGCCCAGGGCATGGAGGCAGTGGTGGGTGAGGTCGTGGTCGAAGCCGCCGGCCGTGAGGATCGCGACGACGCCGTCGTAGTAGCGGACGATCTCGAGGCTCATCGTCGTGCGGCTCTCGAGCACGGTCGGCATCCACGGGTGGCGCAGCATGACGACGCGGGCAGCGAGGGAGCGGGCGCGCAGGGCTGCGGCCCAATCCTGGGCCGGGTCGGGCAGGTCGAGTGCGTCGACCTCGGCGTTGAGCTCGGCCCCGACGTGCTCGACCATCGCGTCGAGGAGGGCTTCCTTGCCCTTGACGTGGTTGTAGAGCGACATCGCCTCGACGCCGAGGTCCTGCCCGAGGCGGCGCATCGACACGGCTGCGAGACCGGAGGTGTCGGCCAGCTTCACGGCACGGCGGAGGACGCGGTCGCGGCTCAGCGGCCGCCTGCTCGTGCTCCGCGCGGTACTGGTCACGCGTCCTCCCTCCTGTCGCTGCGCATCGTAGTCCTCACGGGCCATTGCTCACTTACGGCGTAAGTAATACCTTACGCCGTAAGTAGGCGGCGAGCAGCGTCGCCACAGGACCGGGAGGTCGGTCATGGAACAGACCCAGCAACAGGCAGTGGACACCCAGAGCGCGGCACCCGCTGCAGCGAACCCAGCGATCCCCGCGACGATGCGGGCAGCGTGGTTCGAGAAGTACGGAGCACCCGAGGACGTCGTCTCGGTGCGCACGATCCCGACGCCGACGCCCGGCCCGGGCGAGGTGCTCGTCAAGGTCGCGGCGTCGTCGGTCAACGCTCTCGACTGGCACTACACGACGGGGCTGCCGATGTTCTCCCGCCCGGCCCTCGGGCTCCGTCGTCCGAACCGCACCATCCCCGGCGCGGATGCCGCCGGCATTGTCGTGGCCATCGGCGAAGGCGTGACCCGGCACGCCGTCGGCGACGAGGTCTTCGGCGAGATCGACGGTGGCGGGTTCGCGGAGTACGCCCTCGCCCCGGAGGACTGGTGGCTCCCCAAGCCCGACGGCGTGACCCACGAGCAGGCCACGACCCTCGGCGTCGCGGCCGAGACGGCACTCCAGGGCCTGCGCGACTGGGGCGGACTGCGGGAGGGTCAGCGCGTCCTCATCGCAGGGGCCTCCGGTGGAGTGGGCAGCTTCGCCGTCCCGCTCGCGAAGATCCTCGGCGCCTCGCACGTCACCGCCGTCTGCAGCACCGGAAACGTCGAGGCGGCACTGGCCCGTGGCGCGGACCGCGTCGTCGACTACACGCGCGAGGATGTCCGGTCACTCGGCGACACGTTCGACGTCTTCTTCGACAACGCCGGCACGCTGTCACTCCGCGAAGCCCGCCGCCTGCTCAACCGGGACGGCACCTACGTCTCCGTCACGTCGCCGAAGACGAAGTGGCTCAAACCGCTGCCCCGCATGCTCGCCATCCCGATCCAGTTCGCCTTCGCCAGCCAGAGCGCCCCGGCGTTCCGGATCGCGAGCCGCAACACCGACGACATCGCGTGGCTCGCGGAGCAGGTGGCATCCGGTCGCCTCGAGCCCCTCATCGAGCAGCGCTGGTCGCTCGAGGACGCACCCGAGGTGCTCCGTCGTCAGGGCGAGTTCCACGCGCGGGGCAAGTCCCTCGTCATCCCTTGATCCACCCCTCCCCCACGATGCCGCTCCGGTGGGAGGGTGGGGCATGGGCTTCCTCAGCGTCCTCACCGGCTCCTTCTCCTCCCCCGCCGACGACAACCCGACCGTCGCCATGATGGAAGCCGCCTACGAGGCGGCAGGCCTCGACGCCCGCTACCTCAATGTCGACGTCAGCAGCGCCGACCTCGCCGACGCGATCTCCGGCGCCCGCGCCATGGGCTGGGTCGGCTTCAACTGCTCGATGCCCCACAAGGTCGCCGTCATCGACCACCTCGACCAGCTCGCCGAGTCGGCCGAGCTCATCGGTGCCGTCAACTGCGTGACGATCCACGACGGATCCCTCACGGGCCACAACACCGATGGCCAGGGCTTCGTCGAGGCGATGCGCGAGTACCGCCACCCCGGTGGCACGCACATCGTCGTCCTCGGCGCCGGTGGGGCCGGGCGCGCCATTGCCGTCGAGTCGGCCCTCGCCGGCGCCGCCCGCATCACCGTCGTCAACCGCAACGCCGTCCGCGGAGAAGCGCTCGCACAGCTCGTCGCCGACCGTACCGATGCGGAGGCGGACTTCCAGCCCTGGACGAGCCGGTATGCCGTCCCGTCCAGTGCCGATGTCGTCGTCAACGCCACGTCGGTTGGGTTGGGCGACGACCAGGCCCTCGTCGACATCGACCCCGACAGCCTGAGACCCGAGCTGCTGGTAGCGGACGTCATCCCGAATCCTCCGCGGACGGCATACCTGCGCGCGGCAGCGCAACGGAAGGCGCAGACGCTCGACGGACTCGGCATGCTCGTCGCCCAGGGCGCCATCGCGATCGAGCTGTGGCACGGCGTGAATCCGGACCGCGCGGCGATGAGGTCGAGGCTGTCCGAGGTGTTGGGGCTGGATTCGCCGGATTGACACCTACCTGTACCGTCACTGACGTTCCCTCGTCGGAGCAGCGACGAATCCGCTGCACGAGGTGACAGACAGGATCGATGCCCCATGAGTCCAGCAGGCACGGGTCGCAAGCTCGTCATCGTCGAGTCCCCCGCCAAGGCCAAGACCATCGCCGGATATCTCGGCGCCGACTGGGACGTCGAGGCGTCCGTCGGCCACATCCGCGACATCCCGACCCCGTCGGAGATGCCCGCCGACATCAAGAAGGGCCCGTTCGGCCGCTTCGGTGTCGATGTCGACAACGACTTCGAGCCCTACTACGTCGTCGACGCGGACAAGAAGAAGAAGGTCCGTGAGCTCAAGGCGGCGCTCAAGAACGCCGACGAGCTCTACCTCGCCACTGATGAGGACCGCGAGGGCGAGGCCATCGCCTGGCACCTCCTCGAGACGCTCCAGCCGCGGGTTCCGGTCAAGCGCATGGTGTTCCACGAGATCACCAAGGAGGCCATCCAGCGCGCGGCCGCCAATACCCGCGACCTCGACACCGCCCTCGTGGACGCCCAGGAGACGCGCCGCATCCTCGACCGCCTCTACGGCTACGAGATCTCGCCGGTCCTGTGGCGCAAGGTCAAGGCCGGCCTGTCCGCCGGCCGCGTCCAGTCCGTCGCGACCCGCATGGTCGTCGAGCGCGAGCGCGAGCGCATGGCCTTCCGCTCGGCCAACTACTGGGACGTCGAGGGTGAGTTCACGCCGGGCGCCGAGTCGCAGGCCTTCACCGCCCGCCTCACGGGTGTCGATGGCCGCCGGGTCGCCACGGGTCGTGACTTCGGTGACGACGGCCGTCTCAAGGGCGACGTCGCCCACCTCGACGAGGGCACGGCCACGGGCATCGCCCACGCCGTCATGGCCGCCGACGTCACCGTCACGTCGGTCGCCGAGAAGCCCTACACGCGTCGCCCGAGCGCGCCCTTCACCACGTCGACCCTCCAGCAGGAGGCGTCCCGCAAGCTCCGTCTCTCCTCGAAGAACGCCATGCGTGTCGCGCAGCGTCTCTACGAGAACGGCTACATCACCTATATGCGTACCGACTCGACCGCCCTGTCGCAGTCGGCACTCACGGCCGCCCGGCAGCAGGCGCGCGACCTCTATGGCGCCGACTACGTGCCGGACGCACCGCGCAACTACGCCAAGAAGGTCAAGAACGCGCAGGAGGCCCACGAGGCCATCCGTCCCGCTGGTGACCGCTTCCGCACCCCGGCCCAGGTTGCCGGCGAGCTGCGCGGCGACGAGTTCGCGCTCTACGAACTCATCTGGAAGCGCACCATCGCCTCACAGATGGCCGATGCCAAGGGCTCGACGGCGACCGTCAAGCTCGGCGCGACGCTCGATCGTGAGGCCCCGGCCGAGCGGGTCGAGTTCACCGCAAGCGGAACGGTCATCACCTTCCGAGGCTTCCTCGCGGCATACGAGGAAGGTCGGGACGAGCAGCGCAACGCGACGACCGACGAGGAGCGTCGCCTCCCCAGGATGGGCGAGAGCACCGCGCTCACGACGCTGCGCGCCGAGGCCGACGGCCACGACACCTCCCCGCCGGCCCGCTACACCGAGGCCACGCTCGTCAAGGCCATGGAGGAGAAGGGCATCGGTCGTCCGTCGACCTACGCCTCCACCATCGGCACGATCCAGGACCGTGGCTACGTCTCGAACCGCGGCAACGCGCTCGTGCCGTCGTGGCTCGCGTTCGCGGTGACGCGCCTCATGGAGGAGCACTTCACCCGTCTCGTCGACTACGACTTCACCGCCTCGATGGAGGAGGACCTCGACGAGATCGCCGGCGGCAACGCGCAGCGGGCGACGTGGCTCAAGCGCTTCTACTTCGGTGACGAGGCGAGGTCGAGCCAGGGCCTGCGCGACCTCGTCGCCGACCTCGGCGAGATCGACGCCCGCGGCATCTCCACGATCGAGATCGGCGACGGGATCGTCGTGCGCGTCGGTCGCTACGGCCCCTATGTCGAGGAGGTCGCACCCGCCGGTGTCGACCCCGAGACCGGGGAGATCAGCGACGCGTATGCCGGCGACTCGGCTTCCGCTGACGGCACACCTGCGACTCCGCGCCGGGCCACGATCAACGACGACATCGCCCCCGACGAGATGACGCCGGAGAAGGCGCGCGAACTGCTCGCGACGGCCGCCGACGACGGGCGCGTGCTCGGTCAGGACCCGGAGAACGGTCGCGATATCGTCGCCAAGGCCGGTCGGTATGGGCCGTATGTCACCGAGGTGCTGCCAGAGGAAGTTGCGGCGCTCAAGGGCAAGAACAAGGTCAAGCCGCGCACGGCGTCGCTCTTCAAGGACATGGACCTCGCGACCCTCGACCTCGAGACCGCCCTCAAGCTGCTGTCCCTCCCCCGCGTCGTCGGCGTCACCACCGAGAAGGTGACGAACGAGGACGGCACCGAGGGTGAGAAGCAGGTCGAGATCACGGCGCAGAACGGTCGCTACGGTCCCTACCTCAAGAAGGGCACGGACTCGCGTTCGCTCACGACCGAGCAGCAGCTCTTCGACATCACGCTCGAGGAGGCCGAGGCGATCTATGCCCAGCCGAAGCAGCGTGGTCGGGCCGCCGCCAAGCCGCCGCTCAAGGAGTTCGGCCCCGACCCGGTGTCGGGCCGGCCGGTCGTCGTGAAGGACGGCCGGTTCGGCGAGTACGTCACCGACGGCGAGACCAACGCGACCCTGCGCCGCGACGACGACCTCGAGACGCTGACCCAGGAGCGCGCCTTCGAGCTGCTCGCCGAGAAGCGCGCCAAGGGCCCGACGACGCGCAAGCGTGCCGCCAAGAAGACGACGAAGAAGGCCACGACCAAGAAGGCTGCCGCGAAGAAGGCGACGGCCAAGAAGGCGACCAAGAAGGCCTGATCGGCCGTTCGACTCAGCTGTGGTGCAGGGGGCGCGACATTCCGCGCCTCCTGCACCACCTCCTTTGGGGGCCGACCGTCACCACTGGACGCGGGCGAGCGCACGCCACCGCGCGAGCTCGTCCGCGTCGTTGGTGGTGATCTCGTCGCCGCGGTTCCACAACCCGAGGTAGAGCTCGGCAGCGGTCCCACTGAACGTCACCTCGGCGTCGCGCAGCTCCACATCCTCGCGGGTATGCCGGGTGCTCACCGGCGGTCCTTCACTCACCGTCACGAGCCACGCCTGCTCAACATCACTGGGGCACACCGCAATTCGCACCGTGTCGTCCGAGCGAAGGCGCGACTTCGACCTGGGCAGGAACCCCGTGAGGAGTTCGTCGATCCCGTCCGCCGCCAGAGGCGCGTCGAGGTTCGCGAGGTGGGCGGACGGCATACGGGATGTCCGGGCGGACAGCGCATCCGCAGCGTGGATCGTCGTCTCGTGGCACTGACGTCGCGCCCAGAACTGGCGCGCCGGGGGCGCGTTCTTGAGGAAGACGAGGGCATCGAGGTCGGCCGGCGCCTGTTCGAGGGCCTGCAGCAGACGAGCGCCGCCCATCCGGAACCACGACAACGGATCGGTGCTGGCCAGGCCTGCCGCCTCGAGGGCCGCGGGATCGGCCGCGACCGCGTCATCGCCCACGACGAGTGCCGTCGCCCACCGGTGCACCATGCCCTGGTGGGTGACGAGATCGCGCACCGTCCAGTCCGGGCAGGTCGGCACGGGAGCGTCGAGCCCCGCCTGCTCGGCACGTGCAGCCAAGTGGTCGATCGCATCGGAAAGGCCTGCGAGATGGTCCTCGAGTCGCATGCCCGCATCCTCCCCGACCCCGCACCGGTGTGACAGGCGGCACGGTGGCCCAACCATTGTCGGCCTCATTACCCGCGAGTAGGGTCGAGGCTGATCATTCACCTCAACGAGGAGGACCCCTCGCGATGACCGACATCGACCCCACGACCTTCGCCACGATGGACCCGGCCGAGTTCGCCGCCACCGTCAAGAAGCTCTCCGACAAGGAGATCAACGAGATCATGGGCGGCGAGCACCGTCAGTCCATCCTCGATGCGATCTTCGACCGCTTCCCCGTGCTCTTCAACGCCGACAAGGCCCAGGGCGCCGACGCGCGAGTCAACTGGCGCATCACCGGTGGCCCCGGCGGCACCGACGACACCTACGCCGTCGTCGTCAAGGACGGCGCCTGCACCGTCGAGAAGTCCCCGACCGAGGAGCCGAAGACCTCGATCATGCTCGGCCCGGCCGAGTTCGCGAAGCTCATCACCGGCTCCGGCAACCCGACCATGATGGTCATGATGGGCAAGATCAAGGCGCGCGGCGACCTCGGCGCGGCCATGGCCTTCCAGAACTGGTTCGACACCCCCAAGGGCTGATCCGACGTGTCGATCAGTCTGTTGACCGTCGGTGCGGTGATGGCCAAGCGCGGCATGCTCGCGCCCGGCCCACCGCACCGGCAGGTCAGCCAGCTCCTTTCCCTGCAGAAGTGGGGTTTCGGCCTCGCGGGTGAGCTGCGCCAGGCTGCTCACCGCAGCCCGAAACAGGTTGCCGTCATCGACGAGCAGCGCGGTTCGATCACGTATGCCGACCTGCTGGCTCGGTCGGAAAAGATCTCGGAACTGCTGCGCGCCAAGGGTTTTCGACCCGGACAGCGACTGGGCCTGCTCGCGCGCAACCACGTCGGCGCCGTCGAGGTCATGACCGGCGCCGCAGCCGTCGGCATCGACCTCGTCCTCATGAACACCGGCCTGTCGGCCGGCCAGCTCGCCGTCGTCGCCGAACAGCAGGAGCTCACCGCGCTCCTCCACGACGATGAGTTCGACGGCGTGGTCGGCGAGCTGCCCGCGACCGTGACGGTCATCCGCGAGTCCGACTGGTCCGCCGACCTCGATGCCGCCCCGACGGCCCCTGTCCTCGCGCCGCCCGCCAAGGGTGGCCGCACGATCATCCTCACGTCGGGCACGACGGGCACACCCAAGGGTGCGGCCCGCAAGACGCCCGGTGGCTTCGGCCCCCTCATCTCGATCATCGAGCGGATCCCGCTGCGCGCCCAGGACCGCATCCTCATCAGCGCGCCGATCTTCCACACGTGGGGTTATGCGGCGATGCAGCTGAGCTTCGCGCTGCGCGCGACCATCGTGCTGCAGCGTCGCTTCGAACCCCAGGCCGCCAAGGACCTCCTCGAGATGAAGGAGTGTCACGCGATGTTCGCCATCCCCGTGATGCTCCAGCGCATGATGGAGCTCCCGGCTGACCCCGGCGGCATCCGACGTCGCAAGAACCTGCGCGTCGTCGCGACCTCGGGTTCGGCCTACCCCCACGGCTTCACGACGAAGTTCATGGACGAGTACGGCGACGTGCTCTACAACCTCTACGGCTCGACCGAGGCGTCGTGGATCTGCATCGCGACCCCCGAGGACATGCGCATCAACCCCGACACAGCGGGCACACCGCCGCTCGGCACGGTCGTGAAGATCCTCGACGCGGACAACCATGAGGTCGCCCCGGGCGAGACCGGCCGCATCTTCTGCGGCAACGACCTCGTCTTCGACGGCTACACCTCGGGCGCGACGAAGGACTTCGTCGACGGCCTCGTCTCCACCGGCGACATGGGACACGTCACGGACGGGCTCTACTTCGTCGACGGCCGCGACGACGACATGATCGTCAGCGGCGGCGAGAACGTCTATCCGATCGAGGTCGAGTCCCTGCTCATCGACCACCCCGCCGTGCGCGAGGTGTCGGTCGTCGGCGTGCCGGACCCCGAGTTCGGGCAGCGCCTCGCGGCGTTCATCGCCCTCCAGGACGGACACGAGCTCTCGGCCGACGAGGTCAAGGAGCACGTCAGGGCACACCGGGCGCGGCACGTCGTGCCTCGTGAGGTGCACTTCGTCGACGAGCTCCCGCGGAACGCGACGGGCAAGATCCTCGCCCGCGAGCTCCGCGCCCGCATCACCTGACGTCCCACCCGCCTCCCCTTTTACGGGTTCCCCGCTAAACGGGTCTCGAACAAGAGAACTGATCTCTTGTTCGAGACCCGTTTCCCTTGCTCAGGCGACGGTCTCGGGTCCGGGTTACTTCACCTCG
The DNA here is from genome assembly GCF_000768685.1 of Knoellia subterranea KCTC 19937. Taxonomy (GTDB): domain Bacteria; phylum Actinomycetota; class Actinomycetes; order Actinomycetales; family Dermatophilaceae; genus Knoellia; species Knoellia subterranea. The sequence goes on along the minus strand of NZ_AVPK01000003.1, from coordinate 131,929 downwards.
CGGCGCATGACCCGCCACGAGCCGATCGCCAGCGGCAGGAGCACCCACACGCCGAACGAGGTCGCGAGCTGCCCCCAGTTCTCGCCGGTCATCGATCCGCTGAACAGCGGCTCGGTCACCTGGTTGAGGTCGAGCCACTTGCTCGGCTCCCGGAGAGCGGAGATGAGGTTGATCGCGATGGTCCAGACCGTGGGCAGGACGAGCGAGGCGACGATGGCGAACGGCGTGTTGAGGAAGACGAAGCCGAAGGCCAGACCCTGGAGCACGAACACGGCGAATCCGACGGTCACCCCGAGCGCGACCTTCCACGACACGTCCCAGGCACCGCTGGCATCGGACAGGGACGAGCCCAGCACGTTGGCCAGCGCAGACGTGGCAAAGGCACTCGCCGTGACGACGAGACCGAGGAGCAGGGCGGCGATGACCTTGGCCGCCACGACCCGCCCGCGCCTCGGCTCCAACGTGAACGTCACGAGACCGGTGCGCTGACTCCACTCCGACGTGGCTGCCATGATGCCGAGGATCGGCAGGAGCATGACGAGGGGGAAGGACGTGAGTCCGAGAAGCGTCCCGAACGTCGCCTCATCGGCAGGCCCCCAGATGAGGAAGGCGCCGACGACGATGAGCGAGATCGCCGACATGACGATGAGCATCCAGCGGCCGGCGCGGGTGTCGACCATCTTGCGGAGCTCGACGTGGATGAGGCGCGACCACGGCACACCCGGCCGGCCGCCGTTGACGGCACCAGGGGTAGGGGCAGGCCGCGCCGCCCCTGACGGTTCGACCGCGGGGACGCGGCTGTCGGTCCCCGCATTGAGAGAGGTGTCGGTGGCGCTCATGCTGCGGTTCCTTCGCGGGAGGTGGAGGCGGTGAGACTGAGGAACATCTCCTCGAGACCCTCGGATCCGCCGGAGCGGAGTTCGAGGAGGACGATGCGCTCGTCGAGGGCGATCTGACCGACCACCCCGGGCTCGGCGTCGACCACCAGGCCGGACGGCACGGACGTGACGGACACCTCGGCCCGGGACAGCGCGGCATACAGGGCTTCGTCGTTCGTGGAACGAACGGTGGTGCCGCCGCGCGAGAGGAGTTCGTCCTTCGTGCCCATGGCGACGATCTGGCCGCGGCCGATCATGACGAGGTCGTCGGCGATGACCTGGACCTCGTGGAGCAGGTGGCTCGACAGCAGGACCGTGCCGCCGCCGTCGGCGAAGCCGCGCAGCAGCCCGCGCATCCAGTGAATGCCCTGCGGGTCGAGGCCGTTCGCCGGCTCGTCGAGGATGAGGACCTCGGGTTCGCCGAGCAGCGCCGACGCGAGGCCGAGCCGCTGCCGCATGCCGAGCGAGTAGTTGCGGACGCGACGTCCGGCCTCCTCCTCGGTGAGGCCGACGATGGCCAGGGCCTCGTCGACACGACTCTTCGGGACGCCGATCTGGATGGCGGCGAGGCGCAGCACCTCGCGACCGGTGCGCCCGGGGTGCTGGGCGGAGGCGTCGAGCATGACGCCGACCTGGCGGCCGGGGTTGTGCAGGTCGCGGTACGGCTTGCCGAGGACGGTCGAGCGACCGCTCGTCGCCGGCGTGAGGCCGGTCATCATCCGCATCGCCGTGGACTTGCCCGCCCCGTTCGGTCCGAGGAAGCCGACAACACTCCCCGGGCGGACCTCGAAGGAAATGTCGTCGACAGCGGTGAATCCGCCGTAGCGCTTCGTGAGGTTCTCGACTGTGATCATGCCGACCACCCTGCCGCGCACCCGGGTGCCGGCACATCGTCCAACCGTCCCGACCGCCATCCGACTTTGGTATGCCGTCCGCCCACCTTCCGTGGACCGCGGTCGGACGCGCCGTGGCCCGGGTCCGACCTAGGCTCGGGCCATGCCCGAGCACCTCGCCCCCACCCACGGCCGCTTGGGCTCCGTGTGGCGCTGGTCGCTCGCGATCCTCATCAGCCTCGTCTCGTGGGGCGCCATCGCCATCGCGATGTCCGAGGCGAACATCAGCGACGAGCGCATCATCGGGTGGTTCTTCGTCGGCGACATCGCCCTCGGAATCCTCTCGTTCTGCCTCGTCCCCATGCGCCACAAGTGGCCCTTCGGCATCGCCCTGGCCACGAATCTCATGGCGACGGTGTCGGGAAGCTCGGCCGGGCCGGCCACCTGGACGATGGGGTCCCTCGCCGCGAGGCATTGGTGGCGTGGGCTCCTGGCCGTCGCCCCTGCCGCCGTTCTCGCGGGGATCGTCCAGGAGCGCCTCTACCCCGGTGAGGACGACCTGCCCCTGTGGGCGTCCATCGTCTTCGGGCTCCTCATCGCGGGCATCGTCATCGCGGTCGGTTGGGCGATGGGCTCGCAGCGCAACCTCATGGACTCGCTCCGGGAGCGGGCCCACACGGCCGAGCGTGAGCAGCAGGCACGGGTCGCCCAGGCCCAGGCGGCCGAGCGCACGCGCATCGCTCGGGAGATGCATGACGTTCTCGCACACCGGATTTCGCTCGTGGCCATGCACGCGGGAGCACTGAGCTTCCGCACCGACCTCACGCGCGAGGAGCAGTCCACCGCGGCAAAGACGATCGAGGAGAACGCCCATCAGGCCCTGCGCGACCTCCGCGACGTCCTCGGTGTCCTGCGTGACCCGACGGCACCGACGGACGCCCCGCCCGAGCTGCCGCAGCCGCTCATCGGCGACCTCGTGAGGCTCGTCGAGGAGGAGCGCGCGGGCGGCATGCGGGTGAACCTGGACCAGCAGCTCACCGGTGACGTGACCGACAACCTCGGGCGGACGGCATACCGGATCGTCCAGGAAGCCCTCACGAACGCACGCAAGCACGCCCCGGGGACCGTCGTCGACGCGACCCTCGCCGGATCGCCCGCCGAAGGACTCACCGTCACCGTCCACAACGCGAAGCCCGTCGGGCGGGTGCGGCACGCCCTTCCCGCATCGGGGCTCGGCCTCATCGGACTCGAGGAGCGGGTCACCCTCGCCGGCGGGCGTTTCGCGCACGGGCCGGATCCCGACGGCGGGTACCTCGTGTACGCATGGATACCGTGGGAGTCGTGAGCGACCCCGCACCCATCCGCCTGGCCATCGTCGACGACGACCCGATGGTGCGTGCGGCGCTCGGGATGATGCTCGGGGGCGATTCCGGAATCACCGTCGTGGGCGAAGCAGTCAATGGCGAGGAGGCGCTGACTGTTGTGCCCGAGTCCGGTGCCGATGTGGTCCTCATGGACATCCGTATGCCGGTTCGCGACGGCTTGAGCGCCACCGAGTTTCTGCTGCAAAGGAATTCGGCGCTGAAGGTCATCGTGCTCACGACGTTCGACGCCGACGACATGGTGCTGCGAGCCCTGCGTCTCGGTGCCGCGGGCTTCATGCTCAAGGACACCCCGCCGGCCCGTCTCGTCGAGGCCGTGCGCACCGTGGCCGCCGGGCAGCCCATGCTGTCGCCGAGTGTCACCGCGCAACTCATCGCCGCCGTCACCGAGTCCGACGGCGGCGCCTCGGACCGGGCCGCAGACGCCCGGAAGCGTCTGGCCGCCCTCACCGAACGCGAGCGCGAGGTCGCGGACGCCGTCGGCCGTGGGCTGAGCAACGCCGAGATCTCCGCCCACCTCTTCATGAGCGTGCCGACGGTCAAGACGCACGTCGGGCGGCTCTTCACCAAGCTCGGCGTCGAGAACCGCGTGCAGGTCGCGATCCTCGTCCACGACGCCGACGGCTGAACCGATGACGTCCCCGAGCGGCCCCGCGGACAACGCGCTGCACTCGCGGGTCGGTGTCGTCGCGCACCCGGCCAAGGCGCGCACCACCGATGCGTTGGCGGCGCTGCGCCGGGCGACGCGTCGTCGTGGTTGGCCCGAGCCCATCGTGCTGACGACGACGGTTGCCGCCCCGGGGGCCGAGCAGGTCGTCGACCTCCTGGGGCGCGGTGTCGACCGGATCGTGGCCGTCGGCGGAGACGGCACAGTTCGCGAGGTGGCCGGCGCGCTGTCCCGCTCCGGCCGGGCCGCAGAGGTCGTCTCGCTGGGCGTCGTCCCGGTCGGCACGGCCAACCTGTGGGCACGGACCGCCGGCCTCGTTGCCGCCGACCTCGACGCCGCCGTCGAGGTCGCCCTGGACGGTACGCCTCAGGACTCCGACCTGGCCGGGGTCACTCTCACCCGGCCGGATGGCAGCACCCGCTCACTTGACGTCCTTGTCGTCGCAGGTGTCGGAATGGATGCCGAAGCCTTTGCCTCGACTGCGGATCGGGCCAAGGAACGATGGGGCTGGGCTGCCTACTTCGCGGCTCTCGCACGGCAGGCAGTGGGCGACCCGTGGATCGTGCAGGTCCGGCTCGACGGCGCTGTGCCGCAACAAGATTCGGTGCGATCGATCCTCGTCGGGAACTGTCGAGTGCTGCCCCTGGGCGTGCCGCTCATGCCGTCGGCGTCGATGACCGACGGTCGCCTCGATGTCCTCACCGTCGCCCCGCGCACCACTCTGGGTTGGCTGGGCGTCTTCGGCGGCGTCCTCGGGCGGAGGCGGGGCGGCTGGACCGGTCTCCGGACGCACCGCACGCGCCACGTCATCCTCGAGCTCGAGGCGCCTCGGGCCGTGCACGTCGACGGCGACCCAATGGGCGAGGCGATCCGTCTGGAGTTCGGCGTCACGACCGGGGCGGTCCTCGTCCGATCCGGTTCCGCCGGGGAGACCGCGAGAGGCGCTGCCGATGACGCCGTGACCGTCCTGCTGCCCGACAACGACCGAGACCTCTCCGCCCTGGCCCGCGCCGTGGCGCAGCGCCGCGGGTGGTCCTCTCACCATGGCCGAGAACAGATCGTGCGCGACGCGTTCCTGGCACTGCGAGGGCCCGACCTCACCCGGTTCAAGAGCCTGCTCAACTCCGGGCACGACCACCGCGACCTCGAGCACCTCGTCTTCGACGTCATCGACGACGAGGGCGTGCGCTCCGACATCCTCACCCACATCGCCGCCCAGGCCGCGCTCGTGGAGGTACCCGATCTGCACGTCCTCAGCGACATCGACGACACCCTGCGCTGCGCCCTCCACGACGACCGCTACCCGCGCGGCACGGTCTATCCGGGAGTCGTCGCCCTGTATCGAGCCCTGGACGCGGGGCACGCCACCACGCCGGAGGCGCCGGGAGACCTCACGTTCGTGACCGCCCGGCCGATGGACCCCGCGGGCCTCATCGAGCAGCACACGCGCCGCGGCCTCGCGGAACTCGGGCTGCCGCCGCACGCGGTCCTGTCGGGGACGTTCGAAGGGTTGCGCACCCATGACTCCATGGCGAGCGCGAAGCTCGAGAACTTCCGTCGGTTCCGCGCCCTCATGCCGGAGACCCACGTCGTCTTCATCGGTGACAGCGGCCAGGGCGACATCGAAGTGGGTCGCCGGATGCTCGCGTCCGACGCGGAGGCCGTGCGGCTGGTCCTCATCCATGACGTCGTCGCCATGGCGCTCGAGGAGCGAAATGCGTTGCGGTCGGAGGGCATCGTCGTCGTCGACAGTCCCGTGGGCGGAGCCATGGAGGCGTATGCCGCCGGGTTGGCTTCCGCGGCCGGCCTCGCCTCCGTGGTCGCTGCGACCGAGCGCGACGTCGCCCGAATCGCCTGGGACTCCCCCGAGCAGGAGAAGGCGACGACAGCGCTCGTGGAACGCGATCTCGCGACCGCGCGGACGGCATACCCGGCAGGTTCGTGACCATCACGCGATGACACGCGCGAGCGCCCACGGCGTCATCACTTGACAGTGGATAGTGGCACTCTCCAATATTGGGGAGAGTCACTATCCAAGGGAGAGTTCGATGCTGACCGCCACTGCCGCACACACCCTCGCCACCGCCGGAGCCGTCCTGTCCGACGAGTCCCGCACGACCGCCGGGATCCTGCTGCTCGCCCTCGTCACGGTCGAGACGGGCGGGATGTACATGGTCAAGATCGTGCGTGGCGACGCGCCGGTGACCGAGTTCCAGGAGAAGTTCGCCCGGGCCGGTCACGCTCACGCCGGCGTGCTGCTGCTGCTCGCCCTGATCTGCCAGATCCTCGCCGACTCGACGACACAGACCGGCGCCCTCGACTGGCTCTCCCGTTCCGGCGTGGCCGTGGCGGCACTGCTCATGCCCGGCGGCTTCTTCTTCGCGTCCATGGGCAAGGGGCGGACGAAGCCGAATGGGTTCATTGCCATGGTGTTCGCGGGAGCTGCCCTGCTCGCCATCAGCCTCCTCTCACTCGGAATCGGGCTGCTGACGGCCTAGAGTCGGCCCATGGAGACCCGCGCCCCTGCGCTCTATCTCAGCCACGGTGCCCCGCCCCTCGCCGACGACGAACTGTGGACCGACCAACTCGCCGCCTGGTCGACCGACCTGCCGCGCCCGACGTCCATCCTCGTCGTGTCGGCGCACTGGGAACAGGCGCCCATCGCAGTGAGCTCGACAACGCCCGGCACTCCCCTGCTCTATGACTTCTGGGGATTTCCGCAGAAGTACTACGAAGTCAGCTATGACGCCCCGCCCGCCCCCGAGCTCGCGAGGTCCGTGGCGGGACTCCTCGGCGACGTCGGCGGTGGACTGCACCAGGACCCGAGCCGCGGCCTCGACCACGGGGCCTACGTTCCGCTCGTGGAGATGTTCCCCGAGGCGAATGTGCCGGTCGTCCAGCTGTCGATGCCCACCCTTGACCCGCAGGAGCTCTTTGCCATCGGGCAGCAACTCGCACCCCTGCGCGACGAAGGGGTCCTCATCATCGGGTCCGGCTTCACGACCCACAACCTGCGCTGGTTCAGCCCACGCAACCCGTCGGACGCGCCGCCCCCATCGGCCTCGGCCGAGTTCGACCACTGGGCCGCCGAAGCCGTCGATGCGGGTGACGTCGACGCGATCCTCGACTTCATGAACAAGGCCCCGGCGGCGGTCGAGGCCCACCCGCGCACGGAGCACTGGGCGCCGCTCTACGTCACCCTCGGAGCCGCCCATGCCGGGGGTGGCATCGACGGCGACAGCGTCATCGACGGGTACTGGTACGGCCTGTCGAAGCGCTCCTGGCAGTTCGCCTGACCTCGCCCCACCCCACCCGACTCACACGGATGCCCGCGTGGAGGTTCCACGCGGGCATCCCTTGGGCCACCGGTCAGTGGCCGTGCTTCGGCTTCGGCTTGTTGCGCGGCGCCGGTCGCGTGTGGTCGTCGGCCGCACGTTCGACCTCCTCGGGCACCACCGTCGGCTTGAGCCGGGCCCAGGTCATGAAGCCGGCGGACACCACGATCAGGGCCAGGCCCGTCCACAGGTTGGCGTTGACCCCGCCGGTCTTGTCCAACTCCTTGTCGCCGAACAAACCCATGAGGGTGAGGATGATGCCATAGAGGCCGAGCAGCATCCCGATGAAGTTGCGGATGTCGAAGGCTCCGGCGGTCTTCTTGGTCGTGTCTGACATGGCGCGACCTCCTTAGAAGGCGAAGTTGAGGATGAGGACGAAGACGAAGGCGATACTCGCGAGAGGCACCGTCCGCTGGTACCAGGGACGAGAGGCCTCCTCCGGATCGACGAGGTCCTCCTTCGGCGTCTCGGAGTAGACGAGGCCCTTGAGTTCGGACGCCGGCTTCGGCTCGGTGACGAGCGAGACCACGACCGACACGACGATGTCGACGACGAAGGCGGTCGAGGCGGCGACGAACGCGAGTCCCTGACCCGGCAACTCGAAGAGCGCGAAGATGTCGGGGTTGCCGCAGAGCCACACGAGGATCGCCGAGAGCGTTCCCGCGACGAGGCCCATCCATCCGGCTGTCGGAGTCATCCGCTTCCAGAACATTCCGAGGATGAACGTGGCGAACAGCGGCGCATTGAAGAACCCGAACAGCGTCTGGAGGTAGTCCATGATGTTCGAGAAGTTGCCCGCGATCGAGGCCGTGAAGATCGCGATGATCGTCGCCGCCACGGTGGCCAGGCGCCCGATCCGCAGGTAGTAGTCGTCGCTGCGGTCCTTGCGGATGTAGCGCTCCCACAGGTCATAGCTGAAGACCGTGTTGAAGGCCGAGATGTTCGCCGCCATGCCGGCCATGAAGGCGGCGAGCAGACCGGCGATGGCCAGACCGAGCAAACCATTGGGGAGCACGTCGCGCATGAGGAGGAGGAGCGCGTCGTTGTACTTGACGCCCTCACCCGAGGCTCCGCCGGGCGGGGACCCGCCGTTCTTGAGGTCGACGATCTCGGTGACGAGGACCGCCGCGATCATGCCGGGGAGGATGACGATGAACGGCACGAGCATCTTGGGGAAGGCGCCGATGATCGGGGTCTTGCGCGCTGCCGAGATCGAGTTCGAAGCCATGGCCCGCTGGACCTCGACGAAGTTCGTCGTCCAGTAGCCGAAGGAGAGCACGAACCCGAGGCCGAAGACGATGCCGATGACGGAGAGGATCCCGGAGTCGAAGCCGGAGAGCGCCTGGCCGGGCCACGAGTTGAGCTGCTGCTCGGCCGGGGCGACAGCGGCCTCGGCGGGGGCGTTGGCGGCAGCCTCGGTGATCTTGTCCTGAAGGCCGCCCCACCCGCCCACGCGGTGCAGACCGATGAGGGTCAGCGGCAGGAGCGAGGCGACGATGACGAAGAACTGGAGGACCTCGTTGTAGATCGCCGCCGACAGGCCTCCGAGCGTGATGTAGGAGAGGACGATCGCCGCCGCGATGATCAGCGCGACCCACAAGGGCCATCCCAGCAAGGCGTGGACGATCGAGCCGAGGAGGAAGAGGTTGACGCCGGCGATGAGGAGCTGCGCGAGGGCGAAGCTCAGGGCGTTGACGAGGTGCGCTCCTGTGCCGAACCGCCGGAGCATGAACTCCGGCACCGAACGCACCTTGGAGCCGTAGTAGAACGGCATCATCACGACGCCGAGGAAGAGCATCGCCGGGATGGCACCCACCCAGAAGTAGTGCACCGTCGGCAGACCGATCTGGGCGCCATTGGCGGACATGCCCATGATCTCGACGGCACCGAGGTTGGCCGAGATGAACGCCAGACCCGTCACCCACGCCGGGAGTGAACGTCCCGACAGGAAGAAGTCGATCGAGTCCGACACCGCGCGTCGGGCGGCGAGCCCGATGCCGAGGACGAAGGCGAAATAGAGCGCCACCATCAGGTAGTCGACGGCATTCGCGTCGATCAAGGTCTCGGCCGCCACCGCGGCCGGAGTGAGTGCCGACGACATCGGCGACCTCCTCGTGCTCGGGTCGGCTCGCTGAGCCCGGACGAATTCAACCTACTCCCGCACCGGGCTTCGATCGGGGACGAGGAGACCCCCGGTTCGGCAGGTCAGGAGCTGGTGGAGAGCCGCTCGCCGATCCAGTCGCTCAGGGCACGGGCGGCGTCGAGTGAGATGCCGTGCCCACCGTTGTCGCGATACGTCGTCGTCGTCGCACCGGACCGCCGCCTTCGGCGATCGGAGCCCGAACCGCGGCGTATGCCGGCCCGCTCGGGAGGCGCCCGGCAAGACTCACGATCTGGGTCTCGTCCGAGCCACGGCCGTGCAGGAGGACGACGAGCGGCGCCTCGGGTTCGGCTGAGCCGGCGCGGGAGACAACGGGCGGCGCAAAAGTCGCTCATGCCGGCGCCTCGGTCACGACGCGACCGGCGGTGCGGACGCCGCCCCACTCGGCGATGTCGGCGTCGAGGTTGAGCGGGAGGACGGGCGCTAGATCGTCGAACTCGCCCCACTTCTCGACGGGGAGCATCCACATGATCTCGAACTCGTTGCCGTCGGGGTCCTTGCCGTAGACGCTGCGGGTCGCGCCGTGGTCGGACTCGCCGACGTAGGCGCCGGCGCCGGTGAGCAGGTCGCGGGCCACCTCGAGGTCGGTGATCTCATCGACCTGCCAGGCGAGGTGGTAGAGGCCGGTGCGGCGGGTCTTCGGGGTCGAGTCGGGGCCGACGCCGAACAGTCCGAGGTCGTGGTGATTGCCCGAACGCGGCAGGCGGAGGAAGGCCGCACCGAAACGCGGCTCACTCGCGACGACCTCCATGCCGAAGACCTCGGTGTAGAAAGCGACCGACCGCTCGAGGTCGGCGACGTAGAAGACGGCGTGGTTGAGGCGAACCGGGTTGATGGCCATGGCGAACTCCTGGGTACGGGCGACGGATTAGTTGTGATTACAACCAAACTAACTCAAGAGCGCGCCGATCTGTTCCGACCACCCGACGAGTCAGCTCTTGTCGAGGTCGCGCTGGTCCCGCGGAGCGTCGCCGAGCGGGTCGATCCTGGTGAGGATGGCCCCGAGCGCGTCGGACAGGGCAGACACCTGCCCGGGCGTGAGCGGGTCGAGCACGTGCTCTCGGACCGTGCCCACATGCCCCGGCGCAGCCTCGACGAGGACGTCCCACCCGGCGTCGGTGAGCGAGGCGTCGGTGGCTCGCTTGTCGTCAGGGGCGACCAATCGCCGCACAAGACCTCGCTCCTCGAGGCGGCGGACGACGTGCGAAAGGCGCGGGAGAGTCGCATTGGTCTCGCGTCCGAGCTGGGTCATCCGCAGGGTGCGCTCGGGGGCCGCGGACAGCATCGCGAGCACTTGGTACTCGTAGTGCGTGAGACCACTGTCACGCCTGAGCTGCGTGTCGAGCACGCCGGGAAGCCGTTCGGCCACGGCAATGAGCCGCAGCCACGCCGTCATCTCATCGCGGTCGAGCCACTGAACCTGATCCTCTTCGGCCACGGATCCGACCCTAGCGGGAGAGGCCTGTCGGAATGCCCGCATGTGCAGGTTGGTTGCAAAAACAACCATAATAGTTGTAGTCTCAACTATTATCAGCACGGCCCGACCCAGAGGAGCACCAATGAGCAGCATCACGATCTTCGGCAGCGGCAACATGGGCGGCGCCATCGCCGGCATCGCCCAGGCCGGCAACAACGACGTTCAGACCCTCGGCAAGGCCGACGCGGCCACCCCGGTCCAGGGCGACATCGTCGTCCTCGCCGTCCCCTACCCGGAGGTCGCCGGGATCATCGAGGCCCGCCGCGAGCAGCTCGCCGGCAAGGTCATCGTCGACATCACCAATCCGGTGAACTTCGAGACCTTCGACGGGCTCACCGTCCCCGCAGACTCCTCTGCAGCCGCGGTCATCGCCGAGGCGCTCCCCGAGGCCAAGGTCGTCAAGGCCTTCAACACCACCTTCGGCGGCACCCTCGCCGCCAAGGAGGTTGGCCCGCTCCCCACGACCGTCCTCATCGCCGGTGACGACGCCGACGCCAAGGCCACCGTGGCGGAGTTCGTCGAGGCCGGTGGCCTCACGGTCATCGACGCCGGCGCTCTCAAGCGCGCCCGTGAGCTCGAGGCCCTTGGCTTCCTCCAGATCACCCTCGCCGCCGGCGAGAAGGTCTCCTGGAACGGTGGCTTCGGCGTCGTCCGCTGACCCCGAGGCCTGAGCCCTTCCGCAACACGACCGCGGGGAGGTCACACCAGCACACAGCTGGCGCGACCTCCCCGCGGTCGTGTGGTGGCGAACCGGCTCAGTCGACGGGTTCGGCGACAGCGGAACGGAACTGCGCGGCATACAGGTCCGCGAACGCTCCACCCGCCGCGAGCAACTCCGCATGCGAACCCTGCTCGACGATCCGACCGTTCTCCATCACGAGGATGAGGTCGGCGTCGCGGATCGTCGAGAGGCGGTGGGCGATGACGAAGCTCGTCCGGTCCTGACGCAGCGCCGACATCGCGTCCTGCACGAGCTTCTCGGTGCGCGTGTCCACCGACGACGTGGCCTCGTCGAGGATGAGCAGCGCCGGGTCCGAGAGGAACGCCCGGGCGATGGTGAGGAGCTGCTTCTCGCCGGCGCTGATGTTGCCGCCCTCGTCGTCGAGCTTCGTGTCGTAGCCGTCGGGCAAGGAGTGCACGAACCGGTCGACATACGTCGCCTTCGCGGCCTCGATGACGTCCTCGTCGGACGCACCGGGCCGGCCGTAGGCGATGTTCTCGCGGATCGTCCCACCGAAGAGCCACGTGTCCTGGAGGACCATGCCGATCTCGCCGCGCAGGTTGTGCCGCGAGAGGTCGGTGATGTCGACGCCATCGAGCGTGATGCGACCGGAGTCGAGCTCGTAGAACCGCATGATGAGGTTGACGAGCGTCGTCTTGCCCGCGCCGGTGGGGCCGACGATGGCGACCATCTGGCCCGGCTCGACGGTGAGGTCGAGGTGCTCGATGAGCGGCTTCTCGGGGTCGTAGGAGAAGGACACGTCCTCGAACTCGACGCGCCCGTGCGGGTCGGCGAGGACGGTGGGCGCCTCCACCTCGGCCAACTGCTCCGGTGCGTCGAGAACCTCGAAAACCCGCTCGGCAGAAGCGACTCCGGACTGCAGCAGGTTCGCCATCGATGCCACCTGGGTGAGCGGCTGGGTGAACTGGCGTGAGTACTGGATGAACGCCTGGACGTCACCGAGCGTCATCGACCCGTTCGCCACGCGGAGGCCACCGACGACGGCGACGATGACGTAGTTGAGGTTCCCGATGAACATCATCGTCGGCATGATGATGCCGCTGACGAACTGCGCACCGAACCCGGCAGCGAAGAGGTCGTCGTTCTTGGTGCGGAACGACTCGCGCACCTCCTCCTGCCGCCCGAAGACCTTGACGAGCTGGTGGCCCGTGAACGTCTCCTCGACGATGCCATTGAGCTCACCAGTCGACTTCCACTGCTGCACGAAGTGCTTCTGCGAACGCTTGCCGATCATCGCGGTCACGACCATGGTGATCGGGATCGTCACGAGCGCGATGAGCGCGAGCAGCGGCGAGATGTAGAGCATCATCGTCACCATCGCGATCACCGTGAGCAGGGACGTGAGCATCTGGCTCAGGGTCTGCTGCAGGCTCTGCGAGACGTTGTCGATGTCGTTCGTGACGCGGCTGAGGAGCTCACCGCGCGGCTGCTGGTCGAAGTACGGCAGGGGCAGTCGGTTGAGCTTGTCCTCGACGTCGCGCCGCAGGTTGAAGATGGTGCGGTTGACGGCGCCGGTGAGGATCCACCCCATGGCCCACTGGAGCAGGCTCGCGACGACGTAGAGGCCGATGACGAGCAGGAGCACCCGCCCGACGGCACCGAAGTCAATGCCGACCCCGGGCACGAGGTGCGGCATGCCCTCGATCATGTCGGCGAAGGTGTCCTGCCCCCGCGCCCTCAGGCCGGCAGCGATCTGCGCGACGGTGCCCTCGGCCGGCAGCTGCTTGCCGACGACGCCGGCGAAGATGAGGTCGGTGGCCCGGCCGAGGATCTTCGGCCCGATCGCGTTGAGGGCGACGCTGGCCACGGCAAAGGCGAGGACGGCATACAGGGCAAGTCGTTCGGGGCGCATGAGTCCCAGGAGGCGCTTGGCCGACGGGACGAAGTTCGCGGACTTCTCCCCCGGCTGGCCGACCCGCATGTGCGGCGGTCCACCGCGCTGCGCGGCGGCCGGCCCGCGACGCTGCTCGGCAGCCTTCTCCTCTTCGGTCAGGATCCGGTCCCCGCTCACGCTGCTGCCTCCTCTGCACTGCGCTGGCTCTCGACGATCTCGACATACGTCGGGCACGTCTCGAGCAGCTGGTCGTGGGTCCCCTGGCCGACGATCTTTCCGTCGTCGAGGACGACGATGTGGTCGGCGTCGATGATGGTCGAAACCCGTTGTGCGACAACAACAACCGTTGTATGCCGGGTGACCGGCTTGAGTGCCTCGCGCAGCCTCGCGTCCGTGGAGAGGTCCAGGGCCGAGAAGCTGTCGTCGAAGAGGAACACCTCCGGCTTGGCGACGAGCGCCCGCGCGATGGCGAGGCGCTGGCGCTGACCACCGGACACGTTCGTTCCGCCCTGGGCGATGTGGCTCTCCAGTCCCTCGGGCATGGCTCGGACGAAGTCCTCGGCCTGGGCGATGCGCAGGGCCTCCCACAGGTCGTCGTCGGTGGCGTTCGCGTCGCCGTAACGCAGGTTCGACGCGACCGTGCCCGTGAAGAGATAGGGCTTCTGCGGCACGAGGCCGATGTGGGACCAGACGTCCTCGAGCGTGGCGTCGCGAACGTCGACCCCGCCGAGCAGGACGGCGCCGTCGGTGACGTCGTAGAGACGCGGGACGAGAGACAGCAGAGTGGACTTGCCGGAGCCGGTGCTGCCGATGATGGCGGTCGTGCGACCCGGCTCTGCGGTGAGCGAAATCCCCTGCAGGACAGGGACATCCGCCCCCGGATAGGCGAACTCGACATCGCGGAACTCCACCGCCGTGCCACCCTCGGGGATGGCCTGCGCCTGGATCGGCTGGACCACAGTCGAGTCCGTGTCGAGGACCTCGGCGATGCGGTTCGCCGACACCGTCGCGCGCGGGATCATCATCGACATGAAGGTCGCCATCATGACCGACATGAGGATCTGCATCAGGTAGGACATGAACGCCGTGAGGGCGCCGATCTGCATCTGCCCGTTCTCGACACGGTGCGCGCCGAACCACAGGACCGCGACCGTCGAGGCGTTGAAGATGAGCATGACGATGGGGAAGACGAGGGCCTGCAGTCGGCCGACCGCGAGGGCGGTGTTGGTGTACTGAGTGTTGGCCTCGGCGAAGCGCGCCTCCTCGTGGTCCTCGCGGACGAAGGCACGCACGACGCGGATACCGGTGATCTGCTCGCGCAGGATGCGGTTGACCCAGTCGACGGACTCCTGCATGAGGCGGAAGTTCGGGATCATCCGGCGGATGACGAGCGAGACGCACAGCGCGAGCAGCGGCACCGCGACGGCGACGAGCCAGGACAGACCGACGTCCTCGCGCAGCGCCATGATGATGCCGCCGACCATCATGATCGGCGCGCTGACCATCATCGCCGCGCCCATGAAGACGACCGTCTGGATCTGGGTGACGTCGTTGGTGTTGCGCGAGATGAGCGTCGGCGCCCCGAAGCGCGAGACCTCCTGCGCGGAGAAGTCGCCGACCCGGGCGAAGATGCCGGCGCGGAGGTCGCGGCCGAAGCCGGAGGCGGCCTTGGCGCCGAGGTAGGTCGCGGCGATCGTCGCCGCGATCTGGATGAGCGAGACAGCGAGCATCCAGCCGCCGGTGCTCACGATGTAGTCGGTGTCGCCCTTGGCCACCCCATCGTCGATGATCTTGCCGTTGAGGCTGGGCAGGTAGAGCGAGGCGATCGTGCCCGCCAGCTGCAGCAGCACGAGCACCGTGAGCGCCCCGCGGTAGGGGCGCAGGTAGTCGCGCATGATTCGTAGCAGCACTACTTCTTCCTCCGGTTGGTGGTGGAGTGGGTGTTGTTGCGGTCGAGGGCGCCGTCGAGGAGGACCTCGACGAGTTCCTCCGGGGTCGAGAACTCCCCGCCGAGGATGGGATGGACGCTCGAAAGGGTGAGCATCCGCAGGTAGCCGATGAATCGGGTTGCCCCGACGCGCAGTTGGGCCACGTCGTCGCCGATGAGGTCGACGAAGGCCTCGTCGAGACGGGCCGTCGACTCCTCCCTGCGTCGATGGGCTTCACTGTCGTGTCGCGGTGGCTGCATCGGTTTCCCCGAGGCCTGCAGCACTGTCATCAGGGCGAACATTCCCCGCAGGTGGTCCTGCATGATCGCCACCGCTGCCGAGAGCCGGTCCCGAAGCGGGAGGTCGCGGTCGATGTCCTCGAGTTCGGTGAGGACCGTGGTGTTGTCGAAGGCGTCCTGGATGGTCGCCTCGATCAACTCGTCCTTGTTGTCGAAGACCTTGAAGATCGTTCCCTCAGCGACGCCGGCCGCCGCAGCGATCTCCTTGGTGCTGACGACGCGGCCCTTTTCGCGAAGGAGGGGCATCGTCACGGCGATGATCGAGGCGCGGCGGGCGTCTCGGGTCATGGCGGGGGCGCGGGGAGTCACGCCCTCAAGTATGAGTGAGTGAGCACTCACTCACAACAAGTTTTCCCACCTGCACAAACGCCCTCCACGAGCCCCTCCCCCGCACCCCCACTCACTCACCAAGCTCGCCCTGATGCCCCGACCGTCGACGTCGTGCCCGAAGCGGAGACGCTGCACACGCCGGGGGCCAGGCAGTGCGCGGCCGCTTCGGGCACGAGGCCGACCGTGGTCAGCCGAGGGGTCGAACGGCGTCAGTCGGTGTGCAGCTGACCTCGGACGGCGCCCGCGGGGAACTCGGTGTTGTGGACGTTGACGTAGTAGCCGTCGGGGTCGCCGAGAATCGCCTGGACCTCGCCCGGGTCGAGGCCCTTGCCCGTTTCACCCTCCGTGAGGCAGTCGGCGGCCTGGCCGTCCTGCGGCCACGCGAGATTGACCTCGACGGGCCCGTTCGTGCCCTCGGCACCCTTGTGGATGTGCGCCATTCGCGCGCCGCCAGGAGCCTGCTCTAGTTCGTCGATTTTGCTCACCTCGAGGATGTAGCACAGCGTCGTGGGATCGCCGTCGATGCCGAACACATAGGCCTCGCCGCGTCCGTTCGGATCTCCGACGACGCCCTTGGCGTCGTCGGAGACTTCGGCCCGCCCCGTGAGGTGTGCGCCGATGAGGGTATTGGTGTGGCCTGCCTGGGCGGCGTTGGGAGCCAGCATGAGGCCGGCCGCGAGTCCGGCGGCGCCCATGGCGCCACCGAGGAGAGTGCGCTTCATTGCGGATCAACTCACTTTCGCAGGGAGGGTCGGGGAGTCGACCCTGTACGTCATTCGTCGCCGCGGCCCCGCCGGATCGCTCCCCGCTCCACTGAATGCTCGTGGCTCGAGCAGCCGAGCGCAGGGGGCGGGCCCCTGCGCACCCCATGGAGTCAGACCAGGAGGCCGTCCTTGGCGGCATCCCGGACGAAGGCCACGACCTCACGCTCCACCTCGCCCTGGTCGAGCTCGAGGATCCCGGCGATCGCGCCCGCCGCCTGCCTCGGCGTGAGCTCGCCGTCCGCAACGGAGAGGTATGCCGCGGTGACCGTCGACAGCGTGATGATCCGTCCCAGCCCGCCGCCCTGGCGGGCGACGATGACGGAGGGGTCGGAGGCGCCGGGCAGCGTGTGCCGCTCCTCGGTGACGTCGGGAGTCGCCTTCCACGAGCGGTCGAGCACCTCGTCGTCGGCGTGTTCGGCCAACCAGGTGCGCGCTTCGAGGCCCACCTGCACCGTCTCCCCCATGGCGGCCGGCACGGGCCGGCGCTCGTCCATGAGGTCGATGAACGGCTCGCGGTCGACGGCCGGTCGCTGGAGGGTGATGACCCCGAAGCCGATGGACTCGATGTCGCGGGCAGCGAAGTCGTCGAGCCACGCGGCATACATGGCATCGAAGTCAGCCGTCCCGGAATGGTGACCACCATCGCGCGACCACGTCTCGGCGTACTCCGCCGGGTCCTGGACCTCGCGCTGCACGACCCAGGCGTCCAGGCCGATGCCCTCCACCCACGACCGCACCCGGTCGGTCCACGTCGACCCGCGCGGCACCTCCCAGTTGCCGAGGAACTGCGCGACACCACCGGGCTCCAGATGAGCACCCACCGAGCGGACGAGGTCGGCGACGATCGCATCCCCGGCGGCGCCACCGTCGCGGTACTCGAACAGCGGCACGTCTCCGGTGCGCGGTGTGATGACAAACGGTGGGTTGCTCACGATGAGCTGGAACCGTTGTCCCTCAACGGGTTCGAGCATCGAGCCCTCACGAATGTCCCACTCGACCTCGTTGAGGGCGGCGGTGAAGGCGGCGAACGCGAGGGCTCGCGTCGACAGGTCAGTGGCGACGATCGACGACGCGTGCGGACCCAGGTGGAGCGCTTGCACGCCGCAGCCCGTTCCGAGATCGAGGGCAGTGGCCACCTGTCGGCGGATGGTCCACGCGGCGAGCGTCGTCGAGGCCCCGCCGATGCCGAGCACGTGGTCGGGGCGCACTGGTGCCCGGGTGACGAGTTCGGCGAGGTCGGAGACGACCCACCACCGGTGTTCGTCGGAGGCGTAGGGCCGCACGTCGACGCGCGCGATGACCCCGTCCCCTTCCTCCTCGACGAGGCCGAGGGCGACGGCCCCCTGGATCCGCAATGTCGGAAGGGCCGCGTTGACCTCGGCGACGTCCACGGGGTCACCGAGGGTGAACAGCCGGATGAGCGTGGCGATCGCGGATGTCTGCCCCGACGCGACCCGGCGCGCTGGAAGCGGCTGTTCGCGGGACAGGGCACCGCTGGCGAGCGGCCCGAGCGCCTCGGTCACCCCGGCGAAGGTGAAGTCCGCCGCGGTGAGATCGGCCCGCAGGAGGGCGATGCGGTCGGGGTCGAGGTGGGGGACGCGATCGGCCATGACTGGCTCCGGCTCAGCCGTCGAGGAGGCCGCCGAGCATGCCTCCCCCGCCGCCACCACCCGACGATGCGGCCGGCGTCCACTCGCTCGGCTGGACGACGACAAATCCCGGCCCGTGGAAGGCGTATTGGAAGGCCTCACCGCTGCCGCCGCGCAGCATCGAGCGCATGTTCATGCTCGACACGATCTGCGGTACCAGCCCGAGGGACCAGCCGACACACGACTGCACATCGACATAGGTCGGCTGCTGAGAGCAGTCGAGGATCACCGGCTGGCCAACGGTGTGGACGGCCACGGTGCCCGTGCCCTGGAGAGTCGTGTTGAACAGGCCACCGCTCATCATCCCGGCGCCCTGGACTCGCTTGATATCCCACTCGATCTGGGCGTCGAAGGCCAAGAGATTGCGGGCGTTGACGCTCAGCCCGTCACCGGTGAGTTCGATGAGGTGGACGAAGCCGGCCTCGCTGGCGAAGAAGACCTCCCCGTCGCCGGACACGCGCATGAGGCTGACGTCCTCGCCGGTCACGACCTTCTTGAAGAGCTTGCCGACGCTCCCGGCCTTCTCGTGGTCGAAGCGGATCTGCCCCTGGTAGGCGACCATCGCGCCCTTGACCGCGAGGACGTCACCCCCGAGGCGCACGCGCAGCAGTTGCGGATTCTGCAGGGCGAAGGGCTGCTCGGACCGCAGCTCGAGGTTGACCTGGTCGAAGAGCGAGGAGCGCATGCGGTCAGCCTAAGGGTCAGGCCTCAGGGCATCCTCGGGCCAGCACGAAACGGTTCGCGAACCCTGGCCTGCTTCGATGACCGGATCGATCCAGTCGTCGAGCCACTTTGTGGTTCGCGAACCACGTTGTGCCCCGCCAGAACGCGAGACGGCGGCCGACTCACCCTCTCGGGTGGGTCGGCCGCCGTGCACTGCAGGACGTATGCCGTCCGCTCGCCTACCGCGGAGCCGGCACCTCGAGCGCGTCGCCGTTCTCGAGCGCCTCGTCGACGACCTCACCGGGCTCGGTGACGGCACCGGAGTCGGGCGCCGATGCGTCGAACTCCCCGACTCCCTCGACGTCGTCGTCGCCACCGATGGCGAGGTCACGACGCTTGGAGATCGCGACGGCGGCCACGACGATGACGAACGCGACACCGGCGATGCCGTAGCGAATCGGGGCGGACGCGTCCGCGCCGACCGAGAGCATGACGATGGCCGGGGCAATGAGCACCGCGACAAGGTTCATGACCTTGAGCAGCGGGTTGATCGCGGGACCAGCCGTGTCCTTGAACGGGTCCCCGACGGTGTCACCGATGACGGTGGCCGCGTGGGCATCAGAGCCCTTGCCGCCGTGCGTGCCGTCCTCGACGATCTTCTTCGCGTTGTCCCAGGCACCGCCCGCGTTCGCGAGGAAGACGGCCATGAGGCAGCCGGTGCCGATGGCGCCGGCGAGGAAGCCCGCGAGGGCGCCGATGCCGAGACCGAAGCCGACGATGACCGGGGTCAGTGCGGCGAGGAGACCCGGCGTCGCGAGCTCACGCAGCGAGTCGCGGGTGCAGATGTCGACGACCTTGCCGTACTCCGGCTTGGTCGTGCCCTCCATGATCCCGGGGATGTCGCGGAACTGGCGACGCACCTCGAAGACGATGGCGCCGGCGGCACGCGTCACTGCGTTGATCGCCAGGCCGGAGAAGAGGAACACGACGGCGGCACCGAGGAGCAGGCCGACGAGGGTCGACGGGTTGGTGATGAGCGCCGAGGCGTCGTTGAGGAAGCGGGTCGCCTGCTCCTGCGTCGTGTCGCCCGGGTCCTCGATCTGGCGGACGGCCGTCTGCCAGGCGTCGGTGTAGGAGCCGAACAGGGCCGTCGCAGCGAGCACGGCCGTGGCGATGGCGATGCCCTTGGTGATGGCCTTGGTCGTGTTGCCGACCGCGTCGAGCTCGGTGAGGATCTGCGCCGCGTCCTCGTCCACGTCTCCGGACATCTCGGCGATGCCCTGGGCGTTGTCCGAGACCGGGCCGAACGTGTCCATGGCCACGATGACGCCGACCGTCGTGAGCAGACCACAGCCCGCGAGCGCGATGAGGAACAGCGAGAGGGCGACGGATCCGCCACCGAGCAGGAAGGCGAGGTAGACCGCGCCAGCGATGATGGCCGCCGTGTAGACCGCCGACTCGAGACCGACACCGATGCCGGAGAGGACGACCGTGGCCGCACCGGTCAGGGACGTGCGTGCGACGTCCTTGGTCGGGCGCTTGTCGGTGCCGGTGAAGTGGCCCGTGAGCCAGAGGATGATCGCCGCGAGGACGATGCCGATGAGGACTGCGAGGATCGCGGTGATCCGCGGGTTGCCCTCGAGGGCGGTGATGCCCTCGTCGGTCGAGCCGAGGTCCCCGAACGTGTCGGGCAGGTAGAGCCACGCAGCCACGGCGACGAGGACCGCAGCGATCGCGGCCGAGATGTAGAAGCCACGGTTGATGGCGCTCAGGGCGCTCTCGTCCGGACGGGCCTTGGTGATGAAGACACCGATGAGCGCGGTGACCGCACCGATCGCGGGCACGAGCAGCGGGAAGACCAGGCCGTATTCACCGAAGGCCACGGAACCGAGGATGAGAGCGGCAACCAGCATCACGGCATACGACTCGAAAAGGTCCGCAGCCATGCCGGCGCAGTCGCCGACGTTGTCACCGACGTTGTCGGCGATCGTCGCAGCGTTGCGAGGGTCGTCCTCGGGGATGCCCGCCTCGACCTTGCCGACGAGGTCGGCGCCGACGTCGGCGGCCTTGGTGAAGATGCCGCCACCGACGCGCATGAACATCGCGAGGAGGGCGGCGCCGAAGCCGAAGCCCTCGAGGACCTTGGGGGCCTCACCCTTGTAGGCGAGGACGACGATCGCGGCACCGAGAAGGCCGAGGCCGACGGTCGCCATGCCGACGACACCACCGGTGCGGAAGGCGATGCGCATACCCTCGTCGCGACCGTTGGCACCGCGCGACGCAGCTGCGACGCGGACGTTGGCCTTGGTGGCGAGCTTCATGCCGAGGTAGCCGATGGACGCGGAGAAGAGCGCGCCGACGATGAAGAACCCGGAGCGACCCAGCTTCACGCCCCAGTCGGGCGCCGGGAGGAGGAGCAGCAGCCCGAAGACGAGGACGACGAAGATGCCGAGCGTCTTGAACTGACGCGTGAGGTAGGCCTGAGCCCCCTCCTCGACCGCCGCGCCGATCGTGCGCATGTTGTCGGTCCCGGTGTCCGCACGCAGAACCTGCTGCCGGAAGACGAAGCCCATGACGAGCGCGATCACGGCAATGACCGCAACCCCGATGACGAGCGTGACGTTCGATCCGGTGAGGTCCAGCGTGGACGTCGCCTCGGCCGGTGCGAGGGCGAGTACAGCCATTCCATCCTCCTTGACGGGTGTGCGTCGTCGTCAGACGTTGACGGGCGCGCCGTCACTCGGACAACGGGCAGACGCAGCGTGGACCCTACCCGGTGACTCAGGTCACATGAACACTCGGCCAGCCGGTGTGACGGCTCTCACGCCCGAAAGCACCCGGAAACACCCGGACCTGGTGGGTCCAGAGGAAGGGTCAGGCGGAGACGTCGGACTCGACGTCGCTGTCGGGACCAGCCGCGAGCGCCGCGTCGACGGAGGCGTGGACGGGAAGCACCTGGTCGAGCCCGGTGATGCCGAAGAGGCGCAGGATCCGCTCGTTGGTGCACACGACCCGCAGCCAGCCGCCGTCCTTCTTGACTGCCTTGAGCCGCCCGACAAGGACTCCCAGACCCGTCGAGTCGAGGAAGCCGACGTCATCGAGGTCGAGGATGATGGCGGTGCGACCTGCGGCGATGCGCTCCTCGAGCGCGGCTCGCAGTTGGGGTGCGGTGTAGACGTCGACCTCACCGGACACCGTCACGATGGTGACGGCCTCCCGCTCCGTGGTCGCCACGGTCAGCTTCACTACGGCTGGCTCCTTGCTGTGCTTCCGTGTCCGGGTGCGGACCCTCCCTCGTGCCCCCGGCCGCACGGCTCGGAGCCATGGGGTCTGTCAGTGCACCGCATTACCGTAACGCCCATGTCGTCATCTGCCGAGCCGACCGCGATTCTTGCTGCCCTCGCAGCGGGCGATCGCAGCCCTCGGCTGCGCCATGTGGAGCGCCTACCCGCGCGCCCCGCGCAGACCGCAGACTGGCCCGGCTGGGTGGCGCCGCAGCTCCTCGCGAGCCTCACGGGTTCGGGGATCGCCCGACCGTGGTCGCACCAGAGGCAGGCCATGGACCTCGCACACGCGGGCCAGCACGTCGTCCTCTCGACGGGCACGGCCTCCGGCAAGAGTCTGGGCTACCTCGTTCCGGCGCTCACCGCAGTCCTCGACGGGCTCGAGGCGCCGACCGGGCGCGGCGCGACGATGCTCTACGTCGCGCCGACCAAGGCGTTGGCCGCCGATCAACTGGCCCGCATCGAGGCGATGGCCCTTCCCGGGATCCGCGCGGCGACCTATGACGGCGACACCCCGGCCGACGAGCGTCGCTGGATCCGCGACCACGCGAACGTCGTCCTGACCAACCCCGACCTCCTGCACCACTCCCTCCTCCCGGGCCACCAGCACTGGGCGTCCTTCCTGCGCTCGCTCCGCTACGTCGTCATCGACGAGTGCCACCTCTATCGGGGCGTGTTCGGCTCGCACGTGTCCTCGGTGTTGCGCCGCCTCCGTCGGGTCGGCACCCGCTACCGCGCACACCCGACCTTCGTGCTCGCCTCCGCGACCGTCAGCCACCCTGCGTCCCACGCCGCTTCCCTGGTGGGTATGCCGGTGAGTCCCGTCGACGTCGACGGGTCACCTCGCGAGGCCCTCACCTTCGCCCTGTGGGAGCCACCCCTCGTCGACGAGGCCCGCCGATCGGCCACGACCGAAGCCGCGGAGCTCCTGGCCGAGCTCGTCGACCGCAACGTGCAGACCCTGGCCTTCGCCCGGTCCCGAGCGGGCGTCGAGGCGCTCGCGTCGTCGGCCCGCAAGCGACTCGGGCAGGTGAGTGGCGACGCGGAGGCGACCATTGCGGCATACCGGGGCGGTTATCTGCCCCAGGAGCGTCGCGAACTGGAACGCGCCCTGCGCGACGGTGAACTGCGCGGGCTCGCGGCGACCAACGCACTCGAGCTCGGCGTCGATATCAGTGGGCTCGATGCGGTGCTCATCGCCGGCTGGCCCGGGCGCCGCGCCAACCTGTGGCAGCAGGCCGGGCGAGCAGGGCGGTCGGGGCGCGAGTCGCTCGCGGTCTTCATCGCGGCGGATGACCCGCTCGACACCTACCTCCTCGACCACCCAGAGGCGATCTTTGGCGCTCCGATCGAGTCGACCGTCATGGACCCGGCCAACCCACACGTCCTCGCACCCCACCTCGCTGCCGCGGCCCACGAACTCCCGCTGACCGAGGACGACCTGCCGATGTTCGGCACCGCGGCACGTGGGGTCGTGGACCTGCTGGTCGAGCGGGGGATCCTGCGTCGTCGCCCGACCGGGTGGTTCTGGGCCCGCGACGACCGACCCGGTGACCACGTCAACCTGCGCGGCACGACCGAGGTCGTCTCGATCGTCGAGCGGCGCAGCGGGCGGGTGCTCGGCACGATCGACGAGGCTTCGGCCCACTCCCAGGTGCACACGGGTGCCGTGCACGTGCATCAGGGCGACACGTTCGTCGTGACCGATCTCGACCTGGCCGCGGCGACGGCCACCGTGGTGCGAGGGGACCCGGGCTGGAGCACGCACTCGCAGTCCGTCGGTTCGTTCGAGATCCTGGGCGCCCAGAGGCAGGAGTCGTGGGGCGAGATCGAGGTCTGCTTCGGGTCGGTGCGCGTGACGACGCAGGTGACCTCGTTCCTGCGACGGCTCCCGTCCGGCGAAGTGCTGGGCACGCACCCGCTGGACCTGCCGCAGCGCTCGCTCGTGACCCGGGGCGTGTGGTGGACGATGCCGCTCGACCTGCTCGAGGAGGCGGGCATCGAGGAGGCCCAGGTTCCGGGCGCAGCGCACGCCGCCGAGCACGCGGCGATCGGCATGCTCCCGCTCGTCGCGACCTCGGACCGGTGGGACGTCGGTGGCGTGTCCACCGACTGCCATCCCGACACCGGGCTGCCGACGATCCTCGTCTATGACGGGTACCCGGGCGGTGCCGGCTTCGCCGAACGAGCCCACTCGGCGTTCGGTGAGTGGATCGAGGCGACCCGTGACGCCGTCGGGCGCTGCCAGTGCGCGCGGGGATGCCCGGCGTGCGTGCAGTCACCCAAGTGTGGCAACGGCAATGAGCCACTCGACAAGGCGCGCGCCATCCGCCTGCTCGACCTCGTCCTCATGTCTCGACCGGGCTGAGGGCTCAGGCGAGACAAGGGCTCGAGCGGGCTGAGGTTTCGTCCACCCGGCCATCGGATCACACGAACGAGTGGCCGCATTCAGGCACCTCGCGCCGCGATCGCGCTAGCCTCGCAGGCGTGATCATCCTCGGCCTCATCCTCGTCCTGTTCGCCATTGCTGCCGGGATCCTGCTCTACGAGGGCACCTCCCAGCTCACCGACGGCGTCGACATCGACGTCCTCGGCGGATCGATCAGCCTGCCGCCACTCCTGCTGCTCGTCACCGGCGCCGCAGTCATCACCGTGTTCTGGCTGGGCTGGGTGCTCATGCGCAGCGGATTCAAGCGCTCCGCGCGTCGACGTCGCGAAGCCAAGGAAGAGGCTGCTCTCGCCGAGCAGCAGCGGCTCGACCGCGAGCGCCAGATGCAGGAGGAGTTCGCGCAGCGCGAGCGCCAGCTCGCCGAGGAGCGCCGCCGCCACGAGGAGGAGACCGAGGCCCTGCGACGCGAGGCCGATGCGAAGGTTCAGGAGCAGCACCTCTCCACCGAAGAGGCTCGCCGCCGCGCAGAGATCGCGGAGGCAGAGTCCCAGGCCACCGGGAACGACCCCCGCGCCTGATCCGTCCCGAACCACAGCGATGCCGTCCGCTCACCGAGCGGGCGGCATACCTGTTTCCGTCGCATCCGACGGGCCAGCGCGAGCCGAAGCCACGGCCGTGGCGGGCACACCCGGCCAGGACACGGACAGCGGGCACGAGACGCGGACCCTGAGCGAGTCGGCGGAACCCGGCGCGCAACTCACGAGCTCGGCCCCGTTGCTGCGCGCCACCCGTTCTGCGACGGCACACGGATCCGCACCCTGCTGTTGGGCCCCGGCGCCGGCGAGGGCCGCGAGGTCTGCTGCTCCTCTGGCCCGGTGCGCGGCGGCACCGGCCACCCCGATCTGCATGCCGGCCAGGACGAGGACGAGCAGGATTCCGATGGCAGCGACGACGAGCACGGAGCCCGAACCACGCTCCTCGATGGCCCTCACGGAGCCGCTTCCGGAACGGCGTGCGCCACGCCGCGAGGCCCTCCGCTGACACCGAGCGTGCGGAGCAACGCGGGCGGGTCAGAGGTCACCTCGACGGTCACCGACTCCGGGCCGACATCGAACAGGACCACCGCCCCCGGAGGCGCCTGTCGAATGACCTCGGCACGAACCCGGCCCGCCTCCTCACCCCGCGCGAGCAGGCGCGCCCCGACGCGCGCCGCGTCGATGCACCGCAAGTGGTCGGTCACGACCGCGACCGCTCCGAGCCCGAGGGCCAGCACGAGGACGAGGGCCGGCACGGCCACGGCGAGCTCCGCCGTGACCATGCCAGCCTCGCGGTGTCGTCCCAGGGTCACGTTCCCGTGCCCAGGGCGGCGGTGATGACCTTGGCCAGCGCCGACTTCACCGGGCCCGACTTGACCACGAGCATGAGGACGGCAGCGAAGGCGCACGCAGCGAGCGTGCCCACGGCATACTCCGCCGTCGTCATCCCGGCCTCGGCTGACTCCTTGACCAGCCTCCATCGACGCGAAAGGTGTTGTGTCACAACTGAACTCCTCGATCCGTGCGGGGCCTGTCCCCACCTGCGAACGAGTTCAGCCGACGAGCTCGAGGGGCACCAGCCCCAGTTCGATGAACTGTGGACAGGCGAGCCCTGTCACCCCACCTGTGGACGACGCCGCCGCGTCAGCGCGCCTCCGCGATCGCCACGAAATTGGCGACTCGATGGCCGTCCGCGCGGAAGCCCTCATCGTCATCACACGTGATGAGGGCCAGCCGCCGCACCGAGGAGTTCGCTCCCCACACGGCAGAGTCACGGCTCACTTCCGTCTTGTTCGCGACCCGGGTCTTCGTCACCGTGTAGACGACGGGCTTGCCGTCCGAGTCCCAGACGGTGATCCGGTCGCCCCGGTCAATGTTCTGCAGGTGATAGAAGACATCGGGGCTCTTGCCGTGGACGACATGGCCGGCGACAACAGCGGTGCCGATCTCACCGGGTCGCACGCGGTTGTATCCCGAGACCCAGGCGAGGGTGCCCGACGGCGGATTGACCACACCGTTGACCGCCGCGATGCGACGCAGCCTGCCGCTCACGTCGATCGCCGGGACCGACATCGACATGGGTGCGCGGCTGGGGGCCGTCCTCGACGGCTTGGGTGTGCGCGTCGTCGACGGCGACGCGGACCTCGTCGCGGTGGTCGACCGGGTGGGCGTCACCGACGGACTGACCGTCGCGGTCGCGGTCGCGGTCGTCGGAATCGCCGGGCTGGGGGTCCGAGCGGGAGCGGCAGGTGTTGCCGTGGGAGCTGCGGCGGCCGGCACGCCCTCGTCCGTGCTCTGCACCAGAGTCAGCACCGCCGCAAGCACCAGGCACGACAGTCCGGCGACGAGCAGCGTTCCGGGGCGCACGAAGTGGGCGGAACCACTCGGTCCCACCCACCTCCTGAAGAACGCACCCACCCGTCGAGTGTCTCAAACACCCGCCCGGGCCGATCCCGGACGCCGGATGGTGGTGCCGACTCTCCTGGGTGAGAAGGAGCCCTCACCGGGCACGCGTCAGGCTGCCTCCGCGATCGCGACGAAGTTGGCCACCCTGTGGCCGTCGGCGCGGAATCCGTCGTCGTCGTCGCAGGTGATGAGCGCGATGCGGCGGACGGAGTCGTTCTGGCCCCACACGTCCGGGTCGTGGGAGACGTCCTTCTTCGTCGCGATCCGAGTGCGGGTCACGGTGTAGGTCCAGGACTTCCCTGCGGCATCGACCACCGTGATGGGGTCGCCCTCGGTGACCTTGTCGAGGTTGGCAAAGATGTCGGGCTTCGTGCCATCCACGACGTGCCCGGCAATGACCGCTGTGCCCACGTCGCCGGGGCGAACGCGCTCATAGCCGTTGACCCACGCAAGGGTCATCGTCGGGGGGTTGACCACACCATCCTTGGCGACGGTCTCCTTGAGAGGGCCACTGACGTTGATCGTCGGCGCCGACATGGTCATGGGCACGCCGGTCGCCGTCACCGACGTCGGAGTCGACCTCGGAGCCTTCGACGACTCGCCCGAGCATCCCCCGAGGACCGCAACCGCCAGGGCGATGAAGACCGGTCGGCGCCAACGAGCTCCGAACCCGTTGAGTCTGTCCACGCCTGGTCGCCTTCCTGCTTGAGTGCTCTCGCCCACCCCGGACGTTCGATCGGTTCCGCTGTGGTCGTTCTTGCCGGCCCACAGGATGACAGGTCCACCTGACCCGCCCCGGACGGACCCGTGGCGATGCGATGGCAGCCCCAGTGCCGGCCCCACGAACCGGGCCGCGTCGCCGGCTTCACCCACCGGACAACGTCGCCCGCGCGAGATGCAGGACGACCGGCACGACCGTCGTCCCCACGAACCCGGGCAGGAAGCAGGCTCCCAGGGGCAGGACGAGGAGGACCCCGGCGCGCTGCACCGCCGCCTCCACCCTCGCGGACTCCTCGCGCCGCATGCGCTCGGCCGCCGCCAGAACCACACCCGCTGGGGCGGCACCGGATCGTTCGGCCGCCTCCCACGCCAAGGCAGCCGGGCGCCAGCCTTCACCGACGTGGGCCCACGCCGTCGCGGATTCCTGCCCCCACCGGTGCGCACTGGCCACGACCCGGAGTTGGTGGGCCACCTCCGGAGGCGCCTGTCCCGCCACGGCCTCGAGGGCCTCCACCGGTCCGAGCCCGGAACGCATCACGAGGGCACACAGCACGAGGGCGTCGGCCGCGGTGTCCACCGTGACCGCACGGGGCGTCTGGGGTCGGGAGACCCGGTCGTTCGCCGCATCACCATGAGATGACCCCGAGTCGGCCCGCTCCGACGCCCCTGGTGACCCCTCGCCCGCAGCTCCCTGCACCGGCCCGGACGGTCGCCCCGGCCACAGGAAGCAGCAACCCACGAGCAGCATCAACGCCACGGCCAGCGGGGTCACGCGACCTCCCGCGCCCGCAGCGCCCGCCGGAGCACGGACCGTGACCACAGCCAGCCGAGTCCGGTGAGGACGAGCCCCACACCGGTCGCAGCCATCGAGGCCACTCCTCCATAGACCTCGTCCACGGGAAGTCCGAGCACCACGACGACGAGCGGCCCAGCCAGCGGGAGCAGCGTGAGCAGCCACATGGAGGCTCGGGGTCCGGCCGCGAGCACCATTCGACGGTCTTCGCTCGCAGCGCGTTCGCGCAGAACGGCCGCCGAGGTGCGGGCGGCCGGAGCTGCCGCCACGCCGAACTCGTCGCTCAGCTGCCATGCCGCAGCGAGGAAGGTCAGGTCGCGGTCGCCGTCCGAGGCCGCGCGCAGGCACCCTCCGACCGCTTCGCCATGGGCCACGGCGTGAGTGATGCGCTGGCCCAGCATCGCGAACTCGGTCCGAGTGCGAGCCGAACCACCGACGTCGCAGGCGAGGCGCGCGGCCTCGGCGGCCGGCAGCCCCGCGTCGAGGCCGACCGCTGCCAGCTCGGCGAAGTCCGCCACCCATCCACGTGAAGCCGTGCCGGGCTGCACCCGTCGCCTGAGGCGATCGGCCAGACGCGGTGCCGCGCCTCGAACCCGGCCCGCCACGGAGGATCCTGCGTCCGACGCCGCCGGCCGGGCGAGCCCTGACTCCCGGGTAGACCGCGCCACGACCCGCCGCAGCGGCTCCGGCCACGTCAGGATCGCGATGACGAGCAGCGCGGTGGCGAGCACCATCACGCCGCTGCTCCGGGAGAAATCGACACCGCCGACCGGCCCGGCTCACGGTCGCGGAGGAGTTCCTCGAGCGCCGCCGCACCCGGCCCTGTCCGGACGGTGAACTGGAGCCCCTCGGACCGCGCCCCGGTCGTCACGGCCCGCGCCGGCTCATCGAACGTGACGGACACCGCCTCGTCCACGACCACTTCCGACCCGGTCCAGCGCGCCACCCCGACCGCCCGGACGAACCGGATGCCACCCGAACGGGCCACCTCGACGATCACCTGGACGGCACCCCGCAGCTGGGCATGCACCGCCTCACGCCCCAGCCCGGCCAGGGCTCCGAGCGCCTCGAAGCGCGCCGGGACCTCGTGCAACCCGTTGGCGTGCACCGTGCCGGCGCCGCCGTCGTGGCCGGTGTTGAGCGCTGACAAGAGTTCTCGCACCTCGGCTCCTCGGACCTCTCCGACGACGAGACGGTCCGGCCGCATGCGCAGGGCCTGACGGACGAGGTCGACCATGGACACGGCACCGATCCCCTCGACATTGGGCATCCGACCCTGCAGGCGCACGACGTGCGGGTGGGCCGGCGCGAGTTCGCGCACGTCCTCCACGACGACAAGGCGCTCGTCCGAACCGCATTCCGAGAGCAGCGCACCGAGCACGGTCGTCTTCCCGGCGCCGGTGCCACCCACGACGACGAACGACAGCCGGCTGGCGACCACGCCCCTCAGCACGCGGGCCATCTCGACCCCCGCCGCCCCGAGCTGCACGAGCCCGTCGACACCCGCGGGCTGGTGCCGCGGAATCCGCAAAGAGAGGTGCGTGCCGACCTCGGCGAGCGGCGGCAGGATCGCGTGCAGGCGCACCCCGCCGGGGAGGACGCCGTCGACCCAGGGCTGCGATTCGTCCAGACGCCGCCGGGCCAACCCGGCCAGTCGAACGGCGAGCCCCCGCGCAGCCGCCGCCTCGAGTCGCAACCCCACGTCCTCGATGCCCAGACCCCGGTCGACCCACACGGACCCGTCGCCGTTGACGAGCACGTCGGTGACGGACTCGTCCGCGATCCACGGTTCGAGTGGCCCGAAGCCGAGCACCTGCTCTCGCAATCGGGCGCCCTCGCTCACTGCTCCGACGGAACCGAGCTCGAGCACCGACCCGGTGACCTCGCCGATGAGTTCGGGGTCCGGGGCCCGCCCGGCGCGGATAGCCTCCTCGACTCCCGGCCACGGCGCGGCCCCCGAAATCGAGCCGGGCAACCCGCCGGGCAACGCGCCCGGAATCGCACTCACGCCGCGCCCTGTCGAGCCAGCCCGAACGCCTCCATGAGGTCGAGCACCAGATGATCTGCGGTGTCCCGCAACGGTCCTCGCATTCCCGGCCACTCGCCCCGCTCACTCTCGCGCGCCACCCGCTCGTCGTCACGAAGGTGGGCGAGGTGCGGGACGCCGAGGTGTTCGATGAGTTCGTCGATGTCCCCACCGAGGGCCCCCGAGGACCGGGTGATCAGGCCGACGCCCACTCCGTCGGAGCCGTGCCCAACTCCCGCTGCCGCCCCCAGAGACGAGAGCAGTGCCTCCGTGTCGGCCAGCTGCCGCGCCCGCAGGCCCGACAGCACCTGCACCGCGTGGGCCCCCTGCACCCATTCGCCTCCCATCGTGTGGGGCCGACCGGCGTCGACGACGACCGGCACGACCCCGCGCAGCGAGTCGAGCACGTCGCGCACCACCGACGCGCCCACCGACGCACCGCGACCACCGGCCGAGAGCAACGGCACCTCGCCCCGGGGCAGCGCGCCGACGAGTCGCTCGCCCGACGTGACTCCACGCAGCCGCGCGAGGTCGGGCCACCGCAGCCCCGGCAGATGCTCGGTCCCGCAGGTCATGTCGAGTCCCCCACCGCCCACGTCGGCGTCGACGAGCACGCACTCGCCGAAGTGCACCGCCACCCGCCTGGCCAGCGCTGCCGCCCAGGTCGAGGCACCCAGCCCGCCACTCGCACCGATCACCACGATGCACGGCGCCGTCCCTGTCGTGAAGAGAGAAGTCATGCCCCGACCCTCACCGAGATCACACCGCGCCCACCACCCCGGCGAGGAGATCTGTGGACGGGGGCGGACGGCATACGCGGCTGTGGACAACGACGACCACGAACTCCCCGGGAAAAGGCGACGGCCCCGGTCGGGGGGGATGACCGGGGCCGTCGGGCGGGCCAAGCCCCGGGGGGGAGAGGCTGGACCACCCTTCGCTACGACCCCGAAGGGGAGCGATGAGTACATCGTTGCGGATCGATGCGGGTCATGCAACACAAACGAGAAAACTCAACCAAACTGACCATGCCGTGAGGCCCGAAACGACGATGACGCCCCTGACGAGAGGGGCGTCATCCGCCGCGAGCGCTCGGGGCGACCAAGCGTGCATGTTCCTTGCCGTCGTACCGGGTCAAGCCCGAACAGACCGGTCCATCAGTGGACTGCCCGCGCGTGGGTACCCGTTGCTTCTCGCGGTTGTTTCGAGTCGGCCGGTTCCCCGCGGGGCCTGTCCGATGCGTCCTGTCTACTCCCCTGCCGGAGGGAGGACAAGACTTGACTTTGGGTCAGGAGAGCCGACCGGCCAGAACCGCGTCGGCGATGCGCTCACCCTCCTGGGCGGCCGCGACGAGGGCGTCGCAGCAGTGCGCGAGCCACAGACCGACGCCTGCGGCGTCACCCCTCGTGTATGCCGTGAGCCCGCCGAAGTACGCCGGTCCACCTCCCGCTCCGTGCCCGACCTCCGGCACGGCGACACCGGTCGGGTCGAGGCCACCGGCCTGGATGACGGCACGCTCCACGGCGCGCGCGACGACACCGTTGCCGCGGGTGAAGGGGCGGGCGGCGATGATCTCGGCGTGGGCGACGGCCGCCACGACGGGCACCGGCAGCGTCGACGAGTCGGCGAGCAGCACCACGACGCGCTGGAGCCGCTCGCGGGCCTCGGCCGCCGGCGGCGCCGGGCTGATCTCGAGGAACTCGCGGCTGTCCTCGCCGTCCTTGCGCGGACGACCGAGCTCATCGGCGGGGACGAGGCCGGCCGTGGCGGCGGTGTGGAGCCGGGCCAGCGCCTGCATCGGCGCGTTGAGGATGACCGGCCCGAGGCGTTCGGTCTCGGCGGTCGCGGCGATGACTCCACGCATGACCCGCTCAACCGGGTCCGGGTCGTCGTGCCACGTCACCGCACCGCGCATGAGGTCACGCACGATCTCGGCGGAGAGGCGCGCACCGTCGAGTTCGCCACTGGCCCGGGCCCCGCGCACCCGCGACTCGACCGCCGCCTCGGGGATACGGCGGCGCAGGGCGTTGTGCCAGCGCAACTTCGTGCACGCCTCACGGGCGGCGTCGACCTTCTCGGGGATGCCGGGCAGCCCCGCCAGCGACGTGATGGCGGTCTGAATCTCTCTCTGCGACAACGGAACCGGACCTCAGGGGGAGACGGGGGCGGACGGCATACGCACGCCTGCGAGCTGACGGGACTGGGCGACGACACGGTCACGGGAGTCCCAGATGACCGCGTCCTCCTCGAAGAGGCCACCGATGACGTTGCGGGTGGTGATGCGCATCCGCAACCAGCCGGGCGCGGGACGCGAACGGACGTGGCCGCTGAACGCGATCGTCGGCGCCCATCCGAGCGCGCCGAAAGTGAACGTCACCGGCGGCAGGGCGTCGAGGAAGAACGGGAGCGACAGCACGTCCGGCTCACGACCGTCCGCGAAGCGGATCCACGCCCGCATCTCGCCGTCGTTGGCCGGCTGGCCGACCGCCCAGCCGACCGTCGCGGGGTCGATGCGCATGTCGAGGCGGTCGAGGATGCGGATCTTCTCGGCGAAGCCACCGCGCGCCGCGGGGGCGCACGACTCGGGGTCGGGCAGCTCCGGAGGTGCCTCCTGCAGGTGGACCGGCTCGCTGTTGGCGTCGAGGTCGGCGAACGTGGCCGTGTGGCGGAGAGTGGCCGTCTCGCCCTGGCTGATCGTCACCTCGGCCGTGGAGAACGACCGGCCCGTGCGCAGGATCTGTGACTCGACCCGGGCCGGGCCCGGTTGGGCCGCCGCGAGGAAGGTCGTGCTGAAGGCGACGGGGTCGGTGTGGCTGCCGGCGGCCCCGAGGGCCTCGGCTGCGGCGCGCGTGGCGAGGGACATGAGGATGCCCCCGTTGACGGCCTCGCCGATGACCCAACCGTCGCTGAGTTCGGCGGTGCCGCCCTCGCCGATCGCGGTGGCAGCATCGAACTCAGTCATGCCGTCAGCGTATGCCGGGCGCGCCGGTGCTGATTCCCAGGTCTCGTGATGTGTCGACGTGGCTTCCGCCACCTACTCTTGCGGGCATGACAGCGTCGTTCCATGTCCCCACTGCGGTGGTGGTGGCGGGCGCGATGCTGCTCCTCGGGCTCGGGATCTGGCTCGCGGGTCGGGGCCGACGGCGCGGGTTCCTCTCCACGGTTGACCGGGTGACGTACTCGACGCTCCACACCGCCTCCCTGGCCTCCCGCCACCTGTCCGAGGGGCTCACCCCCGAGACGGCCGAACGTGCGGGTCGCCACCTCCTCGCCATCCTCGGCGCAACGTCGGTCGCGCTGTGTGACGCGAACGGCGTGCTGTCGTGGACCGGCCCGGGGGCACACCACTCCCCGGATGCCCACGCGCACGCCGACGCCACCAGGACGTCCGGGGCACCCACCGTCCTCGGCAGCGACGCCATCACGTGTGGCGACCCGGACTGCCCCATCCGCGCTGCTGTGACCACCCCGCTGATCGCCGACGAACGCGTCGTCGGGACCCTCACCGCCTACGCCCCCGCTGCCTCTGCAGGTCTGGCTCGGGCCGCGGGCGAGCTGGCCCGGTGGGTCTCGGCCGAACTCGACGTCGCCGAACTCGGTCGGGCCCGCACCCGCGCCATGGAGGCGGAGCTGCGCGCACTACGGGCCCAGATCAGCCCACACTTCATCTACAACTCCCTCGGGGCCATCGCCTCGTTCGTGCGGACGGATCCGGAGCGGGCGCGCGAGCTGCTGCTGGAGTTCGCCGACTTCACCCGCTACGCGCTGCGCCAGGGCGGGCCATTCACGACGCTCGCCGAGGAACTGCGCAACGTCGAGCGCTACCTCGTCCTCGAGCAAGCACGCTTCGGCGAGCGGCTCCAGGTGTCCCTCCTCATCGCGCCCGAGGTGCTGCCGGTGCGCGTGCCGTATCTGGCGGTGCAACCGCTGGTGGAGAACGCTGTTCGCCACGGCCTGGCCACCAAGGAAGGAGTCGGACACGTCACGATCACGGCCTCGGACCAGGGCGGCGAGGCAGAGATCTCGGTGGACGACGACGGCGTGGGTGCCTCACCCGAGGGAGTCCAGCGCATCCTCGACGGCCAGTCCCGCTCGGACTCCGTCGGCCTGGGCAATGTCGACGCACGCCTGCGGCAGGTCTATGGCGACGACTTCGGTCTCGTCGTCGAGACGGCCGAGGGCGCCGGCACGCGGGTCAGCTTCCGCGTCCCGAAGTACGCGCCCGGCGTCCACACCGAGTAGCTTTTGGGGCCCGGGCCGGCCCTGCGAATGGTTATCCTCGAACCCATGGCCCGTGACGCGTCCCTGCGCGCCCTCGTCGTCGATGACGAGCTCCCAGCCCTCTCCGAGGTCCGCTACCTGCTCGACTCCGACGACCGGATCGCCTCCGTCCTGACGGCGACGAGTGGCACCGAAGCGCTCCAGATGCTCGAGGCCCACGACATCGACGTCATCTTCAGCGACATCTCGATGCCGGGCCTCGACGGGATGGCCCTGGGCCGAGTCCTCGCCCGCTTCGCCTCTCCCCCGCAACTCGTCTTCGTCACAGCCCACGAGCAGCACGCCGTGGACGCATTCGCCCTCGCCGCAACGGATTACGTCATGAAGCCGGTGCGGGGCGAACGTCTCGCGGAAGCCGTGCGTCGCGTCGTGGCCAAGCAGGACGAGGCGGGTATGCCGTCCGCTCCCGTCGGCGGTCCCGGTGCGCCGTCCGGGGTCGGCGCCCCGGGGACGGCCGAGGTCGGCGTGGAGGACGAGACCATCCCCGTCGAGCTCGGCGGCGTGACCCGCTTCGTCAACCGGAGCCAGATTCGGTTCGTCGAGGCCTCGGGCGATTACGCCCGACTGCACACTCCGGACGGGAGCCACCTCGTGCGGATCCCTCTCGCGGTGCTCGAAGAGCGTTGGGCCGCAGCCGGATTCGTCCGCATTCACCGGTCCACCCTCGTTGCCCTCCCCCACGTCACCGAGGTCCGCATGGACCACGGACGGTGCTCGGTCGTCATCGGCGACGTGGAACTCCAGGTGAGCAGACGGCATACCAAGGAATTGCGCGACGTCCTCCTGAGGCGACCCGGCAGCGCGAGCTGATGGCCCCCGAGCGTTCCGGCCCTCCCGCCCGTGTGCGCGTGACGAGTTCGCGACGCGGAGCACAACCCGTGCGGACTCGTGCCCTCGCGACCGACATCGACGAGCAGACGCGACTCGGTGACGTCTACATCGACGGGCTGCGACGGGCTCAGCTCCGGCTGGCGCTGACGGTGCTCGGGCTCATGGCTCTGGCTCTCGGCGGGTTCCCGGTGCTGCTGGCGCTCGTGCCGTCGACGCGGACGATGACATTGGCGGGAATTCCGTTGCCCTGGTTGGTTCTTGGCATCCTGGTCTATCCGGCCGCCTGGCTGCTGGCGCGAGGCTACGTGCGGCAGGCGGAGCGCAACGAGGCGGAGTTCTCGGACATCGTCGAGGCAGGCTTCGGCGAGGTGGCGGGGCACGAACCGAGCGTGCGCGATGAGTGACTCGCTGTCGGTCGTCGCGGTCGCCCTCGTCTGCGTGACGACCGTCGTCGTGGGCGGTCTGGGGCTGCGACTGTCGCGGCGCACGTCGGACTTCTATGTCGCGGGCCGGACCGTGTCACCGCGGCTCAATGCGAGCGCGATCTCTGGCGAATACCTCTCTGCTGCTTCGTTCCTCGGCGTCGCCGGACTGATCTACGACCAGGGCGTCGACCTGCTGTGGCTGCCCGTCGGCTACACACTGGGCTACCTGTGCCTGCTCGTCATGGTGGCGGCGCCGATGCGGCGGTCGGGGGCCTACACGCTGCCCGACTTCGCCGAGGCGCGGCTCGGGTCTGTCGTCGTACGACGCCTCGCGGCGGTGCTCGTCGTGGCGATCGGCTGGATGTATCTCGTGCCCCAGTTCCAGGGGGCCGGGCTGGCGCTGTCCCTCGTCACGGGCGCTCCGCAGTGGGCCGGAGCGCTGATCGTCGCTGTCGTCGTGGCAGCTGCGGTCGGAGCCGGCGGCATGCGGTCGATCACTTTCGTCCAGGCGATGCAGTACTGGATCAAGCTGACCTGCCTCGCGGTGCCCGCGTTCGTCCTCATGGCCCTGTGGGTGCGTTCGGGTGGGGGGCTGCCCGAGGTCCAGGGCGGATGGTGGGAGCCGTTCGCGGAGCGCGGTCCCGGCGACCATCCGTACTACCGGACCTTCTCGATGATGCTCGCGCTCTGCCTCGGGACGATGGGGCTGCCGCACGTCCTCGTCCGCTACTACACGAACCCGGACGGAGTGGCGGCGCGGCGCACGACGGTCTCGGTGGTCGCCCTGCTGGGGCTCTTCTACCTGCTGCCTCCGGTGTATGCCGTGTTGGGCCGCGTGCATCTGCCGTCACTTCCCGAGGGGGTCCGGTCCGACACGATCGTGCTCCAGCTGCCCGAGCGGGTCGTGTCCGGCGTCGGCGGTGACCTGTTGACCGCGATGCTTGCCGGTGGCGCGTTCGCGGCCCTGCTGTCCACGGCGTCCGGGCTGGCAATGTCGGTGACGGGCGTGCTGCACCAGGAGTTCCTCCGGCCGCGGCTGTCGCGGCTCACCGGTGGGGACGCGTTCGGTTTCGGCGGGTTCCGGCTGGCGGCAGTCGTCGCCGTGGTGGTGCCGTTCGTCGTGGCCCGCTACGTCGAGCAGATCGGCATCGCAACGACGGTCGGCTACGCCTTCTCGCTGGCGGCGGCCACGTTTGCCCCGTTGCTGATCCTCGGAGTGTGGTGGCGGCGCCTGTCGCGTGCCGGCGCCATCGCGGGGCTGGTGTTCGGCGCCGTGGCGTCGACGTCCGCAGCACTGACGACGTATGTCCAGGGAGCTCAGGACGGGTGGGTCGGTGCGCTGCTCGCGAACCCGGCGGCGTGGTGCACGCCGCTGTCGTTCGCCACGGCCGTCATCGTCTCGCTGGCCACACCCACGACCGTCCCCCGGGACACCGCGAGGCTCATGGTTCGGCTGCACACGCCCGAGCGGGTCCACCTCGCCCGGTCGCGAGTCCCCGACTGACGGGCTGCTGCCGCCGAGGCGCTCCGGGTCATGAACATGGGGCCAAAGGCGCGACCGAGCGCGCGTTTGGCCCCATGGGACGACTCGAGAGGGCGGATCAGCCGCCGGCGACAGCGTCTCGGGCGCTCATGAACGCCTCGACGCAACGACGGACGTCCGCCTCGGAGTGAGCAGCGCTGAGCTGCACCCGGATTCGCGCCTTGCCGCGCGGCACCACCGGGAACGAGAACGGGATGACATAGACGCCGTCGGCGAGCATCCGGTCGGCGATCTCCCCGGCCTGCCGCGCGCCATCCTCGCCCGGGAACATCACCGGCGTGATCGGGTGCGACCCGGGCAACAGCTCGAACCCCGCGTCGGTCATGAGTTCGCGGAAGAGAGCCGTGTTGCGCTGCAACGTCTCGCGCGCCTCGGAGGACGTGTCGACCATCTCGAGAGCCTTGAGCGACCCAGCCACGACACCGGGCGCCACGGAGTTCGAGAAGAGATAGGGCCGCGAGCGCTGGCGCAGCAGGTCGACGATCTCGCGGTGCGCCGAGACGTAGCCACCGGATGCGCCACCCAGGGCCTTGCCGAGCGTGCCGGTGATGATGTCGACGCGGTCCTGCACACCGAACAGCTCCGGGGTCCCCCGCCCGTTCGGCCCGACGAAGCCGACGGCGTGCGAGTCGTCGACGAGGACCATCGCCCCGAACTCGTCGGCCAGGTCGCAGATCTCGTCCAACGGCGCAAAGAACCCGTCCATCGAGAAGACGCCATCGGTGACGATGACCTTGCGGCGCGCGCCGGCTGCGACGGCCGCCTCGAGCTGGGCACGCAGGTCGGCCATGTCCGCGTTCTTGTAGCGGTAGCGCTGGGCCTTGGAGAGGCGCACCCCGTCGATGATCGAGGCGTGGTTGAGCTCGTCGCTGATGATGGCGTCCTCGGCGC
Source organism: Knoellia subterranea KCTC 19937 (assembly GCF_000768685.1). Classification (GTDB taxonomy): domain Bacteria; phylum Actinomycetota; class Actinomycetes; order Actinomycetales; family Dermatophilaceae; genus Knoellia; species Knoellia subterranea. Next base: position 93,366 of record NZ_AVPK01000003.1, on the reverse strand, counting down.
CGAAGAGCACCTCGAAGACGCCGCCGTTCGCGTCGAAGCACGACGAATAGAGGATCGTCGCCTCCATCGAGAGGAAGTCCGACAGTGCTTCCTCGAGTCGCGAGTGCTGCGTCTGCGTCCCGCAGATGAACCGCACCGACGCCATCCCGAAGCCCCACTCGTCGAGCGCGTCCTTGGAGGCCTGCACCACGTCGGGGTGGTCGGCGAACCCGAGGTAGTTGTTCGCGCAGAAGTTCAGCGCCTGGCCACCACTCGTCCCGACGTGCGACGACTGCGGCGTGGTGAGCTCGCGCTCGGCCTTCCACAGCCCGGCCTCCTTGATCTCGGCCAGAGCGGAAGCGAGCTCATCCTTCACGGACCCGTACACGGCATACCTCTTCGTTCTCGTGCGTCTCAGACGCAAGCCAGCGTATGCCGTCCGCGCGCCTCCTCGGGCGCGGTACCTTCGCGGTGTGAGGGCTGCGATCAACACCCGCTACGGCCCGCCCGAGGTGGTGCGCGTCGAGGAGCTCGAGGCACCCACCCCCGGCCCGGGCGATGTCCTCGTCCGCGTGCACGCAACGACCGTCAACCGCACCGACTGCGCGTACCGCAGGGCGCACCCGTTCTTCATGCGGGCCATGACGGGACTGCGCGCGCCGAAACGGACGATCCTGGGCACGGAGTACGCCGGTGTCGTGCTGGCCGTCGGCTCGGAGGTCACGACCCTCGCGGTGGGCGACCGGGTCTTCGGCTATTGCGAGGGCACGTTCGGGGCACACGCGGAGCAGGTCGTCGTCGCAGCGGACAGCATGATCGCGAGGACGCCGGACGGCATCGACGACGCGACGGCGGCGGCATCGACGGAAGGTGCCCATTACGCGATGTCGGCGATCCACCGCTCCGGCGCGGATGCTGGACAGCGTGTCCTCGTCAACGGCGCAACCGGCGGAATCGGTTCTGCCACAGTGCAATTGCTCTCAGTCAGAGATGTCGAGGTGACGGGCCGTCTGCGCGGGCGAGCACGCTGACCTGGTCCGCGGGCTGGGGGCCAACCGCGTCATCGACTACCGGAGCGAGGACTTCACCCGCCTCGACGACCGCTTCGACGTTGTCATCGATGCGGTCGGCAAGAGCACCTTCGGCCGGTGTCGACGGTTGCTCGCACCGGGCGGCGTCTACATCTCGTCAGAGCTTGGGCCCGGGTGGCAGAACCTTCCGCTCGCCGCTGTGGGTTTGGCGACGCGGGGGCGGCGGCGGGTCGTCTTCCCCTATCCCGAGGAGGGGCAGCACGTCGTCGAGGCGATCCGCGACCTGCTGGCTTCGGGCGCCTTTCGTCCGGTGATCGACCGCTCGTATCCGCTCGACGACATCGTCGAGGCCCACCGCTACGTCGAGTCCGGGGTCAAGATCGGCAACGTCGTGGTGCGCCTCGACCGGGACTGACCCAGCGCTGCGCCCGTGACTCTGAGTCAGAGTCGTGACAGCGCGCGGACGATCAGTTGGTTGATGCTGACGTTCTCTTCCGCAGCTTCAACCGCGAGGCGTCGATGCAGGGTTTCACCAACTCGCAAGCTGAATTTTCCGGAGTACGTGCGCTCCGACAGCGGTTGAGGAATGTCTTCTCCCTCGGAATGCATGTCCTCGATCGTGTCGGCAATGAGTGCTTCCAAGCCTTCGAGGGCAGAGACCTGAGACTCCGCGAGCCAGGAGAGTGATGGAAACTCGATACAGGTCGCAACGAACTCCTGATCCTCGACGGACCAGGTGACGCGATACGTGTAGTGAGCGATGTCGGGCACTGCCATGGTCTCCATCAGTTGGCCTCCTTCTTGTCGATCGCGGCCAGACCTGCCGCACCTGATACGCCTTGGCGTTGCCATGGTCGTTCTGAATGTTGACCCTGGGATCACCGGGCCACGGAGTCTTGAAGACCTTCCATGATACCGCCCGCGGTACCAGTAGGATAGCTGTCGGGCGGTTGTCCGGCAGATACGAGGCCGGCCGAGTCAGAGAGGGCGTGCCATGGCCGTGCGGGGCCAGCGATCGAGACCCAGATCGGCCTCGTGCTCACGCACGCGGCGCAGCCCCTCACCCAGTTGCTCCGGTGGCACAGCGACGAAGCCGAGCCGTTCGTAATACGGCGCGTTCCACGGAACGCGCGTGAACGTCGTGAGTGTCACCACGGCATACCCCTGCGTTGTGGCCCATCGGGCCGCTTCGTCGATGAGTGCCCGACCGATTCGCTGCCCTGCGTATCCCGGGTCGACCGAAACCTGCTCGATGTGGCCCGCCCCGTCCACGACATCGGCGAGCAGGTAGCCCGCGATGTCTCCGTGGCCCTCGCGGTCACCGTCGTTGACGACCCACACGCAGGCGGCCCGCCCGTACATAGTCATCGAGCACCGCGCTGGGCAACGGCTCGTCATCGGCGATGGCGGCCATCCCCGATCGTCCGGAATCCAGCGCCGGCGGCACGCTCGATGTCGCGAAGTCGGGGGATGTCGTCATGGCGCGCGGATCTGATCACCTCCTCTGTGGCCACGTCGGACACGTCTCCGGTCGCGAGGCTTTCGGAGAGTCGTTACGTTCAACGCATGACTCGACTGCGCCTGCCCGCAACCCTTTTCGCCGCCGCAGCTCTGGCCCTGACGATGTCGGCCTGCGGCTCCGGCTCCGCGGAGGGCACGTCCACCCCGACCACCGGGTCGAGCGCGTCGCAACCATCCGACGCCAACTCCCCCGCACCGACGAACAGCGGAATCGTCCCGGAGAACACGTGGGCCGGAGTCGTCAAGAAGGCCGTTGCACCGCTCGCCGAGAAGTCCGACGAGGACGTGGTCGCCGCGGCCAAGAAGGTGTGTTCGACCTTCGAGGCCAACCCGGACGAGGCCACCGCCAAGGCGATCCTCACGGGGAACGAATCCGCGCTCGGCCTCGACCACACGCAGTCGGTCATCTTCGCGTCGGCTGCCGTGACGCACTTCTGCACCCCGCAGACCGAGGCCTGGACGAAGGCGTCGATCGGCTGACCCGCGACGCTCACTGGCGACCCGATCGTCCGCTCGATCACACACCCCACGAGAGGCGCAGAGCCACGGAAACCGACTCCCCGACGTGTGGGAGGATGACCCGGCGATGCGCCGGGACGCGCATCTCGGCTCCGCCAGGGGCCGCCCAGAACGAGCGTTGCAGGAGTGGGACGTGGCGGACAGCTTCCTTCGGGCATGGGCGCTGGGCCCGGCTCGCCGCGCCGAGGCCCTCCCGGACCAGGCCCTCCCGGATCGCGCCAACCCGTTGATGGCGCGGCCCGACCTGCCGTGGGCCAAGGCTGAGGGTGACGCACCTACCGACCCTGCCGCGGCCACCGCACCGGAGCAGCCCGGGGCCAGTCAGCCGCCGACCCAGCCGCCTGCCGCCCGGAAGGCCGCCCGCCGGGTCCCGGCCGCGACGCCGACACCCACTGCCACCGAAGCCGAGGCGACGATCCCCCGATCATCGCTCCCCGCGGCACGGCTCGCCCAGCGCGGTCCGGGCGCGACGGCGATCCCTTCGGTCCGCAATGCCGTCCGGGCTGCTGCCGCCCAGCAGGCCACGGGTCACCAGATTCCTGCTCCCGAGGCACCGACCCGGCCTGCCGCGGCGCCTCCTGCCCCTTCGGCTGCGGCCCCGGCACCTGCCGCCCCGACGGCCCCCGCTCCTTCGGTCGCGGCCCCGGCACCTGCCGCCCCGACGGCCCCCGCTCCTTCGGTCGCGGTCCCGACCCCTGCCGCCGCGACCCCTCCCGCCCCTTCAGTCGCGGCCCAGACCGCGCCGCCGGCACCAGCCACCGACAGGACAGAGCCCGCCATGAGCGTCGACCAATCCCTGCAGCAGCTCCTCGACATCGACGGTGCCATGGGCGCCGCGATCATCGACTCAGAGTCGGGCATGACCTTGGCCCAGGGCGGCGACCCCGGCTTCGACCTGGGCGTGGCGGCCGCAGGCAGCTCCAACGTCGTCCGCGCGCAGCTCGCGACGATGCACGACATCGGCAAGTCCGAGGCGATCGACGACATCATGATCACGCTGGACAACCAGTACCACCTGATCAACGTCCTCAACGGCGAGTCGACGAGCGGCCTGTTCGTCTACCTCGTGCTCAATCGCACCGGTGCCAACCTCGCGCTGGCCCGGTTCCGCCTCGCCAGCGTCGCCAAGGCCATCTCCCTCTGACCTCGGTCGAGTCCACACCTGACCTGTCGGGCAGGTGACGGGTCAGGCGCCGCGCGCCTGAGTCACCTGCAGTTCTCCGTATGCCGCGTAGTCCATGACGATGTCCTCGTTGACGTCCGAGGGGTCCAGGACCGCGACGACGCGTCCGCCGTGGACGACGGCGACGCGGTCACTCGTCGCGAGCAACTCTTCGACGTTGCTGGCGAAGAAGACGACTGACGTACCCGTATCGACGAGGTCTCGGATGAGACCGTGAACCCGGTCCTTGACGCCGACATCGACGCCACGAGTCGGGTGGTTGAGGACGATGACGTCGGCGCCGCTCGTCATGATCTCGGCGACGGACACCTTCTGGGCGTCACCGCCGGAGAGGCTGGTCAGGGGCCCCTGGATGTCGGAGGTGGAGAGCTCGAGACGGTGAGCCACTCCGACCGCATGACGCAGCCGTGCCAGCTCGCTCTCGCCATTGGCTCCCTTGGCGAGGAGGGTGGAGATCTTTTCGTCGCTCTGGACGGCGTTCGCTGGCAGGTAGCCGATGCGGTCACGCGCGTCGTGAAGGCTGCCGAGCTGCTCCCCATCGAAGGTGACGCCCGCGCTGGCGGAGGGGCGCACGCCCGCGATCGCCTCGACCAGCTCGTGGGCGCCGGACTCACGCAGGCCGACGACACCTAGGACCTCGCCGACGCGAACGTCGAGGTCGACCTCGGCGAGGCGGTTCCCCACGCTGAGGCCCTGCACGGACAGTCGAACGTCGCCGGCGGGTGGCCGCTCGCGACCGGCGAGGCTGCCGATGGGGCGCTCGAGCATCGCCTGCGCCAAGCCGTCGATCGTGGCTTCGCGGGAGTTCACGACCGAGACGACCGCACCCTGCCGCATGACGGCGACCCGGTCGGAGATCGCGACGACCTCCTCGAGGCGGTGAGCGACATAGAGGACGGCGCAACCCTGGTCGCGCAGGCGACGGGCCGCAGCGTGGAGCTGGACGATGTCGATCTCGTGGAGCATCGAGCTCGCCTCGTCGAAGACCACGAGCTGCGCCTCTTCGGCGAGCACGCGCAGGACCTCGACGATCGCCTGCTCGGCGGGGTCGAAGGTCTCGGTGAGCGCGTCGAGATCGACCTCGAACTGGGTGCGCTCCATGACGGCCCGAGCCGGCTCGAGCAGTTCCTCGTGGGGCCGACCCGCGAGGAACGTGTTGCGATACATCGCCTCGGCGACGGTCTGGCCGGAGGGTGTCTCGAAGTCCTGCTCGATGACGCTCACCCCGGCTGCACGTGCTGCCTCGATCGACTCGGGGCGATAGAACTCCCCGGCGAACTCGATCCGCCCGAGAGCGGGACGCAACAGGCCGCTGATCACCTGGATGAGGGTGGACTTGCCGGACCCGTTCTGCCCGATGAGCCCGACGATCTCGCCTCGGTGGATCGTCAGATCAACACCCTTGAGAACGTGTCGCACACCTCTGTATTGGTGCAAACCGGTCGCCTCGACCAGAACCTCCACTGCCCCTACCTTCGCTCGCGCCGTGATTGGCCCGAGACAGTGTGACATCCCCTCGGAGGTCACGAGTCCAGAGGCAGGACGTGGTGCCGAACCGTTACTCGAACAGGGCCTGGGTGAGCGCGTGCCACGTGATCGGGCCCACAATGCCGTCAGACGGGGGCGCGAACATCGACTGGAAGTTGCGGACGGCCCCGTCGGTCAACGGACCGAACGAGCCGTCAACCGTGAGACCACCGGGCACGAGGGTCTGGACGGCCTTGACCGCCTCGCCGGTCGAGCCGAGGCTGACGGTCACGATGAGGGCCGGCCAGTCGAGCTGGCCGACGGTCGTGCTGATGTACGTCGCCCTCAGGGTCTGCTGGAACGTGCGGATGGCGTTGCCACTCGCCGGACCGAAGATGCCGTCGGGTGCGATGGCATAACCCTTGGCGCGCAACAGGTGCTGCGCCGCGCGGACCCGCCAGTTGCTGACCCGCGTGGCGCCCTGCTTGACGAGCGGCCACGGTCGCGGACCCGGGCTCTGCGTGCTGAGGAACGACCACGTCTCGGGTCCAGCGGCGCCGTCCTGGGTCAGGCCCCAGTCGCGCTGGACGTCGGTGACGCGTTCGCGGGTGAGCGGTCCGTACGACCCGTCGACGTCGAGCGGGTCGAGCCCCGGCGACGACACGAGACCGAACTGCTGCACCGCCCTGACAGCGTCACCGGTGGACCCACTGCTCGTCGGGATGACGAGTCGCGACCACGTGTTCGGACCGACGATGCCGTCGGTGGTGAGTCCCTCGTCGGACTGGAAGTCCGTCACGGCGGCCTGGGTCGCCGGACCGAACGAGCCGTCAGCGGCAATGGCGTGCCCGTGGGCGCGCAAGAGGTACTGCAGACCCTTGACCGCCGCAGACACCGACCCCGATGAGGCCGTTCTCCACGGGTTGACGTTCATGACACGACTCCTGCCCCAGGGGACCTCACGGAAGGAGGCCTCTGCAGGACAGGAGGCGCCGGGCGTCAGCCAGATACGCGATCGGCGGAAGCGTCTCCGCCGCGGGGAGTCGCGAATTCCGTCCGGATGGCCTCGAGGTCCACGCGCAGTTGGCGGAGTCGCTCCGCGCCGATGAGTGCGCCGACCCGGCCCTCGATTTCCGGCCCCGTGGTCAACGGCGCACCATTCCCCGTCGCCAACGTCATCTGGGCCACAGGCTTCCGCCAGTCCTTCGACTGGATCGACCTGCCAATCCTCAACGAGGACGGCTGGCCGAGGGAACTGCGTGGCGTGGTCGAGGACGCCCCTGGTCTCTACCTGTGCGGCCTGAGCTTCCAGTACGCGTTCTCCAGCATGCTCGTGGCGGGCGTGGGACGCGACGCCGCGTACGTCGCGTCCCACCTCTCCGCTGCCATGGATCAGGCCACGTCGCGGCGTCTCGTCACCCAGACCGAGGCCAAGACGGCCACGAGGACATAGACCACCACGGTCACGAGTCCCCGCTCCCCCGACACGAGCGTCTGCACGCCGGGTGCAGCGTCCCCGCCGGGCGAAGCTGGCAGGACCGACCCGAGCAGCGACCCGGCATTGACGCCGGGCAGGACGTCACGCAGCCCCGCGAGCGAGGTGAGCGTCGACCGGGACACGGCGGTGATGAGGTTCTCGATGGCGAGGATCCACACGACCCCGAGGCCGATCGGCAACGCCACCGCGCGCAGCACGGACCCGAGGGCGGCACCGAGCGCGCCCCACATCGCGAGGATCGCCCAGCCGGAGCCGAGGCCCGACGCCACCGAACCCAGCGACGGCCACACGATCGCCTGACCCTCGACGAGGGCAACGATGACCCCCGATGCCGCACCGGTGAGGGCGAGCACGGCCACGCCGAACCCGACCGCCACGACGACGGTGAGCATCTGACCGAGAGCCACGACCGCGCCACTGGGGCGCTGCGTGAGCAGGGTCTTGAGCGTCCCGCCGGTGTGCTCGCTCCCGGTGACGAGAGCACCGAGCACGAGGGCGAGCGCACCGACGAAGACGGCGAACGCACCCACCGTGTTGGCGACGACCTCGGCCGGCATCATCCCGGCGAGCAGCTGGGCCTTGGTCGCACCCTCGGTGGCGAAGTCGCTGCTCGCATCGCCGCGGTAGGCGAAGTACGGGATGACGTAGGCGAAGACCTGGTTGAGGGCGACGCCCGTCCCGAGCAGCACCCAGGCGGCAGGGCGCCGAGCGAGCTTGCCCAGCTCGGCGCGGGTCGCCGCGCCGAGCCCGACGAGCGGTGAACGGCTGATGGTGGTGCGTGCGGCGGGTGCCGCGGTGGCGGTGCTCATGATGACCTCCCGGCCAGTTCGGGCTCGCGGGAGTCGGCTCCCGTGAGGTCGAAGAAGATGTCTTCCAGGTCGCGCTCGGTGCGGCGCAGACCCGTGAGGGCGACTCCCGCGCCGACGAGCGCTGCCGCAACCGATGCCGTATGCCGGGTGCTCACGTCCACGATCAACGCGCCTTCCGCGTCACGCACCGACGCGACCTCCGGAAGCTGCTCGAGCGTGCGGCGGGCAACGTCGCGCGGGTGAGCCATGACCTCGAGGTCGGACTGTCCGCGCAGTTCCTCCACGGCCGCATCGGCGACGATCCGGCCGTTGTTGATGACGGCGACGCGCGAGCAGATCTGCTGCACCTCGCTCATGAGGTGGCTGGACAGGATGACGGTGCGACCCTCCCGGCCGAGGTTCTGCACGAGGGCGCGCATGTCACGCATCCCCTGCGGGTCAAGGCCGTTCGTCGGCTCGTCGAGGATGACGAGCTCGGGGTCCTTGAGCAGTGCGGCCGCAACACCGAGTCGCTGCTTCATGCCGAGCGAGTACTTCGCGAACTTGTCGTCGGCCCGGTCGGTCAACCCGACCGTCTCGAGAGCGGGCGCGATCGCGGAACGGGACACACCGGCATACCGGGCAATGATCTCGAGGTTGGAGCGACCGGAAAGGTACGGGTACAGACCCGGCCCCTCGATGAGAGCGCCGACGCGCGCGAGCGCCCCGGGGTCGCCGGGCGCCCGTCCGAGGACGAGCGCCCGACCCGACGTCGGCGAGACGAGACCGAGCAGCATGCGCAGGGTCGTCGTCTTGCCGGCGCCGTTCGGGCCGAGGAAGCCGAAGACCTCCCCGGACCGGACCTCGAGGCTCACGCCGTCGACGGCGGTGATGTCGCCGTAGCGCTTCGTGAGGTTCTCGACGGAGACGACGGAAGTCATGACGGCTGACCTCGGCGAAGGACGGCGCGACGGGCCTCGTACTCCTGCTCGTCGATCTCACCGGCCGCGAACCGCTCGGCCAGCTTCGACTCACCGTCGCGAATGCCATCCGCGGCGTGGAAGTGACGCCAGCGACGCATGCCGAAGAAGCGGAACGACGCGATGACGCCGACGATGAGGATGAGCCAGAGGAACGGGAAGGTCGGCCACCAGGGACCGGGGCCGTTCCAGTTGCCGTCGTGGACGGGGAGGGTGGCGGCGGCGGTGAGGAGGGTGTTCATGTGGACTCCTTGGCTGGTGGATCCCGGGTGGATCCGACACCACCGATCCTTCGGTTTCGGCGCTCTCACCGAATCCCCCAGCGGGCGACACCTGCGGGCCTCCCCCGGGCGTAGGGGTCAACCCCGAGAAACCCCGAGTGGAACTGTGTGGTCAGGCCTGGGTCCAGCCGGGTCGGACCAGCCCCGACTCGTAGGCGAGGACGACGAGTTGGGCCCGGTCGCGGGCGTGCAGCTTCACCATCGCGCGGCTCACGTGCGTCTTGGCCGTCGCGGGAGAGACGACGAGCCGGGCCGCGATCTCGTCGTTGTTGAGACCTTCTCCGACGAGACCGACGATCTCCCGCTCGCGATCCGTCAACAGGTCGAGCTGTCTGGCGGCGGGCAGGCTCGTGTCCCTGCTGCGAGAGGCGAATTCGCCGATGAGCCGACGGGTGACACCCGGTGACAGGAGCGCGTCCCCCTCGGCCACGGCACGCACACCGCGGAGCAGTTCGGTGGGTTCGGTGTCCTTGACGAGGAAGCCGCTGGCTCCGATGCGGACCGCTTCGAAGACGTATTCGTTCAGGTCGAACGTCGTGAGGATGACGACCTTCGTCGCAGCGAGCGCCTCGTCCGCGGCGATGAGTCGGGTGGCCTCGAGACCGTCGGTGCCGGGCATCCGGATGTCCATGAGCACGACATCCGGCGACAGCGTGCGGACGAGCTCGACCGCCTCCGCGCCGTCGCCCGCCTCGCCCACGACCTCGATGTCCTCCTCGGCGTCGAGCAGGGCACGCAGTCCGGCGCGAAGCAGCACTTGATCATCGGCCAGCACGACCCGAATCACGACGAACTCCCCTCTGCCAGTGGGAAGTTCGCGCGCACCTGCAGTCCGCCCAGCGGAGACGGATCGAGCGCCACGGTCCCTCCGAGTGCATGCGCACGCTCGCGCATCCCCGAGATCCCATTGCCCTCAATGAGAGTCGCCGGATCCGGACCGTGCCCGTTGTCCTCGATCGTCACCGTGAGATCCGTGTCGTGATCGAGGGTGACCGTTGCGTGGGTTGCATAGGCGTGGCGCACGACGTTCGTGATCGCCTCCTGGACGATCCGGTATGCCGCGAGGTCGACCGCCGCCGGCAGCTCGCGTTGGGCGCCCAGCCGCTTCACCGTGATGTCGAGACCTGCTGCGCGGCTGCGGCTGACGAGGTCGCCCAGAGCGGCGAGTCGCACGGTCGGCGCGCGGGGAGCCGGCGCGTGATCGGAGCGCAGAACGTCCACGAGAGAACGCAATTCGGCCAGGGCCTCCCCGCTCGCGTCACGGATTGCGCGCAGCGCGGGCTCGACATGTTCGGGCTTCTCTCGCTCACCGAGGTGGAGCGCGACGCCGGCCTGGACGTTGATGAGCGACATGTGGTGGGCGACGACGTCGTGCAACTCCTGCGCGATGAGGAGGCGTTCCTCCCCTTCACGCCGGGCGAGCGCCTCGCGGCGAGCAGCCCAGGCCGCCGCCGCGCGGTCCCGACGCCCGCGCACGACCTCCGCGACCGCGAAGGCGACGATGAGCCACGCGACGAATCCACCGACGCCACCCCACGAGCCCTGACGATCGGTGTCGAGCCCGCGCACGAGTTGACCCGCGATCGGGAGCAGCGCGGATCCCCAGGCGAGCCATCGACGACCGCGAGATACGGCGATGATCGTGAGGACGGCATACGAGGCAAAGATCGGACCATAGGGGTAGCCGAGGGCGAGCCAGACTCCCATCGCTGCAGCGGCCACCGGCAGGGCGTAGGTGAGCCAGCGGCGCGAGAGGGCGACCCCGACGGGTCCGACGAGCAGAAGGGCGATCGCGAGGGCATCGAGCGGCCGCGCATCCGTCTGCCCCTGGGCGGCGCCGAAGCTCCCGCCAATCTGGAAGACCGCGAGGATCAGCGGACCGACCACCCACGCGATCGGCGGGACGCGACGCGGCGGTCCCGACATCCGCGCATCGGGGTCCCAGGGCATGCACCCAGCCTAGGGATCGAAGGCAGGTGGGAGCGCCCAGCGAGGGGAGGCAGTGCGACTACTCCCCCGGGAGTACGAGCCACTTCTTGCCCTCGCGGGACACGCGGTCGCGAGTCCGACGGGGGTGAACTTCTGCGCCGGTCGCGCGACCGGCGCAGCGGTTGGTGACCGGCGCTCGCATACCGACGCCGGTCGTCAACATGAGCGCCGGTCGCGCGACCGGCGCTCATCAGCTCCAGTCGAGGACGACCTTGCCGCACTCACCGGAGCGGGCGACCTCGAAGCCCTTCGCCCACTCCTCGGCGGGGAAGCGGTGCGTGATGACGGACTGCACGGCCTCGCGCAGCTCAGGGCTGGTGGCGAGCATCGAGCCCATGAGGTACCAGGTCTCGAACATCTCGCGGCCATAGATCCCGCGGATCGTGATCATGTGCGTGATGACCCGGCCCCAGTCGATCGGGTACGGGTCCTTCGGCAGTCCGAGCATCGCGACGCGAGCGCCGTGGTTGAGGTTGGCGAGCATGTCCTCAACGGCCCTGGGCGCGCCGGACATCTCGAGGCCGATGTCGAAGCCCTCGAGCATCCCGAGCTGCTTCTGCGCCCACGCGAGGTCCTCGCCGCGGCTGACGTTGACGCACAGGTCGGCTCCGGCGCCCTTGGCGAGGTCGAGACGTTGGTCGCTCATGTCGGTGACCGCGATGCGGCGGGCGCCTGCGTGGCGCGCGATGGCGACGGCCATGACACCGATGGGCCCGGCACCGGTGACGACGACGTCCTCGCCCACGACCGGCCACTGCAGGGCAGTGTGCGTGGCATTGCCGAGCGGATCGAAGATCGCACCGAGGTCGGGGTCGAGGTCGGCCGGCTGTACCCAGGCGTTCATCGCGGGGATGACGACGTAGTCCGCGAACGCACCGTCGCGGTTGACGCCCACGCCGACGGTCTTGATGCAGAGGTGGCGACGACCGGCACGGCAGTTGCGGCAGTTGCCGCAGATGAGGTGACCCTCGCCCGAGACGCGGTCACCGACCGTGATGTGGTCCACGCGCTTGCCGACCTCGACGACCTCGCCATAGAACTCGTGCCCGATGACCTGCGGCACGGAGACGACGGAGGCCGCCCAGTCGTCCCACTGCTCGAGGTGGAGGTCGGTGCCGCAGAGGCCCGCTCGCAGCACGCGGATCTTGACGTCGCTGTCACCGCACTCCGGCTCGGGGACGTCGATGAGTTCGAGGCCGGGCCCGGCGGTGGTCTTCACAAGTGCTCGCACGGCGCCCATCATGCCGGTGCGAGGGGTGGGTCAGACAACCACCCGATGGGGGCGTCAGCCGGACTCGGCCACGAGCCAGCCAGCGGTGTCGGTGCGCACACCCTCACGCCCGGCGAGCAGGCGCAGCGTGGTCTCGAGGGTGCCTACTGCGGACTCCCCCGCGACGGCCACCCACTCGGCGCGGAGGTCATCGAGGACGGCTCCGGACAACGTGACCAGGTCGACGCCACGAGCGGTGAGCCGCAACGCTTTTCGTCTCGCGTCGCGCTCATCGGGGACGGTCTCGACGTAGCCCATCGAGAGAAGCTGGTCGACGGTCTTGCTCGCGGCCTGCTTGCTCACCCCCGTTGCCCGACCCAGGTCAGACGCGGTCGTCGCGCCGTGCGAGATCGCCTGCACCGCGAAGCCGATCGCCGGCCTCAGGTCCGGGTGCCCGCGCTCGGCGAGGCGCCGGTGCATCTCGTCGATGAGCTGGCGGAATCCGCCGAGCAGCAGCAGCGGCAACTCGTGTCCGGCCATGTGCGATACCTCCAGCGATCGACAACAGGGTTGACGATACTGGATACTCAATGGTCAACTAGGTTGACGATCTGCTGCGCCGGGCCCCGAAGTCTCGGCCGCCCGTCCCCGTTCTCGCCACGACACCAAGGACCCCGCCATGACACTCACCTTTCCCGACCACACCACGGAGACCGCACCCGCCGAGGCCGCCCCGACTCTCAAGCGCGTAGCCGCCGCGTTCGGCGGAACGCTGCCCACCGCCGTCGCCCGGATGGCCGAGGCCCCGCAGCTGCTCGACGCCTTCCTCACGACGAGCCGCCTCTTCCAGGGCAGCACCCTCACCACGCTCGAACAGGAGGTCCTCATCCTCACCGTCGCCGTCCGCAACGGCTGCGACGTCTGCATCGAGATGCACGCCGCCACCCTTCGCCGCCTCGGGCACGCGGACCTCGAGCCCGCTCTCCGCGCCGACCTCCCGCTCGACGACGCGAGACTCGCCGCCCTCCAACGCTTCACCCACGACGTCATGGACCACACGGGTGCCGTCCCCGACGCGCTCCAGAACGCCTTCGCCGCAGCGGGATTCACGCCGCGACAGGCACTCGAGGTCGTCCTGGGCGTCGGCGCCTACACCCTGTCGACCTACGCCAATCGCCTCACCGGAGCCTGACCGGGGCTGGCTGAACAAGGGAAACAGTTCCCGAGCAAGAGAACAGTTCCCTTGCTCGGGAACCGTTTAGCGGGGGCCCCGTAAATGGGGAGGCGGATGGGTATGCCGGCCGGGCGACCGTTCGTCGCGCCTCACCTGCCGCTCGCCGTACCGCCCATCGCGGGCCCGGGCCATCGAACGAACCCCGCCACCCGCCCGGCGAGCGGGCATCGCCAAGGGGCGCGGACGGCATACCGAAGCATCGACAGTATGCGGAGACCCGGCTGTTCCCTGAGCTGACCGGGGACCGACCCCACTGGAGGTGCACCCGTGAGCAACGACGCTCGCACCCTGCGCGACGAGGATCCCTACGTCGCAATGCAGTCCACGGACGAATTCCAGGAGCTGCGCCGCAAGTTCCGCGGCTTCGTCTTCCCCATGACGGCGTTCTTCCTCGTCTGGTACTTCGTCTACGTTCTGCTGTCGATCTTCGCGCCCGGGTTCATGGGCACCAAGGTCTTCGGCAACATCACCGTCGGCCTGTTCTTCGGGCTCGGCCAGTTCGTCACGACGTTCGCCATCACGTTCATCTATGCCCGGTGGGCCAACCGTGAGCTCGACCCGCTGGCGGACGCCCTCGGCTCGAAGCTCGACGGCGACAAGGAGCACTGAAAATGGCTGCCATCGCCCTCCCTTCGGCTCTCCCCACTGAGGCCGCAACCTCCGTCGGCTCCCCCGCCCTCAACATCGCGATCTTCGCCGGCTTCGTCCTCGTGACGCTCGTCGTCATCGTCAAGATCGCCCGCGGCAACAAGACCGCCGGCGAGTTCTACACCGCGAGTGGCGGCTTCTCCGGTCGTCAGAACGGTGTCGCCATCGCCGGCGACTACCTCTCGGCCGCGAGCTTCCTCGGCATCGCCGGCGCCATCGCCCTCCAGGGCTACGACGGCTTCCTCTACTCGATCGGCTTCCTCGTCGCGTGGCTCGTCGCGCTGCTGCTCGTCGCCGAGCTCATGCGCAACACGGGTCGCCTCACGATGGCCGACGTGCTGAGCTACCGCCTCAAGCAGCGCCCGGTCCGCATCGCCACCGCCGTGTCGGTCCTCTGCGTGTCGTTCTTCTACCTGCTGGCCCAGATGGCCGGAGCCGGTGGCCTCGTGTCGCTGCTCCTCGGCGTCTCCGGTGAGGCCGCCCAGAACCTGGTCATCGCCATCGTCGGCATCGTCATGATCACCTACGTCCTCATCGGCGGCATGCGTGGCACGACCTGGGTGCAGATCATCAAGGCCGTCCTCCTCATCGCGGCCACGGCGATCATGACCGTCTGGGTGCTCGGCAAGTACGGCTTCAACCTGTCCGGCCTCTTCGACGCCGCGATCGAGAAGAACCCCAAGGTCGGCGAGAAGCTTCTCGAGCCCGGCGTGAAGTACGGCCTCAACACGACGACGAAGATCGACTTCATCTCGCTGTCGCTCGCCCTCGTCCTCGGCACCGCCGGTCTGCCGCACGTGCTCCAGCGCTTCTACACGGTCCCGACGAGCAAGCAGGCCCGCAAGTCGGTCGAGTGGGCCATCTGGCTCATCGGCGGCTTCTACCTGCTGACCCTCGTCGTCGGCTACGGCGCCGGCGCGCTCGTCGGTTCGGCCGAGATCAACGCCGCACCGGGCAAGGCCAACTCGGCCGCACCGCTGCTCGCGTTCCACCTCGGCGGCAGCACGTTCCTCGGCATCGTGTCCGGCATCGCGTTCGCCACGATCCTCGCCGTCGTCGCCGGTCTGACGATCACGGCGTCGGCGACCTTCGCGCACGACATCTACAAGGAGGTCATCAAGCGCGGTGACACGACCAACGAGAACGAGGTCAAGGTGGCCCGCATCGCCGCCATCGTCATCGGTGCGGTCGCGATCCTCGGTGGCATGTTCGCCAAGAGCCAGAACATCGCGTTCCTCGTGGCCCTCGCCTTCGCCGTCGCGGCGTCGGCGAACCTGCCGACGATTCTCTACTCGCTGTTCTGGAAGCGCTTCAACACCCGTGGCGCGCTCTGGTCGATCTACGGCGGTCTCATCTCGACGATCGGCCTGATCATCTTCAGCCCTGTCGTGTCGGGCAAGGCCCCGCTCGTCGAGGGCGGCCCCTCCCCGTCGATGATCACCAACCCGAACATCGACTTCTCATGGTTCCCGCTCGACAACCCGGGCCTCGTGACGATCCCGCTGGCGTTCTTCCTCGGCTGGCTCGGCACGGTCACGAGCCAGGAGCACAACGCCCAGAAGTACGCGGAGATGGAGGTCCGCTCGCTCACCGGCCACGGTGTCGCGAAGGCTCTCGACCACTGATCCACTCGCCTCGTGTGCCCCAGCGGTCCCTTTCCGGGACCGCTGGGGCACACGACGTTGTGAGGGGTATGCCGTCCGCTCGCCGTGCGCCGACGGGGTACGGAGTCGGTTCTCCTATATGTCAATATCCATATTTGGGTATATTCTAGCTGCATGGCCACGCACGAGACACTCCAACGGCGCCTTCAGGCGTTGATGGAGGCTGCCGGTTTCAACCGGAGTCAGGCGGCATATGCGCTCGGGTGCACCCCGTCTCGACTTGGGGACTATCTGGCTGGGCGGACCGTCCCGTCTGCCATGGTTCTCCTCGACCTTGAGGAGGCAGCGGAACAGGCCCGAAATCGCACCTGGATGCGGGCCGCAGACGTCATCGATGCCGTCGCCACCTCTGACGAGACCGATCCGATGTGGGCCCTGCGAATGTTGCTTCAGGGACGCGACCAGTCGCTCGCCCTGAGCAGCCCCGCCCGTCGGGCCATCTGGGCGACGGGCTCTCCACAGCGGCGATTGGCTGGCCCGTGGAAGACCCTGACCCACACCCTCCTGCGCGAGGCGGCCAACGACGGGCGACCCGTTCCCAAGTGGCTGGCTGCCCCGATGCCGTTGCGTGAACCTTGGGCCCCCTTGCCCTTGAGGACGGGGCGACCCTTGGACGAGGGCCTCGCCAGGCTCGGGATCGAGATCAACGAGCGCGATCTGGTGACCGCATGACCTTCGACTTCGACGCGGTACGCATCCGGCAACTGCTGGACGAGCTCGACCAACGCCTTCGCAGCGCGGGGATCGCGGCCACTGTCTACGTCGTCGGAGGGGCTGCGATATCGCTACACCTTCCGAATAGCGACCGCCCGACCCAGGACATCGACGGCATCACGACCGAGAGTCGGGTGGCCGAGATCGTCGCGCACATGGCTCACGAACTGGGCTTGCCGGAGGGATGGCTCAACGGAGCAGCGCGCCCCTTCCTGCCGCCGTTGCCTGCCGATGCCCTCGCGCCGCCCGAGCACCCCGGACTGCGAGTTCAATTGGCATCGCTCGAGCAACTGCTCGCGATGAAGTTGGCGGCAGGTCGCGCGCGCGACCGAGCGGACATCGTCGCGTTGGCGGCGGCACTGGAGGTGGACGCGGAGGAAGCGATTCAGCTGACGCTCGATGCATATGGCGTTGGTGGGCTCGAGCCACTCACGACGTTGGAGGACGTTGTTTCCGACGCGCACGCCTTGATACCCGGCCGACAGCAACCAGGTTGATCGGCGGAAGGGGGCCTTGCGCAGGGCTTGGCGACGGCGCTGGACACCATCTGTGATGAGTGAAGACAGGCGCCTTTGTCGGCTCTCGTGTATCTGGCCCGGCACTCGGTCCTCCTGACCTGTCAACCGGGGCGGGCGGCATACGCGTCTTCCCTGTGACCGCACCACACGAGGAGGACACCATGAACCGCACCACCCTTCGCCGCAGCGCCGCCGCCCTCGCACTGGGCCTCGCCGCCGCCACCGCACCTGCCGCCATCGGCGCCACCACTGCTTCCGCCGCGCCGTACTGCGGCATCACCTGGGGCTCGCTCGCAAAGTCCTCGTCCACGATGAAGGCCACGACGCTCACGGGGGTGCGAGCAGGTCGACACGCGTGCTTCGACCGGCTCGTCATCGACCACCGTGGCTCGGCCACCGGCTACGACGTGCGCTACGTCAGCGTCGTCACGCAGGACGGATCGGGATTCCCGGTGCCGGTTGCCGGTGGCGCGGCGATCCAGGTCGTCGACCGGGCAGCGCGCTACACGACGGCGCCGGCCATGCCGAACGTCACGGGCTACACGACCTTCCGGCAGGTGAAGTGGGCCGGGTCGTTCGAGGGCCAGTCCACCGTCGCGCTCGGCGTCCGAGCCCGGCTCCCCTTCCGCGTCTTCACGCTCAACGACACCGCGACCGGCACGAGCCGGCTCGTCATCGACGTCGCCCACAAGTGGTGAAGTTCGACTGAATTGCCCGTTTGGGCGCGTCTCGGAGCGGCGAACCACCGCCCGGAACCGCCCAAACGGGCAACCAGTCGAAGTCGAGCAGAGGTCAGTCGGACGCAGCCTCGACGAGCCCGCGGTCGACCGCCTCGGCCCGCAGCTTCGCGGCCGAGTCGTCGTCGACCGTCTCGAAGAAGCTGCCCACGACGTCCTCGAGCTGGTCGAGCGAGGCGGCGCAGAACAGCACCGGCTGGTACTGCGTGATGTCGTAGTTGAGCGTCCCCATGTCGGCGAGGTCGAGGGCGCGCAGCTCCATGTGCGCGAACTCGTCCATCTCGCCGTAGCTCGACAGGATGCCGGCGCCGTAGGCCTTGACCTCACCGTGCTCGCGCATGACGCCGAACTCCATGGAGAACCAGAACACGTCGGCGATGAACTTCATCGCGTCGTCGGTCTCGACCCGCAGCGACGCCTTGCCGGCAGCCTCGGTGATGCGCGCGAATCGCGGTGAGGCGAGCTGGTTTCCGTGTCCGATGACCTCGTGGATGATGTCGGGCTCGGGGGTGTAGAGCGGCTCGGAGCCGTGGCGCAGGTACTGCGTCGAGTTGAAGGTCCGCGACCCCAGGTCGCCGTAGAAGTCGCGCAGCGGCACGAGCCCGGGCGCGGCAATGTAGGACCAACCGGTCAGCGGCTGAAGCCGCTCGGTGACCTCGTGCAGCTGAGGCACATGCTCGGTCGGCAGACGCAGCGCGTGCTTGGCGGCGAGGTACTCGCTGTGCGCGTACTTCTCGTGCTTCGGTGCGAGCTGGTGACTCACGGTCCGCCAGATCTCGTGCTCGGTCTCGGTGTAGTCGATGACCGGGATCGGCTCCCCACGCGTCCACGACAGCGCGGCTCCGGCGATCTCGCCGCGGCGCTGGAGGTAGTGCTCGTCATTGCGGCCCGGGTGGTTGTCACTCAGGTGAACTTCGACGGTGCCGTCCTCGTGCCGGGTCACGGGCGAGTACAGCTGACCTTCTTCGAACATGGCCCACTTCCTTGTAGGTCGTTGTGTGACCTCAGTGCAGCATGAAGCTGGACAGAGTGGAACCGTTGCCGAACACACTGGGCACAGAGTGCACGTTCAGACCATCGTGGGAACCGGCATACGGTGCACTTTGCCCACTTCGTGGGCTGACGGGGTATGCCGTCCGCTCGCCTCCGTCAGGAAGCGGTCGCCTTGCGGGTGAGCCGGGTTCGTGACGTCCAGGCCACCCGGGCCGCGACGAACACGACGGCCAGGACGGCTGCGAGCCAGATCCACCCGGTGTAGGCGCGAAGGGCCGTCTCGGCGAGGTCGAGCCAGTGGGCACGCAGGTGGTCGACGAAGCCCCGAGCCACGACCCTGGCCGCCTCGACCGGGCCGGAGCCGGCGAGCCCGGGCCGGAGCTTCGACCAGCCGACGTGCAGACCGATCGCGATCAACACCGCGAACAGCCAGGTGAGGATGACTCGCACGACGGCGAAGATCGTGGGGGCGACCCGATCCTTCGTGGCCGCCCAGAACGGCAGGGCCACGGCGATGGCGAGTACGACCCCACGCCCCCACGTCGCCGGCGACAACCCGGCCACCATGCCGAGGTAGGCCGCGACGGCGACCGGACCACGCGGCGCGCGGGCACCGACCCAGAGTCCGAGCAACATGCCCAGACCGGCGAGCGCGGCGAGCACCGGCCGCCCACCCTTGAGCAGGTCGCCCGAACCGTCGCTGAGCAGCCAGGCTGCGACGGTCAGGCCGAACGCGATCCCGAACCTCGGCCACGGCGAGGACACCAACGCCGCCACGACCGATGCGCCGACGAGGCAGCCGAGGAAGACCGTGCTGCCGAGCGCAGCCACCCCCTGGCTCGAATCACCCGCGAGCGGCAGGTGCATCCAGTCGGCGCGCCCCGAGAACGCGGTCGGCCACCACAGAGCTGCCGCGAGAACCATGGCCACCACCGGCCACGCCTTGGCCGCGAGCGCCGACCAGTCGCGCGTCGTCGGGTCGGTCGTCAGGTCGGTCGGCGAGCCGGTCGGTGAGCCGGCGGGGGCCTGTGGTGTCGCCGGGGGTGCCGCTGCGGCTGACGGCGCACCCTCGCCTGCGCCGGCTCCTGCGCTGGCCCGCGGTGACTCAACTCGCGTGTAGACCTCGCCCGCGTCGTGCGTGACGTCAGGAGTGGCATCCGGGGTAAATGTGTCGCCCATGGGACGCGAGGTTACTGCGGGTCGGGAGCGGACGGCATACCTTGTGCCGTTGATCGCAGGCCTCCGGAAGGTGACGGCCACCCGTTGGTCGCACCGCCCGTCGCAGGGCACCTGCCTCCCGGCGACGAATGTGTGGACCGGTGTTGATGCGCCGCCGCCGACAGGGTTGGGTGGGACCAGTGCGTGCGCTGCATCACACCGCGCCTTTCGTGGCACGACCCCGAACCCTGCGGCGCACGATCCCCGATGACGAGGAGCCCTGAAGTGACCGACGAGAACCTCTCCAGCCACCTGGCCGAGCTCGACCTCTCCCCCAGCCCCGAGCTCGCCGCGCAGGCCAACGGCAAGGAAGACCTCTACGCCGAGGCCGAGGCGGACCACGAGGCCTTCTGGGCGCGTCAGGCCCGCGAGCGCCTCACGTGGAGCAAGGACTTCGACCAGACGCTCGACTGGAGCGAGGCTCCCTTCGCGAAGTGGTACCTCGGCGGTGAGCTCAACGTCGCCGTCAACTGCGTCGACCGCCACGTCGAGGCGGGCAACGGCGACCGCGTCGCGATCCACTTCGAGAGCGAAGGCGGCGAGACGCGGACGATCACGTATGCCGACCTGCTGGCCGACGTGTCCCGCGCGGCGAACGCTCTGGCCGAGTTGGGCGTGAAGAAGGGCGACCGCGTCGCGATCTACCTGCCGATGATCCCGGAGGCGATCGCGACGATGCTCGCGTGTGCCCGCCTCGGCGCCCCGCACTCGGTGATCTTCGGTGGCTTCTCGGCGGAGGCCCTGCGCACCCGCATCAACGACGCCGAGGCGCGCGTTGTCGTCACGGCCGACGGCCAGTGGCGTCGCGGCAAGCCCGCACCGCTGAAGCCCGCGGTGGACGAGGCCCTCGCCGGTGGCGACACCCCGGTCGAGAGGGTGCTCGTCGTCAAGCGCACCGAGTCCGAGGTCGAGTGGACCGAGGGCCGTGACATCTGGTGGCACGACCTCGTCGACGGCCAGAGCCCCGAGCACGCGGCCGAGCCGATGGACTCCGAGCACCCGCTCTTCATCCTCTACACGTCGGGCACCACGGGGAAGCCGAAGGGCATCTTCCACACGACGGGTGGCTACCTCACCCAGGCGGCGTACACGAACTCCGTCGTCCACGACGTGCACCCGGAGTCCGACGTCTACTGGTGCACCGCCGACATCGGCTGGGTGACCGGTCACTCCTACATCGTCTACGGGCCGCTCGCGAACGGCGCGACGCAGGTGCTGTACGAAGGGACGCCGGACACTCCGCACCAGGGCCGCTGGTGGGAGATCGTGCAGAAGTACAAGGTGTCGATCCTCTACACGGCGCCGACCGCGATCCGCACGTTCATGAAGTGGGGCGAGGACATCCCCGCGAAGTTCGACCTCTCCTCGATCCGCGTCCTCGGCTCGGTCGGTGAGCCGATCAACCCCGAGGCCTGGCTCTGGTACCGCAAGAACATCGGCGGCGACAGGGCCCCCATCGTCGACACGTGGTGGCAGACCGAGACGGGCGCGATCATGATCAGCCCGCTGCCCGGTGTGACGACACTCGAGCCCGGCTCGGCCCAGCGCCCGATCCCCGGCATCAGCGCCGAGATCCTCGACGACGAGGGTCAGCCGTTCACCGAGGCCGAGAAGGTCGGCTACCTCGTCCTCACCAAGCCGTGGCCGTCGATGCTCCGCGGCATCTGGGGCGACCCGGAGCGCTACAAGGAGACGTACTGGAGCCGCTTCGGCGACAAGTACTACTTCGCCGGTGACGGTGCGAAGTACGACGCCAAGGGCAACATCTGGCTCCTCGGCCGCGTCGACGACGTCATGAACGTCTCGGGCCACCGCCTCTCCACAGCCGAGATCGAGTCGGCCCTCGTGTCGCATCCGTCCGTGGCCGAGGCGGCGGTCGTCGGCGCGTCGGACGAGACCACTGGTCAGGCCGTCGTCGCCTTCGTGATCCTCCGGGGAGGGGCGGAGGACCACGGTGACGACACGGTCCAGGAGCTGCGCAACCACGTCGCCAAGGAGATCGGCCCGATCGCCAAACCGCGCCAGATCATGGTCGTGCCCGAGCTGCCCAAGACCCGCTCCGGCAAGATCATGCGCCGCCTCCTCAAGGACGTCGCCGAGAACCGCGAAATCGGTGACGTCACCACCCTGGCCGACTCGTCTGTCATGTCGCTCATCCAGCAGGGCCTCGGCTCCGGCAAGGAGGACTGAACCGTCAGCAGCCTTGGCGCACAGGTCTTTTCGCCCTTGCGCCCCTATGTCGCCGGTGACCAGGCAGCGTTGTACGACGTCTGCCTGCTCACCGGCGATTCCGGTTCCGATGCAAGCAGCCTGTATGCCGTCCCGAGACTTCTCGGGGACGTGTACGTCGGTCCCTACGTCGCCTTCGAACCCGAGTTGGCGACTGTCCTCGACGACGGCGCTGGTGACGGCGTGGGCGGCTATCTGTTGGGGTGCCTCGACACGCGGGCGTTCGAGGCACGGTGCGAGGCGGAGTGGTGGCCAGTCCTGAGGGAGGACCACCCGCTCGGGTCGGCGCCTGACGAGAGCGCCGATGCGCGGCTGGTGGCGCTGATCCACTCACCCCCGATTGCGCCGGATCACGTTGTGGCACGACACCCCTCGCACCTGCACATCGACCTGCTGCCTCAGTGGCAGGGTGGCGGCTGGGGCCGCCGCCTCATGGAACGGCTGCTCGCGCAGCTCACCGAGGCGGGGTCGCCGGGAGTGCACCTCGGCGTCGGACGGGCCAACCTGCGCGCGATCGGCTTCTACGAGCGGCTCGGGTTCACCGTCCTCGACGACACCTCACCCGACGCCCTCTTCCTCGGCCTGTCCCTCTCCCACTGATCAGTGCAGGGTCAGGCGACTTCGTGCCCCATACGAACTCGGTCGGTCGACCGAAAGGCACCCTTCGTCGTGTCCGTGTGGGGCACGAAGTCGGGGAGTGGCGTGGTGGGCATCGGGTCCCAGATGCCGCGGCGAATCCAGCTCTCCCGCAACACATCTGGCCGATCCGTGATGATGCCGTCGACGCCCGCGTCGAGGAGACGGTCCATGAGTCCGGGTTCGTCGACCGTCCAGACGATGATGCGTATGCCGTGTGCGTGCGCCTTGTCGACGAGGCGGTCGACGAAGACCGGGACCCGGCCCAGTGAGACGGGGACGTGCGCGAACTCGGCTGTCCGCACCCACCGGGGCGCGTTGACGCCCGCCCGGGCGCACGAGATCAGCGTCGTCAGCGAACGCCAGCCGAGTGCCGTGTGGGCGTGCGGCGCAAGCTCGCGCAGACGCCGTAGCCAGCCGTCCCAGGCGCCGGCCACGCAGACCCGCTCCCCCACCGAACGCTGGGCCAGCACGCGGGCCATGGGTTCGATCGCCGCACCCTCCTTCATGTCCACGGTGAAGCGCGCGTCCGGGAACGCCTCGAGCGCCTCCGTCAGCGTGACGATCGGTTCGCCCCCGACACCGAGCCGACGCAGCTCGGCCATCGTGCGGTGACGGACCGGCCCGCGCGCACTCGTGACGCGGTCGAGGGTTTCGTCGTGGAAGCAGGCGAGCTGGCCGTCGCGGGTCAACCGGACATCGGTCTCGAGGTAGCGGATCCCCAGAGCGGTGGCCCGACCGAATGCCGCCAACGTGTTCTCGGGTGCGAGTCCGGCACCGCCACGGTGGGCGATGGCGAGCGGGCCGACCTGCGAGGGGTACGCCATGCCAACCATGCTCCCGAGGCGAGGTGGACCACGGGTGGCGGGCACACGGCATACAGGCGTCTGTTCACCCACAGTTCGCGGTGAGCGAACCGCGAGTGGCCGCCCGTAGAATGGATGTTGGTGAGCCGGGAAGTCTGGTCGGCAGTTCTGCCATCGACCCCGAAAGGGCCACATGACCACGCGCACTCCCACCGACCGCCTCTTCCGTCGCCCGACCTGGACCGAGACGCAGGTCGTCGCCAAGGCGTTGCGCACCGAGACCGTCGGTGGCGCCGTGTTGCTGCTTGCCGCCGTCGTCGCCCTCGTGTGGGCGAACTCGCCGTGGCGAGAGTCGTATTCGACGCTGCGCGACACGCATGTCGGCTACGAACCGTGGCACCTCGACCTGTCGCTCGGGCACTGGGCCGCCGACGGGCTGCTGGCGATCTTCTTCTTCGTCGCCGGGCTCGAGGTCAAGCGTGAGTTCCTCGTCGGCGACCTGCGCACCCCGGCGAAGGCGGCGGTGCCGGTCGTTGCCGCGGCATGTGGCGTGGCCGTGCCGGCGCTCGTGTTCGCGGGGACGGTCCTCGTGGCGGGCGACAGCGCCGGTCTGCGTGGTTGGGCAATCCCGACGGCCACGGACATCGCGTTCGCTCTCGCGGTGCTCGCCGTCATCGGGTCCCACTTGCCGTCGGGACTGCGCTCGTTCCTGTTGACGCTGGCCGTCGTCGACGACCTCATCGCCATCACGATCATCGCGATCTTCTACACGGACTCCCTCTCCGTACTGCCGCTCGTGCTGGCGCTGGTTCCGCTCGCGGCCTTCGCGTTCCTCGTGCAGCGGCGGATCGTCGTGTGGTGGCTGCTCGTGCCGCTGGCGTTCGTGACCTGGGCGCTCGTGCACGCGTCGGGTATCCACGCCACGGTGGCCGGTGTGCTGTTGGGCCTGGCGGTGCCGGTGCGGCCGCGGGAGCACGTCCCGGCGGTCTCGACGCTGCCCGCCGAGACCGATGTGGCCGAGCGGCTGGAGCACCGGTTGCGGCCGCTGTCGGCCGGTTTCGCGGTGCCGGTGTTCGCGTTCTTCGCGTCCGGCGTGACGATCGTGGGTGGCGGTTTCGGTGACGCGCTGCGCGACCCAGTCGCCATCGGCATCGTCTTGGCCCTCGTGGTGGGCAAGCTCGTTGGCGTCCTCGGAAGCACCTTTGCCATGGCCCGGTTCACTCGCGCCGAGCTCGACGACGACCTGGCCTGGAGTGACGTCGTGGGACTGTCGCTCCTCACCGGAATCGGGTTCACGGTGTCGCTGCTCGTCGGTGAGCTCGCCTTCGGTGCGGGCTCGGACCGGGACGCCCACGCCAAGCTCGCAGTCATCGTCGCCTCGGTCCTGGCGGCCCTGCTGGCCTCGGTGGTGCTGCGCCGCCGCGACGCGGTCTATCGGCGGATCCGGCACGAGGACTCGGTCGATGCCGACGCCGACGGCATCCCCGACGCCTTCCAGGATCCCCGGCCCACGTCACCCTGACCTCCGTCCCGAAGTCGCCCATTCCTCCCCTCCTCGACCGTCCCGAACTCACCCAATTCCCGGGTTGGGGACCGTCCCCAACCCGGGAATTGGGTGACTTCGGGACGACAGCGGGAGGTGAGTTGTCCGACGTGCCGCGAGCGGACGGCATACGGATCGGTAAGGTCGGTTCAGTCGCCCGAAACCCTCCCGACCTGCGAAGGTGAGCAGCATGACAAGCGGAACCCCCGAGCGGACCATCGGCCAGCTCGTCGCCGATGCCACCCACGACGTGCAGGGCATCGTGCGCAGCGAGATCGCCCTGGCCAAGGCCGAGGTCTCCGCGGGTGCCAAGGTCATGGGCAAGGGCGCCGGACTCCTCGGTGGAGCCGCGTTCATCGCACTGCTCGGGCTGATCTTCCTCTTCCACACCCTCGCCCAGGTCATCGCGATCTGGCTGCCGGTGTGGGCGGGCTACCTCATCGTCACCGTGCTGATGTTCGTCGTGGCCGGCGTCCTCGGGCTGCTCGGCAAGAACGCCCTCACCAAGGCCAAGCCGGTGCCGAAGCGCGCCATCGCCGAGGCCGAGCAGACCATCGCCAGCCTCAAGGGCTGAACCGACCGGCGTCGCTCGACGTCAGCGGTTGCGCGCCCAGTCCGCGAGGACGTGTTCCGGAATGGGTCGCTCGACGCTCTCGTCCCAGGGGACGTTGAGTTCGGCGAGCTCGAACGCCCCGTTGAGCAACAGCGCCGTGAAACCCCACACGAACAACCCGCCAGCCTCGAACCCCGGCCCGCGATAGCCCGACGGGTGCGCCACGGTGAACCGGTTCGCCGGGTCGAGCAACTCGTCGAGACGCACGCGCTCGACCCGCTCCACCTCACCGGGGTCGACGACGCGCACCTCACCGGGCACCGGCCACCAGCCGAGGACCGGCGTCACCGAGTTGTCGCTCGGCATGAGGAAGAGCTCGGGCAGCTCACCGACGACGTCCACGCTGTCGGGCTCGACCCCGACCTCTTCTTCGGCTTCGCGCAGTGCGGCATCGACCACGCCGGCGTCGGTCGGATCGACGCGACCGCCGGGGAAGGAGACCTGACCGGGGTGCGAGCGGAGTTCGCGCGAGCGCGCGGTCAGCACCACATCGGTTCCGCCGTCCTCTGTCGGGCCGAAGAGCATGAGCACGGCGGACCGGCGGCCTACCTCGCCCGGCGGGGCAAAGCGTGCGAACGCCTCCGGCTCCTCGTCGGCGAGGTTGCTGAAGACCTGCGCCATCCACTGCGGACGGGGTATGCCGTCCGGTCCGGTCGCGTTGCCCCCTCGCCCGCGCTCACCGGCGCCTTCACCCGCTGGCGTCACAGTGACCCCTCGGCCGGAATGGGCCCGGGTGGCGGGTCGGGGAGAACGGCACCGGGGGCGAGTTCGTACTTGAGCAGCTTGAGCGCCTTGGCCGGGTCCGTCTCACCCTCGCCGTAGCTCGGACACCACCGGGCAACGGGGCACGCCCCACACGCGGGCTTGCGGGCGTGGCAGGTCCGGCGTCCGTGGAAGATGAGGACGTGGCTGAGCATGACCCAGTCCTTGCGCGGGAAGAGCGCGCCGACCTCATGCTCGACCTTGACCGGGTCCGTCTCGACGGTCCAGCCGAAGCGACGCGCCAGCCGGCCGAAGTGCGTGTCCACCGTGATGCCCGGCACCCCGAACGCGTTGCCGAGCACGACATTCGCCGTCTTGCGCCCCACCCCGGGCAGTGTGACGAGGTCCTTGAGCCGCCGCGGGACCTCGCCCTTGAACCTCTCCACCAGCGCCTGGCTCAGCGTGATCGTCGAGTTCGTCTTGGCCCGGAAGAAGCCCGTCGGCTTGAGCACGGCCTCCATCTCGGCGCGGTCGGCACCAGCGAGCGCCTCCGCCGTGGGCCAGCGCTCGAACAGCACCGGCGTCACCTTGTTGACCATGACGTCCGTCGTCTGGGCCGAGAGCACGGTCGCCACGAGCAGTTGCAGCGGCGTCTCGAAGTCGAGTTCGGCGTGCGCGTAGGGATAGCGCTCGACGAGCGCGCGGTAGGTCTTGCGCGCCCGGCGCGTGCGTGCGACAGGCGACTCAACGGCATACACATCGGCAGGTGAAGCGGAGGGGGCAGGCACGCACGCCACCCTACGGCGCGACACCGACTGAGCCCGCCGTGCGGCCAAGGGACGCCGTGGACCCGGTCCACATGGCACACTGTGGCCCGTGAATCACGACGTCGTGCGCAAGGCCCCGCTGTTCGCGGCACTCGATGACGAGACCGCCGACAGCCTCATCGCGTCCATGACGCCCCAGCACATGGAGCGCGGTGACGTGCTCTTCCGCGAGGGCGATCCCGGCGACCGGCTCTATGTCATCGGCGAGGGCAAGATCAAGCTCGGCCGCTCGTCCGCCGATGGTCGCGAGAACCTCCTCGCCATTCTCGGTCCGGGTGAGATGTTCGGCGAGCTCAGCCTCTTCGACCCGGGCCCGCGCACCGCGACGGCAACCGCAGTGGCGGAGACGCAGATCGTCGGGCTGACGCACGAGCAGCTCAAGTCCTTCCTTGCCGAGCGTCCCGGTGTGGCTGCCACTCTGCTCGCCGCTCTCGCCCGCCGACTGCGCCGCACCAACGAATCGCTGGCCGACCTCGTCTTCACCGACGTGCCCGGCCGTGTCGCCAAGGCGCTGCTCGACCTCGCCGACCGATTCGGTCGTCCCGTCGACGGCGGCGTCATGGTGAGCCACGACCTCACTCAGGAGGAGCTGGCGCAACTCGTCGGCGCCTCCCGCGAGACGGTCAACAAGGCGCTCGCGGACTTCGCGACCCGCGGTTGGCTCAAGCTCGAGGCGCGCGCCGTCCTCGTCCTGGACATGGAGCGCCTCCAGCGCCGCGCGCGCTGACCCCGCTCAGTCCCAGCGCACGCCCAGGTAGTCCAGCTGGGCACGAATGCTCATGCGTGCCGCCGGCCACACGGTCGGCGGCACGTCTGCGTAGACCCGCGTCAGCACGCCCTCGACCGGGTCGGCTTCCTGCGCCGCGCCGTCGGTGAGGGCCTGTCGGACCTGGTCGAGGCGTTCCTGCCGGTGGGTGCGATAGAACTCGACCATCGCGTTGGCGTCCGGCACCACGGGACCGTGGCCGGGGAGGATGCTGGTCACCTGGCCGTTGCCCGTCAGGTTCGCCAGCCTTTCCAAAGACGCAAGGTATGCCGCGAGCTCACCATCCGGGTGCGCGACCACCGTGGTGCCCCGGCCGAGAATGGTGTCGCCGGTGAGGAGGGCGTGGTCGGCGGCGATCGCGAACGACACCGAATCCTTGGTGTGACCCGGGGTGGCGACGACGCGGATCTCGAGTCCGCCGGCCGTGATGACCGAACCGTCTGAGAGGTCGTCGTGGCCGCGGCCCACCGCGCGGATGCGACTGCCGGTGAGCTCGGCGAAGCGCGGGGCGGCCTCGGCGTGGTCGTGGTGTCCGTGGGTGAGGACGGTCTGGGTGACACGGGCGCCGGCATCGACCACGTGCTGGACGACCCGCTGGAGGTGGCCCTCCTCGAGAGGGCCGGGGTCGATGACGACGGCCTCGGTGCTGCCCGGCTCCAGGAGGATCCACGTGTTCGTGCCGTCGAGAGTCATGGGGCCCGGGTTCGGCGCGAGGACGCAGTGCGCCCGGGTCGTGATCTGCCCTCCGGCCCAAGTCTGCTCCGTCATCCCCCCACCCTGCCACCCGCCCCGCCAGTCGGTGGCGTGGTGGCCACAGGCCGGCCGCCGGACATGCAGTGCGACAGCAGGCCGGGCCGCCGGACATGCAATGGCCGGCGAGTTCCTCTACGAACTGCGTTGGTCACACACAACCCCAACCCCACTTGGGCGAGCACTGCATGTCCGGCGGCACAGGCGCCGGCGACCACTGCATGTCCGTTGGCAGGCACCGACCCAAGTGTCGCTTGCTCAAGCGGCGTCGCGGAACCTGTTGGGCGGTGAGCTCGGCGTTCCGCCTTCCCGCAGCACCAGCCACGACCTGAGGACCCACCGGACCCACTCCTGCTCGAACATCACGTCCTCGTAGGCAAAGCGCAGCGACGCCCACCCCCAGATCGCGAAGAGCGCGTGCCGCCGGCAGTCACGTCGCAGCCCCTTGCGCGTGCCGTGGGTCTCGTAGCCCTCGGCCTCGACCACGAGCCGCAGTTCCTCGCTGCCGAGGTCCACCTTGGCGTACAGGCCGGGATCCGCCACCTCCAACTGCGGCGTCAGCTCCAGCCCCACCTCGATGGTGAGGGCTCGAAGCACGGACTCGAGCGGGTTCGCCGCTCTGCCGTCGGCATGCTTGGCCACCCGTCGGGCAGCGACAGCTCCGGGACCCTTGAGCACGAGAGCAGCGCACTCCAGGTCGGCCTTGTCGACCTTGCCCGAGCGCAGCGCCGAGTCGGCTACGGCGAGCCCTTCGTCGAAGGGCAGCGTGCGGGCGCAATCGAGAACGGTGCGCAACGGCGACGTGACGCCCGCCTTGATCTCACCGAGCTCCAGCACGGCCCAGTGCGGCTCGAAGCCTCCTTGGTGCTCGGACCGCAGCCGACGGCGGCGTGGGAAGGTCAGCTGCGCCGTCTCGGGGACAGTCTTGACCTTCCAGCCATGTTCCAGGGCAGCGCTGAGGTGGGATTGCGCGGCCTTGCGGGCGTGGGCCAGGCGCCGGTGCTCGCCGACGGACGGCAGCGCGTAGCGCCCCTTGCCGGCGCGCTCCACCTCACCCGCGGCCGTGGCGGCCGCGATGGCCCGGCGCGAGTGGTGCTTGCGCAGCTCCTTGGTCGTCGCGCAGCCACCCAGACGGGTGAGAGTGCTGGCGACGGACATGGCCCCAGCCTTGCGCATTCCGCCGAGGCGCCCGGGCCGTCATCCACAGGGGCGCTCGGGCGCGTACCGGCCGACATGCAGTGGTCCACGGCGTCCGCACCGTTGGACATGCAATGGACCCGTCAGGCGCCCAGAGAAGCCGGCAGCCACGCACGCAGCTCAGCGACGCACGGCACCTACTGCATGTCCGGCGGCACACAGCCACGGCACTACTGCATGTCCAGCGGCCCGGGCCAAGTGCTGGGTCAGGGGATGTCGGAGCGCATGACGAGGCGGTCGCCGAGGTCGACGAGCTCGGGTGACACGGCCGTCAGCGCGGGCTGATCGGCGAGGAAGTCCGCCACCGACCCGAACGCAGCCAGTTGCTCGAGCATGACCACCGTCGGCGGCAGCATGACCGCACGACCTTCGCTGTATGCCGTGAGGAGACTTCCCGGGAGAACCCAGGCGTCGTGGTCGGTCTCGCCACTGTCCCCCACGGCCGATTGACCGGACGGCATGGCCGCGGCGAAGAACCACGTGTCGTAGCGGCGCTTCTCGAACGGTGGGGTGATCCAGTGAGCTCGGGCCACGAGGTCAGCAGTCGACAGCCGGAGTCCACACTCCTCCTCGACCTCGCGAATCGCGGCTGCCACCAACGGTTTCGCATCGTCGATGCCGAGCTCCATTCGCCGCGCCAGAGCCTCCACGGCAACGTCGTCCAACTCAGCCGACGCGTCGGAGGCATCGACTCCACCGCCGGGGAAGACATACATCGACGGAGCGAACGCCATCGTCGAGACCCGTCGCTGGACGAAGACCATCGGCCCGTCGGAGGAGTCGCGCACGACCATGACGGTGGCGGCGCCCCGGGGCACGAGGGCCTCACCGGGGGACGCCAGCCACGCGCGCGCATTCTCGACCCACGCATCGGAGCGGGGCGCGGGGAACTCGCGCAACGGCATACGAAATCCTGTCCTTGACTGTCCAAGTGGGTGACTTCGGGACGGACCGTCGTCGACCGCCCAATGGGGCGACTTCGGGACGCGTCAGTCGGCGATGTGGACGATGATCTCGACCTCGACGGGTGCGTCGAGCGGGAGCACCGCGACACCGACGGCCGAGCGGGCGTGGATGCCGCGGTCGCCGAAGGCCTTGCCGAGCAGTTCGCTCGCGCCGTTGATGACGCCGGGCTGACCGGTGAACGCCGGGTCCGAGGCCACGAACCCGACGACCTTGACCACGCGCTCGACCTTGTCGAGGTCGCCCACGATGGACTTGACCGCAGCGATGGCGTTGAGCGCGCAGAGCTGCGCGAGTTCCTTGGCCCGCTCAGGAGTCACGAGGCCCTCGCCCTCGCCCACCTTGCCGGCGTCGGCAAGGGCACCGGACACCATGGGCAACTGGCCCGAGGTGAAGATGCGCGACCCGTCCTGAACGGCGGGGACATAGGCGGCCACTGGCGCGGCAACCTCCGGCACGGACAGACCCAGCTCGGCCAGGCGGTCCTCGACTGCACTCATGGTCAGGCTCCCTTCGGACGCTTGAAGTAGGCGACGAGACCGTTGCCGTCCGGGCCGGCGACGACCTGCACGAGCTCCCAGCCGTCCTCGCCCCAGTTGTCGAGGATCTGCTTGGTCGCGTGGATCATGAGCGGCACGGTGGCGTACTCCCATTTCTGCATGCTGCACACCCTAGTGCCGCCCCGCAATAGGGTGGACCCGTGCCCTCAAGCCGCCTGCCTGCCGAGTTCGCGAACGCCCGGCTCCACGTCGTCACGGGCAAGGGTGGGGTCGGCAAGACGACCGTCGCCGCAGCCCTGGGACTCGCTCTCGCGAGCACCGGCAAGCGTGTCCTCGTCGCCGAGGTCGAGGGGCGGCAGGGGCTGAGCCAGACGTTCGACGTCCCACCGCTCGGCACCGAGGAGGTCCGACTCGTGAGCCACCCCGGGGGTGGCGAGCTCTGGGGGCTCAGCGTTGATGCCAAGGCCGCCCTCCTCGAATACCTCCAGCTCTTCTACAAGCTCGGTCGGGCCGGCAGCGCCCTCGAGAAGGTCGGCGCCATCGACTTCGCCACGACCATCGCCCCGGGCGTGCGCGACGTCCTGCTCATCGGCAAGGTCTATGAAGCCGCCGGGCGCCCCCGCGGAGGTCGCGGCAAGGGTGGGTCCAAGGCGGGCGACCGGCACTACGACGCCGTCGTCCTCGATGCGCCGCCGACGGGCCGGGCCGTGCGCTTCCTCAACGTCAACGAGGGAGTCGCCGACGTCGCCAAGATGGGCCCGATCAAGTCCCAGGCGGACTCGATCACCCGGATGCTGCGAGACCGGAGGACGCTCATCCACATGGTCACCCTCCTCGAGGAGATGCCGGTGCAGGAGAGCCTCGACGGCCTCGCCGAGCTCAGGTCCGTCGGCCTCCACCTCGGCGCGCTCATCGTCAACCAGGTTCGCGAACCCCACCTCACCGCCGCCCACGTGAGCCAGCTCGCCGAGGCGGACGACGAGCTCGACGCCCTCCTGCGAGAGGAACTCACCACGGCCGGGCTACGGCCCACCAATCCCATGGTGAAGGGCCTGATCGCCGAGGGGCGCGGCCACGCCCAGCGCCTGGCCCTGCAGGACGAGATGTCGGAGGAGATCGCAGCGGCCGGCCCGCCGGTCCTCACGTTGCCGACCCTCTCCGGTGGCCTCGACGACGGAGGTATCGCCGTCATCGCCGACGAACTCGCCGAACAGGGACTCGTCTGATGGCGGCCCGCACCACGCCCGAGCACGCCCGCCTCGACGTCGACGCGCTCCTCGCGGACGAGAGCGTCGGCATCATCGTGTGCTGCGGTTCCGGGGGCGTGGGCAAGACGACGACAGCTGCGGCCCTCGGCATCCGGGCAGCCGAGTCCGGTCGCAAGGTCGTCGTCCTCACCATCGATCCGGCCCGGCGTCTCGCACAGGCCCTCGGCCTCACCGAACTCGACAACACACCGCGCCCGGTCGCCGGGGTCGACGTCAGCAACGGCGGTTCGCTCGACGCGATGATGCTCGACATGAAGCGGACCTTCGACGAGGTGGTCGAGGCCCACTCCACCCCCGACAAGGCCGCCCAGATCCTCGCAAACCCCTTCTATCAGGCGGTGTCGAGCTCGTTCGCGGGTACGCAGGAATACATGGCCATGGAGAAGCTCGGCCAGCTCCGGGCCCAGGCCGACAGCGAGGGGACGTGGGACCTCGTCATCGTCGACACGCCCCCGTCCCGATCCGCGCTCGACTTCCTCGACGCCCCGAAGCGCCTCGGCTCCTTCCTCGACGGCCGCTTCGTGCGTCTGCTCATGGCCCCGGCCAAAGCGGGTGGCCGCGCCTATCTCAAGGTCTTCAGCGTCGGCGTGGACCTCGCGCAGCGCACCCTGAGCCGGGTCCTCGGCGGTCAGATGCTCCAGGACGTGCAGACCTTCGTCGCGGCGCTCGACACGATGTTCGGCGGATTCCGGGAGCGCGCCGACGTCACCTATGCGCTGCTCAAGGAGGACACGACCGCCTTCGTGGTCGTCGCATCTCCCGATCGGGACGCCTTGCGTGAGGCGGCCTTCTTCGTCGATCGGCTGGGAGATGAGGGTATGCCGCTCGCTGGAGTCGTCGTGAACCGTCTCCAGTCGCTCGGGGCGGCTGCACTGTCGGCGGCTCGAGCGGAGGAGGGTGCCGAGCAGTTGGCCGAGGAAGGTGGGGAGGACTCCCTGACTGCTGCCCTGCTGGGCCTGCACGCCGACCTCGCCGCCGTCGCCGCCCGGCAGCAGGCGGTCGTGACGCGCTTTGCCGCGTCACACCCGGAGGTCGAGATGACCACCGTTGCCGCGGCTGCGACGGACGTCCACGACCTCGACGGGTTGCGTGAGATCGGCGAGTTGCTCGCCTCCCGCTGACGTCACGGGCGTCGGCCACGCCGCCGGGGAGTGGCCCCGGCGAGGTTCGTCGGGAGAGTCTGGACACACGAAACCGGGCCGGTGCCTCGAAGGCGCCGACCCGGCATACGCACAATCAGGAAACTCAGACCGGCGGACGGCCCATCGTCTTGCTGAGGACCTCACGCCAGGAGCGGACGCCGGGGTGACGGCGGAGCAGCGCGCGACGCTCACGCTCGGTCATGCCGCCCCAGACACCGAACTCGGTGCGGTTGTCGAGAGCGTCGGCGAGGCACTCGAGAGCGACGGGGCACTCGCGGCAGACGACCTTGGCGGCCCGCTGCTCCTTGCCCTGGACGAAAAGGGCGTCCGGGTCGGTGCCAACGCAGGTGCCGCGGGTCGACCAGTCCGAGGTGCTCTGGGTGAGTGGGGCGGTGATGGTCATGCGACTGTGTCCTTAGGGCTGAAGGCCATTCCCTCCCGAATGGCGCTACAGGAAAACTAGGCAGTGGACGAGAGGGGCACCATGACGAATACGGGGACTAGTCACATGACTCAAAAGAACTAGTCAATATCTAGGCCCGTCACGTCTCCCCTCCGCACGGAGGTCCGGCCCAACGCTTGCGGGGGGCCTCTGATCTTCGCGGGTTACCCTGCTGGTATGGAAGGTCGCGCGCAGAATCTGCCCCACGTTCTTCGACTCCTCATGGGGCTCGTGGTCCTCGGCGTGCTCATGGGCCTGCTCATGGCCGGCCTGGCGATCCCCGCGATCGGTGCGGGCGGCAGCGCGACCAACAGCGGAGTCAAGTCGTTCAACGAGCTCCCGAGCGAGTTCTCCATCTCGCCCCTGGCGCAGCAGTCGAAGATCCTGGACGCCAGTGGGAAGCTCATCGCCAACCCCTACGACGAGAACCGCATCATCGTCCCGCTCAAGAGCATCTCGCCGTGGATGCAGAAGGCCCAGATCGCCATCGAGGACTCGCGCTTCTACGAGCACGGCGGCCTCGACGTGCGCGGCTTCACCCGGGCGATGGTGTCGAACCTGTCCAGCGGCGACGTCCAGGGTGCCTCGACCATCACCCAGCAGTACGTCAAGATCACGCTCCAGGAGAACGCGCTCCGGGCCGACGACAAGGAAGCGGCCAAGAAGGCCACCGAGAAGACCTACACCCGCAAGCTTCAGGAACTGAAGTACGCCCTCGACGTCGAGCGCAACTACACCAAGGACCAGATCCTCGCCGGCTACCTCAACCTCGTCTACTACGGCGACCTCGCCTACGGCGTGGAGGCCGCCAGCCAGAACTACTTCGGCATCCCCGCAGCCAAGCTCTCGCTCGTGCAGGCCGCCCTGCTGGCCGGGATCGTGCAGCAGCCGGACGCGTTCAACCCGGTGAAGAACCCCAACGACTCGCAGGCCCGACGCAACGTCGTCCTCGACCGCATGCAGGCGCTGGGCGTCGCCACACCGCAGGAGGTCGCCGCCGCGAAGAAGGTCCCGGTCAAGAGCATGCTCGGCAACCGCAAGCCGCCGAAGGGTGTGTGCCAGCGATCGAGCGAGCCGTTCTTCTGCGCCTACATGATGGAGTACCTCCAGAAGTCGCCGCAGATGGCCGTGCTGGGCAAGACCCCGCAGGAGCGCCTCAAGAACATCAACCAGGACGGCCTGACCATCAAGACGACGCTGGACCCGAAGCTCCAGGCCTCGACGATGAAGGAACTCACCCGCGCTGTCCCCGTGGGCAACAAGAGCAACCTCGGCGCAGCCTCGACGGTCATCGAGCCCGGCACCGGCAAGATCCTCGCGATGGCGCAGGCGACCGACTTCGGCTCCAGCCAGGTCAACCTCAACGCCGACCACAAGTACGGCGGCAGCATCTACGGCTACCAGTTCGGATCGACGGCCAAGATGTACGCCCTTGTGACGGCACTCGAGTCGGGCATGCCGCTCGACGGCACGATCGATGCCCCGAAGGCGGGACCCGGCAAGCCGTACTACTTCAGCCCCAAGGAAATGAAGGACAAGTGCAACGCCGACTCCCCGTGGCCGGTGTCGAACGACTACACCAGCGGTGGCGTCATGCCGTTGGCCGAGGCGACGGCCGAGTCCATCAACACGGCCTTTGCCCAGCTCACCATTGACCTCGGCGGCTGCAAGGTCCGCGACACGATGACGCGCATGGGCCTGCACACCGGTGACGGCTCGCCGATCAACCAGCAGATCTCGTCGATCACTCTCGGAGCGGGCACGACCACGCCGATGACGATTGCCGCCTCCTACGCCACGCTCGCCGCCCGCGGCAAGTACTGCGAGCCGACCCCGATCGCCTCCGTCACGTCGTCGGACGGCAAGGAGATCAAGATCCCTCCGACGACGTGCAAGCAGGTCGTCCGAGCCGACATCGCCGACGGGGTCAACCAACTGCTGCGCGGCCCGCTCGAGGACAGCCGCGGCACCGCGGAGGGTGCGTGGAAGGGGGCGGGCCCGGCCGCAGGCAAGACCGGAACGACGGACAACCACAACCAGTCCTGGTTCGTCGGCTACACCCCGTCCCGCGTCGCCTCCGTGTGGATCGGCAACGTCAAGCCGGCCAGGGCCAACGGTCAACTGCTCACGCTCAACCACAAGTGCTTCAACGATTACGGCTGCAAGGCCAAGGTCTTCGGTGGCACGGTGGCCGGTCCCGTCTGGGGCAAGATCATGAAGGCCGCCATGGTCGGTGTGCCCGTCAAGAGCTTCACAGCTCCGTCGCAGGCGGTCCGCAACGGCAACTACATCCCCATCCCCGACGTCACCGGTGACAGCGTGGGCACCGCCACGGACAAGCTCCGGGCCGCCGGGTTCAAGGTCCGGGTTGGCAGCCGTGTCGACAGCAACATCCGCGAGGGGCGCGTCGCCCGCACGAGCCCGGGCACACGCGCGATGAAGGGCGGCACGGTCACGCTGCTCATCTCGCGGGGTTACACACCGCCGGTCCAGACGAGGCCGACGACGTCCGATCCCAAGCCGACGGTCATCACGCCCCCGACGCGACCCACGACCAAACCCAACCCCAAGCCGACCAAGCCGCCACGACCTCGCGGCTGAGACCCCGCGGCTGACCAGCCGGAGCATGCACGAGGGGCCGGAGTGACATCACGTCACTCCGGCCCCTCGTGTCGCGCGAGCCTCGCCGGCCGCGTCAAGCCGTTGATCAGCCCGCGAGGACCCGCTTGACGATCGCAGCGACCCGGCCGCCGTCGGCACGCCCGGCGATCTCGCCCTGCGCGGCCTTCATGACCTGACCCATCTGCGCCATACCGGACGCGCCCGTCGACTCGACGGCCGCACGCACGATCCGCTCGAGCTCGGCATCGTCGAGCTGCTTGGGGAGGTAGGCCTCGAGGACGACCAACTCGGCGTCCTCGATCGCGGCGAGTTCGGTGCGGCCGGCATCGGTGTATGCCGTCGACGCCTCCTTGCGCTTCTTGGCCTCCTTGGCGATGACCTTGAGGACCTCGTCGTCGGTGAGGTCCTTGGCCTCGTCACCGGCCACTTCGGCGTTCGTGATCGCGGTGAGGGCCATGCGGAGAGTGCCCGCGCGGACCTTGTCCTTGGCGCGCATGGCGTCGTGCAGGTCGCTCTGGAGCGTGCCCTTGAGAGTCGTGTCGGTCATGGCCCCAAGTCTCGCACCCGGCGTCAACCGGGATACTGGAGTGATGACCTCGACGACCGGAACTGTCATGCGGACCCTCGCCGGCCTGACCGCGGCCGGAGTGGCCGGCGTGGCCTACGCCGGGCTCATCGAGCGCAACCTCTTCACGGTGCGGCGCTTCGAGGTGCCGGTGCTTCCGCCCGGAGCGGCACCCGTGCGCGTCCTCCAGGTCAGCGACCTGCACCTCGTCCCGCGACAGGAACGCAAGATCGAGTGGGTCCGCGGACTCGCTTCTCTCGCACCGGATTTCGTCGTCAACTCAGGCGACAACCTGGCCGCTCACGACGCCGTCCCCGGCCTCCTGCGGGCCATGGAGCCGCTGATGGACTTCCCCGGCGCGTTCGTCCTCGGGTCCAACGACCGCTTCGCCCCCGTGAAGAAGAACCCGGCGCTGTATCTGACCCGAAGCCACGCCCGGCCGCCCAGGGAACCTCGCGGTGACCTCCCGGTCGAGGATCTCGTGGCAGGTCTGCGCGAGGGTGGGTGGCACGACCTGGACAACGCGCGGACCACCGTCGCGATCGGACCGCACCGCGTGGAGCTCGTCGGGGTCGACGACCCGCACATCGAACTCGACCGGTATGCCGTGGTGTCGGCTCCCGCTGCCACGGACGTCGCGCTGACGCTGGGTCTCGTGCACGCGCCGTACCAGCGCGTCCTCGACGCGATGACGGCCGACGGCGCCGGGCTCATCCTGGCCGGGCACACGCACGGAGGTCAGCTGGCCGTGCCGCTCTACGGCGCACTCGTGACGAATTGCGACCTCGACCGGGGCCGGGCCAAGGGCGTGTCGCGATGGTGGCCGGGCGCGGGAGGCGACGCGCCCACGCAACCGAGCGACGCGGCATACCTCCATGTCTCTGCGGGTCTCGGAACGTCTCCGTACGCTCCGGTCCGGTTCGCGTGCCGTCCCGAAGCGACCCTGCTGACGCTCGTCGGACGCTGATCCCGCCCGAATGGCGTATCCGATTTCGGAAGCGGGCCGGGCGTCGGCTATCCTCTGGTGTCGCTGCCTGCAAGGGCGGTGACATGCCACGGGGTGTGGCGCAGCTTGGTAGCGCGCTTCGTTCGGGACGAAGAGGTCGCAGGTTCAAATCCTGTCACCCCGACCATTTTTTCTGAGGGAACAGAGGCCCCTTGCCGGTGACGGCAGGGGGCCTTCGTCATCCCCTCACGCCTCCTCCGGCAACCCGTCGGCCCAGTAGTCGAACGTCTGGGTCACCCAGAAGACCGCGAAGGCCACCAGCAGCACGACCTCGACCCACAGCACCCACTCGGTCGGGGTGCCCCCACCGAAGAACTGGTCGACGATCACGAGCACGACGGCCACGGCGAACGTCACGGCCATGACTCCTGCCACGGCGCCATAGATCGCGCGATACGACTTTGCTTCCCTCGTCGGCTCCGCACCCGGCGCTGCATCTCGTCGCTGGGTCGCCCGCCGCGCGTTGACGTACGCGACGCCAGTGATGAGTCCGAAGAGCGGCACGGCGGCTCCGAAGTGGGCGCCACCGAGGAAGGAGTCGCGGGCGAGCGTGAACCAGCCGAGGAAGGCGAGCCAGATCAGGGCCGCCGCCACGAAGCCGATGCGCGTCCCCCGCGAGGTCTCCGGTCGACGCAGGATCGTGACGGCGCCGAGCCCGAGCGCGAGGAGTCCCAGGCCCACGAGGCCCCACACGTTGTTGACAACGGACGGCACGAATTCCGTTGGGACAGAGCACTTCCGGTCTGGATCGCAGGGCGCACCACCGTCACCGCGAGGTGTCGGCACGAACGCCACCACGGGAGCCAGCATGCCGGCGATGTTGAGGGCGGAGTCCTCGAATCCACGCCGACCGACGATCGCCGCGAGGCTGATGCCGATGGCGACGAGCGCGCCGACGAAGACACTCCGCGCGGGGGTGTAGTAGTACGCGCTGATCGAGCCGAGGTGCTTATTGGCCTCAAGCCCGGTGAGCCGCTCCAGCCAGACACAGCCGAGCAGGAGCAGGACGAGGCCCACGAGGCTGAGCCGCAGATATCGATAGGTCCGGACCGCCGCGCTCGCACGCACTCGCGGCGGGGTGATGGTCGGTGTCGCAACAGTCGTGGAGGGCATCAGTGGTCTCCTTCCGGGCAGGTGTCACCTGAGAGGAGTGTCCACCCGCCCGCCAAATACCTGTGGGTATGCCGTCCGCCCACCTTCCACTTCTTGCCCTCCTGCGACAGGGCGACGGGGCCTACGGCCCTGAGCCGGTCCCAGGAGGGCAAGAAGTGGGTTCTCAGGTGTGGCCGACGGAGGCGCGGAGCTCGGAGAACCACTCCACCGAGGCGTCGAAGGCCTTTCCCCCGGCCACCCGGGGGAACTCGATGGCACGCAACTCGCCACCGCGCTCCTCGTCCTCACCCACGAGACCGGACTCGCCCCGGAGAGCTGCGTCAACGGCATACTCCGTGCACGTCCGGATGAGCGCGAGGTCCTCGTCGTTCGCGGCGGCGGAGCGGGAGAAGTAGCCCGACTTCTGGACCATGACCTTCTCGGCGCCGAGCAGCTGCGCGAACTGCTTGCCGAACCAGGCGCCGGGGTTGACCTTGTCGAGCTGGACGTGCCCGAAGGGGTCGACCGGGACCTCCTGCCCAGCCGCTTCGAGTTCGGCGACGACCTCGGCGACGCCCGCGCCCTCGGACAGGAAGATGTTGACGCAGCCGATCTCGTCCATGACCGCGCGCAGACGTGCCGACTCGCCAGCGAGGTCGATCGGCAGCTCCGGCACGAAGACGGCGTGGACGTCCCAGCGGCGCGCATCGAGGCCGATGCCCGGCAGCCACTCCTGCTCACCGACCCAGGCGTGGTGGCGGCGCGCGGTCTCGGCGGTGAGCCACCCACAGTGACGGCCCATGACCTCGTGGATGATGAGCATCCGCGGGTTCGACGAGTGCTCGGCGAGGACGTTGCGGGCAAACATCGCACCCTGCTCGGCCGCCGTCCACGCCCCGAGCGACTGCCGCACCGGGACGATGTCGTTGTCGATCGTCTTGGGGAGTCCGACGACCGTGAGGGGGTAGTCGTTCTCTGCGAGGTATGCCGCGAGGTCGGCTGCCGTCGTATTCGTGTCGTCACCCCCGATGGTGTGGAGGACGTCGACGCCATCTGCCGTGAGCTGTTCGGCCGCGACGTGGAGCGGGTTCTGCCCCTCCTGGACGAGGCCGCGCTTGACGCAGTCCGCGACATTGGTGAGCTTGACCCGGCTGTTGCCGATCGGGGAGCCACCGAAGCGGTGCAGGAGGCCGGCACCGGCCCGGACCTCAGGGGTCACCTCGATCGAGCGGCCCGTGAGCAGGCCGGCATACCCGTTCTGATAGCCGATGATCCGCACGTCGGGAGCGACCTGCGTATAGCGCTCGATGAGCCCGCCGACAGCGGAGGACAGGCATGGTGCGAGGCCGCCGGCGGTGAGCAGGGCAACGGTCTGAACAGGCATGGCCACAGTGTGTCAGTGTGACCGGCGCCATATCGGGCTCCGCCCGAAGGATGGACGGTCAGCGGTGAACCGTTCGATCGCGTCGCGCTCAGCCTTCGCAGGGACGCATCACCGTTGCTGGCGGGTCCTTGCGCTGCGCCTGTGGCTTGGGCAGCTCGGCCACGGGGGTGACGCCCTCGAACTTGTTGCCGAGGACGACGTCGATCGTCATGTTGTCGCGGGAAACCTCGGCGAGGCGGGCACCCTGGATGTGCCGGGCCACCTGGGCCGCCGCGAGGTCGGCGTCCGGACCGTGCCGGACGACGGCGACGTCGTCGGGCAGAAACGACCGGTCGGGGTCGTTGCCCTGCTTGCCGACCGTGAAGCCACGCGCCTTGAACTCGGCGAGCGTCGACTTGGCCAACCCGGGTCGCCACGTCGCGTTGTAGACGTTGACGGTGTAGGACTTCTGCGCCGGCGGCTTCGGCGGCGGTGCCGGAAGCATCGACGTGAATTCGGCGCCGATGACGAACGAGATCGAGGTGCCCGCGCGACCGTCATTCTCGAGTTCGGCCCCATTGATCGTCTGGGCCGCGAGCAGCGCCTGGTCGAGCCCGGCCTTGCCGTGGTAGATCGTTGCGGGACCGGCGACATAGAGCGAGCGCGGCGCCGACGACGTCTCGACGACGTTGAAGCCCCGACGGGTGAGGTCACGGCCGACGTCGTGGGCGGCGCCATTGATGCCGGAGGCGTTGAGGACCTTGATCTTGAAGGAGTTCGCCGCGGGAGCGAGGACCTTGACCGGCTGGCAGGCCTGCGCCGGCGGCTCACTCGACATGAGCCCGGTGCCGTAGGCGGTCGCGATGCTGGCCGTGCCGAGGATGACGGCCGGGATCGTGATGAAGGCCGCGAGGTGACGGAACTGGTAGCGACGCCAGATCTGGTCGTCGGAGAGCTCCTCCTGGGAGCGGGCGCGCTCGAGCAACTCCTTGTGGACCGTGTCCCGGGTCCTGCCGACGCTCCGACGGGCGAGGTCGCCTGCGGCCTGGGCCGCGCGAGCAGGGAGCGGCGAACGCTCCGGCTCCGAACCCTGCTTCCTGAACACCCACGCCTCCTCAGCGCTCGACCACCAGCGGTCCCACTACCGCCACCCGAATTTCACCATGAGTCACACAAGTCACACCAGTAACACGCCGAACCTGTCACCCGATCGAGACCACGCCATCCCGAGCCCCGGTCGGCTGGCTCGTGGCGTACCCGAAGACCACTGACGTCCACGTGCAGGGGCACAGTCACACGGGAAGGTGGCCACAACCTGTCCACGAGGTCACGTCCACGTCACTTCGGGCGTGTCTTCCGGCGTGTCGGGCACGCGAGGGCGACCAACCGGGATGCGGCACGGTGCCGACGTCGGTGAGCGGCGCCCTCAGAGGGTGGCCGCCACCAGCTCCGCGGTCTGGAGCATGTTGAGCGCCGCACCCTTGCGGAGGTTGTCCCCGCACACGAAGAGGTCGAGGGTCCGGGGGAAGTCGATCGCCTGACGCATCCGGCCGACGAATCGCGGGTCGGCCCCGACGATGTCGACGGGCGTCGGGAAGTCGCCGTTCTCGGGATCGTCCATGACGACGACGGCGGGCGCCTCGACGAGAGCCTGCCGCGCCTTGTGCACGTCGATCGGCTTGGCGAACGTCGCGTGCACCGACACCGAGTGGGTCGAGACCACCGGCACCCGGACGCACGTCGCGGACACGCGCAGGTCCGGCATCCCGAGGATCTTGCGGGTCTCCTGCCGGATCTTGGACTCCTCCGAGCTCCACCCGTCCCCGACGTGGGATCCGGCGAACGGCAGCACGTTGAGCGCCAGCGGACCCCCGAACATGCTCGGACCCAGCTCGTGGTCGATGGCCCGACGCACATCACCCGGACGCATCCCGAGCTCGCGGTCGCCCGCGACCACGGCGATCTCGTCGTGCAGCCGCGACATCCCCGCCCGCCCGAGACCCGACGCGGCCTGGAAGCTCGTGACGACGAGCTCGGTCAGCTCCCAGTGCGCGTGCAGGACGGCGAGCACGTCGATCATCGTCATGACCGTCGCGCCGGGGTTGGCGATGACGCCCTTGGGGCGGTCCGACACGGCCTCGGGGTTGATCTCCGGCACGACGAGCGGCACGTCCGGGTCGCGGCGGAAGGTCGGGCTGTTGTCGATGACGACGACACCACGGTCGGCGGCGAGATTCGCCCACTCCGCCGAGATCTCCGGCGGCACGTCCACGACGGCCACGTCGACACCGTCGAAGAACTCAGGGGTCAGGGCCTGGACGACGAGGTCCTCGCCGGCCACCCGGCATACCGAACCGACGTCCTCGGCCCCAGCGGCAAGGCGCACCTCACCCCAGATGTGGCGGCGAACGGCGAGCACGTCCAGGAGGACGGTGCCGACCGCTCCCGTCGCCCCGACGATCGCGAGGGTGGGTGCGGTGGTGGCCGGGGGCGAGCTCGCGGGAGCGTCTTTCATCACGGTGTTCATGGGATCAGCGGCACCTGTGCGAGACCTGTCAGCGGCCCGTGCCGGCGTAGACGACGGCCTCGCCATCCTCACTGTCGAGCCCGAAGGCCGAGTGCACCGCGCGGACGGCCTCGTCGAGGAGCTCGCTGCGCGTCACGACGGAGATGCGGATCTCCGAGGTCGAGATCATCTCGATGTTGACGTCGGCGTCGGCGAGCGCCTTGAAGAAGGTCGCGGAGACACCCGGGTTGGAGCGCATGCCCGCACCCACGAGGGAGAGCTTGCCGATCTGGTCGTCGTACTGCAGCCCGCTGAATCCGACCGCCGACTGGATCGCCTGGAGGGCCTCCATCGCGCCCTGCCCGTCGGTCTTGGGCAGCGTGAACGAGATGTCGGTGAGGCCCGTGTCGGTCGCGGACACGTTCTGCACGATCATGTCGATGTTGGCCTCGGACGCGGCGACGGCCTGGAAGATCTGGGCCGCCTTGCCCTTCTGGTCGGGCACACCGACGACGGTGATCTTGGCTTCGCTGCGGTCGTGCGCGACGCCGGCGATGATCGGGGCTTCCACGGCTTCTCCTTCAGAACCCTGCTGACCGGGCTGGTCGGTGACGATGGTGCCCTCTTTCGGCGTGAAAGAGGAGCGAACGTGGATGGGAATGTCATAACGACGCGCGTACTCGACGCTGCGCAGGTGCAGCACCTTGGAACCGCACGCCGCGAGCTCGAGCATCTCCTCGGCGGAGATCCGGTCGATCTTGCGGGCCTTGGGGACGATGCGCGGGTCGGCGGTGAAGACGCCGTCCACGTCGGTGTAGATCTCGCACACGTCGGCCTTGAGTGCGGCTGCGAGCGCGACGGCGGTCGTGTCGGTGCCGCCGCGACCCAAGGTGGTGATCTCCTTGGTCGTCTGGCTCACGCCCTGGAAG
The DNA here is from genome assembly GCF_000768685.1 of Knoellia subterranea KCTC 19937. Classification (GTDB taxonomy): domain Bacteria; phylum Actinomycetota; class Actinomycetes; order Actinomycetales; family Dermatophilaceae; genus Knoellia; species Knoellia subterranea. The sequence goes on along the minus strand of NZ_AVPK01000003.1, from coordinate 48,727 downwards.
CCGGCGACGATGACGACGTGGCCCTTGCCGAGCGCCTCGGTGATGCGGCCCGGGGTGACGTCGATGATCTTGGCCTTGCCGTGGACCTCGTCGGTGATGACGCCGGCCTGGCTGCCCGTGAACGAGCGTGCGCTGATGCCGAGGTCGTGGATCGCCATCGCGACGAGCGCCATGCTGATGCGCTCACCGGCGGTCATGAGCATGTCGAGCTCGCGCGGCGGGGGCAGCGGGCTGACGTCCTGCGCGAGGTCGAGCAGCTCATCGGTTGAGTCACCCATGGCGGAAACTGCGACGACGACGTCGTTGCCGGCCTTGCGCGTCTCGGCGATGCGGCGCGCGACGCGCTTGATGCTCTCGGCGTCGGCAAGCGAGGAGCCGCCGTACTTCTGGACGACGATGGGCACGTGCACTCCCGGGCGGTGGGGATCGCGGGGTCCGCGGGTGGTCGCCAGCGAGTCTAACGAGCCGTTTCGCCGCCCGAAATGACGCCCGTATGCCGGTCCGTCCCTTCCCGACCCGCCCCAACTTTTGCTCCCCATGAGAGATCGTGATGGGTCCGGAGGCTTACGTGCCCTCCGGACCCTTCACGTTCCCTCCGGTCGGTGCGGGGGTCGGGGCTGCGGTCGGCTCCGGCGGTCGCGCCCGTCAGGTCGCGCGGGCGGCGCGGAGGGTGTCGACGATGTCGGCCAGGCGCATCGTCTCGTCCGCGGTGAGGTGTGCGCCGAGCTCAGTGAGCACGTCGGGCAGCTCGTCACGCGAGTAGTCGCGGTGCTCCGTCGGCCGGTCCGGACGCCGAACCGAGACCCCGTCGAGGCTGAGCGTCGTCACCTTCGACGCACCGTCGGCGTCGCGCCCAAACCGCGTGCACATGAGGGTCGAGCGGAAGTGGGTGCGCGGGTGCGTGCTCGTCCAGTGGTGCCCCATCTCGACGTCGACGGGCTGCACCGGGAGGTCGTCCATGGTGTGCATGTACTCCCACTCGCCGTGCACGAGCCGGTCGAGCGCCCACGACCGCCCCTCACTCACGCGGCGCACCCGGTGCCGCCACCCCGAGTGGACCGCCTCCCCACCGTCGACGAGCGGGATCGGCCCGAGTGGCGGGCGACCGATCCCTGGGTCGACCATGAACTGGCCACCATCGAGGTCGACGACGAGCACGAAGTGGGTCCGTGGCGTCGTCGCGACCTCACCCACCCGCGCAAGGTGACGCGTCACGGCATACCCCAATCGTTCGAGAACTGCACCGAAGAGGGTGGCGTGCTCGAAGCAGTAGCCGCCCCGTCCGCGACCGACGAATTTCTCCTGCACCGTCTCGAGCGCGACTCCGGGATGCGTGCCGAGCAGGACGTCGAGGTTGTCGAACGGGAAGGTCTCGGCATGCGCCGTCTGCAGCCGCTCGAGCGCTGCGAGTCCGGGCTCCTCGACAGCCCCACCGGTGCGCGCGAGGTAGGCCTCGAGGTCGAGTCGGTCGACGGTCCAGGGATCGGTCATGCGTCGATCACACCACCTCAACCGCACCTGAGATCCAATCGTGAGTCAAAGGCGATTCGGGTATGCCGCCCGCCCGCCTAGGTTGTCCGTCATGAGTTCTGCGGACGGCGCGGTCGCGAACGGCGGAGGGATCGTCGTCGAACGAGTCCATCGCGCCTTCGGCGACGTCGTGGCGGTCGACGACATCTCGCTCGTCGCGCGCCCGGGTGAGGTCACCGCGCTCATCGGACCCAACGGTGCGGGCAAGACGACGCTCATGCTGATGCTCGCGACTCTGCTCGTGCCCGACGACGGGTCGATCACGATCGACGGCTACTCCCCCGTGGACGACCCGCGTGAAGTGCGGCGGCGGATCGGGTGGATGCCCGACGGCTTCGGGACGTGGGACGCACTGACGGTGCGCGAGGTGCTGCACACGATCGGTGCGATGTACGACCTGGGAGCTGCGGAGTCCCGCATTCGAACGGACGAGGTCCTCGAACAGGTGCACCTCGCCGACCTCGCGGACCGGCGCGCTCGGGTCCTGTCGCGCGGTCAGAAGCAGCGGCTCGGTATGGCTCGGGCCCTGCTCCACCGGCCGACGACGTTGATCCTCGACGAGCCAGCATCGGGCCTCGACCCCCGCAGCCGGATCGAGTTGCGCGACCTCCTGCGCGGTCTCGCCGCGTCCGGAACGACGGTGCTCGTGTCGAGCCACATCCTCACCGAGCTCCAGGAAATGGCCGACCGTGCGGTGATCGTGTCCCGCGGCCGGAGCATCGAGAGCCAGGCCGTCGACGGCGCGACCCCGGTGGCCCGCACGTGGCGGGTCGCGGCACTCGATCGCGGCCGACTCGTCGCGGCCCTGCGCGAGGTCGGCGCCAACTGGAACGACGCGGGGACGGCTGTGGATGTTCTGCTGGAAGGCGACCCACAGGCAGCCGAGCTGCTCGCACGGCTCGTCGAGAGCGGGGCGGGCATCACGGCATACGCGCCTCTGCACGGGGAAATGGAAGCCGCCTACCTCGCAGCGACGGAGGACCGGCAGTGAACGCCCGCCGACTCTGGACCGTCGCGCGGCTCGAATTGGTGCAGCGCGCGCGGACGTCGCGCTGGCCGCTCGTGCTCGGTGCGTGGTTCGTCATCATCGGGCTCGTGACGTTCGCGTCGTGGCGGGCCGTGCGCGAGAGCAACATCTCGTCGGGGCCCTCGCTCTATGACGTCACGACCTTCTTCGTCCTCGCGCTCGGCATGCTCGTCGTCCCATCACTCACCGCAACGACCGTCAACGGTGACCGCGAGCACGGCGTCCTCGCGACCGTCCAGACCACACTCGTCACGTCGTGGGAGCTCGTCCTCGGCAAGCTGCTCGCGTCGTGGCTCGTGTCGCTGTGCTTCCTCGCGACGGCGCTGCCGTTCCTCGCGTGGGCATGGATCGAGGGCGGGCTGTCGATCGGGCGCGTGTTCCTGTCGCTGCTCGTGCTCGTCCTGGTCCTCGCCGTCGTCGCCGCGGTCGGGCTGATGTTCTCGACGCTCACGGCCCGACCGGTCGCGTCGGCCGTGCTGACCTATCTCACACTCGCGGCGTTGGTCTTCGGATCGCTCATCACCTTCCTGTTGGGTGCGGTGCTGCTCACTGACAGCGTGACCGTGCGCGTCAACGGAGTGCCGGAGAGCTATTGGGCAGCCCAGACCGAGCCACCCGTCGAGGGCGCCGAGCCGCCGGCCAACGGCGGAATCCCGCAGCCGACCCAGGCCGACTGCGACGTGTTCACCCGCACCCAGGACGTCTCCCGCACCGACCGGTTGTGGCCGTTGCTCGCGGTGAACCCGTTCGTCGTCGTGGCCGATGCCGCCCCGTCGCGACTGGCCGACGGGGGCACGTTCACGGGCGGGTTCACGCCGATGCGCTGGATCAGCGACGGCTCCCGCGACGCCAAGGCGGGGCCGCGCGACGGTGACGACGTCGTGGACGAGTGCTCCTATCTCGCGCCCGCCGGGTCGACCCCGAACAGCTCGGCCATGACCGACGACGCGTTCGAGCGGGCCCAGGCTGCGCGTGACGCGGCAGCCCTGGAGCGGCGCAATGCCCATCCGGTGTGGCCGTGGGGTCTGGCATTCCTCGTCGCGCTGGGGCTGGTCTCCGTGCTGGTGGCCGAACGTCGGGTGCAGACGCCTGTGCGGCGCCTGCCGAGCGGCACCCGGATCGCCTGACGGTCTTTTCCCGGTCAGGGGTGGAGGGCGTCGAACTCCGCCTCGGACACGGCGTCGGCGTCGGCATCGAGCCGGACGTGCGCGAGCAGGGCCTGAAGGACCCGCAACGCACTGGCCGCGCGCTCGCCCCAGTCGGACAGATAGCTGAACTGCCACCACCACAGGGCCTCGAGGATCCGGCCTTCCTCGTGGTGACGGAGGCCGTGGGCCAGGGCGCCCGCGATGACTGTCAGGTCGTTGGAGAGCGAGCCCGTCGTGAGCTCCGGCTCGGTGACCGGGTCGACGACATCGGCGTACTCGTCGAGCCCTTCGAGCAGGTTGGTCAGGTTCTCGCGCAACGGGTCGAGCTCGACGTCCGGGCCGGGGTCGGCCTCGAAGCGGTCCTCCGGAACGATGTCCTCGATCGCGCCCAGCCGAGCTCCCATGAGGAGCACCTGCGAGAGGGCGAGCAGTCCGAGCGGCAACGCGGCGGCCGGGTTGGCACCGGAGGCGATGTCGGTGACGGTCGTGAGGTAAGTGCGCGCCTCGGCGGCCGAGTCGGCGGCGAGGGCCTGAAGGTCCGAGAGCGTGTCCGCGGTGGGCGCCTGGCCCGCATCGGCGGTGGACGGTGTTGCGTCGGGGGCGGTCGTCGGGTCAGGCATCGAGCAGTCTCCGTCCTTCGAAGGCGCGGCCGAGGGTGACCTCGTCGGCGTACTCGAGGTCGCCGCCGACGGGCAGCCCGGACGCGAGCCGGGTGACCTTGAGGTCCATGCCCTTGAGGAAGCGGGCGAGATAGCTGGCGGTGGCCTCGCCCTCGAGGTTGGGGTCGGTGGCGATGATGATCTCGGTGACCTCTCCGCTCGCGAGGCGCGTCATCAACTCACGGAAGTGCAGGTCGTCGGGACCGACGCCATCGATGGGGCTGATCGCGCCACCGAGCACGTGGTAGCGGCCACGGAACTCACGAGTCCGCTCGATCGCCACGACGTCCTTGGGCTCCTCGACGACGCAGATGCTCGTGGCGTCGCGCCGCGGGTCGGCGCAGATCCGACACTGCTCGGCCTCGGCGACGTTGAAGCAGGTCGCGCAGAACCGGACCTTCGCCTTGACCTGGACGAGCGAGTCGACGAGTCGCTGGACGTCGACGGCATCGGACTGGAGCAGGTGGAAGGCGATGCGCTGCGCGCTCTTGGGTCCGACGCCCGGAAGTCGGCCGAGTTCGTCGATGAGGTCCTGCACTGCGCCTTCGTACACACCTTGAGCCTAGGCCACGGGGCCGACTCCAGGACCGGGCGCGGCCTTCTCGGCACCGTGTCCTCGGCTGCCGCCGCGAGACGACCACTTGTGCGCGAGGCGACCAGCTCGAGGTGGTCGCCTCGCGCAGAAGTGGTCGTCTGGACGTGTCGCCGGTCGGATCAGTCGTCGGGGTCGTCCGAGGCGGGGCGCTCGTTGTACGCGTCGGCCCGCTCCTGTCCGCTCAGGGCGGCGATGGCATCCATGACGTCGTCGGTGAGCCGTCGGCGGGCACGCCCGGCCGGCTGACCGGCATACGCGGACGGGTGAATCGGTGACCCGAACGACACGGTGACGTCAGCCATCCGCAGCCCGCGAGCACCCACCGGCTGCACCTTGTCGGTGCCGATGAGCCCCACGGGAACGACGGGGACGCCGGCCGTGAGCGCGAGGAACGCCACACCCGTCCGGCCGCGATAGAGCCGGCCGTCGCGCGAGCGGGTGCCCTCGGGATAGATCCCGAACGCCTTGCCGGCGCGCAGCACCTCGAGCGCGAGATCGAGCGAGTCCTTGGCATTGCTGCTGCTGTCGCGGTCGACGGGGATCGCGTCGCCGGCCTCCATGAAGCCGCGCACGAAACGCCCCTTCACGCCGGTGCCGGTGAAGTACTCGGCCTTGGCGAGGAACGACACCTTGCGTGGAGCGGCGACCGGGATGGCGAACGAGTCGATGAACGACAGGTGGTTGCTGGCGAGCAGCACGCCGCCTTCGCGCGGCACGTTGTCCTTGCCGCGGATCGTGGGCCGCCAGATGGCGTGTGCGAGCGACATGACTGCCGTGCGACTGACCCAGTAGTACGTGCTCACGCGTCCTCTTCGTGGATGACCCGGCCGCCGAGGATGCGTTCCACGACGGGCACACCGACCTCGCCCAGGCCTTCGATGTCCTCGTCATCCTCGCTGATGGCGGAGTCGTCGGCGACGGGCGTCTCATCCGGGTCGGGTTCGGCGGCGACGACCTCCTTGGCACGCGCGAACGGGCTCACCGGCTCGTCCACCTGCGCCGTCGCCCAGGCCGGCGCACTCGCGCCGTCGGCCGGACCGGTGCCCCAGTCGGCCTGCGTCGACGGTGGCTGATCCTGCGCGTATGCCGGCCGCTCGCCTTCGTGTGTCGGCCCACCTGCCGCTGCGGCCTGGGCGGCTGCGGCACCGTGCGCTTCCGCGCGGGCCTTGGCCGAGGGCTGCGCCTGCGGGGCCGGCTCGGACTGCTGGGGTGCGGGGGCGGCCAGACGGCTGGGATCGATCGTGGCGACGCCCTGCCCGTCGGCGAGGGCCGAACCGTCGGCCGGCACTCCTTCGACCCGGGTGTCGATGCCGAGGACGTCGATGAGCGCCTGCTGGACATAGGTCGCGTGCGGGCCGCGGCGGAACGTGTTGGTCAGACCCGTCGTCGAGATGCCCAGAAGCAGCCGCTCGCCGTCGAAGTCCATGACCTGCGCGTGTTCGGACACGAAGGTCCACGTCGTGCGGCGCAGCTCGAAGACCTTGGCGAGGACGTCGGGCCACGACCGCCGGATCGCCGCCGTGTCCATGCCTCCGGGACGTGCTGGAGGCTGGTCGGCAGGGGTTGGCACCGGAGCCTGAGCGTGGGTCTGGACGTGGCCCTGCACCTGAGCCGGTGAACCATGGTCGATCGACGGGGCACTGCCGGGGCCGGCCGTCGGCGGCTTCTGCACCGGGGCGGACGCCGGGCTCGGAGCTGGGGCAGTCCGTGGTGGCTGGGGCTCGAGGAACTCGGGCTCGTCCGGCTCTGGCGGCTCCTCCGAGTGGTCCACGGTCGACGGCGTCGGCACAGCTGCCGGCACGGTCTGGACCGGTGGCCGCCGGTCGGGCTCGGTCGAGGCCTGGACCGCGGGGGCAACCGGGTGAGCCGGAGCGGCCGGCTGGGCCGGAGCGACCTGTGGGGTGGGCTGAGCCGGAGCGGCGGCGGGCCGAACGGACAGTGCAGGCGGCGCGGCAGCCCCCGTGGGAACTCCGCCGACGTCGAGGCGACGTTCGAGACGGTCCAGGCGAGCGGCATACCCCGTCTCTCCGGCGGCGGCCGGAAGGAGGAGGCGGGCCGCGATGAGTTCGAGCTGGAGCCGTGGCGCCGTCGCGCCGGTCATCTCGGACAGACCCGCGTTGACGACGTCGGCCGCGCGGGAGAGTGCACCACCGCCGAAGGCCGCAGCCTGCTGGCGCATGCGTTCGAGCTGGTCCGGTGGCAGCGCGCGCAGCACGGCCGACGCCCCGTCGGGCACCGCGGCGACGACGATGAGATCACGCAGTCGCTCGAGGAGGTCCTCGATGAAGCGGCGCGGGTCGAGTCCGGTTTCGATGACCCGCTCGATCGCGCTGAACGCCCCTGCCCCGTCACCGGCTCCGAAGGCGTCGATCGCCGCGTCCAACAGCTCGCCGTCGGTGAAGCCGAGCAGCGCCGCGGCAGACTCATAGGTGAGCCCTTCGTCGCCGGACCCCGCGATGAGCTGGTCGAGCACCGACAGGGAGTCACGCACCGATCCGCCACCGGCACGGACGACGAACGACAGCACTCCCGGCGCCACCGACACGCCCTCGGCGGCGCACAACCGCTCCATGTAGTCGGTCAGTTGACCCGGCGGCACGAGCCGGAAGGGGTAGTGGTGCGTGCGCGAGCGAATGGTACCGATGACCTTCTCGGGCTCGGTCGTCGCGAAGACGAACTTCACGTGCTCCGGCGGCTCCTCGACGATCTTGAGCAGCGCGTTGAAGCCCTGCGGCGTCACCATGTGCGCCTCGTCGATGATGTAGATCTTGTAGCGGCTCTGCGCCGGCCCGTAGGACGCCCGCTCGCGCAGGTCACGCGCGTCGTCGACGCCGCCGTGGCTCGCCGCGTCGATCTCGATGACGTCGACCGTGCCGGGGCCACCGCGCGCGAGCGCTACGCACGAGTCGCACTCACCACACGGGGTCGGCGTCGGGCCCTGCTCGCAGTTGAGGCAGCGCGCGAGGATGCGGGCGCTCGTCGTCTTGCCGCACCCGCGGGGGCCGCTGAAGAGATAGGCGTGGTTGACCCGCCCCGTGCGCAGCGCCTGCATGAGCGGCTCGGTCACGTGCTCCTGCCCGATGACGTCGGCGAACGTCTCGGGGCGGTAGCGGCGATAGAGGGCGGTGCTCACGGCGACCAACCTAGCCGTCGCGAACGACAGCCGGTATGCCGCGTGGTCACCCCTGTGGATACCGCTCACCTCAACTTTTGCTCCCCATGAGGGAAGCTGCGGGACAGGGAGGCTTCATAGCCCTCCGGACCCCGCATCTTCCCTCCGGTGGAGTGGCGCTCTGTACCGTGCGACCCATGGAGTTGCGCGCCGTCGACGTCTCGAAGGTGATCGGTCCGGCGACGCTGCTCGCGCCCGTGTCCGTCACCGCCCCGAGCGGATCCTGCCTCGTGCTGCGCGGCCCGAACGGATCGGGCAAGACGACGTTGCTGCGGATCCTCACGGGCACGCTCCCGCCCTCGACGGGCACCGTCCACCTTGACGATCGGGTCGCCGACGAGCGCGACCCTGTCGTGCGCGAAGCGGTCGCCGCTCTCATGGGCCCGCCCGCGACCTACCGCGACCTCACCCTGCGCGACCATCTGGTCCTCATCGACGCGACCTGGGGCGGCAACGCCGACACCGGGGACGAGCGGGTCGCCGACTCCCTCGATGCGTTGGGTATCGGTGCTCTCGCGGGCCGCTTCCCCCACGAACTGTCCTCGGGACAGACCCAGCTCTTCCGCCTCGCTCTCACCCTCTTCCGGCCGTCGACCGTGCTCGTGCTCGACGAACCCGAGCAGCGCCTCGACACCGAGAAGCGCGCTCTCGTTGCCGACCTCGTCGCGGCGCGGCGGGACGCCGGCACAACGGTTGTCCTCGCGTGCCACGACCCGCTCATCACCGAGCGGCTCACCGGCGGACCCGAGGACCACGTGGTCGATCTCGTCGCCGCCGAGGCCTGACCATGCACCCGGACACCGACGACGCGGTCGACCGGCTCGAGGACGCCCGCCACGTCCTGCACGGCTCCCGCGGCGACTCGGCCCGCAAGGACGTTGCGTATGCCGCGTACGTCACCCTCATCGTCGTCGGCCTCTACGGCTTCCCGGTCCTGCGGGCCCTGCTCGTTGCCGGCGATCGCGCTGGCATGGCCGCCGGACTGACCTCGCCGTGGGCGATGCTCATCGGCGCGCTGGTCGTCGCGGCTCTGGTGCTAGTGGCGCGTGAGGCCGGCCGGGTCCGCGGTCCGGTCGTGGCGCCGGTGCCGTGGGTCGACCTCGTCGTCAGCTCGTCCGTGAGCAGGTGGGCGGCGCTGCGGCCGTGGTTCGGATACTCCCTGTTTGCGGTGTTGTTTGCCGGCGGACTCGCGGGGCTGCTGGTGGGGACGTCGCTCTGGGGTGCGCAGGTCTCGGGCGCCTGGGTCGTCCCCGTGGCCGTCGTGGGCGGTCTGATCGTCGGCCTGCTGGCCGGGGCTGCCTGGCTCCTCGGTCAATCCCGGCTCTCCCCTCCCCTGCCTCCCACCATGCCTCGTGTGGATGAGGCCACGCCCTCACGTGGCCTCATACACACGAGGCGGGAGGTGGAGCGGCTCGGACTGACCGAGCTCCGCACGCAGGCCGCCCGGTCCGGGCGCATCCTCGGTGGAGTCCAGGCGGGAGACCTGCGAGCCGTGCGCCTCGAAGCGGCCCGACCCATCACGAGGGCCCGCAGCGCTCGGCTGCGGCATCGCGGACCGGTGGCCACGATCGTCGCGCGGGACCTCCTGGGCCTCCGGCGCACGCCGACGTCAGGTGTCGTGGGCGTGCTCCTCACGGCTGCAGCTGCCGGCGCACTGGGTGCCACGCTGGGGAGTTCGGCCGTCCCACCGATGGTCGGGTTGCTGGCGGGCGCGGTGAGCTTCGCCGGCTTCAGTGCCCTGTCCGAGGGACTGCGGCTCGAAGCCGACACGATGGGCACGCCGGCACTCTTCGGTTTGCCGCCGGTTCGCGCCGCCCTCGCCCATCTCGTCGTGCCCGCCGCGAACCACCTGGTGGTCACGGCCGTGGTCGGCACCCTGTCGGGCCGCGCGGCCGGCGCAGGCCTGCCCGACGTCCTCCCGTGGCTCGTCATCTCCTCGCTGCTGCTCTGCGGGAGCACCCTCCTTGCCGCCTATCGGGGCCGCCCGCCGACGTCACAGTTCAGCCCCGTGCCGTCACCGCAGACGGTGCTCATGTGGTACTCGTTCCCGGCCCTCCTCAGCACCCTCCTCATCGGCGGAATCGTCTGGGGCGCAACGCATTTCCCCACGTCCGGCATGTTCGTCATCGCGACGTGGGTCGCTCCGGTCTGGCTTCTGTATGTCGGTCTCAACCGTGTGCAGAAGGAGAACCTCGCGCACCGCGACGTCTGACCGGTCACCTTGGGCGGTCAGCTCCCAGCCGGATGGGCCGGCCGCTCGAACCCGACGAAGCTCCAGACGAATCCGCGATGACGTGCGACCTCACGCAGACCGGTCGCCTCGACCACGGCGACCATGGCCTCGGGATCGTGGGCATAGGTACGGAACTCCTGATGCCGCAGCGCGAACCACGCGTTCTCCAGGCGGGTCACCATGCGGTTGAGCGCGGAGTCAGTCGGGTGGCTGAACGCGAGCAGGGACCCAGCGCGCTCCCCCGCCGCGGTGAGCAGGGTCTCGTAGTCCGGGTAGCAGCACACCACCCGGTTGAGGACCACGACGTCCGCCGGTGCCACGACTTCCGGGTCGAGGGCGATGTCCACCATCCGACGGTCGACGCGCCCGACGAGGTCATGGCGCTCGAGCAGGGCACGCGCGTCCGCGTCATAGCTGGTGGACATCTCGAGGTTCGTGGCCGTCGCAGCACCGCGACGCAGCAACTCGACGTGCAGGTCGCCGATGCCACCGCCGACCTCGAGGACGGTCGCGTCGCGGATCCCGCGTGATTCGAGGAAGTCGACGACCCGGCCGGCGAGACGCGCCAGTCCGCGTCGGTCGTAGCGGCGCGCACTCGATCGCGAGAAACCCTGTGAGAAGAACTCGTCGTAGCCCTTCGGTTCGCGTCCGGATTCGCGCCCCGGGTCACGTCCCGACGCGCCACTCGGCCCTGAGCAACAGTCCATCACCTCACCTCCATCGCATCCATCATCCCGCGGTCACGACGCCGTGCTCGTAGGCGAAGACGACGGCCTGCGCGCGGTCCCGCAGTCCCAGCTTGGTCAGCACCCGCGAGACGTGGGTCTTCACCGTCTGCTCGGCCACGAACAGCCGCGTCGCGATCTCCGTGTTGGACAGCCCGCGGGCGATGAGTTCGAGCACCTCGAGTTCGCGCGGCGTCAACTCCCGCAGCGCCGCCGACTCCTTGGGAACTCCCGAACGGTTGCGCGTCACCTCGGCGATGAGCCGCTTGGTCACCGACGGAGCGAGCAGCGAATCTCCCTGTGCCACAACACGAACCGCGCGCGCCAACTCGTCCGCCGGAGCATCCTTGAGCATGAACCCGCTGGCCCCGATGCGCAGCGCTTCATAGACGTAGTCGTCCACATCGAACGTCGTCAGCATCAACACGTGTGGCCGGTCAGGGCTCGGCGACCCCAGGATGGTGGCGGCGGCGTCGAGACCGTTGACCTCCGGCATACGGACGTCCATGAGGACCACATCGGGACGCAAGCGGGCCACTTCCCGCACAGCCTCCGCACCGTCGGCCGCCTCACCGACGACCTGGAGGTCGGGCTGCGCGTTGAGCAGCGCCCCGAGCCCCTGTCGCACCATGGCCTGGTCGTCGACGATGACCACCGTGATCATGACGTCACCCTAGGCCCGCAACCTGCGGACGGCCCGCGAGCGGCACTGTCGCGACGACGACGAACCCCTCGCCGACTGGCGATGCCTCGAACGTTCCGCCCACGGCCGCAACCCTTTCGGACATTCCGCGTATGCCGTTGCCGCCGTTGTCGTGTCCCGTCGCCGGGTGTGCCCCGGCCGGAGCGGCTGAGTTGCGCACCATGAGCCGTGCCCATCCGGCTTCCTCCTCGAGGGTGAGTTCGACGGCGGCGCCGGGCGCGTGGCGGGCGGCGTTGGCCAGCGACTCCTGGGCCACGCGATAGAGCACGAGTGCCGTTCCCGGAGGGACCTTCGAAGGTGAGAGACGCACCCGGGAGGTCAACGGCATACCCGCTGCTTTCGAGGACTTGACCAGCGCTGGAAGCTGCGCGAGATCGGGCTGGGGAGCGGTCTCGACCGGGCCGTTCTCGTCGCGGAGGACACCGAGCACGGAACGCACCTCGGTGAGAGCCTGGCGCGCCGACCCCTCGATCGCGGCGAACTCGGCGGTCACGTCCGGGTCGTCGAGGCCATGGCGCACGGGCGCGCTCTGTGCCTGCACGACGATCATCGACATGTGGTGCGCGACGACGTCGTGCAGTTCGCGAGCGATGCGGCTGCGTTCCTCCACGACCGCCCGTCGGGCCCGCTCGTTCTCGACCTCCTCCTGCTGCACCGCGAGCTGGCGCCGGGACAGGACGAGCCACCGCACGAGGACCGCGACGGCGATGAGCAGCGCCTGACCGATGGCCCAGGCCTCGAGGTCGCCCGGCAGGAGGAGATAGAGGATCAGGCCCGTCACTGCGATGACGAGTGGCATCTCCACCCAGCGGCCCCAGAGGCCCACCGCGATGAGGGTCGCGAGCAGCACGAGGAACTGCACCACCGGCCACGGCATCGGTGAATCCGGGAGCGCGGGAACGGCGGCCCACCACAAGACGGACACGCCGAGGGCGATCGCCCAGCCGACGACGGGCGCGCGGCGGAGCAGGAGCAGCGGGACCGCCTGAGCGAGCGCCAGCACGGGCATGAGGGAGACCTGCACGTCGTGCGTCTCCGGCATCGTCGCCCAGCCGATGATGAACATGAGCAGGGCGAGCAGGGCCACGAGGACGTCCGAGTGAGAGCCGACCCAGCGGAGGCCACGCCAGGTGAGCTGACCCATTGGGCCCGTGACGCGGGCGACTCCTCGCCCCGCGGCGCTCACGAATCTGCCTCCGATCATGCCCTCAACCCTAGGCAGCACGGCCCGCTGAGGCGTCATACGACGGAGTGAATCCGGGGTCACTCCGGGGTATCACCCGCCGGCCTCCGTCGCCCCGACGTGCCCCCGTGGAACGGCTCCCGAGGGCGACGACCGTGGGCGCTCCCGGCTTCGAGGGTGGCCGCATGTTGACCAGACACCTAGCCCTCCGGACGGTCGCCGTCGCCGGTCTCGCCAGTGCGGCGGGGCTGTCGTTGGCGCCCAGCGCCTCCTCTTCACCCACCCCGGACACGGCCGCCGAGTCGGCGGTCCGGGCGCTTACCTCCGAACCAGCGGGGGTCGCCGATTCCGCTGTGCCGCAGGACTTCTCGCGCCGTTTCGGCTACCAACCCACGACGACCGACGGCCTGCTGGGCGACCCGACGGGCGACTGCTCGTCACCCGTCCCTCTGCCCGGGGAGTTCGTCGCCGCGTGCCGGCAGCACGACCTCGGATACGACCTCCTCCGGTATGCCGGCCGGTCCGGTCGCGCGCTCCCCCCCGAGGCGCGGCGTGCGGTCGATGACCGGCTCGCCATCGAACTGCCCCGGTCGTGCTCGACGCGCCCCGGGGGCCTGAGCCGAGCGCACTGCCTCGCATGGGCCGAGATCGCCGAGGGCTTCGTCCGGATCAACAGCGCACGCCAGGGCTACGACGTGCCGGAGTCCGAGACGGCGCTGAGCATCGCGCCGGCCGTGGGGGTCGGTGTCGCCGCCCTTGCGTTCGGGGCCTCGCGACTCACGGACCGACGCGGTTCGACGCACGGGCAGGTGGCGCGATGAACCTCCCGGCACTGCGAGCTCCGCGCGCGTCCACGGCCCTGGCCACGCCCGTCGCCGTGGGCGTGTCGACCTTCCCGTCGTTCCTTCCGCACCTGCCGGTGGCGTTCGGGGTGCTCTCGGCGCTCAGCTTCCTCCTCGTGTTCGCCGTCGGCCGGCGAGTGGCCGGGCCGCACCCCCACCTCAAAGGCCGCACGCGCATCGGTGCGGTGGTGCTGGGAGGTGCGCTGACGGCATACCTGGTCGTTCTCGCCCTGACCGTCCAGGACGGTATGCGGGCACGCATCGGCATGGATCCGTTGTCCCTCAACGACTTTGGCGTCGCGCTGGCGGCAGGGCTAGGTGTCGTCGGCATCGTCCGCGGGATCGGCTGGATGTGGCGACGTCGCGCAGTCGTCTCTCGACGTGGAGTGGCGCTGGCAGCCGTCTCGTCGCTCGTGGTGCTCGCGCCGGCGAGCGCTCGGGCCGCCGACGCGGGCGACCAGGTGCTGCTCACCACCTCGCCCGTCGGCGCTTCGCGGGCGTATGCCGGCCTGTCCGACTCCGTCGACGACGCGACCCGTGCGCGGCTCGCCGTGGACCGGCTGGAGGCCGCGGGCGGATTGGGCCGCAAGCATGTCGTCGTGGTGATCCCCACGGGCTCGGGGTGGGTCAACCCGGAGTTCGTCGCGGGGCTCGAGCAGCGGTTCGGGTCGGATGTGGCGACCGTGGCGATGCAGTATGACGACCGACCGAGCTGGATGGCGTACCTCCTCGACCGTGACGGCGCGGTGGCCGGGGCCGAGGCCTTGGTCGACGAGGTGGTGGCCCGGGTGGACGCGCTCCCGAACGGACAACGCCCCCAGGTGCACGTCGTCGGTGAGAGTCTCGGGGCGACGGCGGGGCAGGCGGCCCTCACAGCGCCGGGAGCGCTGGGCGACATGCGGCGCGCGGCGGTGTGCTCGACGTTCTGGCTCGGGACGCCCGGTGGGCACCGGACCGGCCTCGCCCGCGAGACGGTCGCCGCGAACCCCGACGACCCGATCGTGCATGGCTCCCCCGCGATGGCGTGGCGCCCGACGGGCGAACACCGGGCGTGGCTGCCGGTCGTGTCGGTGGTGCACACCGGCGCCGACGTGCTCGGGGCGCTGGCGGTGCCGTTAGGGGCGGGGCACCGCTACGGCTCGGACCAGCCGGCCCGTCTCCAGACCTGCGACTGAAACCTGCCTTGTGTGCCCCAGCGGTCCCGGAGTGGGACCGCTGGGGCACACAAGGGCCGATTTGGTGGTGCCACGTATCGTTCAATCCATGCGCATCGATGTCTGGATCGACCTGGTCTGCCCCTTCTGCCACGTCGGACGACGCCGGCTCGAGCTCGCCCTCGATGAGTTCGCCGCAGCCACCCCCGAGGGTGAGGAGCCCCGCGAGGTCGAGGTCGTGTGGCACAGCTACCAGCTCGACCGCAGCGCCCCGGCCGTCGAGGAGGGTGCCGTCATCGACCGCATCGCGGCGAAGTACGGCCGCTCCCGCGACGAGATGGTGGCCCAGCACGAGGCGATGGCTGCTGACGCCGCAGCGGTCGGGCTCGACTTCCAGTGGGAGAAGCTGCGCGGCGGCAACTCCTTCGACGCCCACCGCCTCATCCATCTCGCTCGCGCCCGCGGCCTCGAGCAGCCGGTGACCGAGCGGATCATGCGCGGCTGGTACTCCGAAGGGGCTGCCCTGGGCGACACCGACACCCTCGTCCGCCTCGCCGTCGACGCCGGCCTCGGCGAGAAGGACGTGCGCGAGATGCTCGGCTCCGACGACTACGGCTACGACGTGCGCGCCGACGAGGCGACGGCCAACCAGATCGGCATCACGGCCGTGCCGACCTATGTCCTCGACCAGAAGTTCGCCGTGACCGGCGCCCAGCCCGTCGACGGTCTCGTCCGGGCCCTCGAGCTGACCTGGGCCGACCGCGGCAACGCCCCCGAAGCTCGCGGCGGTGGCTGCGGCGGGTGTGAGGGCGGCTGCGCCTGCGGCGCCTGATCCCCTCGCACGCTCGAGACACGAAGACACCCCGCGTACCTGGAAGAGCTCACCTGCCCTTGCTGCATTCCTGCCCTGGGGGAGTTCAGTGAGGTACCACCACGCGGGGTGCCGGGTTGAAGTCTAACCCGGCCCGGCGGCCCTCCTCCAACTCGGCCGGGGCTACTGGGCAACGTCCGGCGCCACACCGCGCAGCGCCGTGGCGACCGAGTCGCCGTGCGTCGCGAGCGCGGCGCGGGCCTCAAGAACAGGCACGCCGGCGAGCAGTGACAGGAGCGCGGGCTTGAGCTCACCGCCCGCGGCATCGAGCGTCGTGCGAGCGGTCCCTTCGTCGACGCCGGTGGCTTCCTGGAGGATGCGGATGGTGCGGCCACGCAGTTTGGCGTTGGTGGCGACGACGTCGACCATGAGGTTGGACCACGTGCGGCCGAGCCGAATCATCACGGCTGTTGAGAAGCCGTTGAGGATGAGCTTCTGGGCCGTGCCGGCCTTGAGGCGGGTCGACCCGGTGAGGATCTCCGGTCCCGTCTCCGCGGCGAGGACATGATCCGCGTATGCCGTGAGCTCGGCTCCCGGATTGGCCGTCACCAGCGCGGTGCGCGCGCCGCGATCCCGAGCCGCAGCGAGCGCCCCCTGCACGAAGGGCGTGCGGCCGGATGCGGTGAGGCCGATCGCGATGTCGAGGGAGGTCAGGTCGGCAGCCTCGGCAGCGCCCTGGTCGACATCGTCCTCGACATTCTCGACGGCCCGCAGGAGCGCATCCGACCCTCCGGCGTGGTGTGCGACGAAGAGCCCTTCCGGCACGTTGAACGTCGGGAGCAGCTCGGCCGCGTCGAGGACCGCGAGGCGACCGGAGGTCCCGGCGCCGAAGTAGTGCACGTGCCCGCCGGCGCGGATCGCCTCGACCGCGTGGTCGACGAGGACGGCCAATTCGGGCAGGACGGCGGCGACAGCGTCGGCGACCGAGCGGTCCGCGTCGTTCATCAGGGTCAGGATCTCGAGGGTCGACGCGGTGTCGATCTCGGTCGTGGCCGGATGGCGTTCTTCGGTCGGTGCGCTCACCCGGACGTCGCTGGCCATGCTCGAACGTTAGTTTCTCACGCTGGCAGCGTCAAGCATGTGAATCAGTCACCATGAGCCGATGCCAGGGTCGCGTGACAGGTGGCGCAGACCCGCACTCCGAGTGGTGGCATCACGAGGTGAGGTGATGACTCGACACGGCCTTGCGCGTCTCCGCCACGGCCTTGCGGACCCGTGGAAGGTCGCGCTGGGCCACCGCGATGTAGAGGCAGTCGACGACGGTCAGGGCGGCAATCCGGCTGGCCGTCGCACCCGATCGCAGAGAGGTCTCCCGGGCCGCCGTGGTCAACACGATGTCCGCCGACTTCGCGAGCGGTGACAAGGGGAAGTTCGTGATGGCGACGGTCGTGGCGCCTCGCTCCCGAGCAGCCGCCAGCGACTCGATCGTCTCGGCCGTGGCACCCGAGTGCGAGATGCCGATCGCGACGTCCTGCTTGGTGAGCAGGGTGGCGCTGGTCAGGGCGATGTGCGGGTCGTTCCAAGCGAACGAGACCAGGCCGATGCGGTGCAGCTTTGACTGAAGGTCAGTCCCGACCAGCGCGCTCGCACCGATGCCGTAGATGTCGACCCGGCTAGCCTTGGCCACCGCGTCGGCGCAGGCCTTGAGTGCTGCCCGGTCCAACTGCTGCGCGGTCTCCTCCACTGCACTGGAGTCCACCGCGGCCACCTTGGCGATGATGTCGTCGATGGTGTCGGTCGCGCTGATGTCGCTGCCCGCCATGCGCTGTTCGCGCGGCATGGCCGACTCCGCCGCGAGCCCCAGGCGGAGCTGCGGGTAGCCCTTGAGACCCAGCCGCTTGCAGAAGCGGAGGACGGTCGTCTCCGACGTCCGCGCCGCCTGCGCGAGCTCGGTGATCGTCAGGTCCGAGGCACGGCGGGCATCCGCGAGCACCTCGGTGGCGACGCGGTCCTCGGCAGGCGTGAGCGTCGGTCGGATCCCTCGGAGTCGGACGAGGAGAGGCGCATCAGCCATGTCGGGCGCGGTGGTCGGTGAGGACATGGCCCAAAACTACGACCTCAACTGCTTCGACCAGCCCGAAGCCGAGAATGTGTCTGGAGCCGCATCACTGTCGACGAGCACCCCGCCGGGCTCGACGACCCGTGCCCGGCTCACCGAGACACCCCGGCCCAAGGTGTTGCGGTCGGTCGTGTAGCGCCAGCGCAGCGCCCGCGAGCCGGCCGGAAGTTCGCCGCGCACGAGCGTCCACTGCCGTTCGCCTGGTGTGCCACTGAGCTCGCCACCCTCTGCACCAGCGCGGCTGTCGCCGGGGTGCCGGATGTCGAGCGGGACGAGAACCCACTCCTGACCATCCGTCGTGACCTCGACGCGGAGCACGTCCGTCGCCTCGGTCTCGGCGATGAGATCGAAGGCGAGGCGAGCACCCCGGGAACCCACGCCCGGGCCGGATGCCGCACCGAGGGGAGTCGACAGGATCGCATTGGCCGCGTGCTCGGGCCGGGTCTCCCACGAGACATGGCTGCCCCGAGGACTGATCGGCAGCGCCCGTCCCAGGCCGCCGGCCCACTCCTGCCGGGCCACGTTGATCGAGCCCCAGGACCGCGACGGGTGCACCCGGTTGGTCAGCAGGATGGCGAACGACCTCGAGGCGAAGTCGATGACGATCGAGGTGCCGGTGTAGCCCGTGTGGCCGGCCGTGCGCGGGCCACTCAACGCATCCATGTACCAGGTCTGGTTGAGCTCGAACCCCAGTCCGTGGTCGTCGCCGGGGAAGGCTTCGTTGAAGTTCGTGATGAGCAGGGAGACGCTCTTGCGCTCGAGCACTCGGGCACCCCGATAGGTGCCGCCGTTGAGCAGCGCCTGCGACAGGACCGCGAGGTCGTCGGCGGTCGAGAACACCCCAGCATGTCCCGCGACACCATCGAGCGACCAGGCGTTCTCGTCGTGCACCTCGCCACGCACCATCCCTCGGTCCGGCACGGCCTGGAACTCGGTGGCCGCGGTCCGGTCGGTGAGGCCGCGCGCGCCCGGGTTGTAGCCGGTGTCGACCATGCCGAGCGGCCGGGTGAGCCGGCTGGCGACGACCTCGTCGAGGGACTGACCCCGCAGCCTCTCGACGAGGACGCCGAGCGTGATGAGGTTCAGGTCGCTGTAGAGATAGACCGTCCCCACCGGGTTCGCCAGCGGCTGGCGCATCACCGCCGCGATCCGGGATGCCTTGTCCGGATAGGCGCTGTAGAGCGGTAGCCACGACGTGAACCCGCTCGTGTGGGTGAGCAGGTGCCGGATCGTCACCGACTCCTTTCCCGACGCCGCGAACTCGGGCAAGTAGTCCGCGACCGCCGCCTCCAGCTCGACCCGCCGCTCCTCGATGAGCTGGACGACGGCGATCGAGGTGAACAGCTTCGACACCGACGCCATGTCGAAGATCGTGTCGCGACGCATCGCAACGCGATCGGCCTCGGGAAGTTCGTCGGTCGCGTTCCGGTAGCGGACGGCATACCCGTCCGCCTGGGTGGCAACCACGACCCCGTCGTGAGCCATGAGACCGACGTGCCCGGGATAGAGCGGATGCCCACCCGGCACCGCGGTCTGGTGCGAGATGACCTGTGCCTTCGCCGTCTCGATGGGTGCCGGGTCGAGCCCGACGGACGCGGGCGTACCCTCACGCAGCACCGTCGACGGTGGCGCGAAGCCCGTGAACGGTCGGTCGAAATCCTCGGCGCGGGCAGCGAGTGGCGACGCGAGAAGCGTTGTCCCCGTGGCCAATCCGCCCGCGAGCACCACCCTGCGAGGCAGGTTCATCGGGCCGGCCCGCCGTAGATGAGATACGGCTGTCGCGCGGCGTCGAAGGCTGCGAGTTCGTCCTTCCACGCGCCGATGACGGTGTCGACGTCGGCGCCGGCGGTGATCTGGTCGCGGAGCCGGGTCGAGCCGGTGAGCTTGTCGATCCAATAGGGGCGCGCCGGGTCGTAGCTGTCGTAGCGCCACTGGAAGTCGCTGAAGATCGACTTCGCCGCGACGAGCATCTCGACGCCCACCCGGATCGGGTCAATGGCCGACGGGTCGGTGATGTGCACCTGCACGCCACCGCAGACCTTGCCCACGTGCTTGTTGAAGGTCGGAGTGAAGTACGCCTCGCGGAAGGCCACACCGGGCACACCGCGACCCGCGAGCCGCTCGGCCCACCGGTAGTCGACATAGGGGGCGCCGATGAGCTCGAACGGACGCGTCGTCCCGCGCCCCTCCGAGAGGTTCGTCCCCTCGAACATGCCCGTACCCGGGTAGACGAGGGCCGTGTCGGGAGTCGGCATGTTGGGACTGGGCATGACCCACGGGAGGCCGGTGCCGGCATACGTGACATCGCGGCGCCAGCCCTTGACCTCGACGACCTCGATCTCGGGAAGGCTTCGGCCGCCGGTGTCGCTCGGGAGGATCTCGACGTTGAGGAAGCGGGCCAGTTCGCCGACGGTCATGCCGTGCGCCTGGACGATGGCCTCGGCACCCACACCGCTCGTCCACGGCTCGGTCATCATCGGGCCGTAGGCCGTGCCACCGATCGGGTTCGGGCGATCGAGGACGACGAAGCTCGCGCCGGTCTCGACGGCGGCCTTCATCGCCGTGTACATCGTCCAGATGTAGGTGTAGAACCGCGCGCCGACGTCCTGGATGTCGAAGACGACGGTGTCCACGCCTGCGGTGCGGAACATGCCGGCGAACTTCGCCGTGTTCGCGCCGTAGGCGTCGTACACGGTGAGCCCGGTGCGCTCGTCGACATAGGTCTCCTCCGCCTCACCGGCCTGCGCGGTCCCGCGGAAGCCGTGCTCCGGCCCGAAGACGCCCTTGATGTCGACGGCACCCGACTCGTGCATTTCGTCGACGATCGTGCGGAGGTTGCGAAGGATGCCGGTCGGGTTGGTGATGATGCCAACCTTGCGGCCGGCGAGCATGGACCAGTTGGCGGCCGCGGCGACGTCCGCACCCGGAGTCACCTTGCGTGCCGGGTCGTTGACGAGCGGCATGTATGCCGGTGTGCCGGCTGCCGTCGCGGCGTGCGCGGGTGCCCCGGCGGCGAGTCCGAGGGCGGCGGCTCCGGCGAGCCCGGCGCCTCCGGTGAGGAGCTGTCGGCGGTTGGGCGAGTGGGATGCAGTCATGACATGCCTTCCTTCTCGCCTTGTGTGTATGAGGCCACGTTGGACCGTGGCCTCATACACACAAGGCAGGTGTGAGTGTCAGTTGCCGAGGCCGTGGCCGAAGGGGTAGAGGACGGTGTTGGGGTCGTCCTTGGTCGGGATGTCGACGGGGAGCTTGCCGCTGGGCGTGACCTGCCCGGAGATGACCTTGGCCACGGCCTGGATGGCCACGGGGCTGTAGGAGTAGGTCGCGAGATAGGTCGCCGTGCCGGGCAGGTAGGCGATGTCGTAGGGGTCGCGCGTCGCGACGACGATGACGGGAATTCCGGTGTCCTGCAACGCCTTGACGAGCTTCTGCTGCCCGGCGCGCTTGTCGGTGACGGCAGTGTCCCAGGCCTTCATCGTCGTGACGACGACGGCGTCCTTGCCCTGCGCGGAGGCTACTGCGGAAGCGATCTGGGCGTCCGTCGGCGACGTGCCCGTCTGGTTGACGGTGGTAGCGGCGCCGGCCTGCGTGAGGCCGTCCGCGAGGATCTGCGTCGTCGTCACGCCGTAGCCGGTGACGAGGATGTTCTTGCCACTCGTGGCCAGCGGGAGGACGGAGTCGTCATTCTTCACGAGAGTCGTCGTCCGGTTGCTCACGGCGTCGGCGGTGGCGAGGTGATCCGCAGTGCCGACCACCGAGTCGAGAGCAGCAGGGTCGACCATCGGGTTGGCGACGATGCCGCGCTCGACCTTGAGCTCGAGGACGCGGCGGACCTTGGCGTTGAGCGATGCCTGGCTGATTCGGCCGGACTTCACGGCGCCGATGACGGCGGCATAGGCCTCGTCCATGGCGGGCGTCATGAGGAGTTGGTCGGCGCCGGCCTCGAGGGCTCGCACCGCGACCTCGGCGTCGCCGTAGAGGTCACGCACACCCTGCATGTTGAGCGCGTCCGTGATGATGATGCCCTTGTAGCCCAGCTCGTTGCGGAGCAGATCTGTGAGGATCGGCTTGCTCAGGGTCGCGGGGTTGCCCGAGTCGTCGAGCGCCGGGAAGCTCAGGTGCGCCGTCATGATCATGTCGATGCCCTTGGCAATGGCCGCCTTGAACGGCGGTGCGTCGAGCCGCTCCCACTCCTCCCGCGTGTGGGTGATGATCGGGAAGGCCACGTGGCTGTCGGTCGCGGTGTCCCCGTGACCGGGGAAGTGCTTGGCGCTCGCCGAGACCTTGCCGTCCTCCTGGTAGCCCTGGACCTGCGCGGCCACCATCTCGGCCGCCAACTGCGGGTTGCTCGAGAACGAGCGGGTCCCGATGACCGGGTTGAGCGGGTTGACGTTGACGTCCGACACCGGCGCGAAGTCGGTGTTGATGCCCATGGCCCGCAGCTCCTGCCCGGTGATGGCGGCGGCGGTGCGGGCGTCCTCGGTGGAGCGGCCCGCGCCGAGGGCCATGGAGCCAGGGAACTGGGTCGCCGGCGGGCCGATGCGGGTGACGACGCCCTGTTCCTGGTCGACCGAGATGCCGAGCGGGACCTTGACCTTCGACGTCTGGGTCAGCGCCGCTGTCTGGAGGCCGTTGGACAACCCAGCGATCTGGGGAGGGTTCTGGACCGAGTCGGTCCAGGCGAAGTAGATGACACCACCGAGGTGGTACTTCTGCACGACCTCGGCCGGGCTTGCGACCCCGTAGAGGGGGAGGTTGCGGGCGTCGGGAGTGGTCGCGTCGCTGCCGTAGACGTTCTGGACGAAGAGCTGACCGACCCTCTCCTCCAACGTCATTCGGGCGATGGTCGAAGTGACCCAGCCATTCGGGCCTGCCGGGACGGCGGCTCCGGCCGAGGTCGCGGGCAGGGCTCCCGCGGCGAGGGTTGCAGCCACCGCTCCGGCGATGGCGGTGCGACGAGTGACGGATGGACGTGACATCAGGGATCTCCGATTCATCGGGGTTCACAACGGTGTGAACATTTCACGCGCTGGCTCTTGATAGTGGAACTTAGCCACAGAGCATGGTCCGCGCAACAGGTACCGGGTGGTCACTTCGCACCACGTCGAGCGATCCCATATGTGCCCGGCCCGGGGATTGCGAAGGGCTCGACTCGCAGCCGGGCCGGTTCTGCGGGATCGACTTCTTGCCCGGTTGGGACACGCGAGGGAGGCCTACGGCCGATCGAGCACGTCCCAACCGGGCAAGAAGTCGCACACCACAGGTCCCAACAGCGCAAGGAGTGGGAGACGCAAAGGGCCCCGACGCGTGGTCGGGGCCCTTCGGCTGGCGGAGGATAGGGGATTCGAACCCCTGAGGGCGTTAACCCAACACGCTTTCCAAGCGTGCGCACTAGGCCACTATGCGAATCCTCCAACGGAGGAGGTTACCCGAGCGGATCGGCGCCACGAAATCCGGTCAGTCGCGACGGACGTACCGACTCGGCGGCATGCCCACGAGCGCGGTGAAGTCGCGAGTGAAATGCGCCTGGTCGTACCAGCCGAAGCGCGCCGCCAGCTCGGTGAGCGGCCCGTCCCATCCGCCGTCCAGCGCCTCCACGACATCGTGCATGCGGTAGCGCCCGAGCACCCACTTGGGCCCGGCCCCGACGTAGTCGAGGAAGTCGCGCTGAAGCGTCCGCGACGACACGTGGTGCCGCCGTTCGAGGTCCGCGACACCGACGAGGGCATGGTCCTCGAGCATGTCGGACACGACGCTCAACACCCGCTCGTAGCGGGCGTCGATGCGCGCGGCGGGCCCGTCGGGGAAGGCCGCCTCGACCGCAGCCATCCCCTGCTCCCCCGCCGCGTCACCTCCATCGAGGTCGATCGCCGCGAGCGCCCGGACGATCCCAGGCGGCACGATCCCCGACGCAGCCACCGTCCGATCGGTCCAGTCGCGCGCCGACCGTCCCGTGAGCGCCGCCAGCCCTCCCGGCCGAAAGCGCACCCCGGCCACCCTCCCCCACCCGCGGACCTCGACGTCGAAGCGCCTCGTGACGACCCCTGTCACCACTACCGACTCACCGCCCAGGTCGGCCAGTCCTGGCCGCGGGTGGTCACCGCGCTCGACCGTGAGCGAACACGTCGGGTGCGGGATGACCTCGCTCGAGAACGACACCCCTTCGGGCAGGTCCCATCGCAGCGACCAGTGGTTCTCGACCCACCGCGACACCCGCTCCGACGCCGGCCAGCGCCGCAACTGCACGTAGTCCGCGAGCTGCTCCGGTCGCAGGATCCCGGCAAACGTTGCCGTCGCCTCGGCCCTTGGCGGGTTTGTCCTATCCGGCACACGCCCACCCTAGACAGGCTCGGTGACATCACCCGACCAGCCAGGACCAGGACAGGACCAGGAGTCACCATGCCCGTCGCCACCCTCAAGATGCTCACCCTCGACAGCTCCGACGCGAGCCGCGACGCTGCCTTCTGGCACGCCGTCCTCGGCTGGGACATCGCGCACGACGCCGACGGCTACGCGATGCTCACCGGCCCCGACCACGCCCTCGGCTTCGGCACACTCCCCGACCACGAGGCACCGGGCTGGCCGAACGAGCACGGCAGCAAGCAGTTCCACCTCGACCTCGCCGTCGACGACCTCGACGCGGCGGCCCAGCAGTGCGTCGACCTCGGTGCCACACTCCCCGACGAGCAGCCGGGCGAGACTTGGCGCGTCCTGCTCGACCCGAGCGGCCACCCGTTCTGCCTCACCCAGGCCGCCAACTGGTGACGCCCACCCACCGATCCGCTCGCCGCAGTCTCGCCGCCGCTCGTCTCGCCACTCGTCGAAGCTCTGGCCGCCGCGAGAGCCAACCACGACGATGGGCGACATGACCACGGACGCGTACACGCCGGCATACCGGCAGTCGATCGAGCAACCGGACGCCTTCTGGAGCGAGGCCGCCAAGGCGATCGAATGGATCACTCCCCCCACGACGATCCTCGACAGCTCGAACGCGCCGCTGCACCGCTGGTTCACCGGCGCGAGCCTCAACACGTGCTTCAACGCGCTCGACCGGCACGTGCGCGACGGCC
Source organism: Knoellia subterranea KCTC 19937 (assembly GCF_000768685.1). Classification (GTDB taxonomy): domain Bacteria; phylum Actinomycetota; class Actinomycetes; order Actinomycetales; family Dermatophilaceae; genus Knoellia; species Knoellia subterranea. The sequence continues at coordinate 23,756 of NZ_AVPK01000003.1, read as the reverse complement.
GCGGCGAGCAGCCCGCGCTCATCCACGACAGTCCCGTCACCGGAACCACAGAGACGATCACGTATGCCGGCCTGCTGGCTCGCGTGGCGACGTTCGCCGGTGCGTTGGCGAGCCTCGGGGTCGAGAAGGGCGATCGCGTCGTCATCTACATGCCGATGGTGCCCGAGGCCGTCGTCGCGATGCTGGCCTGCGCGAGGCTCGGCGCCATCCACTCGGTCGTGTTCGGCGGGTTCGCGCCGGCCGAGCTCGCGGCCAGGATCGAGGACGCACAGCCCAAGGTTGTTGTCGCGGCGAGCTGCGGGATCGAGCCGAGCCGCGTGGTCGAGTACAAGCCGATGCTCGACGCCGCCCTCGACCGGAGCACCCACAAGCCCGAGTCCGTCGTCGTGTTCCAGCGCGAGCAGGCCGTGGCCGCCGTCGGCGAGCGCGACACGGAGTGGGAGGAGATGACGTGGGACGAGCTCGTCGCGGATGCCGAACCCGTCGACTGCGTCGAGGTCGCGGCGACCGACCCGCTCTACATCCTCTACACGTCCGGCACGACCGGCCGCCCCAAGGGGATCGTGCGCGACAACGGTGGTCACGCGGTCGCACTGCGCTGGTCGATGGGCAACATCTATGGCATCGACCCGGGCGACGTGTGGTTCACCGCGAGTGACGTCGGGTGGGTCGTCGGCCACTCCTACATCGTCTACGCGCCACTGCTCACGGGCGCGACCACCGTTCTCTACGAAGGGAAACCGGTCGGCACACCCGATGCCGGCGCATTCTGGAGGGTCATCGCCGAGCACCGCGTGAAGGCGATGTTCACGGCGCCCACGGCCTATCGCGCGATCAAGCGCGAGGACCCGCGCGGTGAGCTGGTGGCGCAGCACGACATCTCGTCGCTCGAGACCGTGTTCCTCGCGGGTGAACGGCTCGACCCCGACACCTATGAGTGGGCCACGTCGGTCCTCGGCGTGCCCGTCGTCGACAACTGGTGGCAGACCGAGACCGGATGGCCGATCGCGGCGAATCCCCGTGGGCTGCAACCGCTGCCGATCAAGGCGGGTTCGCCGTCGGTCCCGATGCCGGGGTATGCCGTGTCCATCCTCGACGAGACCGGTGCACCTCTGCCGGCGGGCGAGGAGGGCGCCATCGCCATCCGGCTGCCGCTTCCTCCGGGGACGCTGCCGACGTTGTGGGGTGACGACGAGCGCTATGTCGATGGCTACCTGTCGACGTATCCCGGCCACTACGCCACGGGGGACGGCGGGCTGGTCGACGAGGACGGCTACCTCTTCGTCATGGGCCGCACCGACGACGTGTTGAACGTTGCGGGACACCGGCTTTCGACCGGGTCGATCGAGGCAGCCCTGGCCGGCCACCCCGACGTCGCCGAGTGTGCGGTCATCGGCGTGGCGGACGAACTCAAGGGCCAACTCCCCCGTGGATTGGTCGTCCTCAAGGGCGGTGTCGACACGAGCGAGGCTGCGACACAACGCATTTGCGCCGAACTGGTCCAACGGGTGCGCGACGAGGTCGGAGCCGTTGCCGCGCTGCGCCAGGTCGACGTCGTCGCGGCGCTCCCCAAGACCCGTTCCGGCAAGATCCTGCGCAAGACGATGCGGGAGATCGCCGACGGCCGCGTCCCCACCGTCCCCGGGACGATCGAGGACGCGTCAGTCCTCGAGACCCTGAAGCCGGTGCTGCGGCCCGACGCATAGCCTGACCGGGTGAAGGGAGTCTTCACCGGGTTCGCGACGATCGGCGTCGTCATCGCCGTCGGAGCACTCCTGGCGCACCTGCGCATCGTCGACCTGACCGCCCAACGTGTCCTGTCGCAGGTGGCGTTCTTCGTCGGCTCGCCGGCGCTCATGGTCATGACGCTGAGCCGCGCCGACGTGCACAACGTCCTGTCAGCAAACCTTGTCGCCACGACAGCCGGGGTGCTGGTGCCCGTCGCGATCTATGCCGCGTGCGCCCGCTTTCTCTGGCACCGACGCCTCGGTGAGGGAACGATCGGAGCCCTCTCCGCGGCATACGTCAATGCAGGAAACCTCGGCATCCCGGTGGCGAGCTATGTCCTCGGCGACGCCGCGCTCGTGGCGCCGACGCTGCTGCTCCAGCTCATCGTCCTGCAGCCGATTGCGTTGGCAGTGTTGGATGCTGACGCGCTGGGGCGGTCTCCGTCGTTCGTCCAGCTCGTCACCCGGCCGTTCCGCAATCCGCTCACCGTCGGCTCGTTGATCGGCGTGCTGCTGTCCGTGACGGGATGGACCCTGCCGGACTTCGTGGGGGCGCCGCTCGAGCTGTTGGGTGGGGTGGCCGTGCCGGCGATGCTCATCGCGTATGGCATCGCGTTGCGGCTGGGCCCCGGGCTGGGTGCCGCTGGCTCCGTGGCCGAGTTGGCGACGACGTCACTCCTCAAGCTGATCGTCCAACCCCTTGTCGCGTATGCCGTGGCTCGCTTCGCGCTCGGCGTCGAGGGTCACGCTCTGCTCGCCATCGTCGTGACGTCGGCGCTGCCCACGGCGCAGAACATCTTCGTCCACGCGACCCGCTACGACCGGGCGACAGTGCTGGCCCGCGACACGATCCTCATTACGACGATGGGTTCGGTGCCGGTGATCCTGCTCATCGCTGCCCTCCTCGGCTGACCCTCTGCGGTCCGTCCACGGCGCGAATCGACCAGTTGCACTCGAAACGACCACCTCGAAGTGGTCGCCTCGAGTGCAAATGGTCGTCTCGGCGGGACGCACGACGACACGACCGGGCGAACTACCCTGACCGGGTGGGCAATGGACCGTTCCTTCAGGACACCCTCGGGCGCACTGTGGCGAACGCACCCGTGGAGGCCGCGCCACGCCTGCGCTTCACGTGGACCACGGATGGCCGCTATCTCGCGGGGCTCGTCCAGCTCGCCCCGAGCTTCATCGGGCCACTCTTCCCGATCGCCTGCATCATCCACCTGCTGGCGCACTTCGACGGTCGTCCGCTGGTTCTGGACGCCGGAGCCGCAGCCTGGCGATTCTTCATGAAGGGCCTCGCCGTCCTTGCAGTGACCTGTCTGGGGCTCCTCAGCGCTGGCTTCGATGACCTCGTCGGCACGGCTGCCGGCTGGATCGCGGGCCTGTGGGTCGCAACATTTGCCATCGCCGCAGTGTGGACGGCCGCATCCGGACGGCTCTTCCCCTACCCACTGGACGGCTTCCGCCTGCGAATGCGCCGTCGCCGGGGCGCGTGAGCCGGATGATCACGATCGAGCTCGCGCGTCGTCTCGCCCACGAGGCCGGCCTGCTCTGGCAGCCCGCACCCGGCGACCGCTTCGTCGTCGACGCAGAACTGCTCACCGGTGAGGTGTTCTGGGTCAGCCAGCTCACCGTCGAACCCCAGACCTTCGGGGAGCAGACCGTCCTCGGCTTCAACGGGACGACCGAGTGGGCGCTGGACTCGGTGAGCCTCGACCAGGCGCTGTGGCTCCCCCGCGAGGACCAGCTCCGCGCGCTCCTCGGAGACCGGCTGGAGTCGCTGGTCCGAACCGAGGCGGGCTGGGAGGTGACGTATGCCGGGAGCGAGGGCACCCGGCATACCGTCACCGACGAGGACGTCGAGTACGCCTACGCGACCGCGCTCCTCACACTCTGACCGACGCATCGGGCACCACCGGCGCAAACAATGACGACCGGCGCCCGCATGCGAGCGCCGGTCGTCAGGCTGTGCACCGGTCGCGCGACCGGCGCAGAAATCAGCGGCGGCGGGTGCCGAAGATCGAGCGGGTGATCTCGCGGCCGATGACCGTGCCGGCAGAGCGCAGCGCCGACTTGAAGGCGCTCGACTTCACGACCTGCTCGACGAAGCCCGGGTCCTCCTTGGGTGCGGCGGTCTTCTTCGCGGCAGTCGGAGCGGGCGACGCCTTGGGCGCCTCGGCGGCGGCCGGGGTCGTCGCCTGCACTCGGGCGGCGAGCTTCTCGTAGGCCGACTCTCGATCGGCGACCGCGGCGTACTTGCCCGCGATGGACGAGGCGGCGATGGTCTGGTCGATGAGTGCGTCGGGCGACGGCGCCATGAGCGACTGAGGGGCACGCATGCGCGTCCACGCCACCGGCGTCGGTGCACCCTTCTCGGACAGCACCGTCACGACGGCTTCACCGGTGCCGAGCGAGGTGAGGAGCTTCTCCAGGTCGTACTGCGTGTGCGGATAGGTCTTGACCGCCGACTTGAGCGCCTTGGCGTCATCGGGCGTGAAGGCGCGCAGGGCGTGCTGCACCCGGTTGCCGAGCTGTCCGAGGACACCGGCGGGCACGTCGCGAGGCGACTGCGTCACGAAGAAGACGCCGACGCCCTTGGAGCGGATGAGCCGCACGGTCTGCTCGATGGCCTCCTGGAAGGCCTTGCTCGCGTCGGCGAAGAGCAGGTGCGCCTCGTCGAAGAAGAAGACGAGCTTGGGCTTGTCGACATCGCCCACCTCGGGGAGGTCGTGGAAGAGGTCGGCGAGCATCCACATGAGGAACGTCGAGAACAGCGCCGGGCGGTCCTGCACGCCGGGCAGCTCGAGGCAGGTGACAAGTCCCTTGCCGTCGGCCGTCGTGCGCAGCAGGTCCGCGGTGTCGAAGGCCGGCTCACCGAAGAACGCGTCGGCGCCCTGGTCCTCGAACGCGATGAGCTCGCGCAGGATGACGCCGGCCGTGGCCGACGACAGGCCGCCGAGGGCCTTGAGCTCCGGCTTGCCCTCATCACTGACGAGGTGCTGGATGACGGCACGCAGGTCCTTGAGGTCGAGGAGCGCGAGGCCGTTCTTGTCGGCGTAGTGGAAGACGAGACCGAGGCTCGACTCCTGAGTGTCGTTGAGCCCCAACACCTTGGACAGCAGCGTCGGACCGAAGTCGGTGATCGTCGCACGGATCGGGACGCCCTTGCCCTGACCACCCAGGGACAAGAACTCCGTCGGGTATGCCGTGGCCTGCCAGTCCTGCCCGATCGACGTTGCGCGGCTGGTCAGCTTTTCATTCGCTTCGCCAGGGCTCGCGAGGCCGGAGAGGTCGCCCTTGATGTCGGCGAGGAAGACGGGGACGCCCTGACCGCTGAGCTGCTCGGCCATGAACTGGAGGGTTTTGGTCTTGCCGGTGCCCGTGGCGCCTGCGACGAGGCCGTGCCGGTTGAGGACGGCCAGCGGGATCTGCACCTGCGCGTCGGGGTGGGCCGTGTCGTCGATGACGGCGGCACCGAAGTTGAGGGCCGGCCCGTCGAAGGCATAGCCGGCGCGGATCTCGTCGAGATGGGCGCTGCCGGCGGCACCTTCCTTGGGCGCCTCCTCCTGCTTCGGCGCCTCGGCTGCAGGGGCTTCGGCCGCAGGGGCCTCGGTGGGCGTCTCGGCCGGAGCCTCGGCGGGGGCAGGTTCGGCTGCGGGGGCTGCCGCGGCGTCGGCGGCGGGCTGCTCTGGCGTCACGTTCTCGGTCACCCTCGGAACTCTAGGCGAGGGCCGGTGGTCGCGCCGGGCCCATGGACGACTTCTTGCCCTGTTGGGACACACGGCGGGGGCCTTCGGCCCGCGCGACGTGTCCCAACTGGGCAAGAAGTCGCAGTGATGGGGTCAGCGCACGCCGTAGAGGTGGTCGAGCGCGAGCTGGTCGAGAGCCTCGAACGCCATCCCGCGCGCCGCGACGGCATCCGCGTCGAAGGCCTCCGCCCGGAGGTCCGCCAACGACTCCCCCTCGCCCAGGGTGGGATGGGCCAGTTCGTCGAGGCGGGCCGCGAGCAGCGCCTCCTGCACCGCAGGGTCCGAACGGAACGCCCGCGACTTCTCGCGCAGGATCAGGTAGTTGCGCATGCACCCGGCCGCCGACGCCCACACACCGTCCATGTCCTCGGTGCGCGGCGGCTTGAAGTCGAAGTGCCGAGGTCCGTCGTAGCCACCGTTCTCGACGGTGTCGACGGTCCAGAACGCACCGCGCGCATTGCCGGCACCGAAGCGCAGGTCCTGGTCGAAGCGCGGCCCGTGCTGACCGTTGAGATCGATGTGGAAGAGCTTGCCGTGCCACAGCGCCTGGGCGATCCCGTGCGCGTAGTTGAGCCCGGCCATCTCCTCGTGCCCGACCTCGGGGTTGAGGCCGACGAGTTCGGGGTGCTCGAGCTCGTTGATGAACGCGAGCGCGTGCCCGATGGTCGGGAGCAGGATGTCGCCGCGCGGTTCGTTGGGCTTGGGCTCGAGCGCGAACCGGAGGTCGTAGCCCTGCTCGAGGACATAGGACCCGAGGACGTCGAAGGCCTCCTTGTAGCGGTCGAGCGCCGCCCGGACGTCCTTGGCCGCACCCGACTCGGCGCCTTCCCGGCCGCCCCACGCGACGAACGTCGTCGCGCCGAGCTCGACGGCGAGGTCGATGTTCTCGGCGACCTTGGCGATGGCGAAGCGGCGCACGTCTCGGTCGTTGTTCGTGAACCCACCGTCGCGAAAAACGGCGTGGGAGAACAGGTTTGTCGTCACCATCGGCACGACGAGGCCCGTGTCCGCGAGCGCCTTGCGGAAGGGCGCGAGGTGGTTGAGCCGCTCCTGGACGGACGCGCCGAACGGGATGACGTCGTCGTCGTGGAACGTGATGCCCCACGCACCCAGGTCGGACAGGCGGTGCACGGCCTCGGCCGGGTCGAGGGGCGGCCGAACGGCTCCCCCGAAGACGTCAACGCCCTGCCACCCCACGGTCCAGAGTCCGAAGGAGAAACGGTCCTCACGGACCGGTGTGTATGCCGGTGCGCTGGCTTGCGTGGTCATGCGTCCTTCCCGGAGCTGAAGGCGGCGTCGAAGGCCGCATCGGGCTTGTCGAAGTTGAGTCGGCGCACGAACCGACAGCTTCAGCAGCGCCGACGAGCCGGTCCATGCCGGCGTCCTCCCACTCCACGGAGATCGGGCCGTCGTAGCCGACCGAGTTGAGGGTGCGGAAGCAGTCCTCCCACGGCACGTCGCCGTGCCCGGTCGAGACGAAGTCCCAGCCACGGCGCGGGTCCGCCCACGGCAGGTGCGAGGAGAGCCGGGCGTTGCGACCGTTGCCGACGCGCATGCGGACGTCCTTGCAGTCGACGTGATAGATCCGGTCGCGGAAGTCCCAGATGAAGGCCGCAGGGTCGAGGTCCTGCCACACCATGTGCGACGGGTCCCAGTTGAGGCCGAAGGCCGGGCGGTGGTCGATCGCCTCGAGCGTGGCCACTGTCGACCAGTAGTCGTAGGCGATCTCGCTCGGGTGCACCTCATGGGCGAAGCGGACACCGACCTCGTCGAAGACGTCGAGGATGGGGTTCCAGCGGTCGGCGAAGTCCCTGTAGCCCGCCTCTATCGTCTCCGCCGACACCGGCGGGAACATCGCGACGTACTTCCAGATCGCCGACCCGGTGAAGCCGATGACGACATCGACCCCAAGTTTGGCCGCGGCCCGAGCCGTGTCCGCCATGCGCTGGGCAGCCCGCTGCCGGACGCCCTCCGGGTCACCGTCGCCCCAGATGTCGGCGGGCAGGATGTCCTCGTGCCGCTGGTCGATCGGATCGTCGCAGACCGCCTGTCCCACAAGGTGATTCGAGATGGCCCACACCTTGAGGCCGTGCTTCTCGAGGATCGCAAGACGCCCTGCGACGTAGTCGTCCTCGGCCAGGGCCCGGTCCACCTCGAAGTGGTCGCCCCAGCAGGCGATCTCGAGGCCGTCATACCCCCAGGAGGCGGCCAACCGGCATACCTCCTCGAAGGGAAGGTCGGCCCACTGGCCGGTAAAGAGGGTGATCGGTCGTGTCACGGGAATCCTCCGGTTCGGGTCTGCTCCGGATCCACGAACGTAGAATCCGGGTCACATCCTGCTGGTCGACGGCGGGGTGTAGCCGGTGTCCGACCCGGCCCGTTGCTGCAACAGCGGACCGGGTCGGCACCGGTGTCAGCCGCGCAGGGCGGCCATGTTGTCGTAGCTGACCTGTGCGAACGCCAGGGACTGGCCGGGGTTCGCCGTGCCGCCGGGGGCGGTGTCCTGCTCCCACATCGGGTTGTGCGAGCCCTTGGCTCCCACCCGACGCAGGAACGTCGCGTAGTCGATGTCTCCCTCGCCGAACGGCGCCATGACATAGCCGTTGGCCTGGGTGGTGTCCTTGACTCCGTCCTTGGCGTGGAACAGCGGGAAGCGCTTCGACTGGGCTGCGACGACACCGGCCGGGTCGAAGACTGCCTGCACGCTGCTGCCGTCCGGTGCCGTGTATCGACCTCCACGACAGCCGCGAACTGCTGGCCCTCGCCCGCGCGGGCAACCCCGAAACGCTGGCCGCTCTCCGGCAGGCCGGCCGCGAGATCGGGTCGGTCCTCGCGTCGATCGTGAGCATGCTCAACCCCTCGGTGATCGCCATCGGCGGCCTCCTCGCGCAGTCGCCCGAAGGCCTCCTGGCAGGGATCCGCGAGGTGGTCTACGGGCGGTCACTCCCGCTGGCCACCGGGGAACTCCAGATCGTCACGGCCCGCACCGGCGGGCACGCCGGTGTCATTGGTGCCGCAACGATGGTGATCCAGCACGTGCTGTCGGCCGACGAAGTCGAACGCCACCTCGCCACCCTCGCCTCCTGACGACTTCTTGCGCTGTTGGGACACGGGCGGAGGGCCTTCGGCCCGCACGCCGTGTCCCAACAGCGCAAGAAGTCGGGGCGTCAGGTGGTGCGGGTGACCTTGGACAGGCCCCGCGGAGCGTCGGGGTCCTGATTCCGCGCGATGGCCATGGCGTGCGCGAGCCGCTGCAGCGGGATGATCTCGAGCAACGGGCTGAGTTCCTCGGCCACGCACGGCACGAGGATCGCCGGCTCCTGACCCGCGTGCTCACGGTCACCGATGATGGTGAGGTCAGCGGCGCGGTCCCGGAGCCGAGCGAGCACCGGCTCCATCGCCAGTCCGGCGACCCCGTGCGGAACGACGGCGAGGACGGGACGCTCGTTGTCGACCATGGCCAGCGGTCCGTGCAGCAGGTCTGCGCCCGAGAAGGCGTGTGCCGCAAGATAACTCGTCTCCATGAGCTTGAGCGCTGCCTCGCGCGCCGTCGGGTACGCATACCCCCGACCCGTGAGCACGATCTTGTCGACGAACCGGTAGTGGCCCGCCACGAGATCCACCCCGGGTGCCACCACGGCCGCTTCTGCGGCCTCGACCAGATCCGCGGCGGCCTCCGCGCGACCACCGCGCCAGGCGTCGACGAGGAGCCACAGCGTGAGCAGGGTCGCGGTATAGGTCTTCGTCGCGGCGACGGCCTTCTCGGCCCCCGCCCGCACGTCGAGGTGCAGTTCGGCGGCAGCAGCCAGCGGTGACTCGGCGTTGTTCGTCACGGCGAGGGTCGGCGCCCCTGCCCGGCCCGCCGCACGCGTCGACTCGAGGAGGTCGGGCGAACCACCGGACTGGCTGACGGCGACCCAGAGCACGTCGGAAAGGTTCGGCTGGGCGGCATACGCGGTCGTCGTGGACGGAGAGGCGAGGCCACACGGGAGGCCGAGCACGATCTCGACGAGGTACTTGAAATAGAGCGCTGCGTGGTCGCTCGTGCCACGCGCGGCGATCACGACGAAGCGCGGGGACGCGTCCGCGATCCGGGCCGCCACGGCTGCGACATCTGTCGGACTCTGGGTGAGGATCCGATCGAAGACCGCTGGCTGCTCCGCGACCTCAGCAGCCATGAGCGAACCGGGAACCGCTGCGGCATTGGGGTTTTCGTCGTTCACGCGTTGTCCTTGTCCACAGAGTTGGCGCCGTTCACGGCGTCGGCGAACCACCCCGTGATCGTCGTCGGATGGGTGATGGCGGTGCCGACCACGACCGCGTGGGCACCGGCGGTGATAGCGGCGGCGGCCTGGGCGGGAGAGTGGATCCGCCCCTCCGCGACGACCGGCACGTCGAGGGCGCGCGCGAGCTCACCGACGAGGTCGATGTCCGGTCCGTCGCCCTTGACCGTGTATGCCGTGTAGCCGGCGAGCGTGGTCCCCACCAGATCCGCTCCTGCCGCCGCGGCGGCCAGGCCCTCGTCGAAGGTCGAGCAGTCGGCCATGACGAGGGCAGTGGTCTGCTCGTGCACCGCGGTGATGGTCTCCGCGAGCGTGCGTCCGTCGGGTCGCGGCCGAGACGTGCCGTCGAGGGCAACCACGTGCGCGCCCGCTCGAGCGACGGCGAGCGCGTGCTCGAGGGTCGGGGTGATGAAGACGTCGTCGTCGCCGTCCTTCCACAGACCGATGAGGGGCAGGTCTACTGCGGCCCGAATGGCGGCGACGTCGTCGAGCCCCTGGGCGCGGATGCCGACGGCGCCACCGCGGGCGGCCGCCTGCGCCACCCGGCACATCGTGTCGGGGGTCCGCATCGGCTCGCCGGGGTAGGCCTGGCACGAGACGACGAGACCTCCCCGGAGAGACTCGATGAGGGCGTGGGCATCGTTGGGGTTCACGAGATCACCTCGGGGTCGGGGATGGTGGCCGGCGACGTCAGCCCGTCGCCCTGCCAGGCCAGAGCAGCAGCACCGAGCAGTGGCGCGTCGCCGCCCAGGGTGGAAATGAGGATGGGGGTGTCGGCCAGAGAAGGCATGACGTCCCGACGAACGGCCCGGCGCAGGGCGTCCCACCAGCGGTCCCCGGCACCGGCCACTCCCCCACCGATGACAACGGCGTGCGGGTCGAGAACGTTCACGAGCCCACCGACAACCGTGCCGACTGCTGCACCGCCGAGCTCGACCACGTCGAGAGCGTGAGCATCACCGCCCGCAGCGAGTGCCACGACCGCCCGGAAGTCCGCGACGTGTTCGCCGGAGCGGCGTTGGTACTCCGCGTGGAGCCCCGGCCCGGACGCAATCGCCTCGAGGTGGCCCACGCGGCCACACGAGCACGGGAGGGACCCGGCATACACGCTCGACAGGTGACCGACGTGTCCGGCGGCGCTGTGTGCGCCGGGGCGCACGCGTCCGTCCTCGACGAACGCACCGCCCACACCCGTCCCGACGCCGACCACAAGAACAGTCGAAAAGCCCTGTGCCGCACCGTATGCAGCCTCACCGAGGGCATGGGCGTGGACATCGTTGATGACCGACGCGGGCAGTCCGGTGAGGGTCGCCAGTCGGTCGACGATGGGGGTGCCGGTCCAGCCGGCGAGGACGTCGGTCGAGCCGACGACGCGGCCCGCGAGGGGATCGATGACTCCCGCACTGCCGATGCCCAGGGCGCGCACGGTGACGCCCTGCGCATCCGCAGAGAGGTCACGCACCAGCCCTGCCGCCGTGGCGAGGATCGCGGCCGCCCCTTCGCGCCCCGGCGTCGGGGCGGCCGCCCGGGCGAGGATCTCGCCCGATCGGTCCACGAGGGCCGCGGCGGTCTTCGTGCCACCGATGTCGATGGCTGCCACGACCTCGCGGTCCGACATCGAGGGGTCCATCGTCAGAGCAGCCCTGCTTCGACGAGGACGTCGCGGATCCGGCCGGTCTCGGCGTCGTTGAGTGGACGCATCGGCAGAGACACTGCGTTGCTGGACAGAACACCCAGCAGCATGAGCGCCGTCTTGAAGGCACCGACACCGCGGGTCGCCCCGGTCGTCGTCGCGGGGTCCGGTGCGTCGACGATGCGGAACAGGCGGGTGAGCCGGTCCTGCTCGGCGCGGGCGGCCGTCCAGTTTCCGGAGACGCACGCCTCGTGGAGGCGCACGTACCCCTCAGGGTCGACGTTGCCCAGGCCCGGGACCGAGCCGGACGCACCGGCGAGCATCATCCCGTCCACGACGACCTCGTGACCCGTGAGCGCCGTGAAGTCGGCACCGGGCACCTCGTCGCGCACGCGCAGGAGGAGCTGACGGAAGGCGACGTCGTCACCGCTCGAGTCCTTGATGCCGGCGATGACACCGTCGGCCGCGAGGTTCACGAGGAGGTCGACGGAGAGCTTGACCTTGACGCACACCGGGATGTCATAGGCGAGCAGCGGAAGCTCCGTGGCCTCACCGATGGCCCGGAAGTGGCGCTCCACCTCGTGCGGCCCGACGATCGCATAGAACGGTGCCGTGGCCACGATGGCGTCGGCGCCGAGTCGCTCGGCGGCACGGACGCGCTCGAAGACACGCGGCGTCGTCGGCTCGATCGCCCCCGCGATGACGGGCACCTGACCACCCGCGGTCTTGACGATGACCTCGAGGGCTCGGTCGCGGTCGGCGTCCGTGAGGAACACCGTCTCCCCCGAGCTGCCCAGGGCAAAGAGTCCGTGGACACCGGCTGCGAGCTGCTGTTCGACGAGACGCTCGAGAGATGCGACGTCAACGCCGCCGCCCTCCAGCAGCGGGGTGACGGTGGGCGGCACGACGCCGCTGAATCGTGGGGTCGGGGTGGTCACGCTGTCTCCTCGACATCGTCGGTGGCGGGCCGCTCGGGCCCAGGGTTCTTGGGGGTTGCCGCCCGTGCGAGGGCAACGAGTTCGGCATCGCCGGTTCCGGCGGGAACAGGGTGGTGACAGCGGAATTCGTGTGCCTGTCCGCCGTCCGATCCGCCGTCCGATCCGCCGTCCGATCCGCCGTCCGACGCCGCAGCCTGCGGCTCCGGCATCGATTCGGCACACACCTCCGTGGCCTTCCAGCAGCGCGTCCGGAACGGGCAGCCGCTCGGGGGCCGGGTCGCGCTGGGAACCGGTCCGATGAGCGGGATCGGGTCGATCGGCGAGAGCAGTCCGGGTGTCGCCGAGAAGAGCGCCCGCGTGTAGGGGTGCCGCGAACCCGTCGGCAGCACCTCCGCGGGGGTCTGCTCGACGATCCGACCGAGATACATCGTCACGACGCGGTCGCTCACCCGCTTGACGGTCTGGATGTCGTGCGAGACGAACACCATCGCCAGGCCCAGTCGCTCCTTGAGGTCGAGGAGCAGGTTGAGGATCTGCGCCCGGACGGAGACGTCGAGCGCGCTCGTCGGTTCGTCGGCGACGATGAGCCGCGGTTCCAGCGCCAGGGCCCGTGCGATCGAGACACGCTGTCGCTGGCCGCCGGACAGCTGACTGGGCAGGACGTCGGCGACGGAGCGGGGCAGACCGACGAGGGCCATGAGCTCCTCGACGCGAGCCTCACGCTCGGCCCGGGTCCCGCGACCGTGCACGTCGAGGGGGTCGCGCAGGATGTCTCGGACCGGCATACGTCGGTTCAGGGACGTCGACGGGTCCTGGAAGATCATGCCGACACCGGCACCGATGTGTTCACGTCGCTCGGCCGCGCTCATCGACCACACGTCGTGCCCGGCGACGCTCACGACTCCGGACGTCGGCTGCTGAAGACCGACGAGCACCTTGGCCAGCGTCGACTTGCCACAACCGGATTCGCCGACGATGCCCACCGTCTCGCCCGGTGCAATGGCCAGGTCGGCACCCGTGAGGGCATAGACGCGCTCGCGGTCGAACATGCCGCCGCCGCGGGTTCGGTGGACGACGTGGACGTCTCGCAGCTCAGCGATCGGCGACGTCGCCTGCGGCGAAACACGGCTCTGCGGGCTCTGGGGTGCGGTGCTCATCGCACGACCTCCTTCGTGTGGAGCTCGACCGCCGGGTGGTGGCAGGCGAAGCGGTGGCGGTCACCGCCCTCGAGATCGGGCGCCGTGGTCAGGCACACCTCGCTCGCGAGGGGGCACCGGTCGGCGAACCGACACCCGGTCGGGAAGTCGGCGGGCGAGGGCACGACCCCGCGGATCTGGGTGAGCCGTTCAGCGCCCGTCTCCAGGGACAGCACCGACCCGAGGAGGCCACGCGCGTAGTGGTGCGCCGGCGCCTCGATGACGTCCGCGGTCACGCCGGTCTCGACGATCTGCCCGCCGTACATGACGACGACGCGGTCGGACACGTCACTGACGAGGGCGAGGTCGTGGCTCACGAGGATGAGCGCGAAGCCGAGCTCCTCGCGCAGGCGGAGCAGCAGCTCCATGACCTGCGCCTGCACGGTGACGTCCAGGGCGGTGGTCGGTTCGTCGGCGATGATCAACTTCGGGTCGCGCGAGAGGGCCATCGCGATGACGACGCGCTGACGCTGTCCTCCGGACAACTCGTGGGGGTATGCCGCGAGCGTGCGTTCCGCGTCGAGGCCGACGAGCTCCATGAGCTCCTTCGCAGACCGCGTGCCGCCGCGCTTGATGAGCTGCCCGAGTTGGGTGCCGATCTTGAGCGACGGGTTGAGTGCCGAGAGCGCGTCCTGATAGATCATGGCGATCTCGCGACCCATCAGGCCACGACGACGAGCCGCGGACAACGACGTGAGTTCGGTTCCGGCATACCGGATTTCGCCGTTGATCCGAGCGCCCTTGGGCGCGAGGCCCATGATCGCGAGCGACGTCAGGGACTTGCCGGACCCCGACTCGCCGACGAGACCGACGACCTCGCCGGGGCGGACGTCGAAGCTGATGTCGTCGACGATGTCGACGCCGTTGTGGCGGTCAGCGAAGCCGATCGACAGGTTGCGGACGTCGAGCACCGGCTCCCCGCTGGGCAGCGGACGAGCCCGCTCCCGCAGCCGCGCGGCCGCCTCGACGAGACCCGGCAGCTCGAGAACCTCACCCGTTCCGGGCTCGGCCTTCTCGAGCGCGTCCTGGGACGCGATCGCCTTGGTGAGCGAGCGGCGCGCAGCGGGTGCGGCCCACGCGTCCGAGATGCCCTCGGAGAGGACGTTGAGCGCGAGCACCGTGAGCAGGATGAGCAGGCCGGGGAAGAAGGTTGCCCACCATCCACCGATCTGGACCATCTCCTTGCCGAAGGCGATGACCGAACCCCAGGACGACTGCGCCTCCTGCGGAGAGAGCCCGCCACCGATGAACGACAGCGACGCCTCGAAGACGATGGCGTCCGCGACCATGACGGTGACGAAGACGAGGATGGGCGCCGCGCAGTTGCGCAGGATGTGCTTGATCAGGATGTGCGGTCGTCGGGCACCGATGATGCGCTCGGCGGCGACGTAGTCCTCGCGGTACTGCGACATGACGTTGGCCCGAACGATGCGTGCGATCGACGGCGTGAAGACGAAGCCGATGGCCAGGACGAGCACCAGGAGGCTGTTCTTGCCGAACGAGATGATGAGCAGGGCCGACAGGACGATCGCCGGGAACGCCATGACAACGTCGAGGCAGCGCATGATCACCTCGTCGACGGCGCTGCGGCTCGTGCCGGCGATGGCTCCGAGGATCGACCCAGCGATGAGGGCGATGGCGGCGGCGCCGAAGCCGACGATGAGCGAGCGACGCGTGCCCGCGACGAGGCGCGAGTAGACGTCACGACCCAGCCGGTCGAGGCCGAACCAGTAGTCGCCGTTGGGTCCGGTGAGCGCCGGGCCGAGTCCGGTCTGCGTCGGGTCGTGCTTCAGGAGCAGCGGCGCCAGGAGCCCAACGAGGACGACGAGCGCCACGAAACCGAGGGCGATCCGGCTCGCGAGGCCGAGGCGGCGGAAGCCGACGCCGGGGCGGGAGAGCTGGTGGGTGAGTGCGGCGCGCATCAGTGACCTCCCCGCAGTCGGGGGTTGGCGAAGAGATAGAGGATGTCGACGACGAGGTTCACGACGACGAAGCCGAGGGCGATCGTGAGGACCGTGCCCTGAGCGAGGGCGGTGTCGTTCTGCTGGACCGCACTCATGATCTGGGTGCCCATGCCGGGCAGCGAGAAGATCGCCTCGATGATGACCGTGCCACCGATGAGGTAGCCGATCCGCAGGCCGAGCACGGTGAGCGGGTTGACGAGGGCGTTGCGCAGGACGTTGCGTCCGATGACCACTCGCGGCGGCAGCCCGGCACCGATGGCCGTCCGCACGTAGTCGCGGTCGAGCTCCTCGACCATCGACGTGCGGACGATGCGGGCGAGGGAGCAGCCGACGGGGACGGCGAGGGCCAGGGCCGGCAGGGTCATCGACCGCAGCCACTCCGTCGGGGAGTCGGCCGGGTTGACGTAGCCACCGGTCGGGAAGAGGGAGCGGCGCACCGCGAACTCCTGGATGAGGAGCAGGGCGAGCCAGAACGACGGCATGGCGATGCCGGCCATCGACACGAAGCGCATGATCTGGTCGGGCCAGCGGCCGCGGTAGAGCGCGGCGGTGATGCCGAGGACGAGCGCGATGATCAGGGCGCCGAGGATGCCGAGGACCGTGAGCTGGATCGTCAGCGGTAGGGCCGTCGCGATCTTGTTCGCGACCGGCTCACTCGGCGGGAAGGTCATGCCGAGGTCGCCCTGGACGAGGTTGCCGAGGAAGTGGACGTACCGAAGGGGCAGCGGGTCGTTGAGCCCGTTCTCCGCCTTGAACGCCTCGATCTGCGCCGGCGACGCTTGGTCACCGAGGACCGACAGGGCGGGGTCGATGGGCGAGAACTGCATGACGACGAAGACGAACAACGTGATCCCGAGGACGAGGGGGATCAGCGTCAGCAGGCGCCGCGCGATCATGCTCAGGACGGTGAGCATCGGAGGTCCTTCCGTGGTGCAGAACTACGGGGTATGCCGGGTGGCCGGCTCGGGTGCCGAGCGCCGCCCGGGTGGCCGCGAACGGCATACCGGCTGGTGGTTCGTCGGTCCCGAGTCGTCCTGCCCGGCCCAGGGAGGGGGTGGGCCGGGCAGGACGCTCAGGCGGGGGGCACAGGGCCGCCCCAGCCCGGTCAGCCCTTGCGGCTGGTGTCGAGGAAGTACAGACCGGTGGTGCCGGCTGCGGTGAAGCCCTCGAGTTGGGTCTTGTCGTAGGCCGTGACGACCTTGGTGTGGAGGATCGGGTAGAGCGGAGCCTCCTCGGCAACGATGTCGAGCGCCTGCTTCCACAGGGTCTTGCGCTCGGCCTCGTCGGTCGACTGGGCGGCCTTGTCGAGGATGCCGGCGACCTGCGTGCGGTGAGCGGCGTCCCAGCGGTAGCGCTTCGTGGGCCAGGTCTCGCCGTAGTAGAACCAGCGCATGAGCAGGTCGGGGTCGGTGCCGAAGACGCTCGGGTCACCGGAAGCCGCGAGGACCCGGAAGGTGTCCTTCGGGACGACGTCGCCGTAGATCGCGGAGGACGGCTGCGTGTTGAGCGTCGCCGTCACGCCGATGGCCTTCCACGCCTCGACGAGGAGCGGGGCAACGTCCTTGACGATGGCGTTGTCCGTCGTGTCGAGCGTGAACTTCAGGTCCTTGACGCCGGCCTCGGCGAGGAGGGCCTTGGCCTTCGCTGCGTCGTAGTCGTAGACCGTCGCGGCCTTCTGGTAGTTGGCGTTGCCCTCGTCGAGGTAGCTCGACGCGGGGGTGCCGTAGCCGTTGAGCGCGGTCTTGATGACGGCGTTCTTGTCGATGGCGTAGTGCAGGGCCTGGCGGACGCGCTTGTCGTTGAACGGCGCGGCCTGCGTGTTGAACATGAGGAAGACCTGGTTGAAGGCCTGCTTCTCCTCGACCTCGTACTTGCCCTTGAGGGCGTCGACGTTGAGGTAGGGCACCTGCTCGATGGCCTGGACGCGGCCACCCTGGAGGTCGGCGACGCGGGCCGAGGCCTCGGTCGTCGTGTTGAAGGTGATCGTCTCGACCTTGGCCGGCTTGGGGCCGTTGTAGTTCGTGTTCTTCGAGAGCTTGAGGCCGGTCTCCTTCGACGCGCTGTCGAGCTTGAACGGGCCGGACCCGATGGGCGCGGTGTCGAACGCCTTGGACGCTGCGTCGTCGGCGGTCTTGGCCTTGGGCACGATCTTGATGACGGCGATGCGCTCGGGGAAGAGCGCGAACGGCGTCTTGAGCTTGAACTCGGCGGTCGTGGCGTCCTTGGCGGTGACCGAGTCGATGAAGGAGATGAAGCCCTGCATCAGCGGCGGCGCGGCCGGGTCGGTCGGCTTGAGGACGCGGTTGAACGAGTGGGCGACATCCTCGGCGGTGACGGCCGTGCCGTCGGAGAACTTCGCGCCGTCGCGCAGCTGGACCGTCCAGGCCAGGCCGTCCGAGCTCACGGTCGGGTCGGACTTCGCGAGCGCCAGGTAGGGCTTGCGCGTCGACGGGTCGAGGTCGACGAGGCCCTCGAAGATGTGCTGGTTGGCGGCGGTCGCCACGGCGCTGGACGCGTTGGCGGGGTCGAAGCCGCTCGACAGCGTGAAGGCCATGGTGGCCTCGATCGACGTCTTCTTGCCCTCGCCGCTCACGGCGTTGGTGGACGACGGGCCGCCGCTGCACGCTGCGAGCGCCAGCGCGGCGAGGGCCGACGTGGCGACGACGCGCGTGGCGCGGCCGGTCAACGGGGAACGACGACGGCCCACGGCCGGCGTCTGCGTGTCTGTGGTGCTCAAGGGGGTGCCTCCGTTGGCATTCGCGCGCTGCCGCCGTGACCGCTGCAGCGCTGAAGGGTCGAACCAGAGAATTCTTGCGGACCTATGACGTCTGATGTCTGATTACCGCTAGAGTGAGAGTGACAGACCACGGACAGAAGGGCAAGCCCCATGGCGAAATTCGATGCAGGACCGCCGATCACGCGCCCGGCCCTGCGCCGCGACGAGGTCGTGTCGGGCATCAAGGACTACATCGTCCGCAACCAGCTGCGCCCCGGCGATCCGCTCCCCACGGAGGCCGAGCTGTGCGAAGCGGTCGGCGCGAGCCGTTCGAGCGTGCGCGAGGCGGTCAAGACGCTCAGCGCGCTCGACATCGTCGACGTCCGCCACGGGCACGGCACCTACGTCGGCCGCATGTCCCTCAACGCTCTCGTCGAGAGCCTCGCCTTCCGCGGCCTGCTGACGAGCGAGGACGACCACCTCGTCCTCGGCCAGGTCGTCGAGATCCGCCAGACGATCGAGCAGGGCCTCGCGCCACAGGTCGCGGACGGCCTCGACGACGAGCAGCTCGCCACGCTCCGCCGGCTCGCCGATGGGATGGCGGAGGCCGCCGAGCGCGGGGAGGACTACCTCGAACTCGACCGTCAGTTCCACCTCCTGCTCATGGAGCCGCTCCACAACGACCTCATCCAGCAGCTCACGGGCGCGTTCTGGGAGGTCCAGTCGATCGTCACCCCCACGCTCGGCGCGGCGCACAAGGAGGCCCTCACCCTCACGGCGAGCCTCCACCTCGCGATCGTCGAGGCCGCCGAGGCCCACGACATCGCGGCGCTCCGGAATGCGGTTGCCGCCCACTACGCGCCGATCCGCGAGCTCATCGCCAGCGCGAAGTCCGTCAAGGCCTGATCGCCCGATGCCCCTGTTCGACCTGCCCCTGCGCGAGCTCGAGAAGTACCTGCCCGAGCGTCGCGAACCTGCCGACTTCCGCGACTTCTGGGGCGCGACGCTGAGCGAGGCGCGTTCCGTCGACCGTGACGTGCAGACGATCCCGTATGCCGTCCGCCTGCCTCACGTGGTCGCGCTCGACCTCTCGTTCACGGGCTTCGGTGGACAGCGGGTCCACTGCTGGTGGATCCGCCCGGAGGGTCCGGCCCCCGCGGGCGGCTGGCCCGTCGTCGTCGAGTTCCTCGGCTACGGCGACGGTCGCGGCACGCCTCTGGACTGGCTGGCCTGGCCCGCGGCCGGCTTCGCGATCCTCGTCATGGACACGCGCGGGCAGGGGGCCCGAGCCCGCCGCGCGGGGAGCACGGGTGACAGCGCCGGCACGAGCGGCGCCGTGGGCCCGCACGTCGAGGGGTTCCTCACGCAGGGTCTGGGGAGTCCGGACGACTACTTCTATCGGCGCGTCTTCACCGATGCCGTTCTCGCGGTGGACGCGGCCCGGTCGCTGCCCGAGGTCGACACCGCGCGCGTCGCGGTCCAGGGCACGAGCCAGGGTGGCGCCATCGCCCTGGCGACCCTCGCACTCGCCGACGGCATCGCGGCCGGGCTCGTCAACGTCCCGTTCCTCTGCCACGTCGAGCGCGCCATCGAGGTCACCGAGTCCGCGCCGTACGCCGAGCTGCTCCTCTTCGCCCGCACCCGCAAGGCCGACATCGCCCGGGCCTTCGAGACCCTCACCTACTTCGACGGCATGACGATGGCGGCGCACGGCACCGCCCCCGCGCTGTTCTCGGTCGCGCTCATGGACGACGTCTGCCCGCCCTCGACGGTCTACGCCGCCTACAACCACTACACCGGGGACAAGTCCATGGAGATCTTCCCGTGGAACAAGCACGAGGGCGGCGGCGAGCACCACGACGAGCAGCAGATCCAGTGGCTCCAGGAGCGGTTCGGCGTCGGGACGTGAGGTCACCTGCAGGTCACAGTGCGCTCACGACACGAACGGCGACGCGCGTCCGCGCGACGGGCCCCATACAGTGGCGGGCGTGATCTTCAAGGCCGTCGGCGACACGCGTCCCTACCCCGAACACGGGTACAGCACGCGTCAGTGGTCCAACGTGCCCCCGCGCCTCGTGCGTCTCGACGACCTCGTCACGACGAAGCGCACCCTCGACCTCGGCATGCTGCTGTCGGAGGACTCGACATTCTATGGCGACCTCTTCGCGCACGTCGTGGAGTTCGAGGGCACGCTCTATCTCGAGGACGGGCTGCACCGGGCGCTGCGCGCGGCGCTGCACCAGCGTCCCACCCTCCACGCCCGTGTCCTGGTGATCGAGTAGCCGAGGGGGCGCCATGTCCGACCGCGATCTCACTGCCGAACTGCGCCACCGGCACCAGCAGCGTCGTGCGACGACCACGCTCCTCGTCGCGCTGCTCATGCTCTTCTTCGCGTTCTGGTACGCCTACTCCTACTACCGCGACTCGACCGGCAGCGACGAACCCGGCGGCTCGTCCGCATCGTGCCGGCCCTACGACCCCAAGGTGGCGACACCGGCCACGACGACGGTCAACGTCTACAACGCCACCAAGACCAACGGACTGGCCTCGCGCACCGCGACCGAGCTGAGGAAGCGCGGCTACACCATCGGCGAGATCAGCAACGACCCGCTCAAGCGGGCCGTGGCGGCCCCGGTCGAGGTGCGGTTCGGTCCGTCCGGCAAGTCCCGCGCCGCACTCGTCGCACCCTTGGGTGGCAAGGGCACGACCCAGGTGGGTGACCAGCGCAAGGACGAGACCGTCGACTTCGTCCTCGGCAACGCCTTCAAGACCCTCGGCCCAACCCCGACCCCCACCGGGAAGCCGATGTGCCCCGCGCCGAGCTCCTCCGCCTCGGCCTCCTCGTCGGCGAAGTAGCCCGCGTGGCGAGCCCTCCCGGTGCCTTCGGCCTCACCCGGGACCAGACGGCGACCGAGGCGCTCGACCTCATCGTGCGCTCCTGCGGCCAGCGCATCCTCGAGCAGGTCGACCCGCTCCTCGCGGGACGCGACGCCGCCACCCTGCACGACATGCGGGTCGGACTGCGACGCCTCCGCGCGGCATTCGCCCTGCTCCGGCGTCCACTCGGGGACGACGACAAGCTCAGCTGGGTGAGCACAGAGACCCGCGATCTGGCCGCACCCCTCGGACGGGCCCGCGACCTCGACATCACGCTCTCCACCCACGCCGACCTCCTGTCCGGCAGTCCACGGCGCAAACTCCACGCACGCCGCGAGGCCGCCTACGACGAGGTCGTCGACGTCGTCACGTCGGACCGGTGGCGCGACCTGGCGCGCCACCTCGACATCCTCCTGCGCCACCTTCCCGACCAGGTGCCCGTCGACCCACCGCTCGCCGAGGCTGCCGCCGTCGCCCTCGACCGACGCTTCCGGAGGGTCCGCGACCGCGGTGCGGACCTCGCGCGCTCGAGCGCCTCGCACGGCCACCGAGTGCGGATCGAGGCCAAGAAGCTCCGCTACGGCACGCAGTTCTTCGACGGCCTGTATGCCGTCCCCGCACCTTTCGCAGACGCCGTCGAGTCCCTCCAGGGCAGCCTCGGCGAGTGGCGCGACGCCGAGATGTCCCGCCACCTGCTGGCCAGCGTCGGTGCACCCACGCCCGATGTCGACCGATCCGCCCTGCTCCAGCGCGCAGTGACCGCCCACGACGACCTCGTCACGCTCGGTCGGTATTGGCGGTGAGGGGCACCCCCGTCCGCTCACCGCGATCGGCGAGCGGACGGCATACACAGGCAGTCCGGCGACCCGCCCCGGAAGTGTCACGGCAAGCCCTGACGCGTCCGGGCACGGACTGCCCCAGCGAACACTCAGGCACATGGGTGACAATCTCTCGACACCGATCGATCAACAGGAGTGACCCGTGGCCCCGTCCGGCAGTGGCAGCAAGAAGGCACGCGCCAGCGCGCGCACCGCCTCCGACCGCGTCTCACAGATGCGCAAGGAGCAGCAGAAGAAGGACCGTCAGCGGATGCTGGCCATCTGGGGAGCGGCCGCGGTGACCATCGCGATCATCGCCGGCGCCGTGACGTTCGCCGTGATTCAGGGCAACGCCAACAAGCCCGACCTGTCGGCGGTGAAGTCCTTCGACTACCCGAGCGGCAACCACACGACGGACCCGGTGGCCTACAAGGAGAACCCGCCCGTCGGTGGCGAGCACAACCCGGTCTGGCTCAACTGCGGCGTCTACGACTCGCCCGTGCCCAAGGAGAACGCCGTCCACTCGCTCGAGCACGGCGCGGTGTGGGTGACCTACCGCCCCGACCTGCCGCAGGCCGACTTCGACAAGCTGAAGTCCGTCATCCCCGACAGCTACATGGTGCTGTCGCCCTATGAGGGCCTCCCCTCGCCCGTCGTCGCCTCCGCGTGGGGCAAGCAGATCCAGCTGACCGGCGCGAACGACAACCGCCTCGAGGCGTTCATCAAGGAGTACCGCCAGGGTCCGCAGACCCCCGAGCCGGGCGCCCTGTGCACCAACGGAACCGATGGCACCGACGACAACGCCACCCCGCAGGTGCCGATGAGCCCGTCGGCGTCTCCGTCGGCTTCGGCTTCGGCGACGTCCTCGGCCCCGGTCAGCCCGTCGCCGACCGCGTCCAAGTGACCTCGTCCACGTGACCGACGCCCTCCAGCAGGACCCGACGACCTCGTCCCGTTCGCGGGGCGAGGTCATCGGGCTGTCGGTGCTGCTTGCAGTCGCGTCCCTGCTCGCCGGCCTCATCCTCGGGTGGGGACTGTTCGGGCGCGGCGGGTACCCGCTGGACGGGTCGGCCGAGGCCGGCTTCGCGCGGGACATGTCGACGCACCACGCCCAGGCCGTGCAGATGTCGCTCATCGTCGCCGACCGCACCGAGGATCCGGCGATCCGCACCTTCGCCTATGACATCGCGACGAGTCAGCAGGGCCAGATCGGGCAGATGTTCGCGTGGCTCAAGATCTGGGGCCTGTCCCCCACCGGCTCGCAGCCGGCCATGGCGTGGATGGGTTCGGACCACCACGGTGCGACCTCGGCGTCGGGCGAGTCGGTGCCGATGCCGGGCATGGCGTCCGAGTCCGACATCGCGCGCCTGTCAGCAGCCCGTGGCGTCGAGGCCGACCGCATCTTCCTCACCCTGATGATCGCCCACCACAAGGGCGGCGTGCAGATGGCCGAGGCGGTGCTCACCCGCTCGGATCGCGATGAGGTCGTGACCCTGGCCGGTGCGATGAAGCAGGCCCAGACGGCGGAGATCACGACGATGGAGCAGATGCTCGCAGCCCGCGCCTAGCTGCTGCCCGGTTGCCCCAACTTTTGCTCCCCATGAGAGAACCTGAAGGGTCCGGAGGCCTATGTGCCCTCCGGACCCTTCACGTTCCCTCCGGTCACTTCTGGCGTATGCCGTCCGCTCGCCTGTGCGCTCGCCGCGCGACTCCTCGTCGGCTGCGTCTCGGGCGGGTTCAGGTGGCGCCTCGATTTCGTTCCTGAGGAGTCGTTGCGTATTGTGCTTCGCGGTGGTGTGTCCGAGCGGCCTAAGGAGCACGCCTCGAAAGCGTGTGTGGGTGCAAGCCCACC
>NZ_AVPK01000033.1 GCF_000768685.1 Knoellia subterranea KCTC 19937 | reverse complement strand
GCCGGGGCAGCGTGGTGGGGAGGATCTGGTCGAGGTCGGCGGGTTGGGTGGTCCCGGGACAACATTCGTCCGCAAGGGCTGGCTCGACGCTGCCGGAATGTCCGATCCGAAGCGTGACCTGGGCTGCGACACCGACACGGGCGCACTCCGGCACGGTGACGTGCCGAAAGCGTTCGCCCGCGGGCAGGAACAGGCCCGCCGCGCCCAGCGTGCCCGGGAACGAGCCGCCGACCACGCCAGGAATCAGACAGACACCAGTAACACCACGGGCACGGCGGCGTGGGATGACTTCGTCGACGCCTACCGCATCCCCGACCCCATGGCGCGACTGGTGCGGCTGCGGGACGGCAGCTGCCGCTTCCCCGGCTGCAGCGTCCCGGCACGCCAGTGCGACCTCGACCACGTCCGACCCTGGCCGACCGGACCCACCAGCCCGAGCAACCTCATG
>NZ_AVPK01000032.1 GCF_000768685.1 Knoellia subterranea KCTC 19937 | reverse complement strand
AGTTGAGTCCCCGATAGTGGTGTAGCGCGGTCGTCGAGTCCGTCCCGGTTGTGGACATGGGTGCGGCCACCGCGTGATCCTTCGAGTGAACCTTCCACAGCACTCTCGAATGGAGTCATCACGATGACCGCACCACACATTGTCGACCCTGCAGGCCTTCTAGGTGAAGCCCTGTCCGAAGCCAGTCCGGACATGATGCGATCACTGCTGCAGACCATGATCAACGCGTTGCTGTCCGCGGACGCCGACGCCGTCGTTGGGGCCGAGTACGGCCGGCCCACTCCAGGCCGTTCGGCACAGCGCAACGGCTACCGCCACCGCGACCTCGATACCCGCGTCGGGACCGTGGACGTCGCCGTCCCGAAACTGCGCAGCGGGACCTACTTCCCCGAGTGGCTCCTCGAACGCAGGAAACGAGCGGAGTCCGCGCTGATCACCGTCGTCGCCGACTGCTACCTCGCCGGGGTGTCG
>NZ_AVPK01000031.1 GCF_000768685.1 Knoellia subterranea KCTC 19937 | reverse complement strand
GGCAGGTCGGGGTCGATGACGTTTCGCCGGGCTTCCTCAGCCATCAGGGCGACGTGGGCGCCGATGACGTCTTTCATCGGACCCAGGATGGACAGCCACGCCATACCGTCGGGTGCGGGTCGCACCGTGACCCGGCGGGACGCGACCGCGCGGCGGGCCCGGGCGGCCAGCGATTCGGAGTCCAGGGCGGCACCGGCTCGTTTCGCGGCGGCCGCCAGCGCCTTGTCCCCGAGCTTCGTCACCTTCGCGGCCAGGGTGGCATCGACCGCGGCGCGGTGCTCCCGGGACAAGCAGGCCGTTTCACGGACCATGATGTGCGCGCGCCGCTCAGACAAGTCCCCGGACGTCAGGGCTGCCAGCGTGTGCGGCATCTCCTCCACCAACGTTTTCGCCACACCGACGTGCTGGTCCGCGACCGTCGGAGAACACCGGCGCGCCAACGCCAGATTAGCCCGCACGCTGCGGGTGTCCTCCCCGAGAGCTTCCCGGTCGGTCACGGCAGCTGCGGTCAACCGAGCCTGCGCCGCAGCAGCGGC
>NZ_AVPK01000030.1 GCF_000768685.1 Knoellia subterranea KCTC 19937 | reverse complement strand
GCCCAGGCGTCGTGCCAATCGTCGTGCCAGGCTTCGGTGGCGTGGTCGGGGATCCAGTCGTGGGCCGAGTCACGCAATGTTGGTGGTGTCCAGCCTTCGCCGTGGATGGGTGGCGCGGTGGAGTCGTAGCTGGTGCCGGTGGGAGTGTGGATGCGTAGGTGGTGGGGTCCGGTGCCGTCGAGTCCGGTGGATTGCACGGTGAAGTGCCAGCCGTCGTGTTCTTTGACCTGGTTGTGACGTTCGCAGAGGCCGTCGCCGTTGCCGGCGCTGGTGGCGCCGCCGTCGTGGACGGATCGGGTGTGGTCGACGTGGACGGCGGGGGCGTCGCACCACGGGACCCGGCAGGTGGGGTCGCGCAGTTCGAGGAACCGTCGCAGGCCGCCGTGGAAGCGGCGTTGCCGGGAGTCCATTGCCACCAGGTCGCGTCCGGTGGGGTCGGTGAACAGTCGCCGCAGCCACACGAATCCACTCTTGGTGGAGTCGGTGCCGGCGTCGTTGGTGCTCGGGTGGTCGAGGTTGCTGGCGACCCAGTCGCGGGCGGCCTGTCCGGGCACGACTCCCCAGCCGGGGATGGTCGCCGTGTCGTCGGCCGGGGCTCGCCCGCCGAACGCGGCGGGGATGAGGGTG
>NZ_AVPK01000016.1 GCF_000768685.1 Knoellia subterranea KCTC 19937 | reverse complement strand
CCACCCGGCGGGCCATTTCTCATTTCCGGGCCTCGACGCGCTCAGGCGACAGGCCCCTAGACTGCACGTGCATTGCGGCTGACGCTGCCCGACTGCCCTGGAGGCTCTTCATGACCGATGAGAATCGCGGACCACGCCGTGACGGCGGACGGGACGACTCCCGTCGTGGCGGCTCGGGGCGCGACGGTGGTGCGCGCGGCCGAGGCGACGGCGCCCGGGGGCGCGATGGTGGCTCTCGTGGGCGTGACGCCAGCGGCCGCGGGTCCCGCGGTGGCGACCGGCCGTTCCGCGACGGCGATGACCGTCGGCGGGGGAGCAGCGAGGGTCGTGATGGCGCACCCCGCGGCGGCGACCGCCCCTTCCGTGAAGGCGGCGACCGTCGCACGAGCAGTGGCGACAGCCGTGACGGCGGGATGCGTCGCGCGGGAGGCGACCGACGCGACTCGGGGGATCGACGCACAGGTGGAGGCGCCGGGCGCCCGAACCGCGGTGGTGCCGATCGCGATAGGGAGCAGCGTGGCGGTTCACGTCTGGCGCCGAAGACGCCGCGACTGCCCGAACCCCGGATCCCGGACGGAGTGACCGGCAAGGAGCTCGACCGCTCGGTGCATCTGCAGTTGCGGACCCTGAGCAAGGAGAACGCCGATGGTGTGGCACAGCACCTCGTGATGGTGGCTGCCCTCCTCGAGGCCGACGAGATCGACGCTGCGATGGCGCACGCGGAGACCGCGGTGCGCCGGGCGGGACGAGTGCCCGCGGCCCGGGAGGCCCTCGGGATGGTGGCCTATCGCTCGGGCGACTTTGCGCGGGCGCTCGGTGAGTTCCGCACGGTGCGTCGGATCAGTGGATCGGACCACCTCATTCCGCTCATGGTCGACTGCGAACGAGGACTGGGCCGCCACGAGCGGGCCCTGGATCTCGCCCAGTCGCCGGAGGCCAAGCGCCTTCCGACTCAGGAGAAGGTCGAGCTGGCCATCGTCGTGAGCGGGATCCGCCGCGATCTGGGGCAGACCGATGCTGCGCTGCTCGCGTTGCAGATTCCCCAGCTCAAGAAGTCGAATCAGCCCCGCCTAGCCTACGCCTACGCCGACACCCTGCTCGGACTGGGACGCGCGGACGAGGCTCGCGAGTGGTTCCAGCGCGCTGCCGATGCCGACACCGACTACGAGACCGACGCGGTTGAACGCCTCGAAGAGCTCGACGGCGTGGTTCCTACGGATCTTCTCGGGGGAGCCGACGAGGAGGACGAGGAGATCGAGGACTCCGAGTGAGGCTGCTCGATCGCTACGACGCGTTCATCTGCGACCTCGACGGTGTGGTGTACCGCGGTGAGCCCGCCGTGCCGCATGCGGTCGAATCGCTGACCGCTGCCGCCAAGCCGGTGCAGTTCGCCACGAACAACGCCTCAAGGCCCCCGGCGGAGGTGGCCGACCACCTGCGCAGCCTCGGTCTCGACATCGCCGACGCGGATGTGGCCACGAGCAGCCAGGCCGCGGCGTGGGTCCTGACTCGGCACCTCGAGCCGGGCGCGGCCGTTCTTGCGATCGGCGGAGAGGGGGTCGCGACGGCCCTGCGCGACCGAGGGTTCCGACCCGTGTTCTCGGCATCGGACGAGCCGGCCGCAGTCGTGCAGGGGTACGGACCGCAGGTGACGGCAACGGATCTGGCGCAGGCGGCATACGCCATTCAGCGGGGAGCGCTGTGGTTGGCCACCAATACGGACCACACGCTTCCGACGGCGGACGGCTACGCGCCGGGCAACGGTGCCCTCGTGCTGGCGGTTGGCGCGGCGGTGGGGCGTGGGCCGGAGCTGGTGGCCGGCAAGCCCGACGAACCGCTCTATCTCATGTGCGCCGAGCGCCTCGGAGTGGCGCCGGATCGGGTTCTCGCGATTGGCGATCGGCTCGAAACCGACATCCAGGGTGCACACATGGCCGGCATGGACTCACTGCTCGTGATGACCGGAGTCCACGACATCCGTGACGCCCTGATGGCCCCGGCGGAGTCACGCCCCACGTGGGTTGCCGCTGATCTGCGCGCACTGCATGTGGAGGTCGAGGAACTCGAGCCCGCCAGGGCCGCCTTGCGCGCCGCGTGGGAGGGCGCCGACACTGGCGCTGGTCCCGCTTCAGCGGCGGAGCTGCCGTCGGAACTGGAGTCTCTCCTGCGCTGACGGGCGCCAGATGCGGTGGACGCCGAGTAGCGTGGGCCGGAACCACCACGAGTCACAGGAGGAACCATGGCCAAGCGTTCGATCCAGGGATACGTCGAGCTCGCCTCGGGTCTCGGGGAAATGACCAAGGGTGCTGCCAAGGATGCGGCAGCCGAGCTCGTCGCGCTCACGAACAGCGACCTCTCTGCCAAGAAGGTCACGAAGCAGGCGAGCAAGCTGGCCGATGACCTGATCGCCGCAGCCAACACGAACCGCAAGAACCTCGTCTCGCTCGTGCGTTCGGAGGTCGACAAGGCCGTGGGTCGTCTCGATGTGACCTCGCTCCAGCGCGAACTCGCGACGATGAGCGACACCGTGAACTCCCTGCGGGGCCAGGTCGAAGACCTCGCCGCCAACCTTTCGGCACGTTCGTCGGCAGCGGCGACCAGTGCAGCCCCCGGTGTGTCTCGACTCGCCGGGTCGGTCGAGGACACCGCGAGCGACGCCGTTGCAGCGGCCGCTCCCGCACCGAAGGCAGGCTCGCGTCGTCCGGCTCGCGCCGCCCTCAAGAAGACGACCGCCCCCGCCAAGAAGGCCGCCCCCGCCAAGAAGGCGACCACGGCAAAGAAGTCCGCAGCCAAGAAGGCTCTCGCGAAGAAGGCTCCCGCGAAGAAGGCCAGTGTCACGAAGGCCACGTCTGCCGGCACCGCAGTTGCGGCGAAGAAGGCTCCCGCCAAGAAGTCCACGGCCAAGAAGGCTCCCGCGAAGAAGGCTCCCGCGAAGAAGGCGGGTGCCGCCAAGGCCGCCCCGGCGAAGAAGGTCGCGGCCAAGAAGGCTCCGGCGAAGAAGGCGAGCACCGCCACGTCGGCTGCTCCGGCCGCCTCGGCATCGTCGGCGAGCGGCGCGTGAGCAGCGACTTCACCCAGGATCAGACCGACGACGACTCGCTCCACGTCGACCACGACGTGGAGCGAGTCGTGGGTCGGGACGTGGAGGAGCCGCACGTCGAGCTCGCCACTGCTGGCGAGATCTTCGACGACGGGCCAGCGCCGGAGGACGAGGTCTCCCTCGACGACGCCACTGACGAGAACCCGGAAGACCATCAGGA
Source organism: Knoellia subterranea KCTC 19937 (assembly GCF_000768685.1). Taxonomy (GTDB): domain Bacteria; phylum Actinomycetota; class Actinomycetes; order Actinomycetales; family Dermatophilaceae; genus Knoellia; species Knoellia subterranea. The sequence continues at coordinate 40,005 of NZ_AVPK01000016.1, read as the reverse complement.
CGTCGACCCGGCCGCCGAGCCGGCGCCGGAGACGGGGGACCTCGTCATCGACGCGGCCCTGCGTGACCTCGCCGAGGCCCCGATCGGCGACCTCGATGCCCAGATCGAGCGCGGCGAGCAGGTCCAGCGAACCCTGCAGGGCCGGCTCAGCGACCTCGGAGGCTGACATCGCCCGGCTCGATGCCGAGCTCGTGCGTCGTGGGCTCGCCCGGTCGCGTGGTGAGGCGAGGGAACTCATCGAGGCGGGGGCGGTCTCCGTCAACGGTCGCGCGGCTCGCAAACCCGCAAGCCCTGCCGACGAGGCGACGGTCGTCGAGGTCACCTCGGATGGCCCGCGCTGGGTGGGTCGGGCGGCGCACAAGCTCGACCACGCGTTCAGCACCTGGAGCCAAGCGGGTCTGTCCGCCGAGGGACGGGAGTGTCTCGACGTAGGTGCGTCGACGGGCGGCTTCACCCAGGTCCTGCTCGCGCAGGGTGCTCGCCACGTCGTGGCACTCGACGTCGGCCACGACCAGCTCGTCGCCGAGCTCCGGGAGGACGTCCGGGTCACCGAACGGAGCGGGACGTCGATTCGTGACGTCACGCGGGAAGACCTCGGCACCTTCGACGTCATCGTCGGCGACCTGTCCTTCATCTCCCTGCGCCTCGTGCTCGCGCCCGTCGCCGCCCTCGCTCGACCGGGCGCGGACGTCGTCCTGCTCGTCAAACCGCAGTTCGAGGTCGGCCGAGGACGGTTGAGCAAGAACGGCATCGTCACCGATCCGCGCCACCGGCGGCAGGCCCTGACCGACGTCCTGTCCACCGCCGACGAAGTCGGACTCGGCATCCACGGCCTGACCCGCAGCCCGATCCACGGCGGAGAGGGCAACACGGAGTACCTCCTGTGGGCGAGGTCGGGGATCTCGGGCACGATGGACCCCAGCGCGGTGGCTTCCGCGATCCGCGACCTGAGCCAGGAGGAACGAGCATGAGCGACCGTCGCATCCTGCTCGTCGTGCACCCGGCCCGGACCGAGGTGCACGACCACGCGCTGGGGGTCGTCAAACGACTCAAGGCAGCCGGGGTCGCCGTCGCCGTCATCAGCGAGGAGATGCGCGGGACCCCGCTCGAGGACGCCCCGGACCTCATCAGCGCCGACCCGCACGACCCGACCCGGGGCTGCGAGCTCGTGTGCATCCTGGGCGGTGACGGTTCCATCCTGCGTGCGGCCGAGCTGTCGCGAGGCTCGGGAGTCCCGCTGCTCGGGGTCAACTTCGGGCACGTCGGCTTCCTCGCCGAGGTCGAACGCGACGACCTCGACGTCACCGTCGAGCGGATCGTTGCCAAGAACTACACCGTCGAGGAGCGCATGACGCTCGACGTCGTCGCGACGCACGATGGCGAGACCGTGTTCGAGAGTTGGGCCCTCAACGAGGTCACGGTCGAGAAGGCCTCCCGGGAGCGGATGATCGAGCTCACCGCCGAGATCGACGGACGGCCCCTGTCGACCTGGGGTTGCGACGGGGTCGTCATGGCCACGCCCACCGGCTCGACGGCCTATGCGTTCTCCGCCGGTGGTCCGGTGGTGTGGCCGGACGTCGAAGCGCTCCTGCTCGTCCCCATCAGCGCCCATGCGCTGTTTGCCCGTCCACTAGTCGTGGGACCCGAGAGCCACCTCGCCGTCGAGGTCGTCCCGCGCACCGAGGGTGCCGGGGTGGTCTGGTGCGATGGGCGTCGGGCGGTCGACCTGCCGCCGGGTGCTCGCATCCAGGTGCAGCGCAGTTCCGACCCCGTGCGACTCGCCCGGTTCGCGGCCGACCCGTTCGCCGACCGGCTCGTCGAGAAGTTCGACCTGTCCGTGCACGGCTGGCGTGGGGCTACCCGTCGCGCCAACGAGTCCGCGGCCCGGCGTGACGGGGGATCAGCCTCGGCGCCCCACACCGACGACTCACCGCAGAAGGATTGACGGGCAGTGCTGCAGGAGATCCGGATCCAGGACCTGGGCATCATCGATGAGTCGCTCATCGAGTTCGGCCCGGGCCTGACAGTGCTCACGGGTGAGACCGGCGCCGGCAAGACGATGGTCGTCACAAGTCTCGGCCTCCTCCTCGGTGCCCGGTCGGAGACGGGCCTCGTCCGTGAAGGTGCCGACCGCGCCGTCGTCGAGGGTGTCTTCGACGTGGCGCCCGACCACCCCGCCACCGTCCGGGCCACCGAGGCCGGGGGAGATGTCGACGAGTCACTCGTGCTCGTCCGCACGGTTCAGGCGGAGGGCCGCTCCCGCGCCCACGTCGGCGGGCGAAGCGCACCCGTCGGCGTTCTGGGAGAGCTCGGCGAACACCTCGTCGCCGTGCACGGACAGGCGGACCAGTGGCGCCTGCGTCGCCCGGAGGAGCACCGCGAACTGCTCGACGCGTTCGGTGGAGCTGACCTCGCAGACGTGCGGACGGCATACGAGAGCGTGTATGCCGCACACGCCGCGGCTCGCGCGGAACTCGAGTCGCTGCGCGCTGCCGCGCGCGAGCGCGCCCAGGAACTGGACCTGCTCACGAGAGGCCTCGAGCGGCTCGAGGCCGTCGAACCGCAGGCCGGTGAGGACGAGTCGCTGCGCGTGGAGGACGAGCGGTTGTCGCACGCCGAGGAACTGCGTCGAGGGTCGTCGGAGGCCCACGACCTGCTGTCGGGTGGAGACGAGGCCGACGGCTCCGTCGACGACGGCATCCTGGGTTCGCTGGCTCGGGCTCGGTCGGCCCTTGCGCAGGTGAGCGCCAACGACCCGGCCCTGGCCGACCTCGAGACCCGCCTGACCGAGATCAGTCACCTCGTGACGGATCTCGCGGCCGACCTGTCGGGCTACGTCGCCGACGTCGACCTCGACCCGGGACGACTCGAATGGGTTCAGGAGCGTCGCGCGGCGCTCACGGAACTGACCCGCAGCTACGGCGACTCGGTGGACGACGTCATCGCCTGGGGTGAACGGGCCGCCGCCCGCGCTGTCGAACTCGAGGGCGACGACTCCCGGATCGAGGAGCTCGAGCGACGCACCGACGAGCTCGAGGCCGAACGCACGCAGGCAGCACAGGACCTCACGCAGGAGCGACGCACGGTCGCTGATGCCCTCGCCGAGCGCATCAGCGACGAACTGTCCCACCTCGCGATGGGCTCTGCCCGGGTCGTCATCGCGGTCGACCCCGCGGGCCGGCTGGGACCGCACGGTGGCGACGACGTCGAGATCGGGCTCGCCGCCAACGTCGGCAGCACCCCGCGCAGCGTCAGCAAGGCCGCCTCGGGCGGTGAGCTCTCCCGCGTCATGCTCGCCATCGAGGTGGCGACCGCGGAAGCGACCGGAACCGTGCCGACATTCGTCTTCGACGAGGTCGACGCCGGCGTCGGCGGACGCGCCGCACTCGACGTCGGGGCACGACTCGCCGCGCTCGCGCGGTCGGCCCAGGTCATCGTCGTCACTCACCTCGCCCAGGTGGCCGCGCACGCGGACCACCACCTCGTCGTCTCCAAGGCCGACGATGGACACGTCACCCGCAGCGGGGTGCGTCGGGTCGAGGGCGACGAGCGCGTCACCGAGCTCGCGCGGATGTTGGCCGGAACGGTGAGCGACGCAGCGCTGGAGCACGCCCGGGATCTCCTGGCGGAGCGGGGACAGAGCGCCCGCGCCTGAGGGGCGACGAGCACGAGGCCCACGTCACCGGCCCACCGCGCCGCGTCGACTGCGCCCGGCCCACCCACGCGTGGCAGGATGGTTGGGATGCCCTTCACGACCCGACTTCGCCGCGACCGCGACCCCGGCCCTGCCGGTGTCAGCGGAACCGCCCGCGTCGACCCGCGCACCAAGGACCTGACCAAGCGCCTCAAGCCGGGCGACGTCGCGGTGATCAACCATGTCGACATCGACAAGGTCAGCGCCGAGGCGCTCGTCGCCTGCCGTCCGTCCGCCGTGGTCAACGCGGCCGCGTCGATCAGTGGTCGCTACCCCAACCTCGGCCCCGAGATCCTGCTCGGGGCAGGCATCCCCCTCCTCGACGAGGTCGGCGAGGCAGCGATGCAGATCGCCGAGGGGACCCAGGTCCACCTCGAGGGCAACGAGCTCCGTGCCGGCGACACGGTCCTGGCGACGGGCACGCTCCTCGACTCCGAGGGTGTGACGGAGTCCATGGCCGACGCCCGAGCCGGGCTCAACAATCAGCTCGAGGCGTTCGCGGCCAACACGATGGAGTACCTCAAGCAGGAGCGGGCGCTGCTCTTGGATGGTGTCGGCGTTCCCGACATCAAGACCGACCTCGAGGGACGTCACGTCCTCATCGTCGTGCGCGGATACCACTACAAGGAGGACCTGCAGATGCTGCGGTCCTACATCCGCGAATACAAGCCGATCCTCATCGGCGTCGACGGGGGAGCGGACGCGATCGTCGAGGCCCGGCACAAGCCCGACCTCATCGTCGGTGACATGGACTCCGTGTCCGACGCGACGCTCAAGTGCGGTGCCGAGGTCGTCGTCCACGCCTACCGCAACGGCAACGCCCCCGGACTCGAGCGGGTTCGCGACCTCGGAGTCGAGCCCGTCGTCTTCCCGGCGACCGGGACGAGCGAGGACGTCGCGATGCTCCTCGCCGACGACAAGGGAGCCACCCTCATCGTCGCCGTCGGCACCCACGCCACGCTCATCGAGTTCCTCGACAAGGGGCGGGCCGGCATGGCCAGCACCTTCCTTACGCGCCTGCGCGTCGGCGGCAAGCTCGTCGACGCCAAGGGAGTGAGCCGGCTCTATCGCTCCCGCATCTCGGGCATGTGGCTCGTGGCGATGGTCCTCGTCGGACTTCTCGCCCTCGGCGCCGCGCTCTGGGCCACACCGGGAGGCAAGGTCCTGCTCCAGGTGCTCGGTGCCCGCCTCGACGATCTCTGGTCCGCACTCGGAGGAATCTTCACGTGATCGACTTCCGCTACCACCTCGTCTCGATCGTCTCGATCTTCATGGCCCTCGCCGTGGGGATCGTGCTCGGTGCGGGACCCCTCAAGGGAACGATCGGTGAGTCCCTCACGCAGGAGGTCACCCAGCTCCGCGAGGACCGGGCGTCCCTGCGCACCGAACTCGAGGCCGCCCGCAAGGCCGCCACGACACGCGACGAGTTCACCGCCGACGCCCGTGGGCGCCTCGTCGGCGGAACCCTGCCCGACGCCAAGGTCGCCCTCGTCGTCCTGCCGGGCGCGGACGCCGACCACGTCAAGGCGGTCTCCGAGACCCTCGTCGCCGCCGGGGCGGCCGTGGTGTCCCAGACGACCGTCGAGGACGCGTGGGTCCCGCAGAACGATGAGGCTGCCAACAAGCTGACCCAGCTCGCCACGGAGCAGCGTCAGGCTCTGGGCCTCCCTGCGGCCGACGAGTCCAACGGGAGCCCGCTCGACGACGTCCTCGCGACTGCTCTGGTTGCCACGGATGCCGCCGCGGCGAACGACGCCGGCAAGGCGGCCATGGAGGCGCTCGCGGGTGCCAAGCTCATCGACCTCGAGACCGCGGACCTCGTCCGTGCCAGCAGCGCCGTCCTCGTGGGCGCCCCCATCAAGGGCGACGTCATGGCCGACCGTGACCGTCAGGCCACGCGCTTCGCGGGTCTGGCTTCCGCGCTCGATCGGGCCGGCAAGGGTGCGGTACTGACCGAGGACGTGGGTGTCACCGGCTTCGCCGGCACGAGCTCGGTCGTGCGTGCGGCGCGCGGAGACGCGTCCACGGCGCGCGCGCTGTCCACCGTCGACGACGTGAGTCTCTCGATCGGTCAGGTGAGCGTCGTCTATGCCCTGGCACAGCAGTTCACCGGAGGCGTGGGTCAGTACGGCCTGGGCGACGGCGTGTCTGGCGGATATCCGCCGATCCCGGCTCCATGAGCCGCCGCCCACTCCTCGGCGCCGCTGCTGCAGCAGCCGTCGCCGGTGGCGCACTTTTCCTGAAGGACCGTCTGCCGGTCGGTGTCCGGACTCGCTGGGAGCGCACCAACCATGCCGGGCGCACCGTCACGCTCCTCGAAGGACCGGCGTATGCCGTGGCTGCAGCAGTCGGATCCGTCGCCGCGGGTGCCCCGGCCGGCCCCGCTCTGGTGACCAGTCTCGGGGCCGGAGCCTTCGGTGCCCTCGATGACCTCGCGGGGGACGCATCGAGCAAGGGCCTCAAGGGTCACCTCGGCGCCCTCGCGCGCGGTGAGGTGACGACCGGAGCCATCAAGATCGTCGGTCTCGGTGCCACCGGTCTCGCGGCCGCGGCGCTGGCCGACCGGCGCACGGGCCGAGGTTTCCTGGCCACTCTCGTGGGCGGTGCCGCCATTGCCGGCGCGGCCAACATCGCCAACCTCTTCGACCTCCGACCTGGCCGGACCCTCAAGGTCGTCACCGCGGCCGGTCTGCCCGTCCTCCTTCCACCGGGCAACCCGGGCGCAGCCACGGCCGCAGCCGCCCTCGGTGCGGCGGCCGGAGCGCTGCCGAGCGACCTGCGTGGGGAGTCGATGCTCGGTGACACCGGCGCCAACGCAGCTGGTGCCCTCATCGGTGTGGCGCTCGTAGAACGCACCGGCCTGCGCGGTCGGCTGGCCGTCCTGGCCGTCACCGCAGGGCTGACCGTGCTCTCGGAGAAGGTGTCGTTCAGCAAGGTCATCGAGGGCAATGACGTCCTGCGGCGGCTCGATCGCTGGGGTCGCGAGTGACCACGCGCACCGTGGGTCACTCCGTGGCGCGCGCCGCGCTCATCGTTGCGATCGCCACTCTGCTGGCTCGCCTCGCGGGTTTCGCCCGCACTCTCGTCTTCTCCTGGGGCGTCGGGACGAGCCCGGTCGGTGACACGTACCAGACCGTCAACACGCTTCCCAACGTCATCTACGAAGTCGCGGCAGGTGGTGCTCTCGCCGCGATCGCCGTGCCACTCGTGGCCGGCCAACTCGGTGCCGGCCGTCGTGAGGATGCGGATCGCAGCGCCTCCGCCCTGCTCACCTGGGCCATCGTCGTGCTCGTGCCGCTGTCGCTCGTCGTGCTCGTCGCGGCACCGTGGCTCAGCGACCTGCTGCTCGACGACCGAAGCCGACCCGGGAGCGTGGCCCTCGGCACCGAGATGTTGCGCATCTTTGCCCCGCAGGTCGCGCTCTATGGCGTGGGCGTGGTGCTGGCCGGCATCCTCCAGGCGCACCGCAGGTTCCTCGCTGCGGCCCTCGCCCCGTTGCTGTCGAGCGTTGTCGTGATGGCGGCGTACTTCGCGTACTGGGCCATGCAGACCGGGGAGGTGTCGGCGGCCGACGTCGACGACCGCTCGGTCTGGGTCCTCGCCGGTGGCACGACCCTGGGCGTCGTCGTGCTCAGCCTGCCGCTCCTCGTGCCTGCGCTGCGGGTAGGGGTGCGACTCCGTCCGACCCTGTCCTTCCCCGGAGGTCTGGGCCAGCGCGCCGGCGTTCTCGCCGGCGCCGGCGTCCTCGCCCTGGCGGCACAGCAGGCGGCGGTGGCCGTCACGCTGTGGATCACCCACGAGCCACGCACGCTCGACATCGGCGTGGTCAACGTCTACGCCTACATCCAGGCCGTCTATCTCCTCCCGTATGCCGTCCTGGCGGTGCCCGTGGCCACGGCCGCCTTCCCGGCACTTGCGCACGCAGAGGGCGCCCGCGAGGAGGACGCCACGGCGACGGATGCCGCCGGGACCCTGGCAAACAGCCTTCGCGGCATTCTGCTCCTGACCTCCGGTGCGGCGGCGGTGCTCATCGCCATCTCGCGACCGGTCGGCCGGTTCTTCCTCGAGTTCGACCGCGGCGGAGAGGGAGCCGGCAACTCGGCGCTGCAGGCTCTTCCCGGTGGACTGTCCGCCTACGCCCCGGGGCTCGTGGGCTTCAGCGCTGCGGCGCTGCTCACGCGGGCGCTCTATGTCCGCGGCCGTCCGATGCTCGCCGGGGCTGTTGTCGCGGGCGGCTGGATCATTGCGGCGCTCTTGCCCGTGGCGCTCATCCCGGACGGCTCCGATGCCGGCACGACGCTGGGGCTGCTCGGCATCGCCTCGACCGTCGGCATGACCGTGTCGGGTTTCTCCCTCGCGATGCTGGTCCGCTACGCATGGGGGAGTGAGGCCCTCGCCGGGGCCGGTCGCACCCTCGGTGCCGCGGTCGTGGCTGTTGCCGTGGCCATCGCCGTGGGCGACGTCGTCGAGCGCGGAGTTCGGTGGGGTGGTCTCTGGGGTGCGCTGGCCGCAGGAGTCGTCGTTGCGGTGGTGACCATGGGTGTCCACCTCGGCGTGATGGCCGTGGGCGACCGCACTGGGATGCAGGCACTTCGAGAGCGTGGGCGACAGCGTCGCCGAAAGGGGCCGGAGCAGTGAGGATCGCCCTGGTCATGGGCACGAGCGCCGGCGGGACGGGCAAGCACGTGCTCGACCTCGTCGGCGGGTTGGTCGAGGCCGACCACGATGTCGTCGTCCTGGCGCCGCGCGCCGAGTTGGACCAGTTCCCCTTCGCGGAGGCTGGTGCCGCGACGGTCGAGTTGGCCGTTGCCGACCGACCCCATCCCGTGCGCGATGCGCGCGCGCTCGCGATCCTGCGGGACGTCTGCGGTGGAGCCGATGTCGTCCACGCCCACGGTGCTCGGGTCGGAGCGCTGTCCGTCCTGGCTCTGGCCGGCCTCGCGCCACCACTGGTGGTCACGCTGCACAACGCGTCGCCCGGTGCTGGTCTGCTGGGGCGGGTGCATCGCGTCCTCGAGTCGACCATCGCCCGCGGCGCGGACCTCGTTCTGGGCGTGTCTGCCGACATCGTCGAGCGCCAGCGGGAACTCGGCGCCCGGGCCACGGACCTCGCCGTCATCGCTGCCCCTCCACCGGGCGCGGTGACCCGCGACCGCCACGCCGTTCGACACGACCTGGGCATCGAGCCGCGCACGATGCTCCTCGTCACCGTCGCGCGTCTCGCACCCCAGAAGGACCTCGACCTCCTCGTCGACGCGATGGCCGAGTTGCGTGCGCGCCACGCCATCGACGCCGTCGCCGTGGTTGCCGGAGATGGTCCCGACAGGGAACGACTCCAGGCTCGCATCGACGCGACGGACGTCCCGGTGCGGCTCCTCGGTCACCGCTCCGACGTGCCCGATCTCATCGCCGCCGCAGATGCCGTCGTCTCCACTGCGCGGTGGGAGGGCCAACCCGTTGGACTCCAGGAAGCCCTTCACTCCGGTGCGGCCATCGTCGCGACGGATGCCGGGGGCACCGGTGCCGTCGTGGGCGACGCGGCGATCCTCGTCCCCGTCGGCGATGTTCCGTCGATGGCCCGTGCACTGGCCGACGTGCTGCTCCACGGGGCGGTCCGTGACGACCTGCGTTCCCGGGCCATCAGCCGTGGTGGTGAGCTCCCGACGAGCGAGGACGCGCTGGAAGCAGCGCTCACGGCATACCGGTCGGTTCTCTGATTCGCAGCGATCCGTCCGCGCGTCGCGTGGGGCGATGGTCTCGGCACCGGCATCGATGACGTATTGTTGAAGTCCGTGGTGGCTCAGACGAAACAGATCTTCGTGACCGGAGGCGTCGCCTCTTCGCTCGGCAAGGGCCTCACGGCTTCAAGCCTCGGATTCCTGCTCAGGGCACGCGGTCTGCGCGTGACGATGCAGAAGCTCGACCCCTATCTCAACGTCGACCCCGGGACGATGAACCCGTTCCAGCACGGCGAGGTCTTCGTGACCGACGACGGCGCCGAGACCGACCTCGACGTGGGGCACTACGAGCGCTTCCTCGACCGCAACCTCGTCGGCAAGGCCAACGTGACGACCGGCCAGATCTACAGCCAAGTGATCGCCAAGGAGCGTCGCGGCGAGTACCTCGGTGACACGGTCCAGGTGATCCCGCACATCACCAACGAGATCAAGGAGCGCATGCGCGCTCAGGCGGCCGGCGCACCGGGCGTCGACGACGCGGAGGCGCCCGACGTCATCATCACCGAGATCGGTGGCACCGTCGGTGACATCGAGTCGCTGCCGTTCCTCGAGGCGGCCCGCCAGGTGCGTCACGACCTCGGTCGGGACAACGTCTTCTTCCTCCACGTGTCGCTCGTGCCCTACCTCGCACCGAGCGGCGAGCTCAAGACGAAGCCGACCCAGCACTCGGTCGCTGCCCTCCGCCAGGTCGGTATCCAGCCCGATGCCCTTGTCCTGAGGGCCGATCGGGAGATCCCGGAGCCGATCAAGCGCAAGATCTCGCTCATGTGTGACGTGGAGGTCGACGGTGTCGCCGCGGCGGTCGACGCGCCGAGCATCTACGACATTCCCAAGGTGCTGCACCGCGAGGGACTCGACGCCTACGTCATCCGCCGCCTCTCGCTCATCTTCCGCGACGTCGACTGGACGGACTGGGACAAGCTCCTCGGTCGCGTCCACAACCCCGAGCACGAGGTCGAGGTCGCCCTCGTCGGCAAGTACATCGACCTGCCCGACGCCTACCTCTCGGTCACCGAGGCGCTGCGTGCCGGTGGGTTCCACCACGACGCCAAGGTGAAGATCCGCTGGGTCGCCAGCGACGAGTGCCAGGCACCCAGCGGTGCGCAGAAGTCGCTCGGCGGTGTCGACGCGGTGCTCGTGCCCGGAGGCTTCGGCGTCCGCGGCATCGAGGGCAAGCTCGGCGCTCTGACCTGGGCCCGCGAACACCGCGTCCCGACCCTTGGCATCTGCCTCGGCCTGCAGTGCATGGTCATCGAATTCGCCCGCAACGTGGCCGGCATTGAGGGAGCGAGCTCGACCGAGTTCGACCCCGAGACCCCTGCGCCGGTCATCGCGACGATCGAGGAGCAGAAGCAGTTCGTCGAGGGCGCGGGTGACCTCGGCGGCACGATGCGCCTGGGTTCGCAGCGCGCCGACCTCAAGGCCGGCTCGGTCGTCTCCGAGGTCTACGGCGGCGTCACGAGCGCTGACGAGCGTCACCGCCACCGCTATGAGGTCAACGACGCCTACCGCGGCCAGCTCGAGGGGGCCGGCCTGGTCATCTCCGGCACGCACCCCGAGCTAGGCCTGGTCGAGTTCGTCGAATTGCGGCGCGAGGACCACCCCTACTACGTCGCGACGCAGGCCCACCCCGAGTTCAAGTCGCGTCCGACGCGCGCGCATCCGCTTTTCGCCGGTCTCATCGGGGCGGCGATCGAGGAGCAGCGCGCGGCCCGTCTCGTCGAGGTGGAGCGCCCCAAGGTGAGCGTCGACGCCGAGGTCTCGTGACCGAGGTGGCGTTGGCTGAGGGCGGACTCGTCGACGCGTTCGACCCGCGACCGGTGACCTCCTCCGAAGTGGTCATGGCCGGTCGCGTGTGGGACGTCGTGCGGGACGAGGTCGACCTTGGCGACGCCGGGTTGCACGTGCGCGAGTACGTCCGCCATCCCGGCGCCGTGGCGGTGCTCGTGCTCGACGACGAGAACCGGGTGTGCCTGATCCAGCAGTACCGGCACCCGATTCGCACTCGCGAGTGGGAGATCCCCGCGGGTCTGCTCGACGTGGAGGGCGAGCCGCCGTGGGAGGCGGCCGCCCGGGAGCTGCACGAGGAGGCCGACCTCGTCGCGGGTCGACTCGACGTCCTCGTCGACATCCGACCGTCGCCCGGTGGTCTCGACGAGGCGATCCGCGTCTACCTCGCACGCAACCTGTCGGCCGTCCCCGAAGGCGAGCGGCACGTCAGAGAAGCGGAGGAGCAAGGTATGCCGCGTGCCTGGGTTCCGCTCGACGATGCGGTCTCCGCGGTCCTCGAGGGTCGAATACAGAACTCGATCCTCGCCGCTGCCGTCCTCTCGGCCCACGTTGCGGGACAGCGGAATTGGTCGACACTGCGACCCTATGACACCCCGTGGCCCCAGGGCCCGGGCGGATCGGCTCGGGCATGATCCCCGGCTCGGCGTCGCGACCCTGCCCCTGCGGTGGGCTCCCGGCCGGGGCGCTGTTCGCCGACTGTTGTGGGCCAGCCGTGTCGGGTGAAACCTGGCCGACCACACCGGAAACGCTCATGCGATCGCGCTACACGGCATACGCCGTGGGTGAGGCCGACCACGTGTTCCGCACGTGGCACCCGGCAGCGCGACCCGACGTCATCGAACTCGACCCGGCAATTGAATGGTTGGGACTCGACGTCGTCGACGTGGCCGGCGACGACACCGAGGGAGTGGTGGAGTTCGCGGCTCACTGGCGTTCCGGCGAGGGAGTGACCCGGCAGAGCGGCGCGATCCGCGAACGGAGCACGTTCGTGCGTCGAGCGGGTCGCTGGTTCTATCGCGACGGCTTCGTCTCGGAGTCCTGAACTCGGGCACGTCCGGGGCCGCTCCACGATTGCCCTGAGGCTGACCGCCCATCGGCACGCCGACCTTGGGTAGCGTCGAAACGCCCCCACATCGCATCCGGGGTGCCTCGCGGCCGTATGGCCGAGGGGCAGGATCGAATCGGAAGGACCAGCCCCCATGGGTTTCCTGGACGACCTCAAGAAGGGTCTCGGCTTCGACGACGACAACGACGCCGTCAACGAGGTGCAGAAGCAGGCAGAAGAGGCCAAGAAGAAGGCCGACGAGGCCGCCGAGAAGGCTCGCAAGGAGAGTGGCGAGAAGGCAGAGAAGGCCAAGAAGGAGGCCGACGAGGCCGCCGCCGAGGCTGCGAAGAAGAAGGCTGAGTACGACAAGGCGGCCAAGGAGGCTGCCGACCGGGCGGGGACCCCCGCGCCGGCCCCGAAGGCTCCGGCTCCTGCCCCTAAGGCTCCCGCGCCCGCGCCCAAGAAGGCTCCGGCCCCGGCGCAGCGGACCTACACGGTCAAGAAGGGCGACACGCTCTCCGAGATCGGTGAGAAGTTCGGCGTGAGCTACCAGAAGATCGCCAAGGCCAACAACATCAAGAACCCGGACCTGATCTTCCCGGGCCAGAAGTTCATCATTCCGGACTGATCGTCCGCGTGGGGCTTGACCCACGTCTGGCACAACGAGGCCACGCCACCATCACGGAGGCGTGGCCTCGTCGATGGCGCGGGCCCAAACCGGTTCGTTCCGCCCGCATTCCACTCCGTAGGATGACGGGCGTTCATCCAACACCCTCGAGAAGGATCTTCCGTGCTCCGCACCCACGAGGCCGGCACTCTGCGCGCCGACCACACCAGCACCACCGTCACGCTCACCGGCTGGGTCGGCAAGCGTCGCGATCACGGGGGAGTGGCCTTCATCGACCTGCGAGATGCGAGCGGCGTGGTCCAGGTCGTCGCGCGTGACGAGGTGCTCACCGGTGCCGCGCACGACCTGCGGGCCGAGTTCTGCATCAAGGTGACCGGCGAGGTCGTCGCCCGCAGCGAGGCCAACGTCAACCCCGACCTGCCGACCGGTGAGGTCGAGGTCGTCGCTTCCGAGATCGAGGTGCTCGCGCCCAGCGCGCCGCTGCCCTTCCAGATCGACGAGCGCGTCACCGTAGGTGAGGAGGCGCGTCTCAAGCACCGCTACCTCGACCTGCGTCGCCCCGGTGCCTCGTCGGCCGGTGCCGGCCTGCGCCTGCGTTCCAAGGTCAGCGCTGCTGCCCGCCGCGTCCTCGAGGCCCGCGACTTCGTGGAGATCGAGACGCCGACGCTCACCCGCTCCACGCCGGAGGGCGCTCGCGACTTCCTCGTGCCGGCGCGTCTTGCGCCCGGCAGCTGGTACGCCCTGCCGCAGAGCCCGCAGCTGTTCAAGCAGCTGCTCATGGTCGCGGGCATGGAGCGTTACTACCAGATCGCGCGCTGCTACCGCGACGAGGACTTCCGCGCCGACCGTCAGCCGGAGTTCACCCAGCTCGACATCGAGATGAGCTTCGTCGAGCAGGCGGACGTGCTCGAGCTCGGTGAGGCGATCGTCAAGGAGATCTGGTCGATCATCGGTGTCGAGCTCACGACGCCCTTCGAGCAGATGACCTACGCCGACGCCATGCGCCGCTTCGGCACGGACAAGCCCGACCTGCGCTTCGGCAACGAGCTCGTCGAGTGCACCGAGTACTTCAAGGACACCCCGTTCCGTGTCTTCCAGGCGGAGTACGTCGGTGCCGTCGTCATGCCCGGCGGCGCGAGCCAGCCGCGCAAGCAGCTCGACGCCTGGCAGGACTGGGCCAAGAGTCGCGGCGCCAAGGGTCTGGCCTACGTCCTCGTTGGTGAAGACACCGCGGATGGTTCGTTCGGTCTTTCGGGTCCGGTGGCCAAGAACCTCTCGGACGAGGAGAAGGCCGGACTGGCGGCGCACGTCGGCGCCAAGCCGGGCGACTGCGTGTTCTTCGCCGCCGGACCGACGAAGTCCTCGCGGGCGTTGCTCGGCGCCGCCCGTCTCGAGATCGGCAAGCGCTGCGACCTCATCGACGAGGACGCGTGGGCCTTCCTCTGGGTGCTCGACGCTCCCCTCTTCGAGCCAGCCTCCGAGGCCGTGGCGGCCGGTGACGTCGCCGTGGGCACGGGCGCCTGGACCGCCGTGCACCACGCCTTCACCTCGCCGAAGAAGGAGTTCGAGGACACCTTCGACACCGACCCCGGCCCGGCGCTGGCGTACGCCTACGACATGGTGCTCAACGGCACCGAGCTCGGCGGCGGCTCGATCCGTATCAACCGCCGCGACGTGCAGGAGCGCGTCTTCAAGGTCATGGGCCTGTCGCAGGAGGAGTCGCAGGAGAAGTTCGGCTTCCTGCTCGACGCCTTCCAGTTCGGCGCCCCGCCGCACGGTGGAATCGCCTTCGGTTGGGACCGGATCGTCATGCTGCTCGGCGGCTACGAGTCGATCCGCGACGTCATCGCCTTCCCGAAGTCCGGTGGCGGCTATGACCCGCTCACCGCGGCGCCTGCTCCGATCACCCCGGAGCAGCGCAAGGAGGCGGGCATCGACGCCAAGCCCGAGGCCAAGAACGACGCCGGACCCGAGACCCAGGCAGACCCGGCCTGATGACGACGGCGGCGGACATCGACATCGTGGGTGCCCGGCCGCTCGATCCGGCACGCCCCGTCCGCGTCCTCCTGTGGGACGCGGACGGCGTGCTGCAGCACCAGCTGCGCCGCGGCGAGCCTGACGCCGCGTGGACGCCCAGACTCGACGCGTGGGGTGGCGAGGGCTTCGCCGAGGCGGTCTTTGCCGCCGAAGTGCCCGCGTTGCGCGGCGAACGCCCCTTCCGTGAGGTGCTCGCCGACGTGCTGGACACATGGCCCGGCGTGACCGCAGACGTCGATGATCTGCTCTCCCTCTGGGAAGAGGTCGCGGTCGACAGCGAAGCCATCGACCTCGTGCACGAGGTGGCCGCCTCGGGTGTCGAGTGCGTCCTCGCCACGAACCAGCAGGACCACCGCAAGGAGTTCCTGCGGCACCACTTCGACTATGACGACGTCTTCGCGCAGTCCTTCTACTCGTGTGACATGGGTGCCATGAAGCCCGAGCCGGCCTACTTCGAGCGGGTCCTCGACGCCCTGGGTATCCGTCCCGAGGACGCGGGCGACGTCGGGTTCGTCGACGACAACGAGGCCAACGTCCGTACCGCTGCCGCCCTCGGCATCCGGGCGGTGCACCACGACCCGGACGGCGGCGTCGAAGGCCTGCGCAACGTCCTGGGGTGGTCGGTGTGAGCCGCCGGGCCTCTCGGCCGGAGGCTGCGCCGGGGCTGCAGGATGCCGTGCAGCGCTACGCACAGCGTCAGCCGGAGTTGCGCGAGGTCACTGATCAATTCGTCACGATGGTTCAGGCACTCCTCGACGACGCCGGCATCAACTATGTCTCGGTGACGGGCCGGGCCAAGAGCGTCGCGTCCTTCGCCGGCAAGGCCGCGCAGACTCGCGATGGTGGGCCGGTCTACACCGACCCGCTCAGCCAGATCACCGACCAGATCGGGGTCCGGGTCGTGACGTACCTCCAGGGCGATGTCACCGCCGTGGCGGACCTGCTCGCGGGTGAGTTCAGTGTCCTCGACGACCGCGACCTCGGTCAGGAGACCGCGCAGCAGGGTCGCTTCGGATACTCCAGCCGGCACCTCCTGGTGACCCTCGACGACGAGGCCAGCGACCCGGCATACGCGCATCTGCGGGGGAGGTCCGCCTCGGTGCAGGTCCGCACGATCCTCCAGCACGCGTGGGCAGAGTTCGAGCACGACGTGCGCTACAAGGGATCGGTGCCGGCGGAGGACGTCCCGGACCTGGACCGGCGATTCACCCTCGCCGCGGGGCTGTTGGAGCTGGCGGACCGCGAGTTCACCGCCATTCGCGACCGGCTTCAGGCTGGCGCTGCGGGGCAGGGGAGTGCCGCCGCGGATGACGACCCGCGGATCAGCGGGACCGACCTCGCCGCATTCCTCTCGGCACACTTCAAGGGTGCTGGCTGGTCGCGCACCGACCACTACTCGTGGATCTCAGGGTTGTTGCTCGAACTCGGCATCACCTCGCTCGACGAACTCGGCGGGCTGCTCGGGACCATCGACGTCGACGGCATCAACGAGCGGATGGACTACAAGTACCCCGCCGGTGCTGTCCGCCGGCTCGACGACGCGCTGCTCGCGGTGTTCGGTGCCCGCTACATCAATCTCCACGGCAACGCCCACCGGGTCGACTCGCTCACCGCGCGCCTCGACAAGGTGCGGGCGCCACAGGCCTGACCGCGTCAGCTCTTCGCCGGCATCGTCCGGACGAAGGCGACGCCGATGCCGACGAGCCGCGACAGGTCGGCATCGGTGAGCGGGACGTCCGGGTCGTTCTGCAGCCAGCCCGCCATCTCGCGCCCGCGCATCACCATGGGAAAGAGCAGTGGGTCGCCCGGTCCAGCCGGGTCGGCGCGCACCATGAGGCCACCCGAACTGTTCGCGGCGGCGGCCATGTGTCCGTCGAGCATGAAGCCGAGTCCGCCGAACATGGCCTTCTCGGTCAGTCCCGGCTCGTCGGCGAGCAGGGTCCGGATGCGGTCGGCGAGTTCGGCGTCGTAGGCCATGGCGTCAGTGTCGCACCGGGAAGCCGGTGCGGGCGTGGAGAGTCACCGCGTAGCCGAGGCGCTCGTAGAGGTGTCGCGCGTGGGCGTTGTCGGCGAAGACTCCCAGCGTGCACGCACCTTCGCGGTCGAGCCCGTCCCTTGTGAGGTATGCCGTGACAGCGGCTCCCAGCCCACGTCCCCGTTGTGTCTGGTCAACCGCGATGCCGCCGATGAGAGGGACTGTGGTGTTGCCGGGCTCGGTGCACCCGCAGGCGACGATCGGGCTGGCCTCGCGAATGACGACCCAGCGCTGCTCCGCGTGCCGCCCGGGGAGGGCGTGCGGGCGTGGGTTGTGGGCGCGCACGAATGTCGTCAGCTCGTCTTCGTCGCCGTCGAACCACGTCACGTCCGATTCCGCAGGGATGGCCGGGGGAGGGCTGGTCGTCGCCATGCGGTCCCAGGCGTTTCCGCCGCGGAGACCGAGCGAGGCCGCCACCGCGTCGTAGGCATCGGCCGGTGCCGAGACGTGGTCCGGGTGCCAGGCGTGGACGTGGGCGACGAATCCCGGGTCGACAGCGAGGGTCGCGACGTCCTCCGGGTCACCCAGGACGACGACTCCGGTCCGGCCGTCCGCCCACTCCTGGGACCAGGCAACCGTGTCCGTCCCGGCCAGATGGAGTGCCGGAGCGACGAACGTCGGTGAGAGGTCGTGCGCGACGAAAGGATGGGTTCCGCTCGCCTCCGTGATCGCCTCGGCTGTGTCGAGCTCGAGCAGTCTCCCGCTGCTCACCGACCGAGGAACTCGACGAGTGCGGCGTTGAACTCCTCGACGTGGCTGGTGTTGATGCCGTGGGGGCCGTCCTTGATGACGACGAGCTCGCTGCCGCGCACCTGCTCGTGGGTGCGTTGACCCGAGACCTCGAGCGGCACGATCGCGTCCGCGTCGCCATGGATGACGAGCGTGGGCACGGTGATCGCGGCGATGTCGTCGGTGAAGTCCGTGAGCCATGAGTGGATGCACGCCAGCGCGGCGTCGAGGTCGGCCTGTGCCGCCTGCTCGCGTGCCTCGGCGAGCTGCTCCTCGGTGACCTTGAGGTCGCCGTGGGCGCTGAAGAAGTTCGTCGTGAAGCCCTCGAGGAAGCCGACCCTGTCGGCGCTGAGGCCATCCTGGAGCGCGGCGGCCTGCTCCGGGGGGAGGCCGCCGTCGGGGTTTGCGTCGCTCTTCTCCAGCCACGGCGGGATGGCTGCGGCGAAGGCGACGCTGTGCACCCGGTCGGTGCCGTAGTTGCCGACATAACGGGCCACCTCGCCTCCACCCATGGAGAAGCCCACGAGGGATGCGTCGCGCAGGTCGAGCCGCTCCATGAGGTCCGCGAGGTCCGCGGCCAGTGAGTCGTAGTCGTAGCGGTCGTCGGGCGCCGGGTCGGACTGGCCGAAGCCACGACGGTCGTAGGTGATGACCCGCAGTCCGGCGTCCGTGAGCGCCGGGACGGTGTCCTTCCACGAGGCTCCCGACAGGGGCCAACCGTGGATCAGGACGACGGGCCGGCCGTCGCCGCCGGTGTCCTCGTGGTGCAGCGTGACGTTCGTGGCGTCGGGCATGGCAGGACCTCTCGTCGACGGACTTCGGGGTGGCACCAAACCTACGCAGTGCGGGCAGGTGTGACCACCCTGTTCTCTGCGCCGGTCGCGCGACCGGCGCAGAGGTTGGTGACCGGTGCAGGTATGCGAACGCCGGTCACCACGGGGAGCGCCGGTCGCGCGACCGGCGCACCTGTGGTGTCGGCGCCGGACGTTAGGCTGCTTCGGTGGCAGCCGGTGACGACCTCTTCGCCTCCTCGGTGACCGAGGCGACCCCCGCGACGCTTCCACCACTGGCCGTCCGGATGCGCCCCGCCTCCATCGATGAGGTCCGCGGTCAGGAGTCCGTGCTCCGGCCGGGCAGTCCACTCCGCCGCCTCATCGAGGGCTCGGGAGGCACGGCGGGCCCGCTCAGCGCGATCATCTGGGGTCCGCCCGGCACCGGCAAGACGACGCTGGCCCACCTCGTCGCGACGGCGGCCGACCGCGAGTTCGTCGAGCTCTCCGCGGTGACGGCTGGGGTCAAGGACGTGCGTGCAGTCATGGAGGCCGCTGCCCGCAACCGCGACCTCTACGGTCGCCAGACCGTCCTCTTCCTTGACGAGATCCACCGCTTCAGCAAGGCCCAGCAGGATGCCCTCCTTCCGGGAGTGGAGACCCGGCAGGTGATCCTCGTGGCGGCCACGACGGAGAACCCGTCCTTCTCGGTCATCGCGCCCCTACTGTCGCGGTCGATGCTCATCACGTTGACCTCCCTCGACGACGCCCAGGTCGAAGACGTCCTGAACGCGGCGGTGACCGACGAGCGTGGTCTCGACGCGGCATACACGCTGGCGGAGGAGGCGCGCGAGCACCTCGTCCGCATCGCCCAGGGCGACGCCCGCAGGGCGCTTACCTCCCTGGAAGCGGCCGCGGGAGTGGCTCTCGACGACGCACCCGCCGGACGGACCGACGACTCGCCCCTGGTCATCACGCTCGAACATGCGGAGCAGGCCGTTGCGCAGGCGATGGTGCGCTACGACAAGACGGGCGACCAGCACTACGACGTCGCGTCGGCCTTCATCAAGTCGATGCGCGGCTCCGACGTCGACGCCGCCCTGCACTATCTGGCGCGCCAGCTCGAGGCGGGGGAGGACCCCCGCTTCATCGCGCGCCGCATCGTCATCTCGGCGAGCGAGGACGTCGGCATGGGCGACCCGAC
Organism: Knoellia subterranea KCTC 19937; assembly: GCF_000768685.1. Lineage (GTDB taxonomy): Bacteria > Actinomycetota > Actinomycetes > Actinomycetales > Dermatophilaceae > Knoellia > Knoellia subterranea. The sequence continues at coordinate 20,334 of NZ_AVPK01000016.1, read as the reverse complement.
CGCACTCCAGACCGCGGTCGCCGCGATGCACGCCGTCGCCCAGATCGGCATGCCGGAGGCGCGGATCATCCTTGCCCAGGCGGTCGTGCACAACGCGCTCGCGCCGAAGAGCAATGCGGCGTATGCCGGGATCAACGCTGCCGTGGCCGACGTGCGTGCCGGACGAGGTGGGGCGGTTCCCGCCCACCTGCGCGGGAGTGGGTATGCCGGTGCGGCCCGTCTCGGGCACGGCAAGGGCTACGTCTATGCGCACGACGAGCCGGACGCCGTCGCGAAGCAGCAGTACCTCCCGGACGACCTCGTCGGAAAGACCGACTACTACCAGCCGAGTGATCGTGGTTTCGAGGCACGACTGCAGGAGCGCTGGACCTGGCTCAAGGAGCGCCTCGGCCGCGGCTGACCTCAGCGACCACCGTTGGCGGAATACCACGCTCGAATGTCGTTGACCCGACGTCGGGGTTCGTACTGAGGCGGGTCCGTCAGGCGGCGGCACCGGACACATTCACGGACGATCACCCATGACGCCTCGCGATTGGGGTGGGTATCGCGGTCACGGTGCATTCCAACAAAGCAGTTCGGCACGGGCTGACCGGCGTGCCTGGCAAGCAACTCCCAGCGCAGGCGAGGAGTCGCGAGAAGGAACGACACGGCATACCCGAGTCGTCGCCAACCGGGCTGGGACCGCAGGTCGGCGTCGAGCTCCTCCCCGTAGCGTCGACGGTCCTGCCGGGGCAGGACTCGGACACCGAGCGCGACGATGGCACTCGCGAGGCGGGTCACGGGGTCACCGTCGCGGGAGAGGGAAGCCGGGCGCGGCGGGCGTCGGCCGCAGCCAACGCAGCCCGCGCCTTGGTCGCCCCGGTGTCGGTGAGCCGATAGAGGCGACGTCGCGGGCGACCGGCCTCGGACGGGTCGATGTCCTCCCACGTGCTGCTCACCCAGTCAACGCCCTCGAGTCGAGCGAGGATCGGGTGGATCGTCCCGCTGGGCAGCCGGGTGGCCGCTCCGATCGCGAGGCCGTAGTGGTCGGCCTCCGGGTCGGCGAGAAGCACGTCGAGGACGGCCCTCGTCGGGCCGGTCATCCGTGGAGCTCGCGACACCATGGTCTAACTCTACCTAGGGTCTAGGTGTCTCGACAAGGGTCGGAACGGCAGTGTCAGGCGTCGTCCGTCGCGAGGAGTTCGCGGACCCGGGGCGCGACCTCCTCGCCGAAGAGGCGGATGGACGACATCCGCAGGTCGTGCGGGAGGTGCCCGTTGGAGTACTTGAACTGGAACCTCGTCGCTCCGAGGACCCGAGTCGTGGCGACGATCTTGCGCGCGACGGTCTCGGGGGAACCGCAATAGACGGCGCCCTCAGGTGAGAGCTGCGCCCGGGCCGCCTCTTCGGTCATGGGCGCCCACCCGCGCTCGCGGCCGATCTTGCGCATCTGCTCGATGAAGTGCGGGAGGTATTCCTCCTGGGCCTGCTCGTCGGTGGGGGCGAGGTGACCGGGGGAGTGCACGGAGATGGGGAGGCCCTCGTGGCCGTACTCGGTGCACGCGCGACGGTAGAGATCTGCGAGTGGGGCGAATTGGGCGCTCGCCCCGCCGATGATCGCGATGACGATGGGCAGGCCGTACTGCGCGGCGCGCACGACCGACGCCGGCGTTCCGCCGACACCGACCCACGTGGGGAGGCGACCGGACTCCGTCGGTGGCATGACCGGACCCGACTCGACTGGGGGACGCACGGTTCCCTCCCAACGGAACGGCTGCTCCTCGAGGACGCTGGCGAGGAGGTCGAGCTTCTCGCTGAAGAGGACCTCGTAGTCCTCGAGCGCCAGGCCGAACAGGGGGAAGGACTCGATGAATGAGCCTCTCCCCACGGTGATCTCGGCCCGGCCGTTCGACATCGCGTCGACCGTCGAGAAGCGTTGGAACACCCGGATCGGGTCGTCCGAGCTCAGCACCGTGACGGAGCTTCCGAGGCGGATCTGCTCGGTCGTCGTCGCGAGACCTGCCAGCAGCGTGTCGGGAGCGGACACCGCGTAGTCGGGCCGGTGGTGCTCACCGATGCCGAAGAAGTCGAGGCCGAGGCGATCGGCCAGCTGTCCCTCGGCGAGGACCTCACGGACCACCGTGGCGGCGGTCAGCGGCTCGCCGTCGGGCCCGAGTGCGATGTCGCCGAACGTGTCGAGCCCGAGTTCGAGTGCCATGAACCCACTCTAGGAAGGCCGGGGAGCCGTGCGAAGGGAATGCGCAGGTCCGCGTGACCGGCTGGCACGTAGGATTCACCGGTGCCCGTGAACCCGGGCGCGTTGCAGGACCCGCATGACCCGACTCGAACCACGAGACTCCAGGACTGACGACATGGAAACCGCAGAGATCCGGCGCCGCTGGCTCACCTTCTTCGAGAAGAAGGGCCACACGGTGGTGCCCTCCGCGCCCCTCATCCACGACGACCCCAACCTGCTGTTCGTCAACGCAGGCATGGTGCCGTTCAAGCCGTACTTCCTCGGTCAGGAGACGCCGCAGTGGCAGCGCGCCACGAGCGTGCAGAAGTGTGTGCGAACCGGTGACATCGAGGAGGTCGGCAAGACCTCCCGGCACGGCACGTTCTTCCAGATGAACGGCAACTTCTCCTTCGGCGACTACTTCAAGAAGGACGCGATCCGGTTCGCCTGGGAGCTGCTCACGACGTCGCAGGACGAGGGGGGCTACGGCCTCGACCCCGACCGGCTGTGGGCCACGGTCTACGAGGACGACGACGAGGCCGAGCGGCTGTGGGCCGAGTACACCGCGATCCCGCTCGAGCGGATCGTGCGCCGCGGCAAGAAGGACAACTACTGGCACATGGGCGTTGCCGGTCCGGGCGGTCCGTGCAGCGAGATCTTCTACGACCGTGGCCCCGAGTACGGCCAGGAGGGCGGTCCCGCGGTCGACGAGGACCGCTACATGGAGATCTGGAACCTCGTCTTCATGCAGTACGAGCTGAGTGAGGTGCGGTCCAAGGAGGACTTCGACGTCTCCGGCCCGCTGCCCGCGCAGAACGTCGACACCGGCATGGGCCTCGAGCGCATCGCGTCGGTGCTCCAGGGCGTCGACAACCTCTACGAGATCGACGAGGTCTATCCGGTCCTCGCCAAGGCCGCCGAGATGACGGGCAAGAACTACGGCGCCCAGTCCGGCCACTCGGCGGGCGAGTCGCACCCGGACGACGTGCGGCTGCGCGTCGTCGCCGACCACGTCCGTTCCTCGCTCATGCTCATCGGCGACGGTGTCACCCCGGGCAACGAGGGTCGCGGCTATGTGCTGCGCCGCATGCTGCGCCGGGCCGTGCGCTCCATGCGACTGCTCGGCTTCGACGAGCCGGCGCTGCCGCACCTGCTGCCCGTCTCGATGGACCGCATGAAGCAGTCCTACCCCGAGCTCGAGACCGGGTTCGACCGGATCAGCAAGATCGCCTACGCCGAGGAGGAGGCGTTCCGCCGCACCCTCGCTGCCGGCACGACGATCCTCGACACCGCGGTGGTGCGGACCCGTGAGCAGGGGTCCGGCGTCCTGTCCGGCGACCAGGCGTTCCAGCTGCACGACACCTACGGCTTCCCGATCGACCTCACCCTCGAGATGGCCGAGGAGCAGGGCCTCGCCGTGGACCGCGAGGGCTTCACGCGCCTCATGCAGGAGCAGCGCGACCGGGCCAAGGCCGACGCCAAGGCGAAGAAGTCCGGTCACGCCAACACCGAGGTCTGGAAGGACCTGCGGGCTGCCGGCGAGACCGACTTCCGGGCGTGGCAGGAGCTCACCAGCGAGGCCAAGGTCATCGGCCTCGTGGTGGACGGTGAGCAGGTCCAGGAGATCGAGCCGGGACAGCGCGGTCAGGTCATCCTCGACCGGACCCCGTTCTATGCCGAGTCCGGTGGGCAGATCGCCGACGAGGGCATCATCACCGCCGACGGCGTGCACCTCAAGGTCGTCGACGTCCAGCGACCGGTCAAGGGACTGATCGCCCACACGGTCGAGGTCGTCCACGGTCCGCTGCGTGCCGGTGTCCCGGTGCTCGCGGAGGTTGACCCCGAGTGGCGGCTCTCGGCCTGTCAGGCGCACTCGGGCACGCACGTCATCCACGCGGCCCTGCGTCAGGTGCTCGGCCCGTCCGCCCTGCAGTCCGGTTCCTACAACAAGCCCGGCTACCTCCGGCTCGACTTCGCGTGGGGACAGGCGCTCTCGCCCGAGACCCGCAGCGAGATCGAGGAGGTCGCGAACCTCGCCGTGCGCAAGGACCTGCCCGTCTCGGCGTCGTGGATGTCGCTCGCCGAGGCGCGCGAGGCCGGAGCGCTCGCACTCTTCGGTGAGACCTACGGCGAGGCCGTTCGCGTCGTGGAGATCGGTGGCCCCTGGTCGCGCGAGCTCTGCGGTGGCACCCACGTCGGCCACTCGTCGCAGGTCGGTGCGCTGACCGTGACGGGTGAGTCCTCGGTGGGCTCGGGTGTGCGCCGCCTCGAGGCCTTCGTCGGGATGGACGCGCTGCGCTACCTCGCGCGGGAGCGCGCCATCGTGGCCGAGCTCAGTGGCATCGTCGGTGGTCAAGCGGGCGAGCTCACGGAACGCGTCAGCGCGATGGTGACGCGGCTCAAGGACGCGGAGCGCGAACTCGAGCGGGTGCGCAAGGAGGCCGTGCTCGCGGCCGCCGGCTCCCTCAGCGACAACGCCAAGGACGTCAACGGAATCCGCTTCGTCGGACATGACGCCGGCCCCGGCACCGGCGCCGATGACGTGCGCGCGATGGTCCTCGACGCCCGCCAGAAGCTCGGCGACGGCGCCCCCTCTGTCGTGGCGGTCACCGGCGCGGCGAAGGGTCGTCCAGTCGTCGTCATCGCGACGAACCAGGCGGCTCGCGACAAGGGCATCAAGGCGGGCGAGCTCGTGCGGATCGCCGCCCAGACCCTGGGTGGCGGTGGTGGTGGCAAGGACGACATCGCCCAGGGCGGTGGCCAGGACGCCAGCAAGTCCGGCGAGGCGATCAACGCCGTGGAGTGGCGCGTCGGGGAACTCGGCGGGTGAGCGTGCGCCCCGGAGTCCGTCTGGGGGTCGACGTCGGCACGGTTCGTGTCGGCGTGGCCCTCAGCGACCCCTCGGGCATCCTCGCCACCCCGCACGCGACGCTGGCGCGTGCCTGGGCTCCGAACGCCCCGGAGGCGGGGGACGACGATGTCGCCGAACTCGCGACCCTGTGCGTGGAACGGGAGGCCGTCGAGGTCGTTGTCGGACTGCCGCGTTCACTTTCGGGTGACGAGGGTCCCGCGGCAGCGGCCGCGCGCACGTATGCTGCGGAGTTGGCCCGCCGGGTGGCACCCGTGGGCGTCCGTCTTGTCGACGAACGCCTCACGAGTGTGGACGCCCACAGGGTCCTGCGCGACAGTGGAGTCGATGGACGTCGGCAGCGTGCAGTCGTCGACCAGGCGGCCGCCGTGCTGATTCTGCAGGCGGCACTGGACGAGGAACGCAGTTCGGGTCGCCCACCGGGTGAACCAGTGGAGCGACAGAAGCGGCGCAGGCCGAAGAACAAGGACGGACAACGGTGACCCAGGACCACCTCGAGACGACTCTCTTCGGAGAGCCTCCGCCCGAAGACTCCCGGCGTTCGCGTCGCCAGCGCCAGCGTCGTGGTGGCAAGGGTCGCCGCCTGCTCACGCTGCTGCTCGCCGTGGTGCTCGTGGGTGGAGCGACCACGATGGCTTTCACGCTGCTCAAGCCGGTCGTCTCGTCCCTCGTGGGCGGTGGCGATTCCGGCGGCGGTGAGGACTTCCCCGGCCCTGGTGAGGGCGACGTCTCCGTGACCGTCAAGCCGGGTGACAGTGGCGAGAGCATCGCGACGACACTCAAGACTGCCGGTGTCGTGAAGACGCGAACGGCATACCTCGAGGCCTCCGGCGCCGATCCCGCCGCCAGCTCCCGCATCCAGGCGGGCACCTACGCCCTGCGCAAGGGCATGAAGGCCGTCGATGCCTTCACCATCCTCAGCGACCCGGCCAACCGCCAGGGACCGCGCCTGACGATCCCCGAAGGGCTCTGGGCCAGCGAGATCATCCCGCGCCTGAGCAAGGCGACCGGCGTCCCCGTCGCCGACTACGAGGCTGCCCTCCAGAACCCCGCCGAGCTCGGCCTTCCGGCTGAGGCCAAGGGCAAGGTCGAGGGCTACCTCTTCCCGTCGAGCTACGAGTTCGACAAGAGCACCCCGGCGGCATCGCAGCTCAAGCAGATGATCGCCCTCACCCTGACCGAGCTGAAGAAGGCCGGCGTGGACCCTGCTGACTACACCCGCATCCTCACGGTCGCCTCGATCGTCGAGGGCGAGGTCAACGGCGACGCCGACCGCGCCAAAGTGGCCCGCGTCATCGAGAACCGACTCGACGACCCCAACGGGCCGACGGTCGGCATGCTGCAGATGGACTCGACGATCCACTACATCGAGCAGGAGCGGGGCCGCGCCGGCACCTCCAACGAGGCGCGCAACTCGGACAGCCCCTACAACACCTACCGGGTCAAGGGCCTGCCTCCGGGACCGATCAACAACCCGGGTGCCGCCTCGATCGAAGCGGCGGCCCACCCTGCCGACGGACCGTGGTTCTACTTCGTCGCCGTCAACCCGTCGACGGGCGAGACCAAGTTCGCCGTCACCCAGGCCGAGCACGATCGCAACGTGCAGGAGTTCAACAAGTGGTGCTCGGAGAACCGCGACAAGTGCTGAGGGCGGCCGTCTTCGGCTCACCCGTCGCTCACTCGCTGTCTCCGGTCCTGCACCACGCCGCGTATGCCGCACTCGGCCTTGACGACTGGACGTACGTCCGTCGTGAGGTCACCGAAGTCGAATTGCCCGGCGTGGTCGGCGCCCTCGACGACGAGTGGCGCGGGCTGAGCCTGACGATGCCGCTCAAGGAGGCCGCGTTCGACGTGGCCGCCTCGGTCACGGACGTCGCGCGCGAGGCCGGGGCCATCAACACCCTCGTCCGCCGCGAGGACGGTCGCTGGGATGGCGCCAACACCGACGTGATCGGCATCGTGCGCGCCGTCGAGCACGTGGCGCACGAGGGGGCGGCGCTCCTCCTCGGTTCCGGCGCGACGAGCCGTTCGGCGGCACTGGCTCTGGTCGACCTCGGGGTGCGCGACGTCGTCGTCGCGGCGCGCAACGCCGACGCCGCCCAAGAGGTGGTGACTTTGCTCGAGCGACACGACGTGACGGCCATGGCCATCCCTCTCGCGGTGTGGGCCCGTGAACCCCGACGGCTCGTCATCTCCACCCTGCCCCCGGCGGCCAGTTCCGCGACTGCTGCCGGACTGGACTCGGTCGCGCAACAGAAGTGGCACGAAGCCACGCTGCTCGACGTGGTCTATGCCGACTGGCCGACCCCCCTGGCGCAGGCTGCTGTCGCTCATGGGTCCGAGGTCATCTCGGGTCTGGACATGCTCGTGCACCAGGCAGCGGAGCAGGTCCGCCTCTTCACCGGACAGCGCCCGCCCGTTGAGGCGATGTTCGATGCGGCTCGGGAAGCCATGGCGAGTCGATGAACCGCGACGTCCTCTGGGTCCTGGCCCTGGTCGCACTCGTCGTCGGGGCACTCGTCATCGGACGGATCACCGCCCGTGAACTCGCCACGGGTGGCTATCGGATTCCCGAGGACGAAGCCACCCACCCGACTCCGCCCTCGTGGTGGGTCGCCCCGCTGCTGGCCGTCATCGTCGTGGTCCTGGCGACGACGATCGGTGACGTGGCCGACTACGCCGCGCTCCCGGCATACCTGCTCTTCGCCTGGCTGACCGTGTGTCTCGTGTGGATCGACCTCGACGTCCACCGGCTGCCCGTGGGGCTGACCCGGCCGGCACTGCCGGCCTTCGCGGTGCTGCTCCTGCCGCCGACGATCGCCACGGGTGAATGGGATCGGCTGCTGACCGCCGGCCTGTGCTGCGTCGGACTGACCGTCCTGTACGTGATCTTCGCTTTCCTGCCCGGCGGCGGGTTCGGCGGTGGCGACATCCAGCTCGCGCCGACGATCGGGCTGCTCCTCGGGTGGTTCTCGGTCGGCCACGTCGTCATCGGGACGATGGCGGCGTTCGTCGTCGGGGGAGTGACAGCGCTCGTCCTGCTCCTGACCGGGCGGGCCGGCCGGAAGTCCGCGATGGCATTCGGGCCGTCGATGTGCGCCGGCGCGATCATCGCCCTCGCATGGACGGGTGCGATCGTGCGCGGCCTCATCGGCGAGTGACCGGCCGACGGCGCCGCTGACTCAGAACTGCTGGATCGGTCCCGGGGCGGACGCGCCGAACGTCTCCCGCAGGTGCGACGCGCGGCCACCGGCCTCGAGGGCATCGGCCGTGCGACCCACCGACCGGGCACCCGGCCAGACGTGGATCCACATCAGGACGAGGGAGACGGCGGCGCCCACGAGATAGACCCAGATGCCGCCGTCGACGACGAACGCCAGCGCGATCGACCCGATGGCGATGGCCTCGCTGAGGGCGAAGCGGACCATCATCGAGCTCTGCCAGCGGGTGCGTGCCTCGGCCGCCGCTTCGTCGTCGCTCAGGGCCGACTCGAGGGGTGCGATGCGGTAGCCGATCGTCTCGAGGCCGACGTGGACCACCACTGCGGCAACCACCTGCGCGAGCGGCACCCAGATGGGCGGAGTCTCGTCGCTGGGCAGGACGAAGAACAGCACGAGGCCCATGAGGACGAGTGCGCCCATGAGGGCGCCGCACAGGATGCGTGCGGACAGGGCGAAGGCAGCGGGCGTCGTGGCCGGAGTCGTCATGTCGCGAGGGTAGCCGGGGAAGGAGCCCGGTATGCCGTCCGCCCGCCTTGCGTGGGCGCCCACGTCGTGACCGCGCCCGGCCCGGTGGATGGGGCCGTGGGAAGATCTGCCCCATGCTTCGTTGGTTGACCGCCGGTGAGTCTCACGGCCCCGCACTCCTCGCCACGATCGAAGGCCTGCCCGCCGGGGTGGAGGTGACCCGGACCGACCTCGCCGACGCCCTGGCCCGACGCCGGCTCGGCGCGGGTCGAGGGGCACGCATGAAGTTCGAGCAGGACGAGGTGGAGTTCCTCGGGGGAGTTCGACACGGGATCACCATGGGTTCGCCGGTGGCGATCCGCATCGGCAACACCGAGTGGCCGAAGTGGCAGACGGTCATGTCGGCCGACCCGGTGTCGGACGAGGCCTACGCCGCCTCCGACGACGTCAATGCCGAGAAGGAGATTGCGCGCAACAAACCGTTGACGCGTCCGCGCCCGGGGCACGCCGATCTCGTCGGAATGCAGAAGTACGCCTTTGCCGACGCCCGGCCGGTGCTCGAGCGCGCTTCGGCGCGCGAGACCGCGGCGCGCGTGGCACTCGGTGAGGTCGCTGCTCGCTTCCTCGAGCAGGCCTACGGAATCCGCCTCGTGTCGCACACGATCTCGATGGGCACTGCCGCTGTGGCCGATGATGCCCTGCTGCCGACGCCGGACCAGGTGGCCGAGCTGGACGCGAACCCCGTGCGGACGCTCGACCCCGAGGGCTCCGCGGCCATGGTGGCCGAGGTCGAGTCCGCCAAGAAGGACGGGGACACCCTCGGTGGCGTCGTCGAGGTGCTCGCCTACGGTCTGCCGCCGGGCCTTGGCTCGCACGTCCACTGGGACCGCAGGCTCGACGCTCGGCTCGCCGGCGCCCTCATGGGCATCCAGGCCATCAAGGGTGTCGAGGTCGGCGACGGCTTCCGCACGGCGGCAAGGCGCGGGTCGCAGGCGCACGATGAGATGGAGCGCGACGAGTCCGGGACGATTCGGCGCCGCACCGGCCGGGCCGGCGGCACCGAGGGCGGGATGTCCAACGGTGACGTTCTGCGGGTCCGAGCCGCGATGAAGCCGATCTCGACGGTCCCGCGCGCACTCGACACGATCGACACGACGGGCGAGGGTGAGGCCAAGGCCATCCACCAGCGCTCCGACGTCTCCGCTGTCCCGGCAGCCGGCGTGGTCGCCGAGGCCATGGTGGCCCTCGTGCTCGCCGAGGCCTGTCTGGAGAAGTTCGGCGGCGACTCGGTCGAGGAGACACGACGCAACCACGCGGCATACCTCGCTGCCATCCCCGAGACGATGCGCACGTGGTGACCACATCGGACCAGCGCCCCGTCGTCCTCGTCGGCCCACCCGGCGCCGGCAAGAGCACGATCGGCGAGGCGCTCGCGGCCGCGCTCGACGTGGCGTTCCACGACACCGACGCTGCCATCGAGGAGGCCCAGGGCTGCTCGATCTCCGACATCTTCGTGCTCGAGGGTGAACCGGCCTTCCGTGCCCTCGAGCGGGCCGAAGTCGCCCGTGCCGTGGCTGCCGAGCGCGGAGTGGTGGCCCTGGGCGGAGGTGCGCCGATGGACGAGTCGACCCAGCGCGCGCTCGCGGGCCACACAGTGATCTTCCTCGACGTGGGCATCGCCGATGCGGCCAAGCGAGTCGGATTCGACGGCAGTCGGCCGCTGCTCGCGATCAATCCACGGGCCGCCTGGACCAAGCTCATGAACGAGCGTCGACCGACCTACGAGGCAGTGGCGACGCATCGGGTCGACACTGCTGGCCGCAGCATCGAGGACGTCGTCGCACAGATCGTCGAGGCGTTGGGGGAGCAGGCGTGAGCGTGGTGTCCGTGGGCGGTGACTACGAGGTCGTCATCGAGTCCGGGTGCTCCCGGCGGGTCGCCGATGTCGTCGGAGACGGCGTCCAGCGCGCGCTCGTCGTTCATCCGGATTCCATGCGCGGCGTGGGTGAGCGAGTCACCGCATCGCTGCGGGACAGGGGAATTGACGCGTATGCCGTGGGCGTCCCTGACGCCGAGGACGCCAAGACCGCGGTGGTCGCCGCCGAGTTGTGGGCCCTGCTCGGGCGTCACGGGTTCACCCGCACGGATGTCATCGTGGGTGTCGGTGGCGGGACGGTCACCGACCTCGCCGGCTTCGTCGCCGCCACGTGGCTGCGGGGCGTGCCGGTGATCCAGGTGCCAACGACACTCCTCGGGATGGTCGACGCAGCCGTGGGTGGCAAGACGGGGATCAACACCGCCGAGGGCAAGAACCTCGTCGGGTCGTTCCACCCGCCGCGGGCCGTGCTGTGTGACATGGATGTGCTCGCGACGTTGCCGCGCGAGGACTACGTCGCAGGCCTCGCCGAGGTCATCAAGTGTGGCTTCATCGTCGACCCCGTGATCCTCGACCTCGTCGAGAGCGACCCCCAGGGGGCCACCACACCGGACAGCCCGCACGCGCTCGAACTCATCGAACGCGCCATCCGGGTCAAGGCCGACGTCGTGAGCCAGGACCTCCGCGAGTCGTCGCTGAGGGAGATCCTCAATTACGGGCACACGTTCGGGCACGCCATTGAGCAGGTGGAGCACTACCGCCGACGGCACGGGGAGGCCGTGGCCATCGGCATGGTCTATGCGGCCGAATTGGCCTGTGCCGCAGGCGTGCTCTCACGTGAAGTGGTCGACCGGCACCGCGCAGTGTTGAGCTCTGTGGGCCTGCCGACCGCCTATGAGTCGGGCCACTGGGCTCGGCTCGAGACGGCGATGCGGCGCGACAAGAAGACTCGCGGCGCGCTGCTCCGGTTCGTCGTCCTCGAGGACGTGGCGCGACCGGTGCGGCTCGAAGGGCCGACAGAGGAACAACTGCGCACGGCATACGCCGCCGTCTCTGCCTGAGACGTGACGCGGTTGTCCGTCAGATGGTGGCCGTCGGTGACGCCGGCGCGCTCGTGTCGTCGTCGCGCTCGGGCCACATGATCGACGTGATCTCGCGGGCGAGCTCCGGGCCGAGGGCGCCCCAGCCCGGCTCGTAGCCGTAGACCTTGCGCAGGGGTGTCCCGGTGCGGTTGCCGTCGAGGATCTCGACCGACTCCGCATCGATGAGACCCGGGTGCGGGACGCCACAGGCCTCGGAGACCTTGAGGAGGTCGCGGCGCAGCGTCTGCAGGTAGTTGGCGAGGCGCACGGACTTGAGGTCGGGGTCGAGGCCATGGGCGAGCCACGGGTCCTGGGTCGCGACGCCGGTGGGGCAGCGGTCGGTGTGGCACTTCTGCGCCTGGATGCATCCGAGCGACAGCATCGACTCGCGTGCGACGTTGACCATGTCGGCGCCCAGGGCGAAGGCGACGAGGGCGTTGTCGGGCAGGCCGAGCTTGCCACTACCGATGAAGGCGACGTCGTCGGTGAGGCCAGCCCGGGCGAACGTCGAGTAGACCCGCGCGAAGCCCACCCGGAAGGGGAGCGCCACCGTGTCGGTGAACACGAGTGGTGCGGCGCCCGTGCCACCCTCGCCACCATCGACGGTGATGAAGTCGACCCCGCGCGTGCGGCTCGACATCTGGTCGGCCAGCTCGGTCCAGAAATCCATCTCGCCGACGGCCGACTTGATGCCGACGGGAAGTCCGGTCTCGTCGGCGATGCGCTCGACCCAGTCGAGCATCGAGTCGACGCTGTCGAACTCGGCGTGCCGTGACGGGCTGACGCAGTCCTCTCCCATCGGGATGCCACGGATCCGGCTGATCTCCTCGGTGATCTTCGCCGCCGGGAGGAGACCGCCGAGGCCGGGCTTGGCGCCCTGGCTGAGCTTGACCTCGATGGCTCGGACCGGGGCACCCTGGACGAGGTCCTTGAGCCGAGCGAGGTCGAAGCGGCCCTTGTCGTCGCGGCACCCGAAGTAGGCCGTCCCGATCTGGAGGATGAGGTCACCACCCTTGCGGTGGTGGTCCGACAGGCCGCCCTCGCCCGTGTTGTGCAGCGCCCCGGCGAGAGCGACGCCCCGGTTCATCGCCTCGATGGCCGGGCCGGAGAGCGAGCCGAAGCTCATCGCCGACACGTTCACGACCGACGCGGGTCGGAAGGCGTGCCTGCGCCCACGAGGTCGTCCCAGCACCTTGGCCGCGGGCAGATCGACCTTCTCGTCGTGGTGGCCGTGCGCGACGGCGGTCGACGGCGCCCCGGCAGAGAAGGTGCGGTGCTTGATGATCGGGTAGTTCTCGAGGTGCTCGACGTCGTTGTCGGTGCCGAACCCGACGTAGTTGTTCTCGAGCTTGCTGCTCGCGTAGACCCACGCCCGCTGGTCGCGCGAGAACGGACGCTCCGCGTCGTTGCTCGTGATGATGTACTGCCGCAGCTCGGGACCGATCTTCTCGAGCATGTAGCGGAAGTTCGCGACGACGGGGAAGTTCCGCCTGAGCGAGTGCTTCTTCTGGGTCAGGTCCTTGACGGCGACCCCCGCGAGACCGACGACGAGGGCACCGACGAGCGACTTCGCTTTCATGCTTCGCAGTCTGCCTCTCCCGAGACGGCGTGAGCGGCAAACACGCTCACAGGAGCCGCACAGCCGACTCATGATTGCGTCATGCGCTGCCGGGCCACTCTTGTCCCATGACTTCGCGACCCTCACCCCAGCAGCCTCACCCCGACCACGACCGCGGCCTCGAGTTCGATGTCGCCACCCTCCTCGATCGCCGCCGGGCCCTGGGGATCTTCGGGGGCGCCGGTCTGCTCGCCCTGGCCGGATGCGCAGCGTCCGACTCCACCGGCTCCAGTGCGACCGGCGGATCGACCATCACCTCGAGCGCCTCGGCATCGACCTCCGCGGGCGCGGCCACGTCGAGCGGCACTGCGTCGACGGTGTCGACCGAGGTGCCCGACGAGACCCAGGGCCCCTATCCCGGAGACGGCAGCAACGGTACGAACGTCCTCGACGACAGCGGCATCATCCGGTCCGACATCACGAGCTCCTTCGGCACGTCGACGACGAAGGCCGAGGGCGTGCCGCTGACCGTCAACCTCACCGTGACCGACAGCGAGAACGGCTACGCGGCGATGGAGGGTGCCGCCGTCTACATCTGGCACTGCGACCGTGACGGCAACTACTCGATGTATTCGCAGGGCGTGGAGAACGAGAACTACCTTCGCGGGGTCCAGCCGACGAATGCCAACGGGACGGCGACGTTCACGACGATCTTCCCCGCGGCCTACAGCGGCCGGTGGCCACACATCCACTTCGAGGTCTACCGCTCGACCGCCGACGCCACGAGCAGCGGACAGATCGTCAAGACCTCGCAGATCGCGCTCCCCGACGCGGTGTGTCGGGCGGTCTATGCGACGGCCGGCTATGAGCAGAGCGCCCGCACGCACGAGCAGACCACGCTGACCTCCGACAACGTGTTCGGCGACGACGGCGGCATTCACCAGCTGGCCACCGTGACCGGGGACGTGAGCAGCGGCTATGTCGCCAACCTGACCATCGGCGTCTGATCCCACCGTCGGGCCAGCGCCACCTAGACTCGCCATCATGTCCGACGAACCGGTCCTCACCTATGTCCTCGTCGACGGCGAGAACATCGACGCCACCCTCGGCACCTCGATCCTCGGGCGTCGGCCCCAGCCGGACGAGCGACCGCGCTGGGACCGCCTGCTGGCCTTCGCCCGGGAGACGTGGGAGCAGGACGTCCGTGGCCTGTTCTTCCTCAATGCCACGACGACGATGCCGATGTCGTTCATCCAGGCCCTCAACGCACTCGGTTTCACCCCCGTCCCGCTCTCGGGTGACTCGGACGTCAAGGTCGTCGACGTCGCCATCCAGCGCACCTTGCGGGCCATCAAGGAGCGCGACGCCGACGTCATGCTCGTCAGCCACGACGGCGACTTCCTCGAGGAGCTCGAGGCGCTGCTCGACGATGACGACCGGCGGGTCGGGCTCATGGCCTTCCGTGAGTTCCGCAACAGCGGCTTCACCGCGCTCGAGGACGACGGGCTCGAGAGTTTCGACCTCGAGTACGACGTCAAGGCGTTCACGTCGCCGCTGCCGCGCATCCGCGTCATCCCGATCGAGCAGTTCGACCCGTCGCAGTTCCTCTGAGCAGCGCGCCGGGCCGCGTGACCGACTCGCGGATTCGGGGCTGGAGCCGGCTGCCGGATAGACTCGCCTGCGCATTACCGGCCAAAGACTTCCGGGACGTGGACGCGCGACTGCGCACACGGCATACCGAATCTTGTCAATCACATCGAAAGCGAACACACACGTGGCATCGACGAACGACCTCAAGAACGGCCTCGTCCTCAACCTCGAGGGCCAGCTCTGGACCGTCGTGGAGTTCCAGCACGTCAAGCCCGGCAAGGGTCCGGCCTTCGTGCGCACCAAGCTCAAGAACGTCCTCTCGGGCAAGGTCGTCGACAAGACGTTCAACGCCGGCGTGAAGGTCGAGACGGCCAACGTGGACAAGCGGACGATGCAGTACCTCTACAACGACGGCACCGATTACGTCTTCATGGACGGCGACACCTACGACCAGATCTCGGTCTCGCCCGAGATCGTCGGCGACGCCTCGAAGTTCATGCTCGAGAACCAGGAAGCGATCGTGGCCCGCCACGACGGCAACGTCCTCTTCATCGAGCTCCCGGCGTCGGTCGTCCTCGAGATCCAGTACACCGAGCCCGGCCTCCAGGGCGACCGCTCGACCGGTGGCACCAAGCCCGCCACGCTCGAGACCGGCGCCGAGATCGCCGTCCCGCTCTTCCTCAACACCGGCGACAAGGTCAAGGTGGACACCCGCGACGGGTCCTACCTGAGCCGCGTCAACTGACCTGTGGCTGCACGCACCAAGTCGCGCCGTCGCGCGATCGATCTCCTCTTCGAGGCCGAGCAGCGTCAGCTCAATGCCGGCGAACTGCTCAAGGAGCGTCTCGCCGCACCCGTGACCGAGGCTCCGCTCAACGAGTTCACGGCCGACCTCGTCACGGGAGTCGTCGCGAACTGGACGCAGATCAACGACCTGCTGACGACCTACTCCCAGGGCTGGACCCTCGACCGCATGCCGGCCGTCGACCGCGCCATCCTGCGGCTCGGCGCCTACGAGGTGCTGTTCGCGCCGGACGTGCCCGAGGTCGTGGCGATCAGTGAGGCCGTCGCGCTGGCGACCGAACTGTCGACCGACGACTCGCCGAAGTTCATCAACGGACTGCTCGCGCGTCTCGTCGAGGTCAAGCCGACCCTGGGCTGACGCCCCTGGGCTGACGCCCCTGGTGTCGTACGAACGGCCGCCGACCCATGTGGGTCGGTGGCCGTTCGCGTTGTGGTCCGGTTCGTCTTCTCGGTATGCCGCGTGCTCGAGTTGCGCAGATCGGTGCGGCGCCAGCGGTGCTAGCATTGACAGCACGTCATCGAGAGTAGGGAGGGGTCGGGATGAGCACGCTCACCATCCGCAAGGTCGACGAGGACGTGAAACGCCGCCTCCAGGTGCGGGCCGCTCAGAACGGGCGTTCCATGGAAGCCGAGGTGCGCGCAATCCTCGACGAGGCCGTCGCGCCCGCGGCAGTCGACGCTGGTGACCCTCTCTTCGAAGCGTTGGGGGAGTTTCGTCGGCTCACCGGAGGCGTGGAGCTTGAACTTTCCGCCCGCACCGATGTGGATGACCACCGCGTGCCGGACTTCTCATGATCGTTCTCGACACCAACCTCGTCTCGGAAGTCCTTCGGTCAGAACCGAATCCCGGCGTCGTGGACTGGTTGCGGGGCGTACCTCATCCCGTGCGGCGGCTGAGCGCCATCACGGTGGGGGAGCTTCTCCAAGGGGTCTTCGTTCTGCCGGAAGGTCGACGGCGTGACCAGGTGCATGCCGGGGTGGAGGGTGTGCTCCTGACCTTCAGCGGGAAGGTGTTGGACGTCGACGCGCGCTCCGCGCCCTACTTCGCCGAGATTCGGGCCCGGCGACGCCACACCGGGCGCCCCATTCGCACGGCTGACGCGTGGATCGCTGCGGTGTGCCGACGTTGGGACGTGCCCTTGGCCACGCGCAACGTCAAGGACTTCGAGGGCACCGGCATCGCCGTGATCAACCCGTGGGAGCCGGCCTGACAGGATCGGCTCCATGCGCAAACTGGTCTACTACGTCGCCGTCACGCTCGATGGGTTCATCGCCGGACCGGACGGGGGAGACCCGAGTGGGGCCGAGTTCTTCCCGATCACGCCGGATCTCATCGAGTTCATCGTCGCGAACTACCCCGAGACCTTGCCGGGGCCCGCGCGCGACGCGATGGGGATCAGTGCGCCGGGCGCGCACTTCGACACCGTCATCGAGGGGCGCGCCTCCTATGACCTCGGGCTGGTGGCCGGCATGGACGACACCTATCCGCACCTGCGCCACCTGGTCGTGTCGACCACGCTCGCAGACCGGACGGACCTCCCCGTCGAGATCGTGTCGAGCGACCCACTGGCGAGGGTTCGTGACCTCAAGGCCGAGGACGGGCTCGACATCTGGCTCGTGGGAGGCGGCACGCTCGCCCACGCGCTGCTCCCCGAGATCGATCGACTCGTCCTCAAGGTCAATCCGTCGGTGATCGGATCCGGAATCAGCCTGTTCGCAGGGGAATCCGCGCACGCACGCTTCGCGCGCGTCGATCAGGTTGACCTTGCGGGCGGGGTCAGCGTCGTCACCCTCGACCGGGTCTGAGGCGAGCCCGGAACGGGACTGTCACGACCGGCATACCGGCGTGTTCGTGCTTCTCGTGTTCAGCGCGAGGTGACCGGTGCTGGGAGTCGGGCGCCGAAGACGACCTCGGGCCAGGCGGCCCGGGCGAGCCACGCGCGGTAGGTCTCGATGTCGGCGTCGCGCGGCGGAAAGATCGGCGACCGCTCGGTGGAGGAGGCGCAGGTTCCTCCGGCCTGGTTGGTGCTGGTTTGCGGGTGCATCGCGCCTCCTTCGGTGAGTGGGGTGGTGCCCCAGTACATCACATGCTGTTGGGGGAGACATAGCAGTCAGTTATGTGTCTCGATCGGTGGAACGGCCACGCCGGGTCGCTTTGGGGGACGACGCGGGGAGTCGCTACAGTGGGGCGACCGACATCCTTTAACGACCTGTCCCGTGAGGCAGGGAAGGAGGTCTTGACACTGATGTGTCCAGACGCAGCCATGCCCGCTCGCTCCTCGAGTGAGACCGACCCCGTGAACGACGCCGGGAGGACGGTCCTCGGAGCCGCCGACATCTCCCGGGCGTTGCGTCGCATCGCCCACGAGATCCTCGAGGCCAACAAGGGCGCCGAGAACCTCGTTCTCCTCGGCATCCCCTCGCGGGGAGTTCCGCTCGCACGCCGGCTCGCGGCGACGATCGCCGAGTTCGAGGGCCGGGAGATCCCGGTCGGCGCACTCGACATCACGATGTACCGCGACGACCTGCGCCACCAGCCCACGCGCGCGCCCATGCCGACCGACATCCCCGAAGGTGGCGTCGACGGCAAGGTCGTCGTCCTCGTCGATGACGTCCTCTACAGCGGCCGCACGGTGCGCGCTGCGCTCGACGCGCTCGCCGACCACGGACGCCCGGCTGCCGTGCGCCTCGCCGTCCTCGTGGATCGCGGCCACCGCGAACTGCCGATCCGCGCCGACCACGTCGGCAAGAACCTGCCCACCGCCCAGACCGAGAAGGTGCGCGTCCGCCTGGCCGAGCTCGACGAGGCCGACAGCGTGACGATCGCCGGAGGAGCCCGATGACCTCGCAGGCGACGCGTATGCCGCGCCACCTCCTGTCCATGGCCGACCTGGATGCTGCCGGGATCCGCACGATCCTCGACACGGCGACGCAGATGCACGACGTGCAGAAGCGCGAGGTCAAGAAGATCCCGACCCTGCGTGGACGCACGATCATCAACCTCTTCTTCGAGGACTCCACCCGCACCCGCAGTTCCTTCGAGATCGCGGGCAAGTGGATGAGCGCCGACACGATCAACATCACGGGCAAGGGGTCGTCCGCATCCAAGGGTGAGTCCCTGCGTGACACGGTGCGGACCATCGACGCGATGGGTGTCGACGCCCTCGTCATGCGCCACGGCGCCTCCGGTGCCGCACACCAGGTGGCCCAGTGGGTCGACGCCCACGTCATCAACGCCGGCGACGGCACCCATGAGCACCCGACGCAGGCCCTGCTCGACGCCTACACGATGGAGCGGCGGCTCGGCTCGCTCGAGGGCAAGCGCGTCGCCATCGTCGGTGACCTCACCCACTCGCGCGTCGTGCGCTCGAACCTCATCTCGCTGCGCCGGCTCGGTGCCGACGTCACCCTCGTCGCCCCGCCGACTCTCATGCCCAGCGGCATCTCGGGCTGGGCCGAGCGCGACGGGTTCGCCCTGAGCAACGACCTGGACCATGTGCTGCAGGCCACGGGGTCCACGAAGCCGATCGACGCGCTGATGATGCTGCGCGTGCAGAAGGAGCGGATGAGTGGCGGGTTCTTCCCGACGGCACGCGAATACACCGTGGGCTACGGCCTGACCCGCGACCGCCTCACCCGACTCACCGACGCGAACCCGGAGATCGTCATCTGCCACCCCGGCCCCATGAACCGCGGACTCGAGATCAGCGCCGACGCGGCCGATGCCGCCCAGAGCCTCATCCTCGACCAGGTGAGCGCGGGTGTGGCGGTCCGCATGAGCGTGCTCTATCACTTGCTCGCCGGTGAGGACTCGCCCACCGAAGCGGCGGCCACGAGCGAGGGGAGCGCGGCATGAGTGACGTGCTCATCACGGGGGCCCGACTCCTCGACGGCGAGGCCACGGATGTCCTCGTCGTCGATGGTGCGATCGCCGAGATCGGCACCGGCCTCGACGCCCCGAAGGACACCGAGCGCCTCGATGCCGACGGCCTCGCCCTCCTGCCCGGCTTCGTCGACCTGCACACCCACCTGCGCGAACCCGGCCGCGAGGACGCGGAGACCATCGCGACCGGTTCGGCGGCTGCGGCGGTCGGCGGATTCACCGCTGTGCTCGCCATGGCCAACACCAGCCCGGTGACGGACACGGCCGAGGCCGCCGAACGCATCCATGACCTTGGTCGTGCCGCCGGCCTCGTCGATGTCCAGCCCATCGGGGCGGTCACGAAGGAACTGGCCGGTGAAGAGCTCGCTGAGCTCGCCCTCATGCATCGCTCGCGTGCCGGCGTGCGCGTGTTCTCCGACGACGGCCGCTGCGTCCACGACTCCCGAGTCATGCGCCGCGCGCTCGAGTACGTCCGCGCCTTCGGTGGCGTCGTGAGCCAGCACAGCCAGGACCCGTATCTCGCCGGGAGCAGCGCGTGCTGCCACGAGGGGGAACTGAGCGGCCGGCTCGGTCTGCCCGGGTGGCCTGCAGTGGCGGAGTCGAGCATCATCGCCCGCGACGCCCAGCTGGCACAGCACACCGGTTCGCGCGTTCACGTGGCCCACGTGAGCACCGCCGAGGGTGTCGAGGTCATCCGGTGGGCCAAACAGCGCGGCATCGACCTGACCGCCGAGGTGACGCCGCACCACCTGCTGCTCACCCAGGACCTCC
>NZ_AVPK01000029.1 GCF_000768685.1 Knoellia subterranea KCTC 19937 | reverse complement strand
GCCCGGAAATGAGAAATGGCCCGCCGGGTGGGCGGGCCATTTCTGGAATGTTTGTCCGGCTGCGTCCTACTCTCCCACACCGTCACCAGTGCAGTACCATCGGCGCTGAAGGGCTTAGCTTCCGGGTTCGGAATGGGACCGGGCGTTTCCCCTTCGCTATGACAGCCGAAACTCTATGGAGATATGTGCTCAACACTCTCCCGGCTGCGTGGCAGCTTGGGGGTGTTGTGCTGTCCGTATCTCGGGAACTGCACAGTGGACGCGAACACGCATTGTTTCTTTTGAGTGTGTATCAAGTTGTCGGCTTATTAGTACCAGTCAGCTACATGCATTACTGCACTTCCACGTCTGGCCTATCAACCCAGTAGTCTAGCTGGGAGCCTCTCGGAGCTAAGCTCCATGGAAATCTCATCTTGAAGCGTGCTTCCCGCTTAGATGCTTTCAGCGGTTATCACTTCCGAACGTAGCTAATCAGCGGTGCTCTTGGCAGAACAACTGACACACCAGAGGTTCGTCCATCCCGGTCCTCTCGTACTAGGGACAGCCCTTCTCAAATTTCCTACGCGCACAGCGGATAGGGACCGAACTGTCTCACGACGTTCTAAACCCAGCTCGCGTACCGCTTTAATGGGCGAACAGCCCAACCCTTGGGAGAGACTCC
>NZ_AVPK01000028.1 GCF_000768685.1 Knoellia subterranea KCTC 19937 | reverse complement strand
GACAGAGCCCCGGGGAGTGGTGGGGTTTGGGTGACGGCGCGGCGTCCTGACTAGAGGGGCCACCGGCGAGATTCTCGATGTGTACCGCCAAGCACGCATCGAAGGAGATCTCACCGATGGCCTTGTCCCAGTCTGCCTTGTCCGAGCTGCAGGAGGTGTTCCGCTCCGGCGAGGGCACTGATTTCATTCGCGAGTGTGTCCGGGTCGCGATGCAGGAGCTGATCGACGCCGAAGCCACCGCGGCGATCGGCGCCGGCCGGTACGAACGCACCGAGTCCCGGGTGACCGAACGCAACGGGTCGCGCCCGCGGCTGTTGACCACTCACGCCGGCGACATCGAGCTCGCGGTGCCCAAGCTGCGGGCCGGGTCGTTCTTCCCGAGCATCCTGTCGCCGCGGCGCCGGATCGACCAAGCCCTGTATGCGGTCGTGATGGAGGCCTACGTGCATGGGGTCTCGACCCGCAACGTCGACGACCTGGTGACCGCGTTGGGTGGGACCGGGATCTCCAAGTCCGAGGTGTCCCGGATCTGTGCCGGGCTGGACGAAGCGGTCGGCGCGTTCCGGACCCGACGCCTGGACCATGTCGAGTTCCCGTACGTGTACCTGGACGCGACCTACCTGCACGTGCGGACCGAGCACGGCATGGTCGTGTCCAAGGCGGT
>NZ_AVPK01000027.1 GCF_000768685.1 Knoellia subterranea KCTC 19937 | reverse complement strand
GTAAGAGTCCCGTGGAGTGGTGGGCTTTGAGGTCATCTCGATGCCGACCGGTCAGCCCTTGGTGAGGGCGACGGTGTCAGTCTGCTCGCTCTTGCCGATCTTGGCCATGGATTCTTCGGAGAGGTAGCGGCGTTCGTCGGTGGCCCATTCGTCGTGGGTGTCGGCCAGGACCGCTCCAACGAGGCGGATGACGGCGGCTTCGTTGGGGAAGATCCCGACGACGCGGGCGCGGCGTTTGATCTCCTTGTTGAGGCGCTCGAGGGGGTTGGTGGACCAGATCTTGCGCCAGTGCTCGCGCGGGAACACCGCGAAGGCGAGGACCTCGGCTTTCGCGTCGTCCATGAGGGCACCGATCTTGGGGTAGCGGGCGGCGAGTTCGTCGCGGACTTTGTCCCACTGCTTGCCCATCGAGGCCAGGTCGGGTTGGGCGAAGATCGTGCGGAACACGGCGGCGACCATCTCGCCCTCGCCCTTGGCCACGTGCGCCAGGACGTTGCGGATGAAGTGGACGCGGCAGCGTTGATGCGCACTGCCCTGCATCGCTCGCCCGATCGCGGCGACCAGGCCGGCGTGCTGGTCGGAGATGACGAGCTGGACCCCGGACAGGCCCCGCTTCTTCAACCCGGTCAGGAAGGCGCGCCAGAACACCTCGTCCTCGCTGTCGCCGACGTCCAACCCGAGGATCTCCCGGCGCCCCTGGCTGGTGACGCCAGTGGCCACCACGACCGCCTTGGACACGACCATGCCGTGCTCGG
>NZ_AVPK01000026.1 GCF_000768685.1 Knoellia subterranea KCTC 19937 | reverse complement strand
CCCGCCGCATGGACAAGCTCGTCAAGACCCTGGGGATCGACTCCCTGAGCAAGTCCCAAGTCAGTCGCATGGCCGCTGACCTCGACCAGATCGTCGACGAGTTCCGCCACCGGCCCCTGGCCGATGCGGGACCATTCACGTTCGTGTCCGCGGACGCGCTCACGATGAAGGTCCGCGAGGGAGGACGTGTGATCAACGCCGTCGCGCTGGTCGCGACCGGTGTCAATGGCGACGGTCACCGCGAGGTCCTCGGGCTGCGCGTGGCCACCAGCGAAACCGGACCAGCGTGGAACGAGTTCTTCGCCGACCTCACAGCCCGCGGCCTGACCGGCGTCCGGCTCGTCACCAGCGACGCCCACAAGGGCTTGGTCGAAGCCATCGCCGCGAACCTGCCCGGCACGGCCTGGCAACGCTGCCGCACCCACTACAGCGCGAACCTCATGAGCGTCACACCCAAGTCGATGTGGCCGGCGGTCAAAGCGATGCTGCACTCCGTGTACGACCAGCCCGACAAGGACGCCGTGCACGCGCAGTTCGACCGGCTGCTGGACTACGTCGACGGCAAACTCCCCGAGGTCCATGAGCACCTCGACGGTGCCCGAGCCGACATCCTCGCCTTCACCGCTTTCCCCAAAGACGTGTGGACCCAGATCTGGTCGAACAACCCCGCCGAACGCCTCAACCGCGAAATCCGACGCCGCACCGACTCCGTGGGGATCTTCCCCAACCGGGCCGCGATCGTGCGTCTGGTCGGAGCCGTCCTGGCCGAACAGACCGACGAATGGGCCGAAGGACGGCGCTACCTCGGCCTCGAGGTCCTGGCCCGCTGCCACGTCACCATCGTCCCCGACACCGACACCGACACCCAGATTGGAGGCGACAACCTGCCCGCACTGACCGCCTGAGCCATCAGAAGGAACACGCAGCCGCTACACCACTACCCGGGACTTGACC
>NZ_AVPK01000025.1 GCF_000768685.1 Knoellia subterranea KCTC 19937 | reverse complement strand
TCAGTCGCGGAGTTTGGGTTCGGTGTTGACCTTGAACTGGCCCCAACCGATGACCGGCCCACCACCCTCACCAGGGAAGGTCACGTCGAACTCGAGGTCACCACAGCGACCCTTCTTCACGACATCATCCGGGGTCGGAGTCGGCGTCGGCGTCGGTGACTCCGTCCCGGTCGGCGTCGGCTCGGGCTCGGGCTCCTCCGGCTCCTCCGGCGGGTCAGGAAGCTTGCACGGACCCAACTTGATCCCCAGCTCAGCCACCGCGTCAGTGCTCTCCCTCTGACCCGACTCCAGCACCCGCTCACTGCGCACCGTGACCTCGACCTTGTCCGCCACCGGGCTGTAGCAGTAACTCGTCACCGTCGCGTCATTGCGCTGCGCGAAATCCTGCGCCGCAGCCCGACCCAAACCACACGGCAACGACGACCCACCCAGGATCGCGTCCTTGAGCGCCGACGGCGCATCCTTGGCGATCGACTGAGCCCCCGCCAACGCCGCAGCATCCGCCGCCGTCTGCAACCCCGACACTTCATCAGCCGCCGTGGCCAGACGCGAATACGCCGTCACCCCCAACCCCAACAAACAGATCGCAACCGTGAGCACCAGCCACATGGCCGCCTGCCCACCCTCACGACGCGCTCGACGCACACAACTCATCACTGTGCCCCCTCAGACACCAAAAACTCGTGGGAGCCAGGCACACAGCCCGACTCCCACGAGTTTACGTGAGACCCGACGATCAGTTCGGCTTGAACAGGTCCTCGACGGCGGTCTTGACCGCCGCCGGGACACCTGCCTTGTCGATGGCGCCCCAGATGAGCGCGACAACGAGCGCCGCAACGGCGATCATGCCGGCGTACTCCAGACCCGTGGCGCCCGCCTCCTGACGGTCACGCAGCGTGGCAACGGCGGTGGTGTACTTCGCAGCAAGCTTGGCAGTCATGATGTTCCCCTCCTGAGGATGTCTGTGGTGGACCCCGTGGTCCCTGTTGACATGGAAGACATTACGAACCATCCACCCCCCACCACAGGGCCCACGGACCCAAACCCAGACCCAACCCGGACCCAACCTCCAGACCCACCACCCAGGC
>NZ_AVPK01000024.1 GCF_000768685.1 Knoellia subterranea KCTC 19937 | reverse complement strand
CGCCTCTGAGGCTGACGCTCTGAACTGAGCAACAAACGCAAGGGCGGGTATGCCGTGTGGTCACCACACGGCATACCCGCCCTTCGTGTGCGGTGTGCGTGCGCGAATGTCCGAAGACAATCCAGCATGGTGCGGAAGCCTGGGCCCCTCAAGGCGCATCCTTGACGCCCGCGAGACGCGACGAGTAGGGTCCGACCACCTCTCAAGGGATGGCGGCAGGGGTACCACAATGAGAAGTTCAACGCGGTTCGTTCTCACTGGGACGCTTTCTGCGCTGTGTCTCTGGCCAGTGGCACAAAGTTCAGTGGCCAAAGCCGGTTTAGAGAGCCCGGATCTCATCAACGACGAATTTGAGTGGCAGAACGAATTCTCCATGGTTGCCACGCGGATCGCGGAGGACTATCCAAAGTCCTTCGCTGGGTCAGCCATCGAGGACCAGGCGGGAAGGGTTGCGTCAATCGCGTTCAAGGGCTCCCCGCCAGAAGGCCTGATGGAGCGCTTTGCACACCTCGACGGTGTGAGTGTCTCGATCCAACGTGGTCGACCGGCCTCTATCGAAGAGCTCGATCGCGATCTCGAGCGATTGCACAGGTCCATCGCCTCGCGTACCGACCTTGTACAGGAGGTGGTATCTACGTACGACCCAACTACCGCACGCTTCTCCGTCGTCGCGAGCCCAACTGCGACCACTTCGTCATTCCGGTCGGAAGACGTGGTCGCGGACCTGCGTGGGGCGGTGGATGTCGACCTCAATCCGCGTCTGGAGTTGCTCGAGTTGAACGCCAGTCTCGAGACTGGTGGAGATGCTGCCTACGGGGGCGCGCGGCTGGAAGTCACCGGCGGCTCTGGCCTCGAGTGCACTGCTGGATTCAACGTCCGGCATGCTTCCGGAGTGACAGGATTCGCTACTGCGGGTCACTGCAGCAACACCCTGACCTTGGAGAACACTAACGGGGGTGCTGAACTGGGGACCACCTATCAATCGGGACACCGAGGACCGCCTATGGGTTCCACGCAGGATCCGCAGACGGCTTGGATGCCTGGTCACGAGCTACCTACATCGATGACGCTTTGAGCGTCTACGTCCAAACTGGATAGTCGTCATGGACCGTAGGTGCTGGCTGTTTCTGGGCCTTGTTGGCCTGGCGGCTGGGATCTTCGCGATCGTTGTGGCTAACGACCGAGGACCCCAAACGGGGACAATCGATATCGTCTACGGTCGTTCGGATTCGCCTAAACTCGAACTCGGGGTTGAGACATGCAACGCCAACCTCACCCCAAAGGTTGTCGAAACAGAGACGTCGGTGCAGGTGCGCGTGACGTACCCAAAGCAACAGGGAAATGGACGTGGCGACTGCAAGGATCACGTCATGGTCACGCTCAGGGCCCCGCTGGGTCAGCGAGCCGTGATGGATGTCGGCTCGGGTCGGGTGGTTCCCGTGGCGCCCCCGGATTGAGTTCACTCGTTGGTTCGCATCCGTTGCTCCATCGCCAATTGCTTCTGTGCGGGGCTCAAACCCATCCGATCCCACTCGTGACTGAGGACCTGACCTTCGTCGCAGAGTTCGACGGTGAAGTCGTCGGTCACGTCCTGTGCTCCACCGCGACGGTGGGGGAGTTGCCCTCCGTCGGCCTCGGTCCGATCGTTGTCACTCCGGCCTGCAACGACAGGGGCTTGGTGCGGCCCTGATGGCCTCCCTCATCGCGTCTGCCGAGCAACGCGGCGACGCCGACCTGCTGCCGGGCATGCTC
>NZ_AVPK01000023.1 GCF_000768685.1 Knoellia subterranea KCTC 19937 | reverse complement strand
GGTCAACACCGAACCCAAACTCCGCGACTGACATACGGTCACGCGGCTCGGTCCACTCGGTCCGACCGGGTCAGGACCCCCGCGTCACGGGCACGCTGATTGCGGGAAAGCCCGCGTGACGCACCTGTACCGAAGCCACTCCGTCGGGGATCGCGGGGTACGCGATCGTGCGCGGCTGCGGGGCCGAGTCGACAGCGGCCACGTCGGTGCACAAGCAGACGATGTCACCGCGGGTGTTGGTGAACGTCAGCGGTTCGTAGACCTTCTTGCCAGTCGGATCGACAATCTTGGGTTGGTTCTCCCACGAGTTGTCCCCCTGCGCGACGAGCGTGCCTGGCTCGCGGTCGGTGTACCAGAAGGTCAGTACCGTGCTCCCAGCGGTCACCCGGACGTCTCCGACGTTGAGGGTGGCAGCCGTCGCGCCCACCTTTCCTTGAGCGCTGCCCTTGACGGTCGGCAGGGTCGCCTTGAGAACGACCGCGCTCTGGTCGGTGCCCTCGACAGCGGTCGAGGACGAACTGGAACCGGATGTGCTCGGTGATTGCTCCTCTGGTGAGTCGTCACCGGTGCAGCCCGCGACGCCAACCATGACGGCAGCAGAGAGGCCCAAGGCCAGAATGGTTCGTCGAGCCGTCATTTCACTGTCCTCCCACGGTGATCGTCACACGCCGGTTCTTCGCCTTGCCGGCATCGGTCTTGTTCGACGCGATCGGCTCGGTCTCACCCTTGCCCTCGGAGGTGATGGTGTAGCCGCCGCCAAGCGCCTTTCCGAGTGCTGCTGCCACGGCCGCGGCGCGCTGCTTCGACAGGGTGAGGTTGTACGCGTCGGCCGCGTCGGAGTCGGCGTGGCCGGTGACCTTGAGAGCCTTGGCCCCCTCGAGCTTCTTGATCTCCGCGGCCGCCGCGGCGATGGCGCCCTGAGCCTTGGCGGTGAGCGTGGCCGAGTCCTTGGCGAAGAGCACGTCGGCGGCGAGGGACACGGAGTCCTGGGTCGTCGTCACCGACTGCTCGAGGTTGGAGATGCGGGACACCAGGGGATAAAAGGCTGGCTCGAGGGGCTTGGCCGCCGCGAGGGCCTCGCTGGGGATTTCCGGCCAGCCCATACCGACGACGATCGGGCCGTCCTGCTCCTTCGCCAGCGGCTCGAGCGGACCATCCTCGACCGGCACACCCGAGACGACCTGTTCGCCGACCGAAACGTCGACCGTCGTGACGTCGGGCGGCAGAGGCGCCACGCCCGACCACTGAACCAGCGCCTGGCCAGGCTGGAGCTTGAGCAGGTCGTTCCCCTGCGAGCAGACACACGGGTCGCCGATTCCGGGCGGAGCAAGTGGGCGGTAGGCCTTGAGGCCGACCCCGTCGATGAGGGCCACGTCGCCCTCCTTGGGTCCGACCCGGGACTGGTAGAAGGCGGTCGTATCGGCACCGAGAAAACCCTCACCGGTCTGGGTGCTGGTGTTGCCCTCCGGCTTGGCCACTGACCAGTAGACGATCGTGGCGTTGCTCAGCCGGCGAACACCGTGGATGGTCAGGACGCCGGGCGCCCCCTTCGGCTGGGTGCCACCGGTGAGCACCTGCCCCTTGATGGGGACCTCGATCTCATCCGACGGAGCGGCACCCGCAGTGCCCAGAACGAGTGCCGCGGCTGCGACCGCGGTCATGACGGCACGCGTGTTCGCGCCAAGTGCTCGCATGGTTTCCTCCCCGCCCGGCAGCACTGGCGCCACTCGGGTTCTTGGTCGACTGCCCTTCCACCCTAGGTCACGCTCGACGGGGCGCGCACATTCACGAATCGGATCGGGACAGAGGCAGGGCCGGGTGGTGGGCCTGGGTGGTGGGTCTGGAGGTTGGGTCCG
>NZ_AVPK01000022.1 GCF_000768685.1 Knoellia subterranea KCTC 19937 | reverse complement strand
GGTGGGCTTGCACCCACACACGCTTTCGAGGTCTGGGACCCACCGTTCACGCAGGGCTGCGGGCGGTTTCGCGTGCTCAACGGATCCACCAATGAACGACAACGAACGTCCAGTTGGCGTCCCGAATGAGACTACGACTGAGACCACCGCGGTCGTCGTCGACAAGGCCACCACCCTGCCCAGATTGGGCGCGGTGATTGGCGCCGTCCTCCCGAAAACTCAGTCGAGACTGGGCGGGGTCTGGATCGACGCCGCGGTGACGAGCTTCGCCGTCTTCATGTGTCCAGATGCGCCCTGATCTCCGATGCACGTGCCTGACCGCCCCCGACCAAGGACCTCGGAGACCCGCACTGCAGTGCCGCGCGGTCATTCATCGCCCCACTCAGCCGCAAGGCTCAACTGCCTTGCCTGCTTCGTCGTTCTTGCTACCCGCGACGAGCAAAGAGCCGGAGCCAATCAACTGTCGTCTGGACTGTGGCGCAACTGCGGCAGCCCTGACCTGCGACCAACTGACACTGCGAACGCTCCGCGATCATCGGCAATAGCGGGGGTCACAAACCCAGCGATGACGATCTCGATCTCTTCGCGAGCCGACACCACACCGTAGACAACTCGGTCGCCGTTGGCGTTCTCTGCCCAAGCGTGACGTCCCTCGGATGCCGACGCGGTGTCAAAGCACGCTCCGCTAGTTCCGTGCCCTGCCGTCGGGTCGACGGGGAGTTCGACGTCTACGCACAGGTCCCCCGAACCATTGTGATAGGACACCGCTGTCCATGGTTGGCCACCGTTGGTGGATCCACTCGCGAGTGCGCGCATCGGTTCGACTGCCCGCAAAGCGGGGGGTTCCTCTTCTGAATCAGCGTGAGGGCTGACGTGGTCTGGCGCCGTGAATGCCGATACCGTGGCTGCGGAAATAGCGAAACTTGCGCCACACAACACAGCCACTCCCGCGCCCAGGATAATTTTACGGATGCCCATCATGCCCATCTCTCGCCTCAGCAGTAACTCGAGTAGTTGTGGGCATAATGTGTATTGAGATTCATGGCGTAAGGGGCTTGGGCAATATGATCGATGTAATATTGGCATTCTCGGTTCGAGCCCGTGTCCCATGAAGTGTGGACATGCGTGCAGGCGTTGCATGCGCTTCCGGTGAGGAGCGTCCCGCGCCGGTTCAAGTATTCACCCTTGCCGTTGGTCGCGCCGTTAGTTGCCGTAGTGTCTGTGAACGGATGGATGTATCCATTCTCTGGGTTGTTGCAATCGCCACAGCCATGGTAATTGCTATTTACGGTGTGCGTGTTGCCGGCAAAGGCTGACCCCGCACCAGCGCTCGTCCCCAAAATCACGGACAGTGCGACAGCCATGACGGTCCCCCTGAACCACGTCATCACGACCTCCTCCCGCTCGGTGTAGGACGGAATCTAGTGTCGGGCTTGGATCGCGGTCAATGGTCGAGCGGCGGGGCCTTGAGCAGTCCCGGTTGTGTCGATGGCCGGACGGAGTCGGCGCCGATCAACGCCAAACGGGCTCTTTAGGGATGAGTGGTGACGGCGTGCAGTTCGAAGCGGAGCTCGAGGGCGTTGGTCACTTTGAGGATCGTGGACCAGGTTGGGTTGCCGTCCTCGGAGAGCGCT
Organism: Knoellia subterranea KCTC 19937; assembly: GCF_000768685.1. Lineage (GTDB taxonomy): Bacteria > Actinomycetota > Actinomycetes > Actinomycetales > Dermatophilaceae > Knoellia > Knoellia subterranea. The sequence goes on along the minus strand of NZ_AVPK01000022.1, from coordinate 805 downwards.
TTGTAGAGACCGTCGCGGCTCATGCCGACACGGCGGGCAAGCTCGCTCATGTTGCGTGAGCGCGCGATCACTCCGAGGGCGCGGGGCACGGCGCTCGGGTCTTCTGCGGACTCTTCCAGTGCGAGTTCGAGGTAGCCGGCGACGTCCTCGAGGTCGTCGAGGTGGTCGGCCACGTCGAACGGTGTGTACTTCTCATTCTTGGTCTTCATCGCGGCCTCTGCTTCCCGTCCTGCTGGTCGGCTCTCCACTCTTCTGCCAGCTTGTGTGCTTGCTCGATGTCATTCGACTGGGTCGACTTGTCACCACCGCAGAGCAGCAACACCAGCGCATCGCCGTCCTGCAGGTAGTAGACCCGGTACCCCGGGCCGACGTTGAGGCGTAACTCGGAGACTCCGCGTCCGACGGGGGCGACATCCCCTGGGTTGCCGTTGGCCAGCCGGTCGATCCGCTTGAGGATGCGGAGCTTGCCCTGCCGGTCCTTCAGTTTTCGGATCCACGTGTCGAACTCGCCGGTCTGGACGACGTCGATCGCATGTCGACTATAACTGACACCGCGTCTAGCCTCAATGCGGCGGAGCAGCTTGGGTCGCGAGGGCAGTCCAACCTTGCGAGCGACCGTCGGTGGACGGCGCCGAACGCCCCGGAGCACGCTTCGACAGCGTGTACCTGGCGCCAGCGTTCCTTGAAGCGGACTGTCACGAACGGGCACGAACCCCAGTGAACGACCGATGAGCGGCCCTCGTGGACCGAAATGAGACTACGAATGAGACCACTAACAAAAACGCCGGTCCGGGCCGTGAGGCTC
>NZ_AVPK01000019.1 GCF_000768685.1 Knoellia subterranea KCTC 19937 | reverse complement strand
CTCAAAGCCCACCACTCCACGGGACTCTTACCGACGCGCCGCACGCGCACCTCCTGAAGCAGGCGACTAGCTGTACCCGGCCATCAGGTTGGTAGCAGTCTGCTGATCGGCGGGTGGCCTCCGAGTGCGCTGTGACGGCGTTCAGTGTTGTAGTGCTCGAGCCAAGGGGCAAGGGCTGCGGATCGTTCGTCGTTGCTGGTGAAGATCTGGCGGTAGGCCCACTCGGTTGCCAAGGTGCGATTGAGGCGCTCCACCTTCCCGTTCTGCCAAGGGCAGTGCGGCTTGATGAACTTCTGCGTGATGTCGTGATCGGCGCACACGGTGCGTAGCGAGTAGCGGTAGGCGAAGGCGTTGTCGGTCATCAGCCGCTCGATCCGGGTGATGCCGTGCGCGGCGAAGTAGGCGATCGCGCGCGTGAGGAAGTCGGCGCAGGTGGGCCCTGCTCGTCGGGAAAGATCTCGCTGTAGGCCAGTCGGGAATGGTCGTCGACGAGCGAGTGGACGTAGTCGTAACCAACCTTGAGCTTCTTGCGAGCAGCGCTCGAACCCATCTGCCTGCCGTGTGCCTTCCAACCGCCACCGTCAGGGATCTTGCCGAGCTTCTTGACGTCCATGTGGACCAGCTCGCCCGGGCGGTCACGTTCGTAGCGGACCGCGGTCTGCTTCGAGGACCGGATCACCTCGCCAGTGATCGGGTCCAACTCACGCAGGTAGGGCACCCCGTGGCGGCGCAGGATCCGCGACACCGTGCGGGGCGGGACACCAACCTTGGGACCGAGCACGTCGGGGCCGTCACGACGCTCGGCACGCGCAGCAAGGACTTTCTGCTCGACCTCGTCGCTGGTCTTGGTGGGCATTGAGTGCGGCCGCGACGATCGGGTCGCCAATCCCGGATCGCCTTCAGTTGCGAAGCGGTCGATCCAGGTCTTCACGCACTTGCGTGAGACCCCCATCGCAGCGGCGACGTGGGCTTGTGGCCAGCCGGCTTGGTGGCGCTGGACGATCAGACGACGACCGTGAACGGTCAGCCGGGCACTACCGTGGGACACGAGAACCTCCGGGTTGGAGTGGGCCTTAGACAAGCCACATCCCATTCGGAGGTTCTCGCTCTTTCAAGCAGGCGCGCTGTTACCAACCTCCTGGCCGGGTACAACTAGCGGGTGCCCTCGGAACGAGCCTTGAGACCGGCGGCCTCGGTCGCGAGGTAGCGGTCGGTCAGCCCCTTGAAGAACAGCCGGCCCATGACCGCACCCAGAGGACCGGCCTGCTCGACCGACAGGCGCACGTGCGCGCCACCCTCCGGTCGGGCGGTGATCATGTGGCGTGCCGTGGTCCGCACCCCGGGCCCGGTCGCGAGCCACGTGAACGCACGACCGGGATCGAACTCGCTGACGACGTACTCCGTGGGCGGCAACTTCGGCTGCTCGACTCGCGCGCGTGCACCCAGCCCCAGGGCACCATCGCTGTCGAGTCGCGTCACCGCCGTCACCGTCTCGGTCCACTCGGGCCAGCGCTCGACGTCGCTCATGACCTCCCAGACCCGCTCCGGTGTGGCGTCGATGTCGATCTCGATGCTCTGCTCCATGCACCCATTCTGTCGGCACCGCCCGGCAGGATGGCGTGCATGACCCGAACCGTCAGCCGCGAATGGGTCAACCGACGCCGCCTCGCCACCCAGCGTCTCTCGTCCACACCGCTCCCCCGCGCCGCCGACGCGGTCCGACTGCTCACCTGCGTCCAATCGCAGGACGCACCTCTCGCGGCGCACTCCCTCGCGATGCGCTCACGCGAGACGACGTATGCCGGCGTGCTCGCCTCGCAGTCCGCCGGCGGTTGGGTGCGCACCCACATCCTCCGGCCGACGTGGCACTTCGTCGCACCCGAGGACCTGCGGTGGATCCAGGCGCTCACCGGCCCCAAGGTGGAGTCGTCCGACGGCGCACGGCTGCGTCAACTCGGCATCACACCCGACGTGGCCGAGCGCGGTCTCAACCTCTTGCGCAAGCTCCTCGCCGACGGTCGGGCCATGACCCGCCGGGAGCTGGGTCCACTCTTCGCCGAGCACGGCCTCCCCGGCCCGGGCGAGGCCATGGCCCACCAACTCATCCTCGGCGAGGTGCGCTCGATGATCTGCTCCGGGCCACCGCGCGGGACCGAGCACACCTACGTCCTCGTCGACGACGTCATCCCGCCCGCCGACTCGGACACGTGGTCACGCGAACGGTCGGTCATCGAGCTGACGCACCGGTTCTACGCCGGTCACGGCCCGGCTTCCGAGCGCGATCTGCAGCGGTGGAGCGGACTCACTCTCACCGAGATCCGTTCTGCCACAGCCGAACTCACGTCATCCCCGGCCTGGCGAAGCTCTTATCCGCTCGACTCCGTCGAGTGCCTCGGCGAGACGCTCTGGTTCGACCCGAGCGTGCCCGCACGCACGTCACGGGAGCAGCCGGCATACCTGCTGTCGACCTTCGACGAGGCGGCCCTGACGTACCCCACGACCGGGTTCCCCCGGCGCAACCATGACGCCGACCGGACGCGCCTCGTCTCTCAGTCCGGCGGCGGCATCGTCGTCGTGGACGGACGCGACATTGGGACGTTCAAGCGCAAGGCCGAGGCCAAGCAGGCCACAATCACCATCCTGCCGGAGGTCCCACTCGCCCCGGTCGAACGGGACGCCATCGCCGAGGCGGCGGAGTTCCTGGCCGCGTTCCACGACCTGCCGCTGTCACTGACCTTCGCGTAGCGCCAGCCACTCCTCACGGAGGATGGCGTAGGTGCAGCCGTCGATCCAGCCGACTTCGGCGTGCCACGAGTCCTGCACGCCGTACTGCTCGAGCCGCATCCCGAGCTTCTCGAGGATCCGACGAGAGGCGTGGTTGTCGGCGAAGCAACCGGCGGTGACTCGGCGCAGACCGAGGTCGTCGAACGCCAACGACAGCAGGTTGCGCGACATCTCGGTGGCGTAGCCGTGGCCGGCGTGAGCCGGGTCGAGGATGTAGCCGAGCATCCCCTCGACGCGCGTCCCCTCGGGCGCGTCGCCCTGGGCCATCCCGTCGATGACCTCCAGCATCCCACTGCCCACCTGCACGTCACCGGCGAACGCGACGCATGAGTGGTCGTACGGATCGTCGGCAGCCTCGAGCCACTTCTGGGTGAACACCTCGGGGTCGACGGTGGTCTTGATGAGCCACCGGATGACCTCGGGGTCGTTGCGGTAGGTCAGCATCCGGGCGATGTCGGGTGCCGTCGCCGGACGCAGGGTCAGGCGTTCGGTGTGGCGCGGCCAGACGATGTCGGAGGAGGTCACGCACCTTTGACTACCAGTCGCGAAGCACTGTGCGCCAACGCTTTTCGACGCGACGTGCTCGCGACGCGACAGGCGGCACCCCCCTTGCCGCGAGAGCGTCAGTCGTTCGTGCCGAACCCGTCGCGCTGGGTCCGTTCGTGTGAGTCCTCGGTCTCCTCGAAGAACGTCACGGTCAAACCGGCCGGCGCCTCGACCCGCGAGTTGAGCGACATCCACGGCGTGAGCACGGGCTCGGCCACGACCTCGGCACCGGCCGCCTCGGCGTCCCGGGTCGCCGCCTCGGAGTCGTCGACCTCGAAGGCGATCCGGATCTTCGGACTCGGTATGCCGTCCGCCTCCACCCGGTCGATGGCCACCTTGTGTGCCGGGCTGGCGATCTCGAACGTCGCCCGACCTGCCTCGAGGATCGCCACACGGTCGTCACCGCCCTCGGAGAAGGCAGCGATCTCTCCCATTCCGAGCACGTCGCGATAGAACCGCACCGCCGCGTCGTAGTCCTCTGCCTCGACCACCACGCGCAACTGCCGAACCCTCTGACCCCGGGCGCTGTCGTCACTCATGTCAGCCACAACACCACTCTCCCCCGAATTGTTGCCAGTTCGGCCTGATTCCACGTCGCACAGCGGACTGGCCCCAACCATGGGCACAGCGAAAGGGCGCTTCACCTTCCCCTGAAGGTGAAGCGCCCTCCGTGCTGAGTCGGCGAGGGGTCGAAGCTCGGCCAAGGACTCAGGTCCGAACCGGGGTCGAAGCGGCTCGGAGTGTGTGGGTGATCGTGGGGCTCAGCCCTGCGGGATCACGAGCGTCTGACCCGCCTGGACCTGGGTCGTGGCGAGGTCGTTGGCTTCCTGGAGCTGCGTGACGCCGGTGGCGATGGACACCCCGGTCACGTGCGTGGCCGCGATCTCGGAGAGCGTCTGGCCCTGCTGCACGGTGACGGTCTGTGCGGGCGCTGACGCTGCGGCTCCGCCGGTGAGACCGATGAAGGCGACGACCAGTGCGACAAGAACCGCAGCGCTGGTCAGGACGAGGCGCCCCAACCGCGTCAGACGCAGCGCGGGCTCGGGAAGGAGACGGACCGACTCACCCGTCGGGACGGAGACGAGCCGCGGACGCGGCGAGCGACGCACGGCCGGCGCCGGAACGGCATACCCATTCGTCGTGCCGTCGAGCACTGCAACTGCACTCATGGTGTCCTCCTGGATCGATGCTCCGTGGGAGCGGGTCGCGATCGAAACGATGTTCGAACGAACGCTTGTACGATTTGTAGCACGGATGTTCGAGTCGATCAAGACACGCGTCGAACAGATGTTTGATCCGCGTGCTCGAACTCCGTAGGCTGCCTTCATGTCAGAAAGCCAATCAGGCACCACTGACAGCCACCTTTTCGAGGGAGAAGAGATGACCACCCAGCGCCGCAAGGACGGGCCCGCAGCCGACGACGCAGCCGTGCACGAGCTGCCCGACCGCGATTCCGGCGACGGCACGCTCACCCAGCGGCAGCGCAAGGTCCTCGAGGTCATCCGCAACTCGGTCGACCGCCGTGGCTACCCGCCGAGCATGCGCGAGATCGGCCAGGCCGTCGGCCTCACCTCCCCCAGCTCGGTGTCGCACCAGTTGCACGCGCTGGAGCGCAAGGGCTACCTGCGCCGCGACCCCAACCGCCCCCGCGCGCTCGAGGTCATCTCCCCCGACACGCCGACCGACATCCGCGGCTACCGCGGCGGCGCGACGCCCGACGATCTCGATGCCGACCTCGACCCGACGGGTTCGGGTGACGCGCGTCCCGAGGCGAGCTACGTGCCCGTCCTGGGTCAGATCGCCGCCGGCGTGCCGATCATGGCCGAGGAGTCGGTCGAGGAGGTCTTCCCGCTGCCGAAGCAGATCGTCGGCGAGGGCTCCCTCTTCCTGCTCAAGGTCGTGGGTGACTCGATGATCGATGCCGCGATCTGCGACGGCGACTGGGTCGTCGTCCGCCAGCAGCCGAACGCTGACAACGGTGACATCGTCGCCGCGATGCTCGACAATGAGGCGACGGTCAAGACGTTCAAGCGGCGCGACGGCAAGGTCTGGCTCATGCCGCACAACCCCGCGTTCGAGCCGATCGACGGCGACCACGCGACGATCCTGGGCAAGGTCACCGCCGTCCTGCGGCGCATCTGAGGTCAGCTGGCCGGCGCGAGTTCGTCGGCCAGCGCGGACAACGTCACGCCGAGCGGCGCATCGATCCGATGCGTCGTCTCGGCGTCTCCGCGCGTGGGGCCTTTCGTGACGACGACGACGGGTATGCCGTTCGCGGCCGCCCGTCGCACGAACCGGTAGCCACTCATCACCTTGAGCGACGAGCCCAGCACCACGAGGGCGGGCGCCGCGTCGGTCAGCTCGAAACACGCCTCGACGCGCGGCTTCGGAACCGAGCCACCGAAGAAGACGACGTCCGGCTTGAGCGTGTCGTGCCCACAGACGAGGCATCGCGGCGCCGTGAAGGACTGCACCGCCTCATCGGCCAGAACGATGTCGCCGTCCGGTCGGATCTGGCTGCTCACCTGTGAGCCGTCGCCGACCAATCCCAGTGCGAGAGCGGCGAATCCGTGGTTGGCGTCGTCCATCAGCGCCTGCACGAAGTCGCGGTCGGTCCGCTCCCCACAGGTGAGGCACTCGACTTCGGACAGCGTGCCGTGCAACTCGATGACGTTGCTCGCCCCCGCCTGCTGGTGCAGGCCGTCGACGTTCTGCGTGATGACGTCGCCGAAGGCTCCGACGCGCTGGAGCCGCGCGACGGCCACATGGCCGGCGTTGGGTTCGGCCGCCGTGAATCGCTGCCACCCGATGAAGCTGCGCGCCCAGTAGCGCTGACGGGCGGCACTCGTCGCGGTGAATTCCTGGTGCGACATCGGCGTCACCCGGCGGTTTCCGTCCGGACCCCGGTAGTCGGGGATTCCGCTCTCCGTGCTGATGCCGGCACCGGTGAGGACGAGTGCGGGGCCACGTTCGCGCAGCAGGGCCGCCACCTCGGCGACGCCCACCGCGTTGTCGGCCTGATGGTCGACAACGGCCTCCGTACTCACCGAACCATCGTAGGCACCGCGCGGTAGACGGTTGGTCACTCGCCGGGGCAGTTGGTGAGGTGGACCAGTGCCGAGGCGACCATGGATCTCCAGTCCGTGATCGATCGTCCCGCGTGCATTCCTGCACCGCACCCGCATTTCCACTGCCACTGGCCCAGGACGTCGACGGTGACGCCCGGGTGGTGGCTGCGACGGCTGTGCCGTCTGCGGGTCATGGTGCTCATACTCCGAGGAGGCGCGGCCGGGTGCGCAGATACACGCCGACCCTGCGCGCAGTGCACCATCACCTCCTGAGACGATGGCTGGATTTTCAATAACTGAGAGTTATAGAATTCATCCATGATCGACGCAGCCGGCCTCCGTGTCATGCGCGCCATCGCCGATGAAGGCAGCTTCACGGCAGCAGCGCTCTCCCTGGGCTACTCACAGCCCGCCATCTCGCAGATGGTGCGCCGCCTCGAGGCCCGCACCGGGACGACCCTCGTCGAACGCATCGGTCGCAGCGTGCGCCTCACCGAGGCCGGTGCCGTCCTCGCGCGGCACGCAGGGCCGGTGCTGTCCGCCCTGGATGCCGCAGAGGAGGAAGTCGCCGCGATCGCCGGTCTCCGCTCGGGTCGCGTGCGCCTCATGGCTTTCCCCAGCGCGTCGGCCACCCTCGTGCCCAAGGCGTTGGCAAAGGTCAAGGCCGAGCACCCGGGCGTCTCGATCAGCTTCAGCGAGGCCGAGCCGCGCGAGTCCCTGGCGGCCCTGCGTGCCGGTGAGTGCGACCTCGCCGTCGCCTTCGTCTATGAGGGCACCGACCTCGGCCGGGGCGAGGAGGACCTCGACGCGTTCGTGACCACTCCCCTGCTCGACGACGAGGTGCTGCTCGCCGTCCCGCGCGATCATGAGCTCGCGAAGGCCAAGCACGTCGACATGGGCGCGCTCAAGGACGAGACGTGGATCGCAGGGTGTCCCCGCTGCCGTGGCCACCTCCTCCAGCTCGCGAGCACGGCGGACTACGTCCCGGACATCGCCTACGAGACCGAGGACTACGTCGCCGTCATGGGCCTCATCGCCGAGGGGCTCGGTGTCGCGGTCATCCCCGACCTCATCCTCAAGACGGTCCACCACGAGGACGTTGCCGCCCTGCCGATCACTCCCGCGTCTCGTCGGCACATCGTCGCGGTGACCACGCCCGACCTCCAGCGCGTCCCTGCGGTCAAGGCCACCCTCGACGCCCTCGTCGCCAGCGCCCAGGCCTCCACCGCGAAGCAGACTCGGGCCAGGACCAAGGCGTCCCGCTGACCGTCACTTCGACGTCACGATCGTGAGGTGGCCGTCGCGCTCGACGAGCGCGATGTGCCCCCGCTGGTCGGTTCGGTACGCGGCATACCCGTTGCGCTGCAGCATCGCGAGGTGCGCCGCTGTCGGGTGTCCGTAGTCGTTGTCCTTGCCCACGCTGATCACGGCCACGGGTGCCCGGACCGCCTCCATGAGGTCTGCGTCGAGGTTGGCGCTGCCGTGATGGGGTGTCTTGACGACGTCGAACTGCGTTGCGGCAGTGGACATTTCGGCATCTCGACGCATCCGCAGCAACAGATCGTGCGCCGACTCCCGCTCGATGTCACCCAGCAGCAGGGCGTCGACCTCTCCGACATGCACCGCGAGCACGACACTCGCGTTGTTGGGGACGGAGCCGGCAGCGATCCGCCGCACGGGCGCCCACACCTCCGCGGTCACGTCACCGAACGTGAGCCGGTCACCTGCCGCTAGGGCAGACACGGGTATGCCGTCCGCCCCCGTCCACGCGGCCACCTCCCGAACCTGGTGGTCCGGTTCACCGATCGGCGACACCAGCACCTGTCCGACCTGCCGCCCGGAGAGCACGCCCGGCAACCCCTCCACGTGATCGGCATGGAAATGCGTGAGCACCACCGCCTCCACCGTGTGCACCCCGAGCGAGTCGAGGCAGCCGTCGACGGGACCCGGCTCCGGCCCGGTGTCGACGACGAGTGCCCGGCCAACACCCGTGCGGATCACAGCCGCGTCCCCCTGCCCCACGTCGCAGAACGCAATGCGCCACCCCTCGGGCGGCCAGGTCACGACGCGCGTGGGCATCGTCATCGCCACGGTCAGGGCGACGACGAGCAGGGCCGCCAACGGCTTGAGCACCACCATGGCTCCTAGCCAGCGACCGGTGAGCAGCAGGAGCAGCGTGATGACGGTGAGGAGGACGGCGCCGAACGCGCCGTCCGGCCAGGGCATCGTGCCGCCGGGGACGTCGGCCATGACCCGAGCGGTGCGCGCGATGCCGAGGGTCGGCACAGCGCCGATCCAGCCGACCAGTTGCGCCGGCGCATCGGCAACCACCGAGACCAGAGCGGCGGCCACCCCGGCGATCGTCGCGGGGGCCACGAGTGGTGCCGCGACGAGGTTGGCGACCACTCCCACGATGCTCACCGATCCCTGGAGCAGCACAATGAGTGGCGCGCACATCGCCTGTGCCGCAACGGGAATGGCGATCGCTGGACCCATGAAGGACAGCCGCGCGGGCAAGTGCCGGGCGATCGCGTCACCCCATGGGCGGGTGAAGAGCAGCAGTCCCAGGGTCGCGAGCGCCGACAGCGCGAACCCGAACGAGCGCGACATCCACGGGTCGATAACGAGCACCACGACGATGGCGCCGGACAGCACCGGCAGCCCGGCCGAACGTTGGGACCGGCTCATCCCGATGAGTCCGATGAGACCCATCGCAGCCGCTCGGACGACGCTCGGCTCCGGACGCGCCAGCACGACGAAGCCGAGGATGGCGAGGGCGACGACGGGCGGCCGCCACCGTCGCGGAACGCCGACGAGCACGCACAGCCCGAGCACCATCCCACCGACGACCGCGATGTTCGATCCGCTGACGGCGGTCAGGTGGGTCATGCCCGTCGCCTGCATCGCCTCGGTGAGGTCCGGTGGAGTCCGACTCGTGTCACCGATGACGAGCCCCGGCAGGAGTCCCCTCGCATCGGCCGGCGTCGGGTCGACCGCCGTCCGCAGCCCGGCTCGGAGGTGCTCGGCGACCCGGGCCAGAGCACCCGCCCGCGCCACCACTTCCGCCTCCGTCACCCTGACCACCGCCAGCTCCGGGTAGCCCGGCTGCGGTGGCGCGAGCCGTCCTCGCACTCGCACGCTGTCGTGCCACCGGAGGTCGAGGAGCCGCCCGTCGCCCCGCAATGAAATCGGTGCGTATGCCGGTGACTCCCGTCCGCGCCCCATGACCCGATGCGCCTTGGCGCGGGCCATGACGACGGGGTCGCCGCTGCCCCGGGCGGCCAGTTGGACGGGGTCCGAGGTGACGGTCACGTCGAGCGTGACGACTGCCCGCGCAGCCGTGAGGGTGTCGAGATCACCGATGGCTCGCAGGGCGTGCTGGCCATTGCCACCGACTTGCACGAGCAACGCGACGCCGAGGACGACGAGCAACCCGTGGCCGCGGGACCTCCCTCGCCCGACGAACGCGGCCACGACCAGAGCCAACGTGACCGCACCGGTGACCGCCCAGCGAGGACCGGTCGACCAGGTCAAGGTCATGGCGAGCAGCGCCCACCCGACCAGGGCCGGGACGAGCAGCCGCACGTCACTGAACCGGACGACCTCACGCGTCCACTCGTCACGCCGAGCGCGGAGCTCCGGGGTGATGTAGGAGGCGTCGTTCACAGCGTGACCTTGGGCGTGAGCTGCGCGAGCAACTTCTCACCGATGCCGCTCACCTCACCGAGTTCCTCGATGCTCGTGAACCGGCCGTGCTCGGTACGCCAGTCCAGGATGCGTTGTGCGAGAACCGGTCCGACACCCGGCAAGGTGTCAAGTGCACTGAGGTCAGCGGAGTTGAGCGAGACCAGACCTCCTCCCCCGCCTCCGGCCGCCGTGGCCCCAGCTCCTCCGGCTCCACTCCCCGCCCCGCCGGCTCCCGATCCGCCGGCGCCAGCGAGCACTTCGCCGGGCTTGGGCACGATGATCTGTTCACCGTCAACGAGGATCCGGGCGAGGTTCACGGCCGCCAGGTCCGCGGACTTCGACGCGCCACCTGCGGCCGTCACGGCGTCACCGACCCGGGCTCCCGCGGCCATGCGATAGACGCCGGGCCGTGCGACCTGACCGACGACGTGGACGACGAGCACCCCACCGGACGCGGCGGGTGACGGACCTCCCGAGGCACCCGGTGAGGCGCCCAGAGGGACACCGGACGCGGCACCCGCACCCGTCGCTCCCGAACCAGTCTCACCCGGCGACGCACGCGAGAGCGTAGAAGTCCCCCGACTCACTCCCGTGGGTTCCGCGCCCGCGCCGGCCCGGGTCCCGACAGCTGGCCCGCCCGATCCCGCGAACCACACGCGCAGGCCGAACACCGCCGCCACGAGCACGACGACCGCGAGCACGGCCATCGCCGCCGACCGGCTCGGGAGCCACCGCGCGCCCTGGAGGCTGACCGGCACCTCGAAGACCGGACCGCGCGGCATCTCGATCGGCCGATGCCGCCCACGGTCGTCCGGGACGCCATCGCGCCCGAGCGCGACGGCGCGATCGCGATCGCGATCGCGCTCACGCTCACGCTCACGCTCGAGCCCGACGTCGCGTTCACCCCCACGATCGCGCCCCAGCTCGCGCTCGCGCTCACGCTCTCGCCCCAGCTCGCGCCCACTCCCGCGAACCCGGGCGAGGGCTCGCGGCGAGACGGTCTCGGGTGGGCGGCGCAACGGCATACAGGGACGTTAGGAACGGAACGCAACGTGCCCCAACCCCCGAGCCACGATCTGTGGACGACGAACGACCCCTCGCCCACCTGTGGACGAATTCAGCCGCTCAGGCGCCCCATCCACGTCGCGATGTTGCTCCGGTGCCGGCTGAGGACGATGAGTGCCAGGAGCGCGAGCCACGCCCCCGTACCCACCCCCACGGCATTGTCGGCCCGCACCGCGAGGACGACCCCGGCGACCAGGAGGAAGGTCGCCGCCACGACCGACGCGTTGCCCAGGCGAGAGACGAACGGCAGCGTCACGAGGAAGACGACAAAACTCGCGAGCGCGATCCACGGAAGGATCACGAGAATCGCCCCCATCGACGTCGCGACCCCCTTGCCGCCCCGCCCACCGAGATACGGGCTGTAGATGTGCCCGAGCACGCAGGCCACCCCGGCCACCAGCGCGACCCAGGTCCCCATGGTCCGCAGGACGACGAAGGTCGGCACGACGCCCTTGAGGATGTCGAGCACCCCGACGATGACTCCCCACTTCTTGCCGGCAACGCGACCGAGGTTGGTGGCGCCGGGGTTGCCGGAACCGACCTGAGCCACGTCGATCCCGCGGGCACGACCGATGAGGGTCGCAGGGTTGATCCCGCCGATGGCGTAACAGGCCGTTGCGACGACGAGCGCGACGACGACCACGCCGGTCGTCGAGAGCGTCACCGCCGACCCCTCAGACCCGCGGACTGACGGCGATGGCGAGCGTCCCGGGCCCGACGTGTGCTCCCACGACCGCTCCGAGTTCGACGAGGTCGAATTCGTGGAGGTTGTCGATGCGCGCCCGGAGCCGTTCGGCGAGCTTCTCGGCCCGTTCGAGGGAGTCGAGGTGATGGACGGCAACATCGACGGCCTGGTCCCCGGCGGCCTCGACGGCGAGTTCCTCGAGGCGGGCGATGGCTCGTGACGCGGTCCGCACCCGCTCCAGCGGCACGATGGAGCCGTCGGAGAGGCCCAGGATCGGCTTGATCGCGAGTGCCGACCCGACGAGCGCATTGGCCCGGCCGATGCGTCCGCCACGGCGCAGGTGCTCGAGGGTGTCGACATAGAACACGACCGTCGTCCGCCCACACCGGGCACGCACGGCCTCGGCCACCTCGTCTGCGGTCGCCCCACGGGCGGCGAGAGCGGCACCGGCGAGGACGGCATACCCCATCGCCATGCCCATCGAACGGCTGTCGATGACGGTCACAGGAACGGGCGAGCTCTGCGCGGCGAGCTGCGCGGAGCCGATCGTGCTCGACATGTCCGCGGAGATGTGGACCGAGACGATCGAGTCGGCACCCTTGTCGGCGAGGTCACGATAGACGTCGAGGAAGGCCTGCGGCGACGGCCGCGAGGTCGACACCGGCTTGAATCCGCGCAGTGCCTCGGCGACCTCGTGGGCGGCGATGTCGACGCCCTCCTGCCGTTCCTGGCCGCCGACGACGACGTGCAGGGGCACGACGCCGATGCCGTGCTCCTGCACGAGATCCGGGGACAGGTATGCCGTGGAGTCGGTGACGAGTGCGGTGGCCACGGTCCGAGGCTAGTGCTCAGGCGGTCTCGCGGCGGTCACCATCCGTGGATCGGTCCCGCGAGGTGCCACCTCGCGTGGTCGCCTTCGCGGGCGGCCCGTCCCCTCGCCGGGTCACCAGGGCAGGTCGACGCGGACGTCACGCTGGTCGTCGACCGGCACCCAGCCGCGTCCTTCGACCTTCTCGTATGCCGTCCGCGGACCGTCCGTGGCCAGCGTCGCCACCGCGCCGAGGAGGCGGTCGACGTGCTCGTCGGTCGTGGCGAGGCCGGCGCTGACGCGGACGGCCGTGGTGACCTCCGCGTCCTCGTCGGAGAGGAGGGCATCCACGAGGAGGTGGGCGCAGAACTTGCCGTCCCGCACGCCGATTCCGTGCTCGGCCGACAGCGCCGCGGACACGAGGGAGGAGTCGAGGCCGTCGATGGTGAACGTGACGACGGGCGCCCGGTCGGTGTCGTCCCCGAAGATGCTGTAGGTCTCGACACCCTCGATGGCGCGCAGACCCTCGGTGAGGCGTCGGGTGAGTCGTGCTTCGTGGGCCTCGACGGCGCCGCGGTTCCCTCGGATCGTGGCGCAGGCCGCGGCCAACGCCACCGCTCCCAGCACGTTGGGGCTTCCGCCCTCGTGCCGCGCGGGACCGGTCTGCCACGTCGTCGTGAGCGGGGCGACCTTGGCGGTTGCGCCACCGCCGGCGAGGTAGGGAGCGGCCACATCGAGCCAGTCGGAGCGGCCGACAAGGACGCCGGCGCCGTACGGGGCATAGATCTTGTGGCCGCTGAAGGCGACGTAGTCGACACCGAGGGCGTCGAGGTCGATCCGGCGGTGACCGGCGAGCTGGGCGGCATCGAGCGCGACGCGCGCACCGCGCTTGCGGGCGATGCCGGCGAGACGCTCGATCGGCCAGTACTCGCCCGTGACGTTCGAGGCGCCGCTCAGCACGACGAGCAGGCTCGAGGAGGTGGCGCGCTGGAGGGCGTCGGTGAGAAGCACCTCCGCGTCGCGGTGCGTCAGTGGGACGGGCAACCGGGTCGTGCGACGTGCCTCCCACGGCAGCAGGGTTGCGTGGTGCTCGGTCGCGAAGACGATGACCTGGGTGCGTCGGGGCAGCGCCCGGGCCAGGAGGTTGAAGGAGTCCGTCGTGTTGCGCGTGAAGATGACCTCGTCACCGTCGCGGGCACCGACGAAGCGGGCGACCTCCTCGCGGGCCGCCTCGTAGTAGTGGCTCGACACCTGGCTCGTCCAGCCCTGCCCCCGGTGCACGCTCGAGTAGGTCTGGGTGGCCTTGTCCACGGCCGCCTTGACGCGGGCCAGCGCTGGGGTGGAGGCGCCGTGGTCGAAGTTGGCGTACTCCACAGTGCGCCCGTCACACGTGGGGACGAGCGGCGCCGGGACGACGGCCGGGACCTCGAGCGCCGGGAGGGTGACGGGGGCGGTGGGGGCGGCGGGCGCCTCCGGT
>NZ_AVPK01000021.1 GCF_000768685.1 Knoellia subterranea KCTC 19937 | reverse complement strand
ACGGGCACCTCGGGCGCCACGGGCACCTCGGGTGCCTCGGGTGCCGGTGCAGGGACCGAGCGCAGCCACGGCTGGCGACGCTCCCGGGTGAAGGTGTGCGGGATCGAGCTGGCGATGGACATCTGGTGCTCCTCCGAAGAGTCGTAGGACTCTCGAAGTGCTCGCGAGTCCGCGCTTGCCGACTGCGTTCGTTGCAGACGACCAGGTCGTCACCCGGAGCACCCCACCGCGGAGGAGGGTTGCCGACCAGCAAGCCGGGGCTATGCGCTGGTACTCGTGACCTTGGTCCAGAACTCTAGCGGCCCGCATCCGCACCATGGGACCCCGCGTCCACTATCTGAAACTCACCGGGGCGCACCCCGTGCCCATTATCGGGTGACCCGACAAAGGGCCGCCCGACCCGAGGTGGCAACCCGGGTCGAGCGGCCGAGTATGGGGTCACCCGATAATGCGGCACCGCGCGAGTGACTCCGGAGAGTTCTCGTCAGAGCGGGACGACGTTGACGAGCTTGGGTGCGCGCACGATGACCGTCCGCACTCCCGCGGCCGTTGCCTCGACCACCTTCGGCAGCGCCAGCGCCTTCTCGCGCAGCTCGTCCTCGCTGATGTCCGAGGGCACCTCGATGCGATCGCGCACCTTGCCCTTGATCTGGACGACGCAGGTCACGGAGTCCTCGACGAGCAGCGCCGGGTCGGCCACCGGGAAGTCGGCGTGGGTGAGCGACTCGGAGTGGCCCAGGCGCGACCACAGTTCCTCGGCGATGTGCGGGGCGAGCGGCGCGACCATGAGAACGATCTGCTCGGCCGCCTCACGGGGCACGGCGTCAAGCTTGGTCAGCGCATTGTTGAACTCGATGAGACGGGCGATCGCGGTGTTGAACCCGAGTTCGTCGTAGTCACGCCGCACCGCGTCGATGGTGCGGTGCAGCACGCGCGCAGTGGCGTCGTCAATCGGGCTGTCGACGACCCGGACCTCGCCCGACTCCTCGTCAATGACGTTGCGCCACAGGCGTTGCAGGAAGCGCTGCGATCCGACGATGGCGCGCGTGTCCCAGGGCTTGCTCTGGTCCAGCGGCCCCATGCCCATCTCGTAGAGGCGGAGCGTGTCGGCGCCGTACGCGGCATACATGTCGTCCGGCGACACCATGTTCTTGAGCGACTTGCCGATCTTGCCGAACTCGCGGGTGACCGGCTGGCCGCGCCAGGTGAACGTCGACTGGCCGTCCGCGCCGACGGTCTCCTCGACCTCGGTCGCCTCGACGGGCTGGCCGCGGTCGTCGCGATAGGCAGGCGCCTGGATGTAGCCCTGCGAGAAGTATGTCCGGAACGGCTCCTCGCTCGACACGTGGCCGAGGTCGAAGAGCACCTTGTGCCAGAAGCGGGCGTACAGCAGGTGGAGCACCGCGTGCTCGACGCCACCGATGTAGAGGTCGACGCCACCCGGGTCACGCGTGCCGGCAGGCGCACCGTCGACGGGCGTGTCCCGCGGGCCGACCCAGTACTCCTCCGTCGCGGCGGAGACGAGTTCCTCGCGGTTCTCGGGGTCGAGGTAGCGCAGGTAGTACCAGCAGGACCCGGCCCAGTTGGGCATCGTGTTGGTCTCGCGGCGGTACTTCTGCACACCGCGCCCGTCCTCGAGGTCGAGCTCAACCTCGACCCACTCGCGGACCCGACCCAGCGGCGGCTCCGGCTCGCTCGCCGCGTCCTCGGGATCGAAGGTGCGCGGGCTGTAGTCCGGAACGTCCGGCAACTCGACGGGCAGCATCGACTCGGGCACACCGTGCGCGACACCGTCCTCGTCGAAGACGATCGGGAACGGCTCGCCCCAGTAGCGCTGTCGGCTGAACAGCCAGTCCCGCAGCTTGTAGCTCACCGTCGCCTCACCGAGCCCGTGCTCGACGAGCCAGGCGATCATCGCGTCCTTGGCCTCGGCGATCGGCTTGCCGTTGAGGTCGAGGGTGTCATTGGCCGAGTTGATGGCCGGCCCTTCGCCGGTGAACGCCTCGTCCTCCTGGTGCCCCTCGGTCGGCTGGACCGTGCGGATCTTCGGCAGCTCGAAGACGTCGGCGAAGTGCCAGTCGCGCTCGTCCTGGCCGGGCACCGCCATGATCGCGCCGGTGCCGTAGCCCATGAGGACGTAGTCGGCGACGAAGATCGGGATCTGGGTGCCGGTTGCCGGGTTGGTCGCCCAGGCTCCCGTGAAAACGCCCGTCTTGTCCTTGCCTTCGATCTGACGCTCGACGTCGCTCTTGCGAGACGCCGCCGTCCGGTATGCCGTGACCGCAGCTTCCGGGGTCGCCTCTCCTCCCGTCCAGGCCGGGTTCGTGCCCTCGGGCCACTCGCCCTGCGGCACGAGGGTGTCGACGAGCGGGTGCTCCGGAGCGAGCACCATGAAGGTGGCACCGAAGAGAGTGTCGGGGCGTGTGGTGAAGACCTCGATGGGCTCGGCGTCCTCCGGTGCGCCGACGACGCGGAACGCGACCCGGGCGCCGTGGCTGCGGCCGATCCAGTTGCGCTGCATGGCTTTGACCTTGTCCGGCCACTGCACACGGTCGAGGTCGTCGGCGAGGCGGTCGGAGTAGTCGGTGATGCGCATCATCCACTGACGCAGGTTGCGCTTGAACACCGGGAAGTTGCCACGCTCGGACCGTCCATCATTGGTGACCTCTTCATTGGCCACGACAGAACCCAGGCCGGGCGCCCAGTTGACCGGCGCCTCGGAGGCGTAGGCGAGTCGGTGTGCGTCGATCACCTCGGCGCGCTCGCTGACGGAGAGGTCGGCCCAGGCGCGCTCGTCACCGTCGGGCAGTGGGCGGGCGCCGGACTCGAACTCGGCAACGAGCTCGGTGATCGGCCGGGCACGACCGAGGCCCCCGTCGGGACGAACGGCCTCCGTGTCGTACCAGGCGTTGAAGATCTTGAGGAAGATCCACTGGGTCCACCGGTAGTAGTCGGGGTCCATCGTGCGGATCGCCCGGCGGTTGTCCAGCCCGAGACCGAGCCGGCGCAGCTGACGCGCCATGATCTCGATGTTGGCCTCGGTGGTCACTCGAGGGTGCTGTCCCGTCTGGACGGCGTACTGCTCGGCCGGGAGGCCGAAGGCGTCGTAGCCCAAGCAGTGCAGGACGTTCTTGCCGAGCATGCGGTGATAGCGCGAGAAGACGTCGGTGGCGATGTAGCCCAGGGGGTGTCCGACGTGCAGGCCGGCACCGCTGGGGTAGGGGAACATGTCGAGCACGAGCATGTGGCCGCCGTCGTACTCGGCAACAGCCCCGGGGTCACCGAACGGTCCATCGGGGTTGGGCGCATTGAAGACACCCGTGGTCTCCCACCGGTCCTGCCAGGCCAACTCGATCCGGTCGGCCAGTTCGGCCGTATAACGGTGCGCCGTCTCGCTCATCTCATCCCTTGCCTCATCGAAGATCCTCAGGCGTGGCTGCCCACAAAAAAGCCCCTCTCGCAGGAGGGGTCAGCCGCGGTGACGCACCGTGATGGTGCGGTCAGCGCGGCCACAGAAGAAGCAGCTGCCGTGAGGCCATGGGCACAGGGTATCGCACCCGCGGTTGTGCCCGGAAATGAGAAATGGCCCGCCGGGTGG
>NZ_AVPK01000002.1 GCF_000768685.1 Knoellia subterranea KCTC 19937 | reverse complement strand
CTGAGCAGCTATGCCCCGACCTTCAAGGTCAACCCGCCGCTGCGCCCGAGTGAGGACGTCGACGCGGTGCGCGCGGCCCTCGCGGACGGCACCATCGACGCCGTCGCGACGGACCACGCGCCGCACGCCCGCCACGACAAGGAGCACGCCTTCGTCGACGCGGCCTTCGGAATGCTCGGCCTCGAGACGGCCTTCGCGGTGGTCCACGACACGATGGTCCGCAGCGGACAGTTCGACCTCGCGACGCTGGCCGACCGGATGTCGGTCGCCCCGGCGCGCATCGCCGGGCTCACCGACCACGGCCGAGCGATCGAGGCCGGTGCACCCGCCAACCTCGTGCTCGTCGACACCGAGGCGAACCGGACGGTGGACGCCGCCGCGTCGAAATCGCTGTCCCGCAACAATCCTTGGGACGGCAGGACCTTCACCGGCGCCGTCCACACGACGATCCTGCGGGGCAGGGTCACGGCCCGACAGGGGGAGACCGCATGACGTCCACACTCCAGACCCGCGAGCCGGCGGTGCTCGTGCTCGAGGACGGTCGCACCTTCTCCGGTCGTGCCTACGGTCACCGAGGCGAGACGGTCGGCGAGGCCGTCTTCTGCACGGCGATGACGGGTTACCAGGAGACGCTCACCGACCCGAGCTACCACCGTCAGGTCGTCATCATGACCGCGCCGCACGTCGGCAACACAGGGTGGAACGACGAGGACGACGAGTCCTCCCGCATCTGGGTCTCCGGCTACGTCGTTCGCGACCCCGCCCTGCGGCCCTCGAACTGGCGCTCGCAACGGACCCTCGAGGACGAGCTCGACGCCCAGGGCGTCGTCGGCATCTGCGACATCGACACGCGCGCCCTGACGCGTCACCTCCGTGAGCGCGGCGCCATGCGCGTCGGGATCTTCTCCGGAGAAGCAGCCGGTATGCCGGCCGCCCACCTCCTCGAGCGCGTCACCTCCGCGCCCCTCATGAAGGGCGCCGCACTCGCGCAGGAGGTGAGCACTGACGAAACCTACGTCGTCCCGGCGGTGGGGGAGAAGCGGTTCACCGTGGCAGCCGTCGACCTCGGCATCAAGGCGATGACGCCGCAGCAGATGGCGCAGCGCGGCATCGAGGTGCACGTCGTTCCCGCCACTGCGACGTTCGAGGAGATCTCGTCGATCGAGGGCCTTGACGGGGTGTTCTTCAGCAACGGACCGGGCGACCCCGGGACGGCCGATGCCGAGGTGGAGGTGCTGCGCGCAACGCTCGCGGCCGGCATTCCCTTCTTCGGAATCTGCTTCGGCAACCAGCTCCTCGGACGGGCGCTCGGCTTCGGCACCTACAAGCTCAAGTACGGCCACCGCGGCATCAACCAGCCGGTCATGGACCGCACAACCGGCAAGGTCGAGGTCACGGCGCACAACCACGGGTTCGCCGTGGACGCGCCACTCGACCGTGAGACCGAGACCGAGTTCGGGTCGGCGCGCGTCTCGCACGTCTGCCTCAACGACGACGTCGTCGAGGGACTTGAACTCCGTTCTGCCACAGGCGAGTTGAAGGCCTTCTCCGTGCAGTACCACCCGGAGGCGGCAGCGGGACCGCACGACGCGGCATACCTGTTCGATCGCTTTGTCGATCTCCTCACGGAGCGGCGAGGACAGCGCGAGGACACGAGCGAGGAACGAGCGAGGCCCGGAGCGCCGACGAGCGCGACAGAGGGCACAGCCAACCCGAAGACCACGGAAGGGGCGTCTGCCTGATGCCGAAGCGTGACGACATCAAGAGCGTCCTCGTCATCGGGTCCGGCCCGATCGTCATCGGACAGGCCTGCGAGTTCGACTACTCCGGCACCCAGGCCTGCCGCGTCCTGCGCGAGGAGGGCGTGCGCGTCATCCTCGTGAACTCGAACCCGGCGACGATCATGACCGACCCGGAGTTCGCGGACGCCACCTACATCGAGCCGATCACCCCCGAGGTCGTCGAGAAGATCATCGAGAAGGAGCGCCCCGACGCGGTGCTCGCGACCCTCGGTGGCCAGACGGCCCTCAACTGTGCGATCGCCCTGCACGACGCGGGCGTGCTCGAGAAGTACGACTGCCCGCTCATCGGCGCCAACGTCGAGGCGATCCAACTCGGCGAGGACCGCCAGCTCTTCAAGGGTGTCGTCGAGCGCTGCGGCGCCGAGAGCGCCCGCTCGGTCATCTGCCACACGATGGACGAGGTCCTCGCCGGCGCCGCCGAGCTCGGCTACCCGGTCGTCGTCCGCCCCTCGTTCACCATGGGCGGTCTCGGGTCCGGGTTCGCGCACGACGAGGCCGAGCTGCGCCGTATGGCCGGTGCCGGGCTGCAGGCGAGCCCGACGACGGAGGTGCTCCTCGAGGAGTCGATCCTCGGCTGGAAGGAGTACGAGCTCGAGGTCATGCGCGACAACGTCGACAATGTCGTCGTCGTCTGCTCGATCGAGAACCTCGACCCGATGGGCGTGCACACCGGTGACTCGATCACCGTCGCGCCGGCCCTCACCCTGACCGACCGTGAGTACCAGCGCCTGCGCGACGTCGGCATCGCCATCATCCGCGAGGTCGGAGTCGACACCGGCGGCTGCAACATCCAGTTCGCGATCAACCCGCGCGATGGCCGGATCATCGTCATCGAGATGAACCCGCGCGTCTCCCGCTCCTCTGCGCTGGCGTCCAAGGCGACGGGCTTCCCCATCGCCAAGATCGCCGCGAAGATGGCCATCGGCTACACCCTCGACGAGGTCCCCAACGACATCACCCAGGAGACGCCGGCGAGCTTCGAACCGAGCCTCGACTACGTCGTCGTCAAGGTGCCGCGGTTCGCGTTCGAGAAGTTCCCGGCCGCGGACGACACCCTCACGACGACGATGAAGTCGGTCGGTGAGGCGATGTCGATCGGCCGCAACTTCACCGAGGCGATGCAGAAGGCGTTGCGCTCCATCGAGCGCAAGGAGTCGTCCTTCCACTGGCGCGGCGAGACGCCGTCGCGCGAGGAAGCCCTCGAGCTGCTGCGCATCGCGAGTCGCCCGACCGACGGACGGATCATCACGGTCCAGCAGGCGATGCGCGGTGGCGCGACCGTCGAGGAGACGCACGCGGCGACCGGCATCGACCCCTGGTTCCTCGACCAGATCGAGCTCATCAACGACGTCGCTCGCGAGGTCGGCGATGCGCCGGAGCTGTCGCCGGACCTCCTGCGGCTGGCCAAGCGACACGGCTTCAGTGACGTTCAGCTGAGTGAACTTCGGGGTATGCCGGAGAGTGTCGTTCGCGGAGTACGTCACGCTCTCGGGGTCCGACCGGTCTTCAAGACCGTGGACACCTGCGCGGCCGAGTTCGCCGCCCGCACGCCGTACCACTACAGCTCGTACGACGAGGAGACCGAGGTGGCCCCGCGCGAGCGCGAGGCGGTCATCATCCTCGGCTCGGGCCCGAACCGGATCGGCCAGGGCGTCGAGTTCGACTACTCGTGCGTCCACGCGAGCTTCGCCCTCCGGGACGCGGGCTACGACACAATCATGGTCAACTGCAACCCGGAGACGGTGTCGACGGACTACGACACCTCGAGTCGCCTCTACTTCGAGCCGCTGACCCTCGAGGACGTGCTCGAGGTCTTCCACGCCGAGAAGCAGGCGGGCCCGATCGCGGGCGTCATCGTCCAGCTCGGCGGTCAGACCCCGCTGGGCCTTGCCAGGGCGCTCAAGGACGCAGGCGTGCCCATCGTGGGCACGTCACCGGAGGCGATCGACCTCGCCGAGGACCGCGGTGCCTTCGGGCGAGTTCTCGCGGAGGCGAAGCTGCCCGCCCCGAAGCACGGGACGGCATACAGCGCTGCGGAAGCACTCGCGGTGGCGCAGGACATCGGCTACCCGGTCCTCGTCCGCCCGTCCTATGTTCTCGGCGGTCGGGGAATGGAGATCGTCTACGACGACGACACCCTCGTCACCTACGTCGAGCGGGCGACGAACGCGTCGCCGGAGCACCCGGTGCTTGTCGACCGCTTCCTCGACGACGCGATCGAGATCGACGTCGACGTCCTCTACGACGGCACCGAGATGTATCTCGGTGGCGTCATGGAGCACATCGAGGAGGCCGGTATCCACTCCGGCGACTCCGCCTGTGCGCTGCCGCCGGCAACCCTCGGCAACGCCGAGATCGAGCTCGTGCGCGAGTCGGCCCGCAAGCTGGCCGAGGGCATCGGCGTCGTCGGCCTGATGAACGTCCAGTTCGCCCTGGCCCAGGACATCCTCTACGTCCTCGAGGCGAACCCGCGGGCCTCGCGCACCGTGCCGTTCGTCGCCAAGGCGACCGGCGTCGCCCTCGCCAACGCGGCGAGCCGGATCATGTTGGGCGCCACCATCGCCGAGCTCCGCGCCGAGGGAGTGCTGCCCCCCACTGGTGACGGCGGCACCCTGCCGCCCGACGCGCCGATCTCGGTCAAGGAAGCCGTGCTCCCGTTCCACCGGTTCCGCACGGCCGACGGCACGATGGTCGACAGCCTGCTCGGACCCGAGATGCGCTCGACCGGTGAGGTCATGGGAATCGACTCCACGTTCGGGCGAGCCTTCGGCAAGAGCCAGCTCGCGGCATACGGTGGTCTGCCCTCGACCGGCACGGTCTTCGTCTCGGTCGCGAACCGCGACAAGCGCGCGATGCTCTTCCCCGTGAGCCGGCTCGTCGACCTCGGGTTCGACGTCGTGGCGACCTCGGGCACGGCAGATGTGTTGCGCCGCAATGGAATTCCGGCCCAGGTGGTCCGGAAGATCACGGAGCGCGAGGGCGATGCCGAGGCGACCGACGCGCGCTCCATCGGCGAGCTGATCCTCGACGGCGAGATCGCGATGGTCATCAACACCCCGACCGGTCAGAGTGCGCGCGCTGACGGCTACGCCATCCGCGCCGCGGCCAACACGGCCGACGTTCCGCTCATCACGACCGTTCAGGAGTTCGCCGCCGCGGTGCAGGCGATCGAGGCACTGCGGCGGGGTGACCTCACTGTGACGTCCCTCCAGGACCACGCTCGCGCGCTCGACCTGCTGCAGGTGGGTTCGCGATGAGTCGAGCCGAGCAGTCCGGAGTGGTCCAGGTTCAGGGTGAGGTCATCGCGACCCGACGGGTGGGCGCCTACCACCACCTGACGATCGTCGCCCCGGGCGTGGCGGAGCTCGCCCGACCGGGGCAGTTCGCCGCCCTGTCGGTCGGTGGCCTCACCACGGGGAACCTGCTGCGGCGCTCGTTCTCCATCCACAAGGTCAGCCCGTCCGGCACCTACGGCGGAACGCTCGACCTCGTCATCGCCGCCAAGGGCGCCGGGACCGAGTGGCTCACGTCGCTGCGTGCACACGACGCGGTCGATGTCGTCGCGCCGCTCGGACGGGCCTTCCCGTTGCCGACCGAGCCGGTTCCCTGCGTCCTCGTCGGGGGCGGCTACGGCTCGGCTCCGCTTTTCTGGCTCGCCGACGTCCTGCGCGAGAGGGGCTGCACGGTCGAGATGGTCCTCGGCGCCGCGTCGGAGGACCGCCTCTTCGGCGTGGTCGAGGCGCGGCGTTCGGCCGATGGCGTGACGGTGACGACCGACGACGGTTCGGCCGGGGTCAAGGGGTGGGTGAGCGACGTCCTGCCCGAGGTCTTCACGCGGACCGGCGCACCGGTCGCCTACGCCTGCGGACCGATGGGGATGCTCCAGTCCGTCACTCGGGTCGCGAGCGAGCACGGCGCCGTCGCACAGGTCGCCGTCGAGGAGGCCATGGCCTGCGGCGTCGGCGTGTGCATGACCTGCGTCATGCCGGTCCGCGACAAGCTGGGCGTGACCAAGATGGTCCGCTCGTGCGTCGAAGGACCGGTGTTCCGGGGCGACCGGATCCGCTGGGAGGCCTTCCACGACGGCGTGTGCGGCGTGCCCGAGGATGCGGTCGGCGCACCGAAGGTGGGAGGTCACTGATGGCAGTCGACATGTCGGTGACGTTCGGCACCCGAACCCTGCCCAACCCGGTCATGACCGCGTCCGGATGCGCCGCCAACGGGCGCGAACTGCACCGTTTCTTCGACGTTTCGAAGCTCGGCGCCTTCGTCACCAAGACCGTGATGATGGACCCGCGCTCCGGCCGCGGCACGCCCCGCATGGCCGAGACGGCGTCGGGGATGCTCAACTCGATCGGGCTCCAGGGCCCGGGCATCCACGCCTTCGTCGAGCAGGACCTGCCGTGGCTCAAGTCCGTCGGGGCACGCGTTCTCGTCTCCATCGCCGGCAACACCGCAGGTGAGTTCGCCGACGTGGCCAAGGTGCTCGTCGCGAGCGATGCGTTCGACTGCGTTGTCGGGGTCGAGGTCAACATCTCGTGCCCCAACGTCGCCAACCGCGGCCTCGTCTTCGCCTGCGACCCCTTGGCTTCGGGCAAGGTCATCGCCCTGGTGCGCGAGCAACTGCCTCGCGATGTCCCGATGTTCGCCAAACTCACGCCCGACGTCACCGACATCGTGTCCATCGCCGACGCAGCGGTGAAGTCCGGTGCCACGGGCCTGACGATGATCAACACCCTGCTCGGCATGGTCATCGACACCGACCGGCTACGGCCGCACCTCGGCGGCATCACCGGTGGGCTGTCCGGCCCGTCGATCCGGCCCGTGGCCGTGCGCGCCCTCTGGCAGGTCACCGCAGCCATGCGTGAGGGACGCTTCCAGACCGTTCCGCTGATCGGCGTCGGGGGAGTCCGGACCGGACGTGACGCCCTCGAGCTCATCGCGGCGGGAGCGACCGGCATACAGGTCGGAACGGCGACCTTCAACGACCCCAACGCACCGCAACGGGTCCTGACCGAACTCGAGGCGCTGGCCGACTCCCACGGGGTCGCACGCATCACCGAGCTGGTCGGGATCGCCCACGACAGGATGGTGATCCCATGAGTACGACGACCGCGACGTTCGGTCAGCGGCTGCGCGCCGCAACGCAGCAACACGGTCCGCTCTGCGCCGGTATCGACCCCCACCGCGCCCTCCTCGAGTCCTGGGGACTGGCCTACGACCTCGACGGACTCAGGGCCTTCGCCGACGCCTGTGTCGACGCGTTCGGCGGGCACGTCGGTGTGGTCAAGCCGCAGTCGGCCTTCTTCGAGGTCTTCGGCTCCGGTGGCGTGGCGATCCTCGAGTCGGTCATCCACGGCCTGCAGGAGGCGGGCACCCTCGTCCTCCTCGACGCCAAGCGCGGTGACATCGGATCGACGATGGAGGCCTATGCCACGGCCTACCTCGGCGACTCCGCCGTGGCCCCCGGTGATGCCCTGACCGTGAGTCCGTACCTCGGGTTCGAGTCCCTCCGGCCGGCGCTCGACACTGCTGCAGCGCACGGTCGTGGCGTGTTCGTCCTCGCACTGACGTCAAACCCCGAGGGTGCCTCGGTGCAACACGCGCGTGCCGGAGAGGTCAGCGTTGCCGAGGCCATGGTGCGTGGGGCGGCTGCCGAGAACGCCGAGGCTGCGGTTGCGGGCGACCTCGGCAGTGTCGGTCTCGTCGTGGGTGCGACGGTCGGCGACGCGGTGCGTGACCTCGGAATCGACCTCGCGGCCGTCAACGGACCACTCCTGGCCCCCGGAGTCGGCGCCCAGGGCGGGAACGCGGACTCCCTTCGTCGGGTCTTCGGTGACGCACTGCCCAACGTCCTTCCGGCAAGCAGTCGAGAGGTCCTGTCGGCAGGCCCTGATGTGGCAGCGCTGCGGGCCCGTGCACACGAAACGAACGAATCTCTGGCCGCCCTGCTCAGCTGATCGATGCACAGAGCGGTTTGCGAACCGCACGGTGCTTCGACATGCGGATCGATCCGGGAGTCGAAGCAGGTTCTGGTTCGCAAACCGCTTTGGGCATGCCCCCGATCGTGGGCCGCGGATCACCCTGCTCGGCGTGGTTAAATCGCCGGAAGGCGTTGAGAAGCAGCGTCATCGAGACGACTGGAGGACTTCCGCCATGGCTCTGCCGCCGCTGACATCGGAGCAACGCGCTGCCGCGCTGGCCAAGGCCGCCGACGCCCGTCGCGAGAGGGCAGCCGTCAAGAACCGTCTCAAGTACGCCCAGGGCGACCTTGGTGAGGTCATCAACCAGGGCAAGTCCAACGATGTCATCGGCAAGATGCGGGTCTCCGCACTCCTCGAGTCGATGCCGGGTGTCGGCCGGGTCAAGGCCCGCGCGCTCATGGAGGAGATCGGGATCAGCGAGAGCCGGCGTGTGCGGGGTCTCGGCCAGAACCAGATCACCGCCCTGCTGGCCCGGTTCGACAAGGCGTGAGCAGCACGTCCCGCCTCACGGTCCTCGCCGGTCCCACGGCCGTCGGCAAGGGCACCGTTGCCGCCTGGGTTCGTGAGCACCACCCCGACGTGTGGCTGTCCGTCTCGGCAACGACGCGCAAGCCGCGTCCCACTGAGGTCGACGGTCGCCACTACCACTTCGTGAGCAACGAGGAATTCGGTCGCATGGTCGACCACGACGAGTTCCTGGAGTGGGCGACCGTCCATGGCCGGGCGCAGTACGGCACGCCTCGCGGTCCCGTGGAGGCCGCCCTGGCGCAGGGTCGCCCGGCGCTGCTCGAGATCGACCTGCAGGGCGCACGCCAGGTCCGGCAGACCATGCCCGAGGCCCTCTTCGTGTTCCTCGCCCCTCCGAGCTGGGATGAACTCGTGCGGCGGCTCGTGGGTCGCGGCACCGAGTCGGCCGAGGAACGCGAGGTCCGGCTCACCACGGCACGGGCCGAGTTGGCGGCCGCCGAGGAGTTCGACGTCACCATCGTCAACGACGACGTTCGGCGTGCAGCCGACGAACTCGTATCATTGATGCGCACCCCGCCCCAGACGAAACGAGACTGATTCCGTGTCCGGCACCCAGGCCAACCCCATCGGCATCACCAACCCGCCGATCGACGAGCTCCTCACGCACGCCGACTCCAAGTACTCACTGGTCCTCTACTCGGCCAAGCGCGCTCGCCAGATCAACGCCTACTACGCGCAGCTCCAGGACGGTCTGCTCGAGTACGTCGGCCCGCTCGTCGACTCCGAGGTCCACGAGAAGCCGCTCTCGATCGCGCTCCGCGAGATCAACGGCAACCTGCTCACCTCAGAGAAGATCGAGGACTGAGCCTCCCGTGCGCGTCGTCCTCGGTGTGGCGGGCGGCATCGCGGCCTACAAGGCCTGCTCACTCCTGCGTCTCCTCACCGAGGCTGGGCACGACGTCACGGTCGTGCCCACGGCCGCGGCCCTGAACTTCGTCGGCGCACCCACATGGTCGGCGCTCTCCGGCAAACCCGTGAGCACCGACGTGTGGACCAACGTCCATGAAGTGCCGCACGTCCGGCTCGGGCAGGAGGCGGACCTCGTGGTGGTCGCCCCCGCCACGGCCGATCTCCTGGCCAAGGCTGCGACGGGTCAGGCCGACGACCTGCTCACCAATGTCCTGCTCACGGCACGATGTCCTGTCGTCATGGCCCCGGCCATGCACACCGAGATGTGGGATCACCCGGCCACGCAGGCCAACGTCGCCACGTTGTCCGAACGAGGCGTTCACGTCGTACCACCTGCGAGTGGTCGCCTCACGGGGAAGGACTCCGGTCCCGGCCGTCTTCCCGAACCCGAGGAGCTGTATGCCGTGTGCGAGCGTGAGCTCGCCCGGGCGGCGTCCGCTTCGGGCACCGCTGCCGCCTCTGCGGGCGTGACTGCTCGCACCGGCGCGAACGCAGCCGACAAGCGGTCGGCGCAGGGGCGCGGCGACCTCTCGGGACGTCGCGTGGTCGTGAGCGCCGGCGGGACCCGGGAACCGCTCGACCCGGTGCGCTATCTCGGCAATCGCAGCTCGGGTAAGCAGGGGCACGCCCTGGCGGCTGCAGCGGCGGCACGTGGCGCGCAGGTGACGCTCGTGACCTCTGCTGCGGCAGACCTTCCCGACGTCGACGTGGTGACCATCGAGACGGCGTTGCAACTGCGAGACGCGATGCACGCTGCCGCAGCCGACGCGGATGTTGTCGTCATGGCCGCCGCCGTGGCCGACTTCCGCCCGGCGACCTATGCGCCGTCCAAGATCAAGAAGACGCACGAAGTGGGGCCCGACGGCGCGGAGGACGACTCGGCGCCGACGATCGCGCTCGTCCGCAATCCCGACATCCTCGCCGAGCTCGTCGAGTCCCGTGGGGCTTCCCCTGCTCCGATCATCGTGGGGTTTGCCGCAGAGACCGGTGACGAGAACGGATCGGTCCTGGACCACGGTCGCGCCAAGCTCGAGCGCAAGGGGTGCGACGTCCTCGTCGTCAACGAAGTGGGCGAGGGCAAGACCTTCGGCGCGGACGACAACACGGTGACCGTCCTGCGCCGGGGGAGTGCCGAGAGCGTCGAGGTGGGTCCGGCGACCAAGGCAGCGGTCTCGGACGCCGTCTGGGACGTCGTCGTCACCCTGCTCTGACCGAGCCTCCACAGGACACGAACGCCGCATCCGGGTGATCCCGGATGCGGCGTTCGTCGCGTGCGCGCCCTGGTCAGCGACCCTTGCCGGCCTTCGCCTCGGCCTTGCCGCCGGTGGTCTCCACGACCTCCTCGGGCTCCTCGTCGTCCTCGGTGGTCTCCGCGGCGGACTTGACCGGTGCCGCCGGTGCGGCCGGTGCCTGGTCACCGAACGGCTCACCGAGGCTGGATGCACCACCGAGCGTGCCGAGCATGTTGCGGACGTTGCTCAGCTGGGCCGTGATGCTGTCGCGGCGGGCGGTGGCGGCGGCGAGCTCGCGCTCCGAGTCGCGCTTGATGCGGTCCGCCTGCTCCTTGGCGGTCGTCACCATCGCCGAGGCCTCGGCCTTGGCCTGGTCGAGGATGGACGTGGCCTCCGCGGTGCGGGTGGCGCGCTCCTGCTCCGCCTCGCGGGCGAGCTGATCGGCGCGGTCCTGGAGCTCGCGCAGGCGCTCCTCGTGCAGGCTCTGGGCAACCGTGAACTCGCTCGTGGCCTTGTCGCGACGCTCCTGCAGGGTGCTCTCGAAGTCAGCGGCGGCCGCCGCGGCGCGCGCACGCGGTTCTCGAAGTAGGCCTCGGCCTCACCCCTGCGCACCGATGCCTGGCCTCAGCGACGAAGCGTTCGGCCTCAGTGCGTGCATCCTCGAGCGTGCGCTCTCAATCGACTCGGGCCGCGTCGAGAACCGACACCGCCGTCCCACGGAGCCGTTCGGACTCCGCCTGTGCCTCTGCGGTGAGGTCTTCGGCGCGTGTTGTCGCGCTGGCGAGCAGAGTCGCCGCGCGCTCACGGTGTGTCCTGGCCAGGGTGCCGAGTTTGTGGTGGTGCTCGCGGAGCTGGGCTGTCGTCTCGCGATCGGTCTTCTCGAGGATGTCCCGGACGGTGCTCTGGGCCCATGCCAAGTGAGTGCGGGCCGCTTCCATCACCTCGCCCGCCTCGGCCCGCGCCGCGTCAAGGTGGCCGATGGCCTCGGCACGGGCGTGCTCGAGGATGGTTTCGCGTTCTCGACCGACCTCGTCGTGCTTCGCCTGGAGCTCCGCCTCGCGGGACGCGACGACGCGCTCGAGCTCGTCAATCTGCCCGAAGGCAAACACCTCTGCTTCGGCGCGGATGCGAGCAGCCTCGGCCTCGGTGATCTCACGTAGGTTCGCGAGCTCGATCCTGGCCCGGGTCCGTTCGGCCTCCCACGCCGAGCGCGCTGCAGCGACGTCCTCGGCGGTGCGGTCGAGAAGGTCGCGTCGCGATTCCTCGGCCTCGGTGAGGATCTCGTGAGCCTTGAGGTCGGCGGCCGCGATGCGCCGTGCGGCGTCCTCCTGCGCAATGGACATGGCCTCGTCCGCCGCCCGCATGGACCTCAATCGGACCAGCGAGGTCTGGGCCGAGGCGTCCTGGAGGATGCCCTTGGGCTCATCGCGTGCCGCATCGACGATCGACGCGGCCTCGGAGCGAGCCTTCGAGTTCAGCGCGGGTCGCGGACGTCCGGGCGCGCAAATGGGCAGCTTCGCGGCGCGCCTCGGCGACTTCGCGCAGCGAGTCCGCCCGCACCTGTTCGGCGATCTGCTGCGCTCTGGACAGGAGGTCGAGAGGGCTGCTCGGGGTCGAGAGTGCTGCTGCGGTGTCCACCGCTGCTGACGACCCGGGGGGCGCCGACCCTGGCTCCGGCCCGTCGTTCACGCGGGACATTCTGGCACCTTCCGGGAAGCCGTCCTGCCGGGCGCGCACGGGTGCCGATGTCGGTCCCGTCACCGCTCAGGTCGTGGGCAGGGTGTCCACGCGGTGGACAGACCCGTTAGATTTGTGTCCTTGCGCGCCGACACGGCGCCACCATCTGACACCACACGAAGGAGAGTCCCGGGTGGCTGCACGCCTGTTCACGTCCGAGTCCGTCACCGAGGGGCACCCCGACAAGATCTGTGACCAGATCTCGGACTCCATCCTCGACGCCATGCTCGCGCAGGACCCGCGCGCCCGCGTCGCCGTCGAGACGATGGTGACGACCGGCCTGGTCCACGTCGCCGGTGAGGTCACGACCGAGGCCTACGTCGAGATTCCCAAGATCGTGCGCGACACGGTTCTCGGCATCGGCTACGACTCGTCGACCAAGGGCTTCGACGGTGCGTCGTGTGGCGTTGAGGTCTCCATCGGTCAGCAGAGCCCTGACATCGCGCAGGGCGTCGACACGGCCTACGAGAACCGCACCGGTGGCGTCGACCCGCTCGACAAGCAGGGCGCCGGCGACCAGGGCCTGATGTTCGGCTACGCGTGCGACGACACGGCGGAGCTCATGCCGCTCCCGATCTACCTCGCCCACCGTCTGTCCGAGCGACTGACGGCGGTGCGCAAGAGCGAGGAGCTCGCCTACCTCCGTCCCGACGGCAAGACCCAGGTGACGATCAGCTACGAGGGTGACAAGGCGGTCAAGCTCGACACCGTCGTCCTCTCGACGCAGCACGCCGACGGCATCTCGCTCGACGGTCTGCTCAGCCCCGACATCGAGAAGCACGTCATCGCGCCGGTCCTCGCCGAGCTCGCCGACTCCGGCACCGACCTCGACACGTCCGACTACCGCTCGCTCATCAACCCGACGGGCACGTTCGTCATCGGTGGACCCATGGGTGACGCCGGTCTGACCGGTCGCAAGATCATCGTCGACACCTACGGCGGCATGGCCCGCCACGGTGGCGGCGCCTTCTCCGGCAAGGACCCGTCGAAGGTCGACCGCTCCGCCGCCTACGCCACCCGCTGGGTCGCCAAGAACGTCGTCGCCGCGGGCCTTGCCCGTCGGTGCGAGGTCCAGGTTGCCTACGCCATCGGCAAGGCGCAGCCGGTCGGCATCTACGTCGAGACGTTCGGCACCGAGACGGCACCTGCCGACAAGATCCAGGAGGCGATCCTCTCGGTCTTCGACCTGCGTCCCGCGGCGATCCTCGACGCCCTCGACCTGCTCCGCCCGATCTACAAGCCCACGGCGGCCTACGGCCACTTCGGTCGCACGACTGCGCACGGTGTCGACAACCCCTTCACGTGGGAGCGCACCGACCGCGTCGAGGACCTCCAGCGCGCGGTCAAGGGCTGACCACTGAGCACCGACCAGACCAGCCAGGCGGGCCCGCTCCTCCTCGTGCACGACGACGAGGGCAGCGGGCCCGCTGTCGTCCTCCTCCACGCAGGCGTTGCCGACCGCAGGATGTGGCGGCCACTCGTGCCGGCGCTGTCTGCGGCGCACCGCGTCGTCACGCCCGACCTGCGGGGGTGGGGGGAGACGCCGCTTCCCGGTGGTCGCTACACCGATGCCGATGACCTTGCCCATCTCCTCGACGAGCTGGGTATCGACCGGGCCACGCTCGTCGGCGCCTCCTTCGGCGGGCGAGTCGCCCTTGAGTTCGCGGCGATGCACCCGGATCGCGTCGACACCCTGGTGCTCCTCAACCCCGCCTACCGCGGACTCGAGGTCACCGACCCGGCGATCATCGAGTTCGACGAGCAGGAGGACGCTCTGCTCGAGTCCGGAGACATCGACGGAGCAGTGTCCCTCAATGTCGATCTGTGGCTCGGGCCCGCGGCGACCGACGAGGCCCGTGTCGATCTCGCCCGGATGCAGCGTCACGCCTTCGAGGTCCAGCTCGCAGCAGATGAGCTCGATCCACCGCCGCAGCCGGACCGGCTCGAGGTCGACGCGACGCAGCTCCACCTGCCGACGACGATCGTCACCGGTGCCCACGACGCGACCCACTTCCGTGAGGTCGCCGCGCTGCTCACCCGCGAGATCGAGAGCTCGGCCCTCGTGGAGCTCGACTGGGCCGGTCACCTCCCGGCTTTGGAGCGCCCCGTGGCCGTCGCGGACCTGCTTCTGGCCCACCTCGACGGCAGGGGTGTCGCTCCGGTCGTCTAGTTTCGGACCGTGAGCGAGTCGGTCGAGGGGACGCAGCTGGAGCTGATCCAGCCCTCGGTGCGTTCGCGTCCGAAACCGAAGTCGGGTGGTGAGCCGATCACCGACGTCGATCCAGTCGCCTCGGTGGTCGTCGACACCGGGCTGGCCCACCTCGACCGGCCGTTCGAGTACCTCGTGCCCGCGAGCATGGCCGATGACGCCGTGCCGGGTGCTCGAGTCAAGGTGCGCTTCGCCGGCCAGGATCTTGACGGGTTCGTCGTCGCGCGGGCTGCCGAGGCCGAGCACGAGGGGCGCCTGGCCACGATCCGACGGGTCGTCTCGCCGGAGGCCGTGCTCACGCCGGCCGTCCTCGAGTCAGCGCGCAGGGTGGCCGGCCACTACGGCGGGGTCCTCGGCGACGTCCTGCGCCTCGCGGTGCCGCCGCGCCACGCGGCCGCGGAGAAGGCGCTTCCCGTGGAGGGCCCGGAGACCGAGGACGTCGCACCTCTCGAGTCGGCCGCTTGGAGCCGGTATGCCGGCGGGCCGGCTTTCGTGTCCCGCGTCACCGCCGGGGAGCGCCCGTTCGCGTCCGTCCTGGTCGCTCCCGCGATCGAGCCCGAACTGGCCTGGCCACGGTTGCTCGCCGACGCGGCCACAGCAGCCGTCGTCGGCGGGCGGGGCAGCATCCTCATCGTTCCCGATGCTCGCGACGTCGCCCGGGTCGAGGCGGCGCTCATCGAGCGGCTCGGCAAAGGCCACCACGTGCGCCTCTCAGCCGACCAAGGACCGCAGGCGCGCTACACGGCATACCTCAAGGTTCTTCGGGGGCACGTGCGCATCGTCGTGGGGACGCGGGCGGCGGCCTTTGCCCCCGTGGCCGACCTCGGGCTCGTCGCGTGGTGGGACGACGGCGACGATCTGCACGACGAGCCGCGCGCGCCGTACCCCCACGTGCGGGAGGTGCTCGGGGTTCGCGCCGAGGTCGAGGGCGCGGCACTGCTCAGCGCCGGGCACACCCGCACCGTCGCCATGACCCAGTGGTGCGCAACGGGTCGCGCGGTGGCGCTCGAAGTGGATCGGTCCACGCTGCGCCGCTCGGTGGCCCGGGTGCGCGTTGCGGGAGAGGGGTCCGACCTCGCGCGTGACCCCGCGGCGGCTCGCGCGCACCTGCCCTCGGCCGCCTGGCAGGTCGCCAAGGACGCGCTCACGCGAGGGCCGGTCCTCGTGCAGGTGCCTCGCCGCGGCTACCTTCCGGCGCTGTCGTGCCAGGACTGCCGTCGCCCGGCGCGCTGCACCGTCTGTGCTGGGCCGCTGGGCCTGCGTGCGCCGGGGGCACCCCCGACCTGTCGTTGGTGTGGTGCCGTCGAGACGAGGTTCGAGTGCCCGAACTGCGGTTCGCCCCGACTCCGTTCATCGGTGGTGGGGGCCCGCCGAACGGCCGAAGAGCTCGGTCGCGCCTTCCCGGGGGTGCCCGTGACGACGTCCGGCGCCGGAGCCGTCGTCGACGAGGTCGACGACAGGCCACGCCTCGTCATCTCCACCCCGGGCGCCGAACCGGTGGCCCCGGGTGGGTATGCCGCCTGCCTCCTGCTCGATGCCTGGGCACTCCTCGACCGGGCGTCGCTCGATGCCGCCGAGGAGACCCTGCGGCGCTGGACCAACGCCGTTGCGCTCTGCCGGGGGAGCGCCCATGGGGGAGTCGTCGTGCTCGCGGGGACACCGACCCACACGACGATCCCGGCAGTGGAGGGGCTCGTGCGCTGGGATCCGGCCTGGTTCGCGGAGCGCGAACTGGCCGAACGGGTCGAGCTCGGGCTTCCGCCCACGACCCGCGTCGCCGCACTCACGGGCGCGCGCCCTGCTCTCCACGCCGCCGTGGAGGAGATGCGGCTCGGACCGGCGGTGCGTCGGCTCGGCCCGCTCCCGGTCGCGGAGGGTATTGAGCGGCTCGTCCTCACGGCTCCGCTCGACGAGGGGGAGCAGCTGGCCGCGGAGGTCGCGGCGATGCGGGCGCGGCGGTCCGCACGCAAGGAGACCGCCACCCTCACCGTGAAGCTCGACCCACGCGACCCCACCAGCTGACGCGACCCACCAGCTGGTTCGACCCACGAGCTGACGTGGCGCCACAGGCGCGAGGTGCGCACATGGGTCGGCGACACATGTCCGCTAGGCGGGCGGACGGCATACGGTCCTCCGCATGGGTAAGTTCATCGAGGCGGGCGGAATCAGGCAGCATGTGCGGACCTGGGGGCCCATTGACGGCACTCCGGTGCTGCTCGTCCACGGCAACTGCTCGTCCGGTGGCTACTGGGAACCGTTCGTGCGCGACCACCTCGGCGGTGACGCCACCGAGCTGCGCATCGTGGCTCCGGACCTCCGCGGCTACGGCGACACCGACACGGCTCCGGTGGACGCCACTCGAGGGCTGCGGGACTTCGCCGACGACTTGGACGGGCTGCTCGGCGCGGAAGGTGTCTTCGGTTCCGAGGCACCGGTCGTCGTCGTGGGGCACTCGATGGGGTGCGGCGTCGCGATGCAGTTCGCCATCGACCACGCGGACCGGGTCGCTGGCCTCGTCCTCACGGCGCCGGTGTCGCCCTACGGGTTCGGCGGGACCAAGGACCTCGAGGGAACGCCGACCACGCCCGACTTCGCGGGGACCGGTGGCGGTACCGCCAACCCGGACTTCGTCGCCCGACTCGACGCGGCGGATCGATCGGGTGACGAGCAGACCAGTCCACGCGCGGTGCTGCGGTCGGCCTACGTCGCCGACGCGGACATCTTCGGTGCCGACGAGGAGGCGATGCTCGACACGGTTCTGTCGACGGCGACCGGTGTCGACAACTACCCGGGCGACTCGGCCCCGAGCGACAACTGGCCGATGGTCGGTCCGGGGGAGCGCGGGGTGCTCAACACGATGTCGCCGAAGTGGTTCTCGGTCGCCGAGGACCTCGTGGCGCTCGAGCCCAAGCCGCCGGTCGAGTGGCTCTGGGGCACTGCTGACGCGATTGTCAGCGACACGTCCCTCTTCGACCTGGCCTACCTCGGACAGCTCGGGGTGGTGCCCGGGTGGCCCGGCGCCGAGGCCTGCCCACCCCAGCCGATGGTGGGACAGACCCGGGCCGTGCTCGAGCGCTACGCTGCTGCTGGAGGGCGGTTCACGGAGACCCGACTCGAGGGCTGCGGGCACTCGCCGCACGTCGAACGCCCCGATACCGTCGTTGAAGCGCTGCACAGGCTCACGTCCGGTCGTCCATAGACTGGGCGCGTGACGAACCGGAACCACACCCGATGAGGCTGGTCTTCGCCGGCACCCCAGACACCGCAGCGCCCGCCCTCGAGGCGCTGCTCGCGAGCCCGCACGAGGTCGTCGCGCTGGTGACCCGCCCCGACGCTCGCGCGGGTCGCGGTCGTACCCTGCACCCGTCGCCGGTCAAGGTGGTTGCCCTCGAGCACGGCATCGAGGTCCTCACCCCGACGACACCGCGTGACCCGGAGTTCCAGCAGCGGCTGCGAGAGATCGCTCCAGATGCCTGCCCCGTCGTGGCCTACGGCGCGCTGCTGCCGCGTGAGGTTCTCGACATCCCGACCCACGGGTGGATCAACCTGCACTTCTCGCTGCTCCCGGCCTGGCGCGGCGCGGCCCCCGTCCAGCGAGCCATCATGGCCGGCGACGAGACGACCGGCGCATCGACGTTCGTCATCGAGGAGGGGCTCGACACGGGTCCCGTCCTCGGCACCATGACCGAGACCATCCGACCCGACGACACGTCGGGGACGCTGCTCGACCGCCTCGCCCACGCCGGCGCCGGCCTTCTCGTCGCGACGATGGACGGCCTCGAGAGCGGCCGACTGACACCCGTGGCGCAGCCTGCCGAGGGCGTCTCGCACGCGGCGAAGCTCACCACCGCTGATGCCGAGGTGGACTGGAACAGACCGGCGTATGCCGTGTCGCGCCAGGTGCGCGGGTGCACCCCCGCGCCCGGCGCGTGGACGACGTTCCGTGGTGAGCGGCTCGGTCTCGGTCCCGTGCGTGCTGCTGCGGGCGACGCCCTCAGCGGACGCGAGACCGACGAGGCGCTCGCGCCCGGCGAGATCCACGCGACGAAGAAGGCCGTCCACGTCGGTACGGCCGCCGGAGCGGTGACGCTCGGTGAGGTGCGCCCCCAGGGAAAGAAGGCCATGTCGGCGGCCGACTGGGCCCGCGGCGTCCGCATCGGTGTGGACGAGGCGCTCGGTCGCGCCACTACGCTGACCTGATGCCTGCCTCGGACAACTCCCGCCAGCCCGGCCGCCCACAGCGCGGCTCAGGATCGCGTGGCGCCGGGCCACGCGGCTCGGACTCGCGGAGTTCCGGTTCACGGGGCTCCGGCTCCCGCGCGTCCGCGCCCGGAGGTCAGCAGCGCTCGCGCCAGCGGCCGAGTGACCGGTCCAAGCAGGCCGAGCCGGCCCGGTTCGCTGCCTACACGCTGCTGCGAGCTGTCGCCGATGGCGCCTACGCCAACCTCGAGTTCCCCTCGATCATCCGACGCCACCGGCTCGACGCCCGGGATGCCGCCTTCGCGACCGAGCTCGGCTTCGGCACGCTGCGGATGCAGGGCTTCTACGACGCCGTCATCGCCGAGGCTGCCGCCCGGCCGACGAGCAAGATCGACCCGGGAGTGCTCGACGTGCTGCGCCTGGGTGCCCACCAGCTGCTCGGCATGCGGGTTGCCACCCACGCGGCCGCGGACCAGACGGTCGGCCTCGCCCGGACCGTCAGTGGAGCCGGGGCCAGCGGCTTCGTCAACGCCGTCATGCGCCGGGTCAGCGAGAAGACCCGCGACGAGTGGCAGGCCATCGTCGTCCCCAACGATGGGTCCACGGCGGCCCTGGCCACCGAGTTCTCCCACCCCGAGTGGGTCGTGAGCGCCCTGCGCGGAGCCCTGCTCGGCCACGGCCGTGCCACGACCGGAACCGTGTCGGGGGAGCTGCGTGCGCTCCTCGAGAGCGACAACACCCCGGCCAAGGTGAGCCTCGTGGCGCGCCCAGGGTTGTCGAGCGTCGGCGAGCTCGTCGCGTCGGGCGCCACGGCGAGCCCGACCTCGCCGTTCGGCGCCGTGCTGGACCACGGGGACCCGGGCGCGATCCCCGCGATCCGGGAGCGGCGCGCCGCCGTGCAGGACGAAGGCTCCCAGCTGCTCGCCGCTGCCCTCGCGGCGGCGCCCGTTGCCGAGGGCGTTCCGGACCGATGGCTCGACCTGTGTGCCGGCCCCGGCGGCAAGAGTGGCGTCCTCGGCGCCCTCGCCGTGCAGTCCGGCGCGGATCTCGTGGCCGTCGAGGTGAGCGAGCACCGTGCCGACCTCGTCCGCTCCACGCTCGAACCCGTGATGGCACGCGCCGCCGAGGCGGGCGCCTCCGTGGAGGTGCGCACCGCGGATGGTCGCGAGGTCGGGGAAGGCGAGCCCGCGGCATACGGACGCGTTCTCGTCGATGCGCCCTGCACGGGCCTCGGCGCGCTGCGCCGCCGACCCGAGGCACGGTGGCGCCGCCAGCCGAGCGACCTCGCCCAGCTCGGACCACTCCAGCGCGACCTGCTGCGCAGCGCGCTGGACGCGGTGGCGCCGGGAGGTCTCGTCGGCTACGCGACGTGCAGCCCGCACCCGGCCGAGACGACGTTCGTCGTGCGCGACGTCCTCAAGAAGCGCGACGACATCGAGGTCATCGACGCTCGCGAGTTCTTCCGCGACGCGTCCGGTGAGGTGCTCCACGATCTCGGCGATGGACCCGAGGTGCAGCTGTGGCCGCACGTGCACGGCACCGACGCGATGTTCTTCACCCTGCTGCGCAAGAAGGCCTGACC
This sequence comes from Knoellia subterranea KCTC 19937, assembly GCF_000768685.1. Lineage (GTDB taxonomy): Bacteria > Actinomycetota > Actinomycetes > Actinomycetales > Dermatophilaceae > Knoellia > Knoellia subterranea. Next base: position 511,861 of record NZ_AVPK01000002.1, on the reverse strand, counting down.
GGACGCGGCGGGTGGCGTCGATAGGGTGAGCGCCGTGCAGATCTCACCGTCGATCCTCTCCGCCGACTTCGCCAACCTCCAGTCCGAGCTGGACGCGATCAAGAACGCCGACTGGGCGCACGTCGATGTCATGGACAACCACTTCGTCCCGAACCTCACCCTCGGGTTGCCGATCGTCGAGGCGCTGCTCAAGGTCTCGCCGATCCCGCTCGACTGCCACCTCATGATCGAGGACCCGGACCGGTGGGCGCCGGCCTACGCCGAGGCGGGGGCGCAATCCGTGACCTTCCACGTCGAGGCGGCGCGCGACCCGCGCACCCTGGCTCGGGCCCTGCGTTCGGCCGGCGCGCGGGCCGGGATGGCGATCAAGCCGGGGACCGCCTGGGAGCCCTACGAGGAGCTGCTTCCTGAGCTCGACATGGTGCTCGTCATGACGGTCGAGCCCGGGTTCGGCGGGCAGTCGTTCATGGCCGACCAGATGCCCAAGGTCCGCGCCGTCCGTGAGGCCGTGGCGCGGCACGGTGGCGACGTCTGGGTGCAGGTCGACGGGGGAGTGTCGGCCACGACGATCGAGCAGTGCGCCGAGGCAGGGGCCGACGTGTTCGTCGCTGGGTCGGCGGTCTACGGTGCCGAGTCCGCGGCGGCCGCGATCGACGAACTCCGTTCTCTCGCAACGCAGCACGCGCACTGACGATGGCCGTCGCGCCGCTGGCGTCGCTCGTGCCGGGGGAGACCCTGCGCGGTCGAGAGGTCGTTGCGACCGACCTCGAAGGGCTCACGTGGGAGTCCGCGAAGCTCGTGGGCTGCACGTTCGAAGAGGTGACCTTCACGGGGTGCAACCTGTCGATGGCCATCCTCACCGACACGCGGTTCGTAGACTGCACGTTCGTGGGATGCAAGATGCTCGCCCTCAACTGGACAGCCACCGCCGCCGGGTCGCTGCTGGCCCAGCCGCTGCGCTTCGAGCGCTGCCGACTCGACGGTGCGACCTTCGCGGGCATGGACCTCTCCGGCTTCACCTTCCGCGACTGCGACCTCACCGACGTCGACTTCACCGAGGCCGAGCTGCGCCGGGCCGACCTCGGTGGTTCGAGTCTCGCCGGGGCTCGGTTCGTCGGGACCGACCTGCGCGACGCCGACCTGCGGGGGACCCGCGCCCTCTCGCTCGACCCTCGCGAGAACCGCGTCAAGGGAGCCCGCCTCGACCTCGATGCCGCCCCCGGCCTCCTCGACGTCTTCGGCGTGCAGTTCACGTAGTGATGCAACAGGTCCAGTGGGGGACGTCACGGTGGACAGAGGTTCGGCGAGGCGGGGTGGCTGCGGCATACTGGCCCTGACGTGCTCCGGGGTCGGTGTAATTCCGAACCGGCGGTGACAGTCCGCGACCCGACCGCAGCCAGCGGCCGGTTGACTGGGTGGAACTCCCAGACCGACGGTGAAAGTCCGGATGGTAGGCAGCACGCGACAGCGGGACCCTCAGGGGTCGTGCCATCCGACGTCACGCAGCCGTGGCGGCGGCTCTGCACCCAGCCGCTCCGCACGTCCCCCGGAGCTCGACCGACAGGTCTCGAGCACGAGGGCAGGACGCATGCAGGACACACGCACGACCGACGAGCAGTGGATGCTGCGCGCTCTGGTCGTGGCCACGAACGGCCCCGAAGCCGACGCGAACCCCCGCGTCGGGTGCGTCCTCGTCGACGCCGACGGCGCCCTGGTCGCGGAGGGCTGGCACCTCGGCGCAGGCACGCCGCACGCAGAGGCTGCCGCGCTGGCAGCCGCAGGCGACCGCGCGAAGGGCGCTACGGCATACGTCACGCTCGAACCGTGCCACCACACCGGGCGCACCGATCCGTGTTCGCGCGCCCTCGCGGCTGCTGGCGTTTCCCGCGTCGTGTATGCCGTCCGCGACCCCAACGCTGCCGCCGCCGGCGGAGGTGCGTGGCTGGCCGAGCAGGGCATCGGCGTCGAGTCCGGGCTGCTCGAGACCGAAGCGCGTGAGCTCAACCGGACCTGGCTCCACCGCGTGCGCACGGGACGGCCATGGGTGACGTGGAAGCTCGCGACGACGCTCGACGGCCGCAGCGCCGCCGCCGACGGTACGAGCCAGTGGATCACCGGCGAGGACGCGCGTGCCGATGTCCACGACCAGCGCGCTCGTTGCGGTGCGATCGTCGTCGGCACCGGAACGGCGCTCACCGACAACCCCCAGCTCACTGCCCGGCACCGCGACGGCACCCTGCACGACCGGCAGCCGCTGCGCGTCGTCGTGGGTCAGCGAGACCTGCCGGTCGATGCGCGCGTCTTCGACGACTCGGCCGAGACCATCCATCTGCGCACTCGTAGCCCGCGTGAGGTCCTCGCCCACCTCGGCGAGCGCGAGATCCACCACGTCTGGCTCGAGGGCGGGCCGACGCTCGCCGCGGCGTTCATGGCCGACGGACTTGTCAACGAGATCGTCGCCTATGTCGCGCCCGTCCTGCTCGGGCGTGGACGTCAGTCGGTGAGCGACCTCGGCATCACGACCATCTCCGACGCGCTCCGTCTCGAACCCACGGACACCCGCATCATCGGCCACGACATCCGCATCACCGCCATCCTCGAGGAGGACCACTGATGTTCACCGGCATCGTCGAAGAACTCGGCCGGGTCGACACGATCGACCACGGCACCGAGTCGGCGCGGCTCACGCTCCACGGCCCGCTCGTCACGAGCGACGCCATCCACGGGGCGTCCATCGCCGTCAACGGCGTCTGTCTCACGGTGGTCGAGCACGACGCCGAGCAGGGATGGTTCACCGTCGACGTCATGGCGGAGACGTTGTCCCGCAGCGGTCTTGGCGACCTCGAGGCCGGCGCGCCGGTCAATCTCGAGCGCGCCATGGCGGCGTCGGCGCGGTTCGGCGGTCACATCGTCCAGGGCCACGTCGACGGCACCGCGACCGTGGTCGAGCGGCAGCCGGGAGACCGGTGGGAGGTCGTCACCTTCACCCTTCCCGCCGAGTTGGCGCGCTACGTCGTCGAGAAGGGCTCGATCACCGTCGACGGAGTCAGCCTCACGGTCTCGGCCGTCACGGACACGACCTTTTCGGTCTCCCTGATCCCCACGACCCTGGCCCTCACGACGCTCGGCGCCCGCGCGGTCGGCGACACGGTCAACCTCGAGGTCGACGTGCTCGCGAAGTACGTCGAGCGGCTTCTCATCGGCCGCAGCACGCTTGCCGACTCCACCGCCCCAGCAGACCTCACTACCCCTGCCACCTCGGAGGTTCCCGCATGAATATTCTCGAATGGCTCTACGACGCGCACCTGACCATCGGTGGGCATGAGATTGCGTGGCGCGAGATCGTCGGCAACGCCTTCGGCTTCGCCTCGGCAATCGGTGGCATGCGTCGTCGCGTCTGGGCCTGGCCGATCGGCATCGTCGGCAATGTCCTGCTCTTCACGGTCTTCATCGCGGCCACGTTCGACGCGGAGGCCCAACAGCCCCTCTTCGGGCAGGCGGGTCGTCAGGTCTTCTTCATCATCACGAGCATCTACGGATGGTGGCGCTGGAACGAGCACCGCAAGGCGAGGCGGGACGCCAGCGGTCACGCCATCACTCCGCGGTGGGCGACAGCCCGCGAGCGCGTCGGATACCTCCTCGTGGCCGTGGCTGGTGTCCTGCTCACGCAGTGGGTTTTCGCGGTCATCGGTGCGAGTTGGCCCGCCCCGCGCTGGTACTTCTGGTGCGACGCCTGGATCTTCGTCGGCTCGATGCTCGCGACCTATGCGATGGCCCGCGGCTGGAACGACTTCTGGCTCATGTGGATCGCCGTCGACCTCGTCGGCGTGCCGCTCCTCTGGCACTCGGGCTATTACCCGACCGCGATTCTCTTCGTCGTGTACGGCGCCCTGGTCCTGTACGGCTTCACGGTGTGGCTCAAGGCCTCCCGTGAGGAGCGGGACCTGCAGCCCGAGGTGACGGAGGCGATCTCATGACCGAGCTGTCCACCATCGACGAGGCCCTCGAGGCCCTGCGCCTCGGCCGTCCGGTGCTCGTCACGGACGACGAGGACCGTGAGAACGAGGGTGACGTCATCCTCGCCGCGCAGACCCTCGCCGACGAGTGGATGGCGTGGACCATCCGCCACTCCAGCGGATACGTCTGCGCCCCCATGCCCGACGCGGTTGCCGACCGCCTCGACCTCCCGCTCATGGTGAGGGACAACGCGGACCGGTTGCGGACGGCATACACGATCACGGTCGACGCGGCCGAGGGCGTGACGACCGGCATCAGCGCCGCGGACCGCGCCCACACCGTGCGGCTCCTCGCCGAGGCGACCGCCACGGCCACGGACTTTGTCCGCCCCGGCCACGTCGTCCCGCTGCGCGCCCGCGACGGGGGAGTCCTGGCCCGCCGCGGACACACCGAGGCGGCCGTCGACCTCTGCCGCCTCGCCGGCCTGGCACCCGTCGGCGCCATCGCCGAGCTCACCCACGACGACGGCATGATGATGCGCCTCCCGGCGGTCCTCGAGCTCGGCGAGGAGCACGACCTGCCGGTCATCACGATCGAGCAGCTCGTCGCCCACCGCCAGCGCCACGACCGCGTGGTCCGGCACGCCACGACGACGCTGCCGACGCCGGACGGGACGTTCACGGTGCACGCCTACCGCGACACGCTCACCGGCGACGAGCACCTCGCTCTCGTCAGCCCGCGCGGACTCGGTGACGGCTCCGTCCTCGCCCGCCTCCACAGCGAGTGCCTCACGGGCGATGTCTTCGGATCTGCGCGCTGCGACTGCGGCCCGCAGCTCCGTCGGGCGCAGGCCCGCGTGGCGCGCGAGGGCGGCGTGGTCGTCTATGTGCGCGGCCACGAGGGTCGCGGCGTCGGACTCGCGGACAAGATGGCGGCGTATGCCGTGCAGGACACCGGAATCGACACGGTTGCCGCCCAGGAGGAGCTGGGTCTGCCCGTCGACGCCCGGGACTACTCGGCGGCCACGGCGATCCTCCACGACCTCGGTGTCGGCGCCGTGCGGTTGCTCACCAACAATCCCGACAAGGTCGCCGCCGTCACCGCCGCGGGCATCGAGGTGAGCGCCATCGAGCGCCTCCAGGTGGCGCCGGTCGCGACGAACGCGGCTTACCTGCGCACCAAGCGCGACAAACTCGGGCACGACCTCGTGCTCGATTCCAGCGACAGCACGGAGGCCAGCGCATGAAGGCAGGAGCACCCGAGGTTCACGTCGACGGCACCGGGCTCAGGGTCGCGGTCATCGCGGCCTCCTGGCACGACGTCGTCATGAACGGACTCATCGACGGTGCGGTCCGCGCCCTCGCCGATGCCGGCATCCCGGACGCGCCCGTCATCCGGGTTCCCGGCACCGTCGAGCTGTCCGTGGCCGCAGCGCGGCTCGCGCCGACCCACGACGCCCTCGTGGCGCTCGGCGTGGTCATCCGCGGCGGCACCCCGCACTTCGACTACGTCTGCAGCGGCGTCACCCACGGCCTCACCGACGTGAGCACCCGGACGGGCGTCCCCGTCGGTTTCGGCGTCCTCACCTGCGACACGGAGGAGCAGGCCCTCGACCGCGCCGGACTGGAGGGCTCGAGCGAGGACAAGGGCGCAGAGGCGGCACTCGCCGCGGTCTCGACCGCCGTGACCCTGGCCGGTCTCGCGCCTCGTCCGCTGTCCGGGGCCTGAGTCGCATCCTCGTACGATTGGTGCCGTGAAGACCTTCGACGCCCTGTTCGCCGAGCTCACCGACAAGGCCGCGACCCGTCCGGAGGGATCCGGGACGGTGGCGCAGCTCGACGCCGGCGTGCATGCCATCGGCAAGAAGATCGTCGAGGAGGCCGCCGAGGTGTGGATGGCCGCCGAGCACGAGAGCGACGAGCGAGCAGCCGAGGAGATCTCGCAGCTGCTCTACCACCTCCAGGTCCTCATGGTCGCCAAGGGTCTGACCCTCGACGACGTCTACGCCCACCTCTGAGAGGCGAGCCATGCTTCGCATTGCCGTTCCCAACAAGGGATCCCTGGCCGACCCGGCAGCCGAGATGCTGCGCGAGGCCGGCTACCGCACCCGCCGCGACTCCAAGGAACTCGTCGTCAACGACGAGGCCAACGGCGTCGAGCTCTTCTATCTCCGCCCGCGCGACATCGCCGTCTACGTCGGTTCGGGCACCGTCGACTGCGGCATCACCGGTCGTGACCTCCTGCTCGACTCGGGCAGCGCCGCCACCGAGGTGATGACGCTCGGCTTCGGCGGTTCGACGTTCCGGTATGCCGGCCGCCCCGGTCATGTTGCGACCGTCACCGACATCGGTGGTCGCCGAGTGGCGACGAGCTACCCCGGGTTGGTGGAGAAGCACCTCGCCGACCACGGTGTGCAGGCGGAAGTCGTCCGACTTGATGGCGCCGTCGAGACCGCCATCACCCTCGGTGTCGCCGACGTCATCGCCGATGTCGTCGAGACCGGCGCGACCCTGCGCAGTCAGGGCCTCGAGGTCTTCGGCGACCCGATCCTGCGCAGCGAGGCGGTGCTCATCCGCCGCGATGGGAGTCACGAGGACTCGGCCATCGAGGTGCTCCGGCGCCGCATGCTCGGTGTCGTCACGGCGCGGCACTACGTCATGCTCGACTACGACGTTCCGGCGGCCTTCGTCGATGCCGCCTGCGCCGTGACGCCGGGGCTGGAGTCGCCGACCGTGTCGAGCCTGCAGAACCCGGACTGGAAGGCTGTCCGGGCCATGGTTCCTCGCACGGTGACGAACCGGGTCATGGACGAGCTCTACGAGTTGGGCGCGCGCGCCATCCTCGTGACCGACATCGCCGCGTGCCGCCTGTGACGTCCGAGGGCGCACCCGACCCGCAGCCCGTGTCGGCTCCGTCGCGCGAGCCGTTCCGGTCGCGCCGCGGTCGACTCATGGCGACCGTCATGGCCGTCGTCTCGATCGTCCTGTTCGCGCTCCTCGCGGTGCTCGTATCGGGCGTCGACGAGGGCGGCTGGGTCGTCGCGGACCGGGTCATGATGGCGGTCATCGGGGTCGGTCTGGCGCTCGTGCTGTGGCGGTGGGCCGCAGTCCGTGCGGTGCCGGACGACACCGGTCTGAACGTGCACAACCTCATCGGGCAACGCCATATCGCCTGGGACGAGATCGAGGACGTCACCTTCGACGACGGCGACCCCTGGGTGAGTCTGCATCTCAAGGACACCGAAACGGTTGCGGTCATGGCGATCCAGCGGGCCGATGGCCCCTCGTCGCGGGCCGAGGCCCAGCGTCTGGCCGACCTCGTCGCCGCATCGCGCCACCAGCCGTGACCCACATGCGACGCGCTCAGCGGACGGGTTCGCGGCGGGGATTGAGAAACAGTGCGGCTCCCAACTGGACCACCATGAGGCAGCCCAGCACGAGGAAGATCGCCGAGTAGCCGCCGGTGACGTCGCGGATGGCACCCATCGTCGTCGGGCCGAGTGAGGCGATGGTGTACGACACGAGGAAGGCCATGGCGGTGAGCCGGGCCGCGGCGGCCGGCGACACGGCATACCGGACGAGCAGGACGAGACCGATCGCGAAACTCGCGCCCTGAGCGGTGCCGAGCAGGATGGCCCACAGCCAGGGCGCGGCGTCGGGGGCGGCCCACACACCGAACTGGCCGGCGAGCCCGCACAAACAGGCGCCCACGAGCGGAATCCGCCAGTCTCGGACCCTGTCGGTGATCGCCGGGCCGACGAGCCCCGACACGAACTGGGCCCCGGTGAAGACCGACAAGAGCAGCCCGGCGTCCTGCGCCTCCCAGCCGTGCGCGACGTAGGTGGGCGAGAGCCAGGCCAGCGTCGAATAGAACTGCCACGACTGGATCGCGAGATAGCCGGCGACCAGCCAGGCGGTCGCGCTGCGCCACGGCAGGCGGTGGCTCGTGTCCGGCGGGTGACGGTCGTGGTCGCCGCCGCGGTGCACGGCTCGGTCCACCGGCAGCCACAGGACGAGACCGACGACGGCGATGACACCCCAGAAGCCCAGGGAGAGGTCCCAGTCGCCGAAGGCGTCGGCGAGCGGCACGGACACGCCCGCCGCGAGTGCGGCGCCGCCCATCATCGCGAACATCTGCAGGCCGGTGGCGAGCCCTGCGCGTCCGGCGGGAAAGGAACTCTTGACGATGCCCGGAAGCAGGGTTCCGGCGAGGGCGATGCCCGCCCCGGCGAGCAGGGTTCCGGCATAGAGCGCGAAGGCCTCGTGACCGACACCGCGCACGAGATTGCCCAGGGCCACGGCGACCATCGCCAGGGACGTGCACCGCGCGACGCCGAGACGCAATCCGAGGCGGGCGGACGCCGGCGCGAAGACGCCCATGCAGAGGACGGGGACGGTCGTCAGGACTCCGAGCCACACCGAGCTGAGGCCGAGGTCCTCGCGGATGCGGGGGAGGAGCGGAGGCACGGCGGTCATGAGCGTGCGCATGCTCAGCGCCACCGCGACGACGCCGATCACGATGAGCGCGAGGGAGGGACCGGCGCCGGCCACGTCGGCCGGTTCGTCGCGTGTCGCGTCGACGGTCCCGCTGGCGGCGTCCTCGTCGTCGACGCCGTCAATGCCGTCGGTGTCGAGGACGAGATCGGCCCGCGACTTCCCGGGGTGCGCCGAGTAGAGCTGACGCTCCTGGTCGGCCCACACGTCCCAGTGGGATGCGAAGACCTCGCCGTCGCGGGCGATCGCGCGGTCATGGCGCACCTCGTCGGGGGCCTCGACCCACACCGAAGCGGAGGCTGCGTCTCCGGCGATCGCGAACGCCCCGACGCCTTCGAGGATCACGAGGTCCGACTGCGGGACAGCTTGGGCCGGACCCGGGACATTCTCTTCCCAGTCCCAGGTCGGGTGGCTGGCCGGGTCGGCCTGCCGCCAGGCGTCGACGAGGGAGGCCCGGGCCAGGTCGACGGTCTCGAGGAGACCGGTCCATCCCTGGTGCATGTCGTCGACGTGGAGGACGAGGGCGCCGAGCTCGTCGCCCAACCGGCCGGCGAGTGTCGTCTTGCCGGAACCGCTGGGACCGTCGATGGCGATGAGCGTGACTGTGCCGCAACGGTTCCCGCGCGTCGTGACGAGTTCTCGCACCGCGTCGGCCAGCGTTTCGGAATCGGTCACCGGGTCGTTCAGCACTCAACCACCCTAGGGGTGGCGGATCTCACCGCTCATGGGCCGTCCCTCGTCATCGGGCTCATCGGGCTCGTGGTCGCCGTCCTCATCGTCGGCCGCGTCCGGGATGTCGTCGCGATCGTGTGCGTCATCGTCGTGGTGCGCCCACCCCTCGGAGTCGGGCACGACCGCGCTCGCCTCCTCGACGCTCAGGCCCGTGAGGACGAGCAGGTCGACGACCATCGACCGCACCTGCGCCCGGATCACCTCACCCGACAGCCCGGATGCGGGATCGATGGCGGCGCTGCGGACGGCAAGCCGGTTGAGCCCGGCGCGGGCCGCGGTCGGTTCGTGGCGTTCGTGGAGTTCGCGGGCGATGTCGTCACAGGACCGCGCCAGGTCGTAGAGCAGGGCTGTGTATGCCGGTGGGATCACTTCTCCGCGCCGGGTCGCCACGAGGGCGCGGCGGACGAGGACTCGCAGGTTGCGGATGGCCCGGTCGAGGGGTTCGAGGAGGTCGGCGATGGCCTGAGCTCCCGGCAGGTGGCGGCGCCGGAACGGTGAGAGCCGCACGACCGCCACGCCCTCGGAAGCGAGGTCCTGGAGTTCGTCGAGCATGCCCTCGGACGCGCGGGCCCGGCGGAGCACCCTGCTCGCCAGGTCGGCGTCGTCGGTGCGGATCACCCGGGTTGTCTCGGTGAGGATGGCCGAGATCTCCTGGACCACGCGGGCGGCCTTCTGGCGCGGTCGCTGGAGCCCGGTGGCCGGGACGAGAACGCTGATGACGAGGGCGACGACGCCGCCGATGACCGCGTCGAGCCAGCGCGTGAACGCCTGGCCGGGAGCGGCCAGCAACGTCGTGATGATCGCAGCCTGCACCCCGGCCTGGATCGTGAGCAATAGGCCGGCACCGACGAGCGAGGCGACCGTCATCGCGAGCACGACGACGACCAAGACCTGGATCACCCCGGTGCCGAAGACGTGCGAGAAGACGTCGCCGATGAACACACCCAGAGCGACCCCGATCATCACCTCGACGGCGCGACGAACCCGCTGCCCGTAGGACATGCCGAGCGTGATGATCGCCGTCACCGGAGCGAAGAACGGCAGCCGGTGGTCGAAGACGTCGCCAGCGAGCCACCACGCGAGGGCGGCCCCCACGCCGCACTGGAGGATGAAGGCGAGCCGGCTCGACAACCGGTCGGTCCGGATTCGCGCCTCGGTGCGCGAACGCCGAGCGACGCGGCCAGGCAGGTCGGCGGCGGACGGCATACGGCTCATCATTCCCTGCCGGATAACCTGCCACCGTGAGCGTCGCCATCCGTGTCATCCCGTGTCTCGACGTCGATGCCGGACGCGTCGTCAAGGGTGTGAACTTCGAGAACCTCCGTGACGCGGGCGACCCGGTCGAGCTGGCGCGCAGCTATGGCGATCAGGGCGCCGACGAGTTGACCTTCCTCGACGTCACCGCGAGCAGTGGCGACCGGGCGACGACCTATGACGTCGTGCGCCGCACTGCGGAGCAGGTCTTCATCCCGCTCACCGTCGGTGGGGGCGTGCGCACCGTCGACGACGTCGACCGCCTCCTGCGCAGCGGCGCGGACAAGGTCGGTGTCAACACCGCCGCCATCGCCCGGCCGGAACTCATCGCCGAGACGGCCGACCGCTTCGGCTCCCAGGTGCTCGTCCTCTCTGCCGACGTGCGCCGTCGCCCGGGCGATGAGGGCGTCCCGACCGACGACGTCGAGGTGACGACGCACGGCGGTCGACAGGGCACCGGACTCGACGCGATCGAGTGGTGCGTGCGGGCCGCCGAACTCGGCGCCGGCGAGATCCTGCTCAACTCGATGGACGCCGATGGCACCAGGGCCGGGTTCGACCTCGACCTCATCGCGCGCGTCCGTCGCGAGGTCTCCATCCCGGTCATCGCGAGCGGTGGCGCAGGTGCCGTCGAGCACTTCGCGCCCGCGGTCCACGCGGGTGCTGACGCAGTCCTCGCGGCGAGCGTCTTCCATTTCGGCGACCTCACGATCGGCGACGTCAAGGGCGCCCTGCGCGCCGACGGCTTCCCCGTTCGCTGACCCTCAGAGCCCGAAGCGGGCGGTCTCGAATGCGGTGACCGCCTCGGGGGGCCCACTCACCTCGATCTCCGCGACGTTCCTTCTCCCGTATGCCGTGAGCAGGAGTTCCAGCGGAGCTCCCGTGACGCGGACGGTCTCGTCCCCGCCGCGCACCGTGAGGGTGTTGCGCCCGGGCGCGCGCAGTTCCACGCCCACGGGCACCCGGCGGAAGAGGATGCGGCCCATGCGGGACAGCAGCGCCCAGACGGCCGCCTCGAGGTGGGCATCCGGCTCGCGGCGCGGGCCCGGTGCACCGTCGCCGCGGAGCACGTCCTCGTGGTGGACGACCATCTCGGCGAAGTTCACGGCGTTGTCGACGGCCGGAAGCTGGGTGGGGTGCCAGCCGGGGGGTCCGGAACGGACGGCCTCGACGAGATCGGCCCAGGGCTGGGCGGCGATGCGGGCCTGCTCGCGCTCGGTGCGGTCCTTGAGGAAGGGGACCCAGATGCCCGAGGCGAGGTCCGGACGACCCTCGCGGACGACGAGGTGCGCCGCGAGGTCCCGGGTGGTCCACGGCATACACAGGGTTGGTGCGTCGGGACCGACGCGCTCGAAGGTGTCGCAGAGGTCGAAACGTTCTCTGCGTGCGATGTGCCCGGCGCCTGTCGACATGGACCCATCCTCTCGCCAAAACCCCGGCGCGGCACAATGATCGCGTGCCCGATCTCGACCCAGCCGTGTCCGACCGTCTCCGCTTCGACGACCGCGGCCTCGTGGCCGCGATCATCCAGCAGCACGACAGCGGTGAGGTCCTCATGCTCGGCTGGATGGACGCCGAGGCCCTGCGCCGCACTCTCACCGAGGGGCGCGTGACGTTCTGGTCGCGCAGCCGTCAGGAGTACTGGCGCAAGGGCGACACCTCCGGGCACGCCCAGTTCGTGAAGTCCGTGGCACTCGACTGCGACGGTGACGCCCTGCTCGTGCGGGTGGAGCAGGTCGGCGCGGCGTGCCACACCGGCGACCGCACCTGCTTCGACGTCGGTGCCCTCGACGTCGTCGTCGGGGAGGCCTCGTGACCGCTCGACCCCAACCGACGCCGGAGCTCGGCTTCGGGACGACCTGGCCCTCGCTCGACGTCTTCTCGGTGTTGGCCCAGGACCGCCGGGTCATCCCCGTCGTGCGCCGTCTCATGGCTGACGCCGAGACTCCGGTCGGTCTCTATCGCAAGCTCGCCCAGAGCCGCCCCGGTACCTTCCTGCTCGAGTCGGCCGAGCACGGGGGAGTGTGGTCGCGCTACTCCATCGTCGGGGTGGCGAGCCGCGCCACCCTCACCGAGAAGGACGGCGAGGCGCACTGGATCGGTGAGCCACCGGTCGGTGTCCCCACGGCCGGTCTGGCCACGGAAGCGTTGCGGGACACCGTCGCTGCGCTCGCGACCGACCCGATTCCCGGGCTTCCACCGCTCACCGGCGGCATGGTCGGCATGATCTCCTACGACGCAGTGCGTCGATGGGAGAGGGTTCCGGCGACGACGCCCGACGTGCTCCACCTCCCCGAGATCGCGATGATGCTCGCCACGGATCTGGCCGTGCTCGACCACGCCGACGGCTCCGTGCTGCTCATCGCCAATGCGATCAACTACGACGCCACCGACGAGCGGGTCGAGGAGGCGTGGGCCGACGCCGTCGCCCGCCTCGACACCATGACGCACGACCTCGCCGCAGCCGCCGAGAGCACCGTGGCCCTCGTGGAGCCCGGGGTCGTCGACACGGCACTCGAGACCGTCACCGGCAACCTCTCGCGTGACGACTACGAGCGCCTGGTCGATTCCGCCAAGGAGGACATTCGGGCCGGCGAGGTGTTCCAGGTCGTCCTGTCACAACGCTTCTCGATGCCCTGCGAGGCCGACGCCCTCGACGTCTACCGCGCCCTGCGGGCCGGAAATCCCAGCCCCTACATGTACCTCTTCCGGTTCACGCGACCGGACGGGACGGCATACGACGTCGTCGGCAGTTCGCCGGAGGCGCTCGTCAAGGTGACGGGCACGCAGGCGATCACCCACCCCATCGCCGGGTCGCGTCCGCGCGGCAAGTCTCCCGAGGACGACGTGCGATTGGCCGAGGACCTCCTCGCCGACCCCAAGGAGCGGTCCGAGCACGTCATGCTCGTCGACCTCGGACGCAATGACCTCGGGCGCGTGTGCCGACCCGGGACCGTCGACGTCGTCGAGTTCATGGACGTGCGCCGCTACAGCCACGTGATGCATCTCGAGTCGACCGTGGTGGGCGAGCTGCGTGACGGTGTTGCGGCCTATGACGTCCTCGTGTCGACGTTCCCGGCCGGGACGTTGTCCGGCGCGCCGAAACCACGGGCCCTCTCGCTCATCGAGCAGTACGAACCATCGCGTCGGGGGGTCTATGGCGGTGTCGTGGGCTACCTCGACTTCCACGGCGACCTCGACATGGCCATCGCCATCCGCACGGCACTCATCGACGGCGGGACCGCGCACGTCCAGGCCGGCGCGGGGATCGTCGCCGACTCCGTCCCACGCAACGAACACGAGGAATGCGTCGCCAAGGCCACGGCGGTCCTGCGCGCCGTCGCGACCGCCTCGGCCCTGAGGAAGGTGCCGTGAGCGTCCTGCGCCGTCGAGGTGTCCTCGTCCTGATCACCGTCCTCGGTGCCTTCCTCGTCGTCGTGACGGCGTCGCGGACCTGGGTGACCGGATCCGTGGATGACGTCGTGCTCGGTGCGACGTCGGTCTCCGCGACCGGAGCCGAGGCGGCCAGTGGCGTCGTGGCACTCGCCCTGGTCGTCCTTGCTGGGGCCATCGCCTCCGCCACGGCCGGTCCTCGCGCTCGGATCGTGGCGCTGGTCCTCACGGCCCTGGCCGTGCTGGCGGGCCTGGCGTCGGTGGGTCGCGTCCTCCTCGATCCGGACGGTGTCCTCGGCCCGATCGCCGCTGCCGCGGCCGGACGCACGGGGTCGCTGGAGACGCACTCGAACGCCAACGGATGGCCCTGGGCCGCGGCGGTCGGATTCGCCCTCGCCGGCGCGGCGCTCGCAGGGCTCGTCCGGACGCCGAAGGCGACGCCGGGACTGTCGTCGCGCTACGAGGTTCCCGGGCGGGTGGCCACCAGCGACTGGGACCAGTTGACGGCGGGCGACGATCCCACCGATGTCGGCCCCGAACCGCGCACCTGACACAATGACCCGCGAACCCACATCTTCCCTGGAGGCATTTCATGGCTGAGCACGACGATGACAACCACGGCCACAGTCTGGCCGCTTGGGTTCTGGTCGGTGTCGTCCTCCTGGGCTGCCTGATCGTCTCGATCGCATTCATCATCCCGAACACGGCACTCGGCATCGCCGGCGTCGTGGTGATCCTTGCGGGTCTCATCGCCGGCAAGGTGCTCGCCCTGGCGGGCCACGGCATCAATGGTGCTGCGGTTCGCGGCGACAGCCACGTCTCCTGAGTCGGTTCGCATGAGCACCGTGCTCGACTCCATCGTGGCCGGTGTGCGCGAGGACCTCGCGCAGCGGCAGGACCGCGTGAGCCTCTCCGACCTGGAGCGCCGCGTCTCTGACCTGCCCGGGGCACTGGATGCCGAGGCGTTGCTGCGCGCCGACGGCCTGTCACTCATCGCCGAGGTCAAGCGGGCGAGCCCGAGCAAGGGGGCGCTCGCTGAGATCGCCGATCCCGCGGCCCTGGCGGACATCTATGCGGCCGCCGGCGCCACCGCGATCAGTGTTCTCACCGAGCAGCGTCGGTTCGGCGGGAGTCTCGACGACCTCGACGCCGTGCGCGCCGCCGTCCGGGTTCCGGTGCTCCGCAAGGACTTCATGGTCACCGACTATCAGATCTGGGAGGCGCGGGCGCATGGCGCCGACATCGTGCTCCTGATCGTCGCGTCGCTGACCGACGCAGAGCTCGTGCGCATGCACACGCTCGCCCAGGATCTCGGCATGACGGCTCTCGTCGAGGTCCACGACGAGGGTGAGACCCAGCGCGCCGTCGACGCCGGAGCCCGGGTCATCGGCGTCAACGCCCGCAATCTCAAGACCCTCGAGATCCACCCCGACACGTTCTCGCGGCTCGTCCCGCTCATTCCACCGGGCATCGTCACGGTGGCGGAGTCCGGCATCCGCGGTGCCGACGACGCAGCCATGTATGCCGCACAGGGCGCCGAGGCGGTCCTCGTCGGCGAGACGTTGGTGCGCGGCGACGACCCTGCTGCGGAGGTGCGGGCCATCATCGACGCCGGTTCGGCCGCCCGTCTCGGTCTGTCAACAGGCGCCGCCTTCGGGACTCCGTCCCCGTCCGCGGACAGCACACCCTCGGGCGCGTCATGACGGCCGGACGTTTTGGCGCGTTCGGTGGTCGCTACGTGCCAGAAGCGCTCATCCCTGCGCTCGAGGAGCTCGACAGGGCACGGCTCGAGGCCATGCAGGACCCGACGTTCCTCGCCGAGCTCGACACCCTGCACCGCACCTACACCGGGCGTCCGAGCATCATCACCGAGGTGCCGCGCTTCGCCGCACACGCCGGCGGTGCCCGGATCATCCTCAAGCGTGAGGACCTCAACCACACCGGCTCGCACAAGATCAACAACGTCATCGCCCAGGCGCTGCTGACCAAGCGCATGGGCAAGACGCGCGTCATCGCCGAGACCGGGGCCGGTCAGCACGGTGTCGCCACGGCGACCGCTGCGGCCCTCATGGGCCTGGACTGCGTCGTCTACATGGGCAAGGTCGACACCGAGCGGCAGGCACTCAACGTCGCGCGCATGCGGATGCTCGGCGCCGAGGTCGTCGCCGTCGAGCACGGCAGCGCCACCCTCAAGGACGCCATCAACGAGGCCCTGCGTGACTGGGTCACCAACGTCGACCACACGCACTACCTCATCGGGACCGTGACGGGTCCCCACCCATTCCCCGAGATGGTGCGGGACTTCCACCGGATCATCGGCGTCGAGGCGCGCGAGCAGGTTCTCGAACTGACCGGGCGCCTGCCCGATGCGGTCGTGGCCTGTGTCGGCGGGGGCTCGAACGCCATGGGTATCTTCCACCGGTTCATCGAGGACGAGGGCGTGCGACTCGTGGGCGTCGAGGCCGGGGGAGAGGGTCTCGACGGTCGGCACGCGGCCCGCTTCGCGTCGGCCGTGCCCGGCGTCCTCCACGGCGCCATGAGCTACCTCATGCAGGACGAGGACGGTCAGACGGTCGAGTCCCATTCGGTCTCCGCGGGGCTGGACTATCCCAGCGTGGGACCCGAGCACTCGTTCCTGCGGGACAGCGGCCGGGCGGACTATGTCTTCGCCACGGACGACGAGGCCATGGAGGCTTTCGCCCTGCTCTGCCGCACCGAAGGCATCATTCCCGCGCTCGAGTCCTCCCACGCACTCGCCGGTGCCCTTGTCCTCGGACGTGAGCTCGGACCCGACGGCATCATCCTCGTCAACCTGTCAGGACGCGGTGACAAGGACATGCACACGGCCGCCGAGTGGTTCAACTTGGTGGACGGCGGCAAGGGCGAGTCGGGAGGGTCCTGTGGCTGAGTCGAGCCTTGGCGTGGGCGACGTCCTCGCACGCTGCCGTGCCGAAGGGCGCGCGGCGCTCATCGGCTACCTCCCCGTCGGCTTCCCGGATGTCGAGGGATCGATCCGGGCCATGGTGGCGATGGTGGAGTCCGGTGTGGACATCGTCGAGGTCGGACTCCCGTACTCCGACCCCCTCATGGACGGCCCCGTGATCCAGCACGCCGTCGAAGCCGCCCTCGCCGGCGGCACGCACGTGATCGACGGCTTCCGGGCGACCCGGGCAATCCGCGACGCGGGTGCCCCCGCGCTGGTCATGAGCTATTGGAACCTCATCCTTCGGCGCGGGGCCGATCGGTATGCCGCGGAGCTGGCCGCCGCTGGCGGCGCCGGCCTGATCACCCCCGACCTCATTCCGGACGAGGCGGAGGAATGGATCGCGGCGAGCGAACGAGAGGGTCTTGATCGCGTCTTCCTCGTCGCGCCGAGTTCGACGCCGGAGCGGCTCTCGCGTGTCACCGACGCCTGCCGTGGCTTTGTCTACGCGGCTTCCACCATGGGGGTCACCGGCGAGCGGACGAGTGTCGGCTCGGCGGCTCGCGACCTCGTCGACCGCACCAAGGCGGTCACCGACCTGCCCGTGTGTGTCGGCCTCGGGGTCTCGAACGGCGACCAGGCTGCCGAGCTGGCCCAGTACGCCGACGGCGTCATCGTCGGCACGGCCTTCGTCCGGGCACTTTCGGGCGAGGGGGAACTCGAGGCACGCCTTGACGCGTTGCGGGAGTTGACGACCGATCTGGCCAGGGGAGTGAGGGAAGGGGCGAGGTGAACACTCGTGTCGCGGACGGCCTCGGGCTGATCGCCCGTCTCGTCCTCGGCGCAGTCTTCCTCGTCGCGGGTGGCCTCAAGGTCACCACGCCCGAAGCGCTCGCCAAGGCCACTCAGGCCTATCAGGTGCTCCCTCACGACCTGGCGGCCTACGTCGGCTACGCACTGCCCACGATCGAGATCGTCCTCGGGTTGCTGCTCGTGCTCGGGCTCTTCACGCGCATCTCGGCCGCCATCACCTCCCTGCTGCTCGTCGCGTTCATCATCGGCATTGCGCAGGCATGGGAGCGCGGGCTGACCATCGATTGCGGTTGCTTCGGCGGCGGCGGAGCAGTCTCCGCCGAGGACACGTCGTACCTCCCGCGGATCCTCGAGGATCTCGGACTGCTGGCATGCGGTCTCTGGCTCTCGTGGCGTCCGACCTCTTTCCTGTCCCTTGACCGGCTCCTGTTCGGTGCCGGTGCATCCGACCCCACCAGCTGATCCCGAGGAGCACGACCACCATGGCGAAGAAGGCATCGGCGGCGCAGACCGTCCGTCAGGCCAAGATCGAGGCCGCCCGCAAGAACACCGGCAGCGGCGCGAACAAGATCGTCGTCGGTGCGATCGTCCTCATCGTGGCCATCATCGGGGTCGTCGGCGCGGTCGTCGTGGCGCAGCAGAACAAGCAGGCCCGGGTCGGGACGAGCACGGCGGTTCCGGCGGCAGCCGGAGCCATGGGTGAGGGTTTCGTGGCCAACAAGGACGTCACCCTCGTCGCGGGGGCGCCGACCCTCGACGTCTACGAGGACTTCCAGTGCCCGGCGTGTGCCCAGTTCGAGCAGGTCATGGGCGCGACGATCGACGACCTCGCCTCGCAGGGCAAGGTCAAGCTGGTCTACCACCTCAAGACGATCATCGACGCCAACATGGGCACGACGCACTCGCTGACGATGGCGAACGCGGCCCTGTGCGCGGCGGACGCCGGCAAGTGGCAGCCGTTCCACGATGACGTCTTCGCGAACCAGCCGGCCACCGAGGGGCAGGGCTGGACCGACGCCCAGACCAAGGGCTTTGCCGAGAAGGCTGGGATCTCTGGAAGTGCGCTCGACACGTGGTCGACGTGCGTCGAGGAGCGGACCTACGCCAAGTACGTCGAGTCCACCGAGGATGCCTCGGGCAAGGCCGGCATCACGGGGACGCCAACTGTTCTTCTCGGCGGAGAGAAGGTCGACTTCCAGCAGGTCTCGACGCCGGACGCGCTCGTGCAGGCTGTTGCGGCGGCGACGAAGTGAGCGCCGCGGGCCTCGTGGCCGCCCTGCCGGCGGCGTTGCCGGTCACCATTCCCAGCCCGACGGCCGGCGTCCTCCACCTGGGGCCGTTGCCGGTTCGGGGCTACGCGCTCTGCATCCTCCTCGGCATCGTCGTCGCCGTCTGGATCACGGATCGCCGACTCCGCACCCGCGGAGGTGAGCCGGGACAGGCACTCGACGTCGCGGCATACGCCGTCGTTGCGGGCATCATCGGAGGGCGGATCTATCACGTCATCACGACGCCCGAGCCCTACTGGGGCAAGGACGGCAACCCGCTCGACGCGCTCAAGATCTGGGAGGGCGGGCTCGGCATCTGGGGCGCCATCGCGCTGGGGGCGCTCGGAGCCTGGTTCGGATGCCGCCGGGTCGGTGTGAGATTTCTCGACTTCGCGGACGCCGCCGCGCCAGGTGTCGCCGTTGCGCAGGGCATCGGACGCTGGGGCAACTGGTTCAACAACGAGTTGTACGGCGGGCCGACCGACCTGCCCTGGGGCCTTGAGATCCACCAGTGGGATGCCGCGGCCGGGCGGGCCGTCACCGACGCGAACGGCGACGCCATCGTGCAGGGCGTCTACCACCCGACGTTCCTCTACGAATCGCTCTTCGTCCTGCTGCTCGCCGTCGTGCTGCTGCTCATCGAGCGGCGCTGGTCGCTGCGGCGCGGTCAGCTGTTCGGGCTCTACGTCGCCGGCTATCCGATCGGGCGGATCATCATCGAGAAGATGCGCACCGACGAGGCCGAACTCATCCTCGGGCAGCGCCTCAACGTGTGGACGAGCATCCTCGTCTTCCTTCTCGGTGTGGCGATCGTCGTCCACACCGGGCGGCGCCGCGACCCGAACGGCTCGACACCGGGGGAGTCCGATGACTCCGAGCCGGACAACACTGAGGGCCCGGAGGGCCCGGGGGCGTCCACGCAAGCATCCACGATGTGAGATACACCCGCTCGCATTGCAAGACGCCGGTGGGATAGCATCCGTCGCAAACGTGGCCACCGCTGTCCGCGTCCCTTGACCTTTCCGCGCCCGGATCCACGCACTCCCGCGTGTCCGGCCCCGACTCCCTGAGGACGGTGACCCGACGTGTCCCTGACGCGCTTCTCCGCCCATCCGGCCGACACCGGTCTCTACCGGCGCGACCACGAGCACGACGCCTGTGGCGTCGCCATGGTTGCGACCATGCGTGGGACGGCGGGCCACGACATCGTCGAGCACGCGCTGACGGCCCTGCGCAACCTCGACCACCGTGGTGCCACGGGCGCGGACCCACTCGTCGGTGACGGAGCCGGCATCCTCACCCAGTTGCCGGACGCCTTCTTCCGTGCGGTCCTCGACGTCGAGCTCCCCGAGGCCGGCGCGTACGCCGCCGGCATGGCCTACCTTCCCCAGGAGGACTCCGAGCGCGCCGCAGCCGAGGAGCGCATCGCAGCGATCGCCGCGGAAGAGGGCCTCGAGGTCCTCGCGTGGCGCGACGTTCCCGTCACGCCGGACCTCGTGGGCGAGATGGCCCGAGCCTGTATGCCGGTCTTCCGGCAGCTCTTCGTCGCGGCTCCCGGTGCTGGGGTCTCGGGGATCGAGCTTGACCGTCTCGCCTTCTGCCTGCGCAAGCGTGCCGAGCGTGAGGCCGAGGTCTACTTCCCGTCACTGTCGGCGCGCACGATCGTCTACAAGGGCATGCTCACGACCGGTCAGTTGGAGCCGTTCTTCCCGGACCTGTCCGACGAGCGCTTCGCCAGCGAGCTGGCCCTGGTGCACTCGCGGTTCTCGACCAACACCTTCCCGAGCTGGCCGCTCGCCCACCCGTACCGCCTCATGGCGCACAACGGTGAGATCAACACGGTCCGTGGCAACCGCAACTGGATGCGTGCGCGCGAGGCTCAGCTCGTCTCCGACGTCATCCCCGGCGACCTCGACCGGCTCTTCCCGATCTGCACGCCGGATGCCTCCGACTCGGCGAGCTTCGACGAGGTCCTCGAACTCATCCACCTCGGCGGTCGGTCGCTCCCGCACGCCGTGCTCATGATGATCCCCGAGGCGTGGGAGAACCACGCCGAGATGGACCCGGCCCGCCGCGCCTTCTACGAGTTCCACTCGACCTTCATGGAACCCTGGGACGGCCCGGCCTGCGTCGCCTTCACCGACGGCACGCTCATCGGGGCGGTGCTCGACCGCAACGGACTGCGCCCGGGCCGCTACTGGGTCACCGACGACGGGCTCGTGGTGCTCGCCTCCGAGGCCGGAGTTCTCGACCTGCCGACCGACAAGGTCGTCAAGCGTGGCCGGCTCCAGCCGGGGCGGATGTTTCTCATCGACACGGCTGCCGGCCGCATCATCAGCGACGAGGAGGTCAAGTCGCAGCTCGCTGCGGAGAACCCCTACGAGGAGTGGCTGCACGCGGGCCTGCTCTCCCTCGGGGAGCTGCCCGAGCGCGAGCACATCATCCACACCGCAGCGTCGGTGGCACGTCGTCAGCGGACCTTCGGCTACACCGAGGAAGAGCTCAAGGTCATCCTCGCGCCGATGGCCCGCACCGGTGGTGAGGCCCTGGGGTCGATGGGCACCGACACTCCGGTCGCGGTGCTGTCGGAGAAGCCGCGCCTGCTCTTCGACTACTTCACCCAGCTCTTCGCGCAGGTGACGAACCCGCCGCTCGACGCCATTCGCGAGGAGCTCGTCACCTCACTCGGCACGACCATCGGTCCCGAGGGCAACATGCTCGACGCGACCCCGGTCCACGCCCGCCAGGTCGTGCTGCCCTTCCCGGTCATCGACAACGACGAGCTGGCCAAGATCGTCCACATCAACGCCGACGGTGACCTCCCGGGCTATGCGACCCACGTCGTCCGCGGCACCTACCTCGTCGACGAGGGAGAGTCCGCGCTGCGGAGCCGTCTCGCCGAGATCTGCGCCGAGGTGAGCGAGGCCATCGCCGGGGGTGCCCGGTTCGTCGTGCTCTCCGACCGCGACTCCGACCGCGACCACGCGCCGATCCCGTCGCTGCTCCTCACCTCCGCCGTGCACCACCACCTCATCCGCGAGAAGACCCGCAACACCGTGGGTCTGCTCGTCGAGGCGGGCGACGTCCGCGAGGTGCACCACGTGGCCCTGCTCGTGGGCTTCGGCGCGGCGGCCATCAACCCCTACCTCGCCATGGAGACCGTCGAGGACATGGTCCGCACCGGCGCCATCACGGATGTCACGGCGGAGCAGGCCGTCAAGAACCTCATCAAGGCTCTGGGCAAGGGCATCCTCAAGGTCATGTCCAAGATGGGCATCTCGACCGTGGCGTCCTACCGTGGCGCCCAGGTCTTCGAGGCACTCGGCCTCTCCCAGGAGCTCGTCGACGAGTACTTCACGGGCACGGTGTCCCAGCTCGGTGGCATCGGCCTCGACGTCATTGCCCAGGAGACGGCGGCGCGGCACGACTCGGCCTACCCGACCGACGGTGTCATCCTGTCGCACCGCAAGCTCCGGGTCGGCGGCGAGTACCAGTGGCGTCGCGAGGGCGAGCCGCACCTGTTCGACCCCGACACCGTGTTCCGCCTCCAGCACGCGACGCGTGAGCGTCGATACGACATCTTCAAGCAGTACACCGAGCGCATCGACAACCAGGCGGAGCGCCTCATGACGCTGCGTGGTCTTTTCGAGCTCGGCGGTCGGGCGGCCCGGGAGCCGATCTCCATCGACGAGGTCGAGCCCGTCAGCGAGATCGTCAAGCGCTTCAACACCGGAGCCATGAGCTATGGCTCGGTGAGCAAGGAGGCGCACGAGACCCTCGCCATCGCGATGAACCGGCTGGGCGGTCGGTCCAACACCGGTGAGGGCGGCGAGGACCTCGAACGACTGCTCGACCCCGAGCGCCGCTCCGCCATCAAGCAGGTTGCGTCGGGTCGCTTCGGTGTCACGTCCGTCTACCTGACCAACGCCGACGACATCCAGATCAAGATGGCCCAGGGCGCCAAGCCCGGTGAGGGTGGTCAGCTGCCCGGGCCCAAGGTCTATCCCTGGGTGGCGCGCACCCGACACAGCACGCCCGGCGTCGGTCTCATCAGTCCGCCGCCGCACCACGACATCTACTCCATCGAGGATCTCGCCCAGCTGATCCACGACCTCAAGAACGCCAACCCGCAGGCCCGGATCCACGTCAAGCTCGTGTCCGAGGTCGGCGTTGGGACGGTTGCAGCGGGTGTGTCCAAGGCGCACGCCGACGTCGTGCTCATCTCCGGCCACGACGGTGGCACGGGAGCCTCACCGCTCACGTCGCTCAAGCACGCGGGCGGTCCCTGGGAGCTCGGTCTTGCCGAGACCCAGCAGACGTTGGTGCTCAACGGGCTGCGGGACCGGATCGTCGTCCAGGTCGACGGCCAGATCAAGACCGGACGCGACGTCGTCATTGCGGCACTCCTCGGTGCCGAGGAGTTCGGCTTCGCCACGGCACCTCTCGTCGTCAGTGGCTGCATCCTCATGCGCGTCTGTCACCTCGACACCTGCCCCGTCGGCATCGCGACGCAGAACCCCGAGCTCCGTGCGCGCTTCTCCGGCAAGCCCGAGTTCGTCGAGACGTTCTTCGAGTACATCGCCGAGGAGGTGCGCGAGCACCTCGCCTCCCTCGGATTCCGCAACATCGAGGAGGCGATCGGCCAGATCGGCGCTCTCGACACGAGCAAGGCCGTGGCTCACTGGAAGGCCTCCGGACTTGACCTCGCACCGATCCTTGCCGAGGTCGAGAGTCCGGACGGCTCGGGTATCCGGCACACGGTGGGACAGGACCACGGCCTCGAGAAGGCGCTCGACCACGAGCTCATCGCGGTGGCGCGGGACGCCATCGACAACGGCCACGCCGTGACCGGAGAGTTCTCGGTCCGCAACGTCAACCGGACCGTGGGAACGATGCTGGGCCACGAGGTCACTCGAGCGCACTCGAACGGACTTCCGGACGGCACCATCGACCTCACCCTGCGGGGCTCTGCCGGTCAGAGCTTCGGCGCGTTCGTCCCCAAGGGCGTGACCCTGCGCCTGGTCGGTGACGCCAACGACTACGTCGGCAAGGGTCTCTCCGGAGGCCGGATCGTCGTGGCACCGGACCCCAGCGCGCCGCTCACCGCCGAGGACAACGTCATCGCCGGCAACGTCATCGGCTACGGCGCCACCTCCGGCGAGATCTTCCTGCGCGGACGGGTCGGCGAGCGCTTCTGCGTCCGCAACTCGGGTGCCACCGCAGTCGTCGAGGGGGTGGGTGACCACGGCCTCGAGTACATGACGGGCGGCACGGTCCTCATCCTCGGGTCGACCGGGCGCAACGTGGCGGCCGGCATGTCCGGAGGCGTGGCCTACGTGCTTGACCTCGACGCCTCCCGCGTCAACGGCGAACTCGTCGATGTCTCCGGGCTGCGCGGCAGCGATGTCGAGGTGGTCAGGGACCTCCTCGAGCGCCACCGCGACACCACGGGCTCGACCGTCGCTGCCCACCTTCTCGAGGACTGGGACTCGGCGCAGACGCGCTTCTCCCTCGTCCTTCCCCGCGACTACCAGCGAGTCCTGGACGTGCGCTCCGCAGCCGAGGCCGAGGGCCTCGACCTCGAGGGCACCGAGGTCTGGGACCGAATCATGGAGGCTTCCCGTGGCTGACCCGCAAGGCTTTCTCAGGACCCGCGAGCGTGAACTGCCGGCTCGTCGACCCGTTCCCGTCCGGATCAAGGACTGGCGTGAGGTCTACGAGGAGCAGGAGCTCGGCCAGCTCCAGCGGCAGGCAGGGCGCTGCATGGATTGCGGCATCCCCTTCTGCCACAGCGGGTGTCCCCTCGGGAACCTCATCCCCGAGTGGAACGACCTCGCCTGGAAGGGTGACTGGCGCGACGCGATCGAGCGGCTCCACGCCACGAACAACTTCCCGGAGTTCACCGGTCGTCTCTGTCCGGCCCCCTGTGAGACCGCGTGCGTGCTGGGCATCAACCAGCCGGCTGTGACGATCAAGCAGGTCGAGGTCACGACGATCGAGAAGGCGTTCGCTGACGGGGGAGTGGCACCGCGTCCGCCGGAGCGGCTCTCCGGCAAGACCGTGGCCGTCGTCGGCTCCGGCCCGGCCGGTCTCGCCGCGGCGCAACAGCTGACCCGGGCTGGTCACACGGTCGCCGTCTACGAGCGGGCCGACCGTCCCGGTGGCCTGCTCCGTTATGGCATCCCCGAGTTCAAGATGGAGAAGTCGGTCCTCGACCGCCGTCTCCAGCAGATGCAGGCGGAGGGCACGCGCTTCCGCAGCTCGGTCGACGTCGGCGCCGACGTGACGTGGGAGCAGTTGCGTGCCCGCTACGACGCCGTCGTCATCGCGATGGGTGCGACGGTCCCGCGTGACCTCGATGTGTCGGGCCGCGCCGGCGCCAAGGGTGTCTTGCAGGCCATGGACTTCCTGCCGCCCGCCAACCGGGTCGCTCTGGGCGAGACCGTGGACGGTCAGGTCACCGCCGAGGGCAAGGACGTCATCGTCATCGGTGGCGGTGACACCGGTGCGGACTGCATCGGCACCTCGCACCGCCAGGGTGCGCGTTCCGTCACCAGCCTCGAGATCATGCCCCAGCCGGGCGAGGACCGGGCCCCGGGGCAGCCGTGGCCGACCTACCCCATGCTCTTCCGTGTCGCCTCGGCCCACGAGGAGGGTGGTGACCGCCTCTATGCCATGAGCACCCAGGAGGTCGTCACCGACGAGGACGGTCAGGTCACTGGGCTGCGTGTGCACGAGGTGCGTCGCGCCGAGTCCGGCTTCGAGTCGGTCGAGGGGTCCGAGCGGATCATTCCGGCTCAGCTCGTGCTGCTCGCCATGGGCTTCCTCGGCCCGCAGACCGAGACCCTCGTGGCCCAGCTCGGCGTCGAACTCGACGAGCGCTCCAACGTGCGTCGCGGTGCGGACTACATGTCGTCGGTGCCCGGTGTCTTCGTCGCGGGCGACGCTGGCCGCGGCCAGTCGCTCATCGTCTGGGCCATCGCCGAGGGCCGCGCGGCGGCCCACCACGTCGATGCCTGGCTGTCCGGCAAGCCGTCTCGACTGCCCCGTCCCGTCAACCCCACGGACCGTCCTCTCACGGTGTGAGCCGCGTCACGGTGCAAACGCTTTCGCCACTAGGCTGAGCGCATGCGCCGCGCCAAGATCGTTTGCACCCTGGGACCTGCCACGTCCAGCCCCGAGCAACTCCGCGAGCTCGTCCGCTCGGGGATGGACGTGGCCCGGTTCAACCTCTCCCACGGCGACCTCGCCGACCACGCCAAGGTCTATATGGACGTGCGTCGCGCCAGCGATGAGCTCGGTCACGCGGTGGGCATCCTCGCCGACCTCCAGGGCCCCAAGATCCGCACCGGGCGGTTCAAGGACGGGTCCGTCATGCTCGAGCCCGGCGCGAGGTTCACCATCACCAACCGTGAGGTCGAAGGGACCATCGACGAGGTCGGCACCACTTATGCGGGCCTGCCCGGCGATGTGTCCGCGGGCGACACCATCCTCATTGATGACGGGAAGCTCAATCTGACGGTCGTCTCCTCCGATGGGACGGACATCGTCTGCGAGGTCGTCGAGGGTGGAGTCCTGAGCAACAACAAGGGCATCAACGTCCCCGGGGCAGCGATGAGCGTTCCGGCGCTGTCCGAGAAGGACGAGGAGGACCTGCGTTGGGCCCTCGACACCCGGGTCGACATGATCGCGCTCTCGTTCGTCCGCAGCGCTGCCGACATCGAGCCGGTGCACCGGATCATGGACGAGAAGGGCATCCGGGTCCCCGTCATCGCCAAGATCGAGAAGCCCCAGGCCGTCGACAACCTCGACGAGATCGTCCGGGTCTTCGACGGGCTCATGGTCGCCCGCGGTGACCTGGGCGTCGAGATGCCGCTCGAGACGGTGCCACTCGTGCAGAAGCGGGCCTGTGAGCTCGGTCGCCGCAACGCGAAGCCGGTCATCGTGGCGACCCAGGTGCTCGAGTCGATGATCACCAACAGTCGCCCCACGCGCGCCGAGGCCTCGGACGCGGCCAACGCCGTGCTCGACGGTGCCGACGCTCTCATGCTCTCGGGCGAGACGAGTGTGGGTGCGCACCCCATCGAGGCCGTGAGCACCATGGCCCGGATCATCGAGAACACGGAGGAACACGGCCTCGGGCGGATCCGGCCTCTCGACACCAAGCCGCGCACCAAGGGTGGTGCGGTCACTGCCGCCGCGGCTGAGATCGGCAACCTCATCGGCTGCAAGTACCTCATCACGTTCACCGTCAGCGGCGACTCGTCCCGACGGTTGGCCCGAGTGCGTCCCCGCATCCCGATGCTGGCCTTCACGCCGCACCAGTGGACCCGCTCCCAGCTTGCGCTGACCTGGGGTGTCGAAACGTTCATCACCGCGCCGGCCCGGCACACCGACCAGTTCGCGCTCCAGGTCGACGAGGAGTTGCTGGCCTGCGGCAAGGCGGAGGAGGGTGACCTCGTCGTCATCGTCGCGGGTTCCCCGCCCGGCATCCCTGGCTCGACCAACGCGCTCCGGGTCCACCGCATCGGTGACGCGAAGAACAGGGTGGCACCGGCATACAGCGACGTCGCCGGCGAGACCACCACCTGACCGCAGCGGGCGGGTGTGACCGGACCACACCGAGGTCGCCGTTAGACTTGGCGCCGCACACCCGCCGGGGTGGTGGAATGGCAGACACGGAGCACTCAAAATGCTTTGCCCGCAAGGGCGTGCGGGTTCAAGTCCCGCCCTCGGCACTCACCGCCAGTCGTGCGCGCCCACGCGGCGACGTCGCCTAGGCTGGGCTCGTGAGCACCACGAATCCCGAGCCGTCCGGGTCTGACGCGACTCCTACCACCGCGAAGCGGATCCTCGTGGCCGAGGACGAGGCGATCATCCGCCTCGACCTGGCCGAGATGCTGGGCGAGGCCGGCTACGACGTCGTCGGGCAGGCCAGCAACGGCGAGCAGGCGATCGAGATGGCGACCGCGTTGCGACCCGACCTCGTCATCATGGACGTCAAGATGCCGGTCCTCGACGGGATCTCCGCGGCCGAGCAGATCGGCAAGGAGCGGATCTGCCCCGTCGTCATGCTCACGGCGTTCAGCCAGACGGAGCTCGTCGAGCGGGCCCGCGACGCCGGTGTCATGGCCTACATCGTCAAGCCGTTCACGGCGACCGACGTCGTGCCGGCCATCAACATCGCGCTGTCCCGGTGGGGCGAGCTCAAGACCCTCGAGGCCGAGGTCGCGGACCTGGGTGAGCGCCTCGAGACGCGCAAGGCCGTCGATCGCGCCAAGGGCGTGCTCATGACCAAGCTGAAGATCACCGAGTCCGAGGCCTTCCGCTGGATCCAGAAGACGGCGATGGATCGCCGCATGGGCATGAAGGAAGTTGCCGACGCGGTCGTCGCGGGCATGGAAAAGGCCTGACCCGCGCTGCCCTTTGTCGGGTGACCCGACAAACGTCCGCTCGGCCCGAGGTGCGAACTGCGGCGGAGCGACCCTTTATCGGGTGACCCGATAAAGAGTCAGGCGTGGGGTATGCCGGTCGGCCGGCATACCGGATCGGTTCACCTTCGTGGCCCTCACCTGAGAGCGATCACGAGCTGCGTGAGCAGCGGTGCCACGAGCAGGGCCGGCAGCATGTCGGCGACCGGCACATCCTTGATCCGGAGGAGCCGGAGGCCGATGCCTGCGAGCATGAGACCACCGGTGGCGGTGAGGGCGAGGATGTGGGGCTCGGGGAGGATCGAACCGAGCAGCACGCCCACCACGGTGAGGGTGCCCTGGACCACCGCGACGGACGCCGCGGAGAGCAGGACCCCGACGCCGAACGTCGACGCGAAGGCGAGAGCGGCGAAGCCATCGAGCACCGACTTGAGCAGGAGTTGGTCGATGCCGCGGCCGAGGCCGTCGGAGAGCGATCCGAGGATCGTCAACGGCCCGACGCAGAAGAGCAACGAGGCGCCGAGCCACCCCTCGATGAACTTCTCGCGCGCGGTCGTGCCGCGCGGCGCCCCGTCGACCACGGGGGCGTCGCTGTCGTCGGAGTCGGCCAGAGCGGGGGAGCGGCGCGAGAACCAGGCCTCGATCGTGCCGGCGAGGGACTCGAGCCGGTCGCCGATCCGCAGCAGAGATCCGGCGATGGAGCCGATGAGCAGGGACCCGAGGACGATGAGGACCGGAGCGCCGTCTCCGGTCGCGTCGGAGAGCGCTCGGTCCGTCACGCTCACTGCGGAAAGTCCGGCCATGAGCAGTGTCGTCAGTCCGAGGCAATCGGTGACGACCGACCGGGTCCGGTCGGGGAAGCGGTGCCCGACCGCCATTCCCAGGAGGGCTCCGACGGTGACCGTCGCGACGTTGATGACGGTGCCGAGACCGGGGAACGAGGCATCCACGACGGCGACTCTACGGCGGCTTGCAAAACGACCTTTGCGATTGTCCACCGAGACCGTCCGCGGACCCGTAAGGTCGGTACGTCAACCGAGCAGGGGGCTGTGAGGTCGAGGAGTTGCTTTGGCACGCAACATGGTCGAGGTGTCTGCGGTACCCAAGGAGGATCTCGGGGACCTGGTCGGACTCTGGGTTGCAGCCAAGGTTGATGCGGGCGTACCCCTCGAGGTCGCAACTCGATTCGCGAACGACGGTCGTTTCGAGTCCGCGATCCAGCGCGCCGACGTCAACGCGCACCTCGCGCGGATCGACGGACGGCCGGTCGGCTACGTCCTGACCTCGGAGAATCCGTTCGGTCTCAACCCCGAACCCGAGGTGGCGGTCGAGCAGCTCTATGTCGACCCGACCGCACGCCGGCATGGTGTCGCACGGTCGCTGTTGTGTGCCGTGGTCGGCCACGCCGAACGTTCGGGCTCGGACGTCATCGTGAGCAACGTCCCGACGCAGAGTCGCGAGGCCCACCGCTTCTTCGCGCGGCTCGGATTCTCGTCCGTGGTGGTGCGACGCGTCGTCAGCACCACCCAGCTGCGTCGTCGGCTCGCGCCTCAGGGCAGCGCGATCAACACGGCGGTCGACCAACTCATCCGTCGACGTCGGTCGCTGCGGTCGATCGGGACGCGCGCAAGCTGACACGACCCGTCACCTGACCCATCGGGTCGGCACTTGGCACCGCCCGACGGTTCAGCTGCCGGGAGGCGCCTCGCGCACGAGGCAGGTGATGCGTGAGGTGCACACCCGCTTGCCGTCCTCGGCGCTGACGACGATCTCCCACGCGCTGAGGGTGTTGCCGGTCGAGATCGGGGTGGCCACGCCGGTGACGAGTCCCGACCTGGCGGCGCGGTGGTGGGTCGCGTTGATGTCGGTGCCGACGACGATGCGGTCGGGACCGGCGTGGATGGCCGCTCCGATGGACCCCAGCGTCTCCGCGAGCACGACCGATGCGCCGCCGTGGAGCAGGCCGTAGGGCTGGGTGTTGCCCTCGACCGGCATCGTCGCGACGATGCGGTCACGGGTCGCCTCGGTCACCTCGATGTGCATGCGGTGCAGGAGTGAGTTCGGGTTGAGCTCGTTCAACTGCTTGACCATCGGCAGCAGGTCGGTGGTGGGGTCGATCGGGGACTGGCTCATCGGTGGTCGCCTTCTGTCTTGTCGGGGGCTGGCCATAGGCTGCCATGTGTGAGTCGCCTCCTTCTCCTCGACGGTCATTCCCTTGCCTACCGCGCGTTCTTCGCGTTGCCGGTCGAGAACTTCTCGACGAGCACGGGACAGCACACCAACGGGGTCTACGGCTTCACCTCGATGCTCATCAACGTCCTGCGTGACGAGAACCCGACGCACGTCGCCGTGGCCTTCGAC
Source organism: Knoellia subterranea KCTC 19937 (assembly GCF_000768685.1). Taxonomy (GTDB): domain Bacteria; phylum Actinomycetota; class Actinomycetes; order Actinomycetales; family Dermatophilaceae; genus Knoellia; species Knoellia subterranea. The sequence continues at coordinate 481,236 of NZ_AVPK01000002.1, read as the reverse complement.
GTCTCCCGACAGACCTTCCGCTCGGAGGAGTACGCCGAATACAAGGCGACTCGTTCCTCCACCCCGAGTGAGTTCCAGGGGCAGGTGGCGCTCGTGAGGGAGGTGCTCGACGCGCTCCGCATCAAGCACGTCCAGCTCGACGGTTTCGAGGCCGACGACGTCATCGCGACGCTCACGACCATGGCCGAGGCCGAGGGCATGGAGGTCGTCATCTGCACGGGGGATCGGGACGCGTTCCAACTCGTCACCGACAAGGTGTCGTTGATCTATCCCGTTCGTGGCGTCTCCGACGTGTGGCGGATGGACCCCCAGGCGGTCGAGGAGAAGTACCTCGTGCCCCCCGAGCGCTACAGCGACCTCGCAGCACTCGTCGGCGAGACGAGTGACAATCTTCCGGGTGTGCCCGGTGTCGGTCCCAAGACGGCTGCCAAGTGGCTCGGTCTCTACGGCGACCTTCAGGGCGTCGTCGCCCACGCCGACGAGATCAAGGGCAAGGCGGGGGAGTCCCTGCGGGAGCACCTCAATGGAGTGCTGCGCAACCGCCGGCTGAATCAACTCGTGCGCGACCTCTCGCTCCCCGTGACGATCGCCGACCTCGAGCGGGCGACGTGGGACCGCGAGGAGGTCCACAAGGTCTTCGACGGTCTCGAGTTCCGCGTGCTGCGCGATCGTCTCTTCGAGACCTTCGACGCCGCACCCGACGAGGCCGAGGGCGGCTTCGACCTCGACGCCGAGGTCCTCACGTCGGGCGAGGTCCGGGCCTGGCTCGACGAGCACGCGACGACCGAGCCGACCGGAGTCCACGTCGTGGGCGCGTGGGGTCGCGGGACCGGTGACGTCACGGCGTTGGCGCTGGCCACGGCCGGCGACCACGCGGCATACATCGATGTCGTGGACCTTGACGAGCCCGGCGAACAGGCGCTCGCGGGATGGCTCGCCGACCCGGATCGGCCCAAGGTGCTGCACGACGCGAAGGGACCGATGCACGCCCTCGAAGCGCGGGGTATGCCGTTGCGTGGAGTGACGATGGACACCGCCCTCGCGGCCTATCTCGTCAAGCCGGATCAGCGCAGCTTCGACCTCGCCGACCTCGTCGTGCGCCACCTCGGGCGTGAGCTCAAGGCCGAGGAGCACGCGGGTGGGCAGGGCGTTCTCGACTTCGGGACCGATGACGAGGTGGTCGGTCAGGACGCCATGGTGCGCGCCCGTGCAGTGCTTGACCTCGCCGGCCCGCTCGGTGAGCAGCTCGACGCGACGGGCGGCGCCGAGCTGCTGCGTGACATCGAGCTGCCTCTCGTCGACATCCTCGGCTCGATGGAGCGGACCGGCATCGCCGTGGACACCGATGCGCTGAGTTCTCTGGCGGCCGACTTCGACGCCAAGGTGCGTGAGGCCCAGCAGGATGCCTACGACGCGATCGGTGGCGACACGATCAACCTCGGGTCGCCCAAGCAGCTGCAGACGGTGCTCTTCGAGACGCTCGGGTTGCCCAAGACGCGCCGCACCAAGACCGGCTACACGACCGACGCGGACGCGCTGACCGACCTCTACGCCAAGACCGAGCACCCGTTCCTCGAGGCGCTGCTCCGGCACCGGGACGCGACCCGACTCCGAGTCACGGTCGAGGGGCTCATCAAGTCGGTCGCCGAGGACCAGCGGATCCACACGACCTACATCCAGACGATCGCCGCGACGGGGCGCCTCTCGTCGACGGATCCGAATCTCCAGAACGTGCCGATTCGCACCGAGGAGGGGCGACGCATCCGCGATGTGTTCGTTGTGGGAGACGGCTACGAATCGCTCATGTCGGCGGACTACAGCCAGATCGAGATGCGGATCATGGCTCACCTGTCCGGCGACGAAGGTCTCATCGAGGCGTTCCGGACGGGGGAGGACCTGCACCGTTTCGTGGGCGCGCGGGTGTTCTCGGTCGAGCCGGAGGACGTCACCGCCGAGATGCGGAGCAAGGTCAAGGCGATGAGCTACGGCCTGGCCTACGGGCTGTCGGCATTCGGCCTGTCCAAGCAGCTGTCGATCTCCACCGGCGAGGCGCAGGGGCTCATGGACGAGTACTTTGCACGGTTCGGCGGGGTGCGCGACTACCTCCACGAGGTCGTGGCCGAGGCGCGCGCGACGGGTTACACCGCGACGATGCTGGGTCGGCGCCGCTACCTGCCCGACCTGACCTCCGACAACCGGCAGCGACGCGAGGGTGCCGAGCGGATGGCGCTCAACGCACCGATCCAGGGGTCCGCTGCCGACATCATCAAGCTCGCCATGAAGGGCGTCGACGGTGCCCTCCGCGAGTCCGGGGCGAAGTCGCGGATGCTGCTCCAGGTCCACGACGAACTCGTGCTCGAGGTGGCACCGGGCGAGCGGGACGACGTCGAGGCGCTCGTTCGTGCCGAGATGGGTCGGGCCGTCGAGATGGACGTCCCGCTCGACGTCAGCGTGGGTCTGGGGCGTTCCTGGCACGACGCGGCACACTGACCGCGAGGCCGACCACGGCGACGACGAGGGACGCGGCGAGGAACGTCGTCGCGACCTCTGCGACGGAGCCGTGGCGCCAGAGGACGACCGCGAGCGTGGCCACACCGACGGCGGCCCAGACGAGATAACCGACGACGTGACGTCCTCGCGCGGCACCCCAGAAGACGAGCACCTGGGCCAGGGCCCACGCCCCACCGAGAGCGGTGAAGACCGGCACCAGCGTGCCGAGATGCGTGTATGCCGTCCCGCCGACGATGCGGATCAGTGGACTCTGGAGGAGGGCCGAGAACGCGACGCCCACGGCAACGATGGCGGCGGTGCCGCCGAGTGCCACGAAGAGGGGTCGCGTCCCCTTCGCACGGGACATGTGCGGGAAGAGCACGGTCGCCAGGAAGGCCGGCCCCCAGAACGCGGCCTTCGCGAAAAGGCTGAGGACGGCATACGCGCCGGAATCGGCTCCTGAGAGAACGTGACGCGCGACGGGGGTATCGATGGTCGAGGCCACAAGAAGGGCGGAGGTGCCCGCCATGCCTGCGAGGACCCGGCGGACCTGCGTGGGGACGTCCGCGCTGAGGGCGCGGGCCACGTCTCGCCGGACGAACAACAGTGCGCCCAGCGCCGTCAGCCAGGCCGCGAGTGAGGTGAGGGCCATGACTCCGGAGACGCCCCAGCCCGCCCATCCGGCTGCGATGCCACCACCGGTCCGGGCGATAGAGACGATCGCGTACAGGGAGCCGAGGGCGACGAAACGCTCCGACCCCTGAAGACTGCCCTGCACTCCGGCCGTGAGGCAGGTGGGGAACATGGCGGCAGCCACGACGAGGACGGGGAGGTAACTGTCGAGGTGAAGGGCGCGGACGAGCACGGGGGAGACCGCAGTGACCGTCAGGGTGACGATGAGCCCCACGATCGCGCCCGTCCGCAGCGCACTCGCATGCGCATCCGGACGGCGATGGGCCACGCGCCACGCGCTGACGAGTTGGGTGGAGAGTGCCGCCACGCCAGCGATGATGACGAGATTGAGGAGCGACGCCACGGCGCCCAGGTCGTCCGGTCCGAGCTGGCGGTTGAGGATGAGAAACAGACCGTAGGCAAAGACATTGGCCAGGAGCGTTCCGACGGCCACGGCCCCGGCCTTCAACGACGTCGCCCGGGCACGTGCTGGAGGTGCCTGCTCTTGGTCGGTGGGCGGCATGGTGGTCGTCATCGGCCGAGGGCTGACTGACTGGTCAGACGCTCGCACAACGGTGGCAGCGGTCCCCACTGATTGGAGACCCGCGCGTGGTCGGCGGTGCCCGGATCGCGGTTGGCGATGAAGGTCAGCTCGGTGAGTTCGTTGTACCAGTCCTTGTTCCACTCAGTCGTCGGCAGGTACAGGTCGTAGTCCGAACTGCCATCGACGCTGATCCGGGTCTCGAATCGATCGGGCAGCCCATGAGCGGTCACCTTGATCGGGCGACCACGCTCCACGGGGAACCATGGCGAGTAGAAGTTCCCGTCCTGATCCTCGATCACCAATCGGGCTTGCGGAACTGAGCTGGCGAACTCCAGGGACACTGTCCGGTCCTCGATGCCCAGTTGGTTGAAGAGCGGCAACTTGCCGGCGCGGTAGCGCACGAAGGTCGGCGTGACGGTCACGATCATGTCGCGCTGTTCGACGACGTTCCACGGCTCGTACTGGTCGCCGGTGTTCACGTAGAGGGCTGCACAGTCACCGACGACGTGGAGTCCGTCGGTCATGCCATCGACGGGAAGGAACTTGGTATGCGTCACCAGCTTCGAGACCGCCGAATTGGGTCCGCCGCTCAGTTGTTCCTGGAGGGACAAGTAGCGGGTGAGGTCGTCGCCGCGATGGGTGTGCGCCGCAATCAGTGAGGCCGTCGCCATCTGCGCGGCGATGCTGAAGGCGCAGAGAACCGACATCATCCCCACCATGGCTCGGCGTGCGATCCCGGGAAGTGCGTCGATGCCGGGCGCCAAGTACCACGCCCCGATCGTTCCGACGACGACGAGGCCGGGGACGAAGTCGCTCGTGTAGCGGTGGGCCAGGTAGCCGTACTCCAGGACGGCGCCGCCAATGACGGCTGTACCCACGGCCGGCCACCGCAGGGCCACGACCGCCGCGGGTGCCTTGCGCTGAAGCAAAAGAGGAACGGCGGCCAGGCACAAGAGGCACAGCAGTGGCATGAATGCCGTGATGCTTCCGGTTCGGTAGGTCTGATCGAGGAACGCGCCGCCGTAGGACTTCGCGGGTTCCGACGGAAGAGTGATCCACGGGAAATAGTCGACGAACCGGATGCCGTCGGGCCGGAGGTAGTTGACCAGCGTGGTTTCGAGGAACTGAGGCCCCGTGATGGTGCCGCCGTTGATCTCGAGGGCCTCGCGGCGGTGCGCGTTCACCTTGGTCCAGACCTGGGACTCAAGCGGGAAGAGATAGGGGTGGCCGAACTTGATCCAGTTGTAGGTCACCGAGGCCACAGCCGGGCCGAGGCCCGCGCCGAGCACGGCCCAGGGGATGATCCGGCGACGGTCCTGGAAGTCGGAGCGCCGCCGCCACAGGAGCCATCCGCCAAGGCCCATGGTTGCTGCGCTCAGGGCGATTCCTCCCGGCGTTCTGGTCAGGGCCGTCGCAAGGACGAATCCGCCGAGCCAGGCAACGGAGTCGCGCGTCGGTTCGAGGGCCACGCGAAGCAACCAGTACGCGGACCCGACCGCGAGAGCCGTGGCCCACATGTAGACCTCGTGGTACACCCAGGGCAGCGCCGCGTCGAAGGTGAGGACCGTGCCGCCCGTGATGGCGGCCAGCAAGATGGCGCCCAGGGCCTTGTCCGTCCCGCTCAACGGCGTCCTGGGGCGAAGGCATTCGCGAACGAGCCAGACGAGCCGAGTCGCGGTGATCGCGAGAACGGCCCAGGCCAGTGCCATGGACAGGAGAGTGAGTCGGCCGTCGAGTTCGTGCGTGAGCATCTGCACCGGCACACGCAGGAGGGCGGGGAACGGTGGGAAGTACATATAGGTCTTCCCGCCGATTTCGAAGCCTTCAATGCCCAGTGCCCCGTTGGGAACGTCGAGGCGTCCATCGAGGAAGGCAGTTGCCTGAAGATCGAAGAAGTTCGAGGCGAATCGCTTCGCCACAGCCGTTCGCAGTGGGTCGAGGCGGAAGTTCAGGAGAATCAGGAAGAACGGAACGCCACCGAGGAGAAGTCCGAGGGCGGTGGGTGCAGCAGGGGTGCGCGGCTGGGCGACAGAACTCAAACGCGTTCCAACTTGTAGAGGAACTGATAACCGAACAGCGTCGGGCGCACCTTCACGGCAGCACGGTCGACAGCGGAAGCGTATCGGGCGGCCTTCCCGACGGCGGTGCTGCCACCCCGCTCGAGGACGTCCAAGGGTGAGCCGACGGTGCGCCGCTCGACGATTCGGAGACCGGCCTGATCGATGAGCCGCTCGAAGCTGCGCCGGGTGAAGAAGCGGACGTGACCTCGGTCCAGTGGGCCTCGCTGGTCGTAGTCGAAGGTGCCAGAGGCGGCGCGGATGCGCGGGTACCAGTGCCCGAAGTTGGGCACGCTGACCAGAATGCTGCCGCCATCGGCAAGTCGCGAGACCATGTCGGCCATCAGGGCGTCCGGATCGATGACGTGCTCGAGCACATCACCGGCAACGATGGCGTCATAGTCCGATCCCGCCTCCCGAGGAAGGCCCTGATTGAGGTCAGCCTCGACGAAACCGTCAAGCCGCTCACCCACTCCGTCGTGCTTGACGAGATCGACTCCGACGACGTGGTGGCCCATGGCGCGAACAAGCCCCGCAAAGTGGGCATCCGAGCAGCCGACGTCGAGCACCTTGGCGGACGGCATGGCCGTCAGCCAGTTCAGCAGCTGCCCGTGGGACGAGTGCGGGCTGTGCTTGATCTCGTAGGCCTGGGTGTCGATCCCGCCGGCGCTTCCCCCGCCGAAACCCATGCGGTGTGCACGGTGGCGCAGGACGTCCATCGTCACATCGCGCGCGTAGGACATCCCGTTGACGTAGCAGATCTCGTCGCCGTAGTACGTGGGGATCGGCACCTCGACGATGCGCTTCTGGGCCCCCAGCATCCCAAGGATGATCTCTGTGTCGAAGTCGAAATCGTTGGAGTAGTCGGCGAAGGGCACGTCGCGGAGTGCGTCGGTGCTGTAGGCGCGGTACCCGCTGTGCCACTCCGTGAGGGAGGCGCCAGTCATCGCGTTCTGGAAGCCCGTGAGGACGCGGTTGCCCACGTACTTGTAGAGGGGCATGCCGCCCTTGCGCGCGGAGCCTCGTTCCATCATGCGGGAGCCCATCACCACGTCGGCCTCGCCGTTGACGAGCGGCTCGACGATGCGGTCCATGATCTCGGGCGCGTACTGCCCGTCGCCGTGCAGCATGACCACGATGTCCAGACCCTGGTCCATGGCCCAGCGGTAGCCGAACTTCTGGTTGCCGCCGTAGCCCAGGTTCTCGACGTGCTTCACCACTGTGAGGGGGAGGGTCGTACCGGACTGGTACTCGAGCCCGATCTGATAGGTCTCGTCCTCGCTGGCATCGTCACACACGAGAACGTGCTCGATCTGCGCGCGGAAGTCGTCGGGGATGCGATCGAGGACCGCGCGCAGCGTCGATGCTGCGTTGTAGGCAACGACCAGGACGCCGATCCGTGGCGCAGCGGTGCGGTCGGTCCTGCGAACTGACGTCATCGTCATCCCTCTCCATGCGCCCCACATGGGGCCTTAAGGCACCTCGAGACCCGAGGCACCGTGAGATCTTACCCATTGGTAATGTTCGGCGGCTACGCTCTGGCATACTCCGCGGCATGACTGTCGCCACCCTCGTAGATCTTGAGTCCCTGCGGGCTCGCCTGCCGGAGCTTGCTCCGAGCTACCAGTCCGCACAGCCGTTCCCGCACGTTGTTGTCGATGACGTTCTCCACCCGGAGGCCTTCGCTCGTGCGGTGGAGGAGTTTCCTGCGATCCGAGACCCCTTCTGGAAGGGCTACCTCCACGTCAACGAGACCAAGTACGGCAACACCCAGCCGGACACCTGGGGCACGACGCTCAACGCCATCGCCAAGGAGTTCTGCTCGCCGGAGTTCGTCTCGTTCCTCGAGGAGCTCACGGGCATCGAGAACCTGCTGCCGGACTGGAGCATGGACGGTGGTGGCCTCCACCAGACGCTGCGTGGAGGACACCTGAACATCCACGCCGACTTCACCACGCACCACGAGAAGCTCAACTGGAGCCGGCGGGTCAACATCCTCCTGTACCTCAACGAGGAGTGGCCCGAGGAGTGGGGCGGCCAGCTCGAACTCTGGGACCAGAAGATGACCGCAGCCCAGGCCAAGGTCCAGCCCGCGGGCAACCGCATGCTCATCTTCACCACGAGTGATGACAGCTTCCACGGGCACCCGGACGCGCTGACCTGCCCCGACGGGGTGGCTCGCCGTTCGATGGCGCTGTACTACTTCACCGAGGAGGCTGCGCCCGTGCGGAAGGCCACGAACTACCGGGCCCGCCCCGAGGAGTCGGGCCTCAAGAAGGCCGCGATCGCAGTGGATCGGAACGTGCTCGACGTCTACGACCGGACGCTGCGCAAGGTGGGACTCGACGCCGACAAGGTGAGCGGTGTGCTCGAGAAGGTCAACAAGTTCCGCCGCCCCAAGAAGTAGACGCACGACGAACAGCCGAGAGGCCGGGTCCCGGGCACATGCCCGGACCCGGCCTCTCTTGTCACGAACTCCGGCTCGATCGCGTGCGGCTAGCGGGACGGCTCGTGGGTGAACTGTTCCCTTCCTTGCGCATCAGGTTCGAGGTCCACCGTCGAACCGGCTCGTCGACAAACCTGTGGACCAGTGACACGAGGACGATCAGAACTGCGGCCGTGGCCATGGCGCGGGAGAGGTTGCTCCAGTCCTTGGTGTGCCGCGACATGAACCAGTAGACCGGCAGGTGCCACACGTACAGGGTCAATGACACGGTCCCGAGACGCGTCAGGGGGGCTGAGCCGAACAGCCGGCCGACGGGCCCCCCGTCCGTGCCGCCCATGGAAGCGGCGACGACGAAGACGGCCGTCGCAAAGGCGATCACGATGCCCTGGCCCTTGAAGTACGCGTCGATCCCGAGCATTGAACAGCTGAAGATCGTGCCGATGATCAGCAGGGCTGATGCCCCTGCGGCCGCTGGCGCTTCCCGGCGCCACTGTTGCACCCGGTCCCACATCAAGCCTGCGAGCACGCCGTACAGGGCCGCATCCGCACGAGTCGACGTCCGTAGTGAGGCGCTGTACCAGCCCTCGGTGTCGTGGACGTACCACCGCCACCACGTCACGGCAGCGATCAGTGCCACGACCCCGATGGTCAGAAGCGTCCGTCGACGACCCCAGAACGCGATGGCCAGCGTGAGGAGGAGGAAGACGTGGAGTTCGGCATTCAGATACCAGAGGTGTCCCAGATCGGGGCGTGCATCGAGCGCGTGGTCCCTGACGTACCAGTTCCACGTGTAGGTACCGATGGCGACTGCCGATCGCGTGTTCGTGTCCGGGCTGGTCGTGTCGGTTGAGTCAACCTCAGCCAGGACCAGGACCGCGAGCAGGACCAGGTAGATCTGTGCGCTGATCCGAAGCGTCCGCCGCAGCAGGGGGCCCAGCAGGCCCGACGGGCCGGATGTCTCGTGCGCGCGAAGCAGGCTACGAGTGAACAGAAATCCACTCAGGACGAGGAGCATCGAGACGGCGATGTTGCCTCCGCGGAACCATCCGTCCAGCGGTGCAATGTCCTCGAGCCGGTCGAAGGGATACACGATCCACACGTGCGCAAGCACCACGAGGAAGACGGCGAGCCCACGGAGGCCGTCGAGGGTCGCATTCCGTGAGTTGGATCGTTCGGTGTCTGGCACGGCCGTCACCGTATATCACTTCACGTTGGCCCTTGCCTCGCTCGTCGGAAGTGCCGGCGTTCGGAACAGTGACGAGGTTCGAAGCCAGCGCCGCGTGGGTGCCTCGATGAAGCGCTGGGAGATCACGGTGACCGCGGCGAGGAGGCCCAGGCTCAGGAAGGTTCGTGAGAGGGGCGTGAGGGCCGGCGTGTGGTGACTCACGGTCCAGAAGATAGGGAAATGCCAGACATAAAGGGAGAGGGATGCGTTGCCGAGCCAGACCAGTGTGCGGCGTTGGAGGACAGTCGTGGCGAATCCCGCCCGCTGCGTCTTGCTCGTGACGGCGGCCACCAGGAGCGTGGCCACCACCACGTAAACCACTGACCACTCGCGAAGGTATTGCTGCGAGCCCAGTTCGGGTAACAGAGCGATGAGGAGGCCGAGCGCCACCAGGGCGCCGTTTGCGACGTGCTTGTTCACGGCACCCCGGTCAGGGATCCACGGGGCCAGGCACGCAAGGGCTGCGCCGAGGAAAAGACCGTCGGCCCGGGTGAACGTTGACAGGGACGCGGCCCATTCACTGTTCGGGCCGCCGTTCAAGACCACGAACCGATGGATGATCACGCCCACGCCGGCGGCGATGAAGACCAGGCCGAGCGCTCTGCGCCAGCGAGAAAGCAGCAGGACGGCAATGGGGAAGGCCAAGTACACCTGTTGTTGCACACTGAGGTACCAGAGGTGACCCAACTCGCTGCGCGCCTCCAGTGCGTGATCGATCAGGTAGTTGTTCCACGTGAACGTCAGCACGCTGAGAACGGACCTGATGGTGGTCGAACTGTCCGAGGTGTCGGTGTCGTCGTAACGCGCCAGCACCAGGATCGCCAGGGCAAGGGGCACGAGCTGCACGCCGAGTCGGACGATCCGTCGCAGATAGAAGCGGAACGGATCCAGCCGGCCCTCGGCGTTCTCTCGGAGCAGGTTGCGCGTGACGATGAACCCGCCGATGACGAAGAACATGGTGACGGCGCCGCCGTTGAACACTGCTCTCACGATGGGGAATCGGTCGAGCGACTCCTTCGGATACACGATCCACAGGTGGCCCAGCACCACGAGAATGATGGTCAAACCCCGGATGCCGTCCAGGGCATCCATGCGAGCACTGGTCTGCTGGGGCCGGGAATCCATGGCATGAACGGTAATCGCTGCCCCGGCGTCAGCCCACCACGGCGGCTCCAACCGATGGCATTGGTAGGTTCACTCCGACCAGAAAGGGCCACTCAATGTCCATGGGCTCGTCAGGTTCACCCGCGGGGGTAGGTGACCGCGCCGGTGGCCTTCGATCCGATCTCGGAGAGGTCGGACAGGTGCGGGGGCTCGTCATCCTCTGCTCCGTGGTTCTGGCTGGCGTGATTCTTGGGCCGGCACTTGGCCGCGGTGTCGTCCTTGCCTACGACCTTGCCTGGTCACCAGATGCGCGCCTGACACCCTTCGCGACTGGCATCACGACGCCCACCCCTCGCGCCGTGCCCAGCGACGCCTTCGTATGGCTTCTCGGCGCAGCCATCACGCCCTCGTTGGCTCAGAAAGTGGTGCTCGCAGCGCTCCTGATCGGCGCGTCTCTCGGTGCTGCCGCTCTCCTTCGCGAGGTGCGCCCTGTGGCGGGGCGTTGGGGCCTCTGCGCCGCAGCCCTCGCGGCGGTGTGGAACCCCTTTGTGTCCGAACGTCTCGTGATCGGACAGTGGACTGTCCTTCTGGGGTATGCCGTGTTGCCGTGGGCCGTGCGTGCCGCACGTCGCGCCGTGGTCGGCCAGACGGGCTCACTGCCGGTGGCGCTCTGGTTGGGGGTGAGCGGTGTTGGTGGAGTGAACTCCGTCCTGCTCGTGGTCCTGGGCGTGTTCGCGATCCTGCTGGCGGGAGCGAGGCGGGCGCCACGGCGGATGATCGCGCACCTCTGTGTTGCCACCGGTGCGACCCTCGGGATCTCTGCTGCGTGGATGGTGCCTTCGCTGGTCGCCGAGATCGCCGTGGACTCCAGGTCCGTAGCCGCGTTCGGCCCTGCCCCCGACACGCCGCTGGGGGTGTGGGGATCGCTTGTCAGTGGGGGCGGCTTCTGGAACGTCGCCGCCCATCCGGCAGCCCGTGACACGGTCTTCGTCTCCGTGACTGCCGCGGCACTCTCCCTGGTGGCCATGGGCATCTACTTGGTCGAGGTCCGGCGTCGGAACGCCCTGGAGCTCGCGGCACCTGTGATCGTGGGCGCCCTCGTGGTCGTGCTGAGTGCCCTGCCCGCGTTGCGAACGATGTGGGAGTGGCTCGTCACCGAGGTGCCGGGCGGGGGAGCGCTGCGCGACAGTCAGAAGTTCCTTGCCCCATGGATGGTTGCGGTTGCCGTGGGAGTCGGTCTCGTCGTCGACTCGTTGCGCCGAGACCGACGTCCGTGGGGGACTCCCGGCGCGGTGGTGGTCATCGGTTCTGTGGTGGTGTTGTCGAGCCAGTTGGTGTGGGGTGTTGGCGGTCGGCTGGACGCGGTGCGAGTGCCGGCCGACTATCGGGCGGCCGCGGCGGCGCTGTCGACCATGCCTCCGGGCGAGGTCGGGGTCCTGCCCTGGAGTCAATATCGACGCTATGCCTGGAACGGCGACCGGGTGTCGCTCACCCTCGCCCCCCGCATGATCGATCAGCGAGTGCTGAGCGATGACTCCCTTCCACTCCGGTCGGGTGTCATCTCGGGGGAGTCGCCGCGATCTGCTCAGGTCTCCGAAGACATCGCCTCGGGGCTCACTCCGGTCGCGGCTCTGTCCCGGGCCGGAGTGCGCTACCTCTTCGTGGAGCGTGGCGCTGGATTCGAGGAAGACGGGACCGACGAGGCAGCCGCGCGGGCCGCGGGTCGAGTGGTCGCCGAGACCGAGTCCGTGCTCCTCGTCGAACTGCCCGGAGGCGGGTTCGGCGCCGTGCAGATGCCTCGCGCCAACACAGTGGGTTGGGAGATCACGCTCCTGACCTCTGTGGTGCTCGTCACCCTTGGAGGGGTTCGTGTGGTTCGCCGAAGGTTACCCGCCGGTCTGTTACGATCTCGCCCATGACCACTGCTCTCGGATCCGTTGCTGCCGGTGCCATTCTGGCTCTGGTGGCCATCTTCGGCGGCGTCGCCGCCATTTCGCCCTCGGCCAACTCGGCTGCCAAGAGCGAGCGCGTGGTCATCTACGACGCTCCGTGATTCACGCGTCCCAATGGACGCAATCGAAGAGGCCGGCCCCTGCGGGAGCCGGCCTCTTGGTGTGACCGCACCCCTCCGGCGGACACTCGAAGCAGTCAGCATCGGCGTGACGCAGCTGCCGTGAGGGCTCGTTCCCATCGGTCAACCGACTCGTCCCAATGGAACTGAGTCACCCACTGGGCCACCTCTTGACTCATGTCGTGACGCAGGGCGTCATCGGTGAGGAGCAATCGGACGGCCTCCACGAACGCATCGACTCCTTGATCGACGAGCAGACCGGTACGACCGTGGACGATGGAGTTCGTCGGGCCACCCGCCTCCGAGAAGGCCACGGTTGGTGTTCCGTGCACTCCCGCCTCGACGACCACGAGGCCCCACCCCTCCTTGAGGCTCGGCATCGCGTGCACCCACGCTCGGGCGAGGAGGCGGTGCTTCTCTGCCTCGGAGACATGCCCGTGGAACGTGACCCGGTCGTTCAGGCCCAACGCAGTGGCCTTCTCGTGCAGGTGGGTGTCCCACCAGCCGCTCCCGACGATGTCGAGAGTGAGAGTCGGCAGCTCATCTCGCAGCCGATCGAGCGTCTCCAGCGCGATTTCCACGCGCTTCTGCGGGACGAGGCGACCCAACACGATGATGGTCGGCTCCGTCGACCGTGGGGTGTTCCCGGCAGGTGTGTGATCGGTGCCGTTGTGGATGACCTGAATCTGAGGTGACCGAACACCCAATCCGGCGAGTTCGGCCTTCGTTGCGTCGCTCACCGCGACATAGTCAGTGCGGCGATAGACGATCGGAGCCAGGCGGGACTCCAGCCACCATCCGGCCTTGGCGAGTCGTGGTCCGAAGACGACCGGCCACTGCTCCTTGTGGACGTGGTGGACCAGATTGACCACCGGTCGACGGGTCAGGGGGCTGAGATACGGCATACCGTTCTGGACGTCGACCACGACGTCCACGTCGTAGCGACGCACGAGGTTCGCCATCAACGCGCGGGGGTAGATCCCCAGGCGCCCGCCGCGGCGGATGTAGCGGACTCCGTTGACGACCTCCTCGGCCACCGCGCCGGGATAGGCAGCGGTCCGGAAGGTGATCTCGTGGCCCCGTGCGGCCAATCCCTCGGCGACAGTCACGAGATACTTCTCGGCACCGCCCGCCTCGGGGTGGTGCATGTCGCGCCAGTTGAGCAGCAGAACCCGGAGGGGCACGGCGCCGTCACCTCCACGGTGCAATCGAGGAACGAGGGTCGGAGCTGGCACAGAGGGAGGTGGTTAGATTCCCGTCATGCATCGCACGTCGACCGGCAGGTACCGAACAGTAGCAAGGTCGGTCACCCTGTTCCGATCGTTCCTCGTCGAGCAGACGGACCCGGAACGGTTCTACACCGATGTCGCCGAGGACACCATTGCCCTCATCTCACGGCACGAGGACCTTCGGGGTCGGACGGTGCTCGACGTCGGTGCGGGACAGGACCAGTTCGGTCGCCGATTCGTCGAACACGGCGCTCGATACCTCGCCGTGGACATCGAACGCGGATCGCTCAATCCTGGTCCGGAGAGCGGTGCGGTGGTGGCGCAGGGAGAGCGGTTGCCGTTCCCCGACGGGGTGGCCGATGTCGTCATGTCGAACAACGTCATGGAGCACGTCGTCGACCGTGGGGCACTCGTCGACGAGATGATGCGAGTCGTCCGACCCGGGGGCCTGGTCTTCATCTCCTACACGGCGTGGTTCGGCCCGTGGGGTGGTCATGAGACCTCGCCGTGGCACCTCCTGGGCGGGGAGCGGGCGCGTGCACGCTACGAGCGCAAGCACGGCCGCGCCCCCAAGAACCGCTTCGGGGAGACGATGCATGCTGTGACCGTGGCGGAGGGTTTGGGCTGGGCACGTGATCGTCTGGACGCGGAGCTCCTCGAGGCCGCACCTCGCTATCACCCTGACTGGGCGGACCTGATCCTGCGGGTGCCCGGCCTCCGGGAAGTGGCCAGCTGGAATCTGATGTTGGTCCTCCGTCGCCGGTGAGGTGGAGGTGGCGTTTCCCTGACCCCGCTGTCTGCGCGGGGCTATTGGTCGTGTGGGCAGTCGCGGCCTCCGTGGCGCCGGGTCGGATCGCTGCCGACACCAAGTCCGATCTGTACGTCGATCCGTGGGGCTTCCTCGCGAGTGCCCTCCATCTCTGGGACCCGCAGGTGTCATGGGGTGGTCTCCAGAACCAGGCCTACGGCTACCTGTTCCCGATGGGGCCGTTCTTCGGACTGGGCTCCGAACTGTTGCCCATGTGGGTCGTGCAGCGGTTGTGGTGGGCAACCCTCCTCACTGCGGGCTTCGCAGGGATGCTCGGTCTTCTGCGGGCGCTGCAGGTGGGTGGTCCGCGAGTTCGTGTGATTGCGGCCCTGGCCTACGCCCTCGCGCCGCGAGTGGTGAGCACCATCGGCACGGTGTCGTCGGAGGCCCACCCGCAACTCCTCGCCCCCCTGATCCTGTGGCCGCTCGTGCTCGTCGATCGCGGGCGACTGGGCGCGCGCAAGGGGGCAGCCCTCAGCGGGCTCGCGGTTCTGTGCTGCGGTGGGGTCAACGCAACGGCGACCGCTTTCGCCGTCCTGCCCGCGGCCATCTGGTTGGTGACTCGCACGCGGTGGTGGCGGCGGACCGTGACCTATTGGTGGGTGGCGTGTGTGGCCGCGGCGACCAGCTGGTGGGTGGTCCCACTGCTGACGCTGGGACGCTACTCGCCGCCGTTCCTCGACTGGATCGAGAACGCCGGGACGGTCTCGTCCCAGATCACCCTGCTTGACGTCCTCCGGGGGACGACCCATTGGCTCGGCCATCTCGTCACGGCTGGTGGTGCCTGGTGGCCAGCCGGGCAGCAGATCGTCTCGGCCAGGTCGAGCATCCTCTTCACGACGGCCGTGATGACGCTGGGTCTCGTCGGCCTGGCGCTGCGAGGGCTGCCGCACCGCACTTTCTTCCTGGCACTGCTGGCCACCGGTCTGCTCGTGATCGCGGTTCCGCACGAGGCTCCCTTCGGTTCCCCGCTCACGGAACAGGTCCAGGCGGCGTTGGACGGGCCACTGGCACCACTCCGGAACATCCACAAGGCCGACCTCCTCGTGCGGCTGCCACTCGCGGTCGGATTGGCGCACCTCTTGGGGCGAGTCCCCGAGTGGAAGTCCCGGGTGGCCTGGGCCCGGGAGGCGGTCGTCGGCGCTGCTGCACTGCTCGTCGTCGCCGCGGCGGCTCCCGGCTTCAGCGGCGCGATCGCTGCGCGCGGCACCTTCACCGAGTACGCCCCTCAGTGGCAGCAGCTCGGCTCATGGCTCGATCAGCGGCCGGGGGAGCGCGCCCTGATTGTGCCCGCGTCCAGTTTCGGGGAGTACGTCTGGGGTCGTCCCATGGACGAGCCGCTTCGCGCGTTGACAACGGCCGCGTATGCCGTTCGCGATGCGGTTCCGCTGACGCCGGCCGGGACCATCCGGCTGCTCGACGAGGTCGAGTCACGCCTCCAGACCGGCAGGTCGCTCGATGGTGCCATGGCGATGTTGCGGCAGTCCGGGGTCCGGCACCTCGTTCTCCGCAACGACCTGTCGACGGGCGCCTCGGGGCAACCGCCGGTGGCGCTGGCCCGCTCTGCGCTCCTCAACTCACCCGGCATCACCCTGACCAAGGGCTTCGGGTCCACGTGGGTCGACGCAGCGAATGAGCGGGTGTTTCCGCTCGAGGTCTACTCCCTGGACGGCGTGGTCGCGGACGAGCTGACGCTCTGGAACGCTGCCGACGTCATCGGTGCCACGGGAGCTGCGGAGGATCTGGCCCGGTTGGAGGACGCAGGTCTGGGTGGTCGGCCGGTCATCTTCGATGGCGATCTCACGAGTGCCCTCATGCCCGAGCGAAGCGTGGTGACGGACGGCTTCCGGGCGCGGACCAGATGGTTCGGCGCACCCCGAGGCCAGGACGTGACGAGCACGTTGACGCAGGACGCAGCCCGGCACGCGCCGGACTATCTGCCTTGGGGCGACGTGAACCGACGATCGACGATGGCCTACGACGGGATCCGTGATGTCTCGGCCACGACCTCCGTCGCTCAGGACTACCGCGTGGGTGACCTGCAGCCGGCTCACCGACCCTTCGCGGCCATCGACGGGAACCCCACCACCTCGTGGGTCGTGACCGGGGATGCGTCTCCCGAGCTCCGGGTGGAGTTCGGACGTGCCGTGCAGTTGCCGTCGGTGTCGATCCTGCCTCTGACGAGCCGGGACCGGTTCGGGGACGCGCTGGGTATCGCCACCCGAGTGGTCGTGTCCACCGACCATGGTTCTGTCGAATCGCGGTTGTCGACGTCGGGGGAGCGCACGGCGATCTCGTTGCCCTCCGAACCGACGACCACTCTCCGGGTCCGGATCACGGCCACCACTGCGGGGTCACCGGCGAGCACCCTCACCGGGCTCGCGGACGTTCGCATCCCTGGCATCGAACCTCGAGAAGTTGTCCGGACGCCTGAACGCGCGGCCGCCGGCGTGCCGGCCGACAGCGCGATTCTGGGTGCCGACCTCCCGGGTCGGGATGGATGCTCGGCGGTCCACAACGAGATCCGGTGTCTGCCGGGGATGCTCCTGGATCCCGAATCGTCGGGAGCACTCACCCGCGACGTGACGGGACTCGCTGCGGGGACGAGTTCCTTGCGGGGCACCCTGGGAGTCGACCCGCAGGCGCCGGCGGCGAGCCTCCTCGACGTTGCGGGTGTGAAGGTCGAGGCGTCCAGTCAGCGCGGGTACGCACCCGCCGAGCTCCCCAGCGCGCTCATCGATTCGGACGCGCGCACGGCGTGGAGCCCCTCCGGGTCGGATCGCAGCCCTTCGGTCACCCTCACCCTCGATGAGCCGACCCGTATCGACGCCCTTCGCTTCCAGGTGCGGGGGGACTGGGCCAGGAAGGCCGCCCCGGCGCTCACGGTGGATGTCGACGGCACCGAGGTCACGCGCAGGCTCCCCGAACACGGCGTGGTGACGTTCCCTGCCATGACCGGCCGTCGGATCACGGTCACCTTCGTCAACGTTCCGGGTCCGGGACGTCCGGGTCTCGCGTCCCTGGAGCTCGAGGAGATCGAGCTGCTCGGTCACCCCTTCCAACAGCCAGCCGCCGAGGTCGCTGCGTGTGGGTCTGGTCCGCAGGTGACCGTCGATGGTCGCACCGTGCGCACGTCGGCCACGGCCACGCACGAGGGTCTCCTCGGGCTGGCCGACATCACCTGGTCTGCGTGCGAGCCCGTGGAGTTGGACTCGAGGGAATCCCATCGCATCGAGGTTGGCGTCTGGCGTGGCCTGGTCCCGCGCTCAGCCATCCTCACCCGCGACGACGGTGCCGACGACAGCCCGTCGGGGGCGACGGTCAGCAGCAACCGGGTGAGCCCGACCGAGGTTCACGGAGCCATCGCGTCCGGCCCCCAGCGACTTCTCGTGATGGCGGACAACGCCAATGCGGGGTGGCAGGCGCGGTTGGACGGCACCCGACTCGAGCCGCAGGTCGTGGACGGCCGGAGGCAGGGCTTCGTCGTGCCTGCGGAGGCTTCCGGGACGCTCGTCATCACGTTCGCGCCGGACACTCGGTATCGATGGGGACTGTTCGTTGGACTCCTGCTCGCTGGGGTGGTCTTCGTCGGCGCGCTGTGGCCCGAACGGCGACGAGGCCGCACCGAGGCGCCGTCGGTGGATCCGGCGATGCCCGACGTTCGCCACCACGATCTCCGCGTGACGGTGGGGCTCCTGATCGGGGCCGCCGTGATCGCCGGTCCCGCAGGGCTGGCAGTGGGGCTCGTCGGCGTGGCCGTGACCAGATTCTCCGGGGGCCGGCACAAGTGGGTCCTCACGGCCGCCGCCCTCCTGGCGTTGTCCGCCGCCGTCGCCCAGGCGTGGTTGGCCCCCGGCGCCGTCGGTGGGTCAGCTCTGGAGGGCTCCCTGCGACTCCTCGTGCTGGGTGCGTTCGTGCTGGCGATGTCGCCGCCGCGCGAGCACCCGTCCGGCGAGGCGTGAAGCCGGCACTTCGACCCAGTAGTGGCTGACCGCTGACAGAAGCAGGGTGATAGGGAGCCCGACTGCGAGCAGCGGGAGGAGTCCCCCCGTGAAGTTGGCGACTCCCGTGACGTCGTAGATCGCCATGAACACCGGGAGGTGCCAGAGGAAGACGCCGTAGCTGATGACCCCGAGCCAGCGCATCCAGGGCAGGCTCAACGCGTGCGAGTAGGTGGAGGGTCGCCCATGGGTCAGTGGCAGCAGCAGGCAGAACGCGACCAGGGTGCCCAGGGCTGATCGCACGAGGAGTTCGGAGCCCGTCGCCGGTGCCACGGTCAGGGGCCCGGTGATTGCGGTGGTCGACAACAGGTAGGCGCCACCGGCGACGGCGAGGCATCCCACTGTGTCACCGCCCCACCTGTGCAGAGTGCGCGAGATCGCGTGATCGGGGAGCAACAGCGCCTCTGCGCACAGCATCCCGATGAGGAACTGTGGGCCGCGCGCGTGGAGCCACATGTGGGTGATCACGTCGACGCCGAACACTTCGCCACTGCGCAGGACCGACAGCAGGGTGAGTCCCACGATGGCGACAACCATGACGACCAGCGGCCCCGCGGGGTGCCGTCGTCGGAGCGGGCTGAGCGCCATGACGACGAAGGGAAGCGCAACGTAGAACGAGATCTCGGTCGCCAGGCTCCACGACTGGTTGAAGGACGAGATCCACGCGTCGCCGACATAGATCTGGAGGCCGGCGACATGCAGCAGCCAGTCACGCAGGGGTGGGTTGGCGAACACCACGACAGCGGCGAGCGTGACCCAGTATGCGGGCAGGACGCGGGCTGCCCGGCGGAGGGCATAGGCGCCCACGGCAACCTTGCCCGAGGGTGCCGCGATGAGGCCCCGGTGGAGGAGGAAACCAGAGAGGGCGAAGAAGATCCCCACTCCGAAGTCGCCGCGGGACCACAGCCGTCCCACCAGGTCGCCGGTCGCTCCGAAGCCGGTCAGGAAGGCCGCGTGGGTCAGGATGACCAGGGTGGCGGCGACGGCGCGCAGGCCATCGAGCGCCGGGATCACGGTGACCGCACCGACGGGTGCGGTGCGTGCTGGCCCTGTGCTCATGGGGGCACTGTAGGGGAGACCCACCTCACCGGCCCGGACAGCAGCCCGGACGCGGTACTGACTGGTAGGGTCTCGACCACTTCCGTTCGCGTTCCACTTGAGACAAAGGTGTCCCCACTGATGCGCAGAATCATCGGTCTGGTTCTCATGGGCCTTGCTGGTTTCCTCCTGATGACAGCGCTCCTCGCGGTCGCCTATGTCCCGGGGGCGGTGAAGAAGACCCCGCTCGACACTGACTCCTACACCCGTCTCACGGGCACTGCGGCTGTTCTCCCGGCCGGTGGCAGCGCGCCGGTCAAGGCCCTGAGCCACACGGTCTCCGACGGCCAGAAGTCCGACGGGGGAGTCGTGGTCTTTGACACCTTCACGTGTCTCCTGACCGACCCCAACGGCGACTCGCCGGACTGCGTCGACGACACCGACCCCGACAAGCGCCTCGTGAGTGCCACCACGGACCGGTTCGCCACGGATCGCCGCACAGGCATGGCGATCGCGTCGAAGGACGACAGCAAGTACGGCATCGAGCAGACCCACGAGGGGCTCATCAACAAGTTCCCGTTCGACGTCGAGAAGAAGACCTACCCCTTCTGGGACGGCATCCTCGGCCGCACGGTCGACGCGACCTTCGAGGGTGAGGAGGAGGTCAACGGCTGGAACACCTACAAGTTCGTCATCGACGTCCAGGACGAGCCGGCCGAGATCTCCTCCGGCATCCAGGGCACCTACTCGTCCCTGAAGACGATGTGGATCGACCCCCGCACGGGTGCCATCCAGAACCAGACCGAGCAGCAGGTCCGCAAGCTCGACAACGGGCAGACGGTCCTCGACCTCGACTTCGGCTTCACCGACGAGACGATCGCCGCGAACATCAAGGACGCCAAGGCCAATGACTCCAAGCTGGGTCTCGTCGGCAAGCTCCCGCTGATCACCGGTCTCCTCGGGCTCCTCTCCGGTCTCATCGGCTTCTTCCTGTGGCGGGGTGCACGGAACGCTGGTGGTGAGTCCCTGCCGCGTACGCCGGCAGGCCGGAACGACGATGGCAACGCCTACGCGGGCGCGGACAATGGCACCAACACCCTTGACGTCTTCGGCGACAACGCCGAGACGACGAGCCGGGCGGACATCCACCGCCGCTGACCCGCTCCCACTCTGCCGACGACAAGGCCCCGTCACCTCCCCGGTGACGGGGCCCTGTCGTGTGACCCGCCAGGTGGTGGCAGCGTGGTCAATCAGGGTTTGCGGCAGACGAAGATCGCGGTGCCGGGGATGATCGCGCCACGCGTCGGGGACCAGCCACCCCACGTCTCGGTGTTGTCCAGCGGCCATTCGGGTTCGACGACGTCCTCGACGAGCAGTCCACCGGCGACGATCTCGCGGATGCGGTCACCGAGGGTTCGGTGGTGCTCGACGTAGGTCGCGTGCCCGGACGCATCCGATTCGACATACGGAGTCCGGTCGAAGTAGCTGAGCCGAGCAACGAGCCCCGTCTCGGTCGGATCGTCAGGGAACGCCCACCGGATCGGGTGGGTCGTCGAGAAGACGAACCGGCCGCCCGGGCGCAGCACGCGGGCCACCTCGGCCATGACCGCGGCGCTGTCGGCGACGAACGGAACGACGCCGTATGCCGTGAAGACGGTGTCAAAGGTCGCGTCACCGAAGGGGAGCGCCAGACCGTCGCACTGCACCAGCGGGGGAGAGACGCCCGTGCGTCGACTCACGTCCGCGCCGACGCGCAGCATCCCGGCCGAGAGGTCCGTCGCGACGACCGACGCCCCCACGTGTCGGGTCAGCCACCGAGCGCACTGGCCGGCGCCCGCACCGATCTCCAGGATGCGCTGCTCGGAGGACGCCTGCAGCAGGCCCAGGGTTTCCTCGGTCCACCCTTCGGGCCCCCACACGAACTCCTCGTCGCCGAGGAACGAGCCGTGTTCGGCGTAGTAGTCGGCGGCCTCGCCGTCCCACCACGCGCGGTTCGCGGCATGGGTCTCGCCGGTCCCGGCGGTGCGCCGTCCCACGGAGTCACTCACCGGCATACCCCGCTTTGACCGTGCACTGACAACCTCGGTAAGGTGGACGAGCATTCGTGTGTGTTCTCGCGTGCCCTTGTGGGCCCGGGGACGGGCCGAACGCACTCAGTACCAACCCATCGAATCCATCTGTCCACATCGGAGTTCCTACTACATGACTGCCAGCACGGTCGACACGACCGCCCCTCAGATTGCCATCAACGACATCGGCTCTGAGGAAGACCTTCTCGCCGCCATCGACGCGACGATCAAGCACTTCAACGATGGCGACATCGTCGAAGGCCGCATCGTCAAGGTCGACCGCGACGAGGTTCTGCTCGACATCGGCTACAAGACCGAGGGCGTCATCCCCTCGCGTGAGCTGTCGATCAAGCACGACATCGACCCCAACGAGGTCGTCGCCGTCGGCGACGAGGTCGAAGCCCTCGTTCTCCAGAAGGAGGACAAGGAAGGCCGCCTCATCCTCTCCAAGAAGCGTGCGCAGTACGAGCGCGCCTGGGGCACCATCGAGAAGGTCAAGGAAGAGGACGGCGTCGTCACCGGCACCGTCATCGAGGTCGTCAAGGGTGGTCTCATCCTCGACATCGGCCTGCGCGGCTTCCTCCCCGCCTCCCTCGTCGAGATGCGTCGCGTCCGCGACCTCCAGCCGTACGTCGGCAAGGAGATCGAGGCCAAGATCATCGAGCTCGACAAGAACCGCAACAACGTCGTCCTGTCGCGCCGCGCGTGGCTCGAGCAGACGCAGTCCGAGGTGCGCACGACGTTCCTCAAGGAGCTCCAGAAGGGCCAGGTCCGTTCGGGCGTCGTGTCCTCCATCGTCAACTTCGGTGCGTTCGTGGACCTCGGCGGCGTCGACGGTCTCGTGCACGTCTCGGAGCTGTCCTGGAAGCACATCGACCACCCGTCCGAGGTTGTCGAGGTCGGCGACGAGGTCACCGTCGAGGTGCTCGACGTCGACATGGACCGCGAGCGCGTCTCCCTGTCGCTCAAGGCGACGCAGGAGGACCCGTGGCAGCACTTCGCCCGCACGCACGCCATCGGCCAGGTCGTCCCGGGTAAGGTCACCAAGCTCGTCCCGTTCGGCTCGTTCGTTCGCGTCGAGGACGGCATCGAGGGCCTCGTCCACATCTCCGAGCTGGCCGAGCGCCACGTGGAGCTGCCGGAGCAGGTCGTCACCGTCGGCGCCGACATCTTCGTCAAGGTCATCGACATCGACCTCGAGCGTCGTCGCATCTCGCTCTCGCTCAAGCAGGCCAACGAGGACGGCGCCGGACTCACCGAGTTCGACCCGACCCTCTACGGCATGGCTGCCGAGTACGACGAGCAGGGCAACTACAAGTACCCCGAGGGCTTCGACCCCGAGACCAACGAGTGGCTCGAGGGCTACGAGAAGCAGCGTGAGGTCTGGGAGAAGCAGTACGCCGAGGCGCACGCTCGCTGGGAGGCGCACCGCACCCAGGTCGAGGAGGCCGCCAAGGCCGACGCCGAGGCCGCTGCCGGTGGCGACACCGCCACGTCCTACAGCAGCGACTCGTCCTCGTCCTCGTCGTCGTCCGACGCTGACGGTTCGGACTCGCGTCCGGCCGCTCCGCCGGTCGCCGAGGGCACCCTCGCCTCCGACGAGGCCCTCGCCGCGCTGCGCGAGAAGCTCACCGGAAACTGAGCCCACCGGCATACGGATTCCGTATGCCGTCCGCTCACCACTGAAGGCCCGGTTCCCCTTGCGGGGAGCCGGGCCTTCGGCCTGTGCGGAGGCGCGCGAGAATTTCTGCTGGAACACTCAACCCCCGACGCCTCTCTCTCGTAGGGATGGGTGACAAGAGGGTCGAATGGAGGGGCGGCATGGGGACACCGGAGCGGATGGACGCCGAGTTCACGGCGTTCGTCGAAGGGGTGCAGACGCGCCTGTCGCGAGTGGCGGTGCTGCTCACCGGCAACCGGACGGCGGCCGAGGACCTCGTGCAGGAAGCGCTGATCCGGACCTACCTGAACTGGGGGAAGGTCCGGCCCGAGGGTGCCTACGCATACACGCGCAGGATCCTCGTCAACCTCAACACGGACCGGTGGCGTCGACGCCACCTCGAGCCCGCACTCGGTGACATCGGCGACGACCATCTCAGCACCCAAGCGGGTCACACCACCGTCGAGCAGCGCGACACGATCGTGCACGAACTCGCCGGCCTGTCGACGCGGGAGCGGACCATCATCGTCCTGCGCTACTACCTCGACCTCACTGAGAGTCAGGTCGCAGAAGAACTCGAGATTTCCGTAGGAACAGTGAAATCGACCTGCTCACGGGCCTTGGCCCGGATGAACAGCGAGCGCGTCGAAGAAGGATGGTTGTCATGAGCCCGATCAGCGAAGACGAGCTGCGCGCCCGACTACGGTCCGTCTCGCCGACACCGATGTCGCAGGAGTATGCCGAGCACATCGTCGGCGCTGGCCGGGCGCGCCGACGCCGCCGCCGGATGCTCGGGACCGTCGCCGTGGCCGCCGCCACCGCCGTGATTGCCGTCGGCGCATTCGCCCTGAGCGACCGGATCGGCCCCGATGAGGCCCTGCCGGCCAGGCCATCGCCGATCCTCGACGGGACGCCCGTGGTCACGCCGACCGGTTCGCC
The DNA here is from genome assembly GCF_000768685.1 of Knoellia subterranea KCTC 19937. Classification (GTDB taxonomy): domain Bacteria; phylum Actinomycetota; class Actinomycetes; order Actinomycetales; family Dermatophilaceae; genus Knoellia; species Knoellia subterranea. Next base: position 456,883 of record NZ_AVPK01000002.1, on the reverse strand, counting down.
AACCGGGTCGCCGACGGCAAGCCCCTCAGCGACGGCCTCGACGTCGGTGTCGTCGACGCCGACGGCGAGCTCCTCGTCCACTGCGGCACCGAACCCCGGTGCGAGCGCATCCACCGGGCCGCGGCCGTCCGCGAGTGGTTCGACTCCAACGACCCAACGACCTGTCAGCCTGCTGCACGCCGACTCGTGGAGGCCATCGAGCAGCTTTGCTGGCGCCTGTGGCACCGACATCTTCCCGGTCGCAGCGCGGGGCAACGCCTACAGCTACGACTCGCGAAGCACCAGTGCGGCCGATGGGCGTGCCGACCGCGAGGCCTACCTGTTCTTCCCGAGTACTGCGGATGCTTCGGCGTTCATGAACGAGCTCCGCTCCCAGAGTCGCGCCTGCGTCACCGCCAGTGACGGAACCACCCGGGGGATCGTCGAAGCGCTCAGTGGTCCGTGGAGTGACGGTCTGGCACTCAGCTCCTTCGCGAACCAGCCGACGGTCTCGCATGGATCGGTCGTGATCGCTGTCCGCTCCGGCAGTGCCGTGGCCCTGTCGGGGGCATCCGGTCCGATCGCCGGGACCGAACGCGTGGACCCGACCCTGATCGCGGCCGCACGTCCGTCCGTCGAATACGTGTACCCCCAGTTGTCCTGTGGGCTCACGCCAGCGGGCTGCCGCACCTGATTCCTTGAGCGGAGTCGGCAGGGCGAACCCGCCGGGGGATCAGGTCGCGAGTTCGGTGACGAGGTCGCGCAGCGTGGGGTGGTCCACGTCGGCGGCGGTCGACCAGTAGGCCGGGCGCTGGTAGGACGTGCGCGGGTCGTCGTCGACGACGCCGTCCTCGCAGCCGTGATAGCGGCCACCGCCCAGTCGCACCATGAAGGCCCCGGCGGCGACATCCCACGCGTTCGTGTGCAGGTCGAAGGTCGCGTCCGCCCGTCCGGTGGCAACCATGGCCAGACCGAGGGCGCCGCTGCCGAGCGTGCGCACGGCTCCGTACGCGTGGACGAGGCGCCCGCTCGCGGCCAGGGCGTTGTCGCCGACGGTCTCGAGGTCGAGGTCGCGGGGGAACGTCGAGACGACCAGCGAGTCGAGCTCGCGCTCACGGCGTCGTGGGGCGGCGGGGACTCCGTTGACGGTGACGCCGGTCAGATCGGCGGCATAGACCTCACCCAGGGCGGGTGCAGCGATGACTCCGGCCACGACCTCGCCGTCGATGGCCGCCGCGATGGACACGCACCAGAAGGGCCCTTGATGAGGGCGAGTGGCGTGCGGACCTCGTGGCTCAGCACGGACACCTGGTCGGCCCGGCGCAGGGCCACCCCCTCGAGCCGACTGATCTCGTGTTGGCTCCGTGCCAGTGCGGCTCGGAGCCGGGTCACCCACCAGACGAGTGCGAGGACGGCGAGCCCCGCTAGCACGAGACCCACCACGAGGGCCGAGGTCATGAAGGCGACCCTATGTCGTGACGGGTACGTTGACCCCATGCTTCGTGTGGGTCTGACCGGCGGAATCGGTTCCGGCAAGTCGACGGTGGCTCGCACGCTTGGGGACCTCGGTGCCGTGGTCGTCGACGCGGACGCCGTGGCCCGCGAGGTCGTCGAACCCGGTATGCCGGCCCTCCAGGCCATCCGTGAACGTTTCGGTGACGCGGTGTTCGGCTCCGATGGAGCCCTCGATCGTCCGGCTCTCGGACGTGTCGTCTTCACGGAGCCGGCCGCGCTGAAGGACCTCGAGGGCATCACCCACCCCGCGATCTGGAAGCGCACGGCCGAGCTCATGGCGGGCGCACCCGACGACGCCATCCTCGTCCACGACATGCCACTCATCGTCGAGAAGGGCATGGGCGCCGACTACCACCTCGTCATCGTTGTGGGCGTGACGGAGGAGGAGCGCCTCGCCCGACTCGTCCGCGACCGGGGGATGAGCGCCGAGGACGCGCAGTCCAGGATCGACGCCCAGGCCGACGACGACGCGCGCCGGGCCGCCGCCGACATCTGGCTCGACAACAACGGCACCCGTGAGCACCTCGATCAGCGGGTGCGACGGATCTGGGCCGAACGGCTGGAACCGTTCAACGAGAACCTGATTCACGGCATACGGGCTCGTCGTCCTGACGCACTGACGCTCAGTGAGCCCAACGCGGAGTGGCCCGCACAGGCCGAACGCCTCATCGCGCGACTGCGAAAAGCCTTGGGGGACACGGCTGTTGCCATCGAGCACATCGGATCCACCGCGGTGCCCGGGTTGCTGGCCAAGGACGTCATCGACCTCCAGGTGGGGGTGCGGTCGCTCGCTGACGCGGACGAGCCCGCGTTCCTGGAAGCGTTGTCCCGCAAGGGTTTTCCGCGGATCGGGGGAGTGGCGCACGACAACGGCAAGGACGGGACGGAGTGGCCCAAGCGGTTCCACGGCAGTGCCGACCCGGGACGCGTCGCGCACGTCCACGTGCGTGAGGTCGACGGCCCGGGCTACCGCTGGGCGCTGGGTTTCCGGGACTGGCTTCGGGCCGACCCGGAGGGGCGCAGGGAGTACTCCGAGCTCAAGCAGGACCTGGCGTCAAGGGTGCTGTCGACGGGGGACTACGCCGAGGCGAAGGAGCCGTGGTTCGACTCGGTGCACGACCGCGTCGTGGGCCACGAGGGTCACTCGCCGGGGTAGCGCACCCCGATCTGTGAGCGCACCTCGTCGAGGACCTCCATGATCCGGAGCGTCTCGGCAGCGGGCAGCAACGGGCTCTCGGTCAGCCCGGCATCGACGAGTCGCGCCGCCTCGCAGGCCTCGAAGTGCAGCCCGTGCATCCGGTCCTCGGGCTCCCACGAGATGTCGGTCGTCGTATCGCGGGAGACGAAGCGGACCCGCGACGGTGCGTACCACCGGTTGTTCGGATCGTCCGGGTCGCCGAGTTCGAGACGCCCGGCGGTGCCGTTGATGCTCGCGGTCGTGGGCGTGCGCGAGGTCATGGTGGCGTGGAGCACCCCACGGCCACCGGCGCCCGTCACGAGGACGGTCTCCTCCGCATCGACGCCTTCATCGGTGAGGCGGCCGGTCGCGGCGACGGAGGTGATGCCGCCGAGGGCGAAGTTGGCAAAGCTGATCGGATAGATGCCGAGATCGAGGAGGGCTCCGCCGGCCAGTGCGGGATCGGAGAGCCGCTGCGGGCCGTTGGGGAAGAGTGGCTGGCCGTGGTCGGCGAAGACGTTTTCGACCTCGCCGAGGAGGCCCTGTTCGAGGCACTGGCGCACGACGTCGACACCCGGCAGGAAGCGCGTCCACATCGCCTCCATCGCGAGCAGACCCCTGTCCCGCGCGGTGTCGAGGATGTCGCGCGCCTCTGCGGCATTGCGGGCGAACGCCTTCTCGACGAGCACCGGCTTGCCTGCGTCGAGCGCGAGCCGCGCGTGCTCGTGGTGCTCTGAGTGAGGGGTCGCGACGTAGACGATGTCGACGTTCGGGTCGTTGACCAGCTCGTCATAGGACCCGTATGCCGTGTGCGCGCCGAAGTCGTCCGCGAATCCTTGCGCTCGGCTCAGGTCGCGTGACGCCACCGCCTGGATGACCTGGTCCGTCTCGGCGGCGAGGGCCGTCGACATCGCCCGGGCGATGTAGCCGGGGCCGAGGACGCCCCAGCGCAGTGTCGGTGCAGAGTGGGGGTCGGGCGTGCGGGGTGCGGGCAGCGAAGTCGGGGTCGTCGTCACGGAACCATCGTGGCACCCGGGCGCGGGATCCCGGGGAGGCGGGCGGCCGGCATACGGGACTGTCCAAGGCATGGCGTGGGGGACTGTCGGTGGCACGGCATACCGTTGTCGTATGCGTCCCACCACCGACCTGAAGCGCACCGTCGCCCCGTTCAAGGTCGAGTCCGAGTTCGAGCCGGCCGGTGACCAGCCGGCCGCGATCAAGGACCTCGCCGAGCGGATCAACGCCGGTCAGCAGAACGTCGTGCTCCTGGGCGCGACCGGCACGGGCAAGTCGGCGACCACGGCCTGGCTCGTGGAGCAGGTGCAGCGGCCGACCCTCGTGATGGCGCCCAACAAGACGTTGGCCGCCCAACTCGCGAATGAATTCAGGGAGTTGCTGCCCAACAACGCGGTGGAGTACTTCGTCAGCTACTACGACTACTACCAGCCCGAGGCGTACGTCCCGCAGACGGACACCTACATCGAGAAGGACTCGTCGATCAACGACGAGGTCGAGCGCCTGCGGCACTCGGCGACGAACTCGTTGTTGACCCGGCGTGACGTCATCGTCGTCGCGTCGGTGTCGTGCATCTATGGCCTCGGGACGCCGCAGGAGTACGTCGACCGCATGGTGCAACTGCGCGTCGGCGACGAGCTCGATCGCGACGACCTGCTGCGGCGGTTCGTGCAGATGCAATACACGCGCAACGATCTGGCGTTCACGCGCGGCACGTTCCGGGTGCGCGGCGACACCGTCGAGATCATCCCGCAATACGAAGAGCTCGCGGTGCGCGTCGAGTTCTTCGGCGACGAGATCGACAAGATCTACACGCTGCACCCGCTCACCGGTGAGGTCGTGCGCGAGGAGTCGGAGATGTACGTCTTCCCGGCCTCGCACTACGTCGCCGGCCCGGAGCGCATGGAGCGGGCCATCGCCGGGATCGAGCACGAGCTCGAGGAACAGCTCAAGGCGTTCGAGGCACAGGGCAAGATGCTCGAGGCCCAGCGGCTCCGGATGCGCACGACCTACGACATCGAGATGATGCGACAGGTGGGGTCCTGTTCGGGGATCGAGAACTACTCGATGCACCTCGACGGGCGCAGCCCCGGTTCGGCGCCGAACTGCCTGCTCGACTACTTCCCCGAGGACTTCCTGCTCGTCCTCGACGAGTCGCACGTGACCGTTCCGCAGATCGGGGCGATGTTCGAGGGCGACATGTCGCGCAAGCGCACCCTCGTCGACCACGGCTTCCGCCTGCCGTCCGCGATGGACAACCGGCCACTCAAGTGGGAGGAGTTCCTCGAGCGCATCGGCCAGACGGTGTATCTGTCGGCCACGCCGGGGAACTACGAGCTCGCCCAGGCAGACGGCGTCGTCGAGCAGATCATCCGACCCACCGGACTGGTCGACCCCGAGATCGTCCTCAAGCCGACGAAGGGCCAGATCGACGACCTGCTCCACGAGATCAACGAGCGCGCGGCCAAGGACGAGCGGGTGCTCGTCACGACGTTGACCAAGAAGATGGCCGAGGACCTCACGGACTACCTCCTCGACAAGGGTGTGCGTGTTCGCTACCTCCACTCCGACATCGACACCCTGCGACGGGTCGAGCTGCTGCGCGAGTTGCGAATGGGCGAGTTCGACGTCCTCGTCGGCATCAACCTCCTGCGTGAGGGACTCGACCTGCCCGAGGTGTCGCTCGTGTCCATCCTCGACGCGGACAAGGAAGGCTTCCTGCGGTCCTCGCGTTCGCTCATCCAGACCATCGGTCGCGCCGCCCGCAACGTGTCGGGCCAGGTCCACATGTATGCCGACAAGGTGACTCCCTCGATGCAGGAGGCCGTCGAGGAGACCCAGCGGCGCCGCGAGAAGCAGATCGCCTACAACCTCGAGCGCGGCGTCGACCCGCAGCCGTTGCGCAAGAAGATCGCCGACATCACCGACCTGCTCGAGCGCGAGGACGCGGACACCGAGGCCCTACTGGGTTCGGGTCGGGCCCGGTCGCGCGGGAAGGCCGACGGCGGTGGCCGTGGCGGGCGTGGCGCCCTGGCCGCCGATCAGGCGACTGCGGGTGCGGGGCGGGTCGGGACGATGGCGGCGGGCGATCTCGCGAACCTCATCCAGGAGCTCACGACGCAGATGCACCAGGCCGCGACCGACCTCCATTTCGAGCTGGCTGCTCGCCTCCGCGACGAGGTCGGTGACCTCAAGAAGGAGCTCCGGCAGATGAACGAGGCCACCAAGTGAGAATGTCTGCGTCGTCCTCGGCATCGGGCGTGGCATGACGCCCGAGGAGGTGTCTGCCTACGCCCTGGCCAAGCCCGGAGCGTGGGCCGATCAGCCGTGGGAGGGCGACGACGTGGCCAAGGTCGGGGACAAGATCTTCGCCTTCCTGGGTGGACTCGGGTCCGGCGACGAGCCGACCGTGGGCGTGAAGCTGGGCACCCGGGCCGAGGCCGACGAGTGGATCGCGGAGTTCCCGGACGATGCAGCGGTGTCGCCCTACATCGGCCGGCACGGCTGGAACACGCTCACCGTTGGTGGCGCCATCCCCGACGAGGCGCTGCGTGAGGCGATCGACACGTCGTACGAGCTGGTCGTGGCCAAGCTCCCGAAGCGCCAGCGTCCCTGACCCGAGCTGTCGTGGTTCGACGCTGGCGCGTCGGCCGGCGGCGGCGATTCAGGCGTGGCCGGCGAGTTCGTCGAGCAGTTCGAGCTGACGTGTCCATGCCTGGCTGCCGGGGTCGATGACGACGAAGTGGTCTCCGTCCACGAGGTCCACTGCCGCGTCGGCACCGGCATCGGTCGCCGCAGCCACGTAGTTCGTGGACTGGTCGGTCGGCACGGTGTCGTCCGCCCGGCCATGGATGCACCGCACAGGCACCTCAAGAGGCAGGTGCTGCTGCGGGTCGTAGGCCTCGTCGTCGGTTGTCGCGGGGTGCCCGAGGAGTCGCTGGACCGCGCCCGCCCCGAGGTCCTCGCGGTCTGCCCGCTGAAGGTCGAGGACCCCGGCCTGGGACAGCGCGCCGGTGACCCGGACGGACGCTCCGGACCACGCGGCATACCGGTGCCGTCCCGCAGCCCACACGGCGAGGTGACCGCCCGCGGAGTGCCCGAGGGTGAGGACGGTGGAGAGGTCGACGTCCGGGATCGAGGCGAGCAGGTCGATCGCGGCGTGCACGTCGTCGAAGGTCTCGGGGGCGCCGCCGCCGTTGCCGACGCGGCGGTACTCGATGTTCCACGCGGTCCAGCCGTGCTCGGCGAGGGAGCGGGCGAGGGGCCGGCCCAGGCCCAGGTCGTACTGCGCCTTCCAGAAGCCGCCGTGGATGACGACCACGACGCCCTTGCTGGTGCCCTCGGGCCGGGTCAGTTCGGCGAACTGGCTCGTGTCCTCGCCGTAGGTGATTCGCATGGCTCGGGGAGTCTCCTCGGACGGCGTGGTGGTTGAAGTGCCCGGGCTGCCGCACGCCGCGAGAGGCAAGGCCGCCGCTGCGAGGACGACCGACCGGCGAGTGGGCACGATCGCAGCGTAGGTGAGGCTGTTGTGATGCAGAAGGCGCAACATGCTGCCCTTGTGCATCACGGTTGCTGTTGTTGAGGGGTCAGGCGGCCCTGCGTTCGGTGAGGAGTTCGTGAGCCCGGACCACTTGGTCCATGAACGCGTCGCATTCGAGCCGAAGACCCAGCACGGGGATGCGCAGCACCACGGCATCCGTGAGCGTGACGTCGTTCTGGCGGAGCGCGTCGTCGACGGGTGCGAGTGCCCTTGCGTGGTGGCCGCCGTCGATTTCGACCAGCAGTCCGATGTCCTCCCAGAACGCGTCGAGGTAGGCCCGCCCTCGCGCCATGGTCCGGACCACCTGGCGGGATGGTGGCGGGAGTCCACGGTCCACACACAGTTGACCGAAGTCGAGCTCACCCAGCGAGTGCGCCCCGTCGCAGATGTCCGGGATGACCTGCCGCAGCAACCCACGTCGGGCACCCCCGCGTGTCGTGGTCCAGATCTCGAGGAGACGTGCCGGTGCGACGAGTCGTTGCTGCACCACGAGACACAGGATGAGCACCGCAGTACGGTCCGTGCGGGCCCACTGAGCGGCCCGGATCGCGGCCCACTCCACGGTCGTGCGAGGTATCCCGGCACCTCGAACCGGTCCGATGTCGCGGCGCCGGTGGACCCGTACGCCCGGGAGCTTGTGGACGTGATGGTTGGCAGGGATGGCGACGTCGACGTGATCGGCCGTGAAACCGCTCAGTCCTGCCGCCTCCAACGCGCTCACGCCGTCGAGTACGGCGCCCGAACCGCTCTCCCACACCGCATGCCACAGTGCCGCCTCACCCGTCAAGGGCTGGGACGTGGTGATGGCCACGGTGTGGCGACCGATCGCGGACCATCGGCCGGCCGCTATTTCGGACCGCACGTCGGCCCGGCTCACGCCAACTTCGCGGAGATCCCTGCGGTGGGCCAGACCTGCATGCTCCTCCGCGATCAAGGCAGCGCGTCGTGCCCGCTCGGCGCGGGGGAGGCGGTGTCGGCGCGGATCCGTCATGTGTCCAGCCTGCCGGACCTGGCGAACTCGGTCCCGCGGTCATCCACAGGCTCAGGGCCCTCGCCGCGGGTGTGCTGCAAGAGGCGCGGGATATTGCGCCCCCTGCAGCACACCACCCGGAGCGGGCCCACTCCGGTGGTCAGGATTCATCTCACGCGCGGAGCCGTGAGAGAATCCTGACCAGCGGAGGGGAGTATCCCCAGCGCGGTGTCCTCGTCATCACGGCTCGCCCCACGGCGAGCCCGGGGAGCCGGTCCAGCCCTTGGGCGGGAGAGACCTCCGGGCCATGTCCCCAACCCTTGAAAGGTTGTCCGCGTTGCTCACCCTCTCCACCGCGCTCCCCGCGGCGACGGAATCCATGAACGTCGCCCCGTGGCAGTGGTTCCTTACGATCGGCCTTGCTGCCGCCGTCCTGTTGTTCGACGTGATCATGATCGCCAGGAACCCGCACCGTCCCTCGACCAAGGAACTGGTCGTCGCCCTGTCGTTCTACATCGGCGCGGCGATCGTCTTCGGCATCTGGGTCTGGATGAGCCACGGAAGCCAGCTCGCCGGCGAGTTCTATGCCGGCTGGTTGACGGAGTACTCGTTGTCGGTCGACAACCTCTTCATCTTCCTGTTGATCATGGCGAAGTTCGCCGTGCCCGAGAAGTTCCAGCAGACCGCCCTCATGTGGGGCATCATCATCGCGATCGTGCTGCGAGGCATCTTCATCTGGCTCGGGGCCGCGGCGATCAACAACTTCTCGTGGGTCTTCTACATCTTCGGCGCCTTCCTCATCTACACCGCGGTCAAGCTCGCGACCGAGGGTGAGAGCGACGACGAGGAGTACGAGGAGAACCGCTTCATGAAGTGGGTCGAGAACACCCTGCCCTCGACGAAGGAGTGGACCAACAAGCTCTTCGTCAAGGAGAACGCGAAGCGCGTCGTCACCCCGCTCTTCATCGTCGTCCTGGCGCTCGGCACCACGGACCTGCTCTTCGCACTCGACTCGATCCCGGCGATCTACGGCCTCACCAAGGAGCCGTACCTCGTCCTCACCGCGAACCTCTTCGCCCTCATGGGTCTGCGCCAGCTGTACTTCCTCCTGGGCGGCCTGCTCCAGAAGCTCGTCTACCTCAGCCTGGGCCTGTCCGTGCTGCTCGCCTTCATCGGCGTCAAGCTCATCCTCCACGCGCTGCACGAGAACGAGCTGCCGTTCATCAACGGCGGCGAGCACTTCGACGTCCCGGAGATCCCGATCGCTGTCTCGCTCGGCGCGATCGTCGTCATCCTCGGCGTCACGACCGTGGCCAGCCTCTGGAAGTCCAAGCGCGACGCGAAGGCGGAGTTCGCCCAGGTCGGTGCCGGCCAGGGCCCCGACTCGAGCGACGACGACGGCTTCTACAAGGGCGACTGAGCCACCCGGCATACCTCGCTCGAACGCGTCAGGACCCCGTCGATTCGGCGGGGTCCTTGCGCGCTCCGAGGCCGAGGACGATCGCGGAGGCGACGACGACGAGAGCCATGCCGAGCAGCTGGATGCCGTCGAGGGTCTGGCTGAGGATGATGAGCCCGGCGAGGGCAGCGACGGCAGGCTCGAGGCTGAGCAGGATGCCGAAGACCTGCGCGGTGAGTCGGCGCAGCGCGGTGAGTTCGAGGGAGTACGGCAGCACCGACGACAGCACCGCAATGCCCAGACCCTTGGCGAGTGTCTCGCCGGTCCATTCGGGCACCGACGCGAGCCCGAACGGCAGGGTCACGAGGGTTGCGACGATCATGGCAAGCGCGAGCCCTTCGAGCTTGTCGAACTCGGCTCCCGTCCGCCCGCTGAAGATGATGTATGCCGCCCAGCAGGCTCCCGCCATCCCGGCCAGTCCCAGCCCGGTCCAGTCCAGATCGGCGAAGGGCACGGACAGGGCCTCGGAGATCAGGAGGACACCACCGGCGGCGGCGAGCACGGCGATGAAGTCGATCGGGCGGCGGGACAGCGAGGCGGCAAGCAGGAGGGGTCCGAGGAACTCGACGGTGACGGCGACACCGATGGGCAGGTGGGCGAGTGATCCGTAGAACGTGAAGTTCATGAGTCCCAGCGCCAGCCCGAAGCCGACGACTGTCAGCCACGCCCGGCGCGAGTGTCCACGGAAGCGGGGCCGCGCGATGGCGACGAGGATGACCGTCGCGAAGAGGAGCCGCATGACGACCGAGCCGCCGGCACCGATCTCGGGGACGAGCGTGGCTGCGAGTGCTCCGCCGAACTGGACGGAGACGATCCCGGCGAGGACGAGCAGGGGAGCGGGGACGGACTCGAGACGCGACACCACGACAGGCTAGATCCGGGCGTCGTGTCCCGTGATCCGGGCCACACGGTGAGACCGAGCCGCGCCCGGCCGCGTCCTGGTCACCAACCGCGTTCGCGCCACTCCGGGAGGTGGGGCCGCTCGGCGCCGAGCGTGGTGTCGCCGCCGTGACCCGGATAGACCCAGGTCGAGTCGTCGTAGACGTCGAAGACGCGCGTCGTGACGTCCTCGATGAGGCTGTCGAAGCTCTGGCCGGGGTTCTTGGTGTTCCCGATGCCGCCGGGGAAGAGCGAGTCGCCGGTGAAGAGGTGCATGTGCCCGCCGTCGGACGGGTCGGAGTAGGCCAGGGCGACCGACCCTGGCGTGTGCCCCCGCAGGTGCACGACATCGAGCGTGCAGTCCCCGAACGTGATGACGTCCCCGTGCACGAGTCGGACGACGACGTCGACCGGCAGGGCATCGGCGTCCTCCTCGCCGGCATAGGTCGTCGCACCGAACGCTCCGACGACGTCGGGCAGGGCTCGCACATGGTCCCAGTGCTGGTGGGTCGTGACGACGTGGCCCAGGTCGCCGGTCCCCTCGCCGATGAGGTGCCCGAGCCGTCCGGGTTCGTCGGCGGCGTCGATGAGCAGCTGCTCGCCGGTGGCGCGGCAGGTCAGGAGATAGACGTTGTTCGACATCTCCGACACGGCGATCTTGCGGATGACGAGGTGCGTCAGCTCGCGGACGTCGGTCGGCCCGCCGGGGGAGACGTCGCCGGTGTAGTCGGACGGGGTGCCCATGGTCAGAGCCCAGCCGTCAGGGAGGGCAGGTCGCCGGACGAGGTCACGCCGGACGGATCCTGACGCGCCAACCAGCGGAGGATTGCGCCGCGAGTGCCGGTGACCTCGGTGGCGCCGTCACCCAGGGTCCACGTGTCGCCCTCAGTGCTGCGGATCGTGGCCGACAACGGGCTCGGACCGCCCTGCTGACGCTTGATCTCGTTCTCGATGAAGAGCGTCTGGAGCTCGCCGTCGAGGTCGTCGAAACCGAAGCCGGTGTCGAGGTCGACGTGGTGGTAGACCACCTCACGCAGCCGCATGAAGGGCAGCATGCCGCCCTTGAACGTCGGTCCGCCGGGCGTTCGCTCGAGCTCGATGTCGCGGTGCTCCGGGCCGAGGCGCCTCAGGTCCTCGGCCAGGGGGACCGCGGTCGCCGCCACCTCATCGACGACCACCGCGGCCGGCCGGCCCACGCCGGCGTCGATGTCGGCGTCGCGACCCTCGGGTGACGAGTACATCGTCTCGCCGGTTCCGTCGACGGCCGCCCCGACGAGCCGTGAGAGGGCTTCGGCGTTGCGGGCGATGTGGTTGAGCACGTGGTCCCTGCTCCAGCCGGGGCACAGACTCGGCGCCGAGAGGTCGTCGAGGGCGCGGATGTCGGCGACGAGGAGCGTGGTCTGACGGTCGAGGGCATCGAGGAGATCGGTCACGAGGTCACCGTACGCGCGCACGCCACAACGTGCCCCCACCTTGCACGTCCGTCGTGATCACCCAGAGGTCGTTGCCGTGGGGGATGGCGGCGGTCGGCGTCCCACTCGGACCGTCGGTGGTCGACCACGTCGTTCCGGCTCGCCGGGCCACGACCGCCCCCCGGGGCGTCGGAACGAGGACGATGTCGTCCTTCTCGCCGACCATGACGGGTGCCACGACCGACCTGTTCTCCGTCACCGAAATCTCCGGTATGCCGTCCGCTCGCCGCGCCGCGCCCTCCGTCACGTCCCAGCCCGCGAACCGTCCGTCCTCGGTCCCGACGACGAGGCAGGAGTGCGGTGTGCAGGTGGCGGAGTCCGCCAGACCGGGTCCATCCGTCGCTGGCGCCCCGGGGAGATCGAGGCGGGTCCACGGGCCACCGGATCCGGGTGCGGACCAGAGTGCCGCCCCGACGGTGACCGAACCACTGGCGAGCCGGGTGACCGAACCGGCAACGACGACGCCGTCCCCCGCGGAGGCGATGGCGGTGCCGGCCGCCAGTGACTCCGCGGTGCTGCCGAGGGGTGTTGCCGTAGAGGGCTGCCGGGACCAGCGCGTCCCCGCTCGAGTCCATGTGGCGATGTCGAGTCCCGTGCGTTCGCTCTGCCAGGCGCCGAGAATCACGGGCGACCCAGCGGCATACGCGATGCCGGCAAGGTCTCCCGCTCCATAGCTGCCGAAGACCCCGAAGGGTTGTTCCTGTTCGGCGACGCCATCCTCGGTGCCGGTCCACGTCGTCCAGCGGTAGTTGCCGTGGGCGCCGCCCCGGGCGCCGGCGATGGCGTCGACGCGGCCGGCATGGGTCACGATCTGGAACCACCGGCCCTCGAACGCGTAGGGCGAGCGAGGGGCGAGCGGCACCTCGTGCCAGGTGTCGCCGTCCGTGGTCGAGAGGAGGTGGGGATGCGGTCTGCTGGCGCCGTACGTGCCCACGAGCACCCGGTCCTCGGTGACCGTGAGGGTGACGGGGGATTGCCCTTCGGGCAGGGACAGGCGCTGCCAGTCCAGGCGGGCACCGACCGACGGGCGGGGCGCGGGCGTGGCCGAGTCGTCCGACGTGCAGCCCGTGGCCGGAAGGAGCACGGAGAGGACAGCGGTCGTGACGAGCAGCGGGCGCAGGCTCACGCTCGTCACTGTAGGCCCGGAGAGGTCCTCACGAGCCGTTGCGGACGCTGAGGGTCGGAGGCTGTCGGTGGCGACACCTAGCATGGTGATCGTGACTTCTGCCGTGACCCCTGCGCCCGTCCGACGCTCCGGAAGTGCCACCCACGACCGCCTCATCGTGCGTGGCGCTCGGGAGCACAACCTCAAGGACGTGTCGGTCGATCTGCCCCGTGACTCCCTCGTCGTCTTCACTGGCCTCTCGGGGTCGGGCAAGTCGTCGCTGGCGTTCGACACGATCTTCGCCGAAGGGCAGCGGCGCTACGTCGAGTCACTGTCGGCCTACGCGCGCCAGTTCCTCGGTCAGATGGACAAGCCGGACGTGGACTTCATCGAGGGACTCTCGCCGGCAGTGTCCATCGACCAGAAGTCGACGAACCGCAACCCCCGGTCGACGGTCGGCACGATCACCGAGGTCTACGACTACCTCCGACTCCTCTTCGCCCGGGCCGGGCGTCCGCACTGCCCGACCTGTGGCGAGCCGATCACCCGTCAGAGCCCACAGCAGATCGTCGACCAGCTGCTGGCCCTGCCCGAGCGGACTCGCTTCCAGGTGCTGGCTCCCGTCGTGCGGGCCCGCAAGGGCGAATACGTCGACCTGTTCGCCGAGCTCCAGTCCAAGGGGTTCGCCCGGGCTCGGGTCGACGGCGAGGTCGTGTCGCTCACCGAGCCACCGACGCTCGAGAAGCAGATCAAGCACACGATCGACGTCGTCGTCGACCGCCTCGTCGCCAAGGGCGATGACGCGTCGTCGAAGCGTCGACTCACCGACTCCGTCGAGACCGCCCTCGGTCTGGCCGGTGGTGTGGTCATCATCGAGTTCGTCGACGCCCCCGAGGACGCCGACGGCTCCGGCGAGGGTGAGCTGCCGCGCGAGCGTCGCTTCTCCGAGAAGATGGCCTGCCCCAACAACCACCCACTCGCGATGGACGAGGTCGAGCCGCGCTCGTTCTCGTTCAACTCGCCGTTCGGCGCCTGCCCGGTCTGCACCGGTATCGGCACCGAGCTCGAGGTCGACCCCGAACTCGTCGTGCCCAACGAGGACCTGTCGCTCGCCGAGGGTGCCATCGCTCCCTGGGCCTCGGGCAGTGGAGCGTCGGAGTATTTCCAACGCGTCCTGGGTGCTCTCGCCGAGGAGATGAAGTTCAGCGTCGACCAGCCGTGGCGGGCCCTGCCCGAGCGGGCCAAGGAGTCGCTGCTGCACGGCCGCAACCACAAGGTGCACGTGCGCTACCGCAACCGGTTCGGGCGCGAGCGGTCCTACACGACGGGCTTCGAGGGTGCGATCCCCTTCGTCAAGCGTCGGCACGCCGAAACCGACTCCGAGTGGAGCCGCGAGCGCTACGAGGGCTACATGCGCGAGGTGCCCTGCCCCGCCTGCCGCGGCAGCCGCCTCAAGCCCGAGTCGCTCGCCGTCCTCATCGGCGGCAAGAGCATCGCCGAAGTGTGTGCCCTCCCGATCTCGGACTCGGCGGGCTTCCTCGAGCACGTCGACTTCACCGTCCGCGAGAAGCAGATCGCCGAGCGCGTCATCAAGGAGATCAACGCCCGGCTCGGGTTCCTCCTCGACGTCGGCCTCGACTACCTCTCGCTCGACCGACCGGCGGGCACCCTGTCCGGCGGTGAGGCTCAGCGCATCCGGCTCGCGACCCAGATCGGGTCCGGACTCGTCGGCGTGCTCTACGTTCTCGACGAGCCGAGCATCGGTCTGCACCAGCGCGACAACCACCGGCTCATCGAGACGCTGACCCGACTGCGCGATCTCGGCAACACGCTCATCGTCGTCGAGCACGACGAGGACACCATCGCCACCGCGGACTGGGTCGTCGACATCGGTCCCGGAGCCGGTGAGCACGGGGGAGCGGTCGTCCACTCCGGCACCGTCGCCGACCTGCTCACCCACGAGACGTCGCTCACCGGCAAGTACCTGTCCGGCCGTGAGGAGATCCCCCTGCCGGCGGTGCGCCGACCGCAGGAGAAGGGACGCGAGGTCACGGTCGTCGGGGCCCGCGAGCACAACCTGCACGACGTCACCGCGAGCTTCCCCCTCGGCAACCTCGTGGCCGTCACCGGCGTGTCCGGTTCGGGCAAGTCGACCCTCGTGAACGACATCCTGTACCACGTGTTGGCGAACAAGCTCAACGGCGCTCGACACGTGCCGGGCCGGCACAAGACCGTGACCGGTCTGGAGCACCTCGACAAGGTCGTCCACGTCGACCAGGGTCCGATCGGCCGCACTCCGCGGTCCAACCCGGCGACCTACACCGGTGTCTTCGACGCGATCCGCAAGCTCTTCGCGACCACGACCGAGGCCAAGATGCGCGGCTACCAGCCGGGGCGGTTCTCGTTCAACGTCAAGGGCGGCCGCTGCGACGCGTGCTCGGGTGACGGCACGATCAAGATCGAGATGAACTTCCTGCCGGACGTCTACGTCCCGTGCGAGGTCTGCCACGGCGCGCGCTACAACCGCGAGACGCTGGAGGTGCACTTCAAGGGCAAGACGATCGCCGATGTGCTCGACATGCCGATCGAGGAGGCTGCCGAGTTCTTCGCCGCGGTGCCTGCCATCGCCCGGCACATGATCACGTTGAACGAGGTCGGGCTGGGCTATGTGCGCCTCGGTCAGCCGGCGCCGACGCTCTCCGGTGGTGAGGCTCAGCGAGTCAAGCTCGCGACCGAACTCCAGAAGCGATCGACCGGGCGCACGATCTACGTCCTCGACGAGCCGACCACGGGTCTGCACTTCGAGGACATCCGCAAGCTGCTCGGCGTCCTCCAGGGGCTAGTCGACAAGGGCAACACCGTCCTCGTGATCGAGCACAACCTCGACGTCATCAAGAGCGCCGACTGGATCGTTGACCTCGGGCCCGAGGGTGGCAACAAGGGCGGCACCATCGTCGCAACGGGTACGCCCGAGCAGGTCGCGGCCAACCCCGACAGCCACACGGGCCGATTCCTTGCGCCCGTCATCGCCAAGACCTCGCGAACCGTGAGCCGGCCGACGAGCGGCAGAGCGGCAGCGGCACAGAAGGCACCAGCGGAGAAGTCGGCGGGTGGCTCGAAGGCAGCGACGAAGAAGTCCTCGACCACGAAGGCGACCTCAAAGAAGGCAGCCTCCACGAAGACGGCCACCACCACGGCCAAGGCCACTGCGGCCGCTCGCGCAGCCACCGCGGGCCAGACGACCGCGTCGACGACGAATGCGGCGAAGAAGACCACTCCCACGAAGGCGACCACGGCCAGGGCCACGAAGCGGACGCCGCGCAAGAGCGCCTGAGGCGAGCGGGCGGCATACACCGTCAGTTCGATCTGGACAGGAAGCCGAGAGTAGAGAAAGTGCCGCCTCCCTGTGAAGGGAAGCGGCACTTTCTCGGCTCTCTCGACCGCGCGGGTCGGAGGTTGCGGGATCAGTCCTCGCCGAGGTACGCCTTGCGGACGTCGTCGCTCGTGAGCAACTCCTGACCCGTGCCCGACAGGACGATCTTGCCGACCTCGAGGACGTAGCCCTTCGTGGCCCGCTTGAGGGCTGCCTGGGCGTTCTGCTCGACGAGCAGGATCGTCGTGCCCTGCTCCTGGAGCGTCGTCACCGTGGACATGACGGTCTTCATCATGAGCGGCGACAGACCCATCGACGGCTCGTCGAGCATGAGCAGCTTGGGGCGGCTCATCATGGCCCGACCCATCGCGAGCATCTGCTGCTCGCCACCGGAGAAGGTTCCCGCAGCCTGGGCCTTGCGCTCCCCGAGGATCGGGAAGAGGTCGTAGGCCGCCTGGAGATCCTTCTTGACGTCGTTGTCGCGGCGGGAGAAGGCCCCCAGCAGAAGGTTCTGCTCGACCGTGAGCCGCGGGAAGATCCGCCGCCCCTCGGGGGAGTGGGCCAGACCCAGCGTGACGATGTCGTGCGCCGGAGAGCTGTCGATGCGCTTGCCCTGGAAGCGGATCGAGCCGCTGGCCGGGCGCAGCAGACCCGAGATGGTCCGCAGCGTCGTCGTCTTGCCGGCACCGTTGGTGCCGATCAGGGTGACGACCTCACCTTCGTCGACGGTGAAGCTGATGCCCTTGACGGCCTTGATCTTGCCGTAGGCGACGACGAGGTCCTTGACCTCGAGCATGGCGCTCACTGCTGCTCCTCCTGGGTCGTACCTGCATCGAGGGACGGGGTGGGGTCGTCATCCTCGTCGTCATCGCCGCCACCGATGTAGGCCTCGATGACGCGCGGGTCGGACTGGACCTCGCCGGGCGAACCCTGGACGAGCACCTCACCGCGGACGAGACAGAGGACCCGGTCGCACAGGTTGAAGATGAACCTCATGTCGTGCTCGATCACGACGACCGCCAGACCGCTGTCGCGGATGCGGAAGATGAGGTCACTGGCCTGCTTGGTCTCCTGCGGGTTCATGCCGGCCGTGGGCTCGTCGAGAAGGATGAGCTTGGGGTCGGTGGCCAGCGCTCGAGCGATCTCGAGTCGCCGTTGGTCGCCGTACGGCATGTTGCGCGCGAGGTTCTCCGCCGAGTCGCCGAGGCCGACGAACTCGAGGAGCTCCTGGGCGCGGGCCCGCGTGGCTGCCTCCTCGCGACGGAACTTCGGGCCGCGCAGGATCGACGTGAGCGCCATCGAGCTGGTGCGGCAGTAGCGCCCCACCATGACGTTCTCGAGGGCCGTCATGTTCGCGAACAAACGAATGTTCTGGAACGTGCGGGCCATCCCGGCAACCACGACGGCGCGCGGCTTCGGGGGGATCACCTGACCAGAGAGGGTGACGACACCCTCCGTCGGCTTGTAGAGACCCGTGAGGCAGTTGAAGAACGTCGTCTTGCCGGCACCGTTGGGGCCGATGAGACCGACGATCTCGCCCTCGTTGACGGTCATGTCGACGTCCTTGACCGCCGTGAGACCACCGAAGCGCATCGTGACGCCACGCGCCTCGAGGATCGGGGCACCGACGGTCGACGGGGTTGCGGGGGGTGGGGGAGTGTCGGTGACGGTCATGCCTTGGCCTCCGCTTCCTCGAGGTGGACTTCTTCGATGCGCTCCGCCAAGTCCTCGTCGTCCTCGTGGAATTCGAGCTTGCGACGCTGGTTGGCGATGATGCCTTCCGGACGGAAGCGCATCATGAGGACGAGCACGAGACCGAAGATGAGCAGTCGGTAGTCGGCGATGAACCGCAGCTTCTCGGGGAGGAGTTTGAGGATCGTCGCACCGACGAGGACGCCGGCGACCGTGCCCATACCGCCGAGCACGATGGCGGCCAGGAGAAACGCCGACTCGAGGAAGATGTATTGGTCGGGCGTGACCGACACATCGTGGTGGGCCTTGACCGTTCCGGCCATGCCGGCCAGGAACGCGCCACCGGCGAACGCGAACAGCTTGAGACCGAAGACGTTGACGCCCATGGCCTCGGCCGCCTTCTCGTCCTCACGGATGGCGACCCAGCCCCGCCCGATCCGGCTGTTGTTGAGCCGGACGAAGACGAAGATGATGATCGCCGCGATGACGAGCAGGAGGAAGTAGTAGTTCGCGAACCGTCCCAGCGTGATGCCGGCGACGTTGTGCGGCTGCCCGAAGTCGAACCCGAAGAAGTTGAGATCCGGGATGGCCGGGACGCCGTTGGGGCCGTTGGTCAGGTCGGGGCCGTTGTTGCCGTCGAGGTTGCCCATGGTGAAGCGGAAGATCTCACCGAAGGCCAGCGTCACGATGGCGAGGTAGTCACCGGAGACGCGCAGCGTCGGCGAGCCGATGATGAGACCCAGGATCGACGAGAAGATCGCGCCCACGAGAACGACCACGAGGAACGGGGGCTTCCACCCGATCGTGGCGAACGCCGAGTTCGACAGAACTGCTCCGACGTAGGCACCGGCGCCGAGGAAGGCGATGTAGCCGAGGTCGAGCAGGCCGGCCAGACCCACGACGATGTTGAGGCCGAGGGCGGTCGCCGCGAAGATCAGAACCTGCGTGGCGATCGACATGTTCTCGTCGGATCCGCCCTGCGTGAACGGGAAGAGGAACGCCACCGCGAAGGCGCCGAGCATGAGCACCGGACGGTTCTTCTGCGCGATGAGCCCGATCCACGTGAACACGCCGGACTTGGCGAGCGCCGTCGCAGCCGCCGCGACGAACATCAGGAAGAGCACGAAACTCGCGCCGTCGCCGATGCCGAGGGCGTAGGCCGCTCCGAAGAGCACCAGGGCCATGAGGACGATGATCGCGCAGATCTCCAACCACGACGTGGTCTTGGCGAAGAGCGGGTCCTTGTGCTGCCGCGACACGAGCATGAGCCCGGAGGCGGCGAGCAGCAGGGCGCCCACGAGCGAGACCCAACCACCGGGGTTGACGTTGATGAGTCCGCCGGACTCGTAGGCGATGACGCCGATCGCCACGGCCATGTAGGCCACGGCTCCGAGGCCGAGGTTGCGCACGGCGGCGGCCGAGTCGAGCCAGTCACCGAGTCGACTCAGGGGTCCCCGGTGGGCGAGCAGGAAGGCGAGTGCCACGAGCCCGAGCACGATCATGCAGATCTGCACGCCGCCCGGGTAGAAGTTGATGGACAGGTCGCCGAGGACGTCGCCGGTGTAGCTCCACGAGAGGAACGTGCCACCGACGAGAAGGAGGACGCCGACGAGGCCGAGGGGCCAGGCCGCCGCGCTGCCACGTCCGGGGAAGCGCTCGAGGAGCGGGACTGTGACGTGGTCGTCGTGGTCGCCGTGGCCGGCGCCGTGCGTGAGGTCGGGTGTCGAGGTGCTCATGCGCGGTCCACCACCCGGGCGCCGAGGAGGCCCTGGGGCCTGAAGACGAGAACGAGGATGAGGAGCACGAACGCCCACACGTCCTTCCATGCCGATCCACCGAACTGGCCGGGGATGAACTGGGTGGCCATCGACTCAGCGATACCGAGGGTGAGGCCACCCACGATGGCTCCCTGGATGTTGCCGATGCCGCCGAGGACGGCCGCCGTGAAGGCCTTGAGGCCGGCGAGGAATCCCATGCGGAAGTCGATGTTGGAGTTGAGCAGACCCTGCGCCACGCCGCCCACGGCCGCCAGCGCTGCACCGAGTGCGAACGCGATGACGATGATCCGGTTGACGTTGATGCCCATGAGCTGGGCGGTGTCGGGGTCCTGCGAGACGGCCTGCATGCCCTGGCCCAGCCGCGTCCGGTTGACGAAGAACCAGAGGAGGACGGCGGACACGGCGAGCGCGCCGACGGTGAACACCGCTGCGCGTTGGATCGTGAGGCCACCGACCTGGAGGGCGGTTCCGCTCACGACCTCGATCTCGGGGAAGGTGAGCTTGCTCTTGGCGCCGGGGTAGAAGAGGCGCACGGCCTCCTGGAGGAAGATCGAGATTCCGATGGCGGTGATGAGCGGGGCGAGTCGTGGAGCTCCGCGCAGAGGCCGGTAGGCGATGCGCTCCATCACGACTGCGGTGAGCACGGACACGATCACGGCGCCGAGCACCATGATCGGCAG
This sequence comes from Knoellia subterranea KCTC 19937, assembly GCF_000768685.1. Taxonomy (GTDB): domain Bacteria; phylum Actinomycetota; class Actinomycetes; order Actinomycetales; family Dermatophilaceae; genus Knoellia; species Knoellia subterranea. The sequence continues at coordinate 436,249 of NZ_AVPK01000002.1, read as the reverse complement.
GACCCAAAGTCCGTGCTGGCCCTTGAACAGCACGGTCCACGTGGCCAGCGCGCCGAACGCGCCGATCATGAAGACCTCGCCGTGGGCGAAGTTGATGAGCTGGACGATGCCGTAGACGACGGTGTAGCCGACGGCGATCAGCGCGTACAGCGACCCGAGGGTCAAGCCGTTCACGATCTGTTGCAGGAACTCGGTCATCGTTGAGCCGGTCCTCTCTGTGTGTGGGGCTGGCACATTCAAGCAGGGGCGGACTTGCGCCCGCCCCTGCTCGAATTCACTACGTCAGCTGTGTGGCGTTATGCCGGATCAGCCCACGTTCTCGGACTTGACGAAGGTCCACTTGCCGCCCTCGACCTTGTAGCCGGAGATGACCTTGACGGTCGTGTCGCCGTACTCGTCGAAGGAGACCTTGCCGGTCACACCGTCGAAGGAGACCTTGCCGACCGCGTCGACCGTGGCCTGGCGGGCGCTCTTGGCGTCAGCGGCGTCCTTCAGCGAGACCTTGAGGGCCTCGATGATGGCGTTCGCCGCGTCGTAGGCGTAGCCACCGTAGGCCGCAGAGGGCTCGGGGTACTTGGCGGCCTCGTACTCGGCAAGGAACTTCTTGCCGGCGTCCGTGGCGTCGGTGGGCTCGCCGACCGACGTGGCCAGGTCACCGTTGGACGTCGAGCCCGCGAGCTCGATGAACTTCGGGTCGTAGATGCCGTCGCCACCCATGAGCGGGACGTTGAGGCCACCGGCCTTCATCTGCTTGGACAGCGGGCCCGCCTGCGGGTACTCGCCACCGTAGAAGACAGCACCCGGCTTGGACGGGGCGACCTTGGAGACGACCGGGGCGTAGTTGGACTCGTCCGGGTTGATCGTCTCGGCGGCGACCACGGTGCCACCAGCGGCCTTGTAGGCCTCGGTGAAGTGGAACACCAGACCCTGACCGTAGGTCTTCTTGTCGTGGATCGTCGCGACCGTCTTGATGCCCTGGTCGATCAGGAACTTGGCCGCGAAGCCACCCTGGGCGATGTCGGTCGCGCAGGTGCGGAAGAACGTCTTGTAGGGACGTGCCGGCGCGTTGAGGTCGGCGCCACGGGTCAGCGTGGGGCCGGTGTTGGCCGGGGAGATCTGGGTGATGTTGGCGGCGGCGAAGACCGGCTGGGTCTGCTGCGACACGCTCGAGTTGAGGTTGCCGACGACACCGACGACCTGGTCGTCTCCGGCGAGCTTGGTCGCGCCGTTCTTGCCGACGTCGGCCTTGCCCTCGTCGTCCACGGCCTCGACCTCGAGGGTCCAGCCGGGGATGGCCTTGGAGTCGTTGGCCTGCTTGACGGCGAGCTCGACGGAGTGCTGGATGCCCTTGCCGAGCGCGGACAGGTCGCCCGAGAGGGGCGCGATAACGCCGATCTTGGCAACCTTGCTGCTGCTGCCGGTGTCACCACTGTCGCTGCTGTCGCCGCTGTCGCCGCGGGAGCCACAGCCGGCCAGTGCGATCGAGGCCACCAGCAGTGATGCACCCATGGTCATGACGGAACGCTGAGCCACGTTTCCTCCTGAATTTCTTCTCCTGCGACGCGGTGTCGAGGAGCCCGCGACGGGTGTGCGAGCACCGCGAACAATAGCCACGCCAACCCCTGTTTCCGGGCAGGTTTGTCGAGATTGTGCAGAGTCGTTACCAAGGTCGTGGTGCACAGTTTCTTGTGCAATCTCCACAGGCGGCGAACAGGAACCGTCGGCATACTGGCTACCCACCGAACTACTTTCGCCGACGAGAGGTTGACGATCATGGCAACAGTGGAGCGACAGGACCCGACAGTCGAGGAAGCCGCGACACCGTTCGCGTGCTGCGGTCGCCGGGAAGCACTTCGAGCGGCCGGCGTCGTCGCCATTGCCGGGGCCGGCCTGACCGCCTGCGGGACCGACGCGGGCACCGCCGTCGACGACGTCAAGGACGCGGCCTCCTCGGCGGCGTCAGCTGCCCAGGACCTCGCCAAGGCGGCGGACATCCCGGTCGGCGGCGGCAAGATCTTCGCGGACGCCAAGGTCGTCATCACGCAACCCACGGACGGTGACTTCAAGGCCTTCTCGGCAGTCTGCACCCACCAGGGCTGCACCGTGACGGGCGTCGACGGCGGCACGATCAACTGCTCGTGCCACGGCAGCAAGTTCGACATCGCGACGGGAGAGGTGAAGCAGGGACCGGCCACGTCGGCACTGCCTGCGAAGTCCGTGACCGTGGGAGCGGACGGGATCAGCGTCAGCTAGCGGACGGCATACGCCGTCCTTCTTTCTCCGTATGCCGTGTGGTCCCGTCGATCGCGTATGCCGTGTGGCAACGTCGGTGCCGCGTCCTAGGGTTGCGGTGTGGCTCATCCGTCGTCCTACCGCCCGAAGCCGGGGGAGATCCCGACCGATCCCGGGGTCTACCGGTTCCGGGACAAGGACGGCCGCGTCATCTACGTCGGCAAGGCCAAGTCGTTGCGGTCGCGGCTGTCGTCGTACTTCCAGGACATCGGGCAGCTGCACCCGCGCACGGCATCCATGGTCACATCGGGCGCCAGCGTCGAGTGGACCGTGGTCACGACCGAGGTCGAGGCGCTCCAGCTCGAGTACTCGTGGATCAAGGAGTTCGACCCGCGGTTCAACGTCAAGTACCGCGATGACAAGTCCTATCCCTACCTGGCCGTGACCATGGGCGAGGAGTTCCCGCGCGCGCAGGTCATGCGCGGTGCGAAGCGCAAGGGGACCCGCTACTTCGGCCCGTACGCCCACGCGTGGGCGATCCGGGAGACGCTCGACCAGGCGATGCGCGTCTTCCCGATGCGCACCTGCTCGGCCGGCGTCTTCAAGCGGGCCGGGCAGGTTGGGCGCCCGTGCCTGCTCGGCTACATCGACAAGTGCTCCGCACCCTGTGTCGGTCGCGTCGACGCCGACGAGCACCGCGCCATCGCAGAGGAGTTCTGCGACTTCATGGCGGGGGAGAGCTCGAGGTTCGTCAAGCGGCTCGACAAGAAGATGCGGGAGGCGTCCGACGCGCTCGAGTTCGAGCAGGCGGCCCGGCTGCGCGACGACATCGCCGCGCTCGAGCGGGTCCTCGAGAAGTCGGCGGTCGTGTTCGGGGACGGCACCGATGCCGACGTCTTCGCCCTCGCCGACGACGAGCTCGAAGTGGCCGTTCAGGTGTTCCATGTCCGTGGCGGGCGCATCCGTGGGCAACGCGGATGGGTCGCCGAGAAGGAGTTCGAGACCGTGCCCGAGGTGGTCGGGCACCTCCTCCAGCAGCTCTACGGCGGCGAGGAGGGCGAAGGCGTGCCGCGCGAGGTCCTCGTGCCCGTCCTCCCCGAGGACGCCGCGTCGATGGGCGACTGGCTCTCGGGCCTGCGCGGGAGCCGGGTTGATCTCCGGGTGCCCCAGCGCGGCGACAAGAAGACGCTCATGGAGACCGTCGAGCGCAACGCCACCCAGAGTCTGGCCCGGCACAAGGTGGCCCGGGCCGGAGACCTCACCGCGCGGTCGCAGGCGCTCCAGCAACTGCAGGAGTTCCTCGAGCTCGACGAGTCACCGCTGCGGATCGAGTGCTACGACATCAGTCACGTCCAGGGGACGCAGGTCGTCGGGTCGATGGTCGTCTTCGAGGACGGACTGGCGCGCAAGGGGGAGTACCGCCGGTTCATCATCCGTGGACACGAGGACGGCGACGCCGCACCGTCCGAGGGTCCCGTGACGATCGACGACACGGCAGCGATGCACGAGGTGCTGACCCGCCGCTTCCGTCGCTACCTGAAGGACCGCGACGAACCCCGCGGACTTGACGAGGAGACCGGCCGGCCGACCCGGTTCGCCTACCCGCCGCAACTGGTCGTCGTCGACGGTGGCCTGCCGCAGGTCAATGCCGCGGCCAGGGCGATCGAGGACCTCGGCATCGTCGACGTCGCCGTCGTCGGACTGGCCAAGCGACTCGAGGAGGTCTGGGTTCCGGGGCAGGACTTCCCGGTCGTCCTGCCGCGCACCAGCGAGGGCCTCTACCTCCTCCAGCGACTGCGTGACGAGGCGCACCGCTTCGCCATCACCTTCCACCGGCAACGCCGCAGCAAGGCCATGACGAACTCGGCGTTGGACGGCATACCGGGTCTCGGCGAGGTCAAGCGCAAGGCGTTGCTGCGCCACTTCGGCTCGGTCAAGAAGATCCGCGCCGCCGAGCCCGCCGAACTCGCCGAGGTCTCGGGGATCGGGCCTACGCTGGCGGCAACGATTCACCGTGAACTGAGCGGCACACCGATGGAGCCCACGGTCAACCTCATGACCGGGGAGATCATCGACGACGAGAGGGGCAACGATGCCTGAAGGTTCCCTCCCCGGAGCTGATTGGGGACCGAGCGACCCATCTGGTGCCGACTTCGTCATCGTCACCGGCATGAGCGGTGCCGGTCGGACGACGACGGCCAACGTCATGGAGGACCAGGGCTGGTACGTCGTCGACAACCTTCCGCCGCAACTGCTCTCGGCCATGGCCGAGCTCGGCACCCAGGCCCGCGCCGAGGGCCGGGCCATCCGGATCGCGGCCGTCGTCGACGTCCGCAGCCAGCACTTCTTCACCGAGTTCGAGAGTGCGACCGAGCACCTGCGTTCGGCCGGCTGGACCCCGCAGCTCCTCTTCCTCGACGCCACCGACGAGGCGCTCGTCCGGCGATTCGAATCCGTGCGTCGACCGCATCCCCTCCAGGGTGACGGCCGGCTCCTCGACGGCATCCAGCGCGAGCGCGAGATCCTGCGCGACCTCCGTTCCCGGGCCCAGATCGTCGTCGACACCTCGGGCCTCAACGTCCACCAGCTGTCGCGCAAGGTCGCCCCGCTTTTCGGTGCGGGGACCGGGCCGTCGCTGCGGCTCGCGCTGCTCTCCTTCGGGTTCAAGTACGGCGTGCCCCTCGACGCGGATTTCGTCTTCGACATGCGCTTCCTGCCCAACCCTTTCTGGGTGCCGGAGCTGCGCGCGCTCGACGGACGGGATCCCGAGGTCTCGGCGTACGTCCTCGGTCAGGGTGACGCGGGAGACTTCCTCGAACGCGTGCAGGCGCTGATGGAGCCGGTGACGCGCGGCTACCACTCGGAGGGTCGCCGCTACGCCACGATCGCCATCGGGTGCACCGGGGGCAAGCACCGGTCGGTCGCCATGGCCGAGGCGTTGGCCGAGCGGCTGAAGTCCGACCGGATCGAGACCTTCCTCGTGCACCGCGACCTGGGGCGCGAGTGAGCGGGCCGGTCGTCGCGGCGCTGGGCGGGGGACACGGTCTGGCCGCCTCGCTCGCCGCGCTGCGCTTCGTCACCGACGAGATCACGGCCATCGTCACGGTCGCGGACAACGGTGGATCGTCCGGTCGGCTCCGCGGTGAGTTCGGGGTGTTGCCCCCGGGCGACCTGCGCATGGCGCTGTCGGCTCTGTGCGAGGAGACCGAGTGGGGGCACACGTGGCGGGACGTGCTCCAGCACCGCTTCGAGGGCACCGGACCCCTGGGCGGGCACGCCCTCGGCAACCTCCTCATCGTCGCGCTCTGGGAGCTGCACGAGGACCCGGTCGCGGGACTCGAACTCGTGGGGCGCCTGCTCAACGCCCGGGGTCGCGTCCTCCCGATGGCGTCGGTGCCCCTCGACATCGAGGCCGACGTTCTCGGGGCCGATCCCAAGGCGCCCACGGAGGTCACGCTCGTCCGGGGCCAGGCGCAGGTCGCCACGACCAAGGGCAAGGTGCAGGACCTCAGGTTGCTGCCCGACGCCCCACCCGCCTATCCCGAGTCGATTGCCGCGATCCGCGCCGCGGACTGGGTCATCCTTGGCCCGGGTTCGTGGTTCACCTCCGTCATGCCGCACCTCCTCGTGCCCGACCTCGCCGACGCACTGGCCGTGACCCGTGCCCGTCGGCTTCTCGTCCTCAACCTCGAGATGGTGACCAACGAGACAGCTGGTTTCAGTGCGATCCACCACCTCGAGTCGTTCGCGGCGCACGCGCCGGGGATCCGCCTCGACGCGGTCCTCGCCGACCCGTCAGTCGTCGAGGACCAGGGCGAACTCGAGGAGGCCTGTGCCGCACTCGGAGCCGAACTCCACGTCCACCGGGTCGCGAACTCGACCGCCCCGACCCAGCATGACCGGCTGCGTCTGGCGACCGCATTGCAGGACGTCCTCGGCTCTGGCCGGCGGCCCTGATGACGCGTGGCAGGATGACCGGCATGGCTATGACGGCGAAGGTGAAGGACGAACTCAGCCGCCACGAGGTGACCAAGCCGTGCTGCCGAAAGGCCGAAGTGGCCGCCACGCTGCGGTTCGCAGGTGGGCTGCACATCATCGGGGGGCGCATCGTCGTCGAGGCGGAGCTCGACACGGCGAACGCCGCGCGGCGACTGCGCCGTGAGATCCACGAGCTCTATGGCCAGTCGCCCGAGATCCTCGTCCTGGCCGCCGGGGGGCTGCGCAAGGGGAGTCGCTACGTCGTCCGCGTCGTGCAGGACGGCGAGGCTCTCGCCCGCCAGACCGGACTCATCGACGGTCGGGGCCGGCCCGTCCGAGGGCTCCCGCCCAAGGTCGTGTCCGGATCGGTGTGCGACGCCGAGGCGGCCTGGCGTGGCGCCTTCATCGCGCACGGATCGCTCACCGAGCCGGGACGCTCGTCGGCGCTCGAGCTCACCTGTCCCGGTCCCGAAGCCGCCCTCGCCCTCGTCGGAGCCGCACGTCGCCTCGGCATCCAGGCCAAGGCACGCGAGGTCCGCGGCATCGATCGTGTCGTCATCCGTGACGGAGACGCCATCGGGGCGATGCTCACGCGGCTCGGCGCCCACGACGCCGTGCTCGCGTGGGAGGAGCGGCGGATGCGTCGCGAGGTGCGGGCGACCGCCAACCGTCTGGCCAACTTCGACGACGCCAATCTCCGCCGATCGGCACGTGCGGCCGTGGCCGCCGGTTCCCGCGTCGGACGCGCGCTCGAGATCCTCGGCGACGACATCCCGGACCACCTGCGTGAAGCCGGCCAGTTGCGACTCCAGCACAAGCAGGCCTCCCTCGAGGAGCTCGGCCAGCTCGCCCAGCCCGCCATGACCAAGGACGCAGTGGCCGGGCGGATCCGGCGCCTGCTCGCCATGGCCGACAAGCGCGCCGAGGAGCTGGGCATCCCCGGGACCGACGCCGATCTCACGCCGGACATGCTCGACACCTGACCCGCATCGGGGCGGCCCTTTATCGGGTGACCCGATAATGGGCCGCTCGGCCCGGGTTCCCAGTCGGGGTCGAGTGGCCCCTTGTCGGGTCATGCGGCTGCGAGTCGGTTGTCCACAGCCATGTCGGGCGGCGTCTCTTGTCCACAGATCTCACCGGGCCTCTGGCCGGGTCGTCGAGGTCGCTTCAGGCTCGATCGCATGACAGATCCACTCCCTACGGGGCGCACCGAGTTCGAGTTGTTCACCACCTCCGAAGCGGCGGCCCTCGGGCACGACCGCAAGAGCCTCGCGCGCCTTCGACAGCGCAAGGTGATCGAGCCCGTATGCCGTGGAGTTCACGCCCATGGGCAGGCGCAACTCTCCGACGTGGAGACCCATCGCAGGCTCGCCCATGCCGGGCTGATCCTGTATCCAGACGCGCGCCTCAGCCACGCGACGAACCTCGTGATGCGCAAGGTGCCGGTGTGGCCCACGATCCCCGAGCGGGTCGACCTCGTTCGCCCTGTGAATCACGAGGTGCTGACGCAGTCCTTTCGGATTCGCCCGTTGTACGGCGATGTCGAAGACCTCGACGGGATGACTCTGTGCGATGTGCCCTCCACGCTGATCCGCTACACGATGGACCAGGGGGCGACGTCGGGCACGGTGGCTGTCGACTACGCCCTGCACGAAGGACTGGTCGAGGAGGAAGCCCTGCGAGCCGCCTACCAAACCGTCAGGGGCCATCCTCAGAGCGCGCGATGCAGGTCGATGTTCGGCTTCATGGACGGTCGCCGCGAGTCGGTCGGGGAGACGCGGCTGGCCATTCTCGCGCTCGCCGCCGGCATACGACTCGTTCCCCAGGTGCAGATCCTCGACATCGACGGGGAGGTCGTCGCGAGAGTGGACTTCGTCGTTGAGGGGACGAAGGTCATCGTCGAGTTCGACGGCAAGGTGAAGTACACGGACGGTGGGCTGGACGCCCTCTTTGCGGAGAAGCGTCGCGAGGATCGCCTCCGTCGCCTCGGCTACACCGTCGTGCGAGTCACCTGGGCCGACCTGCAGAGCCCAGCCCGCGTCGTGGCGTGGATTCAGTCCGCGGCCGCTGCCGCCTGAGCTGCGGTGCGTCCAGCTGGACGCGTGCGTCGTGCGCGCCGACGTGACCCGGCCGGACCCGACAAAAGCCCTCTCAACCCGGGATGGCAGGTCGGGTCGAGCGGGCCGGTGTGGGGTCACCCGATAATGGGGCGGCCATGTTACCTGCCCGTACTTCGGACCACTGAGGGGTGACCGGAGTCACACCATTAGGGTTTGGTTCGTATCCCGGTGCCGTGGCAAGGCCACGCCCGCTCCCTCCCGGAAGGCAGACTGCTCGTGACTGTCCGCGTTGGTATCAATGGCTTTGGTCGCATCGGCCGCAACTTCTACCGCGCCGTGATCGCGTCCGGCGCCGACATCGAGATCGTTGCCGTCAACGACCTCACCGACAACGCCACGCTGGCCCACCTGCTCAAGTACGACTCGATCCTCGGCCGCTTCGACGGTGACGTCACCTCGACCGACACCGAGATCACCGCCGGCGGCAAGACGTTCAAGGCCTTTGCCGAGCGCGACCCCGCGAAGCTCCCGTGGGGAGAGGTCGGCGCCGACATCGTCGTCGAGTCCACGGGCATCTTCACCGACGCCGAGCAGGCCAAGGTCCACCTCGAGGGTGGCGCCAAGAAGGTCATCATCTCGGCCCCGGCCAAGAACGAGGACGTCACCATCGTCATGGGCGTCAACGACGGCGACTACGACGCGGCGAGCCACAACATCATCTCCAACGCGTCGTGCACGACGAACTGCCTCGGCCCGATGGCCAAGGTCCTCAACGACGAGTTCGGCATCGTCAAGGGCCTCATGACGACCATCCACGCCTACACGCAGGACCAGAACCTGCAGGACGCGCCGCACAAGGACCTCCGTCGCGCCCGCGCCGCCGCTCTCAACATCGTCCCGACGTCGACCGGTGCCGCCAAGGCCATCGGCCTCGTCCTGCCCGAGCTCAAGGGCAAGCTCGACGGCTACGCCCTGCGCGTCCCGACCCCGACCGGCTCGGCCACCGACCTCACCTTCGAGGCCGGCCGCGACACGACCGTCGAAGAGGTCAACGCCGCGATCAAGAAGGCGGCCGAGGGCCCGCTCAAGGGCATCCTCGTCTACACCGAGGACCCGATCGTGTCCAAGGACATCGAGACCGACCCGGCCTCCTGCATCTTCGACGCCGGCCTGACCAAGGTCATCGGCAACCAGGTCAAGGTGGTTGGCTGGTACGACAACGAGTGGGGCTACTCCAACCGCCTCGCCGACCTCGTCACGCTCGTCGGCTCGTCCCTCTGACCTCCAGCAAAGGCCACCACCACATGCACTCGATCGCCGACCTGGGCGACCTGCGGGGCAAGCGCGTCCTCGTTCGCTCCGACCTCAACGTTCCCCTGGAGAACGACTCAACGGGATCACCGGCCATTACTGATGATGGGCGGATTCGCGCGTCCGTTCCGACGATCAAGTCGCTGTCCGACGCGGGTGCGCGGGTCATCGTGGCCGCGCACCTCGGGCGGCCCAAGGGCGTGCCGGAGGCCAAGTACTCCCTGGCTCCCGTCGCGACGCGGCTCGGGGAGCTGCTCGGCCGCGACGTCACCTTCGCCACCGACACGGTGGGGGAGGGCGCCCGGTCCGCCGTCGATGGAGCGGGCGAGGGCGACGTGGTGCTTCTCGAGAACCTGCGCTTCAACGCCGGAGAAACGGCCAAGAGTGCGGAGGAGCGAGCCGAGTTCGCGGGCCAATTGGCTTCTCTCGCAGACGTTTTCGTCTCTGACGGCTTCGGGGTCGTCCACCGTGAGCAGGCGTCCGTCTTCGACGTGGCGCGCCTCTTGCCTTCGGCCGTCGGTGGTCTGGTCGAGACCGAGGTCGACGTGCTGCGTCGGCTCACGACCGACCCCGAGCGCCCGTATGCCGTGGTGCTGGGTGGCGCGAAGGTGTCCGACAAGCTGGCGGTGATCGACAACCTCATCCAGACGGCGGACCGGCTCCTCATCGGTGGCGGCATGGTCTTCACCTTCCTCAAGGCCCAGGGGCACGAGGTCGGCAAGAGCCTGCTCGAGCAGGACCAGGTCGACACCGTCAAGGGCTACCTCGAGCAGGCGCAGGAGCGCGGCGTCGAGATCGTCCTGCCCGTCGACGTCGTGGCCGCCACCGAGTTCTCGGCCGACGCCGAGCACGACGTCGTGGCCGTCGACGCGATCCCGTCCGAGCGGATGGGCCTCGACATCGGCCCGGAGTCATCGACGCTCTTCGCCGAGAAGCTCGCGGACTGCCGCACCGTCTTCTGGAACGGCCCCATGGGTGCTTTCGAGATGGAGCCCTACGCCGCCGGCACTGCCGCGATCGCCAAGGCGCTCGTGGACATCACCGCGGACGGCGCCCTCACCGTCGTCGGTGGCGGCGACTCGGCCGCTGCCGTGCGCCAGCTCGGGTTCACCGATGACCAGTTCGGTCACATCTCCACCGGCGGCGGCGCCAGCCTCGAGTACCTCGAGGGCAAGCAGCTGCCCGGACTCACCGTCCTCGACGAATCCTGAAAGGCGCCACCACCTTGGCCACGAAGTCACCCCAGCGCGTCCCGCTCCTCGCGGGCAACTGGAAGATGAACCTCGACCACCTCCAGGCCACCCACCTGGTGCAGAAGCTCGACTGGACCCTGCGGGATGCCAAGCACGACCACGCCGCGGTCGAGGTTGCGGTGCTGCCCCCGTTCACCGACCTGCGCAGCGTGCAGACGCTCGTGGACGGTGACCGCCTCGCGATCAAGTACGGCGCGCAGGACCTGTCGAAGCACCAGAGCGGTGCCTACACGGGCGAGGTGAGCGGTGCGTTCCTCGCCAAGCTCGGCTGCACCTACGTCACCGTCGGTCACAGCGAGCGGCGTGAATACCACGGCGAGACCGACGAGACGGTCAACGCCAAGGTGGCCGCGGCCTACGCGAACGACCTCGTGCCGATCTTCTGCGTCGGCGAGGGGCTCGAGATTCGCCAGGCCGGGACGCATGTCGAGCACGTGCTCGACCAGGTGCGGGCCGGTCTCGAGGGCCTCCCGGCCGACAAGGCCGCCTCGATCGTCATCGCCTATGAGCCCGTGTGGGCCATCGGAACCGGCGAGGTCGCGACCCCTGCCGACGCCCAGGAGGTGTGTGGCGCGATCCGCACGCTCCTCGCGGAGCTGTACTCCGGCGACCTGGCCGACCGGGTTCGTATCCTCTACGGCGGCTCGGTCAAGTCCGGCAACGTCGCGGCGATCATGGAGCAGGCGGACGTCGACGGCGCCCTCGTCGGCGGTGCGTCGATCGATCCGGTCGAGTTCGCGGCGATCTGCCGCTACCGCGACCATCTCAAGACGAGCTGACGCGGCAGGTATCCTGTAGCGGCGCCCCACCGGGCGCACACCTCACGAACCAACCGAAGGAGCGCCGTGGACGCGGTACGCATCGGTCTCCAGGCCCTGCTGGTCCTGGGTGGACTCTTCCTCACCCTGCTCATCCTGCTCCACAAGGGCAAGGGCGGAGGTCTCTCCGACATGTTCGGCGGTGGCATGTCGACTTCCCTGGGCGGTTCGTCGGTCGCCGAGCGCAACCTGGACCGCATCACGATTGCCGTGGCGGTGGTGTGGTTCGTCTGCATCGTCGGACTCGGTGTGCTTGACCGTTTCGCCTCCTGATCCATTCCTGACGACCCTGCGCAGCAGGTCCTCCTGAACCGAGAGAGAGCAACCGATGGCGATGTCCGGTGGCAACGCGATCCGTGGCAGTCGAGTGGGGGCCGGCCCCATGGGCGAGGCCGAGCGCGGCGAGGCTGCTCCGCGCATCCACGTCTCGTTCTGGTGCTCGAACGGCCACGAGACGCGACCGAGTTTCGCGCAGGAGCCCGACCTCGAGATCCCGGAGACCTGGGACTGCCCGCGGTGTGGTTTCCCGGCCGGTCAGGACAAGGACAACCCGCCGGCGCCGAGCAAGGTCGAGCCCTACAAGACGCACCTGGCCTATGTGAAGGAGCGTCGCTCCGACAAGGACGGCGAAGCAATCCTCGACGAGGCCCTCGGGGCCCTGCGTGAGCGCGGCCTGATCCAGTAGTCGCCCCACTGATTGCGCGGTTGGGACAGCGAGCGCCAAGCGAGCTGTCCCAACCGCGCAATCAGTCGGTCGGGAGTGCCGTGGCGGCGTCCGCGTCGATGAGCCAGAGGGTCCGCTCCTCGCCCTTGACCTGGGCTGCGGAGTTGACGTCGGGTCCGGCATCCGCGACACCGTTCGCCACGGCCTCCGCCTTGTCGGCGCCAGCAACGATGAACCACACCTCGCGCGAGCGGCGGAGCGCCTCGAACGTCAGGCTCACCCGGTCCGGTGGCGGCTTGGGGGAGTCGTGCACCGCCACCGCGATGGCGTCGGTCGTCTGCTGGGCAGGATGCCCCGGGAAGAGCGACGCAATGTGCCCGTCGGGTCCGACACCGAGAATCATGATGCCGAACGCACCTGCGTCCGTGGCTCGGATTTCTTCCCCGTATGCCGTCGCGCTGGCTTCCGCGGACTCGGACCGGTCGGGGCCGGGAACCCGGTGGATGCGTGTCGGGTCGACTGGGAGAGACGCCAGGCCTGCGGCGTCGTTCTGGACGTCGTTGCGGTCCGCGTCCCCGGCCGGGAGGTAGCGCTCGTCCCCCCACCAGAACTCGACCCGGGCCCAGTCCACGGCGGCGCGAGCCGGTAGGGCTGCCACCGAGGCCCACAGGTCGGAGCCGAGTGAGCCGCCCGTGAGCGAGACCTGCACGACGTCCTGTTCGGCCTGGGCGTCGATGAGGGCCGTGACGAGCCGGGCCGCGATGGCATCGCTGAGTTCCTGTTTGCCGGGGTGGACGACGACCTCGGGGGCGGCACCGCCGTCTCCGTCGGGGGTCGGCTGGCTGCGGGTGTCGTCGGTCATCGTCGAGGTCCTCTCAGGCCTTCTTCTCGCGCTTGGCGCGCACCGTGTCGAGCTTGCGGGCCGCGGCCTTCTTGACCTTCTTGGGGTCGTCGACCTTCTCGGGCATGGGTGCCTCGATCATGGCCGCTGCGACTCCGACGCGCGCCTCGCGGCGCAACCGCTCGGTGTCCTCGCGGGTCTCGGCCACGGAGGGAGTGATGCCCTTGCGCTGTGCCTGGGTCGACGTGCGGCGGCTGTGTGACACGTGGTCGAGTCCCAGTCGGAGCGCGTCCGCGTAGACCTCGTCCGGGTCGAGACGGCGGAGCTCGTCGGCGAGACACTCCGCATCGCTGCGCGGAGGCAGGGCGATGGTGCGCTCGGGACGACCGGGCTGGGACAGCAGCGCCGTCGTGCCGTCCTGGGGGCGGACGAGGTCGAGAGGCCCGCTCGGACGGTCGAGTCGCACGCTGATGATGCCGCTGCCGTTGCGCGACGGGACAAGACTCACGGGGACCTTGAGCCGGTGGGCCAGCCAACCTGCGAGCAGCTTCGCCGAGGGGGAGTCTCCTCCACCGGTCACGACGACCGACGTGACGGGCTCGAATGGAGCCTGGTCGAGGGCGGCCGTGAGGAGGGCTCGCCACAGGGTGATGCGAGACCAGGCGAGGTCGGTGTCGCCGGGACTGTAGGCCGAGGCGAGTCGCGTGAGCGGGCTCTTGGACGTGCCGGAGACGCGTGAGACGTCGGTGACCCGGCGCTGGGCCATCTCGCCGATCGGGTCGGCCGAGGGATCCTTCGGCGGCTCGGTGGGCCACCACGCCACGATGGGCGCGTCGGCCAGGAGGAGCGGCGTGACGACGGCCCGGCCGTGCGAGGCGAGCGGACCGAAGAGGCGGAGGACGACGACCTCACTCGCCCCGGCGTCGCCGCCGATGCGGATCTGCCCGTCGAGCCGCGCCGCGCCGCGACGGTTCGCGATGACGACGACGATGATCCGGCAGGGGTGCTGGCGACTCGCGTCGTTCGCCGTCTCGATGGCCGCGTCAGCATCGCTCTCGTCGACGACGACGACGAGGGTCAGGACGCGGGTCAGGGCCATCGAGCCCGTCTCGGAACGCAGTCGGACCAGCCGCTTGGAGATGTCGGCCGTCGTGGTGCTCGGGAGGTCGACGATCACCGGGACCCCCTCGAGGAATCGACGTGGGACAGGAGCGCAGGACGTCGTGCGGTGGTCACGGGAGCCTCCATTCACGGCCGTCGCGGCGCATGAGGTCGTCGGCGCTCTGGGGTCCCCAGGTGCCGGAGGTGTATTGGTCGATGGCTGCACCGCTCCTGGCCCAGAACTCCTCGATCGGGTCGAGAATCTCCCAGGAGAGCTCGACCTCCTCGTGCCGGGGGAAGAGCGGCGGCTCGCCGAGGAGCACGTCGAGGATGAGGCGCTCGTAGGCCTCGGGAGAGCTCTCGGTGAACGCGCGCCCGTAGCCGAAGTCCATCGTCACGTCGCGCACCTCCATCTGGGCACCGGGGACCTTGGCGCCGAAGCGCATGGTCACGCCCTCGTCCGGCTGGACGCGGATGACGACCGCGTTCTGACCGAGCTCCTCGGTCGCGGTGTCGGTGAACGGGAGGTGGGGCGCCTTCTTGAAGACGACGGCGATCTCGGTGACGCGCTTCCCGAGTCGCTTGCCGGTGCGCAGGTAGAACGGGACACCCGCCCAACGGCGAGTGTCGATCTCGAGCTTCACCGCGGCATACGTCTCGGTCGTCGAAGCGGCGGCGACGCCGTCCTCCTCGAGATAGGAGATCGCTTCTTCGCCGCCCTGCCAGCCCTTGGCGTACTGACCGCGGGCGGTGCCCTTGGCGAGGTCCTTGGGCAGGCGCACCGCCGAGAGGACCTTCTCCTTCTCGCTGCGGAGGTGGTCGGCATCGAACGAGACCGGCTCCTCCATGGCGGTGAGGGCCAGGAGCTGGAGGAGGTGGTTCTGGATGACGTCGCGGGCTGCGCCGATGCCGTCGTAGTAGCCGGCCCGTCCTCCGATGCCGATGTCCTCGGCCATCGTGATCTGGACGTGGTCGACGTAGTGGCTGTTCCAGACCGGCTCGAACATCTGGTTGGCGAAGCGCAGGGCGAGGAGGTTCTGGACGGTCTCCTTGCCGAGGTAGTGGTCGATCCGGAAGACCGAGTCGGCCGGGAAGACTTCCGCGACGATCTCGTTGAGCTCACGTGCGCTCTTGAGGTCGTGCCCGAACGGCTTCTCGATGACGACGCGCCGCCAGGAGCCCTCCTCCGGCGTCGACAGTCCCGACCGCTTGAGCTGCTCGCAGACGGTCGCGAAGAACGACGGCGGGATCGAGAGGTAGAACGCGTGGTTGCCACCCGTGCCGCGCTGCTCGTCGAGGTCCTTGACGGTTTCGGCAAGGAGGTCGAACGCCTTGGGGTCGTCGAAGGTCCCCGGCACGAACCGGATGCCCTCGCTGAGCGAACGCCAGACGTCCTCACGGAACGGGGTGCGGGAGCGCTGCTTGACGGACTCGTAGACGATCTTGCCGAAGTCCTGATCGGCCCAGTCGCGGCGCGCGAAGCCGATGAGCGAGAAGCCCGGCGGGAGCAGTCCGCGGTTGGCGAGGTCATAGATCGCCGGCATGAGCTTCTTCGTCGCGAGGTCGCCCGTGACGCCGAACAGCACGAGGCTGCACGGTCCGGCGATGCGGGGGAGCCGCTTGTCGCGCGGGTCCCGGAGCGGGTTGTGGGTGGCGGAGATGCGCGCCGGACTCATCAGGCTCCTGGAGATGTGAGGGCCGCGCGAACCTGGCTCAGGCCGCGCCCGTGCTGGGTGAGGTGGAGGCGGAGGACGGGGCGGTCGTGCTCGGCGAGCACCTGGGCGTCGCCGCCGGCCTGGGCCGCGATGAACTCGCCGAAGGTGAACTCGCGTCCGGGCACGGCGAGGTCCTCCTGCGGGTCGGCCGTGACCTGGATGAACACCCCGTTGGCCGGACCGCCCTTGTGGTACTGGCCCGTCGAGTGGAGGAACCGGGGCCCCCAACCGAAGGTCACCGGCCTTCCGACACGGTCGAAGAGGGCCCGGGCCACGTGCTCGAGGTCGGCATCCTGCTCGCGATCGAGGTAGGCCATGATCGCGATGTAGCCGTGCTCCTTGTCGAGTTCGCGAACGAGCGCGACGAGGGCACTCGGCAGCGTCGCGGCATCCCCGAGCCAGTCACCTCCGAGAGCACGCACCTCGACGGCACCGTCGACGAAGGCCGGCGGCTCCTCCTGCGAGCCGGCCGCGTCGAGCAGACCTCGGGCGGCCTTCTTGGCACTCTCGACGTCAGGCTGGTCGAACGGGTTGATGTCGAGCAGCCGCCCAGCGACCGCCGTGGCGGCCTCCCACAGCAGGAACTGGGCGCCGAGGCTCCCGGCCACGCTGATGACTGATCCGCTGTCGCCGAGATTCTCCTCGGGGGTGGGGTCGGCCGGCCCGGGCTGCTCCGCCGCGACGGAGTCCGGGTGACGCAACGTGCTGTCCGCGTCGGCGTCGAAGTCGTCCTCGTCACCGATGGCGACAAGGCGCACGACATTGGCGTCGGCGTAGGTGTGCTTGGGTGCCTGCCCGTCGGCGACGACGGGGAGGATGCCGGTGCCGTCCTTGCCGGTCGACTCGGCGATGAGCTGCTCGGCCCAGGCACCGAAGCCGACGTTCTCAGTGCCGGCGTCGACGAGGACGAGTTTGTCGCGCAGCGGCTTCGTGCCACCCATCGCAGCACCGAGGCGCAGGGCCGGGTTGCCCTCGTCATCGGCGGCAAGGAGGTCGGCCACGGCCTCGGCGTCGTCGAGCAGGGCACCGATGTCGGCACCGGCCAGCCCGGAGGGCACGAGCCCGAAGGCCGTGAGTGCCGAATAGCGCCCGCCGACATGGGGATCGGCGTTGATGACCCGGTACCCCGCACCACGCGCCTCCTCGTCGAGAGGACTGCCGGGATCGGTCACGACGACGATGCGGGTGGTCGGGTCGATGCCGGCCTCGGTGAAGGCCGCCTCGAAGGCGCGCCGTTGCGAGTCGGTCTCCACGGTCGAGCCCGACTTCGACGAGACGACGACCGCGGACTTCTGGAGGTCGGTGGTGATGGCACGCCGGACGACGTCGGGTGAGGACGAGTCGAGCACGACGATGTCGACGCCAGCGGTGGCGCAGATGACCTCGGGCGCGAGGGACGAGCCGCCCATGCCGCAGAGGACGATCCGAGAGACGCCGTCGCCGCGCAGTTCCTCGCGCAGCGCCGCGATCTCGCCGAGGAGTGGCCGTGACGAGCGGGGGAGCCCGACCCAGGAGAGCCGCTTGGCCGACTCCTCCTCGGCCGCCTTGCCCCACAGCGTGGCGTCCTGAGCAAAGAGCTTGCTGGCGACCTCGTCGCGCACGAGGTCCGGGACGTGGTTGCCGATCGCGTCGGCGGCGGCGCCCCGAGCGGTGACCTCCAGGCTGCTCATCGCGAGGCCTTGTCGAGCTCGGACTGCACGCCGTCGAGCAACTCTCCCCACGACTTCTCGAACTTGTCGACGCCTTCCTTCTCGAGGAGCGCCGTGACTTCGGAGTACGAGATCCCGAGGCCTTCGAGGTCGTCGAGGACCTTCGCTGCCTCCTCGTAGGTGCCCGCGATCGTGTTGCCCGTGATCTCGCCGTGGTCCTTGACGGCGTCGAGCGTCTTCTCGGGCATCGTGTTGACGGTTCCCGGTGCGACGAGCTCGGTGACATACATCGTGTCGGGGTATGCCGGGTCCTTGACTCCCGTGGACGCCCACAGCGGCCGCTGTGGCTTGGCTCCGTCGGCCTCGAGGCTCTTCCAGCGTGGAGTCGAGAAGACCTCTTCGTAGGCCTGGTAGGCCAGTCGCGCGTTGGCGATGCCCGCCTTGCCCTTGAGGGCCTTGGCCTTCTCGGCATCCTCTCCCTCGATCGCGTCGAGGCGCTTGTCGATCTCGGTGTCGACGCGCGAGACGAAGAAGGAGGCGACCGACTCGAGCGTGCTGATGTCCTTGCCCGCCTCGCGGGCCTGCTCGAGGCCAGTGAGGAATGCGTTCATGACCGCGCGATAGCGGTCGAGGCTGAAGATCAGCGTGACGTTGACCGAAATGCCTTCTGCGAGAACCTTGCTGATGGCGGGGAGGCCCTCGACTGTGGCCGGGATCTTGACCAGCAGGTTGGGGCGGTCAACGAGAGCCGAGAGCTCTTTTGCCTGTTCGACCGTTGCGTCGGTCTCGTGGGCGAGCCGCGGGTCGACCTCGATCGACACCCGGCCGTCGAGGCCGTTGCTGGCCTGGAAGACCGGAAGCATCACGTCGCAGGCGTCACGGACGTCCTGGGTCGTCATGGCGGTGACGGCCTCGTCGAGCGTGGCGTTGTCGGCTGCGAGCTGCGCGACCTGCTCGCTGTAGGCCTCACCGTCGGACAGTGCCACCTGGAAGATCGACGGGTTGGTCGTCACGCCGACGACGCCCTTGGTGTCGATGACCTCCTGCAGGTTCCCCGAGCTGATGCGCTCGCGCGAGAGGTCGTCGAGCCAGATGGAGACGCCGTTGTCGGCGAGTCCCTTGAGAGCGGTGTTGTTGGTGGTCATGAGAACTCACTTCCCAGCCGTTGCCGCGCTCTTGCGGGCAGGCTTCTTGGTGGTGGGTACGTCGGTTCCGGTGTCCTTGCGACTGCGCGGTGCGGTCTCGACGGCGCCGGCGACCGTGGCATCGGCCTGTGCAGCCTTGATGGATTCCTTCGCGGCCTTCACGACGGCGTCAGGAGTGAAGCCGAACTCACGGAAGAGCGTTCCGGCATCGGCCGAGGCACCGAAGTGCTCGATGCTGATCGAGCGGCCGGCGTCGCCGACGATCTCGCGCCAGCCCTGGGCCACGCCGGCCTCGACGCTGACGCGGGCGCGCACGGCGGGCGGGAGCACCTTGTCGCGGTAGGCCTTGGTCTGGGCGTCGAACCACTCGCGGCACGGCATCGACACCACGCGTGTGGAGACACCCGACTTCTCGAGGGCGAGTCGAGCTTCGAGAGCGACGGAGACCTCGGAGCCGGTGGCGACGAGGATGACCTCGGGGGCCTGCTTGCCGTCGTCGCCTCCGTCGATGAGGACATATCCGCCCTTGGCGACGTTGCTCGCCTTGGCGTGGGTCGACCGGTCGACGGTCGGGAGCGCCTGACGGCTGAGCGCGAGGGCAGCCGGCGCGGCGTTGCGGAGGATGGCACCCCATGCCGCCGCTGTCTCGTTGGCGTCAGCGGGACGCACGACGTCCAGGCCGGGCATGGCGCGCAGCGAGGCGAGGTGCTCGATGGGCTGGTGGGTGGGACCGTCCTCACCCAGACCGATGGAGTCGTGGGTCCAGACGAAGGTCACCGGCAACTGCTGGATCGCGGCGAGGCGAACGGCCGGGCGCATGTAGTCCGAGAAGACGAGGAAGGTGCCGCCGTAGGGGCGGGTCAGACCCTCGAGCGCGATCCCGTTGAGGATCATGCCCATGCCGTTCTCGCGGATGCCGAAGTGCAGCGTGCGGCCGTAGGGGCCGCCCTTCCACTCGTGCGTCTGCTTCGACTTGGGGATGAAGGAGGGCTCACCCGTCATCGTCGTGTTGTTGGACTCGGCCAGGTCGGCGGAGCCACCCCACAGCTCGGGGAGCACCGGGGCGAGGGCGCCGAGCACCTTGCCGGAGGCAGCGCGGGTCGCGATGCCCTTCTCGTCGGCGGGGAAGGTCGGCAGCGCCTTCTCGAAGTCGTCGGGCAGGTCGCCGGCGACGAGACGGTCGAGGAGGGCGGCGGCGTCCTTGTTCTTGCGGCGCCACGCCGCGTAGCCCTTGTTCCAGTCCTTGTGCGCGGCCTTGCCCCGTGCCTTGACCTTGCGGGCGTGCGCCAGGACGTCCTTGTCGACCTCGAACGTCTTCTTGGGGTCGAAGCCGAGCAACTCCTTGAGTCCGGCGATCTCCTCGTCCCCGAGGGCGGAGCCGTGGGACTTGCCGGTGCCCTTCTTGGTGGGGGAGGGCCAGGCAATGACGGTGTGCAGGCGGATGAGCGTCGGCTTCGACGACTTCTTGCTCGCGGTGAGTGCAGTGAGCAGTGCGTCGACGTCCTCGACGTAGTCGGCCGATCCCGCCGGGTCGTTGCTCTGGCGCCAGTCGACGTCGACGACGTTCCAGCCGTAGGACTCGTAGCGCATCGCCACGTCCTCGGAGAACGAGATGTCGGTGTCGTCCTCGATCGAGATCTGGTTGGCGTCGTAGACGACGGTGAGGTTGCCGAGCTCCTGGTGGCCGGCGAGCGAGCTGGCCTCGGAGGCAACGCCTTCCATCAGGTCACCGTCGGAGGCAATGACCCAGACGTGGTGGTCGAACGGGCTCGTGCCCGCCTTTGCATCAGGGTCGAGGAGGCCGCGCTGACGACGCTGCGCCATGGCCATGCCGACGGCGGAGGCGAGCCCGGAGCCGAGCGGACCGGTCGTGATCTCGACGCCGGGCGTGTGGTGGACCTCGGGGTGGCCGGGGGTCAGCGAGCCCCACGTCCGCAACGCCTTGAGGTCCTTGAGTTCGAGGCCGTAGCCGGAGAGGTAGAGCTGGATGTATTGGGTGAGGCTCGAGTGGCCGCACGAGAGGACGAACCGGTCACGGCCGAGCCAGGTCGGGTCGGACGGGTCGTGCGTCATGACGTTCTGGAACAGCAGGTATGCCGCGGGGGCCAGGCTCATGGCCGTTCCGGGGTGCCCGTTGCCGACCTTCTGGACGGCGTCGGCCGCGAGGACGCGGACGGTGTCGACCGCTCGGACATCGAGGTCGTTCCACTTGGCCTTGCGAGCCGTCGGGCGGGCCAGGTCGGTGGAACGAGCGGCGGCTGCAGCCGAGGCGCGGCGGGTCGAACCCTTGCCTGCCTTCGTCGGGGTAGTGGTCACGGAGGAGCCTCTCTGACGTCGAGGAATGTGATGCAGGTCAAACCGTCGATCCCACCCTAGACCGCACCACCGGGCATGGGACGACCGTGTCTCACCACATCGGACCCCACGGTTAGACTCGCAGTGACTTCACAGCCCCCTCGCACCGCGAATGACCCCGAAGGACGCCGTGGCAACCGCCCCGATCACCACCACCTCGACGGCGTCGCCGACGACCGGTTGGAAGCGATCGGTCGGCAACTACGTCGCCCTCACAAAGCCTCGCATCATCGAATTGCTGCTCGTGACAACGGTTCCGGTGATGTTCCTGGCAGCGCGCGGGGTGCCCGACCTGTGGCTCGTCGTGGCGACGCTCGTCGGTGGCACGCTGAGTGCCGGCGCGGCCAACACGTTCAACTGTGTCTACGACCGCGACATCGACGCCCTCATGGACCGCACGAAGAACCGGCCCATGGTCACCGGTGAGATCACCCCGCGAGCCGGCGTGATCTTCGGCCTGGCGCTCACGGTGATCTCCACAGCGTGGTTCGTCGCGTTCGTCAACGTCGCGTCGGCGCTCCTGTCCCTGGCCGCGATCGCGCTCTACGCCGTGCTCTACACGATGATCCTCAAGCGGCGGACGCCGCAGAACATCGTCTGGGGCGGCGTCGCCGGCTGCATGCCGACGCTCATCGGTTGGTCCGCGGTGACGGGCACCGTCGGGTGGCCGGCGGTGATCCTGTTCCTCGTCATCTTCTTCTGGACGCCGCCGCACTACTGGCCGCTCTCGATGGCCTTCAAGGACGACTACGCCAACGCCCACGTCCCGATGCTCCCGGTGGAGCGTGGTGCCATCGCCGTCGCCCGGCAGATCGTCGCCTACAGCTGGGTCATGGTCGCCGTGTCACTGACTCTGGTCCCGGTTGCCGACATGGGCTGGATCTATCTCGTCGCCGCCCTGGCCAGTGGCGGCCTCTTCATCGGCGAGGCGCACCGACTCCTTCACCTCGCGAAGCAGGGTGCCGCCACCAAGGTGCTCAAGCCGATGCGCCTCTTCCACTTCTCGATCACCTATGTGACGTTGCTGTTCCTCGCGGTCGCCATCGACCCGCTGGTCCATCTCTCCATCGGCTGATCCGGCAGGTCGGGGTGGGCTCCGTCCCCTTCGGACGGGCAGTTCACACGTCTCCGTCAGCGTCCTAGCGTCATCTGGACGACACGAGGAGGAGGCCACATGGGCCAGTGGTTCGAGACGGTGAACGAGGCTCAACAACGGGCGAAGCGACGGTTGCCACCGTCCGTGTACTCCGCGCTCCTGGCAGGATCCGAGAAGGGTGTGTCCTACAGCGACAACACCGCGGCGTTCGGGGAGCTCGGACTGGCGCCCCATGTGGCCGGGCTGGCCGCGAAGCGAGACCTGTCCACCACGATCATGGGGCAGGACATCTCGCTTCCCGTGCTGATCTCGCCCACGGGGGTGCAAGCAGTGCACCCGGAGGGCGAGGTCGCCGTTGCGAGGGCAGCTGCCGCACGGGGAACGGCGATGGGGCTGAGCTCGTTCGCCAGCAAGCCGTTGGCCGACGTGGTCGAGGCCAACCCGCAGACGTTCTTCCAGACGTACTGGATGGGTGACCGCGACGCAATGGTTCGACGGATGGATCGTGCCCGCGACGCCGGGGCGGTCGGGCTGATCGCCACACTGGACTGGTCGTTCTCCCACGGGCGAGACTGGGGGAGTCCCAAGATCCCGGAGCGACTCGACCTCAAGGCGATGGCGAAGTTCGCGCCCGAAGTCCTGCGCCGTCCCCGGTGGCTGGCCGACTTCGTCCGGTCCGGCCGCCTTCCCGACCTCAGTACTCCGAATCTGGCAGAGCCAGGCGCCCAAGCGCCCACCTTCTTCGGTGCCTACGGCGAGTGGATGACCACACCGCCGCCGAGTTGGGAGGACGTTGCGTGGCTGCGCGAGACGTGGGGTGGACCGTTCATGTTGAAGGGCATCTGCCGGGTCGACGACGCGCTGGCTGCTCGTGACGCGGGAGTCACCGCCATCTCCGTGTCCAACCACGGTGGCAACAACCTCGACAGCACGCCGGCGCCCATTCGTGCGCTGCCGGCCATTGCGACCGCTGTCGGACACGACGTCGAGGTGGTCCTCGACTCCGGGATCCGGCGAGGGAGCGACGTCGTCAAGGCACTGGCTCTCGGCGCCAAAGCGGTGATGATCGGGCGGGCCTACCTGTGGGGTCTCGCAGCCGGTGGCCAACCCGGTGTCGAGAATGTCCTGGACATCCTGCGCGGGGGGATTGACTCGGCCCTGCTCGGGCTCGGCCATTCCTCGATCCACGACCTCACACCGGAGGACGTCATCGTGCCCACGGGTTTCACCCGGGTGCTGGGCGTCAGCCGAACGTGAGTGCATCCCGGGTCGCCCTCGTCACCGGAGCGGCCCGGGGGGTGGGCGCGGCAACGGTGCGGTCACTCGTGGCGAGCGGCTACCGGGTCGTGGCCTTCGACGCCTGCCTGGGCGATGGCCACGGTATGCAGGGAGTCGAGTACCCGCTGGCGTCGGTGTCGGACCTCGATGATCTGGCAGACCTCGGTGACGCCATCGAGGCGTTCGTGGCCGACGTTCGAGACGCTGAGGCCCTTCGCGCGGCGGTGTCGTTGGCGCAGGATCGTTGGGGTCGGCTGGATGTGGTCGTCGCGGCGGCAGCAGTGATGGTCGGTGGTCGTTGTGCCTGGGAGACGCCGCCAGGGGACCTCCAGACCCTCTGGGAGGTGGACGTGCTCGGCGTGTGGAACGCGGCGGTGGCCGCCATTCCAGTGATGCTCTCCGGTCCTGACCCGTCGGGCTGCCGCTTCGTGGCGATTGCGTCGACAGCCGGTACACGGGGGATGTTCGGGCTGTCGGCGTACGCGGCTGTCAAGCACGCCGTCATCGGCCTGGTGCGTGGGCTGGCAGCTGATCTCGTCGGCACCGGGGTCAGCGCTGTGGCGGTCTCACCGGGAGCGACGCGCACCGCGATGCTCGACGCCACGGCTCGCCTGTACGGGCTGGCAGACCCGTCGAAACTGGCAGAACACCAGCTCACCCAGCGAGTGCACGAGCCGGAGGAGGTGGCCGCCACCATCGTGCACTGCTGCTCGGTCCCGGGTGGGCTGCTCAACGGGTCGGTCGTGGACGTCGGCGGAGGGATCCGCTGAGTCTCCGGACGGCATACCTGCCCTCATGGAGAGGTACGCCCTCTCCCTCCCGGGCACGCACCGGCGCAGCCCGGGCGTCTAAGGTGAGTGCGTCCCAACGACGGGGTCCGGACTCGCCGGCGGGATCTTCTGTCGTTGACCCGAGTGAGGAGGCGCCGTGGTGTCAGCCCTCCTTCCGCCACGTCATGACGTTCAGGCTCCGTCGACCTTGGCGAAGTTCCACGCACCGGAGGTGGTGTTCGGAGCCGACTCCGTGGGCGAGGCGGGGTACGCCGCCATTCGCCTGGGTGCCCGTCGGCCGTTCCTCGTGACGGATCCGGGCATCATCGAGGCCGGCTGGGTGTCACTGCTGCTCGCGGTGCTCAAGGAGGAGGGGCTGGCCCCCATCATCTGGAGCGAGGTCACGCCCAACCCCAAGGACCATGAGATTCGCAGGGCACACGCGCTCTACGCAGAGCAGGAGTGCGACGTCATCATCGCGATCGGCGGAGGCTCGGTGATCGACGCCGCCAAGCTCAGCGCCGTTGGTCGGTTCCCGTGGCTCTCGGCGCTGCGGCGTTCGCCACTCTGGGCACGTCACGCCGGCTCGCTCGCAGTGAGCGCCCGCTGCGGGCGGCCGCGGTGCTCACGCTGGAGGGAAGTGTCGCCGTGCTGTGGCAGACGGCTGCCGCGCTGAACAGGCACTACTGGCCGTTGACCGTCCTGTTGGCCACGCGGTCGCCTCGGGCCCGGCGTGCTCTCGTGGTCGCGGCCGTGGCCGAGGGTCTCGCGGACAGGCACCGGGTGCATGCCGAGCTGGATCCGGTGAGGTATGTCGTGGCTCATCGTCTGGATGACCTGGCCTACGGTGCCGGGCTGTGGTTCGGCGTTCTGCGGATGCGGTCCATGGCAGCGCTTCGCCCGGACGTGCGGGGCCTGCGGAGCTCGCCACGAGAGCGGTGACGTTACCGGGCACCTTCAGGCTGGTTGGTGATGGCGAGCCCGTCCTTTCATCGGTTGATCCGGCAGGTCCCGCCCGCGCGCATAGGGCCCGACGAACACCGCCAGCGAACCCATGGCGTGGACCGCGGCCATGAGCAGGATCGTCTCCCTCACGCCGATCCAGGATCCGAGCAGCCCGGCGACGAGGCCGGCCAACGGCATGGTTCCGAAGTTCAGCACCGACGACGTCGCCATGGTCCGGCCGAGCAGCTCAGCCGGCGTGTAGCGGACCCGGAAGGACGCACGCACGACGTTCGCGCCCACGACGCCGAGGCCGACGAAGAACGAGCCGACCACGACGAGCAGCACGCCGGCGCCGGGCCACGCGAGCCCGATGAGCAGCGCGGGCGGTCCGCCGATGACCTGGAGCCAGCGCAGTGCCCCGGCGTCACCCCACCATCGGGTGGCCCTGGTCGCCAGAGTGGCGCCGAGGAGCCCACCGACCGAACCCGCGGCCAGGACGAAGCCGACCGAGCCGGGCGCGAGGTCGAGGTCCCGCACCATGAAGAGCACCATGAGGGCGCCGTAGCCGGTCAGGGCGAAGTTGCCCACGCTCCCGAGGATCGAGATGAAGCGGAGATACGGGTCGCGTACGACGATCGCGACCCCCTCGCGGATCTGCGGACCCAACGGCTCGCGGGGAGCGCGCTCCGGGCCTGCACCCAGCTCTTCCGTGCGCATCCGGGCCAGACACCACCACGAGGCGAGGAAGGTCACGACGTCGAGCACCACGGCATACGCGGCCGACAGGAGCTGGACGAGAAGTCCGCCGATCCCGGGACCGGCGATCTGCATGGCCGACTCGGTTCCGTAGATCCGTGCGTTGGCGCGTTCGAGGTCGTCGCTCGCGACGACGCGGGGGACAAACGTTGCGTATGCCGTCCGGAAGAAGACCGTGCAGCAGCCCAGTCCCAGCGCGGTCACCACGAGATGGGGGAGCGTGAGGACGTCGAAGGCCCAGGCGACCGGGACGCTGCCGACGATGGCGGCCGACGCGAGGTCGGCACGCATCATGACCTGACGTGGGTCGGAGCGGTCCACCCAGGCTCCGGCGACGAGGCCGAGGACGAGCCAGGGCAACCAGATGGCGCCGGCGAGGACGCCCATCCAGAGAGGGCCGGCGTCGAAGCGCGTGACGGCGATGAGGGGGAAGACGACGGTGGTCGTCATCGACCCGAGAACGCTGATGCCCTCGCCGGCCCAGAGGAGTCGGAAGTTGTGGCCCGGCCCGGGTGGGGGAGTGAGGGTCTTCCCGAGAACACTCATGGCTGCGCCGGGAAGCCGCGGGCGAAGACGAAGACCGACTCGCGCTCAACGCCGTCGTCGGGTACGTCGCGCCGACTCCAGCGCACGAGGATCTCGACGAGCTCCTCGGCCATCTCGCGCATCTCGGCGGGGGAGAGGCGCATCCAGTTCTGCGTCGCGAACGCGGCGTCGTCCCACTCGGGAACGGTGGCTGCGTTGGCGTTCCATTCCTGGACCCGTTCGAACTGGCGCTGGAGTGCGAGCGCCTCCGCGGCATACGCCGCCGTCACAGCCGCGGTGTCGGACGCGAAGTCGGCGCGCGACCACCGCGTTCCCGGGTCGACGAGTTTCCACCAGCGCTCGCGCCTGTCCTTGGCGAGCTCGGGTGCCTCCTCGACGAGCCCGGCCTCGTTGAGGACCTTGAGGTGATGGCTGGCCGAGCCCACTGCCTGCCCGGTGCGGGCGGCCAGGCCCGACGCGGTGGAGGGCCCGTCGACCTTGAGCGCGTCCATCATGCGTGAGCGGAAGGGGTTGGCCATGGCCGACAGGGCCTTGGCGTCGGTGATGGTCCGGACGCCGTCGGGGGTGCGCGACGGCGACTGTTCGTGGGGTCGTTCAGTGGGGGTCATGGTGCGACCATAGACCCACAAGAACTCTTGTGCAACTAGTCTTGTGCAATCTCGCGCAGGTGGACCAGGCCGTTGACGAGGGCCACGACGAGCGCCGCGGCGCCGAACATGTGCGTCAGCACCAGCACCTCGGGCAGGTCGGTGAGGTACTGGGTGTAGCCGATCAGGCCCTGGGCGAGGGTCACGAGGAGGACGGTCTGCCACGCCCGGCTGGTCGGCGCGGGGGCGGACGACAGGCGAGTGGCGAGCCACACGGCGACCACCAGGCCGACGAAGAGCATGACGGCGTCGGCATGCAGCCACGAGATCGTGCGTGGGTCGAAGCCGAAGCGCGCCGGTGCCTCGGCATCCCCGGAGTGGGGACCCGAGCCCGTGACGACGGTCCCCAGCACGAGGACGACGGCACCCACCGCGGTCGTGCCCACGGCGACGCGGCGGACGAGGGCGTGGACGAGCGGGCGCGGCTCACCCTCCGGTTCGGTCCGGGCAAACCAGAGGTATGCCGCGGCCGCCACGAGAGCGGCGGACACGAGGAAGTGCGTGGCCACGGTCACGGGGTGCAGTTCGGTGAGCACGGTGATGCCGCCGAGGACGGCCTGGAGCACGACGCCGGCAAGGACGGTGACGGCAGCGATCTTCAAGCGGCGCACCGGTGCCCACCGCCACACGGCGATGACGGCCAGGATCGCGATGATGCCGAGCACGCCCGTCAGCGTGCGATTGCCGAACTCGATGATCTTGTGGAACCCCTGCTCCTGGTGCGGCACCGGAACGTATGAGCCGGGCACGCATTGGGGCCACGTCGGGCAGCCGAGTCCGCTGCCGGTGAGGCGCACGAGCCCACCCGAGACGATGATCGCGACCTGCGCCACGAGGTTGGCGAACAGGATGCGGTGGTAGTTCTGCGGAAACGGCATGCTCACCACCGCAGGGTATGGGACCGTTGCCGAGGTGCCGACGACGGCACCGGCAGAGGGGAAGTCCCGGTGGGGAGCACCGGGCGCACGGACATGGGGAGCCACAGGTGGGGGAGTCACGCGCGGGGGAGTCGCACGTGCTGCGACGTCGGCATGCGGTGCTGCTCGGCGCTCTGCTGCTGGCGGGCTGCGGAACGCAGCGGGCGCAGGTCGACCCGCACACCGACGGGTCGGGCGCGTCCGCTGCGCCCACGGGGACCCCGAGTTCCTCACCTGCTCCACCTGCGAGTGCCACGACACGCACGAGGCCGACTGCCACGCCGGGGCGCACCCCTGTGGGTGAGATGGCGGTCCCGACTCGACGCGAGCTCATCGAGGAGTTCGACGGTGCGCGGCCGACAGCCTTCGGACTCGACGTTCCCGGTGTCGTGGGGGCGTGCCGCGATGGAGCGGTCGCTCTCACCTTCGACGCGTGCGGTGGCCCAGGGAAGGGGAGTGCGGTCGACCACGACCTCCTGGCCACCCTGCGCCGGCTCGCCGTCCCGGCGACGCTCTTCCTCAACACGCGCTGGATCGAGGCCAATCGAGGATTCGCGCACGAGCTCGCCGACGACCCCCTGTTCGAATTGGCCAACCACGGGCACCGGCACCGGCCGCTCACGGTTCGGGAGCGGACGGCATACGGGATTCACGGAACCCGAGACGTGGGTGAGGTGGTCGACGAGATCGAGGCAGCAACCCCCTGGTTCCTCGAGCGCACCGGTGCCCGCCCGCGATGGTTCCGACCGGGCACGGCCCACGTCGACACCGTCGCGGCCACCATTGCCCGACGCCTCGGGCAGCCCGTGGCGGGCTTCTCCGTCAACGCGGACAGCGGCGCAACGGCATCGCGCGGGGCCATCGTGCGCGCGATGGCAGGAGTCAAGCCCGGCGACGTCGTCATCGGACACTTCAACCGACCCGATGGTGCGACGTCCGAGGGCATGTCCCGAGCCCTGCCTCGCCTCATCGACAGGGGAGTCCGCTTCACCCACTTGACCATTTCTTGACCCGGGCTTGACTCTCGGTGTGCTCCCGGCTGACAAAGTCCGGGTTTGGCAAAGGATTGGTCAGTTTCGTTGACGCGCAGCGGTGTTCGCCGCTTGGGTTCGAGACGCGCCGAAGCCCGCGGCACAACCTGTGGCCGCTCCGGAGGGGGACGACGCTTCCATCCGTGATCGCACATCACCCCGTGCGGTCCGAACGAGAAGAGGTACGACGTGTTCCGACGTTCCACCGGTGCCATGGCGGTCACCTTCGCCCTGGCCCTGCCCCTGGCCCTGCCCCTCGCAGGGGCCTACGGCGCCCCGGCCGGCCCCAGCCCGGCGCCCACGGCAAAGGTCGACACCGCCGCCGACCACGCGGCGCTCGGCCTGTCTGCCGACGAGAAGCTCGTCGTCACGTCGGTCGTGACCGATCCGGACGGCACCCAGCACATCCGCTACAACCGCACCTTCAAGGGTCTGCGCGTCATCGGCGGTGACCTCGTGCTCGAGAAGAAGAACGGTTCCAGGAAGGACGCCCACGTCAACGCCTCCGGCAAGGTTGCCGTGGCCTCGACAACCCCCAGGAAGACCGAAGCCCAGGCGTCCTCGGTTGCGACGGCGAACGCCCGCAAGGCCTCGCCGGCGAACGTCGAGGACAGCGAGCTCGTCGTCTGGGCCGGTGACGGTGCGGCGCGACTCGCCTATGAGGTCATCACCGAAGGCATCAAGGCCGACCAGACCCCCACCCGACTCCACACCCTCGTCGACGCCGACACCGGAGCGATCCTCCAGTCGTGGGACGACATCAAGCACGGCTCCGGCAGCTCGATGTACTCCGGCACGGTCACGCTCAACACGATCCAGTCCGGCAGCAGCTGGCTGCTCAAGGACTCACTCGGCAACCACACGACCGATCTCAACGGCTCGACGTCCGGCACGGGCACGCAGTTCACGGACGCGGACAACGTGTGGGGGAACGGCTCGAGCACGAGCCGCCAGACGGCGGGTGTCGACGCGCAGTACGGCGCCGAGAAGACCTACGCGTACTACAACTCGGTCCTTGGTCGCCGCGGCATCTGGAACAACGGCACCGGTGCTCGTAGCCGGGTCCACTACGGGAACTCCTACGTCAACGCGTTCTGGGATGGCACCCAGATGACCTACGGCGACGGGTCGGGCAACACGCACCCGCTCACCTCGATCGACGTGGCCGCCCACGAGATGTCGCACGGCGTCACCGAGAACACCGCGAACCTCAACTACAGCGGCGACGCCGGCGGCCTCAACGAGGCGACCTCAGACATCTTCGGAGCCGCCGTCGAGTTCTACGCCAACTCCTCGGCCGACGTGGGTGACTACCTCATCGGCGAGAAGATCAACATCAACG
Organism: Knoellia subterranea KCTC 19937; assembly: GCF_000768685.1. Taxonomy (GTDB): domain Bacteria; phylum Actinomycetota; class Actinomycetes; order Actinomycetales; family Dermatophilaceae; genus Knoellia; species Knoellia subterranea. The sequence goes on along the minus strand of NZ_AVPK01000002.1, from coordinate 405,799 downwards.
GCAACGGCACGCCGCTGCGCTACATGGACAAGCCGAGCAAGGATGGCTCGAGCCCCGATTGCTGGTCGACGAACACGAAGAACCTCGATCCGCACTACTCGTCCGGTGCGCTGAACCACTGGTTCTACATGGCTTCCGAGGGTTCGGGCGCCAAGACCATCAATGGCGTGAGCTACAACAGCCCGACCTGTGGCGGGGCTCCCGCGGTGACCGGCGCAGGCCGCAGCAACATCGAGAAGGTCTGGTACCGCACGCTCTCGACGAAGCTGACCTCGAGCAGCAACTACGCGGCAGCCCGCAACGGTGCCATCGCCTCCGCCAAGGAGCTGTACGGCGCCACGAGCCAGACGTGCAAGTCCGTGGAGGCGGCGTTCAACGCCATCTCGGTGCCGGCCGGTAGCGAGGCCTGCGACGGCGGCACCACCCCGCCGCCGACCGGGGGCAACCTCCTCCAGAACCCGGGCTTCGAGTCGGGCGCGGTGAACTGGACCGGCACGTCCGGCCCGGTCACGAACAACTCGGGTCGTCCGGCCCGCACGGGTTCCTGGAAGTTGTGGCTCGGTGGCAACGGCTCGAGGTCGACCGAGACGATCAACCAGAGCGTCGCGATCCCGTCCACCGCCACTGCGGCGACCCTGTCGTTCTGGCTGCGCACCGACACGGCGGAGTCCGGCTCGACCGCCTACGACACGATGAAGGTCCAGATCGTCGACGGCTCGACGGTGAACACGCTGGCGACCTACACCAACGTGGGCACCAACGCGACGTACACGCAGAAGTCGTTCAATGTCGCGGCCTACAAGGGCAAGACGGTCACGGTGCGGTTCCTCATGAACGAGGACTCCTCCCTGCAGACGTCGTTCGTCGTCGACGACACGGCGCTGGCCACCAGCTAGTTGTCCCGGGCCGGGTCGGCGCTCTCACCGAGCGTCGGCCCGGCCCTTGTGCTGACCTCAAGGAGACCTCATGCCCACCAACCTTCGGGGCGCCCTCGCCCCCATGACCGTGACCCTGGTCGCGGCCGGTGTCGCCCTGGCGCCCGCGACGCAGGCGGAGTCAACGGCTGCTGCGCGCAGCGCCACGTCGACCGCCACAGCCACCGCGGCAGCCAGCCCCGACATCTCGCTGGCCAACACCCAGGCCCACCTGAACCAGTTGCAGTCGATCGCGACGGCCAACGGAGGCAATCGCTACACCGGCCGAGCCGGATACACCGCCTCGATCGCCTACGTGAAGGGCAAGCTCGACGATGCAGGATTCACCACGACCGTGCAGACGTTCAGCACGTCTGCCGGGCAGTCCTCGAACCTCATCGCCGAATGGCCCGTCGGCCACGCCAACAACGTCGTCATGCTGGGCGGCCATCTCGACAGCGTGTCGAACGGTGCCGGGATCAACGACAACGGATCCGGCAGTGCAGGAGTGCTCGAGTCGGCGCTGGCGTATGCCGCGAGCGGCCAGACTGCGAAGAACCGTCTGCGCGTGGCGTTCTGGGGTGCCGAGGAGCTCGGCCTCCTCGGCTCCAAGCACTACATGAGCAGCCTGTCGACGACCGAGAAGAACCGGATCAAGGTCTACCTCAATTTCGACATGATCGGTTCACCCAACCCCGGGTACTTCGTCTACGACGACAACCCGGCAGGCAACGGAGCCCGTGACGAGCTCACCGCCTGGTACACCGCCAAGGGCATCCCCTGGGAGTACATCGACGTCCAGGGGCGCAGCGACCATGCGGCTTTCCGGTCCTACGGCATCCCCACCGCCGGAATCTTCAGCGGCGCGGAGACCCTCAAGTCGAGCAGTCAGGCCCAGAAGTGGGGCGGGACCGCGGGTCGTGCCTTCGACCCGTGCTACCACTCGTCCTGCGACACGACGAGCAACATCAACGCGACGGCGCTGGACCGCGGAGCCGATCTCATCGGGCACATGCTGTGGCTCTATGCAGCAAAGGACTACGGCACGACGCCGCAGCCGACCGGCAACCTTCTGCAGAACCCGGGCTTCGAGTCGGGTGCGGTGAGCTGGACAGGCACGTCGGGCCCCATCACCAACAACTCGGGTCGCCCCGCACGGACGGGAGCGTGGAAGGCGTGGCTCGGTGGCAACGGGTCGACGTCGACCGAGACGGTCCAGCAGAGCGTCGCGATCCCGTCGACCGCCACCGCAGCGACCCTGTCCTTCTGGCTGCGCACCGACACGGCGGAGTCCGGCTCGACGGCCTACGACACCGTGAAGGTCCAGATCGTCGACGGCTCGTCGACGACGACCCTGGCGACCTACTCCAACGTGGGCACCAACGCGACCTACACGCAGAAGTCGTTCAACATCACGGCGTACAAGGGCAGGACTGTCGTCGTGAAGTTCCTCATGAACGAGGACTCGTCCCTGCAGACGTCGTTCGTCGTCGACGACGCGGCGGTCGCCACGAGCTGACCGCCCAACCTTCGTGGCGGTGGGCGTGGTCACCTCCGGGCCTGCGCCCACCGTCGCTGGCGCCACCAAGGCGCAACCCGCTGCTGAGGGTCAGCGCCTGACCCCCACCCGTGGTGGGTGACGACAGTGCGCCGCCGACATCAACGTCGGCGGCGCACTGTCGTGGTGGGGGAGGGGAGGACGGATCAGGGGCGGACGATCCCGTCCACGACGACCTCGAGCATGGGGCGGACGTCGAGCCCCTCGGGGCTCATGTCGGCAACGCTGGCCACCCCGCTCACGAGGCGCATGACATTGGCGGGATCGACGTCACCCCGCAGCTCACCGCGCGCCCCGAGGTGCTCGACGACGCGACGGTTGGCGTCACCCATGACTCGGCACTTGCGGAACATGGGGGAGGAGGGGTCGTCCATCGCGGCGCAGATCTTGCTCGCGGCGCCACGGTGCAGCGTGATGTGCTCGACGAAGTGCCCGAACCAGCCCAGGAGCAGGGCGCGCGCGGGCAGGTCCGTGGCGATGGCCGCATCGGCGTCGGCGGAGACCCTGTCGGCCCAGTCCTTCATGAGCGCGTCGATGAGCGCCTCGCGGGTGGGGAAGTGTCGGTAGAGCGTCCCGGCGCCCACTCCGGCACGCTTGGCGACCTCGTCGAGCGACCCGTCGGTGCCCTTCTCGGCGAACACGATGCGGGCCGTGGCGAGGATCTTGTCGTAGTTGCGGCGTGCATCGGCGCGCATCGGCCGAACATTCTCCTCCGCTTCCGCGGCCGCCTCAGGAGACGAATCCGCCTGTGCCACAACGGATTCCGCCGCCCTGTCAAGGGTGGCTCGACCAGTCTTCGCAGGCGTCACCAGAAGTCTCCTTGCTAAAACGGAGAGTGTCTCCGTATTGTGGTCACTGCAGAACCGGAGTGGCTCTCCGTTAATACTACGCCGTTTCGCCGACCACAGAGGAGTCCGGCACCCATGAGCACGACCCTGCGTCCGACCGCCCAGGCCCTGCGCCTGCACCGGTCCCACCTCTCCACGTCCCACCGCGCGCCACTGTCGCCGCGCCCCCGTGACCGCGCCCGCACTCGGGCGACGGCGTTCACCCCCATGACTCGCGAAGCCTGAGGCACAGATGTCGACCAGCACCACCGACTCCACCCGCACGACCGACGTGCCACGCACGTTCCCCGACCCGCAGAACCAGCAACGACGACGCGCCGCGATCGGCGTCGGCATCGTCCTCATCGCCCAGCTCATGCTCGTCCTCGACGCCACGGTCGTGAACGTGGCCCTCCCACACATCCAGACCGACCTCGGGTTCACTCCGGCAAGCCTGTCCTGGGTGCTCAACGCCTACACCCTCGCCTTCGGTGGCCTCCTGCTCCTGGGCGGTCGTCTCGGTGACGTCCTCGGCCGTCTGCGCACGTTCGAGGTCGGCCTGGCGGTCTTCACCGTCGCCAGCCTGCTCGGCGGACTTGCCACGACCCCGGAGTGGCTCATCGCGGCCCGCACCCTTCAGGGCATCGGCGCCGCACTCGCCGCGCCCGGAGTGCTCGCCCTCGTGACGACGAGCGCCCCCGACGAGGCTGCTCGCAACCGCGGGCTCGCGCTGTTCGCAGCCGTGTCCTCGGCCGGCGCCTCGCTGGGCCTCCTGCTCGGCGGAGCGCTGACCGAGGTGCTGAGCTGGCACTGGACCCTCTTCGTGAACGTGCCGATCGGTGTCGCCGTCCTCCTGCTCGCACGTCGCTTCGTGACCGAGACTCCGCGGCAGACGAGCCGTTTCGACGTCGTCGGCGCGGTCTCGGCCACGGTCGGCGCCGTGGCCCTCGTCAACGGCTTCATCAGCGCCGCCGACGCGGGGTGGCTCGCGACCTCGACGCTTGTCTCGTTCGCCCTCGGGGCCGTGCTCCTTGCGGCGTTCGTCCGGACCGAGGCGCGCGTGGCCGCGCCGCTGCTCCCGCTCGGGTTGGTCCGCAACCGTCAGCGCGGCGCCGCCCTCGTCGTCATGATGCTCGTCGTCGGGGCGCAGTTCTCGACGTTCTTCCTCGTGACGCAGTACCTCCAGCGGGTCCTCGACTTCAGCCCCATCGCGACGGGCGCGGCGTTCCTGCCGCTGAGCCTGGCGATCTTCGCGGTGTCGCGGGTGGCCGCCCGTCTCGTCGCCCGGGTCGGCGCAGGCCAGCTCGTCATCCTCGGCGCCACGGGCCTGACGGGCAGTTTCCTGTGGCTCGCCAACATCTCGGAGTCGAGCACCTACGCCCTCGACCTGCTCGGACCGCTCGTCCTCAACGGCGCGTCGGCTGCGCTCGTGTTCATGCCTGTATCGGTCATCGTCCTGGGCGGCGTCGACCGATCGCTCGCGGGGACGGTCTCGGGTCTGCTGCAGACGGCCCAGCAGCTCGGCGGGGCAGTGGGGCTGGCCGTCATCGTCAGCGTCTACGCGTCGGCGTCGATTCCCGGGCGCTTCGTGCCCGGCACGGACACGGCCTTCCACACGTCGGCCCTCTTCGTCGGTGTCGCCCTCGTCATCGCGCTGCTCACCCTGAGGTCGCGCCGCCCGGTTCCCGCGCGGGCGCCGGAGAGTGGCGATCGGGTCGAGCTGGCGGCCGACGTCGCCTGAGAATCCCCGCGACACACAACGTGACGTAGGCCGGGAGCGCGCCTCCCGGCATACGTCACGTTTGTGGTCGTGCCGCAGTCAGTCGGACCAGCGGAACCAGCGGACGGTCGCAGCGCCCGCGAGCCCGGCCCAGACGAGCAGGACGAGCCATTGGGCCAGCGGCCAGTGCCCCTCGACGAGTGCGAGGCGCAGGCCGTCCCCGAGGGCGCCCGAGGGCAGGAGTCGGGCGAGACCCTGCACCGCGTCGGGCAACCGATCCGTCGGGAGGAGGACTCCGAGTCCCAGCAGGAGGACCCAAGCGAGGTTTGCGAGCGCGAGCACACCCTCGGCGCGGACGGTGCCGGCCAGGAGGAGCCCGAGGGCGAGGAAGGCCGCGGCGCCGAGGGCGACGGTGACGAGGGCCGGCACGAGTCCCGTTGCCTCCGGGCGCCAGCCGAGCACGGCGGCCAATCCACCGAGGACCACGAGCTGCACCGTGATGACGACTCCGACGGCACCGAGCTTGCCCAGGATGAGGCCGTCGCGCCCGAGAGGACTCGCGCCGAGGAAACGCAGGACGCCGTAGCGGCGGTCGAAGCCGGTCGCGATGGCCTGCCCGGTGAAGGCCGTGGACACGACGGCGAGCGCGAGGACGCCAGCGGTCGCGACGTCGATGCGCCGCCCGGGACCGAGATCGGGGACGTCGCTCAGGGCGAGTCCGACGAGGGCCATGGCTGGGAGGACGAGGGCCACGAGGAGCTGCTCGCCGTGTCCGAGGATCGTCATCGTCTCGAACCTGGCCTGAGCGAGCCAGCGCTGCACCGGCGTCGCCGGACCGGTTGCCGGACCCGGGACAGTGGCGGGCGCGGGGCTGATGGGGGAGCTCATCGGCGGCCTCCGGCCGTGAGCGCGAAGTAGCGCTCCTCGAGCGTGTCGCCGGCGCGCACCTCGTCGAGCGACCCCTCGGCGACGACCCGCCCGGAGCTCATGATGACGACATGGTCGGCGAGGCGTTCGGCCTCCTCGAACGAGTGGGTCGTGACGACGACGGCGGCTCCCGCGGTCGCGGTCTCGCGGATGAGGTCCCAGACGTCGAGCCGGGCGTGGGGATCCAGGCCGGCAGTCGGTTCGTCGAGGAACGCCACATCAGGGCGACCGACGAGGGCGGCGGCGAGTGCGACGCGTTGACGCTCACCGCCCGAGAGGCGGCGAATCGACCGACCGGAGACGCGATCCACACCCAGTCGGGCCATGAGGGCCTCGATGTCGGCGGGGGCGGCGTGGAGCCGGGAGATGTGGTGCAGAAGTCGGCGGGCCGTCGTCGTCACCGGCAGTCCGCCCTCCTGGAGCATCACGCCGACACGGGCGCGGTGCTCGGCCGGTGCGTGCCACGGGTCGACGCCGAGGACGCGTGCGACTCCGGCGGTCGGGCGCTGGAGGCCCTCGAGGCACTCCATCGTCGTGGTCTTGCCTGCCCCGTTGGGTCCGAGGACCGCCGTCACTGCGCCAGACTGGGCAGACCACGAGGCGTCGTCGACGGCTCGCACCGCGCCGACGTCACGGCGCAGACCGATGACCTCGACTGCAGACACGGCGGACATCCTAGGCTGGCCCCCACTCGACCCAAGGAGTCACATGGTCACCATCGACCGCGAGGCCGCCCCGGCCACTGCCGTGGCAGCCGTCCCCGCCCTCGTGGCGGCCCTCGCCGGGCGGCGAGGTGCGGCCCTCGCCCTCGGTGCGCTTCCCGCTGCCGTTGCCCTCTTCTTCCGTGACCCCGAGCGGCGCCCCGACGTCGACCGGGCCGCGTTCGACGCCGACACGGTCGTTTCGCCTGCCGACGGCAAGGTCATGTATGCCGGCCCCGGCCAGGACGGTGTCGCGCCGGAGGGCGAATGGCAGCAGGTGAGCATCTTCCTCTCGGCCTTCGACGTCCACATCAACCGGGCGCCCTACGGCGGGCGGCTGCGCGAGGTGACCTACAAGCCGGGACGGTGGCTCGCGGCCTATAAGCATGAGAGCGCACACCAGAACGAGCGCACCGATCTCGTCATCGAGCGCGAGGTCGACGGGCAGGTGCGCGCCGTCCACTTCCGCCAGATCGTCGGTCTGATGGCGCGACGGGTCGTGACCCGTGTCGCGGCCGGCGACGAACTCGCCACGGGCGAACGCATCGGACTCATGAAGTTCGGCTCCCGCATGGACGTCTTCGTGCCGCCGGAGGTCGACCTGACGGTTCGGGCCGGCGCGCGCGTTGTCGCCGGCGAGACCGTCATCGCACGATGGCCCTCCGCGGACGCGGTCTCGTGAGCGACAACGCCCCTGCGAAACGTCGCCGGTTCGACCGCTGGCGGCTCGTCTCCCCGACGGGTGCCGAGGTCGTCTCGCTGCGCCAGCTGAGCAAGCGCGAGCGACTGCGCGTCACCGCGCCGACGATCTTCACGATCATCAACATGATGAGCGGGCTGTCCTCGGTGCTGCTGGCGTTCCGGGGGGAGTTCACCTGGGCCGCTGTCCTCATCGCTGTGTCGATCATCATGGACATCGCCGATGGCGGGGTCGCGCGCCTCGTCGGGGCCACGTCGCCGTTCGGACTCCAGATGGACTCGCTCGCCGATCTCATCTCGTTCGGATTCGCGCCAGCGATCCTCGTGCACACCTGGGCGCTGCCCGAATATCCCGTGCTGTCGTGGCTCGCGGCCTACTTCTGGCTGGCGTGTGCGGCGTTCCGCCTCGCGCGGTTCAACGTCACCGTCGACCCGACCGCGGACAAGCGCTACTTCGTCGGACTGCCCAGTCCGGCGGCGGCTGCGGTCGTCATGGCGACGATCTTTGCCCTGAACCAACCGCAGTCCGGGGCCTACGACACCTCGCTCATCGTGCCGGTGATCATCAGCTTCGTCCCGGCCATCCTCATGGTCACCTCGATCCGGTTCCGCTCGTTCCGCAACCTGCTCTCGCCCCAGAGTCGGAATGCCTGGATCGGCACGGGTCTCGTCGTGGTGGCGATCATCGTCGGACTCGTGCTCAACCCCGGGCTGACCGGCCTCGTCATCGCCTACGGCTACGTCCTCCAGGCGCCCTTCGGAGTGTTGACCGCCCCGTTGAGGGAGCGGCTTCTCGGTCCCGAGGCAGTTGCGCCCCGACGTCACCGGATGCCGTCGGTCTTCCTGCCCGAACCCGACGGCGACGACGCCTGAGGGGTTAGGTTCACCTTCGTTTACCTCTGGCGGGGCAATTACGTAACATCGTTGTTGTGAATATCCCGGCCACCGCAGCGGTGCCACAGGTTCTGGAGTCGCGCACGCGCGACCGGGTCCTGCAGGCCATCGGTGAGCGTGGCCCGATCACGTGTGCGGCTCTCGCGGACGAGCTCGGCCTCACGGTGCCGGCGGTCCGGCGCCACCTCGACAACCTCACCGAGTCCGGTCTCATCGCCGACCGGGAGGCCACGACGACCGGCGGTCGCGGTCGCCCCGCCCGGTCGTTCGTCCTCAGCGAGGGCGGGCACCAGGCGCTGGAGTCCGACTACGACCACCTCGCCACGGAGGCCCTGCGCTTCCTGGCCACCGAGGTCGGCCCCGAGGCCGTGCGGAAGTTCGCGGAGTCCCGGGTCGGCGAACTCGAGACCCGGTATGCCGGGGAGCTGGCTGCCGTGGGTACGGACACTGCCGCTCGGGTCGAGGCCCTCGTCGCCGCGCTGACGCGCGACGGCTTTGCGGCATCCGCACGTCCGGTCGGCGAGCACGGCGAGGCCCCACTCACTGCGCTCTCCGGCATACAGCTGTGCCAGGGGCACTGCCCCGTCCAGCACGCCGCTCGGGAATTTCCCCAGTTCTGTGACGCTGAAACAGACGCGTTCTCGCGTCTGCTCGGCGTCCACGTGCAACGACTTGCCACTCTCGCGCACGGAGATCACGTGTGCACGACGTTCGTTCCCACCAAGTCTGAGATGTCAACAGAAAGGTCTTCGCGATGAGCACCATCGAGGAGCTGAACCCGGGTCTGAAGGACCTGGGCCGCTACGAGTACGGCTGGGCCGACAGCGACACTGCCGGCGCGACCGCGAAGCGCGGGCTCAACGAGGATGTCGTCCTCGACATCTCGCGACGCAAGAGCGAGCCGCAGTGGATGGAGGACCTCCGCCTCAAGTCGCTGCGCCTCTTCGGCAAGAAGCCCATGCCGACGTGGGGGAGTGACCTCACCGGCATCGACTTCCAGAACATCAAGTACTTCGTGAAGTCGACCGAGAAGCAGGCCACCTCGTGGGAGGACCTGCCCGAGGACATCAAGGCGACGTATGACCGTCTGGGCATCCCCGAGGCCGAGAAGCAGCGTCTGGTCGCCGGTGTCGCGGCCCAGTACGAGTCCGAGGTCGTCTACCACCAGATCCGTGAGGACCTGGAGGAGAAGGGCGTCATCTTCGTCGACACCGACACCGGCCTGCGCGAGCACGAGGGCCTCTTCCGCGAGTACTTCGCGTCGGTCATCCCCGCCGGTGACAACAAGTTCGCCGCGCTCAACACGGCCGTGTGGTCGGGTGGCTCGTTCATCTACGTCCCACCGGGCGTCCACGTCGACATCCCGCTCCAGGCCTACTTCCGGATCAACACCGAGAACATGGGCCAGTTCGAGCGGACCCTGATCATCGCGGACGAGGGCTCGTACGTGCACTACGTCGAGGGCTGCACCGCGCCGATCTACCAGTCGGACTCGCTGCACAGCGCCGTCGTCGAGATCGTCGTCAAGAAGAACGCCCGCGTGCGCTACACGACGATCCAGAACTGGTCCAACAACGTCTACAACCTCGTCACCAAGCGCGCGACCTGCGCCGAGGGCGCGACGATGGAGTGGATCGACGGCAACATCGGCTCCAAGGTGACGATGAAGTATCCCGCCGTCTTCCTCATGGGCGAGCACGCCAAGGGCGAGACGCTCTCCGTCGCGTTCGCGGGCGAGGGCCAGCACCAGGACGCCGGCTCCAAGATGGTCCACGCGGCCCCCAACACCTCGTCGACGATCGTGTCGAAGTCGGTCGCACGTGGCGGCGGTCGCACGTCCTACCGCGGTCTCGTGCAGGTCATGGAGGGCGCACACGGGTCGAAGTCGAGCGTCGTCTGCGACGCGCTGCTCGTCGACACGATCAGCCGCTCCGACACCTACCCCTACGTCGACATCCGCGAGGACGACGTGACCATGGGTCACGAGGCCACGGTCTCCAAGGTGTCCGAGGACCAGATGTTCTACCTCATGTCCCGAGGCATGTCCGAGACCGAGGCGATGGCGATGATCGTGCGCGGCTTCGTCGAGCCGATCGCCAAGGAACTCCCCATGGAGTACGCCCTCGAGCTGAACCGCCTCATCGAGCTTCAGATGGAAGGAGCCGTTGGCTGATGAGCCTTCTGGCCAACAAGCCCCAGTCCGCCGAGCAGCCGGGGCACACCGACTCTGCTGCCGCTTTCGTCCCCGACCAGTCGCGCGCTGAGCGGAAGACGTCGTATGCCGTCGCCGACTTCCCGCTGCCGAGCGGCCGTGAGGAGGAGTGGCGCTTCACCCCCGTCGACCGACTTCAGGCGCTCTTCGCCGACACCGCCGGCACCGCGCTGCGTCGCGACGAGTCGCTGCCCCAGGGCGTGACCGTCTCCACCGTGTCGCACGAGGACTGGCAGGGGAGCGGTGCTCCGAAGCCCGCCGACCGCGCTGCCGTCGTCGCGACCGCCCAGGCCGAGTCGGTCCTCGTGATCGACGTGCCCGCCGAGGCCGAGCTCACCGAGCCGGTCCGCCTCACCCTCACCGGCGAGGGCGCGCTCTCGCACGGTCACACGCTCGTGCGCGTCGGCAACTTCGCCAAGGCGACGATCGTGCTCCGCCACGAGGGCGACGCCCAGTACTCGGAGCTGCTGTCCGTCGTCGTCGGCGATGGCGCCGACGTCACGCTCGTCAGCGTCCAGGAGTGGGACGACACCGCCCTCCACCTCGGCCAGCACGACGTCGTCGTCGGCCGCGATGCCAAGGTCCGCCACATCGCGGTCACCCTCGGCGGCGGCATCGTCCGGCTCAACACCAACGCCTCGTATGCCGGTCCCGGCGGCTCCTTCGAGGGCCTCGGCGTCTACTTCGCCGACGCCGGCCAGCACCAGGAGCACCGCCTCTTCGTCGACCACGAGGCGCCGCACTGCCACTCGAACGTCGAGTACAAGGGCGCGCTTCAGGGCGAGACCGCCCACACCGTCTGGGTCGGCGACGTCCTCATCCGCGCCGCGGCGGAGGGCACCGACACCTACGAGCTCAACCGCAACCTCATCCTCACCGACGGCGCCCGCGCCGACTCGGTGCCCAACCTCGAGATCGAGACCGGCGAGATCGCCGGCGCGGGTCACGCCTCGGCCACCGGTCGCTTCGACGACCAGCAGCTCTTCTACCTGCAGGCCCGTGGCATCGACGAGGACACCGCCCGGCGCCTCGTCGTGCGCGGCTTCTTCGCCTCGATCGTCGGCCGCATCGGCGTCCCCGAGGTCGAGGAGCGCCTCATGGAGGCCATCGACCGCGAGCTCGAGGGCGTGGCATGAGCGAGGTCCGGGAGACCACCGCCGACTTCGTGCGCGTCTGCGCGCTCGACGAGCTGCCGAGCATCGGCGCGGCCGCGGCCGACATCGACGGCCGCATCGTCGCGATCGTGCGCACCGCCGACGGTGACGTCCACGCGGTCGACGACACCTGCAGCCACGCCAACGTCTCGCTCTCCGAGGGCGAGCTCGACGGCTGCACCCTCGAGTGCTGGCTGCACGGCTCCCGTTTCGACATCCGCACCGGCGACCCGTCGGGGCCGCCCGCCACGGCGCCCATCGCCGTCCACACCGTCAAGATCGAGGGCGACGACGTCTACGTCGCCCTGAACCAGGAGAACTGAGCACATGAGCACCCTCGAGATTCGTGACCTCCACGTCACCGTCGACACCGAGCAGGGCACCAAGGAGATCCTCCGCGGCGTCACGCTCACCATCAACTCCGGTGAGACCCACGCGATCATGGGCCCCAACGGCTCGGGCAAGTCGACCCTCGCCTACTCGATCGCCGGCCACCCCAAGTACACGATCACGAGCGGCACGGTCACCCTCGACGGCGAGGACGTCCTCGAGATGAGCGTCGACGAGCGCGCCCGCGCCGGCCTCTTCCTCGCGATGCAGTACCCCGTCGAGGTCCCCGGTGTCACGGTGAGCAACTTCCTGCGCACCGCCAAGACCGCGATCGACGGCGAGGCCCCCAAGCTCCGCACCTGGGTCAAGGACCTCAAGCAGTCGATGGCTGACCTCAAGATGGACCCGGCCGTCTCCGACCGCGGCGTCAACGAGGGCTTCTCCGGCGGCGAGAAGAAGCGCCACGAGATCCTCCAGATGGAGCTGCTCAAGCCCAAGATCGCGATCCTCGACGAGACCGACTCGGGCCTGGACGTCGACGCGCTGCGCATCGTCTCCGAGGGCGTCAACCGCGCCAAGGAGGCCACCGGCTCCGGTGTCCTGCTCATCACCCACTACACGCGGATCCTGCGCTACATCAAGCCCGACTTCGTCCACGTCTTCGTCGACGGCCGGATCGCCGAGCAGGGTGGCCCCGAGCTCGCCGACCGCCTCGAGGCCGAGGGCTACGACCGCTTCCAGGCCGCGCCCGCCGCCGCGACCGACGAGGCCGCCACCCCCGCCAACGCCTGACCGGGAGCACCGACATGACCGCGACACCGTTCACGACCGAGGAGGTCGCCCGCATCCGGGCCGACTTCCCGATCCTCGCGCGCACCGTGCGCGACGGTGCGCCGCTCGTCTACCTCGACTCCGGCGCCACGTCACAGAAGCCCACGGCGGTGCTCGACGCCGAGCGTGACTTCTACGAGCGGCTCAACTCGGCACCGCACCGCGGCGCGCACGCGCTCTCGGAGGAGGCCACGGCCGCCTACGAGGGTGCCCGCGAGCGCATCGCGGCATTCATCGGCGCGCAGGCGCAGGACGTCGTCTTCACCAAGAACGCCACGGAGTCGCTGAACCTCGCGGCCTACGCGTTCTCGAACAGCCCGCACCCCGGCATCCCGGGCAGCGAGCGGTTCGCGCTCGGCGAGGGCGACGAGGTGCTCGTCACCGAGATGGAGCACCACGCCAACCTCGTGCCGTGGCAGGAGCTGTGCCGGCGCACCGGCGCGACCCTGCGGTGGGTCCCCGTCACCGACGAGGGCCGGCTCGACCTCTCGGGGCTCGACGAGCTGCTCACCGAGCGGACCAAGGTCGTGGCGTTCGTCCACGCGTCCAACGTCCTCGGCACGGTCAACCCGGTGGCCGAGATCGTGGCGCGGTCCCGCGAGGTCGGCGCCCTCGTCGTCCTCGATGCGTGCCAGTCGGTGCCGCACCTCGGCGTCGACGTCACCGACCTCGACGTCGACCTCCTCGCGTTCTCGGGCCACAAGATGTTCGGCCCGAGCGGCATCGGCGTCCTCTGGGGCCGGCGCGAGCTGCTCGAGGCGATGCCGCCGTTCCTCACCGGTGGGTCGATGATCGAGACCGTCCGGATGGAGGGCAGCACCTACGCCCCGCCGCCGCAGCGCTTCGAGGCCGGTGTGCCGATGACCGCGCAGGCGATCGGTCTCGCCGCCGCCGTCGACTACATCGAGTCCATCGGGGGAGTGGACCGGATCCATGCGCACGAGCTCGCCCTCACCGAGAGGCTGCTCGCGGGTCTCGCGGCCCGGCCGTGGGTCACGGTCGTCGGTCCGTCCGACCTCGAGTCGCGAGGCGGCACGGTCGCGTTCGTCGTCGACGGCGTTCACGCTCACGACGTCGGCCAGGTGCTCGACGGCTCGGGCGTCGCCGTCCGGGTCGGTCACCACTGCGCGTGGCCGCTGCACCGCCGCTTCAAGGTGGCGGCGACGACGCGAGCGAGCTTCGCGGCATACAACACCGTCGACGAGGTCGACGCGCTGCTCACCGCGCTCGACACCGTCCCGCAGATCTTCGGGATGGCCGGCTGATGGACCTCTACCAGCAGCTCATCCTCGAGCACTCCAAGAACCCGCAGCATGCCGGTCTCCGCGACCCCTTCGAGGCCGAGGTGCACCACGTCAACCCGACGTGCGGCGACGAGGTGACCCTGCGCGTGCACGTCGAGGACACCCCCGACGGGCCCGTCGTGCGCGACGTGTCCTACGACGCCCTCGGCTGCTCGATCAGCATGGCGTCGACGTCGATCCTCGCTGAGGAGACCATCGGTCGCCCGCTCTCCGAGGTCCTCACGACCTACGAGGCGATGAAGGCCATGCTCACGTCCAAGGGTGAGGACCCGGGCGACGAAGAGGTCATCGGCGACGGTGTCGCGCTCTCCGGCGTCGGCAAGTACCCCGCCCGCGTCAAGTGCGCCCTCCTCGGATGGATGGCCTTCACCGACGCGTTGCACCAGAGCGGTCACAGCACCGAGACCACGCCCATCCCGGCGAAGGAAGGAACGTCATGAGCGAGACCACCGCACAGGCCAATGTGGCTGATGTCGAGGAGGCCCTGCGTGATGTCGTCGACCCCGAGCTCGGGATCAACGTCGTCGACCTCGGCCTCGTCTACGGCATCACCGTCGACGGCCAGAACCACGCCGTCATCGACATGACGCTCACGTCCGCGGCGTGCCCGCTGACCGACGTCATCGAGGACCAGACGGCGCAGTCCCTCGAAGGGCTCGTGGCGTCCTACCGCGTCAACTGGGTCTGGATGCCGCCGTGGGGTCCGGACAAGATCACCGACGACGGTCGCGAGCAGCTGCGCGCCCTGGGTTTCAATATCTAGATTCAACATTCGACAATGTCTTCATGACCCGAGTCGTTGAGGTTTCGCCTGAGCGGTACCCCGCGTGGCGCGAGCGCTTCGACACCGCGAATCCCGACGGCCCCCAGCGGGTCGTCGGGATCTCGCGTTTCGAGGCACCGCACCTTGCCGTCCTGTTGATCAGACGCGGAGGGTATGCCGTGGCGCACGTCTCCGGGTCCGCTCTCGTCGCGCACAAGGTCGGGACGCGTCACGTCCAGTCGCGCACGGCGGCGGGTGGGTGGTCGCAGCAGCGGTTCGCGCGACGCCGGGGCAACCAGGCCGACGAACTCGTCCGAGCGGTCGCCGAGCACCTCCTGCGAACGGTGCCGGACGGCATACCGGATGGTCTTGTCGTCGGCGGGGACAAGACGTTGGTGAGGGACGTCCTCAGCGACCCGCGGTTGGCGACGCTGCGGGACCTGGCGCGACGGGAGTTCTATGACATCGCCGACCCGCGCCGGGCCGTCCTGGACGAGGTCGTGCGGCGGGCCCGGGCCGTGCAGGTGAGCATCGACGACGGTCCCGGCGCATGATGGGGGCATGGCCTCCTACACGGTGAACCGCAAGGCCGTCCGGCACTGTCGTGACCTCATCGCCCAGGGCAAGGTCGTCCTCGACAGCGACTGGGGTCAGGTGCAGCCCGACGCCGATACGCAGAACGCGTTCCTCGAGGACAACGACTGGGCGGCCTACGGTGCGTGGCACCTCGGGCTCACGGAGGGCGCGAACGACGAGACCAAGGCGCGCCACGCGTTCGTTGTCGGCGACTTCGACAAGGTGCACCGCAGCGCCCTCATCGCCTGTGTGTACCGCGCGTCGGAATGGCGCCACAAGAAGGTGGAGCTCGCCGCTCACCGGCTCCTGCAGGAACTCGACAAGAAGTACCCCGAGAACGACTGACCGCCCCGGCGCGATGGGCGCGGGGCGGTCCAGTCGATGACATCGGGGGAGCGGCGGGTCAGCTCACCTGGTCGACGTTGAAGGTGTTGCACTGGTTGAGGTCGCCGGTCTTGTATCCCTGGAGGAACCAGCGCTGGCGGGCCTCCGCCGATCCGTGCGTCCAGGCCTCCGGGTTCACCTGGCCCTGGGTCTTCTCCTGGATGCGGTCGTCACCCACGGCGGCGGCGGCCGACAGGGCGCTCTTGATGTCCGCCTCGGTGAGCTGCTTGAGGTAGGGCTTGCCGTCAGGTCCGTTGGCCGTCGAGGCGTGCTGGGCCCAAACTCCGGCGAGGCAGTCGGCCATGAGCTCGATGCGGACCGCACCGCTGTTGGCGCCCTGCGGGTCCTGCTGCGCTCGCCCGAGCAGGCCGAGCTGGTCCTGCAGGGCGTGGCCGTACTCGTGGGCGACGACGTACTCCTGCGCGAGGGCACCGTCGTCGGACCCGAATTGCTGCGTGAGGATCGCGAAGAAGTCGGCGTCGATGTAGACCTTCTGGTCGAGCGGGCAGTAGAACGGACCGACCTGGTTGCTGGCTGTGCCGCACTGCGACTGGGTGGCACCGGAGTAGAGGACGGTCTTGGTGGGCTGCCACTGCTTCTGGTAGCGGGGGAGCTCGGCCGTCCAGAAGGCCTGCACCGAGTTCACGGTGCCGATGACGCGGCACTGCACGTCGGCGTTGGCGTCCGCGCCGGTCTTGCAGTTCTCGAACGCGTTGCCGCTCGTTCCGTCGACCTGCTCCTGGCTGCTCGGGGGAGCGGTCTGCTGGTCGGTGCCCATCGGGATGCCGAAGATCAGGCTGAGGATGAGCAGGATGATGCCGCCGATGCCACCGCCGACGACAATGCCGCCGGGCGCGCCTCCGCCGCCGCCACCGGACTCCACCTGCGAGGTGTCGAGACGGACGTCGTCGTTGAAGCTCATCCAAGGCCTCCCATGAATCGCGTTTTCCGTGCCGTGCACGGCCCACTTAGACTAAGGGGCGAAAGGCCCGCGGTGCGTGAGCGGTGCGCCTGTTCATCCACCCCAGTTTCCCCGACGAAGGACTTTCCTGTGCTCACTGCCGCCGCGATCGAGCTGCGCGCGGGGTCCCGACTCCTTCTCGACAACGCTTCCTTCCGGGTCGCCGCGGGCGACCGCATCGGGCTCGTCGGGCGCAACGGCGCCGGCAAGACCACGCTGACCAAGGTCCTCGCCGGGGCCGGCCAGCCGGCCGCGGGTTCGGTGTCGTCGTCGGGGGAGGTCGGCTATCTGCCTCAGGACCCGCGGACGGGTGACCTCGACGTCACCGGCCGCGACCGCATCCTGTCGGCGCGTGGACTGGACCGGATCGTGCGGGAGTTGCGGGCCGCCGAGAAGGCGATGTCCGAACAGACCGGTGACAGGCTCGAACAGGCCATGCGCCGTTATGGTCGCCTCGAGGGCGAGTTCCTCGCCGCCGGCGGGTATGCCGCGGAGTCCGAGGCCGCGTCGATCGCGAGTGCCCTGGCCCTCGAGGAGCGGCACCTGGACCAGACGCTCGGGACCCTCTCCGGTGGCCAGCGCCGCCGCATCGAACTGTCCCGCATCCTGTTCTCCGGCGCGGAGACCCTGCTTCTCGACGAGCCGACTAACCACCTCGATGCCGATTCCATCGTCTGGTTGCGCGACCACCTCAAGGGCTACAAGGGTGGGCTCATCGTCATCTCGCACGACGTCGACCTGCTCGACGCCGTCGTCAACAAGGTCTATCACCTCGACGCCAACCGGGCCGAGCTCGACATCTACAACCTCGGGTGGAAGGCCTATCTCCAGCAGCGCGAGACCGACGAGCGCCGCCGCAAGCGCGAGCGGGCGAACGCCGAGAAGAAGGCCGGCGTCCTCATGGCTCAGGCCGACAAGATGCGCGCCAAGGCGACGAAGACGGTCGCTGCCCAGAACATGGCCCGGCGGGCCGAGCGACTGCTGGCCGGTCTGGAGACCGAGCGGGTCAGCGACCGCGTCGCCAAGCTTCGCTTCCCGGATCCGGCTCCGTGTGGCAAGACGCCGCTGCGCGCGAGCGGGCTGTCGCGCTCCTACGGGTCGCTCGAGATCTTCACGGACGTGGACCTTGCCATCGACCGCGGCTCGCGGGTCGTCGTGCTGGGCCTCAACGGCGCCGGCAAGACGACGCTCCTGCGCATGCTCGCGGGAGTGGATGCCCCGGACACCGGCCGGGTCGAACCGGGCCACGGGCTCAAGATCGGCTACTACGCCCAGGAACACGAGAACCTCGACGTCGACCGGTCGGTTCTCGACAACATGAAGTCGTCGGCTCCCGAGTTGGGGGAGACCGAGGTCCGCAAGGTGCTCGGGTCGTTCCTCTTCACAGGGGATGACGTCGACAAGCCCGCCGGAGTCCTCTCCGGTGGTGAGAAGACGCGACTGTCGCTGGCCCTCCTCGTCGTGTCGTCCGCCAACGTCCTCCTGCTCGACGAGCCGACCAACAACCTCGATCCGGCCTCGCGCGCCGAGATCCTCGGAGCCCTCAAGACCTACAAGGGCGCCGTCGTGCTCGTGACGCACGACGAGGGAGCCGTCGACGCCCTGGAGCCCGAGCGCATCCTGCTCCTTCCGGACGGCGTCGAGGACCTGTGGGGTCCGGACTACAAGGACCTCGTCACCCTCGCCTGAGTGTGTGGCGTGCGTGCGAGGCCCAGCGGCTCTCGAGGCGGCGGCGACCGACCTTCCGCGTGACCCCGAGGGGAATGCGCTGTCGGTGTCGCGTGGTTGAGTCAGGTGCGCGAGTTGACCTCACGTGCACTTGAGGATCGAGGATGAACGCATGACACGACGTGACCGGGCGAGAGTGACCGCGACATGAGCATGGCCGGTTGGCAGGTCCTCCAGAGCCTGAGCAAGGACTCCAGCGTCAGGGGCAAGGAGCTCGCACCGGGGACGGCCCGACGGGTCCTGTCGTACGCACGCCCCTACCGCCGGATCATCGCGGCGTTCCTCGCGCTCGTGGTGGTCGACGCAGCCCTCATCGTCGCGACGCCCTTGCTGCTCAAGAGCCTCATCGACGACGGCATCTATCCCCGCGATTCGGGCCTGGTGGTGCGGCTGTCATTGCTCGTGGCCGCTCTCGCGGTCGTGAGCGCGATCGTCACGCTCGTCTCGCGGTGGCTTTCGGCGCGCATCGGCGAGGGCCTCATCGTCGACCTGCGAACGCAGGTGTTCTCACACGTGCTGCGCCAGCCGATCGCGTTCTTCACCCGCGCCCAGACGGGAGCGCTGGTGTCCCGGCTCAACAACGACGTCATCGGCGCCCAGCAGGCCTTCACCTCGGTGCTCTCCAGCGTGGTGAGCAATGGGGTCTCGCTCGTGCTCATCGTGGGCGCCATGCTCGTGCTCTCCTGGCAGTTGACCCTGGCGTCGCTCCTCCTCGTGCCGCTGTTCCTGCTTCCGGCACGCGCCATGGGTGGCCGGCTGGCGGCGATGGCGCACGACCAGATGGGTCTCAACGCCGAGCTCGGCACCCGCATGACCGAGCGCTTCAACGTCGCGGGGGCCCTCCTCGTGAAGATCTATGGCAGCCCCGAGGTCGAGGATCGTGAGTACTCGCAGCGGGCTGGTCGGGTTCGCGACATCGGCGTCCGCATCGCCGTGAACCGTTCCGTCTTCTTCGTGGGGCTCACGCTCGTGGCCGCTCTCGCCACGGCGCTCGTCTACGGCTTCGGCGGGGTGATGGCCGTCAACGGCGCCCTCACGGTCGGCACTCTGCTGGCGCTCACCGCGCTGCTGGCCCGCCTCTACGGTCCCCTCACGACGATCTCGAACGCCCGGGTCGACATCATGACCGCACTCGTCTCGTTCGAGCGTGTCTTCGAGGTCCTGGACCTCGAGCCGCTGGTGGCCGAGGCCCCGGGCGCGACTGCCGTGCCGAGCGGGCCCGTGAGAGTGGATCTCGACGGGGTCGGCTTCGCCTATCCGGCCGCGAGTGAGGTCTCGCTCAGCTCGCTCGAGGCGTCCGCGACCGGGGACCGCGACGCCGGATCCGTCGTCCTCGATGGCATCGACGTCACGATCGAACCGGGGCAGCTCGTGGCCCTCGTCGGCCCGAGCGGCGCCGGCAAGTCGACCCTCACGGGGCTCGTGGCCCGCCTCTATGACCCGACGAGCGGAGCTGTGCGCATCAACGGGGCCGACCTGCGGACGGTCACCCTGGACTCGTTGCGCAACACCGTCTCGGTCGTCACGCAGGAGGCGCACCTCTTCCACGACACGATCCGGGCCAACCTTCTGTATGCCGCGCCCTCGGCTTCCGATGCCGATCTCGAGGCCGCACTTCGCGCGGCTCGGGTGTGGAGCCTGGTCGAAAGACTGCCTGCGGGGCTGGACACCGTGGTCGGGGATCGGGGGCACCGTCTGAGCGGCGGGGAGAAGCAGCGCATCGCGATCGCGCGCCTGCTGCTCAAGGGTCCACGTCTCGTGGTGCTCGACGAGGCCACCGCGCACCTCGACAGCGAGAGCGAAGTGGCCGTGCAACGGGCCCTGGACACCGCGCTAGACGGACGCACGGCGCTCGTGATCGCTCACCGGCTCTCCACCGTCCGGCATGCCGACCTCATCCTCGTGCTCGACGGCGGACGGATCGTCGAGCGCGGCACCCATGCCGAGCTGTTGCAGCGAGGTGGTCTCTACCACGACCTCTACACCACACAGTTTGCGGATGGGCCGGCTGTGGCGACCACGTCGCCCTAGTCAGTTCGGGCCATACTTCGGACGCGCTCGGGGCCATCCGGTTGGTCCTTTCGGGCCAATTTGGGCCCGATGCCCGGCATGCGTTGCAAGGTTTTGTGATGGTCAAGGGTGGGGGATGTGCGACCTGTGCACCTCCGGGGAAACCTTTGGTGGAGGGAAACAAGACATGGCACGGCACATGACCCGTCGACTGGCGGGCGCAGCACTCGGACTTTCGATGGTGGGGGCCTCGAGCGTCGTCTTTGCAGCGGCGGCGCAGGCCGACCCCAACGCAAACATCACCATCTGCCACGCGACCGCGTCGGAGACCAACCCGTTCGTCGTGATCACCGTGGATGCTGCGTCGATCGTCAAGGACAACGGTCACGACCAGCACCAGAACCGCGAGGACGTCATCCCGCCGTTCACCTACATCGCCGGGAACGGTGGCGATGAGGTGAGCTACCCGGGCCTCAACTGGGACGACAACTGGAAGACCAACGGCGAGGGCGTCGCCCTCGAGGACGTCGACAAGTCCCTCTGTGTGCCCGTCACGTCGACGCCGACGCCCACCACGACGCCGAGCACGTCCACGACTCCGACCCCGACCACGACTCCGACCACGTCCACGACGCCGACCCCGACCACGACTCCGACCACGACGCCGACCACGCCGACGACGCCGTCCACGACGCCGACTCCCACGGGTCCGGTTGTGGAGACCGACCTCGTTGACGACGGCATGAATCCGGCCGCGATCGGTGGCGCGCTCGCCCTGCTCATCGGAGCCGCTGCCGGCACCACAGCAGTCGTCCGTCGCCGAGGAACGCACGCCTGAGGCTCGTCCCGCGTACGACGCAGACGGCGCCCTCTCGTAGGAGAGGGCGCCGTCGGCGTGTGCCCGGAGGACTGGGTGCTAGTAGTCCTCTTCGTCCCAGATGCGAACCTTCTTGGGCTTCGCCGGTCGGTCGGGTTGCTCGTCACGCAGTTCACGTCGCAGCCCCAACCAGATGAGCAGCATCCCCACCGGCATGGAGAGCCACCACTGGAACGCATAGGCCTGGTGCGGCCCGAGGCTGCGATCGGGGTCCTCGAGGCGGTCTGGCCGCGGAGGAGTGGTGCCGTCGGCCGACACCTCGGAGTCGAGGACGATGTAGCCGTCGAGCACCGTTCTGCCCCAGGCCTTTTCGACGTCGGGCTTGGCAACGCTGGCCACCTGACCGGACGGCAGGCGCTTGTCGTCGGAGTTCTCCGCCGGGCGAACCCAGCCGGTGACGGTGACCTCACCCGCGGGGGCTTCCGACACCTCCGGCACGACTGCGGCACCGCGAGGTGAGTTCTCCACCCACCCCCGGTCGACGACCACGGTCGTCCCGTCGCCGAGGTGCAGGGGAGCGAGGACCTCGTAGCCGTAGACCCCGTTGTTGGGACGGTTGCGCACGAGCAACTGCTCGCCGTGGTAGGTCCCGGTCGCGGTCACCTTGGTCCAGTCGGCGTCCGACCTGTTCACCGGACGGTCATCGAGCACCTGACGCACGGGAACGGGGGCAGCGCGGTAGTGGGCGTCGAGGAGGGCATTGCGCTCCACCTTGTATTCGTGGCGACCGTACTGCCAGTGCCCGAGGTGATATGCCGCGACGGCGTAGAGCAGCGCGATGGCGAGCGCACCCAGCCAACGGGGGGTGAACAGACGCCGAAACACGCGGTCACCCTACCCGGCCTACGATGGGACCATGTCCACCACCCCGACAGCCGCTCGCCTGGCCGACCAGTACGGTCGCGTCGCGCGTGACCTCAGGGTGTCGGTGACCGACCGGTGCAACCTGCGCTGCCGCTACTGCATGCCCGCCGAAGGGCTCCCGTGGTTGGCCAAGCCGGAGATGCTGACCGACGACGAACTCGTCCGGCTCGTCTCGATCTTCGTCGGACTGGGCGTTGAGCAGGTGCGACTCACGGGCGGGGAGCCCCTGTTGCGCCGCTCCGTCACCGAGGTCGTGGCCCGCATCGCGGCACTGAAGCCCCGACCTCGGATCGCCATGACGACCAACGGGGTGGGTCTCGCTCGACTCGCAGCCCCACTCGCTGCGGCCGGGCTGGACCGGGTCAACGTCAGTCTCGACACGATTGACCCCCAGGAGTTCGCCGACCTGACGCGTCGCGACCGACTCGCCGACGTCGAGGCCGGCCTGGCCGGGGCCAGGGACGCAGGGCTGGTGCCGGTGAAGGTCAACGCCGTTGCCATGCGCGGTATCAACGACCACTCCGTGGCGGACCTACTCGCCTGGTGTCTCGAGCGGGGCTATGAGTTGCGGTTCATCGAGCAGATGCCGCTCGATGCCCAGCACGGCTGGGATGCCTCGACGATGATCGGGGCTGACGAGATCCGCTCCCGGTTGTCGGAGCGCTTCACGCTCACACCGCTGCCCGCAGCCGATCGCGGGAGCGCACCGGCGGAGCGCTTCCTCGTGGATGGTGGCCCTTCGTCGGTCGGCATCATCGCCAGCGTCAGCGCACCGTTCTGTGGTGCCTGCGACCGCACGCGCCTCACGGCCGACGGGCAGGTCCGCAACTGCCTCTTCTCGCAGCGCGAGACCGACCTCCGTGGTCCGATGCGGGATGGTGCCAGCGACGACGAACTCGCCGACCTGATCACGGGCGAGATGTGGCGCAAGGCGAAGGGGCACGGGATCGCCGACCCCGACTTCGTGCAGCCGATCCGACCCATGAGCGCCATCGGCGGCTGAGACCGAGGCGGACCCGCCCGTCGGGGCGGCTCCTGTTCAGCCGGCGTCCGCGGGGATGTCGTCGACCGGGACGGTCGCACGCAGGAAGCCACGCAGCGAGAGGAAGTCACCCAGGGTCACGCGGTGCTCGTCGCACGCGAGCCAGACCTTGCGTCGGTCGGGAGTGTGAACCTTCGGGTTGTTCCACAAGAGAGCCCACGTGGCCATCTCGCGACAGGCCTTGGCACTACAGGTCAGGGACGCATCGCTCACTTCTCCAGCTGCTCCCGGTGGGGCTCTTGCGGCGTGACCGGTGCGAGGCGACCGGCCGCACGAGGTGACCGGGCATTGGCGAAGAGCACCGCGATGTAGGGGAGGACGACGGCCAGGGCCACGCAGGTCCAGCGCACCCACCCCTGCGTCACGACGGCGAGGAAGAAGCAGGCCGTGCGGATCCCCATCGTCACGAGGTAGTGCTTCATCCTCGCGTTGATGTCGTCGTCGGCTCGCGACCGTGCACTCGTGACGGACTGCACCGTCGGCTCGCCTCGCCGGATCGTGCTCACCTGACCACTGTACGTCCGCAACCTGAACGTCCCACTCCGCAGCGGCGATGAGGGCTACCGGTGGGTAGTCCACTAGCGTCGGGCGCCATGAGCAGCGCACGCAATGTCCTCGTCACCGGGGGCAACCGAGGCATCGGTCTCGCCATCGCCCAGGCCTTCGCAGATGCTGGCGACAACGTCATCGTGACGAGTCGCAACGGCCAGGCCCCCGAGGGTCTGCGCGCCGTCACCTGCGACGTGACAAGCACCGAGTCGGTGAATGAGGCGTTCGGTGCGGCCGAGGAGATCTTCGGTGGGCCGGTGCAGGTGCTCGTCGCGAATGCCGGCATCACCAAGGACGGTCTGCTCATGCGGATGAGCGACGAGGACTTCGACGCGGTCATCGACACCAACCTCGCCGGGACGTTCCGCTGCGTCCGGCGGGCGAGCACCGGCATGATCAAGGCCAGGGGCGGACGCATCATCCTGATCTCGAGTGTCGTCGGCCTCTACGGCGGGCCCGGACAGGCGAACTATGCGGCCAGCAAGGCGGCCCTCGTCGGCCTCGCCCGGTCGGTGACGCGTGAACTCGGCGGCAGGGGGATCACCGCCAACGTCGTGGCGCCCGGATTCATCGAGACCGACATGACCGCAGCGCTCCCGGAGGACACCCAGAAGTCTTACAAGGCCGGCATACCGGCTGGTCGTTTTGCGCAGGCGGCCGAGGTTGCAGCCGTCGTGCGGTTCCTCGCGTCCGACGACGCGGCGTACGTCACGGGCGCCGTCATCCCCGTCGACGGCGGCCTCGGCATGGGCCACTGACCTTCCCTTCCACCCCGCACGCCACCGACAAGGAGAACGACACGATGCTGCTCGAGGGCAAGAAGCTGCTCATCACCGGAGTCCTCATGGATTCCTCGATCGCCTTCCACGTCGCCAAGCTCGCCCAAGAGCAGGGCGCTGAAGTTGTCCTCACCTCCTTCGGCCGGACGATGAAGATCACGTCGACCATCGCCAAGCGGCTGCCGACGACCCCACCCGTCGTCGAGCTCGACGTCACCGACACCGATCACCTGGACACCCTGGCCGCTCGGCTCGGCGAACACGTTGACCACCTCGACGGTGTCCTCCACTCGATCGGGTTCGCCCCCCAGGGTGCGTTCAACTTCCTCGAGGGCACGTTCGAGGACGTCTCCACCGCGATGCACGCCTCGGCCTACTCGCTCAAGTCCCTCGCGGTTGCCGCGCTGCCCCTTCTGAGCCCCGGCTCGTCGGTGGTGGGGCTCACCTTCGACGCCAAGTTCGCGTGGCCGGTCTATGACTGGATGGGTGTGGCCAAGGCCGCCTTCGAATCGACGAACCGCTACCTCGCCCGCGACCTCGGTCCCAAGGGCGTGCGCTGCAACCTCGTCGCAGCCGGGCCGATCCGCACCACGGCCGCGAAGTCGATCCCCGGGTTCCAGACGTTCGAGGACTCCTGGGGCGAACGCGCTCCACTGGGGTGGGACGTCAACGACGCCGTGCCCGCCGCCAAGGCCTGCGCGGCCCTGCTCTCCGACTGGTTCCCCGCGACGACCGGCGAGATCGTCCACGTCGACGGCGGCGTGCACGCGATGGGCTTCTGAACGCGCTGCGACGAACTAGGCTCGGCGAGGTGACCAGTGACCTCAGCAGTGCACCCACCGTGACGACCCCTGACGTGCCGTCCGTGACCGCCACCGAGGTCCGGGTCCTGGAGGGACCC
Organism: Knoellia subterranea KCTC 19937; assembly: GCF_000768685.1. Classification (GTDB taxonomy): domain Bacteria; phylum Actinomycetota; class Actinomycetes; order Actinomycetales; family Dermatophilaceae; genus Knoellia; species Knoellia subterranea. The sequence continues at coordinate 380,294 of NZ_AVPK01000002.1, read as the reverse complement.
AACCTCTATTTCCCCAAGCCGGCGGTCAAGGTCACCCTCGACCTCACGGCATACCTTAATGCGGACAAGGAGACCATCCGCGCTGTCGCGCGGACAGCGGGACTCCGTGCCGTCCAGGCGGGAGCGCCCGGAACCGAACAGCGGCAGGCAGTTCTCGCCCGGCTCGCGGAGCGAGCCGTCCGGCACGTGTCACGCGCGTCCGGAACCAGCCGGCTCGGAGTCCGTGCGCGGTCGGGCAACGACCGGTCCGTGGTGGTCGTGGCCTTCGTGTGGCGGCGCCGCGGTTCGGCCCAAGCGCTCGGCGAGTCCGTTGCTCCGGTTCTCGATGCCTGGCTGCGTGGACACGACGTCGTGGCCGAGCAGGCCGACATTGTCCGTGCCGCCCCCGATGGGCCCCCGCCTCGGATCGTCACTCCTCGCATCCCGGTGGCATCGATCACCGGCACCAACGGGAAGACGACGACGACCCGCCTCCTCGCGCACATCGCCATGACCGCGGGCAAGCACACCGCGTGGAGTTCCACCGATGGAGTCGTCGACCACGGCACCATGATCGAGCCGGGCGACTACTCGGGACCTGCTGGTGCGCGAGGTGTGCTCGGAGCGCCCGGAGTCGAGATCGGCATCCTCGAGACCGCGCGCGGAGGAATGCTCCTCAAGGGCCTGGGTGTCGCCCACAACGATGTCTCCGTCGTCACCAACGTCACGGCCGACCACCTCGGACTCCAGGGCGTCGACACGGTCGACCAACTCGCCGAGGTCAAGGCGATCATCACCCGCGCGACGCGCCCCGCCGGCTGGGCCGTGCTCAACGGCGACGACCCCCGAGTGTGGGCCATGCGTGCCGGCGCCTCCGCCAAGCCGTGGGTGTTCACACTCGACCCCAGCTCACCCGCCATTCGTGAGGCCCTGGGAATCGGGGGTCGCGCGATCACCGTCCTCGACGATCGCATCACCGTGATCACGGACGGAACGAGCGACCCGCTCATCAAGGTCGTCGACGTCCCGATGACGATCAGTGGCCTGTCGCGACACAACGTGGCCAACGCCCTGGCGGCGACCGCGGCAGCACTGGGACTGGGCCTCGATCGGGCGGCGGTCGTCGAAGGACTGCGGTCCTTCCGCCCCGACGCGGACCTCAACCCGGGGCGGATGAACACCTACAGCACGGCCAGTGCCGACGGCGGAGAGTGCACGGTCGTCATCGACCTCGCGCACAACGAGGCCGGCCTCGAGGCCCTGATGGACGTCACCGACGGGCTGCGGCAGCCGGGTTCGAGGGTCCACCTCGGACTGGGAGCCAGCGGCGACCGGACCGACGAGATCCTCGAGAACCTCGGCGAGATCGCCGGACACCGAGCCGATCACATCGTCCTGCTGCACAAGCCCCACTACCTGCGGGGGCGGACCCGTGAGGACATCGAGGGACACTTCCGGATCGGACTCCAGCGGGCGGGCGTGGCCGACGTCGCGTCCTTCGATACGGAGCTCGCGGGGCTCGAGGCGCTCGTGGCGGGCGCGCACGACGGCGACGTCGTCGCACTCATGTGCCACGCGGAGCGTCAGGATGTCTACGACTGGTTGGCTCGCACGGGAGCGCGGTCCGACGATGCCGGAACCATCCGACGCAAGGTGGTCGGGGCCCGAGGGGAGCACCAGGCCGAGGACGAGATCACCGCACTGTGGGCGGACGAGGACGCCGAGGGGCGCATCCGCAGAGGTGCGGAACTGGTCGCGGCCCACCCGGGAGATGCGCGGATCACCTACGAGTACGCCGGAACCTTCGACTCCGCCGGTCAGGAGGAACGGGCCATCGAGCTCTACCGTGAAGCGCTGAATTCCGGTCTGCGCGAACCGTTCCGGCACCGGGCCGTGGTCCAGCTGGCTTCTTCCCTGCGCAACGTGGGGCGGTCGGAAGAGGCCGTGCAGCTGCTCGAGTCGCTGGCGCAGGACCGTCCCGAGTCGGTGGGTATTGCGGGCTTCCTCGCTCTCGCGCTGAGCTCGGCCGGGCGATCCGAGGAAGCGCTCGGCCGCCTGTTGAGCGTGGTGGCACAGGGAAGCACGGATGAGGACGTCTTGCGCTACCGCCGCGCGCTGACGGCCTATGCGGGGGAGCTCGCCGGGCGCCGCGACTGAGTGCTCCGGCCAAGTTGTGGTCGAACCCGCTCCGATGGGTCTACGTTCACGAGTACAGATCGTGAACATCCCGCCGAGCAGGGGAGTGGCCATGACCATCTCGTTGTCGCAGCAGTTGACGCGCAAGAAGCCGATCGCGCTCGCCACCGATCCCAGTCACCCCGAGCACCATCACGCCGGACCCGAACTCAACCGAACCATCGGGACGTTCGCCCTGACGATGTTCGGCGTCGGTGCCACGGTCGGCACGGGCATCTTCTTCGTACTGCAGGAAGCCGTGCCCGACGCAGGGCCGGCGGTCATCATCTCGTTCATCATCGCCGGACTCGCGGCGGGCCTGTCGGCGCTCTGCTACGCGGAGTTGGCCAGCGCCATTCCCGTGAGTGGCTCGACCTACTCCTACGCGTACCACGCCCTCGGCGAACTGGTCGCCATGGTGATTGCCGCCTGCGTCCTCCTCGAGTACGGCGTGGCCGCCTCCGCCGTGGCCGTCGGGTGGAGCGGTTACCTCAACGAGTTCCTGGACAAGACGATCGGTATGCCGTTCCCGGACGCGCTGTCGTACAGCCCGATCCCGTTCGAGGACAACACCACCGGCATCATCAATCTGCCGGCCGTGGTGCTCGTCCTCCTCTGCACCCTGTTGCTCGTGCGGGGTGCGAGTGAGTCTGCGAGGGCCAACACGATCATGGTGCTCGTCAAGCTCGCCGTGCTCGTCCTCTTCATCATCATCGGTCTGACAGCGTTCCAGACCGACCGCTTCGACAACTTCTGGGCGTCGGGTTCGGCCGGGATCAGTGCGGCCGCCGGAACGATCTTCTTCTCCTTCATCGGTCTCGATGCCGTATCGACAGCCGGTGAGGAGGTGAAGGACCCACAACGGGCGTTGCCGCGGGCGCTCATGGCCGCCCTGGTCATCGTCATCTCGGTCTACGTCCTCGTGGCACTTGCCGGCGTCGGGGCCCAGCCACTGGAGGAGTTCTCGAGCGATGAGCAGCAGAGCGCCGGTCTGGCCGTGATCCTGGAGAACATCACCGGGAATGCGGTCGCCGGGACGGTCCTCGCGGCTGGGGCGGTGATCTCGATCTTCTCGGTGACCCTGGTGACCCTCTATGGTCAGACCCGCATTCTCTTCGCGATGGGACGCGACCGCATGCTCCCGGATCGCTTCGCCGAGGTGCACCCGCGCACGCTCACACCGGTCTTCAACACGGTGGTCGTCGGGGTCGTCGTCGCCCTGATCGCCGGTTTCGTTCCGTCCGACTATCTGTGGGACACGGTCTCCATCGGCACCCTCATGGCGTTCTCGGTCGTGGCACTCGGCGTGCTCGTCCTCCGTCGCACCCGTCCCGATCTCCACCGTCCGTTCAAGGTTCCGGGCTACCCCGTGACGCCGGTGCTGACGATCATCGTCTGCGCCTACGTGCTGTCCGGCCTCGCTGCGACGACGTGGATCGTCTTCGGGATCTGGCTCGCCGTCGTCCTCGCCTTCTACTTCCTGTGGGGGCGCCGCAATTCCCGGCTCCAGACCGCGGATGAGGAGGCGTCGTGACGATCGTCGTCGGCTTCCGCGGAGGCGCTGACGATCGGTCCGGGCTCGAACTCGCCGTGACCCTGGCGAGGTCGAGCCAGATCCCCCTCGAGGTCGTTGCCGTTGTGCCGGCTTCGTGGCCCACACCGGTCATGGGGGCCGCGGACCGCGACTTCAGTCGCTGGGCGGCCGAGCAGGGCGCAGCTGCCGTGGCGGAGGCGGACCAGTTGGTGGCCGAGATCGCGAGTGACCTCACCACCACCACGCGATCCGTGGCGGCTCGCTCTGTCGCGACGGGACTCCTCGAGGTCGCCGCGCGCGATGACGTGGCGATGCTCGTCATCGGGTCCTCGGCGGAGGCCGGGCATGGCCAGGTGAACCTCGGCTCCACCGCGAACCGACTGCTGCACTCGTCACCCGTCCCGGTGGCCCTGGCGCCTCGTGGCCACCAACAGCCGGCCGGCAGTCGCGTCGGGCGGGCCACCTGCGCCTTCCGTGGAGACGACTCGTCCCGATCCACCCTCGAACGGACCGCCAGGATCTGCCGCGAGGTCGGAGCCAGCCTGCGACTGGCGACGTTCGCCGTCCGGGGCCGGACCATGTATCCGCCGGAGGTCGGTTTCGACGCCGAGGACGAGGTCCTCCGGAGTTGGGTCGATCAGGCGGTCACGGCTCAGGAGCGCGCGCTCGAGGCGTTGGGTGAGGCAGACATCCTGCCGGACGATGTCACGACCGTTGTCGGGGCCGGCCGCACGTGGGCGGGGGCTCTGGACGCCATCGGCTGGGAGCGGGACGACGTGCTCGTCGTCGGCTCGACGCGCGAGAACCTCGTGGAGCGGATCTTCCTGGGGTCGAGCGCGACGAAGATCGTTCGGCACGCGCCCGTGCCCGTGATCGTCGTGCCCTGAGCGCACGACGATCACGGGCACGGGCTGTCAGTGCTGTGGTGCCTCAGGTGCTTCGTCGGGGTCGACGACATCCTTCGGGTCCTCGGTCGAGCCAACCTCGGTGTCGTCCGCCTCGTGTTCGGCCAGCCCCTGACCCGTGGCTTCCTCGCCGCTGACGTGCGCCTCCGCCGTGATGGTCGTCGGGTCGAGGTCAGGATCGGCGACTGACCCTGCTGTGTGCGTGCCGGGCTGGGCCTGCTTGGTCATGGTCTCCAGCTCGTTCATGACGACACCGTGCTGGTCGACGCACACCACGACGATGTCGCCGGGGTTGGCGCGTGCCATGACGTGCCGCACCGCAGACAGCTCGTCGGTGACGATCTCGACCTGACGGCAACGGGCCCCGTCGGCCATCGCGGCCTTCGCACCCTCGGCAACGAGTCCGGCTGTCTCGCCGGGCTTGCGCCCGCGGAGGCGCTCGTCCTCGCGGACGACGATGACGTCGAAGTGTTGCGCGGCGATCGTGCCCAACTCGCGCATGTCGGCGTCCCGGCGGTCGCCGGCGGTCGCGATGACGCCCAGTCGGGAGAGTTTGCCGAGTTCGGTGGCGCCCGACTTGGCCTCGGCGTAGCGCTCGACGAACTCGCCGAGCACCTTCATGCCGGGAGCGTTGTGGCAGTAGTCGACGATGACGTCGACGTTGTTGACGTTCACCTGGTTCATGCGGCCGGGGGAGAGGTAGTAACTCGTCGAGAAGGTTCGCAGGCCCTGACGGATCTCGTGGAGCCCGGTTCCGATCGCGAACGCGGCGCCTGCCGCTGCCATGGCGTTGGAGACGTTGAACATGGCCGTGCCACCGAACGTCGACGGCAGGAGGTGGGTCCACGCGAGTTGCATGGACCGACGACCGTGCCGGATGACGATCATGTCGCCCTTGTCGGAGGGTTCGAGGACGACGGCCCGCCCACCACGTCGGCAGTGCTCATCGACGAAGTCCCGAACCGCCGTGCCGGGTGTCGACGTCGTGAACCAGACGATCGAGCCGGAGCAGCGCCGACGCATCTTGCGCACGAGTGCGTCATCGGCGTTGAGGACGGCAAATCCGTTGCGGGGCACCGCTTCCACGACCACAGCCTTGACGTCGGCCAACTGCTCGACCGTCTCGATGCCGCGCAGGCCCAAGTGGTCCGGGGCAACGTTGGTGACGACGGCGACGTCGTTGCGGTCGTAGCCGAGCCCTTCGCGCAGGATGCCACCTCGCGCGACCTCCATGACGGCGAAGTCGACACGGGGGTTCTGGAGGACCATGCGTGCCGACTTGGGACCGGATGCGTCGGCCTTGAAGACGAGTCGCTCGTCGACCACGATGCCGTCGGTGGAGGTCATGCCGACCTTGCGGCCGACACCCTTCATGATGTGGGCGATCATGCGCGAGGTCGTCGTCTTGCCGTTCGTTCCCGTCACGGCGACGATCGGAACGCGCGACGGTGCACCGGGTGGGAACAGCAGGTCGACCACGGGCTTGGCGATGAACTGTGGCTCGCCGATCGTCGGGTGCGTGTGCATGCGGAACCCCGGTGCGGCGTTCACCTCGCAGATCGCGCCGCCGGTCTCGCGCACGGGGGAGGCGATGTCGGGGCAGATGAAGTCGATCCCGGCCACGTCGAGGCCGACCATGCGCGCGGCTTCCTCGGCGATCTCGACGTTGTCGGGGTGGGCGTCGAACGTCCGGTCGACCGAGATGCCGCCGGTGGACATGTTGCCGGTGAGAGCGAGCTTGACCATCGTCCCCTGCGGGGGAACCTCGTCCATGGCGAAGCCCTGGTCGTGCACGAGCTGCTCGGCGGCGGCATCGACCTTGATCCTCGTGAGGACCTTCTCGTGGCCGACACCGCGGCGGGGATCCGAGTTGGTGATGTCGACCAGTTCGGCGACCGTGTGTTCGCCGTCCCCGACGACGTGGGCGGGCACCCGCTCTGCAATGGCCTGCATGCGTCCGCCGACGATGAGGCAGCGGTAGTCCTTGCCGGTGATGAAGGACTCGACGATGACGTTGCCGCGCCGCGACTGTTCGCGGGCGACGTGGAAGGCCTCGCGGACCTCGTCATCGGTCTGGAGGTCGAGGCAGACGCCACGGCCGTGGTTGCCGTCGAGGGGCTTGAGTACGACGGGGTAACCGACTCGTCGCGCGGCGGCCACGGCGTCATTGGGGCCACGGACGGTCTCCTGCTTGGGGACCGGGAGGCCGGCGGACCCGAGGAGCTTGGTCGTGAGGTCCTTGTCGGAGGCGATGTCGACGGCGAGGGCGCCGGTCTTGGAGGTCATCGTGGCGCGGATGCGTTGAGCGTGGACTCCCTGGCCGAGCTGGACCAGGCTCGCGCTGTTGAGGCGGATGTAGGGGATGTCGCGGCTCACGGCCTCCTCGAGAATGGCTGCGGTCGACGGGCCGAAGGCGGTGCGGTCGGCTCGACGGAGGAAGGTGTCGAGCTCCTCGCGGAAGTCGAACCCCTCCTCGGCGCGGACGAGGTTGTTCACGAGCCGGACGGCGAGACGTCCCGCCGCCATGCCGACGCCTTCGTCGGAGTAGCCGTAGATGACGTTGTAGCGCCCGGGTTGGCCCTTGACCATGCGCGTCTTGCCGCGCCGCTGGTCGTGCCCGGCCTCCTGCTGCAGCTGGAGGGCGACGTGTTCGCTGACGTGGCCCAGCCACGTGCCTTCCCGCAGCCGCTGGACGAAGCCGCCCTTGACCCCGCGAGAGCACGTGTGGTTCTCGATGCCCGGCAGCAGTTCGAGGAGGTGGTCCGTGAAGCCGTCGAGCAGGTCGGTGGGGTACTCCTCGAGGATTCCGAGATCCACGACGAGATGGATCGCAGGATCATAGGACCAGACGTTGCCGCCGCGATAGACGCGCGACTCGACGATGGTGAGCTCCGGGGCGGCGGGGCCGCTGGGGGTCGGGCGATCCTGGGACATCGGACTCCTCGAGGCTGGCAGGTGTGGTGCGGTGGGTGCCTGGCGCTGCTGGTGGTGCGGTGGTGCTGCGGTGCTGGTGTTGAGGATCGTGCAGTTCGTGGGCTCGGGCGATCAGGACTTCGCGGAGGCGATCGTGACGCCGACGTCGGGGTGCTGTTCGACAAAATCCACGAGTTCGGCCGTGCTGAGGTCGAAGGTCGCGCCCGCCGGGAGCGTGTGGATCCGTGCACCGGACACGAGCAGCGGTGCGCCGCGTCGCGCATCCGGGGCGTCGGTCGTGACATCGCGGCAGTCGATCACGAGAACTCCGCCGCGTCCATGGACCGTGAAGCGCGTGCCGTCGGTGACCTCGATCGCGGTGTCCTCGTCGATCCCGACGCCGAGCAGGCTGGGCGAGGACGCCACGACGGACATCAGCCGCCCATAGCGCGATCGCTGGGCGAAGTGCTGGTCCACGATGACGCCCTTGAGCAATCCCATCCCGGCGCTGATCTGGCTGGCGCGCTGGACCGGTGTGATGCCCTCGTCGCCCATGGAGATCATGAACTCGCTCATGATCGACGCTCCGGCCGACGTGCCGGCAACCACGGCCCCGCGCGCGTGTGCCCGGTGCAGGGCGTCGCCCAGCGGGGTGCCGGGGAAGAACTGCGACAGTCGCAACTGCGACCCGCCGCTCATGAAGATGCCGGTGGCGTCATCGATCCTGGCAACCGCCTCCGGGACGTGGGCGTCACGACGCGACTGCGGATTGACGACCTCGATGGACGAAACCCCGAATCGCGTGAACACCTCGGAATAGGACGCAACGACTTCGTCCTGGAAGGACGACGCGGTCGGGATGATCACGAGCCGAGCTCGCCGTCCCCCACTGATGCGGACGAATCGGCGCAGCAGCGCAGCGCGACCGACGCGGTCCTCGGCACCACCGATGATGAAGAGGGTCGGTGTCGTGGATGGAAAGCGGGGCATTGGACCAGCCTAGGAGGATTCAGCCGTGCTCGACGGCAGGCGCGGGTGTCGGTGTGCCGTCGGCGTCGTCGGCCTCCTCGATTTCTTCCCGGGTGATTCCGAGCAGGTGGAGTACTGCGTCAAGATAGGGCACGTTCACGGCTGTGTCAGCCTGTTCGCGCACGACCTGTTTGGCGTTGAATGCGATCCCCAGTCCGGCGGTGCCGAGCATGTCGAGATCGTTGGCGCCGTCACCGATGGCCACGGTCCGCGCCAGGGGCAACCCGGCCTCCTCGGCGAACTCACGCAGTGCTGCGGCCTTGCCCTCGCGGTCGACGACTCCACCGACGACACGACCAGTGAGGCGACCGTCCACGACCTCGAGGCGGTTGGCTCGGGCGTGGTCGATGGAGAGCTCGTCGGCGATGGGTTGGACGATCTCGATGAAGCCGCCGGAGACGAGAGCCACGGTGAACCCAAGACGCTTGAGCGTTCGCACGAGTGTCCGCGCGCCGGGGGTGAGCCGAACGGCCTGACGGACCTCCTCGAGGACGCTCGCATCCAGGCCGGCCAGGGTGGCAACGCGTGCGTGCAGGCTCTCGGCGAAATCCAGCTCACCGGCCATCGCCCGCTCGGTCACCGCAGCGACCTCGGCCTCGCGGCCGGCATGCCGGGCGAGCAGTTCGATGACCTCATCCTGGATGAGCGTCGAGTCGACGTCCATGACGACGAGCCGGCGTCCGCGGCGAGCGAGACCGGCCGGGGAGACGGCGATGTCGACGGACTCCTCGGCGGCGACGAGTGACAGTTCCCGCCGCAGGGAGTGCAGGTCGGCGCCACTGACGTCGAACTCGAGGGTCGTGACGGGATAGCGGGACAGCCGCCGGATGCGGTCGATGTTGGCCCCGTGGGCGGCGACCGAGCGCGAGACGGCAGCGACGGCGCGGGCGCGCAACGGCGCACCGAGCACGACGACGGCGGCGCGGCCCGTGGGTCGCCTGCGGTTGTCGCCGCGGCCATCGGCGATGGTGACGCTGAGATCGAGGTCCTCGGCGACCCGTCCCACGGCCTCGCGCACGTCAGACACGTGCCCGGACGGACGCAGCAGCACTCCAAGGGTCAACTGCCCGCGCACGACGACCTGTTCGAGGTCGAGGACCAGGGCTCCGGTCGGGGCGACGGCGTCGAAGAGGGCGCTGGTGACACCCGGTCGGTCGTCACCGGTGAGGGTGACGAGCAGCGTGGGGGACTGATCGGGCGTGGTCGGCGTGGTCACCTGCTCAGGTTAGGAGTTGACCGCGTCCCGCCACGCAACGAGATCACGCACCGGACCGAGGTCGGGTGAGGGTCCGTGAAGTCCGGTCGTGAACAGACGGGTCCCCACGGCATACAGGGCCTCTGCGCCAGCGGCGTAGTCGCGCACGTCCTCGGGGAAGCGGCCGGGGCGCGGGCTGACCCCCGCGGAACGTTCGATGCTCGCGGGATCGCGCCCGACGCGTTCACACCACTCGTCGAGGACGGCGTGCTTGTGGGCGATCCGTTCGGCGTCGCCGAACCCGTGCCAGATGTCGGCGTGCTCGGCCACGATGCGGAGGGTCTTGCGCTCACCGCCCCCACCGATGAGGACCGGGATCGACCGGGTCGGCGCTGGGTTCAGTTTGCTCCAGCGCTCCTTGATGAGCGGAAGGTCGCGATCGAGGGCGTTCAATCGGCCTCCGGCAGAACCGAACTCGTAGCCATACTCGAGATAGTCGCGCTCGAACCAACCGGACCCGATGCCCAGGATCAGGCGGCCCTCACCTCCGCGGGCCGAGATGTGGTCGACGGTCCGGGCCATGTCGGCGAGCAGCTGCGGATTGCGGTAGGAGTTGCACGTCACGAGGGCACCGATCTCCACGCGCTCGGTCGCCTCTGCCCAGGCTGCCAGCATCGTCCAGCACTCGAAGTGGACGCCGTCCGGATCGCCGTTGAGCGGGAAGAAGTGGTCCCAGTTGAAGAGCACGTCGACGCCCAGCTCCTCGACCTGCGAGCAGATGCGGCGCAGATCCGCGTATGCCGTGTGCTGCGGTTGGACCTGTACGCCGATGCGCGCGCGGGTCACGACCCGAGGACCGTTCCCTTGCCGACGATCGTGATGCCCGAGTCCGTGACGGTGAAGCCCCGCGACCGATCGAGTTCGGCGTCGAAGCCGATCGCGGTCCCTTCGGGCACGTGCACGTTCTTGTCGATGATGGCGCGGCGGATGCGACAGTTTCGACCGATGTCGACGCCATCGAGGATGACCGAGTCGTCGATCTCGGTGTAGCTGTGGACGGTGACGTCGGGGGAGACCACCGATGAGTTCACGCGGGCGCCGCTGATGATGACGCCGGGGGATACCATCGAGTTGAGGGCCTCACCGAAGCGACCCGAAGCGCCGTGGACGAACTTGGCCGGTGGGTAGGGGCCGTAGCTCGTGAACAGGGGCCAGTCGTAGTTGTAGAGATTGAAGACCGGATGGATCGAGATGAGGTCCATGTGCGCGTCGAAGTACGAGTCGAGCGTCCCGACGTCGCGCCAATATCCTTGGTCGCGTTCGGTTCCGCCGGGGATGACGTTCTTCTTGAAGTCGTAGGTGTAGGCCGCACCCTGCGCGACGAGGGCCGGCACGATGTCGCCACCCATGTCGTGGGCGCTGTCCCGGTTCTCGGAGTCGCGGGTGACGGCGTCCTGGAGGACCTCGGCGTCGAAGACGTAATTGCCCATGGACGCGAGGATCTCGTCGGGGGAGTCGGGGAGGCCGTCGGGGTCGCTCGGCTTCTCGCGGAACGCCTTGATGCGCGTGTGGTCGTCGTGCTCCACCTCGATGACACCGAACTGGTCGGCCATGCCGATGGGCTGGCGGATGGCGGCGACGGTCACCCCGGCGCCGGACTCGACGTGCTGGTCGACCATCTGCGAGAAGTCCATGCGATAGACGTGGTCCGCTCCGACGACCACGACGATGTCGGGACGCTCGTCGGTGATGGTGTTGAGGCTCTGGAAGATCGCGTCGGCGCTGCCCTGGTACCAGGACTTGTCGACCCGCTGCTGGGCCGGGATCGGGGCGACGTAGTTGCCGAGCATCGTCGACATGCGCCACGTCTTGGTGACGTGTCGGTCGAGGCTGTGCGACTTGTATTGCGTCAGCACGACGATCTTGAGGTAGCCGGAGTTCACGACGTTGCTGAGGGCGAAGTCGATGAGGCGATAGATGCCGCCGAACGGCACTGCTGGCTTGGCTCGGTCGGCGGTGAGCGGCATGAGCCGTTTGCCCTCCCCACCTGCGAGGACGATGACGAGCACCTTGGGTCCACCGCTGCGGTAAGCCATGGAACCAACCTAGTGGAACGACACCGGTTGTGTGAGCCGCGTCTCACCAATGCCGGTCGGCGCTAGGGTCGGACCGTGCGCGTCGACATCCTCAGCAAGGAGTACCCACCCACCATCTATGGCGGAGCGGGGGTGCACGTCGCCGAGTTGACCCGGGCTCTGCGGGAGCGGGGCGACATCGACGTCCGCGTGCGGGCTTTCGGCCCGCCCCGCGACGAGGAGGGAACGTCGGGGTACGCCGACCTGCCGGCCCTCGAGGGAGCCAACGCCGCGCTCGTCACGATGGGCGTCGACCTCGCCATCGCGGCCGACTGCGGCGGGACGGACCTCGTCCACTCACACACCTGGTACGCGAACTTCGCAGGGCACACGGCGTCGCTCCTCGAGGGCGTCCCACACGTCGTGAGCGCGCACAGCCTCGAGCCCATGAGGCCGTGGAAGGCCGAGCAACTCGGCGGCGGTTACCGCTTGTCCTCGTGGATCGAGCGGACGGCATACGAGGGCGCCGCTGCCGTCATCGCGGTGAGCGACGGGATGCGCAAGGACGTGCTGCGGAGCTACCCGTCGATCGACCCCGACAAGGTGCGGGTCGTCCACAACGGGATCGCCAGCGAACTCTGGAAGCGCGCGGAGGACCTCGACACGGTGCGTCGGCACGGCGTGGACCCCGACCGCCCCAGCGTCATCTTCGTCGGACGGATCACGCGGCAGAAGGGTCTGCCCTACCTGCTTCGGGCTGCCGCCGAGCTTCCTCCGGAGGTCCAGCTCGTGCTGCTGGCGGGTGCCCCGGACACCCCGGAGATCAAGGCCGAGGTCGAGGGACTCATCGCCGAACTGCGCGAGCACCGCGACGGCATCGTCTGGGTGCCGGAGATGCTTCCGCGCAACGAGGTCATCGCAATGCTCTCTGCCGCAACGGTTTTCGTCTGCCCGTCGGTCTATGAGCCGTTGGGCATCGTCAACCTCGAGGCCATGGCGTGCGATCTCCCCGTCGTGGCCACGGCCACCGGCGGCATCCCCGAGGTCGTCGTCGACGGCGAGACGGGCTGGCTCGTCCCGATCGACCAGGTGCAGGACGGATCGGGCACGCCCGTCGACCCGGACCGGTTCGTGGCGGATCTCGCGGCGGCACTCAACGAGGCGGTCTCGGATGAGGATCGTGCGGGGCGTTTCGGTCGGGCCGGCCGTGCCAGGGCGGTGGAGTCGTTCTCGTGGTCGCGGATCGGTGAGGAGACCCTGACGGTCTATCGCGACGTCCTCGGGTGAGCGACGGCGACGACTCCGGCGTTCGTCGCGTCGGCGAGAGCGCGTTCGGCGACGCGGTGGAGTTCTCGGAGCAGGTCGAGGCGCCGGTGGTGTGTTCGGCTGTCGAGGGCGTCCTGGGGGCCATCGATCCCGGCGGCCGCCGCAGCGCCGATGCTCGCCGCGAAGGTGATGGCCCGCAGAGTCGTGCCGGGGAGTTCCTCCGGCAGGGCCCACGCACCCGGTTTGGGTAGTGCCTCGCGCGCTGCGGCAGCGTCGAACGGTTGACCTCCGAGCGCGTCGAGTTGCGCGGTCATCTCGAGAACCGTGGTCGTGAGGAGTCGGGTCGACTCCCGCGGATCGAGCGCCTCGACGCGGTGGATGGGGACCGGATCGCAGTCGTATGCCGTCCAGTCCAGTCGCGTTCCCGCGTCCGGACCGGTGGCTCCGGGGGGACCGAAGGTGGACCAGGTCGGGACGAGGAGCGCGCCGAGACCCGGTGCGACGAGGCACTCCTCGGCGTCGACAGCGGCGGCGCGGGCGTCGGGCGAGCACCCCGGAAGGCCGGTCGTGTCACCACTGGCCGGCAGCGCCACGAGGACGGTGCGTTCGCCCAGGTCGCGCCACAGGTCGAGCGTGCGGACCCCGGCGCCGACTGCGTCGATGTCGGGGAGCGCGGACGTCAGAGCGTCCTCGAGTTCCTCCCCTCGGGTCCACGCGGACGTGGCCCACAGGGCGATCCGAACGGATGCGGGCAGCTCGGGCATGCCGTCATCGTAGGCACGCCTGGTTCAACTAGGGTTCCGGTCATGAGCGATGTGCTGGCGATGGCGGGTGTGAGCGTCGTCCGCGGGGGAGCGACGCTGCTCGACGACATCTCCTGGGAGGTCGAGGAGGGGCAGCGCTGGGTCGTGCTCGGCCCGAACGGTGCCGGCAAGACGACGCTCCTCCAACTGGCCGCGGGGCGCATGCATCCGACTCGCGGTGTCGCGGGCGTCCTGGGCGAGGTGCTCGGTGCCGTGGACGTGTTCGAGCTCCGCCCCCGCATCGGTCTCGCATCGGTCTCGCTGGCCGAACGCATCCCCGGTGGGGAGCGAGTGAGTGACGTCGTCGTCACGGCGTCCTACGGCGTCGTCGGTCGCTGGCGCGAAAACTACGACGACCTCGACCATGCCCGGGCCGGTGAGCTCCTCGGTGCCCTCGGCGCCGGCCATCTGGCCGACCGCACCTACGGCACGCTGTCGGAGGGTGAACGCAAGAGGGTGCAGATCGCTCGGGCGCTCATGACCGATCCCGAGTTGATGCTCCTCGACGAGCCGGCGGCAGGCCTCGACCTCGGTGGCCGCGAGGACCTTGTCGCCCGACTGGGTGCCATCGCCGGGGACGTGATGGCACCGGCCCTCATTCTGGTCACCCACCATGTCGAGGAGATTCCGCCGAACTTCACCGACGTCCTGCTGATGCGTGACGGTCGAGTCGTGGCCCAGGGGCCCCTCGAGATCACCCTGACCGCCGAGAACCTCAGTGCCACGTTCGGGCTGCCGCTCGAACTCGAACAGCGCGGCGCGAGATATGCAGCGTGGTCCCGATGACGGACACGATTCATCGCATGGGATCGTTGTCCTGACAAGAGGCCGTCGAGGGCGACGGCACGAAAGGGGAGTGTCATGGAGTGGCTCACCGACAATCCGTGGGTTGCCTGGGTGGGGGTCGCCCTGATCCTCGCCGCGATCGAGGCGGCCACGGTCGACTTCGTGTTCGTCATGCTCGCCGGTGGTGCGCTCGCCGGCGGCCTCGCGGCCGGACTCGGTGGCAACGCCACCGTGCAGGTCATCGTCGCCATCATCGTGGGTGGGCTCCTCCTGTTCGTCGTGCGCCCGATCGTCAAGCGCAAGTTCACGGAGGGGGAGCTGGACCACAGCATCGGTGCGTCCAGCCTCGTCGGCCGCGAGGCGCGGGTCCTCCAGACCGTCACCGACACCGACGGGCGCATCAAGCTTGCCGGCGAGACGTGGTCGGCCCGGATCGCGCAGGGCTCCGAGCCGCTGCGTCCGGGCGACGACGCTCGTGTCATCGCCATTCACGGTGCGACGGCCATCGTCGCCGCCGACCGTCACTGATCCCGAGGGGAACCATGATCGAACTCGTCATCCTGGGGCTGTTGCTGCTGTTCGCAGTGATCGTCCTCGTCCGCACGGTGCGGATCGTGCCGCAGCAGACGGCACTCATCATCGAGCGCCTCGGTCGCTACCACTCCACGCTCGAGGGCGGCATTCACTTCCTCGTGCCGTTCGTGGACAAGGTGCGCGCCAACATCGACCTTCGCGAGCAGGTCGTCTCCTTCCCGCCGCAGCCGGTGATCACGAGCGACAACCTCGTCGTCAACATCGACACCGTCATCTACTACACGGTCATCGACGCGAAGTCCGCGGTCTACGAGATCGCGAACTTCATCCAGGGCATCGAGCAGCTCACCGTCACCACGCTCCGCAACGTCATCGGTTCGCTCGACCTCGAGCAGACCCTCACGAGTCGTGACCAGATCAACGCGCAGCTGCGTGGCGCGCTCGACGAGGCGACGGGCAAGTGGGGCATCCGCGTCAACCGCGTCGAGCTCAAGGCCATCGATCCGCCGATGTCGATCCAGGAGTCGATGGAGAAGCAGATGAAGGCCGAGCGTGAGCGTCGCGCCCAGATCCTCAACGCCGAGGGTGTCAAGCAGTCCAACATCCTCACGGCCGAGGGTGAGAAGCAGAGCCAGATCCTGCGGGCCGAGGGTTCGGCCCAGGCGCGAGTCCTCGAGGCCCAGGGCCAGGCCCGTGCCATCCAGCAGGTCTTCGACGCCATCCACCGCGGCAAGCCGACCCAGAAGCTGCTCGCCTACCAGTACCTCCAGGTGCTCCCGCAGATCGCCCGCGGTGACTCCAACAAGATGTGGATCATCCCGAGCGAGCTCACCGATGCGCTCAAGGGCATCGGCGGCGCACTGGGCCGCGGCGAGGGCGGCGGCGGCTTCAACGACGACGACTCCGACGCGTGGGAGCCGGGCGAGGACCTGTCGACGCCGTTCGACCAGACCGAACTCGTCGACCCCGCGCAGGCGCTCGCCGAGGCCCGCGACCAGGCCGGCGAAGCGCAGCGCGAGGCCAAGGATCACGCGATGCCGCCGGCTCGCCAGCAGCCTCCGCTGACGCCTCCGGCCGACGCGGTCCCGCCGCGCCCGGCACCGGTCGAGCAGGAGCCCGCCGCGCCGACCCAGCCGGCTGCACCGACTCCGCCGACGCAGCCGAACCCGCCGCGCGAGAGCTGAGGTGGGCGCCGCAGAAGCCGCGCTCATCCTCCTTGCCGGTGTCGTCGCCGGAACCATCAACACCGTGGTGGGGTCGGGCACACTCGTCACCTTCCCCACCCTGTTGTTCTTCGGATACGCGCCGGTCACGGCCAACGTGTCCAACACGATCGGCCTCGTCGCCGGTGGCCTCACGGGTTCGTGGGGCTACCGGCACGAGTTGCGCGGTGCCGGTCGGACGCTGCGCAAGTGGGTGCCGATGTCACTGCTCGGCGGCATCGCCGGTGCCGTTCTGCTTCTCGTCCTCGACCCGGCGGCCTTTCAGGCCGTCGTTCCCGCGCTGATCGCCCTCGGTGTCGTCCTCGTCGCCGTCGGGCCACGCATCACCGCGTGGACGTCGGCGCGCCGGGGCGACGAGGCACCGATGTCGGTGCACGACCACACCGGATCGCGGATCGCCGTCCTCATGGCCTGTGTGTTCGTCACGGCGGTCTACGGCGGCTACTTCGGTGCGGCGCAGGGCGTCATCCTCATGGGGCTGCTCACGACGCTGACGAGTGAGTCGCTGCAGAGCCTCAACGCGATGAAGAACGTCCTCACGACGATCGTGAATGTCGTCGCTGCCGTGACGTTCGTCCTCGTTGCACCGGAACAGGTCAACTGGGCGGCGGCCGGACTGATCGCGGCAGGGTCACTGCTGGGTGGCGTCATCGGAGCAAAGGTGGGCCGGCGACTCCCGCCCAACGTGCTGCGGGCCGTCATCGTCGTCATCGGCATCGTCGCGATCGTGCGGATGGTCTGGTTCTCGTGACCACCTGGCCCGTCATTCTCGGGCTCGGCTTCACCCTCCTGGCCGGTGCCTTCGTCCAGTCCTCGATCGGCTTCGGTCTCGCGGTCGTCGCGGCACCGTTCGTCGTGACCTTCGCTCCGGAGCTCATGCCGGGGTCGCTCCTCGTCACGAGCTTCTCGCTTCCGGTGTTGCAGCTGCTCCATGCGGAGGCCGACATCGCGTGGCGGTCGCTCACGTGGTCGGTGGCGGGGCGTCTGCTGCTCACACCGCTCGGTGTGGCTGCGGTGGCGTTGCTGTCCGTCCGGTCCATCTCGATCGGCGTGGCGATGCTCATCCTCGTCACCGTGGCGGCGTCCCTGACGTCGTGGCAGGTGCGCAACACCCCGGTCACCGCCGTGGGGGCTGGTGGCCTCGCGGGGATATCCGGCACGGCGACGAGCATCGGAGGACCGTTCCTCGCACTCGTCCTCCAGCACGAGCGGCCCGAGCGGTTGCGCGCGACCCTCGCCGCCTTCTTCCTGCTCGGCGCCGTGATCTCCATGGTGTCGCTGGGTCTCGTGGGCGAGTTCACCCGGCACCAGCTCCTCGCCGGCCTCACCTGGGTGCCGTTCGTCCTGCTCGGGTATGCCGTCGCCGCACCTTTGCGAGCCCGACTCTCGCACTCCCACCTGCGGTCGGCGGTCCTGGGCTTCTGCGCCCTGGCCGGTGCCGGGATCCTGATCCGCGCACTGATCTTCTAGCCTCTCCTCGTGCCGATCCGCATCACTGACCCAGACGACGAGCGCGTCCACGACTACGTGGGCCTCACCGATGTCGCCCTGCGGCGGCGCAGCGAGCCCGAGCGCGGGCTCTACATCGCCGAGTCGGAGAAGGTGATCCGTCGCGCCCTCGCCGCCGGCCACCGACCGCGGTCCTACCTCATGGCCGAGCGCTGGCTCACCGACCTCGGTGACCTGGTCACGCAGGCCGAGCAGGACGGCATACCCGTCTATGTCGCCGACCACGACGTGATCGAAGGCTTCACGGGTTTCCACCTCCACCGGGGCGCTCTGGCGTCGATGCAGCGACCCGAGTTGGCGCCCGTGGCGGAGGTCGTCGCGAAGGCACGCAGGGTCCTCGTCATCGAGGACGTGGTCGACCACACGAACGTGGGTGCGGTGTTTCGCAGTGCCGCAGCTCTGGGTATGGACGCCGTGCTCGTCACACCTCGGTGCGCCGATCCGCTCTATCGTCGGGCCATCCGCGTCTCGATGGGGACGGTGTTCCAGGTCCCGTGGACGCGCATCGACCCCTGGCCGGGTGGCATGGATCTCTTGCGGGACAACGGTTTCACGGTGGCCGCACTGGCGCTCAGCGACGACGCCGTCAGTCTTGACGAGTTGGCTGCGAACCCGCCCGAGCGGCTCGCCCTCGTGCTGGGAACGGAGGGTGACGGCCTCAGCCGGCGCACGGTCGACGGCGCCGACGTCGTCGTGACCATCCCGATGGCTGGGGGAGTGGACTCCCTCAACGTCGCCGCGGCCGGTGCCGTCGCGGCCTGGGCCCTGCGCGTCCGCTGAGCACGTCCGGTCAGGCGGGATCGGTGAAGGAGACCGGCTTGCCGGTGGCGCGTGCATGTGCGATTTCCCTGCGCGTGGACTCGCCCACGTAACCGCCCGGGTTGACGACGAGCACCCGGTCCGCCAGGTCGATCTTGCGCAGGTGCAGGGCCGACAGAGTGGACTTCTGCTCGGGCGTGACGTCACCGCCCATCTCGGCGGGAGCGAGGACCACCTCACCGGCCAGGGTCAGCGCTCGGTTGGCCTCACGCATCCGGTCCACGAACTGCGCCGAGCCGCAGAGGCACACGATCCCGGCCCTCTCTGGCCGAGTCGTCGTTGCCACGTCAGGGTCGCTGAATCCGAAGGCCGTCGTTGCGGGCAGCCCTGTCGTCAGACCGTCGAGCACGATGCGCTCGTAGGCCGGGACCGGCTCGGGAAGAGCATCGAGACGGTGCCAGGCCAGATCAGCGCACTTGTGCGGCTCCTGGATTTCAGGCTCGCCGGCCCAGCGGGTTGCGCTCCAGAACCAGTCGATGCGCTGCTCGATCGGATCGTCGGTGCCGCTCGTCCGGTGCATGACCGTCACCAGGGTGAGGTCGTGGGGGTCCACGACGACGCCGATCTCCTCGGCGACCTCTCGCACGGCAGCCTGGAGCGCAGTCTCACCGGGTTCGACGTGACCGGCTGCACCCGCGATCCAGTGACCATCCATGTAGCCGGTGTTCGCGCGCCGTTGGAGGAGCACCTCGTCGCCGCGTCGGAGGTAGACGTACGACGCCGGGACGAGGGCGAACGGGGGTGCCGCCGGTGGCGGAGCCGACGTCATCGGACGAGCTGGTCGAGCAGCATCCGCAGTTCGGCCTCGGGGTCGTCCGTGGTGCCGCCGTGGACCCCTGACGGTTGGATCACCGTGCTGCGCGGGGCGCTGAGCCAGCCGAACCGCTTCCCGGGTGTGGCCAGCGTCGGCCGCCCGCCGCCCGTCTTCCCGGCGCAGACGTCGTCCACGATGACGAGCGACGCAGTGACCGCCTCGATGTCGAGGTCGGTCGCGAACGCACGCAGTCGTGCCTCGTCGACGTGGCACGCCGCGCGCAGGAAGCCGGCCGACTGCGAGTAGAGGACCACGCCGACGTTGAGGCACTCGCCGCGGTCCACGCGGGGCACGCACTTGAGGACGACGTACTGGTACGGGTGGCTCATGATGCGGCCTCCCACCACGCGGTGGCGTTCTCGAGACGACGCGACAGATGCTCGACGTATGCCGTCCGCACGGCTTTCGGGTCATCGAGACCGGGTGCCGGCTCGAGCCACTGCTCGGGGACCAGCGCGACGACGTCAGCGAGAGCTTCGGGCGTCAGCGCCGACGCGGCCCGGGAATGGGCAGCAGCGAGATCCCCGGCGACATCCCGCAGGACGTGCTCGCTCAGGTCGAAGGGCTGAGCGGCGAAGCGGGCCGCATCGGCGCCCCGACTCGGCCACGAGTGGTGGAACCAGATTGCGGCGCCGTGGTCGATCGCCCACACCTGCCGGTGCCACACGAGGAGGTTGGGGTTGGCCCACGTGCGATCGACATTCGCGGTGAAGGCGTCGAGCCACAGGATGTCCGCGGCCTCGTCCGGCGACGGTGTGCGTGATCCGTCGTAGCCGAAGGATCCCGGGAGGAAGTCGACCGCGAGGTTGTCGCCGAGGCTCGCCTTGAGGAGGTCCTGGACCTCCTCGTCCGCCTCGTAGCGCGCGATGGCCGCAGGCAGGTCGACGACGGCCATCTCGGGGACCCGGATGTCGAGCCTGCGGGCGAGTTCACCGACGATCACCTCGGCCACGAGCACCTTGAGGCCCTGCCCGGCACCACGGAACTTGATGACGTAGGTGCCGCAGTCCGAGGCCTCGACCAGCCCCGGCAGGGAGCCGCCCTCCCGAAGGGGTGTCAGGAACCGCGTCGCGGTGATCTGGGGCAGCACGTTCACAGGCTACGGGAGGGACTAGGGTCGAACGGACGCCCACTCGAGGAGATGCATTGAGCACGACGCAAGGACGGCTGCTCGGCGGTCGCTACCGTCTGGGAGCACCGCTGGGCCGCGGCGGCATGGCGGTCGTCTGGCGCGCCGATGACGAGATGCTCGGGCGTGAGGTCGCGGTCAAGACGCTCGACCTCACCGGGCCCGACAGCGACAACGCAGGGGAGAGGTTCCGGCGCGAGGCTCGAGCAACGGCCGCCCTCAACCACCCGCACATCGTGACCGTCTACGACACGGGGGTCGAGGCCGACACCGCCTACCTCGTCATGGAGTTGCTGCCCGGCCCGACGCTGGCCGAGGAGGTGCGCGACTCCGGTCCGCTGCCGGTCGAGGAAGTGCGCACCATCGGCTACGAGGTCGCCGGCGCGCTGCAGGCGGCGCACGACGCCGGGATCATCCACCGCGACATCAAGCCGGGCAACATCTCCTACGCCGCCGACGGCACGGTCAAGGTGCTGGACTTCGGCATCACCCAGCTCGTGGACGAGGCGCTGGGACACCACCAGCTCACGATGACCGACACGATCGTCGGGACGGCCGAGTACCTCGCGCCGGAGCAGGCCACGGGGCAACGCGTCGACTCGCGAGCCGACCTCTACGCCCTGGGCTGCGTCCTCACGACCCTGCTCACGGGTCAGCCACCGTTCACCGCGCCTACCCCGGTCGCCATCCTCATGAAGCACGCACACGACGTCCCTGCCGACGTGCGCGACCTGCGGCCGGACACCCCGGCGGACCTCGCCGGACTCGTGAACGGGCTCCTGGCCAAGGACCCGGCCCACCGTCCCCAGTCCGGGCGCGAGGTGGCCGAGCTCCTGCAGGCGCACCGGGCCCCCGCGGCCACGGAGGTGCTCCGGCCCGCCGCCGCTGCCGCGCCGACCGCGGTGGTGCCACGGCAGCAGGAGTGGAGCGAGCCGGCATACGAGACCGATCGGTACGGCTACGACGAACCGGAGCGCCGTGGTTCGCGTGCCTGGATCTGGTTGCTCCTCTTCGCGGCTGCTCTCGCCGCCGCCGGGATCTGGTACATCCTGAGCCAGAACGACAACTCGGGTGACAACCCGAATCCGGGACCGTCCACGTCGCAGTCCACGCCGAGCGAGACCCCGACGAGTGAGACGCCCGAGCCGACCCCCACGTCCTCCACTCCGAACCCGACCACAACGGTCAGGGAGACCGTGACGTCCACGCCGTCGACGACCCCCACGGACGCCGTCGACACGGGCGCGGCCGTCACGAATGCCGTCGACGAGATGAGCTCCGCGGTCACCGGCCTCTCGGCCGACGACCTCGACCCGGATGTCGCCAAGTCGATTCAGGGCCTGTTGCGCGACGTCACCAAGGGCGTGCGCGATGATGACGCCGAGGCGGTCCGATCCAAGGTCGGCGACATCAATGACGAGCTGGCGCAGGCCGCAGGCGAGGAGAAATTGAGTCAGCCCGGACAGGCGGCGGTTGCCGGCCCTCTCGCTCGACTCAACGAAGCCGCCACCGCCTTCCAGCCCTCAGGGAGCTAACGCGCCGGTAGCCTCCGCGAATGGATTCCGCGCTGCTCACCATTGGCCTGCCCGTTCCGCTGGCCATCATCATGTTCGGCCTGGGACTGTCGCTCACGCCCGACGACTTCCGCCGGGTCCGGCAGAGTCCGCGGGCGGTCGTGATCGCCCTGGTGTGCCAGCTCCTGGTCCTGCCGCTCGTGGCGTTCGGACTGGTCGAACTGTTCGGACTGCCGCCGTTGCTCGCTGTCGGTTTCATGATCCTCGCGGCCTCGCCGGGTGGGACGACTGCCAACCTCTACAGCCACCTCTTCCGGGGAGACGTGGCGCTCAACATCACCCTGACCGCCATCAACTCGGTCATCGCCATCGTCACGCTGCCGCTCATCACGGGATGGGCCATCGGGCACTTCGTGGACGAGTCCAGCGACATCGGCCTCCAGTTCGACAAGCTGCTCCAGGTTTTCGCCATCGTGCTCATCCCCGTGCTCATCGGCATGTTCGTGCGGCGGCGTTCTCCCGAGTTTGCCGACCGCATGGATCGACCGGTGCGCACCGCATCCGCTGTCCTGCTCCTTCTCGTCGTCATCGGTGCCATGTGGACCGAGAAGGAGAACATCACGACCTACCTCGCCGAGGTCGGCCTCATCGCCACGCTCTTCTGCATCCTGAGCCTCAGCGTGGGCTACTTCGTGCCGCGACGGCTCGGACTCACCGAGGACCAGGCGGTGGCGAGTGGCTTCGAGATCGGCATCCACAACAGCACGCTCGCGATCGCCATGGCGCTCACTGTCATCGGCAACGCCCAGATGTCCGTGCCGTCCGCCGTCTACGGCGTCCTGATGTTCCCGATCGCGGCGGCGTTCGGCCTGATCGTCCGCAATCGCGGTGTCCTGGGCACCCCGGAGGCGGGCGCGCCCGCTTCGCCGTCCCGCCGCCGCTGAGGTGGCACCTTCGGTTTCAGGCCGGGGATCGGCCGCGGGACAAGAAAGCGCCCCGAGTCTCTGACCTGCAGAGACTCGGGGCGCACTCTGTGTCCGAGGGGGGACTTGAACCCCCACCCTCTATACGAGGACTAGCACCTCAAGCTAGCGCGTCTGCCAATTCCGCCACCCGGACCGGGTGTGTTCCAGGACCCTGTGGGCGGTTCCTGCAACGAGCCGGAACTTTACACGCCTACCGGCACAACATGAAATCGGGCCTCCCGCCTAGGCTGGGACGCATGACGGAGACCGCGCACAGCCGCCCGGAGGACGAGGTCGTCGGCATCTGCCAGGACCTCATTCGCATCGATACGTCGAACTACGGCGACGGTTCCGGACCGGGGGAGCGGGCCGCTGCGGACCACGTGGCCGGACTGCTGCGAGAGGTCGGACTCGAACCCGAAATCATCGAGTCCGACCCCGGGCGGGCGTCCGTCGTGGTGCGCATCCCCGGAGCCGACCGCGAACGCGGCGCCCTGTGCATTCACGGTCACCTCGACGTCGTGCCCGCCAACGCCGACGACTGGGAGGTCGACCCGTTCTCCGGACTCGAGCGGGACGGATGCATCTGGGGCCGTGGGGCGGTCGACATGAAGGACATGGACGCGATGATCCTGGCGAGCGTGCGACACATCGCCCGCGAGGGCATCGTTCCGCCCCGGGATCTCGTCATCGCGTTCTTCGCCGACGAGGAGGCCGGTGGCATCAAGGGCTCGCACCACCTCGTCCAGAACCGACCGGAGCTGTTCGACGGCGTCACCGAGGCCATCAGTGAGGTCGGCGGCTACAGCGTGACCATCCCGACCAAGGACGGCGGCGAGAAGCGCGCCTACCTCCTCCAGACCGCGGAAAAGGGCATCGCCTGGATCCGGCTCACCGCAACCGGTCGCGCCGGCCACGGGTCGGTCCCCAACGACGAGAATCCCATCGCGCGTCTGGCCGAGGCCATCACCCGACTGGCGGCGCACAAGTGGCCGCGCGAATACATTCCGTCGGTCCGGACCCTCCTCGACGGGCTCAGCGAGCTCACCGGTGTCAGCTACTCCGACGAGGACATTGAGGACTTGCTCGAGCACCTGGGCGGGGCGCAGGGCTTCGTCAGAGGCACGCTCCAGGACACGAGCAACGTGACGATGCTCGACGCCGGCTACAAGCACAACGTCATCCCGCAACACGCCAGCGCCAACGTCGACTGCCGCTTCCTCCCCGGACACGAGGAGGACCTCATGCAGACGATCAAGGACCTCGTGGGCGAACACGTGGAGATCGAGGTGCTCCACCGGGACATCGCCCTGGACGCACCGTTCGAGGGCCCCCTCGTCGAGGCCATGGTCGCCGCACTCCAGGCGGAGGACCCGGAGGCCGAGGTGTTGCCCTACTGCCTGTCGGGCGGGACCGACAACAAGGCGCTGTCCCTCCTCGGCATCACGGGCTACGGCTTCGCTCCGCTCCGCCTGCCCGCCGACCTCGACTTCGCGCCGATGTTCCATGGCATCAACGAGCGGGTGCCGGTCGAGTCCCTCCGCTTCGGCACGCGCGTGCTGCTGCGTCTCATCGAGACGAGCTGATCGCTCCGAGCAGGCTGCGGCGCCGGTCAGGACGCCCGGGGCACGCGGATGATCTTGCGGCGCAACCACGTTCGCGTGATGCCACCGATGTAGATGCGCGTCCGGTGCAACTCCCAGTGCCCGTACTCGGCGTGTTCGGTCAGCGCTCGGCGGATGTCGCCCCGCGCGGTCTCGCGTCCGAACGACAGGACCCGATACTCATATTCGACCATCGACCCATTGTGCGGTACGAGGCGCTACCGTTCTGGACTATGAGCGCCGACCCGCGTGCCGCCCTTTCCCTCCTCGTGTCCGCCTTCGAACGCCACCTCGAGGCCTGCGCCGGCCGTCGCGGTGAGGACGACCCGACGGTCGCTGCCGCCTACGACGACCTGCTGGATGCGTTCGAGACCTATGACAACGCGCTCTACGAGGCCTACGGCGAGATGACGCCGCTCGACGTCTACACCGGCGACGACGACGGCCCTGACGATGACGAGGACGACGACCTCGACGACGGGGATGACGATGACGAGGACGACGACCTCGATGAGGACGACGACGATGACGACGGCGTCTACTCCGGGCTCGACGACGAGGACTTCGACGACGAGGACGAGTTCGACGGCGACGCCGAGGACGACAGCACCGAGGACGACGCGCAACGCTGATCCTGCATCGGTGCCGAGGCCGTAGCCGGCCACCACTACGGTTGGCGCATGCGACTCGGAGTCAACCTCGGATACATGGGACTGTCCTCGAGCGAGGACATGCTCGCCCTCGCCGTGGAGGCGGACTGGCTCGGCTATGACTCGGCGTGGGTCGCCGAGGCCTACGGCAGCGACGCGGTGAGTTTCCTCGCGTGGATCGGGGCGAAGACCGAGCAGATCGGTCTCGGGTCCGCAGTCATGCAGATCCCCGGGCGCTCTCCTGCCATGACGGCAATGACGGCGGCCACGCTCGACCACCTGTCCGGCGGCCGATTCCGGCTCGGGCTCGGCGTGTCCGGCCCGCAGGTGAGTGAGGGATGGCACGGCGTCCGTTTCGCGAAGCCCTTGGCCCGCACGCGTGAGTACGTCGACATCGTTCGGGCGGCGCTGTCGCGCCAACGCGTGGAGTATGCCGGGGAGCACTTCACGCTGCCCCTTCCCGATGGTCCCGGGAAGGCTCTCAAGCTGACGATCTCGCCGACGCAGGACCACCTGCCGATCTACCTCGCTGCGGTCGGACCCAAGAATCTCGAGTTGGCCGGGGAGATCGCCGACGGCTGGCTCGCCATCTTCTTCTCGCCCGAGCACTCGGGTGAGCTCGTCGAGTCGATCTCGGCGGGTCGCCGTGCAGCCGCGCGAGGAACCGAGGACAACCCGCTCGACGGCTTCGACGTCGTGCCCACCGTCCCGGTCGTCATCACCGACGACGTCGAGGCCGGTGCCCAGGCCGTCGCCGCCTATTCCGCCCTCTACATCGGGGGCATGGGTTCCCGGGAGAAGAACTTCTACAACCAGCTCGCGTGCCGGATGGGCTTCGAGGAGGAAGCGGCGCGCATCCAGAAGCTCTTCCTCGCGGGCCAGCACCGTGACGCTGCGGCGGCGGTGCCCTTCGAGTTCATCGACTCGACCGCTCTCATCGGACCCCCAGACCGCATTCAGGAACGGGTGGGACGCTATGCCGCCGCCGGCGTGACCACCCTCAACGTGTCGCCCTTCGCACTGACTCTCGAAGAGCGGGTCGCTACCCTGCGCACCATGTCCGACGTCGTCCCGACCACCGCCAGCGAAGGTCCCACCACGTGATTCCTGCCGTCGACGTTCCTGTCGAGCTCAGCTATTTCCAGTCGATCGTCCTCGGCATCGTCGAGGGGCTCACCGAGTACCTTCCGGTGTCCTCGACCGGCCACCTGACGATCGCCGAGAAGCTGCTGGGGATGCCGGTCGACGCGCCGGCGGTCACGGCATACACGGCCCTGATCCAGATCGGCGCGATCCTCGCGACGTTCACGTACTTCGGCAAGAAGATCCTGCGTCTCTTCCTCGCGTGGGTGGCCGGCCTCCGCAGCGCGGAGGCCCGGGAGCACCACGACTACCAGTTGGCCTGGGCCGTGATCGTCGGCTCCATCCCGGTCGTCGTCGTCGCCCTGCTGCTCAAGGACCTCATCTCCGGGCCGCTGCGCAGCCTGTGGGTCGTGGCCGGCGCGCTCGTGCTCTGGAGTGCCGTCATGTGGTTCGCGGAGAGGCGCCACGACCAGCTCGAGTCGGAGGGCATCCAGCGCGGTGAGGACGCGCTGACCGTCAAGGACGGTCTCGTCATCGGCCTCGTGCAGTGCTTCTCGCTGATCCCCGGTGTGTCGCGCTCGGGTGCGACCATCTCCGCCGGCCTCATGCGAGGCATCGACCGGGTCACGTCGACGGAGTTGTCGTTCTTCCTCGCGATCCCGGCACTCACCGGTGCGGGCATCTACGAGACGCTCGACAACGTCGATGCCCTCAAGGTCCTCGGAGTCGGTCCGATCATCACGGGCTGTGTCGTCGCGTTCGTCGTCGCCTACGCCTCGATCGCGTGGCTCCTCAAGTTCGTCCAGAGCAACTCGCTCATGTCGTTCATTGCCTACCGCGTCGTGCTCGGCGCGATCATGTTCCTCGCGCTCGGAGCTGGGTGGATCACCGCGACCTGACCGTGGGAATCGTGGGTGCGGGCATCAGAGCCACTTCACCTTCTTGAACGTGACGAACAGGCCGACGCACGCTGCGGCCATGAGTCCGAGCACGGCGAAATAGCCGTAGTGCCAACGCAATTCGGGCATGTTGTCGAAGTTCATCCCGTAGATGCCCGCGATCATCGTGGGCACTGCCGCGATGGCAACCCAGGCCGAAATCTTGCGCATGTCGGCGTTCTGCTGGACCGAGATCTTGGCGAGGTTGGCGCTGAGCACATCGGTGAGAAGCCGGTCGTAGGACTCGATGCGGTCGGACACGAAGTGCAGGTGGTCGTCGATGTCCCGGAAGAGAAGCCGCAGCTCGTCGTGGTGGACGGGGGACCGGGGGCTCGTGTGGAGCATCCGAAGGGGTGTGATGAGCGGCGTGATGGCCCGACGGAACTCGAGGACCTCTCGCTTGAGGCGATAGATCGTGTCGGAGGAGACCAGACCGTCGCTGAAGACCTCCTCCTCGATCTCGTCGACGTCGCGTGCGACCTCGACGTCGATGTTGCGGTACTCGTCCACGACCCGGTCCATGATGGCGTGCAGTGCCGACATCGGACCCATGGCCAGCTTGGCCGGGTCGTCCTCCAGCTTCTTGCGCACCCCCGCGAGAGGGCTCAACTCCCCACGACGAATCGTGAGGACGAAGTGCTCGCCCACATGGACCATCAGTTCGCCCGTTTCGATGTCCGACGTGGCCTCGATGTAACTGAGGGTCTTGAGCACGACGAAGACGTTGCTGCCGTAGAGCTCGATCTTGGCCCGCTGGCGACCGCTCACGGCATCCTCGATGGCGAGCGGGTGCAGTTGCAGACCGAGCTCGTCGTTGACGTGTTCGAGCTCGGCCATGGTCGGGTCCTTGAGGCCGATCCACAGGAAGTCGTTGGTCCGGCCACCGGAGCGCAGGGTGTCGAGTTCGTCGCTCAGGTCTCCGCAGGATTCGCGACGGCCAGCGCTGTAGAGCGCCTTGTCGATGATCACGCGCGCCATTGTTGCCTACAGTGGGCGCCGTGGCCCTGCTTCTGCTCGTGCGACACGGACACTCCGTGGCGAACGCCAACGCCGTGCTCGCCGGCTGGACCGAGGGTGTGGGTCTCACCGAACGGGGGCGGGAAGAGGTGGCCCGGCTGGCCGCGCGGATGGTGGACGCAGAAGTTCGGGTCGCCCGTCTCGTGACCAGCCCTCTTCAGCGCTGCCGTGAGACGTCGCAGATCCTCCTGCCCGATGCCACGCCCGAGATCGTGGACGATCTGGGGGAGTGCCACTACGGCGCGTGGACCGGTCGGCCCCTGGCCGAGCTCACCTCGGAGCCGCTGTGGCGCACCGTGCAGGACGACCCGGAATCGGCGCGCTTCCCGGACAGTGAGGAGTATGCCGGGGAGTCCCTCGCGCAGATGTCCTCACGGGTCGTGGCCGCGCTGGGGCGCATCGATGCCGAGGTCGAGGCGGAGCAGGGGCCGGACGCGGTCTGGGTGGCGGTGAGTCACGGTGACCCGATCAAGGCGGCCCTCACGGACGCCCTGGGTGCCGGGCTGCGCGGGCTGCAGCGCGTCCACGTTGACCCTGCCTCGGTCTCGGTGGTCCGGCGGACCGGCGAGCGCCAGATGGTGCTCGCAGTGAACTCGGCGGGCGACGCGATCCGCCGTCATCAGAAACCTTCCGCGGTGGTCCCGCCGGGCGACGCCACGGTCGGTGGGGGCACCGGATAGAGTGCTTGTTGCAAAGCATGTGCAACAAGCACGTGCCCGTGCGAAAGGGCTCCGACATGCACGTCCCCGATGGCTTCCTCGACGCCCCGACCTCGGTGGCCACGGCGGCTGTCGCTGTCGCTGGCGTCGGCCTCGCCCTGAGCCGGGCTCGGCGTGAGCTCGACGACCGCACGGCTCCACTCGCCGGCCTCGTGGCCGTGTTCGTGTTCGCGGCCCAGATGCTCAATTTCCCCGTGGGAGCGGGGACGTCCGGGCACCTGCTCGGCGGCACCCTGGCTGCAGTCCTTGTCGGGCCGTGGACGGCCACGTTGTGTCTCACGGTCGTGCTCGCGGTGCAGGCGCTCCTTTTCGCCGACGGTGGCATCACGGCCCTCGGGACCAACATCACGCTCATGGCGCTTGTCGGGGTCTGGGCCGGCTGGCTCGTCTTCGTCGGTTTGCGACGCGTGGCCCGCTCCGCCGGACCCAAGGTCGTTCCCGCGCTGGCGGGAGTCGCCGCACTGGTCTCGGTGCCGACCGCCGCACTCGCCTTCACGGCGCTGTATGCCGTGGGCGGACGTGCGCCGATCCCGCTCGGTGAGCTGACGGCCGCGATGGTGGGCTGGCACACGGTCATCGGTATCGGTGAGGGCGTCATCACGCTGCTCGCGGTCGGCAGCATCATCGCCACGCGTCCCGACCTCGTCCACGGCGCAAGGGGCCTCCTGTCCGCCCGTCCGCTCCAGATCCGTACGGAGGTCCCAGCATGACCACCGCCCCTCGTCAGCCGATCACCACCCCACGTCTCGTGGTTGCAGGACTGGTCGTCTGTGTGGTCCTGGCCGCAATCGTGTCGTTCTGGGCGTCGGGGCACCCTGACGGACTCGAGTTCGTCGCCGAGAAGCTCGGCTTCATCGACAGCGCGGGCGAACACGCCACGGGTGACTCGCCACTGGCCGACTACGGCGTGGCGGGGATCGACAATGCCCGACTGTCGGGCGGGCTTGCCGGGCTCATCGGCGTCGTGGTGGTCGCGGCAGTCGCGTTCGGCCTCATGCACCTGCTGCGCCGTCGCGGCACGACCGACGACCAGGACTGAGGTGGGCGGGCAACTCGGGGACCACCTGCACGTCGAGGGCGACTCCCCCGTCCACCGGCTCCCGGCCCACGTCAAGCTCATCGGGCTCGTCGTCTTCGTGCTGCTCGTCGTGGCTCTGCCCCGAGACGCACACCTGGCCCGCGCGGCGACTCTCGCGGTTGCAGTGATCGTCGTCGCCCTGACCCGGGTACCCGTCCGTCACGTGCTGTCCCGATTGGTCGTCGAGACGCCCTTCGTCGTCTTCGCCGTCGTCCTGCCCTTCGTCGCGACCGGACCCCGGACGACGATCGGCCCGGTCACGGTGTCGCGACCGGGGCTGGAGGCCGGCCTCGCACTGTTGGTCACCGCGACGACGAGTGTCCTCATGGCGGTCGCCTTCGCGACGACGACGTCGAGCCGGGATCTCGTGCGCGCCCTCCAGCACCTCCACGTGCCGGACCGGCTCGTGCAGATCCTTGCCTTCATGGTGCGATACCTCGGTGTCGTCGGATCACAGGCCCAGCGCATGAAGGTCGCCCGTGAGTCCCGTGGTTTCGCACCGCGCTCGGTCCGGTCGTGGCCGGTCATCGCGACGAGTGCCGGCGCCCTCTTCATCCGCAGCTACGAGCGCGGTGAACGGGTCCACCTCGCGATGATGTCCCGCGGCTACACCGGACGCATGCCGGTCACGGATCCATTGCGGGCCACGCCGACACAGTGGGGGCATGGCCTTCTGCCCGGCGCTCTCGCCCTCGTCACCCTCGTGGCCGTGGTGGTGTCATGAGCGCCCCAGTCCTCGACATCCGTGGCCTTGCCTTCGCCTACCCGGACGGTCACCAGGCGCTCTTCGGAGTCGACCTGCACGTCCACCGCGGCGAGAGGGTCGCCCTACTGGGCCCCAACGGCGCAGGCAAGACGACGCTGGTGCTGCACCTCAACGGCATCCTCACGGCCGGAGCAGGTTCGGTCTCGGTGTCCGGACTCCCGGTGGAGTCGGGGAACCACCTCGAGATCCGACGCCGCGTGGGGATCGTCTTCCAGGACCCCGATGACCAGCTCTTCATGCCCACGGTCCGCGACGACGTCGCCTTCGGTCCGGCGAACCTGGGCCTGCGCGGCGCAGAGCTCGATGCCCGAGTCGAATCAGCCCTGGCCGCCGTGGGCATGTCGGAGTTCGCGGATCGGGCGCCGCACCACCTGTCGTTCGGACAGCGCCGTCGGGTGGCCATCGCGACCGTCCTGGCCATGGAGCCCGAGATCCTCGTCCTCGACGAACCCTCCTCGAACCTCGACCCCACCACCCGTCGTGAACTGGCCGAGCTCATCCAGTCCCTCGACGTCACGCTGCTGATGGTCACGCACGACCTCGCCTTCGCCCTCCAGCTCTGCGAGCGAGCGGTGATCCTCTCCGACGGGATCGTCGCGGCAGATGGGCCCACCCGGGCGATTCTGGAGGACGCCGACCTGCTCGGACGGCATCGGCTCGAACTCCCGTGGGGCTTCTCGGGTTAGTCTGCGCGCATGGCGATCAGTGACTTCGACCCGCCAGAGCGCTTCGTCGCCGGCACCGTCGGCCCTCCCGGTGGCCGCACCTTCTTCCTGCAGGCACGCGGGGCCGGCCGGCTCGTCTCGGTCTCGATCGAAAAGGTCCAGGTGAGCATCCTCGCCGACCGCATCGCGGACCTGCTCGACACCGTGGGTGGCCCGGAAGGGTCGGACGCCGTGGCCGAGCACCACGCGGACACCGAGGCCCTCGAGACGCCCATCGAGGACGAGTTCCGGGTCGACACGGTCAGCCTCGCCTGGGATGAGGACCGCTCACGGATCGTCATCGAGTGCCACGACTCCGACCCCGAGGACACCGAGCCCTCCGACACGGTCCGGGTCGTGCTCGACCCCACCGCCGCGCGCGCCTTCGCGAGGCGGTGTCAGGCCATCGTGGCCGCCGGGCGCCCGCCCTGCCCGTTCTGTGGGCAGCCGCTCGACCCGGAGGGGCACATCTGCCCACGGGCCAACGGCTACCGGCGCTGACCGTTGGCGGACGACACGGAGCGGCTTCTCGCGTCGGGGGAGGTCCAGCCGCTTGGCCGGATCACCGAGTCGTCCAACGGGGCCGTGTTGGTGCGGGTCACGTTGGACGACGCATCGCGGCTGGCCATCCACAAGCCGGTGGCTCTGGAGAGACCGTTGTGGGACTACCCCGACGGGACGCTCGCAGGTCGTGAGCGGGCGGCATACCTGATCAGTGAAGCCGGCGGCTTCGGAATCGTTCCGACGACCGTGTTGCACGAGGGTCCCTGGGGGCCGGCCGCCACCCAGGAGTGGGTCGGCGAGCCGCACCTGGCGCCGGGCATGGTCGTCGACGTGCTGCCCCCGCCCGACGTGCCTCCCGGATGGCGAGAAGTGCTGCGCGGCGAGACGCCCGATGGTGAGGAAGTGGTCGTCGCCCACGCCACAGACGCTGCGGTCCGCTCGGCCGCCGTCTTCGACGCCCTCATCAACAACTCCGACCGCAAGGGTGGCCACCTGCTCCGCGTGCACGACACCCTCTGGGGCGTCGACCACGGGGTGAGCCTCGGGGTCGAGCCCAAACTGCGGACGGTGCTGTGGGGCTGGGCGGGGGAGGTCCTCCCCGACTCTGACGTGGACAAGGTCCGTGCAGTGTTGAACGGCCTCGTCGAAGGGGACCTCCGTGCCGCGTTGGCACCACTCCTCACCGGGCCGGAACTGGCGGCACTGGCCGATCGGGCACGGTCCCTGCTCGACGAGCGCCGCCACCCTCTGCCCCGTCCCGGGTGGCCGGCGATCCCGTGGCCGGCGCTCTGACCGGTGCGCCGTAGGCTTCCCTCGTGATCTCGTGGCCGACCCCCTTCCTGCCCGCCATTCCCGGAGACGGAGCGGGCCTGCACCTGCACGACACGAGCAGCGGTGAGCTGCGACCCGTGGCACCCGGCCCGGTCGCGCGGCTCTATGTCTGTGGCATCACGCCCTACGACGCGACGCATCTCGGTCACGCCGCGACCTACGTCGCGTTCGATCTCGTGGGTCGGGTCCTGCGCGACAACGGCCACGAGGTGCACTACACCCAGAACGTCACCGACGTCGACGACCCGCTGCTCGAACGTGCCGAGCGCGACGGGATCGACTGGCGCGACCTCGCCGTGGCCGAGGCCGACCTCTTCCGTGAGGACATGACCGCCCTGCAGGTGCTCCCGCCCGACGACTACGTCGGTGTGGTCGAGGCGCTCCCGACGATCGCGGACCTGGTGCGGCGCACGATCGCCAGCGGGACGGCATACGAACTCCCGAACGAGGACGCCGACGGCCCCGACCTCTATGTCGACCTGTCTCAGGTTCACGGTTTCGGCCAGGTCTCGGGGTGGACGCGCGACGAGATGCTCGCCGTCTTCGCCGAGAGGGGCGGTGACCCGGACCGACCCGGCAAACGCAACGCGCTCGACCCGCTCCTGTGGCGCGCAGCACGCGACGGCGAGCCGTCCTGGGAGTTCGAGGGACTGCCGGCGGGGCGGCCCGGTTGGCACGTCGAGTGCACGGCCATCGCGCTCGACCGGCTCGGCGTCCCGATGGACGTCAACGGCGGCGGTTCGGACCTGATCTTCCCGCACCACGAGATGACCGTTGCCCAGGCGAGCGCCGTCGGCGTCGAGTCCTATGCCGCCCTGCACGCTCACGCGGGCATGGTGGGCCTGGATGGCCACAAGATGAGCAAGTCCCGGGGCAATCTCGTGCTGGTGTCGCAGTTGCGCGCCGACGGGGTCGATCCCATGGCCATCCGGCTCGTCCTGCTGGCCCAGCACTACCGGTCGGACTGGGACTACACGAACGAGCTGCTCGTCGTGGCGCAGAGCCGGCTGGAGCGCTGGCGCGAGGCCCTGTCGGTCAACACCGCACCCGACGCCGACGACACGGTCGCAGCGATCCGGGCGGCACTGTCCGACGACCTCGATGCGCCGCGTGCCCTGGCGGCGGTCGACGCCTGGACCGAACGCACGCTGTCCGTGGGCGGCCCGGAGGCCTCCGCGCCGGGGGTGCTGGCCCGGGCGCTCGACGCACTTCTTGGCGTCCGAGTCTGATGGGCCAAACCGACATCCAGTCCTGAGCTGCGATCGGCGGATCGCGCCTCAGCCTTCGGTGCCGCGCTTGCGCAGGTAGCGCTCGAACTCCTTGGCGATGGCGTCGCCGCTCGCCTCCGGCAGGTCGGCGGTGTCCTGCGCCTCCTCGAGGGATTCGACGTACTCGGCGACTTCGGAATCCTCGGAGGCCAGGGCGTCGAGGCCGTTCTCCCAGGCCCGGGCGTCCTCGTCGAGGTCGGCGTGCTCGATGGGTGCGTCGAGGAGCTCCTCGAGCCGGGACACGATCGCCCGCGTCGCCTTGGGCGAGGGCGTGTGGTGGGCGTAGTGGGGGACGGCCGCCCACACCGAGATCGAGCTGACCCCGACCTGGACTGCCGCATCGGCGATGACCCCGACGATGCCGGTGGGGCCCTCGTAGGTGCTGGCCTCGAGGTCGTGCCGGTGGCGGGTGTCCTCGTTGTCCGAGGTTGCCGTGACCTGGATGGGGCGGGTGTGGGCGACGTCGGCCAAGAGGGCGCCGAGGGTGATGACGGTGGTGACGTCGGCGGCCTGGGCAAGTTCCATGAGCTCGATCGCGAAGGAGCGCCAGCGGAAGGACGGCTCCACTCCCTGGACCAGGACGACGTCGCGGCCGAGGGTGGTGTCGGTCGCGACGAGGATGCGCGTGGTGCGCCAACTGATCCGGCGTTGACCGTCCTCCGTGAGGACGCGAGGCCGGTTGACCTGGAAGTCGTAGTAGTCCTCCGGGTCCATTGCCGCGACCGGCTCGGCATCCCAGAGGCGGGCGAGGTGTTCGATGACACCGCTGGCCGCTTCACCGGCGTCGTTCCAGCCCTCGAAGGCCGCGATCATCACCGCATTCTCCAACTCGGGCAGGTCGTCCAGCTCGATCAACGCGTCCTCCTCGTGGTGCTGCTCAGGGTCCGCCGGGGTATGGCACTCCAGCCTATTCGTAGACTCGGTGCATGACGCTGCCTGCCGCCGTTCTGTGGGACATGGACGGAACTCTCGTCGACACCGAGCCCTATTGGATCGCTGCCGAGCACGACATCGTCGAGGAGCACGGGGGTGTCTGGTCCGACGAGTACGCGCACCAGCTCGTGGGCAACGACCTCATGGTGAGCGCCCAGTTCATCCGGGACAACTCACCCATCACGTGGGAGCCGGAGCGGATCATCGACGAGCTCCTCGTCCGGGTCACCGCGCAGGTGCGGGAGCACGTGCCGTGGCGCCCCGGTGCTCGCGAGCTGCTCTCATCGCTGGTCGACGCCGGGGTTCCCAACGCCCTTGTGACCATGTCGTGGCGATCGTTGGCCTCGGCAGTCGTGGAGGCGTTGCCCGAGGGGACGTTCACCGCCCTCGTCACCGGCGACGAGGTCGAGCACGGCAAACCCCACCCGGAGCCCTACCACGCGGCGGCGCGGATGCTCGGGGTGGACGCGCGGGACTGCGTGGCGATCGAGGACTCACCCACGGGCGTGCGTTCGGCCGTCGCGGCCGGAGTCCCGACGATCGCCGTCCCGCACGTCGTCCCCGTGCCGGTGACGCGGGGAGCGGTCCAGCTCCCGAGCCTGCGTGGGCTGACGCCGAGCGACCTCGCGTCAGTCGTCGCCGACGTGCGCCTCGCCGGTGACGCTCGGATCGAGGACGAGTCGACCGGCATCGGCCGGTAGCGGCGGGGGAGTGCCACCCCACTCGGGGCAGAACTCCTTGAAGTCGCACCAGTCACACAACCGAGAGGTTCGCGGTCGCCAGTCTCCCGTTTCGCTGGCGCGGACGATCGCCTGCCACACGGCCCTGACGTTGCGCTCGAGCCCGAGCAGGTCGTGTTCGTCGGGCTCGTAGCGCACGATCTCGCCATTGCCGAGATAGACCAGCTGGAGCTGTTTGGGGATGACACCGCGCTGGCGCCACAGCACGAGCGCATAGAACTTCATCTGGAAGAGGGCCTTGCCCTCGAAGGCCTCACGGGGCGACCGCCCGGTCTTGTAGTCGACGACGCGCATCGCCCCGTCGGGTGCGATGTCGAGACGATCGACGTAACCCCTCAACGTGAGTCCGTCGATCTCGGTCTCGACGTAGAGTTCGCGCTCGGCGGGCTCGAGCCATTGCGGGTTCTCGAGGGTGAACCACCGCTCGACGAGCGCGCCGGCGTCCTTGAACCAGCCGTCCTCGTCGAGCGAGTCGTCCTCCTCGAGCATGGTGGCCAGTTCGGGGCGCTCCTCGACCAGGCTGGCCCAGCGCGGCCGGAGCAGGGCGAGCGCCGCCTCAGGGGTCCGCTCGGCGGTGGGGAGCTCGAAGAGGTGCTCCAGGACCTCGTGCACCAACGTCCCACGTGCAGCGGCCGGCGACGGCGGGCCATCGAGCTTGTCGATGGTCCGGAAACGGAAGAGCAGCGGGCACTGCTTGAAGTCCGCTGCGCGGCTCGGGGACAGGGCGGGAACCATGAATCACACCGTATGTCGTGCCACCGACACCTCCCGGTCCCGCACGCCCGGCGTGGCGCGCGGGACCGGGTGGCGTCGTCGGACGGGTGGCTCAGGCGACGGGCTGCTGGAGTTCGGTGACCCAGGCGTCCTCGTCGTCCAACGGTGTCGAGATGTAGACCTCCCGGCACCGGCCACTCGGGGACAGGCCGGCGGCACCGATGTACTGCATGAGCGCCTGCCACGTGTCACCGATGGTCTCCATCGAGCCACGGTGGACCACGGTGACAGCGCGCTCGACGGTCGGCAGAGTCTCCACGTCGTAACCGGGGATCGATTCGTTCTCGCGCAACGGCATACCCGCCGCGAAGCGGATCTCGTCCTCATCCCCGTCGTACCACGCAACGGTCGGCTGCTCCGTGTCGAGACCGGCGCGTCCGGCATCGGCGAGGAGTGCGCCGAACATCGGCCCGATGACGGGACCGATGTCGGCGCGGTCGGTCACCGCGGCGGCGCGCTGGGCGAGGGTGAGCTCGGGAAGCGGCTTGGTGGTGAACTGGAGGTCAGACATGTCGTGCTCCTTCTCGATGGTCCGAAGGCGACGCTCGATCTCGGCGAGGCGGGTGCGGTCCTCCTCGATGCGTGCCGACACCTGCGACCGGCGCAGCACCAACATGGCTCGCAGTTCGTCCGGCCCGACATCCGCGTCGAGGATCGGCCCGATCTCGGAGAGGGCGAAGCCGAGATCCTTGAGGGCCACGAGCCGGTTGAGCCTGCTGAGCTGATCGGCCGTGTAGCTCCGGTAGCCGCTGTGCGGGTCGACCGCAGCCGGCACGAGGAGCCCGAGGGCGTCGTAGTGCCGCAGCATCCTGACCGACACGCGGCCGTGGAGGGCGAACTCACCGATTCCGAGCACGAGGGTCCCTTCGGTTCTGGTCTCGTCCCCGGGTCCTGCGCCCGGGCGACACCACCACGAGACAGCCTGACACCGTGTGAGGGTCAAACCCTCTTTCGGGTATGCCGTCCGCCCGCCTCAGGCGGCCAGGACCGCGTCGTCGCCGAGTGCCGTCGTCGTCGCGTTCCGTGCCGGGTCAGCGGCACGCATGACCGCACGCAGGCGCCACGCGGCATACACCGCCAGGAGGCTGATCACGATGTGGAGTCCGAGGAATCCGTTGGCCAGTCCCGCACCGAGCAGCGCTCCGGCCACGAGCGGACCGATGGCCGAGAACGTCGTCTGGAGGGCAGCGAAGATCCCGAGGGTGCGGCCCACCATCCCGGCGGGGGCGAGGGACGCCGTCAGGGGGTTGAGGACGGGGCTGTACATCGTCTCGCCCACGGCGAAGATGCCGAAGGTCGTGACGAAGAGAGCCGCGGCCACCCCGGGAGCGAACTGCGCGGCCGAGAGCACGAGCCAGGAGAGCACCCAGATGGCACCGACTGCCATGAGCAGGCTGGGTGCGCTGCGCTTGGCCGTGAGTCGCACGACGACGACCTGGAGGGCGACGATGACGATCGAGTTCACCGCGGCCGCGGTGCCGATGGCGGTCGTGTCGACGTCGAGTTCGGTGATCGCGTAGGCCGGGAGTCCGGACTCGAATTGGGCGTAGAAGCCCAGGGCGAGGGTCACGGTGATGACGGCCGTCCAGCGCAGGGCGGGGTTGGCGAAGATCGTGCGCAGGGCCTCACGGGGGCTCGCGGACAGGGCCGCCTCGGTCACCGCGTCGCTGCCGGCGTGGAGGTCGGATCCGCGCCCGGCGAGGCCGATGATGAGTGAGGAGACCGCGAATCCCGCTGCGGCAGTGAGGAATCCGATGTCGAGACCCTGCGGATCGCGCAGGTTGACCAGGTGTCCGGCGATGTACGCACCGGCCGCCATGCCGAGTGCCTCGCCGGTGAACTTGTAGGCGAAGATCTTGCGACGGTCGGCGCTCGGCACCCAGCGCAGGACGAGGACCTGCTTGGCGGGCACGGCCGCGGTCAGACCGAGGCCGAAGACGAACATCCCGGCGAGGAAGGCCTCGCGGGTGTCGACCACCACGAGGGCGCCCACGCCGAGTGCACCGACGAGCTGGGCGATGACCGCGACGGCGACGGGGTTGTAGCGGTCACTGAGCCGACCCGCGACGGGGGCCGCCACGAGCGCACCAACGGAGAAGAGGGACGACGCGGCAGCGGCGACGAAGGCCCCCCAGCCGCGGGTGTCTGCGGCATACGCGTACTGGTAGGGCAGCACGGCTCCCCAGCCGAGCATTCCGATGGACGAGGCGAGGACGAGGAGCTTGGCGCGCATGACGAGTTCACACCCTTCTGGGAGAGGAGAGAGGTGGGTTCGGCTCGAGCCGCCCCACAGGCTTCGATGCCGAGATATTCGAACTCGAACGTTCGATATCGAAAGGTTAGCACTCGAACAACGCATGGGAGAATCGGGTTATGCCCCGACGCCAGAAGACCGCCGCGCAACAGCACCGCGACGCCGTCGCCGCCTACGTGGCAGCCGGCGGTGAGGAGTCGGTCCAGCGCGTCATCACTGCGGTCTACGGAGTGACGAAGAAGCTCGACCAGTGGTACGCCCGACAGCTGGCCGACCTCGACCTCACTCAGGGGGAGTGGGCCGTTGTCGCGGCGCTGGCCAAGGCAGGGGAGGAGTGCCTCACCCCGAGCCAGCTTGCCGAGCTCACGAGTGTGGCGCCGTCCTCAATGACGCACCGGCTCGACAAGATGACCGAGCGGGGCCTGGTGCAGCGCCGACCGGACGCCGACAATCGCACCCGCACGCTCGTCTCGCTCACGCCGGACGGGTGGGAGCTGTTCACTCAGTCGATCCGCGAGTCCGACGTCGTCGAGAGCGACGTCCTGCGTGGGCTCAGCGCGACGGAGCGTCGTGAGCTCGCGCGCCTGCTCGAGGACGTCATCACCCACCTCGACGACGTCGAGGCCTGACGATCGAGCGAGGTGGGCGGACGGCATACCGGATTCCGTCCGTGAGCGGTCCGGACGGTCAGTCCTCGGGCTGGTAGCCGAGGTTCGGACCCAGCCAGCGCTCGGCCTCGGCGAGGGTCCAGCCCTTGCGCTCCGCGTAGTCCTCGACCTGGTCGCGCCCGAGTCGCCCGACGACGAAGTACTGACTCTGTGGATGCCCGAAGTACCATCCGCTCACCGCGGCACCGGGTTGCATCGCCATCGACTCCGTGAGTTCGATGCCGGTGCGCTCGCTCGCGCGCAGGAGGGCGAACAGCGTCTCCTTCTCGGTGTGGTCGGGGCAGGCGGGGTAGCCGGGCGCCGGGCGGATACCGGAGTACTTCTCGGCGATGAGGTCGTCGTTGGACAGGTGCTCATCGCCCGCGTGGCCCCAGAACTCCTTGCGGACCCGCTCGTGCAGCCGCTCCGCGAAGGCCTCCGCGAGACGGTCCGCGAGGGCCTCGAGGAGGATCGCGCTGTAGTCGTCGAGCTCCTCCTTGAACGCCATGATCCGTTCGTGCGCGCCGAGCCCGGCGGTCACGGCGAACCCGCCCACGTAGTCGGCCAGACCGGTCTCCCTGGGCGCGACGAAGTCGGAGAGGCACCGGTTCGGGACGCCCTCGCGGTGCTGACCCTGCTGACGCAGTCCATGGATCGTCGTGAGCACGGTGCCGCGCGACTCGTCCGTGTAGACCTCGATGTCGTCACCGACGGCGTTGGCCGGGAAGAGGCCGATGACACCGTTGGCGGTGAGCCACTTCTCGGCAACGATCCGGTCGAGCATCGCGTTGGCATCGTCGTAGAGCTTGCGGGCCGCTTCTCCCGTGGCCGGGTTGGAGAGGATGTCGGGGTAGCGCCCCTTCATCTCCCACGCCTGGAAGAACGGCGTCCAGTCGATGTAGCGGCGCAGCTCCTCGAGTGAGTAGCCGGCGAACTCGCGGGTGAACTGGGCCGCCGCGCGGTGCCACTTGGTGTCGGTGTGGCCGGACCAGACGTCCTTGCTCTGCTGGGCGAGGAGATGGGGACGGACGGGCCGGTATGCCGTCCAGTCGAGCGGGGTGCGCGCCTTGCGGGCCGCGTCGATCGAGACGAGCGGACGCTCGGTCGCCTTGGCGGCGTGCCGAGCCCGCATCGAGTCGTAGTCGGCCTTGATGCTCTCGAGGAGCGGGCCGCGCTGGGTCTCCGAGAGGAGCTGGCTCGCGACCGGCACCGATCGCGAGGCGTCCTTGACCCAGACGACGGGGCCGCTGTACTGGCCGTCCACCTTGACGGCCGTGTGGGCCCGGGACGTGGTGGCCCCGCCGATGAGCAGCGGGATGTCGAAGCCCTGGCGCTCCATCTCGCCCGCCACGCGCACCATCTCGTCGAGCGACGGGGTGATGAGTCCGGAGAGGCCGATGATGTCGGCGCCCTTCTCCTTGGCCGTGTCGAGGATGGTCTGGGCCGGGACCATGACGCCGAGGTCGATGACGTCGTAGTTGTTGCACTGGAGCACGACGCCGACGATGTTCTTGCCGATGTCGTGGACGTCGCCCTTGACCGTGGCCATGACGATGAGGCCCTTGCTCTTCTGCGTCGAGACGCCGGATTTTTCCTTCTCCTCCTCGATGAAGGGGATGAGGTGTGCCACGGCCTTCTTCATGACGCGCGCCGACTTCACGACCTGCGGGAGGAACATCTTCCCCGCCCCGAAGAGGTCGCCGACGACGCCCATGCCGTCCATGAGCGGGCCCTCGATGACCTCGATCGGCTTCCCGCCGGCGGCGTCGATCTCCTGGCGGAGCTCCTCGGTGTCCTCCACGACGAAGTCGTCGATGCCCTTGACGAGGGAGTGCGTGATGCGTTCGCGGACGGGGAGTCCGCGCCACTCCGACTGCGTGGCTTCGGGCGCCTCCTCGCCTGTGGTGTTGAACCGGTCCGCGATCTCGAGCAGACGCTCGGTCGAGTCGGGGCGGCGGTTGAGCACGACGTCCTCGATGCGCTCGCGCAGCTCGGGATCGATGTCGTCGAGGACGACGAGCGCGCCGGCGTTGACGATGCCCATGTCCATGCCGGCCTCGATGGCGTGGAA
Source organism: Knoellia subterranea KCTC 19937 (assembly GCF_000768685.1). Classification (GTDB taxonomy): domain Bacteria; phylum Actinomycetota; class Actinomycetes; order Actinomycetales; family Dermatophilaceae; genus Knoellia; species Knoellia subterranea. The sequence continues at coordinate 338,546 of NZ_AVPK01000002.1, read as the reverse complement.
GAGGAAGACGGCGTGGATCGCCTCGCGCACGGGGTTGTTGCCACGGAACGAGAAGGACACGTTGGAGACGCCGCCCGACACGAGCGCGCCGGGGAGATTCTGCTTGATCCAGCGCGTCGCCTCGATGAAGTCCGTGCCGTAGGCCGCGTGCTCCTCGATGCCCGTGGCCACCGCGAAGATGTTGGGGTCGAAGATGATGTCGTGCGGGTCCATGCCGACCTCGCCCGTGAGCAGGTCGTAGGCGCGCTGACAGATCTCCTTGCGACGCTCGAGCGAGTCGGCCTGACCCTCCTCGTCGAACGCCATGACGACGACGGCCGCGCCGTACTTGCGGCAGAGCCGGGCCTGTGCGAGGAAGGGCTCGACGCCCTCCTTCATCGAGATCGAGTTGACGATCGGCTTGCCCTGCGAGCACTTGAGTCCGGCCTCGATGACCTCCCACTTGCTCGAGTCGATCATGAGCGGCACGCGGCAGATGTCGGGCTCGCTCGCCACGAGTTTGACGAAGCGGTCCATCGCCGCGACGCCGTCGATCATGCCCTCGTCCATGTTGATGTCGATGACCTGGGCGCCGGCCTCGACCTGCTGGCGAGCGACGGACAGGGCGGTGGGGTAGTCCTCTTCCTTGATGAGCCGGCGGAAGCGGGCCGAACCGGTGATGTTGGTGCGTTCGCCGACGTTCACGAAGAGCGAGTCCTCGTCGACCGTCAGCGGTTCGAGACCGCTGAGCCGCATGGCCGGCGGGACCTCACCGGGGACCCGTGGCGTGCCCTGAGCGGCGGCGGCCGCGATGGCGCCGATGTGCTCGGGGGTCGTGCCGCAGCAGCCACCGAGGATGTTGACGAGCCCGCTGCTCGCGAACTCCCCGACGACGGAGGCCATCTGGTCCGGGGTCTCGTCGTACTCACCGAAGGCATTGGGCAGTCCGGCGTTGGGGTAGGCCGACACGAAGCAGTCCGCGATGCGGGACAGCTCGGCGATGTAGGGGCGGAGCTCATCGGCACCGAGGGCGCAGTTGAGCCCGACGACCAGGGGGCGGGCGTGGCGCACGGAGTTCCAGAACGCCTCGGTCACCTGACCGGACAGGGTGCGACCGGAGGCGTCGGTGATCGTTCCCGAGATGAGCACCGGCCAGCGTCGGCCGGTTTCCTCGAACAGTGTCTCGACCGCGAAGATCGCCGCCTTGGCGTTGAGCGTGTCGAAGATCGTCTCGATGAGCAGGGCGTCGGCACCACCGTCGACGAGTCCGCGGGCCTGCTCGAGGTAGGCCTCGGCGAGCTGGTCGAAGCTGATGTTGCGCGCGCCCGGGTCGTTGACGTCGGGGGAGATGGAGGCCGTGCGGGTGGTCGGGCCGAGGGCGCCCATGACCCACCGGGGTCGTCCCGTCTCGGAGGCCACGGCGTCGCACGCGCTGCGCGCCAGCCGGGCAGCGGCGACGTTCATCTCGTACGCCAGCTCGGCCATGTCGTAGTCGGCCAGCGAGATCCGCTGCGCGTTGAACGTGTTCGTCTCGACGAGGTCCGCACCGGCCTCGAGGTACGCGCGGTGGATCCCCTCGATGATCTCGGGTTTGGTGAGGCTCAGCAGGTCGTTGTTGCCCCGCAGGTCGCTCGGCCAGTCAGCGAACCGTTCGCCGCGGTAGTCCTCCTCGGAGAGCCCTTCGCGCTGGATCATCGTCCCCATCGCCCCGTCGAGGACGAGAACCCGATCCCGCAGCGCGGCGGAGAGGTCCGCTGTCGCGTCGGGACGGTGGTTGACCCGGGTGTCCGGAGATGACGTCGTGGTGGAAGTGCTCACCCGGCCCAGTATGCCGTCGTGCTGTGTAGGGTCGCCGCGTGGCCGAAGCCAATGAGACGCACTCGACGGGATTCGTCATCGCGCGGGTCGGTGGCGTCCCGATCCAGATCGGTGCCAGCTGGCTGATCCTCGCCGCCGTCATCACCTACCTCGTGGGCAGCAGCTCCCCGGACGGGGGAGCCGCCGCCTACGGCGTCGGTGTCGCGTATGCCGTCTCGCTCCTGATCTCGGTTCTCGTCCACGAGGGGGCGCACGCCGGGATGGCCCGGGGGATGGGGCTCCCGGTCCACCGAGTGGTGGCCGACCTGTGGGGTGGGCACACGGCATACGACGCGCGTTTGTCGACACCGGGAAAAGCCGCGGCGATCGCGGTCGTGGGCCCCGTCGCGAACCTCGCACTCGCGGGGGTGGCCTGGGTTGCGTCCCTCGTGGTGGGGACAGGCATTCCGGGTCAGATCCTCTATGGAATCGCCTTCGTGAACTTCCTCCTCGCGGTGTTCAACCTCCTGCCGGGACTGCCCCTCGACGGCGGGCAGCTCGTCGACGCCCTCGTCTGGCGCATCACGGGACGGCGCGAGAAGGGACTCATCGCCGCGGGCTGGACCGGGCGGGTGGTCACGCTCGCCGTCGTGCTGTGGTTCGTCGTCCGACCGCTCCTGGCCGGCAACAGTCCGTCCCTCACCTCCATCCTGTGGATGGGCCTCATCGGGGCGTTCATGTGGCAGGGCGCGACCGCCGCGATCCGGACCGGCCAGGCCCGCGAGATGCTGGCGCGCGGCACCGTGGCCCAGGTCGTGCGACCGGTACCGGTCCTCGGTCCGGGCGACGTGCTCGAGGCCGCTGCCGCTACCGGCGGCCTGGCCGTGGTGGTCGACCCGGACGGACGGCCCACGTCCCTCGTGCTCCCCGAGGACGCCCAGACCGTGCCCCGCGACCGCTGGGGCGTGACGCCCGTGACGGCGCTCGCGCGCGTCCAGCCGGACGGGTGGATCGCGCCCACGACTCGCGATGAGGACCTCACGTCCGTGGTGACGGCGATCCAGTTGTCCGGCAGTCCGATCGTCGTGGCGACCGAGGCCGGGCGCGTGCTCGGGTTGGTCACCGTCGAGGCGGTCAACGCGGCCATTGGGGCCAACTAGACTCACCGCCCATGAGTGCGACCGGTGCCGACCTTCGACGTGGACCCTTTGCCGAAGGTGAGCGGGTGCAGCTCACGGACGCCAAGGGCCGCCTCCACACCATCACCCTGGGAGCGGGGAAGCAGTTCCACACCCACCGGGGCTACCTGCAGCACGACGACCTGATCGGTGCGCCCGACGGATCGACGGTCACGAACACGGCGGGATTCGAGTACCTCGCCCTGCGGCCGTTGCTGTCCGACTACGTGATGTCGATGCCGCGTGGCGCCGCAGTGGTCTATCCCAAGGACGCCGGCCAGATCGTCACCATGGCCGACATCTTCCCGGGCGCGGTGGTGGTCGAGGCAGGCGTCGGGTCGGGTGCCCTGTCGATGTCGTTGCTGCGGGCGGTGGGGGAGACCGGGCGGCTGCACTCGTTCGAACGCCGTGAAGACTTCGCCGACATCGCCAGGGCCAATGCACGGACCTACTTCGGTGAGGACCACCCGGCGTGGACCGTGACCGTCGGAGACCTCGTCGAGGCGCTGCCGGAGCACGTCGAACCGGGCACGGTCGACCGCGTCGTCCTCGACATGCTGGCGCCCTGGGAGTGCCTCGACGTCGTGGGTGAGGCTCTGGCGCCGGGTGGCGTCCTGATCTGTTACGTCGCCACGGCGACCCAGCTGTCCAAGGTGGCCGAGGCGATGCGCGACGCCGGCAACTGGACCGAGCCGTCGGCCTGGGAGTCGCTGGTGCGCGGCTGGCACCTCGAGGGCCTGGCCGTGCGTCCACAGCACCGCATGCACGGCCACACGGGCTTCCTCATCACGACGCGTCGTCTCGCTCCCGGTGTCACACCGCCGCTGCGCAAGCGCCGGCCCGGCAAGGGCTATGAAGGCACGGAGGACACCGACGTGCGTCCGGGTGAGCCGCTGCCGGGGGCGGACGACGCCGAGTGGACCCCGGAAGCCATCGGGGAACGCATTCCGTCCGACAAGCGAGTCAGGAAGGTGCGTCGCAGCGTCACGGGTTAGCGTGGAGGTGTCCGCCGAGCCCAGGAGGCAACGATGACCGAACACCCCACTTCCTCCGACAGCGCCGCGCTGCGCCGACTCGAGGGCACGGTCACCGATCTGCGCTCGCAGGTCAACACCGTCTCGGCGCAGAACGAGCGCCTCGTGCGGACGCTTCGCGACGCCCGCGAGCAGATCGTCACGCTCAAGTCCGAGGTCGACCGGCTCGGGCAGCCCCCGTCGGGCTTCGGCGTCGTCGTCGAGACCTACGAGGACAAGACCGTGGACGTCCTCACGGGCGGACGCAAGATGCATGTGGCCGTCAGTCCGACGATCGAGCCGGGTGAGATCGAGGTCGGCCGTGAGGTCATGCTCAACGAGGCCATGAACGTCGTGGCCGTGCACGGTTTCGAGCGTGCCGGCGAGCTCGTCCTGCTCAAGGAGATCCTCGACGAGGATCGCGTGCTCGTCCTGTCCCGCGGCGACGAGGAGCGCGTTTGCCGCGTGGCCGCCTCCCTCAAGGACGTCCGGTTGCGCGTCGGCGACGCGCTCCTGCTCGAGCCGCGCTCGGCCTTCGTCTACGAGCAGATCCCCAAGGCGGAAGTTGCGGATCTCGTCCTGGAGGAGGTCCCGGACATCGCCTACGACGACATTGGTGGCCTCGGCAATCAGATCGAACTCATCCGCGATGCGGTCGAGCTGCCCTACCTGCACCCCGACCTGTTCACCGAGCACCACCTCAAGGCGCCCAAGGGCGTACTCCTCTACGGCCCTCCCGGCTGCGGCAAGACGATGATCGCCAAGGCCGTGGCCGCGTCGCTGTCGCGCAAGATCGCCGAGAAGGAGGGGCGCGAGCCGGGCAAGAGCTACTTCCTCAATATCAAGGGTCCGGAGCTGCTCAACAAGTACGTCGGTGAGACCGAGCGGCACATCCGCCTCATCTTCCAGCGGGCTCGTGAGAAGTCCTCGGAAGGCTTCCCGGTCGTCGTGTTCTTCGACGAGATGGACTCGCTGTTCCGCACCCGTGGATCCGGGGTCTCGAGCGATGTCGAGACGACGATCGTGCCCCAGCTCCTCAGTGAGATCGACGGGGTCGAGGGCCTCGAGAACGTCATCGTCATCGGTGCGAGCAACCGTGAGGACATGATCGACCCGGCCATCCTGCGGCCCGGTCGCCTCGACGTGAAGATCAAGATCGAGCGACCCGACGCCCAGGCCGCGACCGAGATCTTCGCCAAGTACCTCACGGCCGACCTCCCGCTGCACGCCGATGACCTCGCGGTGAATGGCGGGTCACCCGAGGCAACGGTGCAGGCCATGACCGAGGCTGTCGTGACCCGCATGTACACCGAGGACGAGGAGAACGAGTTCCTCGAGGTCACGTACGCCGGCGGCGACAAGGAAGTTCTCTACTTCAAGGACTTCAACAGTGGCGCGATGATCCAGAACATCGTCGACCGCGCGAAGAAGATGGCGATCAAGGACTTCCTCACCACCGATCAGCGCGGTCTGCGCGTCGACCACCTGCTCCAGAGCGTCGTCGACGAGTTCAAGGAGAACGAGGACCTGCCCAACACGACGAACCCGGACGACTGGGCGCGCATCTCCGGCAAGAAGGGCGAGCGGATCGTCTACATCCGCACGCTCATCAAGACCAAGGAGGGCAACGAGCCGGGCCGCTCGATCTCCACGATCGCCAACACCGGCCAGTACCTCTGACCCGGGGGTCCCGCAAGGCTCGATGACCTGTGGGTCATCGTCCTGATGATCAATGGGTCATCAGGACGGTCGAGCAAACCGCTCGACCAGCAGGCCTCTCGTCACCCGTCAGTCGGAGGAGAGGGCGCGGGCGACGAGCCGCCAGCCGAGCAGTGTCACGGTGAGGAAGACCGTCGCCACGACGATGAACGACGGGGCCGTGCCCGCCGCCGCGAGCCTTCGCAGGAGCATCCCCACGACCACGGTCGCCGCCACGACGACCGCCCCGAACTGCCACGACCGCGGCGAGCTGTCCAAGGCCAACGACGCGAGCAACCACCCAGCGGCCGTGCCACACAGGAACGGCGCCGCCGTCTCGAGCACCCCGCCCAGCGTGATCCCGTGCGCGTGGGAGCGTCGCCCCACCAACGCGAAGACCAGCACGACCAGCACGTCGAGCAACGGTGCAACCATGCGCGACACGTCAGCCACCCACCTTGTCGAAGAGCGAAGCCTGGGGCGGGGCGTGCGTCGGGTCGACCCCGTCGAAGAGGATGCTCACCGACTCGCCCTCGTGGATGCGCGTGATCGCCTCGGCGAAGAGGCCGGACACCGTCCGCACCTGGAGCTCCGGCCATCCGTTCGGCGCCGGCACCGTGTCCGTCGTGACGACCTGGGTGACCATCGGGTGGTCGCGCAGCCGTTCGACGGCCCGCCCGGCGAACAGCCCGTGCGTGCACGCGACGGCTGCCTCGGTGACACCGAACTCGCCGAGCTTGTCGAGGAGTTCGATGATGGAGCCGCCGGTGGCGATCTCGTCGTCGAGGACGATGGCCCGCTTGCCGCGCACGTCGCCGACGATGGAGTCGATGACGACCTTGTCGTCGGACTTGCGCTGCTTGCTGCCGGCGGCCACGGGCAGGCCCAGGAGCCGTGAGAACTGTGTGGCTTCCTTGGCGTTGCCGAGGTCGGGGGAGACGACGACGGAGTTCGTGAGGTCGGTCCCGCGGAAGTGGTCGGCGAGGACCCCGAGCGCTGTGAGGTGGTCGACCGGAACCGAGAAGAACCCGTGAACCTGCGGCGCGTGCAGGTTCATGGTGAGGACGCGATGAGCGCCGGCGGTGTGGATGAGATCGGCCACGAGTCGACCGCCGAGGGAGATGCGGGATGCGTCCTTCTTGTCCGAGCGCGCATACGCGAAGTGCGGGATGACCGCGGTGATCTGCGCGGCTGACGCACCCCGCGCCGCGTCGATCATGAGGAGCAGCTCCATGAGGTGCTCCTGCGTGGGAGGCACGAGCGGCTGGACGATGTAGACGTCGCGCTGCCGGCAGTTCGCGAGCAGCTGTGCCTGGAGGCAGTCGTTGCTGAATCGCTTGATGTCCGTCCCGGACAGGGGTACCCCCAGCTGGTCACAGATCTGTTGGGCGAGGGCGGGGTGGGCGCTACCGGAGAAGACGACGATCTCGCGCATGGGGTCGACCCTAGGGCAGAGCTCAGGTCAGGTGACGGCGGAGTTCACTCACGAGCTCCCACCGGTGCTGGCGGCCGGCCGCGCAGGCGCCCGGGAAGCTCGCGAAGCCGTGTGGCACACCGAGATAGTTCGTATGCCGGGTGCTCACCCCCGCGGAGCGCAGCGCCTCCGCATAGCGGGCACCGTCATCGCGGATGGGGTCGAGGTCCGCGGTCTGGATCAGCGTCGGCGGGAGGCCTTCAAGGGAGCCGAACAACGGTGAGTTGAGCGGGTCCCGGAAATCCTGCCCACCGGCATACAACTCCCTGAATTCGAGGATGGACGTCTTGGTGAGGATGGGCGCGTCCGCGTGCTCCTCGATCGACGGGGACTGCATCGTGAGGTCGACGGCCGGATAGATCAGCGCCTGGTGCCGGATCCAGTCGGCACCGCTTCCGGCCACGACCTGGGCGACGACGGCGGCGAGGTGGCCCCCGGCGGAGTCGCCGCACACGGCGAGTCGGTGCGCGTCGGCGCGCAGGACGTCCGACTGGGCCGCGACCCACGTCGTCGCATCGACGGCGTCGTGAACCGCTGTGGGTGCCGGGTGTTCGGGCGCCTTGCGGTAGTCGACGCTCACAACAACGGCACCCACCTCGGCGGCGAGGTGCGTGCACAGCGGGTCGTAATTGACGACATTGCCCTGGACCCACCCGCCGCCGTGGAAGTAGACGATGACCGGAACGTCAGTTCTGCTGTCCCGCAACGCTCTTGGACGATAGAGGCGCAGCGGGATGTCCCATCCGTCGCGCGCCGGCGCCGTGCCGAAGGAGATCCCGACGGCGGGGTCGACACGGCCCGTCACCCACGAGTGCGGGGGACGCCGCGGATAGACCTCGGACCGCGAGCGCTGCCGCTGCTCGTCGTCCTGTTGCTCGACCGGAACCCGCATCCGGTCGATGACGGCGACGACCGCAGTGGTGAGCGGGGACATCCCACGGTAGGAGCGCATGCCGGGAGTATGCCGGTGACGTGGTTGGCTAGCAGCCATGTCAGTGCGCCGGGTCATGGGAATCGAGACGGAGTACGGCATCTCGGTGCCGGGGCAGCCGGGGGCCAACCCCATGGTCCTGTCGGGGGACGTCGTCACGACGTATGCCGCGAGTCGGGGGATCCGACCAGCCCAGGCGTCCTGGGACTACGCCGACGAGGCACCTCTGCGCGACGCGCGCGGCTTCGACATGGGTCGCGGCGTGGCGCACCCGAGCCAGCTCACCGACGTCGAGGACCCGACGATGGCCAACGTCGTCCTGACCAACGGAGCCCGGCTCTACGTCGATCACGCGCACCCGGAGTACTCCTCGCCCGAGGTGACCACCCCTCGTGACGCCGTCGTCTGGGACAAGGCGGGCGAGCTCGTCATGCGGGAGGCCGTGCAGCGGCTCGCGACCGTCCCTCCCGGGGTCAACCTCTACAAGAACAACACCGACGGCAAGGGTGCGTCCTACGGCACCCACGAGAACTACCTCATGTCGCGCCGGACGCCGTTCGCGCGGATCATCGCCCAGCTCACGCCCTTCTTCGTCGTGCGACAGGTGATGTGCGGGTCGGGTCGGGTCGGCATCGGTGTCGACTCGCGCACGACCGGCTACCAGATCGCGCAGCGGAGCGACTTCTTCGAGGCCGAGGTGGGGCTCGAGACGACACTCAAGCGCCCGATCATCAACACCCGGGACGAGCCGCACGCCGTGGCCGACCTCTACCGCCGGCTGCACGTCATCCTCGGCGACGCGAACCACTGCGACGTCGCGAACCTCGTCAAGATGGGCTCGACTTCGCTCGTGCTCGCCATGATCGAGGACGACGCGTTCACCCAGGACCTCGGTGTCCGCGCGCCGGTCAAGACGCTGCAGGCGGTGAGTCACGACCCGACGCTGCGCTCCACGATCGAACTCACCGACGGTCGCTCCATCCGCCCCGTCGAACTCCTGCGAACCTTCCACGAACTCGCCGCGGCCTACGTCGACGACAAGTGGGGGAGCGACGTCGACGAGTCGACCGTCGAGGTTCTCGGCTGGTGGGACCGGGTGCTCACGGCGCTCGAGGGCGACCCGATGGATGCCCGTCGTTGGGTCGACTGGGTGGCCAAACTGTCCGTCCTCGAGGGCTACCGCGAGCGCGACTCGCTCGGTTGGGGCGACCCGCGACTCAAGGCGGTCGACATCCAATGGTCGGACGTGCGCGCCGATCGCGGGCTCGCGAACCGCATGGCCGCCACTGATCGGGTCGAGGTGCTCGTGCCCGAGGCCGAGGCGGCAGCGGCCATGGACGCGGCCCCTGAGGACACGCGCGCCTGGTTCCGTGGTGCCTGCCTGCGCAAGTTCCCGGACTCGGTCGTCGCGGCCTCGTGGGACTCGGTCGTCGTCGAAGTGCCGGGGGAGCGCTCGTTGCAGCGGATTCCCATCCTCGAGCCACTCCGCGGCACCAAGGACGCCGTGGGCGACCTCGTCGATGGAGCGTCCGACATCCGGTCGCTGCTCGAGTCGCTCGCCGCCGCGGACAGGGGCTCGGACTAGGCTCGCAGTCACAGGCACCGCGTCGGTGCCGTCGCGACCCGAGGAGGAGCCCATGGCCGGCCAGGAACAGATCAAGCCGGGGCGACGTGACGACGGACCGGACGACACTCCCGCGCCCGCAGCACCTGCGGCCCAGGTGGCCGACACCGACATCGACGACATCCTCGACGAGATCGACGGTGTCCTCGAGACCAATGCGGAGGAGTTCGTCCGCGGCTTCGTCCAGAAGGGCGGCCAGTGACACCGGTGGCCGACGGCGGCGGTCTCCCCGCGGCATACCTCAGGACGGGTTCGTCGTCGTTCACCGACTTCGTCGCCGAGCACGAGCCGAGCCTCATCCCGTCGCGGCGCGGTTTGCCGCCGGGCGCGAGCATCGACGCCCCGCACGGCACGACGATCGTCACGGTGATCTTCGAGGGCGGGGTGCTCATGGCCGGTGACCGCCGGGCCACGATGGGCAACATCATTGCCAACCGAGACATGGAGAAGGTCTTCGCGACCGACGAGTTCTCAGTGGTCGGCATCGCAGGCACGGCCGGTCTGGCCATCGAGCTGGTGCGGCTGTTCCAGGTCGAACTCGAGCACTACGAAAAGATCGAGGGTGCACTGATGTCCCTCGAGGGCAAGGCCAACCGGCTCGCCTCGATGATCCGCGGCAACCTCGGGATGGCGATGCAGGGTTTGAGCGTGGTCCCCATCTTCGCCGGCTACGACCACCAGGCCGGGCTCGGCAGGATCTTCTCCTACGACGTGACCGGGGGCTGCTACGAGGAGCACGACCACCACAGCGTGGGGTCCGGGTCGCTCTTCGCCCGCGGCGCGCTCAAGAAGCTCTACCGCCCCGGCATGTCGGGTGACGAGGCCGTGCGGGTTGCCGTCGAGGCGCTCTGGGACGCGGCCGACGACGACTCCGCGACCGGCGGTCCCGACGTCGGTCGGCGCATCTGGCCCACGGTCGCGCTCGTCACCGCCGACGGTGCCCGGTTCATCCCCGACGACGGCGTCGCACCGGTCGTCGACGCGATCATCGCCGACCGCCAGGGCAATCCCGGTGGCCGACGTGGGGGAGGTGCCGCATGACCGCCGGTATGCCGTTCTACGTCTCGCCCGAGCAACTCATGAAGGATCGGGCCGACTTCGCGCGCAAGGGCATCGCCCGTGGCCGGTCCGTCGTCGTGCTCGGCTACGACCACGGCATCGCGTTCGTCGCGGAGAACCCCTCGCGCACGCTTCACAAGATCGGTGAGATCTACGACCGCATCGCCTTCGCGGCAGTCGGCAAGTACAACGAGTTCGAGAACCTGCGTGTGGCCGGCGTGCGCTACGCCGACCTGCGGGGCTATTCCTACGACCGCAGTGACGTCACGGCGCGCGGCCTGGCCAACGCCTACGCCCAGACGCTCGGGTCGGTCTTCACCCAGGAGTCCAAGCCCTATGAGGTCGAGATCGTCGTGGCCGAGGTCGGTGATGACCCGGACAGCGACCAGATCTATCGCCTCACCTACGACGGCTCCGTCGCCGACGAGCGCGGACTCGTGGCGATGGGCGGTGCCTCGGACCAGATCGAGGAGCGGCTCACCGAGCAGTGGCGGGTGGGCCTCACTCTGGCCCAGTCGCTCCAGCTGGCAGTTGCCGGCCTGGCCCATGACCCGGCCGGTGGACCGGACCGTGAGCTCGGCCCGGAGTCGCTCGAGGTGGCGGTTCTCGACCGCACCCGCTCACGCCGGACGTTCCGTCGGATCAACGGTGATCTGCTCGGCCAGTTGCTCTCGGACGACGACCCGACGGACGACGTTCCGCCCGTGGACCACGACAGCCCGCGGCAGGCAGCGAGCAACCCGCAGACGCAGCGGCACGGAGACGAGCCGACACCCGACTCCGACTGACGCGACGCTCGGGATCAGGCGCCGGGGAAGTGGGTCGAGAGCCAGTCTGTCGTCCGAGCCCACGCCTTGCCAGCGGCCTCGGGGTGGTGGAACATCGGCGACGGGTTGTCGAAGGCATGCCCGGCGCCCGGGTGAAGGTCGAAGGTGACGTCGTCATGGCCGGACGTCACCGCCTTCTCGATGTCGCGAACGGTCGTCATCGGGATGTAGGTGTCGCTGTCACCGAAGTGGTGCAGGCTCGGCACGGGCACGTCGGGTGCCAGCGCGAGCAGGTTGGGCAGCGCCGAGCCGTAGTAGCTCACCAGACCATCCGGTTTGCGCTGCGCCGCGGCCGCGACGTTGAAGGCCAGTCCGCCGCCGAAGCAGAAGCCCAAGAGTCCCACCCGACCGGTCACGTCTGGGTGCGCACGCAGTGCCTCCAGTGCGGCAATGCCGTCCGCGACGGCCACCTCCCAGTCGAGCTCCTGGAGGAGCGCCATGGCGCGGGGGAGTCCGTCGGCTCCCTCATCGATGACGGGGTCGCCCTGCCGACCGTAGAAGTGGGGCACAAGGACGTGGAAGCCGAGATCGGCGAGGTCCTGTGCTCGGGACCGGATGTAGTCCGTGACGCCGAAGATTTCCTGGAAGAGGACGATGCCGTGACCGTTGGCGGTCTCGGGCACGAGCAGGTCGGTCGGAATGTCCAGTGCGATCGAATCGGCCATGAGGACAACGTATGCCGTGTGGTCCCGGGATCGGGACCACACGGCATACGTCGTGGTTGTGCCTTGGAAAAGGCGGTTGGTTCAGGCCGTGGGAGCGGCGGCGTAGCGCAGGTAGGGCTTGACCTCTTCGACGTCCTTGAACTTCTCGCGGGCGTCGTCGGTGGAGACGGTGGGGGCGACGATGATGCGGTCGCCCTTCTTCCAGTCGGCCGGCGTGGAGAAGGGACCAGCGTCGTTGACCTGGAGGGCGTCGAGGGCGCGCAGGATCTCGTCGAAGTTGCGGCCGGCGCTCTTGGGGTAGGTCAGGGACAGGCGGACCTTGCCCTTGGGGTCGATGAGGAAGACGGAGCGCACGCTCGAGGTGTCACCCTCGTTCGGGTGGATCATGTCGTAGAGCTCGGCGACCTTGCGGTCCTTGTCGGCGATGATCGGGTAGGTCACGGCGGAGCCGCCGACCTCCTCGATGTCCTTCTTCCACGCGTTGTGGTCGTCGATGGCGTCGACCGACACGGCGAGGACCTTGGCGTTGCGCTGGGCCCACTCGTCCTTGAGCGCGGCGACACGGCCCAGTTCGGTGGTGCAGACCGGGGTGAAGTCGGCGGGGTGGCTGAAGAGGACGGCCCAACCGTCGCCCTTCCAGTCGTGGAAGCTGATCTCACCCTCGGTGGTCTCAGCCGTGAAGTCGGGGGCGGTGTCGCCGAGACGCAGCGTGGCCATGGACGGTCCTCTCATTGGTAACGCAAAGTTGTCGAAACCCCAACATGCCGTTAAGTGCCAGATGCTGGTACCTGCGTCCCGGATGCTGGACCTGGCTCGCCACCCAAACAGTCCCGCGGCAGGACGGGGCGCGGAACTAGGGTGAGGTCATGGAGCGACGGATCTTCGGGATCGAGAACGAGTACGGCATCACCGCCTCGTCCGAGGGCCAGCGCACGCTCACCCCTGACGAGGTTGCCCGCTACCTCTTCCGCAAGGTCGTCGCCTGGGGGCGGTCCAGCAACGTGTTCCTCGCCAATGGCTCGCGGCTCTATCTCGACGTGGGCAGCCACCCCGAGTACGCCACGGCCGAGTGTGACTCGCTGCGTCAGCTGGTCGCGCACGACCGCGCGGGGGAGCGGATCGTGGAGGGCCTCGTCGCCGATGCCGAGGCACGCTTGCACGAGGACGGCGTGCGCGGAGACATCTATGTCTTCAAGAACAACACCGACTCGGCAGGCAACTCCTACGGCTGCCACGAGAACTACCTCGTCGGCCGGGCCGGCGACTTCCAGGTCTTCTCGGACGCCTTGCTCCCGTTCCTCATCAGTCGCCAGATCATCTGCGGCGCAGGCAAGCTCGTGCGCACCTCCAAAGGCGTGGAGTATGCCGTGAGCCAGCGCGCGGACCACATCTGGGAAGGCGTGTCGTCGGCGACAACCCGCAGTCGTCCGATCATCAATACCCGCGACGAGCCGCATGCCGACGCCGAGCACTACCGCCGACTGCACGTCATCGTCGGCGACTCGAACATGAGCGAGACGACGACGCTGCTCAAGGTCGGCTCGTGCGACCTCGTGCTGCGGATGATCGAGGACGGCGTCGTCATGCGCGACCTCACGCTCGAGAACCCCATTCGGGCGATCCGCGAGATCAGCCACGACATGACCGGCCGACGGCTCGTCCGCCTGGCCAACGGCCGTGAACTCAGCGCCCTGGATCTGCAGCGCGAATACCTCACGGCGGCAGCGGCATACGTGGATCGTGAAGGCGCGAGCGACCCCGACCACAAGACCGTCCTCGACCTGTGGGAACGCACCCTCGACGCTGTCGAGACAGGCGACCACAGCAAGGTCGACACCGAGATCGACTGGATCATCAAGTACCGGCTGATCAGTGACTACGCGACCAGGCACGGCCTCGATCTCGACCACCCGAGGCTCGCGCAGATCGACCTCGCGTATCACGACGTCAACCGGCGACGTGGCTTGTTCTACCTCCTGCAGGCACGGGGGAGGGCGGCGCGCGCCGTGACCGACCCCGAGATCTTCGAGGCCAAGGTCAAGCCGCCTCCCACGACGCGGGCCAAACTGCGCGGTGACTTCATCCGTGCCGCGCAGGCCCACCGGCGCGACTTCACCGTCGACTGGGTGCACCTCAAGCTCAACGACCAGGCCCAGCGGACGGTGCTCTGCAAGGACCCGTTCCGACACGAGGATCCACGGGTCGAGCGCCTCATCGCGGGCATGTGACGATCAGGGTCCTGACAGGTTCTGTGGTTATGGTGGGCGCAATCCCCCCAAGCTCGATCTGAGGTATCACTGTGTCCCGCGCCCGTTTTGCCCCCCTTGCTGCTGCCCTGACGGTGGCGGTCGTCGCCCTCGCCGGCTGTGGTGAGGCCTCCGACGGCGACAAGGACGCCGCTGCGTCCGGTCCGCTCGCCAAGATCACCGTCACGGGTGACTCTGGCGCGGAGCCCAAGGTCACGGTCTCGCCCACGCCCCTCACGGTGACCAAGGAGGAGAAGCGGGTCCTCACCGAGGGTTCCGGCACTCCGCTCGGCAAGACCGACCTCGCGTCGGTCCACATCCAGGTCGTCAACGGCACCGACGGCAAGGTCGCGACGAGCACCTGGACCGACAAGCAGACGCTCGGCGTCGATCTCTCCAGCGACCGGATGCTGCCGATCCTCACGAACCAGCTGCCCGGGTCGAAGCCGGGAGCACGTCTGCTGCTCGCCGCGCCCACCAAGGACGTGTGGGGCGAGCAGGGCAACAGCAACTTCAACCTCAAGGCCACGGACCCGGTGCTCTTCGTCGTCGACGTCATCAAGGGCGGCGCCTCGCTCAAGGAGGCCGAGGGCACGGCCGTCGCGCCCAAGGCAGGTCTCCCCACGGTGAAGTGGAACCCCGGCAAGGCGGCGACGATCACGATGCCCAAGGCCGCGGCCCCCACCAAGCTCGTCACCCAGCCCCTCGTCACGGGCAAGGGCGCCAAGGTCGAGTCCGGCCAGACCGTCCGCGTGAGCTACACCGGCGCCCTGTGGGTGAACGGCAAGGTCTTCGACTCGAATGCCGACGGATACACCACGCCGATCGGTGTCGGCCAGGTCGTTCCCGGCTGGGACAAGTCGATCGTCGGCCAGCCCGTCGGCAGCCGCCTGCTCCTCGTCGTCCCGCCGGCTGACGGCTACGGCGCGCAGGGTCAGGGCGAGATCAAGGGCACTGACACGATGGTCTTCGTCGTCGACATCCTCGCGGCTGTCTGACCGGCCCCCAACGCACGTTCGTCCCTCTCCGCACGACCTCCCGAAAGGATCCGTCATGGGTTTTGACCCCAACACCACCCGTCCCGAGATCGATTTCCCCGGCGACGAAGCGCCCACCGACCTCGTCATCGAGGACATCACCGTCGGCGACGGCGCCGAGGCCACGGTCGGTTCGACCATCTCGGCCCACTACGTCGGTGTCGCGCACTCGACCGGCGAGGAGTTCGACGCCTCGTGGAACCGCGGTGCGCCCCTCGACTTCCGCCTCGGTATCGGTCAGGTCATCAAGGGCTGGGACGACGGCATCGTCGGCATGAAGGAAGGCGGCCGTCGTCGTCTCCTCATCCCGAGCCACCTGGCCTACGGCGAGCGCGGCGCCGGCGCCGCCATCAAGCCGGGCGAGAGCCTCATCTTCGTGGTGGACCTCGTCAGCGTTCGCTGATTCGCTGCGCCGCGCAGACGCCCGCGATGGCACTGACGACGAACGCGGCCAGGTCCTCCTCGAGGCCCCTGCCCATTGTTGACAGTTTCACCGGCGACTGACGCAGCGCTTCCAGCACACCTTCCGTGCCGATCTCGACGATGTCGAGATCGGCACGGCTGCGTTCGGCGAGCTTCGCAGCCTGGGTGCGGACGAGTGCCGCGAGCTCGCCGCCGCCCGCGGGCACCGGGACGATTGCGGGGGAGAGCAACGCCTTCCCGTATGCCGTGGTGCTGTGGTGCGAGATGCCGCGGTGCCTGGGTCGGGGGTCGGCTCCCGAGACGCGCAGCGCGGCGATGCACGTGCCACCGAGGACGTCGGCAGCGTGGAGGGCGTCCGCCACGGCGACGCCGGAGTAGCCCCAGGGCGTGCCGGTGCCGACGTTGCCCGGGCCCTGGACGACGACGGTGACATCGGCTCCGACGACGTGCCTGGCCGCGAGGAGTCCGCTGTGCAGCGACACCGCCTCGTGGTCGCCGCCGAAGGCCTGACCTACGGTGATCGTCTCGGTCACCCACCCGGCTTCCTTGAGCCCGGCGACGGCCCGCGAGAACGCAAGCGGCAGGGCGCCGCCGTCCGTCATGACATAGGCGATGCGCGCGTCGGGACGGACGATCCGCACACCGGTGATGATCGCGGGCAGGGCCGAGTGGAGGTCGGCGACGACCACCGGCATGCCGTCGATCGACTCGGCATCACGCAGGACGTGATGGTGCGGGCTGTCCTGCTCGTCGACGGCCAGGAACATCTGCTGCTGCGGTGTGTAGCGCGCCTTGACGATGTGGCCGTCGGACTCGGGGGCGTCCACAGGCAGCCGGTCGGGCATCGCGACGATGAAGGCCAGACCTCCGGTTCCCAGGCCCTTGAGCAGCGCCGACGCATTGAGCACCACGCGGTCGCCCGGCTCCGGTCGTCCCACCATCGCCGTGTAGGCGAGGGCGCGCACCTCCTCACCGGGGTCGGTCTCGGAACCCAGCCGGACGGCATACTCCACCGCCCCCGGCCACGCACTCACCTCACGGACCACCACACCCTCGCGCCACTGCATCACGAGGTGCAGGCTATCGAGTAGCGTCGGTTGCATGAGTGCAGCGACGGGGCCGGCGGCGAAGACCGAGCGCCTCCTCAACCTCGTGCTCGTCCTTCTCTACACGCGACGACCCCTCTCCAAGGCCCAGATCCGTGGCCTCGTCCCGCAGTACGGCGAGACCGCGTCGACCGAGGCCTTCGACCGGATGTTCGAGCGCGACAAGGACGAATTGCGCGCACTCGGCGTGCCACTGGCCACGGAGGAGATCGACGCCTTCCACGAGGACGAGCCGGGCTACCGCATCCACCAGCGCGACTACGCCCTGCCCGACCTCGAGTTCGAGCCGGACGAGCTGGCCGTTCTCGGTCTGGCGAGCCGCAGCTGGGCGCACGCCTCGATGGCCGGTCCCGCTGCCCAGGCGCTGCGCAAGCTGCGCGCCGCCGGTGTGGAGCGCGACGAGGGTGCCCTCATCGGCATCGAGCCACGGCTGCGGACCAAGGAGCCGGCCTTCGACGCCGTCAAGGACGCCGTCCTGAGCCGGACGCCCATCACCTTCACCTACCGACGCCCGGAGAGCAGCGAGGCATCGGTTCGCAGGGTGCAGCCCTGGTCGCTCGTGCAGTGGAACGGCCGCTGGTACCTCACCGGCTTCGACCTCGACCGGGACGACACCCGCGTCTTCCGCCTGTCCCGGGTCGATGGCGGGGTGCGGACGGCCGGTCGCGCCGGGTCCTTCGAGGTTCCGGCCGACCACGAGGCGCGCATCATGGTGCAGCGCTCGGCTCCACGGGGAGAGGCGCGCCCGGCTCGTCTTCTCGTGCGCCCGGGTGCCGCGCACAGCCTGCGACGGCGCGCCACGTCCAGCTCGGAGGTGGACAGCGGCTGGACCGAGCTGGCCATCGAGTTCCGTGACGTAGACGGGTTCGCGGCCGAGATCGCCGGTCACGCCGACAACGTCCAGGTGGTCGAGCCCGCAGACCTCGTCGAGCGGGTGCAGACCCAGCTGCGAGCCGTGCTCGCCGTGCACGAGGCAGGTGCCTGATGGCGGCCGAAACCGCGACGAACCGACTCGCCCGGCTGCTCACGATGGTGCCGTGGCTCGTCAACCGGCAGGGCATTGCGCTCGAGGAGGCCGCCGACGGGCTGGGCGTCTCCGTGGCGCAGCTCGAGGCCGACCTCAACCTGCTCTTCCTCTGCGGCTACGGCCAGATGCCGGACGAACTCATCGAGGCCGACTGGGAAGAGGGTCGAGTCTTCGTCGGCAACGCCGACACGATCTCGCGTCCCCTGCGACTCGGCGTCGACGAGGCCGTGACCCTCATCGTCGGCCTGCGCACGCTGCTCGACGTGCCCGGGCTGACCGATCAGGGCGCGATCGAGCGCGCCCTGGCCAAGTTGGAGTCCGCCGCAGGGACAGCCGCCGAGCCGGCAGCGCGTGTCTCGGTGGACCTGGCCGGCAGGGGAGTGGACGACGAGGTGCTGTCGCGCGCCCGCCAGGGTGTGCAGGAGGACCGGCGCCTCCACCTGACCTACCACGTGCCCGGTCGTGACGAGTCCACCGAACGCGACGTCGACCCGATGCGGGTCATCGCGGCGGACGGCCACTGGTACCTCGAGGGCTGGTGCCACCGCGCCGAGGGTGTGCGCATCTTCCGCCTCGACCGGGTCGAGGACCTCACGGTCCTGGACGAGGACGGGACCCCGCCCGAAGGAGTGGCTCCCCGCGACATCGGGGAGAGCATCTTCAGCCCCGCCGAGGATGACCTGCTCGTCACGGTGCGGCTGCTGCCCGGTGCGCTCTGGGTGAGCGACTACTACCCGGTCGAGTCCGCCACGGATGCCGAGGACGGATCACGCACGATCACGCTGCGCACGGCCGACACGGCATGGATCGAGCGCCTCGTCCTTCGCATGGGCGGGCACGCCGTGGTCCTGTCGCCACAGGATCTCAGCGAACGCATCGTCTCGCGGGCGATGGCCGCCCTCGAGCCACAGACCCACGACGTAGACTGACCACAGACCTCACATCGGAAGAAGGCAACTCATGTTTGGTGGACGACTCGGAGCCCCCGAGATCATCATCATCGCCGTCCTGCTCATCGTGATCTTTGGCTGGAAGCGCCTGCCGGACGCGGCCCGCAGCCTGGGTCGCTCGGCTCGGGTCTTCAAGTCCGAGGTGGACGAGATGAAGGCCGAGGGCAAGAAGGCGTCCGAGACCGTTCCCGGTGAGACCGTGCGTCGCGACGCGGACGGCACGTCGGCCAGTTCCACCACGTCGACCTCGCCGATCGAGGAGAACGCACCCCGGACGGACAACCAGTCCGGTCCGACGTCCGGCAGCGCCGTCTGAGCCGTCTGATCAATGCCCCGAGTCGCGAAACCCGGTCGCGCCCGCCTGCCTCGACGGCGACGACGCGACCCCGAGGGTCGGATGTCGCTGGGCGACCACCTGCGGGAGTTCCGTCGTCGACTCTTCATCGCAGCCGTAGCACTCGTGGTGTGCTCCGTGATCGGCTGGTATCTCTTTGACGTCATCTATGAGCACCTGACGGCGCCCATCGAGAACATCGCCAAGCAGCGTGGTCAAGAGTCGATCATCGATCTCAACTACGCCGGCCTCACGGCAGCCTTTTCGCAGCGACTCAGCCTGGCCATCTGGGCCGGGACGATCCTGTCCGCACCGATGTGGCTGTGGCAGGCCTGGGCGTTCATCGTTCCCGGGCTGACCCGCAGGGAGAAGCGCGTCTCCCTGATGTTCATCGCGGCGATCGTCCCGCTCTTCCTCGGCGGTTGCTGGTTCGGATACGTGACGCTTCCCAAGGCCGTCGAGATCCTTCTCGGTTTCACTCCGGAGGGCGCGGCGAACCTCCCCGAGGCCGCGCTGTACTTCTCCTTCGTGACCCGCTTCATCCTGGTTTTCGGGATCGCCTTCCTCTTTCCGGTCGTCCTTGTGGCGCTCAATGTCGCCCGGGTTCTCCCGTCCCACGTGATGCTCAGGGGATGGCGACCGGCGATCGTCATCATCGTCCTCTTCGCGGCGATCGCCACGCCGACCCCGGACCCCTACACGATGTTGTTGCTGGCGGCGCCGCTCGTCGTCCTCTACTTCGTCGCCTACGGCATCGCCAGGCTGCTCGACCGGCGCCGCGCCGCCGATCGACCGGACTGGCTGGAGACGGCCGACGACGAGGCCTCGTCCCTGTGACCGCCGCATCGCGCCGCATCGGCCTGGTCATCAACCCGACCGCCGGCAAGAACACGGGCGCACGGATCGGCCGCGAAGCCGCGTCGCTTCTCGCCGCCTCGGGTCACGACATCGTCGACCTCTCCGCTATGGACGGCGCTCACGCCGTCGAGCGTGCGCGGGCCGCGATCGCCGACCGCGCCGTGGACTGCATCGTCGTCGCAGGCGGCGACGGCATGGTGCACCTGGGCGTCAACCTCGTCGCTGGAACGGACATGCCGCTCGGCATCATCGCCGCCGGCACGGGCAACGACAACGCCCGGGAGCTCGGCCTCGCCGTCCGGGACGCCGCGAAGGCCGTCGAGCGCATCACCCACGGCGCCACCCGCAGGATCGACGCGGTGCGGACCGTCGACCCACACGGGAACGACCGGTGGTTCGTGGGTGTCCTCGCCGCCGGTTTCGACGCCGTCGTCAACGAGCGGGCCAACGGGTGGAGCTGGCCCAAGGGGCAGATGCGCTACAACCTCGCCATCGCCCGCGAACTCGGCGTCTTCAAGCCCATTCCCTACGTCGTCGAGGTCGACGGTACCCGGCACGAGACCAAGGCGATGCTCGTCGCGATCGCCAACGGGCCGGCATACGGAGGGGGCATGAAGGTCGTCCCGGAGGCGAGTTACGACGACGGACTGCTCGATGTCCTCATCCTCCACGAGGTCTCGATCCCGACCCTCATGCGTGTCTTCCCCAAGGTCTTCAAGGGCGAGCACGTGTCGCACCCCGCCGTCGAGATCCTCCGCGGGCGACGGGTGCGGCTCGAGGCGACGGGCATCGTGTCGTATGCCGATGGCGAGCGCTTCGAGCCGCTGCCGATGGAGTGCGAGGTCGTCCCGGGAGCAGTCACCGTCCTGACGTAGCCTGACGCCATGAGCGGTCAGACACGTGATTACGGTCCCCATCTGTCCGCCTTCATCGCGACCAAGGGCTTCCCCCTCGACGCGTTCCAGATCGAGGGCTGCACCGCCGTCGAGGCCGGACAGGGCGTCCTCGTCGCCGCACCGACGGGCGCCGGCAAGACCATCGTCGGTGAGTTCGCCGTGCACCTCGCCCTGGCGACTGGGCGCAAGGCGTTCTACACGACGCCGATCAAGGCCCTGTCGAACCAGAAGTACCACGACCTCGTCGCCGCCCACGGTGCCGACAAGGTCGGGCTGCTCACGGGCGACTCGTCGATCAACGGTGAGGCGCCTGTCGTCGTCATGACGACCGAGGTGCTGCGCAACATGGTGTATGCCGGGTCGACCACCTTGCAGGGACTGGGTTTCGTCGTCATGGACGAGGTCCACTACCTCGCCGACCGCTTCCGAGGCGCCGTCTGGGAAGAGGTCATCATCCACCTGCCGGAGTCCGTCCAGGTGATCTCGTTGTCGGCGACGGTGAGCAACGCCGAGGAGTTCGGTGACTGGCTCGCGGAGGTTCGGGGGAACCATTCCGTCGTGGTGTCGGAGCACCGTCCGGTGCCCCTGTGGCAGCACATGCTCGTGGGCACCTCGATGTTCGATCTCTTCGTCGACGAGACGGCCGAGCCGCGCGAGGACGGGTCCACTTCACGCGTGAATCCCGAACTGCTGCAGGCGATTCGGGGTACCGAGCAGCGTCGAGCCGACGACGGCTGGGTGCGGGGGAGCACCCGCGACCGCGGACGTGGAGCGGACTTCGGGCCGCGACACGGTCGCCAGGGTCGTGACGGTCATCGCGACCACCGCGACCACCGCGACCACCGAGACCGGCGTGGGCCCGGGCGCGGGGGTGCGTCGGTCGGTGGTGCCCGAACCGAGCGCGAGCAGCGGGGCTTCGTGCGCGGAGGCCGACCCGGGGGAGGAGCAACCCGGGCCGAGGTCATCGCGCAGCTCGATCGCGAGGGGCTGCTGCCGGCGATCACCTTCATCTTCAGTCGAATGGGCTGCGAGGGGGCCGTTGGGCAGCTGCTGTCTGCCGACACCCGCCTCATCCCGCAACGCGAGGGTGAGCGCATTCGGCGGCTCGTCGAGGAACGAATGGGCTCCCTGGCCGACGAGGACCTCGGGATCCTCGGCTATTTCGACTTCGTCGAGGGGCTGTCGCGCGGCTTCGCCTGCCACCATGCGGGGATGCTGCCGCTCTTCCGCGAAATCGTCGAGGAGCTCTTCACCGCGGGGCGCATCCGGGCAGTCTTTGCCACGGAGACGCTGGCGCTCGGCATCAACATGCCGGCTCGCACCGTCGTCCTCGAGAAGCTCGTGAAGTTCAACGGTGAGACCCACGCCGATGTGACGCCGGCCGAATACACCCAGCTCACCGGGCGCGCGGGCCGTCGAGGCATCGACATCGAGGGCCATGCCGTCGTGCAGTGGAGCCGTGGTCTCGATCCGCTCGCTGTGGGTGGTCTGGCCTCAACGCGCACCTATCCACTGAGGTCGAGCTTCAAGCCGACCTACAACATGGCGGTGAACCTCGTTGCGCAGGTGGGGCGGCCGGTGGCCAGGGAGATCCTCGAGACGTCCTTCGCCCAATTCCAGGCGGACCGGGCCGTGGTCGGGTTGGCAACGAAGGTCCGCCGCAACGATGAAGCGCTCGAGGGTTACGCCGAGTCGATGCACTGTCATCTCGGCGACTTCCGCGAGTATGCAGCGCTGCGCCGTGCCATCGCCGACGCGGAGAAGGATGGCGCGCGCAAGCGGTCTGCCGGGCGTCGCGCGGAGGCCGCCCTCAGCCTGGAGAACCTCAAGGTCGGTGACGTGTTCAGGGTGCCGGCCGGGCGACGAGCCGGATGGGCAGTCGTCGTCCAGTCCGCGCGCACGGGCAAGGGTGCTCCGAGCGGCCCGGGCGTGGTGACCGAGGACAAGCAGTTCCGTCGGCTCACACTCACTGACGTGCCGGTGCCGGTCGAGGCCGCGACCCGGATCACGGTCCCGAAGCACTTCAACCCGAAGTCCCCGAAGTCCCGTCGCGACCTGGCAACGACGATGCGGATCGCGGTGCCGTACGACCTTGAGCCGTCGGCGCCCAAGGCGGGGCGCGAGGAGCAGGCCCCGGAGAACGACCGCATCGCGCACCTGCGTGCCGAGCTCAAGGCGCACCCATGCCACGAGTGCCCGGACCGTGAGAACCACGCCCGATGGGCCGAGCGTTGGCACCGTCTGCAACGGGAGACGTCGGGACTCAAGCGCAAGGTGGAAGGTCGCACCAACTCGGTCGCGCGCACCTTCGACCGGATCTGCATCGTGCTGACCCAGCTGGGCTACCTGGAGGACGACACGGTCACCGAGCGTGGTGAGCGACTGCGCCGGCTCTACACCGAGCGCGATCTGCTCGCGGCCGAGTGCCTGCGTCAGGACATCTGGAAGCGGCTCGACGCGCCCGGACTGGCCGCGTGCGTCTCGACGCTCGTCCACGAGCCCCGCCACGACCAGGCCGACCCGTCACCGCGCATGCCCAACGACGAGGTCGCCGAGGCCGTCACGCAGATGCAGCGGCGATGGAGCGAACTCGACGACCTCGAGGGCGAGCACGGCCTCGAGACAACGGAGTTGCCCGATGCGGGCATGGCGTGGATGGTCCACCGGTGGGCGAGCGGCGAGCGCCTCGACACGGTGCTGCGCGGTCAGGACATGGCGGCGGGTGACTTCGTGCGCCGCTGCAAGCAGATCGTGGACCTGCTCGGTCAGATCGCCGACGCGGCACCTGACACCGAGCTGCGGCGCACGGCTCGCAAGGCGATCGACGGTGTCATGCGCGGTGTGGTCGCCGCCGACCGCCTCGACTGACCGCAACTTTCCCGCCTGAAGTGGGTTTCTCTCACTTCGCTTCATCGCCGCGATCAAGCGAAGTCAGAACATCCCACCTTCGGCGCGGGTCCCACGCTCTGCGTGGGCATGGTGGTGATCAGGGGATCTGGAGCGCGGCGAGGACGCGGTTGATCGGGTTCGTGATCCCGTAGGTCGACGCGAGCTCGCTGAGCAAGCGGGTGTCGGCGACGGCCGTGGGCAGCGCGATGTCGAAGTCGGCCACGGGGGCATCGCGGGCGACCCGCACGACCCGTGGTGCGACATCGAGGTAGTCCGACGCCGCCTCGAGGTTCGTCCGACGAGCGCCCTTGATCGTCGGGTCGCCGTCCGCGACCGCCTTGCGAAGGCCTTGGAGCGATCCGTATGCCGTGATCAACTGTGCCGCGGTCTTGTCGCCGATGCCCTTGACTCCCGGAAGCCCGTCGCTGGTGTCTCCACGAAGGATCGACATGTCGAGGTACGCGTCACCGGACGACACGGCATACCGCTGCTCCAGGTACGCCTCGGTGCCCTGATCCGGTTCTCGCACACCGCCTTTGCCTGTGTAGAGCACGCGGACGCCGTTGGCGTCGTCGATGAGCTGGAGGAGGTCGCGGTCGCCAGTGACGACGTCGATGGGCATCGAACCCCGGTGCCGTTCGACGAGAGTGCCGATGACGTCATCGGCCTCGAACCCATCCGCGCCGAGGCGGGCGATGCCCAGGGCCGCGAGGGCATCGGCGATGAGCGGGACCTGGGGCGCCAGGTCATCGGGGACCTCCTCGGCGGCCGTGTCGGCCGAGGCGGGGTGTGCTTGGTCGGGCGCGTCACCAATCGTGGGCGCAGGCGCCGAACCCGCCGGCTCTGCAACTCGGTGCGCCTTGTAGCTCGGGATGAGATCGACCCGGAACTGCGGTCGCCAGTCGTTGTCCCAGCAGGCCACGAGATGTGTCGGGTGGTGAGCCGCGACGAGCGTGGCGATCATGTCGAGGAAGCCGCGCAGGGCGTTCGTCGGGTGCTCCGATGAGGAACTCCGCTGGTCCGGAACGCCGTAGAACGCCCGGAAGTAGAGCGAGGCGGAGTCGAGCAGCAGCAGCCGATTCGTCATGGCGTTCACCCTAGTTGGGCCGGACCGGGCCTCCCTGCCTCAGATGGCACCTCGCACGAGACCGACGAGGAACCATGCGGCCCCCGCAAGGAGGAGCGCTCCGATCACGAGGTCCCAGAGGGTCCTGGCCGACCCCTTGCCGATCCGCACCAACCGCACGACACCCGTCACGAACAGCGCCAGCGCGCTCAGTGGTGCGAGCAGGATCGCGCCCGCGAACGAGGCGAAATCGCGCGGTGTGAGCGTGCATCCCCACCCGAGGCCCTCGCACTGTCCGTTGGCGTTGTGGTCAGGGGCGCTCGCCCACCAGATCGCCCACAGCACCCAGGCCACCGCGAGCACGACGAGGACGATGAGTGAGCCACGGGGGCGGCGGGTGGACGGCGTCGGCGTGGACATGTCCTGCATCCTGCCCCGAAATGACTAGGGTGGCGCTGTGGAGGACCTGGACCGCAAGATCGTCGAGCAACTCTCGACCGATGGACGGATGAGCTACACCGACCTCGGACGAACTCTCGGAATGTCGACGTCCGCCGTGCACCAGCGGGTCCGACGCCTCGAGAAGCGCGGCGTCATCAAGGGCTACACCGCCCGCGTCGACCATGCAGCGATCGGCGTGGCCATGACGGCCTTCATCTCGATCACACCGCTCGACCCAGCGGCTCCCGACGACATCCCGGAGCGCCTGCGTGATGTCCCGGCGATCGAGGAGTGCCACTCCGTCGCCGGTGACATGAACTACGTCCTCAAGGTCCGCGTCGCGACTCCGTTGGAGCTCGAGGAATTGCTGGCCACGATCCGGGGCAAGGCCAACGTCTCGACCAAGACGACGGTCGTTCTCTCGACCCCCTGGGAGTAGCCCGCCGGCTCCTGCGGGAACGGGGCTGTGGAAAACCTCGCGGCGACTTTCGCGATTTTGGGCACGATCTGGTTCATGACCTTCGAGAACCTGCCCCAGAACTTCCGCGACCTCCCCCTCGACGACCCGATCCTGCGCGCTGACGCCGTGGACCTGTTCGTCGGGCACTTTGACCGGGTGGAGGGCTGCCTCGCCCTCGTCCTGCTCGACGACGAACACCGTTGTGTCCAGCCCGTCCTCATCGGCGAGATGGGATCGGTCGACCCGGAGGAGCTCAGAGTTCCGGTGACCATGATGCTCGAGCAGTTACGACCTCCGGCAGTGGTTGCGGCCATCGGTCGTGACGGTTCGGCACTCTTCACGGACAGGGACCGGTCAACGCACCAGATCCTCGTCGACATCACTCGTGACGTCGGCGTCGACCTCCTGGCGACCTACGTCGCGACAGAGAACGCGGTGCGGGAGCTGCCCGACCACCTGCGGATGGCGTCCTAACGCGCGATCGGGGCCGTGCTTCCAGAGGTGGCAGTGACCAGGTCGGCGGGGGAGAGCTCGATGTCGAGGCCCCGACGCCCGCCGGACACAAGCACGGTCTTGTGCTCGGAAGCCGAAGCATCCACCACCGTCGGCAGGGCGCGCTTCTGTCCAATCGGAGAGATTCCTCCGACGACGTAGCCCGAACTGCGCTCTGCCGCAACGGGATCCGCCATCGCAACCTTCTTCACGCCGAGGGCAGATGCCATCGCCTTGAGATCGAGTGAGCGATCCACCGGAACGACGCCGACGGCCAGTCCGGAGCCCGTGTCGACGAGCAACGTCTTGAACACGCGCCCGGGCTCGACCCCGAGTGCCTCCGCCGCTTCGAGACCGAACGACTCAGCCGCAGGGTCGTGCTCGTAGGCGCGGACGGCATACGGAATCTTCGCGCGCGTCAGCGCGACCGTCGCCGGAGTGCCCACCGAACCACCGCGGTCCTTGCGTCCCATGACGCGAGGGTATGCCGCGGCGCGGAGCACAACGCACGCAGGCCCGAACCCCGGGAAATGGGGTTCGGGCCTGCGGGAGCCTCTCGGGCGGTCAGGCCAGGTCGGCCGCCGACGCGTCCCGGCTGGCCGTGGCGCCGGCGAGCGCCGCGGCGTGCACCTGGTCGACGTCGGTGTTCGTGCGCCACCACTGCTGCCCGGACTCGGGGAGGGTGTAGATCGGGTCGTAGTAGACGTACTCGCGCGACAGCGCCTGCTCGTCCGATCCCTCGATGGACGTGCGGTAGTTCTTGCGCCAGAAGGACATGCCCTTGTCGAGGTCGTAGCTGTCGACCTGGTGCACCCACCGCTTGCCGACGAACGGCACGTCGCAGACGATGCGCGGCGTCGCGAAGCCGGGGAGGTAGCCCATCATCGAGTGCTGCAGGTGCTGCGCCTCGTGGAGCGCGAGTCGCCAGTGCTCCGAGAACGGGATCATGTCGCACATGTAGAAGTAGTACGGCGTGATCATGGCCTCGTCCTGGAGGGCGAAGCAGAGGTCGAGGAGCTGCTCGGTCGAGTCGTTGACACCACGCATGAGCACGCCCTGGTTGCGGACGTCGCGGACGCCGGCCTCGAGCATGGCCTTGGCGGCGTCCGCAACGAGCGGCGTCACCGAGTTCGCGTGGTTGACGTGCGTGTGGATCGCGAGCGAGACGCCGCGGGAGCGCGCCAGGGCCGACACGCGACCGACACCCTCGACGACGTCAGGCTGGAGCCAGTGCTGCGGCAGGCCCATGAGCGCCTTGGTGGCGAGGCGGATGTCGCGGATGTTGTCGATGCGCAGGAGCTTGTCGAGGAAGCCCTCGAGGTTCTTCCACGGCATGTTGGCGACGTCGCCACCGGAGACCACGACGTCACGGACGCCGGGGGTGCGCTGGAGGTAGTCGAGCATCGCGGCGTGGCGGTCGACCGGCTTGCCCTCGAGCTTGAGCTTGACGATCTGCGGCGTGGAGTTGCCGACGAGGTCCATGCGCGTGCAGTGGCCGCAGTACTGCGGGCACGTCGGCAGCATCTCGGCGAGGACCTTGGTGGGGTAGCGGTGGGTCAGACCCTCGACGGCCCACATGTCGTGCTCGTGGAGGCTGTCGCGCGCGGCGAATGGGTGCGAGGCCCAGTCGGTGCGACGGTCGCTGAACACGGGGAGCATGTAGCGGCGCACCGGGTCGGCCATGAACGCCTCGGTGAAGTCGGCGCCCGCGGCCGGCATCGGCTCGACGGTCGAGGGGACCATCGTGTTGATCATCTGCGGCGGGACGAGCATCGACATCGTCGCGCGCTCGGCCTGGTCGCGCTCGAGGTCCGCGTAGAACTCGTCCGTGAGCAGGTCGCCCATCACGGTGCGCAGCTGGCCGAAGTTCTTCACGCAGTTCACGCGCTGCCACTGGGCGTTCTCCCAGTCGGCGCGGGTCACGTCGCGCCATCCCGGGAAGCGGGTCCAGTCGGGCTCGATGAGCTCGCGACGCCGGTAGACGTAGGGCTGCTCGATGTTCGTCGTCATGTCTGCGAGGATACGGATAGATCACTCGTTCGTCACACTTGTGCCGCAATATTTACCGTTGCGTGTCGCCAGACAGGAGAAATTGCGTGTCCGGATCCTCGCCCTTCGGTGTGCACCGCGTCCTCGAACCCGTGGGGGAGTCGCTGCCCCAGGCCGCGCGCGTGCTCGACCCGCGCCCCGAGATCTGGCCCGACGAGGTGCGGATCGACATCGAGACGCTCAACCTCGACGCCGCGTCCTACCGCCAGCTGAGCGACAAGCACACCGGCGACGGTGACGCGATCCGCGCGGAGGTCCTCGACATCGTCGCGACGCGCGGCAAGATGCAGAACCCCGTGACCGGCAGCGGCGGCATGCTCATCGGCACGGTGGCGGAAGTGGGGCCGCAATCGACGCTCGGTCTCGAGGTCGGCGACCGCGTCGCGACCCTCGTCTCGCTCTCGCTCACGCCACTCGCGATCACCGACGGACTGGAACGGTGGGACGGGGCGGGGGAGCGGGTGCCGGCCCGCGGCCACGCCATCCTCTTCGGCCGCTCGATCGCCGCGAAGCTCCCGGACGACCTCACGCCCGAGCTCGCGCTCATGGTCATGGACGTTTGCGGCGCACCGGCCCTCGTGGCCCGGACACTCCGCACGTATGCCGGTGAGTCGCCTTCCGTCGTCGTGCTCGGCGGAGCGGGCAAGTCGGGTTCGCTGTCGCTGGCCGCTGCTGCGGAGGCGGGTGCCACCCGGCGCGTCGCCGTCGTGCGGGACGCGGCGGAGGCCGCGCTCCTCGAGGGCACCGGTCTGGCCACCCACGTCGTCATCGCCGATGCCCGCAACCCGTTGGGTCTGGCCGAGGCGCTCGTGCCTGCGGGTGGACCGGCCGACCTCACTGTCGTGTGCGTCGACGTCACCGGTTGCGAGCAGCCGGCCATCCTCGCCACGGCCGAGGGCGGCACGGTCATCTTCTTCTCCATGGCCACGAACTTCGCCGCCGCGGCCCTGGGCGCAGAGGGTTTGGCGGCCGACGTCACGATGCTGGTCGGCAACGGCTACGTCCCCGGCCACGCGGCATACGCGCTCGAACTCCTGCGCGGCAACGCGGAGGTGCGGCGACTCTTCGAGACGCGTCTGCACGAGTGAACGGTCGTCCGGCAGGGTTGCGAGGCATGGCGACCTATACGCACGGACACCATGAGTCCGTCCTCCGCTCGCACCGATGGCGAACCGCCGAGAACTCCGCCGCCTACGTGCTGCCGCACCTGCGTCCGACCGATGCGGTCCTCGACATTGGCGCTGGTCCGGGCACCATCAGCGCGGACCTGGCGGAGATCGTCACGCGTGTCACCGCCACCGAGGTGGGCCCGGACGAGGTGGACCTGGCCAGGGACACGGCGACCGCGCGCGGACTCACCAACATGGACTTCGTCGTGGCTGACGTGCACGCCCTCGACCTCCCCGATGACAGCTTTGACGTCGTCCACGCTCATCAGGTGCTTCAGCACGTCGGTGATCCCGTGCAGGCCCTCCGGGAGATGCACCGCGTCACGAAGCCGGGTGGACTCGTGGCGGTGAGGGACAGCGACTACGCCGCCTTCGCGTGGTGGCCGCGCCTCCCGGAGCTGGATGAGTGGATGGACCTGTACCAGGCGGCGGCTCGCGCCAACGGTGGCGAACCCGATGCCGGTCGACGGTTGCTGTCGTGGGCGCAGCAGGCAGGCCTGAGCGACATCACGGCGAGTTCGAGCACGTGGTGCTTTGCCACCACGGACGACCGGCAGTCGTGGGGCGGGCTGTGGGCCGACCGCATCGTGGAGTCGGCCATGGCCCGGCAGATCCTTGACTCCGGCATGGCGACGACCGACGACCTTCAGCGCCTCAGCGAGGGCTGGCGGACGTGGGCGACCGCCGAGGACGGGTGGTTCTCCCTGCTCCACGGCGAAATCCTCTGCCGCACGGCGTGATCTCGAGGTCTCGCCCTGGCGGGTCGAAGGGTCCCCGTCAGGCAGCCCACTCGATGCGATGCTCGCCGACACCGTCGGTGAGCATGCCCAACAGCAGGTGGCCCTCTGACTCGACGTCGTCACCGGCCTCGGCGCGCGTCAGCCCTGACAGCGGTGAGATCACAAGGACGGTCGTCTCGTCGTCCGTACGTGTCGTCCAGGTTCCTCGTACGCGACCGTCGACGAGCAGGTAGCGGGCGCCCGCGACACTGAGCCC
This sequence comes from Knoellia subterranea KCTC 19937, assembly GCF_000768685.1. Lineage (GTDB taxonomy): Bacteria > Actinomycetota > Actinomycetes > Actinomycetales > Dermatophilaceae > Knoellia > Knoellia subterranea. The sequence goes on along the minus strand of NZ_AVPK01000002.1, from coordinate 307,862 downwards.
CTTGTGCTCGTCGTCGATGATTCGGGATCGGTCGTCGTAGCCGAGTACAGCGTTGTCGAAGGCCGGCAGGAAGCGTGATGGTGCGGGAGTGTCCGGGTCCGGGAGGATGCCGTCGGGAACGTCGAGGAGTGTCCGGCCGCGCTCGTCGCGGTAGGTCACCAAATCCGGCGCGAGGTTCTTGATCGCGGCCGGGAGGCGGGCAAGTCCGGACCAGGCCCGGACGTCCGCGCTCGCGGCCGGGCCGTACGCCCGCAGGTACCGAATCACCAGGGCCTCTGCGTCGATTTCCCCCGTGTCCGTCGTCGTGGGTGCGTCACGGCCGAGCCAGGTGGCGATGGTGGTGTTCCTCGCCGGTCCGGCCTGACGCCACAGCCCGCGTGGTGGCACCTGGACGAGTGGCACCAGCGAACTCAGTGCATCGCCGAGGTCCCGGGCGGCGGCGTTCGGCCAGCGGTCCGCGAGTGCACGTCCGGCATCGGCCAACTGCCTCGGGTCGCCCTCGAACAGGGGTGTCCCCGCTGCACGCAGTTCCTCCTCGTCGACTCCCACGAGTCGGGCGCGCAGGACGGAGCGCATGCGTTGCTCGAGCATCGGCTGGTGCAGTGCCCGCAGGCCCAGGCAATCAGCCGCGCTGAGCAGGTGGATCGTGCGCCGCATCATCAGCGTGCGAACGAGTTCACGGGACTCGAGCAGCGTGCTGGCCGCGGCCGGGTCGAAGTCGGCCACGCGCGAGAACAGTCCGACGTACGGCTCCTGAGGCTCCTGGGCCTGCAGCCCCACGAGGTGCTCGGTCGCGGAGACGGGATCCAGCGTCGCCCTCTCCAGCAGCAGGTTGCGAGCCAGGAGTGATCGGTTGAGCTCGGCACGTGTGAGGACCCGCATGGTGGCGACTCTATGGAGCGGGCTCGTGGTCCGCGAGCCGATAGACGGAGACGTGGGAGCGGGAGTCGGACGTGAATGGGGTTCCGGTCCAGTCGGCGTGGCGTGACTCGAGCTCGAACCCGGCCAGCCGCCCCATGAGGTCGAGCTCTGACGGCCAGATCCACCGGTGGGGCGTCATCCCGATCTCGGCGGCCCGACGGTCTGCGGGGTCGTGACCGAAGTGCACGTGGTGCGAGATGACGCGCTGGTTCGCAAGGTCGACGACGTCGAGCCCGAGGTAGTCATCGCGGGTTGCGAAGACCTGTGCCGGTGCGCCGGGGGAGAGTCCACGCAGGTCCGGCACCCAGAGCTCGATGACGAACCGCCCGCCCGGACGCAGGTGTGCTGCGGCGTTGCGGAAGCACTCGACCTGCTCGTCCTGGGTGAGGAGGTTCGCGATGGTGTTGAAGACGAGGTAGACGAGCGAGAACTCGCCCTCGACACGAACGCTCGCCATGTCGCCGTGAACGGCAGGGAGCTCGCGCTCGTCGACCTTCTCTCGCAGGCGATCGATCATCGGCTGGGAGAACTCGATCCCCGTCACGGGCACGCCCCGTTCCAGGAGCGGGATGGCCACGCGCCCCGTTCCGATGGCGAACTCCAGCGCCGCTCCACCCTCCGCGAGGTCGGCGAGCCGGTCGACGGTCGGCCCGACGATGGCGTCCGCGTCCATTCCTTCACCGGGAGTGTCGTATGCCGCCGCGCGGCCGGCATCCCAGAGTTCGTCCTGGGAGAGGTGGTCGAGTCGCGTGAGGTCCTGGGCCATACGGCCACCCTCTGCCGACCGCAATGCCCGTCGCAACCGGCTTACCGCATCGACAGCGCGCTGTCGGCAAGAAGACACTGCTACCGGTCACGACCAAGGCTCGTCGTCCCCACTTTGCGGCCACGCGATCACTTCGATCAGCGCGAAATACTTCGGAGACCGGGACCTAGATGGACGGGGTTCGGTCAGTGGTTCCGCCCTCGACGTCGCCAACACGACAGCGATAGAATCCATCCTCGGTCTGTAAGGAGGGATGAGCCGTGACTCGTAAACTTGCGCTCCTGCTGATTGCAGGCGTGTTGGCTGGCCCCATGGCTTTGGCTACCTCGACCCACAATGCCTCGACGGGGGATCCGGTCGTTGCCGCGCGGGTCCTCGAGGTTGAGCGCGAGCTTGCGTCCCACCCGGAGTGGCCTCAGCGGCCGATTACCGCGAAGGGTGCCTTTGTCGAGATCCCCTACGGGCCTGCGGACCCGAAAGAATACGGTCACTGGATGAGGGCGGTGGGTGAGCGTTACGAGGGCGCGGTAGTGGGCAAGTACTCACCCGGAGCCGATGGCCCTTCCAAGGATGAGCTGGATGCAGTGTCGCGGGCTGTCGGAGACGCGCTTGCCGTGTTGCCTGATGACGTCGGTCCTGGATATACCGTCATGACGGATCTGACTATTGGCAAATCGACCCTGACCTATGGTCAGACGGAAGACGTTGCGTTCTTGGCCATCGTGGAGAAGGTCAAGGCCAAATACCCGGATCATTTGGTTGTTCAGACGTCCAACATCAAGTCGGGACCTCAATCGTTGGTGACCAAGGGTGGATACGGCATCGCTTCGACGAATCAGGCAAAGGATCCATACCTTCCATGCACGCTTGGTTTCAACATGGTGAAGAACGGAGTCAAGCATTTCGTCACGGCAGCGCACTGCTTTCAGTCGACTCCGTACAGTGGGATCGCAGATCTTCGCTACTCATTCGTGTGGAGCGGAGGCTACTCGACCCCCTCCTTAAGCGACACGGAGTACCTTGGTCAACAGTCGGGTTCGCTCATCGAACCGCCCAGTGGTGACCTTGCCGCTGCGGTCTACAGCACGACGAACAGCATCGCGATGTACGGAGTGATATACCCGGGCGGGCCCCAGATCGACGTCATCGGTACGGCTTGGGGAAACACGGACGATTGGGTTTGCACGTTCGGTGCTCGCAGCCTTACCAAGTTGTGCAATTACATCCAGTCTGGCTTCGGCATATGCAAGTACTCAGGAGTCCCCGAGATGAGCGGCATGCTCATGGTGGCTCTGCCGACAGAGAGCGGCGATAGCGGGGCGCCGTTGTGGAAATCTGGCGGTAACAACTCCACGGCAATAGGCGTGGGCATTCTCAGCGGTGTCAGTGATAACGGCTACCGGTGCTTCACCGATATCCAGCGGGGCGTTCTACGGTGGGGCCTACAGGCCTATTAGCCTCCGGGCTCGCTTCAAGCCGCAGAGACTTGGTGGTGTCGGCGGGCCCGGCTGTCCGGTGTGTCGTCACACGAGCAGGTGGCGGCGTTGAGGGCGTGGAGCCGATCGGTCCTTCGCCAGAGCCTGGATGGGCTTCTGGGGTATGGACTCCGCCGACTAGGAGGAAGTGCCCATGGCGGCGGATTTGCGGCCAGATGTATGTCGGACCGGAAGTTCTGCGCTCCACTGTTAGATTTGCCGCGTGTCTTCACGGAACCGCCCCATCCTCGAGCTCGACAAGGCCGACGTCCGACGGGCCCGCAGCCTGGCCCGCAAGGTCGGCAAGCCGGTCGTCGACATCGCCACCAAGCACACGACCGTCTCGGTCGAGCGCGCCACGCTCCGCCTGGCGGGCCTGAGCGGCGCCGACCATGAGCGCGTCCCGTGGGTCAACCACCTCGTCGACGCCGTCCGTGAGGGCGTGGGGCTTGAGCATGGCGTGAGCCTTCCCGTGTGGGACGCCCTGAGCCGCGGCGAGGCACCCGACCTCCTCACCCTTGCGCAGAAGGCGAGCAGTCGCTCGGTCGACTTCCGCATCCCCGAAGCCAAGGCGGCCACAGCGGCAGGCAAGGCGGCCCGCAAGGACGTCGCGGCCGGCATACGGACGATTGACAAGCAGCGCGCCCAGCGCGACCGGCTCATCACCCGCCACGGCGACCCGAAGCAGCGGCCCTGGATCTACCTCATCGTCGCCACCGGCGACATCTACGAGGACATCCCGCAGGCCCAGGCCGCCGCGCGCGAGGGCGCCGACATCATCGCCGTCATCCGGTCGACGGGGCAGAGCCTGCTCGACTACGTGCCCGAGGGCGCGACGCGCGAGGGGTATGCCGGCACCTACGCCACGCAGGAGAACTTCCGGCTCATGCGGGCCGCGCTCGACGAGACGAGCAAGGAGCTCGGGCGCTACATCCGGCTGACGAACTACGCGTCCGGGCTCTGCATGCCCGAGATCGCGACGTTGGCCGGCCTCGAGCGTCTCGACATGATGCTCAACGACTCGATGTACGGCATCCTCTTCCGCGACATCAACCCGATCCGCACGTTCGTCGACCAGCGGTTCAGCCGCCAGATCCACGCCCGTGCCGGGATCATCATCAACACCGGCGAGGACAACTACCTCACGACGAGCGACGCCGTCGAGGCCGCGCACACGGTCACCGTGAGCCAGCTGCTCAACGAGTACTTCGCCAAGGAGGCCGGGCTCGAGGACTGGCAGCTCGGCCTGGGCCACGCGTTCGAGATCAACCCGGACCTCCACGACAGCTTCCGGATGGAGCTGGCCCACGCGCTCCTCGCGCGCACCCTCTTCCCGGACGCACCGCTCAAGTGGATGCCGCCGACGAAGCACATGACCGGCGACGTCTTCCGTGGCAACCTGCTCGACGGGTTCTTCAACCTCGTGGGCACGCTCACCGGCCAGGGGATCCTCCTCGTCGGCATGATGACCGAGGCCGTCGTGACGCCGTGGATCTCCGACCGCGACATCGCGCTGCAGAACGTCCGCTACGTGCTCAACGCCGCCGGGGGACTCACGGAGGACTTCCACCCGCCGCGCGACGGCTTCATCCAGACGCGCGCCCGCCAGGTCCTCGGCGAGGCCATCGGTCTCCTCGACGACATCGCGGCCGAGCCCGGCAAGGCGCCACTGCTCGAGGCCATCGCCGACGGAACGTTCGGTGAGATGAAGCGCCCCGCCACGGCCGGCAAGGGCCTCGACGGTGTCGCCGAGCGCGCGGACGGTTACGTCAACCCGGCCATTGACCTCCTCGAGACGGGAGCCACCCGATGACCCCGAAGCCCACCTCGACCGGGGCTGCCGCCGACGTCACCGAGCTGCCCCAGGTCATCCGTCCCTATGGGGACCAGACCGGCGACGGCATGGTCCAGGTCTCCTTCACCCTGCCGATGCCGAGCGGTAAGCGAGCCGAGGGTGCCGCCCTCCAGCTCGCCGGCAAGATGGGCATCGAGCCCGCAATCGTGGTGCACAGCAAGGCCATTGGCGACGGCTTCACCTTCTTCGTCGTCTACGGCTCCGTAAAGCACCTCGTCGAACCGCACCTCGTCGAGGTCGTCGAGCGCGAGTTCCCGCTGCTCTCCGGCAAGGAGATCAACACGGCGATCAAGAAGCACCTTCGCCGCAAGCTCGTCGTCGTTGGCGCCTGCATCGGCACAGACGCGCACACGGTCGGCATCGACGCGATCCTCAACATCAAGGGGTTCGCGGGGGAGAAGGGCCTTGAGTACCACCGCGAGATCAAGGTGGTGAACCTCGGCGCCCAGGTCCTCATCCCGGACCTCGTCGAGCGCGCCCGTGAGGAGAAGGCCGACGCCGTCCTCGTGAGTCAGGTTGTGACACAACGGGATGCGCACATCCACAACACGACCGCGATGTCGGCGGCCTTCCGCGAGGCCTTCCCCGCGGGCAAGGTCCCGCACCTCGTCGTCGGTGGTCCGCGCTTCGAGGAGGGCTCGGCCGGAACGCTCGGCGTCGACCGCATCTTCGGCCGCGGCACCACTCCCGGTGAGGTCGCGAGCTACCTCGTCCACGCCCTCGTGCCGCAGGGTTCCGCAGCCTCCAAGAGCAAGGGAGCATGACCGCATGACTTCGACCGTTGGCCAGAAGGTCACCCACCGCCGCTACGTCCCCTACAGCCACGCGCACTACGCCGGAAACCTCGTCGACGGCGCCTACTCACTGGCCGCGTTCGGCGACGTCGCCACGGAGATGTGCATCATCACCGACGGCGACGAGGGCCTCTTCGCGTCCTACAGCGACGTCCAGTTCCTCGCGCCGGTGCGCGCCGGTGACTGCATCGAGATCGAGGCGACCCTCGTGCGGGTCGGCACGCGCAGCCGCGAGATGGACTTCGCGGTGCGCGTCGTCGCCCGCGGAAATCCCGAGCGTGGCGAGTCCGCCGCGGACGTCCTCGACCTCGCGATCGTCGCGACGACGGCGCGCGGCGTCGTGGTGGTGCCGCCGCGCTGAGGTCGGTGACCTACGGTGGCTCCGTGCCACCGAGAATCCCGTATGCCGTCCGCGCACTTCTCGCGGTCCTGTCTGGTCTCGCCCTCTGGCTGGCTTTCCCGACGCACAACCTCTGGTGGCTCGCACCCGTCGCCGTCGCGCTTCTGGGAGCGTCGACGTGGGCGGTCGGGGGGCGTCGCGGCTTCGTCCTCGGCCTGCTCGCCGGGTGGGCCTTCTTCGTCCCCGTGTTGTCCTGGTCGGGCATCTATGTCGGCAAGTTGCCCTGGTTCGCCCTGGCCACTCTCGAGGCGCTCTACTTCGCGCTGATGTGCGCGGTCGTCGGCTACGTCGGCCGGCGACTCGACCGCGGAAGTCCGTGGACGGCATACATGGTCATTCCACTTGCCTGGGTGGTCCAGGAACTCGCGCGCGGCACGACGCCCTTCGGTGGATTCCCCTGGGCCCGGCTCGCGTTCAGCCAGGCCGACAGCCCCCTGGCCAACATCGCCCAGTGGTTCGGTGCGCCGGGAGTGACCTTTGCGGTGGCCGGTGTCGGCGCGGCACTGATGGCTGCAGCCGCGAGGCTGCGCGTGCGATGGCAGACGTCCTTCATCATCGCGGCCGCTCTGGCCTCGTTCGTCCTGCTGTGCTCGAGCGCCGTGCCCTCGCTCGACGGACGTCGGGTCACGGTGGGGATCGTGCAGGGCAACGTCCCGCACCCCGGACTGGACTTCAACGCCGAGCGTCGCGCCGTCCTCGACAACCACGTGCGCGGCACCGAACTCCTTGCGGAGAAGGCGAAGGGCGACCTGGGGGAGCGGGTGCCCGAACCGCTGAGCCTCGTCGTGTGGCCCGAGAACTCCTCGGACATCGACCCCTTCCGCAACGGCGACGCCGCTGCCCAAGTGCAGCGCGCTGTCACCGCGGTGGGCGTCCCCGTCATCGTTGGTGCCGTCCTCCAGGAGCCCGCACCCGACGTCTCGAACGTCTCACTCTTCTACACGCCCGGGGGAGGGGAGCCCGGACGTTATGTCAAGAACCACCCGGTGCCGTTCGCGGAGTACATCCCCTATCGCTCCTTCTTCCGGAAGTTCAGCGACAAGGTCGACCTCGTGACGAAGGACTTCACGAAGGGGAAGGGCCTCGGAGCGTTCCGTGTCGAGGCGCCTTCGGGGGAGTACTGGGCGCTGCCGACGATCTGCTTCGAGGTGGCCTACGACGGGCTGATGCGCGACTCGGTGACCCAACCGGGCAAGGAGTCGAGCATCCTGCTCGTCCAGACGAACAACGCCACGTTCGGCTACACGGCGGAGTCGGAGCAGCAGTTCGCGATCTCTCGGATCCGGGCCATCGAGCACGGACGGTCCGTCGCTCACGTCTCGACCGTGGGCGTCTCCGGGTTCATCGCCCCCGACGGTTCGGTCACCGGCAAGACGGGCCTGTTCACGGCCGAGCAGGGAATCGGTTCGGTCGTCGTCCGCAGTGACCGCACGCTGGCGGACCAACTCGGACCCTGGCCCGAGTGGCTGGCCGTTGCGTTCCTCGCGGCCCTGTGCGGCGCGGCCATCGCGAGCGGCCGAGGGGATAGGGTCGATCAGTCCGTGCCGGCGCGCTCCACGAAGGACCCCGTTGACTGAACGTCCCACTCTCGACCGAGTCGTCGTGCTCATCCCCACCTACAACGAGCGCGAGAACCTGCCACTGATCGTCGACCGCGTCCGGCGCGCGGTGCCCGACGTCGACGTCTGCGTCCTCGACGACAACTCACCCGACGGCACAGGCGACGTGGCCGACCAGCTCGCCGCCACCGACGACCAGATCCACGTCCTGCACCGGAAGGGCAAGGAGGGTCTCGGCGCGGCCTACCTCCACGGTTTTGCCTGGGCGCTGGAGCAGGGCTATGACGCCGTCATCGAGATGGACGCCGACGGGTCGCACCGCCCGGAGGACCTGCATCGGCTTCTCGACGCGGCTGAGGACGCCGACGTCGTCATCGGGTCCCGGTGGGTCAAGGGCGGTGAGGTCGTCAACTGGCCGGCGCACCGCAAGGCGCTCAGCGTCGGCGGCAACATCTACACCCGTGTCCTGCTCGGGATGCACGTCAACGACGCCACTGCCGGCTACCGCGTCTATCGCGCGGAGACCCTGCGGCGGCTGGACCTCGGCAGCGTCGAGTCGGCTGGCTACTGCTTCCAGGTCGATCTCACGCGCCGGGCAGTGTTCGAGGGACTCACTGTCGTCGAGGTGCCCATCACGTTCGTCGAACGCGAGATCGGTCAATCGAAGATGGACCAGAACATCGTCCGCGAGTCGCTCGGCCGCATCACCGTCTGGGGCGTCCAGCGCCGAGCCGACCAGCTGAGGGAACGGCTGGCGGGCCGCGCTCGTTGGCACAAGTTGTGAACCAAAGGATCGGCTCGACCCCCTACGCCCGTCGTCAGAAGCGGCCTCGCTGGCTGACGTTCGTGCTTCTCGGGCTGGTCCTGGCGCCGATCATCGAGATCGCGGTCCTCGTGGCCGTGGGCAAGACCATCGGGCTGGCCTGGACCCTCGTTGCACTGCTCGTGCTGACCGTGTTGGGCACGTGGCTGATGCGTCGAGAAGGCGCCCGCACGTGGAAGGCCCTGCGCGAGGCCTCACGCACCGGCCGCATGCCGAGCCGTGAGCTCGCCGACGGTGCGCTGGTCCTGATCGGCGGTGCCTTCCTGCTCCTGCCCGGCTTCGTGAGCGACGTCATCGGGCTCTTCTTCGTGCTGCCCTTCACGCGGGTCTTCGCGCGGCGCCTGCTCGAGGTGTTCGTCACGAGCCGGGTCCTCGTGAGCGTGCCGTCGTTCCCCGGCAGCGCTCCATTCCCGGGTGGGCCGTCTGCGGGGCCAGCCGGCCCGACTGGGCCGACCAGCGCCAGCGGCGGTCCGGGTGGCACGATCCGCGGCGAAGTCATCGACTGACGACCTGCCCCTTTATCGGGTGACCCGATATACGGGTGCTCAACCCGAGGTGGCACCCGGGGTGAAGTAGCCCCTTGTGGGGTGACCCGATAATGGGGCAACCCCGAAACGCACGTATGCCGTGTGCCCGACGAGGGCACACGGCATACGGCGTCTGATTCGGGAAGGACTCAGGCAGTCTTCTTCTTGCCCGGCTTCTCACCGCGCGACGCGCGCAGGAGAGTGAGGCGCTCCTCGAGGAGCTCCTCGAGCTCGGGGATGGAGCGACGCTCGAGCAGCATGTCCCAGTGGGTGCGGGCCGGCTTCACGGCCTTGACCTCGGGCTCGGGGCCATCTCCGACGAGCTTGGCCTCCTCGCCGCAGCGGCACTCCCACACCGGGGGAATCTCGGCCTCGATCGAGAACGGAAGCTCGATCTTGTGACCCTGGGGGCACAGGTAGGTCGTGATCTGACGCTCGCTCGGAACGACGTTCTCGTCCGTCTCCATGCTGAGGGCGCCGAGACGGCTGCCGCGCAGGCTGCGTTCTGCCATGGGGTATCTCCCAACGAAATCGTGGATCCCGGCGGATGGGTGGCTGCGCCGGGTGTCACAGGGTGGAACGACCGGAATGCATCCGTTGTTCCGGGCGCAGGCGTTGACCGCACCAATGCGCCCTCTGGGGCGCGTCCCCCTGTGACGTGAGCACGCCGAAGCGGCGCGACACATCAGGATAGCGGAAATCGGGACCTCAGCGCACATCCGCGCAATCTGGACGGGCCTCAGACGACCGCAGGCACCTCGTTGCCGGCCTCCTGGATGCCCTTGCGCATGTCGACCTTGGCAAGGAGCACCCCGCCCAGCACGAAGAACACCATGAGCGCCAGGATCGCCGGCCGGTAGGAGTCGGTGAGCTGGTGCACGACACCGAAGATGACGGCGCCGAACCAGCTCGTGCCGCGCTCCAGCGCCTGGTAGAGGCTGAAGAACTCCGCCTCACGGTCGCGGGGGACGAGTTGCGAGTACATCGACCGGCTCAGGGCCTGCGTGCCGCCCATGACGAGTCCGATGCCGACACCGAGGGCGAAGAGCGCTGCCAACGCCTTCTCGGGCACGAAGAAGGCCGCGACGATCACGAGCAGCCACATCGCGATGCCGCCGAGCACGGTGCGCCAGGCGCCCTGCTTGCGGGCGATCCGGCCGAAGATGAGGGCCCCACCGAACGCGACGAACTGGACCATGAGGAAGAGGCTGAGCATCGTCGTCTCGGAGAAGCCGAGTTCTGCCGTGCCGTAGAGGCTGGACTGCCCGATGACCGTCTGGATGCCGTCGTTGAAGAACATGTACGCCACGAGGAAGAGCAGAGTCTGGGGGAGTGCGCGCAGGTGGGCGAACGTGTCCCTGAGCTGCTTCAGGGTGCCACCGACGACTCCCGCCTTCGCTGCGACGACGGGGCGTTCGACGCCTCGCATCTGCCACATGCCGAGCACCGGGATGAGGGTGAAGAGTCCCCACCAGAGACCGGCCATGAGCATGCTGATCCGAACGGTCTGCCCGGTCCCGCCGAAGGAATCGGCGTTGCTCAGCATGAGGAAGTTGACGGCGAGCAGGAGGCCGCCGCCGAGGTAGCCGAGCGCCCAGCCCCGCGACGACACCTTGTCGCGGTCGTCGGGGTGAGCGATGCGGACGAGGATGGCGTCATAGACGACGAGTGACGCACCGAGGGCGATGCTCGCGATCATGAGCAGGACGACGCCCAACTGCCAGTTCGTGCCCTCGACGAAGAACATCAGCGAGGCGGCCACGGCACCGATCCCGGCGAAGGCGGCCATGAGCCGCGCGGGACGCTTGACCCGGTCGGCGATGGCGCCGACGAAGATGAGGAGGACGGCGCCGATGAAGGTCGAGAGGGCAACGGTGTAGGGGTGCAGCGATCCCGGGTCGATGGGTACCCCGAGGACGCTGAGGTCGGTGGTGCACGTGGCGTCCTCGGCCAGTCCGGGACACGCGGCTTCTTCGGCGATCGCGGTGAGATACGGCCCGAAGAGCACGGTGGCCGTCGTCGTCACAAAGGCCGAGTTGGCCCAGTCGTACCAGTACCAAGGGCGTTGGTAGCGGGCGTTGGAGGCGTAGTCCTCGGCAATGTCCTCGGCCGACTGCGTCGTCATGTGCCGAACTTTGGCACACACTCCCCGGTCAGGGGGCGAGTACGTCTACTCAGCCTGCAAACTCCCAGTGCCAGGGCTCGGGAGTGGCACCCGACGGACCGGCCCAACTCGGGTGGAACCAGCCGTAGAGCGGGGCGTTCTGCTTCATCCAGAGGTGCGCGGGGGAGCCGAAGTTGTTGATGCCACCGCACAGGTCGAGGGCCATGCCGAGGCCGTGACGGCTCGTCCCGGGGCGGGCAGCGAACCGACCACGCTTGGCCTTGGTGACGTACTGCTGGCTGAGCGATCGGTAGGAGTCGGTCACGCAGATCGGGCTGCCGGTCTGGCGCGCGTAGGCCTGGCTCATCGCGTTGAACGCGGCGGCGGCTCGTGGCGAGAGCATCTCTCCGGGCGCCTGCCACAGCGGGCACAGGGCCGACGTGGGGAAGAGGCCGTTGGGGTAGTTGCTCGACGCCGTGCTGCACGGCTTGCCGATGCCTGCTGTCTCGATGGCGGAGCCGAGCGCCTTGGCGAGCCGGTCGTACGCCGCCTTCGCGTCCGGCGTCTGGATCCCGACGAGGTATGCCGCGACGGGACCGGCCTTGGCGACCTCCGCCGCGTGCGTTTTCTGGAGTGCGGTGAGCTTGGCCTGTTGCGTCTTGACGAGGGTGTCGAGGGAGGCCTTCTCGGTGACGATCTTGGCCGCGGCCTCGGTCGCGGCCTTCTGGGCCGCGGCCCGGTTCTGGGTGAGTTCGTGTTGGCGAGCGGTGAGGGTCCGCACCTCGTCCACGGCCCGAACGCGTTGGTCGGTCAGGTAGGACAGGTCACCCAGCGGGTCGCCGACCTTGGACTCCTCGGCCTGCATGGCGTCGAGGACGGACAGCATCTCGCCACCCGTGCCGCCCTCGGCGTAGGCCTGGAAGGCCCATTCGCGGACGATGGCCCGGGCGCGATCCAGTCGCCCCTGAAGCACACCGAGCTCGACCTTGGCCTGGTCGGCGGACTCGGTCGCGGCCTTCTCCGTGGCACGCGCCTCGGTGAGTGACTCGAGGAGGGCGTTGGACTTCGTGGCCAGCGCCTGCAGCTCCTTGAGAGCCGTGGACAGGCCGGTGTTCGACGCCATGATCTGGGCCCAGATCTGGTCGGCGGCGGCGATCTGACTGGCCAGGTCGGCCGTCGAGAGTCGGTCGTCCGGGTCGAACGAGCGCGGGCCGTCGTCCGGAGCGTCGGGCCGCGGAGGCTGCCAGGGCAGGCGGGGAGACTCGCTGGGCCGGGGTGTCGAGGTCGTGCCCGGGGTGGACGTCCCCGTCGTGGGGGTCGTGGTGGGCCGGGTCGAGCGCGTCGTCGTGGTCGGAATGGGCGTCGCGGTCGTCGGGTCGGGCGTGCTCGAGGGGCTGCTCGTGTCGGAGGGCTCGGCGGCCAGGGGAGTGGCCGTCGTCGTCGGGTCCGTGGGCTCGGCCGAGGCCACCCCGAAGGTGAGGGTCACTGCGACCCCCGAGGCAGCAAGACCCGTCGCGATGCGCGACAGGCGGGTGCGGTGCATGACGAACGTTCTCTCTCCGGGGCCCTGACCGCGCCCCCTGCGCTCACCGGGCGAACCCGGCTCTCTTCAGGTCCACCCTAGAACAGCACCAGCGGCCTGTCAGCCGTTCGCCGAGGCGCCCCCGCTGTCAGCGCCGACCGCCCCGACCGTTCCGAGAGCCTTCTGGACCGCCTGAGCGAGCGCGGCATGGCCCGCATCGTTCGGGTTTGCGCCGTTGGCGACCATGAGTTGCGGCTTGCCGACGAGGGGCTGACCCGTGTCGAGAAAGGTCGCCTTCCCCGCTGTGGCGGCGGTCTGGACAGCCGTCGTCTGGGCGGCCAGGGTGCCCGGGACGGGCCTGAGGTCCCACCACGGGTTCACGACGTACACCTTCGCGCGGGGCAGGGCCGTCGTGAGAGCGGCGACGAGGTCGGTGGCGGCCTTGGCGAAGTCAGTGGGGGAGGTGGATGCGTCGTTGCCACCTCCCGTCACGAACACCACAGCGGGGGCGGCCTTGACCGCTTCGGCCACCTGGCCCTGGTAGTTCGCGCAGGCCGACGCACCGCACGAACCCTCCGCGCCGGCCCGCACGTAGCCGGTCCCGGCATGCGCGAGGTTGACCTCGGTGCCACCGAGTTCGGCGGCCACCAGCGCAGTCCACCGCCTGGCCGGACCCGTCGCGTCCTTGCCCTCGGTCATGGAGTCGCCGAGGAAGACCACGGGACCGCCGACCGCAGTGGCAGTGGGGCTGGGACTCGATGAACTCGCGCTCGACGGTGAGGGGCTGGGCCCGGCCGCCGCCGGGTCGTCGTCATCGCGGGAACGCAGGAGGAAACCGGCGATCAGGAGCACGAGAACGAGGAGTCCGGCAAGGGCACCGTTGCGCTGGCGGTCGTTCATGTCCGGCAGTTTTCCACGCGGACGACGCCACGTCGGGGAGGCAGTCCTGTCCGGTCCGTCGACCCGATCGGACAGAGCGGGTCACTGCGTTTGACCGCCGTTCGCACCCCCGGGAGGGTGACATCGCCAGCTCGTGGATCACCGTCGCCCCACAAGGAGCCCCCATGCGACCCCGCATCCTGACCCGGATCGCCGCCGGATCCCTCGGCGCCCTCCTGCTCGCCGCAGGCCTGGGTGCCCCGTCCAACGGACCGGGTATGCCGTCCGCGGCCGCGGATTCCCTGCTCACCTCTGCGGTCAATCCGTTCATCGGGACCCAGGACAACGGCAACACCTTCCCCGGTGCCAGCGCGCCGTTCGGGATGGTGCAGGTCAGCCCGGACACCGGGGGAGAGGGCGGCTACGACTACTCCCAGTCGTTCATCCACGGATTCAGCCAGACGCACCTGTCCGGTGTCGGCTGTCCGGTGGTGGGTGAACTCCCCGTCATGCCGACGACGGGAGCGGTCTCGACAACGGACCACACGGCATACCGGAGCGGTTTCTCGCACGCCGACGAGGAGGCGACACCGGGGTACTACCGGGTGGGTCTCACGAAGTACGACATCGACGTCGAGCTCACCGCGACCGACCGGACCGGATGGCAGCGCTACACGTTCCCGGCCGGGCAGCAGGCGAACGTCCTCTTCAACACCGCCAAGGCCAACAGCACGGTCTTCGACTCCGAGGTCCACGTCGTGGGTGACCGGACGATCGAGGGCCGCATCCACAACGGCAACTTCTGCGCCGGCAAGGACGAGCACACGATCTATTTCACGGCCCGGTTCGACACCCCGTTCGAGAGCTTCGGGACGTGGACGGGTTCGACCCGCACGCCGGGGGCGAGGGACGCGGCGACAGTGCGGGGCGGCAACGGTGCCTGGGTGACCTTCCCGGCGGGCACTACGAGCAGCACCCTCAAGGTCGGTCTGAGCTACACCGGCGTGGCCGGGGCGCGGGCCAACCTCGAGGCCGAGACCGCGGACTCGTTCGACTTCGACGCCACGCGCGCGGCGCTCACCCAACGCTGGGAGGAGCAACTCGGCCGCGCCCGCATCTCGGGCGGGAGTGACGCCCGACGCACGGCCTATTACTCGGCGCTCTACCACGCCTTGCTCCACCCGAACCTCGCCGAGGACGTCGACGGGAAGTACTTCGGCTGGGACGGGCAGATCCACACGAGCGACGGCTGGACGGCCAGGCAGAACTTTTCCCTGTGGGACACCTACCGGCCGCAGAACCAGCTCCTCGAGATCCTCGAACCGGACGTCGCTCGCGACTCGTACCTGTCGATCCTCGCCATCGGTCGCGAGGGAGGGTGGCTGCCGCGGTGGGCGCTTGCGAACAGCGAGACCAACATCATGACCGGCGACCCGGTCACGCCGTTCCTCGTCGAGGGCTGGTCCAAGGGCTTCCTCGCGGGGCACGAGGCGGAGGCCTACGCGCTGCTTCGTCAGAACGCCACCGAACGTCCTCCCGTCGACAGCCAGTTCAACGGACGGAGCGGTCAGCACTACTACGAACGGCTCGGCTACATCCCGTTCGGCCTGGAGCTCGGCACGGACTGCGTCCACCACGGCGGTGACAACGACTGTGTGCACCCGGCATCGGCAACGCTGGAGTATGCAGCCGCCGACGCGTCGCTCGCGATCATGGCCAAGGCGTTGGGGCACACCGCCGACGCCGCGATGTTCGATGAGCGAGGACGCAACTACCGCAACCTGTTCGACGCCGGGACCGGAACCTTCCGGCCGCGTCTCGAGGACGGTTCGTGGCTCGACCCCTATGACCCCGTCGAGGCCTCGCACGCGTTCCACGAGGGTGGCGCCTACCAGTACCAGTGGCTCGTGCCCCAGGACCCGGCCGACCTCGTGTCCCTGCTCGGCGGTGAGGAGAAGGCGGCACAGCGCCTCGACGACTTCTTCGCCTACGACAAACTGCTCACCGACCCAGAGCGGACGGTGCGAGAGGACTGGATCGAGGCGACGTACGCCTACTACAGCAAGCCGACCTACAACCCGAACAACGAGCCCGACCTCCTCGCGCCCTACCTCTACGCGTGGGTGCGCGAGCCCGCGCGGACCGCGACAGTGGCGCGTGCGGCATACACGCTCTTCAATCCCGGACCGGACGGGATGACCGGGAACGACGACCTCGGAACGATGTCGGCCTGGTACGTCATGTCGTCCTGGGGACTCCATCCGACGATGAGCGGGGCGAACTACTTCGTCGTGTCGAGCCCGCAGTTCGAGCGGACCGACATCACCGTCGGCCGACCCGCCACGGGAAGCGCGCGACAGGGCGGCCACCTGGCCATCGCGGCCCCCGGCGTCTCGGACGAGCGGCCTTACATCCAGTCGCTCTCGGTCAACGGTGCGCGCTCGACGAAGAGCTGGATCGGTTGGGACGCGTTGCGATCCGGCGGTTCGATTCAGCACGTCGTCGGGGCGCAGCCCAGTTCCTGGGGCACGCGACCCGCGGACGTGCCGCCGACCGTGTCCACGTCCAAGGGGTCGTCGAAGGTCACGTTGAGTGCGACCGTGCGACCGAATCCCCTTGTGCTGGGCACGAATTCGACCTCTGGGCGCTTCAATGTCGACCTCGTCGGACAGGCCCAGAAGAGCCTGCCGACGCGCGTGACGGTGTCCGTCCCTGAGGGGTGGAGCGCCACGAAGCCGTCGACAGATGTCGTCCTCAAGAGCAACGGAGTGCCGGCGTCGGCAACCTTTCCGGTGGTGCTCGGGCTCCCTGAAGGAGTTGCGCCCGAGGACCACGAGGTGGTGGTCACGGCATCGGCTCCGGGCGTTCCGGACGTCGTCCGCACCCTCACGGTGACACTCAAGGAAGCCCTGACCTGCGCTTCCGGTGCTTCACCGTGCGCCGTCGATCTGGGAGACGAACGCAACCACGACGGCACCGCCACGGTGGGCGCGTCGAGCGAGGGCAACTTCGACGGGAGCGGGTGGGCCTACGACGCCGCGCTGCTTCCGGCCGCCGGCGCCTGGGAACACGACGGAGTGGAGTATGCCGTCCCGTCGGCTTCCGGGACCACGCCCAACTTCGTCGAGGCCCGGGGCCAGACCCTGCTCGTGCCGGCCGGTCAACGTTCGCGGCTGCGGCTCGTTGGCGCCACCCACAACGGAGACGTGACGACGTCGCTGCGGGTCACCTATACGGACGGGTCGACGGCCGACGTCCCCGTCGCACTCACCGACTGGGCGGCCAGCAGTGGCCGCAACGGCAACACGGTGGCACTGGACATGGACCACCGGATCAGGAACGGCTCGGGGGTGGACGGGCCTCCGGTCCAGCTGTTCGCTCACTCCGCGGCCACCAACAGCGCCAAGGAACTCCAGTCCATCACTCTCCCCAACGACCCGCGGTTCGAGGTGTACGCACTGACAGTGGAGTGAACTTCTGTCCACAGGCCGTCGATGCCCCCACCGCTGTCCACAGATGTGGTCGACGGGGTGGCGGGTCCTGCTTCCTGCGCCGCACGCTGGCACCCAAATGACAGGTGCCGCGTGCGGCGTGAACAGGGGAGTGGAGCATGGCGACGAAGAAGGCGGAACCGTCCGGTGAGCCCGTCAACACTGTGGAGTTGGCCGGACGCGTCAGCGGGGACCCGGAGGCACGCACCCTGCCCAGTGGGGACGAGCTCGTGACCCTGCGACTCGTGGTCGCCCGTCCCGCCGGCGGACCGGTCGACACCATTGACCTGGCCTGCTGGTCAGGCGCGGCCCGCCGGGCGGCTGGCCGGGTGGGCGACGGGGACCACGTACACGTGACCGGTGCGCTACGGCGACGCTTCTTCCGAACGCCCGGTGGGGCGGCGAGTCGCTACGAGGTCGAGGTGGGCAAGCTGTCCCGTCAACGGGTCAGTGCGTGAGCTTAAGGCCGACAACACCGGCGACGATCATGCCGACCAGCAGGATGCGGATGGCCGAAACCGGTTCCTGGCCGGTCGCCATGGCATAGGCGACCGTGAGGACGGCACCGATGCCGACCCACACGGCATACGACGTCCCGATCGGAAGGTCGCGCATCGCGAAGGCGAGGCCGCCCATGCTCAGCACGAGTGCCACCGCGAAGGTGATGCTCGGCCCGATCCGGGTGAAGCCCTCGGACTTGCCCAGGGCGGTGGCCCACACCGCTTCGAGGACACCGGAGAGGACGAGGACGATCCACGACATGACTGACTCCTGCGGGCCGTCTTGTCGCGTGCCGGGTACGGCGCCCCTCGTCCGGGAGTCACAGAGTGGACTCTGGTTCGAGGGTGTCACATCGGGGAAATAGTGGCAAAGCGGTGACGGGCGGTCGGTGGGCCGGGCCAGCGAGGGGCGATACTCGGAGGTGTGAGCGAGCCACTGGTCCCCGCCGAACGGCTCCGCGACCTCGCCCTGCTGCGTCGAGTGCGGGACCGCATGGATCGCGAATTCGACCAGCCGCTCAACGTCGACGCACTCGCTCGCGACGTGCACATGTCGTCGGGACACCTGAGCCGATCGTTCAAGGCGGCGTACGGCGAGTCGCCCTACAGCTATCTCATGACGCGACGCATCGAGCGGGCGATGGCGCTGTTCCGCCGGGGCGACCTCAGTGTCACCGACGTCTGTTTCACCGTGGGCTTCTCGTCTCTGGGGACCTTCAGCACCCGGTTTACAGAGCTCGTGGGCATGTCGCCGAGCGAGTACCGACGGCGCGCCGAGGAGTCGCCGGCGGAGCTTCCGTCGTGTGTCATGAAGGCGGTCACGAGACCGGTCAGGAATCGAGAAGCACCGCCGCTCCTGCCGGACTAGTTTCGCCGACATGGACATCAGCATTCACCACTCCTTCCTTCCGCACACCGACCCCGAGGCCTCGCTCGCCTTCTATCGCGACGCCCTCGGTTTCGACGTCCTGAACGACGTGGGCCAGGGCACGATGCGCTGGATCACCGTGGCCCCCGCAGGCACGACGGCGCCCTCGGTCGTACTCACGCCACCGGCCGCAGACCCCGGCATCACCGAGGACGAGCGCACCGCGATCGCCGAGATGATGGCCAAGGGCACGTACGCGACGCTCGTCCTGACGACGCCGAACCTCGAAGAGACGTTCGACGCGGTTCAGGCCACGGGCGCCGAGGTCACCCAGGAACCCACCGACCAGCCGTGGGGTGTGCGCGACTGTGCGTTCCGCGACCCGGCCGGCAACCACATTCGCATCAACCAGGCCTGATCCGTCGTCCTCGGGTCGTCCTCGAGTCGGCTGCGCGGGCGCGACCCGAGGACGGACCGCTTCGGCTGATCAGGTGCTCGACAGGACGACGAGGCGCTGGGTCGCCCGGGTCATCGCGACATAGCGGTCGACAGCACCTTCGATCCCGCCACCCATTCGGTCGGGGTCGACGAGGACGACGAGGTCGAACTCGAGACCCTTGGCCAGTTCGGGGGTCAGGGACTGGACCCGCTCGGTCGCCTCGAACCACGGGGCGCCAATGACACAGGCGACGCCCTCGGCGTGTTCCTCGGACCAGCGGGCCAGTGTCGACTCGAGGTCGTCGATCCTGCCGTGCTCGACGGGGACTCCGGTCGAGCGGATCGACCTCGGCACGTTGGCGTCCGGCAGCACTGCGCGGATGTGAGGTGCCGCGTAGTCCATGACCTCGGCCGGGGTGCGGTAGTTGACCGTCAGGGACGCGATCCGAGCGTGGTCGAGACCGATCCGACCGAGTCGCTCCTCCCAGGTCTCCGTGAAGCCGCGTCGCGCCTGCGCCCGGTCACCGACGATCGTGAAGCTCCGGGAGGGACACCGCAGGAGGAGCATCTGCCACTCCGCATCCGTGAGTTCCTGTGCCTCGTCGACGACGATGTGGGCGAACCGCCCCGCCAGCAACTCGGCGCGGTTCGACGGTCCGGTCCGGTCCTCGACGAAGTTCTCGCGCAGGTCCGGGTGGCGCAACATCGTCACGAGACCCTCACCGTCGTCGTCCGCAGCGATGAGGTTGTCGATGACCTGGGCCATCTGTTCCCGCTCCACGGCATCGGTGTCCGCCTCGCGCTGACGGCGCCGGGAGGTCGTGGGGTCCCCGAGTCGCTGGCGGGCGGCATCGAGGATCGGCAGGTCGGACACTGTCCAGGCCTGAGGATCCTCACGCTGCAGGGCGAAGACCTCGTCGCGTGAGAGCCACGGCGCGCAGCGTTTGAGATACGCCGGGACGGTCCACAGGTCGCCGACCACGTCGGTCGCCTCGAGCAGCGGCCACGCCCGGTGGAAGGTGTCGACGAGCTCTTCGTCCTGGCGGAGCACGCGCGTCAACAGTTCGCGGGATGCGTCGACGTCCTCGTCCTCGAGCCGGTCGAGGGCGATGGTCACGAGCTCCTCCCAGATCTCCTCTCGTGCCTCGTTGTGCGGTGTCCCGGGCGCTGGAGCATCGAAGGCGACGGACCAGTCGTCAGCACTCAGCGCCACGTCGGCCCACGGCGTTTCGACGATCATGGCGTCGGTCGGCGGCTCCTCGTAAAGGGCCACTGCCGGTTCGATGGCAGAGACCATGACCGCACTCGCCTTGAGTCGAGCAACGCTCTCATCAGCCTCAATTGGCGCCTGGGCGCCTTCAGGCACGAGGTCGCGGACAGTGCAGGTGAGGACGCCTTCCTCGCCGAGGCTCGGCAGTACGTCCGAGACGTAGGCGAGATAGGGCTCGTGAGGTCCGACGAAGAGCACGCCGCCCTTGCGGTGGCCGAGCCGCGGATCCGAATAGAGCAGGTATGCCGTCCGGTGCAGTGCCACGACCGTCTTCCCCGTCCCGGGACCTCCGTCGACGACGAGGGCTCCCTTGGAGCCTGCGCGGACGATGGCGTCCTGGTCGGCCTGGATGGTTCCGAGGACGTCACGCATGCGTTCCGACCGGGTCGTGCCGAGGCTGGCGATGAAGGCCGACTGGTCGTCGAGGGCCGCGGAGGACGTCAGGCCATCCGCAGTGAAGACTTCGTCCCAGTAGTCGACCACCCGTCCGGCCTGCCACCGGTAACGGCGTCGACTCGCCAGGCCCATCGGATCAGCGTGCGTCGCGCCGAAGAACGGCTCGGCAGCGGGGGAGCGCCAGTCGACGAGGATCGGGGTCCCCTCTGCGTCCGAGAGGCCCAGCCGGCCCACGTAGATCGGCTCATCCTCACCGAGCGGATCGATGCGACCCAGGCAGAGGTCGACGCCGTAGCGTCCGAGGGCTCGCAGGCGTGCCGTGAGTCGGTGGACTTCCAGGTCGCGGTCCAGTGCGGCACGACCGGCTCCTCCGGGTTCCAGCCGTGTCTGTCGGAGCCTTTCCGACAGCTCGGCGATGGTGGCGTCGAGGGTGTCGGCGATCGTTGCGAAGTGGGCGTCATCGCGGGCAATGAGGAGCGGATCGGCCTTGGGGGAGAGGCGCGGGGGAAGGGTGAAGAAGGGGGTCGTCGTGGTGGTCACTCAGCGGCTCCATCCGGCCGGAATTTCCGGCCACGACCGTAAATTCTGGACACGAATTGCCGCTTGCGGCAAGGCCCCCCATCGGCTATACCTTGGAAGTGGAAGGACGCACACGCGTCCTTCTTCGTGTTTGCGGGGACCTTCGGGGTGGGTCGTGTTCGGGGGAGCGCAGCCCGGGGGAGTAGTGCGTCAGGCGGTCACGACGATGCGGAACGCTGTCCCATCGGGGTCGAGCAGTCCGGCGCCATCAGTCGTCGGTGGAGCGACCAGAGTTGCCCCGAGTTCGACGAGGCGCTCCGTCTCCGAGCGGAGGTCGCTCTCGGTCAGGACCCCGAGTTCGAGCCGGAATCTGTCGATCTCCGGCGCGTCCATGAGGGGCGGACCGCTCCACGTCACCTTCGAACCGCCGGCGGGTGACTGGATGGCCGTCTCCTCGTCCTGGTCCCACACGAGTGGCCAGTCGAGCGCCTTGCTCCAGAAGTGGCCGACGGCCTGGGACCCATCACAGTTGATGCCGCCGATGATGCCGGTGTTGGACAGGAAGTTGTTGCCGGGCTCGATGACGCAGAGCTCATTGCCCTCGGGGTCGGCCATGACCACATGGCCGTCGTCAGGCGTCTGACCGATGTCGATGTGCTGGCCACCGAGCTCGAGGACGCGCGCCACCGTGGCGTCCATGGCTGCCTGATCAGTGCTCGTGAGATCGAAGTGAATGCGGTTCTGGTCGACCTTTTCCGTCTCGGACGGGTGGACCACCAACCGGTACGTAGTGCCGTCCGCGGGAACGACGCTGATGTCGCCGCCCTCATCCGGCACGGCATCCCAACCCAGGACGCCCGCCCAGAACCGGGCCACCTTCTCGGCGTCGAGGGAGTCGATACGGACGGCGTACAGCGTCGCGGTCGTCATTCCTCCACGCTAGGAGCCGCCGAGCGACCGCCGCAACGCGTTTTCCGGACTGTGCTCACAGCCGGGGAGACGCGGATTATGTCAAGCTGCGGTGCCGCCGTCGGCACCGGTCGAGTCGAGGTAGACGGACGCGCGGTTCGCCGGAACCCACGCCAGCGTGTGGGTCCATCTCGACCGGCCGGAGGCTTCCGAGGTGGCTGGCCCGGTGGCGCACGAGGACCTTCTCCACGTCCGTTCCGTAAATAACGCCGATAATCGACATTATGTCAACTCAGGGAAGGGAGGGTGCGGACGGACCTCCCCCGTCACTGTTCAGCCGAGACCCCGGTGAGCCGCCCAGAGTGCGCTGGCACGCGTGGCTGCAGCGTCGATGAGGGCGCCGAGCTCCGGCCGATCCGGAACCCGGAACGACGTGTAGCCACCACGTCCGCCGGCAACGGGCCTTCCGTAGGCCTTGGCTGCGACGTGACCGTCCGGTAACAACCTGATGTTGAGCGTCGTCAGGACGAACTCCTCGCCGCGACGCTCGTCAGTCCACTGGAGCGCCGCAGGGACGGCGACGTTGATCGCCAGCGCGCTGACATCCACATCCTCCGGTCGGACCTGACGCTCGCCCTCTCCGCCTGCGCTTGCACCTGCGTTCACGTGCCCGCTCCTTCCGTCTCCAGGACATCCGCGATCATGCGGTGCCCCTGCTGCTCGAACTCGTCATCCCCAACCTGATGGGCCCAAGCCGCCGTGGAGATCGCCTCGCGCACCCGCTGCCGACGCCACGATTCGTCGTCGCGCGGGTCCGAGCCGTAGCCCTCGATAAAGGCTCGTTCGAGATCGGGACGACCCCTGAACTGCTGCACCGACAGGCGTGAGAAGTCGGTCAGGGCCGGACGAAGGTCAGCCCGCCCGAAGTCGATGGCCGAGACCAGTCCCCCATCGATGATCCAGTTGCGAGGTTGCCAATCGCCGTGTGTCGCAACGACTTTCGTCGCCGCTGGAACGATCCAGGACGACACATCCTCACGCAGCCGCTCCACGGCCAGATCGGGGATGCGGTGCGGCTTCTCCAGCCATGCCAGAGCCTTTGCGCGCTCCGCCTCCTCGTAACCGGCAACAACTCGCGACCCCTGCCCGTGCAGCTGTGCCAGGAGTTCACCCGCCTGTCGATAGACGTCCGGCTCACCCTCGCCGGCACCCCCCTGCACGAGCGTGCCCGGCAGGAACTCCGTCACGAGCACCCGCTGGCCCTCGTCGACGTGGCGCAGCCTCGGCGCACGTCCCCGAGCAGTCCAGGGCTCCAGCCACTCTCGGTGCGCGCGAACCTCACGAGGAAAGTGTCCGTCCGACGCATCAGCGGCCTTGACGACGAAGTGCGCACCCGCAGCCCGCACCTCGAGGACGACCGTGCTCGTCAGCCCCCAACTGTGGTCGTGCACGACGACGAAACCGGGCAGCCACTCCCCCACGAGCGCCGCCTGACCCGGAGTCAGACGCTCGACACCCGAATGCGTCACGGGATGGGGCAGGGCGCGCCCTCGCAGCACGGCCGGATGTAGCCACACCCGTCGCACCGCTCGTGCGACGTCTCCCAGCGCATGAATTGTCCACAGTTGGGGCACGGTTCGGTGAGGTCAGCCATGGGCAAAAGCCTAGGACCGAGAGGCCAAGATGGGTGTATGCCACGCCTGCTCGTCGTCCACCACAGCCCCACCCGATCCACCCGGGCACTCCTCGACGCCGCACTCGAGGGGGCGACGCACCCGGAGATCCTCGGGGTGGACGTGCGGGTGGTCGCTGCCCTCGAGGCCACGGCCGAGGACGTGCTCGGGGCCGATGGTTACCTCGTGGGAACACCGGCCAACTTCGGCTACATGTCGGGGGCGCTCAAGCACTTCTTCGACTCGACCTTCCTCGCAGTCGGGGGCAGCCTGGACGACTCCGGCGGCGCCGGGGCCAGTCCAGCTGGCCTCACGGCACGACGGCCCTACGGCCTGTGGATCCACGGACGCTACGACGTCACCGGCGCCGTCCGCGCCGTGACGTCCATCGTCGGTGCGCTCGGCTGGACCCAGGCCGCGGACGTCCACGAGGTCGTCGGCGACGTCGACTCCATCGCCCGCGAACGGGCCACCGAACTCGGTGCCACCCTGGCCGCCCTCCTCAGTGATTGAGTGGAGGCACGGAGTCTTGACCCGGCATACCAAGTCTTGACCTGCCGCGAACCCGGACTTGACCGGCTCGTTCCTACGGTTGTCGTGTCGCGGTGGTGTGGGTCAGGGAGTCTCACAACCGTCCGAGACCGCACCTGTTCGACTTCCTCCCGAGCAGGTCATCGTCACCCCCACCGGCCCAGGGGCTCAGGCGCCGGTGGGGGTGACGCGCGTCAGGGGGCGATCGTCAGGAGGTGGGCCCGCTCCCACCCGATCGGGACGAAGCCCTCCCGGAGCAGGACGGGCAGGGACTGTCCACGGCGTGCCTTGACCACCGCGGTGTGGCACCCCGCGGTGGAGGCGAGATCGAGTCGAGCGGCGAGCATCGCGGCATACACACCTCATCGTCGGGCACGGGGAAGGACCGCGGCACCGACCAAAGGCGCAACGCCCCATTCGAAGCCGACATGGGCCCGCCCCACGGGCTCTCTGTCCAACCAACCCACGACCCAGGCACCCACGCCCCGGTCGAGTTCGTCGTTGACCTCGTCGAAGAAGTGCTCCCGGTCGCCCGTGTCGGGATCCCCGAAGACCTCGACCCCAATGTCGACAACGGCGTCCAGGGCGGCACGATCCTCAACGAGCGTGACCCGAACTCCGTCGGCGATCGTCGGGAGCCCGGCGTCCACGGTGCGTGCCAGGCCCACCTGGTCCTCGACCTGCCGTGCCCCTCGGGCAATCAGCAGGTCCTCGAGCCCCGGCGGAGTGGAATCCCCACGGAACCACCACTCCACACTGCGCGCGCCCGCTGCCGCAAGGTGAGCCACGAGGTCGTCGAGGACCGCGTGAGCGTCACGGTCGGACCGGGTCCAGTGGACGACGAACGGACGATCCGGTTCGGGCGGGAAGTGACTGATCAATGCCTCCTCGTGACCGAGGATGGCGTGGCCCCGCGCGGGCACGACGCCGTGACGCGACATCGTCCGAGGGACGATGTCCGGGAACGTCGCGTCGGGCATGACGTCGATCCCGCTCAGGCCTGGAAGCGGCCCGGATCCCCGGCTCCGACGCGGAGCACCTCAGCCCCGTCTCCGGAGAGGTCCACGACGGTCGTCGGTTCCGATCCGCACTCCCCCGAATCGATGACGACGTCCACGACGTGGTCGAGCTCCTCCTTGACCTGCCAGCCGTCCGTCATGGGCTCCGACTCCCCCGGCAGGATGAGCGTCGAGGTGAGCATCGGCTCGCCGAGTTCGGCAAGCAGGGCCCGCACGACAGGATGCTCCGGGATGCGCACCCCGACCGTCTTCTTCTTGGGGTGCAGCAACTTGCGAGGCACCTCGCCCGTGGCCGGGAGGATGAACGTGTAGGGGCCCGGCGTCGACGCCTTGACGGCCCGGAACACCGCGTTGTCGACGTGGACGAAGTGCCCGAGCTGTGCGAAGTCGGCACACACGAGGGTGTAGTGGTGCTTGTCGTCGAGCCGGCGGATGTCGCGGATCCGGTCCTTCGCCGACTGGTTGCCGAGCGCGGCGCCCAGGGCGTAGCCGGAGTCGGTCGGATAGGCGAGGAGTCCGCCGTCCCGGAGCGTCGCGACCGCCTGGGTGATGGAGCGAGGCTGCGGATCCACCGGGTGCACGTCGAGGTAGCGAGCCATGTCAGTCCTCGCGCATCGTCACGGGAGTGCCGAGCTGGACCGTTCGCGACACGCTGCACAGCCGGTCGTGCGACTGGGCGATCGCGCGCGGGAGCATCTCGCGGGCCCTGTCGCCTTCGGGACCCTCGGGGAAGCGCACCCGAAAGGTGACCTCGAGGTCCTCCATGTGGTTGCCCTTCTCGGCGCTCTTGGCCTTGACCCCGGTGCTCTCGACGGTGAACTCACTCGGTTCGGCGCGCTTGGCGGTGATGAAGTCGACGTCCACCGCGCTGCAGCCCGCGATGGCAGTGAGGAGCAGCTCCACGGGCGTGAAGTCGTCGGTGTCGCCCGTGCCGATGTGGATCGTCCCGCCGCGGATGTTGGTCACGTCGAACTCACCGTGCGCGGTCCGGCTCAGGGTCACGGAGCGGAATCCCGGTCCGGTCCCACCGGTCTCCGGCTCGGTTCGGCTCGGGCTGGTGGTGTCGGTCATCGGGTGCTCCATTTCTCGTCGATGGCGCGCACGACCTTGAGGTCGCGTGCCGTCAGGGGCGTGCCGGCGAGGCGTTCGAGCCTGGCCCCGGCCAGCTTGGACACGTTGAAGTCCAGGTCGATCTCGAGGAGGACGTCTCGCCCCACGAGGCAGGAACGCTCGGAAGTGTCCCTGTATGCCGTGAGCGCGGCTTCCGCGTCCTTGCTCACCGTCCCCTTGGCGAACGCGACGTACCGACGTGCGGTCGGCGACAGCAGGGGTGGTGTGGACTCGACCGCCGCGACGAGGTCGGCGAACTCGTCCGGCGATCGCACCATCGTCGGGATCTCGAAGCCCGCCCACTCACCGAGGCACTCCTCGATGGCGGCCTCGACCTTGCCCTGGGAGCGCATCGTCGAGGTGAGCGCGACGTTGCCCGTCTGGATGTGGGTCTCCACGTCGGTGAATCCGGCGGTCTCGAGGCACGAGCGCAATTCGGCCATCTTCACGTAGCGGCCGCCGACGTTGACGGCGCGCAGGAAGGCGAAATGGCGCGGCATACATCGATCCTGCCAGAGCGGTGGGCGACGGGGACCACGCGCTCAGCCGGCCACCGAAGCCACCGGACGCCGCCGCTTGCTGGCACCGGGTTCGGAATCGGTGCGAGAGTGACGTCATGACCGGCGCACCCCCAGTCCCCGAGGGCCGACTCGTCCTCGTCCGTCACGGCAAGACCGAGTGGAGCGAGTCCGGACAGCACACGGGCACGACCGACATTCCGCTCACCGAACAGGGTGAGGCCGACGCCGCGACGCTCGCCGAGCGGCTGTCCCCCTTTGACTTCGGCCTCGTCCTGACCTCGCCCATGCAGCGCGCACGCCGCACCGCCGAGATCGCCGGATTCCCCTCTCCCGAGGTGGATCCCAACCTCGTCGAGTGGGACTACGGCGCCTACGAGGGACGGACCACCAAGGAGATCCGAGCCGATCTGGGGCATGACTGGACCGTGTTCGAGGATGGCGTCGTGCCCGGAGCCTCGCCCGGCGAGACGGTGGAGGAGGTGGCAGCCCGTGCATCGCGAGTGCTGCTTCGCGCGACGCCAGTGCTGGCCGCACGGGACGTCCTTCTCTTCGGGCACGGTCACGCACTGCGCATCCTCGCGACGGTGTTCCTTCGTGAACAACCTCGATTCGGGGCGAAGTTGCTCCTCGATGCCGGGTCGGTGAGCGTGCTGGAGTACGAGCGGGAGCAGCCGGCGATCAAGCTCTGGAACAGCCTGGGCTGAGTGCGACCTGTCGAATCCCGTCGAATCCCGTCGAATCCTGGCTGACGTCAGGGCAGCGGCCAGGTGTGCACCGGCTCGTTGGTGCCCATGTGCTCCGCATAGAGCTCGAGCATCTGATGCAGGGCTGTTCGACGATCCGAGCCCTTGTCCTCGAACCGTTGCACGGCATCGGTCTGCCACGTGGCACCGTTGACCCCGGCCTGGCAGCGCGCCTCGATGATGCCGAGGAAGCGCTCCCGGACGGCCTGCGACACGCCCCACTCCTCGAGGCCCTGGTGCGCCAGCGGGAGGAGGTGTCGCAGCACGAGCTCGTCGGCGCCCACCTGGCCGAATCCGGGCCAGTACAACCGGGCATCGATCCCGTCGCGCGCGGCCCGCTCGAAGTTCTCCTCGCAGGCGGCGAAACTCATCTTGGTCCACACCGGACGCTCGGTGCCGGCGAGCTTGCGGATCGCACCGTAGTAGAACGCGGCGTTGGCGAGGGTGTCGGCGATCGTCGGTCCAGCGGGCAGCACCCGGTTCTCGACACGGAGGTGTGGGCGACCGTTGACGATGTCGTAGATCGGTCGGTTCCAGCGATAGACCGTGCCGTTGTGCAGGCGCAGCTCGGCCAGGTCCGGTGCCTCGCCCGCCTCGAGACGCGCCATCGGGTCCTCGTCGGTGGTTTCCGCGAGCAGTGCAGGAAAGTAGAGCGAGTTCTCCTCGAAGAGGTCGAAGATGCTCGTGATCCAGCGTTCACCGAAGAAGACCCGAGGACGGACTCCCTGGTTCTTGAGTTCGATGGGCCGAGTGTCGGTGGCCTGCTTGAACAGCTCGATCCGCGTCTCCGC
Source organism: Knoellia subterranea KCTC 19937 (assembly GCF_000768685.1). Lineage (GTDB taxonomy): Bacteria > Actinomycetota > Actinomycetes > Actinomycetales > Dermatophilaceae > Knoellia > Knoellia subterranea. The sequence goes on along the minus strand of NZ_AVPK01000002.1, from coordinate 279,458 downwards.
GTGCAGGCGCTGCCCGAAGAAGAACGGCGAGTTGGCGGCGAGGGCGACCTGCACCGGCGAGAGCGCCTGGGCGGCGTTCCAGTGGTCCGCGAAGTCGGCAGGTGCCACCTGTAGGTGCAGCTGGACGCTGGTGCACGCGGATTCGGGGGCGATCGAGTCGCAGTAGGTCGCCACCCGTTCGCCGTAGGGGCCATGGATGTCGAGGTAGATGTCCTCCCCGCGAGCCACGAAGATCGAGTCGTTGAGGGCGGTGTAGCGGTTGTTGTCGCTGATCCATTCGCCCTCGTAGTGCTCGGGCATGATCGTCGGCAGGATCCCGATCGTCACCAGTCGTGAACCGACCTCACGGGCCTTGGCATCGGCGTCGTTGAGGGACTGGCGCAGATCACGCTCCAGCTCGAGGGCGGAGTCGCCCGGCAGGGGGCGAGGCGGCACGTTGAGCTCGATGTTGTACTGCGCCAGTTCGGTCTGGTAGCCCGGGTCGGCGATGGCGTGCAGCACCTCGGCGTTGGCGAAGTGTGGGTCGTAGTCGCCGTTGACGAGGTTGAGCTCGATCTCGAGACCCGTCATCGGCCTCTCGAACTCGAAGGAATGCTGGGTGAGCATGCGCTCGAACACGTCGAGGTTCTGGCGGACCTTCTCGCGATAGCGCTGGCGCTCCTCACGCGTGTAGCTCTGCGCGCTGACCTCAGCTCCCACGCCCACCACCTCCGATTCGTCGGCTTCCCGGTACGCATTGCCTGCTCGTGGGGCCACTCAATCACCCCGTGGCGCAGCACGCGACGGGAACGAGGGACATTTCGCGTTTCGGTCACCGACGCTGTCCGTGGCCGGATCTAGCCTCGGTGACGTGCGCATGATCCACACCTCCGACTGGCACCTGGGGCGGTCCTTCCACCAGGTGGGTCTGCAGCGCGCCCACGCCCGCTTCCTGGACGACCTCGTCGACGTCGTCAGGAGTGAAGAGGTCGACGCCGTCGTGGTCTCGGGAGACGTCTACGACCGGGCGCTGCCGGCGCCGGACACCGTGGCACTCCTCTCCGACACCGTCGAGCGGCTCATCGACGCCGGAGCAGCCGTCGTGCTGTCCAGTGGCAACCACGACTCCGCCATCCGCCTGGGCTTCGCGTCGCGCCTCCTCGAGCGATCGGGCCTGCACATCCGCACGAGCGTCGACGACATCGGCCGCCCGGTCGTCGTCGACGGTGTCGCCATCCACCCACTCCCCTATCTCGAACCGTCCCTGACCGCTGGTCCGCTCGGGGCGTCCGACCGCACCCACGCAGCCGTGCTTCGGGCCGCGATGGACCGTGTCCGGGCGTCCTTGGCGTCGGGCTCGGAATCCCGGTCGGTCGTCATGGCACACGCCTTCGTGACCGGTGGAGCCACGAGTGAGTCGGAGCGGGACATCGCCGTCGGCGGCGTCGCGGCCGTCCCGCCGGAAGTGTTCGACGGGGTGGACTACGCGGCACTGGGGCACCTGCACGGGCGCCAGCAGGTTGCCGAGACCGTGCGCTATTCGGGCTCGCCCGTCGCGATGTCGTTCAGCGAGGCACGGCACACCAAGGGCTCATGGTTGGTCGATCTCGCCGGTGACGCGCCGAGCACTGAGTTCGTCCCCGCACCGGTGGAGCGCCCCCTTGCCCTCTTGCGCGGCACTCTCGACGAGTTGCTCAGCGAGCGGCAGCACGCAGCCGCCGAGTCGGCCTGGTGCCAGGTGACGCTGACCGACCCGATCCGACCTCTGGGTGCGATGGAGCGGCTTCGGGTGCGGTTCCCGCACACGCTCGACCTGCGGTTCGAGCCTTCCGGCACCGTGACGACCATGACCGCGTATGCCGCGTCGCTCACCGAGCGCTCGGACCTCGACGTGTGCTGTGACTTCCTCGGGCACGTCCGGGGTGGACATGGGGCCGACGAGGCCGAACGGGCACTGCTTCGTGACGCCGTCGAAGGCGCTCGGGTCCGCCGCGCGAACCGCGAGGGTGAAGGCCGCGCCTCAGGTTCCAGCAGGTCGGGGGCCGCATGAGGATCCACCACCTCCGCGCCACGGCTTTCGGACCGTTCCCCGACGAGGTCTCGGTCGACTTCGATGAGCTGACCGCCGCGGGACTCTTCCTCATCCACGGCCCAACCGGAGCCGGCAAGACGAGCCTCCTCGACGCCATCTGTTTCGCCCTCTTCGCCGACGTGCCCGGACTCCGCGACAAACGCGGCATCGTCAGCGACCACGCCGCGCCGTCAGCAGTCCCCTCGGTCGAGCTCGAATTCACCTGTGGCACACGCCGATTCATTCTTCGTCGCTCCCCCGCCCATCTTCGCGCCAAGAAGCGGGGAACCGGAACCATCGAGACACCCGCGACAGTTGCGTTGTCCGAGCACCTCGACGGCGAGTGGGTCGTCGTGTCGACCCGCAACGACGAAACCGCGGAGGTCCTGCACGACGTCCTCGGCATGGGCAAGGAGCAGTTCGCCAAGGTGGCCATGCTGCCCCAGGGCGAGTTCGCGGCCTTCCTGACAGCCAAGGACGACGAACGGCGGGCTCTTCTCGAGAAGCTCTTCGACATCACTCGGTTCGCGGACGTCGAGGAGTGGCTCGTCGATGCTCGGCGCAGCAGCGAGGCCACCGTGGCCGGTCTGCGTGCGGGCATCGACACCGATCTGGCGAGGTTGGCAGACGTCGTGGCCCGCTCGACGGCATCCGGCGAGGACGAGAGCCACGCAGGCGCTTCTGATGACGCCGCCGGCTCCGATGAGCGGCTCCTCGAGGGGCTCCCAGCCCTCGATCCCGACTCCCCCGACGCCATCCGGGGACTGCTCGAGACGATGGCCACCCGAATCGAGGTCACACTCTCCGAGGCGATGGTGCGGCTCGACGCTGCATCCTCCGCGGATGTGGCCGCGGCCAGCGCCTTTCAGGACGGCCGATCGGTGCAGTCGCTGCGTGAGCGCGCGAGTGCCGCCCGAGTCAGCCTCGGCGCTCTGGAGTCCGCTCAGGACGAGATTGCGCGGGCGCGCTCGGTTCACGACCGGGCGACCCGGGCCGGTTCGGTCCGGGGCGATCTGGCGGCTGTAGAGAGGGCGCGGGCCGAGGTGCACCGACGTCAGGCGTCGGTCGCCGAGGCACACGCCGCAGTCAGCCGGCTCGTCACCACCGGGTTCGACTCGAGTGACACCGCAGTAGGCGACAGTGCTGTCCCCCGCACTGCACTCCCCGACAGTGGACTCGTCGACAAGGACCGGGGCACTGATCGCGTGGACGCCGAGGTGGTGCACGGACGCTCCCCCGAGGCCCTCGTGCGCGTACTGCGCCAGCACGACGACAATCTGAGGGAACTGCTCCGTCTCGACGCTGAGCGCACCGCTCGGGCCCGACGGGCACGCGAGCAACTGCGCGACATGGAGGCGGCAACGTCGGTGCTCCAGAGCGCTGCCGAGCGGCGCACGACGGCGAGCGATCGTGTGGAGGCGGCCACCGCAGCGGTGACAGCATCGCTCGACGCGACAACCTCACTCGCCGGTCTGGAGCAGGCCGCTGCCGAGGCCAGGTCGCGCGTCGACCTCGCCCGTCGCACGCTCGACGACGGGGCCCTGCTCGATCGCCTCGTCCGGGAATCCGCCGATGCCCGCTCACGCGCCCAGGATGCCCGGGACCACGAGCTCGATCTCGTTGCGCGCCGCCTCTCGCAGATGGCCGCAGAACTCGCGGAGCGCCTCGTGGACGGCGAGGCGTGTTCGGTGTGCGGTGCGACCGCACACCCTTCCCCGGCACAGGGCGGACGGCAGGTGACCGAGGCGGAGCTCGACGCCGCTCGTGTCGCGCACGCCGACCTCGTCGCCGCACATCACGAGTGCGAGGTTCGGGTCACCACCACACGGACGCGCATCGAGGAAGCCCTGCGACAGCTCGCCGTCGCGAGTGTCGAGGAGTTGGATCTGGACGCGTTCGAGTTCGGATCCGTCGAGGCCACGCGCCGCCACGACACCGCGCGCGCGCTGGCCGCCGAGCACGCACAGCGCACGGCACACCTCGATGCAGCCCGGGCTGCCCTGACGGCCCTCGAAGATTCGGTCGCCGCGGCCCGTCACGAACTCACGAGGGTGTCGGCCATGGCTGAGCAGACTCGCGAGGACGAGGAATCCGCACGAGTCGCCATGTCCGCGCTCTGGATCTCGCACGCTGACTGTCCGTGCGGCTCGACGTCCGCGGCCGAGAGCAGCGACAACGCGGCTCGGACGGAGGCTCACGCTGCCGACAGTGAGCCCTTCCCCGGTTCGGACGCGGTGGCCGAACTCGCGAGCCGGCACAGGGCCGCCGTCGACTCAGCCGCCGCGTGGGCGGAGGCCGTGGCACGGCACGCGGAGACCGCCGAGCGCCTGAAGGCAGCCCTCGACGCCGGGCTGATCGCCGTCACCGACGCCGGCTTCGAGTCGTTCTCCGAGGCCACGGACGCCGTGCTTCCGTCCGGTGAGCTCCAACGCATCGGTGACCGGTTGCGTGATCACGATCGTGCCCGCGCGGGGGCGCTGTCTGTGCTCCATGACCCGATGGTGATGGCCGCCGAGGAAGCGCTCCCGCCCGACCTCGCCCTGTTGGAGCGTGAAGCCGTGGCGGCGCGCTCTGCTCTCCTCGCCGCGAAGTCCGCCCAGACCGAGGCGGCTGGCGCTCAACGCTCGTTCAGGGCCATTCGATCGAGCCTGACCGCGGGATTGGATGCCGCTGGCCCGGCGTTGGCGCACCACCACCGCGTCAAGGATCTGGCCGACACGTTCTCCGGCGGCGGCCTCAACAACACCCTGCGGATGCGACTCACGTCCTACGTTCTGGCCGCGAGACTGGACAAGGTCGCCAGGTTGGCCAACGAACGACTCCGGATCATGGGCGACGGCCGCTACAGCCTCGAGCACTCCGACCGTCTCGCTGCACGGGGCGCCCGCAGTGGCCTCGGACTCCGCGTCCTGGATCAGTGGACCGGCGTCAGTCGCGAGACCTCGACCCTGTCCGGTGGTGAGGCCTTCATGGCTTCGCTCGCACTGGCCCTCGGCCTCGCCGACGCCGTGCGTGAGGAGTCGGGAGGGTTCGACCTGGGGACGCTGTTCGTCGACGAGGGCTTCGGCACGCTCGACGACGAGAGCCTCGAGCAAGTGATCTCCGTCCTGGACTCCTTGCGCGAAGGCGGACGTGCCGTCGGTGTGGTCTCGCACGTGGGTGAGCTCCGCAGCCGCATCACCCACCAACTGGTCGTCCGCAAGACCGCCAGCGGCAGCACCGTGGCCATTGCCGGCCCCGGTTCGGAGAGTGCCGCCTGACCTCAGTCCTCGAAGGCCTCGGGAGGCGGGCACGAACAGACGAGGTGGCGATCGCCGTAGGCGCCGTCGATGCGACGGACCGGCGGCCAGTACTTGGCCAGTGGGTCGACCCCCTTGGGGAAGGCCGCCTCCTCGCGGGTGTAGTCGACGGTCCAGTCACCGGCGAGGGAGAGCGCCGTGTGCGGCGCACCACGCAGGACGCTCGTGTCGGCGTTCCCGGTGGCGCCCACGGCGGCGATCTCCTCACGGATGGCGATCATCGCGTCGCAGAACCGGTCGAGTTCCAGCTTGTCCTCGCTCTCGGTGGGCTCCACCATGAGGGTTCCCGCCACCGGGAAGGACATGGTCGGTGCGTGGAAGCCGTAGTCGATGAGGCGCTTGGCGATGTCGTCGACCGTCACGCCCGTCTCCTTGGTCAGCGGCCGCACGTCGAGGATGCACTCGTGCGCCACGAGGCCACCCTCACCCGAGTAGAGCACCGGGTAGTGATCGCGCAGTCGGGCCGCCACATAGTTCGCGTTGAGCACGGCCACTTCGGTCGCGCGGCGCAGACCTGCAGCCCCCATGAGCCGCACGTAGGCCCACGAGATGGGCAGGATTCCGGCCGACCCGTAGGGCGCAGCAGACACGGGTCCAACGCCCGTCTCCGGGCCCGCCTCGGGGTCCAGCGGGTGGTTGGGCAGGAACGGAGCGAGGTGCTCACGCAGTGCCACGGGCCCGACGCCCGGCCCGCCGCCACCATGCGGGATGCAGAAGGTCTTGTGCAGGTTGAGGTGCGACACGTCGGCGCCGAACCGACCCGGCTGGGCCAACCCGACGAGGGCGTTGAGGTTGGCACCATCGACGTAGACCTGACCGCCGGCATCGTGCACCATGGCGCACAGGTCGGTGATCGTGTCCTCGAACACTCCGTGCGTCGACGGATAGGTCACCATGATCGCCGCAAGGTCGGTGCGGTGCTCCTCGACCTTGGCCTTGAGGTCGTCCATGTCCACGTTGCCGGTGATGACATCGGTCTTGACGACGACGACCTTCATGCCCGCCATCACGGCACTGGCCGCGTTGGTGCCATGGGCACTGGCCGGGATGAGGCAGATGTTGCGCGCATCGTCTCCGCGCGAACGGTGATAGGCCGCGATCGCCAGCAACCCCGCGAACTCGCCCTGGGAGCCGGCATTGGGCTGAAGCGAGACCGCGTCGTAGCCGGTGATGTCACAGAGCCATTGCTCCAGTTCACTGACGAGGCTGCGGATGCCCTCGGTCTGGTCGAGCGGCGCGAACGGGTGCAGCCCCGCGAACTCCGGCCAGGTGATGGCGAGCATCTCGGTGGTCGCGTTGAGCTTCATGGTGCACGAGCCGAGGGGGATCATGCCGCGGTCGAGCGCAAAGTCGCGATCGGACAGTCGCCGCAGGTAGCGCAGCATCGACGTCTCGCTGTGGTGACTCGAGAAAACGGGGTGGGTCAGGTAGTCGGAGGTGCGACGCAGCGCGTCGCCCCACACCGGCTCCGCAACATCGATCCGGCTCGGGACCGGCACGCCGAACGCCCGGGCCACACCTGCGACCTCGTCGAGCGTGGTCGTCTCGTCGACCGAGAGGATCACGGTGTCGCCGTCGTGACGCCAGACGTTCGTGCCCTCGGCCAGCGCGGCCGCCACCACCTCATCGGCTCGCCCGGGCACCCCGACCGAGAGGGTGTCGAAGAACGCGCCTTCGTGGACATCCAGCCCACCCGACCGCAGCGCGTCGGCCAGGGCCGTGGCGTGCCCGTGGATGCGGAGCGCAATCGCCCGGAGCCCGAGGGGGCCGTGGTACACGGCATACATGCTGGCCATGACCGCGAGGAGGACCTGCGCGGTACAGATGTTGGAGGTGGCCTTCTCACGCCGGATGTGCTGCTCGCGGGTCTGGAGCGCCAGCCGGTATGCCGGCGCGCCGACGGCGTCCACGGAGACGCCGACGAGCCGTCCGGGGAGCGTCCGCTCGAGACCGGCGCGCACCGACATGTAGCCGGCGTGCGGTCCCCCGAAGCCCATCGGAACACCAAAGCGCTGGGTCGTGCCCACGGCGATGTCGGCACCCCACTCCCCCGGCGCCGTCGCCAGCGTCAGCGCCATGAGATCCGCAGCCGCCGTGACGAGCGCTCCCGTCCCGTGCGCAGCCTCCGCGAGGGCGCGGTGATCGCGCAGGCGGCCGTGCAGGTCGGGGTACTGCACGACGACACCGAAGACGTCACGGTCTCCCGATGCGGTCCGGAGTTCCTCCGTCGTCGTGACGCCGGTCAGATCTGCCGCGACGATCTCGATGCCGAGCGGCAGCGCGCGGGTCTGCATCACAGCAAGAGTCTGTGGGAAGACGGATTCGTCGACGAGGAGTACGGCATCCGCCGGCGCCTTGCTCGAGCGGCGCATGAGCGTCATGGCCTCGGCCGCGGCCGTGGCCTCATCGAGCAGCGACGCGCCGGACGTGGTGAGCCCGGTGAGGTCGCTGACGACGGTCTGGAAATTGAGGAGGGCCTCGAGTCGTCCCTGCGAGATCTCGGGCTGATACGGCGTGTAGGCGGTGTACCAGGCCGGGTTCTCCAGCACGTTCCGCTGGATGACGGCCGGAGTGAGCGTCCCGTAGTAGCCCAGGCCGATCATGGACGTGCGCACGGTGTTGCGCGCAGCGAGCCCGCGCAGTTCCGCGACCACTGCGGCCTCGGACTCGGCGGCCTCCACGGTCATCGCCTCGGTCGCGCGGATCGCGCTGGGGACCGCGGTCTGCGTCAGTTCGTCGAGACTGCCGAGACCGATGGTCTCGAGCATGGCGGACACCTCCGCCTCGTCCGGGCCGATGTGGCGTCCGGCGAAGGCGGGCAGATCGCTGGTGGTGACGGTCGTCTGGGTCATGGGTGAGGCTCCTGGCGCACGGTCGGGCACGGGCCTCCCCTTCTGTCGCGGCGAAGCCGTCTCAGAGGTGCCTGATCCGTGCGGTCCTTTGCGCCTGAGAGGTTCCGGGGAGTTTGCCCCTTCGGCGCCCCGGCTCCACGCGGTGGATTGGGGACTCTCCCGCACGGTGTTTGCGGCGCGGTCAGCGTAACAAACGGCGCGTGCCCGAGTGGGCACGCGCCGTGGGTGTCGAACAGCCGAAGGTCAGGCCATACGGGCGGCGCGCCGTGCGCTCAGCTCGTCGCCCGGGTGGGCTGCAGGTGCCTCGTCGGTGAGTCGCTCGCTCGGGAGGTGCGACAGGTCGCCCTCCACCTCGCGCCAGACCTTGCCGACGGCAATGCCGAACACACCCTGGCCGCCCTGAAGCAGGTCGATGACTTCCTCGTTGGACGTGCACTCATAGACGGACGCGCCGTCGCTCATCAGCGTGATCTGGGCGAGGTCCTCGACGCCCCGGTCCCGCAGGACCTGCACGGCGCCACGGATCTGCTGGAGGGAGACGCCGGTGTCGAGGAGCCGCTTGACGATCTTGAGCGCGAGGATGTCGCGGAAGCCGTAGAGGCGTTGGGAGCCAGACCCGGCCGCACCCCTCACCGAGGGTTCGACAAGGGACGTGCGTGCCCAGTAGTCGAGCTGGCGGTAGGTGATACCGGCCGCCTTGCACGCGGTGGGACCGCGGTAGCCCATTTCCTCGTCCAGCTCGGGCAGGTCGTCGGTGAACAGCAGGCCCTGGGCCGCGATCGGCACATGGCCCTTGGGGTTCTCTTCGATGGCGTTCACGCCAACCTCCTGCTGTGACACGGACCTGATGTAACTACACGGACGTCGTTCTCTGGAGGTGACGCTAAAGGCCCGACAAGTCGGGGTCAACTACCACTGGACCCTAACCTCATGCGTGTCGTGAGTAACATCCGTAACACTAACCCTCAACTGGAGGGTTGCCCACCGGTGTCGAAGTCGTCGGCGGACACGTGGTCCAGGAACTCCTTGAACTTCTCGACCTCGTTCTCCTCCTGGTCGTCCTCGGCCATCGCGACCCCCGCTTCGTCGAGCAGGGCTTCGCTCGTGACGATCTCGACGCCGCAGCGCAGCGCGAGGGCGATGGCGTCCGACGATCGAGAGTCGACGTCTGCACCACCCGCCGCCGTGCCGCCATCGATCTCGAGCACCGCGTGGAAGACCCCCTCCTCGAGAGCCCGAATGCGAACCCGACTCAGCGTGTGCCCGATCTCGTCGAGGATGTTCTTGAGGAGGTCATGGGTCAATGGACGCGGCGGGACCACCCCCTGCTGCGCATAGGCGATCGCGGCGGCCTCGGCAGCTCCCACCCAGATCGGCAGGTAGCGACTCCCGTCGCGTTCGCGCAGAAGGACGATGGGCTGGTTGGTCGGCATCTCGACGCGGACACCGAGGACGTCCAGTGGCTTCACTGCTCCACCGTACGTCGTCACGGTCGCGCCAGACCACCCTTGACCAGCGCAGCGTGCAACTGGAGACACAGGCGAGCGACCTCGGCCTGATCGTGCGCCCGTCCCTCGGTGCGACGCGTGCTCATCGCCTGCTCGACGAGGCCGACTTCGCGGTCCGCGGCCGTGCGAAAGGGCCGCAGGTGCCGTGCTTCGATCCCGTATGCCGCGAGGCCGGCTGCCGCGTGCGCCGCCTGGAGGTCTGTGGCCGAGTAGTGTCCATCGGCGCCGGGCTGCAGCACACCGAATCCCACGAGTGAGGCAACGGTTTCCTGGTCGAGGCCGGTGGCTGCCGCGACCTCGTCCGCGGTGAGGCGGACGGCACGACCCTCCTGGAGTTCGGCCGTCGAGGGGACGTCGGGGTCGGCACGCAGTTGGGGCGCTCGTGGCGTGGCGTCCCCACCGGCGTCCGGCTCCAGGCCGCGGTCGAGCGCATCGAGCGCGTCCCGGATCACCTTGAGGGGCCAGAAGCGATCCCGTTGAGCCCGCAGGATGTAGCGCAGGCGATCGAGGTCCGCGGCACTGTAGGTGCGGTACCCCGCAGCCGTCCGAGTCGGTTCCACGAGGCCCTCGGCCTCGAGGAACCGAATCTTGGAAATACTGACCTGGGGAAACTCCTCACGCAACGCGTCGAGGACCTTCCCAATGGTCAGGGGGCGCTCAGCCCTGCTTTGCGGCATAGAAGACCAGACGGTACTTGCCGATCTGGACCTCGTCGCCCGTCTGGAGAACCGACTCGTCGATGCGTTCGCGGTTCACGTAGGTGCCGTTGAGGGAACCCACGTCCTTGACCACGAACTGCCCACCGGTGCGCTCGAAAGTCGCGTGCTGCCGGGAGACCGTGACGTCGTCGAGGAAGATGTCACTCTCCGGGTGACGCCCCGACGACACGACATCGTCGTCGAGGAGGAACCGCGCGCCGGTGTTGGGGCCTCGAAGGACGACCAGCAGCGCGGTGCCGGGGCGAAGGGCTTCCACCGTCGCCTGGTCGGCCCGGGTGAGGACGTGCTCGCTCTCGTGGACGATCTCGGACTGTTCGATGCCGTCGACGGGCTGGAACCGCATCGTCGTCGACGACTCGGGCTCGCGCTCGGGGATCGACCTGGGCGTCTGTCCGGGAGTCGACTCCGGCTCGTGCTCCGGCGTCTCGCGACTCACGTCACTCATCTGTGGCGCTCCTAGTCTGGGCTGGTCATCTGGAGCATTCACCCTAGATGACCACTCGAGGGATGAACAGAAGGTTGGCTGCGGAAGGGCCGAGAATCAGCCGAGTTGCTGCTGGTACGCCTCGACGTCGAGCAGTCCGTCGACCGCACCGGAGTCGGCCGGGCGCAGCTCGTACATCCAACCCTCACCGTAGGGGTCGGAGTTGACGAGCTCGGGCGAGGCGTCGAGTGCGGCGTTGACTGCCGTGACCTCGCCTGCCAGCGGGGCGTACAGGTCGCTGACCGACTTCGTCGACTCGACCTCACCGCAGGCGTCCCCGACGGCGACCGTGTCACCGACAGCCGGAAGGGAAACGTAGACAACGTCACCCAGCGCGTCCTGCGCGAAGGACGTGATCCCGATGCGGACGACACCGTCGTCGGCCGAGCGCACCCACTCGTGCTCGGCCGTGTAGCGCAGGTCGCTCGGGTACTCGAGGTCGCTCATCTGGGGCTCCTTCAGATCCGTTCGGGATGTGGGTTTCAGGACTTCGTGGGACTGGGTACGGGCCGAGCGTACTGAGGCTCGGAAACGCTCTGCAATGCGGACACCGTGACCTCGCTCTTGATCTCGATGCCGGCCTGTCCGCCGACGCTTCGCACCGTGTTGGCGACCCCACCGGGGATCTCCATCGCGGACGCGAGGGTGGAACCATCGCCGATGACACTGATGACGTAGGGCGGCGACACGTCCTTGCCCGAGATCGCGATGCCACCTTCACCATCGGTGAAGTAGGTGTTGGCCACGACACGGATGTCGTTGATCTCGACCGCCTCGGCGCCGGCATCACGCAGCTCCTGGAGAGTGTCGAGCAGGATCGGTGCCGTCACGCCGTGTTCGGGATCGCGAATGGTCAGCACGATGCCCGGACCCTTGGCAGGGACCGTGCCGGCCATGATGCCGAGCGAGTCGAGCCGCTGCTGCGCCGCTTGCTGGGCCTCGGTGAGGCTCGTCGTGTCGCTCTGAAGCCGGTCACGTGAGAACTGCAGGGTCTGGATCTCCTCGGCCAGGCGGTTGCCGTCCTGGTCGACCGTGTCGAGGATGCGGATGAGTTCGTCCTCACGCAGATCCTCGAGACCCTCGATGGAGGTCTGGTGAACCTGTGCAGCGATGGCGAAGCCCAGGCCCAGCGCCAGCAGGGTCGCCAGGACGTTCGCCTTGGTCGGGCGGGGCCGACCTGCCCGACCCAACCGGGACCAGGCAGTGCGTGACGGTTCGGAACTCGGGACCGCGGCAGCCGGAGCGGATGCCTCCCCGGTCTGCTTGTCCTCGTCCAGAGGGCCCTCATCCAGAGGCTCCTCGACCACAGCATCCTCGATGGGCTGCTCGGTGGCTTCGGCCCCGGCCTCTTCAGCGACTGCCTCGGAATTCGGGGCGTCGTCCGCAGCCGCGTCTTCGAGCTCAGGCCCGTCGGCGGGTGCGTCCTCGTCGGACGTCTCGTCGGCCGCGACCTCCTCAGCAGCGTCCTCGGCGGGCTGCTCGTCGACCGCAGCGTCCTCCGACGGGACGTCCACATCCGGTGCCTCGACCGCGGCTCGGTCCTCCTCAGCAGCGTCCTCCACGGGAGAGTCCTCCAGCACGGCGCCATCGGACGGCACGTCCTCGTCGGGGATCTCCTCAGCAGCCGCGTCGTCCACAGCCTGCTCTTCGACGACGGTGTCCTCGGACGGCGAGTCCTCGACAGGCGTCTCGACCGCGGCCTCGTCCTCAGCGGGCTGCTCCTCCGCCGCGACGTCCTCGACGTCCTCGACGGAAGGCTCCTCCACCGCAGCGTCGTCGATCTGCGCCCCGTCGCCCGACGGCTCGTCGGCCGTGACCTCCTCAGCAGCGTCCTCAACGGGCTGCTCGTCGACCGCAGCCTCCTTGGACGCGATCTCCTCGGACGCGCTCTCTTCGACCGGGGACGGCTGCGATGGAGCGACCTGACGTGGCGGGTTCGGCCGCCTCGCGGCGCCCTTGCGCTTCTGCTTCCTGCGACTCATCCGGGGCAGCTCACGCGTTGAAGAGGTGTCGTCGGATCGAGGCCACGTTGGAGAAGATCCGGACGCCGAGGACGACGACGACCCCCGTGGAGAGCTGGCTGCCGACACCGAGCTGATCACCGAGGAAGACGATGAAGGCAGCGACGACGACATTGGAGAGGAACGAGATCACGAAGACCTTGTCGTTGAATATCCCGTCCAGGACGGCGCGCACCGCACCGAAGACCGCATCGAGCGCCGCGATGACGGCGATGGGCAAGTAGGGCTGCAGCCACAGGGGGACCTCGGGCTGGAGCAGAACTCCGGCGACGATGCCGATGACGAGTCCCAGAGCGGGGATCACGACGAGTCTCCTTCAGGTGTGGGCGTGGCTGCGCCCCCGACCCTATCTGCGGGCGTGGCCGCTCTGGTGCCCAGCGTGGCGGATGCCGGAATTGTGACCTCTTTGCTGACCACGGTGTCGACCCTGATGCCGAACGAGGACTTCAGCGTCGCGAGGTACGTGCCGCCGTTGCCTCGGGCAAAAGCGGACGGCAGCTTCCCGGGGTCTCCGATGGAGGTCACCACATATGGCCGCTTGAGGGGGCGGTAGTCGACGAGCAACGCCTCGCCGGCGAACCGGATCGAGGACGTGGTCGTGAGTCGCTGCCCATTGACCGACACCGCCTCGGCCCCGGCCTCCCAGAGACTGTTGACGAGGATCTGGAGGTCGCGGGCCTGGACCTTGCTGTCCAACGAGCCCGTGTTGTCGCGCGGATCCGAGTTCGTCCCCTCCTCCGCCGAGGTGGGCGCGTCGTCGATGGTCACGACGAAGCCCGGGCCACGAACGGGCACGGCACCGGTCACCAGAGCCAGTCGCTGCACATCCTTGGAGAGCGAGTCGCTCACCTTCTGCAAGGTCTCGGCATCGAGGGCCGCGATCTCGGACCGGAGGGCACTCGCCTGTGCGGCCTGACTGTCGACGCTCTTCTGTTGCGCCTCGATGCGCTGGATGAGGCTGGCCTTGGTGCGTTCCTTGGTCGTCTCGCCCCCACGCAACTGCATTGCTGCAATGCCGACCAGGAGACCGATGAGGATCGCGAAGGCGATGAGCTTCGGCGACCGCAGCGTCGTCTCCCGCGGCAGACCCGCGGCCTCGCGCCGCTCAGCGGCGGCGGCGTAGCCGGGGTCGAGGGGACGCTCGAGCATCGAGGTGATGAGCGTCATCGAGGCATCGACGCGACGCGGCGGGGTCACCTTCGTCGGCGAACTCATCGGGCACCCCGGCGAGCGATGAGCTGACGCAACTGGACGGCATACAGGATCCCGGCAACCCAATAGAGCACGGTGCCCCACCACGCAAAGCCCCAACCGATCGGACGGGCGAGCGAGGCGAGCCAGCCGTCCCCCTCGGCCATGAGCAGTGCCGGGAAGGCATACAGGAGGTTGAAGGTCGCGGCCTTCCCGATGAAGTGAACCGGCAGCCCGGTCCACCCGTGACGCTTGGCGATGAGCACGACGACGGCCATGAAGGCTTCACGGGCAAAGAGGATCGCGACGAGCCACCACGGGATGATGTCGCGCCACGCCAATCCGACGAGTGTCGTGACGATGTAGAGGCGGTCGGCGATCGGGTCGAGCAACTGGCCGACCCGCGAGACGAGGCCGTAGTGCCGCGCGATCTTGCCATCGAGGTAGTCCGTGATCCCGGACGCCATGAGGATGACGAGCGCGATCGCGTCGTGGCGCGTGGCGATCGCCCAGATGAAGGCTGGCACGCCGAGGAGTCGCAGCGCCGAGAGTGCGTTGGGCACGGTGAGGACGCGATCGACGGGGGCGCTGTCGGTCCCCCGGACACTCTCACCGGCAGTCATGGGATCAGCCTATGTGGTCGTGACTACAGTCGGTTCATGACTTCCCGCATCCTTGCCGGAACGGCAGATTCGTGGCGCTCGCGCCGGACGGGAGTGAAGTGGGGCGTCTACCCCGCCGACGTGCTTCCGCTGTGGGTCGCCGAGATGGACGCCGAGCCCTGCGAGCCCGTGATCGATGCGGTCACCGCGGCACTGCGACGCGGTGACACGGGCTACGGCCTGGGTCGCGAATTCGTCGAGACCGCAGCCGCGTATGCCGGTCGCACCTGGTCGTGGACGATCGACCCGTCCCGAGTCACACCCGTCGCAGACGTCATCTGCGGCGTGAGTGAGCTGCTGCGCTCCGTCACATCGCCCGGGGACCCCGTCATCGTGTCCTCACCCGTCTACAACGCCTTCTTCGACGCCCTCGACATGCTCGGTCGCAAGACCCTCGACGCACCGTTGAACGCCGAGGGACGCCTCGACCCCGAGTCACTGGACCGGACGTTCGGTGAGGCGACTGCGGGAGGCGAGCGAGCGGCATACCTGCTGTGCAACCCCCAGAACCCCACAGGCACGGTGCACACGGCCGCCGACCTCGCAACGTTGGCCGAGATCGCGAACCGTCACGGCGTCGTCGTGATCTCCGACGAGATCCACGCACCGATCGTCCATCAGGGGCGGTTCACGCCGTACCTCACGGTGCCCGGTGGCGAGCGGGGCGTCGCTCTCCACTCCGCGTCGAAGGCGTGGAACCTGGCCGCCCTCAAGTCGGCGGTCGTCGTGCTCGGCGGCGAAGCGCTGCCCGAACTTGCGCTGCACGAGGTGCACACGCACGCGTCGAGCCACCTGGCTCAGATCGCGTCAGTGGCGGCGTGGACCTCCGGTGAAGACTGGCTGCGGCAGCTGACCTCCGAGATTGCGGACAACGCCGCCCTCCTGGGCGAGCTGCTGTCCGAACAACTCCCCCGGATCGGCTATGTCCCACCGGCCAGCACGTATCTCGCGTGGCTGGACTGTCGCGAGCTCGACCTGGGAGACGACCCGTCGGTCCAGTTCCGGGATCGGGGCCGAGTGGCACTCTCGTCCGGACCGTCGTACGGGGCCACCGGAGTGGGGTTCGTGCGACTGAACCTCGCGACGTCACCCGAGATCCTCACCGAAGCGGTGGCCCGCATGGCTCGTGCGCTTTCGTGAAGCCCGAGGTCACCCGCTGGCTGTTGAGCGAGTCCGAGCGAGACAACCCCGACACGACCATCGACGCCCACCACCCGGGCGAGGACGCATGGTCGGCCGGGAACGTCGTGACACCACTGGTCGACGGTGCCGAGTATTTCGCCGCGTTGCACCGGGTCCTCGAAGCCACGACGGAGGGCGACACGGTCTTCCTCGCGGGTTGGCAGATCGACGCCGACCAGCTGCTCACCGATGACCCGCAGAGCGCGATCCTGGCCGTGCTGGACCGGGCCGAGAATCGCAAGGTCAAGGTGCACGGACTCGTGTGGCGCTCGCACACGGAACAGCTCGACTTCGCCGCGGAGAAGAACCGCGAGGTTGCCGAGGAACTCGCTGACGAGGATGACGAACACGCCGAGGTCCTGCTCGACATGCGCGTGCGGCGCGGCGGGGCTCACCACCAGAAGTTCGTTGTCGTCCGGCATCGGGACGATCCATCGCGCGACATCGCCTTCGTCGGCGGCATCGACGTTGCTCACAACCGCCGGGACACGTCCGACCACCACGGGGATCCGCAGGGCGAGCGTCTCGCCGACGCATACGGGCCACGGCCGGGGTGGCACGACGTCCACTGCGCCGTCACCGGGCCAGCCGTGTTCGACGTCGAGACGGTCTTCCGCGAGCGGTGGGAGGATCCGAGCCCTCTCGCGCCGGCCCTCCACTCACGACTTCGCGACCGCCTCAGCCGGGTGCGCCGCGAAGCCTCGCCGCTGCCCCCGCAGGCTCCTCCCCCACCCCCTGTCGTCGGTGGCACCCATGTCGTCCAGATCCTGCGGACCTATCCGCACCTCCACCGGCCGCGCGCCTACCCGTTCGCCCGGAGTGGAGAGCGTTCCATTGCCCGGGCACACATGGCCGCGATCGGTCGGGCCGAGGAACTCATCTACATCGAGGACCAGTACCTCTGGTCCTCCTCGATTACCGAGGACCTCGCTGCGGCCCTGACGGCCCGCCCCGAACTCCGGGTCATCGCCGTCCTGCCCCACCGCCCCGACATTGACGGTGCCGGTGCGCTGATGCAGCTCGAGGGCCGAACCCAGGCGCTCGAGCAACTGCGGGCGGCCGGCGGGGATCGGTTCGCGGCCTACGGCATCGAGAACCACACGGGTTGGCCCGTCTACGTCCATGCGAAGGTCTTCGTCATCGACGACTGGTACGCCACGATCGGCTCGGACAACGTCAACCGGCGCTCGTGGACGCACGACTCCGAGCTCGCCGCCCTGGTCGTCGACGAAGCCGGGACGGACCACTCCCCCTATGCCCGGGCCCTGCGTCTGCGGCTGGCCGCCGAGCACCTCGACCGCCCATTGGCCGGCTCCGAGCACGAGGAGGCGATGGCCGACTGCGTCACGCCCCGGGGCGCCTTCGTCGCCTACGCGACGGCGGCTGCCGCTCTGCAGGCATGGCACGACGCGGGTCGCGTGGGTCCACGGCCCGCCGGTCGCCTCCGCCCGCTGGATCCGCCGGCGATGAGCTCGTGGCAGCGACGCGCCTTCGAGGTTCCTCAACGGCTCGTCGGCGACCCCGATGGGCGGCCACGAGAGCTCCGACGGCGACACGAGTTCTGAGCGTCGCCGGACCGATTCGGTCGCCGTGCCACGCATGGGATATGGTTTCGTTCGCTCGAGCGGCAACGCGAGAGCAAGCCACGGGCTGTGGCGCAGCTTGGTAGCGCACTTGACTGGGGGTCAAGGGGTCGCAGGTTCAAATCCTGTCAGCCCGACCAGCGAAAATTGCAGGTCAGAGGCCGTTTCCTGAGAGATCAGGAGACGGCCTCTCGTCGTCGTACACGCCCGACCCGCTGATTGCTCGGCGCCGGGGAACGTTCATGGGGCCAGACGCGCGACAGATCGCGCGTCTGGCCCCATGACATGAGTTCGAGGCGAGGCTCAGCTGCGGCGGGACCGCTTCTCGCGCACCCGCACCGACACCTCGATGGGCGTGCCCTCGAAGCCGAACTCCTCCCGGAGACGACGTTCGACGAAGCGGCGGTATCCGGCCTCGATGAAGCCCGACGCGAACAGCACGAACCGCGGCGGACGGGTCGACGCCTGGGTCGCGAAAAGGATGCGGGGCTGCTTGCCACCACGGACCGGGTGCGGGTGCCCGGCGACGACCTCACCGAGGAAGGCGTTGAGCCGCCCGGTGGGGATGCGCGTGTCCCACGAATCCAGCGCCTTCTCGAGTGCGGGGACGAGCCGCTCCATGTGCCGACCCGTCGACGCCGAGACGTTGACGCGGGGTGCCCACGGGATCTGGACGAGCTCACGCTCGATCTCGCGCTCGAGGTAGCGACGACGCTCCTCATCGGTGAGGTCCCACTTGTTGTAGGCGACGACGAGGGCGCGACCGGAGTCGACGACCTGCTGGATGACGCGGATGTCCTGCTCGGTGATGGACTCGGCGGCGTCGATGAGGACGACGGCCACCTCGGCCTTCTCGAGTGCGGTCTGCGTGCGCAGCGAGGCGTAGAAGTCGGCTCCACGCGTCTGGTGCACGCGGCGACGGATGCCGGCCGTGTCGACGAAGCGCCACGTCTTGCCGCCGAGCTCGATGAACTCGTCGACCGGGTCGCGCGTCGTGCCCGCGAGGTCGTCGACGACGACGCGGTCCTCACCGGCGAGCTTGTTGAGCATCGAGGACTTGCCGACGTTCGGACGTCCGAGCAGGGCAACCCGACGGGGCCCACCGCGCTGGTAGGCGCTCACCGCGGACCTCTCGGGCAGCACCTCGAGGACCGCGTCGAGGACGTCACCACTCCCCCGCCCGTGCAGTGCGGAGACCGGCCAGGGCTGGCCGAGGCCGAGGTTCCACAGCGCGGCGGCGTCGGCCTCGGTGCGCTGGTCGTCGACCTTGTTGGCGACGAGCACGACCGGCTTGCCCGAACGGCGCAGCAACTTGACGACGGCCTCGTCGTCGTCGGTGGCACCCACGACGGCGTCCACGACGAAGAGCACGGCGTCGGCGAGCTCGACCGCGATCTCTGCCTGCTCGGCCACGCGCAGGTGGATGCCCTTGGCGTCGATCGCCCACCCGCCGGTGTCGACGAGGGTGAATCTGGTGCCGGTCCACTCCGCGTCATAGGCGACGCGGTCGCGGGTCACGCCGGGGACGTCCTCGACGACGGCCTCGCGGCGACCGATGATGCGGTTGACGAGGGTCGACTTGCCGACGTTCGGGCGCCCGACGACGGCGACGACGGGAACACCACCCTCGAACTCCTCCTCCGGGACCTCACCGTCACCCCGGTCGACGAGCGCGAGGTCCTCCTCGCTCAGCTCGAAGTCGTCCAGGCCAGCACGCAGGGCATGCGTGACGGACTCGTCCAGCGACCCGGTGTCGGTCACGGTCTCGTCGGTCTCGGGGGTGTTCATGGGCACCATTCTCCCCCAGAAGAGGCCGTGCTCAGTCCCAGAGGTCGGGCGGCACGTCGGTGGGCAGCTCGATGCCGTGATGCGCACTCGCCCGTGCGACGTGGTCGGCGAGTGCGACGCGAATCTCCTCCGCTGCCCGTTCCAGACGAACCCGACCCGGTATGCCGTTCGCCCGCGTCACCGAGATCGGCTCACCGAAGTCGACCACGAGCCTGCTCCGCAGGCGCGGCCACGACGAGGCGAGCTCTCCCGTGGCCCGGGTGCCGAGGCAGGCGACGGGCACGACCGGCGCATGCCCCTGGAGGGCGAGCCAGGCGACCCCCTTGCCGGCCTTCTCGAGGTCCCCACGACCCCGGCCGCCCTCGGGGAAGATGCCGACGGCACCGCCGCGCTGGAGGACCCCCAGTGCCGAGGACAGCGCCGTGCGGTCACCTCGGTCCTGCTGCAGCGGGATCTGACCGGTGAGGTGCAGGAGCGGTCCGACGCCGAGCTCGAAGGTGGACGCGAGGACGAGGAAGTGCGCCGGGCGCGGTGCGAGTCCGAAGACGACGGCGCCGTCGAGGTACCCCGTGTGGTTCGCCGCGAAGATGACCGGCCCGGACAGGGGAACGTTCTCGACGCCGTGGGAGCGGGCGGCATACAGGGACGTGACAAGCGTCCGACCGATGTGGCGACCCAACGCGGCACGCCACGCCGCGGGAGGCGACCCGGTCATCGAGGGTCGGGTTCGGCGTCCCCGGTGAGTGAGGCGACGACGGCGAGCACCGCCTCGACACTCTCGTCGAAGTCGAGGTCTGAGGTGTCGACCGTGACCACGCCATCGGCCGCAACCGTGAACTGGGAAACGGCGGAGTCGTCGCGGTCTCGGCGCAGCACCTGGTCGCGAGTGGCGGCGATCGCCTCCTCGTCGGCGGTTCCGTGGACCTCGGCCGACCGACGACGCAGGCGCGCCTCCTCACTCGCGGTGAGCAGGATCCGCACGGGCGCGTCGGGTGCTACGACGGTCGTGATGTCACGTCCCTCAGCCACGACTCCCCCGGTCTCGGCAGCGATGGCCGACATCCGGTCACGCTGCGCCTGCTGGAGGATGGGCCGGACGCCGGTGTTCGTCGCGACCTTGGAGACCTCGGAGCTGATCGCCGTCGTGCGGATCTCGTCGGTGACGTCCGTGCCTCCGACGCTCACCCGCTGGTCGGTCGGATCGGTCGACTGCTCGAGAGGGAGGGAGCGCGCCGCCTCGACGACGGCGGCCTCGTCGGTCAGGTCGATGCCCTGATCGAGGCACCACCACGTGAGCGCGCGATACATGGCACCGGTGTCGAGGTAGCCCACCCCGAGCTGCGCGGCGACGGCCTTGGAGACGCTGGACTTGCCCGACCCGGAGGGACCGTCGATGGCGATGATGAGGGCACTGGCTTCGGGCGACATGGCGGTCAGCCTAGTGCGGCCCCGTCGTCACCCGTGCAGCCGCCAGCCTCGCTGCTCGAGCCCTTCGGCGAGGGCCGCTGCCGCCGCGGGGACGACGTCGATCTCGGCCAGTCCGAACGCCTGCCCGAGCCCGTGGTCGAGGTGGAATTCCTCGATGTTGGTGCCCGTCTGCCCCACATCGGCGAAGAGCCTGCCGAGCTGTCCCGGCTCGTCGGGGATGAGCACGCGAACCGTCGTGTATGCCGTGGGCGCCGCTCCGTGCTTGCCCGGAATCCGTGCGTGGCCGGCGTTGCCGGCGGCAATGGTGCGGGCCAGAGTTCCGCGGGCTCCCGGCGCGTCGTCGTCGGACTCCAACGCGTCGAGGGCAGTGCGCACCGCGTCGAGGTCGGCGGCCAGGGCTGCGAGGACATCGCGGACCGCGCCCGCGTTGCCGGAGAGGATCTGCGTCCACAGGTGCGGGTCGCTCGCCGCGATCCTGGTCACGTCACGCAATCCCTGACCGGCCAGGGCCACGGATGACTCGGCGAGGTCCTCGAGACGAGCCGCGACCAGGCTCGCCATGAGTTGCGGGACGTGGGACACCGAAGCCACGGCCGCGTCGTGGTCAGTGGGCTCGAGGGTGAGGACCTGCGCACCCACGGTCCGGGCGACCTCGGTCACGAGACTGCGGGCCCGATCACTCGTCTCCGCCGTGGGAGTCAGCACCCAGGCGCGCCCGTGGAAGAGGTCATGGCGTCCCGCGACGGCTCCGCTGCGCTCCCGCCCGGCCATGGGGTGGGAGCCGCAGAAGCGTGTCAGATCGGCTCCGCGAGAACGCAATCCGTCGATGACGGCACCCTTGACCGAGGCCACGTCGGTGACCATGGCACGGGGCCACCGCTCCAGGGCCACGGCGACGCAGGCGGCGGTGACGTCCGGCGGGGTCGCCACGACGACGAGGTCGGGGTCCGTGGCGGTCCCCGCCGTAGCTGCGGTTCCGGCACCGAGGTCTCGGGCCAGCGCGGCGTTGGTGCTCGAGATGTCCTCGAGTGTCACCTCGTGCCCGGCACGCGTCAGCGCCAACCCCAGACTGGTCCCGATGAGCCCGGTGCCGAGCAGGTGCACACGAGGCGGAGCGACCTCGTGCGTCACATTCCCGCCGCGGTGTAGAGGTCGCCGACCTCACCCTTGGTGAGACGACGGAACTTGCCGGGTTTGGTGTCACCGAGGCGGATCGGTCCGACCTGGGTGCGCACCAGCGACAAGACCGGGTGGCCCGCCTCGGCGAGCATCCGGCGCACGATGTGCTTGCGCCCCTCGTGCAGGATCACCTCGACGATGGCCTTGCCCGGCTGGCTGTCGACCACGCGGAACGAGTCCACCTGCACCGGGCCGTCCTCGAGTTCGATGCCCTCGCGCAGTCGCTTCCCCAGGTCACGCGGAACCGGTCCGCGGATCTGGGCGAGGTAGGTCTTGAGAACGCCGTACTTCGGGTGCTGCAGCCGATGGGCCAGGTCGCCGTCGTTGGTGAGCAGCAGCAAACCCTCGGTGTCGGCGTCGAGACGGCCGACGTGGAAGAGCCGCTCCTTGCGGTCCCCGAAGTAGTCACCGATGTCGATGCGGCCGAGCTCGTCGTTCATCGAGGTGACGACGTTGAGCGGCTTGTTGAAGGCGAGGTAGACCCGGGACTCGTCGAGAGTGACCCGCACCCCGTCGACGTGGACGACCTGGTCGGCGTTGATGCGCACACCGAGTTCGGTGACGACCTGGCCGTCGACCTCGACGCGGCCCTCGGTGATCATCTGTTCGCAGACGCGGCGCGAGCCGACTCCGGCCGAGGCCAGCAACTTCTGGAGGCGAATGCCGTCCGGGTCGTGAACGTCGATCCGGGCCCGCTTCGGTTCGTTCGGGAGTGCGGTCGGCTGGCTCTTCTTGGTCGTGCCCATGCCACGCGGCCGGGCATTGGCCGCACCGCGGGCGGATCCAGCGGCGGCGCCGCCGGAGCGGCCTCCGGCTCGACCTCCAGGGGTGCTGCCGCGACCGCTGGGCTTCTTCGCGGGACCACCGCGACGGTTCTGCGGCGGGGTCATGCCCGACCGCTCTCTGCGATCTCGTCGAGCACGTCGACCTCCGGAAGGTAGGGAGCAAGGGCGGGCAGGTCATCGAGGGTCTGGAGTCCCAGTCGCTCGAGGAAGTAGGTGGTCGTGCCGTAGAACGTCGCTGTCGACTCCTCGTCGGTGCCGACCTCCTCGATGAGACCACGCGTGAGGAGGGTGCGGATGACACCGTCGACGTTGACGCCACGGACGGCCGACACCCGGGCCCGCGAGACCGGCTGTCGGTAGGCGATGACCGCCAGCGTCTCCAGGGAGGCCTGGGTGAGCTTGGCCTGCTGTCCGGCGAGGATGAACTTGCTGACGACCGGTGCGTAGTCGGCGCGGCTGTAGATGCGCCAGCCGCCACCCACCTCGCGCAGCGTGAAGCCCCGCAGTTGTTCGGCATAGCCGGCCTCGAGGGTGACGAGGGCCTCCTCGACGTCAGGCACGGGGATCTCGAGGGCCGAGGCGAGCTCGAGTGTGGTCACGGGCTCTTCGACGACCATGAGCACCGCCTCGATGGCGCTGGTCAGACCACCGGGGAAGTCGTTGACGTCGAAGGCGAGCTGGTCCTGCGGCTCCTCGACGAGGCCCTCGTCGGCAGGCCCGTCCTCGAGCAGGTCATCCTCGGTGTTCGCGTCGTCGGCGACCGCAGTCACCTCTGTCTCACTCATGGTCAGCCTCTCGCTGATCGGTGGTTGGCTCGGCGCTCGTGTCACCGGCGGCTCCATCCTCGTCGCCCTCGTCGAACTCGTCCGTCACCTCGATGTCCCCGTCCATTGACCCGGTCCACCGGACCGTGAGCTCCCCCAGTGCCTCGGCCTGTTCGAAGGTGATCGAGGCTTCGCGGAAGAGCTCGAGCAGCGCGAGGAACCGGGCCACGATGACGAGGGTGCTGTCCGCATCACGCACGAGGTTGCGGAACGACGCCACGCGGTCGCGGCGCAGCCGCTCTCCGATGATCGTCGCCTGTTCGCGCACGCTCACGGCGGGTGCGTGCAGGTGACCGAGCCCGACGGTGTCCGGCACCTTGGGGGTCAGCGCGGCGGCGGCGATCATCGCCAGCTGCTCCGGGGTGATCGTCATGACGAGTTCGGGCAGCAGCATGGCGAACTGCGGCTCGATCCCGGCCTGCCGCGCCGTCATCCGACCGGCGGAGGTCATCCGCTCGTCGAAGGTCCGGGCGATGTCCTTGAACGCGCGGTACTGCAGGAGCCGGGCGAAGAGCAGGTCGCGCGCCTCGATGAGGGCGAGGTCCTCCTCGTCCTCGGGCCCTGCCTGCGGCAACAGTCGCGCCGCCTTGATGTCGAGCAGGGTCGCGGCCACGAGGAGGAACTCCGAGGCCTGGGAGAGGTCCCAGCCGTCGGCCCCCTCCTGACCGGCCTTGATGTGCGCGATGAACTCGTCGGTGACCTTGGCCAGCGCGACCTCGGTGATGTCGAGCTTGTGTTTCGAGATGAGACCGAGGAGCAGGTCGAACGGGCCGGAGAAGTTCTCGAGGTGGACCTCGAAGGCCGTCGACGCTGCCCGGCGGGTGATGACACCCCCGGGCGCCTCGGTCACCGTGTCACGCTGCCCCGCCACGAGCGATGAGCTCCCTGGCCAGCTGGCGGTAGGCGCCGGCCCCCTTGTGGGTCGATTCGTAGGTGGTGATCGGCTCCGCTGCCAGAGACGCGTCGGGGAACTTCACCGTGCGGCTGATGACCGTGTGGAAGACCCGGTCGCCGAAGTGCTCGACGACGCTCGCGACGACCTCGCGCGAGTGGAGGGTGCGCCCGTCGTACATCGTCGCGAGGATGCCGTCGATCTCGAGGCGCGGGTTGAGCCGGTCGATGATCTTCTCGATCGTCTCGACGAGCAGGGCCACACCACGCATGGCGAAGAACTCGCACTCGAGCGGGATGAGCACACCGTGCGCCGCAGTGAGGGCATTGACGGTGAGCAGGCCCAACGACGGCTGGCAGTCGATGAGGATGACGTCGTAGTCGTCGAGGATCGGGCGCAGGACGCGGCTGAGGATCTGCTCTCGAGCCACCTCCCCGACGAGCTGCACCTCGGCCGCGGACAGGTCGATGTTGGCCGGGAGGACGTCGAGACCCTCGACCTTGGTGTGTTGCACGACGTCGCGCACGTCGTGGCCACGCTCGGTGAGCAGGTTGTAGACGGTGACGTCGAGCTGGTGGGTCGGGATGCCCAGACCCACGGACAGCGCGCCCTGAGGGTCGAAGTCGACGAGCAGCACCTTGCGGCCGTACTCCGCCAGAGCGGCCCCGAGGTTGATCGTCGTCGTCGTCTTGCCGACGCCGCCCTTCTGGTTGCACATGGCGATGACGCGCGCCGGGCCGTGGCCGGTCAAAGGGGCCGGCTCGGGGAAGGACGGCATGGGACGACCGGTCGGACCGAGCTGGCCCTCGCCAGCATCCTCGGTTCCGGGCAGGTGTCCGTGTCGGCTCGTGGATTCGGTGGGCTCATCCGCTGCGTTGAAATCAGACACAGTGGTCACCACGGCCTCGATGTTCGACGAATCCATCTCTCTCCCGGAACTGGCGTGCAGGCGGTCAGCGTCCCGCTGATCGCCACGACACTATCAGCGCGCACGCGGATGACTTTGGGCATAGACCTCGCGCAATTGCTGCACCGTGACGAGCGTGTAGACCTGCGTCGTCGTCACCGACGCGTGCCCGAGGAGCTCCTGGACGACGCGCACGTCCGCCCCACCCTCCAACAGGTGGGTGGCGAACGAGTGGCGCAGCGTGTGCGGCGAGAGGTGTCCGTCGAGGTGCGCGCGCTCAGCCGCAGCCCGCAGGATCGACCACGCACTCTGCCGCGACAGTCGGGACCCGCGTTGGTTGAGGAAGATCGCCGGAGTTCCTCGGCCCTTGGCCGCAAACGTCGCGCGCCCCCTGACGAGATAGGCCGTCAGGGACTCGCGGGCGAACGACCCGAGGGGCACGAGTCGCTGCTTTCCACCCTTGCCCTCGAGCCGCACGACGCCCGCCTCGGTATCGACGTCGTCGATGTCGAGGCCGACGGCCTCCGAGATGCGTGCGCCGGTGCCGTAGAGGAGCTCAAGGAGGGCCTTGTCGCGCAGGCTGGCCGGCGTGTCCCCTACGGCGGCCGCGTCGAGGAGCCGCTCCACCTCCCCCACGCTGATGGCCTTGGGCAGTCGCGACGGCGGAGGTGGCGGGCTGACGGCCGCGGCAGGATCGACCTCGAGGTCTCCCTCGAGGGCGAGGAACTTGTGCAGGCCCCGGACGGCGACCAGGGTGCGGGCCGCCGAGTTTGCGGCCAGGGCCGGGTGCGCGTCGTCCCCCTCACGCAGGTGCGCGAGGAATCCGCTGACGTCCTTCTCGGTCACCTTGCCGGGATCGTCGATCCCAACGGCGGTGAGGTATGCCGTCCAACGGCCGAGGTCTCGCCGGTACGCCTTGAGCGTGTTGGCCGACAACCCGCGCTCGACGTCGAGGTGGGTCAGCCACGACCGCACCGAGCGCTCGACCGCGCTCAGGCGAGCACCTCTGCGAGATCGCGGGACTCGAGTCCGTGCGCC
Organism: Knoellia subterranea KCTC 19937; assembly: GCF_000768685.1. Lineage (GTDB taxonomy): Bacteria > Actinomycetota > Actinomycetes > Actinomycetales > Dermatophilaceae > Knoellia > Knoellia subterranea. Next base: position 253,066 of record NZ_AVPK01000002.1, on the reverse strand, counting down.
TCGGCAACGGGTGCACAGACGATGTCGCCGGCGTGGGTGTTGAGTCCTAGGGCCAGTGACTGGTCTGCGCGCGAGGCCTCGAGCCAACCGCGGTTCGCGAGGCGGACGGCATACGGAAGCGTGGCGTTGGTCAGGGCCCACGTGGAGGTGTTGGGGACCGCTCCGGGCATGTTGGCGACGCAGTAGAAGACAGAGTTGTGCACTTCGTAGGTGGGATCGGCGTGCGTCGTGGCGTGCGTGTCCTCGAAGCACCCTCCTTGGTCGACGGCGATGTCGACGAGCACCGAGCCCGGCTTCATCTGCGAGACGAGTTCGTTGGAGACGAGCGTGGGGGCCTTGGCCCCGGGGATGAGCACGGCGCCGATGACCATGTCGGCCTCCATCACCTGCTGCCGGATCGCCAGCGCCGACGAGGCGAGCCCGTGGACGCGGTTGTTGTAGCGCCAGAAGCTCATCCGGAGCTTGTCCAGGTCGGTGTCGAGGAGCGTGACGTCGGCACCCATGCCGAGCGCGATGTTCGCGGCGTTCTGGCCGGACACGCCGGCACCGATGATGACGACCTTGGCATTTGCCACGCCGCCCACGCCACCCATGAGGACGCCTCGACCGCCCTGCGGCCGGGTCAGCGCGTAGGCACCGACCTGCGGAGCGAGACAGCCCGCCACTTCGGACATCGGGTAGAGCAGCGGCAGCAGGCCGGACGGGAGCTGGACGGTTTCGTAGGCGATCGACGTGGTCCGCCGGGCCACGAGCTCCTTGGTGAGTGCCTCGTCGGCAGCCAGGTGGAGGTAGGTGAAGAGCGTGAGGTCATCGCGGAGCCGGTGGTACTCCTCCGCGATGGGCTCCTTGACCTTCATGACCATCTCGACCTCGCCCCACACGTCGTCGGCGGAGTCGAGAATGCGCGCACCCTGCGAGGTGAACTCGTCGTCGGTGATGGACGAACCGAGACCGGCGCCCTTCTGGATGAGCACGTCGTGTCCGTTCTGCACCAGCTCGTGGACGCCCACCGGAGTGATGCCCACCCGGAACTCGTTGTTCTTGACCTCGCTGGGAATGCCGATGCGCACCGGGTGACTCCTTCGTCGTGATCTGCGGTGGGTGTGCCGCAGTGCGATTCTAGGACTCGTGAAGCTCTATGCAGACCTGCCCGGACGACGACTCGTCCAGATCCTCGCCGACCTCGGCTTCGTCGCCTGGATCGCCCTGTGGGCGTGGGTCGGGCGCCGCGTCCACGAGGTGACGATGGAGTTGGCCGAGCCCGGCCGCCAGCTCCAGGGCGCCGGGGTCGGCTTCCGCGACAAGCTCAACGCGGCCGGAGACGGCGTCGACAACCTCCCCGTGCTCGACGACAGGGTCGCAGGCCCCTTCCGCTCGGCTGCCGAGGCCGGCACCGACATCGAGTCCGCGGGCACCAACCTCGTCCACGCCGTCGAGAAGTTCGCGCTTCTCATCGGTTGGACGACGGCGCTCGTTCCAATCCTCATCATCGGGGCGTGGTGGCTGTGGGCCCGGGGCCGCTTCGTGCGTCGTGCCACAGCAGCGCAACGGTTCATCGACGCTGACCAGGACCTCGACCTCTTCGCCCTGCGAGCCATGGCGAATCAGCCGATGGCGGCCCTGGCCGCGGTGTCCGCCGACCCGAGCGGGGCGTGGCGTCGGGGAGACCTCGAGACGATCCGTGCCCTGGCCGTGCTCGAACTCAGGGATTCGGGTTTGAAGCCACCACGGACGGCTTGAGGTCCTCTGTCGGCGGAGCCCAGGTGTCGACGTCGACATCGACCTGCTCACCGGACCGGATGTCCTTGACCTGGTGCGAGACGTCGCCTTCGCCGGGGAACCAGACGAAAGGTATGCCGCGCCGGTCGGCGTAGCGGATCTGCTTGCCGAACTTCGCGGCGGACGGCGCAACCTCACAGGGAATCCCCCGCGAACGCAGCGCGCGGGCCACGGACGTCGACGCCGCTCGCGAGTCCTCCTCGACGACGGCGACGAGCACGGCGGCCGGGGTGGCGCGGGACGCCGTGACCAGCCCCTTGCCGAGAAGGAGGCCGAGCAGTCGGGAGACGCCGATCGAGATGCCGACACCGGGATAGGTCGTCCTGCCGTCGCTGGCGAGCGCGTCGTAGCGCCCGCCGGAACAGAACGAACCCCATGACTCGTAGCCCTCGAGCTGCGTCTCGTAGACGGTGCCCGTGTAGTAGTCGAGGCCTCGCGCGATCTTGAGGTCGGCCACCATCGCCCCGGGTGCGTTGTCGAGTCCTGCCGTGATCACGGCGGCGAGGGCCTCGAGCCCTTCGTCCAGCAGCGGGTGCTCGACGCCCAACCCGCGCACCCGCTCGACGAAGGACAGGTCCTCGGTGCGAATGGCGGCCAGGGCGAGGCACTGGTCGGCCTGCTCGGTGCTCCGGCCCGCCTCGACGAGCAGGGCCCGGACTTTGTCGGGTCCGATCTTGTCGAGCTTGTCGATGATCCGCAGAGTGCCCGCGACGTCCTCGGGTGCGATGCCGATGCCCTGATAGAAGCCCTCGGGGATCTTGCGGTTGTTGACCTGGATCGTCATCCGACCGATCGGCAGCTGCGCGAAGATCTCGGCGATGACCAGGGGCATCTCCGCCTCGAAGTGCGGCGCGAGCTCGCCGACGTCTACGACGTCGATGTCGGCCTGGGTGAACTCGCGGTAGCGCCCCTCCTGCGGCCGCTCACCGCGCCAGACCTTCTGGATCTGGTAGCGGCGGTACGGGAAGGTCAGCTTGCCCGCGTTCTCCAGGACGAAGCGGGCGAACGGCACGGTGAGGTCGAAGTGCAGACCGAGGTCCGGCTCACGTGACGACGTCTCGGCGCCACGGTCCGCGAGACGGGTGACGCCGTAGATCTCCTTGTCGGCGTCGCCGCCCTTTCCGAGCAACCGATCGACCGGCTCGACCGCGCGGGTCTCCAGCGAGGTGAACCCGTGCAGCTCGAAGGTGCGGCGGATGACATCGAGGAAGTGCTGCTCGACGATCCGCTCGGCCGGGAGGTACTCGGGGAAGCCGCTGAGTTTGGTGACCTTCACGCGGTCAATCCTTGCAGGTAGGGGTTGGTGGTCCGTTCGTGCCGCATCGTGGTCGCGGGGCCGTGCCCGGGGAGCACGAGGGTGGAGTCGGGGCGCGGGAGGACGACGTCCCGCAACGAGCGCTGCATCGCGTCGTGGCTGCCACCGGGCAGGTCGGTGCGGCCGATCGATCCGGCGAAGAGGACGTCGCCCGTGATCATCGTCCGGTCGAGTTCCTCGGGCGCACGCACGCCCTCGGGGAGCAGCCCGATTCCGAACATCGCGGAACCTTCGGTGTGGCCCGGCGCGTGAAGAACCTCGAGGTCCAGTCCCGCGACCGTGAGCGCCTGGCGGTCCGTGATCTCAACGACCGTCTCGGGTTCGCGCCACGTCGCCTTGCTCCCGAACTGCTGCTCAAGCATCCCGACGATCCCCGGGCTGGCGGACCCGAGCGGGTCGGTGAGCCGATAGCGGTCATCCGAATGAATGTATGCCGCGGTGTCGCCTCCGCAGACCGGCGTCACCGAATAGACGTGGTCGATGTGCCCGTGAGTGAGCAGCACGGCCGACGGCTTGAGCCGGTGCTGGGTGAGCACCTCCCGCAGCGTCTCCTCGATCCCGATGCCGGGGTCGACGACGACGCACTCCTCCCCCTCCCCCTGGGCGAGGACGTAGCAGTTGGTGCCGAACGCTGCGGCGGGAAAGGCGATGGTCAACACGGTGACCAACCCTAGTCGGGTGAGCACACGGCATACACGCTCCCTAGACTCAGCCGCGTGACCAAGAAGCAGGAACGCGACCGGGCCCGTCGTCGCTGGGAAAAGCAGCAGGCGACACAGGCCGCACGGGCGGAGAACCGCGCCCGCACCAAGCGCATCGCGGCCATCGCCGGCACCGCCATCGTCGTGGCTGCGCTCGTCGGCGGCTTGGCCGTTGCCCTCAAGCCCGAGGAGCCGGCCAAGCCGCAGCTGACCGCCGCCGGGTGCGAGCAGCCGCCCCAGCCGCTCGGGACGTCGGCCAAGCTCGAGCTGCCCGACAAGGCGACGGCCAAGGGCGCGACGTGGACGGCGACGCTGACGACGAACTGCGGGGACATCGTCATGGACCTCGACGGCGCCAAGGCACCCCAGGCAGTCGCGTCGTTCGTGCAGCTGGCACGCGCCGACTACTGGCTCAACTCTCCGTGCCACCGGCTCGGAGTCGCTGACGGCTTCAAGCTGCTCCAGTGCGGCTCGCCCTCGGGAGCTGGCGATGACAGCCCCGGCTATGGGTTCGGCGTCGAGAACGCCCCGACGGACGGCAAGTACCCCCGCGGGGCGGTCGCGATGGCGCGCACCAGCGATCCGAAGGCCGGCAACGGCGGTCAGTTCTTCATCATCAACGGCGAGACCTCCCTCCCGGACCCGAATGGCTACACGATCTTCGGCACGGTGACCAAGGGTTTGGATATCGTCGACAAGGTCGCTGCACAGGGTGTCCAGCCCGGCGGCGAGTCGGAGACCATCGGCGCCCCCAACGCGCCCATCAGCATCCTTCGGGTTGCGGTGACTGAGAAGAAGGCACAGCCGTGAGCGACGAGACGACCAGCACCACCCCGGCGGACGAGCCCGTGGAGGCCGCCACCCCGCAGGAGACGCCCGCCGCGGAGGTGAACGAAGAGGTCACGCCGCAGACCCCGGGCGCCGAGGAAGCCCCCCAGGCATCGGCCGAAGAGGTCACCGAGCAAGCCCCGGTCGCCGAGGAGGCCGCTGTCGCGGAGGAAGCTCCTGCCGTGGAGGAAGTCGCCGTCGACGCGTCGGTCACCGAGGACGCACCCGGCGTCGAGGACGCACCCGTCGTCGAGGAGAGCGCCCCCGAGGAAGCCCCGGTGGTCGACGAGAGCGCGCCCGAGGCACCTGCTGTCCCGGCACCTGCTGCTGCTCCCAAGCCGATGCCGGCGGTCCCCTCTCCTGCCGCGCTGGCCTCGAAGATGGCCGCTCGTCCCGCGCCGCCGGTCGCTCCAGTCGTCCACGAGCACTCCGAGTCGGCGAAGTTCGGTCGCGTCGACGATGAGGGCCACGTCTTCGTCAAGGTGGGTGACGAGGAGCGCGAGGTCGGTTCGTACCCCGGGGCCACCCCGGACGAGGCCCTCCAGTACTTCGCCCGCAAGTACGACGAGATCGCGTCCTCCGCCGACCTGCTGGTCCAGCGCCTGGCGAACCCCGACGTCCCGGCCAAGGAGGTCGCTGACGGGCTGAGCACGCTCAAGGACCACATCGCCGAGGCGCACGTCGTCGGCGACCTCGCCGCGCTGGACGCAACGGTCGCGTCGATCGAGTCCGGACTCGCGACGAAGCGCGAGACCGAGCAGGCCGCCCGTGCCGAGGCGCGGGCCGCCGCGACCGTCGAGCGCGAGGCCATCGTGGCCGAGGCCGAGTCCATCGCCGGTCAGCACCCGGACCAGACCCAGTGGAAGCAGAGCGGCGAGCGGATGCGCGCGCTTCTCGACACGTGGAAGCAGCACCAGCGCTCGGGCACCAAGCTCGACAAGCCCACGGAGAATGCCCTCTGGCAGCGGTTCAGCCACGCCCGCAACCACTTCGACAAGGGCCGCCGCACCTACTTCGCCCAGCTCGACTCGACCCGCGCGTCGGCGAAGTCCGCGAAGGAGGCACTGGTCAAGGAGGCCGAAGCCCTCTCCACGAGCAAGGACTGGGGTCCGACGGCTCGCGCCTTCAAGAACCTCATGGACCAGTGGCGTCAGGCCGGTCGCGCCTCGCGCGCCGAGGACGATGCCCTGTGGGAGCGTTTCAAGACCGCCCAGGACAACTTCTTCAACGCCAAGGACGAGGTCTCCGCGGCCGAGGAGGAGGAGTTCAGGGCGAACCTCGCGGTCAAGGAGGAGCTCCTCAAGGAGGCCGAGCAGATCCTGCCGGTCACCGACCTCGACCAGGCCAAGGCCCAATTGCGCACGATCCAGGACAAGTGGGACGCCGCCGGCAAGGTCCCGCGTGCCGACATCGACCGCACCGAGAAGGCCATCCGCCGGATCGAGACGGCCGTGCGAGAGCAGGAGGAGGCGAAGTGGAAGTCCTCCAACCCGGAGGTCGCCGCTCGCGCCAACTCCCTCGTCACGCAGCTCCGTGGCTCCATCGAGTCGCTCGAGGCCGACCTGGCCAAGGCCACTGCCGCGGGCAACGACAAGAAGGTCAAGGACCTCACCGCGAAGCTCGAGTCCCAACAGGCCTGGCTCAAGCAGGCCGAGGCCGCCGGCAACGAGTTCGGCGCCTGACCTGAGCCGACCCGGCCCGCCATCGGTGGGCCGGGTCGCCGCCCCTCGTGCGGTGCGTCGGGCGTCGTCACATCAGAACCGGCTCCCGAGCCGGACCTGCGCTCGCGAGCCTGATCGATGCGGCTTCCGAGCCAGCACCCGGCTCCCGAGCCGACCTTGTGCGCCGTGAGGTGCGTGCGTTCGGCCGGTGACGATGTGGCCGACCTGAGCCGACACTCAGCGCCGTGAGGTGCGTGCGTTCGGCCGGTGACGGAGCGCGCCGGCCGCGAAAGCTGAGCGATCCCACGAAGTCGCGCGCGGAGCACCGGACGACTGAGCGCGCGCCTCACGGCGCAAGGGTCGGCGCCCCCGGCGCAAGGGTCGGCGACGCCGACCGAGCAGCGCTGCGAGCGTCAGTTCTGCGTGATGCGGTAGGCGTCGAACACGCCGCCGACGTTGCGCACGGCCTTGATGACGTGGTCGAGGTGGCTGGGGTCGCCCATCTCGAAGGTGAACTTCAGCCCGGCCACACGGTCTCTCGAGGTGTGCACCGACGCACTGAGGATGTTGACGCCGCTCTCGGAGAGGACGCGGGTCACGTCCGACAGCAGGGCCGAGCGGTCCAGGGCCTCGACCTGCAGCTGGACGAGGAAGACGCTGTTGGCGGTCGGCGCCCACTCGACCTCGATGATCTTGTCGTCCTGACGGAGCAGCGCCTCCGCGTTCGTGCAGTCACGACGGTGAACCGAGACCCCTTGGCCGCGCGTCACGAAGCCGAGGATGTCGTCCCCAGGGACCGGGGTGCAGCAGCGGGCGAGCTTGACCCACACGTCGGAGGTGCCCTTGACCACCACACCGGGGTCACCGGCACGTCGGCGGCGGTTCGAGATCGGCCGCGGCATGGTGACCTCGGCGATGTCGTCGCTGGCCTCCTCACCGCCCTGGGCAGCCACGAGTCGCGCGACGACGTGCTGGGCGCTGACGTGGCCCTCGCCGATCGCGGCATACAGGCCCTCGATGCCGTTGACCTTGAGCTCCTCGGCGACACCCGTGAGTGACTCGACCGACGACAAACGCGCGACCGGGAGGTTGCGCTTGCGCATGGCCTTGGCCAGCGACTCCTTGCCGTTGTCGATCATCTCCTCGCGGCGCTCGAGGGTGAACCAGTGGCGGATCTTGTTGCGGGCCCGAGCGGACTTGACGAAGGAGAGCCAGTCCCGTGAGGGCCCCGCGCCATCAGCCTTGGACGTCAGGACCTCGACCGTGTCCCCGTTGTCCAGGCGGGACTCGAGGGGCACGAGGCGACCGTTGACCTTGGCGCCGATCGTGTGGTGTCCGACCTCGGTGTGGACGGCGTAGGCGAAGTCGACGGGCGTCGAGTTCGCCGGCAGCCCGACGAGCTGACCCTTCGGCGTGAAGACGTAGACCTCGCTGGCGTTGATCTCGAAGCGCAGGGACTCGAGGAACTCCCCCGGGTCGGCGGTCTCCTTCTGCCAGTCGAGGAGCTGTCGCAGCCAGGCCATGTCGTTGGCACCGGTCTGCCCCGGAGCCGCCTCGGCGCTGCCGGACTTCTCCTTGTATTTCCAGTGGGCGGCCACGCCGTACTCGGCGCGGCGGTGCATCGTGTGGGTCCGGATCTGGATCTCGACCGGTTTGCCCTCGGGTCCGATGACCGTCGTGTGCAGCGACTGGTACATGTTGAACTTCGGGGTCGCGATGTAGTCCTTGAAGCGGCCCGGCACCGGCGTCCACCGCGCGTGCATCGCACCCAGCGCCGCATAGCAGTCGCGCACCGTGTCGACGAGGACCCGCACGGCCACGAGGTCGTAGATCTGCTCGAAGTCGCGGCCGCCGACGATCATCTTTTGGTAGACGGAGTAGTAGTGCTTCGGTCGGCCGGTCACCGTCGCCTTGAGTTTGGCGGCGCGCAGGTCGCCCTCGACGCTGGCGCGCACCGTCGCGAGGTACTCCTCGCGGGCCGGCGCGCGGTCGGCGACGAGCCGCACGATCTCGTCGTAGACCTTGGGATAGAGGGTCTGGAAGGACAGGTCCTCCAGCTCCCATTTGATCGTGTTCATGCCGAGGCGGTGCGCCAGCGGGGCATAGATCTCGAGGGTCTCTCGTGCCTTGCGCTGCGCCGACTCCTTGGACACGTAGCGCCACGTGCGCGCGTTGTGCAGTCGGTCGGCGAGCTTGATGACCAGGACGCGAATGTCACGGGCCATGGCCACGACCATCTTGCGCACCGTCTCGGCTGCGGCCGCCTGGCCGTAGGTCACCTTGTCGAGCTTGGTGACGCCGTCCACGAGCATGGCGATCTCGGACCCGAAGTCCTTCTCGAGCTGCGTGAGGCTGTAGTCGGTGTCCTCGACGGTGTCGTGGAGCAGGGCCGCTGCCAGCGTCGGCGGGGTCATGCCCAGCTCGGCCAGGATCGTCGTGACGGCCAGCGGGTGAGTGATGTAGGCGTCCCCGCTCTTGCGCATCTGCCCCTCGTGCGCACGTTCGGCGACGTCGTAGGCACGCTCGATGATGCTGAGGTCGGCCTTGGGGTGCGTGAGCCGCACCGTCGTCAGGAGCGGCTCGAGGACCGGATGGGCAGAGGGCCGCGCGCCGCCGAAGCGGGCGATGCGGGCACGCGCGCGGGCGCGGCTCGAGGCGGTTGCCCCGCTGCGCACCGGAATCGGCGTGGTTTCCTCTGCCATGAACGGAGTCTAGGCGTCCTCGCCGTCACCCACGACATGCAGGGCGCGAACGGGCCGCTCCCCCATGGCTTTTCGCCCACCGAGGAACGCGAGCTCGACGATGGTGGCGAACTCGACGACCTCGGCACCCACCCCGCCAAGCAGGTCCCACGCCGCGATCGCTGTCCCACCGGTGGCGAGCACGTCGTCGACGAGCAGCACCCGCTGGCCCGGACTCACCGCATCCGACTGGATCTCGATCGTCGCCGTGCCGTACTCGAGGTCGTAGGTCCGCTGCACCGTGTCGCCGGGCAGTTTGCCGACCTTGCGGACGGGCACGAAGCCCACGCCGAGCTCGTGGGCCAGCGCGGCTCCGATGATGAATCCTCGCGCTTCCACGCCGGCGACCGCGTCGATCGGCTGAGCCGACGACGATCCCGTATGCCGTGACGCAAGTTCCCGGATCACCGCACCGAAGACGTCGCCGTCCCCCAGCAGTGGCGTGATGTCCTTGAACACCACGCCCTGCTTCGGGAAGTCGGCGACGTCCCGCAGACGGTTCGCGACGAGGTCGCTGATGTCCGGTTCGGCCACGGTGGTGACTACTTCCGTCGGGACTTCGGCGCGCGCTTCGGCTGGTTGCGCGGGCCGGACTGTGCGTACTTGTGGACCTGGCGACCGGTGACGGTGGCCGGCGACTCGTCGTCCGCGAGAGGTGCCGACGAGCCGGATACCTCCTCCACGGCAGACGACCCTTCCGGGGACGCCTGGCCGCGCGCCGGAGCGCCGACCGTAACCGGCGCCTCCTTGGCCTCCTTGGCACGCTTGGCCTCGGAGCGGGCGGACCGCTTGTCGAGTTCGACGACCGACTGGTCCTTGCTCCGCAGGCTGACGAGGAGTGGCGTCGCGAGGAAGATCGACGAGTAGGCACCGACGAGGATGCCGATGAAGAGGACGAGCGCGAGGTCGAGCAGGGTGCCCGGGCCGAGGAAGATGGTGCCGACGACCAGAACGGAGAGGATGGGGAGGATGCCGATGGCCGTCGTGTTGATCGACCGGACGAGCGTCTGGTTGACGGCGAGGTTGGCAGCCTTGGCGAAGCTCATCCGGCCGTTGGCGAAGGCCTCGGTGGTGTTCTCGCGGACCTTGTCGAAGACGACGACCGTGTCGTAGATCGAGTAGCCGAGGACCGTGAGGAAGCCGATCATCGTGGCCGGCGAGACCTCGAACTTGGAGAACGAGTAGATCCCGACCGTGATGACGAGGTCGTGCGCCAGGGCGATGAGCGCCGCCACGGCCATCTTCCAGTTGCGGAAGTAGATGGCGAGGACGGCGGCCACGAGGATGAGGAAGATGATCAGGGCGCGCAGAGCCTGCTTCGTGACCGAGTCACCCCACGAGGGTCCGATGAAGGTCGAGCTGACCTTGTCGGAGTCGACCTCGAACGTCTTCGCGAGCTCCGACGCGACCCGGGCACTCTCGGCCTCGGACAGCCGCTCGGTCTGGACGCGCACGGTCGTGGCGCCCAGCTTCGACACGCGGACGCCGGTGGAGTCATCCGCGGCACCCAGAGCGTCACGGGCCTGCGACTCGTAGTCGCTCGGCACCGCCGGAGTGGTCACACGGAACTCGGAGCCACCACTGAACTCGAGGCCCAGGTTGAGCTTGTTGATGCCCAGACCCGCGATGGCGATCGCCATGAGGACGAGCGAGACGAGGTAGAACGTCCGGCGCTTGGGGACGACCGGGATCGACCGCTTGCCGGTGTAGAGGTCGTTGCCGAGGTCCGAGAACTTCACGACGCACTCCCTTCGCCGCCCGCAACGCGGGGCGGGTTCGTCGTGAACCGACCGCGGCCGGCATACGAGGTCTTCTTCACGGCACCGAGCTTCTCCGGGTCGAGACCCGACATCGGGTGCCCACCACGGAAGAACTTCCGGCGCGCGAGCAACGTCACGAGCGGGTGCGTGAAGAGGAAGACGATGAGGATGTCGAGCAGCGTGGTCAGGCCGAGCGTGAAGGCGAAGCCGCGGACGCTGGAGCTCGCGAGCAGGTAGAGCACGATGGCCGCGAGGAAGTTCACGCCATCGGCGATGAGGATCGTGCGCTTGGCCCGGTCCCAACCGGTGGCGACGGCGCTCTCGAGCGAGCGTCCCTCACGCAGCTCGTCGCGGATGCGTTCGAAGTAGACGATGAACGAGTCCGCGGTGAAGCCGATGGCCACGATGAGACCGGTGACTCCGGCCATGTCGAGGCGGTAGTTGTGCGACCAGCCGAGGATCGTGATCGCGAGGTAGGTCAGGAGACCCGCCGCGACGATCGACGCGATGGTGACGAACCCGAGCACGCGGTACTGGAGCAACGAGTAGATCGTCACGAGGAGCAGACCGACGAGGCCGGCGTAGAAGCCGTAGCGCAGCTGCTCGCTACCGAGGGTGGGGCTGATCTGGTTGCGGGTCTGCAGGTCGAACGAGATCGGCAGGGCACCGAACTTGAGCTGCTGGGCCAGGTCACGCGCCTCGGTGATGCCGAAACCGCCCGTGATGCTCGCCTTGCCGTTGGGGATCGCCTCGTTGAATGAGGGGGCGACGATGACGCGCGAGTCGAGCGTGGCCGCGAGCTGGTTCTGCGGCTGCTGGAGGCCCACCATCTTGCGCGACACGTCGGCGTACTGCTTCGTGCCCTCGCTGTTGAGGCTGAGCTGGATCTCGACCGTCGTCGTCTGCTGGCCCTGCGGGGTGACCTGGTATCCGGCGCTGGCGTCGGAGATCTTGTCACCGGACACGACGACCGGGCCGAGGATGTACTTCGCGGCACCGTCCTGGTCGCAGGTCACGATGGGCTTGGTCTCGTCGTCGACGAGTCCCTCGAGAGCCTCCGGCTTGGAGCAGTCGAGCGCGGTGAACTGCGCCGTCATCTCCTCGGTGATCTGGTCGAGGCTGTAGGGGTCGCCCGCAGCCTGACCCGCGCCCGACGTGCTGGCGCTGGGGCTGGGGCTCGGGGACGGGCTGGCGGACGTCGACGGCGTTGCCGATGCGCTGGCCGACGGCGACGGGCTCGCCTCGGTCGAGAGCGCACCGGGTATGGCCGAATTGTTCGTCGCGGACGGCGCCGGGCTGGCAACCGGGGCGCTGGCCGACGGGCTGGCGCTGGGGCTGGCCGAGCCGCTGGGCGTCGGGCTCGCGGAGCCGCTCGGGCTGGCAGACGGCGCCGGCTCGGGCGTGCCGGCTGCGATGGCGAGAACGGGACGGAACTGGAGCTGCGAGGAGCGACGGATCCCGTCCTCCTGCTGCTTGCTCGGCGTTCCCGGCATGCTGATGACGATGTTGTTGCCGCCCTGCGTCGTCACCTCGGCGCCGGCGACGCCACCGGCGTCAACGCGCTGGACGATGATGTCGCGAGCCTGGTTGATCTGCTCCGGCGAGACCGACCTGTCGCCGGTGAGGCGCGGCTTGAGGATGATCTCCGTGCCGCCCTCGAGGTCGAGACCGAGCTTGGGGGCATAGCTGCCGTCGCCGAACTGGTTCGCCCCGAACAGCAGACCCATGAGGGCGATGGCAAGAACGGCCATGCCGGCCAGGGCACGGCGCGCGAACGTCGCGTGACTCATCTGGGCCATGTCAGTTGCCCTCGGGCGTGGTGTCGGAACCTGGGCTCACGGTGCCAGTGGCGTCCGTGGCGGTGGCACCGGGCTGGGTGAGACCGACCGCACGACGGTCGACTCGCACCTGCACGCCGGGCGCGATCTCGAGGGTGGCCACGACGTCGTCCAGCGCCGTGATGGTGCCGTAGAGACCCGAGGTCAGCACGACCTTGTCGCCGACCGACAGAGCGGACTGGAACTCCTGGATCTGCCGACCGCGCTTGCGCTGGCTGAACATGAGGAACGCCAGCAGCAGAAGGGGCAGGGCAAGCACGAGGAGGTTGCCGACACCGGCACCGGAATTCATGAAGAGTCCTTCGAGTCTGGATCAGAGCGCGCCCGCCACACTGCTGGGCACGTCGACGGCCCGGTCGACGCCGGGCCGTCGAGTCAGCATAGGTGACGGTCACACCCACGACCAACGCACCACACCCGCCCCACGTGCCCGGCGCTCAGACGATGCCGGATCGTGATGCAACCGTGCCGTGGGGCGCCTCCGTCACCCGCCGAGCCGGCCCACGCTGTCGTCCAGGGGCAGTGCGTCCTGGGTCGCGAACTCCTTGGGCGGGGTGAGACCGAGGTGTGACCAGGCCCGAGGTGATGCGGCCCGGCCTCGCGGCGTCCGCACCATGAACCCCTCGCGGACGAGATAGGGCTCGGCCACCGTCTCGACGGTGTCCGACTCCTCCCCCACGGCGATCGCGAGCGTCGACAGTCCGACTGGTCCCCCACCAAAGCGACGGCACAGGGCGTCGAGCACGGCCCGGTCGAGTCGGTCGAGGCCGGCGTCGTCGACATCGAACAGGCCGAGGGCCTCGTGTGCCGCCTCGAGGTCGACGCGACCGGACCCGTGCACCTGCGCCCAGTCGCGCACCCGGCGAAGGAGGCGGTTGGCGATGCGAGGCGTGCCACGCGAGCGACCGGCGATCTCGGCGATGCCGTTCTCGTCGGCATCGACGCCGAGCAGCCCGGCCGAGCGCCGCAGGATGGTCGTGAGGTCGGCCGCGTCGTAGTAGTCGAGATGTCCGGTGAATCCGAACCGGTCCCGCAATGGCGCCGGGAGCAGACCCGATCGCGTCGTGGCGCCGACGACGGTGAACGGCGGCAACTCGAGCGGGATGGCCGTCGCACCCGGACCCTTGCCCACGATCACGTCGACCCGGAAGTCCTCCATCGCGAGATAGAGCATCTCCTCGGCCGAACGCGACATGCGGTGGATCTCGTCGAGGAAGAGCACCTCGCCCTCGTCGAGGGATGACAGCACTGCGGCGAGGTCGCCCGCGTGCTGAATGGCGGGACCCGAGGTGATCCGGATCGGGCGCTCGAGCTCCGCCGCAACGATGAGGGCCAGCGTTGTCTTGCCGAGGCCGGGCGGACCCGAGAGCAGGATGTGGTCGGGCACGCTCCCCCGTCGACGAGCAGCCTCGAGAACCAACGACAGCTGGTCGCGCACCCGCGCCTGACCGGGGAACTCGGAGAGTCGCTTGGGACGCAGGGCGGCCTCGACCACGCGCTCGTCGTCACTGTCGGCACCGGCGTCGACGATGCGTGCCGTCGCGTCGAGCGAACCGTCCTCGGCGCGATCGTCGAACCCGTCGACCTCGACGATGTCGGAGCGGAAGCCCCGCACCGAGCCGCCGGCATCGTCCTCGCTCGTATCCGTCGGACGCATCGGTGACGGACTCATCGGCCGAGCTCTCGCAGGGCCATGCGCAGCAGCGCCGCAACCGAGGCATCCGGATCGGCCGACTTCGACACCACTGCGACGGCGTCACCGGCCTGCTTGGCCGACCAGCCGAGTCCGACGAGCGCCTCGGCGACCTGGTCGCGACGGACGTCTCCCGAGGGCGCGGCCGCAGAGGTGGCGGAGGCACCTTGGGGGGCGGACGGCATACCCACCTTGTCCTTGAGCTCGAGAACGAGGCGTTCGGCGCTCTTCTTGCCCACACCGGGAATCTTGGTCAGGGTCGCGAGGTCTCCGCCGCGCAGCGCCGCACTCACCTCGTCGGGAGTGAGCACCGACAGCATCGCGAGTGCGAGTCGCGGCCCCACGCCCGAGACGGTCTGCACCGTCTCGAACATGTCTCGCTCGGCTACCGACCCGAATCCGAAGAGGGTCAGCGAGTCCTCCCGCACGACGAGAGTCGTGGCGACACTGGCCTCCTGACCGGTCCGCAGCTCAGCCGCCGTGCGCGGTGTCGTGTGGACGAGCATGCCGACGCCGCCGACCTCGATGACGAGGCGGTCGAGCCCGACGTGTCCGACGCGACCAGTGAGTGACGCGATCATCGGGCACCTGCCTTCGCGAGGGCGTCGAGCCTGGCCGTTGCCGCACCGCGCCAGAGATGGCAGATGGCCAGGGCGAGGGCATCGGCGGCGTCCGCGGGCTTCGGCGGCGAGTCGAGCTTGAGGATGCGGGTCACCATCGCGGTCACCTGCGCCTTGTCGGCGCGGCCCGTTCCGGTGACCGACGCCTTGACCTCGGTCGGCGTGTGGAAGACGACGGGTATGCCGCGTTTGCCGGCCGTGAGGAGCGCGATCGCCGTGGCGTGGGCGGTGTTCATGACCTGGGTGACGTTGGTGTCGGCGAAGACCCGTTCGACGGCCACGACGTCGGGCGTGAACTTGCGCAGCCAACCCTCGAACTCGCGCTCGAGGAAGATGAGCCGCTGCGACGCCTCGGCGTCCGAAGGGGTGCGGACGACGCCGACGGCGACCATCGATGCGCGACCGGCTCGCCCGTCGACGACCCCGAGGCCGCACCGGGTGAGACCGGGATCCATGCCGAGAACGCGCACGCGCGCCGCCTTCCACGAGACCGAACAGGTGTTCGGTGCCACGCTACACAGCATGGTGGGAGGCGGCGCGCAGCAACACGCAGGCGCTCAGCGGCGTTCAGCCGCAGAGTCCGTCTTCCGAGTCAGTCCTCGGCGTCGAGCTGGGCCAGGACGTCGTCGGGGATGTCGCCGTTGGCGAAGACGTCCTGGACGTCGTCGGAGTCCTCGAGCGCCTCGATGACGCGGATCATCTTCTTGGCGCCCTCAAGGTCGAGCGGGACCTGGAGGTTGGGCACCCACGACGCCTCGGCGGAGTCGTAGTCGATGCCGGCGTCCTGAACGGCCTTGCGCACGGCGACGAAGTCGGTCGCCTCGGAGATGATCTCGAAGGACTCGCCGAGGTCGTTGACCTCGTCGGCGCCGGCGTCGAGGACGATCTCGAGAATGTCGTCTTCAGACTTGTCACCCTTGGGGACGACGACGACGCCCTTGCGGTCGAAGACATAGGCGACCGAACCCGGGTCACCGAGCTGGCCACCGTTTCGTGTCAGCGCCGTGCGAACCTCTGCCGCGGCGCGGTTGCGGTTGTCGGTGAGGCACTCGATAAGGATCGCGACACCACCGGGCGCGTAGCCCTCATAGGTGATGGTCTCCCAGTCGGCGCCACCGGCCGTCGCACCCGAACCACGCTTGACGGCGTTGTCGATGTTGTTGTTGGGGACCGAGCTCTTCTTGGCCTTCTGGATGGCGTCGTAGAGCGTCGGGTTGCCCGTCGGGTCCCCGCCCCCGGTGCGCGCCGCGACCTCGATGTTCTTGATCAGCTTGGCGAAGAGCTTGCCGCGCTTGGCGTCGATGGCGGCCTTCTTGTGCTTCGTGGTCGCCCATTTGGAGTGGCCGGACAAGGTGTCTCCTCGTGCTGTCGATCGTCAGGTGCTCGTCGTCGATCCTAAGGCGTATGCCGTCCGCCCCCGTTCCGCAGTGAAGCTCAGCGCTGGCGGACCACGTCGACGAAGTACTGGTGGAACCGGTGGTCGCCGGTGACCTCGGGGTGGAAGCTCGTGGCGACGATGTCCCCCTGGCGGACGGCGACCGGGTGGTCCGCTCCCCCGACGTGGACACTCGCCAGGACGTGCACGTCGTCGCCGGTCTCCTCGACCCACGGCGCACGGATGAAGACGGCACGCACCGGCTCGGGGCCGAGCTCACGGATCCGCAGGTCGTCCTCGAAGGAGTCGACCTGGCGCCCGAACGCGTTGCGCCGCACCGTGATGTCGAGGCCTCCGAGTGTCTGTTGGTCGCGGTGTCCATCGAGGATGCGGTCGGCGAGCATGATCATTCCGGCGCAGGACCCGTAGGCCGGCATGCCGGCCCGGAGCCGCGCCACGAGCGGGTCGCGCAGATCGAAGATCCGGCACAGCTTGTCCATCGTGGTCGACTCCCCACCGGGGATGACGAGCCCGTCGATCGCCTCCACCTCACTGGGGCGGCGCACAGCGACAGCCCTGGCTCCGGCCGACTCGAGGGCGCGCACGTGTTCGCGGACGTCGCCCTGGACGGCGAGGACTCCGATGGTGGGCTGCAGGGTCACGCCCGGAATGCTACGTCGCTCGCTGGACACTGCTGGGCCCGCCCGCAGCGGGAGGCGGGCACGCGGCATACGGTGCGGTCGTGTCCCTGACGATCCGCGAACGCCGACCCGACGACCTCCCCGAACTCGTCGAGGTGCTCTCGGCCCAGGCACCTTCGTCGGGCTACCCCCACCGCTGGCCACTCCCCTTCCCGGTCGAGGAGTTCATCGTGCGCCCGGGTGAACTCGGCGCCTGGGTGGCCGTCGCCGAGGGTTCGATCGTTGGTCATGTGGCCGCGACCGACGTCGCCACGAACTGGATGTCGGCAACCTGGTCAGAGGTGCTGGGTCGGCCCGGCTCGGAGCTCGGCGAGGTGTCGATCCTCTTCGTGGGCCTCGACCAGGGCGGCACCGGTGTCGGCGGCGCCCTCCTCGACCGGGCCGTCGCGGAGATTCGCGCGTTGGGGCGTGAGCCCGTGCTCGACGTCGTCGGCGAGGACACGCGCGCCGGCCGGTTCTATCGGCGCCGAGGCTGGACGACCGTGGGCCATGCCCGCCCGGCCTGGCTCCCCGACGGCCAACCCGACGTCGCGTTCATGGTTCTCCCCGGCAGGACCGCACCTGACCGCAAGTGACATGCTTCACTGCATGAGCGACGACGCCCTGACCGAGCTGACTCGGCGAGCCCAGAACCTCGACGCGGAGCACGCCGGCACCGATCGCCGAGACGCTTTCGAGCTCCCCGACGGCGTCATCTATCTGGACGGCAACTCCCTCGGAGCTCTCTCGGTCGCTGCTCGGGAAGCGACGCGCGACGCTGTCGAACGGCAATGGGGCAAGCAGCTCATCCGGGCGTGGAACGAGTCGGCCTGGTGGACCGCGCCGGAGCGCGTCGGTGATCGGATCGCGGCACTCCTCGGCGCACCTGGTGGCTCGGTGGTCGTAGGTGACTCGACGACGGTGAGCCTCTACAAGGCCGTCCACGCGGCCGCTCGCCTGCGCCCCAACCGTCGTGTCGTCCTCACCGACCCCGACTCCTTCCCCACCGACGTCCACGTGACCCGGGGCGTGTGCGAGCAGCTTGGACTCACCCTTGAACTCGTGTCCCCGGGCGAGGCCGTCACGCGACTCCAGGGATCCAATGACGTTGCGCTCGCTGCCTATTCGCACGTCGACTACCGCACCGGCGAGCTCTGGGACCTCGCTGCCATCACGGCAGCGGCCCACGATGCTGGCGCCCTGGCGTGCTGGGACCTGTGCCACTCCGCCGGTGTCGTCGAGGTGGGTCTCGCCGACGGTGGAGCGGACTTCGCGGTGGGGTGTGGCTACAAGTACTTGAGTGGTGGGCCGGGTGCGCCGGCCTTCCTCTACGTCGCGCCGGAGCACCTCTCGGAGTTCACCAACCCGATCCTCGGCTGGAACGGGCACGCCACCCCTTTCGCCATGTCGCCCGACCATGTTCCTGCCGAGGGCATCACCCGGGCCCGTGTGGGAACTCCCCCGGTGCTCGGGATCGCTGCGCTGGAAGGCGCGCTCACGGCATACGACGGATTGTCTGTCTCGGACGTGAGGCGTCGTTCGCTCTCGCTGACCGGATTCTTCGTCGAGTGCCTCGACGGACTCGGCATCGACCTTCCGGTCGTCACGCCTCGTGACGATCGGCGCGGCTCGCAGGTGAGCCTCCGGCACCCCGACGCGTATGCCGTCGTGCAGGCGCTCATCGCACGCGGAGTCATCGGGGACTTCCGCGAGCCGGACATCGTGCGGCTGGGATTCGCGCCGCTCTACCTCTCGCACGAGGACGTGCTGGCGGCCGCCGTGCACGTCCGGGACGTCATCACCGGGCGGGAGTTCGAGCGCGAGGAGTTTCGCTCGCGCGCAACCGTGACCTGACCGGGA
This sequence comes from Knoellia subterranea KCTC 19937, assembly GCF_000768685.1. Lineage (GTDB taxonomy): Bacteria > Actinomycetota > Actinomycetes > Actinomycetales > Dermatophilaceae > Knoellia > Knoellia subterranea. The sequence goes on along the minus strand of NZ_AVPK01000002.1, from coordinate 234,215 downwards.
GACAATGGCACCGATGGCACGCAAAGACGTACTCGATGACCAGGGCGACGCCCACCTCGAAGTGGGTTCGCCGAAGACGTCTGCCGCAGGCGTGCCCGCAGTTGTGCGCTCGATGCGGATGTCGGTCGAGCAGATGGGCGTCGTACGGACAGCGCGCACCCTGCTGCGGGTCAACCAGGACAAGGGGTTCGACTGTCCGGGCTGCGCGTGGCCCGATCCGGCGCACTCTCACCGGGCCGAGTTCTGCGAGAACGGCGCCAAGGCCGTGGCAGAGGAGGCGACGAAGCGACGCGTGGAGCCCGCGTTCTTCGCGGAGCACTCGATCGCGTCGCTGCGCGAGAAGTCCGACCACTGGCTCGGCCGCCAGGGTCGGCTGACGACTCCGATGCACAAGCCCGAGGGGGCTTCGCACTACGAACCCGTGACGTGGGAGCGCGCGCTCGACATCGTGGCCCGGCACCTGCGCGAACTGGACTCGCCCGACGAGGCGATCTTCTATACGTCCGGACGCACGAGCAACGAGGCAGCGTTCGCCTATCAATTGTTCGTGCGCGAGTTCGGCACCAACAACCTGCCCGACTGCTCCAACATGTGCCACGAGTCGAGCGGCACGGCGCTCATGGAGACGATCGGCATCGGCAAGGGGACCGTGACCATCGACGACCTCGTCGCCGCCGACCTCGTGCTCGTCGTCGGACAGAACCCCGGCACCAACCACCCCCGCATGCTGTCGACCCTGGAAGCCGCGAAGGACAACGGCGCTCGCGTCATCTCCGTGAATCCGCTGCCCGAGGCCGGGCTCATGACCTTCCGCAATCCGCAGACGGTCCGTGGCGTCGTGGGCCGTGGGACTCCGCTGGCCGACCGTCACCTCGGGGTGCGCCTCGGCGGGGACCAGGCGCTCTTCCAGGCGGTCGGACACCTGCTCCTCGCCCGAGGTACGGTGGATCGGGACTTCATCGACCGGCATACGACGGGTTTTGATGCCTATGCCGAGGCGCGGCGCGAGATCGACTGGGAGACAACGCTGCTCGCGACGGGGCTCACCGAGCAGGAGATTCGCGGACTGGCCGACGAGGTCGCCACGGCCGGGTCGGTCATCGTCTGTTGGGCGATGGGCATCACCCAGCACCGGCATGCCGTGGCCACGATCCAGGAGATGGTCAACGTGCTCCTCCTCGGCGGCCACATCGGGCGTGAGGGTGCGGGCGTGTGCCCGGTTCGTGGCCACTCCAACGTGCAGGGCGATCGGACCATGGGCATCTTCGAGAGGCCCTCGGCTGCGTTCCTCGACGCCCTCGATGCGGAGTTCTCGATCGAGTCACCACGCGAACACGGCGTCGACGCGGTCGAGGCAGTCCGGTCCATGCGCGACGGCCGCGGGCGCGTGTTCTTCGCCATGGGTGGCAACTTCGTGCGCGCCATGTCCGACAGTGACGTCACCGAAGCCGCTCTCGAGCGCGTCGGTCTGACCTGCCATGTGTCGACGAAGCTCAACCGGTCGCACACTGTCACCGGTCGCGAGGCCCTCATCCTGCCGACGCTCGGTCGCACGGAGCGCGACGTACAACTCACCGGCGAACAGGTCGTGACGGTCGAGGACTCCATGGCCATGGTGCACGCGTCTCGCGGGCGGCTCGCACCGGCGAGCGACACGTTGCTCAGTGAGGTCGCCATCGTGTGTGAGCTGGCTCGTCGGGCCCTCCCCGGGTCGTCCGTCGACTGGGCGGGCCTGCGCGGCGACTACCGCGTCATCCGGCAACACATCGCACGTGTCGTCCCCGGGTTCGAGCGGTTCGAGGAGCGGATCCAGGACCGCGGCGGGTTCCAGCTCCCCTTGCCACCGCGCGAACGGACCTTCACCGTGGAGGGCGGACGTGCCCGCTTCACCGTCCACCCGCTCGCGTACCCGTCGTGCCCTCCGGGGCGCCTGCTGCTCCAGACCGTCCGCAGCCACGATCAGTACAACACCACGATCTATGGGCTCGACGACCACTATCGGGGCATCAAGGCCGGGCGGCGTGTCGTCTTCGTCAACCCGACCGATGTCTCCGAGCTCGGGCTCGCCGACGGACAGATCGTCGACATCGTGTCCGAGTGGCGAGGCGTCGACGGCGACGACGCACTCACGGAGCGACGCGCGGAGGAGTTCCGGATCGTGGCCTACCCGACGGCGCGGGGCTGCGCCGCGGCCTATTTCCCCGAGACGAATGTGCTTGTGCCGCTCGACTCGACGGCTCGCGGCAGCAACACTCCGACATCCAAGTCGGTCGTCGTGCGGTTGGAGGCCCGCTGATGGGACGCGTCACGTCGCGGCACAAGGTCGTCCGCATCGACCTCGACCGCGAGACCACCCGCTCGATCGACACGGTCGCCGGCGAGGAACCCCTCGAGATCCGCGTCAACGGCGAGACCTTCACGGTGACGATGCGGACGCCGGGTGCCGACGTCGACCTGGCGCACGGACTGCTCCGCGCCGAAGGCGTCATCGCTCAACGTGAGGACGTACTGTCGGCCGTCTTCTGCTCCGACCTCGACACGCTCAACGTCCTGAACCTCACCATTCCCGGCCGCTCCGTCGCGTCGGCGGCCACCGGTACGCGCAACCTCGCCACACTCGGTGGGTGCGGGTTGTGCGGAACGACCGCGGTCGAGGCAGTCGAGTCCGTCGTGTCCGACCGACCGCCGGAGGTCGTGTGGGAAGCCGCCTCGGTGGTGGCTGCCCTCGATGAGCTGCGAACCCGCCAGCAGGTTTTCGCCAAGACGGGAGGCACCCACGCCGCGGGGCTGGCTCCGGCCCCGGCCGGGACGACTGGTCCGGACTCCCCCGTGAAGCTGGCGATCGTTCGGGAGGACATCGGCCGCCACAACGCCGCCGACAAGGTGCTTGGTGCGGCACTCGTCGGCGAGGTCGACACCCGCGGCGGGCTGCTGGTCATGTCGAGCCGGGCGAGCTTCGAGATCGTCCAGAAGGCTGCGGTCGCGGGCGTCTCCGTATTGGCCTGCGTCTCCGCGCCGTCCAGCCTGGCGATCGAGGCCGCCGACCGCCTCGGGGTGACCCTGGTGGCCTTCGCGCGCGGTCGGCGTCTGAGCGTCTACTCCCACTCACACCGCATCCCACACTGACGCGCCTTCCCTGCTTCCGGGACCGGCTGCGAAGAGTCGACCTGTGGTGATGGCTAAGGGGCGACGTGGGCGCCGTGACGACCGAGCATCAGCAAGAACTCGTGGGCGTATCGGCGCTCGCGCATGTCCTTGAAGTCGTTGTCCACGAACCCGTTGATGTGCTCGTGACTCACCGTGAGGTTGATCCGCCCTGTCTGCGCAGACTCGAGCCACACCTCCGACATGGCGAACATCGTGTTGCGGCCCCCGCGGACCTGGCTCGCCGGGACGATCCAGGTGGGTTGAGGTGATCCATCGGCATGGAACCCGATCCAGCCGTTGTCGACGCGCACGTGGCCGCGCCGACCCGAGAAGCTCGGGTGGCTGCCCTCATCCGTGACCACGGCGTTCCAGGTCCCCGACAGGGCTCCCGGCTGGACCGCAGCGAAACCGGGTGCGCCGCTGGCCCGGACTCTGCGCCCGTGCGTGGCAACCCGGTAGAGGAAGTACACCCCGACCAGGAGGACGAGGCCCTGAACGGCCCACAGAAGGATCGTGACAAAGGTCATCGCGGCAGCCTGACTCTGGAGCGGGGGAACGCACGACCGGAGGGAAGATGAGGGGTCCGGAGGCCTATGAAGCCTCCGGACCCCTCAGGTTCTCTCATGGGGAGCAAAAGTTGGGGGTCACCAACCGCGCTCGGCGAGGCGGTGCGGCTCCGGGATCTCGTCGACGTTGATGCCGACCATCGCCTCACCCAGGCCGCGGGAGACCTTGGCGATGACGTCGGGGTCGTCGTGGAAGGTCGTCGCCTTGACGATCGCCTCGGCGCGCTGGGCCGGGTTGCCGGACTTGAAGATGCCGGACCCGACGAAGACGCCCTCGGCGCCGAGCTGCATCATCATGGCGGCGTCGGCCGGGGTCGCGATGCCGCCCGCGGTGAAGAGCACGACGGGGAGCTTGCCGGCCTGGGCGACCTCCTTGACGAGGTCGTATGGCGCCTGGAGCTCCTTGGCCGCGACGTAGAGCTCGTCCTCGGGGAGGTTCTGGAGGCGCTTGATCTCGGCGCGGATCTTGCGCATGTGCGTCGTGGCGTTGGAGACGTCACCGGTGCCGGCCTCACCCTTGGAACGGATCATCGCCGCGCCCTCGGTGATGCGGCGCAGGGCCTCGCCGAGGTTCGTCGCACCGCAGACGAAGGGCACGGTGAACTGCCACTTGTCGATGTGGTTGGCGTAGTCGGCCGGCGTGAGGACCTCGGACTCGTCGATGTAGTCGACGCCGAGGGACTGCAGGACCTGGGCCTCGACGAAGTGGCCGATGCGGGCCTTGGCCATGACGGGGATCGAGACCGCCTCGACGATGCCGTCGATCATGTCGGGGTCGGACATGCGCGACACGCCACCCTGTGCACGGATGTCGGCCGGGACCCGCTCGAGGGCCATGACGGCAACGGCGCCGGCGTCCTCGGCGATCTTGGCCTGCTCGGCGTTGACGACGTCCATGATGACGCCGCCCTTGAGCATTTCGGCCATGCCACGCTTCACGCGGGTCGTGCCCGTGTGGGTGCCCTGCGAGGCGGTCGTGGAGGCGGTGTCGGGGGTGGAGGTCTCACTCATGCGCGCAAGTGTAGGGCCGCGTCAGTCGACCACTGCAGGCGGAAGGCCATCGTCGAAGTCCACCGCCTGCGGCAGTGCTGCGTGCCCGGCCAGTCGGAACGCGCGCACAACCGCTTTCGCACGCACGCGTCGCACTTCGCGCACGGCGTCGTTGTGGAATCGGCGGGCCAGTTGGACACGCAGGGCACTGGCCTCGACGCGCGAAAGTCCCTGTGCCCCAGCGCTATCCACGTCACTGCGCAACTCGGCGACCGTCTCCTCCGTCAGCGCTGCACGCAACGCCTCCGTGAGGTTGGTCTCAGTCCCCTCGCGTCCGGCGAAGGTCTGTCCGTCGAGCGGGTCGTGGCTGAGCGGCTGATGCGTGTGCCGCTCCAGGGCCTCGCTCGCGGCATCGGCCAGCAACAGGGAACTCGCCGGGTCCACGTCGCCGCTCGTGGCCAGTTCGAGAGTCGCCTCGGCGCGGCGGACGAGCTGGGCGTCGAGAGCCGACACGGCACCCTCCACCTTGGCGTGGAGTCTGTCGAGGCGGGACGCGGAGTACGAGAGATACCAGGCGATCGCGAGCACGACGAGCGCGACGATCGTTGCGACCTGCAGGACGTCCATCAGGCTTCACCTCTCAGGGGCCAGCGCAGACGGCTGAGCAACCCGGCACGCAGGACCGGATCGACCGGCGAGTGGTCCGCGCCCTCGATGACGGTCTCGTAGACGGCCATCACGCGCCCGGCGACGACGTTCCAGTCGAACGAGCGGGCTCGCCTCAGACCGAGATCGCGCAGGCGCTGGCGCTCCTCGGGAGAGCCGATGAGATCGATGACGGTGACGGCCAGCGCACTGCTGTCCCCCACCGGGAAGGTTCGACCAGCGGGCCCGTCACCGAGCACTGCGATGAACGCCTCCAGATCGCTGGCGACCACGGGGGCACCCGCGGCCATCGCCTCGACCAGCACGATGCCGAAGCTCTCGCCACCCGTCTGCGGGGCGATGTAGACATCGGCCGACCGCAGCAGCGCCACCTTGTCGTCCTCGGACACCGCGCCGAGGAACTCCGTGGCGGAGCGCACCCGAGGGTCGAGCCTTGCCGAGATCTCGTCGATCTCGCCCGGACCGGCCACGATGAGTCGAGCACCGGGCAGGGCGTCGAGGATCGCGGGCATCGCCTCGAGCAGGACGGCCAGGCCCTTGCGCGGCTCGTCCAGGCGACCGAGGAACGCCAGCGTCGGCCGTTCAGGAGTCCCGGTCCACTGCGTCGCGGCACCGTCGGGCGCGAACCGTCGGGTGTCGACGCCGTTGGGGATGATGTAGGCATCGCCGCCGAGGTGGCGCACCACCGTGCGTCGGGCCTCCTCGGACACGGCGATCCGTGCGCGGATCTTCTCGGTCGAGGGCCGCAGCAGCGGGTTGGCGGCGTGCATGGCCCGCGACCTGAGGTTCGAGGTGTGGAACGTCGCGACGACCGGCTCGGACGAGGCCCACAGGGCCATGAGGGAGGCGCTGGGCGTCACCGGCTCGTGCAGGTGGAGGACGTCGAACTCACCCTCCTCGAGCCACCGGCTCACCCGCGAGGAGGTCACCGGGCCAAACGTGAGGCGGGCGACGGATCCGTTGTAGCGCACCGGAACGGCGCGTCCGCACGACGTGACGTATGCCGGTAGCTCGGCATCGTCGTCGTCCACCGGTGCGAGGACGGAGACCATGTGCCCCTGAGCGATGAAGTACTCGGCGAGGTCACGGATGTGGAACTGCACGCCTCCGGGGACGTCGAAGGCGTAGGGACAGACGAGGCCGATCCTCATCGGGCGCCGACTCTCGCAAGACGCTCGACGTCGAGGTCCTTGGTGAAGACCGGCTGGAGCATGTGCCAGTCGGCGGTGTGGGTCCGCACGGCCGAGCCGAGGGCGTCGGCGCAGGCCTGGGTCATCGCGCTGACCCTCTCGCGGGTCGTCCCCGATGGAGGCACGACGACCGGCTCGTGGAAGGTGATGACGATACCCCAACCGCCCCCTTCACGCTGCTCGTGCCGGATCGAGACCGGGAAGAGTGGACGACGTTCGGCGAGGGCCAGCGCAGCAGGCCCGGCGGCCATTCGTGCGGGTTCACCACAGAACTCCACCTCGACGCCGTCGCGCGACAGATCGCGGTCGGACAGCAGCGGGATGAGGCCGCGACGACGGGCCGCCTGACGCAGCAAGGGAAAGGGAGCCGGACCACCCGTCAGGGGATGGATCGTCATCCCGAGACCCGTGCGGAACGCGAGGAACTCCTCGAAGACCTCCTCGGGCTTGAGCCGCTCGGCGACCGTGGTCACCGGCCCGAGATGCACGGCGCCCCAGGCCCCGGCAAGGTCCCAGTTGCCCATGTGCCCGAGGAAGCAGACGAGCGAACCGTCGGCATCGAGAACCTCCCGCACGGGACCGTCCCCCTCGACCCGCACACGCGCAGCGAGCTCGTCAGGTGTGAGCACCGGCAGCCGGAAGGCCTCGCAGTAGTAGCGCATGTAGGCCCGCATGCCCTCTCGCACCAACGCATCCAACTCCGCGTCGTCGAGCTCGGGTCGCACCGTCGCATAGTTCGCTCGCAGGCGCGCACCACCCCCGCGGGCAACGGTGAGGTCCGCGATCCGGTCGAAGAACGCGTACGCGGCGCGCTCCGGCATACGCCGGATGACGGTCCAGCCGATCCGGAAGCCGGCCACCGTCACGGTGTCGGTGGCGCGGCGGACCAGGCCAGCGGGGACGGTGCTCACGCGACGTCGAGGGCCTGTCGGCGCACCTCGAGCATGCGCTGTACGACCGTGATCAGGCTGGCCAGGGCCAACAGCGCCAGCACGATCGTGAGGAAGAACTCCGGGAGGAACCAGCCAACCAACCCCGTGGTCACGAGCACCGCGACCAGCCGCTCGGCTCGTTCCGCAATACCCACGTTGGCGGTCATCCCGAGGCCCTCGGCACGAGCCTTGGCATAGGACACGACCATTCCGAGGATGAGGCAGGCAAGGGCCAACGCCGCCATGACACCCGGCCGGACGCCGAAGGCACTGTCCGAGCGGAGGTTGTGTCCGCCGGCATAGAACAGGACGAGCCCGCCGAACACCGACGCGTCGGCCACGCGGTCGAGGGTCGAGTCGAGATAGGCCCCCCACACGCTCGAGCGCTCCATCCGGCGCGCCATGATCCCGTCCACGGTGTCCGAGAAGACGAAGGCCGTGATGACGAGCGTGCCGATGAGGAACTCACCGCGCGGATAGAAGATCAGGGCACCGAGGCTCACACCAAGGGTGCCGACGACCGTCACGACGTCAGGGCTCACCCCGAGGCGCAGCAGCAGGGAGGCCATTGGGGTGAAGAGCTTGGTGAAGAACGGGCGCGCGTACTTGTTGAGCATGGTGCGGTCAGCCTAGTGGGCCGGGCTCAGGCTTCCGGCCACGCGTCGACGAGACGGCGCCGCGCGTCCTCGAGAAGGACCGGCAGTGCCTTGGTCTGGCCGACGACCGGGAGGAAGTTCATGTCCCCGCCCCACCGTGGGACGACGTGCTGGTGCAGGTGCGCGGCGACCCCTGCCCCGGCCACCTCCCCCTGGTTCATCCCGATGTTGTAGCCCTGCGGCCCGGACGACTCCCCCAGAGCCGCGATCGCCGCCTTCGTCAGCGCAGTGAACTCCAGCGTCTCCTCGTCCGTGAGGTCGACGTAGAGCGAGACGTGGCGGTAGGGGCAGATGAGGACGTGCCCGGGGTTGTAGGGGAAGAGGTTCATGACGACGTAGCAGTGCTCCCCCCGGTGGACGATGAGCCCCTCCTCGTCGTCACGACCGGGTGCCGCGCAGAACGGGCAGCCGTCGCCGGCCTCCTTGGTCGGCCGCTCCCCCGTGACGTAGGCCAGACGGTGCGGCGTCCACAGCCGGTCGAACCCGTCCGGAACCCCCGCGAAGTCCTCGGCGTCAGTCGTCGGAACCTCATCCATGAGCACGATCCTAGACACCGCTCCAGGCCCCCAAGCCGAAGGGCGGGACACCGGCCCCTGCCCGGCGTCCCGCCCCTTCACCTACTGAGACGCCGCTCGGCGCCAAAAGGTTGCTTCGGGAACCGAAAAACTTTCCCGGACCGGACGGCATACGAAGAAACGACGTTCGTATGCCGTCCGCTCACCTTCCGATCAGAGCGCGGCTTCCAGCGCCAGCGCCTCGCGGATCGCGGCCGCGCGCTGGTCCGGGTCACCTGCCTCACCGTCACCGTTCCAGTCGACGGCGTCGACGGCGATGAGGCTCCGCCCGTCGCGGATGACGGCCGAGAAACTACCCCCGTTGTCGAAGAGTGCGTGGGTTGCGGGGTCCTGGCCGGGCCAGTCGACACGGTTCGGGACGCCGAAGAAGGCACAGTGCCCGGTGTTCTCGATGACGTCGGTGAACGCCTGACGCGAGTCGCGCCAGGTCGAGATCACGGCGTCGTAGGTGAGGTTGGGCGTCGCGTTGTCGCCGTCCCAGTAGCTGCCGACCCAGCGCGACCTCGCCCACGAGGCGTCCGGGTTGTTGTCGGGGTCGCAGGCCTGAGGCCCGAGAACGGTGGGTCCCTGGGGTGCGTTGTAGAGCTCCATGCTGAGCGGCACTCCCCCCATGGTCTGAGGCAGCACGGATCGGGCCGGCTTGGCCGAGGCCGGGCCGACCCCCAGAATCGACGCGGCCAGAGCCGCGGCGCCGACAACGGCAGCGAGTCGAGTGGTGCGATTGAACATCGTGGATCCTCTCGGTGGTGAGAGGCGGATACCCCCTGTGGCCCCGCCCCCTCACTGCACCCAGACGAGGTGGCCCGGGTGAAAGGTTGCGTCGCCTCTCGGAAAAGATTCCGGCTCAGGTGTTCGGTGCGTGCCATTCCATGAACTCGGCCGTGGCGGCCGTGAAACCCGCTCGCTCGTACAGGGAGCGCGCCTCCGGTGCGGCGTTGAGCTGCATGCGTGTGACGGCGTGGGCGCGGCCCCATTCCTTGAGGGTGGCGAGCAACCGTGCGCCCAGCCCTGCTCCGCGGGCATCGGGCGTCACGAAGAGCAGCGAGACGTGCAGCCATCGCGAGTCCGGACGTCGGGAGCTGGGCAGCTTGGTCACGACGGCTGCGGTGACCATCCCGATGGGTCGCCCGTCCGTGGCCTCGGCGATGAAGGTCACCCGGTGCCGGTCGGCCAACCAGGCGTCGGCGTAGCGGTCGAGGAAACCCGACTCGATCGTGGCCCCGGTCTCCCGGTCGTCCTGCATGGTCAGGGCCGCGATCGCGAACGCGTCACGTGGCTCGGCGAGCCGGATGACGGCGCTCACGTTCGCGGGCTCCTGGTCATGGCTGTTGCCTTCCGGCTCAGACCTGCGCGCGGGTCTCGATGGCGGTGAGGACCTCGGCGATGGCGTCCTCGATCGCGACGCCGTTCTTCTGCGACCCGTCGCGGTAGCGGAAGGACACCGCGTTGTTGCTGCGGTCCTCCTCGCCGGCGATGAGCGTGAAGGGCACCTTGGACTTGCTCGCGTTGCGGATCTTCTTCGGGAAGCGGTCGTCGCTCTCGTCGAGCTCGACGCGGATGCCCTTGGCCTTCATCTGCGACAGGACGTCCCAGAGGTAGTCGTTGTATTCGTCCGCGACCGGGACACCGAGGACCTGAACCGGGCTGAGCCACACCGGGAAGGCGCCGGCGTAGTGCTCGACGAGGACGCCGAAGAAGCGCTCGATCGAGCCGAACTTCGCCGAGTGGATCATCACCGGCTCCTGGCGGGAGCCGTCCGCGGCCTGGAACTCGAGACCGAAGCGGTGCGGCTGGTTGAAGTCGTACTGGATCGTCGACATCTGCCAGGTGCGGCCGATGGCGTCGCGGGCCTGGACCGAGATCTTCGGGCCGTAGAACGCGGCCCCGCCCGGGTCGGCGACGAGCTCGAGGCCGGACTCGGTGGCGACCTTCTCGAGAACCTCGGTCGCGATCTTCCACTGCTCTTCGCTGCCGATGAACTTGTCCTTCTTCTCCCCGGTCTCGTCGCGGGTCGACAGCTCGAGGTAGAAGTCGTCGAGGCCGAAGTCGCGCAGGAGCGAGAGCACGAAGTCGAGAAGGTGCTTGATCTCGCCCGGGGCCTGCTCGGGGGTGACGTAGGAGTGCGAGTCGTCCTGGGTCAGGCCGCGCACGCGGGTGAGGCCGTGCACGACACCCGACTTCTCGTAGCGGTAGACCGACCCGAACTCGAAGAAGCGCAGCGGCAGCTCGCGGTAGGACCGGCCACGTGACTTGAAGATGAGGTTGTGCATCGGGCAGTTCATCGCCTTGAGCTGGTACTTCGCGCCCTCGAGCTCCATCGGCGGGAACATCGTGTCGGCGTAGTACGGCAGGTGGCCCGAGGTGTGGAAGAGCCCGTCCTTGGTGATGTGCGGGGTCCCGACGTAGTCGAAACCCTCCTCGATGTGGCGGGCGCGGACGTAGTCCTCCATCTCGCGCTTGATGACGCCACCCTTGGGGTGGAAGACGGGCAGGCCGGAGCCGAGCTCGTCGGGGAAACTGAACAGGTCGAGCTCGGCACCGAGCTTGCGGTGGTCGCGGCGCTCGGCCTCGGCGAGGCGGTCAAGATAGGCGCGCAGGCCTTCCTTGTCCGGCCAGGCGGTGCCGTAGATGCGCTGCAGCTGCGGGTTCTTCTCGGAGCCGCGCCAGTAGGCGGCGGCGCTGCGCATCACCTTGAAGGCGTTGCCGAGGACCTTGGTGGTCGGCACGTGCGGACCGCGGCAGAGGTCGCCCCACGCGCGGGTGCCGTCACGGCGGACGTTGTCGTAGATCGTCAGCTGGGCGCCGCCCACCTCGACGTCCGCTCCCTCGGCCATGTTGTTCAGGTCCCCAGCGGCGCTGCCCCCTTTGAGCCCGATGAGCTCGCACTTGTAGGGCTCGTCCTTGAGCTCGACGAGCGCGTCCTCGTCGGAGATCTCGCGGCGGACGAAGGTCTGCCCCTCGTTGACGATCTTCTGCATGGCCTTCTCGAGGGCCTTGAGGTCGTCCGGGGTGAACGGCTCCTCGACGTCGAAGTCGTAGTAGAAGCCGTCGCGCACGGGCGGGCCGATGCCGAGCTTGGCGTCGGGGTTGACCTGTTGCACGGCCTGGGCGAGGACGTGGGCAGCGCTGTGCCGCAACACATCCAGCCCGTCCTGCTCCTGCGCGGTCACCGGCTCGACGACGTCGCCGTCGGCGAGGACGTGCGCGAGGTCGCGCAGCTCACCGTTGACCCGGGCGACCAGGACGTCGCGCTGGCCGTCGAACAGCTCACCCGCCGTCGTCTCCAGACCGACCGATCGCTCGTCTCCGGCGACGTGAACGGTGATCTGCGATGACACGGGCTTCTCCTGGGGGGTGACCAAAAGCGGAAGGTATGCCGGATGCGGACGTCCCGACCCGGCATACCGATGCTATCCGCCGGAAAATGCGGGGCGCGACGGAGTTCGCCTGTGGGACCTTCGATCCATGGACCTGCAGATCGCTACCCTCGCGGAGCGCCCGGACCTCGCCCACCTGCTCCGCGATTTCGACGACCCGTGGCCGGAATTCATGAAGTGGGACCCGGTCGGTGATCTCTACTACTCACGCGTGTCGACGACCTACCCGGAGTGGACGTTGCTCGCCTGGGACGCGGCCGATCCGACTCGGCTCGTGGCCAAGTCGCACTCCATCCCGTTCGCCATGGGTGAGGAGCTCGGTCGGACCGAGCTGCCCGAGGACGGCTGGGACGGCATCATCCTCTGGTCCTTCCTCGACGAGGTCGCCGGCCGAGAACCCACGCACGCCTCCGCGCTGGAGGTCGCGATCCGGCCGGACCTCCAGGGCACCGGACTGGCCTCGGTGATGCTGGAAGCCAAGCGGCGCAACGCCATTCGCCTCGGGGTGTCCGACCTCTATGCGCCAGTCCGGCCCAACGGCAAGCATCACGAACCGCACACACCGATGACGGAGTACGCGTGCCGGACGCGCGACGACGGCCTGCCGGTCGACCCATGGCTGCGACTGCACGTACGGGTTGGCGGCACGATCGAGGGCGTGTGCCCGCGGGCCATGACGATCTCGGGGACGCTCGCGGAGTGGCGTGGGTGGACCGGCCTCCCCTTCGACGAGTCCGGCGACGTCGAGGTGCCGCTCGCCCTCAATCCGGTGCACGTGAGCGTCGAGCACGACCACGCGGTCTACGTCGAGCCGGGTGTTTGGGTCCGTCACCGCCTCTGAGCGACGTAGGTTGGCCGGCATGTCCACGCTCCCCTTCGGCTCCTGGCCCTCTCCCCTGTCCGCGTCCGACCTCACCGCCGCGACCCGGCGTCTCGATGAGGTTCGGGTGGACGGTCCCGACACCTACTGGATCGAGGGACGACCCTGGGAGAACGGACGCGAGGTCCTCGTCCGGCACAGCGGAGCGACCGGTGAGGTCGAGGACGTGGTCGGCGCCGGGGTCAACGTCCGTTCCCGGGTTCACGAGTACGGCGGTGGACCGTATGCCGTCCGCGACGGTGTCGTCGTCGTCACGACGGTGCCGGACCTGCGCGTCGACGTCGTCGAGTCCGACGGTGGGCTGCGGGCGATCACGCCGGAAGGTGGGTTCCGCTACGGCGGTCTCGTCCTCGGCGACGGCTTCGCGCTGGCCGTGCGTGAGGACCACTCTGCTGGTGGCGAGCCGGTCAACACGCTCGTCCAGCTCCGGCTCGACGGTGACAACGCCGACGGTGGTCGGGTCCTGTGGGAGGGCACCGACTTCGTGTCGCGTCCCGCCCTGAGCGACGACGGGTCGCAGGTGGCCGTCGTGACGTGGGACCACCCCAACATGCCGTGGGACACGACGACCCTGCGCCGCGCTGCCCTGACGAACGAGGGTCCGCTCGAGTGGACCGTCGTCGCTGGCCATGACGAGGTCTCCGTGGGTCAGCCTCGCTTCGCCCCCGACGGGTCCCTGTGGTTCTCCTCCGACGAGTCGGGATGGTGGAACCTCAAGCGGGACAACGGTTCTGGCGTCGTGTCGGTGCACTCCGTCGAGGCCGACCTGATGATGCCGCAGTGGGGTCTGGGCATGTCTGACTTCGCCTTCGTCGACGACTCACGCCTGCTGGTTCACTGGTGGGCCGACGAGGTCGGGCACCTCGGCGTGCTCGACGCCGGATCGGGCGCGATCACCCAGCTCGACCTCGCTGGCGTCCAGTTCGACCAGCTCCAGGCCGCCGACGGTGACATCGTCGTTCGCATGGGCACCCTCGACGAGCTGCCCGTGATCGTGCGCGGCCCGGCCGGCGGAACGCTCACGACGATTCGGCGCAGCAGCGACGAGGGTCTCGACCCGGCATACGCGAGCACGGCGCAGCCGTGGACCTGGACCAACAGCGCGGGGCTGCCGGCACACGGAGTCTTCCTCCCGCCGACCAACCCCGACGCGTCCGGGCCCGAGGGTGAGCTGCCGCCGCTGCTGATCTTCGTCCACGGAGGCCCGACCTCACGGACCGAGGCCGGGCTCCAACTCGCCCGGGCATTCTGGACGACGCGCGGCTTCGCGGTGCTCGACGTCAACTACTCGGGAAGCACCGGGTACGGGCGCGAATACCGCAACCGTCTGCGCGGCCAGTGGGGCGTCGTCGACAACGACGACATCATCACGGGCGCCCGGTCGCTGGCTGCCGCTGGACTCGTCGACGGCGTGCGGCTCGCCATCCGCGGTGGCAGTGCCGGTGGGTATGCCGTCCTGCGGGCTCTCACAACGAGCGACGCCTTCGCGGCGGGGACGAGCTACTTCGGGGTGGCCGACCTCGAAGGGCTCGCGACGGACACGCACAAGTTCGAGTCGCGCTACCTCGACCAGGTCGTGGGGCCGTACCCCGATGCCAAGGACGTCTATGTCGAGCGCTCCCCCATCCATCACCTCGACTCGGTGCACGCAGCGGTGCTGCTGCTTCAGGGCGGGGAGGACAAGGTCGTCCTCCCGAACCAGGCCGAGGCGATGGCTGCGGGCATGCGGGCCGCTGGACAGGACGTCGACCTCGTCATCTATCCGGACGAGGGGCATGGGTTCCGCGCGGCGTCGGCGATCGAGGACTCACTGACACGCGAACTCGCGTTCTACGGACGGGTCCTCGGCTTCACCCCCGCCTGAGTCCGACCGACCTCAGGGCCCTTGTGGGTCAGTCGCTGTAGAGGCGACGCAGGGCAGTGCGGTCGGCGTCGGTGACGCCGATCGCGCTGCGAGGAGAGCCGGTCACCTCGTACATGAGGCGGGCCGGGTCGGTGCTGTGGTGCAGGCCGAGGCAGTGGCCGATCTCGTGGGCCAGGACCGCGTCGGTGACGTGCTCGTGGTTGACGAGAATGGCGCAGTGGGTGATGCGGTCACCGTCGAGGGTGGGCGGAAAGGCCTTGCCACCGACCGTCGAACCCGTCCCGGTGTCCCACCCCGTCACTCCTCGAACGACGTCGATGTCGGGGTCCGCCGCGGCATAGCGGATCTCGAACGGCGCGTCCCACTGTTGAGCGACCGCGACGGCCTGCTTGTCGTCGATCGTGACGACGGGTTGCTGCCAGGTCGCGTTGTCGGCGACGCGCTCCCGCTGCCCAACCCAGAACAGCGCACCTCCGCTCGCCAGCAGGGCGCCAGCGACGAAGGCACCGACAGCCTGAACGCGCCTCACACCAGCCACCCTAGACAGACGAGAGGAGAAGGATCTCAGCCTGACCTGATGTCAGGCGGAGATCCTTCTCCTCTCGACGGGGTGGGCTCGGGTCAGCGAGCCGTCTCGAGGGTGAGGGCGAGGTGCTCGACCTCGGGCTTGCGCGTGGAGCGCAGCCCCGCGATGACCAGCGCCTGGTTGCGATCCACGACGAAGTCGACCTTGCTCGGCAGGAGCACCGGCTTCTTGAACCACACGTTCGACGTGCTCGGCCCGTTGACGTGGCGGCCGAGCGCTCCGAGGACACGCGCGTACGTCCACATGCCGTGGGCGATCGCCTTGGGGAAGCCCATCGCCTTGGCCGTGAGCGGGTGCATGTGGATCGGGTTGACGTCACCCGAGATCGCGGCGTACTGACGACCGAGATCGCCCGGCAATGACCACTGCGCGGCGGCGATGCCCTGCGGCACCGCCGGCGGCTCAGCCCCGCGCTCGGCGTCGGGGTTGCCCTTGCCGCGCGCGAGATAGGTCGAGCGGCCGCTCCACACTGACTCGCCCTCGACCGTGACCTCGGTGACGAGGTCGACCTGGCGGCCCTTGGCGTGGTCACGCAGGCCCTCGGCGTGGATCGCCACGTCGAGGACGTCGTCGGCGGTGAGCAGACGTCGAACGGTGATGGTGTTCTCGACGTGCACGAGCCCGGCGAGGGGCAGCGGGAACGACGAGCGCGCCATGAGCTCGGCCTGCAGCGGGAAGCCCAGGATGTGCGGATAGGTGTGCGGCAGAACGTCATCGACGCCGAATCCGCACAGCCGCTGATAGCTCATGAGGTGGTCGCGGTCGACCTTGTGCCCCGTGAGGACCAGCTCGCTCGCGGGGAGCGAGGTCCCGGACTTCTTGCCCGCGACCGCAGCCCGCACGAACACCTTGGCCAGAGACGGTGCCTGGCTGAAGGTCTCCTGCTGCGACATCAGGCCCCCATGAGCATCTGGCCGCAGACGCGCACGACGTTGCCCGTGACGCCACGGTTCGCGTCCCAGGCGAAGAAGCCGATGGTCTCGGCGACGTCGACAGGCTGGCCGCCCTGGGACAGGGAGTTCATGAGACGGCCGACCTCACGCGTCGCGAACGGCACCTTGGCGGTCATCTCGGTCTCGATGAAGCCGGGCGCAACCGCGTTGACGGTGATGCCCTTCTTGACGACCGTCTTGTCCGCCGCGAGTGACTGAGTCATGCCGATGACACCAGCCTTGGACGCAGCGTAGTTCGTCTGGCCACGGTTGCCCGCGATGCCGGCGATCGAGGAGACGTTGACGATGTGCCCGCCGTCGTTGATCGCGGGGATGAGCGCCTCGTTCATCCGCAGGATCGACAGGAGATTGACCTGGAGGACGGAGTCCCACCGGTCGGCCTCAGTGTTGGCGAGCAGCTTGTCGCGGGTGATGCCGGCGTTGTGCACGACGATGTCGAAGCCGCCGTGACGGGCCTTCGCGTGCTCGACGATCTTGGCGCCGGCGTCCTCCGCGGTGACGTCGAGCTGGAGCGCCGTGCCACCGAGGCGGTTGGCCACCTCGGCGAGCGGGCCGCCGGCCTGCGGGACGTCGACGGCGATGATCGTCGCGCCGTCGCGGGCCAGGGTGTCGGCGATCGCCGCACCAATGCCGCGGACGGCACCCGTGACGACGGCGACCTTGCCGGCGAGCGGCAGGTCCCAGTCGGCGGGGGCAGCGATGTCGGCGACCGGCTTGGCGACGTGGAAGACCTGGGCCGAGACATAGGCCGACCGACCCGAAAGGAGGAAGCGCACCGTCGCGTCGACACCTGCGTCGGCGCCCTCGGCGACGAGAACCGTGTTGGCGGTGCCGCCGCCACGCATCTCCTTGCCGATCGAACGCACGATGCCCTCGACGGCGCGGCGAGCGGCAGCCTGTGCCACCGAGGTGGCCGACTCGGGCGGGCGACCGATGACGATGACGCGCCCGGTCGGGGCGAGCGTCTTCAGGGCCGGGCCGACGACGCCGCGCAGCGTCTCGAGGTCGGCCGGGGTCTCGATCGCCGTGAGGTCGAGCACGACACCGGCGACCGAGGTCGACGGCGAGGTCGCGACCTTGACGCCCGCCTCGGAGAGGAGGTGCCGGACGCGCTCGGCGACGGGAGCGTCACCGTGGCCCGCGACGAGGACCTCACCCGGGACCAGCGACGCGCCCAGCTTGTGGCGGCGCAGCTTCGTGGGACGCGGCAGGCCGAGAGTCGTGGCGAGCTGCTTGCCGACGCCGCCACTGACGAACTGTCCGTAGTTGAACGCCATGGATCAGGCTCCTTCGAGGATCGCGACGACGCCCTGGCCACCAGCGGCGCAGATCGAGATGAGGCCGCGGCTGCCCGGGCCCTTCTCGTGCAGCATCTTGGCGAGGGAGGCGACGATGCGGCCGCCGGTGGCCGCGAACGGGTGGCCGGCCGCGAGCGACGAGCCGTTGACGTTGAGCTTGGAGCGGTCGATCGAACCGAGGGGCTTCTCGAGGCCGAGACGCTGGGTGCAGAACTCCTCGTCCTCCCACGCCTTCATCGTCGACAGGACCGTGGAGGCGAAGGCCTCGTGGATCTCGTAGTAGTCGAAGTCCTGCAGCGAGAGGCCCTGACGCGCGAGAAGGCGCGGCACGGCATACGCGGGAGCCATGAGCAGGCCCTCGTCACCGTGGACGTAGTCCACAGCGGCAACCTCACCGTCGACGAAGTACGCCTGGACGGGGATGTTGTGGGCGGCGGCCCACTCCTCACTGCCGAGGAGGACGGCGGACGCGCCGTCGGTCAGCGGGGTCGAGTTGCCGGCCGTCATCGTCGCGCCCTCGCCCTTGCCGAAGACCGGCTTGAGCTTGGCAAGCTTCTCGACGGTCGAGTCGGGACGCAGGTTCTGGTCCTTGGCGAGTCCGAGGTAGGACGTCATGAGGTCGTCGAAGAAGCCGCGGTCGTAGGCCGCGGCGAGGTTCTGGTGGCTCAGCGCCGCCAGCTCGTCCTGGGCCTCGCGGGTGATGCCCCACTTCTTGGCCGTGATCGCCATGTGCTCACCCATGGACAGGCCGGTGCGCGGCTCGGTGTTGGCCGGCGTCTCGACGCCGAAGTCGCCGGGACGGATCTCCAGCGCGACCTTGGCCATGTCGACCGTCGACTTGGCTCGGTTGATCTTGAGCAGCTTCTGACGCAGCTTCTCGGTCACCATGATCGGGGCGTCGGACGCGGTGTCGACGCCACCGGCGATTCCGGACTCGATCTGGCCGAGCTTGATCTTGTTGGAGACGAGGATCGCGTTCTCGAGGCCCGTGCCACAGGCCTGCTGGACGTCGAACGCCGTGGTCTCGGGCGCAAGGCTCGAGCCGAGGACGGCCTCGCGGGTGAGGTTGAAGTCGCGGCTGTGCTTGATGACAGCACCGCCGACGACCTCTCCGAGGCGCTCGCCGGCCAGGCCGTAGCGGGCGACGAGGCCTTCCAGGGCCGCCGTGAACATGTCCTGGTTCGAGGCCTTCGCGTACGGGCCGAACTGCCGGGCGAAGGGGATGCGGTTGCCGCCGAGGATGGCGGCGCGGCGGGGACTTGCAGTGGTCACCGGAAGCTCCTGTGGTCGGTGGTGAAGGGATCGCGTGGGACGCGACACATATCCGGTACTGACGGTAGCAGGTACCTGTCTTCACCTGCTACGGTCCGACCTTGTGACCAGCACCACGAGCACGCCGAGCACCCCGAACGACGAGGACACCGTCGTCGACGGGCGGAGCAGCCGATGGGCCGAGCACCGGGCGCAGCGGCGCAAGGAGCTCGTCGAGGCAACCCTGCGCGCCATCCGTGACCAGGGCGCCGGCGTGGGCATCGACGGCATCGCCTCGGGCGCGGGCACGTCGAAGACGGTCTTCTACCGGCACTTCACCGACCGCGCCGGGCTCTACTCGGCCGTGGCGGAGCGGGTCAACCAGATCATCCTGCGCAACATCACCAAGGCCGTCGGAGGCGACTTCGTCGCGTTCACGGGTGGGCAGAGCGAGACGTCCGCACACCCTCGTGTCCTCCTCGCCGCGGCAGTCGACGCCTACCTCTCGCTCGTCGAGGACGACCCCGAGGTCTATCGGTTCATCGTCGCCGCGCCGCTCGTGCCTCCGTCCGAGCGCACCGAGACGCTCGACCTCGCGTCCTCGGTGAGCCAGGTCGTGGCCGTCCGCATCGGGACGGTCATCGCAGTGGCCTTGGAGGCTCGTGGCCGTGACACCGCTCCCGCTGCCACGTGGGGGCACGCGGTCGTCGGCATGGTCCGCGCCGCCGGGGACGAATGGCTCCGCGCGGGAGCGGCCGCCTCGGGCACGCCGCGTGAGACCCTCAAGGAGCACCTCACCGAACTCATCTGGGGCGGCCTGTCGTCGGCCTGGCCGACAGCGGACGCCACACCCGACAAGGAGTGACCGTGACCGACCTCGCCCCTGACCTCACCCGAATTCTCGATGGTCGCTGGGGCGAGGTGCGACAGCGGCTGCGCACCGAGGGCGACCCGCTGCGCTACGCGCCCCCGCCGAAGCCGCTGTCGATGGAGGAGCACCGGGCGTACACCAAGCGCCAGCTGCTCGCCCTCACCTCGGAGCCCTTCGCCCCGGACGGATTGACTCGAGGCATGGGTGGCACCGGGAACTTCGGGGCGTCGGTGACCGCGTTCGAGATGCTCGGCCACGGGGATCTGTCGCTCCTCGTCAAGGCCGGGGTGCAGTTCGGACTCTTCGGCGGAGCGGTCGCCAACCTGGGCACGGGACGTCACCACACGGCATACCTGCCCGGCATGCTGGACGGAACGCTCCTGGGCTGCTTCGCGATGACGGAGACCGGGCACGGTTCCGACGTCCAACACCTCGAGACGACCGCGACGCACGACCCCACCAGCGACGAGATCGTCATCCACTCCCCCACGCCCGGCGCCCAGAAGAACTACATCGGCAACGCGGCGCGCGATGGACGGATGGCGGCCGTGTTTGCCCAACTCGTCACCGCCGATGGCGAGAGCCACGGCGTGCATTGCGTCCTCGTCCCCATCCGTGACGAGGGCGGCCAGCCGATGCCCGGCGTGACGATCGGCGACTGCGGCGCCAAGGGCGGGCTGCCCGGTGTCGACAACGGAACCCTGGAGTTCGACTCCGTCCGGGTCCCCCGGTGGAACCTCCTCAATCGCTACGGCGACATCGCCGCCGACGGCACCTACACCTCGCCAATCGACAATTCGTCCCGCCGCTTCTTCACGATGCTCGGAACCCTCGTCCGCGGTCGCGTCTCGGTGGCCGGCGGCGCGGGGGCGGCGACCCGGTCCGCGCTGACGCTGGCGACCCGATACGCCCTGCACAGAAGGCAATTCAGCTCTCCCGGGGGCGAGGAGGAGTTGACGATCCTCAGCTACCGCGCCCACCAACGCAAGCTTCTGCCGGCCATCGCCAAGAGCTATGCCCTCCTGCTCGCCCAGAACGACCTCGTCGAGATGATGCACGAGGTCGCCGACTTCGAGGGCAACGCCCCAGAGGAGCGGCAGCGCGAACTGGAGGCGCGCGCGGCCGGACTCAAGGCGATCGGCACGCGCCATGCCACCGACACGATCCAGATGTGCCGCGAGGCGTGCGGCGGCGCCGGCTACATGGCCGCGAACCGGCTCACCGCACTCAAGGCGGACACCGACGTCTTCACGACGTTCGAGGGTGACAACACGGTCCTGCTGCAGCTCGTCGCGAAGGGCCTGCTCACGGAGTTCCAGGAGACCTTCGAGGACAACTCGCCGCTCGCGATGATCGCCTTCGCCTCGCGCTTCACGGCGTCGTCGATCCTCGAGAAGACCCCTGCCGCGGGCCTCCTCGCCAAGCTCCGGTCGCGCGCCCCGAGCACCGACGACGATGAATCCGAGCGCAACCGCGGACGCCAGCTCTCGCTCTTCCTCGACCGCGAACGGCACCTGCTCGAGGGCGTCGCACTGCGTCTCTCTAAGGCCGCCAAGGCCGAACCAGCCGACGCGTTCCGGGTCTTCAACAACGCCCAGGACCACATGCTGACGGCCGCCGAGGCCCACATCGAGCGGGTGCTCCTCGAGGGCATGTGCGCCGCCGTCGAGGCCTGCGAGGAGGGTCCGGTCCAGGAGCTCCTCGACGACGTCACCGATCTCTTCGCCCTCTCGACTATCGAGCGCCACCGCGGCTGGTACCTCGAGCACGGTCGCCTCACCCCCACTGGTTCCAAGGCTGTCATCCGCAGCGTGGGGGTCCTCTGCAAGGACCTCGCACCTCACGCTCGCACCCTCGTCGACGCCTTCGCCATCCCCGACGCCTGGCTCGGCGCCCCCGGCCTCCTCGAACCGCTCCCCGACACGTTCCCGGAGTCATGACCGGCCACCCGGACACTCCCGATGTCCCGCCCACCCGGTGGTCGCTGGCCGAACCCGGGACGCATGGCTACAGCTCGCGCTTCGCCGAACTCGTCGCCCAGGGAGAGGACGTTGACGGCGAGGCGCGTCTCGCGGACGCGCTGACCCAGCGAGGCGCGACCATTCTCGACGCCGGTGCCGGCATGGGCCGCGTGACAGCAGGGCTGCGCGCCCGCGGCCACACGGTCACCGGCATCGAGCCCGACCGCTCCCTGGTCGCCCAGGCCGAGGCCACCTATCCCGGGCTCGGACTGCTCCCCCTCGACATCCTCGAGACGACGCCCGAGGTGCTGGAGGCACACGGCCGCCCCACGGCATACGCGCTCGTCGTTGCCGTCGGCAACGTCTTCATCCTCCTTGCCGAGGGCACCGAGCAACGCGCGCTCAGGACCCTGCGCGACCTCCTCGCGCCGGGTGGCCGGATGCTCATCGGCTTCCACCTGAGCGCTGGCCCGGCAGGTAGCCGGACCTATGCGCCCGAGGAGTTCGTCGCGGACGCGACCGCCGCCGGCCTCACCGTGGACCTGCGCGCCGGCAGTTATGAACTCCATCCGGCGAACGAGGAGTATGCCGTGTGGCTGCTCAGCCGGGACGACTCACCTTCCTGAGGGGTCGGGTCAGCCGGCCGGCGGTGGCTGGCCGATACTCGCGCGCATCTCGTCCGACGCGTCCCAGTCGTTGGCCTGCATCGCGGCGACGACGCGGTCGTCCTTGACCCACCACGCGCGGAACGGGCCCGAGAAGTCGCCACGGGTGATGACCCGGTCGTAGCCGTCCGGGCCGGTGTGCCCGAAGTACTCCATCCCGAGGTCGTACTGGTCGGTGAAGAAGTAGGGCAGCTTGTCGTAGGGCTCGGCGGCACCGACGATCGTCGCTGCCGCGGCCTTGCCCTGGCCAATCGCGTTGTCCCAGTGCTCAACTCGCACGCGACGTCCCAGCACGGGATGCGCCTCGTTCGCGATGTCACCGATGGCCACGACGTGCGGGTCGGAGGTCCGCAGGAGTTCGTCGACGAGAACCCCGTTGTCGACATCGAGTCCGGCAGCCGCAGCGAGGTCGGTGCGCGGGGCGGCGCCAATGCCCACCACGACGAGGTCCGCGTCGGCGAGGTCCTCGGCCGTGACCGCGACGCCCAGGCGGAGGTCCACGCCGTGGTCCCGGTGCAGGTCGGCGAAATGCTGGGCGACTTCGGGGCCGAGCACGGCGAGTAACGGCAGCTCGGCGCTCTCGTGGACCGTGACCTCGGCGCCCGCAGCGCGCGCCGCTGAGGCCACTTCGAGCCCGATCCATCCTGCACCGATGATCGCCACCTTCGTGCCCGGGCCGAGCGCCTCCTTGAGGGCGAGCGAGTCCTCGATGGTGCGGAGGTAGTGGACCGGCCGACCTGCCTCGTCCGCCAGGCGCAAGGGGCGCGGTTCGGAGCCCGTCGCGAGCACGAGCCAGTCGTAGGACTCCTCCCCCGCGTTCGTCACGACCCGGCGACCCCCGAGGTCGATGGACTGCACCTCGACACCAGTGCGCACGTCCACGTCGTGCTCGGTCCACCATGCGGCGTCATGGACGGTCGCGGTGCCGGCCTCCTTGGCGCCGAGCAGCACGCTCTTGCTCAGCGGGGGCCGCTCATAGGGCAGGTGCTCCTCGACGCCGAGGATCACGATCTCGCCCTCGAACCCACGGTCGCGCAGGGCCTCCGCGGCAGTTGCTCCGGCCAGACCTCCACCGACGATGACGACGCGTCCGGTCATGCCACTCTCCTCTCAGGACTTCCACCAGGGCCGCAACGGCACCTGGGGCAAACGGGACTCGTCCAGTCGCAGGGCGAGGACCTGGTGCAACTGGACGACGTTGCGCTCGAAGCCGCGCCGAGATCCGGCGAGGTAGAGCCCCCAGACCTTGGCGGTGGCCTCGCCGACCTCGGCCACGCACGCGTCCCAGTTCTCGACGAGGTTGGCGTTCCACCCGGTCAGGGTCAGGGCGTAGTGCTCACGCAGGTTCTCCTCGTGCAACACCTCGAAACCCGTGTCCTGCATCGTCGTGATGATGCGTCCGGACCCGGTCAGCTCGCCGTCCGGGAAGATGTAGCGGTCGATGAACGCGCCCGTGCTCCGCGGGCGGTTGTCGGGGCGAGTGATGCAGTGGTTGAGGACCTTCCCACCCTCCTTGACGTGGTCGAGCATCCACTGGAAGTACGCGGGGTAGTTGCGTACCCCGATGTGCTCGGTGATGCCGATCGACGAGATGGCGTCGAACCCGGTCTCGGTGACATTGCGATAGTCGTCGAAGCGCACCGATGCAAGGTCACTCAGGCCCTCGCGCTCGATGGCCGCCTGCGCCCACTCGGCCTGCTCCTGCGACAGCGTGACTCCCGTGGCACGGACACCCTGCCGAGCGGCATACCGGACCATCCCGCCCCAACCACAACCGATGTCGAGGAGGGTGTCACTGGCGGTGAGACCGAGTTTGTCGAAGACGAGGCGGTACTTGTTCTCCTGCGCCTCATCGAGATGCGCGTCCCGTTGCGGGAACACCGCACAGGTGTAGGCCATCGAGGGACCGAGCACGAGTTCGTAGAAGCGGTTGGAGACGTCGTAGTGGTGGTGGATCGCCTCGCTGTCTCGCTTGAACGAGTGGCGGAGCCCTTCCGTCACGCGGCGCCAGCGAGGCAGAGCCTCCTGCGGCGGCGGCGGGGGCGGAGTCAGGCCGCGCAGCCCGAGAACCCGTGCCAGATCAAGGACCAACTTCGGGTCGGGTCGGCGGAAGTGCAGTTCCTCGAGATCGACCAGCGCGTCATAGGGGTCCCCCGGGTGCACACCCTCCACGACGAGATCGCCGGTCGTGTAGGCCCGGGCCATGCCCAGATCACCCGGCGCCGTCGCGATGTAGGACACCGCGCGGTGATTGGCGATGTGGAGCGCGCGCGGAGCGCTGTCGGGGCCCGTCTTGGAACCGTCGTATGCCGTGATTCGCAGGGGCAGTGGACGGTCCACCGCCGCATCGACGAGTTCCGCAATCGTCGGCGTTTCGCGGGTCGTGCTGGTCATGCGTTTCGCACCGCCTTGTCGTAGAGATCGGGGAAGCGTCCGTTCGGGTCGTGCGCCGCCTTGAGCGGGGCGTACTCGTCGCCGCCGTAGAGCGCGTCGAAGTCCTCACGGGAGTAGAAGGAGTCGGAGTAGAGCGATTTGTGGCCGTCGAGCTGGCCGACCTTGCGCTCGATGGCGCGGTTCGTGGCGCCCGGCTCGTTGCCGTGCTGGTTGCCCGGGACTGTGGACCAGAAGCCGACGTTGACGTACATCCGGTCCGGCTCGAGTGGGTAGAGCCCCCACCGGGTTTCACCGCGAAGACGCAACGGGCACAACCAGATTGGCTCGATGGGCACGTCGTCGAGGAACCATTCGACGAACTCGGCCGTGCGGTCCAGCGGCAGCTCGACGTCCTGGACGACGCGCTCTCGCGGCGGGTTGCCCTTGCGCGCCTCGACGCGGTCGGAGTAGCCGATGCGGTGGTCAACGGCGACGAGCTTCCAGTAGACGCTCGATCGCCGCCATCGCCTCGGCCACAGTCGGCGGACCCGCGGGTTCTGCGCCCCAAAAGCTCGCGAACACCAGAACCAGTCGGTGTCCCAGCGCCACAGGTAGTCGTGCGTCGTGAGGAGGTCACGCTTCGGCGCGGGGCCGTCGTGCTGGATCGACCGGTAGAAGATCTGCTGCCCCGTGTAATCGCTCGGGGAGCGCGGCCCACCAGCCGGCGGCTCGTCGACCTGACGCCCGAGGGTGAGGTAGGCCTCGTCGCGCGTGAACACCACCCCGTCGATGTAGTCCACCGGCTCGCCATCGTGCTCGCGCTGCGTCGTCACGGCGTCGATGGCGGCGCACAGGGCATCGACGCCATCGAAGCGGACGTGACGCAGCGCGACGTAGCGCTTCACCGGTTCGAGCTCGATGCGCAGCCGCGTGGCGTAGCCGAGCGACCCGTAGGAATTGGGGAAGCCGTGGAAGAGGTCGGCATGCTCGTTGTCGCGGGTGGCCGTCACGATCTCGCCATTGCCCGTGAGGATGTCCATCTCGATGACGGACTCGTGCGGCAGGCCGTTGCGGAACGACGACGACTCGATACCGAGCCCGGTCACCGCGCCTCCGAGGGTGATCGTCCGTAGTTGCGGCACGACGAGCGGCGCGAGCCCATGCGGCAGGGTCGCCGCGACGAGGTTCTCGTAGGTGCACATTCCGTCGACGTCAGCCGTACGCGCGCCGGCATCGACGACGCGCACACCGCTGAGCCCACTCGTGTCCAGGCCCGGCGTCGAGGTCTTCTGCCGCTGCCGGAAGAGGTTGGAGGTGCGCTTGGCCAGCCGAACGCGCTCGGTGCTCGGGATCGCGGCGAAGCTGTCGAGCAGCCGCCGCTCCCCCTCGGTACGGATCGCCGACGGGAGGGTTTGCTCCATGTGACGCACGTTACGCCTGTGGTGCGACACCCGTCGCGGGGGTTCTTCAAGGGTGGACAAGCGGCGCGTATGCCGTCCGCCCCCGATCCGCTTCCTCTCGCCTTCGCGAGCAGTCGCTCGGACGGGTACGACGAAGGCCCGGACACGACATGCGTGACCGGGCCTTCCAGAGGGTGGACGTGAAGGGACTCGAACCCCTGACCTCTCGCGTGTGAGGCGAGCGCTCTAACCAGCTGAGCTACACGTCCGGCTCCTGCTCGTGAGCAGGCTGGATGAGGATACCTGCCGCTCCTCCCCCGACGAAATCAGGGGTGGGCGGGTCCCGATCAGACCCGGGCCGTGGTGCGCATCCAGTCCACGAGCCAGTCCGGGAAGAACCCGGGGATGCCGGAGAAGTGGAAGGTCAGCCACAGCACGGTGGCGATGAACACGATGCCGATGAGCCCGACGAGTGCCTTGACGACGATGTTCTGTCGCCGGACCCACTCCTCCCACAGGCGGAGGTTCTTCTTGACGAACTCGAGGACGCTCTGCGCCTTCTCGAACTCGCTCGACCACACGACCAACCCGCCGATGACGATGAGCCAGCCCGGCCCGGGGAACGGGATGAGCAGCAGACCGACGACGACGATGACCAGTCCGAGCAGGAACACCGCGACGCGATAGACCTTCGCGCTCGTAGGGTTGGCCCGAATGCGTCGGCGCCAGGCCCAGTCGTCGTCCTCGGCGTCGATGAGGACGTGGTGGTCGACGCCGTCCCCGCTCTGCAGGCCATCTGCGCCTTTCGAGGCTTCGGCGCCAGAGTTCTCCGGCACGCGCTCGTCCGTCACGGGTCCATCCCGAGGTCGCGTTCGGCCTGCCGCCACACGTCGACCAGCTTCTGCGTGATCGGACCCGGTGCGGCCAATTGCCTCCCGTCGACCACGTGCACGCCCTGCACGTCGCGCGAGGAGTTGCTGATGATGACCTCGTCGGCGGTCTCGAGGACGGAGAACGGCAACGTCTCCTCGACGACCTCCAGCCCAGCGGCCCGGCCCCATTCGATGGCGAGTTCGCGGGTGATGCCCGCGAGGCAGCCACTCTCGAGCGGAGGCGTGCGCAGAACCCCGTCGGTGACGACGAAGACGTTGGAGGCCGTGCCCTCGCACAGCTCATCGCGCGTGTTGGCCATCAGCGCTTCTTCGGCGCCCTGCGAGATGGCGCGGCTGATGGCGATGACGTTCTCGGCGTAGGACGTCGTCTTGAGCCCGGCCGTCGCACCCCGCTCATTGCGCACCCACGGGACAGTGATGACGGCGGCCGACGGCTTGTGCGGCCTGGACGGCGTGGCCGCCACGATGACGGTCGCCGGCGAGTCGGTGCGGTCGGAGCTGAGCGGCCCGAGACCGCCAGTCACCGTGATGCGCACGCGTCCGAACGGGATGGGGTCACCGGAGAGCACGGCCTCGATGCCCTCGCGCACGTGTGCCTCGTCGACCTGCGGGAGCCCGAGCCCATCGAGTGTGCGACCCAACCGACGGAAGTGCCGCGTCAGCGCGAACGCCTTGCCGTCCACGATCTTGCACGTCTCGAACGCGCCGTCACCAACCGTCACACCGTGGTCGAGGGCGCGCAACGTCGGCGCGTTCATGTCGACGACCTGACCGTCCACCCACACCCGGATCTCGCTCATGGACCAACCATGACAGATGCGCACCACCTCGCCAGCGGGGACTCGCCCCAACGGTCAGTCGCGGGCCGAACCACGCGCCAGCGCCATGAGCCGCGCCGCCTTGAGCTCGGTCTCGCGCAGTTCACCGACGGCGTCCGAGCCCCAGGTGATCCCTGCACCGGTTCCGAAGCGAAGGACCCGACGCCCGGACTCCTCGGTCGTCACCCAGAACGTCCGGATCCCGACCGCGAGCAGCGCCTCGTCCCGGTCCGCGTCGATCCAGCCGATGGCCCCGCAGTACGGCCCTCTCTCGGCCGTCTCCAGGTGCGCAATCGCCTGCAGCGCCGTGTGTTTCGGCGCCCCCGACACCGACCCCGGTGGGAACGACGCGTCGAACACCTCGCGCCACCCAACCCCCGTACGCAGCTGCCCCGTGACGTCCGAAACCAGGTGCACAAGGCCCGGATGGTCCTCGACGCGGCACAGGTGGTCGACGCGAACGGTGCCCGGCCGGCATACGTGCTGCAGGTCGTTCCGCACGAGGTCGACGATCATGACGTTCTCGGCGTAGTCCTTCGCCAACATCTCTGCCGCCGTCGGCGCCGTCCCCTTGATCGGGCTCGACGTCAGCAGGTCACCGCGCCGAACGAGGTAGGCCTCCGGAGACGCGCACGCGACCTCGAGCCCCGCCTCGGGGATGTCGATCGTCGCGGCGTACGGAGCCGGATTGCCCTGTGCGAGAACGTCGCCCAGCGCTCGGATGCTGCCGATCCCGATCTCCGTGCTGAGCACGCGACAGAGGTTGACCTGATAGACCGTGCCGCGCGCGATGCTCTCGCGCACCGCTTCAACCCCTTGGACGTATGCCGGGTCGTCCAGGCTCGCGGTCCACTCACCGTCCGCTCCGGGCCAGCCCTCCACGGAAGGTGAGCGCTCCTCCGGGTGGGACACGGACGGCATACGCACCGCTGTCAGGTCTCCCTCGAAGGTGACGACGACGGCCCAGAAGCCGGACGTCAGGTCGTCGACGTCGTGGGTGACGGCGTCGACCCCACTCGCCTCGATGACTCCCCCGTCCAGGGAAGTGAACCTCGCCCACGCCACGGCGACGATGCTAGGCCTCCGCCGGACCAGGCGAAGATGCTGGGGTCGACGATGGCGAGTGCAGTGGTGAGCACGGACCCGACCCACACGACGAAGATCACGGGGGAACGCCACACATGGCGTGGGTCGAGCTTGCGGATCGCCTGGGGGGCAACAGTGGTCAGGGTTGCGGTGTTCATGCGAGTGCCTCCGCGAGGGGTCCGAGGGCCAGTGCAGGGAAGAACGTGAGTCCGGCGAGGATGAGGGCAATGCCGAGGAGCAGGCCGACGAAGAGCGGCGTGTGGGTCGGCATGGTCCCGGCTGTCTCCGGGCGCTTGCGCTGCTCGACGAGCAGACCGGCAAGGCGCAGCACCAGCAGCATCGGCAGGAACCGGCCGAGGAGCATGCAGAGTGCGAGCGTGAGGTTGAACCAGGGTATGTCGGCGCTCAGTCCGGCGAAGGCGCTGCCGTTGTTGTTGGCCGCCGACGCGTAGGCGTAGAGCACCTCGGACAGCCCGTGCGGCCCGGACGCCGACATCTGGCCCGTGGCCCCGTCGAGGACGAGCGAGGCCCCGGTGAAGCCGAGGACGAGCACCGGCATGAGGAGGGTGTAGAGGGCGGCCGCCGTGATCTCGGGGCGTCCGATGGTCTTGCCGAGGTACTCCGGGGTGCGTCCGACCATGAGGCCGGCGACGAAGACAGAGAGAACGGCCACGATGACGATGCCGTAGAGGCCCGATCCCACCCCGCCCGGCGATATCTCTCCGAGGAGCATGTTGCCGAGCAGCACGCCACCTCCGAGCGGGCTGTAGCTCTCGTGCATCGAGTTCACCGCGCCGGTCGACGTGCCGGTCGTCGAGGCGGCGAAGATCGTCGACGACCAGAGGCCCAAGCGCACCTCCTTGCCCTCCATCGAGCCCGTGGGGGCACTGGACGCCGACACCTCGGCCCACGTCGCCAGGGTGACGCTGCCGAGCCAGAGCACACCGGCGAACGCCGCCAACGCCCATCCCTGCCGACGGTCACCGACGAGGATGCCGAACGTCCGGGTCAGCGCGAACGGGATGACGAGCAGCAGGAAGACCTCGAGCAGGTTCGTCAGTGGCGTCGGGTTCTCGAAGGGGTGGGCCGAGTTCGCGTTGAAGTAGCCACCCCCATTGGTGCCGAGCTCCTTGATGGCCTCCTGGGAGGCGACGAGTCCGCCACGGATGACCTGGTCGACACCGTCGATCGACGTGATCGTCATCGGCGCCCGGAGGTTCTGGATGACGCCGCCGAGGAGCAGCAGCACGGCCCCGATGAAGGCCCCGGGCAGGAGCACCCGCACGACCACGCGGGTGAGGTCCACCCAGAAATTGCCGATCGACGTCCCCTCCGAGCGGGCCAGCGCCCGCATCAGCGCTCCAGCGACGGCGATGCCAACTGCCGCCGAGACGAAGTTCTGCACGGTGAGACCCACGGTCTGGACGAGCGGGCCGGCCCCCAACTCACCGGCATACGACTGCCAGTTCGTGTTCGTCACGAACGAGACGGCGGTGTTGAGCGCGGTGTGCCAGTGCATTCCGGCGGTTCCCTGGGCGAGGGGCAGCGACGTCTGGGCGACGATGAGGGCGAACAGCACGGCGATGCCCGCGACCGAGAACGCCACGACGCTCGTGGCGTACGACCTCCACCCCTGTTCGGCACTCGTGTCGACGCCGACGAACCGATGGATCGCTCGCTCGATGCGCCAGTGGCGGGTGTCGGTGAGGGTCGCGGCGATCCACGACCCAAGGGGAAGTCCGACGCCGACGAGGAGCGAGACAAGGACACCGAGGGTGAGCAGTCCGCTCACGGTGTCGCCCATCAGAACTTGTCCGGGCGGATGAGGGCGTACACGAGGTAGGCGAGAACGGCGAGCCCGACGATGGCGCCGATGAGGTTGTCGATCACGCTTCGAGTCAAGGCCTGCCAACCGTCCGTGACGACGGCGTTGACGCCACCCTGACAACCGTTGACGGGTTCTTGACAGGGGCCCCTGCGCACGCCCGGACTGTGAGAGCGTGTGCCCGTGATCGAGACGCCTTCGCGCGCGGTGCTGCGGGACATGGGTGTGCTGCACGAGGCCGAAGGGCATGCGTGGCTGGAGCTGTCGACGTCCGGGACGACGACTCGCCCGCGCACGGTCGTCCGCTCCCTCGCGTCCTGGGAGGACAGCTACGACCACCTGAGCGATCTCACCGGGACGACCGCCGAGGATCGTGTTCTCGTCCCCGCGCCGCCGACAGGGTCCATGTTCGCCTTCGCACATGCCCACGCCGCCCACGTCGGTGCCGATGTCGTCGCACTGAACCGCTGGAGTCTTCGCGAGGCCGAGCGAGCACTGGTGTCCTGCAACGTTGCTCACCTCACACCGGCCATGCTCGCGGGCCTGCTCGAGCGCGATCTCGGTCTTCTTCGGACGGTCGTGTGCGCGGGTGCGGTGCTTCCTGATGGGGTGCGTCGGGGCGCGCTGGCGGCGGGGCTCCGGGTTGTCGACTACTACGGGGCCGCAGAGCTGAGTTTCGTCGCGATTCGTCGAGGTGAGCGCCTCGACCCGTTCCCCGAGGTCGAGCTCGACCTGCGCGACGGTGTGATCTGGGCGCGCAGCCCATGGCTGGCACAGGGGTACGCGGCGGGACAGTCAGGCCCGCTCCGCACCGACGAACACGGCTGGGCGACTGTCGGCGACCTGGGACGCTTCGACCCGGAGCTCGGGCTTGTCGTGCTCGGGCGTGGGGATGACACCGTGACGACGGGTGGGACGACCGTCCCGTGTTCCGACGTCGAGGAGGCCGTGCGATCGTTCACGTCGGTCACGGAGGCGGTCGCCGTGGGGACGCCGCACCCGCACCTCGGCGAGGTCCTGGAGGTGGTCGTCATCGGCCACCCAGATCTCGATCTGGACGAACTCCGTTCTCGCACAGCTTCCCTCGTCGCCGCGACGCACCTGCCGCGACGCTGGCACCGATGGGATCGCCTTCCACTGACGGCCGCTGGCAAGGTCGACCGCAGTGAGGTGTCACGCCGACTCGTCGAGGAACGAACCGCGACGGTGCCCAGCGAGGTGGCGCCATGACCGTGTCCGACTCAAGCCGCGTCCTCGCGCCCTCGACGCCGGTCGTGATCGCGGCCCGCCGCACGCCCATCGGGACATCGGGTCTCGCTCTGCGCGACGTCCCCGTCGCCGATCTTGGCACTCCCGTCCTGAGGGCTGTCGCCGACGATGTCGGACTCAGCGACCCGGGCCACGTCGTGCTCGGGAACTGCATGGGTCCCGGCGGCAACATCGCCCGCGTCACGGCCCTCGCCGCCGGATTCGACCTCGCCACACCGGCGCTCACTGTCGACCTCCAGTGTGGAAGCGGGCTCGCGGCCATCACGACCGCGTGCGCCCTCATCCGCTCGGGGACGACCGATGCCGTCCTCGCCGGCGGTGCCGAGAGCGCAAGCACCGCACCGTGGCGCATGTGGCCCCCTGCCAATGGTGCTGAGCCACAGCGCTATTCACGCGCCCCCTTTGCTCCGGCAGACGTCGGTGACCCAGAGATGGGCGTGGCCGCGGACGACATCGCCCTCCGTTGGGGCATCGCTCGTGAACGACAGGACGCGTATGCCGTCCGCTCCCATTCTCGTGCCGCCGCGGCTCGCGCTGCCGGTGCCTTTGACGACGAGCTCGTGCCCCTCCCCCGCCTCGGCCATGACGAGCGGGTGCGCGACAACCTGCGGGTTGCGACCCTGGCCCGGCTGCCGGCAGCCTTCACCGAAGGAGGCACTGTCACGGTGGGCAATGCGTGCGGCATCAACGACGGAGCGGCCGCAGTCGCCATGGTGACGGAGGCACGAAGGCGAGCGGCCGGCATACCCGGTGTGGCCTGTCTCGACTGGGAAACCGTCGGCGTCGACCCCAACCTTCCCGGCGTGGGTCCGGTCCCGGCGATCCGGAACCTGTTGCAGCGCAACGACCTCACGCTCGACTCGATCGACGTCATCGAGATCAACGAGGCCTTCGCAGCCCAGGTGCTCGCCTGCTGCGACGAGCTCGGCCTCGATGAGGAACGAGTCTGCGTCGAGGGTGGAGCGCTGGCGCTCGGGCACCCCTGGGGCGCATCGGGCGCCGTCCTCGTCGTGCGCCTCTTCAGCCAGATGGTGCGTGCGGACGGGCCGAGGCTCGGTCTCGCCGCGATCGCCGTCGGCGGTGGGCAGGGTGTGGCGCTCCTCGTCGAGCGCGTGGGCTGACCGACGCGTGGGCTGATGGCAGTCCCTCACGCTCGGCCACACCCTGCAACCAGGTTGGATCCGTGACCACGAGCCCGCACGTGAGAACGAGACTCCGACCGAGCGCCTCGACCGCAACTGGGAGGAGCTTCTCCAGGAGCTGCGCGTCACGCAGACCGGCGTGCAGCTCCTGGCCGGCTTCCTCCTCACGCTGCCGTTCCAGCAGCGGTTCGCCCAGATCAGCAGTGGGCAGCGCACGGCCTACCTCGTGGCGCTCGCCTCGGCCATCGTCGCCACGACCCTCCTTGTCGCGCCCGTCAGCGCCCACCGCCTCATGTTCCGCCGCCACGCCAAGGCCCTGCTCGTCGGGTTCGCCGACACCGCTGCCCGGGTTGGCCTCGTCACGCTCGCCGTGAGCATCGCGTCGGCCACGTTCCTCATCTTCGACGTCGTCGTCGGGCGCGGGGCGGCCGTCGTCTCGACGGTCGTCGCGGCGCTCGTCTTCGTCGTCAACTGGCTCGTCATCCCACTCTTCGTTCGCTCCCACCTGGGCGAACGGCATACGGAATGAACGAAGAGAGCGGCGGCGCCGGGGACGACGAAGCTCGGTTCGCGCGCTGCGACCACGGAGCGACCCAACCACGTTCCCGACCGACCTCCGGAGGTCCTACGGGTCGGGCCTTTGGTCCCTGTGCCGTGTGGGCCCCGGAGGCGACGCTTGAGCTGTCAGCAAGCCGCTGACACACCTCAAGGAGAGGCAACGACCATGAGCTCCACCGTCCGCATTCGTGACAACGTGAAGGGCCCGCACGCCACCGCGCCGGCGACGCCGGAGGCGGACGTGAAGGGTTCGTCCGCCTTCACGTGGTTCGCCGGACTGACCCGCATCGCTCTCGGCTGGGTCTTCCTGTGGGCCTTCCTCGACAAACTCCTCGCCCTGGGCTTCTCGACCGGCCGCAATCCCGAGACCGGGGTCGTCGACCGCTTCGGGTCGGCTGCCTGGATCCACGAGGGGTCGCCCACCGAAGGCTTCCTCAAGTTCGGCACCAAGGGGCCGCTCGCGGACTTCTACCAGAGCTTCGCCGGCGCCACGTGGGCCAACTGGCTATTCATGATCGGACTGGCCGGCATCGGCATCGCACTCACCCTCGGAGTCGCCACGAGGATCGCGAGCGTCTCCGGCGCCCTGATGCTCGTGCTGATGTGGAGCGCCACGCTCCTGCCGGAGAACAACCCGATCATCGACGACCACATCGTCTACGCCCTCGTGCTCGGCATGCTCGCAACGGTGTCGGCCGGTCGCTACCTCGGTCTCGGTCGCTGGTGGGAGAGCCTTCCGATCGTCCAGCGCAACGCCGCCCTCAAGTAGCCGCGCCACCGTCAGGAGCCCGGTCCGCCCCCTCGGCGGGCCGGGCTCATTCATGCCTGCACCCGCCTCGGAGCAACGATGGAGAACCGGGACCAAGGACCCTGTGTGGCTCCGGCCGAGGGCGGCACGCTGGAGCCATGGACACCATGCGGCACGAACCCCTCATCGACGGGACGCGCGAACTCGACTCCCACGAGTGCTGGGACCTGCTTCGCCAAGCGGTCATCGGGCGGCTGGCCGTCATCCACGACGGCACGCCGGACATCTTCCCGGTCAACTTCGCGGTCGCCCACGGCACCGTCGTCGTAAGGACGGCCGCGGGCACGAAGCACGCGTCCGCACGCAACCAGGCCGTCGCGTTCGAGGTCGACGGCTACGACCTCGAACGGGCCGAGGCCTGGAGCGTCGTCGCGCGAGGCACCGTCCACGAAGTCACCGATCTCGACGAGACGATCGCGGTGATGCGGCTCCCACTGCTGCCGTGGGCAAGCGGGTCGAAGCCGCACCTTCTCCGGTTGCTGCCGACCACCCTCACTGGTCGGCGGATCCGGGTCGAGGGCGGGGTGCGTCAGGCATGACACGGGCGGCTGCCCGAGGCCTGCTCGACCGTCCCGCCCGGACTCCACACACCGAAAGGCCCATCCATGCTCGTTTCTGAGGTCATGACCAGCCCTGCCCGCAGCCTGCACCAGAGCGCGACAGTCGACGACGCCATAGAGCTTCTCGGCGGCCTGCGCATCAGCGCGGTCCCGGTCGTCGACGACCACGGCCGCGTCATCGGCATCGTCTCCGAGGCCGACCTCCTGCGAGACCACCTCCCCCGGGATCCCAGAGCCCACCTCCGCCCCGACGCCCCGAGCACCCGTCCCCGCCTGCTCCTCGCGGAGGTCATGTCCTCCGCCCCGACGACAGTCACTCCGGTTGCGGACTGCTCCGACGTCGCGCAGACCTTCGCCGGGACCAGCTTCAAGAGCCTGCCGGTCGTCGACGACCAAGGCCTGCTCCTCGGCGTCGTGAGCCGCAGCGATCTTGTCCGAGTCCTCTCGGCTCCGAATCCCGTCCTCGCCGACGCCATCGCGACGGCCCTCGCCATCGCCGGCCTGCCCCCGCGCCCCACGATGGTCCAGTCGGGACATGTCACGCTCACCGGCTCGGATGACGGCCTGGACGACGCAGTACGCGCCGTCGTCGCAACCGTTCCGGGAGTCCGCAGCGTCGACCTCGTCTGAGAGGCCGACCGACGAAAGGCGGCCTGTCAGGCCCCCACAACGACGGAACCGCGGCCCGGACCGAAGTCCGGAACCGCGGTTCCTGTGGTGGGCGATACTGGGTTTGAACCAGTGACCTCTTCCGTGTCAGGGAAGCGCGCTACCGCTGCGCCAATCGCCCGTGAGGGGTAAATCTTCGAGGTGGAGACGGGATTTGAACCCGTGTAAACGGCTTTGCAGGCCGCTGCCTCGCCTCTCGGCCACTCCACCACTGAGGGGTGGCTACCCTCCGAGCGGATGACCGGGTTCGAACCGGCGACCTCAACCTTGGCAAGGTTGCGCTCTACCAACTGAGCTACATCCGCACTGCGCCCTGCTCGGTTTCCCTCGCTGGCGTGCGGGAAGAAACTTAACTGATCATCCCGGTGAATTCCAAACTGGGCCCCTCACCGGCCCGATCCGACCCGGATCCGCGGGATCACGAGGGTCTCGTCGTCGCTGATCGGCGTGAGTGGGCGACGTGCTGCGTCGCGCAGGCCCCGCAGGTCCAGGTCGTCGTCCTCGTCCGAACTCTCCTCTTCGGCGTCACCACCCGACATCTCCGCCGAGGCCTCCTCCGAGCGACGCACGCCTGCTCGGCCCGGCACCACGAGGTCGGCGATCCGGGTCCGCAGACCGCGCTCGTCATCCGAGGGCCAGAGGTTGCGGATCGCTGCGTTGAGCGCCGCGCCGATGAGCACCGCGATGGCGAGCATGTAGAGCCAGATGAGCAGGACGATCGGGGCGCTCAGCGGACCATAGATGGAGGTGCCACCCAGCGAGGCTGCGATCGATCCGCGCACTGCGAACGAGGCCATGACCCAGATGAGCAGGGTAAGCACCGCTCCGGGGATGTCGCGCGTCCACGGACTCCGGACCGGCGTGGACACGTGATAGAGGCTCGTGAAGCCCGCAATGACGAGCAGCGAGACCACGGGCCAATAGAGATAGGTGAGGAAGTCCAGGCGGTCCGGGAGCACGTCCCCCAGGAGAGTCGGGCCAATGAGCACCAAGGGGATCGTCACGACCCCGACGAGCAGCGCGACGACGTAGAGGGAGAAGCTCAGCGCCCGCGTCTGGACGATGCCGCGCACGCCGGACTGGCCATACATGATCGACACCGTGTCGACGAGCACGTTGAGGGCGCGCGAACCCGACCACAGCGACAGCACGAAGCCTGCGGAGATGAGGTCGAAGCGCCCATCCCGGAAGACGTCGTTGACGGTCGGTGACAACGTCGACGAGATGACGTCCTCGGTGAGGAAGCGAGCGGCATACTCCGTGATCGCCGAGCGCACCTCCTCCACGGTGTCGGAACCGAGCCAGCGGCCGACGTAACCGACGCCACCGAAGAGTCCGAGGACCAGCGGCGGCAGCGACAGGAGCGCGAAGAACCCGGCCTCGGACGCCAGCCCGGTCACGCGGTAGCGCAGGCAGATGCGGATCGTCTCCACCGTCAGCCGGGCGAGGGCCTCGAGGGCAGGGAAGCGCGCCAGCCACTGGCGGAGGCGTCGCTTCGCGTCGGTCACCCGTTCACGCTAGCCGCCCACCTAGCACGCTCCGGCACGTGACACGGCCCTGCGCCGGACACGACGTGGTCACAGTGATGGGCACGGGGCGTCAGGTCGGGCTACCGTTCGGCGCGTGCAGACCCACGACGTCGTGAACCAGGTGCCGGACTTCTCTGGGCACAACCTCTTCACCACCGATGCGGTCGCGGTCGAGGCCGTGGCGCGCTGGGGCCGGGCCGACGACGTCGCCGGGCTGACCGAACTCGGGGCCCTGGCCGGCAGTTCGGAGGTGCAGGGGTGGGCCGACGATGCACACCGCGACCTGCCGCGGCTCCTGACGCACGACCGCACGGGACGCCGCCTCGACGAGGTGGCATACACCCGGAGCTACCACGACCTCATGCGCACCGCGGTCGGTCACGGGCTCACTGCCGAGGCCTGGACGCAGCCGGCCGGCTCCGGGGCGCACCTGCGGCGGGCCGTTGGGTTCCTCACGTGGTCCCGCGCCGAGGCGGGTCACCTCTGCCCGATTTCGATGACGTATGCCGCGGCGCCGGCTCTGCGGTCGACGCCCGCTCTTGCGGAGCGCTGGCTCCCCCGGCTCGCCTCGCGCACGTATGCTCCGGAGCTTGCTCCCTTCGGGGAGAAGGTCTCGGCCATCGCCGGCATGGGCATGACCGAGAAGCAGGGCGGGTCGGACGTTCGGGCCAACGCGACCCGTGCCGTCGCCGCGCCCGGAGGCCCGATCGAGGGCGGAGAGACGTATCGACTCACGGGCCACAAGTGGTTCTTCTCGGCACCGATGAGCGACATCTTCCTCGTCCTCGCGACGACGGACGCCGGGGTCACGTGCTTCCTCGTCCCCCGCGTCCTCGACGACGGGTCCCGCAACGCCCTGCGGCTGCAACGCCTCAAGGACAAGCTCGGCAACCGGTCCAACGCCTCGTCCGAGGTCGAGTTCGAGGAGGCGTGGGCGGTGCGCGTCGGCGAGGACGGCCGCGGTATCCGCACGATCCTCGACATGGTGTCGTCGACCCGGCTCGACTGCGTCCTCGGTTCGTCCGCGACGATGCGTCAGGCCGTCGTCCGGGCCGTGCACCACGCCCGTCACCGTTCGGCATTCGGCTCGCCGCTCGTCGATCAACCGCTCATGCGCAACGTGCTGGCCGACCTCGCGATCGAGGCCGAGGCCTCGGAACTGCTCGGCCTGAGGCTGGCCCACGCCGTCGACTCGGGTGACACCGAGTTCGCCCGGCTCGGGGTTGCCCTCGGGAAGTTCTGGGTCTGCAAGCGCACCCCCACGGTCGTCGGAGAGGCGCTCGAATGCCTCGGCGGCCCGGGGTACGTCGAGGAGAACGGACTGGCCCGCCTCTACCGCGAGGCCCCGCTGAACTCGATCTGGGAAGGATCGGGAAATGTCAGCGCGCTCGACGTGTTGCGCGCCATGACGCGTGAACCTGCGAGCGTCGCGGCCCTCGACAAGGAACTCTCGCTGGCCCGCGGGCACGACCGACGTCTCGACCGGGCGATCGACGCCGTGTCGGAGCTCGTGGCAGCAGCGGGCGCACAGGACGCCCCGTGGCAGGCCCGTCGGATCGTCGAGCACCTGGCCGTCACGCTGCAGGCCGCCCTGCTCGTCCAGCACTCCCCCGCCCCCATGGCCGACACGTTCGTCGCGAACCGCCTTGGCGAAGGGGCCTGTGGTCTCGCCTTCGGCACCCTCGAGGCCGTCGGCGAGGCCGAGGTCACGCAGATCCTCGACCGCACCTTGGCCTGAAACCTGCCTTGTGTGCCCCAGCGCGACCTCTGGCTCGCGCTGGGGCACACAAGGCACAGGGGGTGATCAGGGCATGGCAGCCAGGCGCTTCTGCTCCGCCTTGACGTCGAAGTCGGCCTTCGGCCACTGCGGATCGAGGGCGCGCAGGTGCTCGAGGACGAGCTCGGTCACGGCGAGGCGGGCGTACCACTTGCGGTCCGCCGGCACGACGAACCACGGCGCCACCTCGGTCGAGCACTTGTCGATGGCGACCTGGTAGGCCTCCTGGTAGTCCGCCCAGAACGCACGCTCGTCGAGGTCGCCGGGGTTGAACTTCCAGTGCTTGTCCGGTCGGTCGAGCCGTTCGGCCAGACGTGCCTTCTGCTCGTCGCTCGAGATGTGCAGCATCACCTTGATGACGGTCGTGCCGGACTCGACGACCTTCTTCTCGAAGGCGTTGATCTGTGCGTAGCGCCGCGACCACTGCGAGGGTGGCACGAGGTCGTGGACACGCACGATGAGGACGTCCTCGTAGTGCGAGCGGTCGAACACCCCGATGTCACCCGGGCTGGGCAGGGCGTTGCGAATGCGCCACAGGAACGGGTGCTTCTTCTCCTCGTCGGTGGGCGCCTTGAAGGAGGTGATCTCCACACCCTGCGGGTCGAACGCGCCCACGACGTGGCGCATGATCCCGCCCTTCCCGGACGTGTCCATGCCCTGAATGATCAGG
Organism: Knoellia subterranea KCTC 19937; assembly: GCF_000768685.1. Lineage (GTDB taxonomy): Bacteria > Actinomycetota > Actinomycetes > Actinomycetales > Dermatophilaceae > Knoellia > Knoellia subterranea. The sequence goes on along the minus strand of NZ_AVPK01000002.1, from coordinate 194,410 downwards.
AGGACCGAGCGCTTGCCTCCGCCCTTGGACTCGGCGTAGAGGCGCTCCTGGAGCTCGGCGAGTTCGTCACCGAGACCGGCCAGGGCCTCCTCCCCTGCCACCTTGTCCCCGTCGAATCCGGGTGTCGATCGCGGGTCGAGGGAAGCCAGGTCGAAGCCCTCACCTGCGCGCAGGGCCTCCCTGAACGACGTGGGTGCGGACGCCGAGCCCTTGCCCTTGGCGTCCTTCGAGCTCTTCTTGTCCTTGCTGTCCTTCGCCTTCTTCTTCGCCATGCCAGCATCCTGTCAGTGATGGGTGCCGCAGGTGGTGCGAGACTCGCGCTGTGCGCCTCCTCCTCGACAGCCGCTCACGCTCCTTCTCCCCTGGCCTGCTCGGCGACGACGCTCTCGCGCGGCTCTACGCGTGGCCCTCGGGCGGCGGCGTGCGTGCGAACTTCGTCAGCACTCTCGACGGGTCTGCCGTGGGCGCAGACGGGCGAAGCGGGTCGATCAACACGGACGCCGACGGTCGGGTCTTCCACCTCCAGCGGGAGCTCGCCGACTGTGTCCTCGTCGGCGCGGGAACCGCCCGCGCAGAGGGCTATCGGCGGGGCTCCACACCGATCGTCGTCGTGAGCGCCCACGGCCACCTCCCCGAGTCACTCGCCGATGGGGAGGGCCGGGCCATCCTCGTCACCTGCGCCGCGTCGGGGCGCACCGAGGACGACGACGTCTGGGTCGTCGGAGACGATGTCGTCGACCTCCCGGCCGTCGTGAGTCGCCTGCGAGAATCCGGTATGCCGGCCGTCCTCGCCGAGGGCGGTCCTCACCTCTTCCACGACCTCCTCGAGGCAGGAGTCGTCGACGAGTTCGCCCTGACGTTGGCGCCGCGCCTCGTCGGTGGCGACCACCTGCGCGTCGTCGCCGGTTCCCCGCTGGGTGAGACGTCCGGTCTCGACGCCGAGATCGTCCACCTCCTCGAGGAGGACGGCTCGCTCTTGGGCCTCTGGCGCGTCACCTCTCCGTAGGCCCTGGTCCACCCCCGTCCCGAAGTCACCCAATTGGGTGACTTCGGGACGGCTCGCGTGTCCAATTGGGTGACTTCGGGACGGCTCGCGTGTCCAATTGGGTGACTTCGGGATGCGACCTGTGGCGGGGACGTCAGCCGGCGAGGAGTTCGAGCGCGCGGAGCCTGCTGTCGAGACCCGGCGCCGCGTTGACGACCATGAGCTCGTCGGCGTCCGCGTGCTCGGCGAACCACGTCAGGTAGCGGCCGACCGTGTCGGCATCGCCGACGGCCGAGTACGTCAGCATGTGCTGAGCCTGCTGCCCCACGGGTGAGTGGAGCAGGAGGTCGATGTCAGCGTCAGTCAGCCGGCCGGCATACGCCGGCACGCGCGAGGCGAGCGAACGCACACGCGACCTGAGCACCGAGGCGCCCAGCGCTTCCGCCTGTTCCTGCTCGTCGGCGACGACGACGTTGAGCGCGGCGATGACGTGTGGTACGGACAACTGCTCCGAGGGCTGGAACTCGTTGCGATACACCGCAACTGCGGCCTGGAGCGCATCCGGCGCGAAGTGGCTGGCGAAGGCGTAGGGCAGGCCGAGGCGCGCCGCGAGGTGCGCGCCGAAGAGTGAACTGCCGAGGATGTGCAGTGGGACCTTCGTGCCGCGCCCGGGAATGGCGTTGATCGTCGGGACGATGCTCTCGTCCGACAGGTAGCCCTGCAGCTCGAGGACGTCCTGCTCGAACCGATCGGAGGCGCGCGGGTCGACACGCAGGGCGCGCATCGTCACCTGGTCGGTCCCCGGGGCCCGTCCGAGGCCGAGGTCGATCCGGTCGGGGTGCAGCTCGGCCAGGGTGCCGAACTGCTCGGCGATGACGAGGGGCGAGTGGTTGGGCAGCATGACGCCGCCCGAACCGACGCGGATGCGCTCGGTCCGGGCGGCGACGTGCGCGAGCAGGACCGCGGTCGCCGCGGAGGCGATCGAGGGCATGTTGTGGTGCTCGGCGAACCAGAGGCGCTCGAAGGTGCCCAGCTCATCCGCCTTCTGCGCCAACGTCACGCTCGCCTCGAGCGCCTCACTGATCGGCTGGTCGCGCCCGACCGTGGCGAGGTCGAGCAGCGAGAGCCGCGGTCCTGCGTGGCTCATGCCGGGACCGCCACGCGGGACTCGTCGTCGGCGCGTGTGTCGCTGGAGTGCGACACGCTGACCTCGTCCTCGTCGAGCTCGAGACGAGCGTCAGCGCCACCGAAGGTGTTCGCGTTGTAGACGCCCTCGTCGAGCAGCCCGTGACGCTTGGCCACGACCGTCGGGATGAGCGCCTGACCGGCGACGTTGGTCGCCGTCCGGATCATGTCGATGATCGGGTCGATGGCGAGAAGCAGCCCCACGCCCTCGAGCGGCAGGCCGAGCGTCGACAGCGTCAGGGTCAGCATCACGACGGCGCCGGTGAGACCCGCCGTCGCGGCCGAGCCGACGACCGACACGAAGGCGATGAGGAGGTAGTCGGTGAGACCAAGGTCCACACCGAAGAGTTGCGCGACGGTGATCGCCGCCAGCGCCGGATAGACCGCGGCGCAGCCGTCCATCTTCGTCGTCGCACCGATCGGCACGGCGAAGGAGGCGTAGTCACGCGAGACCCCGAGGTTGTGCGTCACGACGCGCTGTGTCAGGGGCAGGGTGCCGATGGAGCTCCGTGAGACGAAAGCGAACTGGATCGCGGGCCAAGCCCCGGCAAAGAACTTCACCGGGCTCAAACCGTTGGCACGAGCGACGATCGGGTAGATCACGAGGAGCACGATGGCGCAGCCGATGTAGACGTCGGCCGTGAAGATCGCCAGCGGCCCGAGCAGGTCCCAGCCGTAGTTCGCGACGGCCGAGCCGATGAGGGCCGCAGTGCCGAGCGGGGAGAGCTTGATGACCCACCAGACGAGCTTGCTGAAGACCTCGAGCGCGCTGCGGGTGAGGTTGACGAACGGCTCGGCCTTGGCTCCGACCGAGAGCGTCGCGGCGCCGAGTGCGATGCCGAGGACGACGAGTTGCAGGATGTTGAAGTCGGGGCTCGACGTGAGCGCTCCGGCCTCGTCGGCGGACGTCGAGACCTCGAGGCCGAGGAAGTTGCCGGGCACGATCGAGGTGAGGAAGTCGAGCCAACTCCCGGTGTGGCTCGGCGCCTTGGCGGCGCTCGTGTCGAGCGTGGCGCGCGCACCGGGATTGGTGAGCAGGCCGAGGGTGATGCCGACGACGACGGACGCGGCCGCCGTGATGGCGAACCACACGAGGGTCTCCCCTGCGAGACGCGCCGCGTTCGTCACCTGCCGCAGGTTGGCGATGGACACGATGATCGCCGTGAGGACGAGCGGGACGACGATGACCTTGAGCAGCTGGACGAAGATGCCGCCGACGGTCTTGAGGGTCTCGGCCAGCCAGGCCTGGTCGAACTGGCGGGCGACGAAGCCGAGCACGACACCGGCAGCGAGGCCGATGAAGACCTGGGCCCAGAAGGGGACGCGTGGACGCTTGGGGCCTGCCGTGGGCGCAGCCTGCGCGGGTTCGGGCTCAGTGGCTTCGGGAGTGATGCTGGACATGACGAAACTCCTGGAGGAGAAGTGGATGGGGGTCGGAGGCCGTCAGGGACGACAGCGGTCGCTCGCATCCATCCGCAGGTCCACGTGAAGCTTGCGCCACAGGTCAGGAGTCATGGCGGGAGTGCACACGAGGGCGGCAACCGAGATCACCGCGCGGCTATTCCCACCGACCTCGACACGTCCACCCATCGGAACTCAGTTGGCGGCGAAGTCGCGGACGAGCTGCTCCCACCGCTCGGGATCGGTGTTCCACTCCTTGCAGTGCCGAGCCACCCGCCACTCCTCGAAGTGGACGAGGTCCGGGCGGTGTTGGGCGAGAGCCCTGGACGGGCCGACGGGGACGAACTCGTCGTCGGCCGAGTGGATGAGCAGGATCGAGTGACGCAGCTCGTCGGCCCGGCGCACCCAGTCGGTCTGTGCGACGTCGACGGACTCGTGAACGCCCACGAAGCGTTTGCCCCAGGGGCGGCCCATCATCGTGCGCGACAGGGTCCCGACCGGGCGGGGCACGTGGTGCATGCGTGCGTGGTGATCGAGCACGTCGGCCCAGTCGATGACCGGGCCATCGAGCACGACACGTGACACGAGGTCGGCGAGGGGCGAACGGTCGAGGAACTGCAGGGTGATGGCTCCCCCCATGGACCACCCCACGAGGAGGATCTCTCGGGCACCGGACCGGACGGCATACTCCACCGCGGATTCGATGTCGCGCCATTCGGACAGTCCCAGGTTGTAGCGCCCGTCGGGGCCGGCCGGGACGTCCTCATCGTTGCGATAGGTCGGCACGAGCGAGGTCCATCCAGCCGCGTGCAGCGCCGGGAGAGCGCGGAGCGCCTCCTGCCGTCGCGCACCCCGGCCGTGCACGAGGACAGCCCAGCGCGACCCGCGCCCCTCCCGCGCCGGCACGACCCACGCCGGGAGGCGACCGAGCTCGCCCTCGACGTCGACATGCTCCGTCGGCAATCCCAGGTCGGAGTCGGGCGTGCCGGCGTAGTGGTAGCCGTTGAAGCGCGCACCTCCGGGCGCGAGCCGTCCCGCGTCGAGCCCGAGGACGAGGCGTTCGACGGTTCCGTCCGCCACGTCGGTCCCCGTGAGATCGCCGATGCGCACGTGTCCGCGACCGCCATCGAGCCAGAGGCCATAGAGTCCCGGCACGACCGTCTCGGCGGTCGCGCTCAGCAGCAGCCGATCGTCACGAACCTCGAGGAGTTCGACGTCGTCGGGCCGCTTCCGTTCCGGAGTGAGCACCTTTCTGGCGAAGTATGCCGCTGCCGCGAGGGACCCTGCAGCGCTCGCCAGCGTCGTGGTGGCCCCCACTGCTGCCGCCGCCGTCGCCGCCCGGCGCAGCCCCGATCGACTAGCCACGGAGGACGTCGGCAAGGTCGTAGGACACGGGCTCCTCGAGCTGGGCGTAGGTGCAGGACTCGGGGTCGCGGTCCTCGCGCCACCGCACGAACTGCGCCGTGTGGCGGAAGCGGACGCCCTCCATGTGGTCATAGCGCACCTCGACGACCCGCTCGGGACGGAGCGGCGTGAACGACAGGTCTTTGCCGGCGGCCCATCGCGAGCCGGCGGCGTTCTGCGGGGTGCGGGTGCCCTCCTCCTGCTTGGCCCAGGCCCACGGGTGGTCGTCGAAGTCGGTCTCGAGCGGCTGGAGCTCCTCGAACAACTCCTTGCGCCGGGCCATCGGGAAGGCCCCGATCACGCCGACACTCGCCAACGTCCCCTCGTCGTCGTAGAGACCGAGCAGGAGCGAGCCGATGAGATCGTCGCCGCTCTTGTGCGTGCGGTAGCCCGCGACGACGCAGTCGGCGGTGCGTTCGTGCTTGAACTTGTGCATGGTCCGCTTGTCCGGCTCGTAGGTCCCGTCGAGCGGCTTGACCATGACACCGTCCAGGCCGGCCCCCTCGAACTGCTCGAACCACTGCTGGGCCTCGGCGGGATCGCGGGTCGCGCGGGTGAGGTGGATCGGTGCCTCGACGCCGGCGAACGCCTTCTCCAGCTCGGCCCGGCGCACCTCGAACGGGTCGCCCATGAGGTCGCGCTCCCCCAACGCCAGCAGGTCGAACGCGACAAAACTCGCCGGGGTCTCGGCAGCGAGCTTCTTGACCCGCGATGCGGCCGGGTGGATGCGCTGCTGGAGCAGGTCGAAGTCGAGACGGTCCTCCCCCGGTCGCACGAGGATGATCTCGCCGTCGACGACGCACTTCTCGGGGAAGTTCGCGAGGACGGCCTCGACGACGTCCGGGAAGTAGCGCGTCATGGGCTTCTCGTTGCGACTGCCGATCTCCACGAGGTCGCCGGAGCGATAGATGATCGAACGGAACCCGTCCCACTTCGGCTCGTAGCTCACCTCGCCCTCGACGAGCTTCTTCGACGGCTTGGCGAGCATCGGCGGGATCGGGGGCACGACCGGCATACCCCACTCCTCGCGAAGCGCAGCGTCGCGCTCCGCCTTGGGCGCCATGTACTCAGCATCCGACTTGTCCTGACGCCGCTTGCTCGGCTGCACTCGCGGTGGCTCGCCCGGCATCTTCGGGTAGTCGGGCGGGAAGTTCAGCTCGCCCAGACCACGCTCGATGTCGTTGTCCCACAACGTCATTGCGGGCGCGATGTCGCCGACCGTGTCGTCCATGCCCTCCCATGCGTCGCCGCGGTCGGCGACGATCTCGGGGACGGTGAGGACGGTGAAGTCACCCGGTGCGACCGTCGGCAGCTCGTCCCACGTCACCGGCATGGAGACCGGCGCCCCGGCCAGAGGTCGGGGGCTGTAGGCCGAGGCGATGGTCCGGTCGCGGCAGGCCTGGTTGAAGTCGACGAAGACGCGCTCCCCGCGCTCCTCCTTCCACCAGCTCGTCGTCACGAGATCGGGCAGACGCCGCTCGAGCTCGCGGGCGATCCCGATGACGCCGTGCCGCACGTCGAGGAACTCGTGTGTGGGCTCGATGCGCGCGAAGACGTGGACGCCGCGGTTGCCGGACGTCTTCGCCCACCCCGTCAGTCCGAGCTCGGCAAGCAGTTCGCGGAGCGCCACCGCCGCCTCGACCGCGTCGGTGAACGTGCGGCCCGGCTGCGGGTCGAGGTCGATGCGCAACTCGTCGGGGTTGTCGTTGTTCGCCGTCCGGACCGGCCACGGGTGGAAGGTCACCGTGTTCATCTGCACCGCCCACACCGCCGCGGCGACCTCGTCGACGACGAGTTGAGGATGCCGCCTCCCCGACGGGTAGCGGCACGACACCGTGCGGATCCAGTCGGGCATCCCCTTCGGTGGATTCTTTTGATAAAACTCCTCGCCGTCGATGCCCTCGGGGAAACGCTGGAGGGTGACCGGCCGGTCCCCGATCGCGCGCACCAGGGGTTCACCGACCGAGACCATGTATGCCGCGAGGTCACCCTTCGTGATCCCGTCACCCGGCCACATGAGCCGATCCGGGCTGGAGAGCCGCACCTCCCGCATTCCGTCCGGGCCGTCGATCTCCATCGTCAGTGGGGACGCCATGGCGGTCAGCCTAGGCCGTGCCCATGACACGTGGCCGTCCTCACCGAGCCTCGATGAACTCGTGGTCATCAAGACTTTGCCGAACGCTTACCATTTTCGCCCGCGAAAGGTGAGCGGGCGGCATACGGTGCGGTGGTTCGTTCCCTGTCCACTCCCTGTTAGGACCCACATGTCCGCGTTCACTCGCCGAACGTGTGCCGCGATCGCCGCACCGCTCGTCGCCCTTCCCCTGGCCGGAGCCACGGCTCTGCTCACCGCCGCACCGGCTGCCGCCGTGTCCACCACCGTCGTCATCTCCGAGGTCTATGGAGGAGGTGGTAACTCCGGAGCAACGTGGACCAATGACTTCATCGAGTTGCGCAACGTCGGCTCATCCCCCGTGAGCCTCGCGGGGATGTCGGTGCAGTACGCGTCGTCCGCTGGCAACACCTGGCAGGTCACGCCCCTGAGCGGGACCCTCGCGCCGGGTGCCCACTACCTCGTCCAGGAGGCGGCGGGCTCGGGTGGAACAACCCCACTGCCCACTCCGAACGCCACGGGCACCATCCCCATGAGCGGGACCAGCGGCAAGGTCGCCCTCGTCAATAGCACGTCGGCCCTGTCGTGCAGCACCAATTGCGGCTCGGTGACGTCGATCGTTGACTTCGTCGGTTTCGGCGCGGCAGCGAACTACTCGGAGACAGCGCCCACGGGGAACCTCTCGGCGACGACGTCGGCTTCGCGTTCCGGCACCGTTGACACCGACAACAACTCCGTCGACTTCACCGTTGGGGCTCCCTCCCCGGCCGGATCCGGCGGCGGAACCGACCCGGACCCCGACCCCGAGCCCACCACGGCGACGATCGCGGAGATCCAGGGCACCGGCGCGGCCTCGGCGATGCAGGGCAAGCTCGTCACCACCAAGGGTGTCGTCACCGCGGTCTACCCCACCGGTGGGTTCAACGGTCTGTATCTGCAGACGCCGGGCACGGGTGGCACCACTGACGCGACGCCGGGCGCCTCGGACGGCATCTTCGTGTTCCGGCAGACGGACGCGGAGATCGGCGACTGCTTCGACGTCGAGGCGACGGTCACCGAGTTCAGCGGCCTCACCGAGCTCACGGACGCCACCCTCACGCCGGCCACGGACTGTGCGCCCGTCACGCCCACCCCGCTCGCGACGGTTCCCGTGACCGACGCCGAGAAGGAGCAGTACGAGGGCATGCTCGTGCAGCCAGAGGGCACCTACACGATCACGAACAATTACGCGCTCAACCAGTACGGCCAGCTCGGTCTCGCCGTGGGTGACAAGCCGCTCTACCAGTCGACCGATGTCGTCCGTCCGGGCGCCGAGGCCGCTGCCTACGAGGCGGAGAACCTCAAGAAGTACATCACCCTCGACGACGGCTCCAGCGCGAACTACTTGCGCAACGCAGCCGCTCAGGACTCGCCGCTGCCGTACCTCTCGCAGGACGAGCCGATGCGCACGGGTTCGCACGTGACGTTCACCAAGCCGGTGATCCTCGACTACCGGTTCCAGTGGAACTACCAGCCGGTCGGTCACATCGTCGGGGCCACCGACGCCGACGACCCGATCACGACCGAGAACGACCGCGAGTTCACCGCGCCCAAGGTCGGCGGCGACGTTCGCATCGCGACGTTCAACGTCCTCAACTACTTCACCGACCTCGGTGAGACCGAGGACACCTACAAGAACTGCGACTTCTTCGCCGACCGTGACGGCACGCCTGTCGCCACGGACTTCTGCGAGGTCCGCGGCGCATGGACCCAGGCCGCGTTCAAGGACCAGGAGGCCAAGATCGTCACGGCCATCAACGGCCTCACCGCGGACGTCGTCTCCCTCGAGGAGATCGAGACCTCCTCGATGATCAGCTACCTTCCCGGGCAGCCTCGCGACAAGGCCCTCGCCACGCTCGTCACCGCCCTCAACAAGGGCGGTGGGCAGTGGGCATACGTCCAGTCCCCCACGGTGACGCCGAGCTCGGAGGACGTCATCCGCACGGCCTTCATCTACCGCAAGGACCGCATCCAGGCGCTCGACGCCTCGCAGATCCTGCTCGACGAGGCCTTCGCCAACGCCCGCTACCCACTGGCCCAGAAGTTCAAGGCCAAGAACGCGGGCTCACCCTTCGTCGTGGTGGCCAACCACTTCAAGTCCAAGGGTTCGGGCGAGGACGACGGCACCGGCCAGGGCAACTCCAACCCCTCGCGCATCGCGCAGGCCAAGGCCGTGACGTCCTGGGTCAACACGGTGTTCGCGGACGAGGCCGTCTTCCTCGTCGGTGACTTCAACTCGTACTCCATGGAGGACCCGGTGCGCGAGATCGAGGCGGCTGGCTTCACCAACCTCGCCAAGAAGTTCGAGCCGGAGTCGACGAGCTACCAGTTCAGCGGGCGCCTCGGCTCCCTCGACCACGGATTCGCCAACGCCAAGGCCCTCAAGCAGGTCACCGGTGCTGGCGTGTGGGACATCAACGGTGACGAGTCGGTCGCGATGCAGTACTCGCGTCGCAACTACAACGTGACCGACTTCTACACGACGCAGCCGTTCGCCTCGTCCGACCACGACCCGCTCGTCATCGGGGTCAAGGTCAACGGTCGCGGCCCACGCTGAACCCGATGAAGCACGGCTGACGACACGCTGACGGTCAGCTGAATCTCGACAGCACGCGAGGCCCCCGGGAACGTTCCCGGGGGCCTCGTGGTTTGCTCATGACATGGAGCCCACGAACCGCGAGTACGCCGTCACCAAGTCCGACGAGGAGTGGCGTGCAGAGCTCAGCCCCGAGGAGTACGCCGTCCTGCGCCAGGCCGGCACCGAGCGCCCCTTCGTCGGTGAATACACCGACACCAAGACCGAGGGCGTCTACGCGTGCCGCGCCTGCGGTGCGGAGCTCTTCACGTCGGAGACGAAGTTCGACAGCCACTGCGGCTGGCCGTCGTTCTACAGCCCGCTCGCCGGCGACTCGGTGGAGTATCTCGAGGACTCGAGCCTTCCCGGTCGCCCGCGCGTCGAGGTCCGCTGCGCCTCCTGCGGCAGCCACCTCGGGCACGTCTTCGAGGGCGAGGGCTACGACACCCCGACCGACCAGCGGTTCTGCATGAACAGCATCGCGATGACACTGCGCCCCGCCACCGACTGAGGTCCAGCCCGCCGCCCCTCAACCCCGCGTGGTGACCCCACCCGTCTCACCTTTTACGGGGCCCCCGCTAAACGGTTCCCGAGCAAGAGAACTGTTCCCTTGTTCAGGAACCGTTTCTCTTGTTCAGCTCGCCTGAGCGGCCTCCGGGGGCAGGACGCGCCTCACTTTGGCGGAGGCCTTGCCCGGCCGTTCCAGATCGGCCCACGTCACACGGACGAACACTTTGCCTTCCGCCCGCATGTCGTCCTCGCGGCGCTTTTCCTGCCACAGCACGCTGGGATCCCCCTCCGCGTACTTGAGCTTCCCGTCGACCTCGATCAGGACATTGGTGCCCTCGACCCCGAAGTCGGCTCGGCCGATGAGAGAACCATCCTTCCGCCGTACCTCCACCTGCGACACGACGCGTATGCCGTGTGAAGCGAATTCGACGCGCGCGCGGCTCTCTGCCACGGACTCACACTTTGGGTCGATGTGCGTGAGCATCGCCCGCGCTCGGTGCGACCTTGCCCACGCGGCCACCGCATCGACGGCCGCTTTCAGCTCGTCGACGGTGACCAGTTCACGATGGAGTGCCGCGTCCGCGGTGACGACACCCTGAACGATGCCGTGATCCATGGCGAGCTGAACGAGGGCCTCGGCCAAGGGCACACTCGGCCCCCAGGGTCCGTCGACCACCGAGGTTCGGGCAGGTCGGACACGAAAGGGACCGTAGTCCACCTGCCGCTTGACGGGTCGGAGCAGGTCGCACCGATCGAGCGGGCACCCCCAGGTGGGCAGTTCGTACTGAAGCACCGCAGTGACCCCCGTGAGCACAGCATCGTCGTACAGCAACGCGGCGCCAGCCGCGAGATGTCTCTGCCACGAAACTGGTGCGGTGTCGACAAGGTCGCACACGGCATACAGGCCTCGAGCAGGATGAGACAAGACGCCTGCCTTGACCGCCTCTCGCAAGCCTTGCCGCCCCACTCCCGCGGCATTCGCCTGTGCGGTGGTGAACATGCCGTGTTGGGCACGCGCGACGCGTCCGAGTTCGTTGTCCATCCACGCACCATTTCTCGATGGGCCTGTGTGGCGGAAGGCGTCACAGCGATCTGTGGATGAGCCGTAGCCTCTGCGCAGCCCTGTGGACAATCGGCCGAGGGCGGCTGGCAGGAGCGCTGGACAAGGGAAACGGTTCCCGAGCAAGAGAACTGTTCCCTTGCTCGGGAACCGTTTAGCGGGGGCCCCGTAAAAAGTGAGGCAGGTGAGGCGGGTCAGCGCTGGCGCTGGATCAGCTCCCCGACCTCGACGCGGGGTCCGGTGAAGAACGGGACTTCTTCGCGCACGTGCAGACGGGCGCGCGACGCACGCAGTTCGCGCATGAGGTCGACGATGCGGTGCAGCTCGTCGGCCTCGAACGCGAGGATCCACTCGTAGTCACCGAGGGCGAACGACGCGATCGTGTTGGCCCGCACGTCCGGGAAGTCCCGCGCCATCTGGCCGTGCTCGCGCAGCATGTCGCGGCGCTCGGCGTCCTCGAGGAGGTACCACTCGTAGGACCGCACGAACGGGTAGACGCACACGTAGTTGCGCGGCTCCTCCCCTGCCATGAACGCGGGGATGTGGCTCTTGTTGAACTCCGCCGGCCGGTGCAATGCCGCGTTGGACCAGACCGACGACAGGTGCGAGCCGAACTCGGTGCGCAGCAGCCGGTGATAGGCGTCCTGGAGGTCCTCGATCCGCTCTGCGTGCCACCACACCATGAGGTCGGCGTCGCCGCGCAGTCCCGCGACGTCATAGAACCCTCGCACGGCGACGTCCCCCGACTCGAGGTCCGCGACGAGCGCCTCGACCTCGGCCACCATCGCCGCCCGGTCATCCGACCCGAGCGGCTCGGTCACCTCGAACACCGACCACATCGTGTAGCGGATCGACTCGTTGATCTCGCGCATCTGCGCGGGGCTGGGCTTGCTGGGAACGGGTCGACCGGAGGTGGGGGTGCTCATGGCCTCATTCTCCCGCGCGTGAGGTGAGCCCTCGAAGGTGGGTCACGGTCGCCGCACCGGCAGCCCGCCCCGTGCCGATGACGGCCGGGATACCGACGCCGTCATAGGCCGCGCCCGCCACCTCGAGTCCGTCGACGGAAGCCACCCCTCGCCGCACCCGAGCCACCCGGTCGACGTGCCCGACGGCATATTGCGGCAGCGCCCCACCCCAGCGCTGCACGTGGCTGTCGATGATCGTCAGGGGCGATGCCCCAAGCGCCTCGGCGACCTCGCGGGCCGCGATCTCGACGAGCTCGCCGTCCTCTCGCTGCAGCGTCGCCGTCTCGCCCGCTCGCCCGACGGACGCGCGGAGGTATGCCGTCCGCCCGCCTTCCGCTGCCAGCCAACCCCACTTGGCCGAGCTGAACGTCGAGGCCTTGATACCCCGTCCGTCGACCGGCGGCACCAGGAAACCGGACCCCTCCCAGGTCGCCACCTCGGCGGCCGGCACGGCGAGCGTGATGACGCCGACCGAGGCAACCTCGACCTCGCCGAGCGCCCCGGCGGCGTCGGGTGCCACGGGTCCGAGGAGGCGTGCTGCCGCGGGTGGCGGCACGGCCACGACCACAGCGTCCGCCTCGATCCAGCGCGGCTCGGTCGTCGGACCCGACAGCACGCGCCACCCCGATCCCCTGCGTTCGAGTCCGCGCACGATGACGCCCGACTCGACGGTCCCGCGTCGGCGCTCCACGTCGGAGAGGAGCAGCTCCGGCAGACGTCCCACTCCCCCGACGAGACCGATGAACGGTGACCGCGGCGCGCCACCCTGGGGATCGACGACCGGCGGCTCGAGCAGCGAACCGCCACCACGGGCCACTCCCCACACGGCCGGCATCGTGGCCTGCAGGGACAACGAACGGGCGTGACCGGCATACACACCGCCGAGCATCGGCTCCACGAGCCGTTCGACGACAGCGTCACCCAGCCGAGATGCGACGTAATCGCCGACGGACACGTCCTCCCCGACCTCGGGAGCCGACGACTCGGAGCGCATCCGCTCCTCCTCGCCCCGCGACAGGAGTCCGGTCACGACCGAGTCGGCGAACGGAACGCCAATTCGAGTGCGCGGCAACGGATACAGCTCTCCACGCGACCAAATGCGAGCAGCGGTCGTGGCAGGAGTCACGACGTCCTCGGGCGACGCCAGTTCGGCCACGAGGTCCACCGCCTCGGGTCGCATCGAGAGCATCGCCTCGGCGCCCACGTCGACGAGATGACCGGCGATCTCTTCCCGTCGGAGCTTGCCGCCGACGCGGTCGGACGCGTCGAGAACGGTGACCGCGGCCCCCGGCATCCTGACGAGGATCTCGCGCGCCGCCGTGAGGCCGGCGAGGCCTCCACCGATGACGACGACGGTCGGGGACGACTTCTCGGGGCCTGCAGAACTCACGTCGTCACTCTCTCACCGACCGTCACCGGCCCGTGACCGGGTCTCTCCCAACTCGTGACCGGAAGCGAGGGAACCGATGAGCCACCTGGAGGAGTCTGAGCCTCGACAGACAGCGCCGGTCCGGTGCCGTCACGTGGATCGGAGGGCACGATGAAGGCACGGTTCACCTCAGCGCGGTGGGGTCGTCGGGCGACGAGCGCGGTTCTCGCTGGACTCCTGACAGTGGGGGCACTGACCGCGTGCGGCGGTTCGAGCGACGACTCCGCCACGGCCGACTCTGGCGGCGCCCCGGCCGCGCAGTACGACGCGGCGGCCAAGTCCGGCGGCGATGCCGACCGCGCGAGCGTGGTCTCACCGGAGTCGGCCCGCGCCAGCGTCGGACAGAAGCTCGTCAGGCGGGCCAACCTCAATCTCAAGGTCGACTCCCTGACCGGTGCGGCCCAACGCATCCGCGCCATCGCCGCGCAGCAGGGCGGTGTCGTCGTCACCGAGGAGCTCTACTCCGGCGAGCAGGCGCACGACACCTCCGGCACGATGACGATCAACGTTCCTGCCACGTCGCTCGACGCGACGATCGCCCTCATCGAGAAGGTCGGCGACGTGCAGTTCCGCAACACCTCGAGCGAGGACGTCACGGCGGCCTACGTCGACACCGAGGCACGGGTGAAGTCGATGACGGCCAGCGTGCAGCGGATCCGCGACCTCATCGCCAAGGCGTCGACGGTCAACGACCTCGTCGCCCTCGAGAACGAACTCTCCCAGCGCCAGGCCGAGCTCGACTCGCTCACAGCTCAGCTCACGAACCTCAAGGACCAGGTCGCGGAGTCGCCCATCACCATCTCGCTGTCGACCGACGACTTCGAGGCGGTGACTGCGCCCGGTTTCCTGTCCGGCCTGAAGTCCGGGTGGTCGGCGTTCGTCACGTCGTTGTCGGTGCTCGTCACCGTCCTCGGCGCAGTGCTGCCGTTCGTCGCGGCCCTCGCCCTGGTGCTCGTGCCGCTCCTGTGGTGGCTCCGGCGCCGTCGAGCGGGTCGCCTGCCTCTGGTCGCACCGGTGGCGCAGCCGGCCGGACCCGCGCCGCCGTCAGCGGGCTGAGTGCTCGTGCACGACCTCGACGATCCTCGTGAGGACGTCGGGGTCGGTGTGCGGCGGGACGCCGTGACCGAGGTTGAAGATGTGTCCGGGAGCAGCACGCCCCTCGTCGACGATGGCGCGCACGCGGGCCTCGAGCACCTCCCACGGGGCACCGAGGAGAGCGGGATCGAGATTGCCCTGCACGGCGTACGCATCCCCCAGTCGCGCAACGGCATCGGTGAGTGAAACGCGGTAGTCCACACCGACGACGTCGGCGCCTGCGGCGCCCATGAGGTCGAGGAGCTCACCGGTGCCCACGCCGAAGTGGATGCGCGGCACGCCTGTGTCGGCGACCGCGGCAAGCGCTGTCGCAGAGTGCTTCTGCACGTATGCCGTGTAGTCGGCTCGCGACAGAGCCCCGACCCACGAGTCGAAGAGTTGGACGGCACTGGCCCCGGCCTCGACCTGGACTCGGAGGAAGGCGCCGGAGATCTGGGCGAGCCGCTCACAGAGGTCGTTCCAGAGTTGTGGGTCACCGACCATGAGCGCCTTGGTGCGCTCGTGGGTGCGCGAGGGACCGCCCTCGACGAGGTAGGACGCGAGCGTGAAGGGTGCGCCGGCGAAGCCAATGAGGGCCGTCGAACCGAGCTCTGCGACGAGGCGATGGACGGACTCGGTGATGTCCGGGATCGCGTCCGGGGTGAGGTCGGGGAGTCGGTCGAGGTCGGCTCGGGTCCGGAACGGTTGGGGCACAACGGGTCCCGTGCCCGGGACGATGTCGAGGTCGACGCCCACTGCGGCGAGCGGCACGACGATGTCCGAGAAGAAGATGGCCGCGTCGACCTTGTGGCGGCGCACGGGCTGGATCGTGATCTCGGTGACGAGGTCGGGCGTCCGGCACGCCTCGAGCATCTGTGTGCCCTCTCGCAGCTCGCGGTACTCCGGCAGCGAGCGTCCGGCCTGACGCATGAACCAGACGGGCGTGTGCGGGACCGGCTGGCGGGTGGCGGCAAGGACGAGCGGGCTGTCGGCGATCACCGATGGATCCTCTCATTGCGGCAACCAGCCCAAGAAACCCCGACTGATGGCGACTTCGCACAGTCCCGCACCAGCACCGATGGTGAGGTGGGTCAGAGAGAGATGAGGACGGCGCCGGTCAGGGCCAGCACGACCCCGACCTGCTGGATTCGGCGCAACCGCTCCTTGAGGACAACCCGAGCGAGCAGGATCGTCGCCACGGGGTAGAGCGAGCCCAACACCGCGGCGACGCTGACCTGGCCGCGTGAGGAGGCCGTGCCGAAGAGGACGTTCGCCAGCAGGTCGGCGCACCCGATCGCGGCGAGCGGCAGCAGGTGTGCGCGACGGGCGCCGCCGACGCTGCGCAGGGCGAGCGCGGCCACGGCGAAGATCGTGACCGACGTGAGCCGCATCCCCCACAGGGTCATGAGGAGGGACTCGCGCGAGCCACGGTCAATGGAGAAGAGCCCCAACCCGAAGGCGAGAGCAGCGACTCCCGCCAGCACGACGGGCCGCGGCGACACGGCGCCCGAGATCTCCGGGCCCGAGGCGAGGACGATCCCGAAGATGGCGACGATGATTCCGACCCAGGTCCACCGCGAGGGCGATTCCCCGCTCAGCACACCCAGCGACACCGTGACGATGACGCCCATGGACGCGATGGGCGCAACCACACCCATCGTCCCGCCGGCCAACGCCGTATAGAACGCCACGAGCCCGGTCGTCCCGCTGATGCCCGCCACGACGGCCCACACCACCCAGCTGCCCCACTCCGGTGGGTTCCCGAGTGAGAACTGCACGAGCACCGCGATGCACAGGACGACGAACGCGAGTGACTGGGTGATCCCGACGACGGCCACGGCCGGAAGTCGCTTGGCCATGAGGCCGCCGAAGAAGTCGGACGTGCCCCACACCACCGACGAACCCAGAGCGAGGAGGGAGAGCACAGGCGCAGCCTAGAAGCAGACCGTCCACCATGCCGTGGGCCATCCACGGACCGGCCGAACGGGTGACGGGACTCCCCTCCAACGGCGTGGCCTCCACGCGAACCCAGCCACCCGGCATACCCTCTTCGGGTGGCAACACGCTCCCTTCCCGGCCGCGAGTCCCCGGAGTTCACCGAGGCTCTCGAGGCCCTGCGGCACGTCCGGTTGCGTCCCGAGGTCCGCATCACCGAGGTGCCCGCTCCGCAACGCATTGCGCCGTATGCCGTCGCGCTCACGGCCGATGTCCTCGGCTCTGCCGGCGACGAGGAGGAGTTGGCGTCGGGCCGGTTCGTCCTGCTGCACGACCCATCGGCGCCCGAACCGTGGGGTGGCGAGTGGCGGGCCGTGACGTTTGCCCGTGCCGAACTCGAGGCCGAGTTCGCGTCCGACCCGCTCCTGGGTGAGGTCGGGTGGACGTGGCTCGTCGATGCCCTGGCCAACCGTGAGGTCGAGGCGATTGCGGAAGCCGGCACGGTGACCCGCGTCGTGAGCCAGAGCTTTGCCGGGCTCGCCGACCGTCCGGCGAGCGTCGAGATGGAGGTGCGGGCGTCGTGGACCCCGATCGGTCCCGATGCCGGCCGCCACCTGCTCGCGTGGTCCGACCTGCTGTGCACCATCGCCGGCCTCCCGCCGCTCCCCGAAGGTGTCGTCGCCCTCCCGGGGCCACGGCGCTGACATGACCGATTCCACGACCGCACCGGCCGAGGACGTTCCCGTCCAGGAGGGTGCCGAGGCTCCTGACGCGCCCGCCCTGCCGCCTCCGACGCCACTGGACGAACCGGCCGAGGGCACGCCGGACGTCGTCGACTCCGAGCGAGGCCTGCTCGAAGCCGCCGCGGCCATCGCCGCGGGCGAGGGACCCGTTGCCGTCGACGCCGAACGCGCCTCGGGCTACCGCTACGGACAGCGCGCCTACCTCGTCCAGCTGCGCCGCGAAGGTTCGGGCACCTGGCTCATCGACCCGATCGCCTGCCCCGACCTCAGCCCACTCAACGACGCCATCGGTCGCGCCGAGTGGATCCTGCACGCTGCCACCCAGGACCTTGCGTGCCTCGCCGAGGTCGGACTGCGTCCGCGGCAGCTGTTCGACACCGAGCTCGGTGCGCGGCTGCTCGGACTGCCCCGAGTCGGCCTGGCCGCCGTCGTCGAGCACTACCTCGGCCTGGCCCTGGCCAAGGAGCACTCGGCGGTGGACTGGTCGACCCGACCGCTCCCCGAGCCGTGGCTGCGCTACGCCGCCCTCGACGTCGAGGTGTTGACCGAGCTCCGCAACCTCATGGGCGTCGACCTCGCGCGGCAGGACAAGTCCGAGTGGGCCCGTCAGGAGTTCGAGTCACTCCTCGCCTGGGCACCCACCGAACGCGTCGACCCATGGCGACGGACGAGTGGACTCAACACCATCCGCAGCCGACGCGGCATCGCCGTCGTGCGCGAACTCTGGTACGCCCGCGATGACATCGCCCGCGACCGCGACACCTCTCCGGGACGGGTCCTGCCCGATGCCGGGCTCGTCGCCATCGCCGCCGCAGCACCCACCTCGACCAGCGACCTCCCCAGCGGTCATCGCGCCATCGCCCGCTATGGTCGTCAGTGGGTGGCTGCAGTGAAGCGCGCCAACGCGTTCGACGAGGCAGACCTGCCCCCGCGCACCGTCCGGGCGGACGGGCCACCGCCGGCCCGGTCCTGGGTCGACAAGGACCCGACCGCAGCGGAACGGTTGGCGGACACGCGAGCCGAGCTGACGGCATACGCCGAAGAACGCCAGATCCCGGTCGAGAACGTCGTCTCCCCCGACCCGTTGCGCCGCGTCGTGTGGCGACCGCCGAGCGTGCACGACGAAGCGTCGTTCGTCGACGCGCTGCTCGGTCACGGCGTCCGGCGTTGGCAGGCGGCCATCGTCGCGCCGATGCTCGCCCGCGCGTTCGAGGCGCACCCCGACGCCGACTGAACGGCTCCGGCGCAGGTGAGGTGACCGCTCTCACGGCCGACCGGCATACGAAACTAAGCGTGCGCTTAGTAGCCTGAGCGGAGCTCCACATCTCCGATCAGAGAGGCCCACCGTGCCCCGCACCCTGAATGAGGTCGTCTTCGTCGACGGCGTGCGCACTCCCTTCGGCAAGGCCGGCGAGAAGGGCATGTATGCCCAGACTCGCGCCGATGACCTCGTCGTCCGTTGCATCCGCGAGCTCCTCAAGCGCAACCCGCAGCTCCCCAAGGACCGCGTCGAGGAGGTCGCCATCGCCGCGACCACCCAGATCGGCGACCAGGGTCTCACCCTCGGCCGCCTCGCCGCGCTGCTGTCGGGACTGCCCAACACGACCCCCGGCTATTCCGTCGACCGCATGTGCGCCGGCGCCATGACCGCCGTGACCAACGTGGCGTCGTCGATCGGCTACGGCGCCTACGACATCGCCATCGCCGGCGGCGTCGAGCACATGGGCCGCCACCCCATGGGTGAGGGAATCGACCCCAACCCGCGCCTGATCGGCGAGAAGATCGTCGACCAGTCCGCGCTCTCCATGGGCAACACCGCGGAGAACCTGCACGACCGCTTCCCGCAGCTGACCAAGGAACGCTCGGACGCCTTTGCCGTCAATAGCCAAGCCAAGCTCGCCAAGGCCTACGCCGACGGCAAGATCCAGCCCGACCTCGCCCCGATGGCCACTCGCCACGCCGAGCGCGGCTCCGGTCTCGCGACGAAGGACGAGCCGCCGCGCCCCGGCACGACGATGGAGGAGCTGGCGGGTCTGAAGACGCCGTTCCGTCCGCACGGTGGCGTGACCGCCGGCAACGCGGCCGGTCTCAACGACGGTGCGACCGCGTGCATCCTCGCCTCCGAGGCGACGGCCGAGGAGCTCGGTCTGCCGGTGAAGATGCGTCTCGTCTCCTTCGGCTTCGTCGGCGTCGAGCCCGAGGTCATGGGCATCGGCCCGGTCCCGGCGACCGAGAAGGCGCTGGCCAAGGCCGGTCTGACGATCGAGGACATCGGTCTCTTCGAGCTCAACGAGGCGTTCGCCGTGCAGGTGCTCGCCTTCCTCGACCACTTCGGCATCGCCGACGACGACCCGCGCGTCAACGAGTACGGCGGCGCCATCGCCACCGGCCACCCGCTCGCGTCCTCGGGTGTGCGTCTCATGACGCAGCTCGCTGCGCAGTTCAAGGAGCACCCGGAGGTCCGCTACGGCCTCACCGCCATGTGCATCGGCATCGGCATGGGCGGCTCCGTCATCTGGGAGAACCCGCACCACGCCGACTACGGCAAGAGCGACGAGAAGGACGCCTGAGCATGACCGAGAACACCACCGCACCCGAGGCGCGCGAGTCCCGCGAGCCCCGCGGCGAGGTCGTCACCCACGCCCGCGTCCAGGACGTCACGATGGCCGGCGACGCCGGCACGATGGCGCTCATCACGCTCGACAACGGCTTCGACCACACGAAGCCCAACACGTTCGGCCCCGAGGGCATCGCCGAGCTCCAGGGCGTCGTCGACACCCTGCGCACGCGCGCCGAGGCCGGCGAGATCCAGGCCGTCGGCATCACCGGCAAGCCGTTCATCTTCGCCGTCGGCGCCGACCTCACCGGCGTCCCGACCGTGTCCAGTCGCGAGCAGGCGCTCGAGATCGCTCGTGCCGGTCACCGGGCGTTCGGCGCGATCAGCGACCTGACCGTCCCGACGTTCGCGTTCGTCAACGGCGCGGCGATGGGTGGCGGCGTCGAGATCGCGCTGTCCGCCGACTACCGCACCATCAGCGGTGGCGTCCCGGCGCTGGCCCTGCCCGAGACGTTCCTCGGGCTCGTCCCCGGCTGGGGTGGCTGCTACCTGCTCCCGAACCTCGTCGGTCCGGCGAACGCGCTCAAGGTCATCATCGAGAACCCGATGAACATGAACAAGATGCTGAGCGGCCCCGCGGCCTTCAAGCTCGGCATCGCCGACCTGCTCCTCGAGCCGGCCGACTTCCTCGAGGAGTCGATCGCCTGGGCGGCCAAGGTCGTCACGGGCGAGACGAAGGTCGAGCGCCGCGAGGTGTCCCGCGACGAGACCGAGTGGGCCACCGCCCTCAAGGCCGCCAAGGGTCTCGTGCTCGCCAAGACCGCGGGTCGCTCCCCCGGTCCGCTCCGCGCCATCGAGCTCGTCGAGGCGGCCCGCACGGCCACCCGCGACGAGGCCTTCGCCGCCGAGGACGAGGCGCTCGCCGACCTCCTGATGGCCGACGAGCTCCGCGCCGGTCTCTACTCGTTCGACCTCGTCCAGCGTCGCGCGAAGCGTCCGGCTGGTGCCCCCGACAAGGCCCTGGCTCGCAAGGTCACCAAGGTCGGCGTCGTCGGTGCCGGTCTCATGGCCAGCCAGCTCGCCCTCCTCTTCGCCCGCAACCTGCGGGTGCCGGTTGTCATGACCGACCTGGACGAAGAAAGGGTTGCCCGCGGCGTCGACTTTGTCCACGCCGAGATCGCCAAGTCGCTCGAGGCCGGCAAGATCGGCCGTGACCGCGCGAACCACCTCACCGGTCTCGTCACCGGTTCGACGAGCAAGGACGGCTTCGCCGATGCCGACCTCGTCATCGAGGCGGTGTTCGAGGAGATGTCGGTCAAGAAGCAGGTGTGGGCCGAGGTCGAGGCCGTGGTCTCGCCCGAGTGCGTCCTCGCCTCCAACACGAGCTCGCTGTCCATCACCGAGATGGCTGCCGACCTCAAGAACCCCGAGCGGGTCGTCGGTCTGCACTTCTTCAACCCGGTCGCGGTCATGCCGCTCCTCGAGATCATCCCGGGCGAGAACACGGACGACGCGACCCTCGCCACGGCGTTCGCCACCGGCAAGGGCCTCAAGAAGACGACGATCCTCGTCAAGGACTCGGCGTCCTTCATCGTCAACCGCCTCCTCGGCCGGTTCATGGGCGAGTTCAGCAAGATCGTCGACGAGGGCACCCCCGTCCCCGTCGCCGAGAAGGCCGTCGCCGGTCTCGCTCCGATGCCGCCGTTTGTCCTCCTCGGGCTCGTCGGTCCGGCGATCGCGCTGCACAACAGCGAGACGCTGCACCGCGCCTTCGGAGACCGCTTCCACATCTCACCGAACCTGCAGAAGATGGTCGAGCTCAAGAAGCCGGGCTACTACCAGCTCGTCGACGGCAAGCCCGTCGTCGACCCGGAGATCGAGGCGGCCTTCATCGCCCCCGAGAACCCGGTCGAGCTCGACGTCGCCCAGGTCCGCGAGCGGGTCCTCTCGGTCCTCGCCGAGGAGGTCGGCCTCATGCTCAAGGAGGGCGTCGCGCAGGCGCCGATGGACATCGACCTAGCGCTCATCACGGGTGCGGGCTTCCAGTTCTGGAACGGCGGCCTCACCCCGCTCCTCGACCGCGAGGGCATCTCGGAGAAGGTCGTCGGACAGCGCTTCCTCCCGGCCGGCGCGGCCAGCGTGCCCGCCTGATCCGCGAGCGTCGCACCTGAGGTGGGCGGCCGGCATACAGACGATTCGGTATGCCGGCCGCCCACCTTTTCGTCTCCTGTCACCGTTGCCACAGAGCAAGTTCGTCGAGTGCTCAGGCTTGCGTTATCTCATATCCGATATACGCTGGAAGGCATGACCGAGTCCAGCTACCTCACCCGCATCGGCACCCTCATCCGGGACGCTCGACGCCACCAGGGCCTGACCCAGAGCGAGCTCGCCGACAAGCTCGGCACGAGCCAGAGCGCGGTCGCCCGCATCGAACAAGGACGGCAGAACCTCAGCCTCGAGATGCTCGCCCGTGTCGGCGAGACGCTCGGCAGCGAGTTCGTCTCCCTCGGCCACAGCGGCCCCCAGCACCTGCGGATCGTCGGCGGCGCGAAGCTGTCCGGCTCGATCCCCGTCAAGACCTCCAAGAACGCCGCCGTCGGCCTCCTCTGCGCCGCGCTGCTCAACAAGGGCCGCACGACGCTGCGCAACCTCGCCCGCATCGAGGAGGTCAACCGCATCATCGAGGTCCTCACCTCGATGGGCGTCAAGGTCCGCTGGCTCGAGGGCACGAGCGACCTCGAGATCATCCCGCCGGCCACGCTCGACCTCGGAGCGATCGACGTGGCCGCGGCCCGCCGCACCCGCACCGTGATCATGTTCCTCGGGCCACTGCTCCACCAGTTCGACGAGTTCTCCCTCCCCTACGCCGGTGGCTGCGACCTCGGCACGCGCACCGTCGAGCCGCACCTCACGGCGCTCCAGTCGTTCGGTCTCGACGTCACGGCGACGCACGGCTTCTACGAGGCCAAGGTCGACAAGGGCACCCGCCCCGAGAAGGCCATCGTGCTCACCGAGCGTGGCGACACGGTGACCGAGAACGCCCTCTTCGCCGCGGCGCTCAGCCCGGGCACGACGATCATCCGCAACGCGTCGTCGAACTACATGGTCCAGGACGTGTGCTTCTTCCTCGAGAAGCTCGGCGTCGAGATCCAGGGCATCGGCACGACGACCCTCACGGTCACCGGCCGCGAGAGCATCGACGTCGACGTCGACTACTCCCCCAGCGAGGACCCGATCGAGGCCATGAGCCTCATCGCCGCCGCCGTGGTCACGGAGTCGTCGATCACCATCGAGCGCGCACCGATCGAGTTCCTCGAGATCGAGCTCGCCACGCTCGAGGGCATGGGTCTGCAGTACGACATGTCGGACGAGTACCTCGCCAAGAACGGCCACACCCGACTCGCCGACATCACGATCCTGCCGAGCAAGTTGACCGCGCCGATCGACAAGATCGCGCCGATGCCGTTCCCTGGCCTCAACATCGACAACCTGCCGTTCTTCGCGCTCATCGCGGCCTGCGCCGAGGGCACGACGATGATCCACGACTGGGTCTACGAGAACCGCGCGATCTACCTCACCGAGCTCACCAAGGTCGGTGCGACCGTGCAGCTGCTCGACCCGCACCGGGTCATGATCACGGGCAAGACCCCGAAGTGGCGTCCGGCCGAGGTCATGTGCCCGCCGGCTCTGCGTCCCGGTGTCGTCGTGCTCCTCGCGATGCTCGCCGCCAACGGCACGTCGGTGCTGCGCAACGTCTACGTCATCAACCGTGGCTATGAGGACCTCGCCGAGCGCCTCAACGCCCTCGGCGCGACGATCGAGATCTTCCGCGACATCTGATCCGCCCGCCCGCCCCCTTTATCGGGTGACCCGATAAGGGTCCGCTCCACCCCGGTTGGCACCTCGGGTGGAGCGGGCCGAAGTCGGGTCGAGCTGGCCAGCTGACCCTTCGAGAGGATCGCAGTGGACGACTGGAGCGACCTGCGCCGCTGGCCCGACGTCGAGGCCGACAACCTCCAGGCCTGGGATGCCAGCGACCGCCTCATCCTTGACGAGGCCAGCGCGCTGCCTTTCGGTGCCGATGACGTCGTCGTCATCGGCGACCGGCACGGCGCGCTGACCCTCGGCGCCCTGGCCTCGGGCGCGTCACGCGTGCGGGTTCACCAGGACGGGATCCTTGGGGAACGCGCTCTGGTCGCCAATGCCGAACGGCGCGGTCTGGGCGCTGGCGGATCGGGTATGCCGTTCGCCCACCTTCCGCTCGACGCGTCACTTGTCGAGGGTGCCCGGGTTGTCCTGCTGCAACTCCCCCGCTCTCTGGATGCCCTCGACGAGATCGCCCGACTCGTGGCCGCTCACGCAGCGCCCGACGTCCGCATCGTCGCCGGCGGTCGCGTCAAGCACATGACCCGGGCGATGAATGACGTTCTCGCACAGTCGTTCCAGAGCGTGACTGCCAGTCTGGCCCGACAGAAGTCGCGGGTCCTCCACGCGACCCAACCATTGCCGTCGCAGGCCACCCCGTGGCCGCGAACCCAACGCCACGACGATGCCGGACTGACCCTCGTCGCCCACGGTGGGGTTTTCGCCGGGACGAGCATCGATATCGGGACGCGTCTGCTCCTCGACGCGATCCCGTCCATGCGATCGGCCGAGCGGGCCATCGACCTCGCCTGCGGCAACGGCATCGTGGCCAGCGCCCTGGCCCTCGCGCGCCCCGATCTGCGCGTCCTTGCGACCGACCAGTCCGCCGCCGCCGTCGCCTCAGCCCGCGCGACGGCCGAGGCCAACGGGGTCGCGGACCGCGTCGAAGTCGTCCGCGCCGACGGCCTCGAGACCGTCCCGGACGACTCCGCAGAACTCGTCCTGCTCAACCCGCCGTTCCACGTCGGCGCCAGCGTCCACACCGGCCTCGCCGATCGCCTCTTCGCCGACGCCGGTCGAGCCCTCGCCCCCGGCGGTCAACTCTGGACCGTCTGGAACTCCCACCTCCACTACCGCCCAGCCCTCCAGCGAGCCGTCGGGCCCACCCAGCAGGCCCATCGCACGAGCAAGTTCACCCTCACCGTCAGCCACAAGCCCTGAGGCCACCAACGAACTGAGCGGACCGACCGGCACGGGAGCGCGGACAGTCGTGTTCGCCGCCGGCTGGGCCTGGCGGAAGCGCGCGCCGGGACATGGGGAAGCGTTCATGCGTCGATTCGCCGCCGGCTGGGACTGGCGGGAGCGCGAAGCGCGCTCAGCGCGCGAGTGCGGATGGGACAGCGGCGAATCGACGCATGAAAGCGGACCCGCCTTCAGTGGGCCGTCCAGCCGCCGTCCATGGTGAACGAGCTGCCAGTGATCGACTCGGACGAGGGCCCGCAGAGGAACGCCACGAGATCCGCCACTTCGGAGGGCTCAATGAGCCGCTTGATCGCGACCGGCGTGAGCATGACCTTCTCGAGAACCTCGTCCTCGCCGATGCCATGCGTCCGGGCCTGGTCGGCAACCTGCTTCTCCACCAGCGGAGTTCGCACATAGGCCGGGTTGATGCAGTTGCTCGTGACGCCCTTGTCGCCGGCTTCGAGCGCGACGACCTTGCTCAGGCCTTCGAGGCCGTGCTTGGCCGAGACATAGGCCGACTTGAACTCGCTCGCCCTCAGCCCGTGCACCGACGAGACGTTGACGACGCGACCCCACCCACCGGCATACATGTGGGGAAGACACGCACGCACGAGCCGGAACGGCGAGAGCAGCATGATCCTGTGGATCCGCTCAAAGGTCTCGACGGGGAACTCGTGGACCGGCGACACGTGCTGGATGCCGGCGTTGTTGACGAGGATGTCGACGTCCACGGGTAGGTCGGCATGCGCGTCGAGATCCGACAGGTCCACGACCCACGGCGTGACCCGCTCGGCGCCCAGGCGGTCGACGAGGGCCTTGAGTGCGTCACCGTCGATGTCGACCGCGTGCACCTGCGCTCCGTCGGCGACGAGGCGGTCCACGACGGCGGCACCGATCCCACTCCCGGCGCCCGTCACGAGCGCACGTCGACCGTCAAGCATCGTGCTTCCCCTGTGCATCGGTTGCCGCCCGGCCACGGACACGGGTGACCAGGTCGGACACCGTGCCCCAGATCCCCTTGCGGAAGAGCAGCACGATGAGGACGAAGATCGCGCCGGTGATGATGCCGATGCCGTCGAATCCCGATGAGGCGAGCTGGTCCTCGAGAAGCACCACGACGGCCGCCCCGAGAGGGCCTCCCCAGAGGGTGCCGATGCCACCGAGCACCGTGATGAGGACGACCTTGCCCGAGGTCTGCCAGGCGAGCTCTTGCAGCGAGGCGAAGCCGTGGCTCACCGAGAACACTCCCCCGGCCAGCCCGGCGATGCCCGACGAGATGACGAACACCATGATCTTGTAGCGCTCGACGTCGTAGCCGAGAGCCCGGGCCCGGGCCGGGTTGTCCCGGATGGCGAGGAGGACTCGACCGAAGGGCGATGAGACCGTGCGCCAGGCGATGAAGGCTCCGAGCAGGATGATCGGCAGGCCCGCGTAGTAGAAGTAGAACGCATCGGTCTCGACGAGCTCGATGCCGAAGAAGGACTTCGGGATGCCCTGGAGTCCGTTTTCACCGCCGGTGAGGTCACTGGCCTGATTCGCGATGAAGTAGAGCATCTGCGCAAACGCGAGCGTCACCATGGCGAAGTAGATCCCCGTCCGCCGCACGGCGAGATAGCCGGTGGGCACGGCGAGGATCATCGCCGCTGCCGCGCCACCGAGGATGGCCACGGGGAACGGGACGCCGGCACGGGTCGCGATGATCCCGGTGACATAGGCCGACATCCCCCAAAAGGCCGCATGGCCGAAGCTCAGCAGGCCGGTGAAGCCGAGGAGCAGGTCGACGGAGATCGCGAACAGTCCCCACGCGAGGATGTCCATGGCGACCGGCGGGTAGATGTACCACGGCAGTGCGAGGACGACGAGCAGTGCGAGGAGCAGCAACCCGGCCCGAACGAAGGGGTTGACCCGACGCTCGGGAGCCGACGATGCCGCTGTCTCGACGCGACTGGTTTCGGTGAGTTGCGCGCTCATGCCGCCTCCTCCCTTCCAAAGAGTCCGGCCGGACGGACGAGGACGACCGCGGCCATGAGAACGAAGATGAGGACCTGGGACAGCTGTCCGTAATAGCCCTGGCCGTAGGCCTCGACGAGGCCCACGAGGAAGCCGGCGACGACCGCGCCGAGGATGGACCCGAGACCGCCGATGACGACGATGGCGAACAGGATGATGATGAAGTTGCTGCCCATGTCTGCGTTGATGGCGCGGTAGGGCGCGGCGAGGACCCCGGCCAGCCCCGCCAGGGCGATGCCGAAGCCAAACACCGGTGTCACCCAGCGGGCCACGTTGATGCCGAGGGCGCGGGAGCGTTCGGCGTCCTCGGTCGCGGCACGCACGATCATGCCGACGCGGGTCTTGGTGAGGCCCACCCACACGAGCAGGCAGATCACCACGGCGAACGCGGCGGCGAAGAGCTGATAGATGGAGAGGTCGACCGATCCGAGCGAGATGCGCCCTCCGAGGCCGGCCGGCACCTCGTACTTGAGCGAGGAGACGCCGAATTGCCTCTTCATGATGTCCACGGTCAGCAGGGTGAGCCCGAAGGTCAGGAGGAAGTTGTAGAGAGGGTCAAGCCTGAGCAGCCACTGGACGAGCAACCGCTCCACGAGGACCCCGACGAAAAACATGATGACGGGGACGATGACGAGGGCCGGCCAGAATCCCAGGGAGAAGTGCTCCAACAGGAGCGCCGAGATCATCGCGCCGAGCATGTAGCAGGCGCCGTGGCTGAAGTTGACGACGCCGAGAACGCCGAAGATCACCGCCAGCCCGAGCGCCGCCAGCGCGTAGAACCCTCCGGCCGCAAGGCCTTGAAGGGTGTACTGCAAGAACTGGGTCACCGGAGGTCCCTCTCTCGTTCGTTCGGTGGTTCACCCGCTTCCGTATGCCGTCCGCCCGCGGTGAGCGGACGGCATACGGAAGGGCTGTGGGTCGCCGACGGAGACGGACCGTCGGCGCGGAATCACATCGAGCAGGCGCCGCTGGGGGCTGCGTAGGCGTCGGCGGCCGGGATCGTCTTGACGATCTTTTCGTAGTCCCAGTCCTCCTTGACCTCGGCCTTGCTCTTGACCTCGGCCAGGTAGACGTCGTGGATGACGTTGTGGTCGGCGGCCCGAACCTCACCGTTGCGCAGGAAGATGTCGTTGATCTTCTTGCCCTCGAGCTCCTTGACGACAGCGTCTGCGTCGTCGGTGCCGGCGGCCTGGATCGCCTCGAGGTAGTTCAACGCGGCCGAGTAGTTGCCGGCGTGGGCGAAGGACGGACGGGTGTTCGTCTTCTCCTTGAACTTGTCGGCCCACGCGCGGTTCTGGTCGTCGAAGTTCCAGTACCAGGCGTCGGTGAACTGGGTGCCCTGGAACTGGTCGACACCCAGGGAGTGGATGTCCGTGATGAACATGAGACCGACGGCGAGCTGGGTCTTGCCCTGCAACCCGGCCTGGTTGAACTGCTTGACGAAGTTCACGAGGTCGCCGCCGGCAGCCATGATGCCCATGACGTCGGGCTTGCTCGACTCGGCCTTGGTGATGAAGGTCGCGAAGTTGTCGTTGGGGAACGGCGTCGCGATGGACTGCTGCACCGTGCCGCCCGCCTTCTCGACGGCGGCCGTGAAGGACTTGTTCATGTCCTGGCCGAAGGCGTAGTCGGGGTAGACGATCGACCAGTTCTTGCCGCCGCCGTCGACGATTCCGCCGGCCGTGCCAGCCGCGAGCATCGCCGTGTCGTAGGCCCAGTGGAACGTGTACTTGTTGCACTGCGCACCGGTGAGCGCAGTCGTACCGGCGCCGATGTTGATGTAGAGCTTCTTCTTCGCCTTGGCCTGCGTCGCCACGGCGAGACCCGCCGAGGAGGTGGGCACGTCGAGGATGATGTCGGCCTTGTCGCGGTCGTACATCTCCTGCGCCTTGCTGTTGGCGATGTCCGGCTTGTTCTGGTGGTCGGCCATGGTGATCTCGATGTTCTTGGCCACCGCCTTGTCGCCGTACTTCGCCTTGTAGTCGGCGACGGCCATCTCGATGGCGACCTTCGAGTTGGGTCCGGACAGGTCCTTGTAGACGCCGGACTGGTCGTTGAGCAGACCGAGGACGACCTTGTCGTCACTGATCTTGCCGCCGCCCGAGGACGGGCCTCCGCCTGCGCTTCCGCAGGCGGTGAGGACGAGGCCAGAGCTGGCCACGAGTGCCGCGAGGCTGATCATTCTGGTGTGTCGCATGTTCCCCTCCTGGGGTGTGTATGCCGTGCCCGGCGGTCTGTCGTGGGAGTGGCGTTCCGGTGTTGCTGGGTTGGTCAGGGTGGTGCTTCAGGGATGGGTCGTGGAGCCCGCCATGTGGTCACATGCCGAGGTGTTCGAGCAGTTCCGTTGTGCGGGAATGGAATTCGTCGTTGTCGAGGCTTGCGACAACCTCGCCCTGGGCGAGGAGGTTGTGGCGGTCGGCGACCGTGGACGCGAACTTCACGTTCTGCTCGACGAGCAGCACGGCGACGCCCTGTGCCTTGATGTCGCGGATGATCTGGCCGATCTGGTTGACGATCACCGGGGCCAGTCCTTCGCTGGGCTCGTCGAGGAGCAGGAGTCGAGATCCGGCGCGGAGTGGTCGAGCCATGGCGAGCATCTGCTGCTCGCCGCCGGAGAGCTTGGTGCCCGGGAAGTCACGGCGCTCGTGCAGGACGGGGAACTGTTCGTAGATCCGGTCCAGGCTCCACGCCGCGGACTTGTCGACGACGGGAGGAAGGCTGAGGTTCTCGGACACGGACAGGGTGGCGTAGATGCCTCGGTTGTCGGGCACCCAGCCGAGGCCGAGTCGGGCTCGCTTGTCGGCGGACTTGCCGTCGAGGCTCTGCCCGTCGAGCGCGACGACTCCGCGCGTGCCTTTGTGCAGGCCCATGATCGAGCGCAGCAGGGTGGTCTTGCCGGCGCCGTTGCGGCCGACGAGGGTCACCACCTCGCCGTGGGCGACGTCGAGGGAGACGTTGCGCAGAACCTGCGCCTCTCCGTAGAAGGCCGAGAGGTCCTCGACCCTGAGCAGGGTGTCACTCATCAGTGGTGTCCGTCTCCGTCGTTGGTCTCACCGAGGTATGCCGTGATGACGCGCTCGTCGCTGCGCACCCGCTCGTAGGTGCCCTCGGCGAGGACCTCGCCGGACTGGAGCACGGTGACGCGGTCGGCGAGAGAGCCGACGACGTGCATGTTGTGGTCCACGAAGACGACGGCGCGGCCACCCGAGACCTTCTTGACGAGCTCGATGGTCCGATCGACGTCCTCGAGCCCCATGCCCGCGGTGGGTTCGTCGAGCAGGAGCAGCGAGGGATCGTTCGCGAGGGCGAGAGCAATCTCCAGGGCGCGCTTCTGGCCGTAGGCGAGCGAGCCCGCCCGGACACCGGCACGGTCGGCGAGGCCAACCTGGTCCAACAGCTCCATGGCCCGTGCCTTGAACTGGCCGAGCTGCTTGCGAGAGGTCCAGAACTTGTAGCCCAGTCCCGTCGGGGAGGCGAGTGCCAGCTCGAGATGCTCGATGAGGGTCATTTCGTCGAAGAGGCTCGTGATCTGGAACGAGCGAGCCACGCCCAGGTGGGCGATCTGCTCGGGCTGCTTGCCGGCGATGTCGTCGCCGCGCAGAAGGATCTGTCCCGAGCTCGGCTGCAGGAAGCCGGTGAGCAGGTTGAAGAGCGTCGTCTTGCCGGCACCGTTGGGTCCGACGAGTGCGTGGATGGTGTTGTCCGCGACCTCGAGGTTGACCGAGTTCACGGCAGTGAAGCCGCGGAAGTCCTTCGTCAGGTCGACGGTCCGCAGGATCGCCGTGGCCGGTCCACCGCTCGCCGGGGTCGGCGGTTGCGACGGGCTCTGCCGTTCCGTGGTCGATGGGCTCGCGCTCACCAGCACCTCCTTGTGCTTCGCTCCGCAGGACGTCCGCAGGCGATGAGGCACGACATTAGGGCGGGCCGAACACCCCACACATGGTGTGCGCCACCATGGTCTGTCCGTCCTGGTGGGTTGTGGCCCCACCATCGCACCGCCGCGGCGGCCTAGGATCGGGGGCATGCACGATGACGTGGATGCGGGCACCCGACTGCTCGAGCTCCTGGCCACCGGCGCGTCGGCCGCCGAACTGGCCGCCCTCGACGTCGACCCTCACGCCCGCGATCTCGCCGTGCGCATCAGTGGCGCGTTCGACGTCCAGCGCCGACGTGAGCAACAGCTCGCGGCGCTCGTGGACACCGCCGGTGAGCTCGCGTCGATGAGCGATCCGTCGGTGGTCCTCGATGCCATCGTTCGTCGCGCCCGCGCCCTCATGGGCACCGACGTCGCCTACCTGACGCTCTACGACCATGAGCGGGGCGACACCTTCATGCGCGCCACCGCGGGATCCGTGTCGGCCCAGTTCCAGGTCGTCCGACTCGCGTTCGGCGCAGGACTCGGCGGACTCGTGGCGCAGTCGCACAAGCCGTACTGGACGGCCGACTACTTCGCGGATGCACGCTTCCGCCACACGCATTCCATCGATGGCGCCGTCGGCGACGAGGGTCTCGTCGCCATCTGCGGCACACCCCTCATCGTCAAGGACGAGTTCGTCGGGGTCCTCTTCGCGTCCAACCGCACGCCTCGCCCGTTCACGCACGACGAGGTGGCCCTGCTCGGGTCTCTCGCGGCCCTCGCCGCTGTCACGATCGTCCAGGTGCGTGCCGTCGAGGAGTCGTCCCGCACGCTCGCAGCTCTGTCCGAGGCCACCGAACGGGTCAGCCAGTACGCCGCCGGAATCGAGCGGGCCGCCGCGGCGCACGACCGCTTCGCCGACATCGTGCTCGAGGGTGGCGGGGTGGACGACCTCACCGCCTCGCTCACCCGGCTGCTGGGTGGCTGGGCGCTCCTCCTCGACGTGGACGGCGCTCCCCGCAGCGTCGCCGGAGAGGATCCGCCCACGGGCCAGGCCCTCGACGACCTGACTGCGCGGGCCGCCGCCGGCATCGACGGCGGTCGGTTGTCGCGACTGGGTGATGACTGGGCCATCGGCATCGCCGCGTCCGGGGAGCCGCTCGGGAGCCTGGTCATCGGCGACGTCTCCCCCATGGATGACTCCGACGAGCGCACCGTCGAGCGCGCCGCCGTGGTCACTGCGCTCGTCCTCCTCGGAGAGCGCAACCGCGCAGAGGCACGACAGCAGCAGCGCACCGACATCGTGGCCGGGCTGGTCTCCGGGCACGGCGACCTCGGGCTGCTCCTGCCGGCCGCTCGCTCGCTGGGACTCGATCTGCACGAGCCCACGTCGCTGCTCGTCGTGCTGGGTCCGGAGTCGGCCCCTGCGCGGTCTCTCGTCCTTGGGGTCAGCGCCGCACTGGGTGGCTCAGGCCTGGTGGGTGAGGTGGACGGTCACGTCGTCGCCCTCGTTCCCGGATCGGAACCCGGTTCTGCCGCAGCCGATCTCGCGCAGAGACTCTTACGCAACCAGACGGTCACTGTCGGCGCGGCGGGTCCGGTGCACGAGTCCACCCACACGGTCGCGGCCGACCTCGCTGCCGGTCTCGCCGCTGCCCACACCGAGGCCCTGCGCACGGCGGAAGCACTCGTTGCGCTCGGCCGCCGCGGTGACGGTGCGGCAGCAGCCGACCTGGGTTTCGCGGGACTCATCGTGGGCACCCAACCCGAGGTGACGGCATACGTGCACTCGATCCTTGGACCTCTCGACGATTACGACAACGCTCGGGGCACCGACCTCGTCGGGACGCTCGAGGCGTACTTCCTCGCGGGCGCCAGCCCTCGCCATGCGGCCACTCGCCTGCACGTCCACACCAATACCGTCGCCCAGCGTCTCGAGCGGATCACCCGTCTCGTCGGTGACGGCTGGCAGTCACCCGAACGCGCCCTGGAGCTCCAGCTCGCACTGCGGCTGCGTCATCTCGTCGCGGCCAGCTGACGATCGATCGCGTCGGCGAGCACCGCCACCGGTGCCGGATCGAGGATGACCGAGTAGTGGTTGGTGTCGGGGACCGCCGTCACCCGCACGTCCCCCGGGAGGTCGAGGGCAGCCAGGCGCTCCTCGTCGTAGAGGCCTTGCGGCTCGTCCATGAGCCCACGTTCCGCCCAGAGCAGCTCGACGTCCATCTCCGCGCCGACGGCACGACTGGCGGCCGAGAGAGTGTCGGGATCGGCGAGCACGTCACGTCCGTCGGCGCGCACGGCGTCGAGGACACAACTGGAACGCCACCCGTCCGCCGACTGCACCAGGTCGTGGTCGAGGTAACGCCGCAGGATCGCGCCGCTCTGCCCGGCGAGCAACGGCCCGACCGCGGGATGACGGCGCCAGAAGGCGAGGTGGTCCGCGGGTGAGTCGAAGACCATCGACAACCGAGCCATGGCCGGCCCGATGACCGCTGCGAGAGCGTCATCGATCGCACCCGCGGGAGCCGGGAAGCCCAGCCCGCCGTCGACGAGGAGGAGCGATCGATAGCGCTCCGGCTCCTCCGCGGCGGCGAGGGCCGCGACGAACGCACCCATCGAGTGGCCGATGAGCAGCGGCCGTCCTCCGAAGGCCGACGCGACGGCGAGGACGTCCTGCGCATGGGTGGCCAGACCATAGGGGCCGGGCACACCACGGCTCGACGCCCGCCCGCGCAGGTCCGGTGCGAGCAGACGGATGGTGCCGGTGCCGTGCCGTCGGACGAGCTCGTCGGCGAGGGCCTGCCACGCGAGTCCGTTGGCAGTGATGCCGTGGACGGCGAGGACAACCGGGACGTCGGCCGAAGCCGCCCCCGGGATGAGGTCGTGGACCGCGATCGTGCCGTCGGGCACCTCGACGGTGTAGGCCGGGACGACGTTCACGGGCTCCCCTTCACGTGACGGGTCGCCGGATGCCACCCGAGAACTGCGACCGTATGCCGGACGGTCCGGACCGCGCATGGGTTCCGACCCCACAACTCCCCCGGCGTCGTGTGCCCCCACCTCGTCTCACGTCCGACTTATTGCCGCGCTGGGACACGACTCCTCGGCCGAGACCGCCGAACTCGTGTCCCAGCGAGGCAATGAGTCGCGGGCCTGTGTCAGCGGAGGGTGTCGAGCAGCTTCGCACTGACCGCGTCCGGAGTCAGACCGACGAGGTCGAGCACCTGCCCGCGGGAGCCGTGGTCGAGGAACTCGCGCGGCAGGCCGAAGAGCTCCACGGGCGTGTCAATTCCGCTGTCCCGCAACGACTTCACGACGTGCGAGCCGACACCACCCGACACCGAGTTGTCCTCGACGACGGCAATGCGCGACGCGCTCCGGGCAAGCTCACCGATCACAGGGTGGACCGGCAGTGCCCAGACCGGATCGACGACCCGGACGCGGAGTCCTTCGGCCGCGAGCTTCTCGGCCACGGTAAGCGCCGTCGCCGCCATCGACCCGACGCCGACGAGGAGCAGGTCGACCTCCTCCGCGTCGGGCTCGGCGAGCACGTCGACACCGTCGACGGTCCGGACGGCCTCGATCGCATCGGCGACCGACCCCTTGGGGAAGCGGATGACGGACGGCGCGTCGTCGATGTCGACGGCGGCGCGCAGGGCGATGGGGATCTGCTGCCCGTCGCGAGGCGCGGCCAGGTGCAGGCCCGGGACGATGCCGGCGATCGACATGTCCCACATGCCGTGGTGCGATGCGCCGTCCGGCCCCGTGATCCCCGATCGGTCGAGGACGAACGTCACTCCGGCCTTGTGCAGCGCGCAGTCCATGAGGAGCTGGTCGAAGGCCCGGTTGAGGAAGGTCGCATAGATCGCGACAACCGGATGCAGGCCGGCATACGCCAGGCCAGCGGCCATCGTCGTCGCGTGCTGCTCGGCGATGCCCACGTCGAAGGTGCGATCCGGGAAGCGCTTGGCGAACGCGTCGAGTCCAACCGGGATCATCATGGCCGCGGTGATCGCGACGATGTCCTTGCGCTCCTCCCCCAGCTCGACGAGCGCGTCACTGAACTCGTCGGTCCAGCTCCGGCCGGAGATCTCGAGCGGCAGGCCAGTCTCGGGGTTGATGACGCCGACCGCGTGGAACTGGTCGCTCTCGTCGTTGACCGCCGGGTCGTAGCCCTTGCCCTTCTGGGTGATGACGTGGACGAGGACCGGTCCGTTGAACGCCTTCGCGCGACGCAGCGCCTGCTCGAGCGCAGCCTCGTCGTGCCCGTCGACCGGCCCGATGTACTTGAGCCCCAGGTCCTCGAAGAGACCCTGCGGCGCCACGATGTCCTTGATGCCCTTCTTGACGCCGTGCAGCGTCTCGTACATCGCACCGCCGACGACGGGCGTGCGGTGCAGGGTGTTCTTGCCCCAGTCGAGGAAGCGCTCGTAGCCGCGCGTCGTCCGCAGGGTCGAGAGGTGGTCGGCGAGACCGCCGCGCGTCGGCGCGTAGGACCGCTCGTTGTCGTTGACGACGATGACGAGCGGGAGGTCGGACTCCGCGGCGATGTTGTTGAGGGCTTCCCAGGCCATGCCGCC
Source organism: Knoellia subterranea KCTC 19937 (assembly GCF_000768685.1). Taxonomy (GTDB): domain Bacteria; phylum Actinomycetota; class Actinomycetes; order Actinomycetales; family Dermatophilaceae; genus Knoellia; species Knoellia subterranea. The sequence continues at coordinate 158,880 of NZ_AVPK01000002.1, read as the reverse complement.
GGTGAGTGCCCCGTCACCGATGACCGCGACGGTATGCCGGTCGCTCGCCCCCGTGACGACGCGTCCGGCCGCGATGCCGTGGGCCCACGACAACGAGCTCGAGGCGTGCGAGCTCTCGACGACGTCGTGCTCGGACTCGGCGCGGCTCGGGTAGCCGGACAGGCCGCCCTGCTTGCGGAGCCCGGAGAAGTCGTGGCGCCCGGTGAGGAGCTTGTGGACGTAGGACTGGTGGCCGGTGTCGAAGACGACGGCGTCGCGCGGACTGTCGAACACACGGTGGATCGCGATGGTGAGCTCGACGACGCCGAGGTTCGGTCCGAGGTGGCCGCCGGTGCGGGACACCTCGTCGACGAGGAAGGTTCGGATCTCCTGAGCCAGGGTCTCCAGCTCCGGACGAGTCAGGTCCTTGAGGTCGTCAGGCCCCTGAATGCGCTCCAGCACGCTCACGCGTTCTCCCTCTCGGTGCGGTTGTCCATCCGCAAGAGTCTAGGTGCTTCCGTTGCTGCTGCCGCTCCCCCTCGGGTGTCGACCGCACCACCCTCACGAAACGTTCACGGGCTCCACACCCTCCCTCGTGCGAGGCAGGAGTGCGGAGCCCGTGATCGCCCCTCCGGGGTCGGTCCCCCTGTGGAGTGTGGGCCGGCAGCGGACGCTCCCCGGTGACCGACTACTTCACCGAGACGGCGTCCCAGGCCTTGGCCACGGCGGCGGCCTGCGTGGACGACGCTCCGTAGAGGTCGCCGGCAGCCTTGACGGTCGCGGCGCGTGCGCCGGAGTAGTTCGTCGAGGACGTCATGTAGACGGTGAGCGCGCGGTACCAGATCTTCGCGGCGGCGTCGCGGCCGATGCCGCTGATCGTCGTGCCGTTGCACGTCGTGGAGTTGTGCGCCTTCCCACCGAAGGTCTTGGCGCCCGAGCCCTCGGCGAGCAGGTAGAAGAAGTGGTTGCCCACACCCGAGGAGTAGTGCACGTCGAGGTTCGCGACCGACGAGCTCCAGCAGTTGACCGACGAGCCGTCCGAACTCGGGTTGTCCATGCGGCGGAAGCCGAGTCCCTTGGCGAGGTCGAACTCCTCGCCGATGAGGTAGTCGCCCGGGTCGTTCGGGTTGTTCGCGCTGAACTCGACCATCGTCCCGAAGATGTCGCTCGTCGACTCGTTGAGGCCACCGGACTCCTTGGAGTAGGTGAGGTTCGCCGAGTTCTCGATGACGCCGTGGCTCATCTCGTGGCCAGCGACGTCGAGCGAGACGAGCGGCCCGAACGAGGACCCGTCACCGTCGCCATACGTCATCTGCTTGCCGTCCCAGAACGCGTTGACGTAGTTCGAGCCGTAGTGAACTCGGCTCGGCGAGCCCTGACCGGTGTTCCAGATGCCGTTGCGGCCGTGGGCGTTCTTGAAGTAGTCCCACGTGCGCGCCTGACCGTAGGCAGCGTCCACGGCGGCGGTCTGCCGGTTGAAATTCGAGCCCGTGCCCCACACGTTGTCGGCGTCGGTGTAGAGCGTTCCGGCCGAGCAGCCGATCTGGAGGATCTGGCAGAAGATGCTGTCGGTCTTGTTGCCCATGTCGGTGACCTGGGAGTTGCCGCGCGTCGTGTCCTTGAGCTGGTAGCTCGAGCCGGACTGCGTCGTCTGGATCGTCACCGTCCCGCTGTAGAGCGAGGATCCACTGCCGTCGGCCTCGTGGATCTCGTCGGCCGAACCGACGACGGCCCCGGTCGTGGCGTCGACCCACGTGTGCAGTCGACTCGGGGTGCCGTTCTCGCGCACTCCGCTGGCCCGCACGTCCCACACGAGTCGCGGGGTGCCGTCGGTGGCGTCGACGGCGAGGGTCGGTGCGGCCTTGTCGAGGTTCACGCCGGCAGGAAGGGTCGGGCGCGTCGCCTGTCGGGCCTTGGCGGACGTGATCTTCGGCGTCGTCGAGACGGTGAGCGGAGCACGCAGGGTCTGGCTGACCGAGTCGACGGCACCGTCGGCACCGAGGTGTGCCACGAGGTCACCACCGAGAACGGGCAGGCCGGCATACGTTCGGTTCATCCGCACGTGACGGGCACCGGAACTCTCGCCGAGCGCCGAGGACGCGATGAGGTCCTCCCCGGCGGCGAGCCGCAGCAGTCCGGGGGCCGCACGCAGCGCCTGCTCCGCGGACGCGCCCACGGAGGCCACGTCGAGTTGGCGGAGCGGACCGATGGGGTCGGCGGGCCGGGCCGACGCCGCCGGGACGACCGTGGCGATGGCCGCCGAGCCGGCTGCGAGGCAGGCGAGGACGGAGAGGGATCGACGCATGGGGACTTCCTTGTCGTGTGTCGAGGTCACTGCGCGGACGCGCGAGTGGGCCTCATCAAAGCCGCGTCCGGCACCGCTTCGGAAGGGACTTGGTCAACTCCTTACTCAACGTATACCTCGGTCAAGAACTCCCCTGCACACTCAGAGCCTCGGCACGAAGGCGTGCCCCTGCATCGCCTCGAGCAGGAGACCGGCGGCCCTGCGGGCCGCGAGCAGTCGCGCCCCTTCCGCCTCGAGAGCGGCGAGCGCCGCCGCGATCCCTTCGGGCTCGACGTGCTCCCCGAGGTCGACCCGCAGACCCCTGTATGCCGTCCGCATCGCTCCCAGCTGCGCGTCCAGGTGGTGCGCGGTCACCCAGGCGAGGGCGATCGGGTGACGGCGCCACACGGCATACATGCGGTAGTCCGACGGGCAGTGGTCGAGCAGCCAGCCAACGGCGGGCACCTGCCAGCCTGGCGCTCCCGGTGGGGGCACGCGGTCGGGCCACCCGGGAGGCCCCGGACGGCGGGATCCGCCGGGGGCACCGGGGCTCGCGGCACGGCGCAGCGGAGGCGGCGCCGGACTCTCGAACATGTGTTCGATGATAACCCAGACACCCAGATGGTCACTCGGGTCACATCGTGGACCACTCCCCTCGCTTCATAACGGACACTTATGCTTTCCATCAGCACAACGCCACTTTGAGGAACGAGGAACAGATGACGAGCGTCGCCTCCGGCAGCCGCACCCTGCGGCCGCCGCGCACCGGCAGGTCCAACGGCCAGTGGGCCGTCGACGGCCGTGAGCCGCTCAACCCCAACGAGGCGTTCAAGGCCGCCGACAACGGCCTCAACGTCCGCGAGCGCATCGAGACGACCTACGCGCGCGACGGCTTCGACTCGATCCCCGGTGAGGACCTGCACGGGCGCTTCCGCTGGTGGGGCCTCTACACCCAGCGCAAGCCGGGCATCGACGGCGGGCGCACCGCCCAGCTCGAACCGCACGAGCTCGAGGACAAGTTCTTCATGCTCCGGGTGCGCACCGACGGGCAGCTCCTCTCCCCCGCCCACCTGCGCGTCCTCGGCGGCATCTCGACCGACTTCGCCCGCGAGAGCGCGGACATCAGCGACCGGCAGAACATCCAGTACCACTGGATCGCCATCGAGGACGTCCCCGAGATCTGGCGCCGACTCGAGTCCGTTGGCCTCCAGACGACCGAGGCCTGCGGCGACACTCCGCGCGGGTTCCTCGGCAGCCCGGTCGCGGGCGTCGCCGCCGACGAGATCATCGACCCCACCGAGCTCATCAAGGTCATCACCGACCGGTGGCTCGGTGACCCGGAGCTCTCGAACCTGCCGCGCAAGTTCAAGACCGCGATCACCGGGCACCCGAGCCTCGACGTCGTCCACGAGATCAACGACATCTCCCTCGTCGGTGTCGTCCACCCCGAGCTCGGCCCCGGCTACGACCTCTGGGTCGGCGGCGGACTCTCGACCGCTCCGCGCCTGGCCGAGCGGATCGGTGTCTTCGTCTCCGAGGAGGACGCGCCCGACGTCTGGCACGGCGTCATCCAGATCTTCCGTGACTACGGCTTCCGGCGGATGCGCACCAAGGCACGCCTGAAGTTCGTCATGGCCGAGTGGGGGCCGGCGAAGTTCCGTGAGGTCCTCGAGACCGAGTACCTCGGCCGGGCGCTCCCCGACGGCCCCGCGCCCGCGCCCGCCACGGGCCCGGGCGACCACGTCGGCGTCCACGAGCAGAAGGATGGCCGCTTCTACGTCGGCGCAGCCCCCACGGTCGGCCGGATCAGTGGCACGAAGCTCACGACCCTCGCCGAGCTCATCGAGCAGGTCGGTGCCGACGGTGTGCGTCTCACCGCCCACCAGAAGCTCGTCGTCCTCGGCGTGCCGGCCGACGGTGTCGACACGCTCGTCGCCGGACTCGAGGAGCTCGGCCTCACGACGACGCCGAGCCCGTTCCGCCGCACGACGATGGCCTGCACCGGCATCGAGTACTGCAAGCTCGCGATCGTCGACACCAAGGACACGGCCACCGCGGTCATCGCCGAGCTCGAGAACCGCCTTGCCGGGATCGAGCTGGACACGCCGATCGCGTTGCACGTCAACGGTTGCCCGAACTCGTGCGCCCGCATTCAGACCGCGGACATCGGCCTCAAGGGCCTCATCACGACGAACGACGCGGGCGAGAACGTGCCCGGCTTCCAGGTCCACCTCGGCGGCGGTCTTGCCTCCCCCGAGCGCGACGAGGCCGGGCTTGGACGCACCGTCCGAGGGCTCAAGGTGCAGGCCTCGGAGCTCGCGGACTACGTCGAGCGTCTCGTCCGTCGTTTCGCCGAGCAGCGCGCCGCCGGCGAGTCCTTCGCCACCTGGGCCCACCGCGTCACCGACGAGGAGCTGACATGAGCGCGACCACCACACCCGGACGCACGAAGCGCAGCGAGGAGGAGCTCCGCGCCCTCGCCGCCGAGGGTGCCCAGCTCGACGACACCGACGCCGCCGGCGTGGCTCGCTGGGCCGCCGAGACATTCCCGGGAACTCTCGCCGTCGCGTGCAGCATGGCCGAAGGCGTTCTGCCGCACCTGATTTCGCAGCATGCACCGGGCGTGGACGTGCTGTTCCTCGAGACCGGCTACCACTTCGCCGACACCATCGGGACCCGAGCACGTGTCGCCGACGAGCTCGACGTGACGATCGTCGACGTCCTGCCCGAGCTCACCGTCGCCGAGCAGGACGCGAAGTACGGTCCCCACCTCTACGAGCGCGACCCCGCCCGGTGCTGCGCCATGCGCAAGATGGAGCCGCTGGCCCGCACGCTCGGCGGCTACGAGGCCTGGGTGACCGGGGTGCGCCGCGACGAGGCACCGACTCGCACCACGACCCCGCTCGTGACCTTCGACGAGAAGCACGGGTTGGTCAAGATCAACCCGTTGGTGACGTGGACGCTCGACGACCTCACGGCATACGCGACTGACCACAACGTGCCCGTCAACCTCCTGATGTACGACGGCTACCCCTCGATCGGCTGCGAGCCGTGCACGCAACGTGTCGCCCCCGGCGACGACCCGAGGTCCGGCCGCTGGGCCGGACTCGCCAAGACGGAATGCGGGATCCACACATGAGCGCAGTGACCATCGCAACCGAACAGGCGACGGACGCCACGTCGGCACCGACCACGGGAACGACGGACGCCCCCGAGGCCGCTGATTCCCGCGTGCTCGACCAGCTCGACGTCCTCGAGGCCGAGGCGATCCAGATCATCCGCGAGGTCGTGGGTGAGCTCGAGCGGCCCGCGTTGCTCTTCAGCGGCGGCAAGGACTCCGTCGTCATGCTGCACCTCGCGACGAAGGCCTTCTGGCCGGCGCCGATCCCGTTCCCGGTGCTGCACGTCGACACCGGCCACAACTTCCCCGAGGTTCTGGACTACCGCGACGAGACCGTCGAGCGTCTCGGGCTCCGGCTCGAGGTCGCCAAGGTCCAGGACTACCTCGACGACGGTCGCCTGCGGGAGCGGGCGGACGGTCTGCGCAACGCGCTGCAGACCCAGCCGCTCCTCGACGCCATCAACGAGCACCGCTTCGACGGTGTCTTCGGCGGCGGGCGACGCGACGAGGAGAAGGCCCGCGCCAAGGAGCGGATCGTCTCGCTGCGTGACGAGTTCGGCCAGTGGGACCCGAAGAACCAGCGGCCCGAGCTGTGGAACCTCTACAACCCGCGGCACCGCCCCGGCGAGCACGTCCGCGCCTTCCCGATCAGCAACTGGACCGAGGTCGACGTCTGGCGCTACATCGAGCGCGAGGACATCCCGCTCGCGCCGCTCTACTATGCCCACGAGCGCGAGGTGTTCCAGCGCGACGGCATGTGGCTCGCCGTCGGCCCGTACTCGGAGCCGCGCGAGGAAGAGACCGTCGAGACGCGCCTCGTCCGATACCGCACCGTCGGCGACATGTCGTGCACCGGGGCCGTCGAGTCCCCGGCTCGGACGAACGCCGAGATCGTCCTCGAGGTGTCCGCCTCGACCCTGACCGAGCGCGGCGCGACCCGTGCCGACGACCGGATCTCCGAGGCCGCCATGGAGGACCGCAAGAAGGAAGGCTATTTCTGATGGGCGCTCACACCGGGACCCTGCTCCGTCTCGCGACGGCCGGCTCCGTCGACGACGGCAAGTCCACGCTCGTCGGCCGACTCCTCCACGACACGAAGTCGGTGCTGTCCGACCAGCTCGCCGCCGTCGAACGCGTCTCGCGCGACCGAGGTCTGACCGCCGCCGACCTCGCACTCCTCACCGACGGCCTGCGTGCCGAGCGTGAGCAGGGCATCACGATCGACGTCGCCTACCGCTACTTCGCCACGGCGAACCGGTCCTTCGTCCTCGCCGACTGCCCGGGCCACGTCCAGTACACGCGCAACACCGTCACCGGCGGCTCGACCGCCGACGTCGTCGTCCTCCTCGTCGACGCCCGCAAGGGAGTCCTCGAGCAGACCCGTCGCCACCTGGCCGTGACCGCGCTCCTGCGCGTGCCGCACGTCATCGTTGCCGTCAACAAGATCGACCTCGTCGACTTCTCCCAGGAGGTCTTCGAGCGCGTCAACGCCGAGGTTCAGGCCGTCGCGCGCGAGCTCGGCGTCGAGGAGGCCACGGCCATCCCCGTGAGCGCACTCGACGGGGACAACATCGCCGAGCGCTCGTCACGAACCCCTTGGTATGCCGGTCCCAGCCTTCTCGAGCTCCTCGAGTCCCTGCCCACCTCCGACGACCCCACGCGCGAGGCCTTCCGGCTGCCCGTCCAGCTCGTCATCCGCCCCCAGGGCGCCGCTCGCGAGAAAGCTCATCGGGACTACCGCGGGTATGCCGGTCACGTCGCCTCTGGCGTCGTGCGCATCGGCGATGAGGTCGTCGTCCTGCCGTCGGGGCGCCGATCCACGGTGACCGGCATCGACCTCGGCGAGCGGACCCTCGAGGAGGCCTTCGCCCCGCAGTCGGTGACGTTGCGCCTCGCGGACGAGATCGACATCTCGCGTGGCGACATCATCGCCGCTGCGGCCGATGCGCCGGAACCGACCCAGGACATCTCGGCGGTCGTGTGCTGGCTCGGCGACGCACCCCTGCGCCCGGGCCAGCGCCTCCTCTTCAAGCATGGCTCGCGCACGGTTCAGACGGCGGTGCGCACGCTCGACGGTGTCCTCGACCTCGACGACCTCCACTCGGTGACGGCAGAAGCCCTGTCGCTCAACGACATTGGCCTCGTGACCCTGCGGCTCGCCAGTCCGGTGCCAGTCGAGAACTACTCGACGTCGCGCCGGGGTGGCTCCTTCCTCCTCATCGATGCCCACGACGGCCGCACGGTCGCCGCGGGCATGGTCGGTGCGACGCTTCCGACGGCGGCGGACGCGCCGACCCAGCCCGAGGGTGACGAGGAATGGGACATCTGACCCACGGGGGGCTCCGCCCCCCGTGCACCCCCCAACGCCACGCCTGGAGGCACGGTGTCGACTCCTCCTAAGGGCGCGCTGCCGGTCGCCCTCGACCTGACCGGCCGCCTCGTCGCCGTCTTCGGCGGCGGGCCGGTGACCGGACGACGACTGCGCACCTTCCTCGACGAGGGTGCCATCGTTCGGGTCGTCACCCCCTGGGCGTGCGAGGAGGTCCTCGACCTCGTCGCCGAGCACCCGGATCGCGTGGAGTGGCTGCAACGCGACTACGCCGGGCCGGCCGACCTCGACGGCGCGTGGCTGGTCCACACCGCCACCGGCGACCCCGACGTCGACTCGACCATCGGAGCCGACGCCCAGAACCTCCGGATCTGGTGCATCGACGCCACCGACGCCCGGGCGACGCGTGCGAGCGTCCTTGCCCGCACTTCCGTGACGACCGCCGACGGCACGGTCCAGGTGGCGGTCCATGGTGGCGGCGACCCCGTCCTCGCCGCGACGGTGCGCAACGGCATCGACCTCGCGCTCCGCACCGGCGAGCTCGACCTCCGCCGCCACCGCCCGCGCGACACCGGCTGGGTCGCCCTCGTCGGCGGCGGACCCGGCGGGGACGGGCTCCTCACTACCCGCGCCCACGAGCTTCTGGCGAGCGCCGACGTCGTCGTCATCGACCGCCTCGCCCCGAGAGGCGTCGTGTCGCGCCTGCCCGGGTCCGTCCGTGTCATCGACGTCGGCAAGACCCCGGGCCACCACCCGGTCCCCCAGCACCGCATCAACGACATCCTCGTCGAGGAGGCACAGCGCGGTCTGGGCGTCGTCCGTCTCAAGGGCGGCGATCCGTACGTCCTCGGACGCGGAGGCGAGGAACGCCTCGCATGCGAGGCACACGGCATACCGGTCGAAGTCGTTCCCGGTGTCACGAGCGCCATCTCGGTCCCTGCCGCCGCTGGGATCCCGGTGACCCACCGCGGACTGGCGAAGTCGTTCACCGTGGTCACCGGCCACGAACAGTTGCCGGCGCTGCACCCGGGAACGGACCACACGCTCGTGCTCCTCATGGGGGTTTCAGGCCTCGAGGAAACAGCGAACACCCTTGTGGCACAGGGCCGCCCGGCCGACTGCCCCGTCGCGATCATCGAGCGCGGATGGACACCCGAGCAGCGGGTCACCCTCGGCACACTCGACGACATCGCCGGCCTGGCAGCGTCACGTGGCGTCCGCTCCCCCGCGGTCATCGTCGTCGGCGACGTCGTCACCCTCGCCCATACCGCCCACTGATTGTGACTTGGCGCACTCCCCGTCCCACTGACTGTGAGTTCGGAGAGTGGACGTCAGCATGTTGGTGCGCCGACGGGCGGCTGTCGGGCCCGGCCACTAGCGTCGAACCATGGACAGCGAACGCGCAGACCTCATCGAGTCCCTCCGACAGCACCGCAGGTTCCTCCGCTTCACCACCCAGGACCTCACCGACGAGCAGGCGCGTGAGCGCACCACGGTCAGCGAGCTGACGCTCGGCGGCCTCATCAAGCACGTCGCCCAGACCGAGGCCGAGTGGGCCCGGTTCATCGTCGACGGGCCTCGGGACACCCCCGACATCGACTGGGAGAACGTCGACTGGAGCAACCCTCCGCCCGAGGTGGTCGCGTTCCAGAACTCGCATCGCATGACCGAGGACGAGACCCTCGCCGGACTGCTGGCCGACTACGAGGAGGTGGCGGCGCGCACCGACGCCCTCGTCGAGTCACTCCCCGATCTCAGCGCCACGCAGCCCTTGCCCAAGGCGCCGTGGTTCGAGGAAGGTGCGGTCCGCAGCGCTCGACGCTCGATCCTGCACATCATTGCCGAGACCTCCCAGCACTCCGGTCACGCCGACATCATCCGCGAGGCCCTCGACGGCCAGAAGACCATGGGCTGACCTCACTTCGGCCCGCCCTGAGGGGTTGTCAGCGGTATGAGTCGGCACGGTGTTCGATCGCCACGATCGTGACGTGAACCTCGATCCGGAAGATCACCCGGTAATCACCCCGGCGGGCACTGTGGAGACCTTCGAGCTCGAAACGCAGGGCCTTGCCCACGCGATGGGGGTTCTGCGCCAAGGGGCCGTAGATGAACTCGATCGCTGCGGTGGCGACCTTCTCTGGCAGCCTCTGCAGGGCACGCTTCGCCGTGGGCGTCCAGGCGACGTCGGACGGCTCTGGCATCAGGGACGAAGACTCGCCAGGAGTTCGTCCTTGCTGAGGACCCCGACCTCACCGGATGCGAGGTCAGCAAGGCTCTCGCTGATCTGACGGACCAACTTCGGCCGACCGACGACCTCAAGCGTCTCCTCCAGCGAGGCGAGGTCATCCGTGCTGATGACGACTGCTGCCGGCTTGCCGTGCCTCGTGATGACGACACGATCGTGCTCACGCTCGACCTGGTCCACGACCTCGGACAGGCGGTTCTTCACCTCTCGCAGGGCCATCTCTGGGGTCACACTCATGGCTACAAGTGTAGCCATATTGCCCCACCTCTCCAATGGCCGGACCGCTTCGCCCCTGAGCAGCGGGAGACGCGAGACGCCCGTATGCCGTGAGCTCACGGCATACGGGCGTCTTCGTCTTTGCGACGTCCTCGCGGTTACTTCACGAGTGAGCGGAGGACGTACTGGAGGATGCCGCCGTTGCGGTAGTAGTCGGCCTCACCGGGGGTGTCGATACGCACCACCGCGTCGAAGGTGACGTCATCCTTGCCCTCTCGGGACGCGGCGACCTTCACCGTCTTGGGCGTGCGGCCCTCGTTGAGCTCGGTGATCCCCGAGATCGAGAAGGTCTCGGTGCCGTCGAGGCCGAGGGAGTCCGCGTTCTCGCCCTGCGGGAACTGGAGCGGGATGACGCCCATGCCGATGAGGTTGGAGCGGTGGATGCGCTCGTAGCTCTCGGTGATGACGGCGCGGACACCGAGGAGTGCGGTGCCCTTGGCCGCCCAGTCACGTGAGGAGCCCGAGCCGTACTCCTTGCCGGCCAGGATGACGAGCGGGGTGCCCGCGGCCTGGTAGTTCGCCGACGCGTCGAAGATGGTGCTCTGCTCGCCGCCCTGGGTGAAGTCGCGGGTGAAGCCACCCTCGACGCCGTCGAGCAGGAGGTTCTTGAGGCGGATGTTGGCGAACGTCCCACGGATCATGACCTCGTGGTTGCCGCGACGCGAGCCGTAGGAGTTGAAGTCCTTGCGCTCGACACCGTGCTCGGCGAGGTACTTGCCTGCAGGGCTGTCGGTCTTGATGGCACCGGCCGGGCTGATGTGGTCGGTCGTGACCGAGTCGCCGAGCTTGGCGAGGACGCGCGCGCCCTCGATGTCGGTGACGGGGGTCGTCTCCATCTGCATGCCGTCGAAGTACGGGGGCTTGCGGACGTAGGTCGACTCGGCGTCCCACTCGAAGGTGTTGCCCTCGGGCGTGGGCAGCGACTGCCAGCGCTCGTCACCGGCGAAGACGTCGGCGTAGTCCTTGGTGAACAGCTCCTGGCTGATTGCACCGGCGATGGTCGCCTCGACATCAGCGGGGGCCGGCCAGATGTCCTTGAGGAAGACGTCGTTGCCGTCCGTGTCCTTGCCGAGCGCATCGGTCTCGAAGTCGAAGTCCATCGTCCCGGCCAGCGCGTAGGCGATGACGAGCGGCGGCGACGCGAGGTAGTTCATCTTCACGTCGGGGTTGATGCGACCCTCGAAGTTGCGGTTGCCCGAGAGGACCGAGACGACGGCAAGGTCGTTGTCGTTCACGGCCTTGCTCACCTCGTCGATGATCGGGCCCGAGTTGCCGATGCAGGTCGTGCAGCCGTAACCGACGAGGTGGAAGCCGAGCTTCTCGAGGTAGGGCCACATGCCGGCCTTGTCGTAGTAGCCGGTGACGACCTTGGAGCCCGGAGCCATCGACGTCTTGACCCACGGGGCGACGGTGAGACCGCGCTCCACCGCGTTCTTGGCGAGCATGGCCGCGGCCATCATCACCGACGGGTTGGACGTGTTGGTGCACGACGTGATCGACGCGATGGCGACGATGCCGTGGTCGACCTCGGCCTCCTGGCCGTTGATCGTGATGGCGACCTTCTGGGTCGGGCGGTCCGAGCCGTTGCCCTCGTCGGCCGGCTTGTCGCCGCCGTTCTGGCCGTCGGGCGAGCCCTGGGGCGTCGGGTCGCTCGCCGGGAACGAGCTCGCCGTGCCGTCGTCACCCTCGTGGTGCGAGACGTAGGTGGGCAGCACCTTGCGGAAGGACTCCTTGGCGTCGGTGAGCGCGATGCGGTCCTGCGGGCGCTTCGGGCCGGCGATCGAGGGCACGACGCTCGAGAGGTCGAGCTCGAGCCGCTCGGAGTAGCGGGCCTCGGGCTGGTCCGGGCCGGCGTTGAGCCACATGCCCTGCTCCTTGGCGTACGCCTCGACGAGCGCGAGCGACTCCTCGGAGCGGCCGGTGAGGCGGAGGTAGTCGATGGTGACCGAGTCGATCGGGAAGATCGCGCAGGTCGAACCGAACTCCGGGCTCATGTTGCCGATGGTGGCGCGGTTGGCCAGCGGGACCTGGGCGACGCCGTCGCCGTAGAACTCGACGAACTTGCCGACGACACCGTGCTTGCGCAGCATCTCGGTGATCGTGAGGACGACGTCGGTCGCGGTCGCACCCTCCGGGATCGAGCCCGAGAGCTTGAAGCCGACGACGCGCGGGATGAGCATGGAGACGGGCTGGCCGAGCATGGCCGCCTCGGCCTCGATGCCGCCGACTCCCCAGCCGAGGACGCCGAGGCCGTTGACCATCGTCGTGTGCGAGTCGGTGCCGACGCAGGTGTCCGGGTAGGCGACCGTTGCTCCGTCGATCTCACGGGTCATGACCGTGCGGGCCAGGTGCTCGATGTTGACCTGGTGGACGATGCCGGTGCCCGGCGGGACGACCTTGAAGTCGTCGAACGCGGTCTGGCCCCAGCGGAGGAACTTGTAGCGCTCGTTGTTGCGCTCGTACTCGATCTCGACGTTGCGCTCGAACGCGTCCTGGCGACCGAAGACGTCGATGATGACGGAGTGGTCGATGACGAGCTCGGCCGGCGCCAGCGGGTTGATCTTTTCCGGGTTGCCACCGAGGTCGGCGACGGCCTCACGCATCGTCGCGAGGTCGACGACGCAGGGCACGCCGGTGAAGTCCTGCATGATCACGCGACCGGGCGTGAACTGGATCTCGGTGTCGGGCTCGGCGTTCTCGTCCCAGCCACCGAGGGCCCGGATGTGGTCGGCCGTGATGTTGGCGCCGTCCTCGGTCCGCAGGAGGTTCTCGAGGAGGACCTTGAGGCTGAACGGGAGGGTCTCACTGCCCTCGACCGCAGCCAGTCGGTAGATGTCGTAGGCCTTGTCGCCCACCTGGAGTTCGCCGTGTGCCTTGAAGCTGTCAGTGCTCGTCACGAGCCTGCTCCCTTCCGCGCGTCATCGCGTGTCTGATCGGTCCACCGAATTATCTTGACGTCAAGATACTATCGGATGCCTCGTCCTGTCCAACCTTCCCACGCCGCATCCGATAGTGGAGGCGGAGTGCGCGAGCCCGGCCGACGCGGAGTTCGTGGTCGGTGCGGAGCTCGCCGCGCTCGTCGCGATACAGCGTGAAGGACTCGTGGATCGGCACTCGCGCCGCCCAGCCGACAGATCCCGCACCGTGAACGAGCACATACGCCCCGTCCGCCCCATGGCTCCCCCGCCCCGACGAGAGCAGGAGGGCACCATCGGCCCGCACGTGCGGCCGCAGGAACACCTGCACGTTCCCCTTCTCGAGCGGGAAGGTGACGTGGACACTCGGCTGCGCGGACCCCGGAAGGGTGCGAACGGCATACGCACCGCTGAACAGGAACTGGCCGGTCCTGCGAAGGCGACGCAGCCACGCAGCCCACACCTGTGCGCCGCCCGCGTCCCGAATCGCGACGATCTCGCTGTCGATTCCGTGGCTCACGTCGAGTGGTTGCACCGGAAGGGCGAGCTGTTGGAGCCGCCGCCCGAAGAGGTGCTCGATGAGCATCCCGCCCGGGTGGAACACCGGCGACCAGCTCGACCAGGCGTCCATCGTCCACGCACCCGTGTGCTCGTAGAAGTCGCGCACGAGAGGGTCCACGTCGGCCACACAGAAGTCCGGCCCATCGAGGACCGCGAGGTCCGGCAGCAGGCCGTTGTCGGGGTGGCGCTCGACGCTGCCGGACACCGACGCCGCGGCCGCGTCGAGCCAGGAGGGCCCGATGACTCCGGCGTCCGCTGCCGGACCTCGCAGCCACGAATCGGCACCGTCGAGATCGATCCGTCGACCGACCGTGCGCCAGAACGCGCGGGTTCCGGCGTCAAGAATCCGGTATGCCGGGTGCCCGCCTTCGGTGGTCACGTCTCGTCGCGCTCGAAGATCGCCACACACTCGATGTGGTGCGTCATGGGAAAGGCATCGAAGGCACGCAGTGAGCCCAGAGCGTAGCCTCGCTCGACGAGGTAGGCCGTGTCACGAGCCAGGGCGGCCGGGTCGCAGGCGACGTAGGCAAGAACCCTCGGGGCGAGTGCGGCGACCGCACCGATCACTGCCTTGCCGGCCCCGGTGCGCGGTGGATCCAGGACGACGAGGTCAGCACTCGGTGGCATCGCGCTGTTCGGGCGGCGCGGCCCGCTCCGTCGACGTCCACCCTTGCGGGAGCCAGCGACGCGGCCGGTCGACTCGACCCCGAAGACGTGGTCGACCCGACCCTGCACGTAGTTCACCCATGGCGTGGACTCGACGTTGAGCCGAGCCTGCGCCACGGCCGTGGCGTCGGACTCGATGGCAATGACCTGTCCGTTCTCCCCCACGGCCTGCGCGAGTGCCGACGCGAAGACGCCGACCCCGGCGTAGAGGTCGAGGCACCGCTCCCCCGGCTGCGGACGCAAGCCGTCGATCACGGCGTCGACGAAGGTGGCGGCGGCGCCCGGGTGGACCTGCCAGAAGCCCCGGGCACTCACATCGAAATCACGCGAGAGTGCCTGTGCCGCAACGGTTTCGGTGACTACCGGCGCGTCGGCCTCATCAGTGGGAACCCGCACAATGACGGCCGGCCCTTCGCTCGGGGCGACGACGTCGACGGCCTTCTCACCCAGCCAATTGCCCTGCAGGACACCGGTTTCCACGACCCGCTCGCTCGCGATGAGGCAGTCGTCGATCGCCAGGAGGTCGTGGGAGCGGTGGCGCCGCATGCCTGCGCGACCATCAGGTCCAACGGCGAACTCGGTGCGGGAGCGCCACCGCAGCCCGCCGGTGTCTCCGGGGACCGGCTCGACGACGACGTCCCGCTCGATGTGCGCCAGTCGGCGCAGCTGCTCCTCGACGACGGCCGCCTTGAGGCGGCGCTGCTCGTCAAGGGCCACGTGCTGGAAGTCGCAGCCACCGCAGAGTCCGGGGCCGGCATACGGGCAGGGAGGAGTGACGCGCGACGACGAGGCGTCGAGGACCTCGATCGCGTCCGCGCGCTGGAAGCGGACTCCCGGACCGCCTTCGGTGATGCGCGCCCGGACCCGCTCCCCCGGGAGTGCGTGCCGGACGAAGAGGACGCGACCCTCGTGGCGGGCGACGACGAAACCGCCGTGGGCGATGGGCCCTGCCTCGACCTCGACCTCGTCACCGATTGCGAGGTCGCTCATCCCTCACCTCGACGGACGTCTCCGGCCACGGGACCGTCCATGCGGTCCTCGAAGCCCTCGGACGACGCGAGCTGCCACGGGACGGACGACACCATGACGCCGGGTGTGAAGAGCAGACGCCCCTTGAGGCGCAGCGCGCTCTGGTTGTGCAGCACCTGTTCCCACCAGTGGCCCAGCACGTATTCGGGGATGTAGACCGCGACGAGGTCACGCGGGTTGCCCGAGCGGATCGACTTCACGTAGTCGAGGATCGGGCGCGTGATCTCACGGTAGGGGCTGTCCAGCGCCTTGAGCGGGACGGGGATGTCCCGCTTGTCCCACTCGAGCTGGAGCGCCTTCGTCTCCTCGGGGTCGACGTCGACGGTCACCGCTTCGAGGATCGAGGGACGGGTCGCGCGGGCATAGGCGAGGGCCCTCAGGGTCGGCTTGTGGACCTTGGAGACGAGCACGATGGCGTGCACGCGCGAGGGCAGCAGCTGGGCCTTGGTATCCCCCTGGACGACCGTCAACTCGTCGCGCACGTGGTCGTAGTGCTTGCGGATGCCGACCATGATCACGTACAGCACGGCCATTGCGGCGATGGCGAAGCCGGCACCGTGGAGGAACTTGGTGGCGAGGACAACCAGAAGGACGAGGCCGGACATGACGGCCCCGACCGCGTTGATGATCCGGCTGCGGTGCATGCGAGCACGCTCGCGACCACTGCGCTCGACGGCGAGGTGGCGGTTCCAGTGCCGGATCATCCCGATCTGGCTCAGCGTGAACGAGACGAAGACACCCACGATGTAGAGCTGGATGAGCTTGGTGACCTCGGCGTCGTAGATCGCGATGAGTCCCGCAGCGGCTCCGGCCAGGATGAGGATGCCGTTGGAGTAGGCGAGGCGGTCGCCGCGGGTGTGCAGCTGACGCGGCAGGAAGCCATCGCGGGCCAGGATCGAGCCGAGGACCGGGAAGCCGTTGAACGCGGTGTTGGCGGCGAGGAAGAGGATGAGTCCGGTGACGATGGACACCAGGACGACGCCCGGGTGGAAGCCGTCGAAGACCGCCTTGGCCACCTGGCCCATGACGGTGTCCTGGACGTGGCCCTCACCGACCGGAACGCCGTCCTTGAGGAGCTGGGTGGCCGGATCCTCCGCGATCTTGACGTCGGTCCACAGGGCCAGCGCGATCATCGACACGAGCATCGAGATCGCGATGCTGCCCATGAGGAGCAGCGTCGTTGCGGCGTTGCGGCTCTTGGGCTTCTGGAAGGCGGGCACGCCGTTGGAGATGGCCTCGACACCGGTGAGCGCGGCACATCCGGAGGAGAAGGCCCGCAGCAACAGGAACGCCATCGCGGCGGTCCCGAGGGTGCCCATGCCGGGCTCCGGCGCCAGCTCGTAGGCCGCGCTCTCGGCCTTGGGGAGCGTCCCCGCGGCCTCGCGGAAGAAGCCGACGATCGCCATACCGATCACGGTGAACATGAAGAGGTAGGTGGGCACCGCGAAGGCCTTGCCCGACTCCCGGACCCCCCGCAGGTTCATCGCGGTGAGCAGCACGACGAGGGTGACGGCGGCCGCCACCTCGTGGCCGCGCAGAAAGGTGAAGGCGGAGGCGGCGTTCTGGATCCCGGCCGACACGGACACGGCGACCGTGAGGACGTAGTCGACGAGCAGCGCACTGCCCACGGTGAGTCCGGCCTTGGGGCCGAGGTTGACGCTGGCCACCTCGTAGTCGCCGCCGCCGGAGGGATAGGCGTGGACGTTCTGCCGATAGCTCATGACGACGACCGCCATGACGACGACCACCGCGAGTGCGATCTCCCACGAATGGGTGGCGGCCAGTGCGCCGCCCGCAAGGCCGAGGGTCAGCAGGATCTCGTCCGGCGCATAGGCCACGGACGACAAGGCGTCACTGGCGAACACGGGGAGCGCCAACCGCTTGGGGAGCAACGTCTCCCCGAGTCGGTCCGAGCGCATGGCTCGACCGAGGATGACGCGTTTGACCACGCGACCTGAGGAACTCACGAGCGCCACTCTATGCATCCGCGCACCCGGCCGGGTCCCACGTTCGTCGGTGTAGCGTCGGAGCGTGCATTTCGTGATCATGGGCTGCGGCCGTGTCGGTGCCTCACTCGCGCGTGCGCTCGAGCGGGCCGGGCACGAGGTGGCCATCATCGACCAGGACGAGACGGCTTTCCGCCGCCTCGACGCGTCCTTCGAGGGCCGCCGTGTCGTCGGTGTCGGATTCGACCGGGACACGTTGCGCGAGGCCGGGATCGAGGACGCCTACGCGTTCGCGGCGGTGTCCAGCGGGGACAACTCCAACATCCTCGCCGCCCGGGTCGCCCGTGAGAAGTTCGGCATCGAGAACGTCGTGGCCCGCATCTATGACCCCGGCCGCGCGGAGATCTACCAGCGGCTCGGCATCCCCACGGTCGCGACCGTCAAGTGGACGAGCGACCAGGTGCTGCGCCGCCTCCTCCCCCAGGGCCACGTGCCGGAGTTCACCGACCCGAGCGGGCGCGTCGTCATCGCCGAGATGCCGGTCAACCCTGAGTGGGTCGGGCGTCGCATCACCGACCTCGAGACCGTTGTGGGCGGACGCGTCGCCTTCATCACGCGCCTCGGCGAGGGCGTCATCCCCTCCCACGACACAGTCCACCAGGACGGCGACCTCGTCCACTTCGCCCTCGACCGCACCCGCCTCGCCGAGGCCGAGCGGATCCTCGACGCCGCTCCCCCGGCCAACTGACAAGGACCCTCAAGCATGCGCGTCGTCATCGCCGGAGCCGGGAGCGTGGGCCGCTCCATCGCCCGCGAACTCATCCGCAACGGGCACCAGTTGCTCCTCATCGACCGTGACGCCGACGGCGAACGGGTCGCCAAGGTCGCCGACGCCGCCTGGCTCCAGGCCGACGCGTGCGAACTGAGCGCCCTCACCGAGGCCGGAGTCGCCGACTGTGACGTCGTCGTCGCCGCCACCGGTGATGACAAGGCGAACCTCGTGGTGTCGCTGCTCGCCAAGACCGAGTTCGGCGTCCCGCGGACGGTCGCCCGGGTCAACAACCCCAAGAACGAGTGGATGTTCGACGAGGCGTGGGGCGTCGACGTCGCGGTGTCGACTCCGCGTCTCATGACCGCCCTCATCGAGGAGGCCGTGTCGGTCGGAGACCTCGTGCGCATCTTCGAGTTCCAGCAGGGTCGCGCCGCGATGGTAGAGATGACGTTGCCGGAGGGAAGCCCGTATGCCGGGACGCGAGTCGGCGACATCGCCTTCCCTGCCGATACGGTCCTGACCGCGATCATCCGCGGAGGGGCACCCATCGCGCCGAGTCGCGACGACGCGCTCGAGCCGCTCGACGAACTGCTCTTCATCACGACGACCGACGGTGAGTCCGACCTCGAGTCGATGCTCAGCCCGGGGACGACCCGCCAGAAGCGCGAGATCGACGACTGATCGGGTTCGGTTGTCTCAGTTGCCCTGTACCCCTGGCGCCCACGGCCGTGTCCGTCGACCGCTGTCAGTCGGCCTGGGCTTCGGGCTGCTCCCGATCCGGCTGTTGCGGCGTGTTCCCGCGCATGAGCAGCCACCCCATCACGGCGACGCCACCGATCCACAGCGGCCAGCCGAGCACGATCTTGGCGGCGCCCAGGGCCGCGACCTGACCGCCGAGATAGAGCGGGATCTGGATGGCGAGGCGGACGACGTAGAGGGCGACGAGCACCCACGTCAGGCGCGCGCAGACCCGGACCATCCCGGCGTCGCGTCGCCACGCGAACGGATCCTCCGCCGCCTTGGGGTCACCGGCACCGACGAGGAAACCCACGACGGGCCAGCGCACGAGGATGGAGACGAGCGTGCCGATGAGGTAGCCACCGGAGAGCAACATCCCGGGGAGAAAGGCATCCTCCGCCTTGCCACTGCGCATGGCGAAGAAGGCGGCGATGGCCGTCGCGAAGACGGCGCCGAGGACGTGCTGGAGGCTGGAGCGCTGCACGATGCGGGCGACCGCCAGCACGACCGCAACGGCCAGCGCCGACCACACGGCCTGCTTGAGGTCCTCGCGCCAGCTCCACACAGCGATGAAGGCGATCGTCGGCAGTGCCGTCTCGAGCGACCCACGCCAGCCACCCAGCGCGGTGGAGAGGCGGTGGCGAATCAGCTCCTCGACGGTCTGGGCGGTCTGCGCATCCACGTTCGCGGTCACTTGGCGGGCACGATCTGATAGCTCGGGTTGAAGATCGCCGGCTGCCCCTTGACCGTGGCGACCCGACCTTCGGCGATGAGGAAGACTCCCGGCTCGATCCCGGCAATGCGGCGGCGACCGATCCACACGAGGTTGACCGATCGCTCCCCGTCGAACAGTTCGGCCACGAGGACGGGGACGCTCTGGCGAGGGGGCATCGTGATGCACCTGATGCTGCCGGCAACCGTGGCCGGCTTGCGGTCCACCAGCTTGCCGGCGCAGGCCACGGCCGCCTCGGGGTCGGAGATGGTGCGCTGCCGGATCTCGTCCGCCTCGAGCTGGGCGTCGGTCCGGGCCAGGTCGCGCAGCCGCTCCTTGAGACCCATCACCGCACCTCGGTGATCTCGGGTCCGCGCTCGAACGGGTTGAGGTCGTCGGTCGAGGTGGGGGCACCGTCGGTTGCCGGGGCCTCCGGCATCGGTGCGGCCTCTTCCTGCGGCAGTCGCAGCGGGAGCAGCTCACGCGGGGCCATCGGATCGCCCCCGCGGACCACGACGGTCTGACGGAAGATCTCGAGCAGCGGCTCAGCCGCCGACTCGTCGATCGCGCCCCGCCCGGAGATGACTCCCCGGAGGAACCAACGGGGGCCGTCGATCCCGAGGAATCGGGCGGGAGCGAACACGGTGCGACCGTCGGGGCCGGCACTGGGCATGCGGGTGCGGAGCTCGCCGCCGAAGTCGGTGTACTCGACGTCCGCGGTTCCGCCCTGACCCTCGATGGCCTCGGCGATCTCGGACCGGATGTCGGCCCACAGCCCACCCGAACGGGGCGCGGCAAAAGCCTGCATCTGGAGGGCGGACTCGCCGAGAACAGCCGTCGCCGCAATGACGTGCTGCTGCTCCTGGTCAATCTCGAGGCGCAACTCCATGCCCTCGGCGCCACTGATCCGCAGCGCTCCGAGGTCCAGTCGGCCGTCGTCGTCGGGGACCTCGCTCGCGTCGAACGGTCCGGCCGAACGGTCGACCGGCAGGTCGACGACGGACTCACTCACGGAGTCGGCGCCGTCCTCGGCATCGCTCGAAGGGCTGGCGTCCGCGTCGACGGATGCGTCGGCGTCGGTGGTGTCGTCGATCGCGGTCGCGTCGTCGACGGCCGTCTCTGCGTCGGCCTTGCGCCGGCGAAAGATGCTCACGGTGTGGTCACTTCCTCGAAGATGTGTGGGGGCGTCGAACCGAAGCCTCCGGTGGATCCATGTCCAGTGTCACCCCGGACGCTGTCCGGGAGCGAGTCGGTCTCGCTGAAGTCTGCGTGGAGGTACTCCTGCACGACCAATTGGGCGATCCGGTCCCCCACGTTGACCGTGAACGGCTCACGCTGGTCGAGGTTCACGAGGTTCACGAGGATCTCGCCGCGGTAGCCGGAGTCGACCGTGCCAGGGGCATTGACGACGGTGATTCCGTGCTTCGCGGCCAGGCCGGAGCGCGGGTGAACCAGACCGACGGTGCCCGGCGGCAGCGCCAGCGCGATGCCGGTCGGCACGAGCGCCCGCTCGCCGGGTGCGAGCGTCACGGACGCGACGGCCGTGAGGTCGGCGCCGGCATCACCATCGGAGGCGTATGCCGGTGGGCGGGCTTCCGGAGAGAGCCGCCGAAAGGCGACCGGAATGCGAGAAGGGCCAGTCACGGGGACTGACCCTATCTCGCTCAGGCGCGTGATCCGACAACGATCGGATCGCAGTGACAACTGTTCAGGCTGCGCACTCGCTGCAGACCATCTGGCCGTTCTTCTCGGAGGCCAACTGGCTGCGGTGGTGCACGAGGAAGCACCGGGAACAGGTGAACTCGTCGGCCTGACGCGGGATGACCCGCACCGACATCTCTTCACCCGACAGGTCCGCGCCCGGGAGCTCGAACCCCTCGGCCTGCTCGGTCTCGTCAACGTCGACACTCGAGGACCGCTTGTCGTTGCGACGCGTCTTCAACTCCTCAATGGAGTCCTCCGACAGCTCGTCATCCGTCTTGCGGGGGGCGTCGTAATCGGTCGCCATGGCTCTCCTTCCCAAAGAAATCGGACCACCCACCGGGTGAGAATCCGGCGATGGCATCCCTGCTGGCCCAGTCAACGCACGGAGTGTCGATTTTGTGCCCGTGCGAGCGGCGATTGTGCACCATTCGCGGGCGCATTGCCACAACGGACCCTCAACTAGTCCTGAAGATGTTGCGAGGTGCCCACTTCGACGAGTCCCGGGAAGGTCCCGGCGAGCCCCGGGGCGCATGCCCAGGTGAGCGACTCCCCCGGTCCGTTGAAGCCCCCGACGGAAGCCCCGGCCTCGGTCGCCACGAGCCACCCGGCAGCGAGGTCCCAGGGGTTGAGCCCGGTCTCGTAGTACGCGTCCAGCGTGCCGGCGCCGATGGCGCAGAGGTCGAGCGCGGCGCTGCCGATACGACGGATGTCGCGCACCATCGGCAGGAGGTCGAGCAGCAGGCGAGCCTGACGCTCACGGCGCTGTGCGGCATACCCGAATCCGGTTCCCATGAGCGCCTGTCCCACCTCCGTGCAGGAGGTCGGCGACAGTCGGCTCTCCGTCCCGTCCTGACGCAGCAGGCGCGCACCACCGCCAGAGCGAGCACAGAAGAGCTCGCCGGAGACCGGGTTGTGGACCGCGCCGACGAAGGGGCGCCACGCGCCCTGCGTCGTCGGGTCGCCGACGACTGCGGCGACCGACACGGCATACGCGGGTATGCCGTAGAGGTAGTTGACGGTTCCGTCGATCGGATCGATGACCCACGTGATGCTGGACGTGCCGGTGACGCCACCCCGTTCTTCGCCCAGGACGGCATCGTCCGGACGTGCCTCGCGGATTCGCGCGATGAGGTGGTCCTGGGAACGCTGGTCCATGACGGTGACGACATCGGTTGCGGTGGACTTGGTCTCCGCGACCTCGACGGCGTCAGGGCGCTCGTCGACGACGAGACGACCAGCCGTCCGGGCGAGATCGATCGCGAGGGCCTCGAGTTCGACGATCAGGTCGGTTGCCGGGAGAGCGGGTGACTGGGGTTGCTCGGCCATGTCAGTCCCTCCCGCAGAGCGCCGGGCGGGCTTCTCGGAGGTTGGGGCAGCAGCCCGAGTCGCAGATCGACGGCCGGACGTCACCCGAGTCGGCCTGGGCCGGAACGACCACCTCGTCCCGGGCCTCGGCCGCCCGCTCCTCGACAAGGTCGACGAGGGCCTCGACGAAGAGCGGATGCGTCCCCGCGGTCGGGACGCGGACGAAGCCCAGACCGAGACGTTCGGCGCTCTCGCGCGCTTCACGGTCGAGGTCGTTGACGACCTCCATGTGGTCCGAGACGAAACCGATCGGTGCGACGACGACGTCCGTGACGCCTCCTGCCGCGAGTTCGGCGAGGCGGTCGTTGATGTCGGGCTCGAGCCACGGTGTGCGAGGGCTGCCCGACCGGGAGCAGAACACGAGCTCGTGCTCGAGCGTCGTGCCCGTGCGCTCGGCGAGGCCCTGCGCGATGAGGTGGCCGGCGCGCAGGTGCTGCTCGATGTAGAGGTTGCCGTCGCCGTCACCGGGGCCGGAGGTGTCGTCCATGGCGTCCGGGACGGAGTGGGTCACGAACAGGAGCCGCGTGGTGGTCGCGCGCTTCGGGTCGACCGTGCCCACGGCCTCGACCAGGCGCTCAAGATTCGCGGCGACGAAACCGGGGTGCAGCGCGTAGGGCCGGATCTTGTCGAGCTGCAGGTCGACGGCGGCCAGCCCCAACTCATCCGTCGCGGCGGCGAGGTCCTCGCGGTACTGCCGACAGCCGGAGTAGGACGAGTAGGCCGACGTCACGACCACGCAGATCCGCAGGTGGCCCTCGGCCCGCGCCGCACGCAGGGTGTCCGTGAGGAAGGGGTCGCTGTTGCGGTTGCCCCACAGGACCGGGCGGCTCTCGTCGCGGCGGGCGAGTTCGGCCTCGATCGCCGCAAGCAGCTCTCGGTTCTGGTCGTTGATGGGGCTGCGTCCGCCGAAGTGGTGGTAGTGCTTCGCCACTTCCTCGAGGCGCTCTTCGGGTACGTCACGGCCCGCCGTCACCCGCCGGAGGAATGGAACGACCTCTTCCGGAGCTTCCGGACCGCCGAAGGAGAGCAGGAGGACGGCGTCGTAGGGCGTGAGTGCGTCATCGACGGACGGGTTCGACATGGTCCCAACCTAACGAGGGTGCGGCATGGCGCACGGACGAGGTGCGGCTCCTCGTTCCCTGGGCCAGGTGCGGTTGCTCGTCTCCGACCGGCGTGGGCTGCTTTGTCCCACGCCTCCGGGGTGGCACAGTCAAGGGTGACCTGACCACAGCCCGGGAGATCTCTGATGCAAGACCTTCGTCTCATCGGCGTCCACGAGGACGGAGAGCACGTCCTCCTCTCCGATGCCGAGGGCAAGCGCTACCGCGTCGCCCTCGACGAAGCGATGCGTGCTGCCGCCCGCCGCGATCGGCCGCGCCTCGGTCAGCTCCAGATCGAGATCGACGGCGGCCTCCGACCGCGCGATGTCCAGGCCCTCATCCGCTCCGGACTCTCGACCGAGGAAGTCGCCGATCGAGCTGGCTGGACCGTGCAGAAGGTGCAGCGGTTCGAGGGTCCCGTCCTCGCCGAGCGTGAATACGTCGCCAACCAGGCCCGCGCTGTCGTCATCGGCACGACGCGTCCGCGCGCCGGCTCCGGACGGTCTGCAGGGGTCGAGCAAACGCTCGGGAGCCGCGCTGATGAGCGCCTCAAGTCCCGCGGTGTCGCCGAGGAGTTGGTGCGCTGGGACTCCGCACGACTCGATGACGGGCAGTGGACCGTCACGGCAACGTTCCCTGCAGGTGGCCGTGAGCGGTCCGCCTCGTGGCGGTTCGACCCGCGGCTCAAGTCGCTGGTGCCCGGCAACGACGAGGCTCGTTGGCTCAGTGAGGAAGCAAGCGGTGATTCCGCGATTCCCACTCCCCACGTGGCGACCAACGCGAACCGCGCCAGCGCAGTCTTCGATGTCGAGGCCGAGGGCGGGGTGGCCGAGGGACGGTCACGTGGCGGCTCCACGCGAAGAACGAACCAGCAATCGGCATCCGGCTCGACGTCGGACTCCGCTTCGGGCGCCGAAGCACACCCGGAGTCCTCTGACTCTGGATCGTCCGATGGCGCTGCAGGCGATGACTCTGCCGCCAGCGGTGGCACGATCTCGGCCCAGCGGGCCACGTCGCGCGAACCGATCGACCTCATGGCCGCGATGCGGGAGCAGTCGAACCGCTCCCGTCGCGGCCGGGGGCGCCGTCGCACGTCCCCGACCCACACGCCGGTGGAGGACTCGCCTCGCGACGACGCGCTGCCCATCGAGGAACTGGTGATGGACCCGGCGACGGCCCCCGAGCCCCCCGCAGCCCGGGGCGAGCACCCGGTGGAGGCACACCTCGACGACCGGGCCCCGGCCGAAGCCGCTGAGCCGGCACTCGCGGACGACGACTCGAACTCGACGGTCAACCCCGCCACGAACGAGGCGAACGCGGACGAGGTCGACTCGGAGACTCATGCGGACTCGGACTCGGACTCGGTGGAGTCGGCTTCAGCGGACTCCGACGCAGCCGACTCCGACGCAGCGGACTCGGCCAGCGACGCCGATGGGCCCGACGACACGCACAACGCCGAGGCGACCGCTCGCGGGACTTCGGACAAGGCGAAGCTCACGCCGGTTCCGAACGGCGACAACTCCGGTCGAGGACGCAAGTCCTCCGGTCGCAAGGGCGGGCGCCCGAGCGTCCCCAGCTGGGACGACATCATGTTCGGCGGCGGGCGCGGCAACTCGTGATGGCCGCACGCGGCACTTTCTGAAACTCAGTCAGAACGCACCCCGGAGCACAGCGTCAGTCGCGCGGCGGCACCGGACACACGTCGAGATCGAACGGCAGCACGTCCGGAGTGGCCGACGCCATCCGGGCGGCGTGGCTGTTCATCCGCCGCATGTAGTGGCGGCGACACAGAACCTCGTACTCGACGAGGGTCGCGCTCGCCGCGGCAGTGTCCCCCACGACGACCTGTTCGCCCTCGACGACCATGACACCGTCGATGATGCGCGCGTTGTGCGTGGCCCGGGCGCCGCACCAGCAGAGCGCCGCGACCTGGAGCACCTGCACCCGGTCGGCGAGTTCGAACAGTCGCTTGGCCCCGGGAAACAGTTCGGTGCGGAAGTCGGCCGTGATGCCGAAGCAGTTCACGTCGATCCCGAGTTCGTCGACGATGCGGGCGAGCTGCTCGATCTGCTCGGCCGTATAGAACTGGGCCTCGTCGCAGATGAGGTAGTCGGCCCGGTGCCCGTGCGTGAGGTGGTCCACGACCACGTCCCAGAAGTCGAGTTCGTCGGTGACTTCGTGCGCCTCCGTCGACAGGCCGAGGCGGGACGACAGGACCGACTCACCCATGCGGTCGAGCTTGGTGAAGATCAGCCCGACACGTGAGCGGGCACGGTGGTTGTGGTCCATCTGGAGCGCGAGCGTGGACTTGCCGCAATCCATCGTCCCGGAGAAGAACACCAACTCAGCCACGAGCCGACACCCTATGTTGCGCGAGCGGGTACGTGGAACATCGGCACGGGCACTTCGGCGTCCGTGAGTGAACCGTGCAGGCCCAGAAGGGCGAGCAGCTGCGGTCGCTGGTGCCGCGAGTCGACGATGGCGTGATCGTCGCGCATCGCCACCACCACGTCGCCAATACGCGAAAGGTGCTCGCCCCGCACCGCTCCGAACAGCCCTGCGGCCACGGCCTCGTCACGCGAGAGCACCCACGCACGCTCGCCGACGCGCCCACGCCACGTGGCGAGCACGTCAGCGGCGGCACCCGGCTCGCAATAGAGCTGCGGCGCGCGCGGCTCTCCCCCGCTGTGCCGCACACCCGCGGCCAGTTCGGCGTCGTGCGCGAGATCGATGCGGTTCTCCATGGGCACGTCCACCATGCCGTGGTCGGCCGTGATCGTCAGCGAGCAGTCGGACGGGAGGCCGTCCGCCAACCTCGCCAACGACCGGTCGATCGACTCCAGCTCATCGCCCCACTGCCAGGACTCGCACCCGTGCACGTGCCCGACCTTGTCGAGCTCCCCCCAATAGAGATAGGTCAATGACGACGACCGCGACCGCGCGTGCGCGAGGGTGGCGTCAACGCGGGCGTCGAGTTCTTCGGCAGCGACGAATCGCCCTCCCCGCAACGCTGCTCGCGTCAGACCCGACCCGTCGAAGAACGCCGGCCCCGTCCGCACAACGTCGATTCCCGCCGCCGCTGCGCGCTCGAACCACGTGCTGCGGGGCTGCCAGAGTTCGGGCACCGGCCCGTCCTCCCACGACAGCTCGTTGAGGAGACGATCCTCCTCCGGCACGAGCACCTCGTAGCCGAGCATCCCGTGCCCGCCCGGCGTCAACCCCGTCCCGAACGAACCCATCGACGACGCCGTCGTGGACGGGAACCCGCTGACGACGCGCTGCCCCGTCTCGAAGAGCGAGCGCAACCACGGTGCGTGCCCGCCACGCCGTCTCAGGAGGTCGTATCCCAGACCGTCGACGAGGACGACGACGGCGCTCCGCGCTCGCGGAAGGGCCCAGCGCGGCGCACTGGCCGCGACGCCGAGAGAGGCCGCGATCGAGGGCAGGACGTCGGACAAACCGCCTTCGGTGTATGCCGGGACGCCCAGCCCCGGAGGCACGTCACCTGACGTTGCGCTCGGGTTCGCCTTGCGTGGTTTGCGCGCCTTGCGAGGTGCAGGCTCCGCCACTGCCTCACCCCCGGGGTCGGTCACGTGGCGGTCACTGGCCGAGGGCGGCCGAGAGGTCGTGGGCAAACGAGAGCGCCTGCTGGAGCGCGGCGTCACCATCCGCGGTCGCCGACACACGCAGCGCGATGTCGTCGCTCGAGATCGTGCCGTCGTAGCCGTGGTCCGCGTCGCACCCGGGATCACCGCACGTCGCGGGCAGGAGGTCGACCCGACTCACGGCACCCCAGCCGAGGGTGAGGGTGAGTTCGCGACCGAGGGAACCGGGCACGTAGTTCTGGGGATCGGAGACGACGTGCGTGAGCATCACTCCGCGCACGGCCGACAGCGGGATGCTCTCGGTGGTGGCGGTCGCGACCTCCTGGGCCAGGGCGGCGGCGTGCGCCCCGCCCCCCGCGTCGACACCGGCTCCCACACCGGCGCCTGCTGCATCTCCGGACCCCGCGCCCGCCGCCTCGTCGGCGTGGTCGTCTGCGTGGGCAATGACCAGTCGGGAGGGCGTGAGGACGAGCACCGTCACGTGCCGACGAATGACGTCGCGGTCAAAGGTGGTCTCGAGGTGCACGAGGTGCGACCGGACCTGCTCCCCCGCGAGAGCGGCGGCGACGACGTCACCGACGAGGGCCGGGTAGTAGCCCGCCCGCTCGATCGCGGCGGTGAGGTCCACCGGGAGGGTGGGGACGTCGAACGAACGCATCATGGGCCCATTCTGCCGCACCGACGGCGCTGCTCCGCGCTGTCCACAGGCGGCTCGGTCAGGTCAGGGACCGCCGGCCGGGGTCGGCCCGCCGCTCGATCGGGGCCACGGTCACCTCTGCCCCGAGCACCTCGACACCGCCGGGATGGGCGTTGACAGGGTTGAGCCGGAGCGAGACCAGTTCGGGCATGTCGTCGCTCATGACGGACACGCGGGCGATGAGGTCGGCGAGGGCGGCACGGTGCACCGGCGTCGACCCGCGGTGCCCATGGAGGACGGGTGCCGCCTTGACCGAGGAGATGAGCTCGGAGACGGCGACGTCCGTCAGGGGTGGGATGCGGTGGGCGATGTCGTCGAGGAGCTCCGTGGGCAGACCGGCGACGCCGAAGCTCACGACGGGTCCGAACAGGGGGTCCTCGTCCGCGGTGACCACGCACGCAACGCCCGGCGTTGCCATCCGTTGGACCTCGAGCTGGTCGGCGGCGAGCGGCGACAGTCGTTCGTGAAGGGACGCCCACGCCTCACGGACGGACTGGTCGTTGGCGAGGTCGACACGCACACCCGTGATCCCGCCCTGGTGGCGGAGCATGGGCGCCGTCGACTTCAGCACCACGGGATAACCCATGTCCTCGGCGGCCTGCACGGCTTCCTCCACCGTCTCCACCGCTCGGGACGGCCACAACTCGATGCCATAGGCACTGAGCAACGCCGACGTCTCGTCCGCGTCGAGTCGGCGCCCTTCGGGACTCACGGACAGGACGGTCTGGACGACGTCCTCGGCGACACGGCGGTTGATCCCGGCCGGAGCGACAGGCAGGCCGTGGTCCTTGTTGCGCCACGCGGCATACTTCGTCGCCTTGGCGAGCGCATAGGCGGCGTCCTCGGGCATGGCATAGATCGGGATGGCCTGGCCGGACGCGCCACCCTCGTCCATCGAGGTGGACGAGTCGACGCCGCGCATGCCGAGGAACGTTGCGACACAGGTCTTGTCGGACTTCTGTGCCGCCGCTCGCACAGCGTCGGTGACCTCTTCGTCGTGAGCGGCGATCGGCGGGATGAAGCAGGTGAGGACCGAATCGACATCGGGGTCGTCGAAGGCCTTGGTGAGCGCTTCCCGGAAGTCCTCGGGGGTCGCGTCGGACCGAAGGTTCACCGGCCCGTGCGTGACGGTCAATCCGCGTTGCGCGACGGCGCCGGCCGACAGCGCGCCCAGGGCCGAGGAGTTGCCGACGATGGCAACCCGACGGCCTGCGGGCAGCGGCTGGTGCACGACCAACTGGGCGACGTCGAACATCTGGTGGACGTTGGACACGCGGATCGCCCCGGCCTGGCGAAGCATCGCGCCGAACACGGCTGGCCGCACCTTCGTTCGCCGCACTCGGTGGCCCGGCGGGGTGCCGTACGACGACACACCGGACTGGACGACGATCACGGGCTTGATCCGGCCGAGGTTGCGGGCGATCCGCGAGAACTTGCGCGGGTTGCCCATGGACTCGAGATAGAGGCCGACCGCGTGGGTGTCCTCGTCGTCGATCCAGTACTGCATGAGGTCGTTGCCGGACACGTCGACGCGGTTGCCGGCCGAGGCGAAGGTCGAGATGCCGAGGTTGCGACGGGCCGCCGATGCGAGGACCGCGATCCCCAACGCGCCCGACTGCGCGAAGAGACCCAAGTGCCCGGTCGGCGGCTGGTCCGGCGAGAGCGACGCGTTGAGGGAGAACTCCGCGTCCGTGTTGATCAGCCCGAACGAGTTCGGCCCGACGATGCGCATGCCCGACCCGCGAGCGCGTCGGACGAGCTCGGCCTGGAGTTCGTCCCCGCCGTCCCCGGCCGCCTCGCCGAAGCCGGCACTGACGATGAGCAACGCATCGACGTCGGCGGCAGCGCATTCGTCGACGACCCCGAGGACCTTGTCGGCCGGGACCGCGATGACCGCGAGGTCGACGTGGCCGGGGACGTCACCGATCGTGTCGTAGGCCTTGCGCCCCAGGATCTTCTTCGCGTTGCCGTTGACGGGGTGGGCCTCGCCCGTGAAGCCAGCGGCGAGGAGATTCTTGAGGAAGTGGTGGCCCATCGACTGGGGGGAACGGCCCGCGCCGATGACCGCGACGGTGCGGGGGCGCAGCATTCGGCTGACGCTGATGGCCTCGGCGCGGTGTTCGCGCGACATGGCGACGGCCTTGGACCGGTCGGTCGGCTCGATGTCGAAGTGCAGCGCGACGACGCCGTCCTCGACCTTGCGGCTCACCTCGTAGCCGGCCTCCGAGAAGACGGTGAGCATCTTCCGGTTCTGCGGCAGCACCTCTGCGGTGAAGCGGGAGATGCCGAACTCCTGCGCGATCGCGGCAAGGTGCTCGAGCAGGACCGAGCCGATCCCCCGCCCCTGGTAGTGGTCGCTGACGTTGAACGCCACCTCCGCCGACGACGGCTCGGTGCGGTCATAACGGCCGATGCCGATGATCTCGTCCCGCACCGTGATGACGAGCGCGACGCGGTCCTCGTAGTCGACGTGGGTGAAGCGGTGCACGTCCTTGTCGGACAGGTGTCGCAGCGGCGCGAAGAACCGCAGATAGATCGACTCCTCCGACTGCCGCGCGTGAAAGGCCCGAATGCGCTTCTCGTCGGCCGGCATGATCGGACGAAGGTGGCCGACACTGCCATCGCGGAGCACGACGTCGGCCTCCCACTGGACCGGGTAGCCCGGCGGCAGTTCGGGCTCGTCGCTCATGTGCCCATCGTGGCACGGCACGATGACCTCCATGGACCTCATCGATGCGGTGTCGCGACGGCGGATGGTGCGGCGCTTCGACCCCGACCGCGATGTCCCCGCCGAGACGGTCGCGCAGCTCGTGGCACTCGCCCAGCGGGCACCGAGCGCGGGCCACACCCAGGGCTGGGACGTCCTCGCCCTGTCCGACCCCGCCGACCGCGCCCGCTTCTGGGAGGTGAGCCGCGAGATCGACGGTGAGCCGAGCGCGTGGCTGCGCGGAGTCTCCGCAGCGCCGGTCCTCCTGATCATGCTCGCCGACCCGACGGCATACCTCGATCGGTATGCGGAGCCGGACAAGGGCTGGACCGACCGCTCTCTCGATCGGTGGCCGATTCCCTACTGGGACACCGACACCGCGATGGCGGCGATGATCCTCCTGCTCGGCGCCGTCGATGCCGGACTGGGCGCGTTGTTCTTCGGCGTACCCGCCGCTCGGCACGAGGCCGTCAAGGCGGCGTATGCCGTCCCGTCCGGTCGTCGGATCGTCGGCGTCATCGCGTTGGGTCACGAAGCGCAACGGGTGACGAGTCCGTCGCTGCGACGCGGTCGGCGGCCGCTGCGTGAGGTGCTCCACCACGGCCGGTTCGGCGCGTCGGGGGCGGCACCGTCGGAGGCGTGAGTGAAGATGGAGTGATCGCTCGCCGCGCGTCGGCGAGGCAACACGACCCGAGGTAGACCGCCCGCACATGGCCAAGCGCACCAGTTCGAATTCCGACGAAGAGATCGCCGAGAAGATCGTCGACATCGACGTCGGGGTCGAGATGCAGAACGCATTCCTCGAGTACTCCGTCTCGGTCATCCACTCGCGAGCCCTGCCGGACGTGCGTGACGGGCTCAAGCCGGTGCAGCGCCGGATCCTCTACTCGATGAGCGAGATGGGCCTGCGTCCCGACAAGGGGCACGTGAAGTCCTCGCGCGTCGTCGGCGACGTCATGGGCAAGTACCACCCGCACGGCGACACCGCGATCTATGACGCCCTGGTGCGCATGGCCCAGCCGTTCACGATGCGCCTCCCGCTCGTCGACGGCCACGGCAACTTCGGATCGCTCGACGACGGCCCGGCCGCCTCGCGATACACCGAGGCGCGTCTGGCTCCCGCGGCCCTCGTCATGACGGCGAGCCTGGACGAGAACACCGTCGACTTCGTCCCGAACTACGACGACCAGCTCATGCAACCGGGCGTGCTTCCGGCGTCGTACCCCAACCTGCTCGTCAACGGCGTCTCCGGCATCGCCGTGGGCTTCGCGACGAACATGCCGCCGCACAACCTCGTCGAGGTCATCGGCGCGGCCCGCCACCTCATCTCCCACCCCGACTGCAGCCTCGACGACCTCATGAAGTTCGTCCCGGGCCCCGACCTGCCCCTCGGTGGTCGGATCGTCGGGCTCGACGGCATCCGCGACGCCTATCTCACCGGCAAGGGGACCTTCCGGACCCGGGCCACGGCACGCATCGAGAAGCTGACGCCGCGCAAGTCCGGCATCGTCGTCACCGAGCTCCCCTACCTCGTCGGCCCCGAAAAGGTCATCGAGCGGATGAAGACCCTCGTCCAGGGCAAGAAGCTCCAGGGCATCAGCGACGTCAAGGACCTCACCGACCGCAAGCACGGACTGCGCCTCGTCATCGAGGTCAAGAACGGCTTCAACCCCGAGGCCGTGCTCGAGCAGCTCTACAAGCTCACGCCGATGGAGGACTCCTTCGGCATCAACAACGTCGCCCTCGTCGACGGGCAGCCGCAGACGCTGGGGCTCAAGGACCTGCTGCGCCACTACGTCGAGTTCCGCATCGACGTGGTCCGTCGCCGCACCGAGTTCCGGCTCGGCAAGGCGCAGGACCAGTTGCACCTCGTCGAGGGCCTGCTCATCGCGATCCTCGACATCGACGAGGTCATCCAGCTCATCCGCAGCAGTGACGACACGGCGGCGGCGCGCGCGCGGCTCATGACGGTCTTCGACCTCAGCGAG
Source organism: Knoellia subterranea KCTC 19937 (assembly GCF_000768685.1). Lineage (GTDB taxonomy): Bacteria > Actinomycetota > Actinomycetes > Actinomycetales > Dermatophilaceae > Knoellia > Knoellia subterranea. The sequence goes on along the minus strand of NZ_AVPK01000002.1, from coordinate 126,141 downwards.
CTCCAGGCGAACTACATCCTCGAGCTCCAGCTCCGTCGCCTGACGAAGTTCTCGCGCCTCGAGCTCGAGAAGCAGCGCGACGAGTTGCAGCAGCAGATCGAGGAGCTCGAGGCGATCCTCGGCGACGAGAAGCTGCTCCACCGCACGGTCTCGAACGAGCTCGCGGACGTCGCGAAGAAGTACGGCACGCCCCGGCGCACCGTCCTGCTCGAGTCCGCCGGCACTGGTGCGGTGAGCGCTGCCGCGGCTCCGCTCGAGGTCGCGGACGACCCGTGCTGGGTGCTGCTGTCCTCGACCGGCCTGCTCGCGCGCACTTCGAACGACGAACCGATCCCGGCCGAGGGTCCGCGGGCCAAGCACGACGCGATCATCGGCGCGGTCCGCACGACGGCGCGCGGCGAGGTCGGTCTCGTGACGACGCGTGGCCGGATGATCCGGATCAGTGCACTCGAACTGCCGGCGATGCCGCCGCTCGGTGGCGCGCCGTCGCTGTCCGGTGGCGCACCGCTCGCGGCCTATGTCGACCTGCCCAAGGGTGAGGAAGCGGTGTCGATCGTGTCGCTCGCTGCCGACGGCCCGGGCCTCGCACTGGGCACCGCCCAGGGCATCGTCAAGCGGGTCACGGCGGACCAGCCCAAGTCCCACGACTGGGAGGTCATCTCGCTCAAGCCCGGCGACTCGGTCGTCGGCGTCGGGCAGGTGGTCTCGGGCGACGAGGAACTCGTGTTCGTGACGTCCGATGCCCAGCTCCTGCGCTTTGCTGCGAATTCGGTTCGGCCGCAGGGCCGTTCGGGCGGCGGCATCGCCGGTGTCCGCGTCGCCTCGGGCCAGAAGGTCGTCTTCTTCGGGGTCGTGGATCCCGCGCGCGACGGCGTCGTCGTCACCGCGTCGGGGTCGGGCGACGCCCTTCCCGGCACGCAGCCGGGCGCAATCAAGGTGACGCCCTTCTCGGAGTACCCCGCCAAGGGGCGCGGCACCGGCGGCGTCCGGGCCCACCGCTTCCTCAAGGGCGAAGACACGCTGATCCTCGCGTGGGTGGGTGCCACGCCCGCCCGGGCCAGTGGTGCCGGTGGCGTGGCCATCGAGCTGCCCGAGGCCAACGGTCGGCGCGACGGCTCGGGCGTCCAGGGCTCGTCGATCATCACCGGCATCGGCGCTCCCCTCTCCTGAACGACGCGCGACTTCTTGCCCGTGTGGGACGGCGGATACGCGCGACTTCTTGCCCGTGTGCGACGGCGAGCGCCAGCGAGTTGTCCCACACGGGCAAGAAGTCGGAAGGGTGACGCGGTCGCCCGAGGTGGGCGGACGGCATACCGGCGTATGCCGCCCCGCACAGTTCCCGGATGACGATCGCGTTACGCGATCGTGACATCCCGGCGGCGTGGAGGTCTTCCCTGTCCGGTGTAACCGCTTTTACACTGCAGAACGGATCACCTCAGCGCCGAGGTCAGTGGCTGGCCCGGCGCGTCCCCTGGAAAAGATGGAGGCGGGCATGGCCCACAAATCACCTCGCCGCACCGCGAAGGTCCTCGCGACCCTCGCTGTGGTGTCCCTCGGACTCGCTGCCTGCGGTAGCTCGTCCGACGACGGCGACAGCGGAAGCGGCGACAGCGCCGCGACCAAGATCGACTGCGCGCCCTACGAGAAGTTCGGCGACCTCAAGGGCAAGGAAGTGTCGGTCTACACGACCATCGTCGCCCCCGAGGACGGACCGCACATCGCCTCGTACAAGCCGTTCGAGGACTGCACCGGAGTCAAGATCAAGTACGAAGGCTCGCGCGAGATGGAGGCCCAGATCTCCGTGCGCGTCAAGGGTGGCAACGCCCCCGACATCGCGTACCTGCCCCAGCCGGGTCTGCTCAAGACCCTCGTCGCGACGGGCAAGGTCATTCCCGCTCCGCCGGAGACCGAGGCCAACGTCGACGCGAACATGCCCGACTGGAAGACCTACGGCACCGTCGACGGCAAGTTCTACGCCGCTCCGCTCGGCGCCAACGTGAAGTCGTTCGTCTGGTACTCGCCCACCGCGTTCAAGGACAAGGGCTACGAGATCCCCAAGACGTGGGACGAGCTCCTCGCGCTGACCGACAAGATCGCCACGGACAACCCCGAGGCCAAGCCGTGGTGTGCCGGGATCGAGTCCGGTGACGCCACCGGCTGGCCGGCCACCGACTGGGTCGAGGACGTCATGCTCCGCACCGCGGGCGCCGAGACGTACGACAAGTGGGTCAACCACGAGATCCCGTTCAACGACCCCGCCGTCGCCACGGCCCTCGCCGAGGTCGGCAAGATCCTCAAGAACCCGAAGTACGTCAACGGTGGCTACGGCGACGTCAAGACGATCGCCTCGACCTCGTTCCAGGACGCGGGCCAGCCGATCCTCGACGGCACCTGCTTCATGCACCGTCAGGCGTCGTTCTACGCGGCGAACTGGCCCGAGGGCACCAACGTCGCCGAGGACGGCGACATCTGGGCCTTCTACCTGCCGGCCAAGGACGAGACGACCAAGCCGGTTCTCGGCGCCGGTGAGGTCACCGCGGCCTTCCGCGACGCCCCCGAGGTCAAGGCGTTCCAGACCTACCTCGCCTCCACGGAGTGGGCGGTCGAGCGCGCCAAGACCTGCGGCACCGGTGGCTGCCTCACGGCCAACGTCAACGTTGACCCGACTCTCCTGAAGAACCCGATCGACAACCTGTCGGCCACGATGCTCACCGACAAGAACGCGACGTTCCGCTTCGACGGCTCCGACCTCATGCCGGGTGCCGTGGGCGCGGGCACGTTCTGGAAGGGCATGGTCAACTGGATCACCGGAGAGAACGACAAGGCCACGCTCGACTACATCGAGAACTCCTGGCCCAAGTCCTGACCTGAACTCCGAGGTCACACGCCGGGGTGGGGTGGAGTCCACCCCACCCCGGCTTTCCTTTCCGTCAGCACCCTCATCCCTGGAGGTGGAGTCATGGTTGCGAGCCTGCTGAGCGTCGCACCGTCCGGGATCCCGGAGCCCTTCCTGCGTGCCGAGAGCACCGCGGGCAAGTTCTTCCTGATGTTCTTCGCCGTGGCGTTCTTCGCGGCGGTCTTCGGCCTTGTGCTCTTCCTGGCCTCGCTGCTCAAGGGCAAGCGCGGCGAGCAGGGTCAGGGCATGTTGTTCGCGGCACCGGCCGTGCTGCTTCTCGCGGTCGGCCTGCTGTACCCCGCTGTCCTGACGATCATCCAGTCGCTGCGAGGCAAGTCCGGCGACGGTGCTTTCTCGTTCGAGAACTACAGCGCGATGTTCAGCCAGCCCGAACTCCTCACGGTGCTGCGCAACACCGCCCTGTGGGTCATCCTCGTGCCCTTCCTCGCCACGGCGATCGGGCTCCTCTACGCCATCCTCATCGACCGGGCGCGCGGCGAGGCGTTCGCCAAGGCGCTCATCTTCCTGCCGATGGCGATCTCGATGGTCGGCGCCAGCATCATCTGGAAGTTCGTCTACCAGTACAAGCAGACCGAGCGCCCCCAGATCGGCCTGCTCAACCAGCTCTTCAAGCTCGTGGGTCTCGAGACCCAGCAGTTCCTCCTCGAGGCGCCGCTCAACACGCTCATGCTGATCATCGTCATGGTGTGGATCCAGGCGGGCTTCGCGATGACCGTCCTCTCGGCCGCGATCAAGGCCATCCCGGACGACATCATCGAGGCCGCTCGCCTCGATGGGGTGTCCGGTTTCCGCATGTTCCGCTACATCACGTTGCCGAGCATCCGGGCGGCAGTGGTCGTCGTCCTCACGACGATCGGCATCGGCACGCTCAAGGTCTTCGACATCGTCCGCACCATGACGGGCGGTCAGTTCGACACCTCTGTCGTCGCCAACGAGTTCTACAACCAGAGCTTCCGCTACAACGCTCCCGGTCTGGGTGCCGCGCTGGCCGTGCTGCTCTTCGTCCTCGTCATCCCCATCGTCGCCTACAACATCGTCCAGATGCGCAAGGAGGCCTGAGACATGAGCACCCTCCAACCGGCAGCAACGCCCGAGTCGATGATCGACGACGCCGTCCCGCCGTCGTCCGGCAAGGCAAAGAAGACCGCGACCGGCGACGCCGCCCGCGCAGTGAGCTCACGGTGGGCATCCCTCGTGGCGATCATCATCGCCGTGCTGTGGACGACACCCACCGTCGGACTGCTCGTGACGTCGTTCCGCACCCAACGCGACATCAACTCGAGCGGATGGTGGACGGCCTTCGGCAACCCGGGGGCGTTCACCCTCGAGAACTACCGCGAGGCGCTCGAGCCCGGAGCAACCTCGAGCTTCAGCCAGTACTTCATCAACACGGTCGTCATCACGATCCCCGCGGTGCTGCTGCCGATCTTCCTCGCCTCGCTCGCGGCCTACGCCTTCGCGTGGATGCCGTTCCCGGGACGTGACGCCCTGTTCGTCGCGGTCTTCGCGCTGCAGATCGTGCCGCTCCAGATCGCGCTCATCCCGCTGCTCGACATGTACACGAACAAGCTCGGTTTCGGGGCGTCCTACTGGAGCGTGTGGTTGTCCCACACGATCTTCGCCCTTCCCCTGGCGACGTTCCTCATCCACAACTTCATGAGAGAACTCCCGGGTGAGCTCATGGAGGCCGCACGTGTCGATGGCGCCGGCCACGTCACGATCTTCTTCAAGATCCTGTTGCCTCTGCTGACGCCCGCCCTGGCGGCCTTCGGGATCTTCCAGTTCCTGTGGGTGTGGAATGACCTTCTCGTCTCGCTGGTCTTCCTCGGTGGAACACCGGACGTCGCGCCGGTGACGGTGCGAGTCGCCGAGTTGGCCGGAACGCGCGGCAACGCGTGGTACCTCCTCTCGGCAGGCGCCTTCATCTCGATGATCGTGCCCGTCGTGGTGTTCCTGTCGCTGCAGCGCTTCTTCGTCCGGGGTCTGCTCGCGGGCGGCCTGAAGGGCTGACATGACTGCTCCAGACCGCCGTCGGCGGATGAGCACCATCACGGATGTTGCACGGGAGGCCGGGGTCTCCGTGGCCACGGTCTCCCGTGCACTCCGAGGGCTCGACCGGGTGTCCCCGCGCACCCGGGAGCGCGTCCTCAAGGTGGCCAACGAGCTCGACTACGTTGCCAGCCCAACGGCAACTTCGCTCGCATCGGGGCGCACCCAGGTCGTCGGTGTCGTCGCGCCCTTCCTCACCCGGTGGTTCTTCGCCACCCTGGTGAGCGCCATCGAGAAGACGTTGAGGCAGCACGATCACCATGTCCTCCTCTTCGACCTCGAGGACGACACCTACGACCAGCGCCTCCCCCTGTCACAGAACATGCTGTGGAAGCGCGTCGACGGCGTCATCACCCTCAATCTCCCGATGACCCAGGACGAACTCGACCTCGTGGACCGTCTCGGCCTCCCCCTCGTGGCCATCGGAACGCCCGTCGCGGATCGCCCCAACGTTCGCATCGACGAGGCGCAGGCCATGCGCACGGCGACCGAACACCTTGTCTCCCTGGGCCACGAACGCATTGCCTACATCGGCGCGGTCCCGTCCAACAAGGCCCACATCCGCACGCCCCAGGCGCGACTCGATGCCTTCCGCGAGGTGATGCAGTCGCACGGACTGGCGGAGCACAAGCAGTGGATCCTCGGATCCGACTGGTCGGCCGACAGTGCTTCCGCCGACACCCATACCCTGCTCGCGTCCGACGATCGCCCCACCGCTATCGCAGCAGCGTCCGACGAGATGGCCATCGGCGCCATGGCGGCCGCCCGCGCACAAGGTCTGCACATCCCCGAGGACCTCTCGGTCATCGGCATCGACGATCACGCCCTGAGCAATGTCCTGGGCCTGACGACGGTCCGTCAGGACGTTGCGGCACAAGGACGCCAGGCCGCGGAGATTCTGCTGCGCTCCCTCGGAGTCGCGACCGACGGTGGTGACGAGACCGAAGTCGTCGTCCCGACCGAGCTCGTCATCCGCGCCAGCACCGCTCCCCCGACTGCCCTCTGACCAACTGATTGCCCGTTCGGCCAGTTCGTCGCTGCCCTCATCACGGGCACGAACGGGCAATCAGATGATGTGTCAGTGGTGCTCGTGGTCGGGGTCGCCGAGCTCCTCGACATCACGCATGTAGGTCTTCTTGGCGAAGAAGAACCGGTTCGCGAGCCAGGTCAGCGCCCAGAGGACGACACCGACGGCCAGCAGGCCTCCGGCGATCTTGTATTGCTCCTGCTGGGCCTCGCTGCGCGCCCAGGGGCCGGCCAGGAACGCACAGGCGATGGCGCCCACGATCGGCAGGATCGACGGCGCGATGAAGTGCTTGTGCGACACCCCATCCCGACGAAGCACCAACACGGCGATGTTGACGATCGTGAAGACGCACAGGAGCAGGAGCGCCGTCGTGCCACCCAGCAGGGACACCGTGTTGGCGCCGTCCTTGCTGGCGTTGGCCCGCACCACATAGATGATCAGGCCGAATGCGATGGCCGTCGTGAAGAGGATCGACACCCAGGGGGTGCGACGACCGGGGTGCACCCGACCGAGGACCGGCGGAAGCACCTCCTGCTTGGCCATGCCGTAGAGCAGCCGGCTCGCCATCAACATGTTGATCAGGGCCGAGTTGGCCACCGCGAACATGCCGATGAACGGGAAGACCTTGTCGAAGGGGAAGTTCGGCGCACCCGCCGCGACCACCTGGGTGAGGGCCGAGGCCTCGTTCGGATCGGCGAGCTTCCCGACGGGCACCAGTGCGACGGCGGTGATCGAGACGAGCACATAGATCAGGCCGGTGATGCCCAGACCGGTGAGCATCATCTTGGGGAAGTTCTTCTCGGGCTCGTGCGTCTCCTCGGCCATGTTGACCGAGTCCTCGAAGCCGACCATCGCGAAGAACGCGAGCGAGGTCGCGGCAGTGATGGCGAAGAACGTGCTCTTGTCACTGGGGCTGTCGAAGACGACCGTCTGCGAGAAGTCCGCCTTGCCCTGGGTCACGGCGTAGAGGCCGATGAAGATCACGAGGAGCAGACCGGACAGCTCGACGAGGGTGAGGACGACGTTGGCCTTGACGCTCTCGCCGACGCCACGGAAGTTGATCGCCGCGACGAGGGCCATGAAGCCCAGGGCGATGAGCAGGATCGGCGTCGATCCGGCGGGCCAGTCCTCCTTCATCCCGAGGCCGTCCCGGAGGAACCCGGCGAAGGCGTTCGACGCGGTCGAGGCCGACGTGATGCCCGAGCACATGACGGTGAAGCACACGAGGAACGTCAGGAAGTGGATCCCGAACGCCTTGTGCGTGTAGAGCGCCGCACCGGCAGCCTGCGGGTACTTCGTCACGAGCTCGAGGTAGGAGAACGCCGTGATCGTGGCGACGGTGAACGCGACGAGGAACGGTGCCCACGCTGCGCCGCCGACCTCGCCGGCCACCGAACCGGTGAGTGCGTAGACACCGGTGCCGAGAATGTCACCGACGATGAAGAGCAGCAGCAACCTGGGCCCCATGACCCGCTTGAGTTCGTGCTGCCCCTCGCCCGGTGCGTCGATGACGCCCGTGTCGCCTGCGGTGTGACCGCTCATCTCGAAGCCCTCCTGGTCGGTGCGCCCAACCGGCGCCTGTATCGGCCCACTGTGTCCCACATCACGTCTCAGGGCAACGGAAACGCGCCGGTATGCCGGGAAGTCGCCTTCCCGGCATACCGGCGCGTTGCGTTGTTGGTCGCCGCAGGCGACCCTGCGAACTCAGGCGTCGATGCGTTCGCGGTCGAGTTGCGCCGAGCCGCGGACGATGAAGTCGCGGCGAGGCGCGACCTCGTTGCCCATGAGGAGTTCGAAGATGCGCTCGGCCTGCTCGGCGTCGGCCATCGTCACCTTGCGCAGCGTCCGGTGGTGCGGGTCCATCGTCGTCTCGGCGAGCTGGTCGGCGTCCATCTCACCCAGACCCTTGTAGCGCTGCATCGGCTGCTTGATGTTGCGGCCACGCTTGGTCAGGGAGGCGACGGTCTTGCGCATCTCACCCTCGGAGTAGGTGTAGATGAGCTCACCCTTGCGGGCTCCGGCGCCGGCCACCTCGATGCGGTGCAACGGAGGCACGGCGGCATAGACGCGACCGGCCTCGACGAGCGGACGCATGTAGCGGAAGAAGAGCGTCAGCAGCAGGGTGCGGATGTGAGCGCCGTCGACGTCGGCATCGGTCATGATGATGACCTTGCCGTAGCGGGCCGCCTCGACGTCGAAGGTCCGCCCCGAGCCGGCGCCGATGACCTGAATGATCGCCGCGCACTCGGCGTTGCCGAGCATGTCGGTGAGCGAGGCCTTCTGGACGTTGAGGATCTTGCCGCGGATCGGCAGGAGGGCCTGCACGTCGGAGTTGCGGGCCAACTTGGCGGTCCCGAGCGCGCTGTCCCCCTCGACAATGAAGAGTTCGGTCGCCTCGACGTCGTTGCTGCGGCAGTCGGCGAGCTTGGCCGGCAGTGATGACGTCTCGAGCGCGTTCTTCTTGCGCTGCGTCTCCTTGTGCAGGCGCGCACTGATGCGCGATTTCATCTCGGCGGTGACCTTCTCGAGCAGCTGTGCGGCCTGCTGCTTCTCGCCGCGCTTGGTCGAGGTGAGGTTGGTCGTGAGTTCCTTCTCGACCACCCGGCCGACGATGGCGCGCACGGCGTTGGTCCCGAGGACCTCCTTGGTCTGCCCCTCGAATTGGGGCTCGGCCAGCCGCACCGTCACGACTGCGGTGAGCCCGGCGAGGATGTCGTCCTTGTCGACCTTGTCGTTGCCGACCTTGAGCCGGCGGGCGTTGACCTCGAGCTGCTTGCGGAAGACCTTGAGCAGCGCCTGCTCGAAGCCGGCCATGTGGGTGCCGCCCTTGGGTGTGGCGATGATGTTGACGAAGGAGCTGACCTTGGCGTCGTAGCCGGTGCCCCAGCGCACGGCGATGTCGACCTCACACTCGCGCTCGACCTCCTGCGGGGTCATGTGCCCCTTGGAATCGAGGACGGGGACGGTCTCGGTGAAGTTGCCGGTGCCCTGGAGGCGCCACACGTCGGTGACCGACGGGTCAGGGGCGAGGAACTCGGCAAACTCGCTGATGCCGCCGTCGTGGACGAAGACCTCCTCGTGGGGCCCCATCTCCCCCGCCGTCCCGGGCAGTCCGCGCTCGTCGCGGATGACGAGGGTGAGCCCGGGCACGAGGAAGGACGTCTGGCGGGCGCGTGCGACGAGCCCGTCGTAGTCGAACTCGGCGTCCTTGAGGAAGATCTGCGGATCGGCCCAGTAGCGGATGCGCGTGCCCGTCGCGCCGCGCTTGGCCTTGCCGACGACGGCGAGCTCACTGCTGCGCTCGTAGGGCGTGAACTCGTGCTCGGGACTCTTGTCGCTGCTGGCGACGTCCGGGAAGTAGCCCGGCTCGCCACGGCGGAAGCTCATGGCGTAGGTCTTGCCGCTGCGGTCGACCTCGACGTCGAGCCGTGCGGACAGCGCGTTGACGACCGAGGCGCCGACACCGTGCAGACCACCGGACGCGGTGTAGGAGCCCCCACCGAACTTGCCGCCGGCGTGCAGCTTGGTGAAGACGACCTCGACACCGGTGAGACCGGTGCGTGGCTCGATGTCGACGGGGATGCCACGGGCCTCGTCGCGCACCTCGACGGACCCATCCTTGTGCAGGATGACCTCGATGCGGTCGCCGTGCCCACCGAGCGCCTCGTCGACGGCGTTGTCGATGATCTCCCAGAGGCAGTGCATGAGTCCGCGGCTGTCGGTCGAGCCGATGTACATGCCCGGCCGCTTGCGGACCGCCTCGAGGCCCTCGAGGACCTGGAGGTGGTGCGCGCTGTAGTCGGACGAGGACTTGCTCGTCGCGGCCTTCTTGGCCGTGGACGTGGGGCTCATGCGTTCCTTCGGTCGTGCGGGTGCGGAGGTGCGGTTCGCGGTCGGTCGCCAGAGGCGGATCGGGTATGCCGTCCGCTCACCTTCGCGTTCCGCGACAGGCTAACTCCGGGCGCCGACAAGCCCGGCGAGGCGCGCTGTCGGGGGCATGAGGAATGATCGAGTCGTCGGCATCGGATCGGTCACAACGCGAACACCTCCCACGCGGGAAGAGGTTGGCGTGTTTGACTGTTGCAACGCTTGACGCCCACGCACCCGCGTGGGCCCACTGACGAGATCAGCCGAGGAGGCCGATGTGACCACCGCACTGGCACCCACCCTGACCAACGCGGACCGCTGCGACCGCTGCGGAGCCCAGGCCTATGTTCGCGCGACCCTGCACGTTGGGGGCGAGCTGCTCTTCTGCGCCCACCACGGTCGTGAGCACCTGCCGAAGTTGCGCGACCACGCCGACATCGTGGACGAGAGCGACCGCCTGACGGAGCCGCCCACCGTCGCCGACATCGACGTCTGACCCCGTCGAGTGAACCTCCTTCCGGAGGGCACCACCGTCTGGGTGCCGGCGATCCTCATCTTCGTGGGGATCGTCGGCATTGTCGTTCCCGTCATCCCCGGTCTGCTCGTCGCCGTCCTCGGGGTGCTCCTCTGGGCCTGGGAAACCGGGGGCGCGACGGCCTGGACCTTCTTCGGGATCTGCCTCGCGATTTATCTCGCCGGGGTCGCCACGCAATTCCTCGTCCCGGGCAAGCGGCTACGTCAGCAGGGCGTCAAGACCACGACCCTGCTCCTCGCGGTGCTGCTCGGCATCGTCGGGTTCTTCGTCATCCCCGTTGTCGGCTTCTTCGTCGGCTTCGTGCTCGGCATCTTCCTCGTCGAGCAGGGCCGCAGCCTTGACCGTGCGCAGGCGTGGGACCGGACCAAGCACGCCCTCAAGGCCATCGCCCTGAGCATGGGCATCGAACTCTGCGCCGGCCTGCTCATCGCCGTCACGTGGGTTATCGGCGTCCTCGCCACGTAGGCTCATTCACCACTGATTGCCCGTTTGGGCCAGCGCGGAGCGCAGCGACCAACTGACCCAAACGGGCAATCAGTGGTGGTCTGTCAGTTCCAGCCGTCCTGGCCGCGACGGTCCCAGCGGTCGTCGAGCTTGTTCATGAAGCCGGACCCGCTCTTCTGACGGCGACCGGAACTGGCCGGGCCCGTGGAGCCGTCGTCACGCACGACGGCGAGCTTGCCGCGCCGCGGCGGTGTGAGCGCGAACGCCACGGCCGCCACCATCACGGCGAAGCCCGCCGCCCCGACCCACATCGTGGTCTGGATCCCGACGAGGACGAGGCCGAGTCCGGCAAGCACACCGACGATGCCGATGATCCACCGCAGCCGCGTGGGGCCGCCACGGCGGGCTCCCTCCATGTTCGAGGCGAACTTGGGGTCCTCGGCGACCAGGGCCTGCTCCAACTGCTCGAGCATTCGCTGCTCGTGCTCTGACAGCGGCACGGCGTCCTCCTGGGGTGCGGCGTGTGTGCGACGTGACCTACATCTTCTACCCATGACAACGCACGGCGCCGCTGTTTCGTTGCTTCGCCAGCTGCGGTGCTGGTCTCTTCAGGATAGGTCGCGATCGTCGCTGGGGGAAGTTGAGCCCCGAGCTATCAGGCTTGCCGGACGCACCGACCCGGCACCAAACCGTGCACTCGCCCGGTCGATGGCCCGATCGGCCTCGCGCCACCCGTGATCGGGCTCGCCGAGCATGCCCTGGATGGGCGCCTCCTCGACCGCGACGAGCTTCTCCAGCCGGACCCCGACCAGGCGAATCCTGGCTCGCTGCAACCCCAGTGCGTCGAACAACCCCGTCGCCGTCTCATAGATCTCACGGCTCGTGTCGGTCGGCTCGCGCAGCGTGCGGGCCCGGGTGATCGTCGTGAAGTCGGAGAAGCGCACCTTGATCGACACTGTGCGTCCGGTAAGCCGAGCGGCACGGAGCCGCGCACCCACGCGGTCGCTCAGCTTGAGCAGGTGCCGGTGGATCTCACGCGGGTCATCGATGTCGTACTCGAACGTCTCGTCCGCACCAATGCTCTTCTCACGGTGTTCGCGGTGGACCGGCCGCGGGTCCCGCCCCCAGGCGAGCTCGTGCAGATGGGTGCCGGTGGCCTCCCCCAGCCCTCGGATGAGGGTCGGTAGCGGCGTGTGCGCGATGTCGGCGACCGTCCGCAGCCCGAGTCGGGTGAGTTGCTCCTCGGTCTTGTCCCCCACGCCCCACAGGGCGGCCACGGGCAGTTGCTGGACGAACGGGATGACCTCGTCCCGTGGCACGACGACCATCCCGTCGGGTTTGGCCAGACCGGAGGCGATCTTGGCGACGAACTTCGTCGACGACACCCCGACCGAGCAGGTGATGCCCTGCTCGTCATGGATCGTGTCGCGGATCTGCGCCCCGATCGTCGCGGGTGACCCGAGCCGGCGGATCGCCCCGGACACGTCGAGGAACGCCTCGTCGAGCGAGAGTGGTTCGATCTCGGGGGTCACCGAGCGGAAGGTTTCCATCACGGCAGCCGAGATCGCGGCATACAGGCGGTGATCCGGCGCGAGAACGGTTGCCTGCGGGCACAACCGGCGCGCCCGCGTCATGGGCATGGCCGAGGCGACGCCGTATCGCCGCGCCTCGTAGGTCGCGGACAGCACGACGCCCCGGTTGCCGCCACCGATGATGACCGGAGTGCCCACGAGTTCGGGGTGCGACAGCAGCGTCGCCGAGGCATAGAACGCGTCCATGTCGACGTGCAGGATCGTGCAGCCCGTGTCGTCCGGGGGGTCGCTCGACGTGCGCCCGGGGAGGCTGAACTGGCGGCGACTCATGGGCTCAGGGGCGAGTGGCGATGACGTGCAGCGAGGTGCCCAGATGGGTGAGCACGGAGAACTCCGGGTGCTCGGCCACGGCCCGCTCGAGGTCGAGGAGGGCGGCCCGGTCCGCGTCCGAGTCGACGAGCGCGGACGGCACGAGATCACTGAAGAGGCGTATGCCGTGTGCCCCCTTCACGGTGAGACCTGCGGCTTCCACGAGGCGAACGACACCGGAGCGGTCGAAGCGGCGCGGCACGGGGTCGCCGTCACCCCAGCGACCGTCGGCCCGGTCGAGCGCAGCCCTCGCCTGGGCGAACTGACCGGCCAGGGCCCGGGCGAGAACCGCCGCGGAACGCTGAGGCACGACGAGACTGAGGATGCCTCCCGCCGCGAGCACCTCGGCAATCCGGCTCAGGGTGGCCGCCGGGTCATCGACGTACTCGAGCGTGCCGTGACACAGGACCAGGTCGGGGCGATCGCGACCCACGAGTGAGGCCAGGGTGTCGGCGTCACCCTGGACGGCGCTCACGCGTGCGGAGGCCTGGGCCTCGGCCGCACGCCGGCGCAGGGACGCGAGTGCGTCCGGGCTCGGGTCGACGACGGTGACGTCGTGCCCCGCCACGGCGAGCGGCACCGCGAGCCCACCGGTCCCGCCACCCAGGTCGATGACGCGCAGCGACCGTCCGAGCTGGTCAGCGCGCTCGCGGACGACGTCGTCGACGGCGGCCCACATCGCTGCGGTCCGGGGTGAGGTGGAGACCCCGGTGCGGCGTCCGGTCGTCGCGTCCTGGGTCACGGGTTCACCTCTGTGTCGTTGCCTGTCTCGGTCGGGTGCCCGTGTCGTGCGGGCGAGCGGCCGCGCGCGGTGCGGCGTTCCACCAGCCTAGTTGGCAGGTGGGACAGCAGTCGCGCCGCCGAGCCCACCCGCGGGCGCTCAGTTCGGCCGACCTCAGGACGTGGACGGTTCGGGAGGCGGACACTAGCAGGATGTTCATCGAACGGGTCGACCCTTCGGCGGCCGACGAGACGCTGCGCACCTGGTACGACGGCCAGCAGGCCATGTGGGGATTCCTGCCCGACTACGCGGGCGCCCTGTCGCACCGCCCCGACGCCGCCCTGGCCTGGGGTGCGCTCAACCAGACGATCCGCGGGTCGATGGACCGACGACGCTTCGAGATCGCGACGATCGCGGCTGCCAGGGCCCGGCGCTCCACGGTGTGCACCGTGGCCCACTCGTCCTTCCTGCGCGACGTCGTCGGAGACGACGAGACCCTCGCGAGCCTGTGCGAGCACCCGGACGGTTCGGGCCTCGACGAGGTCGACCGCGCGGTCCATGAATTCGCCACGAAGGTGGCGACCGACCCGGCGTCGATCGACCAGGGCGACGTCGACCGACTCCGCACACTGGGCCTGTCCGACACCGACGTGACGAACGTGGCGCTCGCGGTCGGCGCCCGACTGTTCTTCACCGCGGTGCTCGATGCCCTTGGCGCACAGGCGGATTCGCCGACAGCCCAGACCTTCCCACCCGAGCAACTCGAGTCGATGGTGGTCGGGCGACCCGTCGCCGACGTCTGAGCAGGATCGTCAGGAGACGGCGCGGGTGACGAGCGTCGCGATGGCCTTCTCCTGGGCCGGGCTCAGCGCGCTGATCGCGTAGGCCGTCGGCCACATCGTGCCGTCGTCGAGCATCGCGTCCTCGTTGAAGCCGAGCTCGGCGTAGCGCGCACCGAACTTCGATGCCGCCTTGAAGAAACAGATGGTCTTGCCGTTCGCGTCTGCGTAGGCCGGCATGCCGTACCAGGTCTTCGGCAGGAGGTCGGGCGCGTTCTCGGTGACGATGCGGTGGATCGTCTCGGCGAGGGCTCGGTCATCGTCCGGCATCTCGGCGATCTTGGACTCGAGGTCGGCCAGGCCCTTCTCGCGGTTCTTCGCACCCTTGGCCTCGGCACGCAGTTCCTTGGCGCGCTCCTTCATCGCGGCGCGCTCGTCGGCGTTGAACCCGCTCTTGGTGTCCTTGTCGGTGGTCGTGTTCTTCGCGGTCGTGCCCTTGGTGGTCGTGGTCTTCTTGGCTGCTGTCTTCGTGGTCATGTCCTCACCGTAGGTTCGCGTGCGCCGCACTGCTTCTCGATTCCTGACCGCTTCCTCAGTGCCCCGAACTACCGGGGCTGGAGTGCCACAGCTTGCGCGACGGAGTGCCGTGGTCCGGCACCGCGATCGACGCGACGAGGTGCCCGTCGTTCGCCGGAGCACCTGCCGGCTTGATGTCCGCATACGGCGACTGCTTGAACCCTGATGCGTGGACGAGCACCCGACGCCGACCGGTCGCGTCGGCCTCACGCTCCCCCGCTTCGGCCCGGGCCACGGCTTCCGCGTCCGCCGCCTCCAGGGCCCGGACGACCGCAGCATGCCCGCCGTCGCGCCACGCCTCCCACAGCCCGGCAAGTTCCCATGCACCCGTCGCACGCACCGAGATGCCACGCGGTCCCGTCCGCCGCACGACGCCGCGCACCAGGAGGAGCCAGGAGTGGAAAACCGTTGCGGCATAAGGCCCCTGGACGTCCTCGAAGAAGGTCGCGTCAACGGGCCCGGTGGCATCGTCGAGGGTGAGGAAGACCACGCGACGCCCCGACCGGATGGGCGGCGTCTGGGTCGCGACCTTGACCCCGGCAACCCACACCTCGCTGCGTGACCGCGCCCTGAGCAGGTCACGGCTGCGCACCACACCGAGGGCGTCGAGCATCGGCCCATAGAACTCGACGACGTGCGCCGACGCGTCGAGCCCGAGGACGTCGAGCTCGGCCCGGACCCGTTCGGTGCCGGTCATCTCGGGCAGGCCCGCACCCGGCGTCAGCTCGGGGCGGTCACCGAGGTCGAGGGTGAGTTGCACCGCCTGGTCGGCTGCGGCCACGACCGGTCGCGCCGCCTGCGACTGGGCCGCTGCGCGTTCACGCACCTCACTGCCCCGCAGGGACGGCGGTGGCGTATGCCGTCCGCCCCCGACGCTGCGCCCCGCACGTCCCGCTCGACTCCCCCGCCCGTCCCGGGTCACCTTCTCCCACCGGTCCAGCTCGCCGACGTGGAGCAGCAGGTCGCGGCGGGTGATGCGACCGCGCCGCCCGAGCCCGGAGCCGGAGACGCCGATGCCGTGCATGGAATCGAACGCTCCGGCGAGGACGAGACGCTCGACGACCGGACGGCATACGGTCGCTCGTGACCAGAAGTCCCCGAGACTCGAAAAGGGCTGTGCCGCAACGATGCTCGCAACCTCGGCGCCACTGATTCCCTTGACGTCGATGAGGGACAGGCGAATGCCGTAGCCGCTGGCGTCGGGCAGGTCGGGGTGCACGTGCACGAAGGTGAAGCCGTCCCGCGAGCCGTCCTCGAGCCGCTCGATCCGATAGGTGTCGCCCGAGGCGTTGACGTCGAGCCCGAGCACGGCGATCCCGAGCGAACGGGCGTCGTCGAGGATGAGCCTTTTGGGATACATGCCCGGGTCATGGGTGAGCACGCCCGCGAGGAACGCCGCCGGGTGGTGGGTCTTGAGCCACGCCGAGTGGTAGGTCGGCAGCGCGAACGCCGCCGCGTGCGCCTTGCAGAACCCGAACGACGCGAACGACTTGAGCACCTCCCAGATGCGGTCGACGTCCTCGGGGGCATAGCCGCGTGCGGCAGCAGCCGGCCGCCACCACGCCTCGATGTCCTCTTGTCCCT
Organism: Knoellia subterranea KCTC 19937; assembly: GCF_000768685.1. Classification (GTDB taxonomy): domain Bacteria; phylum Actinomycetota; class Actinomycetes; order Actinomycetales; family Dermatophilaceae; genus Knoellia; species Knoellia subterranea. Next base: position 109,741 of record NZ_AVPK01000002.1, on the reverse strand, counting down.
TCGGCGTGCCCATCGTGCGCCGTACCTCGTCGGCCTGGGCGAGGGTCACCCCGGTCGTCTCGGCGACGATCCGCAGCACCTGCTCGTGGAAGACGACGACCCCCTCGGTCTCGGCCAGCGCCGACTCGAGCGTCGGGTGGAGCAACCGCCGCTTCGACCAACCGTGCCGACTCTCGAGGAAGGGCGTGATCATGTCGGACTTCACCGGACCGGGCCGGAAGAGCGAGATGTCGATGATGAGGTCGTTGAAGCGCTCGGGTCCGAACTTGCCGATGAGTTCACGCTGACCCGGACTCTCGATCTGGAAGCAGCCGAGGGTGTGGGACGTGCGGATGAGGCGGAAGGTGGCCTCGTCCTCGAGAGGCACCTGCGTCTCGTCGTCGAGGTCCACGTCGACCCCGTCCACCCGCTTCACCTCGGCGACGGCGTGGGCCATCGCCGACTGCATGCGGATGCCGAGGACATCGAGCTTGAGCAGCCCGAGCGTCTCGACGTCGTCCTTGTCGAAGTGGCTCATCGGGAAGCCGAGCCAGCTCGCCTCGACGGGGGTGCGATCGAGCAGCCCCGCGTTGGACAGGACGACACCGCACGGGTGCAGGGCAATGTGGCGGGGCAGTCCGTCGAGGCGTTCCACGAGTTCGAAGAAGGTGTCGAGGCGCGCCGAATCCAGTCCACGAGAACGCAGTTCGGGCAGGTCGGCGATCGCGCTGCGGGCATCGCGGGCCCGGATGTGCGGGAACGCCTTGGCGATCTCGTCGATCTCGATGGGTGGCATCCCGAGGGCTGCACCGACGTCACGGACCGCGTGGCGCACCTTGTAGGTGTCCATCATCGACACGCACGTCACTCGCTCCCCGCCGAACCGGTCGAGGATCGCCTCGTAGATCTCGGTGCGCCGCGCGGACTCCACGTCGATGTCGATGTCGGGCAGTTCGGCCCGCAGTGGTGAGCAGAACCGCTCCATGAGCAGGTCGTGCCGGATCGGATCGACGCCGCTGATCCCGAGCAGGTAGTTGACGAGCGACCCGGCCCCCGAGCCGCGCGCCGCGACCCGCACTCCCCTCGCTTTGATGAGGTCGGTCACCTCCGCGACGGTGAGGAAGTACGTCGGGTAGCCGAGGTCGGCGATGACGCGCAGCTCGTCGTCGAGACGGGAGAGCACCGTATGCCGGCGTGCGCCTCCCAGCGCGGGGAACCGTCCGTCGACCGCGGCTCGACAGCGCTCGGTGAGCACCTGCTGCGGGTCGACCCCGGCGTCGATGCCGAGGATGCCGGGCTCGGGCAGGTGGACGGCGCCGATGCCGAGGTCGGTGCGGGCGTCCTGGACGCACTCGTCGGCGATGGCCCGGGTGGTGGCGAGGAGTTGTGCGGCGCGGACGTTGTCACCGGTGATCTCGAGGGCACGCAACCACATCTCCTCACTGCTCGCGAGGTGTCCGGCGTCGGTGACCCGGTCAAGGTGGCGGGAGTCCAGGACGACGAGCCGACGAGCGGCGTCGAGGATGTCGACGGTGCGCACCCCGTCACGGTCGGCGTGCCGGACGGCCGCGGTGAGGACGGCGGGGATCCGCGCCTCGTCGGCGAGGCCGAGGAGGTGGCGGGCGTGGACCCTGGACCCGGGCGTCCCTTCCGGCCCACCGTTGCCGACGACCTCGATGGCGAGCGAGTCCGGGGGCAGCAGCGACCGCCAGCGCTCGAGACGGGCCCGGGCCTCGGTGGGGCGGCGAGCGAGCAACGCCCGGCCCACGTCGGAGTCCGGCCCGAGCAGCACCCGCAACCGCCCCGGTCCTCCACTCCGATCTCCGACTTCGTGCCCTGCCCCCTCGGCCCCAGATCGACTTCTTGCCCCATTGGGACGGTTCGCGGACCCCGCACCTTCGCTGGAACGGTCCCAATGGGGCAAGAAGTCGGGGGTGCCGCCGCGGGACCAGCGGCCGACGAGCTCGGGCAGGGTCACCGGCGTCCCCCGCTCACCACGCAGGTGGGTCTCGGTGACGAGCCGGCACAGCGCCGCCCATCCGAGTCCACGACCGACGCCGGCACCGGCGCCACGCGCGAGCACCGTGACCCTCGGGAGGCGGGGATCGATGATCGCGCCACCACGCACCGGGGTCCGTGCCGGCTTGCCCGCCGGTCGCGCACCAGCCTGGGCCCGCCCGAACTGCACCTGCCCGAACTGCACCTGCCCGAACTGCGCCTGTCCAACCTGCCGCCCCGGCGCGGACTGCTCCCCGACGGCGAGATCCACCCCGAGGATCGGTGCGATGCCTGCCCGGCCACACGCCGTCGCGAACCGCACCGCGCCGTAGAGCCCGTCCCGGTCGGTGAGCGCGAGCGCCGGCTGCCCGTGCGCAGCGGCCCGTTCGACGAGGTCCTGCGGCGTCGAGGCGCCGTATCGCATGGAGAACCCCGACGCGACGTGCAGGTGCACGAACTCGGTGCTCATACCCATCCACCTTCCGACTTCTTGCCCGTGTGGGCAGTGAGGAGCGCAGCGACGAACTGCCCACACGGGCAAGAAGTCGCGGTCATGCGGTGCCGCGGGCGGCGGCGAGACGGTGCACGGCGCCGTGGGCGGACGGCATACCGAGATGGGTCGAGACGAGCCCAGCGAAGGTCTCCGCGGCGCGCAGCAGGTCGTCGGCCTCACGGACCGAGACCGGGACCGCATGCCTCTCGATCCGTTCACGCTGGACGGCCGCGAGCGCGAAGTAGTCGGCCCATTCCCCGAGTTCGGGCGCCCGCGCGGCCAGGAGCGGCCAGAGGTCCTGGCGACGACTCCTGGCACCGCGGGCATGACCGGCCACGAGAGCGGCAGCAGCCCGCATCGCGGCATCCTGGGAGGTGAGCCAGCGAGCGGCAGCCAGCTCGGCGGCATACGCCTCGGCAAGGCACTGACGGGACTGTTCGAGGAGGGCGAGGGCAGGAGCGGCAGCCACGGTGATCAGTCCTGGGCCCGGAGCAGGACCCACGGGTCGCTGCAACCGTCGGCGGCGTCGGAGGCGAGGTCGAACACCCCGGTGCCCGCGGCGCTCCCCGCCTCGACCCGCCAGACGTGCCGCTCGGGTCGTTCGCCGAGGTCATTCAGATCGCGCCACCACGAACGCCGCTCGCTCCAGTCGTCGAGGACCTCACGGACGACGAGGATGCGACCGCGCCAGACGAACGCCCGCGGGCGGGGCCGCACGGCAACCGCCCCCTCGGCGAGCGTCCCCGGAGAGAACGTCCCCGCGGTGGTCGACGCCGCTGCCTCGACCCTCACCTCGACCGGTTCTTCGTATCGGCGCACCACGACATGGCCTCCTCAGGCAGGATGGAATCGACGTTGCGAACGCAGGTGCCGGGATGGGACCCCATGCTCTCGAACACCTGTTCGAACACCTGCAACTGTACAACTCCCGGACGCCGCGTCGTCAACCCCCTACGCTGACGCCATGGCCGAGCCGGGAGACACCGTCACCGAGCGCGATCTCAGCGAGCATCCGTCAGTGGCTACCGTGCTGAGCACGCTTGCGGCGCACCATGTCCGGCCCGTTGTCCGCTATCTCCCCGACGCGGTGCGCACGGCCCGAGCCGCGGCCGAAGCCCTGGGCATCACCCCCGCCGAGATCGCCAACTCACTCGTCTTCGCCGGGCGCCGCCACGACGGCTCCACCGAGCCCCTCCTCGCACTCGCCTCCGGTGGTCACCGCGTCGACCAGGACCGCGTCGCCGGACTGCTCGACCTCGCCCGGCTCGAGAAGGCCACGCCGGAGCAGGTTCGCGAGTGGACCGGATTCGCCATCGGCGGCGTCGCTCCGGTCGGGCACCCCGCTCCCCTGCGGACCGTCGTCGACGTGACGCTCGGCAGCTTCGACCACGTGTGGGCGGCGGCCGGACACAGCCACTCCGTCTTCCGGACGACCTACGACGAACTGCTCCGCATCACCGGCGGCAAGGCCATCGAGGTCGACTGAGCGCCCGGCTGCGCTCCTCCCGACACCACGAAGCGGCCGCGTCGCCGGGATGACGAGCGCCCCTCCACACTCACCGACCCGGCCACGCGGCCGCATGACTACTCTCGCGGCAGTTCGGGTGGTGCCGGATCAGTACGAATACTCAGATTCCCGACATCCGGGGTACTCAGATCGTCAGCGAGCGCCGGTCGAGAGCCCGAGGTTGTCGTGGACCTCGAGTGTGGCCGTCGACCGGTTCATCGTGATGAAGTGCAGCCCGGGAGCCCCCTCGGCGAGCATGCGCTGCGCGAGCTCGGTCGCGATCTCGACACCGACGGAACGGACCGCGTCCGGGTCACCAGCGACGGCCTCGAGCCGGTCGACGACCGCCCGTGGCAACGGTGTGCCCATGAGCTCGGACATGCGGGTGATCTGCTTGAGGTTCGTCACCGGCATGAGCCCGGGCGTGATCGGCAGATCGCGGTGGGCGGCGACCCGGTCACGCAGGCGCAGGTAGGTGTCGGCGTCGAAGACCATCTGGGTCACGGCGAAGCTCGCGCCCGCGTCCGCCTTGCGCACCATCACGTCGACGTCGTGGTCGAGGTCGGGCGACGCCGGGTGCACGTCCGGGAAGGCCGCAACCCCGATCGTGAAGTCACCCAACTGCCGGATGAGGTGGACGAGGTCCGTCGCGTGGTTGAGCCCCTCGGGGTGGGCGACCCACTCGCCGCCGGGGTTGCCCGGCGGGTCCCCACGGAGCGCGAGGATGTTGCGGACGCCGGCCGCGGCGTACTGCCCCACGACGCGGCGGATGTCCTCGACGGACGCCCCGACGCAGGTGAGGTGGGCCAGCGGGGTGAGAGTCGTCTCGCGCGCGATGCGTTCGGTGACCCGGACCGTGCGGTCCTGGGTCGACCCTCCGGCGCCGTAGGTCACGGACACGAAGTCGGGCCGAACCCGCTCGAGGCGACGGATGGCATCCCAGAGGGCCGCCTCGGACGCGTCGTCCTTGGGCGGGAAGAACTCGAAACTCACCGAGGGCCGCTCGCTCGCGAGCAGTCCGGGGATCGATCGGGGTGCCATACCCGTGAGATTAGTCGAGCCGCAAGGCCGTAGGCTCGGTGCCCACACCCCGTGAGACTCGAGGAGCGTTCGTGACCAGCCCGTTGGATGTGGCCGATCTGCGCACGCGGGTCCAGACCTGCATCGACGACGAGTTGCGCCACCAGGCGGGCGTCCTCGAGGAGCTCGGCCCGGATATCGGCGACCTGCTCGACCGCATCCGCGCGCTCCTCGCCGGCGGCAAGCGGTTGCGTGCCGCCTTCCTCTACTGGGGCCACCGCGCGGCCGGTCGTCCGGACTCCGACGCCCTCGTGCGCCTCGCCACGGCGATGGAGTTCTTCCAGGCCGCGGCGCTCATTCATGACGACGTGATGGACGACTCGGACACCCGACGGGGTATGCCGGCCGCTCACCGAGCGCTCGCAGCCGTCCACTCCGAGCGTGGCTGGGGCGGGGACGACGCCCGGTTCGGCACGGCGGGCGCGATCCTCGCGGGCAACCTCTGCCTCACCTGGACCGACGAACTCGTCGCGACGAGTGGTCTCGCGACCGAGGACCTCGCCCGAGGTCGGGTCGTCTTCGACCGCATGCGGACCCAGCTCATGGCCGGGCAGTTCCTCGATGTCGTCGACTCGGTGCGCCCGTGGGACGACCTGCCTGCGGCCGAGCGGGTCGAGCGCGCGCAACGGGTCATCCGCTACAAGAGCGCCAAGTACACCGTCGAGCACCCGCTCCTCATCGGCGCCGCCGCTGGTGGCCTGGCCGAGCCCGACCTGGCACACCTCTCCACCTACGGCCTCGACCTCGGGCACGCCTTCCAGCTCCGGGACGACCTCCTCGGTGTCTTCGGCGACCCGGAGGCGACGGGCAAGCCGGCGGGCGACGACCTGCGCGAGGGCAAGCGCACCGTCCTCATCGCCCACACCCTGACCGGCACCGACGACCGCGGACGCGACCTCCTCGCCACCCACCTCGGCAACCCGGACCTGTCCCCCGCCGACGTCGACACCCTCCGCTCGGTCATCACCGATTCCGGCGCCGTCGACGCCGTCGAGCAGGAGATCACCGACCTCGCGACCCACGCCCGCGCCTCACTTGCCGCGGCCACGACCGTCGCCCCCGACGCCGCAGTCATCCTCGACCAGCTCGTCGAGATCTCCACCGCCCGCACCGCCTGACCGGCCCCGAGCCGCGTGGTGCTGGCCCGCCGGAAGGGTGAACGGTCACCGGGAGCCAGCGCAACGTCGAGGCGCCGCCGGCTGGGCCTGGCGGGAGCCGGGAGCGCGCTCAGCGCGCGGACGGCGGATGGGACTGCGGCGCCTCGACGTTGCGCGGGCGACCCCAGTCTCAGCCGAACGGCATACGAAGAAGGGCTAGAAGGCGAGTTCCATGGCGCGGCGCCGCACCTCGGTCTTGAACCCACCGCGCAATGAGTCGATCGGCGCACCCTCGACGGGCAGCGTGGGATCCGGGGTGAACAACCATGTGAGGATCTCGGCGTCGTTCATGCCGCCGTCGCCGAGCACGGTGAAGGTCCCCTTGAGCGCGGGCAGCACGCCCTCCTCGTCGAGGAACTTCTCGGGGACGCCGACCACCTTGCGCTCACCGACGCGGGCCGACAGCAACTCCCGATCGTCGATGAGCCGACGCACGGCCGACAGCGGCACTCCGAGGCGTTCGGCGAGGTCGGGAACGGTCAGCCACTGGCCGACGAGGGCCTCGAGATCGGTGTCCTGATCTTTCACGAGGCCAGCGTGCCACATGAAGATCCCACGCCTGACTAGTCACACCCGCTACTCTGTCAACGCCTGCCACAGGAGCCACACATACAACACGACGGCGTGTTTCCAGCCGTCGCAACGGAAAGGACGGCACTCATGGTCATCGCACTGCCTCCCGCGACGGTGCCCCCGACAGCCGTGATTCCCACGACGGTGTCGACCCACGCCAGCCCGGCCCCCCACGGCTGGACGAGTTACACGGTGAAGCCGGGCGACACCCTCATCGGGCTCGCCGCCACGTTCCGGACGACGCCGCAGGCGCTCGCGGCCAGGAATGGCATCGACGACGCGCGCCGACTCTGGGCCGGTGCAACGATCCTCGTCCCCGGTCACGGCACGTCGACGGCCAAGGCGACGCCCCGTGCCACGCCCCGTCCGGCCGCCGTGCACACCGTGGCCAACGGCGACACCCTCTACGACCTCGCCGCCCGATTCGGCACCACGGTTCCCGCGCTCGCCAAGGCCAACGGCATCTCCCCCGGCTCGTTCATCTTCCCCGGCCAGCGCCTGCGTCTCTCGGCCACTGCCTCCACGCCCGCCGCCGCCACGCCCGCGAAGGCCGGAAAGGCCGCGGCACCCGCGAAGACGAGCGGGACGGCATACACGGTCCGAAGTGGCGACACGCTGATCGGGATCGCCGCGAAGCACGGCCGCACCGTCGCCGCCCTGGTCAAGGCCAACGGCCTGCGCGGCACGACGATCTATTCGGGCCAGCGCCTCACCATCCCAGGCGCGGCGGCGCCGAAGACGGCACCGAAGCCGGCCCTGCCGAACACGTTCGCCGGCCGCACCTACCCCGACCGGATCGTCCAGAACGCTGCACGCAACCGCGAGATCCTCAGCAAGCGCGCCGTCCCGACCCGCGCCCAGACCAAGGCGATGATCATCTCGACCGCCCGCCGACACGGGGTCGACCCGAAGCTCGCCCTCGCCATCTCGATGCAGGAGTCCGGGTGGAACCAGAGGCAGGTCTCCGTGGCGAACGCCGTGGGGATCATGCAGGTCATCCCGTCAGGCGGCGAGTGGGCCTCGATGCTCATCGGTCGCAAGCTCGATCTGCTCAACGCGCAGGACAACGTCACGGCCGGCGTCGTCATGCTGCGGGCGCTCACGCGGGCCTCCGGGTCGGAGGACATCGCCATCGCCGGCTACTACCAGGGCCTGGCCTCGGTGAGGTCGCGCGGCATGTTCACCGACACCAAGAGCTACGTCGCGAACGTCAAGGCGCTCAAGGGTCGTATGTGACACCAGGAGCGTCGGAGACCGGGGTTCACGGACCGCGCGTGCGCAGTCCGTACACTCAACTGGTGTCCACCGCCCCCACCGACAATCTCGTCGGCGAGATCCTCGACAGTCGCTACCGCGTCATCGAGCGCCTTGCCGAGGGTGGAATGGCGACGGTCTATCTCGCTCTCGACACCCGGCTCGACCGCGACGTGGCCCTCAAGGTCATGCGTCCGCACCTGGCCCAGGACCCGACATTCCGGTCGCGATTCCATCGTGAGGCCCGGTCCGCGGCGCGGCTGTCGCACCCCGGTGTCGTCGCCGTGTACGACCAGGGCGAGGACGACGGGCGCATGTTCCTCGCGATGGAGTACGTCCACGGCCAGACGCTCCGCGAGGTCATCAAGGCCGAGGGTGCGCTGACACCACGCGCAGCCCTCGACATCATGGTGCCGGTGCTCGACGCCCTGTCGGCGGCACACCAGGCGGGGATCATCCACCGGGACATCAAGCCCGAGAACGTCATCCTGCGTGAGGACGGCGCGGTCAAGGTCGCCGACTTCGGCCTGGCCCGAGCGGTGACCTCCCAGACGGTGACGTCGTCGTCGGGCCTCCTCCTCGGAACGGTCGCCTACCTCTCCCCCGAGCAGGTCGAACGCGGCATCGCCGACGCCCGCAGCGACGTCTACGCCGCTGGCCTCGTCCTCTTCGAGATGCTGACCGGCGCGAAGGCCTTCGACGGGGACACCCCGATCAACGTCGCCTACCAGCACGTGCACGCGGGTGCCCCCCGCCTGAGCAGCCGCGACCCCAACGCACCCGCGGTGCTCGACGAGGCCGTCGCCACCGCCACCGCTCTGGATCCCGATGACCGCCCGGACGACGCCGGCGCCTTCGCCGATCTGCTGCGCACGGCCCGCACCGAACTCAGCGCCGACGAGCTCGATGACCGTCCGACGGATGCCGCGGCCGCAACCGCGGCGGCCACCACCACGCGCACCACCGCGCTCCCGGTGGATCGCACCGCTGCCGCCGCTCCGGTTCCCCCCGCCCACGTTTCCCCCGCCCACGTTCCGGCCCCCGTGGGCGCGTCCCAGCCCGGGACGTCGCTGCGCGACCAGGTGCGCGGGGCACCTCCAGCCACGGCAGGCGTCACCACCCGGCGCGCCGCTCAGGCCAGTGGTCGACGCGCCGTGTGGCCCTGGATCCTCGTCGTCGTCTCGGCCGCGATCGCGTCGGCCACGGCATGGTTCTTCATCGCCGGGCCGGGTGCGCCGACGATCGTGCCGGCCGTCGTCGGTCAGCCCATCGCGGCGGCCCAGTCGGCGCTCGAGACCGCACACCTCAAGGCCAACCCCCGCGAGGAGTTCAGTGAGACGGTGGCCAAGGGCCAGGTCATCGCGACCACGCCCAAGGCCAACGAAGAGGTCCGACGCGGCACCTCCGTCACCGTGACGGTGAGCAAGGGCCCGGAGCGCTACGGCGTGCCAACCCTGGCCGGAGTCGCGCTCACCGAGGCCACGAACCAGATCCAGGCGGCCAATCTCGTCCTCGGCAAGGTCACCGAGACCTTCAGCGAGACCGTGCCCAAGGATCAGGTCATCTCCACCGACCCCAAGGCCGGCACGCAACTCAAGCCCGGCGCGGCCGTCGCGCTCACCGTGAGCAAGGGTCCCCAGCCCATCAAGGTCACCGACTTCACGGGCAAGCCCCTGGCCGAGGCCAAGGCGGCGCTGGAGAAGGAGGGTCTCGTCGTCGAGGAGTCCGGACCCCAGGAGAACCACGACACGATCCCGGCCGGCTCGATCATCCGTCAGGACCCGGCCAGTGGCGACCTCTTCAAGGGCGACAAGGTCTCGGTCGTCGTGTCCAAGGGGCCAGTACTCGTCGGCATCCCCGGTGGACTCATCGGCAAGCAGTTCACCGAGGTCAAGGGAATCCTCGAGGGCCTCGGCTTCAAGGTCACCGAGCGTCAGGCCATCCCCGGTATCAACTTCGGGACGGTGCAGGGGCTCAACCCGCCGGAAGGTTCTCAGCAGCCCAAGGGGAGCGAGATCGTCGTGACGACGGTCTGACGTGGCCACGGCTCCCCCGCAGGCGGCGAGCGGCCACGCTCGTCTCGCCGTGTTTCTCCTGCTTGCCGTCACGGCGGTCTGGGGTTCGACGTTCTTCCTCATCCGCGACCTCGTCGAGCACGTCCCCTCGGCCGACTTCCTCGCGGTGCGCTTCGGGATCGCGGCGGTCCTCATGTTTGCCGTCTTCCGTCGTCAGACGCTCGCCCTCACCCGGCGCGAACTGACGCTCGGCGCCGCCCTTGGAGTCCTGTATGCCGTGGCGCAGCTCCTGCAGACCGTCGGACTCGAGACCACGGCTGCGTCGGTGTCCGGCTTCCTCACGGGGACCTACATCGTCCTGACCCCGGTCCTCGGCGCGCTGTTGCTGCGGGACCACGTGCCGCGCGCCGCCTGGGTCGCCGCGACGATCGCCATGGTCGGCATCGGGGTGCTCTCGCTGCAGGGTCTCGCGATGGGGTTCGGTGAGGCGCTCACGCTCGGCTCGGCCGCGGTCTATGCGCTGCACATTCTCGCCCTGGGTCGGTGGTCGACGCCGGGCACGGCACTCGGGCTCTCGACCGTGCAGGCTGCCGTCATTGCCGTGGTGTGCCTCCTTCCTGCCCTTCCAGGCGGCGTGGCCCTGCCCGCGACCGGCGGGCAGTGGGCCTCGCTCCTCTACATGGCCGTGTTCGCCGGGGCCGGTGCCCTCATCGCGCAGACCTGGGCCCAGGCCCACCTCACGGCCACGCGTGCCGCGATCGTCATGGCGATGGAGCCCGTCTTCGCGGCCCTGTTCGCGGTCGTGCTCGGCGGAGAGTCGCTGACGTGGCGCCTGCTCCTCGGCGGCGGGCTCGTGCTCACCGCCATGTATCTCGTGGAGCTGCGCGGCACCGACCACGACGACACCGTGTCCGCCCTGGAGGACCCGCCCGCCGAGATCCTCCATCACGACGTCTGACCCCCGCATCTGATTGCCTGCTGGGTGAGTTGCGAGGGCAGCGAGCCACTCGCCCAGCGAGAAATCAGTTGCGAGAAAGAAGGTTGGTGAAGACCTCGGTCGCGGCGTCGGTCGCCGCGTCGTCGACGTCAAGGTGCCAGACAAGGCGGACCGCGCGCGGTCCAGCCGCATAGACGCGTATGCCGCGTTGCGCTGCCGCGTCGACGAGTTCCGCTGGTGCCCAACGGGTTTCACCCAGGTCGAGCATCACGATGTTGGTCTCGACGGCTTCGGGAGAGACGACCCACGGAGCCACCTCGCCGACCGCGGCTGCGAACCGGGCCGCGCGGGCGTGGTCCTCGTCCAGGCGCTCGACGTGGTGGTCGAGGGCGTGCAGACCGGCGGCGGCCAGGATGCCGACCTGCCGCATTCCGCCACCGAACCGCTTGCGCCAGATGCGTGCCCGAGCCATGAGCTCCTTCGAGCCGACGAGCACGGAACCCACGGGGGCACCCAGCCCCTTGGACAGGCAGACACTCACAGTGTCGAACTCGCGGCCGTAGTCCGCCAGCGGGATGCCCGTCGCCACGTGCGCATTCCAGAGCCGCGCACCGTCGAGGTGCATGGCGACGCCCCCCTCACGGCTGGCGGCGCGAACCTCACGGATGGTCTCCAGTGGCTGGATCGTTCCGCCACCGAAGTTGTGGGTGTTCTCGACGACGATCAGGGCCGTGCCGACCTGGTAGGGACCGGCGCCGACGCTCATCAGGCCCAGCGGGCCATCGGCCTCGAGACGTCCGCGTTCGGCCGCCCACGACCGCGACGAGATGCCGGACAGCACTGCCGCCGCACCGAGTTCGGCCCGAAGGACGTGCGCCAAGGAGTCGGCGATGACCTCCTGGCCGGCCTCGACGTGCAGGCGCATGCCCAACTGGTTGGCCATCGAACCCGTCGGCGCGAAGAGCCCCGCCTCGTGACCGAGCAGACCGGCGACCCGGGACTCCAGCTCGGCGACCGTCGGGTCCTCACCGAAGACGTCGTCGCCGACCGGGGCCTCGACCATCGCAGCCCGCATGGCCGCGGTCGGCTTGGTCAACGTGTCGGACAGCAGGTCCGCAACCCAGCCGGACGGCATACCGGAATGGTCGTTGGTCACGGGTGACAGCCTCAGTCGCGGCTGAGCATCTCGGCGACGAGGAACGCCAACTCCAGACTCTGCTGGTGGTTGAGGCGCGGGTCGCACACCGATTCGTAGCGCTGCGACAGGTCCGCGTCGAGGATCTTCTCGGAGCCGCCGAGGCACTCGGTCACGTCGTTGCCGGTGAGTTCCACGTGGATGCCACCAGGCACCGTGCCGAGGCCCTGGTGGACCTCGAAGAACCCGCGGACCTCCTCGACGACGTCGTCGAAGTCGCGCGTCTTGTAGCCCGACGCGGACTCGAACGTGTTGCCGTGCATCGGGTCGCAGATCCACGTCACCGCGGCCCCGCTCGCCGTGACCTTCTCGACGATCGACGGCAGCGCCTCACGGATCTGACCGGCGCCCATGCGGGTGATGAAGGTCAGTCGGCCGGGCGTGCGATCCGGGTCGACGAGGTCGATCATCCGCAGCAGGTCGTCGACCTGAGCCTTGGCCGACACCTTGACGCCGATCGGGTTGTGGATGCGGCTGACGAAGTCGAGGTGGGCACCGCCGAGGTCGCGTGTGCGCTCGCCGATCCAGATGAAGTGCCCGGACGTGTCGTACAGATCGCCGGTGCGCGAGTCGACACGCGTCAGCGGACGTTCGTAGTCGAGGAGCAGAGCCTCGTGGGCGGCGAAGAACTCCGTCGTGCGCATGGCCTCGAAGTCGGCGCCGCACGCGGCCATGAACTTCATCGCCTTGTCGATGTCACGGGCGAGCTTCTCGTAGCGCTGGTTCGCGGCGTTGGCGACGAAGCCCTTGTTCCAGTCGTGGACGTGGCGCAGGTCGGCGAACCCACCGGTCGTGAATGCACGCACGAGGTTCAGGGTCGCGCTGCTCGCGTGGTAGGCCCGCACGAGTCGCTGCGGGTCCGGCGTGCGCGCCGACTCGGTGAACTCGAAATCGTTGACCATGTCGCCGCGGTAGGCCGGCAGGGTCACGCCCTCACGGGTCTCGGTGTTGCTGCTGCGCGGCTTGGCGAACTGCCCCGCCATGCGCCCCACCTTGACCACCGGGACGGAGGCGCCGTAGGTCAGGACGGCGGCCATCTGCAGGATCGTCTTGATCCGGTTCTTGATGTTGTCGGCCGTCGCTCCCGCGAACGTCTCGGCGCAGTCACCGCCCTGGAGGACGAAGGCCTCACCGCGGCTCGCGGCAGCCATCCGTTCGCGCAGGACGTCGCACTCACCCGCGAAGACCAGCGGCGGATAGGCGGCGAGCTCGGCGACGGCAGAGTCGAGGGCGACTGCGTCCGGCCACACCGGCTGCTGGGCAGCGGGTAGATCGGGGGTCGCCTCGATGTGGATGCTCAGGTCCGCGTCGGTCGTCGTGCTCACCTGTCAAGGATAGGCGCGTCTCGACTCGTGGCCTGCGGCGCCCGTATGCCGGTCAGTCCCGGCCGGTCGGTCCGTCCTCCAGCCCCCGGGCGAGGGCGAACCGGACGAGTTCGACGCGGTTGTGCAGGTGCAGCTTCCCCAGAGTGTTCTGGACGTGGTTCTGGACGGTCCGGTGCGAGAGGACGAGCTCGGCGGCGATCTCCTTGTAGGACATGCCGGTCGCGACGAGGCGCAACACCTCGGTCTCGCGGTCGGTCAGTTCGGGGATGGGCCGGCCCGCCGGGGCCTGGGCAGCCTCCTGCCCGGTGTCCCCCGCCGCCATGCGCCGGAACTCCCCCAGCACCAGGCCGGCCAGACCGGGTGTGAACACCGCCTCGCCCCGGGCCGTCGCCGCGACCGCTTCGACGATCTCCTGGCTCGAGGCGGACTTCACGAGGTAGCCGGTCGCGCCCGCCTTGATGGCGGCGAGGACGTCGAGTTGCTCACCGCTGGCGGACAGGATGAGCACCCTCGTCTCGAGGTCGCCGAGGGCACGGCACACCTCGTCGCCGCGCATCCCCGGCAGGTTGAGGTCGAGGACGAGGACGTCGGGCTGGGTGGCCCGCGTGCGCCGGACGGTCGACGGGCCGTCGGCTGCCGTCGCGACGACTTCGAGTCCGGCCTCGGCGAGGTCCCGCTCCAGGGCGCCCAACCACAGGGGGTGGTCATCGGCCACGACCACTGTCGTCGGGCGTGCACTGTCGGTCATGCCGACTCCTCGCGGGGAACGGAGATGACGACCCGGCAACCACCGCCGGGTCGAGTGACGATCTCGGCCGACCCGCCGAGGTCGCGGACGCGTCCGATGATGGACTGGCTGACGCCGAGGCGGCCGCGCTGGGCCGCCGAGTGCAGGTGCTCGGGCTCGTCGCCCACGCCGTTGTCGCGCACGGTCACGGTCACGGTCTCACCGCTGTCCTCGAGCAGCACCCAAGCGCGGGCCTCCGGGCCGGCGTGACGGTCGACGTTGTCCAGGGCGGCCACGACGGCGGCATCGATCTCGGACGCGCGCTCGCCGTCGACGAGGACGGGACCGCCCGGCAGCGAGACGCTGACCCGTTCGCCCTCATGGGACCCGAGGACGGCGCGGAGGTCGCCGAGCGCGACTGGAGCAGCACCCGCAACAGTGGACTCGGGGCGCGGGTTCACGACGTCCTGCGAGACGAGGCGGCGCAGGGTCCGCTCCTGCTCGGCCGCGAGCCGACCGAGTTCCGCCCCGTCGCCTCCCATCTCCTCACCGCGCCGGTGGATGAAGGCCAGCGTCTGGAGCACGCCGTCGTGGACCACGCGCGCCAGCCGTTCACGCTCGCGCAGCCGTTCGCGTTCGGCGAGGACCTGCTCGTAGCGCTGGAGGCTGCCGCGCGCTAGGTCGATGGCGAGTCCGATGAGGACGCCGAGGAGGAAGAGCAGGAGGATGTTGTGCCACGTCGTGGGCGTCGGTGACCCCACCTCGAGGATGTCCGCAGTCGCGATGACGGCAGCCACGACGAACCCGCCCAGTCGCCCGTGCAGCACCGCCGCCCCAGCAACGCAGCCCGCTGCCCAGATGGTCGGCAGGGTGAACTGTCCGGCCGCGACGTCCTCGGGATGGTCGGCGAGGAGGGTCGCGAAGATCCCTCCGACCGCGAGCGCGACCTCCGCGACGAGCAGGCCCGTGGTCCGCCGCCGGAAGACCAGCAGCGCGAGGCTGAACGCCATGAGCACCGCGATGACGGTGAACGCCACCCAGGGCCGCAGCATCGCGTCGTGGCGTCGCCACACGACGGTGCCGGCATACAGGGCGGCTGCGGGACGGAACCAGTCGAGGCCGCGCGAGAAGGCCTCGACGATGACCGGTTCGGCGCGCCCGGTCCGCACCGATCGCGCGGTCACGCCAAAGAGGGCCCCCCGGCGGTTCACGACCTCAGCCGGCACGTTGTTCGTCGGTGCGCGAGCGACCCGAGCCGCCGGACTCGCCGGACTGCCCGTGCCCGCTGTCGAGGCCCTCGAGCTCCCGCTCGAGTTCGTCCACGGCGCGTCCGGGCTTGGCGGCCTCGGCCTGCTCGCGCTGGAGGATCCGCTTGGCGCGCGTCATCCGGTCCTTCATCGACCCGGCATACATGTCGACGTACTCCTGACCGGAGAGCTCCATCAGCGCGTACATCACCTCGTCGGTGATCGAGCGCAGGACGAACCGGTCGTCCTCCATGCCCTGGTAGCGCGAGAAGTCCAACGGCTTGCCGATCTTGACGCCGACCCGCATGACCTTGGGGATCACCTTGCCCGTCGGCTGGGCCTTGTCGGTGTCGATCATGGCAACGGGGATGACGGGGACGCCCGCCTCGAGGGCCATGCGCGCCACACCGGTCTTGCCCTTGTAGAGGCGACCGTCCGGCGAGCGCGTGCCCTCGGGATAGAGCCCGAGCAGCTCACCACGGTTGAGGATCTTGAGGCCGGAGTTGAGGGCGGCCTCGCTCGCCTTGCCTCCGGAACGGTCGACGGGCACCTGACCGACACCGCGGAAGAACGCTGCCGTGAGACGGCCCTTGAGCCCGGCGCCGGTGAAGTAGTCGGCCTTGGCCAGAAACGTCATCCGGCGCGGCACGACGAGCGGAAGGAAGATCGAGTCGGAGAACGAGAGGTGGTTGCTCGCGAAGATCGCCCCGCCGGTCTCGGGGATGTTTTCCTCACCCTCCACCCATGGACGGAAGAGGAGCTTGAGCAGTGGGCCCAGGACCACCGTTTTGAGCACCCAGTAGAACACCGTCGTCCTTTCCGTCGAGACGAGTTCGACTCTAGTGCACAGGTTCCCTGCCCTCGGTGGACTATTCACGCAGTGGTCGACGTTGGCGCACATGTCCCGGCGCGTCGTGCGCCGGAGCGTGGCACCATTTCTCCGTACGTCCCATCTCCGTGAGGCAGCCCCATGAGCGAGCGTGACATCGACGCCGAGTTCGACGCGATCGTCGCCCACTGGGACGACGACGCGGACCGGTTGCCCAAACCGCAGACCGTCCAGGACATCACGACGGCGTATACCGCGTTGTCCCGTTCCGAGCCCACGGCGCCCGAGCCTGACGCCGCCACGGATGCTGCTGACGGCGACGGCGACGGCGACGCCGACGCCGACGCGCAGTCGGACCTCAGCGACGTCACCGCTCCTCACGCCGGGCCCCCAGCCGTCACCGAGCCGACAGCTCTCGGCGCGGGTACGACGCCCGACGAGGCGGGCGCGCCGGGCGCGTGGCGTGCCGGTCCGAGCATCGACGACGAGGACGACCACTTCGAGCCCGGCCCGGTGCAGTTGCCACCCGGCGAGGATCTGGGCTACTGGGGTGCGATCGTGGGACTCGTCGGTGGCCCGCTGCTCATGGTCTGGATCGCGGTGACCGGCCCGTTCTATCGCGGGTGGTGGATCCTCGGGTCGATCGTCCTCTTTCTCGGCGGCTTCGGGCTGCTCGTCATGCGCCAGCCCAAGCACCGCAACCTCGAGGACGACGACGGCGCTCGCGTCTGACCCGAGCGCTCTGCCTCGTGTTCTAGGGAGTGGTTCGGGCCTCGGCGCCAGTCTCGGCTTCGACGTCAGACTCGGCTTCGGCCTCGCTGACCATCTCCTCGGTGACGGCCGCGCTCGCCCGTTCGGCAGCCGCCTCGGCGCGCTCCTGCGTCGCGGTCGGTTCGTCGAGGGCGATGTCGACCCAGGTCGGGCGATGGTCGCTCCCCGCAACGAGGTCGGCCTCGGGAATCGCCACGTCGACGTGCGGCAACGGCCGCAGACCCGGTGAGGCAAAGATGACGTCGAGGACCCGGCGTGGCCGACTCGCCGGGTAGGTCGGAGTCGTCGGTGACACGAGGCGCATCACGCCGGCGAACGCCTTCCAGGCCTCACCGGAGTCGCCCTCGTTGAGATCACCGGCGAGGACAACTTCGCCGCCGACGTTGATCGACTTGAGGATGACGCGAGCGTGCTCGGCCCGCTCGTGCGCGTCGAGGCTGAGGTGGACACTCGCCACAGCGATCGGCTCCCGACCGGGGGCCGCCACGCGGGCCAGGGCAAAACCCCGAGTGCGTTGGAGGCGGGCAACCCGGAGTCGGTGGTGCCGGGACTCGACGACGTCGACCCGCAATGAGGTGAAGATCGTCGTCCCGCCGCTCCCCCGGTGCCTGCCGGACCAGAACATTCCGCAGTCGCGCGCGAAGTTCGCGACCCTCTGTGGCGAGAACAGGCGACGTGGCACCTCCTGGAGGCAGAGCACGTCGGGGTCGATGGCGCGCACGACCCGCGCCGCGGCATACGGGTCCTCCAGGAAGTCACGGGTGTTGTAGCTCGCGATCCGGATCGTGGTCATGCCCGCCCCGTGGTCAGCCCTGCGCAGCGTTGCGGGCGAGGTCGGCAGCACCGATCAGCCCGGCCTCGTTGCCCAACCGTGCGGCGACGATGCGGGCCTCGGGGCGATAGCCGCGCCCGGTGAGCCGACGCCGGAACGTGTCGCGAGCCGGCCCGAGGAGGAGCTCGCCGGCGGCAGACACTCCCCCGCCGATGACGAAGGTCCCGGGGTCGAGGGCCGCCGCGAGGTTGGCGATGCCGATGCCAAGCCAGTGGCCGATCTCGGCGAGGAGTTCGGTCGAGGTGGGATCACCGTCGCGGGCGGCCTCGGTGACGATGGGTCCGGTCAGCTCGTCGGCACGCCCATCGACGCGGGCCGCGAGGTCGGTCGCCACGGGTGAGTTCGCGAGGATCATGGCGCGGGCCTCTCGCACGAGGGCGTTGCCCGACGCGTACTGCTCCCAGCAGCCCCGATTGCCGCACTCGCACCGCTGCCCCTCCGGGACGACCTGCATGTGGCCGAACTCGCCCGCGATCCCGTATCGCCCGCGAAAGATCTCGCCCTCGATGAGGATGGCGCCCCCGATCCCGGTCCCGAGATTGACCATGACGACGTCCGGATCGCCCTGTGCCGCACCGAATCTCCATTCGGCCCAGCACGCGGCGTTGGCGTCGTTGTCGACGAGGATCGGCGCGTCGATGCGCTTGCTCAGGTTGTCGCGCAGGGGTTCATCGCGCCACGAGAGGTGCGGGGCGAAGGCGACGGTGGCTCGGTCGGCGGCGACGAACCCGGCCGCCCCGATACCCACGGAGCCGACGCCGGGGTGTGCGGCCCGCAACTCCTCCACGACGTCGACGATCGTGTCCTCGACCACCTGCGGACGCTTGGACCGGTGCGGTGTGTCCCGGCGCGCCCGCGCGAGGATCGAGCCGCTCTCGTCGACGACACCGCCGGCGACCTTGGTGCCCCCGATGTCGATGCCGATGGCCAGACTCACGGGACGTCCTCCTCGTCGACGACGGCGATCGGTTCGGTACGTGGAGTGCGGTCGCCCGGCGTCGCGCGTGGTCGGGTTTCCGACGTCGGCGTATGCCGGCTCGCCAGGTCCGCGAACAACGTCGCCGCAGCGGCGGCCAGGTCAGCGAGTCGCTCCATGGTCTCGGGGCTGACGCCACGCAGGGCCGTGACCGAGCGGCAGACCGGACACCAGGTGCACGACTCGGCGTCACCCACCGCGACGTGGACGTGCTCACCCGTCGGCGTGTCCGACGCATCCGAGTCGTCGGCGCGTCGCTCACCTCGTGGGGCGGCTGAGCGCCCCAGAGCCTCGAGCAACTTCGCCGCCTCCTCGGCCACAGATCCCACCGCGGCATCGAGTCGCGTGTCAGCGTCCACGGGGCCACACCTCCTCATCACGGACGAATCGCACTCGCAGTTCACCGGAGCGCACCCCTGCATTCTTGACGATGCACCGTCGCAGCACCGACGGCAACGCGATGACCCTGCGCACACCGCTGACGTCGACGACGAGGTCGTCGGCGCGGCGGGCGAGGTCGACATCCCCCGACCGTGCCAGCGGAAGGGGCAACACGAGGACGAAGTCGTCCCCATCGGCCTCGACGTGGAGGCCCCGTGGTGGCACGGGCGCGTCCAGTGCGGGCGCCTCCCCGTCCAGACTGTCCGTCTGGGCCGCGAGGTCCGCCAGGGCGTCCGGCCCAGTGGGCTCTCCCGCCAGATAGGGCGCCGTGAGGACCGGGATGCCGTGGAAGGACTCCGTGATGGTGCGCAGACCACTGGCCTGGGCGGCGTTCCACGCCGCGCGCCACGGGTCCTCGTCCACCGGGATGACGCGATTGACGACCACGGCGTCGACGGCATACCCGTGCAGTGACAGCGAGGTGAGGATTCGTCGGGCCTCGGCGATCACGACGTTCTCGGGAGTGAGGACGATCCGCACGCTCGCGTGCTCCGAGGTGAGCATCGTGCGGACCTCGGCCATGTGCTCGCGCCACATCGTGATGACGTCGACGACCTCCGGGCCCGGCAGTGGCAACCCGGCAGCCGCCGCGGCCGCCGGTCGCATGGCCGTGAGGAGACGCCGCTGCACCGGCATGAGCCGATCGAGGTGCCAGCCGAGGACTTCGGGCAGGGCCAGAAGTCGCAGGGTCTCGGCCGTGGGGGCACAGTCGACGACGATGACGTCCCAGTCGCCGCTCGTGGCGTGGTGTCCGAGCGTCAGGAGGGCACTGATCTCGTCCGCACCGGGGAGAGCGGTGAACTCCTCGGCCACGACCGGGTCGACGCCGATCGAGTCGAGGACGGTGAGCAGGTAGTCACGCAACGTCCCCCAGTCGGCGGCAACACTCGTGCGCGCCCCCACCGCCTGCGCGTGGAGACGGTCCTCCACGGCCATCGTCTGTTCCCACGACGAGGATGTCCGCAGTTCCACGCCGAGGGCGTCGCCAAGGCTGTGCGCGACGTCGGTGGACATCACGAGGGTCCGGCGTCCCCCTCGGGCCGCCTCGACCGCCAGGGCCGCGGCGGTCGTCGTCTTGCCGACACCGCCCTTGCCCGTGACGAGGACGACGCGCGGTTCAGCCGAGGGACTCAACGCGCTTCTTGAGCTCCTTGAGCGCCGTGTCGATGATGAGCTTCTCGGCCTTGCGCTTGAGCATGCCGATCATCGGGATCTTCACGTCGACGGCGAGCGCGTAGTCGACCTGAGTGCCGTCCGCATCGCCCGTGAGCGTGTAGGTCCCGTCCAGCGCCTTGAGCACGCCGGCCCGCACCAGCTGCCAGGTGACGGCACCGGAGCCATCCTCGGCGATGCCGTCCCAGTCGTACTCCAGGACGTAGGTGTCCTTGACCGCGCCGGCATCGAGGACGAACTCGACCTGATCGGCCCACCCGTCGCCATCCTCACTGAGGATCGAGACGCTCTTGACCTGCTCGGCCCACTGCGGATAGGCCTCGAAGTCCGCGATGACGTCGAGCACGGCGCCCGGGTCGGCGGAGATATGGATGCTGGACGACGTGCTTTCTGTCATGGGCGCAGGCTACCGGGCGGGCCCCTACCTCTAGGATCGGAGGACGGCGGATGTCACGTCCACCGCCCATCCGCTGGTCAATCGGGAACGCCGATGCCGTCGCGTCCGGTCGAAGGAGAACACGTTGCAAGAGAAGTCCACTCCCGCCCTCACCCCCGCGACCACGGAGGGAAGCCTGGCTGACCTGCCGGTGCGGCACCGCAACGAGAATCCTCAACGAATCCTCTTCGGCATGCGGTCCGGCGCGGGGTGGAGCGACGTCTCCGCCAAGGAGTTCGCCGATGGTGTCGACGCGTTGGCCAAGGGCTTCGTCGCCGCGGGAATCACGCCCGGCTCGGCCGTCGCCATCATGAGCCGCACCCGCTACGAGTGGACGCTCACCGACTTCGCCCTGTGGGCCGCCGGCGCCATCCCCGTGCCGATCTACGAAACCTCCTCCCCCGACCAGGTCGAGTGGATCCTCAAGGACTCGGGCGCGATGGGCGTGGTCGTCGAGTCCGAGAAGCACGCAAGCGCGGTCGCGAGCGTCGCCGGCAACCTCCCCGCCCTGGCCCACACCTGGACGATCGACAACGGTGACCTCGACACCCTCGCCGCGAACGGCGCCAGCTCCGACGACTCCGTCCTGACGACGGCGCGCGCCGCGATCGACCGCGGGTCCGTCGCGACGATCATCTACACCTCCGGCACCACGGGACGCCCCAAGGGCGTGGAGCTGACCCACGGCAATTTCCTCGACCTCGCCGAGAACACCGTCGAGAAGCTCAAGGACGTCGTCGGTGCTCCTGGCGCCTCGACGCTCCTCTTCCTCCCCCTCGCCCACGTCTTCGCCCGCTTCATCGAGGTGCTGTGCGTCCAGGCAGGCGCCAAGATGGCCCACTCGGCCGACATCAAGACGCTCCTCGACGACTTCGCGAGCTACCAGCCGA
Organism: Knoellia subterranea KCTC 19937; assembly: GCF_000768685.1. Taxonomy (GTDB): domain Bacteria; phylum Actinomycetota; class Actinomycetes; order Actinomycetales; family Dermatophilaceae; genus Knoellia; species Knoellia subterranea. Next base: position 87,906 of record NZ_AVPK01000002.1, on the reverse strand, counting down.
CGTTTATCCTGGCCGTTCCGCGCGTGTTCGAGAAGGTCTACAACTCCGCCGAGGCCAAGGCCGTCGCCGGTGGCAAGGGCAACATCTTCGCCAAGGCTGCGGACACCGCCATCGCGTGGTCCGAGGCGCAGCAGGCTGGTTCGGTCGGCTTCGGACTCAAGGCCAAGCACGCCGTCTTCGACAAGCTCGTCTACGGCAAGCTGCGCGACGCCATGGGCGGCAAGGTGCAGTACGCCGTCTCGGGGGGTGCGCCGCTCGGTACCCGCCTCGGCCACTTCTTCCGCGGCATCGGTGTGACGATCCTCGAGGGCTACGGACTCACCGAGACGACGGCGCCGATCTCGGTCAACCTGCCCGAGCGCCTCAAGGTCGGCACGGTCGGTCCGCCGCTTCCCGGTTCGAGCATCCGCATCGCCGAGGACGGCGAGATTCTGCTCAAGGGCGTGCAGGTGTTCGCGAACTACCGCAACAACCCCGAGGCGACGGCCGAGTCGATCCGTGACGGCTGGTTCCACACCGGCGACATCGGTGAACTCGACGAGGACGGCTACCTGCGGATCACGGGTCGCAAGAAGGAGATCCTCGTGACGGCGGGCGGCAAGAACGTCGCTCCGGCCGTGCTCGAGGACCGGCTGCGTGCGCACCCCCTGGTGTCGCAGTGCATCGTCGTCGGTGACCAGAAGCCATTCATTGCGGCGCTGCTGACGCTCGACGAGGAGATGCTGCCGATGTGGGCCGCGAACCACGGCCTCGAGGGCATCACGCCCGCCAAGGCGCGCACGGACGAGACCGTTCTGGCCGAGCTGCAGAAGGCCGTCGACGAGGCGAACACGGCTGTCTCCAAGGCCGAGTCGATCCGCAAGTTCGCCGTGCTCGAGTCGGACTTCACCGAGGAGACCGGCCACCTGACCCCGTCGCTGAAGCTCAAGCGCAACATCGTCATGCGCGACTTCGCGGACGAGGTCGACGCGCAGTACGGCGGCTGACGAAGAAGTGGTGGAGCGTTGGGGCGACGAAGGAGTCCCGGCGCAGCGGAACGGATGAGGAGGCCGCCGCATTGAGTACGGCGGCTGACGAAGAAGTGGTGGAGCGTTGGGGCGACGAAGGAGTCCCGGCGCAGCGGAACGGATGAGGAGGCCGCCGCATTGAGTACGGCGGCTGACGAAGAAGTGGTGGAGCGTTGGGGCGACGAAGGAGTCCCGGCGCAGCGGAACGGATGAGGAGGCCGCCGCATTGAGTACGGCGGCTGACGAAGAAGTGGTGGAGCGTTGGGGCGACGAAGGAGTCCCGGCGCAGCGGAACGGATGAGGAGGCCGCCGCATTGAGTACGGCGGCTGACGCGCACGATGTCGCGGGTCGTGGGGAGACTTCCCCACGACCCGCGACGTCCGCAGGCTTCGCCGACAGGTATGCCGCGTGGGCGCTTGCCGTGCTCTGGCTCGCCTACCTTGGCGTCCTTCAGTGGAGCGTCGTGCGCTTCCGCTTCCCGATCGTCATCACGCTCAGCGTTGCTGCAACCGGACTGGGTGTGTGGTTGTGGCGACGCAGCGAAATTCGTTCTGTCCCACCGCTGCTCGCACCAACGGTGCTCGTGGCGTCCGTCGTCATCACGTGGCTGGTTCCGCTGTTCAGCTACCTCCGAGGAGGTTCGCTCACGGCCTCCCTGGTGACGCTGAGTGTGGTCGGTCTCGGTGGCGCGGCACTCCTGGTGCAGCCGACAGCGGCACGGGCGCGGACGGCATACCTGCTGGCGGTTCTCGGCCACGTCGTCACCGCAACCATCGCGACGATCGGCGACCCCGCTCCCAAGATCGACGTCTGGGTGACGCTCCAGCAGGCCAGCGATGCGCTCGCGCGCGGCGAGAACTTCTACGACATGAACTGGACCGACTCCCCCGGCATCCAGGACGCGTTCACCTACCTGCCGTGGACGACCGTGCTGCTCGCGCCGGGTCGGTGGATCGGTGGGGACGTCCGGTGGGCGCTGGCGTTCTGGTCCGTGGTGCTCTTCGCCGGCATCTGGGCCCTCGCGCGTCCCCGTCGCGGCGACGATGAGTCGAGTATGTGCGCCTCGGCGCTGCGTGCGGCCATCCCGGTCACGGCCCTCGTCGTCGCGCCCGGAACCCTCACTCAGATCGACCAGGCGTGGACCGAGCCGCTGCTCGCGACGGGCATCGTGTGGTGGGCCGTCCTCGTGCGGCGCGGTCACGCGTGGTGGGCGATCGTGCCGCTCGCACTCGCCTGCGCGAGCAAGCAGCACCTGGCACTGCTCCTGCCCCTGCTCCTGCTGTGGCGGCCGTTCGGGGTGAAGCGTGCGATCGCCACCGGCGCGCTGACCGGGGTGCTCATCGCGCCCTGGTTTCTCGCGTCGCCGAAGGACTTCGTCCACGACACCGTCACGCTGCTCGTCGGCTTCCACCCGATCCGGTTCGCCAACACGTGGTACCTGTACTTCCTCAACGAGCACGGCATCACTCTGCCGTTCTGGGTGACCGGCATCGTCGTCGTCGGCGCACTGGGGACGGCTGCGTGGCTCATCCACCGCCGTCAACCCGGCCTCGACGAACTGCTGCGCTGGTTCGCCTTCGTCCTCCTCGCCGCCAACCTCGTCAACAAGCAGGCGTTCTACAACCAGTACTGGCTGAGCGCCGCGCTCGTCGCCATCTCACTCGCCGTTCCGGCCCGGCGTCACCAACGCGCCGAGCCCTGAGCCCTCGAGGCCTGCGCGGCGTGTTCACTCCGACGCGTCGTGAATACGGTTGTCCCGTAACGCTGCTCGACAGAAAAGAACTATGGCGGAAGTCACACTGCCACCCTGGACTCCCCTCCAACCGTCGCCCGGCGGCCAGCGCCCCAACACTTCACAGGGGCGCGATCTCACTGAGAGGCCCCATCCTCGACGGTGGGGCCAAGGAGGTTTCACGTGCGACACAGCAGATCGCGAATCCTCGTGGGCGTAGCCGTTGCAGCGGCCGCGGCGCTCGCTCCGGGACAATCCGCCACGGCCACTCCCGATCGGAGTGACACGGCGCCTCAGCGGATCGACGACCGACCCGACGAACAGAACGACGCCCGGCGGGCGGCAGTCGAGGAGGCCGTCTCACAGGTCCTGCAGGGTGAGGCCAAGCCCGTCACCAAGGGCAGCGGCAAATCCGTCCAGATCTCTCCCGGTCAGTGGGCGCAGTACGGCCTGCAGTCCACGGACAGCATCCTGACGTTCCTCATCGAGTTCGGCGACCAGGTCGACAGCCGATTCCCGACAGCTCCGACGGGCCCGCAGCACAACGAGATCCCCGAGCCGGACCGGGCGGTGGACAACACCACGTACTGGGTCGATGACTTCAACCGCGACCACTTCCAGGACATGTTCTTCGGCGACGGCGAGTCCATGTCGAGCGTCTACAAGGAGATGTCGAGCGGACGCTACACCGTCAAGGGCGACACCTCCGAGTGGGTCACCGTTCCCTACAACTCGGCGAGCTACGGCCAGACCGAGAGCCAGACCGACATGACCCGGTTCATCCAGGACGGTGCCACCGCTTGGTACGAGCACCAGAAGGCGAGCGGCAAGACCGACGCGGACATCACGGCATACCTGCGTGAGTTCGACCAGTGGGACCGCTTCGACTACGACAAGGACGGCGTCTTCACCGAGCCGGACGGCTACATCGACCACTTCCAGGCGGTTCACGCCGGAGAGGGCGAGGAGGCCGGCGCGCCCGAGTGGACGATCTGGTCGCACCGCTGGTCCGTGGGGCAGCGCTCCGGCGGCGGACCCGAGTGGAACCGCAACGGCGGAGTTCAGATCGGCAACACCGGCCTGTGGATCCGTGACTACACGACCGAGCCGGAGAACGGCGGACTCGGCGTCTTTGCCCACGAGTTCGGCCACGACCTCGGGCTTCCCGACCTCTACGACACGAGCGGTGGCGAGAACGGGACCGGCTTCTGGACACTCATGAGCTCGGGCTCGTGGCTCGGCCACGGACAGGACTCGATCGGCACGACGCCGAACCACATGGGCGCGTGGGAGAAGCTCCAACTCGGGTGGCTCGACTACGTGACCGTGCCGCACGACGCGGTCGATGTCGCGGTCATGCTCGGCCCATCGGCGCACGCCACGAAGAAGCAGCAGGCACTCGTCGTCACCCTCCCCAAGGATGCCAACGGACGCGACCGCTACTACATCGCAGAGAACCGGCAGTACACCGGCTACGACGCGACGCTCAAGCCGGGGCCGTACAACTTCGGCTGGGGTGTGACGAAGCCCAACTGGGTCGAGCACTTCCCCTACCAGGACGGGCTCCTCGTGAGCTATTGGAACACTGCGGTCTCGAACAACAACACGCGAACGCACCCCGGCACAGGGCGCATCCTCCCCGTGGACGCGCGGCCCATGGCCACACGCTGGAGTGACGGTGCCCTGACTCGCAACCGGATCCAGACGTTCGACTCGACGTTCGGCGTCCAGGCCACCGATCCCATCTCGCTGCACCGCGAGGTCGGGGACGTGATGACGACGTTCGACCTGCCGGCTCAGGCACCGGTTCCGGTGTTCGACGACAGCGACCCGAACCGCTACTACGACCCGGCCAATCCTCAGGGCAGCGTCAAGGTTGCGGGTGTCGGCGTGAAGATCCGCGTCGTGCAGAGCAACCAGACCGGCAAGATGACGGTCAAGGTCAACGGCTGATCCGTTCCGGTCGGCTGGACGAGGACGGCCCGGGCACCACTGCGGTGCCCGGGCCGTTCGGTCGTCAGCGGCCGAACCCGAACTATCCGGCGAGCCGATCCAGTTCGGCGAGCCACGACTTCGTGAACGCCGCCCGCGTTGTCCCGAGGACGTCGACGAAGGCGCGGTCGGTTGCGGTGTCGGCCGCCGCCGAGGAGTCCGTCACCGTCGACGCCTCGTAGAAGCGTCGCAGCGTGCCCTCGCCATACCTGCTCGCGATGAGGTCGACGGCGAGCCAGGCCCCGAGGTAGGTCGGTGCGATCTCGCCCTGCGCCGGGTCGAAGTCGCCCTGCGTCGGCAGACGGGTCGGGCCCTTCCCGGAGCGCACGCGCTCGAGCAGGGATGCCGCAAGGTCGGTCCGGCTCCGGTCGGATCCGGAATAGCCGACGTGGTCGGCGTAGCCCTCGACGAGCCACAACGGCGCGGCGCCGGCCAGCGAACTGCGGACGGCGACGTGGGTGGTCTCGTGGGTGAGCACGAACTGTCGCCCCTCTGCGGTGAGCCGTGCGAACGCGTCCGGATTGAGGACGATCCGATCTCCGGTGGCTCGACCATGCGGGCCGATCGGACCGTCCGTGATCGCCGCGACCTGGCCGAGGTCATCGGCGCGCCCCACCTGCTCGCGGAACTGCGCCGCATCGCGGGGCGCGATGATCACCACTCGGCGCGGCCACGTGCGCTTCCAGCGTTCACTCACCTCCGCGACCGCTGAGTCGGCCATCTGTGCGTATGCCGTCAGCGTCGCCCTGTCGACCGTGCCGGTGACCGTGCTCGCGCGTCCCGTGACGGTGGTGGATCCCGCCGGGGCCGTCGGCCTCGACGAACCGGCCTGAGGCGGGACGGCGGACGCTGTCGTCGTGAGTGCCGGTGCAGGGGTCGCGACCTCGGGCGCGGTCGGTGCACTCACCGAGGCGGACGATGCCACCGTGGGCTTGGCCCGGTCGCAGGCCGTGACCGGGCTGGCGACGAGGCCAACCGCGAGGACGATCCGCGCGATCGGAACCCGCTTCGGGAGGTGGGTCAGGGTCACGGGACCCATGGTGTCAGGCGGACGTCAGCCCACCGCATGTCCTAGGTCGAACGGCACCCGCTCGGCCCGCACGGTCGCAGCCGCCTCGGCCGTGATGAGTCCGGCCCGCACGCAGGCCGTGACAGCCGCGCGTTCGTCGGCGTCGAGGTGGAGGTCGGCACCCAGCCCCATGGAGCCGGGGTCGACCAGCGCGGTCACCATGCAGTCGCCGCACTGGAGGTCGCGCACCGGGCAGCGCGCACAGAGGATGGTCAGGCTGGTGTGAGTCAGGTCGTGGTTCATGTCGTCACCCCTTTCGTGGTGGGCGCCGCCCACGCTAGAAGTCGCCACCGACAGCCATCCCGAACCGGTCCTGCCTCCCGCGGAGTGTCGGACCCTCGACCTAGCCTCTCAGTCATGCAGATGGTCCAGGGCACCCTCGACGACCTGGGCACCCCACTGTCCGGCGTGACGTTCGTCGTGGTGGACCTCGAGACGACGGGCGGGAGCCCGAGCGAATGCGGCATCACGGAGATCGGTGCCGTCAAGGTGTGCGGTGGCGAGGTGCTGGGCGAGTTCCAGACCTTCGTCAATCCCGGGGAGCCGATCCCCGCCTTCATCCAGGCACTGACGGGCATCACCGACTCGATGGTCCGTGACGCGCCGGTCGTCGAATCGGCGCTCGTGTCCTTCCTCGAGTTCGCGGCCGGTTCCGTGCTGGTGGCGCACAATGCCGGCTTCGACATCTCGTTCCTCAAGGCGGCGTGCGCCCGCGCCGATCGCGACTGGCCACGCTTCCCCGTCGTCGACACCGTGCACCTCGCTCGCCAACTCGTCGGGCGGGACGAAGCTCCCAACCACCGATTGGGTTCTCTCGCAAGGCTTTTCGGCGCGACCACCACCCCTGACCACCGAGCCCTCCACGACGCCCGGGCCACCGTGGATGTGCTCCACGGCCTGATCGCGCGGGTGGGCTCGCTCGGCGTGCACTCACTCGAGGAGCTCAGGGCCTATTCGTCGAAGGTGTCCCCCGCGACCCGACGCAAGCGCCACCTGGCCGACGGCCTGCCGGAGGCGCCGGGGGTCTACCTCTTCAAGGACGGTCAGGGCCGCGTGCTCTACGTCGGCACCTCGGTGTCGATCCGCACCCGGGTGCGCAGCTACTTCACGGCCTCCGAGCAGCGTCGACGCATGGCCGAGATGGTGCGGCTCGCCGAGTCGGTCACTCCGATCGTCTGCGCCACCCCACTCGAGGCAGAGGTGCGCGAGCTGCGCCTCATCGCCGAGCACAAGCCGCGCTACAACCGGAGGTCCCGCAACCCCGAGCGCGCCTGGTGGGTCAAGCTCACGGTCGAGCCCTTCCCTCGACTGTCGATCGTGCGTCAGGTCGCCGACGACGACACGCGCTACATCGGCCCGTTCGCCTCCCGGGGCACGGCGGGCGATGCCGTGGCCGCGGTCCACGAGATCGTGCCCCTGCGCCAATGCCTCGAACGGTTGTCGACGACCACACCGCGATCCGCGTGCGCTCTGGCCGACATGGGCCGGTGCGGTGCGCCGTGCACCGGAGCGCAGAGCGTCGAGGACTACGCGGCTGTCGTCGCCGAGGCAGTGGCACTGCTCGCCGGTGACGCGTCAGCTGCCGTCTCGACGTGGCGTGAACGCATGGACCGGCTCGCTGATCAGGAGCGCTACGAGGACGCCGGAGTCGTGCGCGACCGCATGCTCAGCCTCGTGCGCGGCGCTTCGCGTGCCCAACGCCTCGACCCGCTGTCCCGCACTGCCGAACTCGTCGCGGCGCGACGGGGCGAAACCGGCGGCTGGGAGATCATGTGCATCCGCCATGGCCGCCTCGCCGGCAGCACTCTGGCCCCCCGCGGCGCGGACCCGATGCCCTACATCGACGCGCTGCGGGCCAGCGCCGAAGTGGTGGCTGCTCCCCTGCCTCCATCGACGGCCGCGACCCCCGAGGAGAGCGAGCGCATCCTGCGGTGGCTCGACGCGCCCGGTGTGCGGGTCGTCGACATCGAGGGCCAATGGACCTGCCCCGTCGGCGGAGCCACCGGCGTCCGGCACGCCCTCGAGCCGGTCGAGGCCTCACGGCGCCAGTCGGCGGGCTTCCGCACCGCCTGACGAGACTTTCCCGCCCGAAGTGGCTTCCTCTCACGTCGCCTGATCGCCGCGATCAGGCGAGGTGAGAGGAACCCGCGTGAGGCAGTGGGTCCGCTCACCCGACTAGGCTGCCGATCGTGATCACCGCCATCGTTCTCATCACTGCCGAGGTCAACCGCATCCCCGAAGTCGCCCAGGAAGTGGCCGAACTCGAGGGTGTGAGCGAGGTCTACTCCGTCGCAGGCGACGCCGATCTCATCGCCATGGTGCGCGTCCGACAGCACGACGAACTGGCCAACGTCATCGCCGACCGGCTCAACAAGGTCCAGGGCGTGACCGGCACAGCCACGCACATCGCCTTCCAGACGTACTCCAAGCACGACCTCGAGGCCGCGTTCAGCCTCGGGCTCGAGTAAACCCCGGACGCCTGGAGCCTCGGGCTCAGGACATCACCAGCCCCGTCGCGGTGTCGTCAGTCGGCAACGGCGCGGCTGCTCGCGATCCAGCGCTCCAGCTGGGCGGCCGCCTCGCCGGAATCGATCGCGGCAGCCGCACGCTGCACGCCGTCCCCGATCGCGTCGTGGATCTCGGCGGCCGTGCTGTGGTCCGCGCCGGACGCGACGGCGAGCGCGGTACCGGCATTGAGCAGAACGGCGTCCCGAGCCGGACCACGATCACCCGCGAACACGCGACGGGCAACCTCCGCGTTCTCGTCGGCCAGCCCACCCTTGATGCTGTCGATCGTCGAGACCTCGAGACCGACGTCGCTCGGGTGCACCATCGTCTCGGTGACCTTGCCTTCGCGAACCCACAGCACCCGGGTCGGCCCGGCAATGGACATCTCGTCCAGGCCTTCCTCCCCGCGGAAGACTGCCGCAACCTGACCCCTGTCGGCGAACACCCCGGCAATGATGGGAAGGAAACGAACGTCCGCGACGCCGACCGCGGCATACGTCGGCTGTGCCGGGTTGGTGAGCGGTCCGAGCAGGTTGAACGCCGTCCCGACCCCCAGTTCCGCACGAGCCGGGCCGGCGTGGCGCATCGACGGGTGGAAGGTCTGGGCGAAGCAGAAGGTGATACCCGCATCGAGCCCGACCCGGCGCACCTGGTCAGGGGTGAGGCTGAGGTTGACCCCGAGAGATTCGAGGACGTCCGCCGACCCCGACTTCGACGAGGCCGCCCGGTTCCCGTGCTTGACGACGCGCAGGCCCGTCGAGGCGATGACCACCGACGACATCGTCGAGATGTTCACGGTGCCGAATCGGTCACCACCGGTGCCCGAGATGTCGATGCTCTCGCCGGGAATCTCGATCCGGTGCGCATGTTCGAGCATGACATCGGCCAGACCGCGCACCTCGGCCACGGACTCGACCTTGGAGCGCAGCGCCATGAGGAAGCCGGCGACCTGAGCTGAGGACGCCTCCCCGCCCATGATGCGCGTCATGGCCCAGCGCGACTCGTCCAGCGAGAGATCCTCGCGGGCGAGGAGCCGGGTCAGCAGATCAGGCCACGTCGGGCCGGCCCCGGACACCACGGCGGGCCGGTCAGGAAGCCGCAGAGCGCGTGCGCGCGAGCCCGGCGATCGCCTCGGCGACCTTGATGGGGTCGAGCGGGTGCGGCACTGCCTCGTCCGCCAGCGACCAGGCGGCGAGCCACCCGTCCTGGGGGCGGCCGGTCAGGACCAGCACCGGCGGGCAGTTGTAGATCTCGTTCTTGAGCTCACGGCACAGGCCGAGGCCACCGTTCTTGGCCGCCTCGCCGTCGAGCACGACGACGTCCCACCCACCGGCGTCCAGCGCCTCGGTCACCGCGAACGCGGTCGCGCACTCGAGCCAGCGGGTGACCTCGACGTCGCGCGCCGGACGGCGCCCGGCGGCGGCGCGCACCGCGTCGCGCGTGGTGATGTCGTCGCTGTAGAGGAGGACCGACACCTGGTGGACTGCAGGGCGTCCGGGGGTCGTCGGGCCCGTCGTGACGGGGTCAACCGCGTGCGCTGAGGTCATGCCTGCATCCTAGCCACGCGGGTTTGTCCGGACCGACACCACCAAGGTGGGGGTCGGTGCGACATTCACAGACGAATGACGACATAATGGCGCTCGTGGCGACTGCAGAAGCAACGACTCGAGTGTCCGGTCCGGTTCCCAGCATCCCGGACTACGGTCCGGCGACCCGTCCCAACATGGTTGCGGTCGGGACGATGGTCTGGCTCGCGAGTGAGCTGATGTTCTTCGCAGCGCTCTTCGCGTTCTACTTCTCGCTCCGAGGGGTGCTCCCCGATCAGTGGGCCGAACGAACAGCCGAACTCAATGTGCCCTTCGCCTTCGCCAACACGATCGTCCTCGTGATCTCCTCCGTGTGGTGCCAGCTCGGCGTCTGGAAGGCCGAGGCCGGTCAGGTCGCCCGCACCGGCTCGCTCCTGAAGTTCAGGGAGTGGGGCATGCGTGAGTGGTACGTCCTCACCTACGTCTTCGGCTCGATCTTCATCGCCGGCCAGGTCTACGAATACGCCCAGCTCGTTCAGGAGGGCGTGACCCTGAGCACCGACTCCTACTCGTCGATCTTCTACCTCGCGACCGGCTTCCACGGCATGCACGTCACCGGTGGCCTCATCGCCTTCCTGCTCATCATCGGTCGTACCTTCACCACGCGCCGATACACGCACCTCCAGGAGACCGGCGCCGTCGTCACCTCCTACTACTGGCACTTCGTCGACGTCGTGTGGATCGCGCTGTTCGCGATGATCTACCTCCTCAAGTGACGTGCTCACCCTGACCTCCCCCGGACCCTCCATCCCCGAGACCCCGACAGGACTTACGCCGTGAACGCACTGGCCGCCCGCCGCCGCCACCCGGCAGCGATCGCCATCCTGCTCATGCTCGGCCTCCTCGTGACCGGCTTCGCATACTCTGCCCTCGCGCCGCAGCCGGCGCAGGCCGAGGCCAGCACCGCCGAGGACGTCACCGCCGGCAAGCAGCTCTTCCAGGCCAACTGCGCCTCGTGCCACGGCGTCAACGCCGAGGGCCGGGCGACCGGCAACGGCGACAAGGTGGCCGGTCCCGCACTGGCCGGTGTCGGTGCGGCAGCCGTCGACTTCCAGATGGGTACCGGCCGTATGCCGATGCGCCAGCCCGGCATCCAGGCGGCGCGTGGTGACGTCCAGTTCAGCCAGGAGGAGATCGACCAGGTCGGCGCCTACATCGCGTCCCTGGCCCCGGGCCCGGCGGTTCCCGCCGAGGAGGACGTCGACGCCAGCAAGGGCGACCCCGCCAAGGGCGGCGAACTCTTCCGCGTGAACTGCGCCATGTGCCACAACTTCGCCGGATCGGGCGGTGCCCTGACCCGCGGCAAGTACGCCCCGTCCCTCATGGGTGTCGAGTCCAAGCACATCTACGAGGCCATGGAGACCGGGCCGCAGTCCATGCCGGTCTTCAACGACAACAACATCAACGCCGAGGGCAAGCGCGACATCATCGCCTTCCTCAAGTCGGTCGAGGACTCGCCGCAGCAGGGTGGACACGCCCTGGGCGCCCTCGGCCCCGTGACCGAGGGCTGGTTCGCCTGGTTCTTCGGACTGGGCATTCTGGTCGCCGCAGCCGTGTGGCTCGGCCAGAAGTCGGCCTGACATGCACACGACCGCTTCCCACTCACCGTCGACAGGATCGAACGACCGATGAACGAGCAGGACAGCCCCACCACCGGAGGCGAGGTCACCCCCACGGGTGAGTTCGGCTCCGGTGCCGTTCGCCTCGACCAGGGGCACGTCGTTGGGGACGGCGGCATCCCCGAGCGTTTCGAGAACCCCGGCTTCGGGCCCCACATCCACCGTGGCACCGACCTCGACGAGGTTGCGGCCAAGCGCGCCGAGCGCATCGTCGGCGGACTCTTCCTGCTCTCCATCGTCGGCACGCTCGCGTTCGTCGTGGCGTACTTCGCGATCGACAAGCACTCGACCGTCTTCATCCCCGGCATCGGGCAGACCAATGCGCTGCACACCGCGCTCGGACTGTCGATGGCCGCCACGCTCCTCGGTATCGGTCTGGGTGCGGTCCAGTGGGCCAAGACCCTCATGCCGGACGAGGAGGAGGTCGAGATGCGCCACCCGATGCGCTCGGCCGACGAGGACCGGTCGAAGTTCGTCGAGATCCTCGGTGACGGTGCCGAGAGCGCTCACCTGACCCGCCGCCCACTCATCAAGTACACCCTCGGTGGTGCCCTCGGTCTCTTCGCCGTGCCCGTCGTCCTCCCCCTCATCGGTGGTCTCGGGCCGCTGCCTGAGGACGACCTGTCGGTGAGCTTCTGGAATGGCCACAAGGAAGAGGACGGCAGCTACCCCAACAAGCCGATGCGCCTCATGCGTGACCCGCAGAACACGCCCATCAAGGCGAGCGACGTCACCATCGGTTCGGTCTTCCACGTCATGCCGGAGGGGCTGCTCGACCTCGAGCACCACATCCTCGAGGAGAAGGCCAAGGCAGCCGTGCTGCTCATGCGCCTCGACCCCGATGACATCAAGTCCCAGAAGGAGAAGGACTGGGGCCACCAGGGCATCGTCGCCTACTCCAAGATCTGCACGCACGTGGGTTGCCCGGTCGGCCTCTACGAGCAGCAGACGCACCACCTGCTGTGCCCCTGCCACCAGTCCACCTTCGACGTGACGCAGGACTGCAAGGTGATCTTCGGCCCGGCCAAGCGCCCGCTGCCGCAGCTGCCGATCACCGTTGACGACGAGGGTTACCTCATCTCCAAGGGCCCGTTCAAGGAAGCCGTTGGACCGAGCTTCTGGGAGCGTGGATCCGCATGAGCACCGAGACCCTTCCGACCGGCCGTCCGGCGGACCAACTGCGCGACGGCGACAAGCCCGCTCACGCGGCGCCGAGCGCTGCCGCGCGCAAGGCTGGTGGCTTCGCCGGCTGGATCGACGACCGCACGTCCGCGGCCAAACCGGTCAACTACCTGCTTCGCAAGGTCTTCCCCGACCACTGGTCGTTCATGCTCGGTGAGATCGCGATGTACTCGCTCATCATCTGCCTGCTCACGGGTGCACTCCTGACCCTGTGGTTCATCCCGAGCGCCGGGCACACGATCTACGACGGCTCCTACGTGCCGTTGCGGGGCCAGATGATGTCGGAGGCCTACGCCTCGACGCTCAACATCTCGTTCGACGTCAAGGGCGGACTGATCATCCGCCAGATCCACCACTGGGCCGCCCTGATGTTCATCGTCGGCCTGACGGTGCACATGTTCCGTGTCTTCTTCACGGGCGCCTTCCGGAAGCCGCGTGAGCTCAACTGGGTGCTCGGCACGATCCTGGCGCTCCTGGCGATCGTCGAGGGCTTCGCTGGCTACTCCCTCCCCGACGACCTCCTCTCCGGCACGGGTATCCGCGCCATGGAGGGCTTCGTCCAGACTGCGCCTGTCATCGGCTCCTACCTCGCGTACGCGATCTTCGGCGGCCCCTTCCCGGGCGAGATGATCATCCCGCGCCTGTACTCGGCGCACGTCCTGCTCATCCCGGCCATCCTCGTGGGTCTGTTCATCGCGCACATCACGCTGGTCGCGGTCCACAAGCACACGCAGTTCCCCGGCCCGGGCAAGACCAACGACAACGTCGTCGGTTACCGCGTCATGCCGGTCTACGCGGCCAAGGCTGGTGGGTTCTTCTTCATCGTGTTCGGTGTCATCGCCCTGATCTCGGCGTTGTTCACCATCAACCCGATCTGGGCCTACGGCCCGTACGACCCCTCCCCCGTCACAGCGGGTTCCCAGCCCGACTGGTACATGGGCTTCGCCGACGGTGCGCTCCGCCTCCTCCCGGGGTGGCTGGAGTTCTCCTTCCTCGGGTTCACCCTCTCGCTGAACATCGCGCTGGGCGCCCTGGTTCTGCTCCCGCTCGTCTACACCGTTCTGGGTGTCTACCCGTTCGTCGAGCGGTGGATCACGGGCGACGAGCGTGAGCACCACCTGCTCGACCGACCGCGCAACAACCCGACCCGCACCGGCATCGGCATGGCTGCGATCGTCGCGTACTCGGTGTTCATGTTCGCCGCGGGCAACGACATCATCGCCATCAAGCTCGGCATGTCCATCAACGACATCACTTGGGCATTCCGAATCGGCCTGTTCGTCCTGCCCCCGATCGCGTTCTGGGTCACGAAGCGCATCTGCCTCAGCCTGCAGCGTCACGACCGTGAGCTCGCGCTGCACTCGCGCGAGTCGGGTCGCATCATCCGTGGCGCCGACGGCTCGTTCCACGAGCGCCACGACGCCCTGACCGACCGGGAGCGCTGGATCCTCGTCCAGCACGAGCCTGTCGCACCCCTGCAGCTCACGCCCGAGTACGACGAGAACGGTGTCGCACGTCCCGCGGCACGCAAGGACCGTCTGCGCGCGAAGCTGTCGCACTGGTTCTTCAAGGACGCGGTCAACCCGGTCACCCCGGCCGAGCTGGCGGCGGCGCACCACGACGGTCACCACGCAGAGGCGCTCGAGGCATCGGACCATGACGCCATCGAGCAGGGAGCCGACACCGACTCCACCGGCCTCAGCAGTGGGAGCCCGGTCAGGGACTGAGCAGTTCGGCGAGCCGCTCCTGGCCTGCCGACTCATCGAGAGCGACCTCGAGGACTTTCGTCCTCGAGGTCGCTCCGTTGATGAGGGCCACATGCCGCCGGTGCACACCGAAGGCGTCTGCGACGGCCCGCAGCACCGCCTCCGTGGCTGCTCCGTCCACGGCCCGTGCCGTCACGGCCACGATGAGGGTCGGAGGCTCTGCGTCACCGTACCGACCGCCCACGGCGATCCTGGACGCCCCCGGGCGCACCCTGACAGTCACACGCATGCGGCCATTCTCCCGCCCGGAGCGCCCTCACGGAGCGCCTCCTGCGCGTGTCCACCCGACATGACAGGGTGTCCCCGTGGACGCCATTGACCCCGCCCTCTTCGAGACCATCGTCGAGGAGTCCCTGGACGAGGTGCCCGAGGACCTCATGGCCATGCTAGACAACGTCGTCTTCCTCGTCGAGGACGAGCCGCCGGCGGATGACCCGGACCTGCTCGGGGTCTATGACGGCGTTCCCCTCACCGAGCGTGACGCCGGTTGGGGCCTGGGCAACCTTCCTGATCGGATCACCCTCTTCCGCGGCCCCCTCACCCGCATGTGCGACGACCTGGACGACCTTCGCGACGAGATCGCCATCACCGTCGTCCACGAGATCGCCCACCACTTCGGCATCGATGACGCCGCCCTGCACGAACTCGGTTGGGGCTAGTCGCCCGCCGTCCGGTGGTGGGCCCGGCTGTGCGCCCGCAGGACATCTCCCCCAAAGTCGTCGCGCAGGTGGCGGAGCACCGAGTGCGCGTGGTTGGCATCGTCCTGGGTGTTGTCGTACTCGATGAGGAGTGTCGAACTCCGGACGCAGTAGTAGTGCGGGCTCCCGACCTCGAGGCTGCCGGCCCAGCTGAACTCCAGATCCGCTGAATCCTTCCCCACCGCCTCGGTCCACCACCTTCTGGCGTATGCCGCCGGGAGACGATCGAGGTATCGCTGGACGAGCGCGTCGAGAAGTGGCCGCTGGTGCGACTCCAGGTCGCCCCGGCGAATCCCTCTGGGCAGTACCGACGGGTCGACGACCGGGTCCATCCCGGTCAGGATGTCGGCCGGCGCGATCCCGGTGGCCACCGCCTGCTGCCGCTGGGCGTCATCGAGGCCCGCGAGCAGGTCACGTGCCAGGTCCTCCTCCGGACCGAGGAGTCGTGTCCCGGCCAACGGCCCGCTGGAGATGCGAGCGGGTTCGGAGCCGATGAAGAGCGGGGTGAAAGTGAGGTCTGACCCGTCCACCGTGACGTGCAGACCGACGTGGTGCCCGTTGAGCCGCCACGCCCAGACGCTCTTCCCCGGATCTTCGAGCACACGGACCCAGTAGCGGTCGCTGGTGGGGAGTACCCCGGTCACCGACAAGCGCCGGGCCCGCTCCACGTCGATCGCACCCCGGACCAGTTTCGCACCAAGTTTCGAGAGCGAGGCATCGACGAGCGCGATCACCGCGTCGACCTGCATCCGGTCGGCATGCTCCAGGGCGAGCCCGGGCCGATCGCCGGGAAGGTAGCTCCACTCCGTCCACGCCGGGTCGGAGAAGTCGGTGAGGCACGCGGCCCGCTCAGCAGTCCCCAGCCCTTCGACGAGCGACAGTGCGCAGACGGTCACGCCGTCCGCGACCTCGGTCGACTGGTTCGTGGTCTCCTCGATCGGGCCGGTGCTCATGGAACAGTCTCACCACACGGCGACGGCCGCGTCGACCCCAGAGGGTCCGACGCGGCCGTCTGCCTGCGAACGTGTCCGAATCAGAGGGCGTGGGGGCCCTTCCAGTATTCGAAGACCCAGCCGATGAGCGCGGGGATCACGAAGAACGCGCCCAGGGCCACGAGCCACCAACCCACGGCGAGGCCGAGGAAGATGATGGCCGAGGTGAGGGCCAGCCAGAAGGGCCACCAGCTGTGCGGGCTGAAGAAGCCGTAGTCGCCGGCGATGTCGCTGATCTCGCCCAACGGGTCATCCTCGGGCGGCACGCCCTCGAGCTTGCGACGGGTGAGGTTGAGGTAGCCCGCGATCATGAAGCCGAGCAGGGCACCGAGGGTCAGGCCGGTGACACCGACCGGCTCGGTGGGGTCGGTCCACAGGCCGTAGATGACCGCCATGAGGGCAGCGAAGCCACCGAAGAGCCAACTGATCCGTTCCATTGCCAGCATGGGTCAGGACTCCTTGTGCTGCGTCGTGGTGGTCGAGGACATCGCCTGGTCTCCGAGGTCGGCCGGACCCATGACCTTGAGCAAACCGGTGCGCTGGTAGCCAGCCGGTGCCGCCTCGGGGTGGTTGAGGTCGAACGCCGGGCGCTCCGAACGGATCCGCGGGATGGAGTTGAAGTTGTGGCGCGGCGGCGGGCAGGACGTCGCCCACTCCAGCGAGGCGCCGTAGCCCCACGGGTCGTCGGTCTCCACGAGGGGTGCGTAGCGCCACGTCTTCCACACGTTGTAGAAGAACGGCAGCATCGACGCACCGAGGATGAACGCGCCGACGGACGAGATCTGGTTGCCGAGGGTGAAGCCGTCCTCGGGCAGGTAGTCCGCGTAACGACGCGGCATACCCCAGATGCCGAGGAGGTGCTGCACGAGGAAGGTCGTGTGGAAGCCGATGAACAGCATCCAGAAGTGGACCTTGCCGAGAGTCTCGTCGAGCATCCGACCGGTGAGCTTGGGCCACCAGAAGTAGAAGCCACCGAACATGGCGAAGACCACGGTGCCGAACACGACGTAGTGGAAGTGCGCGACCACGAAGTAGCTGTCGGTCAGGTGGAAGTCGAGGGCCGGGCTGGCGAGGATGACGCCGGTGAGACCGCCGAAGAGGAAGGTCACGAGGAAGCCGATCGACCAGAGCATCGGCGTCTCGAAGGAGAGCTTGCCGCCCCACATCGTGCCGATCCAGTTGAAGAACTTCACGCCCGTCGGGACCGCGATGAGCATTGTCATGATCGCGAAGAACGGCAGCAGCACCTGGCCCGTGCCGTACATGTGGTGGGCCCAGACCGAGACGGACAGGGCAGCGATGGCGATCGTGGCGTAGACGAGGGTCTTGTAGCCGAAGATCGGCTTGCGCGAGAACACCGGCACGATCTCGGAGATGATGCCGAAGAAGGGCAGGGCGATGACGTAGACCTCTGGGTGTCCGAAGAACCAGAACACGTGTTGCCAGAGCATCACGCCGCCGCTGTCCGGGTCGAAGATGTGCGCGCCGAACCGTCGGTCGGCACCGAGCGCGAAGAGCGCCGCGGCCAGGGCCGGGAAGATGAGCAGCACGAGGATCGAGGTGACGAGGACGGTCCAGACGAAGATCGGCATCCGGAACATCGTCATGCCGGGCGCACGCATCGTCAGGATGGTCGTGATGAAGTTGACCGACCCGAGGATGGTGCCGAAGCCGCTCAGCGCGAGGCCGAAGACCCACAGGTTGCCGCCCATGCCGGGGCTGTAGGAGGCGTCCGACAGCGGCGTGTAGGCGAACCAACCGAAGGCTGCCGCGCCACCGGGCGTCAGGAAGCCACCCGCTGCGATGAGGCCGCCGAAGAGGTAGAGCCAGTACGCGAACATGTTGAGCCGCGGGAAGGACACGTCGGGCGCGCCGATCTGCAGTGGCATGAGCGCGTTGGCGAAGCCGGCGAACAGCGGTGTCGCGAAGAGCAACAGCATGATCGTGCCGTGCATGGTGAACAGCTGGTTGAACTGCTCGGGATTGTCGACGACCTGCATGCCCGGCTGGAGCAGCTCGGCGCGGATGATCAGCGCCATGATGCCGCCCATGAGGAACCAGGCGAACGAGGTGATGAAGTAGAGGTTGCCGATGACCTTGTGGTCAGTGGTGGTGATCCACTTGATCACCGTCGAGCCCGGGGCGAGCCGCGGGTGCGGGCGAGCGGCGTGCCGCTCGCGGAGCATGGTCTGGGATTCGGTTGCCGCGCTCATGAATTCAGTTCCTCAGTTCCTCGGGCAGCTTCGCCTGCTCGCCCGGCACAAGGTTTTCGCGGTTCAGGTCGGTTCCGAGGAGACCGCTCTGGCCACGCGACTTCAGGTCGGCGATGTGCGCGTCGTAGTCCGCACGCGAGACGACCTTGACGTTGAACAGCATCTGGGAGTGGTAGGCCCCGCACAACTCGGCGCACTTGCCCTTGAAGGTGCCTTCCTGGGTCGGCACGACCTGGAACTTGTTGACCTTGCCCGGGAGCATGTCGAGCTTCTGGAGGAACTGCGGCACCCAGAACGAGTGGATGACGTCACGCGACGTGAGGACGAACTCGACCCGCTCGTTGACGGGGAGGTACATCGTCGGGATGGTCTCCTCGGCGCCGGGCTTCCCGGTCATGATCGCCTGGGTGCCGACCTCGTGGGCGTTGTCCTCGACGTAGTTGAAGTCCCAGCTCCACTGCTTGCCGACGACGTTGACGGTGACGTCCGGCTCCTTGCTCGTGTCCATGAGCGCCGACTGGTCACGCGCCGTGTAGTAGAAGAAGACCGCGATCATGAAGATCGGGATGATCGTGTAGAGGATCTCGAGCGGCACGTTGTAGCGCAACTGAACCGGCAGCTCGTTGTCGTCACGACGGCGGCGGTAGGCGACGACACACCACGCCATGAGGCCCCACACGAGGGCACCGACGGCGAGGAGGGAGATCCACCCGCCGATCCACAGGACGCGCACGCGCTCGGAGTTCTCGGTCACGCCGTGCGGCAGGAACCCGTCCTTGAACTCACCGAGTTCGCACCCGCTGAGCGCCAGCATCGCCCCGACCGCGACGATGGCCCATGTGGCCAGTCTGCGGCCGCGCGAGCGGCTGTTGAAGTGGCCGGTCTGAGGCACCGTGGCACCCTCCTGCGTCGTCTGCTCGAACACGGTCAAACACTAGTGCATGGTGTGGAACTTCGAAGGGACGGGGGGCGTTACGGTCATGGCGTGCTGGACGCCACCCGCAGCCCGCTTCATCCCGCCGCGCGCGAGACGCTTCTCGCGGCGCTCGATGCGGGGTGGGCCGACCCTCGCCGGCTCCATCGGGAGGGTCGGCGGGCCCGGCACCTCCTCGATCGCGCGCGCGAGAGTCTGGCCGCCTCGCTGGGGGCTCGTCCGGACGAGGTGAGCTTCCACCCGAGTGCCGAACACGCGCTCCGGATCGGGGTCGCCGGTCTGCTCCACGGGCGGCGCCGCGCGGGCCGTGGCCTCCTCACGTCCGCCGTCGACCGGGCCGTGCTGCTCCACGAGGCCCATGAGGCGGATCCCGGGCGCACGCCGCTGCCCGTGGACGGGCTCGGCCGGGTCGATCTGGCTGCCCTTCGATCCGCCCTGCAGTCGGGCGGCCCTACGGCCGCCGTCGCGATCCAGCAGGCCAATGGAGAGGTCGGCACCACCCAGCCCCTCGAGCAGATCCTTGACGTATGCCGGTCAGCGCGCCTTCCGCTGCTGGTCGACGGCACGTCGTCCCTGGGGCGGGTGGACACACCTTCGGCCCATGACGTCCTCGTCGGCGACGCCGCCACGGTCGCGGGGCCGCCACTGGGCGTCCTCGTCGTGCGCACGGGCACGCGGTTCGATCCGCCGGGGCCGCGCTGGGAGCCCGAGCACGGCCGGGAGCCGGCAGATCCGTGGGTTCCGCTCGCCCTGGCGGCGGCGGAGGCCTGGCAACAGGCCGAGCATGCCCGCGAGGTCGAGGCCGCCGCGGCACGCGAGTTGGTCGACCGCATCCGGGCGGCCGCGTCGGCGGTGCCGGACGTCGACGTGGTCGGCGATCCGACGGACCGACTCCCCCACGTCGTGACCTTCAGCGCGCTCTATGTCGACGGTGAGAGCCTGGTCGACGCCCTCGATCGGCGCGGTGTGCTCGTCGCGTCCGGATCAGCCTGCACCTCCAGCCGCCTCGAGCCGAGTCACGTCCTGGCCGCCATGGGCGCCCTCACCCACGGCAATGTGCGGGTGACCCTCCCCTTGGCCAGCGTCTCCCCGGAGCGCGAGCGTGACGTCGAGACACTGTGCCGCGAGCTCGGCACCGTGGTGCGTGAGATCCGAGCCCGTCTCGGAGCCGATGACCTGTGAGCCCCGACCTCGACGCGCGCGGCCTCAAGTGCCCCCTGCCGGTGATCCGTCTCGCTCGTCTGGCCCGCGAACTTCCCTCTGGCACAACGCTGCTCGTCCTGGCAGATGATCCTGCGGCCGAGTCCGACATTCCGGCCTGGGCCCGGATGCGCGGGCACTCGGTGACGCTGGAGCGGGACGGCGAGCACACGGCATACACCGTCGTTCTCGGCTGACGATCAGTCTCCGAAACGCACCTGCGGCGCCTGCAACGCCTCGCCGAGCGCAGCGAGGTAGCGCTCCCGCGGCCACTCCACGACCCCGAGCCGCCCCAGGTGCTCGGTCGCCCACTGGACGTCGATGAGCCGGCGACCGTCGCCGTCGGCCGAGACGATGTCGACGAGCGCCGCGAGGGCGACCTTGGAGGCATCCCGGGCCGAGTGGAACATCGACTCGCCGGCGAAGAGTCCACCCACCGCGATGCCGTAGAGGCCACCGACGAGTTCGTCGTCGAGCCAGGTCTCCACGGAGTGCGCCCAGCCGAGGCGGTGCAGTTCGGTGTAGGCCGCGATGACTTCGGCGGTGATCCAGCGCCCCTCGCGCTCGGGATCCGCGCAGCGCCTCATGACGTCGACGAACGCCGTGTCGACGCGGATCTCGAAGCGGGCCCGCGCCTTCTTGAGCGATCGACGCTCGCGGAAGTCGGCAGGCACGAGCACGCCACGCGGCTCGGGAGACCACCACCCGATCGGGCGAGCCCCGTGGTCCCCGAGCCCCATGGGGAAGAGCCCGGCGCGGTAGGCCGCGAGCACGGTGCCCGGTTCGAGGTCGGCCCCGGCTGCCACGAGGTCCTCGTCATCGCTCGGTCGCAGATGACCCAGGGCCCAATCGGTGGGCGGCGGTTCGACGGGAGGGAACGGGACGCTCACGGCCGGTCCGTGCGAGGGGTCAGGGCTTCGCGCAGGTGATGTGCGGCTCGACGTCGGCGGCGGACTCATCGCCGTACGACTGCGCGAGGCGGTCGAGGAAGGCGGCCTTGCCGAGCGTGTATTCCTGCGTGCCGACGGTCTCGAGGACGTAGGTCGCGAGGAGGGAGCCGATCTCGGCGGACCGGCGGTGGGACAGCCCGGCGGACAGGCCCGTGAGGAAGCCGGCACGGAACGCGTCACCGACGCCGGTCGGGTCGGCCCGGTGCGCCTCACCGGCGATGGGGACCTCGATGGGGTCCTCGCCCCGCGTGAAGATCACGGCGCCGTCCTTGCCCTTGGTGATGACGCGGGTGGTCACCTGGGCCTCGATGTCCCTGGCGCTCCAGCCGGTCTTCTGCTCGGTGAGGTGCGCTTCGTACTCGTTGGTGAAGAGGTAGTCCGCCCCCTCGATGAGC
This sequence comes from Knoellia subterranea KCTC 19937, assembly GCF_000768685.1. Taxonomy (GTDB): domain Bacteria; phylum Actinomycetota; class Actinomycetes; order Actinomycetales; family Dermatophilaceae; genus Knoellia; species Knoellia subterranea. The sequence goes on along the minus strand of NZ_AVPK01000002.1, from coordinate 66,062 downwards.
TGGCGGATGAACGGCCCGTCGGCGAAGGCGAGCTGCTGCGACGGGTCGGCCACGAAGGTCAGCCCACGGCTGCGGCACTCCTCGGTGTGCCGCAGCATGGCGGCCGGGTCGTTGGCACCGATGAGGACGAGGTCGAGGTGCTCCTGCGAGTCGATCGGGCCGAGCTCGATGAGGCGCGCCTCGCTCATGGCGCCCGCATAGAACGTCGCCATCTGAGCCATGTCGTCGTCGGTCGTGCACACGAACCGCGCGGTGTGCTTGGTCGTCGAGATGAGGACGTGGTCGCAGTCCACGCCGTGCCGCGTCAGCCAACTGCGGTAGTCGGCGAAGTCCTCACCGGCCGCGCCGACGAGCAGGGGTCGCTGGCCCAGTGCCGCCATGCCGAAGCAGATGTTGCCCGCCACTCCCCCTCGGCGAATCTCCAGGGTGTCGGCGAGGAAGCTCACCGAGATCTTGTCGAGCTGCTCGACGACGAGCGAGTCCGCGAAGCGACCCCGGAAGGTCATGAGGTGGTCAGAGGCGATGGATCCCGTCACAGCGATACGCACGGTCGGCAACCTACCCGCTCGGCTCCCGACGGGAGGACACAACACCCGGCAAGCGGACGGCATACCCGACTATCTTTCGTCAGGTACTTGACATTGTTGAGTAGTGGCGAGGAAGGTGGCCTCATGCCCACCCACGACCCGCAAATGCTCAAGGGAGTCCTCGGCCTCCTCCTCCTGAGCATGCTGTCGACCACCGAGAACTACGGCTACGGACTCGTCACCGAGCTGCGCGCCGCGGGGTTCGACGACCTCGCCGAGGGGACCGTCTATCCCGCCCTCACCCGCCTCGAGGGCGCCGGGCTCCTCGCATCCCACCTCGTCCGCAGCGACTCCGGCCCGGCCCGGAAGTACTACGGCATCACCTCGGCCGGCCACGCCGAGCTCACTCACCGTCGGCAGGCGTGGAGCGACCTCGTCCGGTCGGTCTCCGTCGCCACCACACCTCAGCAGGCAGGGGAAACCGCATGAGCCTCATCGACCGAATCCGCACCGAAACCGCCATCCTCCGCTACGACTTCTGGCTCGAGATGCGCGGCGTCAACGGCCCACGACGGCGCGACCTGCGCCGGGAACTGCGCGCCAACCTCAGCGAGGCCACGGCCGACATCGGCGCCACCCGAGCGCTTTTCGGCATCGGCTCCCCCAAGGAGCTCGCGTATGCCGCGACCGAGACGGACCCGTCCCGCCCCCGCTGGTCCCAGGGCAGCATCTGGGCCGGAGCCGTCTTCCTCATCCTCGCCCTGTGGATGGCGCTCACCTCCCTCACGGTCATCCAGACCGCCGAGGCCGCCGGGGTCGCCTCCCCCGTGTCGGTGCACCCGTTCCCGTGGTGGGGCACGACCTTCACGGCGCAGTCATCCCCGGGCACCCTCGAGGCCGGCGTGACGGCGCCGTGGCAGCTCATCGTCGGGCCGCTCCTGACGTTCCTGCTGGTCGCCCAGCCCTGGCGTCGCCTGCGCAGCCGTCAGCCCTTGTCGGTCGCCGACTGACGGAGCAGAGTGCCTGACATGGACACACCTCAGTGGCAGGACGCGGACTACACCGGCCTGCGGGCCATGTTCTTCAACTGCACGCTCAAACGCTCACCCGAGACGAGCCACACGCAGGGCCTCATCGACGTGAGCACCGCGATCATGGAGAAGCACGGCGTGGAGGTCGAGGTCCTCCGACCGATCGACCACGACATCGCCACCGGCGTCTATCCGGACATGACCGAGCACGGCTGGGAGAGCGACGCCTGGCCCGAGATCTTCGAGCGGGTCCGGGCCAGCGACATCCTCGTCATCGCCGGCCCCATCTGGCTCGGCGACAACTCCAGCGTCACCAAACAGGTCATCGAGCGGCTGTACGCCATGAGCGCTATGAAGAACGGCCGCGGGCAGTACATCTACTACGGCAAGGTCGGCGGCACGATCATCACCGGCAACGAGGACGGCATCAAGCACTGCGCCTCCAACATCCTCTACAGCCTCCAGCACCTCGGCTGCTCCATTCCGCCCAACGCCGACGCCGGGTGGATCGGTGAGGCGGGTCCGGGCCCGTCCTACCTCGACCCGAACAGCGGCGGGCCGCAGAACGAGTTCACCCAGCGCAACACGACCTTCATGACGTGGAACCTCATGCACCTGGCCTGGATGCTGCGCAAGGCAGGCGGGTTCCCCGCCGGTGGCAACGAACGCACCAAGTGGGACCAGGGTGCGAACTTCGACCACCCCAACCCCGAGTACCGCTGAGGCAAGCGACCCGCCTGCGCGATCGGACGGCATACCGAGAGCCACATGCGAAAGGGCCCCTCACCGCCGTGGTGAGGGGCCCTTTCGTATGCCGCGTGGCTCGGTCAGCTGAACGAGTCGCCGCAGGCGCAGGAGCTGCCCGCGTTGGGGTTGTCGATGGTGAAGCCCTGCTTCTCGATGGTGTCGGAGAAGTCGATCGTGGCGCCCTCGAGGTAGGGGCTGCTCATGCGGTCGACGACAACTTCGACACCGTCGAAGTCGCGGACGAGGTCACCGTCGAGGCTGCGCTCGTCGAAGTAGAGCTGGTAGATCAGGCCGGAGCAGCCGCCGGGCTGGACGCCCACGCGGAGGCGGAGGTCGTCGCGGCCCTCCTGCTCGAGGAGCGAGCGGACCTTGCCAGCGGCGAGGTCCGTGAGGAGAACGCCGTGCGCGGGCGCATCTTCAACGGTGGCCGCGGGGCTCGTCTGCGGGGTCGTGTCGAGCTCGGTCATGAGGTGACTCCTGTGCTGCGTCGGGGCTCGGGATGGTCTGTGGTGGTGCATCAGGCGCAACTGCTGGCAGCCGCGTTCTGTTCCCGAGACCTCTTCAGGATACGTCCCCTCGTCGGATTCACCGAGCAGGGGACCACGTGCGGGCGACGCGGGCCGCCCGCGCTCGCAGGGTCCCTACGGGATCGAGCAGGGCGGCGTCGACCTCGGCGGGTGCCTCGGCGACGGCGTAGGTGCCGCTGATCCCGAGCCCCATCGTTTCGCGCCGGCCCACCATGACCTGCCCGGCGAGGACGATGCTCGGCAGACCCGCCTCGAGGGCAGCCATCGCGACACCGGCGGCGACCTTGCCGTCGAGGCTCTGCCAGTCGAAGGTGCCCTCCCCCGTCACGACGAGGTCCGATCGGCGCACGACGTCGTGGAACCCGACCGCGTCGAGCACCAGCTCGACCCCGCTGACGCGTCGCCCACCGAGGAGGAAGAGGGCGTAGCCGAGTCCACCGGCCGCCCCGGCTCCGGGCTCACGATCGAGCCGCCGCGGACCGCCACTCAGGAGGTCCAACGGCACCGGGAGGGTGCGGGCGACGATCTCGGTGAAGCGGCCGAGCGCCCCCTCGAGCTCCTGCGCGAGTTCCGGGGTGGCGCCCTTCTGCGGTCCGAAGACGGCGCTGGCCCCCTTGAAGCCGAGGAGCGGATTCTCGACGTCCGTGGCCACGACCAGGTCGACCCCTGCGAACTGTTCGCGGGCCGCAAGCAGGCCGCTGAGCGCGTCGTCGGGGGCCTTGGCCAGGGCGCTCCCTCCCCGCGCGAGGTGCTCTGCCGGGCCCGCCCCGAGCGCCGCCAGCAGTCCTGCGCCGCCGTCGTTGGTCCCACTCCCACCGAGCCCGACGACGATGCGCTGCGGCGAGTGCTCCAGCGCGGCCGCGAGCAGTTGCCCGACGCCCCACGTGCTCGTGACCGCCGGGTTCCGCTCCTCGGGCGCGAGGAGGTGCAGGCCTGCGGCCTGAGCCGATTCGACGTATGCCGTCCGCTCGCCCTCCACGTCGACGACGAGGATCGCTGCGGGCACCTCCCGCCCCAGGGGGTCGCTCACGGTGAGGGCCACCGTCTCGCCGCTCAGTGCTCCGGCGAGCACGTCGAGGAAGCCGGGCCCGCCGTCCGACAGCGGCAGGAGGGTCAGGGTGTCGTGCGGCGCCGTGTCGTGCCAGCCGGCTGCCATCGCCTCCGCGGCCTGGGTGGCCGTGAGGGTTCCGGTGAAACAGTCTGGGGCGAGGACGACGTGCACGCAGGAACGCTAGCGCGTCCGTTGGCACGGCGAAGGGCCGGCCACACGTGGTGGCCGGCCCTCTGCCGTGCTGTTCAATTGTGTCGATCCACGGTCCCGGACCTGTGATCAGAACCGGATCTGTGACCGGAACCGGTCCTGGCGATCAGGACGGGTGGACCATCGTCAGGACAGGTCGCCGTGACCGTGGTCGTGGTCGTGCAGACCGCCACCGCCCTCGGTGCCGGCGCCGACCGGCGTGCCGTCGACGTGCTGCCCGGGAGGTGAGGCCGGACGACCCTTGCCACCGTTGACGTCCGCCGTGCTCATCGCGTAGGTCACCACGGCGTGTGCGATGGCGTCGGAGTTCTCGTCGATCGCGGACTCGTTGACGTTGGCGAGCGTGTCGCAGGCCTGGTGATAGCAGACGTCGTACGCGACGCCGGCCTGACCGCCGAAGACTGCTGCCTGCTGGGCCGTCTTGACGCCCTCGGCACCGGTGAAGAGGCCACCGGCAGGGATGCCCTGCTCGATGAACGGCCCGTAGTCACTGCGTCCCGAGAACGGCGTCTCCTCCGACGTGAGGTTCGCCGAGGCGAAGTAGTCGTGGAAGAGGTCCTCGATCGCGCCGGAACCGGCGGGTCCCTCGGCGGCGCTCGGGCCGACGGGGAAGCGCGAGTTGTCGCCGTCGTAGACGAACCGGACGTAGTTCGGAGAACCGACCATGTCGAAGTTCAGGTACAGGCCGATGTCGGCCAGACCCTCCGGGTCGTTGGCGACGAGGTCGGCGACGTAGTGCTCGGAGCCCAGGAGGCCGAGCTCCTCGGCGCCCCACCACGCGAAGCGCACCTTGTTCTTGGGCGCGACCTTGGCGAACTGCTCGGCGACCTCGAGGATGGCTGCGCTGCCGCTGCCGTTGTCGTTGATGCCCGGGCCCTCGACGACGCTGTCGAGGTGCGCGCCGGCCATGACGACGTTGTCCGGGTTGCCCTTGGCCGTCTCGGCGAAGACGTTCCACGTCGTGCGGATGGCCGACTCGGTCTCGGTGCCGATCCGAAGGACGATCCCGGGCGTCGAGGCGATCTCGGCGCCGACCTCGTAGCTCGTACCGAGGACGGGGATCGTGACGTCCGGAGCGCCGAGCGTGCCCGCGATGACATCGGTCCGACCGGGCTGGCCCTCGTTCATGATCACGACGGCCGAGGCGCCGGCGGCCTGGGCATTGACGGCCTTCTCGCCGAAGGTGCACGTGCCGCGCTGGATGAGGGCGATGTTGCCGGCCGGGAAGCCGGCGAACTCCGCCGCGGAGCAGCCGGAGACCGTGGCCCCGGCAGGGTTGGTCTGCGGGATGGTGAGGCTGACGTTCGTGACCGCGGCCGTCACCTGACCCGAGCCCGAGTACGTCATCGACGCGAACTCGGTGCCGTTGGCGTAGGTCTTCGCGGTGGGCGAGACCTGGGCCATCGTCGCTTCGGACAGCTCGCGGTAGAAGGGGAACTCGAACGCTTGGACGGTCGGCGAGTAGCCCGCCGCCTCGAGGCGGTCCACGACGTAGTCGCGTGATGCGGCGTAGCCCGGCGTGCCCGATGCCCGGGTGCCGTCGTGGGCGTCGGCGATGCCCTGAAGGTTTTCCAGATGTTCCATGACGCCGGCCGTGGTGACGGCCTTGCGCAGCTTGGCGGAGGTGTTGTTGGCGGGATCTGCTCCAGCCGGCGCCGAGGCCGCCAGCACGAGGGCAGTTCCACCAGCCGCTGCTCCGAGACGGAGCCACAGGGCGCGGGTAAGGTCCTGTTTCTTCACGGTTGTGCCTTTCGGGGATGGCCACCTGCCCCATTGCAGGTGGTCTCTCGGTTCGTGCGAGACGAACCACGGCCACCGTAGAGGGCAGAACGACCCCGCAACAGGTTTGGGAGCAAAGCTGATCCCCGAAACCACCCGCCCGCCGGCTTCGGGGCGCGGACCACGAGCGGGACCCACCGGCATACGATCGGTTCGTGACGACCACGCCTGCTGCCCCACTCCCCCTCCTCGTCCTCGGTCAGGGCCGCGACCTGCGCACCGAGCGCGGCGTCGAGTGCCCCGGCGACCTTCCCGCACCGTCGGACCCTGACCTGGTGGCGCGTGCCCGCGCGGCCAAGGCGGCTCTCGGTGACAAGGTCTTCGTTCTGGGTCACCACTACCAGCGCAACGAGGTCATCGAGTTCGCCGACGTCACGGGTGACTCGTTCAAGCTCGCCAAGGAGGCGGCTGCTCGACCCGACGCCCCGTGGATCGTCTTCTGCGGCGTGCACTTCATGGCCGAGTCCGCCGACATCCTCACGAGCGACGAGCAGACCGTGATCCTGCCCGACCTCGCCGCCGGCTGCTCGATGGCCGACATGGCCGCGATCGCCCAGGTCGAGGACTGCTGGGAGCAGCTCGTCGAGGCCGGCGTGGCTGACCAGGTCGTCCCCGTGACCTACATGAACTCGTCGGCAGCGATCAAGGCCTTCACCGGTCGTCACGGCGGGACGGTCTGCACGTCCTCCAACGCGAAGACCGCGCTCACGTGGGCCCTGGACGAGAAGGGCGGCGTCGACGGCAAGGGCAAGGTGCTCTTCCTGCCCGACCAGCACCTCGGTCGCAACACGTGGGCCCGCGACCTCGGCGGGTCGCTCGAGGACTGCGTCGTGTGGGATCCGCACCGTCCCATGGGCGGCCTGACGGTCGAGGAGCTGCAGGCAGCCCGCATGATCCTGTGGCGCGGCCACTGCTCGGTCCACGGTCGCTTCTCGGTCGAGGCCGTCGAGGCGGCGCGGGCCGAGATCCCCGACGTCAAGGTCATCGTCCACCCCGAGTGCCGGCACGAGGTCGTCGAGCTCGCCGACGAGGTCGGCTCGACCGAGAAGATCATCAAGACGATCGCTGCTGCACCGGACGGGACCGCGTGGGCCGTCGGCACCGAGCTCAACCTCGTGCAGCGCCTCGCCCAGGAGTTCCCGAAGCAGCGGATCGCGTTCCTCGAGAAGAACGTCTGCTACTGCTCGACGATGAACCGCATCGACCTCCCGCATCTCGTGTGGGCGCTCGAGTCGCTCGTCGAGGGTCGCGTCGTCAACCCGATCCGTGTGGACGAGCAGGTGGCGGCCGACGCGCGCCGGGCGCTCGACCAGATGCTCGCGCTCCCGGGCGAGACGTCGAAGGACTGACCACGTCTGCGCCGGTCGCGCGACCGGCGCAGAAGTTCGTGACCGGCGCTCGCATGCGGACGCCGGTCACCAATCGGTGCGCCGGTCGCGCGACCGGCGCAGTTGTTGGTGGGCCCTGAGGCTCAGACCTGGATGAGTCCGTCCGCGCCGACGTGCGGGTTGTGCGCCGTCGGCACGCGCTCACCCTCGGGTGGCGGGCCGGGAGGCGTGCCGTCGCCGAACGGGCGTCCACCCAGGGACTCGCGCCCGTGCGCCGTCGCCCAACCCGACAGGTCCGGGCCCTGCGGCACGACGCCCGTCGGGTTCACGTCCCGGTGCACTTCGTAGTAGTGGCTCTTGATGTGGGTGAAGTCGGTCGTGTCGCCGAACCCGGGCGTCTGGAAGAGATCGCGCGCGTAGGCCCACAGCACCGGCATCTCCGTGAGCTTGGTGCGGTTGCACTTGAAGTGGCCGTGGTAGACCGCGTCGAACCGCGCCAGGGTCGTGAAGAGCCGGACGTCGGCCTCGGTGATCGTGTCGCCGACGAGGTAGCGCTGGGTCGCCAGCCGCTCCTCGAGCCAGTCGAGTGCGGTGAAGAGCCGTTCGTATGCCGCGTCGTACGCCTTCTGCGTCCCGGCGAACCCGCAGCGGTAGACGCCGTTGTTGACCTCGGTGTAGACGCGCTTGTTGACCTCGTCGATGTCGGCGCGCAGGTGCTCCGGATAGAGCTGTGGCGCCCCGTCGCGGTGGAACTCCGACCACTCCGTCGAGAAGTCGATCGTGATCTGCGGGAAGTTGTTGGTCACGACTCCCCCGCTGGGCACGTCGACCATCGCCGGCACGGTGATGCCCTTGGGGTAGTCCGGGAACCGGCGCAGGTAGGCGTCCTTGATGCGCGGGATACGCAGCACCGGGTCCACGCCGCCGGGGTCGAGATCAAAGGTCCACGAGTCGGCGTCGTGCGTCGGCCCGCAGATCCCCATCGAGATCGCGTCCTCGAGACCGAGGAGGCGTCGCACGATGATGGCGCGGTTGGCCCACGGGCAGGCCCGCGCGACGACGAGGCGGTAGCGCCCCGCCTCCACCGGCCACGTCTCGCTGTCGCGGGTGATCCGGTCCTCGATGTATGCCGTGTCGCGCTGGTAGTCCGCCTCGACGTAGGTGCCCTGGCGGTTCGCCGTGGTGCCGTCCGTGGACATCGTCGCCTCCCGCCTCAGTCCCGGGGCATGGCGCCGAGCCGCGCGAAGAGCGAAGCCTCGGCGACACAGACGTTCTCGAACTCGCCGAGGTGCAGGGACTCGTTCGCGCCGTGGGCGCGGGTGTCCGGGTCCTCGACACCCGTCACGAGGATCGCGGCATCGGGGAAGCGCTCGGCGAAGGCGGCAACGAACGGGATCGACCCGCCGACACCGATGTCGACCGGCTCCTTGCCCCACGCATCGGCGAAGGCCGCACGGGCCTGGTCGTAGACGGGACCGCTCGCGTCCGCGGCGAAGCCCGAGCCCTGGTCGTCGAGCGTGATCTCCACCTTCGCGCCCCACGGGGCGTTGTCACGCAGGTGCTTCTCAAGGGCCGCAAAGGCGTCAGCAGGGTTCTCGTCAGCGGCGATTCGCATGGAGAGCTTGGCCGACGCCGACGGCACCAAGGTGTTGGACGACTTCTCGACGGACGGGGCGTTGATCCCGATCGTCGTGAGCGACGGCTTGGTCCACATGCGAGAGAGGAGCGGGCCCGAACCGATCGTCGAGACGCCGTCGAGGAGTCCGGACTCCTCGCGCAGGCGCTCCTCGGAGAAGTCGAGGTCGGCCGCCTCGCCCGACTTGAGCCCGGCGAGGGCCACGTTGCCCTCGTCGTCGTGGAGGGTTGCGATGAGACGAACGAGGGCCGTGATCGCGTCGGGTACGGCCCCACCGAACATGCCCGAGTGGATGCCGTGGTCGAGCGTCGTCACCGTGACGACGACGCGCACGAGGCCGCGCAGCGTCGTCGTGAGGGCCGGGGTGCCAATGTCCCAGTTCATCGAGTCCGCGAGAACGATGGCGTCCGCCCGCAACTTGTCGCCGTGGCGCTCGAGGATCGTCATGAGCGAGTCCGAGCCGATCTCCTCCTCGCCCTCGACGAAGACGGTGACGCCGACGGGGAGCCGCCCCTTGTGGGCACGCAGTGCGGCGATGTGGGCCATGATCCCGGCCTTGTCGTCAGCCGCGCCGCGACCGTAGAGACGACCATCGCGCTCGGTCGGCTCGAACGGTGCCGAGTCCCAGTCCGCGTCGTCTCCGGGCGGCTGCACATCGTGGTGGGCATAGAGCATGACCGTGGGAGCACCCTTGGGTCCGTCGAGGTGGCCGATGACGGCGGGCGCGCCACCCTCACGCACGATCTCGACGTCGAGCCCCTCGGCGCGCAACAGGTCAGCGGTCGCCTCGGCCGACGCGTCGACGTGGCTCTGGTCGAATGCGGGCAGCGAGACGCTCGGGATCCGGGTGAGGTTCTCGAGGTCGGCCCGCAGCTGGGGCATGAGCGCGCGGACGGTCTCGCGCAGCTCCGGGAGCTCGGTCAGGGCAGCCGTGTTGGTGGTGTCGGTCACGTCGCCGACCCTACCCAGCCCTTCGCGAAGGTGAGGACGGTGTGGGGGACCCAGCCGTCCGGCATACACTCAGTCGGTGTTCGGACGCAGCAAGACCACCAACGAAGAGCTCACGGAGCAGGCGACGCAGCCTGCCCGCGATGGGGCCAAGAACCGCCCGACGCCCAAGCGGCGCGACCAGGAGGCGGCCCGCAAGCAGCCTCTCGTCGTGACCGACCGCAAGGCGGCGCGCAACGCCGACCGCGCCAAGCGTCGCGAACAGATGGCCAAGCAGCGCCAGGCCATGCTCACCGGCGACGAGTCGGCCCTGCCCGCCCGCGACAAGGGTCCGGTCAAGCGGTTCATCCGCGACTACATCGACGCGCGGTGGGGCATCGCCGAGTTCATGCTTCCGGTCATGCTCATCGTGCTGGCGCTGTCGTTCGTTCGTCAGCCGTGGGCGATGCTCATCGTGTTCGTCCTCGTCTACGGCCTGATCGCCGCCGCTGTCGTCGACACCTTCCTCGCGTGGCGCCGGATCAAGAAGAAGCTCGTGGCCAAGTACGGCGACGACGCGGTCCAGCGCGGTGACGGCTTCTACGCGGCGATGCGGTCCTTCCAGATGCGTCGCACCCGTATGCCGCGTCCGGTCGTGAAGCGCGGCGAGTACCCCGGCTAGACCGAGGCAGTCAGACGGACGCGTCGAGCGGCATCGGTCCGTAGACCTTCTCCCCGTCTCGGTGCAGCGTCACGGCACTGACACCGGCGTCCGCCAGCTCACGCCATACCTCGCCGAACCAGTTCTCCGCGTCAGATTGCGTCGGGAAGGCCGTGTCCGTCGTCGGCTCCCCGCTGACGGCGGCACCTTCGGCGTTCTCGTAGGTCCAGGTCCAGGCCTCGGTCATGCTGTCTGCTCCTTCGGTGCGATCTCGACGGTCGGTTCGAGAACGATCTCGGTGGTCAGTGAGTTGGCGATGAAACAGCTCTCGTGCGCCTCGTGCATGAGCTCGTCGAAGCGGCTGACGTCACTGCCCGCGGCCACCAACACCTTGGGGCGCAACGTGATTCGCGTGATTCGCATCGGCACGGAGTCGGCGGGCATGAGCCCCTCGGCGTCGTCGGTGTAGTCGAGCACGTCGAGCCGCGCGGTCGCCGCCACGTGCAGGAACGACAGCAGCTGGCACGAGCTGGCCGCGAGGACGAGGAGCTGTTCGGGGTTGGCGCGGGTCGCGTCACCCCGGAAGTGCGGGTCGGCGCTGAGGGCGAACGGTTCCGTCGCCGGCGGCACCGCAGCGTCATGACTACGCGTGTATGCCGTGTAGCCGCCTCCCGTGGACCCGTCCGAGCCGTCCCACGCGAGGGTGGCGCGGTAGACGTGGTCTCCGCCGTGTGCACCCATGCCGGACGCCTCAGCTCTCGCGGACGCCGACCTCGACGAACGGCGGCTTCGTCACGGTCGCCGGGATCTCGCGCCCGCGGACGTCGATGACGACCTCGTCACCGATGCCGACCGACCGCTCGAGCAGCGCGAGCGCGATGCCCTCCTTGCGAGTCGGGCTGAACGTCCCGGAGGTCACCTCGCCGACGACCTCCCCGTCCTTGAGCACCTGGCAGTGGGCGCGAGGGATGCCGCGGCCCGTCACGACGAGACCTCGGTTCAGGCGCGACGTCTTGGCGGCACGCTGCTCGGCAAGTGCGTCCTTGCCCCAGAAGGTGTCCTTGTCCCAGCCGACCGCCCATGCCGCACCGGCCATGACCGGCGTGATCTCGGTGCTGAGGTCGTTGCCGTGCAGCGGGTAGCCCATCTCGGTGCGGAGGGTGTCGCGCGCGCCGAGACCGGCCGGCATACCCCCCTGATCGGCGACCGCTGAGGCGAGGGCGTCCCACAGGGCGCCCGCGGCGCCCCACGCGGGGACGAGCTCGTAGCCGCGCTCGCCGGTGTAGCCGGTGCGGCAGACGATGACCGGCTGCCCGTCCCACTCGGCCTCGGCGAAGGACATGTAGTCGTGGTCGACGGGCAGGTCGAGCTCGGTGAGCACCTCATCGCTGAGCGGACCCTGGACGGCGAACACGGCATACGCGTCGTGAAGGTTCTCGACCTCGATGCCCTCCGGCGCGGCGGCGCGCAGCATGTCGACCACCGTCGCCGTGTTGGCGGCGTTGGGGATCAGGAACACGTCGTCCTCACTGCGCACGTAGGCGATGAGGTCGTCCACGACACCACCGTCGTCCTGGCAACAGAGCGTGTATTGCGCCTGGCCCGGACCGACGCGGCGCAGGTCGTTGGTGAGGCACGAGTTGACGAAGTCGAAGGCGCTGAGGTCACCGGAACGACCGCTGACCCGGGCCTTGCCGAGGTGACTCACGTCGAAGAGGCCGACGCGCTCGCGGACCGCCGTGTGCTCCGCGACGACACCACCGCCGGGGTACTCGATCGGCATCTCCCACCCACCGAAGTCGGCCATCTTGGCGCCGAGCGCGACGTGGCGGTCATGGACGGGAGAGTGCAACAGATCGGTCATGTCGGAACCGTATCGCGGGGGTGTGATCCAGGTCGCGACTAGGGTGCGGGGCGAAGGGGTGATGATCTCGCCCACCCGCACCAGTTCAGGAGTGACCGCAGTGCCCAGCCTCAACCTCACCACGCGCGACGCCGCAAGCCTCAAGGTCGACGCGCTCGTCGTCGGCTCCGTCTCGACCGACTCGGGCGCCACGCTCGCAGACGGTCACGGCCTCCCCGCGGCTGCCGCGGCGCACCTCGCCGCCGTGCTCACCGACCTCGAGGCCAAGGCCAAGGTCGGAGAGACCGTTCGTGTCGTGGCCGTGCCCGACGTGGCCGCGACGGCCGTGGTGGTCACCGGCCTCGGAGCCGGAGCCGAGGTCGACACCGTCGCCCTGCGTTCAGCCGCCGGTGCGGCCCTGCGTTCGGTCGCGAAGAAGGCGACCGTCGCTGTGGCGCTTCCCGCCGAGGACGAGGCCGCGCTCGCCGCCGTTGCCGACGGTGCGTATGCCGGTGTCTACGGTTTCGACGCCACCTCCACCAAGGTGTCCCCCGGCGCGAAGAAGGCGACTGCGAAGAAGGCGGCCACGACCGGCCCCAGGATCACGGTCGTGTCGTCGTTGGGTCAGGGCAAGGCCGTCAAGGGCGCTGTCGAGCGTGCTGCGGTCATCGGGTCGGCGCGCGACTTCGCTCGCGACCTCGTCAACACCCCGCCGAACCTGCTCACGCCGCAGCTGTTCGTCGACCGCGTCAAGGCAGCCGTGGCCGCGTCCTCGGGCAAGGTCACCGTCACGGTTCTCGACGAGAAGGCTCTCGCCAAGGGTGGGTTCGGCGGCATCGTCGGCGTCGGTCAGGGCTCGGCGAACCCGCCCCGCATCGTCACGATGACCTACTCCCCCAGCGGGTCCCGCGCCAAGAAGGGCGGCGTGGCCTTCGTGGGCAAGGGCATCACCTTCGACTCCGGCGGCCTCTGCATCAAGCCGTCGGCGAGCATGCTCACGATGAAGTCCGACATGGCCGGGGCCGCCGCCGTGGCCGCCTCCGTCATCGCCGCCGCCGAGCTGGGCGGACCCGTCCCGGTGACCGGCTACCTGTGTCTGGCCGAGAACATGCCCTCGGGCACGGCGCAGCGGCCCGGTGACGTCGTGACAATGCGCAACGGCACCACCGTCGAGATCATCGACACCGACGCCGAGGGGCGCATGGTCCTCGGCGACGGCATCTGCCTCGCGGGTGAGAGCAAGCCCGACGTCATCGTCGACATCGCCACCCTCACCGGCGCCCAGATGGTCGCGCTCGGTGCCCGCGTGGCCGGTGTCATGGCCAACGACGACGACTTCCGCTCCACGGTCGTCTCCGCGGGTGCTGCCGAGGGTGAGGACTCGTGGGCCATGCCGCTCCCCCGCGAGCTGCGCGCCGGGCTGGACTCCGTCGTCGCCGACCTCGCCCACAAGGCCGACCGTTGGGGCGGCATGCTCACCGCCGGCCTCTTCCTCCAGGAGTTCGTCGCCGAGGGCATCAAGTGGGCCCACGTCGACATCGCCGGCCCGTCGTTCAACGAGAAGGGCGCCGACGGCGCGATCCCGAAGGGCGGCACCGGCTACGGCGTCGCGACCCTCGTGAACCTCGTCGAGAACCACACGGCCTGACCCACCACGCACCACACGGGCCAGACCTCACCCCACCCGCCTCACTTTTTACGGGTGACCCGCTAAACGGGTCCGGAGCAAGGGAACTGTTCCCTTGCTCCGGACCCGTTTCTCTTGTTCGGAGTGGCGTGGCAGCTTCGCCGAGCCGCCCAGCCGGACTCAGCCGACCGATCAGCCGGACTTGCGGCGGAACATCTGCTCCCGGCCGGAGGTCTCCGGACCGTGGCCGTGGTCGACCTTGCCGTGCTCGCCCCGGTCGGACACGTCGGCGCCGCCGTGCGCGTGCTTCTTGTCCAGGGCCTCGCGGAACTTCTTCTTCATGTCCTCGCTCGGCGTGGGGCGGGAACTCTTGGATTCGGACACGGTGCCTCCTGGATCGGTGGTGCGGTCCCGCTCACTCTCGCACGCCCGGCGCGGGGTCGGCCACACCTTTGTCTCCGGCAGGAAGCTGCCCGGCTGTCAGAGCGATCCGCGTCCGCGCTGGCGCGCGTTCCAGTCGCGCATGCGTTGCGGGTAGCCAGTCTGGTTGACGTCGTAGGTGGGGAGGTGAAGCTCGTTCGCCAGCTTGAACGCGTCCTGCCGTGACGGCAGTGCGCGCCGCGTCCACTCGCCGTCGTGGGCGATGAGGATGACCGTCGTTGCGGTGACGTTCGTCGCGGGTTCGACGAAGGCCTCGACCCCGCGACGGCTCCGTGCAAACTCCTCGAAGTGCACCTTCGCGCGCCGGAGGTCGTCCTTCGACGGCGCAGAAGCCCCCAGTGCAGGAGTCCCGCTCTTTCGCCGTCTGAACCACGCCATGGCGCAACGATACGGAACAGCGCTGGGAGGCGGGTGTGACTTCGCCGGACGCCGACCGGCATACCGGCTCCATCGGCGGAACGTCGGCAACTCTGCCGACGGACCGTCCGGACCTCATGTGACGGGGGCCACGACGCAGTGACAGGATGGGCCGCGACTGACGCGAGATCGGCGAGACCCGCACGACCCGCGCCACCCCAGCGAACAGAGGGAGCAGCACGGATGCCGGCCACCGCCGAGAACACCTACGACGTTGTCATCCTGGGAGGCGGGAGTGGCGGCTACGCCTGCGCCTTCCGCGCCGCACAACTCGGGCTCACCGTGGCCCTGGTCGAGAAGGCCAAGCTCGGCGGCACGTGCCTCCACGTCGGGTGCATCCCGACCAAGGCCCTGCTGCACGCCGCAGAGGTCGCCGACACGGCCCGTGAGGGCGAGCAGTTCGGCGTGAAGACGACGCTCGAGTCGATCGACATGTCCGGCGTCAACGCCTACAAGGACGGCGTGATCGGGCGTCTGCACAAGGGCCTCCTCGGTCTGGCCAAGGCCCACAAGGTGGAGCTCGTCGAGGGTTCCGGCCATCTCGTGGACCGGTCCACTGTCGAGGTCGACGGCCGCCGCCTCACGGGTCGCAACGTCGTCCTGGCCACCGGCTCGTACCCCAAGTCGCTGCCCGGCCTCGAGATCGGCGGCCGCGTCATGACGAGCGAGCAGGCCCTGCAGCTCGACTTCGTCCCGGACCGCGTCGTCGTCCTGGGTGGCGGAGTCATCGGTGTGGAGTTCGCATCGGTGTTCCGCTCGTTCGGGTCCGAGGTCACCATCGTCGAGGCTCTGCCCCGACTGGTAGCCGCCGAGGACGAGGCCGTCTCCAAGGTCCTCGAACGCGCCTTCCGCAAGCGCAAGATCACCGCGAAGACGGGCGTGAAGTTCGCCGGCGCCACTCAGGACGGAGACGTCGTCACCGTCTCGCTCGAGGACGGCACGTCCATCGAGGCCGACCTGCTTCTCGTGGCCGTCGGTCGCGGACCCGTGACCGACGGCCTTGGCTTCGCCGAGGCGGGTGTCACGCTCGACCGCGGATTCGTCACCACTGATGAGCGCCTCCGGACCGGAGTCGAGGATGTGTATGCCGTGGGAGACATCGTTCCCGGCCTCCAGCTCGCGCACCGCGGCTTCCAGCAGGGCATCTTCGTCGCCGAGGAGATCGCGGGGCTGTCGCCGCGGCCCCTCGAGGAGTCGTCGATCCCACGTGTCACCTACTGCAACCCCGAGATCGCCTCGGTCGGACTCTCGGAGGCCCAGGCCCGCGAGGTCCACGGCGAGGTCGAGACCTACGAGTACAACCTCGGCGGCAACGGCAAGTCGCAGATCCTCCAGACCCAGGGTTTCGTCAAGCTCGTTCGCCAGAAGGACGGCCCGGTTGTGGGCGTCCACATGGTGGGGGCGAGGATGGGCGAACAGATCGGCGAGGCCCAGCTCATCGTCGGCTGGGAGGCACACCCCGACGACGTGGCGCCCCTCATCCACGCCCATCCCACTCAGAACGAAGCACTC
Organism: Knoellia subterranea KCTC 19937; assembly: GCF_000768685.1. Taxonomy (GTDB): domain Bacteria; phylum Actinomycetota; class Actinomycetes; order Actinomycetales; family Dermatophilaceae; genus Knoellia; species Knoellia subterranea. Next base: position 49,798 of record NZ_AVPK01000002.1, on the reverse strand, counting down.
GGCGAGGCTCATCTGGCGCTCGCTGGCAAACCGCTGCATGCTCACAACTAGAGTTGACGCACGCCACCGTCGATAAGGAGAACAGACACCATGTCCGAACGTGTGACCATGCCCGCCCTCGGCGAGTCCGTGACCGAGGGCACCGTCACCCGGTGGCTCAAGAACGTCGGTGACCAGGTCGCGGTCGACGAGCCGCTGCTCGAGGTCTCCACCGACAAGGTGGACACCGAGATCCCCTCGCCCGTCGCTGGCACCCTCCAGGAGATCCTCGCCGAAGAGGACGAGACAGTGGCCGTCGGCGCCGACCTCGCCGTCATCGGAGACGGACCCGCCGCCGCTGGTGACGCCCCGGCACAGGATGCCGCTGCGGCGCCCGAGCAGGCCGCCCCCGCCGAGGCTCCAGCTGCCGAGTCTCCGGCACCCGCGGCCGACGCTGCGGCACCCGCTGCCGCTGAGCCGGCGGCTGCGCCGGCAGAGCCGGCACCCGCGCCCGAGGCCCCGGCTCCCGCACCCTCCTCCGGTGGTGGCGGCGGCACGACCGTGACGATGCCGGCTCTGGGCGAGTCGGTCACCGAGGGCACCATCACCCGCTGGCTCAAGGCCGAGGGTGACGAGGTCGCCGTCGACGAGCCGCTCCTCGAGGTCTCGACCGACAAGGTGGACACCGAGATCCCGTCGCCGGTCGCCGGCACCCTGAGCAAGATTCTGGTCCAGGAGGACGAGACCGTTCCCGTGGGCGCGGACCTCGCGATCGTCGGTGGCGACGCTGCCGCTCCGGCCGCCGAGTCCGCCCAGGCCGCCGAATCGGCTCCCCAGGCTCCGGCGGACGAGCCTGCTCCGGCACCGGCCGAGCAGGCAGCCCCCGCTGCCACCGAGGCTCCAGCAGCGCCCGAGGCCCCGGCTGCCTCCGAGGCGCCCGCCCCGGCTGCTCCCGCTGCTGAGGCTGCTGCTCCAGCTGCCCCGGCCCCGGCCCCGGCCGCTGAGGCTCCTGCTCCTGCGTCTGCCCCGGCCGCTCCCGAGTCCTCGGACGCGAGTGACAGTCAGGACGCCTCCGCCTATGTGACGCCCCTCGTGCGCAAGATCGCTGCCGAGAACGGCATCGACCTCGGGTCGGTCAAGGGCACCGGCGTCGGTGGACGCATCCGCAAGCAGGACGTGCTCGCTGCGGCCGAGGCCGCCAAGGCGCCGGCGGACGCTCCCGCCGCCCCTGCTGCTGCGGCCAGTGCAGGTCAGGCCCCGGCCCCCGCCACGAAGGCTCCGGTCGACACGAGCCTGCGTGGCACGACGCAGCCGATGACCCGCCTGCGCAAGACCATCGCCAAGCGCATGGTCGAGTCGTTGCAGACGTCCGCTCAGCTCACGACGGTCGTCGAGGTCGACGTCACGAAGATCGCTCGACTGCGCGACCGCGCCAAGAACGACTTCCAGCGTCGCGAGGGCAGCAAGCTCAGCTTCCTGCCGTTCTTCACGCTCGCCGCCATCGAGGCGCTCAAGGCGCACCCGACGGTCAACGCGAGCATCGAGGGCGACAACGTCACCTACCACGGCACCGAGAACGTCGGCATGGCCGTCGACACGGACAAGGGCCTCATCGTGCCCGTGCTCAAGAACGCCGGTGACCTCAACATCGCCGGACTGTCGCGCAACATCGCCGATCTCGCGGAGCGCACCCGGACCAACAAGATCACGCCGGACGACCTGGCCGGTGGCACCTTCACGATCACCAACACGGGATCGCGCGGCGCCCTGTTCGACACGCCGATCATCAACCAGCCGCAGGTCGCCATCCTCGGCACCGGTGCGGTCGTGAAGCGGCCCGTCGTGGTCAAGGACTCCGATGGTGGCGAGACGATCGCCATCCGCTCGATGGTCTACCTCGCTCTGTCCTACGACCACCGGATCGTCGACGGTGCCGACGCGGCCCGCTTCCTCAGCACGGTGAAGGACCGGCTCGAGGAGGGTGCCTTCGAGTCCGACCTGGGTCTCTGATGTCTGATCCGATGCCACAGCGCATCGCCGTCGCCGGCTCGTCCGGTTTGATCGGCGGTGCGCTGTGTCGTTCCCTGAGCGCGCGGGGGGACGACGTCGTCAGGCTCGTCCGTCGGCCCTCCCGGGATGCGACCGAGGTCTCGTGGGATCCGTCGACGAGGCGACTCGACCCCCAGGTCCTCGACGGTGTCGATGCCGTGATCAATCTGGCCGGAGCCAGTCTCGGCGCGCGGCGGTGGAACGCCCGCCAGAAGGTCGAACTCCTCAGGTCCCGCACCGACGGAACGACGGCGCTCGCGAACGCCATCGCCGAGACCGGTCGACCGGTTCCCCTGCTCAACGCGTCCGGGGTCGGCTACTACGGTGATCGCGGTGACGAGATCCTGACCGAGGAGAGTGCAGCCGGCACCGGCTTCCTCGTCGACCTCGTGCACGCCTGGGAAGGCGCAACCGAAGCCGCACGGGCCGCAGGGGCACCCGTGGCACGGTTGCGGACCGGCATCGTGCTCGGACGCGACGGCGACGCGATGCGACCCCTGCTCCGACTCACGAAGCTCGGTCTCGGCGGCCCGCTCGGCAACGGGCGTCACTTCTGGCCGTGGATCACATTGCACGATCATGTCCGCGCGATCGAGCACGTCCTCGATCACCGCCTCGAGGGCGCGATCAACCTCACCGGCCCCGAGCCAGCCCGCCAGCGCGACATCGCCTCGGAGATGGGCCGGGCGCTGCATCGCCCGGCGATCGTGCCGGCCCCCCGCCTGGCACTCCGGGTCGTCGTCGGCGAGATGGGCAATGAGATCGTGTCGAGTCAGCGAGCACTGCCGGAGCGACTTCTGGAGAGCGGCTTCGAACACGAACACACGAACGTGCGCGACGCCATCGAGTGGATGGTGGGCCAGTCCGGCTAGGACGGCCGGCCAGTCCTCCACGTCCTCACGTCCGGGTCGGGGCGGTGCGACCGCCCGCACGCTCGGGTCAGGACGGTTGGACCGCCCGCACGCCCGCGTCAGGACGCTTGGTCCGCCCGCACGTCCCGCACTCGCCACCCCGAATCCGTCCGCACCACGTCGAGCAACACCGGCCCGGCAGCCACGGCCGGGCGACTCACGTCGCCTCCCGGTCCCCGCACGGTGTGGGCGCCGGTATCGATGCGGACGCGCAGGGTCGCGACGCCGGCGGCCTCCCCGACGAACTGCGCCTCACGGACGGTGAAGGTCAGCCCCACATAGCGCTGATTGGCCCTCTGGACCCCGGCCAGCACTTCGGTGTCACGAGCCAGCGCCGGTGATCGTGGCGCATCGACCTCGATGAGCCGCGCGGCGATCCCGCTCGACCACGCGGCAGCACGGGCCTCGGCCAGGGCCGTCACCAACCCGCGCGGATCGCTCCGAGGGGCGTCACGAACGGTGCGCGGATCGGGTGCCGTCGTCGCTCCCGGCTGCTGATCGGCACGATGCCCGGACGGGGACGGTCCCGGCACCGATACGGATCGGGGGCGCGTCTGCACGGACTGGGACGGTCCCGGCGCTGCTCCCTCCCCCGGCCTCGGACCCCACGCAGCTTCCTCCGACCGGCTTGCGGCGTGGGCGTCGTCCCTCCCGGCGATCCACCCCACCGCACCCACGGCCAGGGCCGCAACGATGGCCACGACCGACACCACCGTCAGCACGGCACGGGCTCGTCGGATGGCCCCTCCAGCCCATCCGACGAGCGAGGAGGACCCGTTGCCCAGCCTTGCTGCCGCCGATCGCGCCCACCGGGCCTGCCGCGGTTCCGGCGAGCCGGCCGCCGGCACGCCCGCTGCTCCGGCTGCTGCTCGGATGCGCCGCGTCAGGAGTCCGACGTCATCGACGCCTTCGGCCAGGAGCACCGCCTCCGGGGTGGCGCTCTCGAAGAGCTCCGTCGCGACCGCGACCGCGTCGGGGCGCGCCGTGGTCGTGGTCCGCAACATGGCTTCGATGACGTCGACCAGACGCTCCGGGAGACCGGGCACGAGATCTGCCAGAGACCCTCGGATCCCCGCCGGCCCCGGCACCTCACCCGTGAGGGTGAACCAGGCCAGGGCCCCCAATGCGAAGACGTCCGAAGCCGGACCCGGCTCTCCCCCGAGCGCCACCTCTGGTGCGACGAATCCGTCCGTCCCCCGGAGGTCGCCGACCCGAGTACCGGCGATCCGTGCCACTCCGAGATCCGAGAGAAACGGCCGACCATCGAGGTCGAGCAGCACGTTGCCCGGGGAGACGTCACCATGGACGACGCCCACCGCGTGGAGCCGTCCCAGGGTGGACGCCAGTGGGCTGAGGACCGTCACTGTCTCGCCTGCGGACAGGTGCCCGCGCGCGACCACGACGGAGCCGAGGCTCCCTCCACGCAAACGGTCGAGCACGAGCGCAACCTGACCAGAGGGCAACGCGATCGCGTCATGGAGCCTCACGAGATGCGGGTCGGTGATCCCCCCGAGCACTGCCAGTTCGACGAGAGCGTCCTCGGCATCGAGGGCGGACACGATCTTGATCGCGACGTCCGCGCCCGCGACGCCGCTGGCAGACCACACCGCACCCGAGCCACCCTGCCCGATCGGCTCGACGAGGTCGTAGCCGGGCACGCTGGGAGCCCGGTGCGCCACGATCCGGTGGCGGCCGGCATACCCGGTCTCCGAAGGCTTGTCGGAAGTCTCCATGCGCCCACTCTCGCCGAGATCGCGAAAACGGCCGCAGAGTTATCCACAGGGGCCTGGCGAGCCGACCTACAGCCAGCCGTTGCTCTCCGCGGTGAGCACTGCCTCGGCCCGGTTCGCGGCCTGCGTCTTGCCGATCGCGGCCGACAGGTGGTTGCGCACCGTCCCCTCGGACAGGAAGAGCCGGGACGCGATCCCCGCCACGGACGAGCCATCGCGAGCAGCACGCAGGACTTCCGTCTCACGTGGGGTCAGCGGCGACTCCCCCGCGACCAGACTGTCGGTCGCGAGGACAGGATCGACGACGCGGAGCCCCTCGTGGACGCGCCGCACGGCATCCGCGAGCTGTGCAGCGGGAGTGTCCTTGACCACGAACCCTGACGCGCCGGCCTGCATCGCGCGACGCAGGAATCCCGGTCGCCCGAAGGTGGTCACGATGAGTACCCGTGTCCCCGGGAAGGCCGCGCGCACCTGCTCGGTCGCGGAGATGCCGTCGAGCCCGGGCATCTCGACATCCATGAGGACGACGTCGGGTCGGTGCTGGCGGACGGCCTCGAGCACGGCGTCGCCCGAACCCACCTCCGCAACGACCTCCAGGTCCGACTCGAGTGACAACAGTGCCGACAGCGCTCCCCGGACGAGGGCCTGGTCATCGGCGAGCAGGAGGCGGATCACGGGACGACCACCTGGAGCGAGTACCCCGGTGAGAGGGTGCGCGTCACGACGGTGCCGCCGACCAGCGAGGCGCGCTCCTGCAGTCCGGTGAGACCTGAGCCCCGAACCGCCTCCGCACTGCCCCGACCGTCGTCCCGAACCTCGACCGACGTCGGCGTGAGGACCACCGAGCAACGGCGAGCACCGCTGTGCCGCAACACATTCGTGACGCCCTCGCGCACTGCCCAGGCGAACAGCTCACGCTTCTCGCTCGGAACGTCGTCGGTCGAGTTCGGCAGGTCCGCCCGGATCTCCGCAGCCGCCAGGGCGGCCCGCGCCCGCGCCAACTCGGCAGGGAGACTCACGTCTCGGTAGCCCTCGACCGCCCGGCGCACATCGGCGAGCGCGTCCCGGGAGAGTCGTTCGAGGTCGGCCAGCTCCGTTCGGGCCCGAGAGGGATCGACGTCCAGAAGCCGCTGGGCCAATTCGGCCTTCACGGTGATGACCGTCAACGAGTGCCCGAGGATGTCGTGCAGGTCGCGGGCGAAGCGGGTGCGCTCGTTCTCGACCGCGAGCTCCGCGTTCTCGTCGTGGGCCCGGATGAGCTCGATGTTGCGCAGCATCATCTGTTGGATGCCGAAGACGGCCATCGCGCCGGCGATGACGCCGAAGGCGGTCCCCACCTCGGAGTCCCACCCCGACCGCACCTCACCCAACAGGACGAGAAGTCCGGCGATCCCGACAACGAGCACACCGGCATACGGGAAGGGCAGGATCACCGCAGCGACGGCGCAGTAGACCGCACTCGCGGTCCCGCTCTGGCCGAGGGCCCACACCATCGTCACCGCGAGAACGCCCATCACGGCGAGCCATCCCACGGCCTCGGCCCAGCCGGGCCGCGCCACGAGTCGCGCCCTCCTGGAGCGCAGGCGGATCCAGACGAACAGGTAGACCGCGGCGAAGACGATGGTGGCGACCAGCCCGACGTCGCCCCGCGCCGTGTCGCGCAGCCGCCACGCCTCACGGACCGGGTCGATGAGGAACACGAGCCAGATCGCGGCGAACACCGGCCCCCAGCGGCCGAGGTGCCGCTGGGGGGTGGTGGTCGAAGCCATGGTCGTCATTGTGCCGTCCACCGCTGTCGCGCCGGCGGTCACACGCGAGCCGTGTCCCGGCTCATCCACCACGCAGCCCCGCCGACGAAGAGGGCGAGCCAGACGACGGCATTGACCACGGCATACCAGGGCAGCTCGTGCGTGAGCGACGACCGGGCGATCTCGGCAACACCGAACATCGGTGTGAGAGAGGCGATGTGCCACATCGTCGTGCCCTCGGTGATCGGGATGAAGACGTTGCCGAGGAAGCTCATCAGCGCGAGTCCGGGACCGAGCACCTGCATGGCATTCTCACCGGGCACGAGGTAGCCGACGAACACACCGAGCGCCGCGAAGACCAGCGTGCACACCACGGTGAGCACCGCGCACGCGATCCACGTTCCGACCGGCATGTGCGGCTTGCCCTGGATGATGTCGGCGATGTTGACGACGGTCACGGCGATCGTGCCCATCGTCAGCGCGACGAGTGCCTTGGTGAGGATGTAGACGGCCGGGTTGAGGGGCGTGAGCCGCAGAGTCCGGGACCAGCCCAGGCTGCGTTCGACGGCAACCATCGCGCCACCGGCCGCCGCCGTCATCGCCGCTCCGTAGAGCGCCATCGACACGAGGATGTAGGCCGCAACGTTGCCCTGACCGACCTTCTCGTCCCAACCGTCCTGCCCACCGAACGCGAAGAACATCGCGGCCGGGAAGACGAGGGTGAAGATGATGGTGCGGCGGTTGCGCAGCATGCGGCGCAACTCGATGCCGAGCATCGTCGGTGTGAAGCCGCCCCACCGCGCGACGGCGCGCCCTGTCACGTCGGTCGGGCTCGTCACGGTGCTCGTCAGCGTGCTCATTGCTGGACTCCAGTCAGGTTGAGGAAGGCCTCTTCGAGGCCGCGTGCGGTGATCTCGAGGTCGCGGGCGTCGGTCTCTCCGAGGAGGAATCGCGCGACCGCATCGGTGTCCTTGGCGTGGACGTGGACGGTGTCGCCGCGCACCTCAACGGAGTCGACGCCGCCGAGCGCGGTGAGGCGCTCGACGTCGGCACCGGCCCACGTCGCGCGAACGGTCCGGCCGCTCGCGAGGGCCTTGACCTGCGACCCGGTGCCGTCGGCGACGACCCGTCCGTTGCTGACGAGGATGATCCGGTCGGCGTACTGATCGGCCTCCTCGAGGTAGTGCGTCGCGAAGAGCACGGTGCGCCCACGCGAGGCGTCCTCACGGATCTCTCCCCAGAACGCCCGCCGCCCCTCGACGTCCATCCCCGTCGTCGGTTCGTCGAGGAGGAGCAGCGCCGGGTCGGGCAGGAGCGCCAGAGCGAACCGGAGCCGCTGCTGCTCGCCGCCCGAGCACTTGCCGACCTTGCGCCCGGCGAGCTGGGTGATGCCGGCGCGGGCCAGGACCTCGTCGACCGACTCGGTGGTGGCGAAAAGGCTGCCGACGTAGGCGACGGTCTCCCGCACCGTGAGGTCCTTGAGCAGCCCCCCGGTTTGCATGACGGCCGAGACGAGGCCACGCGCGATGGCGTCCCGAGGACTCAGCCCCATGACCTCGACGGCCCCGCTCGTCGGCTGGGACAGGCCCAGGAGCATGTCGATCGTCGTCGTCTTGCCGGCGCCGTTCGGGCCGAGGAAGGCCACGACCTCACCGGGCTCGATGTCGAGGTCGATGCCGCGCACCGCCTCGACGTCCCCGAAGTTCTTGGTCACGTCCCGCAGGCTGACCGCTGTCGTTGTTGTCATGTCACCCAGCGTGTCCGTGGACCGGCTCCCGTCCCTCACACGGTTGTCACGAAGGGCCGATGACATTTGTCAGGGCGCCGACCCCGTCCCGTTGCACCTTCGGTGCGCCGACCAACTTCGCGTATGCCGGTGTGCGCGTTTGTCATTCGCCTCGCCTTCCGCGTCCGTCTAGGGTCGAACTCATGCCTGCCGACCAGCCCACGATCCTCGCTACCTCGGGTGGCTACCGCCCCTCCAACCGAACGTTCCTCGAGTTCGACGCCCTCGTCCACCACGCCGTCGAGCTGTCCGGTGCCACCGGGCGACCGAAGGTCACCTTCGTCGGAACCGCTATGGGTGACCAGCGCTACTTCAACGACCACGTGCACCAGGCCGGTCGAGTCGCGGGCTTCGACATCACGACGCTCGATCTGTTCCCCATGCCGAACCTCGAGGACGTGCCGGGCCATCTAGTCGAGCAGGACGTCATCTGGGTCCAGGGTGGTTCCGTCGCCAACCTCCTCGCGGTGTGGCAGGTCCACGACCTCGGGTCGGCAATGCGGTCGGCATGGGAGGCGGGCGTCGTCCTCTCCGGAGTGTCCGCCGGATCGATCTGCTGGTACACCGGTGGCACGACCGACTCGTTCGGCCTCGAGCTGCGCGCGGTGACCAACGGTCTGGGCTTCCTGCCCTACGGCAACGGGGTGCACTACGACTCGGAGGAGCGTCGCCGCCCACTGGTGCACCAGCTCGTGGCGGACGGCACCCTGGGCGAGACGCACTGCACCGACGACGGAGTCGGACTCGTCTACCACGGCACCGAACTCGTCGAGGCGGTCTCCGAACGCGACGGCAAGGGCGCCTACGTGGTCACGCGCGACGGCGACACTGCGATCGAGGAGCGCCTCGAGCCGCGCCGCCTCACCAACCCCTGAGTCAGCCCGGGCCCCGTCGAGACCCTTCTCAGGCGAAGTGGTCGGCGGCGGCCTGAACCCGTTGCTGGTGCGTCTCCCAATACGCGACGTCATTCGAGGGCAGGTTGCTCGCGTCGGGCCGCATCCCGGCGGCGCCATCGATGAGCTCGCGCACGATGTCGACGTGGCCGCCGTGCCGGTTCGTCTCAGCGATCATGTGCACGAGGAACCACTGCAGCGTCACGGCCGTGCCGGCGTCACCCCACCACTCGACGGTGCCGGTGTCCTCCAGGGCGAGCTCCTCGATGACCGCGTCGGCATGGGCCGTGACGCGGGCGTAGAGATCGAGGATCTCCTCGCGCGTCTCGTCCTCCCTCGCCCACATGTCGCCGTTGTCCTCGAGGGTGTCGGCCATCATCTCGGAGTACCACGCAGGCATGTCCGGAACCGGTCGCCCGAGGCAGTCCCCGAAGTAGCCGGCCTCGACGCCGGCGAGGTGCTTGATGATGCCAAGGAGGTTCGTCCCCGTCGGCGTCAGGGGCCGTCGCACGTCGTGCTCCGACAGGCCGTCGAGCTTCCAGAGCACGGCGTCGCGAGAGCGTGTGAGGTAGCGGTGGAGGACGGCCTTCGGATCGTTGCTGTGCCGATCGTCCGGCTGCTGGATGTCGGTCATGTCAGGCCTCCTCGGGGCTGTGACCGGGACGCGCGCCGGGCGTCATGACCTCCACGACACGCTCGCCCTCGGCGCTCGTGCGTGCGGCATCGATGACGGCGATGGTGTGGACCGCGTCGTGCGGGTCGACCGGCATGGCCGCCTGCGGATCCGGCGCTGAGAGAGCCGCACCCACGGCCCGGTAGAAGTCGGCCTGGTCGGCGGGCGTCGTCGGAACGGCCTCACGGTCGGTCGACCGCAGGATCCAGCCGCAGTGGTCGCCGTCAAGGTCGGCAAGGTCGGGGTAGACGTTCGGCTCCCCCTCGAACTCGTTCTGGACGTAGGCCCCGTCGCGGGCAAGGAGGCGGATCCGCGGTCCGGCCGCTCCCGAGACGGACGTCGCACCGAGGTGACTGACGACGCCACTCTCGTGACGGCATACGAGGAAGGCGTCGTCCTCCGCAGGAGTGGTGCGCGAGTCAACGGTCGCGAACACCGTGACGACCGGGCCGAAAAGCTGTACCGCCGAATCGATGAGGTGGGAGTGGAGGTCGAGCATCATTCCTCCACCCTTCTCCGCAGGGGCGTTCTCGCGCCACCTGTCCTTGGGCACGGGGCGCCACCGCTCCCACCGCAGCTCGCACCGGAACGGTTCTCCCGCAAGGCGATTCGCAACGACGGTGGCGAGGGTGGTGTGCGACGGGTCGTAGCGCCGGTTGTGGAACACCGTGAGTGGAACGCCGGCCCGCTCGGCGGCGTCGACCACCTCCAGAGCGTCGTCCGCCGTGACGGCGAGCGGCTTGTCGACCACACACGGTATGCCGGCCTCGATGACTGTGAGGGCGTGCTCCAGGTGGCTGCCGCTCGGCGTGGCGAGCACGACGACGTCGAGCCCTTCGACGGCGAGGAGCGCGTCCAGGTCATCGACGACGAGGGCATCGGGGAAGTCCTGCGCCACCTCGGCGCGACGCTCCGGGTTCGACGTGGCAACCGCTACGAGCTCCAGCCCGGCTTCCCGGATGAGGGGCGCGTGGATGCCACGCCCGGCCGATGCATACCCCGCCAGTCCGACTCTCACCATGAGTCGACCATAGTGCGCGGGTCAGACGCCGCTGGGCTCCGACGTTCGCCGCTCATCAGGGGCGGCGCCCGGGGCCGCGCGCCGGTCACCCGCCAGGCGCGCGGGCCACCAGACCTTCGGCCCGATGTCGTAGGACAGTGCCGGTACGAGCAAGCTGCGCACGACGAACGTGTCGAGCAGGACACCGAACGCGACGATGAACGCGACCTGGACGAGGAAGACGAGCGGCAGGACCGTCAGCGCGGAGAACGTCGCGGCGAGGACGATTCCGGCACTCGTGATGACACCACCCGTGACCGCCAGTCCGACGAGGATGCCCGGTCGTGTGCCGCGCCGCACCGACTCCTCACGCACCCGGGTCATGAGGAAGATCGAGTAGTCGATGCCGAGCGCCACCAGGAAGACGAAGCCGTAGAGGGGAATCGCCGGGTCGCTCCCCCCGAAGCCGAGGATGTGGTCGAAGACGAGTTGGGCGACACCGATGGTCGCGGCGAACGAGATGACGTTGGCGACGACGAGCAGCAGCGGCGCGAGGATCGAGCGCAACAGGAGACAGAGGACGAGGAAGATGACCACGAGGATCGCCGGCACGATGACGCGCAGGTCCCTGCCGCTCGCGTCGAGGACGTCGAGGTTGATCGCTGCCTGACCACCGACGACGGCGTCCCTACTCACGGGGTCGAGCGAGGCACGCAACCGTCGGACCGTGTCCTCCGCCTCCTGGCTGTCGGCCGCCCCGGTCGTGGTGCCCTGGACGAGCTGGAGTCCGTCGACTGGCTCGGCGGTTGGCGTGGGCTGACCGGGCACGGGCGGTGTCAGTCCGACCCACGCGCTCTCGATCCCCGAGTCGGCCTCGACGACGGTGCGCGCCGCCTCGGCCTGCTCGGCCGGCACGATGACCTGCACCGGGCTGCCGGAGCCGGCAGCGAAGTGCCGCTGGATGGCCTCCTGAGCGTCCACGGAGTCGGTGGCCGTGAGGAACGTGTCCTTGATGGTCACACCCTCGGCCTTGAACGACGGCGCGAACGCGGCGGCAGCCAGCAGGACGACGAGCGCGGCCACCCAGGTGCGCCTCGGGTGGCGCCCCACCAAACCGGACACGCGACCCCACAGCGAACGCGTCCCCACCGCATCCTCGGCGTGGTGGTGGTCGACGCGAGGAGCGAACGGCCAGAACGCCTTTCGCCCGAAGACGAGCAGCACGGCCGGCAAGAAGGTCAGCGACGCGAGCAGCGCACCGGCGATGCCCAGAGCACCAACAGGGCCGAGGCCGGAGGTGTTGCGCAGGTCCGCGAGCAGGAGGCAGAGCAGGCCGAGGATCACCGTCGCGCCCGAGGCCACGATGGGCTCGACGGCACCCCGCCACGCGCGCTTGAGCGCGACCCACGTGCTCTCGTGCTCGTGCAGCTCCTCCCGGAACCGACTGACGAGCAGCAGGGCATAGTCGGTCGCCGCGCCCACCACGAGGATGAACATGATCCCCTGCGACTGCCCCGACAGCTCGATCGTGCCGTTCTCGGCGAGTGGCCGGATGACGAGGACGGCGAGGCACAACCCGAACACCGCACTCATGAGGACCGCGAGCGGCAGCACGGGGCTGCGATAGACGACGAGCAGGATGACGAGCACGACACAGAGCGCAACGAGGAGCAGCACCCCGTCGATCCCGGCGAACGCGGCGGAGAAGTCGGCGATGAGTCCGCCCGGCCCGCCAACGCTCGACGTCAGCCCGAGACCGGTGGCGGCGAGGTCGATCCGCGCCTTGGTCCGGACCGCATCGGCCGCCGCGACCACCGGCGCCTCGCCGTCGACGACAGCCGAAACGGCCGCTTCCTTGAGCGGGATGACGATGAGCGCGGCCTTACGGTCCTCACTCGGCACAGGCCCGATGCGGGCGCCGTCGACGACGTAGTCCCCCAACGTCTCGCCGGACTCGCCCAGAGGCAGCGACGGCAGGTCCTCGGCCAGCTTGAGCAGAGCGGCGCCCGCGCGGAGGTCCAGTTCCTCACCGTCGCTGCGCTCGACGACGACGATCAGCGGGACCTCTTCCTCATCGCTGAACCGCGCCACCGATTCGAGCACCGACGTCGACTCGGCGTCGGCGGGCAGGAACGACGCGTTGTCGTTCTTCTGCACCTCGGACAGCCGCCCCGTCGCGGGTCCGCCCACGGATCCAACGGCCAGCCACGCGACGATGATCGCCAGCGCTGCGAGCAGCACGAGGCGCGGTCGACCGGGGCCAGAGGCAACGCGTTGCTCGCTCACACGGCTCACCCTATTCGCGAGCACACCGAGCCCGGACCACTGCGCGAAGTGCCGGTCCCGGATGGGGACGTGAGACGCGTGGTGGGCGGACGGCATACCGTGTCCGTATGCGTTTCGAGCACCTGGGTTTCGCGCCGGACTTCGTCGACTACGAGGACGGCTGGGCGCGCCAACGTGAGGTGCACGCGGCCGTCGCCGCGGGCGACGAGCCGGACACGACCCTTCTCCTCGAGCACGCGGCCGTCTACACCGCGGGCAAGCGCACCCAGCCCGAGCAGCGGCCCTTCGACGGCACCCCCGTCGTCGACGTCGACCGCGGCGGCCTCATCACGTGGCACGGCCCGGGCCAGCTCGTCGGCTACCCGATCTGCCGCCTCCCCGAGGTCCCGATCGACGTCGTCGCGCACGTCCGCCGACTCGAGGAGGCGATGATGCGGATGACGCGCGAGTTCGGCGTCGAGACGGTCCGCGTCGAGGGACGCAGTGGCGTGTGGGTCCTCGCCGACGACCGCGGCCCCGACCGCAAGCTCGGCGCGATCGGCGTCCGCGTGAGCAAGCGGACGACGATGCACGGCTTCGCCCTCAACTGCGACGCGGACCTGTCGTGGGCCGACAACATCATCGCGTGCGGCATCGAGGACGCGGGCGTCTCGTCGATCAGCCGCGAGGCCGGACGCACCGTCACCGTCCAGGACCTCCTCCCCTACGCCGAGAAGCACCTCACCGACGTCCTCGGCTGAGTTCCGACCACGACGGCGTATGCCGTCCGCTCACCCCTCGATCGGATCGCACCTGAGCGGGTCCGGCAGTGCGGTGACCCGGCCACACGAGACCCGGGTGAGCTTGTCCCCGGCGTAGCGGTCCGCGCTCGAGTCGATGTCGCCGTCTCCCTGACCAAGGGTGACCGACCCGCAGTCGATCTCGGCGACCAGCGAGGAAGCCGTTTTCGTCTCGGTACCGCCTCCGTCAGCGGCGGAGGTCGCCGTCCCGCAGGCGGTGAGCAGACCAACGACACAGAGAATGGCGTATCGGTTCATGCTGCTCAGACGTCGGCCCGCGCCCATGGGTTCCCGCCCGTCCGCACCGAATGTGGGGTTCGACACGCCCGGGCGTACTCTGGGTCGTGTGACTGTCGCACCCGAAGGACGCCGCCTGCTCCGCGTCGAGGCACGCAACGCCGAGACCCCGATCGAGCGCAAGCCGGAGTGGATCCGCACCACCGCCAGGATGGGCCCGGAGTACACCCAGCTCCACTCCATGGTGAAGCGCGAAGGACTCCACACGGTCTGCCAGGAAGCCAGTTGTCCCAACATCTTCGAGTGCTGGGAGGACAAGGAGGCGACCTTCCTCATCGGTGGTGACGTCTGCACCCGACGCTGCGACTTCTGCGACATCGCCACCGGTCGCCCGACCGCTCTGGACCTCGACGAGCCCCGCCGCGTCGCCGAGTCCGTGCAGCAGATGGGCCTGCGCTACTCGACCGTCACGGGTGTGGCCCGTGACGACCAGCCCGACGGTGCCGCCGGCCTCTACGCCGAGACGATCCGCCAGATCCACGCCCTCAACCCCAACACGGGTGTCGAGATCCTCCCGCCCGACTTCGGAGCCAAGCCCGAGCTCGTCGGCCAGGTCTTTGACGCGCGCCCCGAGGTCTTCGCGCACAACCTCGAGACGGTCCCGCGGATCTTCCGCCAGATCCGTCCCGCGTTCACCTACGAGAAGTCGCTCAAGGTCCTCTCCATGGCCCGCGACGCCGAGCTCGTCACGAAGTCCAACCTCATCCTCGGCATGGGCGAGGAGGACCACGAGGTCGAGCAGGCCATCGCCGACCTCCACGACGCGGGCTGCGACATCCTCACGATCACGCAGTACCTCCGCCCCTCGAAGCTGCACCACCCCATCGACCGGTGGGTCAAGCCCGAGGAGTTCGTCCACTGGAGCACGGTCGCCGAGGAGATGGGCTTCAAGGGCGTCATGGCCGGGCCGCTGGTGCGCTCGTCCTACCGGGCCGGACGCCTGTGGGCCACCGCGATGACGAAGTGGGGCCGGCCGATTCCCGAGCACCTGTCCCACCTGGCCCAGGCCGCCAGTGACCCCGCCCGCCAGGAGGCCGCCTCGTTGGTCGCCCGTGCCGGAGCCACCGAACGCGCCGTATCCTGAACCCCTAGCACCCGCGCGAGACCTCGCGCACTGAACCGACGCAGGAGCACGCACCCCGTGGCCAAAGAGACCACCGAAGAGAAGAAGCCCGGACGGTTCGCCGAGATCCGTCAGGGCTACCGCGCCATCAAGCAGCTCGACCCGAAGATCGGGTGGATCATGCTCGCGGCGGCACTCGTGACCTTCGCGGTCATCGTCGGGATCGGTTTCGCCCTCGGCGGCCTCTGGCGCTGGTATCTCATCCTCATCGCGATTCCCGCCGCACTGCTTGCCGCTGTGTTCGTCATGAACCGTCGTGGCAACAAGGCGATGTACGGCATGCTCGAGGGCCAGGCCGGTGCAGCCGGCGCTGCCCTGCAGAGCATGGGTCGCCGCGGTTGGTACGCGTCGACGGAGCCGGTCGCCGTCGACGCAAACCGCGCGTCCAAGCCGAGCGATCTGTCCGGGTCGGCCATGGTGTTCCGTGCGCTCGGGCGCCCCGGCGTCGTGCTCATCGGTGAGGGTCCCAAGCAGCGCGCCCTCAAGCTCCTCAAGGCCGAGGAGAAGAAGATCAACCGCGTCGCGCCCGGCGTCCCCGTGCACCTGTGGGTCGTCGGTGACGCCGACGACGAGGTCAAGGTCAGCAAGATCAGTTCCAAGCTGACCCGGATGCGCCCGGTCCTCACCAAGGACGAGACGTCGGTCGTCAACAAGCGCCTCAAGTCCCTCGGCGGCCTGCGCACCGGCGTCCCCGCCGGCATGGACCCGACCCGCGCCCGCGTCGACCGCAAGGCCATGCGCGGCAAGTAGGCCTCGGCTCACCTGGCGATATCCCGTCGCCTTCCGTGGGTGCTCGGGTCTACCTTTCGCGTATGCCGTCCGCCCCCACTCTGGCCGCGTTCGCCTTCGCGTCGCTGCTCCTCATCCTCTTCCCCGGCCCCGCCATGCTCTTCCTCGTGGCCCGGGGCGCTGCTGGGGGTCGCCGCGTCGGCGTCATGTCTGCTCTCGGCGTCGAGTCTGCGACGGCGACGTTCGTCGTCGCCACCGCACTCGGTCTCACCGCGGTCCTGGCCACGTCGGCGCTCGCTCTGTCCGTGGTGCGCTACGTCGGTGCCGGCTATCTCGTGTGGCTCGGGATCGGGGTGCTGCGCAGCCGTGGCGCTGTCGCGACACCGGTGCCGACGGCGGTCGTGGGACCCACGAGCGACTGGAAGAGTTGGCGACAGGGCTACCTCGTCGGGATCGCCAACCCGAAGGTGGCGCTCTTCTTCCTCGCGTTCTTCCCGCAGTTCCTCGACCCAGCGCGCGGTTCCATGACCGGTCAGATCGTCGTCCTGGGTGCGGTGTTCGTCGCGATCGGACTCGTCTTCGACGCGAGCTACGGCGCGCTGGCCGGGACGATCTCGACCCGGATGGCAGCCAGGGCACAGCGTCGGGGCCGGACCTCGACCAAGGGCAAGGTCGCGATCGGCCTCACCTACATCGGCCTCGGTGGCTTCACCGCGGCGACGGGGTCCCGGACGCTCTGAAACCCCGGATTGGGGAGGCGCTCAGCGGCGCGCGATGACCGTGCCGGCCGCGGCGTCGTGGAGGCCACGGCCGTGGCGGTCGGTGAGCACCGCCGGGACGAAGAGGCAGAGCAGGGCCGTGCGGATCACGACCTGGAGCGGGAACGAACCCGGACGCACCTGCAGCACCTGGAGCTTCATCAGGGCGTGCCCCGGCGTCGCCGCGAAGGGAATGACGCAGAGCAGGTTGAGCACCGCGAGGACGGCGAGTGGCACGAAGGCCGCGGCTCCGCCCTGCCCGAGTTCGGCACCGAAGGCGAACACGGCGAGCACCTGCGCGATGACCCAATCGATGAGGAGACCGACGGCGCGCCGCCACAACGGAGCCATGGACGCGGGACCGGCGGCCGGCATGCCAAGGTGCTGACCGGCATACGCCTGCGGTTCTTCGATCGTCACGAAACGACTGTATTCGGTCTCACGGCGGACGCTTCGGACGGGTCGCTGCGACCTCTGGCAGGGTGTAACACCGGTGAAACATTCGGGTCATGGTCGGGAAACTCCGCCCTCCTAAGGTGACGACCATGCCCGGGCACCGCCCGCACTCCCCCATTGGCTAGGAGGCCACGTGTTCAGCTCTGCTGACGAGGTCCTGTCGTTCATCAAGGACGAGGACGTCAAGTTCGTCGACATTCGATTCTGCGACCTGCCCGGTGTGATGCAGCACTTCAACGTGCCCGCCGAGACCGTCGACGAGGACTTCTTCACGAACGGCCAGGCGTTCGACGGTTCCTCGATCCGCGGCTTCCAGGCGATCCACGAGTCCGACATGAAGCTCATCCCGGACCCGACGACGGCCTACCTCGACCCGTTCCGTGAGCACAAGACGCTCATCATGAACTTCTCGATCGTCGACCCGTTCACCGACGAGCCCTACAGCCGCGACCCGCGCAACATCGCCGCGAAGGCCGAGGCCTACCTCAAGTCGACGGGCATCGCCGACACCGCCTACTTCGGCGCCGAGGCCGAGTTCTACGTCTTCGACGACGTGCGCTTCGAGACGAAGGCCAACGCCTCCTACTACTACCTCGACTCCGTCGAGGCCGCGTGGAACACCGGTCGCGAGGAGGAGGGCGGCAACAAGGGTTACAAGACCCGCTACAAGGGCGGCTACTTCCCCGTCCCGCCGGTCGACCACTTCGCCGACGTTCGCGACAACATCTGCCTCAACCTGGACAAGGTCGGCATCAAGGTCGAGCGCAGCCACCACGAGGTCGGCACCGCCGGTCAGCAGGAGATCAACTACCGCTTCGACACGCTCCTCGCGTCGGGCGACGACATGATGAAGTTCAAGTACGTCGTCAAGAACACGGTGTGGGGCTACGGCAAGACCGCGACGTTCATGCCGAAGCCGCTCTTCGGTGACAACGGCTCGGGCATGCACACGCACCAGTCGCTCTGGAAGGACGGCGAGCCGCTGTTCTACGACGAGCGCGGCTATGGCGGCCTGTCGGACATCGCGCGCTGGTACATCGGTGGCCTCCTCAAGCACGCCCCCGCGGTCCTCGCGTTCACCAACCCGACGGTGAACTCCTACCACCGCCTCGTCCCGGGCTACGAGGCACCGGTCAACCTCGTCTACTCGGCCCGCAACCGCTCGGCCTGCGTCCGCATCCCGATCGCGGGTGACTCGCCGAAGGCCAAGCGCATCGAGTTCCGCATCCCGGACCCGTCGTCGAACCCGTACCTCGCGTTCGCCGCCCAGCTCATGGCCGGCCTCGACGGCATCAAGAACCGCATCGAGCCCCCGGAGCCGGTGGACAAGGACCTCTACGAGCTCCCGCCGGAGGAGCACGACGCCATCGAGCAGGTCCCGGGTTCGCTCCCGGCCGTGCTCGAGGCGCTGGAGGCGGACCACGAGTTCCTGCTCGAGGGTGACGTCTTCACGAAGGACCTCATCGAGACCTGGATCGAGTGGAAGCGCAAGAACGAGGTCGACCCGATCCGCTTCCGCCCGCACCCGCACGAGTTCGAGATGTACTTCGACATCTGAGCAGCGAGAGCGGCGGTAGGGGCCGACGAAGGAGGCACCTGCCGTAGTTCGAGGTGCCAGATGTCGAACAAAAGACGCAGTGACATCTGATCGAAGATCCGGTCGAGAGTAGAGAACACGCCGTTCGCGAAATTCGCGGACGGCGTGTTCTCTACTCTCGATTGCTTTTGGGTATGCCGGGTGGTCGGCTCAGGCGTCGACGAGGTCCTGGCCGTCGATGGTCCCGGCGTTCTCGTCGATGGCCTCGACGGTGTCGTTCGGCTCGGGTTCGGCCACGCGACGACGGTCGAGGTGGACGCCGGCGATCATGCAGCGCACGGACCCTCCGGCCAGTTCGATCGTCGGGATGTCGACCGCGACGATCTCGCAGGACTCCTCGATAGCAGCCACCTGCTCGGGACGCAGGCTGCGGCGAGCCCGCGCCGACATCGCCATGATGTATCGGCGCTTGCCGTCGGCCGTGCGGCCGCACAGCTCGACGGCGTTGCCGGCGAACTCGCGGATCTGGTCCTCGGACAGTTCCACGATGCGTCGGCCGTTGACCGACAGCCGCTCACGCACCTGCTCGCGACGCACCTCGTCGGGGATCATGTCGAGCGCGATCATCGCGACGTCGGTGCCGATGCAGGCGATGACGTTGGTGTGATACACCGGCACGCCGTCGGAGTCGACCGCGTCGAAGGCCATCGGCTCGTAGTTGAAGTCCGTGCAGAAGCGCTCGAGCACCGCGATGTCGGCGCGGTGGCTGCGTGCGGTGTAAGCGACTCGCGAGACGTGGTCGAGCACCATCGCTCCGGTGCCCTCGAGGAAGATGCCGTCGGGCTCGAGGCCGGAGTAGTCCACGATCGTCTGCACGCGGTACTCCGACTTGAGCATCTCGAGGACGTCCGTGCGGCGCTCGTGCCGCCGGTTGGAGGCGTACATCGGATAGACCGCGACATAACCACCCGCATGGGTGGACAGCCAGTTGTTGGGGAAGACGCTGTCGGGGCGGGTGTGGTCCTCGTCGGCGAAGACGTGCACCCTCACTCCAGCCGCGCGGAGGGCGTCCGCGAGGGCGTCCATCTCGGCCAGGGCCGTCGTCGACACGGCGTTGTCGGACTGTCCGTCCGGGACGTCGCGCTGGAAGGCGTTGTCGGCCGCGGTGGCGGGGTTGGGCAGAAACCGCTCGGCGCGGATCAGGATGACAGCGTGGGGGGCCTGTGCACTCACGGACGGAATCTAGACCATCGAGGCCGCCGACTCGAACCGTGGTGCACCTCAGGAGCCGCCGAAGTCTCCCCCACCGAAATCGCCACCTCCAAAGTCGCCTCCGAAGTCGCTGCCGCCCACGTCCGAGCCGCCGAAATCCGAGCCTCCGACCTCGCCACCGAAGTCTTCGCCCCCGGCGTCCGAACCGGCCCCAGCGTCACCTGAGACGTCGCCGCCTGCATCGGCACCGACGTCCGCGCCGGAGTCACCTGCCTCGGCCGCCTCGGGTGAGGAGTCGTATCCGTCGAACAGGGCATTCGCGATGGCGGACCCGACGACGACGCCCGCAATGGTCCCCATCATCGAACCCATCATGGTGCCGCCCATGCCCACTCCGCCGAAGCCCGTGCGGCCGAAGGCCCGCTCGAGGGTGCCGGGCTGACGCATCTCGGCTCGGGTCGCGGCGCGGGCAAGGTCCTGGGCGGATGCACTGGCCGGCACCTCACCGGCCGGTGCGTTCGCCGAGAGTTCGGTGAGTACCTGTTGCCGCTGTTCGGGAGTCAACCGGGCAAAGGCCTCGGCGTGCACCTGCTCGAGCGAGTCCGGAGGTGCGGTCCGCAGCAGGTAGCGGTAGCGGGCGACGGCACGGTCGTCCTCCGCCGTCGCCGCGGCCGAGGAGCCAGACGCCACACCGCTTGTCGGGCCGCCCGCACGGAACTGGCTCCCCTGGGACGGGGCCGTCCAGGACCCTCCTCCGGCACCGGGCGCCGGTGCCTGCTGGCGCGGCTCGCGCCCGAGCAGCTTGTCGAGAAATCCCACGAAATCCTCCTCGGCTGGGGCCGGGCCTGCAACGCGGCCTGTCCACCAGCATGCACGAGGTGGGCCGTCAGTGGGTCAGGGCGAGGGAACCCAATGCGACCAGCCAGCTGACGAAGCTGCCGACCAGGAAGTACTCCGTCACCTCGTCGATGCCATCGCCCTTGATGCTCGTGTCGTCGTCGCGGGCGGACTGAAGCTCGGGGAAACGGATCAGGCCCTTGGCCGCGATCACGATGCTGGCGGCCGTGATCTGTCCCGCGAGTCCCAGGCCGAGGATGAAGATGCGCTCCATCGGTCCGAGGAGCCGGCCGCCGCGCAGCTTGTCGGAGGGTTGCGTCTCGAGGGCCCGGGGCGCGCGCGACGAAGGGCGGAGCGCCCCGACGCTGACCAGGACGAGTCGGACGATGACATTGCCCGTGGCGAGGTTGGCGACGACGAATCCCACAACGAGCAGGACCCGGTCGACCGACACCTCACCGAACGGCAGGTCGGCCCACGCGAGCCAGTCGGCGAGGACCCCACCCGGAGGCGAAGCCAGCCCCGACGCGGCAACGAGGACGACGGCCGTCACACCCAGGGTCAGCAGCGCCTCGACGTGACCGCCTCCGCGCACGAGGGAGCGCTCGGAGAGTGCCGCCCATGCCGCGAGGGGAACAGTCGATGCGATGAGCGTCACGAGGTCCGCTGTGCCCGTCAGGCCGGCAAGCAGACCGACGCCCACGACCACGACGGCGCCCACGGGGACCGCGGCACGGCGCACCCGCGAATCGTCGACGGCGCGGAGCAGGTCGGTCACGCCGACGCCCAGGAGCCAGATCGCGAGCCACGTCATGGCAGGTCCCTGAGCAGCTGGGCGCTCTGCACGATGACGGCAAGCCCGTCGGCCCGAACCCGTTGTGAGACAGCGGAAGCAGTGATGCCCTCAGCCGCCGCGAGCTCTCGTTGCGTCATCCCGTCCAGCAGTCCTCTCACCAGTCGTAGCGATCTCTCCGACAACGAGCCAAGCAGGTGGTCCTGACAGAGCAGCGCGGCGTTCACTGCCGCGGTGGTCCCGGTGTCGTCCGGCTCACCCTCAGCCACCCGGTATGCCGTCCGCACGTGTCCCAGCGCTGCGCGCCCAGCCGCTCGCTCGGCTTCCACGATGGCGTCGCGTGCCGCCCACCAGGCCGGACCGTCCTTGATGCCGCGCACGGGGTCAAGAGTCGTGGTGCTCCCCCGGCCCACACCGTGCCGGGTGTCGGCCAGCGGAAGCAACTCCAGGCGAACCCGCAGTGCCGCGTCGAGCGCCTCACCCAGATGCTCGAAGACTCCCTGGAATTCGTCGCCGGCCGTGATCTCGAGCGGCTCGACGTGGTCAATGGCTGCGTTGGCCGTGGAGAGCGCCTGCTCGAGGGCGCGGTGCAGTGCCCGGCGGTTCTTGCTCGCGCGCGACGCGACGAGATCGCCGATGAGCACGACATGGGCCTTCCTCGACGCAGGCATGGCAACAGCATACCTTGATTACTCCGAACTTAAGCCTTTCTCTTAATTTTGAAATTCTTCAGGCATGACCTTCATCCACATACGGATCAATCCGACCCGCGAGTCTGCCAGCGAACGCACAGCAAGCAGGTCCATAGTGAGAGGGACGGACCCGATGGGCCCGTGACGACGGGACCCAGAGGTCCCCGAACCCCGAGGTTCCCGCCGCCAGATCCACATCGTCTGGAGGCGTCATGAGCGGCACCACTTCCCCCACTCCCACCCGACGGATCGTCGTCGGCGTCGACGGATCCGCCCACGGGTGGGCGGCGTTGGCCTGGGCCGCCGAGCGTGCCTCCGCCGACCAGGTGCCCCTGCACATCATCCATGCGTTCGCACCCGACATCCCCATGCTCGGCTTCGGCACGACCGACCAGAGCGACATCCGCACCGAGGGAAAGCATCTGCTCGCCACGGCGACGGCGCGAGCCCACGCCGTGGACTCCACGCTCCGCGTCACCACGTCGCTTCCGCCCGGATTCGCCTCTCGAGCCCTGGTCAGCGCCTCCCACGACGCGACCCTGATCGTCCTCGGCGCCATCGGTCACGGCCTCCTCAGCAGGGCGACGATCGGCGCCGTCGCACAGCAGGTCGCCGCCCACGCCACCTGTCCTGTGGTGATCGTCGGTCACGAGGGTCACACCGAGACCGAACACCACCGGGTCGTCGTCGGTGTCGACGGCTCCCCGTCCTCGACCGCAGCGCTGCACACCGCCTTCGATCACGCCGCCCGAACCGACGCCGAACTCGTGGTCGTCCACGCCTGGGAGGCGAGCGGGATCGAGGACCCGACCCTGGCCAGCGACTCGAGCTGGCCGGCATACGAGGCCGAACTCGAGCAGAAGTTCAATCGCGAGATCGCGGCGAGCAGCGCCTCTCACCCCGCCGTCAAGGTGCGCCACGAGGTGGTTCGTGACTCACCGATCGGTGCGCTGATCCACGCGGCGGACACCGCGGACCTCGTTGTCGTCGGTGCGCGCGGCACGGGTGGTTTCCCGGGCCTGCGCCTCGGCTCGGTGTCAGGCCGGTTGCTCGGCCGGACCGCCTGCCCGCTCGTCGTCGTGCATTCGCGGGAGGCGTGAGGTCGCCCCGAGCTGATCGAGCACGAAGGCCCATTCCCACGCGATCTGCTCCCACGCGGCATACCGACCGCTGCGTCCGCCGTGACCCGCGGACATCTCGGTGCGCAAGACGATCGGTCGTGACGCGTCGTTCGTGACGGTGGCGCGCAGCCGCGCCACCCACTTGGCCGCCTCCGTGAAGAACACCCGGGTGTCGTGCAGGCTCGTCGTCGCCAGAATCGCCGGATACTCCTGTGCCGCAACGTTTTCGTACGGGGTGTAGGCCTTCATCACCGCATAGACCTCGGGATCCTCGAGCGGATTGCCCCACTCCTCCCACTCCCCCACGGTGAGCGGCAGATCGGGACGCAGGATGGTCGTCAACGCGTCGACGAACGGCACCGCACCGTGTGCGACCCGGAACCGGTCCGGGGCGAGGTTGAGCGCGGCGCCCACGAGCAGACCTCCGGCCGAACCGCCTTCGAGGCCGAGTCGGTCCGGCGCCACCCAGCCCAACTCGACGAGCCGGTCGGCACAGGCAACGGTGTCGCTGAAGGTGTTGGGCTTGGCCAGCAACTTGCCCTCGTCGTACCAGTGCCGACCCATCTCGCCGCCGCCGCGCACGTGCGCCGTGGCATGGACGACGCCACGGTCGAGGAGTGAGAGACGAGCCACCGAGAAGTAGGGATCGCTCGAGTGCTCATATGCCCCGTATGCCGTGAGGAGACCCGGGTGGGTCCCGTCCGGTTCGAGGTCGGCCCGGTGCACGACGGAGATCGGCACCCTGGTCCCATCGGCTGCGGTCGCCCACTCCCGACGCTGGACGTAGTCGGACAGGTCCACGTCGCCGAGGACGGGTTGTTGCTTGAGGACCGTGCGCTCCCCCGACCTGAAGTCGAGGTCGAGGACGGTGCGCGGGGTCACGAACGACTCGTAGACCACCTGGAGCGAGGACTGGCCACGCTCGGGGTTGTCGCCCAGGCCGACCGAGTAGATCGGTTCGTCGAAGGACACGGGAACCGGTGCGGCATACCCGGATTCGCGCGTCGGGTCCGCGGGAAGCAAGGACAGCGACGTCAGCCCGTTGCGACGGAGCGACAGGACGGCCACGTCGTCGAACGCGTCGATCCCGAGGAACCGCTCGCCCTCGCCGGCGGCCACCAACGGCTGCCACTGCTCGTGGCTCGTCGCATCGAGAGGAGCCCACGCGAGGTCGGAATTGGGATTGTCAGTGTTGTGCACGATGAGCAGGCGATCCTGCGCCGGCTCGACGTCGTACTCGACGCCGTCGCGGCGGGCGGCCACGACGCGGAACTCGGCGTCGGGAGTGCTCGCGTCGAGCAGTCGTACCTCGGAAGTCGTCTTCGAGCCGAGGGCAAGGATGATCCATCGGTCATCGCGACTGGACCCGATGCCCATCCAGAAGCGTTCGTCGTCCTCCTGGTGCACGAGGACGTCCGTGGACGGATCGCTCCCGACAACGTGCCGCCAGAGCTGGTGTGGCCGCCATGCGTCGTCGAGTCGGGTGTAGAACACGGTGCCGCCGTCGTGCGAGAACTCGACGCCGTAACCGATCCCGGCGAGTGAGTCGTCGAGGGTCTCCCCCGTATCCAGGTCACGGATGACGAGGCCGAAGCGTTCATCTCCCGTCACGTCGGTGGCCAGGGCCAGTCGACGGTGGTCGGGGCTCACGGTCAGAGCGCCGATGGCGAAGAACTCGGACTCGCCGGCCTCGACGTTGCCGTCGACGATGATCTGCTCACCCTCGGGGGTGACGTCGGGGGCGACGACCGGTCGCACCGCCGGATCCGAGCACGGCACTCGCGCGTGAATGGCGTACTGCTGGCCCTCGACCGTTCGTGAGTAGTACCACCACGGCCCGGAATGGACCGGCACTGACAGGTCGGTCTCGAGGACGCGCGACTTGATCTCGCCAAAGATGCTGTCCCGCAACGGTTTCAGCTGCTCGGTCAGGGCATCGGCGTAGGCATTCTCGGCGTCGAGGTAGGCCCGCACCTCCGGGTCTTCGCCGTCGCGCAGCCATTCGTAGGCGTCGACGAACCGGTCACCATGGTGCTCACGGAGGTGCTCGCGCGTCGGCGCGACAGGAGGAGTTGGCTCAGCCACCGGTCAGGCACCTCGGACCGAAGAGGACCTTGAGATCCCCGAAGAGCGACTCGGTCGCATTGACCCGCAGGGCGTCGTCGAGCTTGACGAGCGTCATGCGTCCGGGCTTGGTCAACCTCAGGTGGACTTCCGTCGTCCCCGGATGGTTGGCCAGCACACCCTTGAGCTCCTCCATGCGCCCGGTGGTGGCGCGCATCGTGTCGAGGGTGACCACGACCGGGCCGCGGGGGCCTTCGGTGATCTCGGGCAGGGTCAGCTCCTGGGCATAGATCGACACCGAGTCGTCGCGCTTGTTGACCTTGCCCCGGACCACGGCGACGACGTCCTGCTGGAGCATCGTCGAGACCGTGAGGTAGGCGCTGGGGAAGAAGAGGCACTCGATGGCGCCCTCGAGGTCCTCCACCGTGGCAATGGCCCAGAGGTCGCCCTTCTTGGTCCGCTTGATCTGGAGCCCGGTGATGAGACCGGCCACGGTCACCATGGCGCCCTCGGGCTTGCCGTCCTCCGTGCTGAGGCTGGCGATGGCCGTGTCGGCGTGCTGTGCGAGAACGTGTTCGACGCCGAAGAGTGGGTGGTCGGACACATAGAGACCGAGCATCTCGCGCTCGAAGGTG
The DNA here is from genome assembly GCF_000768685.1 of Knoellia subterranea KCTC 19937. GTDB lineage: Bacteria > Actinomycetota > Actinomycetes > Actinomycetales > Dermatophilaceae > Knoellia > Knoellia subterranea. The sequence goes on along the minus strand of NZ_AVPK01000002.1, from coordinate 23,710 downwards.
AGCAGCGTCGACTTGTCCCACTCCACGGTGGGCACAGGTGTCAGGCCCATCATCGTCATGTCATCACCGGCCTCGTCGGCGTCGCCGAAGGACCCGAAGAGGGAGTCCTGACCGATCGCTTCCTGCCGCTTGATCGAGACGAACGCGTCGACGTATTCCTCGTGGATGCGGAAGAGCCCGGCCCGCGACTCCCCCAGTCCGTCGAAGGCACCGCCCTTGATGAGGGACTCGATGGTGCGCTTGTTGCAGACCACGGCGGGGCACTTCGAGAGGAAGTCGCGGAAGGAGGTGAACGCCCCCTTCTCCTCGCGGGCCTGGATGATCGCCTCGACAACGTTGTGCCCGACGTTGCGAATGGCTGCCATCCCGAAGCGGATGTCGGTGCCGACCGCGGCGAAGCGGGCGACCGAGTCGTTGACGTCGGGTGGCAGCACCTTGATGCCCATGCGACGGCACTCGCCGAGGTAGAGCGCCGACTTGTCCTTGTCGTCGCCGACGCTCGTCAGGAGTCCGGCCATGTACTCGGCCGGGTAGTTCGCCTTGAGATAGGCGGTCCAGTACGAGACGAGACCGTATGCCGCGGTGTGGGCCTTGTTGAACGCGTAGTCCGAGAAGGGGACCAGGACGCCCCAGAGGGCGGCGATCGATGCCTCGTTGAAGCCGTTGGCCTTCATGCCATCGGAGAAGGGGACGTACTCGGCGTCGAGGACCTCCTTCTTCTTCTTGCCCATGGCGCGACGGAGCAGGTCGGCGTTGCCCAGCGTGTAGCCCGCGAGCTTCTGGGCGATCTCCATGACCTGCTCCTGGTAGATCACCAGGCCGTAGGTCGTGCCCAGGATCGGCTCGAGCGCCGTGATCATCTCGGCCTGGAGCTTGCCCTTGAGCTGCGGGTCGAGCGGGATGAGCTCCTGCTTGCCGTTCTTGCGCAGCGCGAAGTTCGTGTGCGCGTTCACACCCATGGGGCCGGGGCGGTAGAGCGCGAGAGCGGCCGAGATGTCCTCGAAGTTGTCCGGCTGCATCAACTTGAGCAGGGTCCGCATGCCGCCGCCATCGAGCTGGAACACGCCCAGCGTGTCGCCACGCGCGAGCAGCTCGTAGGTCGCCCTGTCCGTCATGTCCTTGGACAGGGCGTCGAGGTCGAGGTCCTCACCCCGGTTCGTCTTCACGTTCTCGATGGCGTCGTCGAGGATCGTGAGGTTGCGCAGGCCGAGGAAGTCCATCTTGACCAGCCCGAGCGTTTCGCACGTGGGGTAGTCGAACTGGGTGAGGACCTGACCGTCCTGCAGTCGCTTCATGATCGGGATGACGTCGATCAGCGGCTCGCTCGACATGATGACGCCGGCCGCGTGGACGCCCCACTGGCGCTTCAGGCCCTCCAGGCCCTTGGCCGTCTCGACGATCTCCTTGAAGTGCGGCTCAGTCTCGACGAGCTCGCGGAACTCCTTGCCCTCGGCGTAGCGCGCGTGCTCCGGGTCATAGATCCCCGAGAGCGGGACGCCCTTGCCCATGACGTCCGGCGGCATCGCCTTGGTCAGCTGCTCACCGACGTTGAATGGGTGCCCCATGACGCGGGCCGAGTCCTTGACGGCCTGCTTGGCCTTGATCGTGCCGTAGGTGACGATCTGGGCCACGCGCTCCGAGCCGTACTTCTCGGTGACGTAGCGGATGACCTCACCGCGCCGGCGCTCGTCGAAGTCGACGTCGAAGTCGGGCATCGACATGCGCTCGGGGTTGAGGAAGCGCTCGAAGATCAGACCGTGCGGGATCGGGTCGAGGTCGGTGATCTTCATGGCGTAGGCGCACATGGATCCCGCACCCGAGCCGCGACCGGGTCCGACGCGAATCCCGTTGGCCTTGGCCCAGTTGATGAAGTCGGCGACGACAAGGAAGTAGCCCGGGTAGCCCTTGGAGACGATGACCTCGGTCTCGTAGTCGGCCTGCTTCTGGGCATACTCCGGTATGCCGTCCGGGAACCTCTCGGTGAGACCCTTCTGGACCTCCTTGACGAACCAGGACTCCTCGTTCTCCCCCGGCGGGCAGGGGAACTTGGGCATGTAGCGGCCTTCACCCTCGGTGAAGGAGACCTCGCACATCTCGGCGACGAGGAGGGTGTTGTCGCAGGCCTCGGGGAACTCGCGCCAGATGTGGCGCATCTCGGCCGCGGACTTGAGGTAGTAGCCGTCACCGTCGAACTTGAACCGGTTCGGGTCCATGAGGGTCGAGCCGGACTGGACGCAGAGGAGCGCTCCGTGGGCGGTGGAGTCCTCGGGATAGGTGTAGTGGCTGTCGTTGGTCGCGAGGAGCGGGAGGTCGAGCTCCTTGGCCAGTCGGAGCAGGTCCTTGATGGTGCGGCGCTCGATCTCGTTCTGGTGGTCCATGACCTCGCAGAAGTAGTTCTCGGCGCCGAAGATGTCGCGGTAGTCGCTCGCGGCCTGCTTGGCCAGGTCGTACTGCCCCAGTCGCAGACGGGTCTGGATCTCGCTCGACGGGCACCCCGTCGTCGCGATGAGTCCCTGGTTGTGCTGGTCGATCAGCTCGCGGTCGAGGCGCGGCCACTTCGCGTAGACCTGATCCAGCGAAGCCTGACTGTCCATCTGGAAGAGGTTGCGCAGACCGTTGTTGTTCTTGGCCAGCAGGGTCATGTGCGTGTAGGCACCCGAACCCGACACGTCGTCACCGGGGCGAGTGCGCTCGTCGCCCCACTTGACGCGCGTCTTGTCGGTGCGGTGCGTCCCCGGGGTCACGTAGGCCTCGAGTCCGATGATCGGCTTGACGCCGGTCCCCTGGGCCTTGCGCCAGAACTCGTGCGCCCCGTAGAGGTAGCCGTGATCGGTCATGGCGACGGCCGGCATCCCGAGCTCCGCCGCCCGGTTGAACAGGTCCCCGATGCGCGCCGCCCCGTCGAGCATGGAGTACTCGGTGTGGACGTGCAGATGGACGAAGTTGTCGCTGCGGTCCGGGGCTGGGGAGGAGGTTGTCGACGACATCGTGGACCATCCTAGGTCGCCGCTCCGACACCCCTCAGCGGCTCGCCACGCTGTGACGGATGAGGCCGGTGGGACGGGCGCTCACGGCATACAGAGGTCGTTCAGAGGCGATCGAGCGCGGTCTGGAGATCCTCGGGGTACTGACTCTCGAAGGTGACCCACTCCCCCGAACCCGGGTGCTCGAAACCGAGACCGACGGCGTGCAGCCACTGCCGTTCGAGGCCGAGCCGCTTGGCGAGAGTGGGATCCGCGCCGTAGGTGAGATCACCGACACACGGGTGCCGCAACGCCGAGAAGTGAACCCGGATCTGGTGCGTGCGTCCGGTCTCGAGGTGGATCTCGAGCAGGCTCGCGTGCCGGAACGCCTCGATGAGCTCGTAGTGCGTCACGGCGTGCTTGCCCGAGTCCATCACCGCGAAGCGGTAGTCGTGCCCAGGGTGGCGCCCGATCGGTGCATCGATGGTGCCGACGAGGGGGTCGGGCAGGCCCTGGACCAGCGTGTGATAGGTCTTGTCGACCGTGCGCTCCTTGAACGCGCGCTTGAGGAGCGAGTAGGCCCGCTCGCTCTTGCACACGACCATGAGCCCGGACGTGCCGACATCGAGTCGCGACACGATGCCCTGGCGCTCACTCGCGCCACTCGTCGAGATCCGATAGCCGGCCGCTGCGAGTCCGCCGAGCACCGTCGGCCCGGTCCACCCGACGCTCGGATGCGCGGCGACCCCGACCGGCTTGTCGACAACGACGATGTCGTCGTCGTCGTGGATGATCCCCATCCCCGGCACCGGCTCCGCGATGACCTCGAGGGTGGGGCTCGGGTCGGCGCTCGGCAGCGTCACCTCCAGCAGGTCTCCACCGTGGACCCGGTGCGACTTGCCCACCTCGCTGCCGTTGACAGCCACGCCACCGTCGGCGGCGAGCTCCGCGGCACGGGTGCGGGAGAGGCCGAACAGGCGCGCGATGGCGGCGTCGACCCGCTCACCCTGCAGACCATCGGGGACGAGCATCGTGCGCGAGTCACCCACCGTGACCACCGGCCTCGTCGATCTCGACGTTCTCGACGTGCTCGACGTGCTCGGCCTCGTGCCGGCCGTGTTGAACGCCTTCGAGCGGGATGCCGCGGAAGGCCAGGATCGCCCCCAGGCCCGCAGCGACGACGATGGCGATGTCGGCCACGTTCCCGATGAACAGGCTGAAGTAGTCGATGAAGTCGACGACGTGACCCCGACCGAACCCGGGTTCACGCAGGATCCGGTCGATCAGGTTTCCGATGGCGCCACCGAGGAGCATCCCGAGGGTGACCGCCCACCAGCGGTGACCCACCCGACGGGCCGCCCCGCCCACCCAGATGACGATGCCGAGCGCCACCAGGGTGAGCAGCCAGGTCACACCGTCACCGAGTGAGAAGGCCGCGCCCGGGTTGCGGATGAGGTTGAGCCGCAGGATCGGGCCGAGCAGGTCGACGGGTTGCCCGGGCGTGAGCGCTGCCAGCGCCCAGATCTTCGACCCCTGGTCGAGGACCAGAGTCAGCGCACCGACCCCCAGAAGAAGGGCGAACAGCCGCGACCGGCCCTGGACGTGGTCCGGGACCGGCGCAGTGGTGGACGATGCGCTGGGCGTCAGCGGCGTTCCTGATTCTTCTTGCATGTCATGCATAGGGTCGCACGAGGGAAGGCCTGGAGGCGAAGTTTGCCCACCGGGTTGCCGCACGACTCGCACACGCCGTAGGTGCCGTCGTCCAGCCGCTCGAGGGCGTGCTCGCTCTGACGCAGCATCTCGCGGGCATTGTCGGCCAGCGCGATCTCCTGCTCGCGGTCATAGGTCTTCGCGCCCGCGTCGGCCTGGTCGTCGCCGGCACCGTCACCGCTGTCGCGGAGCAGGTCGGAGAGTTCGGCTTCGGCGACCTGAAGTTCGGACCGGAGTTGCTCGATGTCGGCTTCGATCTCGGCCCGGACGGCCTTGAGTTCCTTGGCGGTCCAGGGTGACTCGTCCTCCCGGACGACCAGGGTGGCCTTCTTGGCAGCACCAGCCGGAGCGGCCTTGCGGGCGGGCACGGACTTCGTTGCTGCCTTCACGGGGGCCTTCTTCGTAGGAGTAGAGGTGGGTGCGCTCTTTGCCGGGGCCGCCTTCTTGGCGGGAGCCGCCTTCTTGGCGGGAGCCGCCTTCTTGGCGGGAGCCGCCTTCTTGGCGGGAGCGACCTTCTTCGCTGCGGTCTTCGAGGGAGCGGCCTTCTTGGCCGGGGCAACCTTCTTCGCGGCGGCCTTCGCCGGCGCGCCCTTCTTTGCCGGCGCAGCCTTGGCCGGGGCTGCCTTCTTCGCAGTGCCCTTGGCGGGGGCAGCCTTCTTGGCCGGAGCAGCCTTCGTGGCCGGTGCCGCCTTCTTTGCGGCGCTCTTGGCAGGCGCGGCCTTCTTTGCCGGAGCAGCCTTCGTGGCCGGTGCCGCCTTCTTTGCGGCGCTCTTGGCAGGCGCGGCCTTCTTTGCCGGAGCACCCTTCGTGGCGGGAGCAGCCTTTGTGGCCGGTGCCGACTTCTTCGCGGCGGCCTTGGTGGGAGCAGACTTCTTCGCGGCGCTCTTGGTCGGCGCGGCCTTCTTCGTCGACGAGGCGGCAGGCGCAGCCTTCGCACCCGAGGCCTTGGACCCCGACGACGACCCCGTCGCCATGGCCGCGGCCGACTTGAACACCGCCGTGGCCCGAGCACCCACCTTCTTGGCGACGGCCCTGGCCGATGATGCCGTTCCGGATCCAGCCTTGGTGGCTCCTGAGGGAGCGCTCTTGGCAGCCATTGCCTGTCCTCACTCGTGAACAAAGGTCGGGCCCGTCAGGGCTCGACCGCGTGCGGCGAGGATAAGCCCTCATGATCCGCATCACAACGCAAAACGCCAGATGATCTGCGAAGTTCACTGACGGCATACAGGATCCGGAAAAGCCGTAGGGCACCCGGACGAACCGGATGCCCTACGGCTGTGACGCGTCACGTGGGACGGGTCAGGAGTCCTGCTTGGCCTTCTCGTCGACCTCGGCCTCGACGGCCGTGTTGTCGAGCTCCTTGAGCTGGCCCTGGATGTAGGTCTTGAGGCGACCGCGGTAGTCGCGCTCGAACCCACGCAGCTGCTCGATCTTGCGCTCGAGCACCTGACGCTGCTCGTTGAGCTCCTCGAGGATGGCCGCCTTGCGCTGCTGCGCCTCGTGGACCATGCCCGTCGAGCGCTCACGCGCCTCGGTGATGAGCTCCTCGCGCTTGCTGTTGGCCTCGGCGAGCATCGTGTCGTGCTGCGACTTGGCCGTCGAGAGCAGCTCGTCGTGCTGCGACTTGGCCGTCGACAGCAGCTCGTCGTGCTGCGACTGACCGGTCGAGATGAGCTCGTCGTGCTTGGCCTGGGCCGTGCCGATCAGCTCGTCGTGACGGGCCTGACCGCGGCTGAGGAGGTCCTTGTGCTTGTTCTCACCCTGGCTGAGCAGCTCGTCGTGGCGGCTCTGCGCCTCGCGCAGCAACTCGTCGCGGCGGCTCTCACCGGCGGAGACGTGCTCGTCGTGGAGACGCTGGGCGAGAGCGAGAACACCCGCAGCCGATCCGGCACCGAGGCCGCCGGCTCCGGCGAGCGCAGTCAGGTCGGAGTTCTGCTCGCCGCCCTGGGCCTGAACCTTGGACGCGCGCTCCTGGGCCTCGGACTCGGCCTGCTCGGCCTCGGCCTGAGCCTTCTGGATCCGGCGCTGTGCGTCGGCCTCGGCCTCCTCGACACGCTTGCGGAGGGTCGCGAGCTGGTCGTCGGCGCCGGCATTGGCCTTGGCGTAGACCGCCTGGCGCTCCTGCTCGTTCTTGGCGTTGGCTGCCTCGTGCTCGGCGCGCTGACGGTCACGCTCGGAAGCGATCGCGTCACGCTCGCCGCGCAGGGAGTCACGCTCGCCGCGCAGGGAGTCGCGCTCACCGGAGAGCGCGTTGTGCTGCTCGCGCAGCTGCGTGAGCTGGCGCTCGGACTCGCCCAGCTGGCGCTCGAGCTCCTTGACGCGGTTCTCGAGCTCGGTGTTGCGGCGCTTGACGCCATCGACCTCACCCTGGCTCTGGTTCTGGTTCGTCTGGCTCTTGCCCTCGAGCTCCTCGAGCTCGCGCACGCGGGCCTCGAGCTCGGAGTTGCGACCCTGAAGCTTGGAGATCTCGGCGGAGCGGTCCGGCGCGGCCGGTGCGGCTGCGGCAACGGGCTCCAGGCCGCGACCCTGACGGCAGTCGTTGAGCTGCTTGCGCATCTCGTCGTCCGTCTTGGTCATGCGACGCATCTCGGCGACGATGTCATCGAGGAAGTCGTCCACCTCGCGCTCGTCATAGCCACGTCGGAACTGGGTGGTCGTGAACGTCTTGTTGAGGACGTCCTCGGGCGACAACGCCATGTCAACTCCTCTGATTCGATCGGTTCAGGATGCCCTGCGCCACACGGACGCCGGGCTCAGCCATCCAGCCTAGAGGATGGCGAGAACGAGGTAGAGCGCGAGCACCAGCACGAGAAACCCGAGATCGATCGAAGCGCCACCCAGACGCACTGGCGGGATGACCTTGCGCAGCGCGTTCAGGGGCGGATCGGTCAGGGTGTAGACGGCCTCGGCAATGACGAGCATCACCCCGCGCGGACGCCAATCACGGGCGAAGACGCGGATCCAATCAAGGATGAGACGCCCGAACACGACCAGCAGATACAGCCAGACGATGAGTTCGAGCAGTCCACGCACGGTGTTCATGCGGACCAGTGTGCGTGACGTGCCTGTGCGTGACCTGAGGCGGGGTCAGCTCTGGTTGAAGAGAGTGCGCCCCGGCGCGGCCGTCGACTCCTCCGAGTGGACCTCGACGGTCGACGGCGAGAGCAGGAACACCTTGGCGGTGACGCGCTCGATGGCTCCGTGCAGACCGAACACGAGACCAGCGGCGAAGTCCACCAGACGCTTGGCGTCGGCGTCGTCCATGTCGGTGAGGTTCATGATGACGGGCGTGCCGTCACGGAAGTTCTCACCGATCGTCTTGGCCTCGTTGTAGGTGCGCGGGTGAATCGTCGTGATCCGGGACATGCCGGAGGCCTCCGGGGTGCGCACGACCTGGGCCACGCTGCGTCGCTGGGACAGGGGCGTCACCTCGGCCGCGTGCTCGCGAGCCTCGCGAGGCTCTTCGGCCTCGTAGACCTCGTCCGCCTCGTAGTCGTCGTAGGCCTCGTCGTAGTAGCGGCCCTCGTCCTCGGCCAGGCCGAGGTAGACCATCGTCTTGCGCAGCGCGCCAGCCATGAGAACTCCTAGTACGAATCGGCGACCGGTGTGGCCGTGTGTTCGTTCAAGAAGTTACCCAAGTGACGGGCGAGAACCGAGTATTGCGCTCCCGACACGCAGGTGTGTCGCACCCTCCGCGACGGCCGCTTCGAGGTCCCCACTCATCCCGGCCGAGATCCACGTGGCCTCCGGATGACCTGCCCGTATGCCGTCCGCCACCGTTCGTAGTCGCGCGAACGCCCGCTGTGGGTCACCGTCCAGAGGGGCGACGGCCATGACCCCGCGGAGGTTCAAACAGTGCGTCTCGCCGACGAGGTCGGCCAGTGCGTTCGCCTCGTCCGGCGCGACTCCCCCGCGGCCGGTTCGCTCGTCGAGGGAGACCTGGACGAGGACGTCCAGAGTGCGGTCGTGGGTTTGCGCGGCGGCATCGAGTGCGCGGACGATCTTGGGCCGGTCGATCGACTGCACGACGTCGGCATAGCGGGCGACATGGTTCGCCTTGTTCGACTGGAGCTGTCCGATGAAGTGAACGGTGAGGCTGTCGCGCCGCGTCAGCTCGTCGACCTTGGCTCCGGCCTCTTGGTCCTTGTTCTCCCCGATCTGGGTGACGCCGAGGTCGGCGAGCAGATCGGCATCGCTCGCCGGGAAGTACTTCGTCACGACGATCAGGTCGATGCTGGCCGGATCGCGGTTCGCAGCGGTCGCTGCCTCCTCGATCCGGTGCCGGACGCGCGCGAGATTCCCTGCAAGTTCGTCACGGCGCGCGCTCATGCCGCACCGCGCACGACGACTCCGGCGAAGCGGCCGGTGGTCCCGTCCCGGCGATAGGAATACAGAGAGGCCTCCTCGCGGGCACATCCGGGCACCCAGGTGAGGTTCTCGACACCCGCCGCGGTCAACTGCGCCACGACCCCGGCGGCGACATCGATCGCCGGTGTGCCGGTCCACGTGACGGCTCGCGACTCGGGGCTCACCGCCGCCGCCTCTTCCCTCATGTCCAGCGGCACCTCGTAGCACCGACCACACACACTCGGCCCCACGACCGCGCTGATGTCGCGGGCACCAAGGTCACGCATGGCCGAGATCGCCTGTGGCACAACACCTTTCGTCATGCCTGGACGGCCGGCATGCACGGCGCCCACCACACCAGCGACCGGATCCGCGAGCAGGACGGGCGTGCAGTCAGCCACGAGCACAGCGAGGGCGAGGCCGGGCTCCGCTGTCACGACCCCGTCCACGGCGAGCGGCCCGTCGGGCTTCTCCGACACCACCGCCACGTCCGATCCATGGCACTGATCCATGAAGACCAGCCGTTCCAGCCCCACACCGAACTCGGATGCGACGCGAATTCGGTTCTCCCGCACCGCTTCTGGGCTGTCCCCGACATGCCCACCGAGGTTCAGCCCCGAGTAGGGGGCCTCACTCACGCCACCCGAACGGTCCGTGAAGGCCCGGGCAACGCCGTCCTTGTCATCGCGCCAGAAGAACACGACACCACCGTAGACGCGCCAGACCCGCACACCCATCCCCACCCCACCCTTGCGTGGGCCCGGGAGCCGAACGAGGCAAGCAAGCCTGCGCTGGCGCGAATCCGGGCAACACGTGCGGAACAGAAACAACACGTTCGGGACAGAAATACGCCAAGCGTGCGTTCGCGACGAAGGAGCGACTGAGCGCGCTTGGCGTATTTCTGTTCAGGACGACCGGCCGTCCTGCGACCGGCCGCGACCTCACTTCAGGAAGTCGGGCACATCCAGGTCGTCCCCGTCATCGAACGTGACGGTGCGGGGAGGAGTGGGACGCTGCTCCTCGACACGCGGAGCGGGAGCTGCCTGCTGCGCGGGCTCACTCGCCGGAGCAGGTGCCTGAGCCGGTGCCGGCGTCTGAGCCGGCGCCGGAGCTGCCGCGGGCGTGGCCGGCTGAGCCGCGGGCCGCTGGGCCTCGCCCGCACCTGCCGGACGCTGCGGAGCCGCCTGAGCCGGAGCGGTCGGCGCTGCCGACGTGGCGGACGACTGGCTCGCTGCAGCCTGCTGCGCCTTGCTCGGACCCTGGATGCTGCCGATACCGCGCTCGTCAGGACGCTTGGCCGGGGTGCCACCGTCGAACCCGGCCGCAATGACGGTGACTCGCACCTCGTCGCCGAGGGCGTCGTCGATGACCGCACCGAAGATGATGTTGGCCTCGGGGTGCGCGGCCTCCTGAACGAGACGAGCAGCCTCGTTGATCTCGAAGAGACCGAGGTCGCTGCCGCCCTGGATGGAGAGGAGCACGCCGTGGGCGCCGTCGATGCTCGCCTCGAGCAGGGGGCTCGAGATGGCGAGCTCGGCGGCCTGCACCGCGCGGTCCTCGCCGCGGGCCGAGCCGATGCCCATGAGCGCCGACCCGGCGCCCTGCATGACGGACTTGACGTCGGCGAAGTCGAGGTTGATCAGGCCGGGGGTGGTGATGAGGTCGGTGATGCCCTGGACACCCGAGAGGAGCACCTGGTCGGCGCTGCGGAAGGCGTCCAGCATCGAGACGGCGCGGTCGCTGATCGAGAGGAGGCGGTCGTTGGGGATGACGATGAGAGTGTCGACCTCTTCGCGCAGACCGGCGATGCCCGACTCGGCCTGGTTGGCGCGACGACGTCCTTCGAAGGTGAAGGGACGGGTCACGACACCGATCGTCAGGGCTCCGAGACCCTTGGCGATCCGTGCGACAACCGGCGCACCGCCCGTGCCGGTGCCACCGCCCTCACCCGCGGTGACGAAGACCATGTCGGCCCCCTTGAGGACCTCCTCGATCTCTTCGGCGTGGTCCTCGGCTGCCTTCTTGCCCACCTCGGGGTCGGCGCCCGCACCGAGACCACGCGTCAGCTCGCGACCGACGTCGAGCTTGACATCGGCGTCACTCATGAGGAGTGCCTGCGCGTCGGTGTTGATCGCGATGAACTCGACGCCCTTGAGCCCGACCTCGATCATCCGGTTGATGGCGTTGACACCACCTCCACCGATGCCGACGACCTTGATGACGGCCAAGTAGTTCTGTGGTGTTGCCACGGTGAGGGCCTCTCCTGAGATTGCTGGTGTTCAAGCTGGTGATGCAGTGGAGCCGGTGGTTCAAGCAAAACTGCGCGAGCGTCTGTGCGAACTGCGGTGGTGCGAAACACGAGTGAACCCGACAAGAGTCTCGACCTCAAGTCAAGGGTCACAGTTTGGTCACGAACCGTTGACATGACGCTAGGCGTCGGCGTGGCCTCATGCAACGAGCAGGTGGGCGTGTCGCGGCTCGGTCCGCAGGATTCTTCCCCACGCACGTCACAGGAGTCACACCACCCCCACGGGCACCGGGCCGCAGTACCAACAACAGCCGTCCCTCACGACGTCAGCGGGTCACCGGCGTGTCCGGGGCGCTCACGTCGATGACCTTCGGCTTGGTCGCCAGGAGGGCGCGCAGGATCTCGACCTTGCGATCCGCCTCGTCCGCACCACCCCAGACCACGTCGATCCCGGCCAACTGGAACGACACGAGGTTGGCGGTGCTGACCTCGATCGCCGTCACCTGTTCGGCCAGATCCTCTGGGAGGGCGTGCACGACCGACAGGGCAGCACCCAGCGCTTCCTTCGACGTGCCCTTGGACGACGCGGCGGTCACCACCGGGACTCCGGCGGGCGGCGCCGTCACGGTGCCGTACGAAAGCCCCGTTGCGTCCACGACCTCCAGTTGACCCTGAGGGTTCTTGAGGACCAGCGCAGGCTGTCGCGGGACGGTCCGCACGCGCAAGGTTCCGGGCCAGCCGCGCTCGACCGACACCTCGGCGATCATCCGGCGAGTTCGCACCCGCTCCTCGACACCCTCGACGTCCACTCGAGCCAGAGGCATGCCCTTGGGAACCCGGACGAGGCCCTCCACGGCCACCTTGTCCGGCCCCGACACGCCCGTCACGGAGATCGTCCGAACGGCGAGGACGGGACTCCAGAACACCACCCAGACGAGACCTGCGAGGAGTGCGATCACGACGACCGACCACAGGAGCCGGCGCCACGGACGTCGGCGCTGCTTCAGCGCGCGTTCGCGGAACCGCGGATCGGCCGAGGCGAACTCGGCGTGGCTGACCTTGACCCCCATCACGACGATGCCTCCAGTGCCTGCAGGACCACAGCCGCAAGCTCCGTGACGTCGCCCGCGCCGATCGTGACGACGAGGTCTCCGGAACGGGCCACTGCGGCGAGATCGGCAGCCACCGTCGCGAACGTCCCGCCGACCGACACCTGTCTCGTGCCATCAGCCGAACGCAGCGGAGCCGCGATCAGCTCGCTGCTCACACCTTCCATGGGCGCCTCGCGGGCGCCATAGACGTCGAGCAGAACGACCGTGGCCGCGGGCGCGAGCCCGGCGGCGAACCCCTCGGCGAAGTCGCGGGTCCGCGAATAGAGGTGTGGCTGGAAGGCGACGTGCAGCCGCCCGCCCCGACGTGCGGCAATCTCGGCCGCGGTCCGGACGACCGCCGTGACCTTGCCGGCGTTGTGGGCGTAGTCGTCGACGACCATGACCCCGCCGACCTCGCCGCGCACCTCGAAGCGGCGCCTGGCCCCACCGAAGCCGGCCAACCCCTCGAGGACCAGCTCGGGATCGGCCGCGAAACCTTCCGTGGCGGCCAGATAGGCAGCGGCGGCGTTGAGGGCGTTGTGCGACCCCGGTGTGGACAGCCGCAGCGTCGAGCGGCCGCCACCGGGCAGGTCGAGGACGGTGGACGTGCCGATACCCGCATCGGCGTGGTGCTCCGACAGCTGCAGGTCGGCGCCGGCCTCGAAGCCGTAGGTCACCACGCGGGTGCCCGACGCCGCGGCACGCTCGGCCAGTCGACGCGAACCCGCGTCGTCGAAGCACGCGACGAGCAAGCCGCCGGGACGCACGGTCCCGGCGAACGCGGCATACGCGGCTTCGACGTTCGCGAAGGTGCTATAGAAGTCGAGGTGGTCGGGCTGCACGTTGGTCACCACGGCGACCTCGGGCCCGTAGACGAGGAACGATCCGTCGCTCTCGTCGGCCTCGACGACGAAAACGTCCTCGCCGGTCCACGAGGCGTTGGTGCCCTGACCGGTCAGCTCTCCCCCGGACGCGAAGGACGGATCGAGGCCTGCGGCCTGCAGCGCGACCGTGAGCATGGAGGTCGTCGTCGTCTTGCCGTTGGCACCAGCAACAGCGGCGGGACGGGAATCCAGCATCGTCGCCGCGAGGCCCTGGGAGCGGTGCAGGACAACGAGATTCGCCGCCCGAGCAGCGGCGAGCTCGACATTGGACTCGGGTATCGCGGACGAGATGACCACGGTGTCGACATCGGCCACGTGGGACGCATCGTGGCCCACGAAGACCTGCGCCCCGAGACCCCGCAGGATCTCGAGAGTCGCGCTGTCACGGGCGTCGGAACCGCTCACCCGGACGCCCCGCGCCAGCATGATGCGCGCGACGGCCGACATGCCCGATCCACCGATGGCGATGAAGTGGACGCGGCCCAGCGTCTCCAGCCCGGGGACCTCCTGGGTGAAGTCGAACCGGGGGTTGGTGCCGTCCACGGTCACGCCCCTCTGGAGGCAGCGTCCGACACCAGATCGGCAAGCAGCTCGTCGCCGTCCCGCTCCCCCACCGACGCCGCAGCCGCAGCCATGTCGGCCAGGCCGGACGCGTTGCGGAGCAGAGGCACGAGCGACTCCTCGACCCACGTGGTGGTCAGGTCGGCGTCCTCGACGAGCAGTCCGCCTCCGGCCGCCACGACCGTTCGGGCGTTGAGTCGCTGTTCGCCGTTGCCGATCGGCAACGGGACATAGACGGCGGGGAGCCCGACGGCGGTCAGCTCACAGACGGTGTTGGCGCCGGATCGCGCCACGACGAGATCGGCTGCGGCATAGGCGAGTTCCATGCGGTCGGCATAGGGCACGACGACGTAGGGCGCGCCGGAACCGGTCTCGTCGACCTCGAAGTCCTTGCCCGCACCCGTCACGTGCAGCACCTGGACCCCGGCGGACCGCAACGACGCAACGGCCCCGCGGAAGGCTTCATTGATCCGCTGCGCACCCAGGGATCCGCCCGTGACGAGGACGGTGGGCCACTGCGGGTCGAGCCCGAACGCGGCCAGTGCCTCGCCACGTCGTGCGGTGCGGTCGAGGAGCGAGATCTCCCGTCGCAACGGCATACCCGTCACCGTGGCGCCACGAAGGGGTGTGTCGGGGAAGGTGACCGCGACATGGCGCGCGAAACGGGCTCCGACCTTGTTGGCCAAACCCGGACGTGCGTTCTGCTCGTGCACGACGACGGGTATGCCGCGTCGCCGGGCCGCGAGGTAGGCAGGCGTCGCGACATAGCCGCCGAAGCCGACGACGACCCGGGCGCCGGAGGAGGTGATGGCATCGTCCGCCGCCTGCACGGCACGCCGGAGCGACCCCGGCAGTCGAAGCAGCGCCGGCGAGGGCCTGCGGGGCATTGGGACCTTGGGAACGACCTCGAGGTCGTAGCCGCGGGCCGGGACGAGTCGCGCCTCGAGGCCCTCGGACGTGCCGAGAGCGGTGATGCGCACGTCGGGTTCACGCCGGCGCAGGCAGTCGGCAAGCGCGAGCAGGGGCGACACGTGGCCAGCGGTGCCACCTCCGGCGAGGAGGACCGAACCCACGTGCGCCGAACCCTGCTGAGCCGACCTCTCCTGCGCCGAACCCTCGGACGCCGGCGCCGTCATGCGCGCGACCGCCGCTTCGGAAGGACCGCGAATGACCGCTTGACGAGGGACGGGCGGGCGGCCAGCGCCTTGGCGCAGCCGGGTTCTGCCCGGGCGAAGGAGAGCAGGATGCCGAGCGCGAGCATCGTTGTCACGAGGGAGGATCCACCTGAGGAGACGAAGGGCAAGGGGACGCCGATGACCGGCAGGAGGCCGATGACGGCCCCGATGTTGATCATGGCCTGGACGATGATCCAGCTCATGATGCCCGCGGTCGCGACGCGGACGAAGAAGTCGTTGGTCCGCATGACGAGGCGATAACAGGCCAGGGCCAGGACCACGAAGAGAGCCAGCACCATGATCGTGCCGGGCAGGCCCAGCTCCTCGCCGATGATCGCGAAGATGAAGTCGTTGTGCGGCTCCGACAGCCACTCCCACTTCTCGCGGGACTGCCCCAGCCCCAGCCCGGTCCACCCACCGTCGGCCAGTGCGTAGCGACCGTGGATCGTCTGCCGCGCCGGGCCGAACTGGTCCGTGTCGCGGCCGAGCCACACGTCGAAGCGCCCGAGACGGTTGGGACTGGTCACGACGAAAGTCACGGCGATCGCCGCGAAACCCGCTGCGCTGAGGGCGAACCAGCGACCCGGCACCCCGGCGGTGTAGAGCACTCCACCCACGATGGCGGCCATGACGAGGACCGTCCCGAGGTCGTGGCCCATGAGGACGAGACCGAGCGCCAACATCGCCATCGGGAAGAGGTAGGGCACGATCGCGTGGCTCAGGTTGCCGAGTTGCTTGCGCTTGGCATTGAGCACGAGCCCTCCGCTCAGGGCCAGGCCGACCTTGAGCAGCTCGGAGGGCTGCATCGAGAGCACCTTGAGGTCGAGCCAGTTGCGATTGCCCTTGGCGCCCATGCCGAGCGGGGTGAAGACGAGCACCTGGAGGATCAGGCCGATGAGGAGCACCGGCAGCGCGAGCTTCTTCCAGGTCGACACCGACAGCCTCGAGGCGATCAGCAGCGCGACGCCACCGACGGCGGCGAACACGGCCTGACTGATGAAGATCGCGTAGGCCGAACCGGAGTTGGTCTCGTTGAGCGACGTGACCGTCGAGGCCGAGAGCACCATGATCAGGCCGAAGGCGACGAGCACCGTCGTGACACCGATGAGGACGTAGTAGGTCGTGACCGGTCGGTCGAGCCGCTCGAGCCACGCCGGGACGAAGCCGAGCGCTCGATCACGGCCGGACGCGCCCTGGGACCGTGACGGCGCCTTGAAGGACCCCTTGATCGGTCCAGTGGTGCTGCTCACGAACTCACTCCCCCGATGGCGCGCGGCGGAGCACCGCCTCGGCGAAGGCGTCGCCGCGTGCGCCGTAGTTCACGAACATGTCCATGGACGCGGCCGCCGGTGCGAGCAGCACGACATCGCCCGCCAGGGCGAGCTGCGCGGCTTCGGTCACGATGCGGTCCATGGCACCAGTGTCCGTGTCGGCCACGTCCACGACGGGGACATCGGGCGCGTGTCGGGCAAGTGCCGTCGCGATCGCGGCGCGATCCCGACCCATGAGGACGACCGCGCGCAGGTGCGGCGCGGCGGAGCGGACGAGGTCATCCACGTCGGCGCCCTTGAGGAGCCCGCCGGCGATCCAGACGACCTTCTCGTATGCCGTGAGCGACGCTGCCGCTGCGTGCGGGTTGGTCGCTTTGGAGTCGTCCACCCACCTCACGTCGTCGATCGTCGCGACGTGCGCGATGCGGTGGGGTTCGGGGCGGAAGTCCCTGAGCCCGGCCCGGACGGCGCCGGCGTCGACTCCGTGGGCGCGGGCGAGCGCGGCGGCGGCGAGGGCATTGGCCACGAGGTGGGGGGCAACGTCGGCCGCGTCGCCGCGCAGGTCATCCAGAGTGGCGAGCTCCGCGGCGGCGTGGCGTCGCTGCTCGACGAAGGCCCGGTCGGCGAGGACGTCCCCGACGACGCCGAGCATCGACGGCGCGGGCGTACCGAGGGTGAAGCCGACTGCTCGGCATCCTTCCTGCACGTCCGCGTCCTCGACGAGTCGCTCGGTCTGCGGGTCGTCGACGTTGTAGATGCACGCGATCTCGGTGCCCTCGTAGACCTTGCCCTTGGCCTTGGCGTACTCCTCGTAGGAGCCGTGCCAGTCGACGTGGTCGGGAGCGATGTTGAGGCACGCGGACGCCTGCGGTCGGATCGAGTCCGACCAGTGGAGCTGGAAGCTCGAGAGCTCGACGGCGATGGCGTCGAACGGCTCGGGATCCATGATCGCCTCGAGGATCGGCGTCCCGACGTTGCCGGCGCTGATCGCCCTCTCCCCCGCTGCGCGCAGGATCGAGGTGAGCATCTGGACCGTCGTCGTCTTGCCGTTCGTGCCCGTCACCGTGAGCCACGGAGCGGCACCCTCGAGCGGGCGCATGCGCCAGGCGAGTTCGACCTCGCCCCAGATCGCCACGCCGGCCTCGGCTGCCGCGGCGAGGAGCGGTTGGGTTGGCGGCCATCCCGGGGAGGTGACGACGAGGTCGACCTGCTCGGACGGCATACGCGAGACGTGGTCGGGACCGAAGCGCAACTCGGCGTCGAGGATCTCGAGGATCCGAGCCCTCTCGGCCATCTCCGGGGTGGAATCCGCGGACGAGCCGTCGACGACGACGACGTGAGCGCCCCTCTCCAACAACGCATCCGCTGCGGCGAACCCGCTGACGCCGAGTCCGGCGACGAGGACGCGCAGCCCGGCCCAGTCGGCCTCGCGGTGGGTCAGCCCCGCCAGACGGTCATGGAGGTTCGACGTCATGCCGCACCCACGACCCATTCGGCATAGAAAAGTCCGAGACCCAGGGCCACGAAGAGGCCGGCGATGATCCAGAAGCGGATGACGATCGTGACCTCCTGCCACCCGAGGAGCTCGAAGTGGTGCTGCAGGGGGGCCATCCGAAAGACGCGTTTGCCGGTCGACTTGAAGGACGCCACCTGGATGATGACGGACAGGGTGATCGTGACGAACAGGCCGCCGAGGATGACGACGAGGAACTCGGTGCGCGTCACGATGGCCAGGCCCGCGAGCAGACCGCCGAGGGCCAGGGAACCCGTGTCACCCATGAAGATCTTGGCCGGCGAGCCGTTCCACCAGAGGAAGCCGAAGCAGGCACCCATGGCCGCGGCCGCGACGATCGCAATGTCGAGGGGGTCACGCACCTCGTAGCACTTGACGCCGGGGTTGGTCTGGCAGTTCTGGTTGAACTGCCAGATGCCGATGAGGACGTAGGCCGCGAAGGTCATCACCGACGCGCCCGTGGCCAGCCCGTCGAGGCCGTCGGTGAGATTCACCCCGTTGCTCGTGCCCGCGATGATGAGGTTGGCGAAGAGGATGAAGAGCAGGACACCGACGATCGTCCCCGCGAAGGCGAGGTCGACGTTCGTGTCCCGCACGAAGGAGACCTTCGTCGAGGCCGGAGTGCGTCCGGAGTCGTTGGGGAAGCGGAGGGCCAGGATCGCGAAGATCGTTGCCACGAGCGTCTGCCCGAAGAGCTTCTCCTTGGACCGGAGGCCGAGGCTGCGCTGCTTGCTGATCTTGATGTAGTCGTCGAGGAACCCGACGAGGCCCAGCCCCGCCATGAGGAAGAGGACGAGGACGCCGCTCCAGCTCGGCGCGGACCAGAAGACGAGGTGCGCCATGGCATAGGCCGACAGGGTCGCACCGACGATGACTGCGCCACCCATCGTCGGGGTGCCGCGCTTGGTGTGGTGCGAGGTCGGACCGTCGTCGCGGATGAACTGGCCGTAGCCGCGTTTGACGAGGACCTTGATGAACATCGGGGTGCCGAACAGCGCGACGAGAAGGCTGACCACCGCGGCGACGAGCACGGCCTTCACTGAGGGTCCTCCTGGTCGATGAAGCTGTCTCCGAGCCACCGTAGACCCGCATCACGGCTCGACTTGAACAACACGACGTCGGGCGCGGCGACTTCTGCGCGGAGCAGGGATTCGGCCTCCTCGGCGTCGGCCACCCACCGGATCCGGGTGCCCACGGCGACCGGCAGGGCCGCCATCGGACGGGCCGTCTCACCGACGACGACGAGCTCGTCGATCCCGCGCCGCTGCGCCTCGAGTCCGACCTCGCGGTGGTCCTCGTCGGACTCGTCGCCGAGTTCGAGCATCGATCCGAGAACGGCCCAGGTGCGACGCCCCTCCCCCATGGACTGCAACGCCGTCAGGGCGGCCTTCATCGAGTCGGGGTTGGCGTTGTAGGCATCGTTGACGACGGTCACGCCGTCGGGGCGCTCGGTGACCTCCATGCGCCAGCGGCTCACGACACCGGCGCCGGCGATCGACGCTGCGGCCGTGTCGAGGGCGATGCCGCACTCGAGGGCCACGGCGAGGACGGCCAGGGCATTGCCGACATGGTGCCTGCCGACGAGGGTCAGGGCGATCGTGGCCTCCCCCTGGGGGGTGACGGCGCGGAAGGTCGCGCGGCCGTCAGCAGCGACGACGACGTCCTCGGCCCGAACCTGCGCGTCAGCACCCTCACCCACGAGGACGACCCTCGCCGACGTCCGCCCGGCCATGGCCGCGACGACCGGGTCGTCGGCGTTGAGAACGGCGATGCCGTCGTCGGGCAGCGCCTCGACGAGTTCGCCCTTGGCGCGCGCAATGGCCTCGCGAGAACCGAATTCGCCGACGTGGGCCGTTCCGACGTTGAGGACGACGCCGATGCGCGGAGGCGCGATGTGCGTGAGGTACTCGATGTGTCCGATCCCTCGCGCACCCATCTCCACCACGAGGAAACGCGTCTCGTCGGTGACCCGCGTGACGGTCAGCGGGACGCCCACCTCGGAGTTGTAGGAGCCGACCGGCGCGATCGTGGGTTCCGCCGCGCCGAGGACGGTGCCGAGCAGGTCCTTGGTGCTCGTCTTGCCCGACGAGCCCGTGATGCCGATGACCGTGAGGTCGGTGGCCCGATCGAGCACCGCGCGCGAGATCGCGACGAACGCGGCCTGGACGTCCTCGACCACGACGCAGGGCAGTTCCTCGACGGGCCGACTCGTCAGCGCGGCAACGGCGCCGTTGTCGCGTGCGCCGGCCACGAACAGGTGGCCGTCCATGGACTCACCGATGCGTGCGATGTAGAGGCTTCCCGGCTCCGCTTCGCGCGAGTCCGTGACGACCGCGCCGGTCACGATGGGGCTTCCCGAAGCCGGTATGCCGTGTGGCTGGCCACCCGTGATCGTCACGATCTCCTCGAGCGACAGGGCAATCACGACAAGGGTCCCGTCTCCGGGCGAGCCACCTCGGGCGCATCCAGCGCTGCCTGAAGCTCCTCGCGGTCATCGAAGTGGTGCACGACGCCACCGATGTCCTGGCCGGTCTCATGACCCTTTCCGACGACGGCGATGGCGGATCCGGGGCCACCTTCGCGGGCGAGTCGAACGGCCTCGCGAATGGCCTCGCGGCGCCCGTCCACCTCGACGACGAGTGCCGCAGTATCGATCGACCGCGCGCCCTCGACGACCGCGGATCGGATGAGGGCGGGGTCCTCACTGCGCGGGTTGTCGTCGGTGACGACGACGACGTCGGCGAGTCCGGCCGCGGCGCGTGCCATGCCGTGACGCTTGCCGCGGTCGCGGTCCCCGCCGGCACCGAGCACGACGACCAGGCGACCTGGCGTGGTGGGACGGAGGGCGGCGAGAGCGGCCTCCACGGCATCGGGCGTGTGGGCGTAGTCGACGACGGCGAGCAGGTCGTCACCCTCTGCCGGCTTGCTGGCGCTGACGCGTTCCATGCGTCCGGGGACGTGCGGGTCGGTGAGGATGGCGTCGCCCACGGCGTCCGTGTCCTCGCCGATGAGCAGCAGGGCCACCGCCGCCATCGCCGTGTTGGCCACGTTGAAGTCACCGGGCAGGGCCGACCGCAGGTCGAGCTCGATCCCGTTGCCGCGCAACGTGAACCGAGCTGGCTCCGTCGTGTCGACGACGACCTTCCAGTCGGCCTGTTGGTCCTCGTGCGTGGTGAGCGTCGTGAGGGGAATGGTCGACTGCTCGACCAGCCGACGGCCCCAGACGTCGTCGACGCAGACGAGGCCGCGGTGGGCGCGCTCCGGCGTGAAGAGCATCGCCTTGGCGGAGAAGTAGTCCTCCATGTCGGCGTGGAAGTCGAGGTGGTCCTGGGACAGGTTCGTGAAGAGCGCGAGGTCGTAGACGACCCCGTCGACCCGGTGCTGACTCAGGGCATGGCTCGACACCTCCATCACGCAGGTGTCCGTGTCGCGCTCGTCCATGACCGCGAGGATCGCGTGGAGGTCGGTCGACTCGGGCGTCGTCCGGACACTCTTGATCCGCTCGTCGCCGATCCTCGTCTCGACCGTGCCGATGAGTCCGGTGCGCTGACCGAGGACGTCGAGCGCGCTCGCGACGAGATAGGCCGTCGTCGTCTTGCCGTTGGTCCCCGTGATGCCGACCATCGTCAGGCTCAGGTCCGTGGTGCCGTAGATCTGCGCAGCCACGTCGCCGAGCACCGCGCGGGGCGAGCCGACCACGAGGGTCGGAAGGTCCACACCCGCAGAGGTCAGTCGCTGCGCGCCGTCGGCATCGGTCAGGATGGCGACCGCACCCGCGTCCACGACCTGCGCCGCGAAGTCGGCGCCGTGGGCACGGGCGCCCGGGAGGGCGGCATACAGGTCTCCCTGTCGGACGGAACGAGAGTCGAGCGTCACTCCCGTCACGGCGACGTCGGCGAAGTCATCGGGTGCGGCCACGAGCCGGGCGAGGTCACGCAGGCTCGAGCTGGTCACGGAGGCGGGTCGGGGTGCGGACACGACCAGTCAGACTACTTGGCGCTGCCGCGTGGCTTGTCGCGCAGTGTCGTCGGATCGGTCGCCGCCTGCTCCGGGGACACCGTCGTGGTCACGGTCGGCTTGGTGGTTCCCGTCGGCGGGACCTTGAGCTCCTGAAGCGCGTAGGTCATGACGTCGTGGAAGACCGGCGCCGCGACCGTTCCGCCGTAGATGCTCGCGTTGGGCCGCTGGACGATGACGGCGACGACGATCTCGGGGTCGTCTGCCGGCGCGTAGCCGATGAAGCTGGCCGTCTTGCCGCTGTATCGGCCGAGCTTGGCGTCGTAGTAGTCGGCCGTACCCGTCTTGCCAGCGACGCGGTAGCCGGGGATCTGGGCTTCGGGAGCGGTGCCCTCCTTGGAGACCACGCCCTCAAGCATGGCGTTGAGCTTGGACGCGGTGTCCTGTGAGACGACGCGGGCACTCGGCTTCCCTGCCGCCTTGGTGAAGGTGCCGTCGGCGGAGGTGGTGCCCTCGACGAGGCTCGGTGTGACCCGCATGCCCCCGTTGGCGATGGTCTGGTAGACCGACGCCGCCTGGATGGCCGTGACGGAGAGACCCTGACCGAACATGACCGTGGCTCGCTGGGTCCCGCTCCACTTCTCCGAGGCGGTCAGGAGGCCAGCGGACTCACCGGGGAAGCCGATGCCCGACTTCGAGCCGAGGCCGAACTTGCGGTAGTAGTCCTCGAGTCGCTTCGACTCCAGGGTCTCGCCGATGAGGATGGTGCCGATGTTGCTCGACTCGGCCAGCGATCCGGCGACGGTCAGATAGAGCGTCGGGTGATCGTGACTGTCCTTGAAGCTCGTGTCGTAGCGCTGCATGCGGTTGGGGACGATCACCGGCGTGTCCGGCGTGACCTTCTTGTCCTCGATGGCTGCGGCGACGGTCATGACCTTGGCCGTCGACCCGGGCTCGAAGACATCACTGAGCGCGTGGTTGGTCAGACTGCCCTTCGCCGCGCTGAGGTTGTTGGGGTCGAAGGTCGGGTAGGACGCGAGGGCCAGGATCTTGCCCGTCTTGGCGTTCATGACCACGGCCGTGCCGGACTGCCCGCCCATCTTGGCCATCTGCTGGGCGATGGCGTTCTGGGCGTACCACTGGATGTTGGAGTTCACCGTCAGCGTGACGTCGTTGCCGTCCTCGGCCTTGACGCCGCCCTGACGACCGCCGGGAATCTTCGACCCGTCGGGTGCGCGCTCGAACACGGAGTATCCGGGCGTGCCCTTGAGCGACTTGTCCATCATCGACTCGAGTCCGCCACCGGCCTCGCCGTTGTTGAGGACGAAGCCCACGAGCGATGCGGAGTTCGTGCCCAGCGGGTAGACCCGCTCGGGCACGGCCTCGGCCGAGTCCTTGTAGATGCCCGGGATGCCGAGTTCGGCGACCTTGCGCCAGGTCAGCGGACTGACCTTGCGGTCGAGCACCTGGTAGCGGCCCTTGCCGCCGAGCTTGGCCCGCAGGTCCTCGACGCTGCGACCGAGCAGCGGCGAGAGGGCCTTGGCAGCGAGGTCGACCGCCACCCCGCTCGTGGCGGGATCGCACTTCTTGCGGTCCTTCTGCTTGTAGGTGCACACGGCGGTCGGATCGACCACGACCGTCTCGCGAGCCCGGCTCGAGGCCAGCACGACACCGTCGGAGGAGGTGATCTTGCCGCGCAGTGCGGGGATCTGAACCTTCTCCGTCCGGTCCTTCTGGGCCTGGGCCGCCACCGCGGCCGAGTCGAAGCCCTGGATGCGGATCAGCTGCGCAGCAAAGATGCTGAAGACGAAGAGGGTGGCGACGGTGAGGCCGCGCATCCGTCGACGCGGGTTGCCGGGGGTCTTGGTCGGGCGCCGCGAGGCGGGCCGACGAGGCGGCGCACCACGGCGTGCCGCGGTGGCCCGCGTCGCTGCGGCGCGGCGGGATCCGGACTGGCCGGATGCCTGACGCTGACCCGTCGCGCCCGCGG
>NZ_AVPK01000018.1 GCF_000768685.1 Knoellia subterranea KCTC 19937 | reverse complement strand
CCTGGCACGACGATTGGCACGACGCCTGGGCCGACCCCGTCCACCTCGAAGACCGACCGCTCCCGCACGATCCGCTGAACGGCTGGATCCCGGACCCACCAGAACACTGGCTCGCCGAACACGACGAGTCGTACGCCGCCTGACCCCGAAGAACGGCTGCGCATTCGTTGGGCGCAGATAGACTCCGGGAGTGAGCACCACCACAGAGACCCCCAGTCGCACGGCGATCGATGCCACGGCACGTGCCCGCGACCTGCTCGGCGTCAGTCGCCTGACGAACCAGGCGCTGACCACGTGGCTGCACGGACTCCCCGGAGTCGACCAGGTCGGCTGCGAAGCGCGCGCCGCCGGACTCGGTACCCGCTCGATCAAGACGACGAGCAAGCAGTGGGCGATCGACCTCGCCATCTCAATGATCGACCTCACGACGCTCGAGGGCGCCGACACCCACGGACGTGTTCGTGGATTGGCCGCCAAGGCTCTCGTGCCCGACCCGAGCGACCTCAGCACACCGCGCCCCGCGGCGGTCTGCGTCTACGGCGACATGGTGGCGACGGCCAAGCAGGCGCTCGGCGACTCCGACGTCAAGGTCGCTGCTGTCGCGACGGCGTTCCCGAGCGGCCGCGCGAGCATGGCCATCAAGCTCGCCGACACCAAGGACGCGGTCAAGGCCGGTGCTGACGAGATCGACATGGTCATCGACCGTGGCGCGTTCCTCTCCGGCGACTACCTCACTGTGTTCAACCAGATCGCCGAAGTGACAAAGGCCTGCGATCGTGGCGACGGGACGCGAGCTCGGCTCAAGGTGATCATGGAGACCGGCGAGCTCGTCACCTACGACAACGTGCGTCGCGCCAGCTGGCTGAGCATGCTCGCCGGCGGCGACTTCATCAAGACGAGCACCGGCAAGATCCAGCCCGCCGCGACGCTCCCCGTCACGCTCATCATGCTCGAGGCCGTCCGCGACTGGCGCGACCTCACCGGCGAGATGGTGGGCGTCAAGCCTGCCGGAGGCATCAAGACCAGCAAGGACGCCATCAAGTTCCTCGTCACCGTCAGCGAGATCGCGGGCGAGGACTGGCTGACCAACCAGTGGTTCCGCTTCGGCGCGAGCAGCCTGCTCAACGACCTCCTGCTCCAGCGCCAGCGCATGACGACCGGCGCCTACTCAGGCGCGAACTACATCGCCGACGACTCCCCCTCCACGGCCTACTGAGCACCCACGGGGGCTCCGCCCCCGTGCTCCCCCGAAAGGCGCCCATCCAGATGTCACCCTTCGAGTACGCACCGGCCCCGGAGTCCCGGGCCGTCGTCGACCTCCAGAGCAGCTACGGCCTGTTCATCAACGGCGAGTTCGTCGACGGCGGCGGCAACGCCTTCAAGTCGATCAGCCCCGCCACCGAGGAGGTCCTCGCAGAGGTCTCCGAGGCGACCGACGCAGACGTCGACGCTGCGGTCAAGGCCGCGCGGACGGCATACACGCGCGTGTGGTCAAAGATGAGCGGCGCGGACCGCGGCAAGTACCTCTACCGCATCGCCCGCATCCTCCAGGAGCGCGCGCGCGAGTTCGCGGTCCTCGAGACCCTCGACAACGGCAAGCCGATCAAGGAGAGCCGCGACGTCGACATCCCGCTCGCGGCGGCGCACTTCTTCTACAACGCAGGGTGGGCCGACAAGCTCGAGTTTGCCTCGCTTCCCGGTGGCGCGAACCCGCAGCCGCACGGCGTCGTCGGCCAGGTCATCCCGTGGAACTTCCCGATGCTCATGCTCGCGTGGAAGATCGCCCCGGCCCTCGCCACCGGCAACACCGTCGTCCTCAAGCCCGCCGAGACCACGCCGCTCACCGCGCTGCTCTTCGCCGAGGTGTGCCAGCAGGCCGACCTGCCCCCGGGTGTCGTCAACATCGTCACCGGCGCCGGCCCGACCGGTCAGGCGATCGTCGACCACCCCGGCATCGACAAGCTCGCGTTCACCGGCTCGACCGGCGTCGGCAAGATGATCGCCCGCGCCATCGCCGGCACCCGCAAGAAGGCCACGCTCGAACTCGGTGGCAAGGCCGCGAACATCGTCTTCGACGACGCCCCGATCGACCAGGCCGTCGAGGGCATCGTCAACGGCATCTTCTTCAACCAGGGCCACGTGTGCTGCGCCGGCTCGCGCCTCCTCGTCCAGGAGTCGATCGCCGAGGAGGTCGAACGTCGCCTCAAGCGTCGGCTCGGCACCCTGCGCGTCGGTGACCCACTCGACAAGAACACCGACGTGGGTGCCATCAACAGCAAGGCCCAGCTCGATCGAATCATCGCGCTCACCGACGCCGGTGAGTCCGAGGGCGCCGAGCGCTGGGACAACGGCTGCGCCCTGCCGGACAAGGGATTCTGGTTCAGGCCAACGGTTTTCACCGGCGTGACGCAGACGCACCGCATCGCGCAGGAAGAGATCTTCGGTCCCGTCCTGTCCGTGCTGACGTTCCGCACTCCGCAGGAGGCCGTCGCCAAGGCGAACAACACGCCCTACGGCCTGTCCGCCGGCATCTGGACCGAGAAGGGCTCGCGCATCCTCTGGATGGCCGACCAGCTCAAGGCCGGTGTCGTCTGGGCCAACACGTTCAACCAGTTCGACCCGACGAGCCCGTTCGGTGGGTACAAGGAGTCCGGCTACGGCCGTGAGGGTGGCCGACACGGCCTCGAGCCCTACGTGAAGGGAACGCACTGATGGCGCGCGTGGACGTCAAGAAGACCTACAAGCTCTACATCGGCGGCAAGTTTCCGCGCAGCGAGAGCGGTCGTTCCTACGAGGTGTATGCCGCGAAGAAGGGCACCTTCCTCGCGAACGCGGCGCAGGGCTCCCGCAAGGACGCGCGTGACGCGGTGACCGCGGCGCGAGCCGCGCAACCCGGTTGGGCCAGCGCCACGGCATACAACCGGGGTCAGGTTTTGTACCGCGTCGCCGAGGTGATGGAGTCGCGTCGCCCGCAGCTCGTCCAGGAGGTGCGTGACGCCGAGGGCCTCTCCCCCGCTGCCGCGGAATCCGTTGTGTCACAGGCGATCGATCGCTGGGTTTGGTATGCCGGGTGGTCCGACAAGTACGTCCAGATCCTTGGCGGTCTCAACCCCGTCGCAGGCCCGTACTTCAACATCTCGGCTTCCGAACCGACCGGTGTCGTCGCTGTCCTCGCCCCGCAGGAGTCGAGCCTGCTCGGGCTCGTGTCGGTCATCGCCCCGGCGATCGTCTCGGGCAACACCGTCGTCGTCGTGACGAGCGCGGACCGCCCGCTCCCCGCGATCACGCTCTCGGAGTGCCTCGCCACCTCCGACGTCCCCGGTGGCGTCGTCAACATCATCACGGGCAAGGCCGCCGAGATCGCCCCGTGGCTCTCGAGCCACCGCGACGTCAACGCCATCGACCTCGCCGGTGCTGCCGGTGCGGAGGGCGTCGACTGGGCCAAGCTCGAGGAGGCCAGCGCCGACAACCTCAAGCGCGTCCTGCGCCCCGCCGGCACGGGCTCCGACGCGGTCGAGCCCGACTGGACCCAGACGCCGGACCTGTCCCGACTCACTGCCTTCCTCGAGACCAAGACGGTCTGGCACCCCAAGGGTCGATGACTCTTCACATCCGATGAGCCACGCAGACCTCGGGCGAGGGCGCGTCGTCGTCCTCGCCGGCCCCAGTGGTGCCGGGAAGTCCCGGCTGGCCGAGCGGCTGCACACGAGCCGCGGCTGGCCGATCGTGCGACTCGACGACTTCTATCGGGACCACGACGACGCATCCATGCCCCGCAGCGAGGAGCTCGGGATCATCGACTGGGACCACCCGGACTCGTGGAACGGCTCCGCGGCCGCCGCGGCACTCGTCGAGCTCATCGACACCGGCTCCACGCAGACCCCGGTCTATGACCTGTCCCAGAGCCGCGCCGTCGGTTCGACGACCGTGTCGGCCGGCCCGGACCAGCTCGTGCTCGCGGAGGGCATCTTTGCGGCAGAGGTCGTCTCCGAGCTGCGTGACGCCGGCGTGCTGCACAGCGCCTGGTGCATCCACCACCGACCGTTCGTGACGTTCGTCAGGCGTCTCGCGCGCGACCTCAAGGAGCGACGCAAGCCGCCCATGGTCCTGGTGCGCCGCGGCCTCGCCCTCATGCGCGCCGAGCCGGAGGTCGTGCGGCGACAGGTCGAACTCGGTGCCGTGTCGGCCCGCGCGACCGACGTGGAGGCTCAGCTGGCGTCAGCCGCCCGGAACGTCCCCTGACGGAGGCGGTCCAGCGCGGCACCGGAGGTCAGCTCGCCACGCAGTCGCTCGTTCGCGCGATAGAACTCGAGCGTTCGGCCACGAGTGCAGGGTCAGACCGCAGGCCGAGCTCCCCCATCCTCGCGGTGCCGCCGAACTCGCTCGGTTAGGGTTGCGGCAGTCACCGCCACGGGGAGGCACACGCACATGAACGACCAGGGTTGGACCGCACCCGGACAGGGCTCCGCAGGTCCCGAGCAGCCCGCTCAGGTGCCGCCGACCGGCTATCCCGGCCACCCGGCATACCCGCCCATGCGTCCGGTGAATCCGCCGCGCATGGACTTCCGCCCCGGCATCATCCCGTTGCGCCCGCTGACGATGAACGACCTCTTCGGCGGCGTCTTCCGTGCGGTGCGCGGCAACGTCGCGGCGACCGTCGGGCTGGCCGCACTGACGTCGCTGATCTTCCTCGTGCCCTTCACGGCGCTCGGCGCATGGGTGTCCAGCCAGGAGCCCTCGGTGTCGATCGAGGAGTCGGTCACGAACGACACCGCGGGAGTGTTCGGGAGCCTCGGCTCACTCGTGCCCTCCATCGGCTCGTGGTTCTCGACGATCCTGTTGGCCGGCTTCCTCGCGCACGTCATCGGTCAGGCCGTTCTCGGTCGCAAGGTCACCGCCGGGCAGACCTGGCAGGCGACCCGCCCCCGCCTCGGCGGGCTCGTCGGCGCCACCCTGCTCACGTCCGCGATCTTCATCGGCACCGTCCTCGTGTTCGTCGCCATCCCCATCGCGCTGCTCGTCGCGGGCGGCACGGCCGGCAACGACGGCACCCTCGCCGCCGGGGTCGCGCTGCTCTTCCTCGCCGTCCTGCTCGCGCTCGTGGCGATGGCGTTCCTCTGGACCCGACTGGCCTTCGTCACCCCGTCACTCATTCTCGAGAACCTCGGGGTCGCGGGTGCCTTCCGCCGGTCGTGGGCGCTCACCGGCGGCCAGGGGTTCTGGCGGCTCTTCGGCATCCGTCTGCTCGCGAGCTTCGCGATCGGTGTCATCGCCTCGCTCATCACCGCGCCCCTGTCCATCGTTGCGGTGTTCCTCGTCTTCACGGGCGTTCCGATGGACCAGCTCTACATGTGGCAGGCCCTCCTCACCGGCCTCAGCGGCGTCCTCGCCGGCGCCATCACCACACCCATCACGGCCGGCCTCGACGCCCTCCTCTACGTCGACCACCGCATCCGTCGCGAAGGCCTCGACGTCCAGCTCATCCAGACCGCGCAGGGCACGGCCGCACCCCCGTGGCCCGGCACCGGGGCATGATCCTCGACGCCCCACCCCTCGATCCGTCGCGAAGCGAGGGACGTCGCCTTCTCGAGGATGAACTGTCCAAGCCCCGGTATGCCGTGGAGCCGAGTCTGTGGGACCGCTTCCGTGAGTGGTTCCTGGGGCTCTTCGACACCACCGGGCCGGGGTTGCCCGGGTGGGTGTTCGCCGTGGTCGTCCTCGTCGCCCTCGCCCTCGTGGCACTCCTCGCGGCGGTGCTGCTCCGACCCGAGGCCCGTTCCGCACGCAAGGCCACCACGCGGCAGGTCCTGGACGAGCGCGGAGTGGACGCGACGGCATACCGGAATCGCGCGAAAGCCGCTGTGCGAGAGGGCGACTGGGACACGGTCGTCCTCGACGGATATCGCGCGATCGTCGCCTCCGGCGTGGAGCGCACGATCCTCGACGACCTCCCCGGACGCACCGCCCACGAGGCGTCGTTGGTGCTCGGGGACGCGTTCTCCGCAGAGGCCGGACGCATCCGATTCGCGGCCGATCGGTTCGACGCGGTCCGCTACGGGCACGACCATGCTTCCGAGGAGGACGGCCACCGGGTCCTGTCGCTCGATGAAGCTCTGGCCGGCGCGCGGTGGGCACGGTGACCAGCGTGGCCGCGGTGGCGAAGTCGCGATCCTTCGCGGCCTGGCTGGGGGCGGTCCTGCTCGGTGTCGGTGCGCTCGCCGTCATCGCGATCATGACGACACCGTCCGACGCCGCCATGGATCCCGACGGTCTGGGTCCGACCGGTGGGGCTGCGCTCATCGCCGTCCTCGACCAGAACGGTGTCGACGTCGTGACGACGCGGACCATCGAGGACACGACGGCCGCCCTGCGTGAAGGTGGCAGCGGGGCCGACACGAGCGTCGTCATCGGCAACACCAGCAACCTCGGCACCGCCGCCGCAGCGACCCTGCGGCAGGCGACCCTCGGGGCGCACCGCGTGGTGGCTCTCTCCCCCTCGTCCGCGCAGGTGCGGTCCCTGGGAGCGGAGGTCACCGCGCTGCGCATCGGTGCCGGGGTCGAGATCGAGAGCCGGTGCGACATCGGGCCCGTGGACGAAGGGGACACCCTCCTCGGCATCGACGCCCGATACGAGCTCCGGGGTGAGGTCAGTGGGGCACGAGCCTGCTTCCCGCTCACCCTCACGACCGATGAGGGAGACGCCGGCGACGGAGATGAAGGAGACGGCGAGGGCGACCACGGCGCGGTGCTGCTCGACCTGCCGGCGACGTCGGAGCACGCACCCCTGACCATCGTCGGATCGACGTCCGGCTTCACGAACCGCGCCATCACCGAGGCCGACAACGCGGCCATCGCCCTGAGGCTGCTCGGTGGCTCTGAGCGACTCGTCTGGTACCACCCCGGCGTCACCGATCTCGCCGACTCGGATGCGGGCACCTCGGACGACGGTGGGCTCCTCCCCCGATGGCTCATGCCGGCCCTTGCGCTGGTCGGAGTCGCCATCGTGCTGCTCGGCGTCGTCCGTGGACGGAGGCTCGGCCGCCTCGTCCACGAACCCCTTCCGGTGGTGGTGCGCGCCGTCGAGACGACCGAGGCGCGAGGCCGCCTCTACCGGCGCGCCCAGGACCGGCCACGTGCTGCCGCCGTCCTGCGCCTCGCCACCCTCGACCGACTGCGCTCGAGGCTCGGACTCCGCCGGGGCGACCCGGTCGACGTCGTCGCCCGCGCAGCATCAGCCGCCACCGGCCGACCCGTCAGCGAGATCCTGGATCTCGTGAGCGGCCCCGCACCCACCGACGACGCTGCACTCGTGCGGCTCGCACAAGACCTGTCCGACCTCGAGGAGAAGGCACACCGCCCATGACCGAGAACCCCACTCCCCCCGCCACGCCTCCGTCCGCTCCACAGTCGGCTCAGGCCCGGGAGGCGCTGCTGCGCGTCCGCGCCGAGGTCGGCAAGGCCGTCGTCGGGCAGGACGCCGCCGTCACCGGGCTCCTCGTGGCCCTGCTGTGCCGCGGCCACATCCTCCTCGAGGGCGTACCCGGTGTCGCGAAGACGCTGCTCGTGCGTGCCCTGTCGCAGGCACTGGACGTGCAGACCAAGCGCGTGCAGTTCACGCCCGACCTCATGCCGGGCGACCTGACGGGCTCGCTCGTGTTCGACGCACGCACGAGCGACTTCACCTTCCGCCACGGCCCGGTCTTCACCAACGTTCTCCTCGCCGACGAGATCAACCGCACGCCGCCCAAGACGCAGTCGGCCCTGCTCGAGGCCATGGAGGAACGACAGGTCAGCGTCGATGGGACGCCCCACGCCCTGCCGTCGCCGTTCATGGTGGCCGCGACGCAGAACCCGGTGGAGTACGAAGGCACCTACCCCCTCCCCGAGGCCCAGCTCGACCGATTCCTGCTCAAGGTGACGCTGCCGCTCCCTCCGCGTGAGGACGAGGTGGCGGTCCTGCGCCGGCACGCCGACGGCTTCGACCCACGGGACCTGGGCGCTGCCGGCCTCGAGCCCGTCGCGTCGGCGAGTGATCTCGAGGCGGGGGCCGACGCGGTCCGCCGGGTCGAGGTCAGTGACGACGTCGCCGGCTACGTCGTCGACATCGCCCGCGCGACACGCCAGTCCCCCTCGTTGTCGCTCGGGGTGAGTCCGCGTGGCGCCACCGCTCTCATGTCGACCGCTCGCGCCTGGGCGTGGCTCAACGGACGCGACTACGTCACCCCGGACGACGTCAAGGCCCTCGCGCACGCCACCCTCGCCCACCGGCTCGCCCTCCGCCCCGAGGCCGAGCTCGAGGGGGTCGACGTGTCGGCCGTCCTCGACAGCGCTCTCGGGTCCGTCCCCGTCCCACGCTGAGGCTCCATGGCCCTCACCCTGCGAGCCCTGTGGCTCGTCCTCCTCGGCATCATCCCCGTGGTGCTGCGCCCCGCTGCCTCAACGGTCTGGCTGTGGTTGCTGCTGTGTGCCGTCATCGTGGGCATCGACGTGCTGCTCGCACCGAGGCCACACGGCCTGGAGCTGGCACGCACGGGTGCGACGTCGGTCCGGTTGGGCGAATCGACCACGACGACGCTGCTCGTCGGGAACCCGGGCCCACGGACCGCCCGAGGCGTCCTGCGCGACGCCTGGCCGCCGTCGACAGGAGCGGCGAGCACACGGCATACCCTCCGTCTGTCTGCCGGCGAACGCCGGCGCGTGACAACGGAACTCACGCCCACGCGTCGCGGCGACCGGATCGCCGACCGGGTCACCGTGCGACACCAGGGGCCACTGGGAGTCGGCGCACGGCAGTCATCGCTGGAGGTTCCCGGACGGCTGCGGGTGCTGCACCCGTTCCCGTCCCGCCGGCACATCCCGAGCCGCCTCGCGGTGTTGCGGCAGCTCGACGGTCGCGCAGCCATGCGGGTGCGGGGACAGGGCACCGAGTTCGACTCGCTGCGCGACTACGTCGAGGGCGACGACGTCCGCTCCATCGACTGGCGCGCCACGGCCCGGCGCCGCGACCTCGTCGTCCGCACCTGGCAGCCCGAGCAGCACCGCCGCATCGTCATCGTCCTCGACACGTCACGCACGAGCGCCGGCCGCATCGGTGATGCACCGCGGCTCGACGCCGCGATGGACGCCGCGCTCTTCCTCACCGCAATTGCGGGGCATGCCCGTGACCGAGTGCACGTCATCGCGGGTGACCGCCGCGTGCGCACCCACATCACGGGTCACGACCGTGGACGTCTCCTCCACGACACGATCTCCGAACTCGCCCCGATCGAGGCGGAGATCGTCGAGGCCGACTGGCGGATGCTTGCCGCCGAGGTGACTCGTACCGGCACGCAGCGTGCCCTCGTCGTGCTCATCACCCCGCTCGAGTCGTCCGCCCTCGAGGAAGGTCTCCTCCCCGTCCTGCCGGCACTCGCCGCACGCCACCGAGTCGTCGTCGCCGCGGTCGCCGACCCTGCTGTGGACGT
Source organism: Knoellia subterranea KCTC 19937 (assembly GCF_000768685.1). GTDB lineage: Bacteria > Actinomycetota > Actinomycetes > Actinomycetales > Dermatophilaceae > Knoellia > Knoellia subterranea. The sequence goes on along the minus strand of NZ_AVPK01000018.1, from coordinate 16,026 downwards.
CCTGCGTCGCGGACGCGGAACCGCAACCGACGTGTATGCCGCGGCAGCAGCCGAGCGGACCGTGTCACTTCGCGACCGGACGGCCGGCGCACTGCGGGGCCTGGGCGTGGAGGTGCTGCACGAGCCGCCGGAGGTGTTGCCGTTGGCCCTCGTCGACCACTACCTGTCGCTCAAGCGCCAGGGCCTCCTCTGACCGATCAGGACGCGACGGGCGCCGTGGCGGGCTGCTCGAAGTCGGCCACGTCCCCGGTCACGCCCTCACGTGCCGCCCGTCGACCGACGACGAAGACGTAGGCGAAGAAGAGCGCCTCCGCGACGACGCCGATGAGGATGCGCGCCCAGGTCGGGAGACCGGAGGGCGTGACGAAACCTTCGATGCCGCCACTGACGAACAGCACGACGACGAGTCCCAGTGCGATCGCGGCTGCCGTGCGACCCTCCGCGGCAAAGGACTCCAACCGCGTGCGGGGGCCGGGCTCGATCCATGACCAGAAGAGGCGCAGGCCGACGGCGGCCGCGACGAAGACGGCCGTGAGTTCGAGCAGGCCGTGCGGGAGGATCAGGCCGAAGAACAGCGACCCGCGGTCGTGACTGACCATGAGGGCACCGGCGATCCCGACGTTGACGACGTTCTGCGCGAGGATCCAGAGCACCGGGAGTCCGAGCACGCCCAGGGCGATGCATTGCGCGGCCACCCACGCGTTGTTGGTCCAGACGAGGGTCGCGAACTCGTGGTGCGGGTACTCGGAGTAGTAGTTCTCGAAGTCCGTCCCCACGTAGGCATCGATCTCGGCCCGCGTCATCTGCTCGGTGAAGACCTCCGGGTGCCGCACCGCCCACGCGCCGACGACGAACGCCAACACGACGCTGCCGAGGGTCGTGGCGAGCCACCATCGACGGGTCCGGTAGAGCGAGGCCGGGAAGGTGCTGGTGAAGAAGCTCCACACCTCGTGACGCGTCGTCGTCCTGGTCCCCGTCGAGGTGTGGCGCGCCCGCGCCAGCAGCGCGGACAGGTAGCTCACGAGCGATGGATCGGGGCTGGCGCTCCGCACCACCGAGAGGTGCGTCGACACGCGCTGGTAGAGGTCGAGGAGTTCGTCCGACTCGGCACCGGTGAGGCGTCGCCGCCCGACCAGGTCCTCCAGACGGCGCCACTGACCCAGATGGGTGGCGATGTAGGCGTCGAGGTCCACACCGCAACTCTAGGTGCCGCTCCAGCGGATAGCCTTCGGACCATGACTGTGGACGGGGGCTACCGCACCTACGCCGGCGAGGACCTCGTGACCGGTGAGGCCGTTTCCGTCGAGGTGCCGGTGGCGAGCGTGATCAGCCGGGTCGCGTCCCGCCTCATCGACCTCGTCATCACGGCCGTCCTTGCCTTCGTCGGTCTCTTCGTCACGGGGATGCTCGTCGGCTCACTGTCGGGTGCCGTGGCGCGGTCCGCCCTGCTCGTGTTCGTCGTCGGTCTCACCGTCATCCTCCCGGTGGTCTTCGAGACGGTCACGCGCGGTCGCAGCCCGGGCAAGTACGTCATGGGCCTCTGCACGGTCCGCGATGACGGCGGCCCGATCACACTGCGGCACAGCGTGATTCGGCACTTGGTGGGGTTCGTGGAGTTCTATCTGCTGCAGGGCGCCCCCGCGATCATCGCCGCCGTGATTCACCCGCGCGCCAAGCGCCTGGGCGACATGGCCGCTGGAACGCACGTCATGTCCCTGCGCCACTCGTTGCAGGTCATCGCACCCCCGGAGGCGCCGCCGGCGCTGGAGCACTGGGTCCGCGGCAGCGACATCGGACCCATGCCGGCATCGCTCGCCATCGGCGTGCGGCAGTTCCTGACCCGGACCGGCAGCCTGTCGCCCCAATCACGGCACCACCTCGGACAGGACCTCTGCGCCCAGGTGCTGACTCACGTGTCGCCGCCACCTCCACCGGGAGTGCACGCCGAGTGGGTGCTGCGCGCCGTCCTCGCCGAACGTCGACGCCGCGACCTCGAGCGGCAGCGCGCCGAGGGTGAGCGGACCCAGCGACTCCTGCCCCCCGACCCCCTGGCGTGACGAGCCAGCGGTGAGGGTCAGGTCGCGGCGGCCAGGGCGGCATACCCCGGCTTGACGACACGCTCGATGATCGCGAGACGCTCGTCGAAGGGCAGGAAGGCCGACTTCATCGCGTTGATCGTCGCCCACCGCAGGTCGTCGAGCGTCCACCCGGCCACGTCGACGAGGAGCTGCATCTCCCGCGACATCGACGTCCCGGACATGAGGCGGTTGTCGGTGTTGACCGTCACCCGGAAGCGCAGGTCCTTGAGCAACGAAATCGGGTGCGCCGCAATGGATTCGGCCGCTCCCGTCTGCAGGTTCGACGTGGGACACATCTCCAGCGGGATGCGGGTGTCACGCACGTAGGCCGCGAGGAGACCGAGCGTGTGCGTGTCGCCGTCGCTCGTGATGTCGTCGACGATGCGCACACCGTGACCCAGCCGGTCCGCGCCGCACCACTGGATGGCTTCCCAGATGCTCGGCAGGCCGAAGGCCTCTCCGGCGTGGATCGTGAAGTGAGCGTTCTCGCGGCGGAGGTACTCGAAGGCGGACAGGTGCCGACTCGGCGGGAACCCGGCCTCGGCGCCGGCGATGTCGAAGCCGCCGACACCCTGGTCGCGGTAGCGGACCGCCAACTCGGCGATCTCGTCACTCTTGGCCGCGTGCCGCATCGCCGTGAGGAGGGAGACCATGCGGATCGGGGTGCCCGCCTCGGCGGCCTCCGCCTCACCCTCCCGCAGACCCGCGAGCACCGCCTCGATCACCTCGGTGAGGGACAGGCCCTGCTCGACGTGGAGTTCGGGGGCGAACCGGGACTCGGCATAGACGACCCCGTCGGCGGCCAGGTCGAGGGCACACTCGCGTGCCACCCGCCGCAACTGGTCCGGGGTCTGCATCACCGCGACGGTGTGGCTGAACGTCTCGAGATAGCGCTCGAGCGACCCCGAGTCGGCCGAGTCGCGGAACCAGCGACCCAGCTCCTCGGCGTCGGTGGCGGGGAGCCCTTCGTAGCCGGACTCCAGCGCGAGATCGATGATCGTCTGCGGTCGCAGGCCGCCGTCGAGGTGGTCGTGGAGGAGCGCCTTGGGCGCCCGCCGGACGAGGTCCGGACTGACGGCACCCATCAGGCGATCCGGTCGATGACGAGCGGGAGGAGGTCGGGACGTGAACCTTCGGGTGCGATGGTGAACCCGCCCTCGAGGGCTTCCTTGGCGCGCTCGAACTTCTCGGGGGTGTCGGTGTGCAGCGTCATGAGCTTCTCGCCACCGCGCACGACGGCGCCCGGCTTGGCGTGGAGTTCGATGCCGGCTCCGGCCTGCACCGGGTCCTCCTTGCGGGCCCGGCCGGCGCCAAGGCGCCACGCCGCCACACCGACGGCATAGGCGTCGAGCTCGGTGAGGACGCCATCGGCCGGTGCCAGGATCTCCTCGGTGTGCTTGGCCACGGGCAGATCGGCATCCGGGTCGCCACCCTGGGCCGCGATCATCCGTCGCCAGGCATCCATGGCGCGACCGTCCTTGAGGGCAGCGGCGACGTCGTCGCCGTCACGACCTGCGGCCCGCAGCATCTCCTGGGCGAGGGCGACGGTGAGCTCCACGACGTCCTCGGGGCCGCCGCCGGCGAGGACCTCGACCGACTCCCGGACCTCGAGCGCATTGCCGGCGGTGAGACCCAGAGGCGTCTGCATGTTGGTGAGCAGTGCGACGGTGTTGACTCCGGCGTCGGTGCCGAGCTCGACCATGGTGCGCGCCAGCTCCGTCGCGTCCTCGCGGTTCTTCATGAACGCCCCGGACCCGACCTTGACGTCGAGGACGAGGGCGCCCGTGCCCTCGGCGATCTTCTTGCTCATGATCGAGCTGGCGATGAGCGGGATCGCCTCGACGGTCCCGGTGACGTCGCGCAGCGCGTAGAGCTTCTTGTCGGCCGGGGCCAACCCCGATCCGGCAGCGCAGATGACCGCACCCACGTCGTCGAGCTGGGCGAGCATCGCCTCGTTGCTGAGGTCGGCCTTCCACCCGGCGATCGACTCGAGCTTGTCGAGCGTGCCACCGGTGTGGCCGAGCCCGCGGCCCGACAGCTGCGGCACGGCGACGTCGAAGACGGCGACGAGCGGCGCGAGGGGCAGCGTGATCTTGTCGCCGACGCCACCTGTCGAATGCTTGTCGGCCGTGGGACGCGACAGTGACGAGAAGTCCATCCGCTCACCACTGGCGATCATCGCGGCAGTCCAGGTCGCGATCTCGCGGCGGTTCATGCCATTGAGCAGGACGGCCATCGCGAGCGAGCTCATCTGCTCGTCGGCAACCGCGCCGCGCGTGTAGGCGTCGATGACCCAGCGGATCTGGTCGTCGCTCAGCTCGTGCTTGTCGCGCTTGGTCATGATGACGTCGACGGCGTCGAAACTCTCGCTCATGCGGTCATCATGTCACCCGCACGGGTGCCGCGGATCGGACTCAGGGACGCTGCGCGAGGTTGTCCGGACCGAAGGCCTGTGGCAGGACCTGATCCATCGAGAGCACGCCCTCCGGTGTCATGAGCAGGCAGGTCGGACCGCCGTTCTCCCACAACAGCTGACGGCAGCGCCCGCAGGGCATGAGGGCCTCACCCCGGCCGTCGACGCAGAAGACGGCCACGAGCCGGCCGCCGCCCGTGGCGTGCAGCTCGGAGACCATGCCGCACTCGGCACAGAGGACGACGCCGTAGGCGGCGTTCTCGACGTTGCACCCGGCAACGATGCGCCCGTCGTCGGTGAACCCGGCGACCCCCACGGGATAGTTCGAGTACGGCGCATAGGACCGCGCCGTCATCTCGATCGCCTTTTCGCGCAAGACGTCCCAGTCGATGTCAGCCATGTGCACCTGCCTCGTTCTTGACCGTGTGGGCGACGACGACCGACGCGAGGAGCCTTGCCCCGCAACCGATGGAGTCCTCGTCGATGACGACGTCGCCCTGGTGGAGGTCGTAGGTCCGACCGCCGGGCGTCCGAGTCCCCAGACGCGCCATCGCGCCGGGAGCGTGGGATAGGTACCAGGAGTAGTCCTCGCCACCGAGCGACTGGCCCGTGGGAGCGATCTGGAGTCCGGCCCCGAGGCAGGCGAACCGCAGTGCGTCGATCGCGTCGGCCTGGTTCACGACCGGCGGAACGCCCTTGATGCGCTCGAGCCGGGCCTCGACTCCGTAGGGCCGGACGACGCCCTGCACGATCTCGTCGAGGAGCGGGCCGACGGTGAGCCAGGCCTCCGCGTCGAGCATGCGGAGCGTGCCGCTGCACTCGCCCTCGCTCGGAATGACGTTGGAGGCCGTCCCCGCCTGCACTCGCCCCCACACGAGGGCGGCGCCGGCGCGGGGGTCGAGGCGTCGGGACAGCGCGGCCGGGACGTCGGTGACGACCTTGGCGAGCGCATAGGTGAGGTCCTCGGTCAGCTGCGGCCGCGAGGTGTGACCACCGCGGCCGGTGAGCTGGACCTTGATGTGGTCGCACGCTGCCGTGATCGGCCCCTCGCGCAGACCGACCTGACCGACGTCGAGCGAGGGGTCGCAGTGCACTGCGAAGACGGCGTCGACGCCCTCCATGACGCCCTCGGCGATCGCCTCGTGGGCGCCTCCGGGGATGACCTCCTCGGCGGCCTGGAAGATGGCGCGCACGCCGGTCCCCCGCTCCAGCAGCGCCTGCTCCTGTTCCTTGAGAGCGAGGACGGCGCCGAGGAGCGCGGTCACGTGGACGTCGTGCCCGCACGCGTGCGCGACCCCGTCGACCGTCGAGGAGAACGGCAGCCCGGTCTGCTCCTGGACCGGCAGCGCGTCCATGTCCGCGCGCAGCGCGACCCGGTATGCCGCCTGCTCGGCTCCCAGATCCGCCGCGAGTCCCGTGCCGGCGAACCGCCGCACCCGGACGCCGGCCGCCTCGAGTCGGCGCGCGACGAGGTCGGTGGTGCGGGTCTCCTGACGCGACAGTTCAGGGTGGGCGTGGAGGTCGCGGCGGAACTCGACGAGGTCAGGAAGCATCGCCCGGACGCTGGTGCCGAGCGCGGTGAGGGTGTCAGTCATGGGACCACCCATGCTACTGGCGCAATTGCTCACCGCTGCCGTGCTCGGTATTCCTCCCACCGCTCGGTGAGGTCGGCCATCTCCCGGCGGGTGAAGGCGAAGAAGTCTCGTGTCTCCACGAGTCGCGCACGACCGCGGCTGTCGGAATCGAGGAGGGCGACGGCCTCGTCCAGCGACGCGACGTAGTGGTCGAGGATCGGGATGCGGGCGCGCGTGATCGTCCCCCAGACATCACCGTCGACGATGCGGTAGAGATCCCCGCGGCCCGACGGACGACGCTCACGCACGACGAGCCGCGTCTGGGTGAGGTAGCGGACCGCTCCGGAGATCGCCGCCGGCGAGACGGACAGGCCCTCAGCGAGCTCGGCGGCGGTGTAGCGGTCGCGGTCCTCGGCGAGGATGTAGGCGAAGACCCGCGCCGCCATTCGCGGGATGCCGCTGTCCTCGAGCACCTGGCCAAGGCGCTCCACCGCCTGTGCGAGACCGTCCATGCGGGGAGTCTAGGACACAATCTTCACAAGCTTGTGAAACTTGTGCCATTCTGGAAATCGTGACCAATGCGATCGAACTCCGCACCATCGTCAAGACCTTCGGCACCACCCGCGCCCTCGACGGCCTCGACCTCGAGGTTCGCACCGGCGAGGTCCATGCCTTCCTCGGCCCCAACGGCGCCGGCAAGTCGACGACGATCCGCATCCTTCTCGGTCTGCTTCGCCGAGACAGCGGCGACGCCACCCTGCTCGGTGGCGATCCCTGGCGTGACGTCGGAGAACTGCACTCGCGCATGGCGTACGTCCCGGGTGACGTCAACCTCTGGCCCAACCTCACCGGCGGTGAGGTCATCGACCTGCTCGCCCGGATGCGTGGCGGTCTCGACGAGTCACGACGATCGATGCTCCTCGACCGCTTCGACCTCGACCCGACGAAGAAGGCCCGCACATACTCCAAGGGCAACCGACAGAAGGTGGCCGTCGTCGCCGCCTTCGCCTCGCGGGCCGAGCTCTACCTCCTCGACGAGCCGACGTCGGGCCTCGACCCGCTCATGGAGGCCGAGTTCCAGAAGTGTGTCCACGAGGTCAAGGGCGAGGGGGCCACCGTCCTCCTCAGCAGCCACATCCTCGCCGAGGCCGAGTCGCTCAGCGACCGGGCGAGCTGGCCCGCCTCGAGGACGAACGCGAGGCCCGCCTGCAGGTGATCGCGGATCTGGAACAAGCCCTCGAGAAGCAGCGCCTGACCGAGTGGCGCACCTACGGTGAGGCGCTCAAGGCCAAAATCGAGCAGCTCGCAGCGGAGACGCCCGGCCTCAATGTGCCGGTGCACCTCACCGTCGACCCCGACACATTCCGACCCGACCCATCACGATCGGGCTGGGAGGAGGACTCCCTCGAGGCCAGACTGCTCTCAACCGCCCTGGAACAGACCCCCACACCACTCGCCTTGCCGGGCACCCCTCTCGAGCGACTTCTTGGCGCAGGGACAGCCTGAGCCTGGGACGAGTACGGCATGCCGCAGGTTTGCCGTTCTCGTAGTTCACGCCGGCTCACGGGTCTAGCGTCATTCAGCATGAAGTACCTGCTCTGGCTCGGGATGCTCGTCTGGCCGTCGTACGCGGCGTTCGACCCCGGCGCTGACCCGTTGGCCGGGAGCCTTGTGCTCTTCGCAGTTCTCCTTGGCTTGGGAGTCTTGTTCGGCCGGAAGTTTCCTCATGACGTCGGTCCGATCGCACTATGCGGGATCGCTGGTGGCCTCGCCGGGGTCGCAGTGTCGATCGTCCTCGGTGTGGCTCGCAGCGAATGGGGCGGTCTACCCATAAGCCTGGCCACCATCGGTGCTTCATGGGCAGTGGCAGCTCTGATCAAGAAATTCTTCTCGCCCATAGGCGTGGTCGTCCGGATCTAACCTCACAGCGGTTCCCAGTGCCGCGGCGATGGCGGTCCGAGAACACCTTCAGGTGATGTCGCTTCCGACCTCCAAACGGTGGCGGTTCAGATCTGCAGACAGTCACTCCCCTACCCATGGTTCGGCACTGGCGTCGATCTGGGTGCGTCAGGGTTGTGTGCGAAGCGATGCGCGCGGCGTCAGCGTCCGCCTCGGTGCTTCATGGGGTGGCTTGTGAAAAAGTGAATTATCCGACGCTAAGGTTTCGCTGGGCGCCGTAGCGGCCTGTATTTGCCGGGTTTGATGTGGTTGGCGCGGGGCCAGGTGTAGTCACCGGTGAGGTTGATGTGTTCCCATCCCAGGGGTGATAATGACGCCCTGGTGCTGGCCATGTTCAGCCTGCGAAGGTGACTCCGCAGTAGGCGATCGTTGCGACGAGAACGGTGGAGAGTGCGGCTAGGGCGAAGGGCTTGAGGCCCACCTTGACGAGGTTCCGAACCTTGACGCCGCAGCCGAGTCCGAACATCGCTGCAGCCAGCAGTCCTGTCTGCAGCAGCCCACCGGCCATCAGCACGGTGCCCGGCAGAGGGATGAAGGAACGCACGAACACCATCGCGATGAACCCGATGATGAACAGCGGGACGACGGGCGGCAGCTTCGAATGCGACATCTGTTGACCGGGTTCGCCTGCCGTACGGCTGAGACGGCGCTGCCGGATGCTAAGGATGGCCACGACAGGGGCGAGCAGCAGCACTCGGGCGAGTTTGACGATGACCGCGACCGTGAGCGCTCCGCCACCGATGATGCCTCCAGCGGCGACGACTTGCGCGATTTCATGGATGGAACCCCCTGCCCACATCCCGGCCGTCTCGGAGCCCAGGCCAAGCAGGTCCGTGATCAGTGGGACGAGGGGAATCATCAGCGTTCCGAAGATCACCACGAGGGCGACCGCGGTGATGGTGTCTTCCTCGGCCTCGTCGTCCGGATCGGTGACCCCTGCCGCGCCCGCCACGGCTGCCGCGCCGCAGATGGAGAATCCGCAGGCGATTAGCAGCGAGAGCCCGGATGGAACCCGTAGCAGCTTCCCCAGGAGAACGGTGCCGAACAGTCCGCCGGCGACAATGCACACGATGACGACCAGCATCGGGGCTCCGAGTTCGAGGATGTCTGTCAGTACCAGTTGGAGTCCGAGGAAGACGATGCCGGCGCGCAGGAGCTTTTTCGCGGAGAAGTCTATGCCGTCGGAGGCTGCCGCTGGCAGCCGGACGACGTTGGCCAGGAGTACGCCAAGCACGATCGCGATAATGAGCGGGCTGACTCCCGGCAGCAGCAGGCTGACCCCGTACGATGCTCCGGCCGCGGCGAGGCAGAGGACAAGCCCGGGCAGCAGCGCGCGGACTCGGGCAAGCAGCGTGTGTTCCGGTCGGGCGGTCGCAACGTCCTGGGCATGGGTCATGCATCCATCATTTCCTCGGACCGCTCGTGCGAGTAGAGGCAGATACCGTCCGCCATACAAGTTATGCTTGTGCTTGGGAGGCGGAAGATGCGCAACGGGCCGGACTTGGAGGCACTGCGAGCCTTGGCGCTCGTCGTGAAGGAAAGCAGCATGTCGGCGGCAAGCACGCAGTTGGGCGTGAGTCAGCAGGCGGTGTCTCTGCGCATCCGGAAACTGGAAAAAGATTTGCGCGTGCGACTCCTGGTGCGTTCTGCACGGGGTTCGCGATTGACTCCGGCGGGCGAGCTGATTGTCGGCTGGGGAACAACGCTGCTGACGGCGGCCGATGAGTTCTCGGATGCTGTCGATTCGCTCCGCACGGATCGCGGGAAGATGATGCGCATCGCCGCGAGCCTCACGATCGCAGAACACCTCCTACCGGAATGGATCGCCCGGTGGCGCATCTCTCACGGCGATGACGGCCCGGTCGTTCAGCTCACAGCCGCCAACAGCAGCACGGTCGTCGAGGCCATACGCGAGGGAACCGCAGACCTCGGGCTCATCGAGACCCCTGTCGTTCCCGCCGGCCTCCGGTCAGTCACTGTTGCTTACGACACCATCGAAGTCGTTGTGCAGCACGGTCACCGGTGGGCGAAGACCCGCCAGGTGTCCGTTCGTGAACTGGCGGCCACTGGGTTGGTGCTCCGCGAGACCGGCAGCGGCACCCGACGAGCGCTCGAGAACGCCCTCGCCGTGGCGGGCTTTCCACTCGCAGCCGAGCCCGCAGCCGTGCTGACGACCACGCTCGGCGTTCGCAGCGCGATTATGGCCGGCATCGCCCCCGGCGCGCTGAGCTCCCTCGCAGTGTCCGAGGACACCCGTGCCGGCCGACTCGTCCGAGTTCGGATCAACAATCTCCAGATCACCCGCCCGCTCACCGCCATCTGGGCGGGGACGGCTCCGCCGCCTCATGTACGGGACTTCCTGGATGTCATCGCCCGAACTGACCGGTAACGATCGTTTGCGAGACACTCCCACTGACGTTCGAGGCTGCGCGAAAATCCGGGGTCCTATATGTAACGGTTCCCGTGTACGCGCCAATGTAACGGGAACCCGCCTTGGTGATACGTTTTGGTGATGCGAGTCGGATACGGACGGGTCTCCACCCGCGATCAGCACCCCGAAGCCCAGCACGACGCCCTGACTGCGGCCGGCTGCGAGCAGATCTTCCTCGACATGGCCTCAGGGAAACTGGCACGCAGGCCCGAACTGGACAAGGCCCTGCTCTCGGCCAACAGGGCAGGGGATCAGCTTGTCGTCACCAAGCTCGACCGGCTCGGCCGGTCGCTGGAGAACCTCATCGAGTTGTCCAAGACGCTGCAGGAACGCGGTGTGGATTTGGTCGTCCTGGACCAGGGCATCGATACCTCCACAGCGATCGGTCGGATGTTCTTCCAGATCCTGGGCTCGATCGCCGAGTTCGAACACGCTCTGATGTCCGAACGGACCCGTGACGGGCTGGCCGCGGCCCGTGCGCGGGGCCGGACCGGCGGGCAGAAACCAAAACTCGGCCCGCGCCAAGTCAGGCTGGCCCGCGAAATGTATGACGAGAAGGGCCCCGATGGGAAACGGACCCACACGGTAGAGCACATTGCCCAGGAATTCGGCGTCACCCGGCCCACCATCTACCGGCATCTGGCGAAACCATGAGCGGTGCCCGTGCGCTGCAGGTAAATCCGCTGCAGGTAGAGATGGTGTCCCCGTGGGGCGGCAACGTAGCGGCACAGGAAATCTGAGGTGGCCTTGCGTTCCCTGCTCACGGTGGCCGAGCGCGGCCAGATCCTGGCACTGCCCACCGGGACGGAGGACCTTGAAGCCCACTACACACCCAGCGATGGGGACATGTCGCTGATCCGGCAACGCCGCGGGGACGCGAACAGGTTGGGCTTTGCCATCCAGCTGTGCCTGCTGCGCCACCCGGGAATCGCGCTGGCCGAGGACACTGAGGTGGCTCCTGAGCTGATTTCATGGATGGCCTCCCGGCTGGCCGTTTCCATTGAGGCGTGGGACGAGTACGGAACACGTGAGGAAACGCGGCAGGAACACGGACGCGAGATCCGCGCGTATCTGGGCATATCCGCGTTCGGCATCGCGGACTTCCGCCAGCTCGTGGAGCACGTCAGTGATGTGGCCGCACACACGGACAAGGGCCTGCTCCTGGTGAAGAGCGCCATGGACTTCCTCCAGGCACAGAAGATCGCGCTGCCCGGGATCGGGATTATTGAAAGGGCCTGTGCACAAGCGCTGACCAGAGCGAATCGGCGAATCTACGCCACCTTGGGTGAGCAACTGTCCGTGGACCACCGGCAACGGCTCGACGGGCTGCTGCGCCGCCGCCCCGACAGTTCCCTAACGGAAATCGGCTGGCTGCGCCAGGCGCCGTTACGACCGAACGCACGGTCGATGAATGAGCACATCGACCGGCTCACTACCTGGCGTGCGCTGGACCTGCCCTGGGCGGCAAGCCGGCTGGTGCACCGGAACAGGCTGCTCAAGCTTGCCCGTGAAGGTGCCTCCATGACCGCGGCCGATCTGTCCAAATTCGAACCCGCACGCCGATACGCGACCCTCTTCGCCCTGGCCACCGAAAGCATGGCAACCGTCACCGACGAAATCATCGAGCTGCACGACCGGATCATCGGCCGGCTCATCCGAACCGCGCAGAACAAGCACAACCAGACCACCCTGGCATCCCGTTCCACCGTCACAGCCATGATGCGCCTGCACTCGAAGCTCGGGGATGCCCTCTTTGAGGCCAAGGAAAACGGCGAAGATCCCTTCGCCGCGATCGAAACGGCCATCGGCTGGGAATCCCTGGCAACAAGCATCGCCCACGCCAAGGAACTCACCCGGCCAGGCCTCGAAGACCACTTGGCTCTCGTCAGCACCCACTTCACCACGCTGCGCCGCTACACCCCGGCGTTTCTTGCCGTCCTTGACCTCCACGCAGCGCCCGCAGCACACGACCTGCTGGCCGCGATCAACGTCATCCGAACCCTGAACAGCACCGGCGCCAGGAAAATCCCGGACGATGCGCCCACCTCGTTCATCCGGCCCCGGTGGAAACCGCTGGTCTTCACCCACACCGGCCTGGACCGGGGCTTCTACGAGTTCTGTGCCCTCGCGGAACTGAAGAACGCGCTGCGCTCCGGAGACATGTGGGTCACCGGATCCCGCCAGTTCCGCGACTTCGATGACTACCTTCTCACCGGCGCCGCCTACACCGGCATGAAAACCACCGGGAAACTGCCTCTGGTCACGGCCGACGGAAACACCCGATACCTCCAGGACCGGCTGGCCCTCCTTCAGGAACGACTGAAGGAAGTCAACAAGCTGGCCTCCCGCGATGAACTACCCGGGGTGCTGATCACCGGCAAGGGCGTGAGAATCACCCCGCTGGAAACGATCGTCCCCGCGCACGCCCAGCCCCTGATCGACCAGGCCAGTGCCATGTTCCCACGCATCCGGATCACCGACCTGCTGATGGAAGTCGATAGTTGGACCGGATTCACCCGCCACTTCACCAACCTCAAATCCGGCCAGCCGTCCAAGGACAAACAACTTCTCCTCACCGCCATCCTGGCCGACGGAATCAACCTGGGCCTGACGAAGATGGCCGAGTCCTGCACCGGCGTCACCTACGCCCAACTGGACCGCCACCAAGCCTCATACATTCGGGACGAAACATATAGTGCCGCCCTGGGGCCTGACCCCGGTTCTTGGACACGCTGAATCCAGCACGCGCTGGGGAAGCGAGATGATCCGAGAACCATGGCCAGGAAGAACTACTCCGAGGAGTTCCGTCGTCAGGCCGTCGACTTGTACGAGTCCACCCCGGGCGCCACGGTCCGCGGCATCGCCGAGGACCTCGGCATCGTGCGCGGCACGCTGCGGCACTGGCTCGAGGTCTACGGGACCGGCAAGAAGACCGCTGCCGACGGGACGTTGACCGCCAACCCCCTGCAGTCCAAGAAGCCCCCGGCGAGGTCGTCGACGCTGGCCGGCGAGTCGCCGGAGCAGAAGATCGCACGACTCGAAGCCGAGAACGCTGTCTTGCGGGCGGAGACCACCAAGCTCACCACTGAGCGGGAGATCCTCCAGCGGGCGGCCAAGTATTTCGCCGGGGAGACGCGCTGGTGAGTCGCTTCCAGTTCGTCGCCGACAACTCCGCCACCTTCGAGGTGAAGCGACTGTGCGAGCTCGTCGAGATCGAGCGTTCCTCCTACTACGCCTGGGTCAAAGCGGCCCCGGCCCGTGAGGCCAGAGCAGCCGCGGACGCCAAGCTGGTCGAGCGGATCAGGGCCGTCCACACCGAGGACAAGACCTGCGGCGCGCCGAGGATCACCGCCGACCTCAACGACGGCGCTGAGGCCGGTGAGCGGGTCAACCACAAGCGGGTCGCGCGAGTGATGCGTGAGCACGGCATCCGCGGCTACCAGAAGAAGCGGCGGGTCCGGACCACGATCCCCGAGCCGTCGGGTCAGAAGTACCCCGATCTGCTCAAGCGGGACTTCACCGCCGAAGCCGCCAACCAACGCTACGTCGGCGATATCACCTACTTGCCGCTGGCCGACGGGTCGAACCTGTCGCGCTGGTCGGCCGAAGACCTCGAAGCCGTCGCATACGCACTGAACAACAGGCCCCGCAAGGTCCTCGGGTGGAAGACCCCCGCCGAGGTCTTCGAAGAGCAACTACGCTCCCTTGAACAACCCGGTGTTGCAACGACCGGTTGAACCTGCCGTCTACTGCTCGAAGGACTACGCCAAGCTCTGTGGCCAGCTCGGCGTCACCCAGTCCATGGGCGCCGTCGGGTCAAGCGCCGACAACGCCCTCGCGGAGTCGTTCAACGCCACCATCAAGAGAGAGGTCCTCCAAGACGCCGCCTGCTGGCCCGACGAGCTCACCTGCCGCCGGCAGGTCTTCCGGTGGCTCGTGCGCTACAACAACCGCCGTCGCCACTCCTGGTGCGGCTACCTGTCCCCGTCCACCTACGAGGCCCGCCGGGCCGCTACGCTGCCAACCGCCGCGTAATCACCCACCGTGTCCAAGATCCGGGGGTAAGGCCCGCTGCCGGTGGTGTACTCGCCGTGCTCGATCTCGCGGTTGACACGGCGGTAGCGTCGGGTGCCGTAGAACAGTCCGGCAACGCCGACCACGATGAGCACTGCCCCGGCGGCGATGGTGTAGATGGTGGTGGCGTCGCCGAAGGTGGCCACGGCCAGGCCGAGCACCATGACCCCACCCGCGGTGCGGAGCCAGGCTAGGTAGGTGCGTTCGTTGGCCAGGTGGTCCCGGGCACGGCTGGGCTGGGAGTCATGGGTCTCGTCCATGGCCACATTCGACGCCGAATCGCCTCAGCCGGTGACGACCACCGGATGGGCAACGACGGCGTTGGACAGGCAGCCATGGTCGTTTCACGGAACGGTGTCGGGCTGACTGTGGCTTTTGGCGTCGGTGGCCCTGACCCGAATCTCGTGCTCACCCGGCTGTGCCTGCCAGCCAGTCTCCCAGCGCACCCAGGCGCCGGCGATGTTGGGTTCCAGCAGCCGAGCCTGCTGCCAGTCGGCGTCGTCGATGCGCACCTCGACACGGGTGACGCGATCCTCGCCGGAGTACGCACGCCCCCGCAGGGTCTGCTCGCCGGCCTGCACGGTGGCCGGCCAGTCAAGCTCAATCACGCTCGTCGGCGGCATCGTGGTGATCGGCACCCCGTCGGCGGGGCCCACCGCGGGATAGTCCGGGCCCGCCAAGACATAGTCGTGGGTGTTCCAGTACGAGTGCAGCGGTTCCTCGCTGACCTGGATACGACCCAACCACTTGATGCTGGCGGTGCCGATCCACCCGGGCACCACGACCCGAGCCGGGTACCCGTGATCGGCCGGCAACACCTGCCCGTTCATCGTCAGCGCCACGATCGTGTCCGAGGCCTTCGCCTTGGCTAGCGGCATCGGCCGGGCGATGCGCAGCTCGTCGAGCCCCTCGGGCATCACGTCGCGGGCGTCCGTGGTCAGGCCGGCCCGTTCAAGGACGTCCCTCAGCCGCACTCCGGTCCACTCGGCGGTGCCCATCGCCCCGGTGCGCCACTGGGTGCCCTTGGCCTCGCGCCCGAAGTGCTCGGCGAAGAACACCCGCCCGTTGCCGGCACACTCGATGGAGCGGATCACCGAGGTCTGCGGCATCGACCACCGGCTGCTCATAGGTGAACTCGACCGGAGTCTCGACCCCGGTGCCGTCGACCCGCAGCCGCCAGGTGTCGACATCGATCTGCGGGGTCGCGTCGTGGTTGCGCACGTAGAACCGGTCGACCAGATTCAAGAACCCCGGATGCTGCGTCTACCGGGTTCCATAGTTCGAACCGAAGGTCGGCCCTGGAAGACGGTTGAGGACGTCGAGCTCGCGACCCTGTCGTGGGTCCACTGGCACAACCACGAGCGCCTTCACGGCTACCTCGACGACGTACCGCCAGCAGAGTTCGAGGAGACGTTCTACGCTCGAGCTAGGACCGACCAACCCCTGGTCGAAATCCAATAGCCCGAAGTTGAGTCCCCGATAGTGGTGTAGCGCGGT
>NZ_AVPK01000017.1 GCF_000768685.1 Knoellia subterranea KCTC 19937 | reverse complement strand
GCTCGCCCGCCGCGCGCGCCCGCGCCTCGGCCCGGGCAGCCTCTGCCTGGGCGAGCAGCTCCTCGCGGGTCGGTCGGGCCTGCTCGTCGTTCATGCCCTGCCTGTCTTCTGACTGCATCAGCCGACCGGAGTGGGGTCGCTGCCCTGCGGCTCGTCCGTGCCCGGCTCGGGCGGCAGGGTGACCGTCGGGAAGATCGTCGGTGTCGGTCGGCGGGTGAAGCTCGGCGTCTCCTCCGGATCCGGGGTCGAGGTGGGCTGCGTCGTCGTCTCCGGCGGGGTCGTCGTGCGCGGACGAGACGTCTGGCGCGGCGTCGCTGACGGTTGGGTGGCCGCCTCCGTCGTCTCGGACGGGGTTGCCGACGGCTCGGTGGTCTCGACCTCGGGTGGTTCCGTCCCGACGAGCAGCCGGTATGCCGTCCGCCCCCACAGGCGGTCACCCTGACCCGACATGGCGGTCCGGTCCCTCGTGGAGACGTAGGCGTTCGGCTCACCCGTGTCGAGGAACTCCTGGGCGACATCGAGGGTCGGGACGCCGTTCTCGTCGGCCCACTCGGCCAACTGCTCGCGCACGTCCTGGTCGCCGTCGTCCGCGGTGGGTGCCTGCAAGGTCGCGACCACGAGGGTCTCGGGCCATGCCTTGCGCGCGGCGGCGAGGGTGCGGTCGAGGCGTCCGCGGATCTGGCTGGCCGAGTCGTTGCGCCCGTAGTTGAGGACGACGAGGTCGGGCTTGCGGGGCGCGAGGAAGGACAGGCGCTTGGCGGCGTAGTCGGCCTGGGCCTCTGCGCGGCTGCCGTTGTAGATGGTGACCTCGGGGCCTTCGGTGCCGAAGGTCTGGTCAGCCGCATAGATGGTGGGGTCCTGCGGGTCCAGCTGGTGCAGGGTCACCTGGCGGGTGCGGCCGAGCAGCTCGGCGAAGTTCGCGACCCATTCGCTCTTGCCGTCGCTCGTCTGGTCACCGAGCACCGCGAGGGTGACGGGGGTGGTGCGGGCGAGGATGGCCGCGGCAGCTGTCGAGGGCGTCGGGCTCGGCGAAGCGGAGGCGGACGTGCTCTTCGACGCGGTGGGTGTGGGAGATGCTCCGGTCGGCAGGGGCGGCTCGTCGTTGCGTCCACTCACCCAGACAACGAGAGCCACGACCAGGGCGACATTGACCGCGATGGCCAGGACACCCAGGCCGACGTCGGTGCCCCGGAAGCGTTTCACCCGTCCATTCTGCAACAGGACCCCCTAGCGCACCGAAACGCGAAGTCCGTGGAGGACTGGCCGGGACCGGCCCGGTGCGCTCCATTCGTTATGTTGACGTCGTGAATCCGGACCCTGCCCGAGGGCGCACCCCTGCCCGCCTCACCGAGGCCCGGCAGGCCCTGTGGCACCTGCGCCACGGTGGTCTCGAGCAGTTGCGCAAGCACCGGCGCCGGACCCGGATCGACTCCCACCGTGCCCGCGGCACCATCCGGATGGGTACGGAGGGCCTCGAGGTTCCACCGTGGCCCATGCCCGAGCGCGCACCGCGCCGCCCCGACCTGCGCGTCGGCGTCATCCTCGATGACTTCACGAGCCTCGCGCTGGCCTACGAGTGGGACCAAGTGGCGCTCAGCCCCGATGCGTGGCCCGATCAGGTCGATCAACCGCGCATCGACCTGCTCTTCGTCGAGTCGGCGTGGCACGGCAACAACGACGCGTGGCAGTACCACCTGACCGGCACCTCCGCTCCCCGCCCGGCACTCACGGAACTCGTCTCGTGGTGCCGAGCACACGGCATACCCACTGTTTTTTGGAACAAGGAAGACCCGGTCCACTACGAGGAGTTCCTCGACACGGCCCGGCTCTTCGATCACGTCTGGACGACCGACTCGGACCGGGTCGCGGACTATCGACACGACCTCGGGCACGAGCGGGTCGGGGTGCTGCCGTTCGCGGTGCAGCAGTCGATCCACAACCCCGTACGACTCGCGAGCGGGCAGCACCAGAGTCGCGACATCGGTTTCGGCGGAATGTATTTCGCGCACAAGTACCCCGAGCGCCGCGAGCAGATGGACCTCCTCCTCGGGGCCGCGGACGCCGTGTCGCCGCGGATGGAGACCGGGCTCGAGATCTTCTCGCGCTACCTCGGCGGCGACGAGCGCTACCAGTTCCCGGCGCCGCTGGACGAGCGCGTCGTCGGGTCGCTCGACTATGCGCGGATGCTCACGGCATATCGGGCCTACAAGGTGTTCCTCAACGTCAACTCCATCGTGGGCTCGCCGTCGATGTGTGCGCGGCGCATCTTCGAGATCACCGCGTGCGGAACGCCGGTCGTGTCGACGCCGAGCCGCGCGATCGGTGAGTTCTTCCCCGCCGATGAAGTGCTCCAGGTCGGGACGCGCGAGGAGGCGGAGTGGACGCTGCGCGCCCTCGTCAACAGTCCGGAGCTGCGCGACCACACCGTCCACGCGGCGCAGCGAAGGATCTGGTCGGAGCACACGTACACCCGTCGGCTCGACGACGTGCTGACGGCTGCCGGTGTGGGGGCGGCTGGGTCAGAAGCGTCGCGTATGCCGTCCGTGAGCGCTCTCGTGTCGACGAACCGTCCGCACCAACTCGAGCACGTGCTGGGCACCGTCGCGGGCCAGGTGGGCGTCGACGTCGAGCTGGTTCTCCTGACGCACGGGTTCACTCCCGATTTCGACGTGGTGGCCCGAGCCGCCGAGTTGGGGTTGACTCGGGTCGTGCTGCTCACCGAACCGTCGACGACGTCATTGGGTTCGTGTCTCAACCGGCTCGTCGAGGCGGCCTCCGGCGAGGTCGTGGCCAAGATGGACGACGACGACGTCTATGGGCCGAACTATCTGCGTGATCAGTTGTTCGCCCTGGACTATTCGGGGGCGGACGTCGTCGGCAAGCAGGCCCACCACATGTGGCTCGAGGCGCTCGACGTGACGATCGTGCGCTTCCCGGAGCGCGAGCACCGCTTCACCGATCTCGTCATGGGACCGACGATCGTCACGTGGCGCGCGGTGGCGCAAGCGTATCCGTTCGCCGACGTCGGACGAGGGGAGGACACCGGCTTCCTGCGCGACGTCGTGGCCGGCGGCGGGTCGGTGTATTCGGCCGACAGGTTCAACTTCGTGCAGATGCGGCACACTTCGGTGCGACACACCTGGGAAGCGTCAGAGGTGGAAATGCTCGCGAATGCGCGAGTGCTTGTCTACGGTCAGGTCAGTACCCACGCATTTGCGTAGCCACCTCGGTCAGCAATCCTCCTCCTGGGCCCGGCCGTCTCGGTGGATCCGCTCCTCGGCCGCAGCCCATGCCTGACCCAGCTCCTCGTCGTACGCATCGCTGTACTTGTGGCTGTTTCCGTAGAAGGCCCCGCCGGGCGAAGCGGTCAACTCACCGATCACTGGCCCGCGAGGTCCCACGAACATGTCGACACGCATGAACGGCGTCCTCAGCTGCGTGGTCAGACGTGTTGCCACTTGCAACATCTCCTCGGCCTCGCTCGGGCGCACAGGTTGGCCGAGTGACCGACTGGGATCCAGTTCCACCGAGCCCGGAAGCGTGAGCACGTTGAAGCCCCCGTCGAAAAAGGCCAGCTCGATCGACTGGGGATTCCTGTCAATCTGCAACACGTGCCGCGGCTCGTCGTAGAAGACGGACACCTTGTAGTCGAGTGGTATCCGTTTGTCAGGACCGGGCCCTTCGATCCACTCCTCGACCATGAGGCGATATGAGCTCTTGTACTTGCAGCGGTCGTGTACCCGCACCTGCTCAGCCAGAATCTGCGCCTGCGTCAACGTACGTCGCGACAGTTGCTCGAAGTACGTCCCGTCCCCGAGCCGCTCAAGGAGCATGACCCCCCATGACGACGACATCACGGTCGGCTTGAGGACGAACCTGTCCGGCCCAACCCCGAGGTCCATCTCGTCGGGTGTCCGCCAGAAGGCGAACGGTCGGGGGACCGGGTAGCCGTGCTCGGCGCAGAACATGTGGAGTTTGTACTTGTCGTTGACCCACCACGGGACGTCCTGCTCCCTCCCTGCATTGCGCATGGCGATGCGCTGTGTCCACGCGACAGTCACGTGGCCCCCCTCCCTTCACCAGTCTTGGCCGGATTGATGGACAGGGTAGGACTGTCAGGAATTCGTTCGCAGGCGTTTCGGGAAATGCGTGGTGGAGACGATGCAGTCGAAATCGTGTCCGACTCCCAGCTGTTTCCGTGACGCAGATCAAGGGTGGTCGGGGGCCATGGACTTCTTGGCTTCCATCAAGGCAGCCTCGAACTGCGCCTCGAGAAAGCGGTATCTGGCCATCCAGTCCACGTCGGATCGGGGGGCGGTGACAGTGTCGGTCGACCCGGTCCCGTCGATCAGCGCCAGCTCCCGAGCGATCGTGGCGTCCCAGCCGCACTGGCGGGCCGTGTCCTCGGCTGCACGACGAGACAGACGCCGGTGGCGAGCCTGATCACGTCCCAGTTCGATGATGCCCTCGGCCAGCGCGTCGATGTCATGAGGCGGTGCAAGGATGCCGCTGACATCGTCGGTGACAAACTCCGGGACGGCGCAGACATCGGTCGTCACCGGCACGAGACCCGAGGACATCGCTTCGGAGGTCGAGACGCCGTGCGAGTCCCACACGGTCGGGTTGAGGTAAATGCCGTGCAGGCGGTGCTGCTCGGCGACCTCGGCACGGGTGAGAAAGCGTCGATGGAGAGCCACGTTCGGCAATCCACGAAGGGACGCCTCTGCCTCAGCGAAAAGAGGGCCCTCACCGAAGACGCTGAATTGGAACTCGCTGGCGCCCGTCCTCCTGACGACCTCCACGATGGTCTGGATGACCGACTCGGTGGCGTACTTGCGCGAGGTGAACGGCCGGACCACGAGCACCTTGCGTGAGTGGTCGGGCGCTTTGTTCTCGAATCGAAACAGGCCCGGGTCGACAAAGTTGGGGATGACACTGAAGTGCCTGGGCATGAGACCCAGGTCTGGTTCCACGACGAAGTGGCGGAACCAGTCGGACACGGTGACACACTGGGCGAGCGGCCGATCTTTCAGGAAGTCACGCAAATACGCCAGGGCCTCTGTCGAATGCTGCCTGAGGTGGATCAATGACGCTGCGGTCGTTGTGTCATCATCGAGGAAGTTGAACCAACGCCGATGCCATGCCTCGATTTCGTATCCGTGAAACCACATGATCACGCGCGGTTCGGGCCTCAACTGTCTCAGTGGCTCGAGCATGTACTTCACCGGGAAGTGAACCAGATAGGTAGCGCGTCCACGCACAGAGACCCAGCTCTGGAAGTCGGCCGGCGGACCCGTAACAACGGTAACCCCGTCGAACACGTAGGTCGCTTCCGAGTCGCGGCGGAGGTCAACGCAGTACACATCCAGCTTCAGACCTGCTTTGAGATAGGCCTTGACGCGCGTGTGGACGAATCCATATCGATACAGGTCCTCATCACTGGGGTAGGCATTCGTGACCAAGACGATGGCCTCGTGACTCCGAGCGGACGAACTCTGCGCGATCATCAGCCCGCCTGTAGGGCAGAGAGCAGCGCTCCGTCCACGACTGAGGCGGCTCTGGCTCGCTTCACGGCGAGTCGACCAATCTGTTGCGCCTCCTCGTACGGTCCTGTTCTGAGGTACGTCCGAATATCATCCGCAATCGGTGTCGCGGTGAATTGGGGGCACCCATGGTCGCCGAAATTGCTCCACAGGCCCGCCCTGAGATTCTGGCCAACCTGTAGGCCCACATTGTCTCGGGCACCGACGCCAACACAGAGGGCGCCAGCAGCCAGCGTTCTAATACCCCCCATCCCTGCCACCAGTCCGATAACGGCAGAGTTCATCCGAATAGGTACTTCTTCGGG
The DNA here is from genome assembly GCF_000768685.1 of Knoellia subterranea KCTC 19937. GTDB lineage: Bacteria > Actinomycetota > Actinomycetes > Actinomycetales > Dermatophilaceae > Knoellia > Knoellia subterranea. The sequence continues at coordinate 29,107 of NZ_AVPK01000017.1, read as the reverse complement.
GGGTACCCAGCCGGCGAAATTGACATCGAGCCCATGGCTTGCGGCAAACCGCCCCATTTCGCGTTCCATGCGGGGTCGAAGCGGTCCATCGCCCAATACGTCGAGCTGCCATTTGACATTCGGAATAGCCTGCTGGCATGCCAAGAGAACTTCGCGAGCGACCGGAAACTGTGCGCTTTTGTCCTGCGCGATCCGGGACGCCATGACGATGCGGCCGACACCGTCGGAGAGTTTCTCTTCCAGAGTCTTCAACGGCATCTCAAGAACGTGGTCAGGAACTCCATTCGCGACCATCTCAACCCTCCAGGGGTCGACTTTCCCAATCCTGACCAAGAAGTCAACCAGGCTGGGACTCGCAGCAAGGAAGGCTGTGACCTTGTCCGACCAGGTGTAGACGTAGTCGTGGAACGCCCCGTGGCACATGACATACAAGTCGGCGCCCCAAGCCTCATTGACATACAGCGCCAGATCTCGGGCGCCTGAGGCGTGAGCGAACACGATGTCGTAGCGGTCCGACGTTCGAAGAAGGTCACCGACTGGCTTCCAATCTGCCCAGTCCACCTCGATGACCGTCGCCCCAGTGGCCCGCACGCGATCGGCGACAAGCCCTGAAGCACAGGCAACGGTCACCTCGTTGCCCGCTGCGACGAGTGAGCGTGAGGCGCCCTCAATGTATTCATGGAGCCCTCCCCAGTCAGCGACTGTGCGGGCTGGCATGAAAATGCGCTTACCGGACACGAGAAACCCCGCTATCACGAAGGAGGTGACCGACGTCAGTCGGTGTGCAGAAGGTGAGTTCGACACCGATTGCTGACATAAGAGTCGTGACGTAGGTCTCCCACTCCGGATCTGGCCGTCGAGTATGCGGCAAGTACATCCGGCTGCATTCAAGGTCGCCGCCGAGAAGAAGAGCCACTCCCAGATATGGGGTCAGCGCTCGAACCGAGTCCTCACCCGAGTCGAAAAGCCAGACGTTGCTCGCCACAGCGAGGCGATCCATCGAAAAGATTCGCCCCGACCACTTGTCGCCGCGAAGAAGGGTCACGACGACGCGCGCGCCGGAATCAACCGTGTTCGCCGCCTCCAGCCACGCATGGTCAATGTCAAGCACGAGAGTGGTACCGCGACCTCCGTGCTGGCTGCCCGTGTCGTCCACGGGTCCCACGGAACACCAGACTGGCTGTCGGAGTTTGGTCAGGTGCGCAGCGATTTCCGGCGACACAGGTTTGGGCAACCGGACCATTCCTCGGAAATGCTGTTGAAATATCAGAGCCGACGCCACGGCCAGGCGGTCTCCCGGGAGCTTGTCAATGGGGGAGTCAATGAGCAGCCTTGACAAGTGGGGTCGTGCCTCCGCAGGCCCTACGGGGGCAAGCTCGATCATCGTTTTGCCGTCGGGTTGTTCCTTGAGCAGGATCTCCACCTCAGATCCCCTCCTCGCCGGTCAATGCATCGATCAGAGTTCGCCAGTCGCGAGCCTCAGAGTCCAAATAGACCAATCTTCCCGATTCCAAGCAGGGGCGAAGTTGGCGCATGGCCCTGAGTGCCTGCGACCAGAAGGGGTACCCAACCGCGTCCATGCGAACACGGCCTCCGCCCTCACTGGCCGCCGAAAGCCGCACTGCGCGCGCTGGCTCGCCCAGCAGTGCAATTTCCCGCTCCGTCAGATCTCCCGAAGGGTTGATCAGCCATGCAGGCGACTTGCCTCGCTTGTCGAGGTCGGTCATGAGATCACCGAGCCGTCGCTCGATGGCTGCCGCAGCTCTTCGGGGCTGTGGGAGACCCTCGGCTTCTGCTTCCCCGGCCGTCGAGGGTGGCGGGCCATGACGCCTCACGGCACCGAGTTGGATCCCGACCAAACCGGCGTCGCGCATCCGCACGATGTCGTCCCAGGTGAACTCATCCACCTCGCTGAACTCGAATCGAAGTTTCCCAGTCATGAGGTCGTGTTCGGCCAGCATGTAACTCACTGCGTCGTAACGATCCAAGGCGATGATCTTGTTCGTCGCGTTGTTCACGATCAATCCGGTACGGCGCACGAGGTGGTCAGGCAGGTAGACGCCGAAAGAGCGGAAGAGGTCGGCTTTCTCCTTGATCGCCGGAGGCTTTATCTCGCCGGCCGCCTTCCGCAACGATCTCCGGCCAGATGCGGCGGCAGGCAGGATGGCGGCGTATCTGGTGAGGAGAGCGGCCGAACGCTGCCGCCCCCCGTCGACCGCGGTGACCTGCCGGTGGTGGATCCGCCGAATGAAGTGGACCTTTCCGGTGTGTGTCCAACGAACGCCGTTCCACATCAGGCGCGACGCAAGGTTGATATCGACCGCGGCAGACAGTGTCTCGTCGTACCTGACCCGCCGCACCAGCGCCGTCGGAAGCAGCCAAGTGGCATGCCCCGGGCCCATGCCATTGAACGCGAGGAGTTCCTGCGTGAAAGCTTCGCGCGTGGCATGCAGAACCATCGCGGCAGTCTCGTCGTCGAAGTTCACCCAAGCACCGAAGGTGGCGTCGACATCCTTGTTCAGTGCAGCAAGTCCCGCTTCCAAGCGCCAGGGCAGCATCAGATCATCGTCATCGTGGACGGCCGTGAAGAATCCACGGGATTCGTCTGCTCCGCGGTTCCGCGCAGCACTGATGCCGCTCGGTGACTGAAACACATACCGAACACGTGGATCCTGGATCGCTGCGACCGCTTCGCGAGTGGTGTCAGTGGACCCGTCGTCGACCACGATCACCTCGAAGTCGGCAAACGTCTGGGCCAAGACCGACTTGATGCTCTCGGCGATGTAGTCGCCTCGGTCCCGCGTTGCGATGCAAACGGACACCAGTGGCCGCCTCAGTTCGCGTGGCACCGACCAGTCGATCAAATTGCGGTAGATCGACGGGTCCTCTTCCAGGAGGGCCACCCGATTGCGTCGGTGGTGATCACCTTCCGGACCATGCCGTGCCGGATCTGGGCAGGTTCCACCAAGCGCGTGATACGCGGTCAATTGTGGCTCTGCAAACCACTCGATGGTCTCCGCGGCCCGCCCAAGCCTGACACACAGGTCCCACCCGACATGGGAGTCGAATGCTTCTCGTTCGTCGAGTCCTCGGAGCCGCACGAAGAGGTCTGCCCTGCACAGCATGGCCATCCCTCGGTTCCAGCGCGGGCGCGGCGTCGACTCCACGTAGCGCATCGAGCTGGCACTGATGCTCTCGACCAGCAAAGTCAGGTCCTGCGCCCCAGCTACGTCACGTCGTTCGAAGACCCCGGCGTGAGAACCATCTCGCGACGTCAAGGACTCCAGCGCTGCCGCCACAGCCCCATCGGGAAAGAACCAGTCTTCGTCGGCGATGAGCAGGAACTCTCCACCAGCGACCGCCGCTGCAGAGTTGAACGTCCCGGCGCGTGTCCGGGCAACGGATGGCACGAAGAGGCAGCCGGTATCCAGAGCCGCCGCCTCGATCCAAGACGGCTCCTCCAGGCCGGAATGATCCCGTGAAGCAAGGATGATTTCACCCTGAACGGAGCCGAGCGCCCGGCGGAGGTTATCAATGGTCGCGCGCAAAAGTGTGTCGGACCAACCGTCGGGGAGAAGGATGACAGAGACACTCAGCCCAGTGTTCATGCCACCACCTGTGGGGTGATGACACCGGCGAACCATCGGGGCGTCCCGGACCCGACCGGGAGGGGTGCGGTGCCGTATCGGTAGACCAGTCGCCCAAACTCCACCTCCGGGGGTGGCCCAGACTTCCCCTTTGCCCACGGGAGAACACGGAGGCGGAAGGTAGAGACGGGGGCGCGTGAGGTCACCTTCGGAAGATCGACGTATCCACCCGACGTGGCACTGAGGTACGCGAACACGCAGTCCAAACTCTTTGAGTACGGCCAGGACAGGTCTGGGGCCTCGACCAGCTGACCTTCAGGGTCGACGGCATCCAGAGCCACGAGATAGGTCCGATCGCGGACGAGTCCCGACAGCACCTCGACGCTCATCTCCAGAGAAGCGGCATGGAATATCGGATCTAGTGTGTAGACAGATTCTGATGTCACATCCGTCCCCTCATCTTGCGTGGCTCCTGTCATCGGCACGATCACAACTCAACACAACCCCGCTCGCCAAGGGGTCGGGACCACTCAATTGTCCTTCTCAGCGCATCTGAGAACACCATCGGGCTGGTTTCCCCGCGGAACCGAGTATCGCTGGAGCACCGTCAATCGATCGCCCAAGGGCGCGGCCCAGTCAACATCCGATTCGAGAGAGCCAAACCCGTTCGGAGCCAATGACGGCATGGCGAGATCGACAAATCCGCGCTGCGCGCCATACGAAGAGCCACCGTCCAGATACTTTGAGATGGCCGTCTGGGGGTTGAATGCCAGCGCAAAACTCTGTGGGACCAACGCGGAGACCTGAAGCGCAGCAAAACCGCCTCCGCACGATCCGGAGAAGATCACGCGACGTGCTCCGATGGAGCGAGCTGCCGAAATGGTCCAATCAGCAAGTAGTGGATAGAGATCCACGTCAACGGTCCCGGCGAACCACGTGGGCTGGAGGCGTGGATCCTGATGGAACCCGGGGTCGGCAAAATACAGCGAGGAGAACCCTGTCTCCCGCAGTGACTTGAGTCGCTCGAAGCGAGGAAGCTCATACGTCTCGCGGTTGAGCGCTCCGTGGAAGCTCACGACGAGCGTGTCGGATTGAGCGTTGAGAAGAAGGGCTTCCAGCGGGAGTGCCGACGCAAGTTCGCACTTGTACCGCGTTGCACCCGGAAGTGGGCTCGGTTCGAACTTCACGACGTCATCGACATCGCAGACCGGGACCAGTCCAGCTAACTCGTCAACGACCTGATTCGGAATGGGAGTCACTGACTGACCACCGCTCACGCACGAAGCTCGCAGCCGGTGGGCCAGTCTCGGGCCGGTGCCGCACCCAAGATTGAAGTGGTCGTCGAGGCCGGGCACGAAGGCATGGGCGGATCCTAGCGAACGCGCATCGCTGACTCGTGTGGACCAGCGACGCTGCGAGGGCCAGAGGAAGCAGGCCTGACCCCGGTTCCCAAGTTGGTAGATTTCGCCGTGAACACCCCTCAATACGCAGACAAGGCCCACACCGTGCACAACTCCTCCACCGTCGCTGTCATCGGCCTCGGTTACATCGGCCTCCCCACGGCCGCCATCCTGGCCAGCAACGGGGTGAAGGTCATTGGCGTCGATGTCAGCGACAAGCACGTCGACGCGGTGAATCGCGGTGAGGTCCCCTTCGTCGAACCCGACCTCGCGACCCACGTCGCCGGCTCGGTCAGTCAGGGCATGCTGTCGGCGCAGAAGGACACCCCCCAGGCCAACACGTACATCGTGGCGGTGCCCACGCCGTTCAAGGACGGCTACGAAGCTGATCTCAGCTACATCGACGCTGCCACGGACGGGATCATTCCGCAGTTGCGCGGTGGGGAGCTGCTGATCCTCGAGTCCACCTCCCCGCCCGGCGCCACCGAACACATGGCCAAGCGTGTTCTCGATGCAAGGCCGGACCTCAGCCTCGATGGCTCGGACGGACGCCCGGTTGTCCACTTCGCCCACTGTCCGGAGCGGGTCCTCCCGGGTCGAGTGATGATCGAGCTCGTCACGAACGACCGCATCATCGGTGGCCTGACGCGTGAGGCCGCGGAGCGCGCGCGAGACCTGTACCAAACGTTCTGCGACGCCGAGTTGCACCTGACTGATGCCACCACCGCCGAGATGGCCAAGCTCACCGAGAACTCGTTCCGTGACGTCAACATCGCCTTCGCCAACGAGCTCTCCGTCATCGCCGACAGGCTCGGAATCGATGTCTTCGAACTGATCGAACTCTCGAACAAGCACCCGCGGGTCAACATCCTGCAGCCCGGACCGGGAGTGGGCGGACACTGCATCGCGGTCGACCCCTGGTTCATCGTCAGCGCGGTTCCCGAGGAGGCGCGCCTCATTCGCACGGCGCGCGAGGTCAACGACCACAAGCCTGAGGTTGTCCTGAGCAAGGTCAAGGAACGCGCGGACCGCTTCAAGACGCCGGTCATTGCCGCCCTGGGTCTGGCGTTCAAGCCGGATATCGATGACTTGCGTGAGTCCCCTGCCCTGGAAATCACCAAGCAACTCGCCGCCCGTCACGCCGATGCCCGCATCCTCGCGGTCGAACCCAACATCGATGAACTTCCTACGGCGCTCGCCTCCAGCGGGAACGTGAGCCTGTCGGGCACTGAGGAAGCCATCGCTGAGGCCGACATCGTCGTGCTCTTGGTCGATCACAAGGAGTTCAAGCACCTCGATCGCGCGACCCTGGCCGAGAAGGCCATCATCGACACGCGTGGCGTCTGGCGCTAACCCGCCATGTCCTTCTGACCACCCACCGAAACCACTGGCAGAACCCGGGGAAACACGTGCACGACGACGAGCGTCGCAACCAAGCCGACCTCACGCGGCGGCTGTTTGCGGACTTGATGAGCGATCCGGAGGACCTCCGGGTCCGGTTCGAGGACCTCCGCAGGCGAGACCGAGTTGCACGCGGCAAGCTCAAGCAGGCCGAGAAGGATGCAAAGGAACTCAAGCAGCTCCGGCGCGACAACAAGGACCTGAAGCGACGGCTCGGAAGCTCAACTGCCGCGCTCGATGCCTACCGTGCCGAATCGAAGCGGCTCAAGGCTGACCTCAAGAGGTTGCGCACCGGTCGGGCCTACCGCATCGGGCGCACGCTCACCAAGCCGATGGCCCTGTTCCGCCCGGGCACCGAGGCTCCGGCACCCAAGCAATTGACGGCCGATCCCCATTCCTCAACGTCGAAGGCACCCAGCAAGTCGGTGCCGAGCACTCCACCGCCTGCGAATGGGCATGGGCCGACTCCCGCCCAACCCGAACGGAAGCTGAGGGAGTATTCCTTCGAGGAGCTTGTCGGGCGGTTCCACGACCAGCGGACCCCAGAGCGGCTGGGCCACGTCCTCACGCGCGCTTGGTACGACCGCGGTCTGCTCAGCACCCCGGCGGCAATGCTTCGTGAGCACGCCGACGTGGCGGTCGAACTCGACGCCCGGAGCAGCGAACTCGCCGAGCGCATCCTTGCCGGCGATCGCATCCTCAGGGACGGGATCCCCGTCCCGCCCCGCGCCCCCGGAGCGGCCTATCTGCCGGAGCCCGGACGCATCATGTACTGCGTTCACTCCACCCCGGCCTACAACACCAACGGCTATTCGGTCCGCACGCAGGGAGTCGCCTCCGGCCTGCGTGACGCCGGCAGCGACGTCGTCGTGGTGGGGCGAGCCGGCTACCCCTGGGACACCAAGGCCGACGTCAAGCCGCGGACCACCACCCGCCACGAGGTCCCCGTCGACGACGTCACCTACGTCCACCTCCCCGGAAGCGCGCTGGCGCCCACTCCCGCCGACCGTTGGATCCTCGAGTGCGCGGACGCCTTCGTCCGGGAGGCACGCCTCCAGCGCCCCAGCGTGATCCAGTCCGCGTCGAACTTCCGGGTGGGCCTTGCGGCGCTGATCGCCGCACGACGTCTCGGCATCCCCTTCGTCTACGAAGTGCGCGGCCTGTGGGAGATCACCGAGGCATCCAACAAGCCGGGCTGGGACTCCTCGGAGCGCTACGCCGTTCAGGTCTCTTTGGAGACCCTCGTGGCGACCGAGGCCGACAGTGTTCTGGCCATCACGCGCCAGACGCGCGACGAACTCGTCCGGCGCGGTGTGCCGTCCGAACGCATCACCCTCGCGCCGAACGCGGTGACGCCGCGGGAGTTCCTCCCGCTTCCCAAGGACATGGCGTATGCCGGGAAGCTCGGCGTCCGCACGGACGTGCCCGTCATCGGGTTCGCGGGGAGCATGGTGCCCTACGAAGGGCTGGACACCCTCGTGGAGGCCGCTGCCACGCTCCGTGAACGCGAGGTCGACTTCCAGGTCGTGATCGCCGGATCCGGCTCTGCCGCAAAGGCCCTCGCCGAACAGGTCGAGCAGTTGGATCTGGCCGAGACCGTTCGATTCGTCGGTCGAGTTCCCGGCGCCGACATGCCGCGCCTGCTCAGCCTGTTCGACATCATGCCCTGCCCACGGCACTCCCTGCCGGTCACCGAGATGGTCTCGCCGCTGAAGCCGCTCGAGGCGATGAGCAGCGCCAAGGCCGTCGTCCTGTCCGACGTGGCTCCCCACCGCGACATCGCCGGCGCCGATGAGGCACGCGCCCTGCTGTTCCCCGCCGGCGACTCCACCGCGCTGGCCGACGTGCTGCAACGGCTCATCGACACACCCGACCTGCGTGCCGACCTGGGGCGAACGGGGCGCCTGTGGTGCCTCGACGAGCGCAGCTGGGACAGGCTCGCCACGACGATCGGCGGGGTGCATCGGGAGGCGAGCACCCGGCATACCGAATCCGTCGGAAGCGGACGGCAACTCTCGACGCTCCGTGTCGGACTGATCGCCGACGAGTTCACCACCGAGACCCTGTCAGCCTCCCTGCACGTCGTTCCGCTGGATCGGCACGGGTGGCGCGAGCAGCTCGACGGCCTCGACCTCGTCTTCGTCGAATCCGCATGGAACGGCAACGGCGGCACGTGGCACCGCGGGGTCGGGCGCTACGACGACGAGGAGCACGCCGACGTCGTTGCGCTGCTCACCCGCGCGCGCGAACTCGGCGTCCCGTCGGTCTTCTGGAACAAGGAAGACCCGATCCACTTCCAGCGGTTCGTCGCGACGGCATCCCTGTGTGATCACGTCTTCACGACCGATGCCGGTCGCATCCAGCCCTACCTCAAGGCCGGGGTGGGCGAGGTCCGCACGGCGTCTGCCCTGCCGTTCTATGCAGAGCCGAAGATCCACAACCCGCTGGCCGGCGCCCTGCCCTATGAGCACTCGGTTGCCTACGCCGGGACGTTCTACGGCGAGCGGTATGCCAAGCGGTCCAAGGAACTGTCACTGCTGCTCGAGACGAGCCGCCCGTTCGGCCTGACGATCTATGACCGTCAGGCGTCGAACCCGGACTCGCCCTATCGCTTCCCACCGGCCTTCCGCGGCAACGTGCGCGGCTCGCTGCCGTACTCCGAGGTCATCGACTCCTACAAGGCTCACCTCGCCAACCTCAACGTCAACTCCGTCGCCGACTCGCCGAGCATGTTCTCGCGGCGGGTCGTCGAGGTCGCTGCGAGTGGCGGCGTCGTTCTGTCGGGCCCGGGTCGCGGGATCGACGAGACCTTCGGGTCGGTCATCCCCACGTCGGCCGACCCTCTGGTGTGGCGCGCTCTCCTGCGTTCCTGGGCGACCGACCCGCAGGCCCGGCTCGCGGAAGCCTGGCTCCAGATGCGCGCGGTGCTGCGGTCCCACACGGTCGACGCGGCCCTGACGATCGTCGCCCGGACCGCAGGCCTTCCTGTCGCCGGACCCGCACGACCCTCGTATGCCGTGGTGCTCGATTCCGTCGAAGCTCCCGTCCTGCGGTCCCTGGCCGCACAGTCGGTGCCGCCGGCCGACGTCTTCGTCAGTGCCGACGCACTCGAGCAGGTTGCGTCGGCCTTCGACCGGGAGGTCACGCGCGTGCAGCCGTGGGACGGCACCGGCATACCGGGGACGTCTGCCACGTTCGTCGGCAGGCTCGGTGAGGCCGTGTCGCGAACGCGCTTCGAGGACCTCCTCCACGCGGAGGCCTTCGGGCCGTGGGAACGGATCGTCGACTCCGTGGATTCGGACCTGCTGGCGGGAGTCCCCCTTGCCGAGCGGACGACGGCGGGAGGGACGCGGTCGGGACTCGTGTCGACGACCGCCGCGGCAAGGCATCCGGACCTCGACACTGCCCTGACCGCCCAGGGTTCCGACGGGGTGCTCCTCCGCTTCCCCTCGGTCATGAGTTCGGTTGCACCAGAGGCGATTTCGGCTCGCGAGCCCATCGAGGGCCCGACCGCGCGCATCGCGGGACTTCGGGTCGTCATCGCCGGCCATGACCTCAAGTTCGCCACGTCGCTCATCGAGGAGTTGCGCGCGCAGGGGGCGCACGTCGAGCTGGATCAATGGACCTCGCACACGGCGCATGACGAGCAGCGATCACTTGAGCTGCTGCAGCAGGCGGACGTCATCCTCTGTGAGTGGGGACTCGGCAACGCCGTCTGGTATTCGGAGCACGCGCGCCCCGGCCAGCACGTCGTCGTGCGCGTTCACCTGCAGGAACTGACCCTCCCCTATCTGCGTCGCATCAATCACGACCGCATTGCGAAGTACGTCTTCGTCGGTGAGCTCGTCCGTCAGGCAGCGATCCAGAGCCACGGCGTCCCGGCGGACAAGAGCGTCGTCGTACCCAACCTCGTCGACACCGACGGCCTGGACCTGCCCAAGTCTGAGGGCGCCGCGACCAGCATCGGTTTCGTCGGCACGGTTCCCGCCCGCAAGAGACTCGATCTCGCCCTCGACGTGATTGAGGCACTCGAGGCGCGCGGGCTCCCCCACACCCTGAGGATCAAGGGCAAAGGACCCGAGGACTACCCGTGGATGAAGGATCGACCCCATGAGTTCGCGTGGTACGAGGCGCAATACGTGCGCATCAAGGCCCTCAACGCGCGCCGCCCCGGGGCCGTGGTCTTCGACGGGCACGGCAATGACATGGCGGAGTGGTACCAGAAGGTCGGCGTGGTGCTGTCGGTCAGCGACTTCGAGTCGTTCCACCTGACCATCGCCGATGGTGCCGCGAGCCGTGCCCTTCCGGCGGTCATCGGCTGGGACGGTGCCGACCTCGTCTACCCGCGGGCATGGCTGAGCGCGACCGTCAACGACATCGTCGAGCGCATTGCCTCGGAGGAGCGCGACCCCGAGGGCTATCGCGCCGAGAGCGTCGCCCGTTTCGAGGAAGGTGCCGTCCTCGATCGGCTGATCACCCTCCTGTCCCCCACGGTGACCTCCTCATGAGCGAGACAAGGGTGCTGATCTACGGCAGTTGTGTCTCGCGGGACACCTTCGAGTTCCTGCCTGAAGACTGGCGATTGCTCACCTACGTCGCACGACAGTCGGCGATCAGCGTCGGGTCGCCCGTGCACGGCCTGCAGAAGCAACTCAACACCCTCCCCTCGGCCTTCCAGAACCGCATGGTCGGAGGCGATGTCCGCGGAGACTTCCTCGCTGTCGCCGAAAGGCTGGCCCCCGAGATCGAGGTCCTCCTCATGGACCTCGTCGATGAGCGGGGTGGCGTGATCGAGGTCGGCGACGGCTTTGTCACCAAGCTGGCCGAGATCTGGTCCGCCGGAGGGCGCGAGACCTTGAGGGGGCATCGACACGTCGCCCTCGGGTCCGAGGAGCACTTCGATCTCTGGACACCTGCCATCAGACGGGTTGCGGACCGGTTGCAGGAGCTGAACCTGTTCGACAGGACGGTGGTTCTCCGCACCCCGTGGGCGGATCAGTTGGATGACGGTGGCGCGGTTCCCGTTCCGGACTGGATGACGCCGCCCGTGGAGGCAAACACGATCTACGCCCGCTACTTCGACGTCCTCTCGAGGTTGGGCTTCACCATCGTCGAACTCCCTGAGGACCTCGCCCTCTCCAGCCGTGACCACAAGTGGGGCCCGAGTCCTTTCCACTACACCGACGACGCATACCGCTACCTGGCGACGGCGATACAGACGACCCGAGCAGATCGATGATCGGGCCAAGCCAACTCGAGGCCCTGTCGGCGCTCGTCCGGCGCCGACTGCCGTCCGGCAACTCGCAGCAGCAGCGAGACCGAGCCCGACGACTCATCGAGCAGGGCGTGATCGAATCTCCACGATTCGGCGACATGCCGCTGGATTCTGGCCGTGTGTGGTCGACCGAATCGGAGAGGTCTCGGGCGCGCTTCATCCACGGCTTCCTGTTCCTCCCCGACCTTCCGAACTACGTCTCCACACATGCAGAGCCTGCCGACGTCGCCTCGCAGGTTCTCGACCTCACTCGCCGGTGGGAGCAGCAGTTCCCGCAACCGTCCGAAGACTCGGGCATGGCCTACCACGACGAGACCACGGCGCAGCGGCTCACCGTCCATCTCGCGCTTCTGCCGGTCTTCGAGGAGCACCTCTCTCCCGAGGACCTCGCTTGGTACAAGGGCTTCCTTGACCGCACGGCGGAGTTGCTCCACGACAACGACTTCCATGCCGGTCTGAACAACCACGGGATGTTCCAGGACCTCTCCCTCGTCACCTACGCAGGTCTGGCGACGTGGCGCACGCAGGCCGACAGAGCGCTCTTCCTCGAGCGGGCCATCGAACGCCTCAGGGCCTACTTCCTGGCCTGCTTCACGGCCGAGGGGGTTCACGTCGAGAACACCCCCACCTACCACGTGATGGTGTCGCGCTCGGTGAAGGAGTTCGTCGAGGTTCTCCACGCCATCTCGCACGAGGACACGCAACGCTTCGACGACCTCATGCACAACCTCTCGGTGTACGCGACCCATGCCGTGATGCCCAATGGCGTCTTCCCTCCGGTGAGCGACACGCAGCAGGTTTCGCTCGTCGGCGCCACCTCCATCTTTGGTGACCCCGAGTTCACCTACGCCGCGACCACGGGGAGAGAGGGCACTCGCCCTTCGGAGCGGGTTCTCGTCCTCCCCCACTCCGGTTACGCGGCCTACCGTTCGGCCTGGGGTGACGACAAGGCCACGTTTGTCTTCTTTCAGTGCGCCTACAACGACGGCTATCACAAGCACGCCGACGAGAACTCTTTCGTGGTGCGCAGCGGCGGCGTGGACCTCATCAGCGAGGCTGGCCCGCACGGTTACAACTATCAGGATCCCCTGACGCGCTACGGCTACTCCCAATTCGCCCACAACACGCTCGTGGTCAACGGCACGAGCATCCCCCGCACCGGCGGCCCTCTCGACACCGTGACGATGTCCGCCGATTCGGTCCGAGCCGACGGCTTCACCGTCACGGGGCGCAACGCCCGCTTGGTGGACACGGTGCACGAACGCACTCTCACCATCGACGAGCCGGACGGCATCACGCGGATCGAGGTCCTCGACCGCGTGACCCGCCAAGGTGACGACGCGGCATACGAACTCCTGTGGAACATCGGACCGGAGGTCGACGTGGTCGCGCATGGCCACGGATTCGAGCTGTATCACGACGGGATCAAACTGCTCGATGCCACGATCGAGGCTCCCGTCCCGCTCAGCCTGAGCGTGCGCAGGGGCCAGTCACGCCCGACGCATCTGGGGTGGCGCTTCCCGGCCTTCGGAGAGTCCGAACCTGCCAATGTCGTCCGGGTGGCGTTCCGTGGTGCGTCACTCGAGGTGCGGACGATCATGCGTCTCGGGGATTTCGCCTACCGCGATCGCGGCCTCGTGGATCCGAAGCAACACTGGCAGCGCTTCGAGGGCCAGGTGGGCCTGAACTATCAGCAGGTTCCGGCTCGCTCGGCGGCTGGTTCCGGACACCTCATCGTCGTGTTCACTGCGGTTCACCAGCCCGGCGACTTCACCTACAACTATCGGGCGACCGTGGATCAGACTCCGTTCCACGCGCTGTACATCCTTGACGACTTCGGCGACCAGGGTGCCTACTACCTGCAGGACCACGGGGATCGCGGCATCTTCACGACGGTCCAGGACCTCATTGCAAAGACACTCACCGAATTGGGCCTCACCCCGGCCGACCTCATCACGGTTGGCTCCTCGAAGGGCGGGACGGGGGCCCTCATCCATGGTCTGGCCGCCGGCGCAGGCCACATCTTCGTGGGTGCACCGCAAACGCGGATCGGTTCCTTCGTCGCCAAGCCGCACCCCAACATCCTGGAATTGATGACAGGCGGTACCGGCGCCGAGCACGTGGCCCAGCTGGACGCCGCCCTCTACGACCTCGCCACCGAGGTGGCCGGAGACGGGACGAGCAAGGCGAGTGCCTTCCCGTCCATCTCCATCGTTGTCGGAGACGCAGACCACCACTACAAGGGGCACGTGCTGCCATTCGTCGAGCACCTCAACGACCTGGGACAGGACGCCTCACTCATGGTCCTGCCCGGACTTCGGCACGCCGATATTGGGCCGGTCTACCGCGAAGCGCTGACGGCGTTCCTCTCGTCGTTGGACAACGGCACCGACGGCGATACCGACCGGGGAGTCACCGCCGTCGCCACCCGCCGTGGAGCCTCCGTGACAGCCATGGTCGTCGCGGGGAACCGGAAGGAGTATGCCGGTCGCCTGTTCCGGGATCGAGAACTGGTGTCAGCCCTGCCGTACGGCCCGTCGCCCTATCTGACCTGGACCGACCTTCCGGCCGGGCGATACCGGGTGAGGGTCTTCGGCCGCAACCCCGGCGACGTTGAGGCAATCGCAGGGACCACCGACTGGGTGGTGGTGGACTGATGACATCCCACGAGGTCGGCGGCGTCGATCAGGCGTTGGCTGTGGACGTTCGCGTGGAGAATCTCCACCAGCTCGTGGCAGAGGTCGAGCCGACGCCCCGGGCCACCTACGCGTTCTACCTCATCCATGGAAAGGACGTTCTCGAGCGGCGTGCGTGGTCACGAACACCGCAGGCGCGCTTCAACCTCGCCACGTCCGGTCGCTTCACCGTCAGGGTCTATGTCCGTCACCCGGACGGGACCACGCAAACCCATCGGTCGGACAGCCTCGTCCACCGTTCTCCTCGAGATCCCCAGGGCGGTGTTCCGGCCGCAGTGCACGTCTGGGGAGTCGGTCCGCAGTCGATCGCACTCGCACTCATCCTCCAGTCCTCGCAGCCCGTGGCCGGACTGATCGACCCGGACCGGGGGCACGTCGGAGCTGAAGTGCACGGGCTTCCCGTCCTCGCTCCCGACAGCTCGGTGTCGAGCGGGCCGATCATCGGGGTGGGTCGCCGGCCGACTGGCGTCGCCGACTACGAGGAGGTTCCCCTTCGTGGGACTCTGCACCCCACGGTCGCGAAGGCCCTGGAAGCGCACACCGCCGTCACGGCATACCGGCTCTCCCGGACGCTGCACCTCAATGGCCTCACCGACGGGGCAACCACGGTCAAGCGGTTCATCCACGCCCGCTTCAACAGCGTCATCCCCTTCACCGCCGAGATCGGCGACGGCACAAGCTTTGGCTACGGCGGCATCGGGGTGGTCGTGCACTCGCGTGCCGTGATCGGTCGCAACTGCAAGATCGGCCAGAACGTCACCATTGGCGCGCGCGGCAACGTGCTCCCCGTCATCGGTGACCACGTCTTCATCGGCGCCAACGCCGTCTGTGTCGGGGGGCGCATCGGGAATCGGGTCGTCGTTGGATCCAACGCTGTCGTCACGCGGGAGGTCCCCGACGACTCCGTGGTGGCCGGCATCCCAGCCACGGTCATCGGGTCCTCATCTGTGGGCTATGACGGATACCTCGGCACCGTGACGCCTCGGGAATGACCTCGGCGAATTCGTCGTCAGGAGACGGTGAGCACTCCGCTGACCACAGGACTGCGCCCTCCGTCGCGGTCCAGTAGGTGAGCTCTGGCGCGGTAGCGGCCCTCCCCGGCCAGCGGGAGGTAGAGGTCTCGGTCCGTCTGCCACCCCGTTGACGCGACCCTTTCATCGTCACGGAAGAGCTGGACGGACCACGCTTTGGGGTCCCCACCCAAGAGCGTCACCCGCAATTCATCGCCACTGCGAGACAGGCGCAGGGTCGGTGCATTGCGCCGCGCTGCCCGCTCACTTCTGTTGGGAACGCGCACCCCCTGACCATCGACCGCGGTCTCGCCCAGCTTCTGTCGAGCGACCGCGACGAGTTCCTCAGCGAGCCGCACATACGTGGCGTCGTCGTAGTGGAACGGCGCCGGGCCCCACTGGTGCTCGGATCCGGACAGTGGCAGAGGGCCACCTCTCCCCAACACGGGAACGCCGAGGACTTCGACAGCCGCCCTGAGATAGGGCTCGGTGAGGGCGTTGGCCTCCGTTGCCGTTCTGCCAAAGCTCCGCGGGGTCAGCCCGCCGTCATCGGCTTCGACGGCCCAGCGCGGAGCGACGAGCACTGTGCGCCCCAGCAGGTTCGTTTCGACGAGCAACTCACGCCATGGCGCCAGCGCCTTCACGAACAAGGCATGGTGCTCTGGTGTGCCGAAGGCAACGTGCTCGATCCCCGCGGGAGCCACGCCACCCAACAGCGAACGCAGTTCCACCGAGTCCGTGGTGAACCCGGTCGGACCGCGACGATGCACCCCGAGCCGTTCGTCGAACAGGTCCCAGACCACGAGGTCGACCTCGGTGGCAGCCGCTCGCACGTCCTCGGGCAAAGAGGACGCTGCATCGCCCTCGATCATGCGTCGCTGGAATCGACTGGCGAGGGTGCTCGTGTCACCCAGTGGATGTGCACCGTCCGAGAAGGCGCTGATGAGACTCTGACGGGCGATGTACCCCTTGAGCGCAAAGACCTCGGGATCCAGGAACGCAAAGGTGTCGCGTGAGACGCAACTTCCGACCAGGAAGGTCCGCACCTTCCAGGCATCTTCCGGCAATCCGAGGAGGCCCTTCTGCTCCACGTGGTCCGCAACAGCCGACGCAGGAGTTCGTGAGTCGAGCAGTGCTCCAAGGGCGGTCGTCAGCACTTCCCGCGGAGGTGGCGCGTGCCCCGGACTCATGGGTGCCACGACGGCGACACCGCCCCGGTCGTCGCGCCATCGACCTCGGAGTCCTTCCTGCCAGCCGGTCGCGGCGAAGAACGGGAGTGCGTGCTCGCCCAGATGGTCATCGGTCTCGTTCTGGAGATAGAGGACGCGCCGCCGCCCGGACCCGGGCGGCGCCTCTCGTCGCACGCTGTGCTCGATGCCGCCTGCCAGCAAACGGGCCGAACGCTCCTCTCGCGACCATCCACTCACCACTTCGCGAGACGTCGCGGTCGTGGCGGCCAGGTACTTCTCGACGGCTGGGGGGCTGTAGTCCAACAGGTCGGTCTGGGCATTCCACACCAACGCCGATGCGGGCTCACTCATCCGGGTTGCCTGGTCAAGACTGGCGAATCCGCCTCCCGATCCCCCGATGAGAAGCACCTCGCGACCAAGGCGAGAGGCAAGGCCGTCGAGCAGGCGCGTGAGCGCTTGCTGGATGCCCGCACCCACCGATCCCGTGTACCAGCCCAGGTCCAGATCCGGGCTGGCGCGCAGGGTGGGGTCACTGATCGCCACGAACGGAGTTCCGACCTCACCGGCGATCTTGACGCCCGAGAAGAACGGCCCCTGCGCACCTTGCCGGGTCGACACTGCCCCTGTGAGGAAGATGGGCACGCAGCGACGAGGACGGACGGTCCACAGGCGACCACCGATCAGGACGTCGAAGTGCTCCCCGTCGGCTCCACCGTGCATGATGTGGACGCCAGCGTCCCAATCCTGCACCGGTGCAGCGAGGAACGCGTCCACACTTCGCCAGCTGCGGACCTTCGGCAGATAGCGGGAGTAGTCACCGCTACGCGGCAATGCCATCCCGGTGTTGTCCACGTCAATCACTCCAACAGTCCTGCCTGACTTCTGGTCGACCCGTCACCGGATCGTCACCCGCATCAACAGTGTTGTGGCCGGGTAGAAGAGATCGTCTCCCACCGCGATGATCCTCGCTGGACTCACTCCGTCCTTCGCCACCACCCGAGTCTGCCCTGTCCCGGGATCGACCTGGATGACGCGGCCACCTGCAGCGATGTAGAGGTACCCACCCCGACTGACCATGGTCGTCGACGCAAAGGTGGCCCCCGCTGGATCGCCGTCGTCCGGGTTCTCCGTGCTGGGGTCGTCACTGGACGGGTCGCCCGGGATTCCCAGGGGCAGGGTTCGGATCGTCCGACCCGTCGTCGGGTCCAACTGGAACACACGGTTGCGCGATGCCGCCCACAGACGCCCGTCCTCATACAGGACCGAACCAATGGCCTGTGCCGATGCGTCCGGCGTCACGGTCCACTGGAGCTTCCTGCCTTCGACGTCGTAGCCGAAGACCGATGGAGGACCGGCGGACGGTCGCGATCCGAGCCCTCCCCAGCGGGACGTCGACCCGAAGAGCCTTCTCCCACCTGCACTCAGTCCGACGACACTCTGGTCGGGGACGGGCGGCTCGACGACCACGGGAGTCGAGGACGTCCCCTCGAACCACCCGATGGTCCCCCCACGGATGCCGTAGTCCGGGATCGTGCCGAAGTACGTCCGCGCCCCGGCGGCTGCCCAGGCGATGGGCCGGTCAGCGTCGGTCTCCGCGCCCAGGTCGGCCAGCATCCGCGGGTTGGTGCGTCCCTCCCATGCCTTGGTGATGTCCCGCCGGAAGATGCGGCTCTTGGGATAGGTGCCGAAGAACTGATAGCGACCGTTCGTAGCCATGCCCTCGATCTCGCCGAAGAACTTCGGCGTAGTGGCTCCCCCGATGACCTGTTCCAGACCCCGCGCGCCGTGCCGCCCGAGGGTGGCCGGATCGAGGACGGAGACGCTCGCACCGCCATAACCGCCGACAACGACCGTGCCGTCGGCGGATCCGAGCGACTTGATGCGCAGGGCGTTCGGCTTGAGGTGGATCGTGAGCTCGCGGGTGGTGGCCGACGGGAGCTTCCCATCCGCATCGCGCGCCGGTGCCCCCGAGCCGTCGATCTTCACCGCGATGACCGTGGTGTGTGAGTCGTAGGCCAGAAGCCAGTCCGCCACGCTCCCATCGAGGTCGACCCGCGCCACGCCACTGTTGACGTTGCGCGGGATGGGCACCGTGGCCAAGGCCTTCTCGACCATCCCGCCCGGACCGATGGTGGCCTCCCACAGCCGGTCGTCCCGGAAGAAGTAGGCCGTCGAGCTGGGCGGCGCCTCTGATCGCGACTGGAACAGGTTGCCGGTGCTCGCGAGCGCCGCGGTGTCGAGCCACCGTCGTGCCGACGTGTCGAAGAGACCGCGCGTGCCATCCGGAAACATCACCGACAACATGCCAGCATGCACCTGCAGGCTGGTGAGGAAGCCCGAACGCACGCGTGCTGGGGGCGTGATCTGTGTGCGCACCCGGGTGTCAGCCGTGGAGATCTGCACGATGTTGGGCCGAACCGTGCCCGTGCCCACATAGACGAAGCGGTCGTCGACGGCCAAGGTCTTTGCGTAGTCGTTGTCGTTTCCCACACTGCCCGCCGGCGTGATGCGTCCCGTTCGGGGGTCGAGGCTCCAGACATCACCCCCCGGGTAGCTGCCACCCCAGATGCGGCCGTCCGGGGCCGTGACCATGTCGAACACATGGGTGGCTCGCGGGCTCACCTTGCCGAGGTCCGTGAACGCGTGGGTTCGCGTGTCGAACCGCCAGACGGTCCCCTTCCCTCCGACGAAGATCGTCCGATGGTCGAGGGAGTGCGCGAGCGCCCATCCGTTGAGGATCCCCGGCACCTCGTGGGTGAACTCCACCTTCCCGGTCCGCAGATCGGCGAACTGGAACACGGCTGGGGAGCCCGACGTCATCGTCGAGAACTTCGGCACACCGTCGACCACTGTCACCAGAGAGTTCTTCGTGTTGGCGAAGCCTTCCATTTCGGCAGCGGGTTCCACGCTGACGTCCGGTCGTTCCGCTGGAGCCACGGGGTGCATCGACAGGTCGTCCCAGACGCCTGCTCCCCTGCCCTGAGCGGAGGTCGAGATCTCCAGCTGTGCGTAGCGGGCCCCATCCGGCACGGCGATCCGACGACTGAGTTCGGTCCAGCCTGTCGCTTGAGCCGAAAGGGCATTCCTCCCAGGGCCAGCCAGCAGCGTGCGTGAGTCGTCATACCACTTCACCCCGAGACTGGACCCGCTCACAGAGCCGCGGACCCAGCCGCGGATCTCGAGCTCGCCGCCCTGCGAGATCGGCATGAGTCGTGAGGTCGCGGCAGCCAGGGCCGAGGCCGATTCATCGCGGAGCTCGAGGGCGCCGACCCCGGTCCGCGCACCCTCGGCGACCCGTCGGGCGACCACTCCAGCACGGGCCGAGGAAACCCACCAGTTGCGGGCGGACCCGGGGGGTTCTCCCTCACCCTCGAAGCCGCCGTCGGGGAGGAAACTCGTCCAGAGATCGATGTCGTCCCACAACGTGCGACCTCGAGAGTCCGTCACGAGGACGACCCGCATGAGAGCAGCATCGTCCGGCGCGACCCCTCGCACTGTCGCGCGCGACCACAGTCCCGAAGCACCCTGTGCCTCGGCCGGGTGGGTTCCGACGTGCCGGCCGGCGTGGTCGAGGAACTCGAGGCGCACGGACGCCTGTCCGGTGGTGACACGCGCGAACGCGCCCGCGCCATACTCAAGACCGGCGGTTGCCGGTTGCGAAGGACTCACCACGAGCGTGGGTCCCGCTGTGGCCCGAGACCCGTCGACGACCAAGGACTTCTGGCCGCGCCGTGCCTCGCGCGTCGTGAGTTCGACCCGTGCACCCTGTGGCACCTGCGCCGTCCAACCGCCATCGAGGGCACGCTGTCCTTCGAAACCTCCGGACAGCGCAGACAGCGGCGCCGGAGGAAGCCGACGATCTGCCGGTGCCGACACGTGACCGCCGCGGGGCGTCGATCCGTCGCGCGTGAGTGCCGCCGTCAGGGACCCGGCAACAACGAGGCCGAGGACGACGATCCCCACCAACCATCGCCGCCCCGGCAACTGGAGAGGGTGAGCTGGTGACACCGGCCTACTTCGCCGCGAAGTCCGGCAGCCGCTCTCCCAGACCAAAGAGGTGGGCGATCGCGGCGACGGAGCGGGCTGCCGCCTCGCCGTCACCGTAGGGGTTCACGGCGTTCGACATTTCCGCGTATGCCGTGGGGTCGTCGACGAGTCGCGACACCTCCGCGACGATCCGCTCCTCGTCGGTCCCGATGAGCTTGACCGTCCCGGCCTCGACGGCTTCCGGCCGTTCGGTGTTCTCGCGCATGACGAGGACGGGCTTGCCCAGTGACGGCGCCTCCTCCTGCACGCCGCCGGAGTCGGTGAGGACGATGGTGGCGACCTTCATGAGACGGGTGAACTCGCCATACGCCAGGGGCTCGGTCACGAGCACGTTCGTCAGGCCCTCGATCTGCGGCAACACGGCCTCACGCACGATGGGGTTGCGGTGTGCGGGGAGAACGAAGAGGTGCTCGGGGTACGTCGTCGCCAACCGCTTCAGCGCACGACCGACTCCCTCCATGGCGCCGCCCCAGTTCTCGCGGCGGTGGGTCGTGACGAGAACGATCGGACGGCCGGCCTGCTCGGCCTCGAGCAGACGGTCGTCGTGGTACGGGATCTCCTGTTGGACGGTGTGGAGCAGCGCGTCGATGACGGTGTTGCCGGTGACCGCGATCGTCGACGGGTCGATGGCCTCCCCCACGAGGTTGTCGAACGAGGTCGATGTCGGCGCGAGGTGGAGGGCCGCGATCTGGCTCGTCAGCTTGCGATTCGCCTCCTCCGGGAAGGGCGAGTTGATGTCACCGCTGCGCAGTCCGGCCTCGACGTGCACGACGGGGATGCGGCGATAGAAGGCCGCGATCGATGCGGCCGCCACGGTCGACGTGTCCCCCTGGACGACGACGGCATCCGGCGCCACGGACTCGAGCACCGGGTCGAGGCGGTCGAAGACCTTGGCCATGAGGCCGTTGAGCGTCTGCCCGTGGGCGAAGACGTCGAGGTCGTGGTCCGGGACGATGCCGAAGATCTCGTTGACCTGGTCGAGCATCTCGCGGTGCTGACCCGTCACGACGGTGATGGACTCGAGCTCGGGGTGGGCCTCGATGGCGCGGATGACGGGAGCGACCTTGATGGCCTCGGGCCGGGTGCCATAGATGGTCATGATGCGTTTGGGCATGGTGGCTCTCAGCTCGGGTGTGCGTGTCGGGAGATGTGGCGGTCGGTGGTGGGATCCTCGGGGTGGACCACGGTGGCCCGGAGTTGGGCACGGGCATCCTCGAGCAGACCGTTGGCCTTGGCGACCTCACCCTTGGCGAGGTTCCACGCCCACCACCGGTAGGCGCGGGCGACCTCGTAGGCCGGGCCGTCGAGGATCATCTCGCCCTGGTGCAGCCAGATGGCCCTGGTGCACATCTCCTCGATGGTCTGCGCCGCGTGCGACACGAGAAAGACCGTGCCGGCCTGCCTGCGGATCTCGGCCATGCGGGCCTCGCTGCGCTCCTTCGACGCGACGTCGCCGGTGGCGAGCGCCTCGTCGATGAGGAGGATCTCCGGGCGATCGGAGGCGGCGATGGCGAACCGGAGACGTGCGCCCATTCCGGAGGAGTACGTCTTCATCGGGCGGTGGATGGCATCGCCGATCCCGGCGAGTTGGAGGACGTCGGGAACGATCTTGCGGACCTCGCGCGGAGTGTGGCCCATCGCGAGAAGTCCCAGTCGGATGTTCTCCATCCCCGAGAGCTCGGGCATGAGGGCGGCGTTGACCCCGAGGAAGGTCGGCGTCGAGGTCGCGAGCACGTCCCCCGTCGTGGGCGTCTCGAGGCCAGCAATGACCCGGAGCAGCGTGCTCTTGCCCGAGCCGTTGTGTCCGACGATGCCGATCGACTCACCGGCGCGCGCCACGAAGGACACGTCGTTGACGGCGCGGACCGTGACGATGCGGTTCCATCCGAGACGGCGGGCGAGCCGCTCGCGACGACTGACCCACCCGCGCTCGACCTCCGAACTGGAGACGCGGTAGTGCACCGACAGGCGGCGAACGCTGACGGTCGGCTCGCCGAGCGGGACCTCGATGCCCTTCTTGGGAGCGTCGTCCGGTGACTCACTCACGGCCGTACTCCTCCTCGCCGTGCCAGAAGTAGATGAAGCCGAAGAGCGGGGTGATGACGGCCCACGCCCCGAGCGTCAACCACAGCGTCATGTCGGGCATCCGCGCATAGAGCAGGAGATCTCGACTGATCTCGAGGACGCAATAGGCCGGGTTGAGCTGCATCGCGGCCAGCAACGTGGGGTGGGAGACAAAGCGGTCGATCGAATACATGACACCCGAGCCGTACATCCAGAAGCGGGACACGAAACCCAGCACCAGACGAAGGTCCGGAATCGCGCTCGCCAGCCGAGCGGCATACAGGGTCAGTCCCGTGTTGAAGAGCGCCTGGAGGAGGAAGACGACCGGGAAGAGCAACCAGTAGATCGACACCTGAGCGTGCGGCGGGATGAGCAGGATCATCGCCAGCATCGTCACGAGGACGGGGAGCATCGAGATCGTCTCGCGCAGCACCAGCGCCAACGGGATCGATGCGCGGGGGAAGGTGAACGCCCGGATGATGTTCTTGCCCGCCGCCATCGCACCGGCGCCGCCCGTCAGGGCCTTGGCGGTGAACTGGAACATGAAGACGCCGATGATGAGGAACCCGACGTAGTTCTCCACACCGCGCGACGCGTTGAGCATGACCCCGAAGATGAGGAAATAGGTCGCCCCGTCGAGGATCGGCTTGCCCACCAGCCAGAACCGGCCGAGCAGCGTGTCGCGGTTGCCGGCGAAGGCACGCGCCCGCGAGTCGGCCCAGATGAAGTGACGCCGCCCCCAGAGCTGCGCGATGTAGGACCCGAGAGAAGGGCGCCGACCCACCGGCGAGAGACGGCTGACGTCGACACGCTCCACGACCGGACCGTCGGAGAAACGGCGGCGGGGTTCGCTCACGTCGTCCTCCCAATGGCGTCGTAGATGGTGGCGTATCGACCGGCCATGGCCTGCCAGGTCCGGGTTGCGGCGAACTCCCGACCCCGTGCGCCGAGGGTGCGTCGCAGGTCGGCGTCGTCGGACAACTCACGAATTCTATCGGCCAGCGAGGAGGGGTCGTCCGGTGCGGCGAGGAGCCCCGATCCGGGCGCGCCGACGATCTCGGCGAGAGCGGGGAGATCGCTCGCAACGACCGGGCGGCCGAACGCCATCGCCTCGATGGGCTTGAGCGGCGTCACCGTGCGGGTCACCTCGGACTCGCGCCGCGGCACGGCGAAGATGTCGAGCGCGCGGTGCCAGTCGGCGGCCCGCTCGCGCGGGACCCGCCCCGGCATGACGACGGAGTCGGTCAGCCCGAGTGACGACACGAGTTCGAGGAGCGCCGGCCGCGACGTGCCGTCACCGACGATGGCGCACCGGACGTCGTGTCCGCCGGCGCGCAGCTCCGCCACGGCGTGCACGAGATAGTCGAGCCCTTCGTAGCCCACGACCGACGTCACCGTCCCGACCCACACCCCGTCCTCGGGCAGGCCGAGCCGCGCCCGCGCCTCCGTCGGCGTGCACAGCAGCGACGGATCGAGCAGGGTGTCGTCGACGGCGTTCGGCACCACCGTGATCCGCTCGCGCGGCACGCCGCGCGCGGCCAGGTCGTCGCGCATCGTCTCGGAGAGCACGGCGACGTGGTCGGCCGCGAGCGCCAGCTCGGTCTCGCGGGCGTGCCAGAGAGCGAACCTTTCGCTCGCGGCGGCTTCCTCACGCTGGTATGCCGGTCGGCTGGCGACCCAGGTCTTCTCCAGTTGTCCGCGGGTCTCGTAGACCCAGGGCAGCCCGGTCGCCTCCGCCGCGGCGCGGGTGACGAGGGCGTTGGGGAAGTGCGTCGTCGTGTGGAGCACGTCGGCACCGAACCGCTCGGCGTGGTCGGCGAGGAGCTCGGCGGTCTGGGCGAGGCGGCCACCGGGTGTGGTGGCGTGCCGTGCCGGGAGGAGCCGGTGATAGGTCACGTCGTCGACGACGTCGACCGGGCTGGCCCACGGCCTCCCCACGGTCACCGGGTAGCCGAGTCGGGTGACCGCCTCGGCGGCGGTGCCGGTGGCGAGCTGGGCGCGCAGGATCGAGTGCGAGCGCAAGGCGTAGCCGGACTGCGTCCAGGGCAGCGAGTTCGTCAACAGGTGCAGGACCCGGTGAGCTGCCAGGTCGGTGCTGACGCCCCGCCGGGCAGAGGTGCTGTCCGGCGCGGGACGCGGCGGGATGCTGATCGCGTGGCCGGGCGTGAGGACCTCGAGCTCGGACGTGAGCCGGGCGTGGTGACGTCGGGCGGCACGCGAGCGCGAACCCGCCTTCTCGAGGATCGCGAGTGCAGCAGAGACGTTGCCGCGCTGCCACCGGGCCCGGGCTGCAGCTCGGGGCGGGAGGTCGTCGGGCAGTTCGGCGTCGAGCTGGACCGCGAGCTCACGCCCGAGCAGTCCGTCGGCGGGACCGTCGCCCGAGTCGAGGAGGTCCCGGGCCTCGTCGGCGTGGTCGGCGAGGAAGAGTCCGAGCACCTGCGGTGAGACCCGCCCGGTGCGGCGGCCGATCGCTCCGAGCCCGTCGGCCAGGGGTCCACGCCACGTCGACGGGAGGCGCCGGGCGCCGAGCAGGGCCAGGCGCACGGGATCGTCCTCGAGCCCCTGGGCGGCCACGGTCGCGACGACCCGCAGGTTGCCGAGGAGGGTGCGGGCGCGCGCGCCGGGTGAAGCGTCAGCCACGGTCGATCACCGATCCCATCAGGCTGCGATAGTCCGCAGCGAGTTGCTTCACGTCGGCGTGCTGGCGACCCCACTCCCGACCGGCCTCGCCGACGTGGAGCAGGGAACGGTCGAGGTGGAGCCGTTCCCACGAGGACGCGAGGGCCTCGACGTCACCGGGCGGAGTGATCGCCCCGGCCCCCGTCGCCTCGACGATGCGGGCGGCCTCACCGTCGAGCGCCGCCGACACGTGCAGCCCGAGATTCATCACTTCGTAGAGCTTGGACGGCACGGCCAGCTCGAGGGCCTGCCAGGGACGGAGGCTGACGAGCACCGTGTCGGCCCACGAGTAGTACTCCCCCATCCGTGTGCGAGGCACCGGCTGGTGGAACTCCACCGGAGCGTGCAGCTGCTCGGCCAGCTCCTCGAGGTGGGCCCGGTCGGCCCCGTGACCCACGAAGCGCAGGACGAGGTTCACCCCGCGCTCCTGCGCGAGGGCGGCGGCGCGCACCGCGGCGCCGAGCCCGTGAGCGCGACCGATCGTCCCGGCATACAGGATGTGCAGGGGTTCGTCCTCGGTGCGACGCGGCGCGTGCTGCGGATAGCCCGGCACGTCGTGCGCTGCGTTGCGGACGACGTGGACCGACTTCATGCCCCGCGAGCGCAGGACGTCGGCGAACGACTCGGTCGTGGTCACGACGGCATCGGCCCGTCGCTGCTCGCGCGTGAGCGCCGACCCGACCCCACTGAGGGCACCCCGGACGGCACCGTGGATGCGACCGCGCATGCCCGAGGGGCCGTGCTCGTCCCACTGCTGGGCGACGACGAGCAGGTCGGGCCAGGCGTCGCGGAGGTCGAGGACGAGGGGAACGCCGAGAGCTCGGGCCGCCCAACCGCCGGCCCAGATCATCGCCAGCGACGGAACCGTGGCGACGAGGACATCGGGCCGCCAGTCACCGAGGCCACGCTTCACGGTGCGGACGGCGTCGCGTGCGGTCGTGGCCTCGTCGGCCATCCGCGAACGCACGCGGGCGTCGTAGGGCCGGAAGGCGACGCGGTGGACGGTCTCGCCGTGCTCGCCGGTGTGCACCGCCCCGGCAGACAGGTGCTCCTGTCCCGGCAGCAGCCGCCCCAGCGGATAGTGCGGCGCCGGGGCGATGACGTGGATCGAGTCCCCGGCCGCGGCGAACTCGCGGACGAACATCGACCAACGGTGCTGCGCGGCGCCCGGCTCGGGAGCGTAGTAGTGGGTGAGCAGGAGGATCTTCACCGGCGTGCGGGCTCCGGGGGAAATGTCGCACCCGCGCCGGTCACGATCGCGACAACGGCGCCGGACACGCTGACTCCCCGGGACACCCCGCCACCCTAGCCAACAGCCGCCCGCGCCACCGAATGCGCCGACCACTTGCCGTCACCCCACACCCCCCGACGTGCGTCAGCTCGTCAGGGCGAGAGCAGGACGACCGCATTCGTCGTCGAGGTGCACCGGACGGGGGCTCCGCCGTCGCAGGAGAGGGAGTACCACTTCTTCGTCACCGGGCTGTAGGCCCGCAGCGTCGTCGCCGCGTCGGGCGTCCCCGCCGCGCGATAGGCCTCACGAACCGACGCCGCGAACTCGCACGACGTGCGATCCGTCCCGGCGTAGGCCGTCGCCACGGAGTCGTCCCCACTCGTCGAGCACTTGCGGGCACCGGCCGGAATCGCACCCGACGTCGCGCTCGGCGAGGTCGGTGAGGTTGACGGGGACTCCGGGGTCGCCGACTCCGTGCCCGCCGCGCTGGACGACGCCTCCGTCGACGGCGACTCCTCCCCCTCCATCGCCGTCGTGGGCGTCACCGATGCTGCGGGTTCAGGGCTGTCCGAACCGACGATGCGCGTGAGCGCGAACGTGCCGATGAGCGTGAGGACGACGAAGGTCGCGATCATCGCGAGGATGCTGCTGCGCGAGTGCCCGGGGCGCTGCGGCTCATGCTGATGGTCACCGAACTGCTCGGCGTATGCCGTCCCGCTCGCTTCCGCGCGCTGCACCGCCGCTGCCGGCGACTCGGCAACCCGCCTGGGCGGAAGGTCCGTGCCGACACCGAGGACCGACCCGAGCTCGACCCGCGCACCGCACGTCGCGCAATAGGCGGCGTGGGGTGGCAGGTCTGCTCCGCACGTGCGGCAGTCCATGGTCTGGTCCTTCTGGCAGGGGCACAACGACTTTCCACACTAACGGCGGGCACCCTAAGGGCACGAACCGTCACCTGTCCGCGAGACGGGAGCGACGGCATACACACGGGAAAGTCTGGTTACCGACGCGTAGTCGATACGGTCGGGGCATGCCGCACCACGTCGTCTCCGACCTCGTCGCCAACGTCCTGTCCATCGCCGTGAGCGCGGGTGACTACGTCGACGTCGGTGCGGAGATCGTGCTGCTCGAGTCGATGAAGATGGAGATCCCCGTCCTCACCGAGCACGCGGGCACCGTCGTCGAGGTCAAGGTCGAGGTCGGCGACGTCGTCCAGGAGGGCGACATCCTCGCCATCATCGCCTGACGTCCACCCGACTTCGTGCCCCAACAGGACACGGTCGAAACCCAACTTCGTGCCCCAACAGGACACGGCCGAAACCCGACTTCGTGCCCCAACAGGACACGAGGAGTTGACGAGTCACCACACCTTCCGCGCGAACTCCTCGGTCAACAACCGGCGCCACCCTCGTAAGTGCTCCTCCACCGCGCAGTCGGCCAGCGGTCGATCGCAGCAGCTGCACATGAACTGCGCCTGAACACGACCGCTCCGGTCGGCGACAGCCATGAACCGTGACTGGATCTCGTCGCCATCGATGGCATCGCGCGGAGCCCACCGCACCACCTGAAGGCCGAGTTCGGTGAAGCCCTCCTCCCGCACCTTCTCCTGGTCGAGGCGGGCCTGCACGGCGTCCGGGGTCGCGCCGTCGAGGAGATACTTCTGGACCCCGTCCGCCTCGCCGACTACACCCTCCTCCGCCCACAGGGCATCTGGTCGGCCCACGAGCCGGCCGTCGGGGTCGAGGACGTTCACCTGCGGCACTCCGATCGGCATCCCCCATCGGTGCGCCGCCCACGCAGAGGCCGATTCGAGCCAGTTCTCTCGCCGCCCGTCGGCCAGCATGAGGATGTCGTTGGATCGTGTCACCCCGGGCCAGCGGCGCTGGAATCGGCGCATTGCAAGCAGGTCCGCGTAGCTGACCTTGCCGCTGCGGAGCGCGCCGTCGGCGATCGCCAATCCGTCACGTGGATGGAGCTGACGCGCGCAATCAAGCACCGTGCGAGCGGGGATCATGCGGGGCACACCGTCCCGGATCTCCACGTGCGCGTAGGGCGTCGCCGCCCTCACGAAACGCCGCCAACTGTCTGCCCGGAGCGTTCGCTCATCACCCATCAACGTCATCGTCACCCTCGTCGGAGGATGCGTGGGATGGGGCCAGCCACGCAGGGCCGCGTCGCTGGCATGGCTCACGATCGCATCCTTGGTCAGCCGCACCGCGGCTTCTGTGAGAAGCCGATGTTGCACCCAGGCGGCCTGGACCTCCCAGAACTCGCGGACGGCATACAGGCGGTTCGCGACAACGCACAACGTGCCGGACGCAACGGCACGACTCACGTGCCGAGGAGACAGGTCGGCGGCAAGGACATCGGACCGTGCGAAGGGTTGGGGGAGGTGTTCGAGGGAATTCACGAGGCAACGCTGGACGGCACCCCGCACCCGCCAACAGCCCCAGATTCCCGATCTGTGGACAGGATCAAGTCGTTACCTCACCTGTGGACAACGACGAGCCCGTCCCAGTAGGGCACC
>NZ_AVPK01000020.1 GCF_000768685.1 Knoellia subterranea KCTC 19937 | reverse complement strand
AAGTCGGGTCCCGTTGGGGCACGAAGTCGGGTTCGACCTGTCCACGGCACTGGGCCCGCACC
This sequence comes from Knoellia subterranea KCTC 19937, assembly GCF_000768685.1. GTDB lineage: Bacteria > Actinomycetota > Actinomycetes > Actinomycetales > Dermatophilaceae > Knoellia > Knoellia subterranea. The sequence continues at coordinate 8,455 of NZ_AVPK01000020.1, read as the reverse complement.
CCCCGAAGGGATGCGGGCCCAGTGACTCAGCCGGAGACCTACTCCGCCTTGGGCGGGGTGATCTTGATCTGCGCGGACTGGTTGTTCTGCGTCGTCGTCTGGACGGTCACCGTGGTGCCGAAGCCGACTCCGTCATCGGCCGGGTTGCCCGACCCCAGCGGGGTGGCGATGCCGATGTCGAGGCCGTAGTACTGCGGCAGCGGGTTGCCATCGGCGTCGACGACACGGGTGCTGTACGGGGCGACGCCCACGGACGGCACGACGGTCGAGGCGTCGGCGTCGCGGTAGAAGAGCGAGCTGCCCCGGATCTCGATGCCCGGGTACCAGCCCTTGTTGTCCGTGAACGTCTTCACCGCGGCCTGCTTGCCGAAGGTGTTGCACGCCTCGCCGGTGAAGTCGGCCCGCGTCGAGCACTCCTTGAACGGGTAGGTCCCGAACAGGTTGAACGCGGCGTTGGACGACTGCGGACGCGACGGCAGGTTCTTCAGCGTCGACGTGTCGAGAGCCGCGTTGGCGCCGGAGCGACGCAGCGGGTCGAAGTGACTGTCGACGATGAGCAGACCGCCCTTGGCTCCCTCACTCGGAAGGGATGTGAGGTTGTTGAGCACGTGGTTGGCGTCGCCGTACGACGTGTCGCGGTACCAGACGAGCGCACCGGGAGCGTTGTAGTTGATCTTCTCGACCTTCCACGCGCCGTCGCCGCCGAGCTTCTGGTAGGTCGTGTCGTAGGCGTACTTCAGACCCTCGTCGAAGCCGTCGAGGTTGCGCCACTCCACGAGGTAGTACTGCGCGCGCTCGCTCGAACCCGTGTCGATGACCCAGCCCGCGCCGAGCGGCGTGCCGTCAACCCAGGTGCCCTTGGTTGCCGTCCAACCGTTGGCGCCGCCCTCGACGTCATCGGACCACGTGGTGGCGCCGCCACCGGTGACCGAGAAGTCGTCGGCGAACCAGCCACGCTCGGTGAACGCGGCGTCGGTGGACTGCATGAGCCGGACCTGGATGGTCTGGCCCGCCCAGGCGGACAGGTCGATCCAGTCGTGGCGCCAGCCGTCACTCGACGCGTGGAGGCCGTACTTGCGGTTGCCGAAGGTGGCGAGGTTGCCGTGCGGGTCCGGGTACGTGTCGGACGTCGAGACCAGGTCACCGGCCTCGTCGTAGACCTTCTGCGGGGTCCACGTCGCGCCACCATCCGTCGACACCTCGACGAAGCCGAAGTCCCAGTCCTCTTCGATGATGTAGTTGTTCCACATCCAGAACTTGGCGTCGGCCGCGTTGGGCACCTCGACCGAGCGGGTGAGCGAGTTCATCGCCCAACTCTGGTCGTTGCTGCCCCACCACATGTTCTCGCCGCTGTGCGGCTCGGCCAGGGTGATGGACTTGTTCGGCAGGTTGATCTTGACGCCGTCGGCCGAACCCTTGGGGGTGCGGCTCGTCTGGCCGACCTTGACGGTCTTGGCCGCGTCACCGGGGTTCATGACGACCGGGTCGGCCCAGCCGAGGACCCACTTGTCCCAGAGACCCATGTGCGTCGGCATCGACTGGAAGATCGGGCCCGAGTGCGAGCCGGAGCTCATGAGGTCCCAGAAGTCGACGTCGGAGTCGCCACCGCTCGCGGTGTCGTAGAGGTCCGGCAGACCGAGGTCGTGGCCATACTCGTGCGCGAACACACCGACACCCGAGTCCTCGGGCTGGACGATGTAGTTCGACAGGCGGAGGTCCGTGCCGGGCACGGGAGCGCCGCCGGGCACGGCGGACGAGTGCGCCCAGATGGCGTACGGGCCCTCGGCGCCGCCACCACCGGACTTGTCCTCGCCGGCGTGGACGAGCACGACGTGGTCGATGACACCGTCGGGCTCGAGGACGTTGCCGTCACCGTCGATGTCGCCCTGGTCCTCGATGTCGTAGTCCGCCCACGGGAACTTCGGGTCGGCCTTCGCGAGCGCCGCCACGGCGTCGATCGGGAGCTGGCCGGGACCCTTGGGGTTGCTCGGGTGACCCTGCATGTCCTGGATGCGGTCGTAGACCCACTCGCCGGTCTCGTCGTCCTTGTGGCAGACCGTCGCGCCGTAGTAGGCCTCGGAGTGCGGGACCGTGATCCACGGGGTCGCCTCGCCACCGACGGTGTAGGCGCCCTTCGACATCTCCTCGTACATGTTCTTCATCGTGTAGCCGGAGATGTCGATGCCGGGCTTGCCGTCGGGGCCGGTGAGGTCGGGACGGACGCGCTCGGTGATGCCCTCCTTGGTGTAGAGCATCTTGTTGAAGTGCTCCGAGGAGAAGTCCGCGACCCACATCGAGTTGTTGTCCTTGAGCGCACTCTCACCCGGGCTCGGGATCTGGTTGTGCGTCGGACCGTTCTGGATGTTGCCGGGCACGCAGGTGGGGTTGCTGAAGCCGTCCGGGACCATCGACTTCGTGAAGTCGTCGTTGGCGTCCTCGTTGAACTCCACGAGGATCGTGAGGAGCTTGGCCTCCTGGGTGGACTTGGCCTGCTTGTAGTTCTTCGCCTTGAGCTGCTTGGGGCTCTTGCCCGTCTTGATCGCCTGCGCCTCGAGCTTGGCGAGTTGGCGGGCGGCGACCGGGTTGCCCTGGCTGTGCTTGCGGTCGAAGGCCTTGGCCTTGGCCAGGGCTTCCTGCTGGGCGGTCGCCTTCGCCTTGCTCACGGGCTTGCCGTTGAGCTTGACGGCCTTGTCGGTGCCGAACGCACTCTCGACCTGCGGTGCGGCGTAGTTGATGTAGCCATCGACCGAGGCCACGTCGGATCCGGCACTCGCCGGACTGGATTGGGGCGCAGCGGCGACGGAGCCCGACCCGAGGGTCAGTCCGGTCGCTGCCAACGCAACGGCTGGCGCGATGGCGAGGTAACGCCGTGCGCGCACAGTTTTGCGAGCAGTCATTTTTCTCCTCCGAGTTCCGGGGACAGGGCCCGGTGCCCGTGCGCCATTGCACGGACAGTTGTGCATCCTGCCGTGAACGGTCCGGAGAGGGAAGGGTTTCGCGGTGAACGGTCGCTGTGCGTGGAGTCAGCGACCCATCCTGGCCACGGCGACATGCACCGTGGTCGGATCGCCGGGAAGGACCACTGCCAGGCGCTGCCAGGCAGTGTCGTCGGGCCAGAGTCCAGCGCACTTGCGCATGCCCTTGACGTGCTCCACCGCCGGCCCGAGCAACTCGCGGTCGGCGTTCGTGAGGCCGCTCGATGGCACGTCGCCGGTGAGACCGGCCTGCTGACAGATCTGCAGGGCGTTGGACCGCGGCGCCGTGAACGTCACGCGATAGGCCTCCAGCCACTGCATGGCTGCGACGTCGACCCGCTCGGCCGTGGCGTCGTTGGCGTTCGACGGCAACTGGAGGCCACCGAGCGCGAGCGCGTCCTCCGGAGTGACCGGACCCGTGGGTGTCGTCGATGCACTGGCCGACGAGGAGTTCGTGGGTTCCGAGGTCACGGTTCCCTCCCGGGGAGTGGCGTCGTCGCCGCCGCATCCCGCGAGGGCGAGAAGTGGTGCGATCGCGAGGCAGGCCAACGTTCTGCGCAGGGTTGTGGTCATCGTGTTCATCCTGACGTTTCGCGGGGCTCGGAGGTTCCCACTGCTGTGTACTCCTGGGCCAGTCCCTTGCGGTGCAGCTCGGCGAGTTGCTCGTCCGTCACGGTGAACGGCCCGATCTGGGTGCTCTTGGTGCCGTCCCAGTTGTAGCGGTCACGGATGTTGACGGTCGTGGTCATCTTGTAGGTCCACTCCCCACCCGGTGTCGTGGGCGGGTAGGCCGTTACCTGGCCGGTGAGGTTCCACGAGATGCCGTTGAGGGCGTAGTACCAGTTCTGGTCGTCGTTCAGGTAGACACCGCTCCACGCCGTGTTGATCGGGAACGTCACGGGTCCGGTGGCGCCGGAGCTCTGCGCCCGCTCGATGGCGAGGAGCCCGAGGTCGCCCTCGGCAGTCTCCACCGCCGACGAGAGGTTCTGGCTCGACTCGAGCATGGAGTCGACGTCCTGGTCGAGCGGCTCGCCGGAGTTGCCGAGGAAGTGCGACAGGTTGCGGGAGGCGTCGGGCCACTTGCCGGCCAGCGCGTTCGCCGCGAGCTGCGCCGCCTTCTTCGTCAGGCGGTCCCCGATCCCGGCATCTTCGGACGCGTGCTGGCCGCCACCCTCGTCAGGGGGACTCCACGCCGGCGGTTCCGGGTTCTCGAGCGGGGTCGTGCCGTTGGCCGGCGGGCCGAGGCCTTCGGGGTAGGGCTCGCCACCCGGTGTCCCGCCCGGGGAGGGCTCACCGGGGGGTGCGGTCTCGCCGGGCTCCGGCCGGTTGCCGCGCTGGTCGTTGCGGTCGCTGTCGCGGGTGTCGCCTTCGGCGTCACGTCGGGTGTTGTCGCTGCCTTCGGTGTCCCCGCCGGCTTCGGTCTCGCCGCCGCCGGTCGATGCTCCCGCTGCGGCACAGTCGGCCTCTCCGCCGAAGATGTTGCCCACCGTGCACGAAACCTTCTGGGTGACCCCGCTGTTGTCCACGGAGACGAAGACCAGGCCCACGACGAGCGCGGCCACGGCCACGATCCCGCCCCATTCGAGACCGGTGGCACCCCTCTCGCGCCACGCGCGGTTCAGATTCCTCCCCATGAGGCTCACTCTAGGGACGTCCCCGTGCCCCCACATGGGTCCGTGGACCCGGATCGGGACCCAACTCGCCCGGCGATGCGGTCCAGCCGTAGCGTTGAAACCATGCGCGGAGGCTGGCACGTGGTCGCAGCGAAGGGGCGCTGGGTCGGGTGGGCATTGGTGCTCGCCCTCGCGTTCGGTGCCGTTCGGACGACCTGGTATGCCGTCGGCCCGCCTAGCGAGTCCAGTCGCCTGCGCGCCCAGGTCACGTGGCTGAACGACGCCGTCGACGACTCGGCGGCGGAGCGGATGCAGGGGCTCTTCCCCGAGGGAGAGGTCTTCACGTTGGCACTGACCGCACTCGCCACGGCTCGCGCGGCCGAGCAGGAGGGCGCCGACCGCGTTCGTCTCACCGAGCTCGTGACCACACGGGTCGGTGAGCTGTCGGATCCGACGGTCACCGCGGCATACCTGCCTGCCGGAGGCCTCGAGAACGGGATCTTCCTCGCCGGGTGGCGACTCCACGCGCAGCTCGCCCAGGCGCGGCTCAGCGGCTCGCCAGAGGACGCCGACACCGCGGTGACCGCTGCGCGAAGGATCCTCACTGCGGTCGAGGGGAGCTCAGGCCCATTCCTCGAGGCCTACCCCGGCCAGGTGTGGCCGGTCGACACCGTCGTGGCGATGGCGGCGGTGGCGGACGTCGACCGCGCCTTCGGCGTCCCGCTTGCCGACGACGTGGTCGGACGGTGGGTCGAGCGGGCACGGGCACTGGCAGCCGACGGGCTCGTGCCTCATCACGTCGGTCCGGACATGTCGGTGCTCGACGGGCCGCGCGGCAGCTCGGGCGCACTCGCACTGTCGTTCCTCCCGAGCCTCGACCCGGAGTGGTCGGCGCAGGCGTGGGAGGCGTTCGTGCCGCGGTTCGTCACACGCGTGGCCGGGGCCGTCGGGGTCCGCGAGTTCGAGTCGGGGTCGAACCGGTCCGGTGACGTCGACTCGGGCCCACTCATCGCAGGGGTCTCCCTCTCCGCATCGGCCGTGGCGGTCGCGGCCGCCCGGGCCAACGGGTCCCCGGCGCTCGCCGCCGACCTCATGCGGCAGGCCGAAGTCGTCGGCCTGCCCATCGACATGGGAGGCTCCCGTCGCTACGCGCTGGGGGCCCTCCCTGTCGGCGACGCCTTCCTCGCGTGGGCGCGGAGCACGCCCGAGGTCACGGCGACGGTGTCCACGGAGGCGCCGCGTCCCCTGTGGTGGGTGTGGGTCGCACCGTGGCTCCTGGGGATCGCCGCCCTTGTCATCGCCCTACGGGTCGCGCGTCGCCGGCGGCCACCTGATGCGGAACAACAGGAACGCGCAGCTGTCCAAGGCCCCTGATCCTCGAACAGCCGCGCGTCCCCTCTCCCTGTTCCCCTGAGTCTCGTGACGCGGGAGGGCGCCACGAGACCGTCTCAGTCGCCCTGCGGAAGGGCGTTCACCGCGGTGGTGATGACGGCCGGATCCGGCGGCGGACCCGCGCCGTAGGACACGAAGCCGACGAGGAACTCACCGTCGGCGACGAGGGCGATGTCCTGGGTCACCTTGCGCTCACCCTGCGACGTCATCCGCCACACGACGGCGTTGGCCGGCACGTCGGCGAAAGCGACCTTGTCGATCGTGAAGCGGGTCGTGGGGCTCGTCGGCGACTCCCCCTTGGTCTCGAAGCTGGTGCAGGAGCGCAGGGCCTCTGCGACCTGCGACACGACCTGGTCGGCCAGGCCATCGCGGTGCGCCTGGACGTATTGCGACAGGAACGGTCCCACGGCAGATTGGGCGAACCGGCGTCGGGCCGACCCCCGAGGATCTTCGGGCTCGATGTCCACGCCACACACGGTGAGGCCGAACCCGGGCTGCGGCGGTTGGCTGAGACGCCACGGGTCGGGGAATGCGTCCTCGGGCAGGAAGCGACTCTTGGCGCGTGCCTCGAGGTCGGCATCGGTGGCAGAGCCGGAGGGCGAGACGCTCTCGCTCGCTGCCTGGCCCGATCCCGTGCCGGGGCTCTGCTCATCGCCGCACGCAGTCATCGTCATCACTCCCACGACGAGCACGGCCGCAGCAGTGCGTCGCCCGAACACGGTCCCCATGTTGGTGAACTGTAGGTCGGTGAACCGTCGCATCAGGGGTACCTCGGGTTCCGGAGCTGCTCCTGGAGCAGGGCAGCCATTGCGTCGTGGCCCTGGGCGTTGGGGTGGAACGACCCGGGGTCGGTCACCGAGAGGCCGGGGCCGCCCCAGTCGAGGTCGTTGATCCATTGCTCGCCGTCCGGTGCGCCCACCCCGTGGCCCAGGAAGGCCTGCGTCGGATCGATGAACTCGACCCCGGCCTCGCGGGCGGCCTCGCGCAACATGGCATTGAGAGCGTCAGCCTTGCCGTTCATCCAGATCTGGTCCTCGTTGAAGAGCATGTTGTTCAGCTCCTGGCTGGGCGGGTCGTTGAACAGCCGCGGGTATCCCATGATGATGACGCGGGCGTTCGGAGCGCGCTCGCGGATCTCGGTGTAGAGCGCCACGAGTTCGGGCTTGAGGTCCTCGATCCGCTGGTCCAGCTCGTCGTTCCACTTGGCCTGGCAGCCGTCGGTCCACGCGACGCCCCCGCCACCGTTGAGGACGCAGTCGGTGAGGACCTTGGAGAATCCCAGGTCGTTGCCGCCGATCGACATCGTCACGAGTGACGTGTCGTCGTTGAGCGAATTGAGCTGGGCCTCTTCGTTGTCGTTCTTGTCGTTGGGGTTGTGCAGGTCCCCCTGGGTCGCGCCGGAGCAGTAGGCAGCGGTGAACCCGCCCTCGAAGTCAAAGGCCGAGAAGGTCTGCTCGGCGTAGGCGCTGCCCGATCGCCGGCACCGGTTGTGCGAGTCGTCGCCCCAGTTGCCCGGGTTCCAGTCGTCACGGTTGTCGTAGTTCGTGCCGTCGTGGTAGTCGCCGGCTCCCTCGCCGGAGGCGAAACTGTCGCCGAGCGCGACGTAGTCGCCGCCGAGAGCCTTCTCGAGGGCAGTCTGGACCGAGCTTGCCGTGTCCTCGCAGTTCTCCCCCATGAAGACGCGGCACACCGCGTTGGTGGTGTGCTTGCCCAGGTCGCCGTACATGATGCCGAACCACACTGCGGCGACGACGAGGGCCGCAGCCGCGATCATGCCGCCGTACTCGAGACCGGTGGCCCCCCGTTCCCGGTCGCGTCCCCCTCCGGACGCACCGGGATCGCGCATGTCCGCGCTCCGGGGCTGGTCACCTGTCATGCCGAGAACGCTATTGAGCCGGTATGCCGTCCGGCAGGGCCCGCGGACCCATCCCCGGGCCCGTTGTCGCCTGGGCCCACTGGGTCCAGGGAGTCAGACACTCACCTGGTCAGGAGGGTAGGTCGGGGCAGCTCTCAGGCGAGGCCGAGCAGTCCCACGCCCGACACCACGGCGAGCACAACGCCAACCCGAACCGCCGCGCGGCGGTGGGCACCCGGCATACCGGCGCCCGCAAGGGCAACCACCGCGCAGGCCGCGATCACCCACGGAAAGGCCCGGTCGCCGGCCCCGACGACCTTGCCGAGGAGTACCGCGACCCAGGCGAGCGTGGTCGCGGCAGCAGCTGCCCAGGGCGCCTGCCCGCGGACACGCTCCACGACGAGGGCCACCGCGGCAGCAGCCCCGAGGAGGAGCGAGTAGCGCCCGATCGTATATTCGACGCCCCCCTCCTCCGGGCGATAGAGGTAGGTGCCCAGCCAGACGACCGGGAGTGCGAGGAGCGCGACGACGAGGATCGGCGTCATGACGCGCCGTGCCGGGGTCTGCCGCTCGGTTGTCACGGGCCGCATCAGTCGCGGAGTTTGGGTTCGGTGTTGACC
>NZ_AVPK01000015.1 GCF_000768685.1 Knoellia subterranea KCTC 19937 | reverse complement strand
GAGCCCGGCAGCCCCGTCGCCGGCAGCGCCTGCCCCGGCCGCCAAGGCAACCCCCGACACTGCTGCTCGCCCCGCACCGCGCCCCGGCGCTGGTGCGCCGCGTCCCGGCAACAACCCGTTCGCTCCGAGCCAGGGCATGGGCCGTGGCCGTGAGGGTGGCCGCGAGGGCGGCACCCGCGAGGGTGGTCGTGAAGGTGGCGGCGCCGCTCGTCCCGGCAACAACCCGTTCGCGTCCAGCCAGGGCATGCCCCGTCCGCGCAGTGCGCCCCGCCCCGGTGGCGCCGGTGCCGGCGCGGCAGGTCCCCGTCCCGGTGGCCCGCGTCCGAGCCCCGGCATGATGCCGTCGTCCAGTGCCGTCGCCCGTCCGGGTGAGCGTCCCGGACGCGGTGCACGTCCCGGTGCCGGTGGCGCCGGTCGTCCCGGTGGCGGTCCCGGTGGTGGCGGCGGCTTCGGCGGTCGTCCCGGCGGTGGCCCCGGTGGCGGCGGCTATCGCGGTGGCCCCGGCGGCCGTGGTGGCACGCAGGGTGCGTTCGGCCGCGGTGGCGGTCGTCCCGGCCGTGCTCGCAAGTCCAAGCGCGCGAAGCGCCAGGAGTTCGAGGAGATGCAGGCGCCGTCGATCGGTGGCGTGAGTGTGCCCCGTGGTGATGGCTCGACCATCATCCAGGTGCGCCAGGGTGCGTCGCTGACCGACTTCGCGGACAAGATCAACGCCAACCCGGCGTCGCTCGTCACGGTCCTCTTCCACCTCGGTGAGATGGCGACCGCGACCCAGAGCCTCGACGAGGACACCTTCAAGGTCCTCGGCCAGGAGCTCGGCTACGACATCCGCATGGTCTCGCCCGAGGAGGAGGAGCGCGAGCTCTTCGACTCCTTCGACATCAACCTCGAGATCGGGGTCGACGCGGAGGACGAGGACGACCTTGCGCCGCGTCCGCCGGTCGTGACCGTCATGGGTCACGTCGACCACGGCAAGACGCGACTCCTCGACGCGATCCGCAACGAGGACGTCGCTGCCGGAGAGGCCGGAGGCATCACCCAGCACATCGGTGCCTACCAGATCCACAAGGAGCACGAGGGCGTCGACCGTCCGATCACCTTCATCGACACCCCGGGTCACGAGGCGTTCACCGCCATGCGTGCCCGTGGTGCGAAGGTCACGGACATCGCCATCCTCGTCGTCGCTGCCGACGACGGCGTCATGCCGCAGACCATCGAGGCGCTCAACCACGCCCAGGCGGCGGACGTCCCGATCGTCGTCGCGGTCAACAAGATCGACGTCGACGGTGCGAACCCGAGCAAGATCCGTCAGCAGCTCACCGAGTACAACCTCGTCGCCGAGGAGTACGGCGGCGAGACGATGTTCGTCGACGTCTCTGCCAAGCAGGGTCAGAACATCGACCAGCTGCTCGAGGCCGTCCTCCTCACGGCGGACGCGGCCCTCGACCTGCGCGCCAACCCCGAGCGTGACGCTCGCGGTGTCGCCATCGAGGCCAACCTCGACAAGGGTCGCGGTGCCACCGCGACCGTCCTCATCCAGTCCGGAACGCTGCGTGTCGGTGACGCCATCGTCACGGGCAGCTCCTACGGTCGCGTTCGCGCCATGCTCGACGAGCACGGCAACAACGTCGACGAGGCGGGCCCGTCCCGACCGGTGCAGGTCCTCGGTCTGAGCTCGGTCCCGCGCGCCGGCGACACCTTCGTCGTCGCGCCCGACGACCGCACGGCTCGTCAGATCGCGGAGCGTCGCGAGGCCGCCGACCGTCAGGCCAGCCTGGCCAAGGCCCGCAAGCGCATCTCGCTCGAGGACCTCAACGAGGCGATCGCGCAGGGCAAGGTCGACACCCTCAACCTCATCCTCAAGGGTGATGTGTCGGGTTCCGTCGAGGCCCTCGAGGACGCGCTGCTCCAGATCGATGTGGGCGACGACGTCGACCTGCGCATCATCGACCGCGGCGTCGGTGCGATCACGATGAACAACATCAACCTCGCGATGGCCTCCAACGCGGTCATCATCGGCTTCAACGTTCGGGCCGAGGGCCAGAACGCCGACTACGCCGAGCGCGAGGGCGTCGAGATCCGCTACTACTCGGTGATCTACCAGGCCATCGAGGAGATCGAGCAGTCGCTCAAGGGCATGCTCAAGCCGGAGTTCGAGGAGGTGGAGCTCGGCACCGCCGAGATCCGCGAGATCTTCCGCTCGAGCAAGTTCGGCAACATCGCCGGATCGATCGTCCGCAGCGGCGAGATCAAGCGCGGCACCAAGGCACGCATCACGCGCGACGGTGTCGTCATCTCCGAGAACGTCGAGATCGCCGGTCTGCGTCGCTTCAAGGACGACGTGACCGAGGTCCGTGAGGGCTTCGAGTGCGGTATCAACCTCGGGTCGTTCAACGACCTGCAGCTCGGCGACCTCATCGCCACGTACGAAATGCGCGAAAAGCCGCGGGCCTGAGTCCCGAGGCACCACGCGTGAGGTGACCGGCCGGCATACCGAAGTCTTTCGGTATGCCGGCCGGTCCCTTTTCGGGGTCAGTACCGCGCGTTGTCGGCCCCTCCGTTTACGGTTCGGGGCACGGGTCCAGACATCCATGACGGACCCGACGGGGAGAGGGACACCAATGACGGAATCGCCTGCAAGCTGGATGGGGCCCCTGCCTGCGTCGACGGGCTGCGATTGCCAGGTGTGCCGGCCCGAGACGTCCTACGACGCCGCAGATCGTCGGAGCATCGACACGGTGCTCCAACATGGCTGGCAAGTGCTCATGGTCTCGGACGAGTGCGATTGCAGCCATGAGGGCGAGCATTCCCACGCGCAGGCGGGGCCGGACTTCGCCTATACCGTCGGCCTCGGTCATCGCTGTGGGCACCCCGAGCTCCTGATCAGTGGGCTGGATCCGACTGTGATGCATCACGTCCTCAATGACGTGGCTCAACGGGTCATGGATGGGCGAGGGCTCAAGCCCGGCGACGTTCTCGAAGGGGTGCTCCTGGGCGTGCCGGTCGTCGTCGAAGCGGTCAACGCCGAGGCGTCGCGTGGCACCGTGACGTGGTCCGGATGGTTCCACAGGCGTCGTCCTGAGGCCCTGGCGATCGTCTGGCCCTCGACGCACGGGGTCTTCCCGTGGCAGCCGGGCGCACCCGCAGCGCTCAATGAGCGCCAACCTCCGGCGTGGCGGGTTCCCCACGAGCACACCGGTGGAGTGGCTTGTGACCCGCAATGGGTGTTCCCGGTCCCAGCCGACCGCATGGCCTTCACGTGCACCCACGTCATCGACGAGGGTGCTGCCGTCCTCTGGGTGGCGCGTGAGGCCGATCCGAGCCGAGGAGAGGACTGGAGCATTCATTGCGGAGCTCCGGGGCACGACACTGGCGACATGAGGCTCGCTCACCTGTCGCACTTGGTTCGGTCGGCCCCGAGCCTGATTGCCGTGAGCGATATGGGACTCGACGAGGAGGCTTATCGCGAATCGCCCGAGGCCGAGTGGGTCGTTCGGCCGCTGACCTGAGGCCAACTAGAGTTGACGACCGTCGCGGGATCGCGACGAATCACACTTGGTTCAGGAGGACTGTCGTGGCTGACGCCGCACGCGCCCGCAAGGTCGCCGACCGCATCAAGACCCTCATCGCCGCAGGGCTCGAGCAGATCGTCAAGGACCCCGACCTCGGGTTCGTCACGATCACCGACGTCCGGGTCACCAACGACCTCCAGCACGCGTCCGTCTTCTACACCGTCTTTGGTGACGAGGCCCAGCGTGCGAAGACGGCCGAGATCCTCCAGAGCAACCGCGGCAAGCTGCGCAGCCACGTCGGCAAGAACCTGGGCATTCGGTTGACGCCCTCGCTCGAGTTCATCGCGGACGCCATCCCCGAGACGGCAGCCCACCTCGAGGAGCTGCTGGCCGAGGCGCGTGAGCGCGACGCGGCCGTGGCCGCTGCCGCGACCGGCGCGACGTATGCCGGCGACGCCGACCCCTACCGTCACGACGACGAGGGCGACGACGACACCGCTGAAGCCGACGACACGGCTGACGGAGACGACACGGCTGACGTCGACACCGCTGGCGACTCCCGCGCGTGAGCGAGACCGCCGACGGTCTTCTCGTCGTCGACAAGCCGCGGGACTGGACCAGCCATGACGTCGTGGCTCGAGCCCGGCGACTGTGCAACACCCGCAAGGTCGGACACGCCGGCACCCTCGACCCGATGGCGACCGGTGTGCTTGTCCTTGGCGTCGGTCGGGCCACCAAGCTGCTGACCTTCCTCGTCGGCTGCGACAAGGACTACACGGCGACGATCCGACTCGGTCAGAGCACGCTCACGGACGATGCCGAGGGTGAGGTCACGAGCGCGCCCGGTGCGAGCGATGTCACCGACGACGCGATCGCCGCCGCCGTCGCAAGGCTCACGGGTGACATCCAGCAGGTGCCCAGCTCGGTCAGCGCGATCAAGGTCAAGGGCCAGCGCTCCTACCACCGCGCTCGTGCGGGGGAGGACGTCGACCTGCCGGCACGACCGGTCACGGTGTCGCACTTCGGAATTCGCGACGTGCGTCGCACCGACGTCGACGGTCTGCCGCTCGTCGACGTCGACGTCGAGGTGACCGTGTCGTCGGGCACCTACGTCCGGGCCCTGGCCAGGGACCTTGGCGTGGCGCTCGGCTCGGCAGGTCATCTCACTGCGCTCCGCCGCACGAGAGTGGGCGGATTCGGTCTCGACACGGCATACCCCCTCAGTGCACTGGAGGAACGGCAAGGCGAGCCGATGCCGGTCATTCCGCTCGCGGATGCGGCGCGGGCGGCATTTGCCGCGCGCGAGCTGACCGAGGCCGAGGCGCGCACGATCGGCTACGGGCAGCGGCTCCCGTCGGCCGAGCCGGGCCGCACGGAACCGGTTGCGGCGTTCGGTCCGGACGGCGCACTCGTCGCAATGCTCGACGAGACGAAAGCCACAGCCCGGAGCCACGTCGTGTTCGCCCCGGCGAGTTCGTAGAGTGTCCACCGTGCACCGGTTCACCGACCCCGCCACCACACCCGAGTCCCTGCGTCCCTGTGTGGTCACCCTCGGCAACTTCGACGGGGTCCACCGCGGACACAAGGCGGTGCTGTCGCGACTCGTCGAGCTCGGTCACGAGCGCGGCGTGGCAGCCGTGGCGGTGACGTTCGACGAGCATCCCCTCGCGGTTCTCCACCCCGACCGCGCGCCGGACCTCATCACGCCCGGCACCCTGCGCGAGGACCTCCTCGAGGCCACGGGGATCGACGGGCTGCTCGTCCTCGACTTCACCCACGAGTTTGCCCAGCAGTCGCCCGAGGAGTTCGTCGTGACGACGTTCGTCGAGGGGCTGCAGGCACAGGTCGTCGTGGTCGGCTCGGACACACGCTTCGGTCACAAGAACTCGGGCGACGTCACGACCCTGCGCGAGCTCGGTGAGAAGTACGGCTTCGAGGTCGTCACGCTCGAGGACGTCGGAGACGCCGGTGACGGTGAGCGCTGGTCGTCCACCTCCGTCCGCAAGGCCCTGGCCGCGGGTGACGTGGCTGCTGCCGCGCGCATCCTCGGGCGTCCGCACCGCGTCGTCGGCACCGTCGTGCACGGTCACCATCGGGGCCGCGAGATGGGTTATCCCACGGCCAACCTGTCACAGGACTCGGCCGGGCTCGTGCCTGCCGAGGGTGTGTATGCCGGGTGGCTGACCCGGCTCGACCTCGACCCGGGCGAGCCGGACCGGACCATGCCTGCGGCCATCTCGATCGGCACCAATCCGACGTTCGACACCAAGGACCGGCGCACCGTCGAGGCCTACGTGCTCGACCGTGACGACCTCGACCTCTACGACGAGCGCGTCCTCGTGGAGTTCGTCGAACACATCCGCCCGACCCTGCGCTTCGAGAGCATCGACGACCTGCTCGTGGCCATGGCCAAGGACGTCGAGCAGTGCCGCGCGGTGCTCACCCAGATCGTCCACTCCTGAACCCGAGGGGCGATGGCTCCCGGGCCTTGCGGCTCGGGGGGCCCTCGTTCCGCGGCAGTTGGCTCCGGCAGGATCTCGGACTCCTCATCGGGGCCGCTGGCACCTCGGTCGTCGGCGCCCTGCTCGTCTGGTCCGCCACCCATGAGAGCGCCGGGACGGCCTATCTCGTCCGGCACCTCCTCAACACGGCCATCGGGATCGTCCTCGCGATCGGCGTGACCCGGCTGGGTCACCACGGACTGCGTCTTGTCGCACCGTGGATCTACGGGGTGTCGATCCTGGGCCTGCTCGCGGTCCTCACGCCGCTCGGTCTCACCGTGAACGGATCGCGGTCCTGGATCCCGGTGGCCGCGGGCTTCACGGTGCAACCCTCGGAGTTCGCCAAGGTGGGACTGGCCCTCGTCCTCGGACTCGTCTTCGCCGACCGGTGGGAGCGGCGCGTGGCACCGGGCACTCGCGATGTTGCCGTCGGGTGGCTGCTGGCGGCGATCCCGGCCGGGCTGATCATGCTCCAGCCCGACCTCGGATCCGCCGTCGTGCTCGGTGCTCTGGCCTTCGTCGTCATCGCCGTGGCCGGTGCGCCGCGGCGGTGGGTGCTCGGAATGGCAGTGGCTGCCGTGGGACTCGTCGTGGCGGCACTCACCACGCCGCTCCTCAGCGACTACCAGCGAGACCGGTTGCTGGCCTTCGCCAATCCCAGCGCGGATCCCCAGGGCATCGGCTACCAGACGCGGCAGGTGCGGCTCGCGATCGGCTCGGGGGGCTGGTGGGGTCAGGGATTCATGGAGGGTCGCCAGACTCAGGCTGGGTTCATCCCGTATCAGCTCAACGACTTCATCTTCTCGGTCGCGGGGGAGGAGCTCGGCTTCGTCGGGGCGGCGGGCCTGCTGTTGCTCCTGTCCTTCATCGTGGTCCGTATCTTCGTCGTCGCCGGTCGCTCCCGCGATGCCTTTGGCCGGTTCGTCGGCGGGGGTGTTGGCACGTGGCTCGCGTTCCAGGTCTTCCAGAACGTCGGGATGAACCTCGGCGTCGTGCCGGTCACCGGCCTGCCGCTGCCGTTCGTGTCCTACGGCGGGTCGTCGATGTTTGCGTCCTGGCTCGCGATCGGGATCGTCAATGCGGCGTATGCCGCGGGGCACAGGGACCGGGTCTAGCGCGTCGCCGAGGCGTTGAGCACGGCGTCGACGACGGCGAGATAGCTGCGCTCGACGGTTGCGGGTGACCCGATGAGGCCCGCGAGCTCGAGACTGACGAAACCGTGTGCCGTCGCCCAGAAGCGGCGGGGGTACTCCCACGAGTCGCCGGGGTCCGCGAGCGCGCCCGCCTCGACCGCCCGGGTTGAGGCGCTCCGCAGGGTACGCAGCGAATGTTCGCGGACGCGGCGCTCGTCGGCGGTCCGGTCGGCAGGTGCGTCGTCCACGCCACTGAACATCACGGCATACAGGTGTGGATTCTCGAGTGCGTTGGCGCGATACGCGCGGGCGATGGCCACGAGGTCGGCCCGCGGGTCGTCTGTGACGGGAAGGGCGTCCAGGTGGCGGTCGAGCTGGCGGAAGCCTTCGGCGACGACTGCACGCACGAGCTCGGGCATGCTCCCGAAGTGGGTGTAGACGGTCATCGTCGACGTGCCGAGCTCGGAGGCGAGCCGTCGGGCGCTGAGGGCAGAGGTGCCCTGGGTGGCGAGGAGGGCGGCGGCCGCCCGGACGACCTCGTCGGCAGTGACCTTGGGGGTTCGCACGGGCCTCGCTCCTTCTGGCATCACGGTGTTATGCTCCGTAACATAACACTGTGATGCTAACGCACCGGAGGTCCCACACCATGGTCTCGATTCCTACTTGGAAGACGATCGGCGGCAGTGCCGCGTTCACTCGTCGCGCGATGAACATCTGGCCGCCCTTCGCGTTCGCGGGCATCCGCATCACCGAGCTGAGCGACGACTTCCGGCGCGTGCGGGTCGAACTCGGCAGCCACCTGCTCACCCGGAACTACGTCGGCACCCAGTTCGGCGGGTCGATCTTCTCGATGAGCGATCCGTTCTGGATGTTCCTGACTCTGCGCTCCCTCGGCGACGACTACATCGTGTGGGACCAGGCCGCGGAGGTGCGTTTCGTGCGCCCGGGTCGGGGGCGCCTCCACCTCACCGTGGAGGTCACGGACGCCTTCCTCGACGAGCTGCGCGAGGCGGCCAAGGATGGCGACAAGGTCCTCCGGTGGGTCGAGTCCGACGTCCTCGACGACGACGGCGAGGTGGTGGCGCAGGTCCGACGCCAGCTCTACGTCCGTCTCAAGAAGAAGGTCACCGAGAGGACCGCGGTCGCCGTCTGAGCCCCCGCGCGAGGCGGCTGGCGGGCCTTTCGCATTACCCGTCGGTCACGTTTGTCGCGGACGGGCTGAATTCGGCAGCGCCGTTGTGGGAGCATCCGGCAACGACACCCCCAATGATGAGGATGCCTGCCATGACGAGCGTTGCCCCCCAGATCCAGACCCCCGGTGACGAGCCGGTCGACTTCCGCCTGATCGAGGAGCGCGCCGCCAGCGTCGGCCACCTCTTCCGTGAACGCGTAGCAGCCACGCCCGACGCAGTGGCCTTCCAGTACGCCAAGGTCGGAGCCGCAGCTGACGGCTCCGACGAGTGGGTCACGGCGACGTGGTCCGAAGTCCGTGACGCGGTGCACGAGATCGGTGCCGGCCTCGTCGCGCTCGGCGTCGGCCCGGAGGAGCGCGTCGCGCTCGCGTCGTCCACCCGCTACGAGTGGGCCCTCGCCGACCTCGGCGTGATGGTCGCCGGTGCGGTCACGACGACGATCTACCCGACGACCATCGACGACGACGTCGCGTTCATCCTTGGCGACTCGCAGAGCAAGGTCGTCTTCGCCGAGGACGCCGACCAGGTCGCCAAGCTCCGTCGCATCGCCAACTCCGTGCCCGGTGTCGGCAAGGTCGTCACCTTCGACCCCGAGGCCGCGACCGGTGAGGATGACTGGGTCATCTCGCTCGACGCGCTCATGGCTCTCGGCCGTTCGGCCCTTGAGCGCACGCCGGGCCTGATCGACGAGCGCATCGACGCCCTGACCCCCGATCGTCTCGCGACGATCATCTACACGTCCGGCACCACCGGCCGTCCCAAGGGTGTCCGCCTCCTGCACAAGTCGTGGACCTACGAGGCGGCTGCGGTCGACGCCATCTCCGTCCTGCGGGAGGACGACCTCCAGTACCTCTGGCTCCCGCTCGCCCACGTCTTCGGCAAGCTTCTGCTCACGCTGCCGCTGCAGATCGGCTTCCCCACGGCGATCGACGGCCGCATCGACAAGATCGTCGACAACCTGGCCGTCGTGAAGCCGACGTTCATGGGTGCTGCCCCGCGCATCTTCGAGAAGGCCTACAACCGGGTCAACATGATGATGGAGGAAGAGGGCGGCGTGAAGCTCAAGCTCTTCCGCTGGGCCACGGGTGTCGGGCGCGAGGTGAGCCTCCTGCGCGAGCAGGGCAAGGCGCCCAGCGGGCTCCTCGGCTTCCAGCACTCGCTCGCCGACAAGCTCGTCCTGTCCAAGGTGCGCGAGCGCTTCGGTGGTCGCGTGCGCCTCTTCATCTCCGGCTCGGCGGCGCTCAACCAGGATGTGGCGCGTTGGTTCGACTCCGTGGGCATGCTCGTCGGCGAGGGCTACGGCCTCACCGAGTCCAGCGCCGCGACGACGGTCAACCGCACGTCGGCCTACAGCTACGGCACGGTCGGCTGGCCCCTCCCGGGCACCGAGATCAAGGTCGCCGAGGACGGGGAGCTGCTGCTGCGCGGCGACGGCATCATGGACGGCTACCACAACAACCCCGAAGCCACGGCCGAGGTGCTCGACGCGGACGGCTGGTTCCACACCGGCGACATCGGTGAGGTCAACGAGCGGGGCTTCTTCAAGATCACCGACCGCAAGAAGGACCTCTTCAAGACGTCGGGCGGCAAGTACGTCGCACCCTCGATCATCGAGTCGACGTTCAAGGGCCTGTGCCCCTACGTCAGCCAGTTCGTCGTCCACGGCGCCGACCGCAACTTCGTGTCCGCCCTCGTGACCCTCGACCCCGAGGCGATCCAGGGATGGGCCGACGCCAACGGCATGGGTGGCAAGTCCTACGCCGAGATCGTCTCCTCGGACGAGGCGCACGCGATGGTGCAGGGCTACGTCGACGAGCTGAACTCCGGCCTCAACCGCTGGGAGACGATCAAGAAGTTCACGATCCTCGACCACGACCTCACTGTCGACAGTGGTGAACTCACGCCGAGCCTCAAGCTCAAGCGCAAGGTCGTCTCCGAGCGCTACAAGGACATGCTCGACGCGCACTACGCCGGAGCCTGAGCGCCCCAACTTTCCCGCCGGAAGTGAGAGGAACTCGCGGAGGAGTCTTCAGTCCTCGATGAGCGGGACGAACCGATAGGCGCCGTGCTGGTCCACCAGCACGGCGCCGTCGCCTGTCCGGACGACACGGTGCATCCAGCCCGCCACCGGGATGACCATCACTCCGCCGGGGGTGATCTGGTCGACGAGGGCAGTCGGCCGTGTGGACGCCTCTGCCGACACGAGGATCCGGTTCCACGGCCCCTCGGAGGGTGCCCCGAGAACTCCCGGAACGGCGACGCGAAGGTGTGCCCACGGCATACCGGCTCGTTGGACGTTCTCGGCACCCACGGTGGCGAGCTCCGCGATCCGCTCCACGCCGAGAACCGACCCCGTCGGTCCGGTGAGGTGCGCCAGCAGCACCGTCGTCCACCCCGACCCGGCGCCGACGTCGAGGACGCGGTCACCGGGTCGGACATCGAGCAGTTCGAGCATCGCCGCGACCGTCCGCGGCTGGGAGTTCGTCTGGCCGTGCCCGATCGGGAGCGGCGCGTCCCGGTGGGTGTGGCGCCGCTCGCGTCGGGGGAGGAACGGCGTGCGCGGCCACGCCGCCATCGCCTCCGCCACCCGGTCGGCGGGATCCATCCCTCCAGTGTGACGCCCGATCGCGAAGGAGTGCCTCTTCAGCCGGCCGGATAGAAGAGGGTGTCGGGGATACTCCGCTCAGCGAGGTCGCTGAACGGGGTCGGGCCGACCTTTGTGCCGTCTGCCAGGGTGAGGGTGACGGTCGCCTTCTCGTGCGAGGGGTCCTGTTCGAGGTCAGTCCAGGCCGCAGCGAACCATCCGTCCCTGACCGTCGTGGCTACCTCACCCCGGAAATTCCGCACGGAGACACCGACGACCTGCGAACCCACGCGACCGTAGAGCGCGGCACCGGACTTCCTCTCGAACTTCCCGTCGACGATCCCCTCGGTGATTTCGCCCGCAAGGCTGACCGACACGGAGGAGGGCGATGGTGTCTCGAGCGGGTTGATCCCGCCCTTGGCGCTGGGCTCCGTACCCCCGACCTGGTACATGCACTGCGCGTCGTAGCCCGCATCGTTCCCCAGGACGACGATGTCGTAGGCGCCATGTCGCTCCCCGAGGATCGTGTGCATGCTGTCGAGCTGCGCGGCGGAGAACGAGCCCACTGCCTGGCTCGGCGGTCGACTCGCGAACTTCTTGAGGTCGGTCGCGCACTTGTCCCCGAGGTTCTGCGCGACGTCGCTCAGCGCAGTGGTGGGGGCGGCCGGCACGACCGCTGATGCCGAGTGCGACGTCGATGCGGCGGGTGCCGCGGGCGCGGTCGGCCGGTCGTCGCCCTGCTCGGCGCCGAAGCGCGGAATCGCGAGCAGCCCGGCAGTGACAGCGACCACGGCGCCGCCCGCGAGGACCCACCGAAGCCCGGGCCGACCCCGCGTTGGAGTGGGGTCCTGAGGTGGGCGGCCGAGGACGTTCTCGTTCGGACCGGTCGACAGGATCCGGGCGCGGAGGTCGTCGGCGCGGTGCTGTTCGGCCGCGCTGAGCCCGGGCCCAGCAGTAGCCGCGGGGTCGAGGCGCCGCACGGCGGCATCGAGGCGGTCGTCAGTGACGGAGTTGAGGTTCGTCATCGGGGGCTCCTCTCGGGAGCAAGGCTGGTCGAGGGTGTCGTGGGGGAGGCCGCGCTCGGTGCGAGGTGGTGGCGCAGGGCGCGGCGCGCTCGCGAGAGCCGCAGCCGGAAGGCCACGGCGGAGATGCCGAGCACGTCGGCGGCCCGGGTCGACGTGAGGTCGTCCCAGATCACGAGCGCGAGGGACTCCTGGTGCACCGGGCTGAGGCGCCGCCAGGCCCGGGCGAGGTCGACGTGGTGGAGAACGAGGTCGTGGTCGAGTCCCGAGCCGAGCGCCCCCGTCACCTGGTCATCCTCGACCCGGACGGTGAGGGCCTGTCGACGGCCCTCCGCGCGCTGGGTCGCCATGAGGATGCGTCGGGCGACGCCGAAGAGCCATGCCCTCGCTTCCTCTGAATCCGCGGGCACGTCGTCGATCCGCCGCCAGGCGACCGTGAAGACGTCGGCGACCACGTCCTCGGCGTGGGTCGCGTGGACGCGCCGCTGCACGAAACGCAGCACACCGGCATACGTGGCGTCGTAAAGGGTCTCGAATCGGATCCGGCGACGGTCCTCGTCGTCGGGTGGCCCCGTGTCTGTGCTCATGTCCACTACATGCCTCCCCGCCCCGGAAGTGTGTCGCGCGACTTTGGGGACTCAGCGCGACCGAACGTACCCTTGACCCATGCACACCCGTACTGCCGGCGCCTCCCTGTTCCCTGACCTCGAGCCCCTGCTCGAGCAGGTGAGCAAGCCGATCCAGTACGTCGGTGGCGAGCTCAACTCCACCGTCAAGGACTGGAATTGTGGCGGGGCGAGCGCCGATGGTGTCACCGTGCGTTGGGCGCTCATGTACCCCGACGCCTACGAGGTCGGTGTCCCCAACCAGGGCTCGATGATCCTCTACGAGGTGCTCAACGAGCGCCCCGACGTGCTGGCCGAGCGCACGTATGCCGTGTGGCCCGACATGGAGGCCCTCATGCGCGAGCACGGGGTCCCGCAGTTCACCGTGGACGCGCACCGATCCGTCGGCGATTTCGACGTGCTCGGCGTTTCGTTCTCGACCGAACTCGGCTACACCAACCTCCTCACGGCGCTCGACCTCGCCGGCATCCCGCTGCACGCCCGCGACCGCGTCGACGGCGACACGATCGTCATCGCCGGCGGGCACGCTGCGTTCAACCCCGAGACGCTCGCCGACTTCGTCGACGCCGCCATCATCGGCGACGGTGAGGAAGCCGTGCTGATGGTGTCGGACCTCATCGCCACCTGGAAGAGCGAGGGTATGCCGGGTGGTCGCCGCGAGCTGCTGCTGCGCCTTGCGAAGACGGGCGGGGTCTACGTCCCCGAGTTCTACTCGGTGACGTATCTGGCGGACGGTCGCATCCAGCGCATCGCCCCGACCGAGCCGGGCGTGCCGTGGCGCGTCTCGAAGCACACCGTCATGGATCTCGACGCGTGGCCGTACCCGAAGCAGCCGCTCGTGCCGCTCGCCGAGTCGGTGCACGAGCGCATGTCGGTCGAGATCTTCCGTGGCTGCACGCGCGGTTGCCGCTTCTGCCAGGCCGGCATGATCACTCGCCCGGTGCGCGAGCGTTCCATCACCGGCATCGGCGAGATGGTCGAGAAGGGCCTTGCCGCAACGGGTTTCGAGGAGGTCGGGCTGCTGTCGCTGTCGTCGGCCGACCACACCGAGATCGCCGACATCACCAAGGGTCTGGCAGACCGCTACGAGGGCACCAACACCGGTCTGTCGCTGCCGTCGACCCGCGTCGACGCATTCAACATCGACCTCGCCAACGAGCTGACCCGCAACGGGCGTCGCTCCGGCCTGACCTTCGCCCCGGAGGGTGGCAGCGAGCGCATCCGCAAGGTCATCAACAAGATGGTGACCGAGGACGACCTCATCAAGACCGTGTCGGCGGCCTATGGTGCCGGCTGGCGCAACGTCAAGCTCTACTTCATGTGCGGCCTGCCCACCGAGACCGACGAGGACGTGCTCCAGATCGCCGAGCTCGCCAAGCGCGTCATCGAGACGGGTCGCCAGGTCAGTGGTCGCAAGGACATCCGCTGCACCGTGTCGATCGGTGGGTTCGTGCCGAAGCCGCACACACCGTTCCAGTGGGTTGGCCAGCTGTCGTCGGACGAGACGGACGCCCGCCTCGAGAAGCTGCGTGACGCCATCCGGTCCGACCGCCGGCTCGGGTCGTCCATCGGATTCCGCTACCACGACGGCAAGCCGGGCATCGTCGAGGGACTGCTGTCTCGTGGCGACCGCCGCGTCGGCGCCGTCATCGAGCAGGTGTGGCGTGACGGTGGTCGGTTCGACGGGTGGAGCGAGCACTTCTCCTACGACCTGTGGATGTCCGCGGCTGAGAAGGCGTTCTCCACGATGGAGTGGCCGATCGACGTCGACTGGTACACCACGCGCGAGCGCGAGGAGTCCGAGGTCCTGCCGTGGGACGTCGTCGACTCTGGTCTCGACAAGGAGTGGCTGTGGCAGGACTGGCTCGACGCCCTCGACGAGACCGAGGTGGACGACTGCCGGTGGACGCCGTGCTTCGACTGTGGTGTGTGTCCGCAGATGAACACCGAGATCGAGATCGGGCCCACGGGCAAGGTGCTCCTGCCGCTCACCGTCCTCGGTGCGGGCAAGGCCGCCATGGCCGAACGCACACACGCCTGAGCGGTGGCCGCCAACGACGGTGACGCATTGACGCGGAAATCGCGTCGTGACGCGGATATTGCCGGGCCATCCCACGATTTCCTGGTCACGCTCGTCGCTGCTGGTGAGCTCGACGACCTCATCGCTCTCCGTCTCGCATGGAAGCCGGCCGAGTCTGACGCTGACGCCGCGGCTCTCGCCGACGACCTGCGCGCGTGGTGGGAACGCAATGGGGCAGGGCGGCGGGCTTGGATCGCAAGGGGAGCGGATGGCATACCCCTCGGCATGGCGAACGCGGCCATCTTCGAACGCATGCCGGTCCCCGGGAGGCCCGCCGGCCGGTGGGTCTACGTAGCGAATGTCTTCGTCGTCCCCGAGCATCGCCGCCAAGGAGTCGCCGCGGCGCTGATGACGGAGATCGTCGCGTGGGCTCGCGCCGAGGGGATGGTGCGCATCGTCCTGGCGCCGAGCGAGATGTCCATCCCGTTCTACGCGTCGCTGGGGTTCTGGCCTGCCGACGACCTCATGCGGCTCGACCTGGACTGACGCTGTCGGACCCGCGTGCCACGGTGGTGACATGAGCCGCACGATCCAGGTCACCTTCGACGCCCACGACCCCGCAGCGCAGTCCCGCTTCTGGGCGGAGGCGCTCGGTTATGTCATCCCGGGCCCACCCGGTGTCGCGCTCGCCGACGGTGCGGACCCGCTGGAGGCGTGGAGAGAGTTCCTCACTCGCATCGGCGTGCCGGCGGACCAGCACAATTCGCGATCCGCGATCGAGGACCCGGACGGCGACGGGCCGCGGGTGTTCTTCCAGCAGGTGCCCGAGGACAAGGTCGCCAAAAACCGTGTCCACCTCGACGTGCGCGCGGCGCCCGACCTGCAGGGCGAGGAGCGGATGGCTGCCCTCGAAGCCGAGTGCGACCGCCTCACCACGCTCGGTGCTCGACGGCTGCAGCGCCACGAGCCTCAACCACCCATGGGCGCCGGCCACATCGTCATGGCCGACCCCGAGGGCAACGAGTTCTGCCTGGACTGACGGCCCACTGAGGGTTCGGTCAGGGGTGCCTCGGGGTCGCACCCGATGCCGAAGCCCCACTCGCGCCGCGAGGCTGAATGCATGACCTGGTTCGCGACGCTCGCCCTCCTCTGGCTCGTCCTCGCAGCCCTCATGATTCAGGCACGGCAGCGGGGCAGCCGCAGGGTCGCGCGGCGTTGGCGAACCCGCCTGTATGCCGTGTCGCTCGTCCCGCTGACCGCTCTCGCTCTCGGGGTGGTCCTCGTCGCAGTCCAGCTGCCCGGGCTCGCCGTCGACAACCCTGTCGGGCTCGAGCACGCCGTGGCCGCCGCGACGCCGTACGCCCAGTGGCTCGCGCTCGTCGCCAACCTCGTCGTGGTGGACATGGCGCTGCGCACTTCCACGGCGGCGCGGGGAAAGGTGACGCAGAAGAACAGGCGAGCGGGCGGCATACGGGATCGTGAGGTTCACGAGGCATTCACCTCTCAATCCGCATGAGGACGCCGGGCGTGGCTAGGTTGAAACGTCTCCCTGGAACCACGTCGAAGGAACGATCATGAACTTCGCCCGAGCCGTCATCATCGGCGCGGCCGCACTCCTCGCGGCCACACCCCTGGCCACCGCCGCCTCGGCCAACGCAGCGCCCGGTCCCACGGGTCAGGACCTGCGCGTCGCGACCTACAACCTCAGCCTCAACCGCAACGCTGCCGGCGACCTCGTGCGCGAGCTCTCCACCCCGGACAACGCGCAGGCCAAGGCCGTGGCGGAGGTCATCCAGCGCGCCAACCCAGACGTCGTCCTGCTCAACGAGTTCGACTACGTCGAGGGCGGCACGGCGGTCGACCTGTTCCGCGACAACTACCTCGAGGTCGGCCACAACGGAGCCGAAGCCGTCGACTACCCCTACGCCTACACGGCCCCGGTCAACACCGGTGTCCCGAGCGGCTTCGACCTCAACAACGACGGCACGATCGGCGGCGGCGACGACGCCTACGGCTTCGGGCTCTTCCCGGGTCAGTACGGCATGGTCGTCCTCTCCAAGTACCCGATCCAGACCGACGCGGTCCGCACCTTCCAGCACTTCCTCTGGAAGGACATGCCCGGCAACGTCCTCCCCACCGACTGGTACTCGCCGGAGGAGCAGGACAACTTCCGCCTCTCCAGCAAGTCGCACTGGGACGTCCCCGTGACGGTCGGCAAGCGCACCGTGCGCGTCCTCGCCGCGCACCCGACCCCGCCGACCTTCGACGGGCCCGAGGACCGCAACGGCCGCCGCAACCACGACGAGATCCGCTTCTGGGCCGACTACATCACGCCGGGCAAGGGTGGCTACATCTACGACGACAACGGCGGTCGCGGCGGTCTCAACCCGAGCTCGAACTTCGTCATCCTCGGCGACTACAACGCCGACCCCCACGACGGCGACTCCTACGAGGCCGCGATCAACCAGCTCCTCGACAGCAAGCGCATCGTCGACCCGCAGGCCACCTCCGAGGGTGCGGTCGAGGCAGCCCAGCTCCAGGCCGGCGCGAACCTCACGCACACGGGCGACCCCAGGTACGACACCGCGGACTTCGCCGACGGCGCGCCCGGCAACCTCCGCGTCGACTACACGCTGTTGTCGCGGTCGTTCACTGTGCGCGATGCCGGCGTCTTCTGGCCGGTTCAGGCAGACCCGCTGTTCCGCCTCACGGGTGTCTTCCCCTTCCCGACGAGCGACCACCGCCTCGTCTGGGCGGACGTCACCCTGCGCTGATCGTCCCGATCACGACCATCCGGTATGCCGTGGCGCCCGTCGGGTGCCACGGCACACCTCTGCCCGGGGTCACGGTCGTGGAGCGGGCGGGGGGAGTCCTCCCCATCGCCGGCGCGGAACGGACGACCTAGGGTCGGGGGAGATGATCGGCGGGGGACGCCGACCGGACGAGAGGGTGGACGTCATGGGTGACGTGAAATTCAAGGTCGTGCCGGCCGACATGACTGCGGATGCCACGCAGTGGGGGACAGCCTCGAACTCCTTCGGGCAGGCCCATCGTGCGGTTCCTGCCCTCGGCATCTCATGGGGCAACTTCCAGAGCATCGTTGG
The DNA here is from genome assembly GCF_000768685.1 of Knoellia subterranea KCTC 19937. Lineage (GTDB taxonomy): Bacteria > Actinomycetota > Actinomycetes > Actinomycetales > Dermatophilaceae > Knoellia > Knoellia subterranea. Next base: position 26,717 of record NZ_AVPK01000015.1, on the reverse strand, counting down.
TGACGACTTTTCGGCAGCGGACCTGGCCGTTCGGAACTCCCTCGAGGTGGGGGAGAAGCGCCTGCGCGCGATGCAGACCAACCTGGACAGGAACAATGCCCGCACCGAGTCCAACGACAAGGACTCGGATGAGCGCGTGACCAGGGCGGCGGCCCGAGGTGGACGGGGAGGATCCGACGCTGGGCCAGGCGACGCGCACCCCGGCAAGGACAAGGACCACTACACCAGTCTTCTCGGCCCGACGAGGCCCACGCCCGAGGACGTCTTCTCGGCCCGACGAGGCCCACGCCCGAGGACCCCAAGGACCCGGACATCACCTTTGACCGGCATGTCGATCCGAGCTCGGGTGAGGTCACGTGGACCCCGCGCGAGATGCAGCGAGGAGAGGCGACAGCGGTCGACGGTCGCGATGTCGAACGGATCCCGGCACGGGCCGACCGAATTGTCGTCACGATGGTCGACGGCGAGCCGCGCATCTCGTACATCGACACCGACGCCAAGGGTTCGGCGTGGGTCGGGTCCGAAGGCAAACCCGTGGGTCCTGAGGCTCAGGTTGTCGGGGTCGAATGGCAGCAGGAATCGGGCGGTGACGCGAGCGACCGAGTGGTGGCCGGGTCTGGCGCCGCCGAGCCGCAGCGGCAGCCGGCGCAAACCGAGTGGACTCGGGCCCTGCCCGAGGACGCTGACTTCGCAGTGGTCGAGGTCCGTGACGGAGAACCCCACCTCGTGTTCCTCGACGTCGAGGGTCGCGAAGTGACCCAGATCGCGGACCGTGAACTCAGCGATCGAGCGAGTGAGCTCACGTCCACCACAAGTCAGAAGGAACCGGTCCGATGAGTTCTGTCTCCAAGTCCGTCGCCGACCTCAAGGCAGACCTGGCCACCCTGCGTACCTACGTCAAGACCATTCACGGCGACAGCCACGGAGTGCACACGTGTGCCAAGGCCCAGGTGCAGTACGTCGACGGCTTTCGTCCGGCGAGCGGTCACTCATGGCGCGAGTACAAGGACCAGGTCGAGGTGGTCGCGGCCTGGGTGGAGAAGTACGTCGATGACTCGGGCTGGGTTGATGCTCTGGAGCGCCGCTCCAAGAAGTGGAGAACCGCAGTCGGTCACGCATCGGACGCCACGGAATACGTAGAATCCAAGAAGCTTCCAGCCGTGGACAGTTGGAAGGGACCGGCGGGCAGGGCCTATCGCGAGGTTGTTCCGAAGATGCAGGCCGGCGCGTCCACCGCACAGATCGGCGCGACCCTTCTGAAGACCGCATCGCGCTCCATCTCGGACGCGGGCGAAACCTTCTTCTCGGATGTTGCCTCGGCAGTGTCGACCTTGGCCACCAGTTTGACTCACTATGAGCAGGCAGGACCCCTTCCAGACCCGGATGGCCCGCCTAGGACTGGGCTGCCTGGCGCATTCAGCTGTGGACTCACCCATGAGACGGACGACGCGGGAACCCACCCCTGGACCGCCATGACGGCGTGCGAAACGGCGCTGACGGCTCTCGAGGACGACGTCGAGCGTGCCCTCCAGGTCCCGCTGCCGGTCGGCCCTGAGCACGGTGGCGAATCGATCCCCAGTTACCTGACGGACTCCTGGCCCAAGGCTCCCGGACAGGCCTGACCGAGGCGAGCGGACGGCATACGCGAAGTTCGGTGGTCGGGTCAGCCTGAAATAGGCTGGCCCGACCATGGCTCGTCAGCGCACTCCCGAAGGCCCACCGCCGCCTCCTCCGGTCCAGAAGCTCCGCATCCGTTACGCCAAGCGCGGTCGGCTGCGCTTCTCGTCGACCCGGGACTTCTCGCGGGCGCTCGAGCGTGCCCTGCGTCGGGCTGGCGTGCCGATGGCCTTCTCCGCCGGCTTCCACCCGCACCCGAAGATCAGCTACGCGAACGCCGCACCGACCGGCACCGCCAGCGAGGCCGAGTACTTCGAGATCTCGGTCACCGAACGCGTCGATCCCGAGGCGTTGCGCGTCGCGCTCGACGAGGCACTCCCGCCGGATCTCGACGTCATCGAGGTCGTCGAGGCCGGGCCCGGCAGCCTCGCCGAGCGGCTCGAGGGGAGCGTCTGGCGTCTGGAGATGCGTGGCGTCCCGCTCGACACCCTCGCGTATGCCGTGGAGCGCTTCCTCGCGGTCGACGTCGCCGAGGTGACCCGCGTGTTCAAGACGGGGCCCAAGACGTTCGATGTGCGTTCCGCCGTCGTGTCGATGGTCGTCACCGAGAGCGGCGACCCGTCGTGTGCGATACTGCAGACGGTCGTTCGGCACACCACACCGTCCGTTCGCCCCGATGACATCCTGACCGCACTGCACGCAGTCACCGAGCTCAGCCCTCCGGTTCCACCACTGGTGACCCGCCTGGCCCAGGGCCCACTGCACGCAGAGGCCGGGGTGGCCGATCCACTGGCCGCCGACAAGGACGCCGTCGGTTCCTGATCGGGTTGCCGCAGCGGAGCACACGCCGCGCGAAACTCCTTCGGGAACAGCACACACGACTTCCGTGTCGGGAAATTTCACCCGACACGATCACGACACGAGCCCCACGGGGACGGCAGGTCCGGGCTTCCCGCCCAGATGGTGTGGCTGACGGCCACGTGGCGCCGAGAGGGTCACATTCCATGGCCACCCAGAACGACGACACGTCCCAGAACACCTCGTCCCAGAGCGAAGCGGCCGCCACTGACGCGGTCGAGTCGGCGCCCGCGAAGGCGCCTCGTCGCCGCCGGGCGACGAAGAAGACCGCTGCTCCTGCCCCTGCGAGCGTCGAGAGCGATGCCGCATCGGCCGAGCCGGACTCCGCCACGGTCGCGCTGAGCGAGTCGACCGACGCGGAGGCGCCCGCGCCCAAGAAGAAGGCCGCCCGCAAGGCTGCCAAGAAGGCGCCGAAGAAGGCCGCCGTCTCGTCCGAAGCTTCTGACGGTTCCTCGGACGAGACGTCCGACGAGAAGGCCGCCGCCAAGGCTGCCCGCAAGCCGGCCAAGCGGGCCTCCCGCTCGAAGAAGGCTGCGGCCGCTCCCGTCGAGGAGCCGACGCTGCTGGACGAGGCTGCTGTCGACCCCGCGGCCGCCGACGAGGCACCCGCGGACGAGATCGCTGAGTCCGAGACGGGCGACGCGGCGATCACGGCTCAGGACGAGTCCAACGAGGACGAGTCCGCGGAGGACGACGAGCAGGAGGCGCAGGTCGAGGCTGCCCCGGTCGTCTCTTCGTTCGGCCTCCTGTTCCAGGCCCCGGACACCACCAAGGTCGTGCGCCGCCGCAGGGCCACCGCTCCCGCGCAGGCGCCGAGTGCCGCCGCGATCGAGCGCCAGTCGGGGCCCGAGCAGGCGGATGCCGCCGCCGACGAGGCTGCGCCCGAGAAGCCGAAGCGGTCACGCCGCGGTGGCCGGGGCCGGGCCGCCGAGACCGAGACCGCCGAGCAGAACGAGGCAGCCGAGGGCGAGCAGAGCGCTGCCGAGACTGCGGGCGAGTCCACCGACGAGCAGCAGGAAGGCGGCCGTCGCCGTCGCCGCGGCGGTCGTGGCCGTCGCGGGCGTGGCGCAGGCGCCGCCGGTAGCGAGCAGGCTGAGTCCGGAGAGCAGACCGACGCCTCATCCGGAGCCGACTCGGCAGCCGGAGACTCCGAGGCGGAGGGTCGCGCTGACGACAGCCCGGAGGCCGAGGGCGCCGAGTCCGGTTCGAGCCGTCGCCGCCGTCGTCGCCGCCGCTCGGGATCCTCGACGGAGGGCGACGACCCGCCCGGCACCGTGACGAAGGTCCGCGAGCCCCGCAAGGACCGCGAGCGCGACGAGCCGACCGCGGTCAAGGGATCGACCCGCCTCGAGGCCAAGAAGCAGCGCCGTCGAGAGGGACGTGAGGCCGGTCGCCGGCGCACGATCATCACCGAGGCAGAGTTTTTGGCCCGCCGGGAGTCCGTCGACCGGGTCATGGCCGTGCGTGGCAAGGGCGACAAGACCCAGATCGGTGTGCTGGAGGACGGCGTCCTCGTCGAGCACTACGTGTCGCGCGAGACCAACGCGTCGATGGCCGGCAACGTCTACCTCGGCCGCGTCCAGAACGTCCTGCCCTCGATGGAGGCCGCCTTCGTCGACATCGGCAAGGGCCGCAACGCCGTCCTGTATGCCGGTGAGGTCAATTGGGATGCCGCCGGACTGGAGCAGAACAAGGCCAAGCGCATCGAGAACGCGCTCAGCTCGGGCGACACCGTCCTCGTCCAGGTGACCAAGGACCCCATCGGCCACAAGGGTGCGAGGCTCACGAGCCAGATCTCGCTCCCGGGCCGCTACCTCGTCTACGTGCCCGAGGGCTCCATGACGGGCATCTCGCGCAAGCTCCCCGACACCGAGCGCGCCCGCCTCAAGGCGATCCTCAAGGAGGTCGTGCCCGACCACGCCGGCGTCATCGTGCGCACAGCGGCCGAGGGCGCCTCCGAGGAGGAGCTGCGTGCCGACGTCGAGCGGCTCACCAAGGCGTGGGAGGGCATCCAGAAGAAGGTTGCGACCGCCTCGGCCAAGAAGGCGGGCAACGGAGGCGCTCCGGTGCTCCTGCACGGAGAGGCCGACCTCACGGTTCGGGTCATCCGTGACGTCTTCACCGAGGACTTCAGCCAGCTCGTCGTCTCCGGCGACAAGGCCTGGTCGGAGGTCAGTGGCTACGTCGAGGACGTCGCGCCGGACCTGGCCCAGCGCCTCACGCACTGGACGTCCGAGGAAGATCTCTTCGCCCACTACCGCGTCGACGAGCAGATCGCCAAGGCCATGGACCGCAAGGTCTGGCTGCCGTCGGGCGGATCCCTCGTGATCGACCGCACCGAGGCCATGACCGTCGTCGACGTCAACACCGGCAAGTTCGTCGGATCGGGTGGCAACCTCGAGGAGACCGTCACCAAGAACAACATCGAGGCAGCCGAGGAGATCGTCCGACAGCTCCGGCTGCGCGACATCGGCGGCATCATCGTCATCGACTTCATCGACATGGTCCTCGAGTCCAACCGTGACCTCGTGGTGCGACGCCTCCTCGAGTGCCTGGGTCGCGACCGCACCAAGCACCAGGTCGCCGAGGTGACATCGCTCGGCCTGGTCCAGATGACCCGCAAGCGTGTGGGTTCGGGCCTCATCGAGGTCTTCTCGGAGCCGTGCTCGCACTGCGACGGCCGCGGCATCATCGTCCAGAGCGAGCCGATCGACCGCTCCGGTGGCAACCACGACCACGGCCAGCACTCCGGCTCGGGCAACGACAAGGGCGCCGCCCAGTCGGGTCGCGGCCGGAGCCGCCGCGGCAAGGCCGCGGACCAGAGTCAGCCCGCAGCCAAGGACGAGTCCCGCTCCGATGCGCCGCCGGCCCCTACGGGTCCGACGGCAGCGCAGATCGCCGCCGCAGCGCACGCTGCCGCCATCAAGTCGATGTCGGGGGAGTCCTCCGACGACGACGTGGCCGAGCTGGCCCGGGCGACCGAGGCTGCCGAGGCTGACGTCGAGGCCGGGCAGGTGACCGAGGCTGCTGAGGCTGACGCCGAGGCAGTGCAGGTGATCGAGGCTGCTGAGGGTGAGGCCGAGGCGGTGCAGGTGACCGATGCGCCCGAGGTGGCCGAGAAGCCCGTCGTCATCGCCGAGGTCGGTCCCAGCGCTGACGCACCGGCCGACGAGGTGCGTCCCGTGGTCGCCGAGCCGACGCCCCTCGACGAGCCCGTCGTGCGCCCTCGTCGCAAGCGTGGACGCGTCGTCGCTCCGGCCGGACCCCCGAAGTCCGCGGATTTGGAGCAGGGCGAGGGCGACCGATAGTCTTGTCCGTCGGTGCGCCCACCGAGCCGATGTCCTGTGTCTCGAGTGTTCACGAACACGACAGCACGGGGTAGCTATCAGCCGGTCATCCAGAGCGAGTGCATCCTGAAACGAAAGTGAGTTCCACTGTGTACGCGATTGTTCGCGCAGGTGGTCGGCAGGAAAAGGTCTCCGTCGGTGACCTCCTGCTGATCGACAAGGTCGGCCAGGCCGGCGACAGCATCGACCTGACCCCGCTTCTCGTCGTGGACGGCTCGACCGTCACCTCGGACGCCTCGAAGCTGGCCAAGGTCTCGGTCAAGGCCGAGGTCGTCAAGGCCGCCAAGGGTCCGAAGATCACGATCATGAAGTACAAGAACAAGACGGGCTACCGCAAGCGCCAGGGTCACCGTCAGCACCTGACCCAGATCAAGATCACCGCGATCGACGCCTGAGCGTCCGGTCACACAGACTCACGAAGGTAGGCAGACATGGCACACAAGAAGGGTGCGTCCTCGACCCGTAACGGTCGTGACTCGAACGCACAGCGACTCGGCGTGAAGCGCTTCGGCGGCCAGCTCGTCAACGCGGGCGAGATCCTCGTCCGTCAGCGTGGCACGCACTTCCACCCCGGTGACGGCGTCGGCCGTGGCGGTGACGACACGCTGTTCGCGCTCGTCGCGGGCAACGTCGAGTTCGGCACCAAGCGTCGTCGCAAGGTCGTCAACATCGTCCCCGTTGCGGAGACCGCAGCGGCGGAGTGATCCCCGGGTGAGTTGATCCGAGGCCGTGACCACACGGCATACCGGATCCTCACCACCACGAAGGGCGGCCCGGATCTGATCCGGGCCGCCCTTCGGCGTCCTCGGCGCGGCATGCTGGTGCACATGGGAGCTCTCACGGTCCGCCCGGCCCGTCCGACGGAGCGCGACGTCGTCGTCGACACCCTGACCCGCGCGTTCCGTGACGACCCGGTGAACCGCTACATCGGGAGCAGACCCGAGCGTGACCGTCGGGTGTGGGAGACGCTGATGCGGTTCGAGCACGGGGGAGACGCCGTCGTCGACGTGGCCCTCGATGGCACCGACGTGGTGGGGGTGGGGGTCTGGGATCGCCCGGGTCACCGTCCGCCCCTGTCGGCCCGGCTCCTTGCCGGCCCGTACTTCGTCCGCGCTCTGGGCCGCGAGGCCACCAAGGGTGCCCACGTCGAGCAATGGCTCAGGACGCATCGCCCGCAGGAGCCGTACTGGTACCTCGCGCACCTCGGTGCCGTCGAGGGCGGACGCGGTGTCGGGACCGCCCTGCTGACCCACCGTCTCGGCGAGATCGACGCGGCGGGCGGGCACACGGCATACCTCGAGAGCAGCAACGAACGGAACCTTCCGCTGTACGAACGGTTCGGATTCATCGTCACCGAACGACTCGCCGGTGGGCCCGCAGGCAGTCCGCCCGTCTGGGGCATGCTCCGTGCGCCCGTAGACTGAGGTCTCGCTCTCACTCGCTTCAGGAAGCAGGAATCCCCTCATGGCCGTCAACTTCGTGGACCGCGTCGTCCTGCACGTCGCGGCCGGTGATGGCGGCCACGGTGTGGCCTCGGTCAAGCGAGAGAAGTTCAAGCCGCTCGGTGGACCCGACGGCGGCAACGGTGGTCGCGGTGGCTCCGTCGTCCTCGCGGTGGACCCGCAGGCGACGACCCTGCTCGACTACCACCACACGCCGCACCGCCGCGCCGCCAACGGCAAGCCGGGTGCTGGCGACGAGCGGAACGGAGGCGACGGGGCCGACCTCGTGCTGCCCGTGCCCGAGGGCACGGTCGTCAAGAACGCCGCCGGCGACATCCTCGCCGACCTCGTCGGGCACGACGCCACGTTCGTCGTCGCCGCGGGCGGTCGCGGTGGTCTCGGCAACAAGGCCCTGGCCTCGGCCCGCCGCAAGGCACCCGGCTTCGCGCTGCTCGGCGAGCCCGGCGAGGCCCTCGACATCGTCCTCGAGCTCAAGTCGCTCGCCGACGTCGCGCTCATCGGCTTCCCGAGCGCCGGCAAGTCCTCGCTCGTGTCGGTGCTCAGCGCCGCCAAGCCCAAGATCGCTGACTACCCGTTCACCACGCTGGTCCCCAACCTCGGAGTCGTGACGGCCGGCAGCGCCCGCTACACGATCGCCGACGTGCCCGGGCTCATCCCCGGAGCGAGCGAGGGCAAGGGCCTGGGGCTGGAGTTCCTCCGGCACGTCGAGCGCTGCTCCGTCCTCGTCCACGTCGTCGACTGCGCCACGCTCGAGTCCAACCGCGACCCGATGACCGACCTCGACGTCATCGAGGCCGAGCTCGCGGCCTACGTGCCCGATGACAGCCTCGGTGGCCGGCCGCTGTCCGAGCGCACCCGCATCGTCGTCCTCAACAAGGCCGACGTTCCCGACGCCCGCGACCTCGCCGAGATGGTCAAGCCCGAGCTCGAGGAGCGCGGCCTCGAGGTCCACATCGTCAGCGCCGTGGCCCACATCGGGCTCAAGGAGCTGACCTTCTCACTGGCCAAGCACGTCGAGGCCGCGCGCGCCGAGATGGAAGCCCTCATCGTCGAACGCCCCCGCGCCATCGTGCGGCCCAAGGCGGTCGACGACGCCGGCTTCACCGTGCGCCGCGAGAACACCTCCGACGGCGTCATCTATCGCGTGCTCGGCGACCGCCCCACGCGCTGGATCCACCAGACCGACTTCTCCAACAACGAGGCCGTGGGCTACCTCGCCGACCGGCTCAACCGACTCGGCGTCGAGGAGCACCTCTACAAGGCCGGAGCCGTCGCCGGGTCCACCGTCGTCATCGGGCCCGAGGACAACTCGGTCATCTTCGACTGGGAGCCGACGATGGCCGCCGGCGCCGAACTGCTCACCGGACCGCGCGGCACGGACCTGCGGCTCGAGGACTCCGGTCGCAAGACCCGCGGCGAGAAGCGCGAGGAGTTCCACGGACGCAAGGACGCGCAGACCGCGGCCCGTCAGGAGCTCGCCGCCGAGCGCAAGGCCGGCCACTGGGCCACGGCCCGCGACAACGACGACGAGTGAGCGGGTTCCGTGGGCACTGAGGCGGTGCTGCGCGCCGCGGTGGCGCAGGCACGACGTGTCGTCGTCAAGGTCGGGTCGTCATCCCTGACCGGTCCCGGTGGCGGCACGATCGACGAGGCGCGGCTCGTGGCGCTCGTCGGTCACCTCGCGGCAGTGCGAGCCCGCGGGGGAGAGGCTGTCCTCGTCTCCTCGGGTGCCATCGCGGCCGGGCTCGGTCCGCTGGGTCTCGCGACCCGGCCACGTGACCTCGCCACCCAGCAGGCTGCGGCCAGCGTCGGACAGGGCGCTCTGGTCGCTGCCTATGCCCGGGCCTTCGCCCACCACCACCTCACTGTCGGCCAGGTCCTGCTCACGGCGGACGACGTCACCCGGCGCACGCACTACACCAATGCCCGGCGCACCCTGACCCGCCTGCTGGACCTCGGCATCGTGCCGATCGTCAATGAGAACGACACGGTGGCGACCCACGAGATCCGCTTCGGCGACAACGACCGGCTCGCGGCCCTCGTGTCCCACCTCGTCGGCGCCGACGCGCTCGTGCTCCTCACCGACGTCGACGCGCTCTACGACGGTCCGCCCTCCCGGGCCGGCTCGAGCCGCATCTCCGCGGTCCTCCGACCCGAGGACCTCGCGGGCGTCGAGATCGGCGGGACCGGTTCGTCCGTCGGCAGTGGTGGCATGGCCACGAAGGTGGAGTCGGCAGGCATCGCGGGGGCGGCCGGCATACCGACGGTTCTGTCGCGCCTCGCGGATGCGGGGCACGCGCTGGCAGGTGAGGACGTCGGAACCGTCTTCGCGCCGCAGGCGCGCTCCCGGGCATCGAGGCAGCTGTGGATCGCCCACGCGACCACCCCGCGGGGGCGGCTCGTCGTCGACGAGGGGGCAGTCACGGCGCTCACCAAGCGGCGCACGTCGCTCCTGCCGGCCGGGATCGTCGAGGTGCAGGGAACGTTCACGGGTGGCGATCCCGTCGATGTGTGCGCACCCGACGGTCGTGCGATCGCCCGTGGCCTCGTGAACTACTCCTCCGGGGAACTCCCGCACATGTTGGGTCGCAGCACCCATGAATTGGCGCGCGATCTGGGTGCGGCCTACGAACGCGAGGTCATCCACCGAGACGATCTCGTCCTGCTCTGACCCGCCTCGACCTCGCCCCGTGCGCGTGTGGTTGGATGCAGGTGCCGCAGTGCACGGGAAGTCGGTGTGATTCCGACGTGGTCCTCGCCACTGTGACCAGGGAATGGCTCCTCGTCATTCGCCACTGACAGCCGCAGGTTCACGCCGGGCTGTTGGGAAGGCCGAGGAGTCGTGGTGATCTGGAAGCCAGGAGACCGGCTGCGGCACAGATCAGTCCACGAGGCATGGAACGAAAGGGTCCCACCATGGCCAATTCCTCAGCTGTTGCTGTCCCCGCTCACACTGCACCGTCGCTCGCGAGCATCCGCGTCCCGCTCTGGGCGTGGGCGCTGCTCGCCGTCGCGGTGTTCGCGCTCTACTTCGTCTCCCAGGAGAACGGCGCCCTCCTCAGCGCGCCTGCCGCCGAGATGCTGCACGAGCTGACGCACGACGCGCGCCACGCGCTCGGCGTGCCGTGCCACTGATCCACACCTGATCACTCCAGAACTTCACATGATCAATTTCGGATCCGTGCTGCGGCGCGGCCTGGAAGCCGGCGTTGCCGCCGGCCTCGCCTCCGCGCTCGTCATCTGGCTCTTCGTCGAGCCCGTCATCCGCAAGGCCCTCGTCATCGAGGAGCGTCGCGGTGCATCCGGGGGGCACGGCGGTCACGCCGGTCACTCGGCCCTCTTCACGGTCCCCGCTGCGCCGGGTCATGTCCCGGCCCACGGGGGTGATCTCGTCACCCGCACCCAGCAGGTCGTGGGTGGTGCCGTGACCTCGATGCTCGTCGGCATCGCCTTCGGCGTCATCTTCGCGGTGGTCTTCGCGAAGGCCCGTCACCGGCTCGCGCCCCACAGCGACTTCTGGCGCTCGATGGTGCTGGCTGCCATCGGGTTCGGTGCGGTCACGCTGCTCCCGGCCATCGTCATCCCGGCGAACCCGCCGGCCGTCGGTGACCCGGCCACCGTGACCCAGCGGACCTGGCTCTATGTCCTGGCGCTGCTCCTGGGTGTCGCCATCGCCCTCACCGTCCCGATGCTCGACCGCCTCCTCGCGCGGCGCGGGTTCTTGGACGGCGCGCGGTGGAGCGTCGATGTCCTCGTGACCGTCCTCGCCGTGGTCGCAGTCGTCGTCGTTCTTCCGGGGTCACCGGACTCCGTGCCCGAGGACGTCCCGGCCGCGCTGCTGTGGGACTTCCGGGTCGCCTCGCTGGCGCAGCTCGCCACGATGTGGGTCGTTCTGGGAGCTGTCTTCGGTCTGCTCATGGAGCGCTCCACCGGGGCGAGCGCGCGGACCGCGGATACGGCGGGGGAGCGCGAGCTCACCTCCGTCGGCGCGTGAGTCGCCGGGACGACACGACCTGCACGATCCGCGTCTGCCGCGACTGCTGTTGCGGGACCTCGCGCAAGCACCCCGGCGTCGACCACGACGGGCTTCTCGCCCGCCTCGAGGACGGCGCCGTGGGTGCGGCGCGGGTGTCGGTGAGCACCTGCCTGCTCGCCTGCGACCAGTCCAACGTCGTCGTCGTGTCGCCGTCGCGGTCCGGCAGGGAAGCCGGTGGCAAACCGGTCTGGGTCAGGGGAGTGCTCGACGACACCATCGTCGACGCGGTCGTGGCCTGGGTCCGCGACGGCGGGCCGGGCTGGGTCGACCCACCCGAGCCCATCGCGAGGCTTGCGTTCCCGCCGAGCGGACTGACGACGGCATACATCTCCGTCTGAGCCCGTCCCACTCGGACAGGGCGTCGATCAGCACGGGCGCCGGTCAGCGGAGCTGCGTCACCTCGAACTGCATGCGCGGGTTCGCGATCTCCTCCTGCGACTGGACGAGCTGCAGCTCGCGCTGCCTGGAGTCGAGCGTCCGTTGGAGCAGGTCGAAGACACTCGACACCGTCCGCCCCAACGCCACCCCGGCGTCTCCCGTTTCCAACAGGTGGGCGGTGAAGAGAGCCGCCGTGACGTCACCCGACCCATTGGCCTTCATCGGCAGCTGCGGGGTCTGCACGATCCACGCCCCGTCACCGTGGACGGCGAGCATCTCGATGGTGCCCTCGGGGCGGTCGGGCCGCAGCACCGATGTCACGAGCACCGTTGACGGCCCCATGGCTCGCGCCTTCTCGACCGACGCAAGCGTGTCCTCGAGGGACTCCGGCTCGGTCTCGGTGAGGAACCCGAGCTCGAACTGGTTCGGCGTGATGAGGTCGGCCTGCGGCACGACGCGCTCGCGCAGGAGGACCGGGATGGCCGGGTGGACGAAGCAACCGGACTTGGCGTTGCCCATGACCGGGTCGCAGGCATAGATCGCGTCGGGGTTGGCGGCCTTGACCCGCGCGACCGCGTCGAGGATGACGTCGCCGATCGCCTCGCCACCCTGGTAGCCGGACAGCACCGCGTCGATCGTCGACATCGCCTCTCGCTCCTCGATGCCGGTGACGACCTCGCGCACCTGCTCGGGTTCCATGAGCGGCCCGCGCCACGCGCCGTAGCCGGTGTGGTTGCTGAAGTGCACCGTGTGCACCGGCCACACCTCGACGCCGAGCCTCTGGAGCGGGAAGACCGCCGCGCTGTTGCCGACGTGGCCGTAGGCGACCGAGGACTGGATGGAGAGGATCGTCGTCACGCCCGCCATCATCCCACTTCGTGTGCGCGTCCCTGAGATGCCCGTATGCCGTCCGCCCACCCGACCTACGCTGGTTCCATGTCCGCTGTGCCCACCGTCGCCGAACTCGCCTCATGCGCCCGGGTCGCCTCGCGCCGGCTCGCCCTGCTCAGCCGCGCCGACAAGGACGCTGCGCTGCGAGCCCTGGCCGACGCCCTCGACGGAGCCACTGCTGACATCGTCGCCGCCAACGCCGAGGATGTCGCCCGCGGTCGCGACAACGGGATGGCCGACGGGCTCGTCGACCGGCTCACGCTCACCGAGGACCGAGTGGCGGCGGTCGCCGAGGCCCTGCGCGACATCGCCGCCCTGCCCGACCCCGTCGGTGAGATCGTGCGCGGCTCGACGCTCGCCAACGGCCTCCAGATCCGGCAGGTCCGCGTTCCGATGGGCGTCGTCGGCATGATCTATGAGGCTCGCCCCAACGTCACCGTCGACGCGGCCGGCCTCGGACTGAAGTCCGGCAACGCCGTAATCCTCCGCGGTGGCTCCGCTGCCGAGTCGACCAACCGCACGCTCGTCGACGTCATGCGTGGCGCCCTCGAGTCCCAGGGCCTGCCAGTCGACGCCATGGCCCTGCTCGAGGGGGGGCGCGAGGTCGTCAAGGAACTGCTCACCGCCCGCGGCCAGGTCGACCTCATCATCCCGCGCGGGGGAGCGGGCCTCATCCAGACCGTCGTCACCGAGTCCACCGTGCCGGTCATCGAGACCGGAGTCGGCAACTGCCACGTCTACGTCGATGCTGCGGCCGACCTCGACAAGGCTCTGGCGATCGCCCTCAACTCCAAGACCCACCGGGTCGGAGTCTGCAACGCCGCCGAGAACCTCCTCGTGCACGAGGCCCTGGCCGACCAGTTCCTCCCCAGGGTCCTCGCGGCCCTCGACGGGGCCGGCGTCGTCCTGCACACGGATCCGGCGGCCGGAAGCGCGGCCGAACAGGCCGGCATACCCCATCAGTTGGCGACCGAGGAGGACTGGGACACCGAGTACCTCGCCCTCGAGATGGCCGTGGCCGTCGTTCCCGACCTCGACGCGGCGCTCGCGCACATCCAGGCGCACACGAGCGGCCACACCGAGGCCATCGTCACCGAGGATCGGGCTGCGGCGCGCAGGTTCACCACTGAGGTCGACGCCGCGGCGGTCATGGTCAACGCGTCGACCCGTTTCACCGACGGCGGAGAGTTCGGGTTCGGTGCCGAGATCGGCATCTCGACTCAGAAGCTCCACGCGCGTGGGCCCATGGCGCTGCCCGAACTCACGACGACGAAGTGGATCGTCGAGGGCGACGGCCAGATCCGCTGACCCGCCTGGAGCTAGAAGACGTCCTGGGCCGACAGCCACATCCCGAGCGCGATCAGCGCGCCGACGAGGACCCCGAGGGCTGCCAGGCCGCGACGAGTCACGGCGCAGTCTCCTCGGAGGAGAGTGAGTCGTGGGCGATGAAGTAGGTCGGCCGGCTCTGCATGGCGGAGTACATCCGGCCGACGTACTCGCCGAGGATCCCCAGCGCGAGCAACTGCACGGCGCCCACTGCAGCCACGATGACGACGGTCGAGGTCCAACCGGGCAGGGCGTGCCCCAGGAAGCGGGCGATGACGGCATACAGCAGGACGCCGAGCGCTGCGAGGCCGCCGAGCAGCCCCAGCCACGTCGCGAACCGCAGCGGAGCGAGCGAGAAGCCGGTCACCGAGTCGACCGACAGCCGGATCATCTTCGCCAACGGGTACTTGGTCGTGCCCGCCGCGCGCACCTCGCGCATGTAGCCGACCGTGGCCGACGGGAAGCCCAGGGCAGGGACGACGAACCGCAGGACCCGGTTGTGCTCGGGCAGGGTGTTGATCGCATCCACGGTGGCGCGGGACATGAGTCGGAAGTCGCCGGCGTCCTCGGGCGCATGGATGTTGCCCAGCCGCCGCATGGTCTTGTAGAAGAGCCGCGCAGTGCCCCGCTTGAAGGCCGTGTCGGTCGAGCGGTCATTGCGCACCCCGTAGACGACGTCCACCCCGTCCTCACGGGCCAGGCGCAACATCTCCGCGATGACTTCTGGCGGGTCCTGGAGGTCGGCGTCGAGGGTGACGATGTAGTCGCCCCGCGCGCGCGCCAGCCCTGCCGAGATCGCGGCCTGGTGTCCGGAGTTGGCGCGCAGGCGAACGATCCGCAGCTGTGGCCAGGTGCGCCGCTCGCGTTCGAGGATGACCGCGGTCGCGTCGCTGCTCCCGTCATCGACCGCCACGACCTCGTATGCCGTGTCGAGACCGTCCGCGATCGGCCGGAGCCGCTCGACGAGGAGGGGGAGGACGGCTTCTTCGTTGAACATCGGGATGACGATGCTCAACGTCGGGGCGGTGTGGTGCGCGGGCATGGGGTTCAGCGTAGGCGGGGCTCGGGGTGGCCTGTGCCGAGACGCACCGAAGGCCCCCGATGTATGAGATCGGGGGCCTTCAGCGCCGGGGCTAGCCCTTGTCTGAGCCGGTCGGTCCCGACGGTCACCCGTCGAGTGGGCCACGCGACAGTGGCGTCGTCCCGACAGGGCCGGGACGAACTTCGACTCTGGCCGTCGGCCGCGGTGTGCCCCGCGATGCCGCTCGCGGTGTGGGTTGCCCCCCCAACCGACCCGTGTGACGGGGCCGGTGGCACAGCCGTTCTCCTTCGACCCGACTTCTGCCCGTGCCCGAGGGCCAGAGCAGTTGTTCGTGAGGACCTGTTTAGCGCCCAAACCCCCTGTGGCGCAAGACGATCGGGCACTTTCTCGCTGAGTGGCAGCGCCCGCGAGTGTCGTCCACAGGAAGCGCTCCGACGCCACGCTCCCGTGCACAGCCCTGTGGACGACACCGGTGGACAACGGTGACGGTAGGCTGGCTCTCATGACGTCGCACGCCGCACGAGTCCTCGCCGAGGAAGCCGCCGCTCACGAGCTGCCGATGCCCGCTTGGGGCTTCGGCGTGATCGCCCTCGCGATCTTTGCCCTGTTGCTCGCCGTGACGTGGGCCTTCCGCGGCAACGCGCAGAAGCACACGCCCCACACGGAGCTCAACGACCACCACTCGACCGAGCTGGCGCACGCCCACGGCGGCACCATGCACGACCAGGGTCACCACTGAGCGCTGCACGCCGCCGTCTGGGCGTGATGGGCGGGACTTTCGATCCCATCCACCACGGCCACCTCGTCGCTGCCTCCGAGGTCCAGTCGCTCTTCGACCTCGACGAGGTCATCTTCGTGCCGACCGGCGAGCCCTGGCAGAAGGCCGACAAGGTCGTCAGTGAGCCGGAGCACCGCTACCTCATGACGGTCGTGGCGACGGCGTCCAACCCGCGTTTCCAGGTCAGCCGGGTCGACATCGACCGCGATGGCCCGACCTACACGATCGACACGTTGCGGGACCTGCGCGAGCAGCACCCCGACGACGAGCTCTTCTTCATCACCGGCGCCGACGCCCTGGCCCAGATCCTGTCGTGGAAGGACGTCGACGAGCTCTGGGACCTGGCGCACTTCATCGGGGTGACGCGTCCGGGCTACGAGCTCTCCGAGTCCGGTCTGCCCGAGGACCGTGTCACCCTCCAGGAGGTGCCGGCCATGGCGATCAGCTCGACCGATTGCCGTGAGCGCGTCGCCGACGGCGAGCCGGTCTGGTACCTCGTGCCCGACGGCGTCGTCCAGTACATCAACAAACATCATCTGTATGCCGGTGAGTCCGGTGCGTCGTCCGACGCACCTTCCGCATCGGCCGCAGACCAGGACGAGGAGTCCCGTGGCAGCCACTGACCGTTCCCTCGAGCTCGCGCGCGCCGCCGCCCATGCGGCCGCCGACAAGCTCGCCACCACCATCGTCGGCATCGACGTGAGCGAGCAGCTCGCCATCACCGACGTCTTCGTCATCGCGTCGGCCGAGTCCGAGCGCCAGGTCGGTGCCGTCGTGGACTCGATCGAGGACGCTCTCCGTGAGCTCGGCTCGAAGCCGGTGCGCCGCGAGGGCCAGCGCGACGGTCGCTGGGTCCTCATCGACTTCGGCGACATCGTCGTCCACGTCCAGCACGACGAGGAGCGCGAGTTCTACGAGCTCGAGCGCCTGTGGAAGGACTGCCCCGAGGTCGATCTCGGCGTCGTCGGCACCGAGCAGTCCGCTCGGTGACGCTGGGCGCCAACGCTCGCGTCATGGCCATGGACTCTCCTCGTCGACTCATCGTGCTGCGGCACGGCGAGACGAGCCACAACGCCGCCGGTGTGTGGCAGGGGCAGCTCGACTCGCCGTTGTCCGAACGCGGACTGGCACAGGCGGCTGCCGCGGCCGAGGCGCTCGCGCCCTTCGCGCCGGTCAGGGTCGTCGCCTCCGACCTGAGCCGGGCCGCCATCACCGGCGAGACGGTCGCCCGAGTGGACGACATCCCCTTCTCCACTGACGAGCGATTCCGCGAGATCCACGCCGGTGCGTGGCAGGGCCTCACCGGTGACGAGGTCCGGGCGGGCTACCCCGAGGACATGGACAAATTGCTGCGCGGCGAGGACTTCAGGCGCGGCGGTCACGGCGAGTCCGTCGCCGACGTTGCCGCGCGGTGCCGCGCGGGTGTCGACGCGTTGCTGGCGGACCTCGAACCGGGGGCGTGTGCTGTCATCGCGACGCACGGCGTGGCCGGTCGTGCCCTGGCCGCGGACCTCGTCGGCATCGACCAGCGCACGTCGTGGTTGGCGCTCGGCGGACTCGGCAACTGCCACTGGGCCGAGCTCGTCGAAGGGCGGGCTGGGTGGCGCATTCAGGCCTGGAACCAGGCGGCAGCACGGTCCTCGGCCCGCAGTGATGCGTTGGCCTGACCCCGATTTGGAACCCGGGCACTGGTCGTCGTAAAGTTACGCAGTCGCCTTCGGGGGACAGCCCACCGGGGCGACTCGGGGCATTGGCGCAGTTGGTAGCGCGCTTCCATGGCATGGAAGAGGTCAGGAGTTCGAATCTCCTATGCTCCACAGATCGACGAAGGGTCGGACTCATCGAGTCCGGCCCTTCGTCGTTTCCCATGACGTGCCCTGTATGCCGCGTGCCGCCGGACATGCAGTCCGCGCACCGTGCGCGTGACGCCCCGCTCAGGCACGCGAGCTGGCGCCCGGGGACCGACGCCAAAGCATGTCCGGCGGAACGGCTCAGGCGGGATCGGGATCGAGCAGACGAGTCCGGAAGAGGTCGAGCACCTGGTCGAGCGCCTCCCGCGTCGGCGTGCCCGGTTCGTCGACGAGATGCTCGGTCAGCGTCGAGTGCGGCGGCATGACCCCGGCCGGGTTCGCGTCCTCGGCATCGAGCTCGATGGCGACGAACCCGTCACCCAACACCCGCTTCAGGTGAGCAAAACGGGCTGCTGGCACGAGCCGGTCGCCGCGGAAGCGCAGGCCGAGTACCTTCAGCCCTGCCGCACATCGAGCTGCGACGACGGCGAGATCCTCGGGGGAGGTGTCGATGGCGCGCTGCTGCCACGGGGTCACCCCCAGGGGCAGGGCCGGCTGCGCCAGGACCGGCGCGAGCACCCGTTCGTCGGTGGCCATGGCGAGCGCGAAACCGCCGGTGAGGCACATCCCGACCGCACCGACGCCCGGGCCACCGCAGCGCTGGTGCTCGGCCGCCGCGAGATCGCGCAGCCACGGCACGACGGGTGACGTGCGGCCCGTGGCCAGCAGGGTGAACTCGCGACTGACGCACATGGTCACTCCGGCCCGAGCCATGGCACCAGCGGCACCGAGCAGCCCAGCCGAGTCCGGATTGGGGTCGTGCCCGACGCGACCGAAGAGCACCGGGATGATGACGGTGCACCCGAGGTCACGCACCTTCCGGGCGAAGTCGAGGACGCGCGGAGTCGTGCCGGGGATCTCGGCGATGACGATGACGGCCGGACCACTGCCGGAGCGGAGGATCTCGTGGGTCGTGCCCCGACGGGTGAAGGTCTCGCGGGCGAAGTCGGCAGCGGAGTCGTCGGTCACGTGTCGGAGCCTCGCACGCGTGAGGCTCCCGGCACTCCGCGTGTGAGGAACTTCTTCTGGGCACGGCGTCCCTGTTCGACGATCATCGGCGTCAGGCGCAACGCCACGCGTGGGAACGTGTCACCGAAGCGCACCTGCCACCCACGCCAGCGGGGGAGCGCGGTCACCGGACGCGGCCGGTCGAGAACGCGTGACACGGCGGCCACGACCTCCTCCGGCTGGAGCAGCTTCCCCGAGAACGACAGCGCCGACTGTGGATCGTCGAGCTTGTCGTGGAGCATCGGGGTCCAGATGCCATCGGGGCACACACACGAGATGTCGATGCCGTCCACGCCGGCGAGGCGCAGGTCGGCGAGCGTCGACAGGCTGAAGCCGATCGCGGCGTGCTTGGACGCGGCATACACCGCCTCTCCCGGCACGGCGGTGAGCCCGGCCAGGGAGACGATGTTGACGATGTGACCGGAGCCGCCGGCACCCACCGTGCGCATGGCCCCGATGGCCGCGAGCGTGCCGTTCATGGCTCCGAGGGCGTTGACCTCGACCATGAGTCGTCGCTGCTCCGCGGTTTGCTCCCAGGCCGGGCCGGTGAGCAGGACGCCGGCGTTGTTGACCCAGACGTCGATCCGTCCGTTCCGACTCATCGCCGCGTCCCGCGCCGCGAGGACCTGGGCCTCGTCCCGGACGTCGACGACGCGCCACCCGGCGGCCCCGATCTCGTCGGCGCTCTCCCGGGCGGTGGTCTCGTCGACGTCGGTGACGAGGACGGCATACCCGCGGTTCACGAGGAGGCGGGCGATCTCCTTGCCGAGGCCGCGGCCCGCGCCGGTGACGACAGCCGCACCCAGCGCGCTCATCGGCGACCCGACGTGATCGTGCCGTACGAGATGCCACCGTGGAGGAACGTCGGCACGACCGGCCAGAACCGCTTCCACGGCGCGAGTTCGGTCGAGGGCAGGATCTGCAGCCAGCGCGGGTCGCGCTTGCTCGGGTCGGCCATGATCTTCTCCTTGATCATGGAGTCGTACTGGTCGAGCGAGTCCTCCAGCGTGTTGGCGTTGGGGCAGATCTCCCGCCCGAACTGCTCGTGGTACTTGCGCACGCCCGGGATCTTCGACAGCTCGGGCTGCCAGTTGTCGAGCGAGATGCCGTTCTCGGACGAGACCCAGACACCGTCCGGCGTGTTGAGGACGAGCGAGTGGTTGCCGTCGGTGTGGCCCGGAGTCCAGAGCAGCGTCACTCCGGGTCCGAGCTCGAGGTCACCCTCGAACGTCACGAACTTGGCGGGATCGACCCCACCGAGACCGCCGTCGACATACCAGGCCCACTGCATGGGGTGGAGCGATTGCAGGGTCGCGAGCTCGCGGGAGTGGACGAGCAGCTTCGCGTCGCCGAAGAGCGGTGCGCGCGGCCCGGACTCACCCTCGATCGTGTCCGTGGAACCGAGGATCATCCGCGGGTCCTGGACGTGGAGGTGGTCGAAGGTGCAGAAGTCGATGTCCTGCGGCGTGAGGCCGAGCTGGGTCAGAACGTCGCCCGGCTCGTTGTAGTACCGCACGATGACCTTCTCGAGATGCTTGCCGGCGGGCAGCCTGTCCATCAGGGACTGCAGGTTGCGATAGAACGGCGCCTCCGCGGACCCGTCGGGCACGGTCGGCTCGAACACGAGGGTGCGAGGCGTGCCGTTCCAGTCGTCGTACTGGACGACGATCATCCGGTTGATCATCGCGATGAGCGGGGAGGTCGGCACCGAGACCGCGTCGTGGAAGGCGTACTTCACTGGGTAGGGCGCGGCCGCGATGTCGACGGACTTCACCGCGCGCACCACTCCCTGCGTGGCAAAACGCTTCTTGTATGCCGTGGCGGCCTCCCGGACCGCCTCCAGTCGTGCGCCGCGCGGCCACACGTCGTGGACTCCCTCGAACTCGGGAATGCTCCGGGCGCCGATGCTCGTGAGTGGGGTGCCTGCCTGGGCGGGTGCGTCAGTCATCGTTGACTCCTTGCCGAACGTGGTGCCGAAAGCCCCAGAGTGGGTGGCGGCGATCGCAAAAACTTGCCCCAGCACGACAACGTCGGCGAGAACGACGTCCTGCGCGTCAGGCCGTCACCCCGGTGTGGAGCGCCGCACCGCGCGTGGGCTCGCGCCCTCCCACCGGCGGACGGCTCGGGTCAGCGCCGACTGCTCCGCGAAGCCCACGAGCGCGGCGACCTGCGTCAGCGGCAGGTCAGTGGTCGTCAGGTAGCGATGTGCGGCATCGCGGCGCACGTCGTCGACGGCTCGCGCGAACGTCGTCCCCTCGTCGGCGAGCCGCCGCTGAAGCGTGCGGGGGTGCATCCGCAGGAGCCGCGCCACCCGGTCGAGGCTGGACGGAGCGCTCCCCAGGAGGTCGGCCACCGCCAGCCGCACCTGCGCCTCGGTCGTCATCCGTGGGTCGACCCGACTCGCGAGGTGGGCCAGAGCACGTTCACGAATGGCGGCGTTGGCGCCCTCGAACGTCTCGTCGAGCAACGCGCTCTGCGCCCGAAGGGCGGCGACTGGTCCGCCGAATCCCACCTCGGCGCCGAAGTATTCGCGGTAGCGCTCGACCGAGGACTGTGGCGGGTGCGAGAGCTCGACCGAACGCAGGCCGTAGCGGTCGCCGAGGATCGACGCGGCGATCCGGTGCATCAACGCGATACCGAGCTCGATCGCCTGCGGGGAGTACGTCGACTCGCGCAGGTCCTTGCGATAGGCGAGGGCGATGACCCCCCGTGCACCACGCGGGTCGGGTTCCACGGAGACACTCAGCGCAGGGGAGTGGATGAACATGAAGCGCGATGCGCAGGCGAGTGCCTCCCACACCGTCTCGGAGGCCTCGATCGCCACCGCGATCGGTCCGAGAATGGTGATGTCCTGCGAGGCCGCGAGCCGGAGTCCGAAGTCGGGGCAGGACAGCTCGCGGGCGGCAGCGTCCAGCATCCGGTCGTGGGAGGTGATCGGCACGAGCGCATCGTCCGACGTGAGAGCAGTCGGGTCGAGGCCGAAGCGACGGAGCAGCTCCCCGGGGTCCCCGCCGAGTCCGCGAACGAGCGGGCCAAAGCCCCGCAGGCTCGCGGCGCGGATCATCGGGCCGGCGGCGCGCGGCCCGGGGCTAGGCGTCACTCCAGACGCCGGAGCTGCCGCGCCGGTGGGAGTCGAGCAGGTGCGTGTCGACGATGCCGATCGCCTCCATCAGGGCGAACATCGTCGTCGGCCCGACGAACGTGAAGCCCTTGCGCTTGAGGCCCTTGGACAGCGCCAGCGACTCCGCGGAGGTCGTCGGGACGTCGGCGTAGCTCCTGGGCTTCGGTGTCGATTGCGGCTGGAACGACCAGACGTATGCCGCGAGGTCGCCCTCGGGGTCGTCGCGCAGTCCCAGCGTGGCCCGGGCGTTCTGGATCGTCGCGAGGACCTTGGCCCGGTTGCGGACGATGCCGGCGTCGGCCATGAGCCGTTCGATGTCGGCGTCGTCAAAGGACGCGACGGCGTCGGGGGAGAAGCCGGCAAAGGCCTCGCGGAAGGCGGGGCGCTTGCGCAGGATCGTCGCCCACGACAGCCCCGACTGGAACGCCTCCAGCGACAGCCGCTCGAACACCCCGACCTCGTCACGCACCGGCATGCCCCACTCGGTGTCGTAGTAGTCGCGGAGCATCGGGTCGACCGACGCCCACATGGGCCGGGCCAGTCCGTCGTCGCCGACGACGACCTCGCTCATGCCAGCTCGCCGCGGGCGGCGACGACGGCCTCGACGAACTCGTGCGGGTCCTCGACGGAGACGCCCAGGCGTCCACCGCGGTGGACGACGGTCGCCATGGGGCCGCCGACCCGGTAGGCCCACTTGCCACGGCCCTCCCAACGAACTCCCCAGCCGTAGCCGACGCCGTTGACGTGGTCGCCGGCGCCGACGTCGGTGACGTCGGCCATGCGGATCCGGCGGGCGGCGAGGGGATAGGTGACCCGGATGTCGCGGTCGGTGACGGTGACGATGACGGCCCCGCGGGCCACGACCCAGCCCACGCCGCCGAGGAGGACCAGGAGAGCGAGACCCAGAACGACGGACCACCCGCCGAGCGAGGCGACGAGCAATCCGCACACGACACCCACCACGGCCACGATCGCCCCGACGACGGCCAGGGGTTTGGTCGGGCGTGCCACGGAGCGGTAGCGCGGCGCTCCGAGGGCGGTCGGGTCGGACATCTCAGGCTTTCCTCAGGGTGATCAGCGGAATCTCGGGGGCGGCGCCGACGCGCACCGGTGGCCCCCACGTGCCGGCCCCGCGGCTCGTGATGACGGGCACCCCGTCGATCACGGCGTACCCCTCCACCATGGGCTGCTGCAGGGGCACGAGCAAGTTGAAGGGCCACACCTGTCCACCGTGCGTGTGACCGGACAGTTGCAGGTCCACCCCGCGGTTGGCCGAACGCGTGGCCACGAGCGGTTGATGGGCGACATGAAGCGTGAACGCGTCAGCGGTGCCGTCGAGTGCCCGGTCGATGTCGGGGGCGAATTCGCCCTCACCCTCGAGATCGTGGACACCCGCGACCCGAATCGTCGCGCCGTCGCGGCTGATGACCGTCGAGGTGTTCGCGAGCACCGTGATGCCGAGGCGCTCCCACTCGGCGAGCCACTCGGCGGTCGTGCCGGTGTACATCTCGTGGTTGCCCGTCACCGCGAAGACGCCGAGCGGCGCCTCGAGGTCGGCGAGCGGCGCGATCTCGGCACGGTGCCGCTCGAACGGTGCATCGACGACGTCACCGGACAGCAGGATCAGGTCCGGATGAGCCGCGCTGACGCGGTCGACGACGGTTCGCGCGAAGTCGGCACCGTGCACCACGCCCGCATGCAGGTCCGTGACGAGGGCGACCGTGGTCCCGTCGAAGGCGTCCGGGAGGGCAGCGGACGTGTGAGTCGCGCGGGTGATCGTCGGGTCACCTGCCGCCACGACGCCGTATGCCGTCGCGCCCAGTGCAGTGGCGACCGTCAGTCCCGCGGCCGCCCGGTTCCACCGCCGCAGCACCGGTGTCCGCTTCTCCCTGTCGGTGGCGAGTCGCACGACGAGCGCGACGAGTTGGGTCAGCGCGGCACCGAGGAGGAGATACCAGAACACGGCCAGCCAGGTCATGCCGATCCAGGCCACCGGCCGGGTGTCGTCGGCCGTGCCCCAGCGCAGACCGCCGGCGAGGGCGACCACGGCGAGACCGGTGAGGGCCACGAGAGCGGCACTCACGGCATACCTCCACGGCGTCTGCCAACCGGGCGCCACGACGAGGCGCCGGTGCAGCCAGAAGGTGAGCAGGCCGACGAGCGCAAGGGGGACGAGGACGAAGAGGGGCACGCGAGTCCTGGTGCTCGAGGGGCGGTCGTGAGGGAGCACTCATGCTCGCACGGTGCACGGACACCCCGACGCGTGGTCTCATGGGGGCTCGCGCCTGCCAACCCCGGAGTAGTCAATGAAGAGCCTCCACGTCGACGTCCTCGTCGTCGGTGCCGGTCTGTCGGGTGTGGGGGCCGCGTGCCGTCTGACCCAGCTCAGCCCCGACCGGTCGTTCGCCGTCCTCGAGTCGCGGGAGGCGGGCGGCGGGACGTGGGACCTGTTCCGCTATCCCGGCGTCCGCACCGACTCCGACGTCCACACCTTCGGGTACCCGTTCCGGCCGTGGACCGGGACTGAGACCCTGGCCTCGGGCGAGAGCATCCGCACCTACATCCGTGAGACCGCGACCGAGTTCGGCATCGACGAGCACATCCACTACGGGCAGCGGGTCATCTCGGCCGCGTTCTCGTGGGAGACGGGCCGGTGGTCGGTTCGCGCCGAGACGGTGGACGGGCTCATCGAGCACACGGCGACGTTCCTCTACGTCTGCACGGGCTACTACTCCTACGACACGGGGCACGTCGTCGACTTCCCCGGGCGTGCGGAGTTCGACGGGCCGATCATCCACCCGCAGTTCTGGCCCGAGGCGTTCGATCCGGCCGGGAAGCGGATCGTCGTCATCGGTTCCGGCGCAACCGCCGTCACCCTCGTTCCGGCGCTCGCGGAGCGGGGAGCGGCGCACGTGACGATGCTCCAACGAAGCCCCGGTTATGTGTTGCCCATCCCGGGGCGTGATCCCGTCGGGCGAGGGGTGGGATCGGTGCTGCGCGGCGGTGCGGGCGAACGTCTCGGTCAGCGCCTCGTGCGGGCCAAGAACCTGCTCCAGAACGTCGGCGTCTACGAGCTGAGCCGACGTTTCCCGCGCGCGACCCGGCGCGGGATTGCGGCTCTGAACCGGCGCTTCGTGGGTGAGGAGGCGGTGCGCGAGCACTTCACCCCTCGCTACGAACCGTGGGACCAGCGCATGTGCTTCGTCCCCGACGCCGACTTCCTCAAGGTCGTGGGCGACGGGCGGGCGAGCGTCGTGACCGACACGGTGGACCGGTTCACGGCGACCGGCATCCGGGTCGCGGGTGGTGAGGAGCTCGAGGCCGACGCCATCGTCACCGCCACGGGCCTGCGCATCGAGATCGCCGGCGGCATCACCTTCACCCATGGCGGCCAGGTCCTCGATCCGAGTGCCGCGTTTTTCTACAAGGGCGCGATGTTCGGCGGTGCACCCAACCTCGCGGTCTGCCTCGGCTACACCAACAACTCGTGGACGCTGCGAGCCGACCTCACGTCCCGGTTCGTCTGCGCGGTGCTCAACGAGTTGCGCGATCGTGGCGCGGCGACGGCGACGCCACGGCTCGACCCGGATCTCGAGGAGGGGGAGCGGCCCTTCGAACTCACCTCCACCTATCTCGAGCGCTCACGGCACCTCTTCCCTCGGCAGGGCACGGTCGCACCGTGGACCGTGCGCCAGAACTACTTCCACGACCGCCGGCTCATGTCGAGCAGGCGGGTCGACGACGGGGTCCTCGAGTTCGCGCCGCTGAGGCCGAGGGGCGTGGACCCGAAGCCGCTCGCGGCTGCCGCTGACAGGGGTGCTTCCTAGACTGGGTGGCATGAGCCTCACCATCGGTGCCCACGTCGACCAGACCGACCCACTTGCCGAGGCCGCCGCGCGCGGCACGACGCTCGTGCAGTTCTTCCTCGGCGACCCACAGGGATACAAGGGACCGGAGATTGCGTATGCCGGTGGGGCGGCTGCGCTGCGCGCCGACGCCGAGGCGGCGGGCGTGGACCTCTACGTCCATGCGCCCTACATCATCAACGTCGCGACGACGAACAACCGCATTCGCATCCCGTCCCGCAAACTCCTCCAGCAGCACGTCGATGCCGCCGCCGAGATCGGGGCCAAGGGCCTGATCGTCCACGGAGGTCACGTCAACAAGACCGATGATCCGGAGGTCGGCTTCGACAACTGGCGCAAGGCGATCGAGGCGACCGACCTCAAGCTGCCGCTCCTCCTCGAGAACACCGCCGGGGGCGACAACGCCATGGCCCGCTACCTCGAGCGCATCGCCAAGGTCTGGGACGCCATCGGCTCGGCCTCCCAGGCCGATCAGGTCGGGTTCTGCCTCGACACCTGCCACGCGCACGCCGGCGGCAACAAGCTCGAGACCGTCGTCGACGACATCCTCGCCATCACCGGACGCATCGACCTCGTCCACTGCAACGACAGTCGGGATGCCTTCGACTCCGGGGCGGACCGGCACGCCAACTTCGGCGCCGGCCAGATCGACGCCGACCTGCTCGCCGGTGTCGTGCGGTCCGCTGGGGCACCGGTCGTGTGCGAGACGCCGGGTGGGGCCGACGAGCACAAGGCCGATTTCGCCTGGTTGCGGGAGCGGCTCTGACGTCTGGGCTGGCGGCTGTGCGGCAGGTTTGTGGCGAATGTGCCTGTGGCACAACCGAATTCGGTATGCCGGGTGCCCACCAACCGTCGCCGGCGCACCTCGATTTGTGTTCTGGCGAGAACGTCCTCTACTGTTCTCGATGTCAGCCCGCAAGGGAGGAACGGACACCACGGTGCAGGGCTTGAGGCCCAGCGCGAAGTAGGCCGGTCCCGCGGTTGATGCACCAGTTCGAGGCGCCCGACAGGGTGGTTCGAGAGCCGCCGAAAGGCTGGTAAGGTGGGAAACACCCCGCGAAGATCCAAGCGCGATCAGATCCGGTCGATCACTACGGTGACACGGATTTGACGCCCAAGTGTGGCCGCGGGTAAGT
>NZ_AVPK01000012.1 GCF_000768685.1 Knoellia subterranea KCTC 19937 | reverse complement strand
CCCAAACCCCACCACTCCCCGGGGCTCTGTCGCGCGTCGTGAGTCGCGGGGCAGCCTGACTGGTGGCACGTCAGGTGACGTGCCGCGACACTTTTGTCCCTGCATCGGACAGGTTCTGAAGATTTCCACAAAGAACTCTGGAATTACCGACGGTCATGGACAGGATGGGTCATGCCGCCCCCGAAAGAGGGCGGCCCGTTCGTGCCACCTCGAGTGCCACGCACGGACCAACCCTTCACAACGGAGTGAGAATGACTCGTTTCAGTCAGCGCCGGCGGGCCACCTTCGCCGTCGCAGCGACGGCCGCAGCAGCCGTCGCACTGCTTGGCGGTGTCCCCAGCGTGGCGTCCGCATCCGAGACCGAAGCGTCGACGCCGGTGCCGATCGTGGCGCCGGAGGGTCAGACGATGAGCTACATCCTCAACGCGAAGGTCGCGAACCCGGGCCAGACCCGGCTTCTCGAGAAGGCGGTTGCCGAGGCGGGTGGCGTCGTCGTCCAGAGCTGGCCGCAGATCGGTGTCGTCGTCGCCCACTCGCAGCACTCGGCCTTTCCGTGCCGACGTCCGCGTTGCGGGCGGCCAGGCTCTGGAGTCCGTCGGCGCGACCCGCACCGTGCCCGTGCTCGAGGGCACCCCCGAGGGCGTCCAGGCCCCGTGGGGTCCGGGCGCGAACGGCTACATGCAGGGCGCGAAGAAGGACGCCAACGGTGACGTCGAGGCCCCGACCACCCCGGCGGAGACCACGGACGAGCGCGAGGCTCAGCAGTGGGACATGAAGATGATCAAGGCTGACCAGGCCCACAAGATCACCGACGGTTCCCGCAACGTCCTCGTCGGCGTGCTCGACAGTGGCATCGACCCCGACCACCCGGACCTTCAGCCGAACATCGACGTCGCGAACTCGGTGAACTGCACCAACGCGGGTCGTCCCGACACCTCGGCCACGGGCTGGAACCCCACCACCAGTGACCACGGCACCCACGTGGCCGGCACGATCGCAGCCGCCCGCAATGGTGTCGGCATCGTCGGTGTCGCGCCGAACGTGCGCATGGCCGCGGTCAAGGTCGTGAGCAACGAGGGCTACATCTACCCGGAGTTCGCGGTGTGTGGCTTTGTCTGGGCCGGTGAGAAGCACATGGACGTCACGAACAACAGCTACTACGTCGACCCGTTCGAGTTCTGGTGCAGCGACCAGCCCGACCAGGCTGCCGCCAAGGAGGCCGTGAGCCGCGCCGTCGCATGGTCGACCAAGCAGGGCGTCGTCCACGCCGCCGCTGCGGGCAACTCGGCCTACGACCTGTCCGACAAGTCGGCCTTCACGGACCCGACCAGCCCGAACGACGGCAGTCCGATGGTCAACCGCACGCTCAACGACGGCTGCCAGGACATTCCGGCCGAGCTTCCCGGTGTCGCGACCGTGTCGTCGCACACCAGCACGGGCGCCCTGTCCGGCTTCTCCAACCGCGGTCTCGGCGTCATCGACGTCTCGGCTCCGGGCAGCTCGATCCTCTCGACGATCGTGCGCAACAACGGTTATGGCACCAAGAGCGGCACGTCGATGGCGTCCCCGCACGTCGCCGGCGTCCTCGCCCTCATGAAGTCGGCCCACCCCGAGCTCACGCCCGAGCAGATGGTGGCCAAGCTGCGCGCCGACGCGGTCGACACGGCCTGCTCCACGGCGAGCGGCCCGGCCTGCGTGGGCACGCCGGAGAACAAGAGCTACTTCGGTGAGGGTGTCGTCGACGCTCTGAAGGCCGTCAGCTGACGCAGTCCAACGAGTCGAACCAGCAGGCCTGCGTCTGATGCAGGACAGCACGACCCTGCCGGGGTGAGCGTCGCGCTCACCCCGGCAGTGGCGTCTCTGGGGGAGTGAGGGAGGGTGCGGGCGTCAAGCGGCGAGTGTGCGGCGCATCGTGAGCCGGGGCAGTTTGCTCGCCGTCGCCTCGGTCGTGCCGACGACCTCGAAGCCGGCCTTCTCGAACATCGCGCGCGTGCCGACAAACGCCATCGTGAGGTCCATGCGCCCGGGCGGGTCAACCGGATGGGACTCGACCGCCGGCGCGCCGTTGGCCCTGGCGTAGTCGACGGCGCCCTCGAGGAGGTGCTGCGTCACGCCCTGCCTGCGGTGGCCGCTGCGCACGACGACGCAGACGATGCTCCAGACGGGCAGGTCGTCGGTGGGGAGCATGAGCTTGGACCGGGCGAGCCGGGTGATGTCGGCTCGCGGTCCGATGTTGCACCACCCGACGGGTATGCCGTCCCGGTAGGTCACGACGCCCGGTGGCAGTTCGCGTTCGCACAGGGCGCGCATCGCCTGCTCACGTTGCGTGGGTCCGTCACCTCCCAGCTCGGTGATCTCGGCCTGGGTGAGGCGGTGCGAGAGGCACCAACAGTGGGTGGGGCGCCGGTTCGCGTTGACGACGGTGACGAAGTCCTCGAACCGGTCAGGCGTCACCGGATGCGTCTCCCACGTGGCGTCGTCCGACATGGCCCCATTGTGTCCCACGGGGGCAAGAAGTCGGAGTGTGGGGAACGGGAACATTCCGCAATGAGTGTCGTTGTGTAATGATGTAAGCACTGCAATACCGACGCAGTGCAGCACCATCAGGAAGGAGACCCACCATGAGGTCCCACCACACACACTTCACCCCCGAAGACACCCCCCGTCCCACCGAGCGCGGCTCCCGTCGCGGCATGCCCGGGCGTGGTCCCGGCGGCCCGCGCGGCGGCCGTGGCATGGGCGGTCCCGGCGGCGGTCGCGGCCGCGGCATGGGTCGCGGAATGGGCCGGCCCGGCGGCTGGCAGCAGGCCGACGTCCCCAGCGCCGACGACGCCCAGGACTGGTTCACCGGGCGCCTGCCCAGTGACTGGTTCACCGACGTCGACATCAACGTCGACCGTGACGAGATCACCGTCATCGGCACCCTCGCCGCGGAAGACCTCAAGCCGGCTGAAGCCGAGGGTCGGATCAGCCGCTGGCGTGCCGACACCAAGGAGGCGCGCATCGCGATCGCCCAGGAGGCCGAGGCTCGCTACGAGCGCAAGGTCTCTTGGGGCGTGCGACTCGGCGAGACCGAGGCGCTCTTCACCCACCTTGCGGCTCCGGTCATGACGCGCCTGCGTCAGCCCGAGCGCCAGGTCCTCGACACCCTCGTCGACGCCGGCGTCGCTCGCTCCCGGAGCGACGCGCTCGCGTGGTCGGTCCGACTCGTCGGCCAGCACGCCGACGAATGGCTCGGTCAGCTCCGTGAGGCGATGAGCGAGGTCGACAAGCTCCGCTCCCAGGGCCCCGGCCTCTGACTCACCTTCTTGCTCAGGCAAGAACACCGTGACGGTATGCCGTCCGCGCGACTCGCGCGGACGGCATACCTGCGTTGTGGGTTCGGGTGAGACGAAGGTGCTCAGGCGGTCGCCCACATCCCGCCGCCGAAGAGGACGAAGCCAGCCCAGTCTCGGATCTGGGCGCCGGCCCGCAGCCGGTCCACGACGGCGTGCTGCAGGGCGACGGCGGGCCCGTCGGCGAGCAGACGACGATAGAACGTGGTCATGAGGAGTCGGGTCTGGGTGTCCTCGACCGCCCACAGCGGCCCCAACACGTTCCGGGCTCCGGCGGCAAGGAGAGCCGACAGCAAGCCATAGGGCTCATCGCCCGGCCCGAAGCGGTAGACGCCGCCATCACAGATACTGAGGACGACGAGTTGAGCGGATCTCAGGTCCAGACTCCGGAGTTCCTCGGCGTTGACGTGGCCGTCGTGTTCCTCCGTTGCACTCAAGAGGACGCGATGCAGATTCATGGCGTCGGCCTCGGGGAATTCGCCGTGGGTCGCGAGATGAACAACGTCTGCGCCGGGGGACCATCGACGGAGTGCCGACTCGCTGGCCTCGTCGCCCACGAGCACACTCGCCTCCAGCTGCGACAGGAGCGAGCGCACCTCGGCGACCTCGAGCTCGGCCTGGGGGAGCGGCTCATAGTCCGTCACGGACGGGTTCGCGAAGCCGACGAAGCGCCTGGGTGCCGTGGCTTCGCGCTCGCGAAGGACCTCCCACACCGAGACGCTGGGCACGACCACGGTGGCGACATCCTCGACGAGACAACGCCCCTCGGGCGTGCGCAGAGCGGCGAACGGCACGGCATGGAGGATGCCGTGGGGGACGATGAAGAGGGTCCGGAAGTCACGGATCGCCAGACCCGCCTCCTTGAGGGGTGCCACGAGGATCCGATACAGCTCGGCAAGCCGCGGGTCGGCGTCCCCGTCGTTGTCGAGGATCGACATTCGGGTGTTGACGATCAGTTCGGCCAGCGGGCTGGCATCGATCGGTTGCCGGCCGTCGACCTGGATCCGGCCGATGAAGTGCCCAACTCCCTCGCCGGGATGCAGCGGGAGGTGGAGGGTCAGCGGGCCTCGGGGCGTGATCGCCATGATCAGGAGCGTTCCCGCCGGATCGAGCGCGTCGTAGGGGATGTGGTAGGTCACGATCGCTTCGTCGGGTGCCAGCCGGCCGATGACGCTGTCGAGGGAACCGATCGGTTCGGTCCCGATGAAGCCGGCGTCGGACTCGGCGTGAAGCGCTTCGAGAGTGGCCAACGTCCGGAGCCGTTCCGGGTCGGCCGTCAGGCCACCAATGGGGAGGCGACTGACGAGTCGGATCTGGTCGCCGACGTCGTCGTCCAGGGTCGGGGGAGCCTCGAGATGAAGGACCGCCGCGCCCAGTGCGGCGGCCCGATCCCGCAGGGACGGTTCGAGTTCGCGCACGTGACCGGTCATCTCGTCGAGCAGCGTGCGCGCGCGGAAGCGTTCGACCGCCTGGTAGGCGCGCTCGACATCGCGTCCCACCAGCCGGGTGAACTCGTCCGTCACCATGTCGCCACTCAGCTCGTCGAGCTGTTGGGCCATCCAGAGCCGCCCCGCCCGGGATCGCGAGCTGCTTCGGAAGTCGTCGACAGCTCCTGCGAACCGTTCCGTCACCGCGATGAGCGTGTCGGTGAGCCGATAGCACTCCCGTTCACCGGCATACAGAGTTGAGACGGCCTCGATGAAGGTCGTGAGGTCCCCACCGGCGTGGGCCGTTTCCGCAACGTGCGTCAGTCGCGCGCGGGCGACATCAGGGCTGCCCCATTGGTAGGACAGACCCGCGAGAACCAGCTCCAGATCCGTCTGGCTGGACGCGCCGCCCGTGAAGGAGTGGGTCCCGGGGGCCACGAAGGACTCGGTCGCGAGGGCGACCTTGCGCAGGGCCGCGTCTGCCTGTGATTGTTCGGCGTCGAGCCACGGTGTCTGCTGGACCTCACGCACGGCGACCCCGACGAGCGAGATGAGATTCCGTGCCCGCCCACCGGTGGGATCGGTCTCGATGAGGGTCAGTGCATCGACACAGTCGTCGAGGGTGACGAGCAGCCACCGACCGTAGGCCTCATGGTCGCGCTGCTCCCGGGCGGACTGCCCAGCGAACCAGGCGCTGTCTGCCACCACGACCCCGGCATTGAAGGCCTGCGTGGCCAACCGCAACCGGCGCGCCAGCCCTCGCATGCCCACTGCTCGATCACGGGCCGACGAATGCTCATCCTCCGTCGTCGCGAGCACCTTGCAGATCTCGGCATGTTGGACGCCGCAGGTGATGGCACGGGGCCAGTCGTCGTTGTTGCTGAACATGAGCATGGCCGCACCGAATGCGGCCCGGGCTCGAGGCAGGTCGCCGGCATCCAGAGCGGTGAACCCGGCCTGAGCCACCTCGACAGCCACGTCAGGTGGGAGCGCCCCGGCGGCCTGGAGCCTGGCCGGGAGGGTGTCAGGGGCGTTCAGCGCCACCTGCAGGACCTCCTCCGCGAGGGTCACGCAACGAGCGTATCGAGGGCTCGAGTGAGCCCGCGGACCTTTGGCAATTCCGAACGGGACACCCCCGACCTGAGTAGCGTTGTGGAGGTGAAACGAGCCTTCGTGCTTGTGGGTGTGGGAAGGACCGGGCGGCTGCCGATCCTGCCTGCGGTGGACGCCGGTCTCAAGGCCGTCCGGGACTGGATCCGCGAGCAGGGAGTGCCCGACGAGTTGGTCGCACAGTTGGACGACTCGGGAGGGAACCCGGTCGAAGTCGCCCAACTCTTCGATGCGGTCAAGGCCTTTGCCGACAGTCGCGTGGTCGAACAACTGGTCGTCTATTTCTGCGGGCACGGCGTCGTGAACGACGGCAGCGAACTCTGGCTCCTCTCCGGTGCACCCGACGACCCGAGCGCAGCGGTCAACGTCGCGAAGTCCGTCCGGTTGGCCGAGCGCGGCGTCATCCCGCACATCGTCCTGCTCTCCGACGCGTGCCGGAGTCAGGCTGCCTCGCTGCAGTTCGGGGAGGTCACAGGCTCGTCGATCTTCCCCAACCCCAACACCGTCGGGTCTCGCAAGGTCGACGTCTTCTATGCCACGCGGGTGGGAGAGAACGCACACCAGGTGGCCGAAGAGGAGGCGCTCGCTGCGGTCGGAGCCGCGGCCAAGACGTTCCACCCCGTCTGGACCGAGGTGGTCGCCGAGGCGCTGCGAGGTACGTACCCCGAGGTGCAGCGCGAGACCGTCCAGCTGGGCGGAACCGAGGTGGACGTCGTGCGGCCGTGGTCGTTGCACCAGGCGCTTCCGACCCTCCTGGCGAACCGGCTCAACCACTTGGGTGTCCTCGCACAGGTGGCGCAATTCCCGGACAGCCGGATCACGTCCAACCCGACGGAGGTGTGGTTGTCCCAGTTGCCGCACCTCGTTGCGCCGACCGCACCGGCGGGCGCGCCGGATCCGCCTCTCGGCCCCGCAGCACCAGCGGGCGCACCGCCTCCCGCACCGGCACCGCCGCCTGCGGCCGGACCGCCACCCGCCGTCGAGGAACAGGTGCAGGACGGGGAAGCGCCGGAGCCGCCGCGGCGCTACCGCGGGCGAAAACGTCGTCGCCTGCCCTGGCGCAAGCCCTGGAGTTCCACGCCTGCTCCGGACCTGCCGGCGCCGCCGATGCCAGCCCCGCCGATGCCGGTGCCGCCGAGTGAGACGGGGCCGCCGGCCCCCACGACGGGAGCGTCACCGTCGCCGCCGCCGCTTTCGGTGCCGCCGCGCCCGCCGAGCCGGATGGTCGACCACGACGAGCTGCGCGCGACACGAGCGGCGTCCCATCTCACCACCGCAGCCCTCGCTGGCGGTGGCGAACCGCTGACGGCGCTCGCCGTTCGCGAGCAGCAGGACGTGCCCGAGCCGATGGACATCACCGCGCTGGCGCGCGGGCCACGAGGACAACTGGCGGGCGTCGGCGATTTCGTCCTTGTGGTTCCGAACTTCGGTGATCGTGGCTGCACCGCGGTCCTCGACGAGTCGGGAGCCGAGGACCTGAGATGGCACTCGCGTGGCCAGGGTGGGGAGGTCGAGACCGTTGTGCCCGAGTGGCGCTCAAGCGTGGCCAGCCGCAGCCGGTTCGGTCTGCAGTGGCTGAACGACCCGGCGGAGGCCGTCGCCCGCGCTGTCGAGGCGGCGGGGGAGGACCCGTCGATCGCGGTCTACGTCGCGTACGGACTGGTCGAGTCGGGACACCGGGCCCACGTGCTCACCCTCCTCGACGGACTGCAGGTTCAGGGGAGCCCGGTCCCGTACGACGTGGCGCTGCTGGCCGAGGACCTGTCTGCCTTCGACGGTCCGCCGTTCCCCCTCATGAGCGCCGGATGGTCTCTTCTCGGGGATGACGGCGTGGCCCCCATGCCGACTCTGCCGGGTCGCAGTGCGTCCCTGTGGACGGCCTTCCGGGCGGATGCTGCCGACCTCGCCGCCCTCGAACAACTCCTCACCGACCGGCCTCACTGAACCCAGCCACGACAGGAGATCGCCATGCGCACGCTCGTCCTCATCCACGGCCGCTCCCAGCAGCGGAAGGACTCCAAGGCGCTCAAGCAGGAGTGGCTCGACGCCCTCCATACCGGCTTCCGCGCTGCCGGCCTCGACGTCGACCTGCCCACCGAGCAGGTGCGCTTCCCCTACTACGGCGACACCCTCGATGACCTCGTCAAGAACGCGGGCGGCAAGCCGGCCGAGGTGATCATCCAGTCTGCGGGTGAACCCAACCCGGCCGAGCTGGAGTTCCTGGCCGCCGCCGTGTCCGACACAGTGGCCACGGTGGGACTGACCGAGGAGGACATCCGGGCGCACGCCGAGGACGGCGCCGTCGTCGAGCAGGGTGTGCAGAACTGGCCGTGGGTGTTGGCGGCGTTGCGTGCCCTCGAGAACGTCCCCGGACTGGGCAACGCCAGCCTCGCGCTCGCGACCCTCGACGTGTATCGCTATCTCCGCAACCCGGGCATCCAGACCATCATCGAGGGCGGCGTGCGCAAGGCCTTCGATTCGGCGGGGGAGTTCGTTGTCGTGGGTCACTCACTCGGGTCGGTCGTGGCCTACGACGTCCTGCGCCGACGGGCCGCCGCGGAAGGGTGGTCTGCGCCGCACTTCGTCACTGTGGGCAGCCCACTGGCCGTCGGGACGATCGTCGAGGCGCTCGCGCCGATCGGAACGCCCGACGGTGTCAGGACGTGGTTCAACGCCTACGACCCGCAGGACGTGGTGTCACTCCACCCCTTGGACGAGGCCCACTTCCCGGTCACGCCCGCGATCGAGAACGTCACGGTCCACAACGGCACCCCGAACCGGCACGGCATCGTCGGCTACCTCTCCGATCCCACGGTCGCCTCCCGCATCCACGCCGCGTTGACGGACTGATTCGGCGGACGGAACAGCAGCTTCGCCGCCGCGGACCATTGCAGGTATGCCGTCCGCGCGACTCGCGCGGCCGGCATACCGGCGTCCGTGGTTCAGTCGGCAGAGCCAGCGATGCAGAACTCGTTGCCCTGCGGATCCGCCAGCGTGTGCCAGCGGAAGTTCTCGTCGCCTCGGCGTCCGACCAAGGTGGCGCCCCTCGCGAGGAGCTGCTCAGTGGCGCCCTCGAGGTCCTCGGTGGTGAGGTCGAGGTGGATGCGGTTCTTGCCCGGCGTGGGTTCCTCGACCTTCTGGAAGGCCAACAGCACGGGCAGGGAACCGCCCTTGACGATGACGTACCAGCCGTCGTTGGTCTCGGTGATCTCGGCGCCGGTCACCTCCGCCCACCAGGTGGCGAGGCCCTCGGCATCGGTCGTGTCGGTCGTGATCATTCCCAGTTTCAGCGTCATGAGGTGGACCGTACGGGCGGGCACTGACAGGACCTGGTCGCGGGCACGGTGTGCGGCAAACGTCGCCCGGTGAGGGAGTGCTACGCGCAGGCCCGTCGCCTGTGTGGGCGTTTGCCGCACCCGGTGCGCAGGTTGGGCCGGAGAGGAGGAATAGGCGAGTTGGGACGTGCGGTGCGGGTGGTCCTGATACGCCTCTGAGGGGGCAAATCCGGGGAGGTTGGGGGCGACACGCCGGGACACGCCGAGGACACACAGAAGTTCGTGGATGGGGTTGCGAGGCCTGTGTCACAGGCGCATACTGGCTACTACATCTAGTGGTTACACCGATGTAGTTCATCCACATATGGTTCACAGGGGCACGGGGGTTCTCCACACGTTGTCCCCAAGTGGTCCCCAGATTCATCCCCAATCGGCGACCCATCGGCGCGAAAGGAGCCCGGTTCATGCACTGCCCGTTCTGTCGTCACACCGACTCACGCGTCATGGACTCGCGCGCCACCGACGACGGCTCGAGCATTCGCCGCCGCCGTCAGTGCCCCGAGTGCGGCAAGCGCTTCACGACCGTCGAGACCGCGGCACTGTCCGTCGTCAAGCGGTCCGGAGCGACGGAGCCGTTCAGCCGGGCCAAGGTCCTCGTCGGCGTCCGCAAGGCCTGCCAGGGCCGACCGGTCACCGAGGACGAGCTCGCCCTCCTCGCCCACAAGGTGGAGGAGTCGATCCGCGGCCTCGGACAGGCCGAGGTCGACGCCCACGAGGTCGGGCTCGCCATCCTCGAGCCGCTGCGGTGCCTCGACGAGGTCGCCTACCTGCGGTTCGCCAGCGTCTACCAGGCCTTCGACAACCTCGAGGACTTCGAGCAGGCGATCACCCTGCTGCGCGTCGAGCGCGAAGCCCTCGGCCACGAGCCTGAACGTATGCCGTCCGGTCGCGAAGGCGACCCGGCCGCCGGTCCCAGCTGACCGGCATACGCGAAAAGAACGTCGCATCACCAGCACCATTCGATCGCTGGCACGGACTGTCAGTGGTCGCTGATTCACTCAATAACAGGTCACAGAACGCCCGGGTTGAGCCGGGCAGAAGAGGGAGATGGCAATGACCGAGACCGCCGGAGCACGTGCAGGTGCCCGTAAGAATTCGGCCAAGGGGAGCAACGGCATCAAAGTCGAGCGCATCTACACGACCCCCGGAGTCCACCCCTACGACGAGGTGACCTGGGAGAAGCGCGACGTCGTCCAGCAGAACTGGAAGACCGGCGAGACGATCTTCGAGCAGCGCGGCGTCGAGTTCCCTGACTTCTGGAGCGTCAACGCCTCCACGATCGTCACGACGAAGTACTTCCGCGGCGCCGTCGGCACGCCCGAGCGCGAGCAGGGGCTCAAGCAGCTCATCGACCGTGTCGTCCTGACCTACGTCAAGGCCGGCAAGGAGCACGGCTACTTTGCCGCTGACACCGACGCCGAGATCTTCGAGCACGAGCTGACCTACGCCCTGCTGCACCAGGTGTTCAGCTTCAACTCGCCGGTCTGGTTCAACGTCGGCACCAAGTCGCCGCAGCAGGTCTCGGCCTGCTTCATCCTCTCCGTCGACGACTCGATGGACTCGATCCTCAACTGGTACAAGGAAGAGGGCTTCATCTTCAAGGGCGGCTCGGGCGCGGGTCTCAACCTGTCGCGCATCCGCTCCAGCAAGGAGCTCCTGTCTTCCGGTGGCACGGCCTCCGGCCCGGTCTCGTTCATGCGTGGCGCCGACGCGTCCGCCGGAACGATCAAGTCCGGTGGCGCGACCCGTCGTGCAGCCAAGATGGTCGTCCTCGACGTCGACCACCCGGACATCGAGGAGTTCGTCGAGACGAAGGCGCGCGAGGAGGACAAGATCCGCGCGCTGCGTGACGCCGGCTTTGACATGGACCTGGGCGGCAAGGACATCGTGTCCGTGCAGTACCAGAACGCCAACAACTCGGTGCGCGTCAACGACGAGTTCATGCGCGCGGTCGAGGAGGGCACCGAGTTCGGTCTGCGCTCGCGCAAGGACGGCTCCGTCATCGAGACCGTCGACGCTCGCGAGCTCATGGGCAAGATCGCCAAGGCCGCGTGGGAGTGCGCCGACCCGGGCATCCAGTACGACGACACGATCAACGATTGGCACACCAACCCGGAGACGGGTCGCATCACCGCGTCGAACCCGTGCTCGGAGTACATGTCGCTCGACAACTCCTCGTGCAACCTGGCCTCGCTCAACCTGCTGAAGTTCCTCAAGGACGACGACACGTTCGACGTCGCGACCTTCCAGAAGGTGACCGAGCTCGTCATCACGGCGATGGACATCTCGATCTGCTTCGCGGACTTCCCGACCGAAAGCATCGGCGCAACTACTCGTGACTACCGCCAGCTCGGCATCGGCTACGCCAACCTCGGCGCGCTCCTCATGGCGACGGGTCACGGCTACGACTCCGACGGTGGCCGCGCGCTCGCCGCGTCGATCACCTCGCTGCTCACCGGTGCCGCCTACAAGCGCTCCGCCGAGCTCGCCGGTGTCGTCGGTGCGTACAACGGGTACGCCCGCAACGCCGACGCCCACAAGCGCGTCATGCGCAAGCACGCCGCGGCCAACGACGCGATCCGCACCATGCACACCATGGACAAGGACATCCACCGCGCCGCGACGAAGGCGTGGGACGCCGTCGTCAAGGTGGGGGAGAAGAACGGCTACCGCAACGCCCAGGCGTCGGTGCTCGCCCCGACCGGAACCATCGGATTCATGATGGACTGCGACACCACGGGCATCGAGCCGGACTTCTCGCTCGTGAAGTTCAAGAAGCTCGTCGGTGGCGGCTCGATGCAGATCGTCAACCTCACCATCCCGCGGGCCCTGCGCAAGCTCGGCTACACCGAGGAGACGGTCGAGG
This sequence comes from Knoellia subterranea KCTC 19937, assembly GCF_000768685.1. Lineage (GTDB taxonomy): Bacteria > Actinomycetota > Actinomycetes > Actinomycetales > Dermatophilaceae > Knoellia > Knoellia subterranea. The sequence goes on along the minus strand of NZ_AVPK01000012.1, from coordinate 52,838 downwards.
CGATCGTCGAGTTCATCGCCGACAAGGGTCACGTCATCGACGCCCCCGGCCTCAAGACCGAGCACTACGAGATCTTCGACACCGCCATGGGCGCCCGGGCGATCTCGCCGATGGGTCACGTGCGGATGATGGCGGCGACTCAGCCGTTCCTCTCCGGCGCCATCTCCAAGACGGTCAACCTGCCGGAGACGGCCACGGTCGAGGAGATCGAGGACGTCTACATCCAGGGTTGGAAGATGGGCCTCAAGGCGCTCGCGGTCTACCGCGACGCGTGCAAGGTTGGTCAGCCGCTGTCCGACGGTGGCTCGACCGCCAAGGACGCCGAGGCGGGCAAGGCTGCCGCTGGTGCCGAGGCCGGCGAGACCAAGGTCGTCGAGAAGGTCGTCTACCGTCCGACGCGTGAGCGTCTGCCGAAGCGCCGCAACTCGCAGACGACGTCGTTCGCGATCGGTGGCGCCGAGGGCTACATGACGGCCGGCACCTACGAGGACGGTCGCCTCGGTGAGGTCTTCCTCAAGTTCGGCAAGCAGGGCTCGACCCTCGCCGGAGTCATGGACGCCTTCTCCATCGCGATCTCGGTCGGCCTGCAGTACGGCGTGCCGCTCGAGACGTACGTCGAGAAGTACACGAACATGCGCTTCGAGCCGGCCGGCATGACCGACGACCAGGACATCCGGATGGGCCAGTCGCTCGTCGACTACGTCTTCCGCCGCCTGGCGCTCGACCACCTCGACTTCGAGACCCGGTCGTTCATGGGCATCCACACCGCCGAGGAGCGTCAGCGTCAGCTCGAGACCGGGTCCTACGCCCCGGCCACGGTCGACTCGGATGACGCCGAGGCGATCGAGGACGAGATCGAGTCCTACTCGCAGGGAGTCGGTGCGGCCTCGCCGAAGAAGACGGCTGCGGCTGCTCCGGCCAAGACCGACGAGGTCGCGGCTGACGAGGCGGGCGAGTCCGAGGACCGCGCCGGTGAGGTCAACTTCGGTGCCGGTGCTGCCTCCGCTCGTGAGGTCTCCGGTGACGTGCACTCGTCGGCCGAGCTCCTGGAGAAGTTCCAGGGCAAGTCGGCAGACGCACCGATCTGCATGACCTGCGGAACGAAGATGCGCCCCGCCGGTAGCTGCTACGTCTGCGAAGGCTGCGGATCCACCAGCGGCTGCAGCTGATCGAAAGCATCGAAGGGCCCGAGACGGAACACCGTCTCGGGCCCTTCTTTCGTTGTCGATTCGGCCGGCCCGCGATGTTGAGCACTGACCCGAGATCTTTTGCAGAGCGCCAGGCGTCAATGTCTGAGATGGCAAGCTGTCCGGTATGGCCACGACGTGGAGCGACGACGTTGATATAGCCCTCCGGCGTGAGGCGATGGCTTGGCTGGCTCTGCGGACCAATGACGGACTCGATGCATTGACGACAGAGGAGATCAAGGAGTTTCGATTCCGGGGTCAACCGATGCCTCTCATGGATCCACAGCGGGGTATTCGGAAACCAGCCGTCCTCGATGCGGCACTGTCATTTCGAACCGTCTATAGGCCTGAGGGCGCGGATCGCCCCTATGAGGACTCGCGCGGTGAAGACGGATTGATCCGCTACAAGTACCGCGGCACCGACGCGCAGCACCCGGAGAACCGTGCTCTTCGTGCAGCGATGGATCAGAGGCTCCCGCTGATCTGGTTCTTCGGCGTAGCGCCCGGGGTCTATCACGCGGCATTTCCAGTCTTTATCGTCGGTGAACATGAGGCAGGTCTGGAGTTCCTCGTAGACGCTGTCGCGGGAGGTGCGCTGCAGCCGGACTCCCAGCTTGAGGACATGCTGAAGCGCTACGTCACCGTCGAGACGCGTCGGCGCCTGCATCAACCGATTTTCCGGGCCGCCGTAATGCACGCGTACGGGACGCGTTGTGCCGTCTGCGCGTTAGGGCACAGCCCACTCCTCGATGCCGCCCACTTGGTCCCGGATCGAGATGAGGCCGGCGTCGCTGCCGTGCGAAATGGGTTGGCCCTGTGCAAGATTCACCATGCGGCGCTCGACTCGTACATCCTCGGGATTCGTCCCGATCTGGTAGTCCAGATCCGAGAGGATCTACTTCACGAGATCGACGGGCCCATGCTGAAGCACGGTTTGCAGGATTTGCACGGCGGTCGCCTCATGGTCGTTCCCTCGGCCAGACGCGACCGACCTGACAAAGACCTGCTTGAGGCTGCGTATGAGCGTTTCCACGCTGCGGGCTAGAAACCCCTCAGGCTCCATGTGTTTCGACTTCTTCGATGAAGTCGAAGGCCACGGACTTCATACGGTCGTACCAGATGCCGTCGGCCTCGTCGTCCGTCAAGCAGAGGCTGGAGCTGGACCCTGCCGCTGCGGAAGGATGACTGTTGGCAGTGTTGAACCTCGCTACCCACGAGTCGACCTCACGAGACGTGAGGTTGGGACAGATGATTCGGAGCCGGTCCGGGAGTTCAGGGAGTCCGACGTAGGGGAGGGCCTCGTCGACGAACCGATCCCACAGGTCTGCACGTTGAGATGCCATGCCCTCACCCTGGTGCTCGGTTCCGACAAATGGTCGAGCTACGCGGGTATTGCCTCGTACTGGGCCGGGCGTAGCTGGCAACTCTCGGCCACATCGCCAGCCAACTCATAGAGCCCACGCTTCGGCTCGTCGAAGTCGAAGACACGGTAAAGGTGGAACCGTTCGGACTCTTCCTGACTGAATTTGACCTCGTTGCTTGAAATGAGCATCGGCCACAAGGGCCCTCGCCGCGTCGTCTTGACCTCGATGAACTTCTCTTCACCTTGGAAGTTGAAGGATCTGATGTCGTAGCCCAGCCCATCGCCCTCTTCGACGCTTACGTGCCTGACGCTTCGTGCGAGCTTCCCCAAGCCAGCATCAGCAAGCCGCTGTCGCTCGAGTTCGACGACAGCCCGCTCGCCGGCCAATCCAAGGGCTCGATTCGCGGCGTCGACCTGAACAAAGTCGACCTTGGCGGCCCGCCTTAAGAATCCGTGGTGGGCACTGAACTCCACCTTCGGGGGATCCGTGAGGTTCCACGAGAAGTCGCCTCGTGGCTCTGGCACACGGCCAAACTCTGCCAAGGCCGTTGCGCGCAGCGATGGCGCCGCGTCAACATGCGCCAGAACCGCGTCGCGAAGCGAATCCTGGAAATTGGACGCAGCCTTATAGCCCCGGACATAGGGGTGGCCCAACTCGATGAGGACCGCGGAGACGTTTTGGAACTTGTACTCGACAGAACCGCGAGAGCGACCTATCTGCTGTCGAACACGTTCGTTGATCACGCTCTTAGTGAAGGGTTCGCCACGGAGCTCGCGCTCCAGCATGTCGAGGTAAGCGGCAACGATGACCTCGTTCTCCAAGGAGCTCCATGCCTCGCCCGCAGCCACGTCGTCACTCTATTGCGAAGAGTCCTGCCTGGTTGCGCGATTCGACATTGCCACCGGCAGCTGACGTCGGGGTGCTGAGGGTCCTCCTTGGGTCAGGCAGGCGGCAGTGTTGCCGCGATTCGTCGATGAAGGTCGGCGATCGCGTGCGCTTGTGGTCCGTCCTTAGCCAGCAATGCGTAGAGCCGCTTGGGCCACGTCACCAGCACGCCTCGCGTTGTGAAGTCTCCGTCGATCAGGGGCCAGTCTGACTCGATGAAGCAAAGCACGCCCGTTACGGGGACGGACTCGCCCACGACGCTGCGAACGACCTCGACCTGTTTGAACATCGAGTCAACGAGCTTGTGTTGGCTGCGCCCGCCGACCACCAGCGTCTCCGTGCGGGGTCGGATGAGGCCGCCGCGGTCCGCGCGATGCTGATGACGGGGAGTGCGAGTTCGGGATTCTCTGACTCGCTCCAATTTCCGAAAACTCGACGCCACCGCGAAGTCCCGGTCCTATCCTGAAGGTGGGAAACAGGGGGCACGGGATCGGCTGGAGAGCCATCGCCCTCGGGGGACCTCGGCCAGCCAGGCCGGTACGCAGGCGAAGCCATGGTCGCCACGACAGTCACGACGCGGCGCCGACCTGCCACTCGAGCCCCAGGCCGGGGAGGCTCGTTCGACAGCAACGCACAACAGAGCTGAGGACGATGCAATGTTTGTTCGCGCACGAAAGTCAGTACTTTCCCTCGTCGCCACCGGAGCGCTGGTGGCCCTGCCCGCCTCCGCACTCGCGGCGGGTGTCAGCCCGTCCACGGTCGACCAGTCCGTCGACCCGGGCACGACGATCCACGTCACGAAGACAGTCTCCACACCGGAGATTCCGCCGAAGCCCGACATCGTGCTCGTCGTCGACTCGACGGGTTCGATGGATTCGGCGATCAACAACGTCAAGGCCGCGATGACGTCCATCGTCGGCGACGTCCAGACGGCCCAACCCGAGGCACAGTTCGCCGTCGTCGACTACAAGGACGAGGGCGATGGCGCGGGGGTCTTCACGCGTCGCACGGATCTCACGCCGACGCCGGCGACGGCCCAGGCCGCGATCAACGCGGTCAGCGCGTCCGGTGGTGGCGACACCCCGGAGGCCCAGCTCAACGCGCTCTGGCAGATCGGCAACGGGGGAGACCAGATCTCCTTCCGGCCCGGTTCGTCGCGCATCGTCGTGTGGTTCGGCGACGCGAGCGGTCACGACCCGAGCCTCGGTCACAGCCTCGCCGACGCCACGACCTCGCTGACCGACGTGTCGGCGCGGGTCATCGCCATCAACGTCGACAGCGGATCCGGTGACGGGCTCAACGCCACGGGGCAGGCCACGTCGATCACCGGCGCGACCGGTGGCACGTTCATGCCGAACGTCGACCCGAGCGGCGTCTCCACGGCGATCCTCGACGGCCTGTCGAACCTGCCGGCCGAGGTGACCGCCAACACGACGTGTGACACCGGCCTGTCGGTGGCCTTCACCCCCAGCCTGCCCCAGACCGTGCCGAGCGGCACCGACGTCGTCCTCGACGAGGCCATCACCGTCGCGGCCGACGCCCCGCAGGGATCGACGCTCACCTGCACCACGACGTTCCTCATCAACGGTGCCGAAGCCGGCGACGAGTTCGTCCAGACGGTCAACATCAAGGTCAACGACGTCACGCCGCCCACCATGGCGTGCGGTCCCGGCGTCAACCCCGACGGTGTGACACCTGGTGGTTGGCAGAACGCCGGTTTCTTCCAGATGGTGGCGTCCGACAACCTGCCCGGCGTCACGGTCAGCATCAAGGACAACGTCACCGGAACGACCTTCGGGCCGTACGACCCGGGGACGTACTTCAAGCTGACGCAGGCCCCCGGCATCGCGGCCTCGACGGTCGTTCCCTTCGAAGGTGCGGTCGACTGGCACTTCACCTTCAAGGGTGACGCCACCCTGACGGCCACCGACGCGGCGGGCAACACCGCCACCGCCACCTGCTCGGTCCCACCGAAGAAGAAGTAAGCCACAGCGCTCGTCCAGGGAGCGAGCGCCTCCCCGCCCAGCGGCATACGGAATGAAACCTCCGTATGCCGCTGGGCCACCTTGTGTGGTGGGCCGCGTGTGCGTGGGTCGCCCCTGCCTTGGTCGCCTCTGCCTTGGTCGTCCGGGAATCACCACGGCGGTCACATCATGTGGTGATGTGCGGTCACCCTTCCTTTTCCTAGGTTCGACCTGTCCCGGAAACCGCTGGGACACACCGCAACCCGGAAGGCAGAGGACCCGCCATGCACATCCCGACCACTCGACTCGGACAGGCCGGCGGCATCGCCGCGGCCACGGCCGGCGCGATCTTCGTCGCGTCCAGGTCAACCACCCGCCGATGGAGCTTGCGACCCTGGCGACGACCGACTGGTTCGTGCGCAGCGCCGCCAAGGCCGTCATGGCCGTGCTCGCCCTGGCGGGCATCACCGACATGTATCTGCGCCAGCGCAGCCGAATCGGCGCATGGGGCTAGGCCGGCTGGATCGTGCTGACCCTCGGCTACCTCTCCATGTTCGCGACTGAGGTGATCGCGGGGTTCGTCCTCCCGACCGTTGCGGAGACGTCGCCGGAGTACGCAACGGACGTCGTCGCTGTCGCCTATGGCGGCCAGGCCGTGGGTGACGCGCGGCTCACCGACTCGCCCGTGGCGGTCGTCGTGCACATCGTCTCGGCAGCGGTCTATGCGCTCGTCGGGTCGTTGCAGTTCGTCGGCGCGCTGCGTCGCCGTCACCCGGAGTGGCACCGGCGATCGGGACGCATGTTGGTGGTGGCGGGGCTGGGCGTCGCCGGGTCCGCGTTGTGGTTGACGTTGTTCTTCCCGCCGCAACCCGACTCGGGAGTGCTGCTGTTCGTCCTGCGTGTCCGCTTCGGGTCGGCGATGATCGCGGGGCTGGGGCTCGGCGTGCGGGCCATCCGTCGGGGTGACGTGGCCACGCACCGGGCGTGGATGACGCGGTCCTATGCCATTGCTCTGGCCGCGGGGACACAGGCGTTCACCGAAGGGATCGGCGGGGCAGTGTTCGGCGATGGGGCGCTCGCGCTCGATGTGTCGCGTGGAGCTGCGTGGGTCATCAACCTGGCTGTCGCCGAGTGGATCATCCGGCGCGAGCCCCTCGGTCACGGTCGGTTGTCGAAGCCTCGACCCGGGGCGCGGCTCATCGTGGGGCAGCGGGGGTGAGGGCCACCGTGGCTGCGACGTATGAGTTCCAGGTGGCCGGCCACCTCGACGAACACTGGTCAGGGCGGCTGGGCGGACTCGAGCTCCGTCACGACGGCGACGGCACGTCGGTGCTCAGCGGGGCGCTGGCCGATCAGTCCCAGTTGCACGGCGTGCTCGCGGGCTTGCGTGACGTCGGAGCGCCGCTGTTGGCTGTGCGCATGGTCTCGGAGCCAGCTGGTGCGAAGGACAGCCGTGCCGCCTCCGTCGGCGGTGCCCCGTCCATCGATAGCCCTGTGTTCGTCGACGGCGCTGTGTCCGTCGATGGCGCCGCGGCGGTGGCTGCCGCGGGGACGCCTCTGACTGGGCTCTCATGGCCGAAGCAGACCGAACGGCTGACCCTTCGCCCGGCCCGCCCCGAGGACGCCGATGCGGTGTGGGCCTTCCGGCACCTCGACTCCGTGTGCCAGTGGCAGAGCGACGGCCCCATGGCGATCGAGGCGTTCCGGGCGCGATTCGCCGAAGCCGACCGGATCGCCGTCACGCTGGTCGTCGAGCACGACGGTGAGGTCATCGGTGACCTCATGCTCCGGGTCGAGGACGCCTGGGGCCAGACGGACGTGGTTGACGACGCGAGGGGCACCCAGGCGGAGCTGGCGTGGACTCTGCACCCGGCATACGAGGGGAAGGGTTTCGGCACTGAAGCGGTCCGCGCGATGATTCGGATCTGCCTCTCCGAGTTGGGGATTCGGCGGATCGTGGCATTCTCCTTCGCGGACAACGAGCGGTCATGGCGTCTCATGGAACGGGTCGGGATGCGGCGCGAGCTTCATGCGGTGGCGGATGCCTTGCACCGTTCGGGGGAGTGGCTCGACACGTATGGCTACGCGCTGCTCCGCGACGACGCGGCGGTCGACTGACGGCGTAGTGGCGCCGGGGGCTGTCGCGCCGAGGTGGCGACACGCCGTTGGTGCCGATGTGACAAATGTGACTCATGTGACGTATGTGCTGCTAGCGTCCGCCGTGGAACCGAGAAGGCCTGCAGGGGGCCGACCGGCCCTTGAATTCCCCTTGGGATTGGCACGGAGGAGCACGCACATGGACGACCTCGAGATCACGAAGCTGACGAACACCATCTGGCCGACGGAGGACACCCGCCGTGCCCGCGGAACGCGACGCAGGGTGCTTCGGCGCATCAGCGCAGGCGGCTTCGCGATGACGTTTGCCGGAGCGGGAGCGACGGGCGTCGCCCTGGCCGGCGCGGCGTATGCCGACCCCAACCCGAACATCACGATCTGCCACGCGACGGCCTCGGCGACCAATCCGTTCAACGTGCTGACCATTGATGCTGCGGCCATCACCACCCAGGGGCATGACCAGCACCAGGACCGCCGCGATGTCATCCCGCCGTTCACCTACGTGGCCGAGAACACTGGTGAGACGGTGACCTATCCCGGGCTGAACTGGGAGTCCAACTGGTCCGTCGACTCCGCTGGAGTTGCGCAGCTGCGTGAGGGCGACGAGGTCACCGTGGATCAGTGCAAGGGCAAGACGTCGACGGAGACGCCGACCCCCAGCCCGACGCCCACTGCAACGACGACGCCCACGCCGACTGTGACCGTGACGCCGACGGTGACTGCCACGCCCACGGAAACGCCGAGCGGGACGTCGACGCCGCCCGGAACCTCCACGCCGTCCCAGACGCCGACGAAGCCGGTCGTCGAGACCGACGGTGTCGACCCGGCAGGCATTGACTTCCGGCTTGTCGGCAGCGGAGCGGCCCTCATGCTCGCCGGCGGCTCTGCCCTCGTCCTGGTGAACCGCCGCCGGGGCCTGCACTCCTGATGTCGCGGCGCCCACTGCGGCTGGGTGCCCTGGGAGCCGTTCTCGTCGGAGCGTTCCTCGTCGTCCTCGGTTTCACAGCCGGGGGAGGAGGGGGAGCGTTCGACGAGGCGTCCTCGAAGTTGTCCGGTGCCGTCGGGCCGCGGCTGGAGATTGCGTCCATCGGTGTCGCCGTCGATCTCCGCGGTGGGACGGTCAACGCTGATGGGCGAGTCAACCCTCCGGCGCGCACCGCGATGTGGTTGCAGGGCTATGACCGCGTCCGACCGGGGGCTGTCGGAACGGCGGTCGTCGCCGGGCACCTTGAGCACTCCGGCGCCAAGGACGTCTTTGCCCGACTCCCCGAGCTGCGGGTCGGGGACCGCTTCGCCCTCGTCGCGGGAGATGCGGACCTGACGTTCGAGGTGACGCGCACGGACGTCGTCGACAAGGTCGAACTGACCGGGGACGACACAGTGTGGGGCCCGAACACGTCGAGCCGTCGGATCGTGCTCATCACGTGCGACGACGAACTCGGCTATCGCAAGGACGGGCATCGCGTCGCGAACTACGTCGTGGTCGCGGAAGCCGCCTGAGGGATTTGGGCTTGGCTAGCTGGGCACGCTGGGTCGCCGCGCTCGTCACACGCAGGGGTACTCAGCAAATGACGTGCCTTTGCTCCACCTGGTGAAGCAATTATCGCAACGTAGATAGCCAATCCTGCTCAGACCGTCCGGCAGGCCGGGTGCCTCACCGGACTCAACCGTTGTTGTAGAGGCGCGCCTTGGCCTCGGCGACTTCGAGGTTGGACGCGGTTCCTTCGATCGTGACGGTGTCGGGAATGTCGATCCAGGCTCCGCCGTCGACGCGGAATCGTCCGGAGTAGGTGACGTTGATCTGAACCGGGGCGATCATCCTCTGTCGGTACGTGTGGATCACGTCACCGGTGGGGTAGGGGCCACCCAGGGACTCGACCGGTCCGCTGGCTTCGCCGTCGCCGTAGATGTACGTCGCACTGACGAAGACCGGTTCGATCTCGACGCGGCGACCAACCAGAGTCGTGGTGTCGGCCTCGCCCGGCTCGAAGCCCGCCTCGGGCCACTTCAGCTCGTAATACGTCGGCAGGTTCACGAGAGTCTTGAGTCCGACAGGCTGGATCGACGCCGTCGGCTTGGCGAAGACCGTGTCGTGGAACTCGTTGAGGATCATCTGCATCGTGAGCACGTTGGTTGCCCCGGGGACGAGCGACGACAGACACGTCCAACCAATCTCGCGCCAGGCGGCCCCGGCTATCGGCTGCCCGGTTCGATCGACTTCGCGCTGCCAGACGCGAACGGCCGGACCCGACGCGCCGCCACTGGCACCGGTGGGGTTGCAGACCGCGAACTCGGCCGTGCAGCTCGGATCCGATCCGCCGGATGCGCCCGGGGGAGTGTTCGAGCAGAAGGAGGAGGAGCCGTACTGATACCACGGCGGTGTGGACGACGCGTTGGCTGCGTTATGCGTCTTGCTACCGAGCTTGTTCAGTTCACCTTTGCCCAAGCCACTCGTCTGCAGACCGTCGTCATCGACAGAGCCGAAGATGTCGTCGCCCGTTGCCGCATGCGCTGCACCCGCAGTAAGCACAACGAAGGATGCAACAGCAAAGGCTAGGCCGCGGCGAGCCCATTCATGAACCATTGCCCCTCCTTCCAGACGAGCACCGCGATCTGGCTGCGCTGCTTTCGCTCCTGGGAGTCGACGATGTTGCCGGCCTTGTCGACGACGCTTGTCTTGTTCTGCGTCAGGGTGAACTCGACCATCACGGGGTCGGCAGGCAAAGCAACGCGCATGCGCAATGCGCTCAACGGCGCTGTCGGTGCGGACTCGGCTCGATGGCCCTTTGTCGCGTACTCAAGCGCAGTCGCTTGAAGTGAGGTGCAGCTCTTGCACTCATTCGTCGAGAGCGGGGGCAGGAGGGTCGTGTCAGGCGCACGGTGTGCGGCATTCACCGTCTCGAAGAAGAAGCGGACGAACGCGATGGCGCCCTCGTCGGTATGCGCGCGGGCGGCGGCGGGGATGCTGACTGCCGTGGAAGCGCTGGGCGACGTCGTCGCGCTCGAGCTGGGAGAACCGCTCGGGCTCGCAGATCCCGTCGCAGGACTTGTCCCCGTGGCCGACTTCGTCGGCTCCTTCTCACCGCCGTTGCACCCCGCCAGGGCGAGCGTGGACGCCAGAGCCAAGGCAACGGCATACGTCATCGTCGTGCGTGACTTCATCGTGCGGAACCCCTCCGTGGTGCGGTGCCGGCAGGCCGCAAAGAGGGCGCGCAGCATCGTGACTTGCTACCCAGAGTAGAGAAATCCGGGGAATCCGCCACTTGGCACGGGGCCCGAACCTTCGCAAACACGTCATGTCAGGCAGTGTGCCGCGATTCGCCAAACCGGCCGCGAAGTTATCCCCAGCCCCCTGGCAACCCCGGACGCCGCCTGGCCAAGCCGCCCGCCTCAGCTGCCGGTGACCTCTTCGGGCATCTCGAACGCACCCGCCACGGGCGCCTCGCGATAGACCTTGAGTGACGCGGACATCGACTCGAACACCGCCTTCTTGCCGGCCTTGCTGTTCGCGAAACGTGTCGTCCGGACTCCGAGCTCGCGACCCTGCCATGCGGCATCGTCGGCGCCCAGGAACTGCACCTCCCAGGCGAAGTCCTCGCGCTGGACGCGCAGTAGTTCACGGACCCGCTCCAGCGTGTACTCGTGCGAGGAGTTCTCGTGTCCGTCCGTCACGACGACGAGCAGAACCCTCCCGGGCCGCTCGGACTCAGCGAGGGCAGCGAGGTCCTCACCAGTGCGCACGACCTCCATCCCGACGGCGTCGAGCAGGGCCGTCATGCCGCGCGGCTCGAGCTCGTAGGTGAACGGCGTGTCCCGCATCCGCTCGATCGTGTCGAACTCGCTGTCGAACTGCGACAGCGTCACCGTGAGCTTCCCGTCGAGCGAGAACTGCTCTGCGAGAAGGGAATTGATCCCTGCCTGCGCCTCGTCACGATCGGTCGACATGCTCCCGGAGCGGTCGACCACGAGGGTCAGATGGGTGTAATCGGGTTGGGTCATGACGACCTCCAAATGCTCGGCGCGCACCAGGATGCACGGCGTTGGTGAAGACGACCAGCCCCCTGCGACCGGTCGTTGTCCAGTGTGCCTGCGACCACTGACAGTGGCCGTTTCGGTGAGTCGAGGGGAGGTACGCCGTCCGCTCGAGGCGAGCGGACGGCATACCGAAAAGGGTTGTCCTGAAAGGCTGTTCAGAAGGTGTCGTTGATCGTGATGCGGTCGTATCCGCTCGGCTTCTTCTCCGTCCCGAAGCAGTTCAGCGTCACGGTCTGGCCGGGCAGGATCTGATCGGATGTGCAGTCGATCGTGGCGAGGACTTCAGAGCCCTTCATGTACTTGATCTGCACCAGCGCCCCGTCGCGCTCACCCCGGTTGTTCGTCACCTTGAGGTTCTTGAGCTCCATGCCGAAGTCGTTGCTCGTCACCTTCCAGCCGGCGGCGTAGGCGAACTTGCGGATGTCGAACGCCTTCCCCTCCACGATCGTCACGGGATTCGCCTCGTTGCCGGCGTCATCGGGGTCGACGGCGTTCTCCGCAGGGGCGGTCGCAGGGGTCGCGGCCGCAGGCGCACCTGACGTGGCGGTCGTCGGCTCGGACGAGGCGCTCGGCGTGTCCCCTCCACCGCCGAGAGCTCCCGCCAGCCCACCGACGACGACGAGGCCGAGGATGCCGGTGAGGATCTTGTGCCTCATGAACCAGTTCTTCTCCTTGACCGGCGGCGCCGGCGGGTAGGTCGGCTGCCACTGTCCGGGCTGCGGATTCTGGGGCTGGATCGGCTGCTGGCTCATGCTGTACTCCTTGGCTCGCGGCCGCTGTCCGGCCGGTTCTCGTTGACGGACCGAGTTCATCGCGTATGCCGGGTTGCGGTCTCCCACAGGGCGGCTCGCCTTGCGGAGCCGTTCGGGGGAGATGGGGTATGCCGTGTCGAGCCGTTCGGGGGACGTGGCTGTCGGTGCCGCGCTCTACTTTTCACCCCATGACCACTGTCGCCGCCTCGCAAGCACCGCCACGCGCGGTCACGTGGGCTCCCCGGCTGCTGCGGCCGAGCTGGCGCATGTGGCTCGTGTATTTCCCGCTGTGCCTGTTCACGTCGGTCCTTGCGATCTCGACCTTTGACGTGCGGCACAACGGTCGGCCGATGCCGACGGCGTCGAATCTCGCGATGGGCGTCTGGCTCGTGGGGCTGCTCGCAGCGGCTGCTCTGCACTGGCGACGCCGCTGGCCCGAGGCGTTGGTGGTGGCGACGAGCCTGGTTCCGCTGATCTTCCCGCTCGATCCGGTCCCGTCGCTCATCGCGTTGGGCTCGCTGCTCGTGCGTCGTGTCGACCGCGTCGCAGGTGTCCTGATCGGTTTGGTGACCGTCTCGACGTACGTCGCGATCTGGCGTGACTCACGGGGCACGTCGATCCAGGATTCGTTCTTCCAGACGCTGTGGTCCAGCGACACCGGCGCCCGCTTCGAGCCACTGTCCTGGTGGGTCGTTGCCTTGATCACCGCCGGACTCGTGGTGGTGTGCGTGGGGCTCGCCCTGCTCATCCGGTTCCGGCAGGGCTTCACTCAGGCGTCGGCGCGCGTCGAGGACCAACAGGTCGTGGTGGACGCGCTCAGCGACGAGGTGGGGCGGCAGGCCGAGCGCGAACGCATCGCGCAAGAGGTGCATGACGCTCTGGGACACCGGTTGTCGCTGCTGTCGCTCCACGCCGGTGCGCTCGAGGTGAACGCCGGCGAGGACCAGCGGGTGGCCGACGCGGCCAAGCTGTTGCGGGTGAATGCTCAGCAGTCGATGGTGGACCTGAGATCGCTGCTTGCCGTTCTGCGACAGCCGGATTCACCTGACGTGGCCGCGGTGGTGCCGACGCTGGCCGACATCGCCTCGCTCGTGGATGACACGGTCTCGACCGGGGTGAACCTCGTGTCGACCGTGCAGATCGATGGGCTGGGCGGGCTCGCCGAGACGACGAGCCGCAGTGCCTACCGGATCACCCAGGAACTGCTCACCAACGCCCGCAAGCACGCGCCGGGCATCGGTGTTCGGGTGCTGGTTCGTGCGGCCCCCGAATCGGGCGTACAGATCGAGGTGGCCAACCACCTCCCGGCCGAAGCGGCACTGGAGTTTCGCCCCGGCTCCGGACTGGACGGCATACGCCATCGGGTGCAGGCGCTCGACGGCGATTTCCGGTGCTTCGTCGACCAGCGACGGGTGTTCCGGGTTGCCGTGCGGCTGCCGTGGGTGCCGGAGGGATCGGTTCGGGAGGAGAGAAGATGACGATCCGCGTTCTGGTGGTCGACGACGACGCGCTGACGTGCGGGGCGCTGCGCAGCATCCTCGGATCGGCCGACGACGTCGAGGTCGTGGCCAGCGTGGAGGACGGCGACGAGGTCATGGAGGCCGTGCACCGACACCGGCCCGACGTGATCCTCATGGACGTCCGGATGCGTCGGCAGGACGGCATCAGTGCAACGGCGGCTCTGCAATCGCTGACCGACCCGCCGCGGGTCATCGTGCTGACGACGTATGAACACGACAACGCGGTCATGCGTGCTCTGGAGGCGGGGGCGACGTCGTTCCTGCTCAAGTCGGCCGGTCCACAGGAGATCATCGGGGCGGTGCGCGCCGTCGCGGCCGGGGACAGCGTGTTGTCGCCGGGGCCGGCGCGACAGGTCATCGAGCAGTTGCTGTCGGATCCTGCGCGGGAGCGTCGGGTGGCGGCCGAGGGGTTGGTGGCAACGCTCACTCCTCGCGAGGTGGACGTCGTCCGCGCGGTCGGTCATGGCATGACGAATGCTGAGGCGGCGCGGTCCCTGTTCATGGGCGAGGCGACGGTGAAGTCACACCTGTCGAGCGCGCAGCTCAAGCTGGGTGTGCAGAGCCGCACGCAGGTCGCGGTCCTCGCTGAGCGGGCTGGCCTGCTCTGAAGCCTGATGTGGCAAATTCCGTTGTGGGAGTGGGGATTCGCGGTGCGACTCGGTCGGTGAGGTCGTGCCTTCGGGACTGTCAGTGGTGGATGTCAAAGGTGGATGGCGCGGTGGTTGTCAGAGGTGGATGACACGGTGGGTGTCAGTGGCCGATGCAAGAGTCGTTGTCAGAGGTCGCCGATAGGTTTGAAGCAGTAGCCCAAGGGAGGGAACCATGAGCGAATCAGCAGCTCCGCTCGCGCACCTGCGCGAGGTGCTGACTGCCGCTCATGACGGCCTGGCGGGGGTGGGTTCCGCCCTCTCGTCCCTGTCCTCGGGCGACCTTGCCGAGTTGATGACGCTTGTCGACGGTGTGCGAGCACAGACCGAGGCTGCACAGGTTCGTGTCGTCGCCGAGGGGGCGCACCGGGGGGACTTCACCGCAGCCATGCGGGGCGAGGGCACGGCGCACGGCTGGGTGCGGATGCATGCGCCGTCGCTGAGGCAGGGCGGAGCGGGGCAGCTCGCTCAGTTCGCCCAACTTGTCGCGGCGGCCACTCCTTCGGGCGAGTGGGTCAACGGGGCACCGCGGGCGGGTTCCTTCGCGGATGAGGAGCAGCCCGAGGGGAAGGTGTGGAAGCGGGTTGCCGCCGGCGAGGTGGGAGTCTCCCTGGCGCTGACGACCCTGCGCGAGATCGAGCGGATGAAGGACCTCCTCAAGCCCGAGGCGATCCCGACGGTCACGGACGGCATCCTCGATGTCGGTCAGTTCTGGGGGCAGGGGGAGGCCCGCAAACTCCGGCCGCGCCTGTTGGCGAAGCACGGCCTGGAGGGTGCGTTCGACAAGAAGCAGAAGAAGTTGGCGCCGGGCGCTTTCCTCACGAGCCCCATCGTGGAGGAGGCCGAGCTGACCGAGTATCGGATGGCGATGACCCCCGAACAGGCTGCGCGACTCGAGGCGGCCATCGGGCCACTCTCGAAGCCCGCCCCCAATCCGGACACGGGTGAAGCCGACCTCCGCAGCGCCGGGCAGCGCCGCGTCGAGGCCCTGACCGCGGTCCTTGCCGGCCGCGCTGGTGAGGATGCAGATCACGCCGAACCCGGCGGAGCGCCCACCGTCGTCCACGTCTCCATGACGCTCGCCGAGCTGTTGGCCGGCCTGTCCCAAGGGGATGGTCACGGCAGCGGTGCCGGCAGGGTCATGGGCTCACGAGCTCAGCAGACGATGCTCGCCCCCTCGACGGTGCGGCAGATGGCTTGTGACGCAGATGTGGTGCCGGTCGTGCTCGGTGCGGACGGTGAAGTGGTTGACCTGGGGCGCGTGACCCGACTGTTCACGCGCGGACAGCGCAGGTGGCTGTGGCATCGGGACGGCGGCTGTACGTTCCCGGGATGCACGGCTCCGGCGGCCTGGACTCAGGCGCATCATCTGGTGCACTGGGTCGACGGCGGAGCCTCCGATCTGACCAACGCCGCCCTGTTGTGCCAGCGACACCACACACAGGTCCACCAGCAGAGGCTGATCGCGACAGTCCATCCTCCCGACGCGGATGGCCGGTCCGTGACCTGGGACCTGGGCCCAGACTCGTATGACCGTGAGTTGCCCGAACGTCTCGCCGAATTCGCGCGAGCCAAACGGGACGCCGCTGAGAGGCGACGGCGCCGGAGGAAGCTGGACACCGGTCTGCCCGAGGGCTGGGGGAGTGCCATGTCCGAGGAAGACCTTCTCGAACTCGGTGACGAGCTCCTCGCCGAACACGAACTGTTCGAGGACGCTTTCGACCCGGACGAGCACGACGCGTGGGCGACTTGGGGTGCGCACGACGACCTCTGGGCGCAGCCTGCCTGAAATGCGGCGGTGCTCCATGGGCCGCCCGGGCTCCAGATGGGGTCGGCGCGGGCGCTTGCTCGACTCAGCTGCCTGATGCCCGCAGCCAGGCTGAGCAGTTCAGGCAGCCACGCGGGAGTGGAGCTTCACCGCCCATAGCGCCATGCCCAGGTCAATGACGGTCTGGGCGAGTACGAGACCGACAGCAATGGCGACCAGCTGCCACTCGGACCCGTCACCGAGGTAGGCCGACGCCCCGAGGACGGTCGCGAACAGGAGGGGAGCGAATCGCAGATACCCCGGCAGCACGACCTGGCCTTCGGTGACGACATAGCGGCCGCCTCGAGTGAACCAACCGTCGGCCAGCGACCAGCCGTGTGCCAGGACGAGCGCGATCGCCATGGGCAACAGGCCAATCCATCCACCGCTCGGCCCGGCGTGAACCAGCAGGATGACCGCCCATACCCCGCAGACGAGGCACAGGATGCCGATCATGATCGAGTAGTGGAGCATCAGGAACGTGGTCGCCTTGCTCCGCTTCTTCATCGTGCGGAGCCGAATGAGCGTCCCGGCGATGGACAGCGCCATCCCGAGCACCGTGTACGCCAGTAGGTCCGCGAGGTGGATCGCCCCCGTGAGCAACGGGATGATCGGCAGCAGGGACCCGCCGATGATCAGCGTGAACTGCACCACGGTCGCGGCGAGAGGCGACAGTCGCGACGCGATGGATTCGAGCAGGCCGAGGCCGAGGACACGAAGGATGGGATTCACGGGGACATGCTCGCCCAATAGCGATACAGAAACCACGCAGCCCCGGCATCCATGGCGTGCCACACCGCGTGAGGCTGCAGCCAGGACTCCGGGTCGCACAGCGCGCCACCGTCCTTGCCCATGCTCCAGATGGCGAAGGCCACCGCCAGAGTGACGACGGACGCCACGCCCCAGCGGAGGTCCAGTCGCTCCGTGCCGCGCCGCCGCAGCACCAGCTCCACGAAGAGCCCAGCGAGCAGCATCGACGCGAATACCGCGTTGCCCATCGTCATGAGTACGGGCACGTCGACCGACTGGAACTCAGCCACGGTGCAGACGCCGAGGCCTGCGCCGAAAAGTGCGACGAAACCGGACGTGCCGAGGGTGAGAAGTCGTGAAACGGCATACGCGAGAGCGAAACTCGCGAGGAAGTACATGCTGTAGAGGTCGAGGTGACCGCCGAAGGTGCTCTCCGATGCGTGCATCGCGGCACTTCCCGGGCCGAGGAGGACGACGAGGATTGTGTATGCCGTCGCGAGACTCCTCGGCATCCCTCCGGATCCGTGTCGGGTGACGCGATGGGCGATGGCGAGTCCCGCGATGACGAACCCGAGGTTGCTGAACGTGTTCGCGGGTTGTCGGACGACGGCATCACGGGCGGCCTCGCAGAAGGCACCGCCACGGTCCACGGCAGGACCGAGCCAGCTCTGTGCCAGGGCGATCCCGAGCAGGGCCATGGACACGGCCGCTGCCACGGCGGCAAGAAGCAATGGCGCACGACGTCGTTCCGTGCCGCGGGTGGTGGCCCATGCCATGTCGCCCAAAGTAGCCCCTGGGCTCATTGCTCGGGGTCCTGCTCATGCTGCTGCTGAAGCGTCGTGACGCATGGCGCTGCGCCTACGCTGACGGCATGGGTCGAGGGCGAGCGTGGCTGAGTCTCGTCGCAGGAGTTGCCGTGATCGCCCTGGCCTGGTGGATCCTCAATCGCCCGGTCGGACCCGGAGCCGACTCGACCGCAGCGACGTCGAAACCCTCGTCAACAGCTGCATCGACAACTGCATCGACAACAGCGACAATTCCAGCGAATTCGATTGCGGCGCAGGCGCATTGGACGATCGATGGCGACACCATCGACATTTCAGTGAACGGGGTGGTGGAACGTCTGCGCCTCCTCAACATCAACGCCCCGGAGAAGCGCTCCGGAGCCATCCCGGCCGAGTGTCTCAGTGGTGAGGCAGCAGGGGTCCTCATCGAACTCGCGCCGCGCAACACGCCATTGCGGGTCGTGCGCCACGGCAAGGATCGCTACGGCCGGACGCTGGGCGAGGCCTGGCTCTCCAACGGCACGATGCTCGGCGCGGAGGTCGTGCGACGCGGTCTCGCAGCACCTCTCACGGTCGGTGGTCTCGCGGCGTATCGGCCCGTCATCGATGCTGCGCGCGACGAGGCGGCAGCTGCGCATCGCGGTCTGCACGGCACGGTTCCCGCCTGCACCGTTCCGGCTCGAGTGGCGGAATTGAAGCCTCGGGATCCCGCAGCCGCAGCAGTGCTCGCCGACCTCGAGTCCCGCACGCCGTCGGCCGGGGTCGCTGCGCTCACCGACGCGCACCGCGCCAGCCTCGTGGCGACAGTGATGTCGCGAGGCTGACGCGGCGCACGTTGCGAGCGATGAAACCAGGTGGACTCAGTCGTCGTTCTCGTCGAGCAGTTCGACGTCCTCGGTCGACAGGATCCAGTCGACCGATTCCAGCTCGTCAAGGTTGATCGATGGATGCGCTGCGTTGGGGTCCGTGAGATCGAAGACCACGTCGTTGGCCGGTTCCCACGTCCTGGTGTCGAGATGACCCTCAACCTCCTCGATGGGAACGAATCCGGTCACGAGCCCGCAGGTGCAGACTCGCCCGTTCGGCTTGTTCTCGAACGCCACCCGATGGATGCCACGTTCCTACGCGTCGAGGATGGACAAGTAGTCGAGGAGGAACACGGCGGCGAACTGCGCCCCGACCGACTTGTTGCCGTGGCGGATCTCCCGGTTGAGCATCAGCGTCTCGAGAGGTGCGTTGATGACACGGATGTCGTAGGTGTGGCCGAGGTAGTCGACCGGCTCGAAGTTGACCAGCATGGAGCATCACTCCCTGGGTTGTCCCGTCTTGGTCGCGCACCGCCGGGTCAATCGCGCTGGCGACCCGGGTCTTCTCCGGAGGGCACCGTGTCGGGTGACGCGGTTGCCGGTCGGCCACGTCCGGAGGCGTGTGGCCGACGAACCACCACCGGTGAAGGTGGTGCTCTGGACCCGATCGCGATCGTCTGGATCGCGATGGCAGCAATCTAGACGAGACGTCCGTCAGCGACTGGGCGAGGTCCCCCGCACGGGCCGAGGAGAACCCCGATCACGCTGCCGCTGGGCTTCAACGAGGGGCGGACTCGAGGCGTTGGCGCATCCGGTCGCACCACTCGAGGGCCGCCCGACGGGTCAGGACTCCACCCTCGAGCGTCAGAACGCTGGCGAACTTCGGGTGCGTTGGATCGACGGCTTCCGGGTCACCTTCGAGGTCGGCGAGTTCTTGCTCGTATGCCGTGAGCCGGTCTTCGTGTCCGCGCCGCACCTGGGCCACGAGGTCCAGGGCGGCCTGCCGGTCCACGAGCCAGATGTTCCAGAGCCGGAGTGTCTCGAGGTCGCGAACGGGTTGCGGTTCGAGTTCGGCAACCACCCACTCCCGCAACGCTTTTCGGCCACGGGCGCTGACGGCATACCTCTTGGTTGGTCGTGGACCGGCACCCTCGATGACGGTGTGGCGGACGAAGCCGCGGTCCTCGAGCCGCGCGAGCTCTGGATAGATCTGGCTGTGGTTGGCGCTCCAGAAGTAGCCGACGGGCCGCTCCATGCGCCTGGCCAGTTCGTAACCCGTGCTGGGCTTCCGTGCCAGCAGTCCCAGGAGGGCGAATCCCAAACTGCCCGTGGACTCCTCACGCTGCATATGTCAATGTTGACATATGAAGCGCTGGAGCCTCGTCATACTCGTCCTTACCCTGTCCGTGTCGGGCTGTGGCTCCTCAGCGGACTCGCCCACGGGTGCCGCAGGAACACAGGCGTCCTCACCGAGTGCGGCGAAGGCGTCGACGCGCCCCTGGCCCGCGACGGTCGAGGAGCGCTGCAAGATCCCGGCGCAGGGTGAGATCGCGAAAGTCCCGGCGACCGGCGGGACGCTCAGCGCCGGGGTCCTCGGCAAGGGCACGGTGGGCGCCGTGCTGCTGCACCAGACCTCGGGATCCGGGTTCTGTGGGTGGGCCACCTACGGGCAATGGCTCGGCGCCAAGGGCGTCAATGTGGTCATGCTCGACCTGTGCAACTACGGCCAGTCGACGTGTGACGACGCCCTGGTCAAGGACTGGACGGCGCAGGTCAAGGCCGGCGTCGACTTCGCCCGCGGTCGTGGAGCCACGTCGGTGACGCTCGTCGGCGCCTCGCTCGGCGGAGTCGTCGCGATGGGTGTGGGGGAGGAGGCGGGAGCCGACGCGATCGTCAACCTCTCCGGCCCGTCCGAGTGGGAGGGCGTCCCCGACGCCGTGGATGCCGCGCGGGCGACGACTGTGCCGCTGCTGGTCTCGGCGGCCGAAGCGGACGACGGCATCGACGCAGCCGAACTGCAGGCAGCCGTCCGGGCGAGTCCGTCGGCTCACAAGGCATACGTGCCCATGGACGGGCAGGCCCACGGATGGACGGGGATCAGTGACGGCATGAGTGTGGACCCGGTCTTCACGCCACTCGCGACGACCGTGCTGGGGTGGATCCAGGGGAAGTACGCGAGCTGAGCCCGTCGGCGGACAGACGCTGTGTCCTGACTTCCCGGGGACTGTCAGTGGTGGCTGGCAGCATCGGATCCATGGAGATGACAGCAGCCCTCGCCCTCGGGCGACGTGTGCTGCGCGAGCACGGTCTGGAGCACTGGACCCTGACGACCGATCAGGCCAAGACCCGAGCCGGCGTATGCCGTTTCGCCACCCGCACGATCTCCCTCAGCGCCCCGTTGACTCGCCTTCACGACGAGGCCGACGTTCTCGACACGATCCTGCACGAGGTCGCCCATGCGCTCGTCGGACCCGACCACGGACACGACGAGGTGTGGCGCGCCAAGGCCCAACAGATCGGCTGCTCGGGGGAGCGCACCGTTGACGCCGATGCTCCGCGCGTCGAGGGACCCTGGCGGGGTGAGTGCCCGCAGGGTCACACCTACACGCGGCACCGTCGACCGGGGAGCGTTCTCAGCTGCCTGAGGTGCAGCCCGGAGTTCGACGCCACGGCACTGCTCGCGTGGACCTACCGTGGGAAGCGAGTCGACATGGGTGAGGCCTACCGCGAGGAGCTCGACGGCATCATCGCCCGACACGGCGCCGAGGTCGTCCGACGTGCGCAGCCGGTCCCGGTGGCCGAGCCGGTGATGGCATCGTTCCCGATCGGCTCGATGGTGCGGATCGTGGCCGATGGCGTCATGAACGGTGTCCTCGGTGAGGTCGAGGCGTCGTTCCCGACCCGTAGTCAGGTCCGGGTGGGCGATGACCTGTATGCCGTGCCCAACGAGCTCCTGGCCCTCGCCGAGCGCCTGGCCAGCTGACGCAGTTGCATCGCACGGTCACGGGGTGGGGACGATCCCGTTCCGGCCCTGCCAGAAGCCGTGCTCGGACAGGGGTCGGAAGCGCAGGGTCGTGAACTCGCTGTGGAAGTCCTCGCGTTCGCGTTCGACCATGGCCCGCGCGTGCCGTTCCGGTGCCTGGCCCCCGCCGCGGCCCTCCACCATGTCCCGCATTGCCGAGACCGACTCCCAGACGGAGAACGTCGAGAACGTTCTGGGTGGCCGCACGGCGGCGAGTGCGAGGGTCTGGCCGGGGTGATCGCGCACGAGCCGTTCGACCGGCCGGCCCCAACGGAAGAACCGCGCGAGTTGAGGCAGCTTGAGGTGGGCCAGGGTGACGGCGACGACCGGCTCGTCGTCATCCATCGTGTCCGCGTTGAGGGGCAGTCGGTGCAGTCCGGTGACGGCACCCCAGCGGCGCACGAACTCCAGCCGTACGTGCCAACCGCGAGCGAGGTGCTGCCCGACCGGGTCGCCCGCGAGATAGTCGTCGAGAGCAGCCTCCGACTCCCACTGGGCAAAGACCGCGTGGCGTCGAAGTTGGAGACGCTCGAGTGAGATTGCCGGCGCTCCGAGCGTCATGAGCGACAAGTGCTCGATGTGCTGGAGCCCGGCTGTGCCGGGGTCATTGCGATGTCCGACGAGAACGCGGGCAGCCGTCGTCGGTGGTACTTCGGCGAGGTGGAAGCTGTGGATCCCCATGGTCAGGCCGACGCTACCGCTGGCCGGCGGGCTTAGGCTCGCTGGCGTGAACGACGTGACGCGGGTCGACTACACCGGGACCGGGCTCTCCGAGGAGGACGTGGCCGCGACGCCGTGGCTCCAGGCCCAGCAATGGCTCGACGACGCGGTCGAGCGCTCGCAGGTTCGAGACGATGTCCCCGAACCCCACGCGCTGTCCGTGGCAACCGTCGATGCCCACGGCGTGCCCAACGTCCGCACGGTGCTCATGCGCTTCTTCGACGAGCGCGGTCCGGGATTCCTCACGAACACGTTGTCGGCCAAGGGAACTGAGCTCGCGGGCAACGATGCGATTGCCGCGTCGCTGACGTGGCCGGCCATGTTTCGGGCGATCCGTTTCCGCGGTCGTGCGGTGCTGCTGGACCGCGACGAGGTCGACGACTATTTCGTGACGCGGCCGTGGGGCTCGCGCATCTCGGCGTGGACGTCGAGGCAGTCGCAGCCAGCCACGTCGAGAAGCGAGCTCGAGGCGGCATACGAGAAGTTCGCGGCGCAGTGGCCCGACACCGGAAGCCCCGACGACGTCCCGACGCCGGACTTCTGGGGCGGCTACCGGATCACGTGCGACGAGGTGGAGTTCTGGGGTGGCCGCACGAACCGGTTGCACGACCGGCTGGTGTTCAGCCGGGTCGGCGACGGCTCGCTCGACGACGCGGGTGCGTGGTCGCTGAGCCGCCGCCAACCCTGATCAGCCAGATCATTCAGGCAGTGCAGGTGGTCACGGGTTCAGCGCGTCACGCGTTCGCGAAGTAGAACGCGCCGCTGCCCTCGGCCCGGAGGATGCCTCCGTGCTCGTTGACGACCTCGACGGGCAGTCCGCCGGAGGCGATGTCCTTGCCGGTCTGGCCGTCGATGACGACTCCCGACGGTGAACCGTTATTGTCGACGACGGCATAGACCTGACCGTGGAACTGCGTGACGTGGGAGGGCGCGATGCGGTCCTTGGTGAAGAGGTCCCACACCACGCGCCCGGTGGCGAGGTCGTAGCCGCGCGCACCCGACCCGAGGCACATCGCAACGGCCTTGCCGGGGGTCGTCGTGCACTCGGCGTTGGCGCCCTGGATCTCGCTCGGACTCGTGACGCCGGGGAGCTCCTTGCGGACGGTCCCTGCCTTCGGATCGAGCAGGAAGCCCCTGTCCTCCTCACCAGAACCCCAGTCGTTGGTCGTGGTGAGCACTCCGGCGTCGGTGCTGCCGATGACCTCGAACTTGCCGACGTCGTCCCCGACCGTCGCGAGGGTCTTGCCATCGGTCAGGGACACGACGCGCCCGAACCGTCCCTCGAACTCGACGTCGACGACCGTCCCGATCGCGTCGTTGGCGGCGGTGATGCCACCGTCGCGGTCCAACACGGTCTTGCCCGTCGACGCGTCAAGGATCCACGTGTGTGCCCCTTCGCTGGTGGAGCGGTTCCAGACCACGACCCGGTCACCGACGAGCTGGCGGACGCCGCCGCCGATGCCCTGAGCGCCCAGGTCCGCGGTCCACTTGGCCTTGCCCGTGGCGATGTCGACGGCCACGGCCACACCGCGTTCGCCACCCTTGGTCGTTCCCGAATCCGGTGTGCGAACGCTGTATGCCGCGTAGACGGTCTTCCCGTCCTCGCTCACCACGGGCGGGAGACCGGGGCCCGGGTTGCTCTTGCCCTGAGGGGGAGCTGCCTCCACAGGGGAGTCCAGGACCCATGCCTGGTCCTCCTTCATGACGTCCACGGCAGTGAGCTGCTGGGTCTCGGGGTCGTACGAGATGACGAGAGTCCCGGACAGGGCGACGGGCGTCATGGGCTCGGAAGGGGACGAGGCGTCACCCTTCACTGAGTGGAGGACGATCCCGCCACGAGGCTCGAATGCCTTGGGCGGGTCGAACGTCGGCACCTTCGCGCCACCTCCCTGCGCGTCGCCGCCCTCGCTGGTGGCCGTCCCGGCTCCCGTCGAGCCGCTCGCCCTACCGGAGCCTTCGTCCGAACCCCCTGCCCCGCAACCGGCCACCAACAGCGCGGCCACCCCCACCGTCGCCCACCTGCGTGCGTGCCCCATAACCATCCTTCGCGTGTCGAGTTTCGTGTGTGCGCCCCCAGCCAACCCCGGGACGCCGACCATCCTCAATGGGGAGGACTCCCCGGGAGGGTGAGCGTCCGGCATACGCGACATCCGTGACCGAGTCGGGCACGGCGGAACGCGCCGATACAGTGAACTCAACCACACGACGAAGGAGTGAAACCCGCCATGACGCCCGAGACGACCGGCACCACCCCCGCCGGCAGCACCGCGGTTGGAAGCACCGAGCAGCACATCGAGACGACGGAGCGCTACGCGGCGCACAACTACCACCCGCTCCCCGTCGTCATCGCCAGCGGTGAGGGTGCGTGGGTCACGGACGTCGAGGGCAAGCGCTACCTCGACTGCCTCGCCGGCTACTCCGCGCTGAACTTCGGCCACTCGCACCCGCAGCTCGTCGAGCGCGCCCGCCAGCAGCTCGGCACGCTGACGCTCACGAGCCGCGCGTTCTTCAACGACCAGCTCGGTCCGTTCTCGCAGGTGCTCGCGGAGCTCACGGGCAAGGACATGGTCCTGCCGATGAACTCCGGCGCCGAGGCCGTCGAGACGGCGCTCAAGGTGAGCCGCCGTTGGGGCTACGAGGTCAAGAACGTCCCCGAGGACCAGGCCAACATCATCGTCATGGAGGGCAACTTCCACGGCCGCACGACGACGATCATCAGCTTCAGCGACGACAAGGTCGCGCACGACAACTACGGCCCCTACACGCCGGGCTTCCGGACGGTGCGCTACGGCGACATCGACTCGGTTCGTGCCGCGATGGACGACTTCACCGTCGCTGTGCTCTTCGAGCCCATCCAGGGTGAGGGTGGCGTCGTCGTCCCGCCGGAGGGCTTCCTGCGCGACCTGCGCGACCTCTGTTCGGAGCAGAACGTCCTCATGGTCGCCGACGAGATCCAGTCGGGTCTCGCGCGCACCGGCACGACGTTCGCCTGCGACCTCGAGGAGGTCGTGCCCGACATGTACATCCTGGGCAAGGCCCTCGGCGGCGGTCTCTACCCGGTGTCCGCAGTCGCGGCCAACACCGACGTCCTCGGTGTCATCACGCCGGGTTCGCACGGCTCGACCTTCGGCGGCAACCCGCTCGCTGCCGCCATCGGACACGAGGTATGCCGGCTGCTCGCCACAGGTGAGTATCAGGACCGCGCGCGTCGGCTGGGTGAGCGACTCCTCGCCGGGCTCGAGCCGTTGGTCGGCAAGGGCCTCGACGAGGTCCGCGTCCGCGGTCTGTGGGCCGGCCTCGACGTCACGCCCGGTGGCCCGACGGGTCGCGAGCTGTGCGAGCGGCTCATGGAGCGCGGCATCCTCGCCAAGGACACGCACGGCATGACGATCCGTCTCGCCCCGCCGCTCGTGATCACCGAGGACGAGGTCGATCAGATCGTCGCCGCGGTCACGGAGTCGCTCTCCGCCTGAACCATCTCGGGGCCGTGCCTCCGTCCGGCCACGCCGGGCGCGTCGCACGTGACGCGCCCGGCGTGGACGTTTCAGCTACCGTCGGAGTTCTCCCCGGTCAGGCTGTCGGCTCGTCGTCCCAGGCGGCGGCGGCGATGAGCCAGTGATCCTCCGTGCGAACGAACTGGATCGACTTGCCTCCCTGCCCGGTGAACGAATTGCCCTCCTGCACACCGCTTTTGGCGTAGCGACCGAACCAGTGTGCGACGTTGCCGAAGATGTCGACCTGTCCATGTGTGGGCCACTCGCTGAACTCGAAGAGGGAGCCGCCTTCGGAGAGCAGCGTGCGTCGGGGTTCGATGAACTCCTCGACGCCGTAGTTGCGGATGGAGCCTCCGACGGTGGACACGATCCGGGCATCCGGCAGGAACATCTCGCGAAGCCGGGCCATGCGCTCGTCGAGTCCGGGACCGCTCGTGAACGCGGCGAAGAACTCCGCGACGAGCCTCTCGATGGCCTCGACCTCGGTCGGGGCGGCATCGGCCCGTCGGGCATTGGCTGCGATGGCGTCCGCGATCTCGCCGCGCCGACTGCGCGGTAGGTCGTGACCCATCTCGGGGAACATGAGGAGCCGCGACCCCTGGATGGCCTTCGCCGTCGCGACGCCACCGCTGGGCAGGACGAGCGGATCCCGGAGTCCATGCACGACGAGGGTGGGCACGGTGATGGTGCGCAGCCTCGGCGTCCGGTCGGGCGAGGCATTGATGGCGTTGAGCTGACGATCCCGGCTCGCGGCGGAGATGCCGCCCCGCTGGAGGTGCAGCTCCGCGAGGGCACCAACCTCCTTCTCGTCGAACTCGTCCCCGGCGATGATCCGGAAGGCATTGACGCCTGCCGCGATCGCCTCCTCGCGGGTCGTCGGCGGAGCGGCCCGGACCTGTTTGACGAGGGCCGGCAGCAGGCGGGCCGACGTGCGCCCGAAGCGCCGGTGTCCGGTGTTGGACATGATCGAGCAGAGCGAGCGCACGAGGGATGGATGGCGCAGGGTGAGTTCCTGCGCGATCATCCCGCCCATCGACATCCCGACGACGTGCGCCGACGTGATGCCGAGATGGGCGAGGAGGCCAGCGGCATCGTCGGCGAGGTCGCCGAGTGTGTAATCGCTCGTCGCGAGTCGCCGTGAGGCCAGCCCCTTGGCGACGACGGCTCGGGTCGGCGGCGGGGCCGGCGTCTGCCCGGACAGGCCCATGTCGCGGTTGTCGTAGCGGATGACCCGGAACCCCCGCGCGGCAAGGAGCTCGACGAAGTCCTGTGGCCACGCCACGAGCTGGGCCGCCATGCCCATGATGAGGAGAAGCGGTTCACCGTCGTCCGGGCCGTCCATGACGTACTCGACGACCTGGTCCCCGACCTGGGCAGAAGTCATGCCGTCATCCAACCAAATCGGACGCACGTAGGCTGTCGGCCGTGTTCCTCCTGCTCACCCAGATCCTTGTCGCCGTGGCGCTCCTGCTCACGGTCGTCGCGACCGGTTTCGCCCTGTTCGACAAGGTCATCGGCAACGTCGTCCTCGGCCTGGCCGTCCTCGTCGAACTGGGCGTCCTGATCCAGCTCGTCCGGGGGCTCTTCGCCATCCCGGTGCTGGACGGGTCGGGGCACAAGGCGACGTTCGCGGCCTACCTCATCACCCTGCCGTTCGTGCTCGCCATCACGGTCTACAGCGCGATCAAGGACAAGACGCGGTGGGCGATGGGCTCGATCGCCGTGGGCGCGTTCGCCGTGGCCGTCATGACCCTCCGACTCCAGCAGATCTGGGACCTCCATGGCTGAGCCGACCAACCAGACCGGGCGGACAGAAAAGACCGGCTCCGCCAAGGGGCCAGGTCGCATCCTCGTCGCGGTCTACGGAGTTCTCGCGCTCGCGGCGACCGGACGCTCGATTCTCCAGATCGTCGAGTACTTCGACCGGGCGCCGCTGGCGTACGTGCTGTCCGCGCTCGCGGCCGTGATCTACATCGTCGCCACGGTCGGGATGGCTCGCGGTGACCGCACGTCGACCCGAGTCGCTCTCGTCGCGTGCACCGTCGAACTCATCGGTGTCCTCGTCGTGGGTGCGATGTCGTATGCCGTCCCCGACGCCTTCCCGGACAAGACCGTCTGGTCGCACTTCGGTTCCGGGTACGGCTACGTGCCGCTGGTGCTGCCGGTGCTGGGCATTTGGTGGCTCCGCACCGCGCGACGCTCAGCCGGCTGAGGACTTCGCCCAGAGGTTGATGCCGGCGTCGACCGCGTGCTTGTCGATCTTCGCGAGTTCGTCGTCGGAGAAGGACAGGTTCTTGACGGCCAGGAGGTTGTCGTCGAGCTGCTCGACACTGGACGCCCCGACGAGGACCGAGGTGACCCGGGAGTCCTTGAGCAACCACGCGAGAGCCATCTGAGCGAGTGTCTGACCGCGCTTCTTGGCCATCGTGTTGAGGGCGCGAACGTGCTTGAGGGACTCCTCGGTCAGCAGATCGGGAGACAGGCTCTTGCCCTGGCTGGCCCGTGACCCCTCGGGGATGCCGCCGAGGTACTTGCTCGTGAGCATGCCCTGCGCCAGCGGCGAGAACGCGATGCAGCCGACGCCCTCCTCGCCGAGGACGTCGAGGAGGCCTGCGCCGCCGCCGGAGGCAGTTGCAGACTCGACCCATCGGTTGAGCATCGAGTAGGACGGCTGGTGGATGAGGAGTGGCGTCCCGAGGTCGCGGAGGATGGCGACGGCCTCCCGGGTGCGCGGTCCCGAGTAGGACGAGATGCCCACGTAGAGCGCCTTCCCCTGTCGCACAAGGGAATCCAACGCGCCCATCGTCTCCTCGAGCGGAGTCGTCTCGTCGAACCGGTGGCTGTAGAAGATGTCGACGTGGTCGAGGCCCATGCGCTTCAGGGACTGGTCGGCGCTGGCCAGGATGTACTTGCGGCCGCCGCCACCCTGGCCGTAGGGCCCGGGCCACATGTCGTAGCCCGCCTTCGAGCTGATGACGAGTTCGTCGCGGTAGGGCCGGAAGTCGCGGGCGAACAGCGTGCCGAAGTTGCGCTCGGCGCTGCCATAGGGCGGTCCGTAGTTGTTGGCGAGGTCGAAGTGCGTCACGCCCCTGTCGAAGGCCCGCCGAAGGATGGCCTGCTGACGCTCCAGCGGCACATCGTCACCGAAGTTGTGCCACAG
Organism: Knoellia subterranea KCTC 19937; assembly: GCF_000768685.1. Classification (GTDB taxonomy): domain Bacteria; phylum Actinomycetota; class Actinomycetes; order Actinomycetales; family Dermatophilaceae; genus Knoellia; species Knoellia subterranea. The sequence continues at coordinate 23,825 of NZ_AVPK01000012.1, read as the reverse complement.
GCCCAGACTGATGGCCGGCAGGTCGAGACCGGACCGCCCGACCCGGCGGAACGGCATACCGGCGCGGTAGCGGCCAGCGGCCGCCTTGTACTCATCGGCGTGGAAGGTCATGCGACCCATCATGCCCCGCGATGCCAGTCCACGAACCGAGACGGTTCTGCCAGCCCGGTTGGTTCACGCGTTAACGTTTCTGCAGGTCATGAGTGCCAGCGCGAAGCCCCGGCTCGCTGGCCGGCAACCCTCCAACCGCGGTGGGGTGCCCCGGGTGAAGACCGGGCGAGGCGTCAATCGGCGTCCGCAAGCACGGCATACCCAAGGAGCATTGCCATGTCCGACGACACTTCCGCTACCCCGAACTGGTCCTTCGAGACGCGACAGATCCACGCGGGGCAGGAGCCCGACCCCACGACGGGCGCCCGCGCACTGCCGATCTACCAGACGACGTCGTACGTCTTCAAGGACACCGAACACGCGGCAAACCTGTTCGCGCTCAAGGAGTTCGGCAACATCTACACGCGCATCATGAACCCGACCCAGGACGCGGTCGAGCAGCGCATCGCCTCGCTCGAGGGCGGCGTCGGCGCCCTGCTCGTGGCGTCGGGGCAGGCTGCCGAGACGCTGGCGATCCTCAACATCGCCGAGGCCGGGGACCACGTCGTGGCGTCGCCGTCCCTCTACGGAGGCACGTTCAACCTCCTCAAGCACACGCTGCCGAAGTTCGGCATCGAGGTGTCCTTCGTGGAGAACCCGAACGACCCCGAGTCGTGGCGAGCAGCGGTGCGGGACAACACCAAGCTCTTCTTCGGCGAGACGATCAGCAACCCCAAGATCGAGATCCTGGACGTGGAAAAAGTTGCGGCGGTCGCGCATTCAGCAGGGGTGCCGCTCATCGTCGACAACACCGTGGCGACCCCGTTCGTCCTGCGCCCGCTCGAGCACGGCGCCGACATCGTCGTGCACTCGGCGACGAAGTATCTCGGTGGCCACGGGACGACCATCGCGGGCGTCATCGTCGACGGCGGGTCGTTCGACTTCGGCAAGGACCCGGAGAAGTTCCCCAACTTCAACACGCCGGAGGAGAGCTACCACGGGCTGGTGTTCGCACGTGACCTCGGCGTCGGGGGAGCGCTCGGCGCCAACCTCGCCTACATCCTCAAGGCTCGTGTGCAGTTGCTGCGTGACCTGGGCCCGGCCGTCGCGCCGTTCAACGCCTTCCTCATCGCGCAGGGCCTGGAGACCCTGAGCCTGCGCATCGAGCGGCACCTCGACAACGCCAGGAAGGTCGCCGAGTTCCTCCTGGGGCACGACCAGGTCGAGTCGGTGCGCTGGGCGTCCCTGCCCGGTGACGAGTACTACGAGCTGGCGCAGAAGTACACCCCGCGCGGCTCCGGTGCGGTGCTCGCCTTCGAGATCGCCGGTGGAGCCGAGGCGGGGCGCCGCTTCGTCGAGGCGTTGACGCTGCACTCGCACGTCGCGAACCTCGGTGACGTGCGGTCGCTCGCCATCCACCCGGCGACGACGACGCACTCGCAGGGCCCCGACGAGGACCGACTGGCTGCGGGCGTCACGCCTGGCCTGGTGCGGCTCGCCGTCGGAATCGAGCACATCGACGACATCCTCGCCGACCTCGAGCAGGGCTTCACCGCCGCCAAGACCGGCTGAGCCGGAGCGGACGGCGTCGTATGCCGTCCGCTGTGTCCCACAGGGCCCGGCGCCTTCGCGTCCGGGCCCTGTGGATAAGTCTGCGGCGGGTCGCGCCATCCGGCCTACCGTCTGAGACATGACACGGATGACGGTCGGTGCCGACGTGATCGCGGCGATGGGGGTCTCGCTCGGCGAGATCGCACGTGACCTCGAGGCGACCAGGAACGGCGAAGAGGATCGCTGGGCCCTGGGGTGTGGCGAGACCTCCGCGGCGTTCGACCACCTCCTGTCGGGGTGGCGACTCAATCGGCTGCGGCTCGCGGCACAGCTGCAACTGCTCGGTGAGAAGGCGCAGACGGCGGGCACGGCCTACCTCGAGACGGAGAACCTGACCCAGCGAATGGTCGGGGGTGAGACCCGGTGATCGGCCAGACGCTCCGGCCCATTGAAGGCCACCCCGATTCCGCGCGAGCCCTGGCGCGCGCCCTCCGGGAGGGGGCGGCACGACTGGCGACGGTCAACGGCGTTCTGGTGGGGATCAAGGCCGGGGCCAGGTGGGACAGTTGCGCTGGGGAGATGTTCGAGGCGGCGGTGCAGGAGTCGCCACCTGTCATCGACGCCCTCATCGATCGCTACGCAGGCGCGTCGGGGGCGCTCCAGTCCTTCGCCGAGGAACTCGAGTCGGCGCAACGACGCTGCCAGGCAGCCATCGAGCGCCACGCGGCCGCGACGGATGAGTACCTGCGTCTCGAGGGGCTACTCGTCGCTGCGCAGGGCACCCCTGACGAGGCCCTCGTTCTCCGTCGGCACAACCACGCGATGTCCGCCGTCGTGTCGGCGGAGCGGGACCACCGAGCCGCGTGGCAGTCCTTCACCGAGGCAGACCGTCGGACGGCGGGTCGCCTGCGGGCGCTCGCGGCCGATGTCCTCGACGACCCGACGTCCTACGCCGCACTGGCCACGATGCAGGAGTTCTCCGGCGAGATGTCCTCCATGCCGCCTGTGCTCGGCAATGCGCCCGGTCTCAAGCAGCTCGGGGCTGCGGGTGAGGTCTCGGGGTTCATCAGTGGAGTCGGGCTCCGTGCCTTCTACGGGGAGGGCAGTTGGAAGACTGTGGGCATCAACGCCGTCGGGACTGTCGGGACGGGCGCAGGAGCTGTGGTCAAGCGGGGGAGCGTCGTCGGCGCACATCCGGTGTCGCGACTGGACACCAGGGCACGCGACTACGCGGGGGAGAAACTCTCGACCCGGCAGCGTTTCTTCATCGGCACCCGCGAGCAGTTGCACGCAACCTTCCCGAAGGCGTCCCAGCGCCTCGATCCCTCGATGCAACCCAGCCGGCGGATCATCCTCGACGGCAGCGACCTCCCCACGACACCGACGGCAGGACTGCCCCTGGCCGACAAGGCTCGCGTCCTGGCCGAACGTGCGAAGGTCATGGCGCGACGCAAGGCCGACGCCGTGCTGCTCGACGACTGGCGCGCTGCCTCCGCGGGCGGCCCCACCGCACAGAGGATGTTCGTCGCGGGCGTCACCCTGGAGAAGGCCACGCCGCAGGCGGAGTCACGACTCGTCAAGGCAGTCGAAGCTGGCGAGGAAAAGCCGGATGAGGGCACCCAATGCTCCGACCTATCCTTGAACCCGTGCCAGAGCGAGGAGGGAGACCAGTCCGAGACCGCGGACCCGTCGACCCCGCGCAACTGAGGTATCCCGAGCAGCTCCCCGTCGTCGAGCGACGCGACGACATCCTGGCCGCGATCCGTGACCACCAGGTCGTCGTCATCGCCGGTGAGACCGGCTCCGGCAAGACGACGCAGCTGCCCAAGATGTGCCTCGAGCTCGGCCTCGGCGGCACGGGCCAGATCGGTCACACCCAACCGCGCCGGATCGCTGCCCGCAGCGTGGCCGAACGCATCGCCGAGGAGATGGAGGTCGAGCTCGGGGACCTCGTCGGCTACCAGGTGCGGTTCACCGACCACAGCAGCGACCGCACCCGCGTCAAGGTCATGACCGACGGCATCCTGCTCGCGGAGATGCAGCGGGACCGCGACCTGCGCCGCTACGACACGATCATCATCGACGAGGCACACGAGCGGTCGCTCAACATCGACTTCATCCTCGGCTACCTCAAGTCGCTGCTGCCGCGCCGGCCCGATCTCAAGGTCATCATCACGTCGGCAACGATCGACCCCGGGCGCTTCGCCGACCACTTCTCGACGGATGCTCGCGGGGCCACTGTGCGTGAAGTGCCGATCATCGAGGTGTCGGGCCGCACATACCCAGTCGAGGTCCGCTACCGACCGCTCGTCGAACGCGACGACAACGGCGCCATCGTCGAGGAGCGGGACCAGGTCACGGGCGTCGTCGAGGCCGTCGAGGAGTTGTGGACCGAGACCCCGCCGGGGCACCTCGCCACGGACATCCTCGTGTTCTTCTCCGGAGAGCGGGAGATCCGCGATGCCGCCGATGCCCTCAACGGCCTCAACCTGCCCCACACCGATGTCCTGCCTCTCTACGCCCGTCTCTCGGCCGCCGAGCAGCACCGGGTCTTCACGCGGGGGAGTGGCCGACGGATCATCCTCGCGACCAACGTCGCCGAGACGTCGCTGACGGTCCCCGGCATTGGCTACGTCATCGACACCGGCACGGCGCGCATCTCTCGCTACTCGCAGCGCACCAAGGTCCAACGGCTCCCCATCGAACCGATCTCGCAGGCGAGTGCGGCGCAACGTTCGGGTCGATGCGGCCGTGTCGCCGATGGCGTTGCCATCAGGCTCTATTCGGAGGAGGACTTCGAGTCACGACCCGAGTTCACCGACCCCGAGATCCAGCGGACCTCGCTGGCGGCGGTCATCCTGCAGATGACGGCTCTCGGACTGGGTGACATCGGACGGTTCCCCTTCGTCGATGCCCCCGACCAGAAGCAGATCGTCGATGGCGTGCGGCTGCTCGACGAACTCGGCGCCCTGCGCGACGACAAGGGGAGGCGCGGCGAGAGGCGCCTCACGGCATACGGAAAGACGCTCGCGAGACTGCCACTCGATCCGCGCATGGGTCGGATGATCATCGAAGCCGGACGACTCGGTTGCACCCGCGAAGTGCTGGTCATCGTCGCGGCTCTGTCCATCCAGGATCCGCGAGAGCGTCCGGTCGACAAGGAGGCCCAGGCGCAGCAGCAGCACGCGCGCTTCAAGAGCGAGACATCCGACTTCGCGGGCTTCCACGCGCTCTGGCGCTACCTCAAGGAACAACAGAAAGCGTTGTCCGGCAGCGCTTTTCGTCGCATGTGCAAGGCCGAGTTCCTCCACTATCTCCGGATCCGGGAGTGGCAGGACCTCCACCAGCAGCTGCGCACAGCGTGCAAGCAGGCGCGCATCGATCCCGACCGCAGCACGTCGGCGAAGGACACCGAGCCGGACTGGGACGTCGTGCACAAGGCGTTGCTCGCCGGCCTCCTTTCGCACGTCGGCGTCCGTGACGAACAACGGCGCGAGTATGCCGGTGCGCGGGGTTCGCGTTTCGGCATCAATCCCGGGTCGGGCCTGTTCAAGAAGCAACCCGATGTCGTCATGGCCGCGGAGCTCGTCGAGACCACGCGGTTGTGGGCCCGGGTCAACGCCGCGATCGACCCCGAGTGGGCCGAGGAGGTCGGCGCACACGTGGTCAAGCGGACCTACAGCGAGCCGCGATGGTCGAAGTCGCAGGGGAGTGTCGTCGCGTCCGAGCGGGTGACGCTCTACGGGGTGCCGCTCATCGTCGACCGCACGGTGCAATACGGCCGGATCAACCCCGAGGAGGCGCGCGAGCTCTTCATCCGACATGCGCTGGTCGAGGGGGACTGGGACACCCACCACAAGTTCTGGAAGGCGAATGCCGAACTCCTGCAGCGCCTTTCGGAGTTGGAGGAGCGTGCCCGCCGCCGCGATCTCATCGTCGACGACGAGGTGGTCTTCTCGTTCTACGACGCGCGCGTCCCGCCTGACGTCACGTCGGCGCGGCACTTCGACCGGTGGTGGCGAGGTGAGCATCGGCGCCGTCCCGACCTGCTCACCTTCACCGAGGAGCTCCTCACCCGGGACGACGTCGACGCAGTGTCGGCCCAGGACTACCCGCGGACGTGGCAGCAGGGGGACCTCGACCTCGACGTGACCTATCAGTTCTCACCCGGAGATGCCGCTGACGGCGTGACGGTCCACGTGCCCACGGCCATCCTCAACCGGGTGACGGCGGAGGGTTTCGACTGGCAGGTCCCCGGGTTGCGCGAGGACCTGGCCATTGCCCTGCTCAAGTCGTTGCCCAAGGCGACCCGACGCCACTTCGTCCCCACGCCGGACCACGCCCGGGCAGCACTCGCCGGAGCCGACCGTGCCTCGGGTGCCTCCTTGACCGACGACCTGGCACGGGTTCTCAAGGACCGCACGGGCGTGAGCATCGGTGCAGGAGAGTGGGATTGGGCTCGCGTCCCCGACCATCTGCGGATCACCTTCTCCGTGGAGGCGCCCGGCGGGAGGGTCATTGCGCGGGGCAAGGACCTCGATGAGCTGCGGCCGAAATCGCAGGGTGCCGTCCGTCAACGGATGGCCAGGGCAGGCGCGTCGATCGAACGCACGGGACTGACCGACTGGACGATGGACGACGTGCCGCGGACCTTCGAGGGGCGCTCCGCAGGTCACACCGTTCAGGGCTTCCCGGCCCTCGTCGACGAGGGTGCGAGCGTCGCCCTGAGGGTCCTCGACCACGCCGGTTCGGCGACGGCGGCACACCGGGCCGGTGTCCGCCGACTGCTTCTCCTCAACACGACCGCGCCGTGGAAGCGCGTGCTGGCCCGGCTGAGCAACGCCCAGAAGCTCGCCCTCGGACAGAACCCCCACGGATCGGTGCCGGCGCTTCTCGAGGACTGCCTGGCGGCCGCCGTCGACTCGATCGTTGCCGAACACGTGCCGGCCGAGGTCCGCACCCGGGCCGAGTACGACACCGCCCACGCTGCGGTGCGCACCCACGTCGTCACACGCGTCCTCCAGGTCATCGAAGCCGTGGAGCCGGTGCTTGCGCTGGCAGGTGACGTGCGCCGCCGCCTCGATGCGCTCGGCACCAGCGCAGCCCGCCAGAGCCTGGCGGTGACCCTCGCCGATGTGAGGGCACAGCTCGACGGCCTCATCCGCCCCGGGTTCGTCGCGGACAGTGGTCTGGCCCGCCTCCCGCATCTCCAGCGCTACCTTCGCGCCATGCTCCAGCGGCTCGAGCGGGCCGCAACGAACGCGCGCGAAGCGCAGCTGCAGGCACAGATCGACGGGATCGAGACGGCATACGCCGATCTGCTCGACGCGCTCCCGGCGACGGACAGGCGGGCACCCGAGGTGACCGACGTCGCATGGCAGATCGAGGAGTTGCGGGTCAGCCTCTTCGCGCAGTCACTCGGGACGGCGCACCCGGTCAGCGAGAAGCGGGTACGGGCGGCGATCGCTACCCTGATTCCGTGAGCCCGGCCGGGAATCTCGGCGCGGCCAGCCACGTTCCATCCTTCACGTGACCCCCCTGAGAGGCTGTTCCCGTGCAGAACCCGTCTGACCTGTATCGCTTCGAGACCGACGCGCCGATGCCCACCCGCGAGCCGGGTGCCCTCATCGTGCTGCTCGGTGCGTTCATCGACGCCGGCAACATCCAGCGCATCCTCGGAACCCACCTCGTGGACTCGAGCGACGCCGAGGTCGTGGCGACCTTCGATGTCGACGCGCTGATCGACTACCGCGGTCGACGCCCCGCGATGGTGTTCGACACCAACCGGTGGGAGAGCTACGCCGACCCGTCGATGGTGCTCTACCGGATGCGGGACCGGGACGGACAGACCTACTACCTGCTCACGGGTCCCGAGCCGGACTTCCAGTGGGAGCGCACGATCGAGGCGATCCGTCAGCTCATCCAGATCCTCGGGATCAACCTCGTCGTCACGAGCCACGGCATCCCCATGGGCGTGCCGCACACGCGCCCCGTCGGCATGACCGCGCACGCGACCAACCCGCGGCTCGTCGGGGGCAAGGAGTCGCCCTTCGGCCAGGTGCAGGTGCCGGCGAGCTTCCCCGCGCTGCTCGAGCTGCGCCTCGGTGAGGCCGGGCGCGACGCTCTGGGCTTCGCGATCCACGTGCCGCAGTACCTCGCGCAGGCGGAGTGGGCCGAGGGTGCGCTCGCGGCCCTCAACGCGATCACGGACGCCACTGGCCTCAACCTGCCCAACGACGACCTCATCGCCAAGGCAGGCGTCAACAACCGGGAGATCGCCAGCGAGCTGGCCGAGAACGCGGATGCGGGCCAGATCGTCAACGCCCTGGAGCAGCAGTACGACGCCTTCGTCGAAGGTCAGGAGCGGCCCAGCCTGCTCGCGACCGAGGCGCAGGACCTCCCGTCGGCCGACGAGCTCGGTGCAGACATCGAGGAGTTCCTCCGCAACGTCAGCGACGACTGACACCTCGACTTCTTGCCCTGTTGGGACACGATGAGCGGGCCTTCGGCCTGGGAATCGTGTCCCAACAGGGCAAGAAGTCGGCAGTGGGGCGTCAGTCCTTGGCGTCCGACCAGCGCTCGATGACCGACGTGTCGGCGACGAACCGCACCGGCGCACCGGCAGCCCACCGCCGTGAGGCATCGGCCAGGGACTGATTCACCAGCTCAGCGACGTCGCCGGCTCTGTCAGCGGGGGCGTGCACGAGCAACTCGTCGTGCAGGCACAGCACGATCTCCGCGCCGAGAGGTCGTCCGAGTGCCCGGACCGTCGCCGCCCACGCCTTGAAGAGCTCCGCGGCAGCGCCCTGGATGATCGCGTTGCGTGCGAAGCGCCCCCGGGCCGCGTCGAGCGCCGGATTGGTTCCGACGGGCGACTGCGCCAGGAAGCGACCGGTCGGGATCAACCGACCGCCGAAGGTCCGCAACGGCTCCCCGCGCACCCCGGTCTCGTAGGCCCGGTCAAGCAGCCCCATCGCCACCGGGTAGGCCCGCTCCAGCCCGCGCAGGGCCTCGCCTGCCGCGCCGCTGCGCTGGCCATACATCGCCGCGAGCACCGCCACCTTCGCGACCGGTCGCTCGACCCCGAGCCGCGTGGCGACGGGTGCGTAGAGATCGTCGGCGCGGGTCGCCTCCGCGAACACGGGATCTCCGGAGACGACCGCGAGGACGCGCGGCTCGATCTGCCCGAGGTCAGCACGCACGAAGACGTGTCCCGGATGCGCGGCCACGCCCGGACGCAGGGCCGCGGGCAGGTTGTGCAATCCGTTCTCCGCCGTCATGCGCCCAGCCGCGCCATCGCAGGAGGTCCAGCCACCCCGCAGTCGGTCGTCGGGGCCGACGCACTCGTCGAGCCACCGGTAGCCATAAGTGGTCGCGATCCGCTCGGCCTTGCGCCAGGCGAGGAGCGCGTCCACCACCGGATGCACCTGGCGGTAGCCGTCGAGGACCCACTTGCGGGTGTTGGGCACGTCGACGCCGACCCCGACGAGCATGTCGCGCACCTGCTGCGGGTTGCGCAGGTCGGTCGACTCCCGCCCGGGAACGTGGCGGAGCACCTCGAGGTCACGCTGCCGGCGCGACTCGCGGGCCGCCTCCTCCGACGCCGCGCGTGGCCCGGCGAAGTCCCCGATGAGCCGCTCCATGACGGGTCGGTTCACCGGGAGCCCACCGCGTTCGAGTTCGAGGCACATGAGAGCCGCGGCGGATTCGGAGTGGATGGTCGCTGTGGCTCGCGGACCCACGGATTCGGCCCGATCCCGTTGTCGCACAGCGCATTCGAGCGCCGCGGCTGCCCACATCGCCAGGTGCTCGTCGCTCTCGAGCCACCCGGAGGTGGCGTCGGCGCGCAGGTGGCCGTCCGCTCGGACGAGGTCGTCCGGTCCGATGCCGTCACCTGCCGAGAAGTCGAAGAGGTCACCTGCGGCTGGGGTCGGCATGGACGACGTGGGTATGCCGTGTGCTCCCGCCCACACGCGACCCGGCTCGGCCTTCCACCCGCCGTGGAGGATCCGGTGCGCCTCGGCCAGGTCCCAGGCCCGCGCGAGGGGTGAGCCGACGGCGGCAGCCAGCTCACCGGCATACCGGGCAGACCACCAGACCCATCGCGGACGGGACGCGGACTCCCAGGCGGCCATCTCGCGAGCGACGTCCGTGACGCGTCCCGTGGCGCGACGACCCGTGCCGACGAGTGCGGCGCGACCGTCGTGGACGACGGCCGCGACGAGGTCGGCAGGGCCGCCGGGATGGGCCATGGAACGCAGCCTAGGTGAGCGTGCAGACACCCCGTCGAGCACTGTGACGGGTCGTCACCATGGCAGGATCGGACACGACAGCACTTCGAGATTGCCGCTCGGTAGCCCCGAGCGGCCACAGGAGGTCACCAGTGGGACTCTTCGGATTCGGCAAGGACGACGCCAAGGAAGCCAAGGACCAGATCGCGCAGACCAAGTCCGCGCTCGAACAGGCCCAGGAAGCGCCCAAGGACCAAGGGTTCGTCGGCAACAGCGCCACCAAGATGGTCGAGAACCTGCTCGACACCGGCATCGACGGCAAGGGCCCGTTCGACTCCGCCGCCAAGGTCGCGGCGAACGCGCTGAAGAAGAACGGCGGCAACGCCGAGGAAGCCGTGGACGACATCGTCAAGGGTCACCTCAAGCTGGCGGCCGCCAGTGGCTTCGTCACGAGCCTCGGTGGCTTCATCACGCTGCCGGTCTCCCTCCCGGCCAACGTCCTCGGCTTCTATCTCCTCGCGACGCGCATGACCGCGGCGGTCGCCAGCGTCCGCGGCCACGACATCACCAAGCCACAGATCCGCACGGCCGTGCTGCTCACGCTCGTGGGTGCCGACGCAGACGACCTGCTCGCCAAGGCCGGCATGGTTGCTCCAACGGGTCGGCTCACGAATCTCGCCGCCCAGCGGCTCCCCGGTCCGGCGCTCATGGTCGTCAACAAGGCCATCGGCTTCCGCCTGCTCTCGACCGCCGGCAAGAAGACGTTCTCCCGGTTCGGCCGCAACGTCCCGATCGTCGGCGGCGTCGTGGGCGCGGGCCTCGACGGCTGGCTGCTCAAGCGCATCGCGGACAACGCGCGTCGTGAGTTCTCGGTGAGCGCCGCGAACTCGGCGCAGATCGAGCAGGGCTGATCGCATGGCGATGCACGCGAAGGTCGCGACGTTCAAGAGCCTGGCGACGGCGATCAAGATCGCGACGCGCCCGGGTGGGCCATCCATGACTGAGCGAGCGCAGGCGGTGCCGCGCATGGTCAAGGCGGTGCGGTCGGGTGAATACAAGGGCACGTCGGTCGGTCGCTTGCTGCTCATGCTGGGCGCGGCCGGATACCTCGTGTCGCCGGTCGACCTCCTGCCCGAGGGCGTGCTCGGTGCGCTCGGTCTCGCCGACGACGCGGTGGTCGGTTCCTGGTTGGCGGCGCAGCTCGTGACCGAGACCGAGGAGTTCCTGGCCTGGGAGCGCTCGACTGGGCGGGGCAGTGGGCATGGCGCCGCGGTGCCGGGCGAAGTCGTCGACGACGCGCGTGACGGCGGGCCCGAGTTCCGGGGCTGATCCCGTCCACAGACCCACGAGGTATGCCGGGTTGTCCACATTTGTGTGAAGTGAGTCTTCCCGAGGTGGGCTGGATCTTCGGACAGTGAGGGCATGACCTCACTGAAGATCTCCACCACCGAAGAATGGCTCGCCGTCCTGCCCCACCAAGTGGGCCACCACCTCGCCCAGTGCGTTGCCGTCATGACGGTGACGTCCCGGGCCCTCGGCCCCGTCGCACGAGTCGACCTGCCACCCGAGAAGTACGTTCGGCAGATGGCGGACGGACTGCTCGACGGACTCCTCCGGGTCAAGCCGCAGGCCGCCATGCTCGTCGGCTACGAGGACGTGCCGGGGGAGTCACGGTCCATGCTCCACGCAGTGCACCATGGCCTGCAGGCGGCAGGTGTCGGCATCATCGACCACGTCGTGGTCCGAGACGGTCGATGGTGGGGCTGGTGCTGCCGCCCGGTCGATGAGCTCGACGGTCTGCGGCCCGACCATGTCGACGGGCACGCCCTCGTCGACGACTCGTGCGTGCCAGCGGCGGCGGCCTTCATCGCCAACGGCAGTGCACCGCTCGCCAGCCGCGACGCCGTCGGGGCCCTCGTCGAGGAGGATCCAGGGTTGAGCGCCGGTGTCGCGGAGGCTCTCTCGGCGATCTCCGGATCTGATCCCGTGCCAGAACTGTGGGGTCGGCTGCTCGCTCCCGTGGGGGAGCGCGGCGACGCGTTCCAGGTCACCGATCAGGAGCTCGCGCGGATGCTGTGCTCGCTCGCGACCAAGCCGTGGCGGGACGCCCTCGTGGCGTGGATGTCTCCCGTCATGTTTCCCATCGAGAAGGTCGACGAGGTGTCGCGGCGGGCGCTGGACCAGGCGGTCCCTGCCGGTCCCGCGGGTTCGTCGGACGCATCGAAGATCGTGCTCCGACGGCTTCTGGGTCTGGCCCGACGCGTCCCGGACGCCTTCCCCCAGGAGGCCGCAGCCATCAGTACCCTGGCTGGTTGCGTGGCCTGGGGAGTCGGCAACGGGTCGACCGCCGCCGACGCCGTGACCCGGGCACTGCGGGTCGTCCCCGAGTATCTGCTCGCGACGTTCCTCGAGCGGATGGTCGCGTACCAGTTGCGCCCGCGACACACGTGGCCGGACGTCGCGGCCTGACGTGTCGGTCTGACGTCGCGGCCGGGTGCGGACAGCTCTCTCACGCTGCGGACAACCCTCCCGCGGGAGCAGCGGTCGGTTCTAGACTTGTGCGCAGGTCAAGAGTCCCAGCGCCAAGCCCCGGCTTGCTGGGCGGCAACCCTCCTCGCGGTGGGGTGCCCCGGGTGAAGACACGGCCCTGTCGGTTCCGACGGGCAAGCGCGACACGAGGAGCTCCTTGCGATGACCATCACCGACCTCCCGACGGCGTCCTTCTGGCGCCCCGGCGATCCGCCGGGTGACCGTCTCTTCGCTTCGGTGGGCGCCCTTGACCTCGAGCGGGGCGGGCACCTCCCGGACGTGACCGTGGCCTACGAGACCTGGGGCCGGCTCAACGCCGCGCGCGACAACGCGATCCTCGTCGAGCACGCCCTCACCGGTGATGCCCACGTCGACGGGCCAGCCGGTCCGGGCCAGGCCACCGCCGGCTGGTGGGACGGCCTCGTCGGGCCGGGAGGTCCGCTCGACACCGATCGGTGGTTCGTCGTCGCGACCAACGTCCTCGGCGGCTGCCAGGGGACGACCGGGCCGTCGTCGGAGGCAGCCGATGGCCTGCCCTACGGCGGGAGCTTTCCGTTCGTCACGATCCGCGACCAGGTGGAGGTCGAGGCGCGCGTGGCCGATCTCCTCGGGATTCACCGGTGGGCTGGTGTCCTCGGCGGCTCCATGGGTGGCATGCGTGCGATCGAGTGGGCGACGAGCCACCCGGACCGGGTCTCGACCTGCATCGTGCTCGCCTCGACCGCCTATGCGACGGCGGACCAGATCGCGTGGTGCCAGCCGCAGCTGCTCGCGATCCGAAGTGACCCGAACTTCCACGATGGCGACTACTACGAGCGGGGTGTCGCACCCCTCGACGGACTGGGGATCGCGCGCAGGATCGCCCACGTCACCTACCGCCACGAGGGTGAGTTGGCCGAACGCTTCGGGCGGGACGCCCAGCCGGGCGAGGAGCCTCTCGGCCACGGTGGGCGCTTCGCCGTCGAGTCCTACCTCGACCACCACGCAGGCAAGCTGGGTGCGCGCTTCGACGCGAACTCCTACGTCGTCCTCAGTGAGGCGATGAACAGCCACGACGTCGGGCGCGGTCGTGGGGGAGTCGCGGCGGCACTGGCGGCCTTCACGGGGACGCTCGTCGTGGCAGGGGTGGACACCGACCGCCTCTATCCGGCTCGGCTGTCCGACGAGATCGCCGCGCTGCGGCCCGGCACCGTGTTGCGGCACATCTCATCCCGCTACGGGCACGACGGTTTCCTCATCGAGATCGACCGAGTTGGTGAGATCCTCCGCGAGGCGTTGGAGCCGGCCGGGTCGTGACGGTGCCAGCGGCCGTGGGCGTCCGCGGTGGGGCGCATCTGAGAGTCCCGGTGATGCGCCGTGTCAAGCGTCACAATCTCCGGTACGGTCCCCACAAGAGCCCACGGTTGGGCTGACCTGCTGACAAGGAGGAACAGTGGCCATCGTCGTCGGATACATCCCGACCAAGGAAGGCGCGGCTGCACTGACCCGCGCGGGCGAGGAAGCCCTCCTGCGCAAGACCGACCTGGTCGTCATCAACTCCAACCGCGACGGTGCTGGTGAGGACTCCGAGGAGTTGAGCAAGCTGGGCGAAGACCTCAAGGCCCAGGGGGTCACGGTCACCGTGCGCCAGCTCATCCGGGGCAACGAGCCCGCCGAGGACCTGATCGCCGTGGCCGACGAGCTCGATGCGGAGCTGATCGTGATCGGCCTGCGTCGGCGCACCCCCGTGGGCAAGCTGATCCTCGGTTCCAACGCCCAGCGGATCCTGCTCGACGCTCCCTGTCCGGTGCTCGCAGTCAAGAGCTGACGTCGCCCGACTCACTGGTCCTGTGCAAACCGCTGGCCACATCCGTGTGGCGCGAGAAGCGGTGCAGCACACCGTTGACGAATCGCCGCGGTCCCTCCCGGAATAGGGCTGGGGGCCGCGGCGATTTATAATGTAAGTGCACGCTCGAAGCAACGGTCGATCTTCACCCCTGTGGATCACCTTGGAGTGTGCGCCAACTCGACCAGCCGGTCAGTGCTCCGCCCACGCGTGAGCCTCACCGAGTGCTCCCGTGACGAAAGGTTGTCGGTGTCGCCTGTGCCCACGAACGCCTCCGAGATGCCCCTCCCCGCCGAGTTCGGCCACCCAGCCCTTCAGGATCTCGTTCGCACGGGTCACACCACCGGTCAGGTGACCGGAGAGCAGGTGGCTCAGGCCATCCTTGCCGCAGGCGTGAAGCCCAGCCGTGGTCGCACCGTCCTCACGGCTCTGGCTGCGCAGGGCATTGAGGTGAGCATGACGATGCCGGCAGGGGCCGTGGCTGCCACGAAGGCGACCGCCAAGAAGACCACGACCGCGGCCACCAAGAAGGCCGTCACCAAGAAGGCTGCTCCGGCGGCGTCGAAGAAGGCCGACGCCAAGGCGTCCGCAACCGACGACGACGCATCGGCCACGAAGCCCGCGACCAAGAAGGCAGCGGCCAAGACGGCTGCCACGAAGACCGCTGCAACGAAGACCGCTGCGACGAAGACGGCCGCCACCAAGACCGCGGCCACCAAGGCCGCCGCCACCAAGGCCGCCGCCACCAAGACCGCCAAGGCCACGCCGGCCAAGAAGGCCGCCACCACCAAGGCGGCTGCGGCTGCGGCTGCGGCACCGGCGGCCAAGGCTGCCTCCACGTCGACGGCCAGGAAGGCTGCCGCGAAGAAGGCGTCGGCTGACGCTGCTGCCGCGACGGTCGATGGTGCCGAGGTCGAACCCGAGGACGATGCTGACGAGTCCGAGGAGTCGTCCAGCACGGACGAGGCTCCCGAGACTGCGGCTGCTGCCGGTGGGTTCGTCCTGCGCGACGACGACGAGGAGGACGCACCCGTCCAGCAGGTCGTCACCGCGGGCGCCACGGCCGACCCGGTCAAGGACTACCTCAAGCAGATCGGCAAGGTTGCCCTCCTCAACGCCGAGCAGGAAGTCGAACTCGCGAAGCGGATCGAGGCCGGTCTGTTCAGCGAGGAGCGACTGAACTCCGGCGAGAAGATCGACATGAAGCTCAAGCGTGAGCTCTGGTGGATCGCGCAGGACGGCAAGAACGCCAAGAACCACCTCCTCGAGGCCAACCTGCGCCTCGTGGTGTCGCTGGCCAAGCGCTACACCGGCCGCGGCATGCTCTTCCTCGACCTCATCCAGGAAGGCAACCTCGGCCTCATCCGTGCGGTCGAGAAGTTCGACTACACCAAGGGCTACAAGTTCTCGACGTACGCGACGTGGTGGATCCGTCAGGCCATCACCCGCGCCATGGCAGACCAGGCCCGCACCATCCGTATCCCGGTGCACATGGTGGAGGTCATCAACAAGCTGGCTCGTGTCCAGCGGCAGATGCTCCAGGACCTCGGTCGCGAGCCCACCCCGGAGGAGCTGGCTCTCGAGCTCGACATGACGCCCGAGAAGGTCGTCGAGGTCCAGAAGTACGGTCGCGAGCCCATCTCGCTGCACACGCCCCTCGGTGAGGACGGCGACAGCGAGTTCGGTGACCTCATCGAGGACTCCGAGGCGGTTGTCCCGGCCGACGCCGTGAGCTTCACCCTCCTCCAGGAGCAGTTGCACTCGGTGCTCGACACCCTCTCGGAGCGTGAGGCGGGAGTCGTGTCGATGCGCTTCGGTCTCACCGACGGTCAGCCCAAGACGCTCGACGAGATCGGCAAGGTCTATGGCGTGACGCGTGAGCGCATCCGCCAGATCGAGTCGAAGACGATGAGCAAGCTGCGTCACCCGAGCCGCTCGCAGGCCCTGCGCGATTACTTGGACTGACGACGATCGGCGGAGGCAACGCAGCGGAGCGAGGCCCGTAGCCGGAAGGAGTCAGTCCCAGAAGGTTGGACTGACGACGATCGGCGGAGGCAACGCAGCGGACTGATCCGCCAACCTCAGACGCCCGCGCCCCGGGAGACACTGTGTCTCTCGGGGCGCGTCGTCGTTTCGGGACGGCTCGACTCAACGCCGGCGGAGGCGAGACCATGCCCGTCGTGGCCACGCGAGGGTTCCGTCGACGACGTCGCGCCATTGGCGGAGCCCGTCGGCAGGGATCAGCAGCGCGCGAACCCGGTCACCGCGCTGGCGCGCGGACAGTGCCGCACGCCAGACGGCGCGGGTGTCGGTGCTGACGTCGGGGATCTGCGCATGGGGCGGCGCGTAGCGCGCCTGCTCGACGGTCGAGACGATCCGGCCCATCGCGGCCTTGGGCTCGGCCGACAGAATGGCGTCGTGGGCGAGCCGGGTCCCGGCCTGCCGCGGTGTGCTCCCGTCGGGTGGGGCGATGCCGATGTCGCCGAGCCTGGAGATGAGCGAGGCCCAGTCGGCCTCGACCCGCTCCGCATCGTCACGGGCAGCCTTGCGCAGGCGCCGTCGACGCACCCAGGCCGCAACCGGCAAAAGGAGCAGCGACAGCAACGCGGCGACGATGACGACGAGGGTCAGCAGGTTGTCGGTGATCCATCGGAACGGGCCGCTCGTCGACGTCGTGGTGGGACCGACCGATCCGGTGTCGCTGTCGGGTCGTTCGCTCGCGGTCGGTGCCGGGGCGGAGCTGGACGCCGTGGGCGACGCCGACTCCGTGGGGCCGACCTCGGTGGGGATGAGGCTGTAGGTCGGCGCACCACCCGTACGGACACCGGGCGTGGGCTCGAAGCGGGTCCACCCGAGGTCCGGGAACCACAGTTCCGGCCAGGCGTGGGCGTCCGCCGCGCGCACGGTGTAGGAGGCATTGGCGAACGTGCCCGGGAGGAACCCGATCGCCAACCGCGCCGGGATGCCCTTGATGCGCGCGGCCATGACGAACGCGGACGCGAACTGGACGCAGTAGCCGGTGCGTGACACCAGGAAGTTCGACAGCGGGTCGGCCATCATCGTGCGGCCAGATACCGGATCGGTCGGCGTGGGCAGCTGGAGGGAGTAGGTGTACTGACTGCTGCGGAAGTGGGCCTGGAGCAGACGCGCAGTTTCCAGCGGGGTGGAACCCTCGGGCACGACGTTGTTGACGAGTTCCTGGAGCCGTTCGAAGCTCTCGCCGTCGATCTCGTTGTAGATCCCCTCGTCCCAGCCGCGTGGCCCCGGACCGTCCGTCGAGAAGTCGCCGGTCGTCGGTTGCAGCTGGTTGTAGTTCGCGGTGTATTCGCCGACGTTGCGGTCGACCTCGAAGCTGCCGACGAAGTTGGTGCGCAGAGGCACGTCTCCAAGGTCGACGTTCTGCAGCGGTGATGGCAGGGCGATCTGAGGTGCCTGAAGCCGGTTCTCGGTGACGTCGATCCGAACCGGGGTGCGCTTGACCGACGGGTCGCCATCCTGGGCGATGGAGTCGGGCTGAACGTTGCGCCCGGCGGTGAAGCCGGTACTCCACTCGCCCCGCCGGTAGTCCGTGAGGATCGCGACGCGCAGGGGATCCGGGCTGGTCGTCGTCGTCCGGTAGCTGATGACCGGCGTCTGCGACTGGTCCTCGAGGGAGCGTCGTAGGTCAACCGTGGTGTTGAGCGTGATCGAGCCTCCGCCGCGGGCGTTGTCCGCTCGGCCGAGGCCGTCGGCGAGGAAGGTCGTGGGCAGGTGCGGCACGACCATGGGCAGCACGATGGCCAATGCGAGCGTGCCCGCCCCGAGGAGCCGGGCCGTTCCGGCGACACCGAGAACGGGGTCGTGATCCGCGCCATCGGAACCACGCGGCACCGTGGTGCTCCAGCGCCGGACGACGCCAAGTCCCTGTGTCGCCAGCAGTGCCAGCCAGAAGGCGATCGGCAGGATGAAGTACTTCCACGAGAGCCCGTCACCGGAGTTCGTCGCCGACACGAGGTATGCCGTGAGGAGGGCGAGACCGGCCAGTGCGGGGGAGCGCAGGGTCACCCCCACGGCGTCGACCACGAGCGCCGTGAAGCCGACGAGGATCGTGATGGCCACGATGATGCCGCGTTCGGTCGGGACAGGAGCCGAGAAGGCCATGACCGTTTCGCGGGCCTCGCCGAGCAGGATGCCCAGGGCGTGCACGCTGTCCGGTCCGGGGAGGAGTCCGCCCAAGAGGTGGCCCCGTCCGTGCAACCACGAAATGGCGAGGAACCCTGCCACGGCCTGGCCGAGGATCACGACCCACGCCGACAGCGCGAGTGAGCGCAGGCCCACGCCGACGAGCGCGATCGTGACGATGACGAGGCCGGCGGGGCGCACCCACGTGTTGGAGTCGAAGAGGGTGAGGAGGGGAAGGGCGACGGCCAAGGTCGCGAGGGCAGCGAGGAGGGCTTCCAGCGGGCGGGTGCGGTTCATCGGGCACCCACCAGACTGCGGGATCCGGCCGCTGCAGCCCACGCGTCGGCGACGCCGAGTTGCGGGTCGACGCTCAGGACCGACCATCCGGCACCCGCGAGTGACGCCGTCGTGGCCGGCGGACCGACGTCCCCGCCCGGCGCGGCACCCGGTGCGCCACTCGATGCCGCGGTCGGTGTCGCAGTCCGGCCACCGAAGGACGCCGCGTTGATGACGAATGCCAAGCCGGGGCCACCGGGCTGACGGAGGGAGGCCAGCGCACGCGAGGCGTCGTCGTCGACGGCGCCGACGATGGCGACGACCAGTCCTCCCTGCGCGGTCGCGGCACTCGCCGCGTGGAGCAGGCTTCCGATGCCCTTGTCCTCGGAGTGGACGGTGCGGGCCAGGGTTTCGAGACCGCGGTCGAGGTCGGTGTCCTCGCGTACCCCCGACTCCGATTCGCCGTCGGGGGTGAGCAGGTGGACGGCGAAACCCATCTCCAGCAGGTGGGCCAGCGCGGAGGCGGCCATGGTGACTGCCCATTCGAGGGAGCCCGACGGACCCTTGCCTCCGTGTGCCTGTGCCCGGGTGTCGAGGAGCACGACGGCTCGACGTTTCGCCGGACGATCCTCCTGACGCACCATGAGCTCACCGGTGCGGGCGGTCGCCGGCCAGTGGATGCGGCGCAGGTCGTCACCGTCGCGGTACTCACGGATCGACTGGTCATCCTCGCCGTGCAGCGCGACCCGGTGAGGGACCGAACCTTCCGAGCCGAGGCCGCGGCCGAGCGCCCGACCATCGGCGAGGGCGACGACCCTTGGCAGGACGAGGAGCTCGTCGTGGGTGCTGACCGAAGCGTGCCGGAGCGTGAGCCCGAAGGGGTCCTGGACCCGGACGCCGAGCGGACCGAGTCGGTGAGCTCCGCGCGCGTGGGCGCGGACGGCATACTCCACATGCGTTGATCCGCCGGCTGCGAGCGACGGGAGCACGAACCGTGGTCGGTCGCCGAGTGAGTAGTCGAGGTGTTCCTCGGCGAAGAGCATCGGCGAGCGGGTCGTCGACGGGTTGGACAGCGTCATCTGGACGACCGCCGGCTGGTCGATGGTGACGCGCGAGGGCTGGGCCTCGCGGTCGACGACCAGGTCGAGGTCGTGCCGGCGCCCGAGGAGCCCCGAGAGGATGGGCAGTGCGCCGAGCGCCGTGCCGATCCGGCTGAGGTCGTGCTGGCCGAGCGCCAGACCGGCCAGAACGAGCACGATGCCCGACGCGAGGAACGCGGCGCCGCGCGTGGTGAGTGAGTCGCGGAATCGTCGCATGGCGCGACTCAGCGCGTCGGAGCAGGAACGCGGACCCGCTGGAGCAGGTCGGTGAGCACGTCGGCGGCGGTGCGGTGGGCCAGCTGGCTCTCGCCCGTGAGCATGAGGCGGTGCGCGAGCACGGGAACGGTCACGGCCTGCACGTCATCCGGCAGAACGTGGTCGCGACCGGCCAGGGCGGCGTGGGCGCGGCTGGCCCGCAGGAGGTGCAGGCTGGCTCGGGGCGAGGCGCCGAGGCGCAGCGCCGAACTCGTCCGGGTCGCCTGGGTGACGTCGACGACGTACTGCTTGAGGGCTGCGGAGGCATAGACGGAGCGCACGGCCTCGATCATCTGCGTCACGGTGCCGGCGTCGGTGACCGGTCGCAGGTCCTCGAGCGGGGAGCGGCCGCCGTGCTGGTCGAGCATGTCGACCTCACTGCGCGCAGACGGGTAGCCCATCGAGATGCGAGCCATGAAGCGGTCACGCTGCGCCTCGGGCAGAGGGTAGGTGCCCTCCATCTCGATCGGGTTCTGTGTCGCGAGCACCATGAACGGGCGCGGCAGCGAATAGGTGGTGCCGTCCACCGTCACCTGCGCCTCCTCCATGGACTCGAGGAGGGCGGACTGGGTCTTGGGTGAGGCGCGGTTGATCTCGTCACCGACGACGACGTTGGCGAAGATCGCGCCCGGCCGGAACTCGAAGTCCCGCACGTCCTGGTTGTAGACGCTGACGCCGGTGATGTCGCTCGGCAACAGGTCGGGCGTGAACTGGACGCGGCGCACCGAGGCGTCGATGCATCGCGCGAGCGTCTTGGCGAGCATCGTCTTGCCCACGCCCGGGACGTCCTCGATGAGGACGTGGCCCTCGGCGAGCAATGCCGTGACGACGGTGCGGACCGCGGCCGGCTTCCCCTCGATCACCGAGTTCATGGCGGTCTGGAGCGAGCTCGCGACCTGAAGCACGTGGTCGAGAGCGGCACCGGAGCGGGGGGTCTCCCTGCTCATCTGTCGCTGGTCGTGGGTCTGGTGGACGTCGTCGTGTGCCGACACCGGTGGCTCCTCGGGGTGCACCCGCAGCCCTGCGCAACGGGGTCTTCGATCTTGCCCCACATTGCTCCACTCGGGGAGGGATGGGGCGGGAAAAGGTGAGGCTCCCAGCGTTCGTTCAGGTTCCGCCGGCGCCGCGGGGCGGCATACACGCCGGTATGCCGGGTGCTCATGTGCCCGAATCACGCTGTGGTCTGCGAATGTGCCCCACTTTCCACCACCTACTCTGACCTGCGGAAAAAGGAGGGTTTGAGGTTGATAACGACTTGATTTCGGTTGGAGGTGGAGTAAAGTGGAGGACACCGGAGCGAAGTGTTGGCCCGGTGGGTCGAGTCAGAAGGGGTGGTGAGTGCGGTGTTTCTCGGTACGCACACGCCTCGCCTCGATGACAAGGGCCGGCTGTTCCTCCCCGCCAAGTTCCGCGAGCGCCTCTCGACCGGCCTCGTCGTGACCCGTGGGCAGGAGCGCTGCCTCTACGTCTTCCCCATGGACGAGTTCGTCAAGGTCACGCAGCAGATGCAGGAGGCGCCGACGACGAACCGCGCGGTGCGCGACTACATCCGTGTCTTCCTGTCCGGGGCCAGCGACGAGATCCCCGACAAGCAGGGGCGCGTCACGATCCCCGCGCACCTGCGTCAGTACGCGGGTCTCAACCGCGAGTGCACCGTCATCGGCACCGGCTCGCGGGTCGAGGTCTGGGACACCGAGGCGTGGAACGACTACCTGGCCAGCACCGAGCAGGCCTACTCCGAGCAGTCCGAGGAGGTCATCCCCGGACTCATGTGATCCACCCCGGCCCTCGGCCTCCAGCCGACCGGTTCCCGACACGACTTCCCCCGTGCCGGGCCCCGGACGGATGGGGACCAGGGGCCGGGGAGCGCCCACCACTTCGCACCACCCCTCGCACCACAGCCGAGTCGCACCACTTCGCACCACCGCAGCGCTGGAGAACAGCCACCCACCACGAAGGAGCAGCAGATGTCGTCACGGGGAGCCGCGCACGAGCGGCACGTTCCCGTGCTCCGCGACCGCATCGTCGACCTGCTGGCCCCTGCCCTCACCGATCCGGGGTCGGTGCTCGTGGACGGGACGCTGGGCATGGGCGGCCACACCGAGGCCTTCCTCGAGCACTGCCCGGAGGCTCGGGTCATCGGGATCGACCGGGACGAGGAGGCGTTGGCCCTGGCGGGCGAGCGCCTCGCGAATTTCGGGGACAGGTTCGTCGGAGTCCACGCGGTCTACGACGAGATCGCCGACGTCGTGGCTGAGCACACATCCGGGGCCGTGCAGGCCGTGCTGTTCGACCTCGGGGTCTCCTCGCTCCAGCTCGACGAGGCGGACCGCGGGTTCGCCTACGCCCAGGATGCTCCGCTCGACATGCGGATGGACCAGGGGCGGGGTATCACCGCGGCGGAAGTGCTCAACGGTTACGCGCCGGGTGACCTCATCCGGATCCTGCGCGACTTCGGAGAGGAGCGCTTCGCCAAGCGCATCGTCTCCGCGATTGTTCGCGAGCGCGAGAAGGAACCGTTCACCCGATCCGCTCGACTGGTCGAGCTCCTGCGCGAAGCCGTCCCGGCCGCGTCGCAGCGCACCGGGGGCCACCCGGCCAAGCGAACCTTCCAGGCCCTGCGCATCGAGGTCAACGACGAGCTCGGCGCGTGGGAGCGCGCCATCGTCGGCGCCGTCGACTCGCTCGCGGTGGGTGGCCGGATCGCCGTCCTCTCCTACCACTCGCTGGAGGACCGCATCACCAAGCGCGCGCTCGCGGCCGGTGCGACCTCGAGCACCCCACCCGGTATGCCGGTCGAGCTCCCCGAGCACGCGGCATACCTCCGTCTGCTGACCCGCGGCTCCGAGGAGCCCTCGGCCGCGGAGCAGTCCACGAATCCTCGATCCGCATCGGCCCGCCTCAGGGCCGCAGAACGTACCCGTCCGACGAAGGGAGCACGGCGATGACTCAGACCGCCGCCCGTCCACTGACCCGGTCACTTCCCCGATCCACCGCCCGCACGGCGCGCCCGCGTCCACTGCGTGTCGTCCGCGAGCAGCCGCAGCAGGGGCAGCCGGCTTTCGTGGCGGCCTGTCTCGCGCTCCTCGTTGCGGGCCTCCTCGGGGTCCTGATGCTCAACACGGCGATGGCCAAGGGTTCCTTCGTTCTGGGCGACCTCCAGGACACCTCCAACGAGCTCTCGGCTGCCGAGGAGGAGCTCAACCACGCCATCAATGCGCAGGGCGCTCCGGCTGAGCTGGCGCGTCGTGCCCTGGACCTCGGAATGGTTCCGGCCACGAGTGCGGCCTTCCTCAGGTTGAGCGATGGGAAGGTTCTCGGCGTGGCGGAGGTGGCCGACACCAAGAAAGAATTTACTGTTGCCACACAAGGCAATTCGGCCGCCGCGGCAGCCCGCCCCGCCACGACTCCCCAGACCACGGTCCGGACGGTGGGCACCGTGACGACCACGACAGTCACGACGGTCAAGGGAGCCACCATCGAGGTCACGACGACGAGCGTCGACTCGGCCACCGGTGAGACGAGCACGACGACGGAGACCAAGGACGCTGCCCCGGCCGCTGCCACCCCGACCCCGGAGGCATCGGCCACACCGGGTGCGGCGAACGGTTCTCAGCCCTCGGCGACACCCTCTGCCTCCGAGTCGGCAGGCGCGACTCCAAACGCGACCGCCACCCCGTCGGGCAACGCCCCGAACACCTCGAACCCGGCGCCCTCCGCCAGCGCCACGACGACGCCGTGACGCCCCGCCGCGAGGACGGGCCCCGACGCCCCGGTGCAGCACCTCGCCGCGCCGGGGCGCCGGGC
>NZ_AVPK01000011.1 GCF_000768685.1 Knoellia subterranea KCTC 19937 | reverse complement strand
CAGCCGCTACACCACTACCCGGGACTTGACCTAGCCCGAGCCTCCATCAGACCCAGGGCGAGTCAAGGGTCCCCGACGCCGCAGCCTCGACGTGAGCCGACGAGTCCACATCCCAACCACCTTCGGAACTGGTGCAGTCTCTGGGCGAGCTGATCGTCCGAGGTCCCAGGAGACCCGTTCGCAGGCGCTTGCGGAATGGGGTCACGCGCCGGAGGTTTGATGCCGCTCCTGTTTGAGTCCAGGAGGACGAGCACCATGCCAAGAAAGATCGATGACGAGCTGAGATCCGGTGCTGTGCGACCGGTCAATGATCATCAGGGCGAGTGCTCCTCGACCGCGGACATCTGGCCAGCTCACGTTGTCGGTCGACGGCCATGGGATCGCACGCCCCGAAATTCCTCGGGGTACTTCCGCGGGTGCTCCCCGTGATGCTGACGCGAAGCACGGCTAAACGACCAGCTCGCCCTGCAGGCAAGGGTCGTCGCCGCTGGGGCGACGACCCTTGGCGGCGTCCCTGCACTCGTGAGTCCGGGTGATCTTCAGGGACCACGCAGGTCAGCTGACGGTCAGGGTCAGCTTCTGCATCACGGGCATCTCGCCGTCGAGCACCGGCAGGTCGACGCCTTCGACATCGGGGAACTCGTAGGCCCCGATCTCGCCGTCGTCGACGTGCAGCATCGGCCAGTAGTCGCCGGTGGCGACGGTGTCGTCGAGCTCGACGACCACGTCACTGCTCTCACCCTGCTCGACCTGGACGGTGCCGACGACCGGTCCGGGTTTGCCCTCGACGTCACTGTGCACTGCGATCCAACCCTGCTCGACACCCTCGAGGCTGACGGAGCTCACGGTCAGGGTGCTGCCGTCACCGTCTTGGTCGGCTGCCTCGACCGTGCCGGTAGTCGTGGTGGAAGAATCCTCGGCGGGGACAGCGGTGGACGACTCGTCGTCGCTACCACAGCCGGCCAGGACGAAAGCCAGGAACAGGCTCGAGATGACAGCGGCGCTGCGCCGCGCGGTCAGGTTACGCATGGTGATCTCCTTGGTGTGGTTTTTCATTACTGAACGGTCAGAGTGCCGGTCATCGACGGGTGGATCTCACAGACGAAGTCGTAGGTCCCGGGCTTGTCAGGAGCGGTAAACGTGCCCGGCGAGCTGTTGTCGAAGCTGCCTGTGTCGAAGGAGCCGTCGATCGCGGTCAGGGTGTGCGCTTCGGCGTCGCTGTCGACGACCTCGACCTCTTGGCCAGGCGCGACGGTGAGCGGCGCGAATGCGTAGTCCGCCACGGTGTAGGCCACCCCCTCCGGCAGCACATCACCCGACGCGCCGTCCGGCGTAGCGGACGAGACGGGGGCGGGCGAGGACGAGGGCTGCTCCGACGAAGACCCACAGGCCGTTAGAAGGAAGAGGACAGGGACGATCAGAGCCTTCAGGACGTGTCGCGAGACCTGGGGTCGGTCCAACGGAGCCGGACGGATCACTCTCATGCGGGGGCGCCGTTGATACGGAAGTCGACTGTCTCGACCTTGGAGGCGACGCCGATGGCTTCGAGGTCGCGGCGGTCGATGCGTCCGTCGGCGTTCTGGTCGGTGACGACGGCGGGTGCGTCGTTGTAGATGCCGTCGTGGTTGAGGTCGTCGATGACGGCAACGGTCAGCGTGGTGGTGACGTCCTTGCCGGCGATCGGGGCGCCGACGATCCAGGTGTCCCAGAGCTCGACGTCGTTCTTGGAGCGGTCGGTGACTCCGGTGAGGTTGAACAGGTTGGCCAGGTTGGTTCCGGGCCCGGAGAAGCCGGGGAGGGTGCTGTTGGTGGTGCTGGTGAGCACGACCAAACCGGGCATCCGGTCGTCGGCACCGGTCGAGAAGCTACCGGGGAAGGGAGCGGTGTTGTTGTGCGCGGCCGGCCCGGTCAACTGGTTGGCGGTGAAGCCGGTGCCTGCGAGCGAGGTGTCGTCGAACTCGATGTCGAGGTCGACGAACCACCCGGCTCCGGCGATGCCGGCGTTGTCGCCGCGTGCGGGGGCCAGGATCTCGACGTCCACGGACTTGGCCGCGTCATGGCGGTCGCGGTGCCCAGGCCCAGGGGCGGCGGAGGCCCCACCGGCGGTGGCGGCGTAGGTGCCGCCGAGCGCCGCGGTCACGGTGAGGGCGGTGAGGGCAGTGGTCATCTTCTTCATGGTGGGTCCCTTTCGTCGGGTGTCAGGCAGGGGTACGCCGTCTTCGGCGGATCGGTTCACCGAGTGGTGGCGGAGATCACGAGATCACCGTCGGAGTCGGTGACTCGCACCTGGGCGACATCGCGCGTGACGAACGCCGAGGCCCCGGTCACGTGCGCTTCGCCGTTGCCGGTCGATCCCCAGGTGGCGACCTGCTGGCGCTCTCCCTCGGGTGAGACCAGCCAGGCGACGAACTGCTCGTCTTGTGGGAGCCCCCGCAGGTCGAGCTCGACCGACGTGCCCCACGGCTTGGCGCTCAAAGAGGCCGCACCGGTGGCGCTCACTCCCGCCGGTGCGCTCAGGGCGAGAGTCGTAGCGACGGGTGCGTCGGGTTCGAGGACCACCGCCGTGCCGACACCCGCTCCCGCGACCAGCACGACCGCGGCGGCAGCGGTGAGGAGCAGCCGGCGACGTCGACGACGGGTCCGCAGGGCTCCGATCGCGTCACCCAAGGCAGCATCGGAGGTTTCGCGGTGTGCTGATGACGGCGCCCCGGCCCGCAGCAGCGCCGGTAGCCCGGCGTTCGTCGCGAGCTCGTCGCGGCACGACGCGCAGGTCGGGAGATGGGCCTCGAGCCGGGCCCGGTCGTCGGCGTCGAGACCGCCCAGGACGTAGGGGCCCAGCAGCTCGCGCAGCCGGTTGTGGGCGCGGTCCTCCTCGTGCTGGTTCATCGCTCGACTCCCATCTCTTCGAATGCGGTCCGCAGGATGCGGATCGCGTAGTACGAGCGTGACTTCACGGTGCCCGGGCGGAGCCCGAGGGTGCTGGCGGCCTCGGTGACGGTGGCGCCGCGGTAGTAGAGCTCGTCGACCACGGCCCGGTGCTCGGGTGAGAGCCGGTCCAGTGCCTGCTCGACGACGTAGGCGTCGACGAGCGCGTCGGCGCGGTCACCGACCGACTGGGCTGCCACGGTGTCGTCGTCGCCGATCAGTCGTGGGCGGCGCTCGTCGGCGCGCCACAGGTCGATGACCAGGTTGCGGGCCACCGCGAACAGGTAGGCCCGCGGCTCACCGCGACTCGGATCGATCCTGTCCAGGTTGCGCCAGCCGCGCAGCATCGTCTCCTGCACGACGTCCTCGGCCCGGCCCCGGTCATCGACCAGGCGCAGCACGAAGGTCATCAGCGCCGTTCCGTGTCGTAGGTAGAGCTCGGTCAGCACCCGCTCGTCGGCCTCGGCCGACCTACCGGGTGCCCACGAGCCAGGGCGTAGCGACCTCACGGGTTTGGGTACGACCCGCTTTCGGGATCGGTTCACCGTGTCGCGCCGTGCACGACGGCTCCGTGGGGGCTCACGGGGCAGCGAAGCGCTTGAGGCGTTGGAGCATCGCGTCGAGGACCGGTCCGGCCTGGTCGGTGGCGAAGATGTTCTGCGCGTGGGCCGAGCCCGGAAGGATCATCACCGCGTTCTCCTCACCGGGCGAAGACTCGGCCAACTCCGTCGAGACGTGGGCCACGGGCTCGTCCTTGCTGGCCACGAAGAGCTTCGGTTCCTCCCCGAGCCCCTCGACCGTTGCGTTCGGCGACAGCAGGATCAGTTGATCGGCCAGCTCTGGGTCCTGGCTCGCGAGATCGAGGATGGCGTCGGCCCCAGCGCTGGCCCCGACGAGCGCGACGTCGGCGACTCCCTCGCCCTGTAGCTGTTCCACGGCGTCGCGAATCGCATCGGGGTCGATGTCCTCGACAGCGATCACGCTCGCTCCCTGGTCGGCGATCGCGACGGCTAGCTCCTCCCAACTGGCCGCGTTGAAGGCGGCGCCATGCGCGAGGACAACCCCGTAGTCGCCCTCGCCCCATCTCAGCGCTAGGGAGCCGGCCACAGAGATCGTCTGCCCCGAGGAGTCGCCAGCCGGGCTGCTGGTCGTCTCGGGTGCCCCTCCGCAGCTGGCGAGGGCCAGCACGACGAGAATTGTCATTGCGGTTCGCCTCAGGGTCCCGAGCATGTCCGCCACAGTAGGTCGCCTGGCGGCCGAAGGTGCCTACGAGGGGTCGGCGGCAATTGGCTTCGCACCAGGGAGTGGGCCGCTCACCGGCAGAGATCTGCGGCTCGTTCCAGAGCGGCGGTGGTTCGCTGGAGGGCTTCCTGGCGCCGGTGTCCGTTGGCAGGTGAGGGATGGGGAACGGCCAGGGTCGGGACGACGACCGGGTGCTCGGCGAGCGTGAGGTACCTCATCCACCCTTCAAGTGCCGCGCCGCCGAAGGGCACGACCACCCGGAGGTCGACCAGTTCGGCGAGCAGCGCGCTCAAGGCGGGCCGGGCATCTTCCAGGTCATCGACCCGGGGGGCGCGGAGTCGACCTTCAGGTCCGGTCAGGGCCCAGGGGACGACGTTCCACCGCAGGCAGCGAGCCTGGTCGAGATTGGAGGAGGTCAGCGCCCGGTGAACCTGTCGGGTGGTGGGATCGTCGTTGTCGAGCGAGCTGAAGCCGAGGTCGCCCGCGGCGATCGTTCTGGGGCCGGGCGCCTCCATCAGTAGCAGCACCTGGGCCTTAGTTCCTGCACCGTCGGGGTCGAACCAGGGCACGAACCTGGAATTGCTCGGACCTTCTAACCGCCACCGTTCGGCCAGCTCGTTCAAGCGGCCAACCGGGTCGTCGTGGACGCGCGCTCGTTTGCTGGCAGGGTCAGGCAGCACGGTGTCCGCTCCAGCCCACGGGCGCAACACCGACAGCCAGGCAGATGCCCGCGAATCCGGCGGCCACCGGGAGGGGGAACGCTTGCTCATCTCGTACATGCGGCGGCGACGTCACAAGGGAAACCCTATGCCGAACCAGCGGTGAGCCATGTGCCCGCATCCGGCTCCACTTCGTGGGCCACCAATTCGTGTGTAGGCGCCCTGGTGGTCAGCGCTCAACCGCACGCGCGATCGCGACGAGGTCACGCACTACCCCGGCCGGCGGGCTCTTGGTTCCGACCCAGACGGCGCGGAAGTACCGTCGCAGATCGAGGTCCAAGACCGCCACGACGCTCAGGCTCCCGGAATCCACGTCCCGTGCGACGACGCGACGGCTGAGGAACGCCGGTGCGCTGCCGGCAAGGACCGCTTCGCGGACGGCGGTCGCGGTGGTGAGCTCCACCTCCGGGTCGCCCACCACCAAGCCATGCCTGGCCAAGGCGATCTCAAGAACCTCGCGGGTTCCCGAGCCCTGCTCACGACTGGTCAGCGCAAGTTCTGCCACCTCGTCGGGCAATAGAGGGGTGCGTCGTCGACTCAGCGGTGTGCCGGCCGCCGTGACCAGAACGAGCTCGTCCTGGGCGACGGTCACAGACCGCACCGCCGCCGGCGCCTCGACTCCCTCGACGAAGCCCACGTGGGCTGTTCCTGCGCGAACCGCTTCGACCACGTCTCGGCTGTTGGAGGCATGGAGACTCACTGCCGTCGCCCGGTAGCCCTCGCTTTGCTGTCGCTGGCGCAACTGCACCAGCCAGCGGGGGATCAGACTCTCCGCGATCGTCATGCTGGCCCACACCACGAGTTCGCGACTACGGTCGCCGCGCAACCCCTCGATCAGCATCATCAAGCAGGGCCGGGTCGTGCAGTCCGGGACCCTGGCCGATCTCCGCCACCTCACACGGACGACGGTCATCGCCGAGACCGCCGCGCCGGCGGCCGGCCTGGCCGACCTGCCCGGCGTCCACCAGCCGCAAGTCCACGACGGCCGCGTGACGTTCGACGTCGACTCCGACCACCTCGACGGCGCCATCGCCGCACTGTCGCGTCTCGGCCTGCGCTCGCTGACCGCCCACCCACCGACCCTCGAGGAGCTGTTCCTCCGCCACTACGGCGAGGAGATCCCGAGCGACCCGACCGGTGAGGGTGCGGCATGAGCGGTGGTCTGACCGGCACCGGCCACCTGGCGCGACTCATCCTTCGTCGGGACCGAGTCCGGCTGCCCCTGTGGGTCATCGGGCTCGGGGGCATCATCGCCTCGAGCGCGCTGGCCGTGCCGGGCGTCTACGACACCCCGGAGAAGGTTGCCGGCTACGCCGCCAGCGTCGGGGCGAGCCCGGTGAGCCTGCTCATGTCGGGCCGGCAAGCGGGCATCGACACGATCGGCGGCATCACCGCCAACGAGATCTCGCAGGTGGCGCAACTCGGTGTCTGCCTCATGGTGACCTTCCTCGTGGTCCGCCACACGAGGGCCGAGGAGGAGACCGGGCGTGCCGAACTGCTCCGGTCGACCGTCCTCGGCAGACACGCGGCCACGGTCGCCGGACTGGGCTACGGAGTGCTCGCCGCTCTGCTCGTCGGGGCGGTGACGACCGGCTCGATGCTGGGTGCGGGCCTCGACACGACGGGAACCCTCGCGTATGGCGCGGGTCTGACCCTCCTCGGTGTCTGCTACGCCGCCGTCGCCCTTGTCGCGGCCCAGCTCTCGACGTCCGCCCGCGGCGCTCTCGCCATCGCCGGGGCCGCCGTCTCCGTCGGCTATCTCCTCCGTGGTCTCGGCGCGATGCGCGACAACGCCCTCGTCTGGCTGACACCCTTCGGGTGGGCCCAGGCACTCAACGCCTTCGGCGAGGAGCGCTGGTGGCCGGCGGCACTGCTCGTCGTCGTGACCGCGGCGCTCGTGGCCCTCGCCGCCAGGCTCACAACACGGCGCGACTTCGCCGGCGGCCTCGTCCACCCCCGGCCCGGGCGGCCACGTGCATCCGCCATGCTCGCCTCACCCCTCGGCCTGGCCGCCCGACTCCTGCGCGGCAGCCTCATCGGATGGGCGGTCGGGCTGGCCCTCCTCGCCGTCGTCTACGGTGCGGTCATCCCGACCGTGCCCGACCTGCTCGAGAGCAACCCTGAGATCGCCGACTACATCGGGGCCGGGTCCGACGCCGAAGGCGTGATCATCGATGCGTTCCTCCGCTATGTCCTCCTCTTCATGGCGGTCGTCGCCACCGGATTCGGGGTGAGTGCCGTGCTCCGCCTGCGATCGGAGGAGGAGTCGAACCGGGTCGAGCACGTCCTCGCGACACGTGCCTCGCGCACGCAGTGGATGGGTGCCGTCATCACCGTTGCGGTCCTCGGTTCGCTGGCCATCACCGTATTCATGGGTCTGGGTCTGGCGGCTGGGTACGCACTCGCCGGCGGAGACGCCGACAACGCGATGCGGGTCGTCGGCGACCAGCTCACCTACGTGCCGGCACTCGTTCTCGTGGTCGCGTTCGCCGCGGCCGTCGTCGGCCTCGCGCCGCGGGTCTCACTGCTCGCGTGGGCGCTCGCGGCCGCCTCCGGCCTCCAGGTCCTGCTCGGCGAGACGCTCCGGCTCCCGGACGCAGTGCAGGCGGTCTCGCCGTTCTGGCACCTGCCGGGGGTACCGGGCGAGTCCTTCGACCTCGTGCCGGGTGCCGTCGAACTTGTCGTCGCCGCGCTGCTTATCGGTGTCGGCCTCTGGGCCCACCGCCGGCGCGACCTCGAGCTCACCTGAGCCTGCGAGGGTGGAGCCGGACGTGGACCGGCTCGGCGGGTGCCAGAGTGATGGCGGCCGTGACCGGAAGGTCATCCGGCTCCGCCAGAGCCTCGACCCGATGATCCCGCAGCAACATGGCGAGCACGAGCAGTGCTTCGGTCATCGAGAAGTACCGCCCAATGCACGCCCTCGGACCGCCACCGAAGGCCATCCACGCGTACCTGTGCCGACCCGCGTCGGCGCCATCGAGGAAGCGATCGGGATCGAAGCGCAAGGGTTCGGGCCAGTGGTCCGGGTGCCGCTGGATGTTGCGCACAGCCACGATGACGATGTCGTCGCGCGCGACGTCGACCCCCGAGACGACGGTGTCCTCCGACGCGACCCGACCAATGATCGGCGCCGACGGGTAGAGCCGCATGGCCTCCTTCAGGCAGGCCGTCGTGTAGGTCAGGGCTCCGGCGTCACGCGCCGTCGGCCGGCGATCGCCGAGAACCTCGGCCACCTCCTCGTGGACCCGCTCCTGGATGTCCGGGTGCCGTCCGAGCAGGTGAAGCGCATAGGTGAGTGCCGTCGAGGTCGTCTCGTGCCCGGCGAGGAGGAAGATGAGCACCTGGTCGCGAATCTCTCTGTCGCTCAGGGACTCCGCACCGTCACGAGCGGCGAGCAGTCGGCCGAGCAGATCGGAGTCAGCTCCCTCTGAGGCGCGGCGCTCGGCGATGATCCGGTCGCAGAGCGCCCACAACTGCCGTTGGTGGGCGCGCCCCCGGAGGTTTCGCGGGGTGGGCCACGCCCGGGGTGTGCGCACCGGTGCCAGGCCCCGCCTGATGACGACCTCCGACAACTCGGGGAATGCTGTGCGCACGGTCGGGATCGCGTCGTCGCCCACGGCACCGAAGAGTGCGCGGACGACCACCCTCAGGGTGAGGCCCATCATCGTGTCGCCGAGGTCGATGTCGCCACCCTGACGGAGCTGACCGATGACCTCCTCGATCTCGCCCACCATGAGGTCGGTGTAGCCGTCCACGGCCGCGTGGGTGAAGACGGGCTGGACGAACCGGCGCTGCCGCGTCCACTCCTCACCCTGAGCCGACAGCAAACCGTCGCCGAGCCACCCGCGGATCTCGGCGTAGACGTCGTCGTCCTTGGTGAACGTTCGCCAGGTCGTCCCGCCGAAGATCGTCGCGGCCGCATCCGGGCTGCTGAGGACGAGCAGCGTCCGGCCCACGCCGGGCGGCCCGACCTCGAGGCGCACGACGTCACCGTGCCCACGCCAGACCGTGTCGAAGGTGCCGAGAGCGTCGCGTCCAAGCTCTCGTGCTGCCGCGATCCGACCCAGCGGGACGGGAGGGTCGACGGCACGGACTCCGGCGGTGGAAGAAGTGGCCACGATCTCCATCGTCCACCCGTGGGCACACTGCGACGGGACAATCCGCCGATTGGCTCAGGTGAGGTCGCCCCGACCGAGTTCCTTGAGCTGCTCGACGACCTTCTTGACGTCCTGGGCCCGCTCCCGCGACGTCACGAGCACCGCGTCACCGGTGTCGATGACGACGACGTCCTCGAGCCCGACCACGGCCACCGGCCGCCCACCTCGCGGTGAGACCAGTCCGGTCGCGTCGACCGAGTGCACGAGCGCCGGGTCGCCGAGCACGCGCGGTCCGGAGTCCGGCTCGGGCAGTAGCGAGGCGAGGCTGGAGAAGTCCCCGATGTCGTCCCACGCGAAATCCCCGGGGACGACCGCGACGACGCCGATGTCTGCGGCCGGCTCGGCGACGGCATGGTCGATGGCGATCTTCTCGAGCGTCGGCCAGATCTCGTCGAGCCGCTCCGGCTCAGCAGCAATGGCGCGCACGCCGTCGGCCAACTCGGGGTGCCACCGGTGCAGGAGGTCGAGCAGGGTTGCTGCTCGAACCACGAACATGCCTGCGTTCCAACGGAATTCACCCGTTGCCAGATAGGCCGCCGCGCGTCGCGCATCGGGCTTCTCCACGAACTGCCGAACTCTGCGAGCGGTCGCCACACCCGGGATGGGCGCACCCATCTGGATGTAGCCGAAGCCCGTCGAGGGGTGCGTCGGCTCGATGCCGATCGTCACGACGCGGCCACCGCGGGCGACCTCGACGGCCTCCTCGACACACGCTCGGAAGGCGTCGGCATCCGGGATGACATGGTCGGCCGCGAACGAGCCGATGATCGCCTCAGGGTCCCGGGCCTCGACCACCGCGGCCGCCAGACCGATGGCGGCCATCGAGTCCCGCGGGGCAGGCTCGGCCAGGACCTGCCCGTCGCCCAGCGACGGGAGCTGCTCGCGCACCGCTGCGGCGTGCGCCGCGCCCGTCACGACGACGACCCGGTCATTGGCCAGTGGCGCGACCCGGTCCACCGTCTCCTGGAGCAGGCTCCGCCCCGACCCGGTGAGGTCGTGGAGGAACTTCGGATGCCCCGCCCGCGACAGTGGCCACAGGCGCGTTCCCGCTCCCCCGGCAGGGACGACTGCCCAGAACCCCGGAATCTCTGACATGGCCGTCAGGGTAGCCACACCGACACCTACGATGGCCCGATGGATCTGCTGGAGCCGGTGCTGTTCACCGACGCGTGGGGGTCGCACGTATCCATCGCCAGCCTGCAGGGTCGCCCCATTCCGAGCGCCGAACCCGAATCCGAGCTGTGGATGGGCGCGCACGAGAGCGGGCCGTGCGGCATCACCCGCGACGGTGTCGCGACCACGCTCGCCGAGGTCATCCGCACCGACCCCGAAGGTGAGATGGGCGCGGACTGCTGCACGGCATACGAGGGTCGTCTGCCCTTCCTCCTCAAGGTCCTCGCGCCGGGCCGCGCGATCTCCATCCAGGCGCACCCGACGGCCCAGCAGGCTCGTGAGGTCCGCGCCCAGGACCGAGCGAACGGCGACGAGGACGCGACCTACGTCGACGACTGGGCCAAGCCCGAGATGCTCGTCGCCATCTCACCCTTCCGCGTCTTCGTCGGCATGCGGACCCAGGCCGAGGTCGCCTCGCTCGCCAAGCGCCTCAACGTCCCCCGCCTCACCGCTCTCGTCGACGCCGCGGCGACCGCACCGGACCCGGTCCACGCCCTGCTCGCCGACCTCCTCGCGACCCCCGCAGCGGAGCACCGTGACTTCACCCGCGAACTCGTGGCCGCATGCGTGCGGGTGTCCGCGAGCGCCGACGAGGAGGGCCACCAGTGCGCCGCGATCGTGCGGGTCGCGGAGGCCCACCCGGACGACATCGGCCTCGCCGTGCTGCTGCTCATGAACCACCGCGTCCTCGAACCCGGTGACTACATCGACGTGCCGGCCGGCGTCCTGCACTCCTACGTCAGTGGCCTCGGGGTCGAGGTCCTCGCGAACTCGGACAACGTCGTGCGGGCCGGCCTGACCAGCAAGGAGATCAACATCCCCGAGCTGCTGCGCATCGTCGACCCCGCGGCCGACGGCAGTGCCGGGCACGCCGAACCCGATCCCGACCTGCCCGGCACCGAACGCTTCCCCAGCCACTCCGATCGGTTCGCCCTGCGCCGGCTCCGCTCACCGGACGGCGTGGTGCTTCCCGGGAACGGCACGCCGCGGATCGTCTTCAGCCTCCACGGCGATGTCACGCTCGCGACGGCAGAGCGGAACCTCGCGCTGGAACCGGTGCGGGCGGCATACCTCTCCGCCCGGGACCACGACGTGACCGTGACGGGCAGCGGCGAGGTCTTCCTCGTCACGCTCCCCCACGTGTGACCGCAGCCGGACGTTCATCCAGCCGCCACCTGACACACCACCGCACGCCGCCCGGACAGCACACACGCTCGGGACCGTTGTTCCATGCGAGTAGCCATGGTGACGGAGTCCTTCCTCCCCACGCTCAACGGCGTCACGACGAGCGTATGCCGGGTGGCCCAGTCCCTGCGCGCGCTCGGCCACGAGGCCCTCATCATCGCGCCCGGCCCCGCCCCCGCGACGTTCGAGGGGTTCCGGGTGCGCGGGTTGCCGTCGATCTCGGTGCGGCAGTTCCCGACGGGCGTCCCGACCCCGGCGCTGCGCCGGACGCTGGAGGAGTTCGAGCCGGACGTCATCCATGCGGCGTCGCCGTTCGTCCTCGGGGCACGGGCGCTGCAGCTCGCGGACCACATGGACACCCCGGCAGTCGCGATCTATCAGACCGACATGCCGAGCTACATCCAGCAGCACGGTCCCGGTCGTCTCGGCGTCGGTGCCGCCAATGCCGCGTGGCGCTGGATTCGCCGCATGCACGCGCACGCCGACCTCACCCTCGCCCCGTCCCGACCGACGCTCGACGAGTTGCGGGCCCACGGCGTGCCGCGCACCGACCTGTGGGCCAGAGGCGTGGACACGAGCCTGTTCTCACCGCGCTGGCGCACGGACCCGAGCACTCTCGAGCTGCGGCGCGCCCTCGCCCCCGGCGGTGAGGTGCTCCTCGGCTACGTCGGACGACTCGCCCCGGAGAAGGAGCTGTGGCGACTCACCGAGGTCGCCCAGATCCCCGGAACCCGCCTCGTCATCGTCGGTGACGGCCCCCATCGTGCACAGATCGGTGCCCAGCTCACCGAGGCCGTCGCCTCGATGCCCGGACGGCCTAACCGCTCCCCCGTCTTCCTCGGCCGTCAGTCCGGCGACGACCTTGCCCGCTCGTATGCCGCGTTCGACGTCTTCGTCCACACCGGGACGCGCGAGACGTTCGGGCAGACCCTCCAGGAGGCGGCGGCGTTCGGCCTGCCCGTCGTCGCGCCGGCGCGCGGGGGGCCGCTCGACCTCGTCGACCACGGCCGCACGGGGCTCCTCTTCGACCCCGACCAGCGCGGTTCGCTGCACGACCACGTCGACGCCCTCGTCGGGGATGCGGAGTGGCGTTCGACGATGGGGGCGCGTGCCGAGGAGATGGTGCGCGGCCGTTCGTGGGAGAGCCTGACCCAGCGGTTGGTGGGCCACTACGAGGCGGCTCGGGAAGTTCGGACGGTACGCGCCGCCTGACCCTGCGACGTCACGTAGGGTCGCTCGGTGGCCCGAATCCCCGCTCGTGCACTCAGCGCGGCCGTCCTCGTGACGACGGGTCTCGTGTCAGGGGCACCGCTGGCCGCGGCAACCCCCACGCCGACGCCGACGCCGTCGAGTACGCCCACGGCTCGGGTCCTCCCGACGATCACCGCGACCCTGGACCCGGCCCTCAGCGTGGGCGGCGAACGGCTGGCCGAGATGAATGCCGTCATCACCGACCTGCCCAGTGGGGTTCCGGCCCCACCCGAGGTGGCGGACGTCGCCTGGGTCGTCGCCGACGCCGAGACCGGCGACATCATCGCGGCCAAGAACCCGCACGCCCACCTCCTCCCGGCCAGCACCCTCAAGACGCTGACGGCGATCCACCTGCTGCCGCGGCTCGAGCCCGACGCGGTCCTCGAGGCAACCCCGACCGAGGTCAACGCCGAGGGCACTCGCGTGGGCATGGTGGTCGGGGCCACCTACACCGCCGAGCAGCTCTTCCAGGCCCTCGTCATGTCGTCGGCCAACGACGCGGCATACGGTCTGGCCGCTCTCAACGGGGGCCTCGACAAGACCGTCACGGAGCTCAACGCCCTCGCCGCAGAGCTCGGCGCCCACGACACGGTCGTCGCGGATCCGAGCGGCCTCGACGCCCCCGGTCAGCACAGCAGTGCCTACGACCTCGCACTCTTCGGACGGGAGGCGATCAACACGCCTGCCTACGTCGAGCTCGCCACAGCGAAGACCGCGGCGTTCCCGTCGGTGACCACTCGGGCATCGCGCAGCCGCAGCACCTACGCGATCGGCAACCACAACAAGCTCCTGTGGAACTATCCCGGCACGATCGGCGTCAAGAACGGCTACACCAAGGCCGCCCACCGCACGTTCATCGGCGCGGCCAGGCGTGGCGAGAAGACCTACATCGTCACCGAGATGTACGGCACCGAGAGCAGCGCCTGGCGACCCGCCGCGTCGCTGCTGGACTGGGCCTTCGCGTATGGCGACAGGGCTGCACCCGTGGGGCGGCTCGTCGATCGCGGCGAGGTGCCGACACCACCGACCGGTGGAGAGCGGGACGGGCAGTCCAAGAGCGCACAGGCGTCGGGGCGTGGCCAGGGTTCGTCGGTCACCGCGACCCTCGCCCAGCCGTCCGGCGCGGTGACGCCGACACTGCTTCCCGTGGCCGGCGCCGGCCTGCTCGTGCTGCTCATCCTCGGCAGTCGCATCGGCCGGCGCCGCCGAGTCCCGGCGCACGCGGGCCGGCACCGCGCCTGAGTCGCGTCAGCGTCGCGAGGTGATCCGGCGCAGGGCCCGTCCGGCGATCCCGAGGCCGGCAGCGGCCGACGCGCCGAGGGCCGCCCCAAGGGCGAGGTTGACCCGATCCTCGGCGCGGCTGGCCGGAGGAACGACGACGGCGTCCGCGTGACGCGTCGCCGGGTTGGACTCTGGCGGGATGTGCGCGTGACGGGGCAACTCCGGCCCCTCCGTCAGCTTGACGCGCTGCCCCTCGGACAGGTCCGCAACCGCCTGTGGCTCAAGGGAATTGGCGCTCCACGCGGCCGCCAGCAGGATGATCCGCGACATGAAGTTCAGCCAGGCCAGCAGGCCGACGACAAGGGCGATAGAGGTGAAGAGCGGGTTCCGCGTCGTCCCCGCGATGAGGGTCGTGCCGAGCACCTTGAGCAGGGTGAGACCCACGCCGCCGACGACCGCCCCACTGACGAGTCCGCGCCACGGCACGTCGACTCCCGACAGCAACCGCAGCATGACGAGGACGACGAGGCCGTCGAGAAACGCACCGACGACGAAGGCGACGAGGCTGAGCAGCCACGCCTGACCACCCAGTCCGATCTGGTCGGCGATCCACGACGTGGCGGCTCCGGCGATGCCGGTGATGGCAGCCGACACGACGATCGCCAGCCCCAGCAGCAGCAGGACACCGAGGTCGCGCAGCTTGTTGGTGACAAAGTTCCCCGGCTCTCCCTCGGCACCGAACACGGCCCGGATGCCGTCGCGCAGCGCACCGAGCCAGCCGAGGCCGGCCCAGAGCAGGCCCGCGACGCCGACGAGACCAGTGATCGTGAGGGTGTCTCCCGAGGGCGTCGAGAGCGGGATCAGCCCGTTGCCCGATCCGTCGTCAATGAAACCCGGCAGGGTGTCGTTGAGGTAGTCCCGGATCTGCCCCAGCCACTGCGGGTTGTCCTGGAGCAGGATGCCGAACACCGTGAAGGCGAGCGCCACCGCCGGGAAGATCGAGAAGAACGCGAAGTAGGTGACACCGCCGGCGAGCAGGTTGCCCCGGGCGTCGCCGTAGCGCTTCCACGCCCGCCACAGACGGGTCCGTTGCAGGGCAGCCCACAGCTGCTTGATGCGATCCACGATCAACCCCCCAGTGCGTAGGACGTCAGCGGGCGCCACACTCCGTCATCGGTCTGGTGGAACAACTCGAAGGACTCCACGTCGAAGGTCGCCCGGAAGTCGTCGTAGGACTCGAAAGCCTCGTCCAACTGCCCCTCGGGGAGGTTGTGGGCGATCGTGACGTGCGGGTGGTAGTTGAACTCCAGTTGGCGCTCGACCGGACCCCGCCGCACCGCGGTCTCGAGCAGCTCGCACTGCGAGATGCCGGAGGAGACCTGGACGAAGACGACCGGCGACAGCGGACGGAAGGTCCCGGTCCCCGACAGCGTCATCCGGAAGGGCGCGTGCTGCGCCGCGACCTCCTCGAGGTGCTCGCCGAACTCCTCGAGTGAGGGCGCGTCGATCTCGGTCGGCGGCAGCAGGGTCACGTGCGGCGGGATGAAGCGTGCCAACGGGTCACCCACCCGCTCACGCGCGTGTTGGAGCACGGTCCCGTGGGGTTCGGGCACCGTGATCGCCACTCCATGCGTGGGCATGTGCTCGACCCTAACGCGCAGCCGGCAGGAGTCCGACGCGCTCGCGCACGCGCGTCATGGTGGCCTGCGCGACACCGCGGGCCCGGTCGGCGCCGGACGCGAGGATGCGGTCGAGTTCGGCCGGGTCGTCGAGGAGTTCGGTCATCCGCTTCTGGAACGGCTCGATGGCCGCGACGACGACGTCGGCGACCTCCTTCTTGAGGTCGCCATAGCCGCGGCCAGCGAACGACGCCTCGAGGTCCGGGATCGCCGTCCCGGAGAGGACCGAGTGGATGACGAGGAGGTTGGACACTCCCGGCTTGTTCTCGAGGTCGTAGCGGATCTCGGCCTCGGTGTCGGTGACGGCGGACCGGATGTTCTTGGCGATCTTCGCCGGGTCCTGCATGAGGTCGATGACGCCCTTGGGTCCGGACGTCGTCTTGCTCATCTTCGAGGTCGGCTCCTGGAGGTCCTGGATCTTGGCCGAGCCCTTGACGATGTAGGGCTCCGGCACGACGAGCCCGCCCTCGCCGAAACGCGTGTTGAAGCGTTCGGCCAGGTCACGCGTGATCTCGAGGTGCTGGCGCTGGTCCTCGCCGACGGGGACGTACGCCGCGTCGTACATGAGAATGTCGGCCGCCATGAGCATCGGATAGGTGAAGAGGCCGACGTTGGCGTTCTGCCCCTTGGCCGTCTTGTCCTTGAACTGCGTCATGCGGCTCGCTTCACCGAAGGCGGTGAGGCAGTTCATGACCCAGCCGAGTTCGGCGTGCTCGGTGATGTGGCTCTGGCAGAACACCGCCGAACGCTCGGGGTCGACGCCGCCCGCGATGAACTGGGCTGCCGTCTTGCGCGTCCGCTCGCGCAGCACGGCCGGGTCGGTCGGCACGGTGAGCGCGTGCAGGTCCGCGACGAAGTAGTAGGCGTCGAACTCGTCCTGGAGCTTCACCCAGTTGACCAGCGCCCCGAGGTAGTTGCCGAGGTGGAGCGAGTCGCTGGTCGGCTGCATCCCGGAGAGGATCCGGGCAGCGCCGTGAGGGGCCTGGGGTGCGGACATGCGCGTCATTGTGTCAAACGTCCCTGCCTAGACTCACAGGCGTGCCCGACCTCCTCGAGACCTTCGCGTCGATCTTCGGCAGCGCACCCGACGGCGTGTGGTCCGCCCCCGGTCGGGTGAACCTCATCGGCGAGCACACCGACTACAACGGCGGGCTCGCATTGCCGATCGCCCTCCCCCAGCGCACCCTCTGCGCCGCGAGCGCCCGGGACGACGACCTCCTGCGCATCCACTCGCTCCAGGAGGGCTCGTCGGTCGAGGTGCGCATCGACGACGTGGCGCCCGGGCACCCGGGTGACTGGACGGCATACGTTGCGGGTGTCGTGTGGTCTCTCCGAGAAGCCGGGTATGCCGTCCGCGGACTCGACGTCGTCATCGACGGCCGGGTGCCCCTCGGGGCCGGCCTGTCGAGTTCCGCGGCACTCGAATGTTCCGTCGCCGCAGCGGTGTCGGAGCTGTTCGGGCTGGACCTGCTCGAGACCAGAGCCGGACGATCGATCCTGGCGGAGGCGTGCCAGCGCGCGGAGAACGACGTCGCCGGCGCCCCGACGGGCGGGATGGACCAGGCCGCCGCGATGCACTGCCGCGAGGCCCACGCGCTGCGCCTCGACTGCCGCGACGGCACGCACTCGCACGTGCCGTTCGACCTGTCGGCTCATGGCCTCGTCCTCCTCGTCACGGACACGCGGGCGAGTCACGCGCTCGCCGACGGGCAGTACGGCGCGCGCCGCGACGCCTGCGAGCGGGCCGCAGAGATCCTCGGCGTCGAGACCCTGCGCGAGATCGCACCCGATGCCCTCGAGGGGGCGCTCGGGCGACTCCCGGACGACGAGTTGCGGCGGCGCGTGCGCCACGTCGTCACCGAGATAGCCCGCGTCGACGCCGTCGTGGACGCGCTGCGGGAGGGCGACCTGGCCGAGGTGGGGCGTCTCTTCGTCACGTCGCACGAGTCGCTGCGCGACGACTACGAGGTGTCCTGCACCGAGCTCGACCTCGTCGTCGACACCGCCGTGGCCGAGGGTGCGTTGGGCGCCCGCATGACCGGCGGCGGCTTCGGTGGCTCGGCGATCGCGCTGGTGCGCACCGACGACGTGGATCGGCTGTCCAGTGCGATCGCCACCGCCTTCGAGAACGCGAATCTCGGTGTGCCGCAGTCGTTCTCGGTCACCGCCTCCGGTTCTGCGGATCGCGTCAGTCCAGAGTGACGTCGTAGTCGACGGTCACCGGGGCGTGGTCGCTCCAGCGTTCCGCGTATGCCGCCGCGCGGCCGACGTCCGCACGCGTCGCCCGCTCCGCGAGAGCGCGGCTCGCGAACTGGTAGTCGATCCGCCAGCCGGCGTCGTTGTCGAACGCCTTCCCGCGCCACGACCACCAGGTGTAGGGGCCGGGCCCCGGCCCGTGGAGCGCACGCTGGACGTCGACGTACTCGTGGTCGCCGATCCACCGGTCGAGATGGGCCTGCTCCTCCGGGAGGAAGCCCGCCTTGCCGACGTTGCCCTTCCAGTTCTTCAGGTCGTCCGCGGAGTGGCAGATGTTCAGATCACCGGTGAGGACGGCATACCCGCCGTTCTCGGCGAGCGACGCGAGACGCTCGCCGACAGCGTCGAGGAAGCGGAACTTCTCGTCCTGCTTCGGGGTCTCCGCCTCGCCCGTGTGGACGTAGGTGGAGATGACGGTGACCGTGCCGTGGTCGCTGGGCAGCTCGACCTCGATCCAGCGACCGACGTCGGTGAACTCGACCGGACCCACGTCGCTCGAGACGCGCGTCGGCTGCCGTCGGGTGAGGACCGCGACGCCGGCGTGCCCCTTGGCGCGGCCCTCCGCCGCGCTCACGTGCCACTCGCCCAGCCCGCCGTCGGCGAGCACCTTGAGCAACTGCTCGTCCGACGCGCGCACCTCCTGGAGGGCGATGACATCGGCGTCCTGCCGAGCCAGCCAGTCGAGGCCACCACGGCGGGCAGCGGCACGGATTCCGTTGACGTTGGCTGTAACAATGCGCATCACCCGAAATCGTAGTTGCCCGCCGGTTAGCCTCGAACCATGCCCGAACGCATCCATCTCTCGCGCGCCCACGTGTCGGAGCTCGAGGAGAAGTACGTCCTCGAGGCCCTCCGCTCGGGCTGGGTCGCCCCGCTGGGGCCGATGGTGGATCGCTTCGAGGCGGCGATTGCCGAGTTCGTCGGGGTGGAGCACGCGCTCGCCCTTTCGTCCGGCACGGCCGCCCTGCACCTGGCGCTGCTCGACATCGGAGCCGGGCCGGGCCGCGCCGTCGTCCTGCCGTCGATGACCTTCGCGGCGTCGGCGAACGCGGTGGCCTACACCGGAGCGGACCTCGTCCTCGTTGACTCCGGTGACGACGCCAACGTCGACGTCGGCCTGCTCCTCGACACAGTGCGGACCCTGCGGTCCGAGGGTGTCGACGTCGCTGCGGTCATGACCGTCGACCTCATGGGGCGGTGCTGCGACTACACAGCACTCACCGTTGCCCTCGCCGAGCTCGACGTGCCGCTCATCGAGGACGCCGCCGAAGCCCTGGGTGCGACGCACAGGGGCCGCGGGGCCGGCTCGTTCGGTCGTTCCGCTGCCCTGTCGTTCAACGGCAACAAGATCATGACGACGTCCGGTGGCGGGATGCTCCTCAGTGACGACGGCGAGCTGATCGCCCGGGCCCGCTACCTCTCGACGCAGGCCCGCCAGCCCGTGCCGTGGTACGAGCACACCGACATCGGCTACAACTACCGGCTCTCCAACATCCTCGCGGCGCTGGGGATGGCCCAGCTCGAGCGGCTTCCCTCGATGATCGAGCGCCGCCGCGCCATCAGGGAACGGTATGCCGTCGGGCTGGCCGACGTCGCCGGCCTCACCTTCCTGGGGCGCGACCAGGGCGGCGACGCGGAGGACAACCACTGGCTCACGGCGGTGCTCCTCGACCCGGCGACGGTGACGGTGACCCCGACCGAGCTCATGGCCGGCCTCGACGCCGATGGCATCGAGGCCCGTCACCTCTGGAAGCCCATGCACCTCCAACCGGTGTTCGCAGGCTCCCGCGCCGCTGTGACCGGCACGTCGGAGCGGCTCTTCTCCACCGGGGTGACGCTTCCCTCCGGCTCCGAGCTCGACGAGGACGCCATCGACCGGGTCATCGCCTCGCTGCGGCGGCACCTGGGCGCGTCATGACCTCGAGTGGCCTCGGCAAGCGCGCGCTCGACCTCGCACTGACCACTCCTGCCCTCCTCGTGAGCCTGCCCATCCAGGCCGTGATTGCCGTGGCGGTTCGCCGCTCGATGGGCTCGCCGGTCCTCTTCGCCCAGGAGCGCCCCGGCCTGCACGGCGAGGTGTTCACGATGCGCAAGTTCCGGACGATGCGATCCGTCGACACCTCCCGTGGCCTCGTCACCGATGAGCAGCGGCTCACCGGACTCGGACGGTTCCTGCGGGCCACGAGCCTCGACGAGCTCCCAACCCTGTGGAACATCGTCCGCGGCGACATGAGCCTCGTCGGCCCGCGACCGCTCCTCGTGAGCTACCTCGAGCGCTACTCACCCGAGCAGGCGCG
This sequence comes from Knoellia subterranea KCTC 19937, assembly GCF_000768685.1. Classification (GTDB taxonomy): domain Bacteria; phylum Actinomycetota; class Actinomycetes; order Actinomycetales; family Dermatophilaceae; genus Knoellia; species Knoellia subterranea. The sequence goes on along the minus strand of NZ_AVPK01000011.1, from coordinate 59,845 downwards.
CCGCCACGAGGTCCGCCCCGGCCTCACGGGTCTGGCGCAGGTGTCCGGACGCAACGCCATCACGTGGGAGGAGCGCCTCGCGCTCGACGTCGAGTACGTCGACACCCGCAGCCTCGCCCTCGACCTGCGCATCATCGGCCGCACCATCGGCACCGTCCTTCGTCGCGAAGGCATCAGCGCCGAGGGGCAGGCGACGATGGAGGAGTTCCGGGGGTCCGGGGCATGAGGCCGCTCGTCATCTGTGGTGCCGGGGGCTTCGGTCGTGAGGTCATCGAGATCGTGCGCGCCATCAACGCGGTGGCGCCGACATGGGACCTCCTCGGGGTCGTCGACGACGGGCCCGGAGACGTGCCTCGAGCGCACCTGGAACGGCTCGGAGTGGCAGTGCTCGGTCCCGTGGCGTCCCTCTCCGAGGTCGTGCACAGTGCGTCGGCATCCGTCGTCATCGCCATCGGAGATCCCGCCACCCGAGCCCGCATCGCCGCAGCCCACGACGGTTGCGACTGGGCCACGCTCGTCCACCCCGACGCCACCGTGGGTCACGACGTGAGCCTCGCCGCAGGGGTCGTCATCGCGGCCGGTGCCCGCCTCAGCACCAACATCACCGTCGGCGAGCACGTCCACATCGACCAGAACGTCACGGTGGGGCACGACTCCAGGCTCGACGCCTACTCCCGGCTCAACCCCCAGGCCTGCATCTCCGGGTTCGTCACCGTCGGGGAGCAGGTGCTCGTCGGTGCCAACGCGACCGTGCTGCAGAACCTGACCGTCGGAGCGGGTGCCGTCGTGGGGGCAGGAGCCGTGGTGACCCGCGAGGTGGCGCCGGGCACGACGGTCAAGGGCGTCCCCGCGCGCTGACTGCCTCAGTCGCGGTTGAAGAGGTCGCGCGTGTAGACCTTGTCGGCGACGTCGTCGAGGACGTCGCTGCTGCGGTTGGCGACGATGACGTCCGCCCGCTTTTTGAACTCGTCGAGATCGCGGATGACCTCGGAGTTGAAGAACGAATCCTCGTCGAGCGCCGGTTCGTAGAGCACGACCTCGACGCCCTTGGCCTTGATCCGCTTCATGATCCCCTGGATGCTCGACACCCGGAAATTGTCCGAGCCCGCCTTCATGATGAGGCGATACATCCCGACGACCTTCGGCTGGCGACCCAGGATGTCGGTCGCGATGAAGTCCTTGCGGGTCGTGTTGGAGTCGACGATGGCGCGGATGAGGTTCTGAGGGACGTCGCTGTAGTTCGCGAGGAGCTGGCGGGTGTCCTTGGGGAGGCAATAGCCGCCGTAACCGAACGACGGGTTGTTGTAGTGCGTCCCGATCCGGGGGTCCAACCCGACCCCGTCGATGATGGAACGGGTGTCGAGACCGTGCGACACGGCATACGTGTCCAGTTCGTTGAAGTACGCCACGCGCATCGCGAGGTACGTGTTCGCGAAGAGCTTGATCGCCTCGGCCTCGGTCGGATCCGTGTGCAGCACGGGCACATCCGTGTCGAGGGCCCCCTCGACGAGCAGCTGACCGAAGCGCACTGCCGCGTCGGAGCGTCCGCCGATGACGACGCGGCTCGGGTGGAGGTTGTCGTAGAGCGCCCGGCCCTCACGGAGGAACTCCGGCGAGAAGACGACATCGAGCTCGGGGTGAGCGGCCCGCAACCGCTCGGTGAACCCGACCGGCACCGTGGACTTCACGACGACCGTCGCGTCGGGTGCGAGCTCCGCCACGGACCCGATGACCGACTCCACCGACGAGGTGTTGAAGAAGTCCTTGACCGGGTCGTAGTCCGTCGGGGTGGCGATGATGACGTAGTCCGACCCCGGGAGGGCCTCATCGGCCGACGTCGTCGCCGTGAGCGACAGCTCCTTGTTGGCGAGGTAGTCCTCGAGCTCGGGATCGACGAGCGGCGACTCGCGACGGTTCACCTGGGCGACGCGCTCGGCGTCGAGGTCGACGGCTGCGACGTCGTGGTGCTGCGCCAGGACAACTGCGTTGGACAGGCCGACGTACCCCAGGCCGACAACCGAGATCTTCACGGCGGCAACGCTACCGGTCGGCTGTGTCGGATCACCCATCGCGCCCGCCCGGTGGGCCAGAATGGGCGACATGCAGACCCCTGAGATGTCCAAGCGCCTCCTCGCGGAGTTCATCGGCACGTTCTGGCTCGTCTTCGGCGGATGTGGCGCCGCGATCTTCGCCGCCGGCTTCCTGTCGACGCCGACGCTCGGCTCGGGGTCCCCGGTTCACCTCGGCATCGGCTTCCTCGGTGTTGCGCTCGCCTTCGGTCTGACCGTCGTGACGATGGCGTATGCCGTGGGGCACGTTTCCGGTGCCCACTTCAACCCGGCCGTGACGATCGGCGTGACCATCGCCCGGCGCTTCGAGTGGAAGGACGTCCCCGGCTACGTCGTCGCCCAGGTCCTCGGTGGTCTGGCTGCCGGTGGCGCGCTGTGGGCCATCGCGGGCGGCCGCGAACTCTTCGACGCGACGGGCAACATGGCGGCCAATGGCTACGGCGCGCACTCCCCCGGCGGCTACTCGCTCGTGGCGGTGCTCTGCGCCGAGGTGCTGCTGACGATGTTCTTCGTCTACGTCATCCTGGGCGTGACCCGCGACAGTGCTCCGACCGGCTTCGCACCTCTCGCCATCGGTCTCTGCCTCACCCTCATCCACCTCATCTCCATCCCGATCTCCAACACGTCGGTCAACCCTGCCCGCTCGACCGGTGTGGCCTTCTTCAACGGCAACGGCGCCCCGGGCCAGCTGTGGCTCTTCTGGCTCGCCCCGATCATCGGTGCCGCCATCGCCGGAGCGACGTTCCACCTCATCACCGGCGTCGACCGTCGTGACCGCGACATCACCGGCCAGGTGCGTGCCGAGGACGAGCTCGTCCCGGACGGCGTCGACCCCGACGCCCCCCGCCCCGCCTGAGAGCGGACCGACCGCCCCAACATTTGCTCCCCATGAGGGAACCTGAAGGGTCCGGAGGCTTATGTGCCCTCCGGACCCTTCATCTTTCCTCCGGTGCCAACGACCACCGCGCGGCTCCCGCGGACGGTGAGCGGGCGGCATACGGGATGTTCGTCGACGTTCGATAGATTTCGCCCATGGCGAAGATCATCTACACCCTCACGGACGAGGCTCCCCTCCTCGCGACCTACTCCTTCCTCCCGGTGATCGAGGCCTTCGCCTCCACCGCTGGCGTCGACGTCGAGACCCGCGACATCTCCGTCGCCGCGCGCATCCTGGCGGCGTTCGCGGACCAGCTCCCGCAGGACCAGCAGACGGCTGACGCACTGGCCGAGCTCGGCGAACTGGCCAAGACGCCCGAGGCCAACATCATCAAGCTCCCCAACATCAGCGCCTCCGTCCCGCAGCTCAAGGCCGCGATCAAGGAGCTGCGTGCGCAGGGCTTCGACCTGCCGGACTACTCCGACGAGCCGACGACGGACGCCGAGAAGGACGCCAACGCCCGCTACGACAAGGTCAAGGGCAGCGCCGTCAACCCGGTCCTGCGCGAGGGCAACTCCGACCGCCGTGCACCCGCCTCGGTCAAGAACTACGCCAAGGCCCACCCGCACTCGATGGGCGCCTGGAGCGCCGACAGCAAGACGAACGTCGCGACCATGGGCCACGACGACTTCGCGAGCAACGAGCAGTCCGTCGTCCTTCCGTCCGACGACACCCTGACCATCCAGCTCGTCACGGACAACGGCACGACCGTCCTCAAGGACGGCCTCGCGGTCCTCGAGGGCGAGGTCGTCGACGCGACCGCCATGCGTGCCGCGGCCCTCGACGCGTTCCTCGCGGAGCAGGTCGCTCGCGCCAAGTCCGAGGGCGTCCTCTTCTCGGTCCACCTCAAGGCGACCATGATGAAGGTCTCCGACCCGATCATCTTCGGCCACGTCGTCCGCGCCTTCCTGCCCGAGGTCTTCGAGAAGCACGGCGCCGCCCTCGACGCCGCCGGCCTCTCCCCCAACAACGGTCTGGGCGCCATCCTCGACGGCCTGACGGCCCTCCCCAACGGTGACGAGATCAAGGCCGACATCGAGGCCGGGCTCGCCGCCGGTCCCGAACTGGCGATGGTCAACTCCGACAAGGGCATCACCAACCTGCACGTCCCGAGCGACGTCATCATCGATGCGTCGATGCCGGCGATGATCCGCACGTCCGGCCACATGTGGGGCCCGGACGGCGAGGAGGCCGACACGCTCGCCGTGATCCCGGACAGCTCCTACGCCGGGGTCTACCAGGCCGTCATCGACGACTGCCGCGCGAACGGCGCCTACGACCCGACGACGATGGGCTCGGTCCCCAACGTGGGCCTCATGGCGCAGAAGGCCGAGGAGTACGGCTCGCACGACAAGACCTTCGAGATCGCCGAGGCAGGCCGAGTCCAGGTCGTGAACTCCGCTGGTGACGTCCTCATGGAGCACGAGGTCGCCCCCGGTGACATCTGGCGCGCCTGCCAGACCAAGGACGCCCCGATCCGCGACTGGGTCAAGCTGGCCGTCACCCGCGCCCGCGCCTCGCAGACGCCCGCGATCTTCTGGCTCGACGAGAAGCGCGCCCACGACGCCAACCTCATCGCCAAGGTCAACACCTACCTGGCCGATGAGGACACCGACGGTCTCGACATCCAGATCCTCAGCCCGGTCGAGGCCACCAAGGTCTCCATCGAGCGCATCCGCAAGGGTGAGGACACGATCTCGGTCACCGGCAACGTCCTGCGTGACTACAACACCGACCTCTTCCCGATCCTCGAGCTCGGCACCTCCGCCAAGATGCTCTCGGTCGTGCCGCTCATGAACGGTGGTGGCCTCTTCGAGACCGGCGCCGGCGGCTCCGCACCGAAGCACGTGCAGCAGCTCATCGAGGAGAACTACCTGCGCTGGGACAGCCTCGGTGAGTTCATGGCACTGGCCGAGAGCTTCCGCCACCTCGCGACGTCGACGGGCAACGCGAAGGCCCAGGTCCTCGCCGACACCCTCGACAAGGCCACCGAGACCCTCCTCCAGGAGAACAAGGGCCCGGCGCGCAAGGTCGGACAGATCGACAACCGTGGCAGCCACTTCTTCCTCGCGCTCTACTGGGCGCAGGAGCTGGCCAAGCAGACCGACGACGCCGACCTGGCTGCGGCCTTCGCGGGTGTCGCCGAGAAGCTCACCGCCGACGAGCAGAAGATCAACGACGAGCTCATCGGCGTCCAGGGTTCGCCGGTCGACATCGGCGGCTACTACCGCCCCGACGCCGAGAAGACCGGCGCCGTGATGCGTCCGTCGGCGACCTTCAACGAGGCCCTCGCCAGCCTGCGCTGACCCCAGCACCTGCGGCGCCATCCCGTATGCCGTCCGCTCGCCTCCTGAGGTGAGCGGACGGCATACGCGTTCTCACGGCCGACAGGCCGACCTCTTGGCCCGTTGGGACACGCGAGCGCCAGCGAGCCCGTCCCAACGGGGCAAGAAGTCGAAGTCAGAGGGGAAGCTTCATCCCGGCGTGGGTCGCCACGAAGCCGAGGCGCTCATAGAAGCGGTGCGCTCCCTCGCGACTGAGGTCCGTTGTCAGCTGCACGATGACGGCACCACGACGCCGCGACTCGTCGATGGCCCACCGGAACAGGAACTCGCCCAGCCCTGCGCCACGCCGGCTCGACGCGACGCGCACCGCCTCGATCTGCGCTCGAAGCGCACCACCGCGCGAGAGGCCGGGGAGGATCGTCAGCTGGAGGGTGCCAACGATCTCACCACCGTCGTCGAGAACGACGAGGTCGTGTGCCGGGTCGGAGTCGATCGCCTCAAAAGCCGTGAGGTATGCCGTGTCGTCGGCGCCCGTCTCCCGGGTCGCCCCGAGCGGGTCGTCCGTCAGCAGCGCGACGATCGCCGGGACGTCATCCCGGGTGGCCGTGCGGACGGTGACGCCCTGCGGCGAGGTCGCGCCGGCGATCACGGGTAGCCGGCGGGGTTGTTGCTCTGCCAACGCCACGTGTCGGCGCACATGTCGTCGATGCTGCGGGTCGCCTTCCAGCCGAGGTCGGCCTCGGCGCGACGGGGGTCGGCGTAGGACGCGGCGATGTCACCGGGGCGGCGGTCGACGATCTCGTAGGGCAGTTCGCGCCCGACGGCGCGCTCGAAGGCGTGCAGCAGCTCGAGCACCGACGTGCCCCGCCCCGTGCCGAGGTTCCACGTGCTGACCGGCTCGTCGGTGGCACCGAGGCGGTTGAGCGCGGCAACGTGCCCGGCCGCGAGGTCCTCGACGTGGATGTAGTCGCGCACGCCCGTGCCGTCGGGCGTCGGGTAATCGTCACCGAAGACCGAGAGCTTCTCGCGCCGACCCACCGCCACCTGCGCCAGGAAGGGCATGAGGTTGTTGGGGTAGTCGCTCGGGTCCTCGCCAATGGTGCCGCTCTCGTGGGCGCCGACCGGGTTGAAATAGCGGAGGAGCGCGATGCGCCACGTCGGGTCGGCGACGGCCATGTCCCGCAGCACCTGCTCGTTCATGACCTTGGTCCAGCCATAGGGGTTCGTCGCCGACGTGGGCGCGTCCTCCGTCATCGGCACGACCGGCTCGGCCCCATAGACCGTCGCGGAGCTCGAGAAGACGAGCTTGCGAACGCCGTGGCGGTCCATCGCCCGCAGCAGCGACATCGTCGTGTCGAGGTTGTTCTCGTAATAGCTGAGCGGCTTGTCCACGCTCTCCCCCACGGCCTTGAACCCGGCGAAGTGGATGACGGCGTCGATGGGGGTGTCGACGAACGTCGCCTCGGTCTTGTCCCGGTCGGTGAGGTCGAAGGAGCGCACGTCGAGGGGCTTGCCCGTCAGGGCCTCGAGGCGGCCCACGACCGACGGCTTGGCGTTGGCGAACGAGTCCACCACCGTGACGTCGTGCCCCGCCGCGACGAGCTGGACGACGGTGTGGGATCCGATGTAGCCGGCACCGCCGGAGACGAGAACGCGCATCCCCCCACCCTAGGGCGCACACCTCGTGGGCTGTTGTCCGCCCGCTGTGCCCGCGCTGATAGCGTCACGATCGACCAACACTGCCCCGCACGAAGAGGTATCCATCGTGAGCCAGACCCCCGTCAAGGTGGCCGTGACCGGCGCCGCCGGTCAGATCGGCTACAGCCTGCTGTTCCGCATCGCTTCCGGAGCCCTCCTCGGCCCCGACACCCCCGTCGAGTTGCGACTGCTCGAGATCACCCCGGCGCTCAAGGCCCTCGAGGGCGTCGTCATGGAGCTCGACGACTGCGCCTTCCCGACCCTGGCCGGTGTCCAGATCGGTGACGACGCCGAGAAAGTCTTCGACGGTGTCAACCACGCCCTCCTCGTCGGCGCCCGTCCCCGTGGCCCGGGCATGGAGCGCGGTGACCTCCTCGAGGCCAACGGCGGCATCTTCGCCCCGCAGGGCAAGGCCCTGAACAAGGTTGCGGCCGACGACGTGCGCATCACCGTCACCGGCAACCCGGCCAACACCAACGCGCTCATCGCGATGAGCAACGCGCCCGACATCCCCACCGAGCGCTTCTCCGCGCTGACGCGCCTCGACCACAACCGCGCGATCAGCCAGCTCGCGGCCAAGCTCCAGGTGCCCGTCACCGAGATCCGCAAGATGACGATCTGGGGCAACCACTCCGCGACGCAGTACCCCGACCTCTTCCACGCCGAGGTCTCCGGCAAGAACGCTGCCGAGACGGTGAACGACCAGGAGTGGCTGGCCAACACCTTCATCCCGACCGTCGCCAAGCGCGGCGCGGCCATCATCGAGGCGCGCGGTGCGTCCTCGGCCGCGTCCGCCGCCTCCGCGACGATCGACCACGCCCGCACCTGGGTCGAGGGCACGGCCGACGGCGACTGGGTCTCCATGGCGGTCCGCTCCGACGGCTCCTACGGCGTCGAGGAGGGGCTCATCAGCTCCTTCCCCGTCACCGTCAAGGACGGCCAGTGGAGCATCGTCCAGGGCCTCGACATCGACGAGTTCTCCCGCGGCAAGATCGACGCCTCCGTGGCCGAGCTCGCCGAGGAGCGCGACGCGGTCAAGGGCCTCGGTTTGATCTGAGCCTCATCCGAGGCGAGCGCACAGCGCTCGGTGAGCACCCGGCATACCAACTTTCGGTATGCCGGGTGCTCCCGTTTCCGGGACACGTCACCGTCACGAAGGTATGGACTTCACAAAATTCTGTGCAGAACCATGGACGACACCGAACGTCGCTGGCAGGGTGCTCCGGAGAGGTGTGATCCATCCGGATCGACGAGGCCCGTGTCCCCTCCCTGGGGGACACGGGCCGTGTCGATGGCGGCGCGGCTCAGCGCAGGCCGGCCTGCTTCTCGGCGATCTCGACGACGTTAGTCAGGAGCATGGCGCGGGTCATCGGACCGACGCCTCCGGGGTTGGGGCTGACCCAACCCGCGACGTCGGCCACATCGGCCGCGACGTCGCCGGCAATGACCGACCGGCCGTCGTCCTCGACCACGCGACTCACACCGACGTCGAGGACCGCGGCGCCGGGCTTGATCATGTTGCCCGTGATGAGACCGGGGACGCCCGCGGCAGCGATGACGATGTCGGCGCGACGGACCTCGGCCGCGAGGTCAACCGTGCCGGTGTGGCACTGGACGACCGTGGCGTTCTCCGAGCGTCGGGTGAGGATGAGCGACAGCGGGCGTCCCACGGTGATGCCGCGGCCCACGACGACGACGCGAGCACCGGCGATCGGCACGTCGAAGCGACGGAGCAGCTCGATGCACCCCACGGGCGTGCACGGCAGCGGCGCCTCCTGACCGAGCACGAGCCAGCCGAGGTTGGTCGGGTGGAGTCCGTCGACGTCCTTGGCCGGGTCGACGGTCGCCAGGATCTGGTTCTCGTCGAGTCCGGTGGGCTGCTGGACGAGGAAGCCGGTGCATGCCGGGTCCTCGTTGAGTTCGCGCACGACGGTGAGGACGTCGTCGAGCGTCGACGTGCCGGGCAGGTCGCGGCGGATGCTCGCGATGCCGATCTCGGCGCAGTCCTTGTGCTTGGCGTTGACATACCAGGTGCTGCCCGGGTCGTCCCCGACGAGAACGGTGCCGAGTCCGGGGGTGATGCCCCGCTCGGCGAGAGCTGCGACGCGTCCGCGCAGCTCCTCCTTGATCGTCGCGAGAATCGCCTTGCCGTCGAGAATCTGAGCCGTCACGGGCCAATCCTCCCAGACGCGCTTCCGACTTCTTGCCCCGCTGGGACAGCGAGCGCCAGCGAGTTGTCCCAGCGGGGCAAGAAGTCGGAGGGTGTGGGCAGGGAGCCGCTCAGGTGCGCTCGGGGACGGCCGCGGCGAGAGCGGCCAACGCCGCCGGGAAGCACTCCGCCGGTGGGGTCACGAGTCCCGCACCGACCTGGCCCGTCCCCGCAACACGTCCGGCCATACCGGTGTTGATCTGCGGCAGGATCCCGGTGCGCACCACCGAAACGACATCGATGCCGGTCGGGGTGCCCCGGAAGTCGAGGATGGGGACCTGGAACATGGGGTGTTCCCCCGACGTGATCTCATACATCCGCTGCGTCGCCTGAAGCGCAAAGGCCACGTCACCGCCGACGAACTTCACGATCGCCGGCGCGGCAGCCATCGCGAAACCACCGATGCCACCGGTCTCCGTGATCGCCGAGTCACCGATGTCGGGGTTGGCGTCCTCCGGACCGTAGTCGCCGAGGAACAGCCCCTCAGGGGTGTTGGCCGGGCCGGTGAACCACTGGTCGCCCGTCCCGGACACGCGGATCCCGAAGTCGGTGCCGTTGCGCGCCATCGTCGTCACGACCGACGACCCGGGTACCCCGTGGGCAGCCATCGTCGCGAGCTTGCACGCCGGCATACCGAGGTTGAGGAAGAAGTGCTCGTTCGCGCCCGAGAAGCGCACCGCCTCGGCGATGTCACTCGACGGCGCATCGGCGGTGATCATCCCCGGCAGGAGTTCGCGCAGCAACATCAACGAACCGGCTCGGTTGCGGTTGTGCCCCTCGTCGCCCATCTGCAGCATCTGGGCGAGGATCGTCTTGATGTCGAACGGGCCCGTTGCCCGCACCGACTGCTGGAGGATCGGCCCGAGGACGTCGGTCATCCAGTGCAGCCGGTCGACCACCTCGGGCCCGTAGGCGCCGTAACGCAGCACCTTGCCCAGCCCCTCGTTGAGCGAGCACCAGGACCACGCGTCGTGGACCTCGTCGCGCAGGCCGTACATCCACATCGACGGCGACACCACACCGGCCATCGGCCCAACGGCATCCCTGTGGTGGCACGGCTCGAACGCGAACTGCCCTGCAGCGAGGGCCTTTTCGGCCGCTTCGGCGTTGTCGGCCAACCCTTCGAAGAGGACCGCACCGATGAGCGCGCCCTTGAGCGGCCCGGACATGCGCTCCCACTCGATGGGCGGCCCGGCGTGCAGGAAGGTGCCGCGCTCGAGGCCGAGAGCGTCCTTGGCCTGCTTCACGTCACAGAGCTCGGCTCCCGCCGCCGTCATGCGCGCGTATGCCGTCGCGTTGGCTTCCGCTCGTCGGACGTCCGCCATGACCGCGGCCAGGTGGGCCTCGGTGCCTTCCATGGGTGGCTGCCAGTCGGCTTCGACGACCGTCACGGCCTGCTCCCGAAGGGCGTCGGCGAAGAGCTGAACGCCAGCAGTCGCGACGGCCGGAGACTCGGCCGAGAGGAGGCCGCGGAGAGGGCTGCTGCTGGTCATCTCGCTCATGAGGCACTCCCGAGGAAGCTCAGTGCGTGCCGGGTGGCATCGCGATTGGACAGGAACACCGATGCGTCGGCCGCGGCCAGCGTCTCGGCCGTGCGGGTCAACCCCTGTGGGTCGCCCTCCGTGCCGGTGAGGGACACCACGACCGGCAGCTCACGGCCTGCGGTGCGCGCGGACTGCTTCGCCGCACGGATCGCCTCGGCCAGCTCGCCGGCGGGGTCCTGGTGTGCACCGAACCCGAGCACGAGGTCGAGGAGGAGCACGCCACAGGTGGGGTCGAGAGCCTCGGCGGCGATCCGCTCCATCCGCAGCGTCGGGTCGATCATGGGGTGGGCGCGCCCCTGGGTGAGTCCGTCGTCACCGAAGTCGATGACGAGGTGCCCGTCGTGCTTCAGTCCGGGGCCGAGAGCGAGGTCGTCGCGCAGCGGGATGTTGGAGCGGATGTCACCGAGGGCGTCGGCCGCGAGCAGCATTGCGTCGTCCGCGAGGGTCCCGCCGCAGAAGAGTCCGCGGAGGCTGCCTGCGATCGACCCGGCCTCAGGATCGTTGTCGGACAGCCACTTCGGCCACTCGGGAACTGCGTGACCCTCCGCCTCGAGCACCGCTTCCAGAGCCGTCGTCAGGTCGGGACGACCGGCACCGAGTGTGGCCCAACGGACGGGGAGACCGAGCCCACCGGCATACGCCTCGAGGTCGACGAGGACCTCCTCGTCCGGCGGCTTCGACACGACGACGATCGACGACGTCGCCTCGTCGGCAGCGAGGGCCGCCAGCGCCTGTCGGGTCGAGCGAGCACCGACGGCCGACTTGAGGTCGCGTCCACCGACGCCGAGACAGTTCGAGATGCCGACTCCGGCGGCGTCGAGCAGACACATGATCTGCTGCGCGCCCGTACCCGAGGCTGCGACCATCCCTATGGGACCCGCGCTCACGACGTTGGCGAAACCGAGCGCCACTCCCCCGATCACGGCGGTGCCGCAGTCCGGGCCCATGACGAGGACATCGGCCTGCGCCGCAGCGTCCTTGAGCAGGACCTCGTCCTCGACGGACACGTTGTCCGAGAACAGCATGACGCTCGCGCCCGCCGCAATGGCGTCGAGTGCCTCGGCCGTGGCGAAGCGTCCCGGCACCGAAATCATCGCCACCTCGGTGGACCCGGACCGGACGGCCGAACCGGTGGTGCGCGGAGGTGGGGCCTCACCGAACCCGCCGGCAGAGCCCTTCGAGGTGGCCGAGAGTTCGGCATCCGCCTTGGCCAGCCCGGCGGCAACCGCAGCGTCGTCGTCTCCACGCACCGCGACGACGAGGTCGTTGGGCCCGGCCGTGTCGGGGATGTCGAAGCCCATGCTCGTGAGCACCTCGACGTTGAGCTCGGTTGCCATCGCGACCTGCGCGGCAGAGACACCCGGTGTCCCCGCGACGGTGCGCGAGACCTGGAGCAGGGTCACGGAGTCATGGTAGGCGCCCTTGCGCACATCGATCTTGGTGACGGTCACGATGAAACTCCTTGTGCCACAGGGCTATTGACATGGTTCAGGACGAGATCGATCCCCTCGAGCAGACCAGCGCCCGAGGTGTGGCCGATGGCGAGGACGCACTCGCGCGTGACCTCGCGTTCGGGTGAGCCGGCCACAGCGTGGGTGACGTGGTCGACGACGGAGGACACGGCATACCCGGCGTGGGCGGCGACGAGAAGGGACGCCGACAGGCTCGTCGTGCGTTCCACGGGTAGCGCCTCCGGACGGGCGACTCCCCGGGCGCGGGCGGCGAGGAGGGCCCCGCACAGGACGTCGTCGGCCCGGGGCGTGAGGCCCTCGCCGCGGCCGATCTCGGCGAGGAGCGGGGCCCAGTCGAACGGCGTTGCGTTGGCTGCGCCCGTCGCGACCCGTCGGGGGCGCCACGACCTGACGACGTGTATGCCGCGGCTCGGCAATGCGACCGCGCCACCTCCCACGGTCACGACGTCTCCACCGGCCACGCCCCAGTCGAACGGACCGGACGCGGCGAGGCGCAGGGCAGTCGGCAGGACGAGCGCATCGCTCGTGACGACCGGCAGCACCTCGGCGTGCGCCTCAAACCCGAGGTAGAGGGCCGTGGGGAAGGCGGCCAGCACGACGGCCCGTCGGTGCGCGCCCGCCACGAGATCCCGCGCCAGGGGGGACGCCGCAGCCGGGATTCTCGATTGCACGGTTCGACGCTAGTCAGCGCGACTAGGGTGGCCTGATGGTAAATGTTGCCAACGATCTGGGTCGCAAGGACCAGCAGTTGCCAGCCGACGGCCCCGGGGTCGTCGAAGACGGATCCACCGTCGCGTCGCTGCGTCGTGTCGTCGACCACCAGGCCGAACTGCTGCGCCGCGAGGACGAGGTCAATCGGATCCTCGTCCAGACCGTTCTCGCCGGTGGTTCCCTTGCCGACCTCTGCCGGGCCCTCGTCGAACTCTTCCCCGGCGTGGCCCTCGTGACAACCACCGACGGTCGCATCGTCGCCACGGCGGGATCCGAAGCGGACGTCGCGCAGGCGATGGCACTCGAATGCTTCGACCGCACCGGACGGCTCATCGTCGAGGACGAACCAGTGGGCGTCCGCACCCCGGGCGCGACGAAGTCCGAACGAACCATGGTGCGGATCGTGGCGGGCACCTCCGACCACGGACTGCTCGCCGTCTTCACGCCGGGTCGGGTGCTCACCACGACCGACGTCCACGGCCTGGAGCGCGCCTCCGCGGTGGCGGCCCTCGCGATCACCAAGGAACAGGCCGTGTCGGCGGTCGAGGGCAAGTACCGCGCCGAGTTCCTCCGCGACACCCTCGTCGGGCGCGCCGGCGCCCCGGAGGAGGCCATCGCCCACGCTGCATCGCTCGGCTGGAACCTCGACCGCCGCATGGTTGTCGTCGTTGCCGAGACCGACGAGGACGACTCACGCACGAGCCGCGACGCCGAGGAATTGCGTTCTCTCCAGGAGCGATTCGTACGCGCCTGGGTCCAGGCCGTCCGCACCCGCGAGCCCAACGCACCCGTGGCCGGCTTCTCCCAGGAGGTCGTCGCCCTGCTGCCCGCGCCCTGCGCGCCGGGGACGGGCGAGCCGGGTACGACCGGCACGACCGGCACAGCCGACACGTCCGACGCCAACGGCGAGCGGGGCAGCGTCATGCGATCCGTCGGCGAGATCGTCAAGGTCGTGCGTGGCGACGGCGGCGGCGGACGGCGCACGTTCTCCACCGGCGTCTCCCGACCGGTCGAGTCCGTCGCCGACATCCCCCGCGCCTATGCCGAGGCTCTGCGGGCCGTGGCGGTGGGGCGGCAGATGCAGGGCGAGTCCGCCGTCATGCACTTCGACGGCCTCGGCATCTATCGACTCCTGTCCCTCATCCCCGACAGTGCCGACCTGCGCGCCTTCGTCGACGAGGCGTTGTGCGAGCTCGCGACCGACGACCAGCCGTCATACGCAGACCTGCGCCAGACCCTGCAGGTCCTGCTCGACACGAACCTCAACGTCGCCGAGACCGCCCGCATCCTCTTCTTCCACTACAACACGCTCCGCTATCGCATCACCAAACTCGAGCAGATGCTCGGCCCGTTCACGACCGACCCGCAATTGCGGCTCACGCTCGCGCTGGCCCTGCGGATCCGGCAGATGCGCGGAGTCTGAGGACCGAGGAGCCCAGAACTTGGGTGGTGGCACGGATGCCGCCCGCGTGGGGTGCCGCTGCACAGTGACGGCATGTCGACGCGACCTCCGTGGGGCCGCCCGTGAGCGCCCCGCCTGCGGTGCTCGCCGTTGCCGTCTTCGTGGCGACGTACTTCCTCATCGCCACGGAGCGGATCCACCGCGTTGCGGCCGCGGTCGGCGGGGTCGCCCTCATGGCGATCCTCGGGATCGTCGACACCGAGACAGCCTTCTATTCGGAGCGCTCCGGCATCGACTGGAACGTCATCTTCCTGCTCTTCGGGATGATGATCGTCGTCTCGATCCTCAAGCAGACCGGGCTCTTCGACTACCTCGCGGTGTGGGCTGCCCAACGCTCACGTGGTCGGCCGTTCCGCCTCATGGCGCTGCTCATGACGGTCACCGCGACCGCCTCGGCACTGCTCGACAACGTCACGACAGTCCTCCTCATGGCACCCGTCGCGCTCATGGTGTGCCGACGGCTCGGGCTCGACCCCGTGCCCTACCTCATCACCCTGGCGTTCTCGTCGAACGTGGGCGGCGCAGCAACCCTCATCGGTGACCCGCCCAACATCATCATCGCAAGCCGAGCAGGCCTGTCCTTCAACGACTTCCTCGTCCACATGACACCCATCGTCATCGTCATGCAGGTCCTGCTGCTGGGGCTGGCGTGGCTGCTCTTCCGCCGACGCCTGGACGCGCGCGCCGGCCGCGCCGGCGACCTCGCCGACACGATCTGCGACCTCTCCCCCGGCGATGAGATCCGCGACCGGCGCATGCTGCGACGCTGCCTCGTCGTCCTGGCGCTCGTCATGGTCGGCTTCTCGCTGCACTCGGTCCTCCATGTGCAGCCCTCGCTCATCGCCCTCCTCGGCGCCTGGCTGATGGTGCTCGTGTCCGGCGCACATCCAGCTCAGTTCCTCGAGGAGGTCGAATGGCCCACCCTCGCGTTCTTCATGGCGCTGTTCGTCCTCGTCGGCGGGCTCGTGGAGACCGGCGTCATCGGAAACCTCGGTGAGGCTGCCGTCGCGGCCACCGGCGACCAGAGCTTCGCCGCTGCTTCCTTCCTGCTCTTCGGGTCCGCGGTGCTCGGCGCCTTTGTCGACAACATCCCCTACACGACGGCGATGGCCCCGGTCGTCCAGGACCTCGTGGCGTCGCTGCCGGCCGCCGAGGGACAGTCGCTCTGGTGGGCGTTCGCCTTGGGTGCCGACCTCGGCGGCAACACGACGGCCGTCGCCGCCGGCGCCAACGTCGTCATCATCGGCATCGCCGCCCGCAACGGCACGCCGGTGAGCTTCTGGGAATTCACCCGCTACGGGCTCATCGTCACGGCCATGACCCTGGTCGTGGCGTGGGCCTATGTGTGGGCGCGCTACTTCGCCTTCGCCTGAGCGCGCACCACGTCACGGCTCGACGAGCCCCGCCCGGATGGCGTAGCGCGTCAACTGCGTCCGGTCCCGCATCCCCAACTTCGCGAGGATGTTGGACCGGTGCCGCTCGACCGTCTTGAGACTGATCGTCAGCGCCTCGGCGATCTCGTTCGACGGATACCCCTCGGCGATGAGTTTGATGACTTCGCTCTCCCGCGGTGTGAGACCTCCGGCCTGGACGCGTTCACCGCGCCGCACCCGCTCGAGGTAGTTGCGCACCAACGTGCTCGTCACCCCCGGATAGAGGAACGACTCGCCGCGCATCGCCGCACGGCACGCCTCGACGAGGTCCTGGTCCGCGACCGACTTGAGCACGTAGCCGGACGCACCCGCCTTGAGCGACTCGAAGAAGTACTGCTCGTTGTCGTGCATCGACAGCATGAGGATGCGTGGCGCGTCCCGTCGTCGACTGAGCTCGCGCGCCGCCTGGAGTCCCGTCATCCGGGGCATCGACACGTCGAGCACGGCGAGGTCGATCTCCTGCTCGCGGACGATCGCGACGGCTTCTGCCCCGTCGGCTGCCTGCGCCACGACCTCGAGGTCCGGCTCGGCATCGAGGATGAGTCGCACTCCCTGCCGCACCAGCGCATGGTCCTCGGCGAGGAGGATCCGAATCGTCATGGGTCAGCGTCCTCCTTGATGGGCACGACGAGGCGCACCTCGGTTCCCCCTTCGGGGCGTGGGCGGACGGTGAGGTCGGCGCCGACGAGTCGGGCGCGTTCCTTCATTCCGCGTATGCCGGCGCCCTCCTGCAGTCCCGAGGTTCCCCTTCCGTTGTCCGCCACGAGCAGGGCGACGTTGTCGCCCTGACGGCTCAGCGACAGCCAGACCGTGTCCGCGTCCGAGTGGCGGGCGATGTTGGTCATCGCCTCCTGCGCGACGCGATAGACGACGAGTTCGGCGTCGGGTCCCAGGTCGGGCAGGCCCGAGGCCAGCCCGCGCTCGACGTGGATCCGGCTGTGGGTGGACAGGTCGGTCGCGGAGGCCGCGAGCGCACTGAGCAGACCAAGGTCCTCGAGCACACCGGGACGGAGCCGCCGGGCCACCTGACGCACTTCCTCGAGGCTGCCGCGGGCCGCCTGCTGCACCAGCTCGAGGTCGCCACGGACCTCGTCCGGGGCACGGTCGATGGCCCGCTTGAGGCCGAGCAGCATGGCGGTCAGGCCCTGCCCGATCTCGTCGTGGAGTTCGCGGGCGATGCGGTGACGTTCTGCCTCCTGCGCCGCGAGGGCTCGGGCGGTGCTGGCGCTGCGCTCGGCCTCGAGTCGCTCCAGCATGGCGTTGAAGGCTTCGACCAGCTCGGCCACGGGACCGGCACCGGTCTCGGGGAGCCGCTCACCCGGCATACGCAGATCGACCCGCTCCATGAGCCGGACGGCACGGTCGAGCGGTCGCAGCGTGGAGCGCAGGAGCAGGGCGTTGACGACGAGGATCGCAGTCAGGCCCACCGCGAGCACGACGGCCTCCGAGGCGAGAACGCGCGCGGAGACGGTGACGGGCGCCAGCGCCAGGGCCACCGTGCCGAGCACGAAGACGACCGCGTTGATGACGACGACCCGCCAATAGAGCGGCATCCGCCAGAGAAGCCTCACCTCCCCACCTTCGCGCATCGGTGCGAGGACCGTCCACGGGCACACCGGGGCGCGTGCAGGTCGGCACAAATGTGGGTGGTGGCCCCGATACCGTCCCATGGCACCGCGGGAGAGTCTGGGTGGGCGGCGGGAGTGCACTCGCAGGGGCCTCCCGCCGCACCAGCCGTCGGACGGGAGGTGCTGCGTGGAGACCGGCCTCGTCTCGTGGCTCCCCGTGCCCGTCGCCGCGCTCGTCGTGGGTGCCGTCGCATCCGTGCGCATCATCGGCGAGCAGCAGCGAGGGGTCGTCACGCGTCTGGGCCGCACCCATCGCGTCGTCGGGCCGGGAGTGTCGCTGCACCTGCCCCTGGTCGAGCGGGTCGCGACGGTGTCCCTGCGGCCCGAGCATGTCGTCCTCTCCGTGCCTGCCGTGACGTGCGACGGTGCCACCGTCCACATCGTCGGGATGGCCACGGTCGTCATCACCGACCCGGAGCAGGCCACCACCGCCGCCCCGGACCCCGCGTCGGCCGCCGTCGTGGCCCTCGAGGACGGCGTGGCCCGCGCGGTCGCCCGCCTCGCCCTGGCCGAGGTCCTCCCCGCGCGCGAGCGCCTCGAGTCGGACGTGCTCGAGGAGGTGAACGACACGATGGCCGCTCGGGGGACGCGGGTCGCAACGCTCGACCTGCGGGACTTCGAGACCCGGCTGACCGCGGGCCTGCTCGCGAGTGCCCGCCTCCCAGGCGACGACCGCCCGATGGGCAGCAGGACCGAACGGTGAACGCCGCGGACCTCAACGTCGTCGTCCTCGTGACGACGCTCGTGCTCCTCCTCGGCGTGGCAGCGGTGCGCGTGTCGAGCCGGGTCGGACTCCCGAGCCTCCTGCTCTATCTCGCCATCGGGCTGGCCCTGGGACAGTCCGGGTTGGGGCTGGGCTTCGAGGACTTCAACCTCACGATGATCCTCGGGTCGCTGGCCCTCGCGATCATCCTGGCCGAGGGCGGGTTCTCGACCCAGTGGGCGGTGGTGCGACCGGTCGCGAAGCTGTCGTTCGTCCTGGCCACCGTGGCGGTCGGGATCAGCGTGGCCGTCACGGCATCGCTGGTTCATCTCGTCCTCGACGTCGACCTGCGCACGGCATTGCTGCTCGGCGCAGTCGCCTCGTCGACGGACGCCGCGGCCGTCTTCTCGGTGCTGCGCGCGATGCCGCTGCAGCGGCGACTCCGGGCGGCGCTGGAGGCGGAGTCCGGCTTCAACGATCCACCGGTGATCATCCTCGTGTCGGTCGTCGCTTCCGACGCCTGGGGCGAGTCCGGCGTGGTGAGCATCGGGACGGCGATGCTCGTCCAACTGGTGCTGGGCGCGGGACTCGGGCTCGTCGTCGCCCGGGCCGGGCAGTGGGTGCTCGCCCGCAGCGCGCTGCCCTCGGCCGGGCTCTATCCGTTGGCCACGATCGCCATCGCGATGCTCGCCTTCGCCGTGTCGGGCGTGGCCGGGGGAAGCCCGTTCCTCGCCGTCTATGTCGCGGGACTCTGGCTGGGCAACGCTGCGCTGCCGCACCGACGCACGACGACGAGCTTCGCCGAGGGGCTCGCGTGGCTCGCCCAGATCGGGCTCTTCATCATGCTGGGGCTGCTCGCTTCACCGAGTCGGCTCGTGGACGCGATCATCCCGGCGCTCGTCGTCGGCGCTGCCCTGACGTTCGTCGCCAGACCCATCTCGGTGTTCCTGTGTGCCACGCCCTTCAGGGTTCCCTGGCGAGAACAGGCGTTCATGTCCTGGGCCGGGTTGCGCGGAGCGGTCCCCATCGTGCTTGCGACGATTCCCATGACGCGCGGGCTACCGGCCGCCGACCGAATCTTCGACGTCGTCTTCCTGCTCGTCATCGTCTTCACGCTCGTGCAGGGGCCGACGCTGCCCGGGCTGGCTCGGCGCCTCGGGGTCACCGAGGTGGAGGCGACGCGCGAGGTCGACATCGATGCCGCCCCACTGGAGGAGATGGACGTCAGCCTGCTCCAGTTCGACCTGCCACCGCGATCACGCCTGGCGGGGGTGGCGGTCTTCGAGCTCGCACTGCCGGCGGAGAGCGCCGTCACGATGATCGTGCGCAACGGGCGAATCTTCGTCCCGAACGCGAACACCGTTCTGCGCAGCCATGATCGACTGCTCCTTGCTACCTCCAACTCAGAGCGCGAGCGCACCGAACGTCGACTGCGGGCAGTGAGCCGGGCAGGTCGCCTGGCGGAGTGGCGCGGCGAGCACGGCGACCCCGTCCCGGCACCCGCATCGGCGCACGCCCCGGCGTCCGGCACGGCACCCGCCTCGGCGTCCGCCGCCCACGGGGATCAGTCGGTCATGCCGAGACCGCGACGACCGATCTCGTTGAGCTGGTCCGGCTGGAAGCGCCCCTCCCAGTCGCGCTCGTAGTGCTCCTCCGGGAAGTCGCCCGGGCTGGAACCGGTGAGGAACGCCTCCCGCACGCTCACGGCATACGCCTCATTGCGGGGACACCACGGTGCGGCGGGGATGTACATGACGTTGCCCCAGCCCACCTGGTCCTCGACCTCGGCGACGGAGTGGATGAGGTCGCAGTGCCACCACACGGTGTCGCCGGCCCGCACGTCCGGGATGCCGGAGACGGCCTCCATGAGGAGCGGGTGCCACTTCCACGAGATGGGGAAGGTCTGGTTGTGCGCGATGCCGCAGAGCTCGTCCTCGGGGACGTCGTCGAGCAGCGGCCGGAGCATGAGGTAGGCCATCGCCTCCGGAATCGGAACCGTGTGGAGGACGCCCTGGTCGTGCCCCATGTCGGAGAGGGCCGTCCAGCCCTGGAAGGTGCGGAACGCCGAGCACATCGTCGACGCCGGGTAGTTCACCGCATCGGTCCGGTGCGCGGCATCCCACGGGTCGTAGCTCTCGACGTCACCGGAGAAGAGATGCCGGAAGACCTGCTGGTAGCCCTCCGTCATGAAGAGGTCGATCGAGCCGGTGTCGAGGTGCGTCCCCAGGCCGGCCGAGTCGGTGCCCGGCGGGCGGCGGCGGATGCGGTCGGGATAGAGGGAGTCGCGGTGGGGGTCGAACCACTGGCGGCCCTCGGACTCGAACGTCCACTGGCTGTTGAGGAAGCCCTGGACGGCCGCCATCCGCGGGCTCTGGCGCGCCTCCATCTGGGGCTGCGACCAATAGATCGGGTAGATCTCGGGGGTGCTCTCGACGCTGGCGAAGAAGTCGTCGGCGGGGCCCGTGTAGTTCTCGAAGAAGTGGTTGCGCTCGACGTAGTCGACGATGTCCTGGTCCCACTGGAGCGCCTGCTCGTGTGGGAACGTGCCCCGGACGACGGCGCAGCCGCGCTGCTTGACCTTGGCGACGAGTTCGGCGGGGACCGTGCCGGCCTCGATGTCGGCGAAGTCGATGACGGGCCACACCTGTTCGCCCGCCTCGCGCTCGGCCTTGATCTGCTCCACGCGCTGAGAGATGCGGGCCTCGAGGTCGGCGAAGTGCTGCTCGACGGTCCGGCCGCTCTCCGCGATGCGGGAACGGAGTGCCCGCTTGATCTCGAAGATGGCGCCGGAGACGTCCTCGGGCTTGGACTCCCAGTGCGGGAGGGGCTGTGCTGCAACGTTCGCGGTCATCGTCGACCACTCCTTCGTTTTGGTTAGGAGTCCTCACTTGATTCGTGGAGGCGATCGTAGCGGCGCCCTCTGGTATTTTGCAAGGAGTCCTAACGAAAGGCCCCCGGTGACCGTCGACCTTCCCTCGCTCGGCCTGCTCCGCTCGCTCAGCGACCGGCACGTCCTGTCCGTCGTCGCCAGCGCGGGGCAGCTCACCCGCGCGGCAGCAGCCAGCGCCACCGGCCTCTCGAAGCCCACCGTCTCGCAGAGCGTCGCCCGACTCCTCGAGTCCGGCGTCCTCGTGGAGGGCGAACGGACCTCCGGTGGACGCGGGCGTGCCGGCACGTACCTGACCGTCAACGACGCCGCCGGCTGCGCCCTCGCGATCCAGGCCGGCCCCACCGGGGTGGTCGGCGAGACTCTCGCCCTCGACGGTCGGGTCCTCGCGACCCGCCGCAGGACGGTTCCCGTGCCCGTCACCGGCGGCGCACTGGGCTCGGCACTGCGGAAGGTATGCCGGTCACTCACCTCCGCCTCGCCCGGACCGATCCGCGCCGTGACCCTTTCGGTCGCCGACCCCGTCGACCGGCGCACGGGCAGAGTGGTCGAATTCCCGGCCAGCCCCTTCCTCGTGGGCGAGCTGGACCCCGTGGGCATCCTCGCCCCACTGCTCCCGGCCGAGGTGCACCCCGTCATCGACAACGACGTGAGCTGGGCCCTGCTCGCCGAGCGCACCCATGGCGTGGCCGCCGACACCGACGACGTCCTCCAGCTCTATCTCGACGAGGGCATGGGAGCCGCCATGTGGGTCGGTGGCCGCCCGCTCCACGGAGCCCGCGGCCTCGCAGGGGAGATCGCCTACGCACGCACGAGCACGACCGGCCGAGCCACGACGACGCCGACGAGCGGGACCCTCATGGACGCCGTCGAGGCCCTCGGCTACCTGCGTGAGGGAACCCGAGCCATCGACGTCGACGAGCTCATCGACGACCTCGACCGCGCCACCGGACAGTCTCGTCGCCTCGCCACCGCCATCGCCGAGATCACCGTGGCCCACGCCTATCTTCTCGACCCCGAACTGGTGGTGCTCAGCGGACGGTGGGGACGGCATACCGAAGTCGTCAACGCCGTGACCACCGCGATCGGCGACGCCGGCGGGGTCCAGGCCCGAGTCGCCACCGCGGAGGTGACCGAGGACGCCGCCCTCGTGGGAGCGCGGACAGCCGCACTCGGCGAGTTGCTCCGGACTTGGACTCCGGAGCCGCGGGCCGTGCCACGATGACCGAAGTGACAACGGTGTGACGCGGGCCACGTCGAGTTGCCAAGGCCCCTGCCGCTCCCCTGTCACGAATTGCCGAATGTCCACGGGGACACCGCGATTAGCGTCCTCGTATCCCTGACGACGTGTCCCTGCACGTCCCCCACTGAGGAAGGCACAACATGGCTCTCGGTCTTGGCTGGAAGGTGAAGGAGGGTGCGCTCGGTCTCGATGAGGTCGTGGCGCCCGACGAACGACTCGACTGGGGCCGCACCATCGGCCTCGGTGCGCAGCACGTCGTCGCGATGTTCGGGGCGACATTCGTCTTCCCGCTCGTCATGGGACTCAACCCGCAGCTCGCCATCATGATGAGCGGCATCGCGACCATCGCGTTCCTCCTCATCGTCCAGGGCCGCGTCCCGAGCTACCTCGGCACCTCGGCAGCCTTCGTCGGTGGAGTCGCGGCGATCCGCGCCCAGGGCGGCGACAGCAAGGAGGTCACCGGGGCGATCCTCGTGGCCGGCCTCGTCCTCGCCCTCGTCGGCCTGGCGATCCACTTCCTCGGCTCGGCCGTGCTGCACAAGGTGCTGCCGCCCGTCGTGACCGGCGCCGTCGTCATGCTCATCGGCTTCAACCTCGCACCGGTCGTCGCCAACATCTACTGGCCGCAGGACCAGTGGGTCGCGCTGTTGACGATGCTCTTCACGATCGTGTGCGCCGTGGCGTTCAAGGGCTTCATCAGCCGCATCGCCATCTTCCTCGCCCTGATCTTCGGCACCGCACTGTCGTGGGTCCTCGACAAGACCGCCGGCCAGATCAACTCCGTCCTCGGCGGCGCCACCGAGGCGACCGACCACTTCCGCTGGAACACGGCCGGCATCGGGGACGCTGCGTGGTTCGGCTTCCCGGCCAAGTCGATCTTCAACGCCGACGGCACCGAGGTCCCCGGCTGGCACACGCCGAGCTTCTCGACCGCCGCGATCCTGCTCGTCCTCCCCGCCGTCATCGCGCTCATCGCGGAGAACACCGGCCACGTCAAGGCCGTCGCCGAGATGACCGGCGCCGACCTCGACAAGGACATGGGCAAGGCCATCGCCGCTGACGGTGTCGGCACCGTGATCGCCTCGTCGGTCGGTGGGTCACCCACCACGACCTACGCCGAGAACATCGGCGTCATGGCCGCGACCCGCGTCTACTCGACCGCCGCCTACTACGTCGCCGCGATCGTCGCGATCCTCTTCGGCCTCTCGCCGAAATTCGGTGCCCTCGTGGCGTCCGTCCCCGGCGGCGTCCTCGGCGGCATCACCGTCGTCCTCTACGGCATGATCGGCCTGCTCGGCGCCAAGATCTGGAAGGAGAACGGGGTCGACTTCGCGAACCCGATCAACCTCGTCCCGGTGGCGGCCGGCATCGTCATCGGCATCGGCGACGTCAAGATGAAGTTCTCCGACGACTTCACGCTCAGCGGCATCGCCCTGGGCACGATCGTCGCCATCGGCGCCTACCACCTCGCCCGCGCCATCGCACCGGCCGACCTCCGCGACCGCGCGGACGGCTCCGGCGGCATCGGTGGCACGGCCATCGCCACGGGCGACCGTGTCTATGGCGACGAGGACGGCATCGACGACCTCTACCAAGACAAGCGCTGACCGACCGCTGAGGAGCTGACCCCCCGCCGTGAAGCCCGCCCCGTTCGTCCACCACTCCCCCCGCACCCTCGACGAAACCGTCGCAACCCTGGGTGAAGTGGGGCACGACGGCAAGGTTCTCGCCGGGGGGCAGAGCCTCATCCCCGTGCTCAACATGCGCCTGGCCCAACCGGCGCATCTCGTCGACATCAACCGGGTCGACGGTCTGGACGCCGTGACCGTCGCGGACGACTTCGTCCGCGTCGGCGCGACCGTCCGTCACGCTGCGCTCGAGAGAAACGACGACGCGTATGCCGTCCTGCCGCTTCTCCGTCAGGCGTTGCGGAACGTGGCCCACCCGGCCATCAGGAACCGCGGCACGACCGTCGGTTCGATCGCCCACGCCGACGCCTCCGGCGAGATGCCCTCGATCGCGGTGCTCACGAACGCCGTCATGGAGGTCGTCGGCCCGCGCGGTCGGCGTGAGGTCGCCGCCACCGACTTCTTCGAGGGTCCGCTCCAGACCGTGCTCGAGGCCGATGAGCTGCTCGAGGCGGTGCGCTTCGGCCGGTTCACCCCAGGGACTCGCACCGCGTTCCTCGAGTCGGCCCGACGACACGGCGATTACGCGTTGGCCGGAGTCGCTGTCGCCGTGGACGTGAGCGGAGACGGAGGTGACGCGGTCGTGGAGCGCGCGCGAGCGGCATACGTGTCCGTCACCGACGTGCCCGTCGTCATCGATCTCTCCGAAGCCGTTGCGGGACAGTCGATCTCGTCAACCTGGGACGCCGTCGAGGACCTCGTGCAGAGCGGAATCGCGCCCGAGGCCGACATCCATGCGAGCAGTGACTATCGCCGGATGCTCGCCGCCGAACTCACCCGCAGAGCGCTGGCCACGGCCGTGAAGGAGGCGTGATGACCACCATCGACGAGACCCTTCGGGTGCCCGTGACGCTCACCGTCAACGGCGTCGCCCACACCCGCACCGTCGAGCCCCGACGGCTTCTCTCCGACTTCCTGCGCCACGACCTGCGGCTCACCGGCACCCACGTCGGCTGCGAGCACGGCGTCTGCGGTGCGTGCACCGTCCTCGTCGACGGCGACCCCATGCGGTCCTGCCTGATGTTCGCCGTGTCCGCGCAGGGACACGAGATCACCACGACCGAAGGCCTCGGCACCCAGGAGGACATGGGCCCCGTGCAGCAGGCCTTCGTCGAGTGCCACGGACTCCAGTGCGGGTTCTGCACACCGGGATTCATCACGACGATCACCGCATTCATCGAGGAGAACCCCGACCCCACCGAGGCCGAGGCGCGCGAGGCCATCTCCGGCAACCTCTGCCGCTGCACCGGCTACCAGAACATCTGCAAGGCCGTCCTGCGCGCCGCCGAGATCCGCCGCCAAGGCGCGACCGAGGGCGGTGACGTACCGTGACCACCCGCCAGTTCGGCGCGCCCGTCAAGCGCAAAGAAGACCCCCGCCTCGTCACCGGCAACGGCCGCTACGTCGACGACCTCGGCCATGACGCCTGGGAGGCCGCCTTCGTGCGCAGCCCCCACGCCCACGCCCGCATCGTCGACATCGACGTGGACGGCGCGGTCGACGTCGACGGAGTCATCGCCGTCTTCACCCACGAGGACCTCGACGGCCCGGCCGGCGACCGCCTGCCACTGCTCATCCCCCACCCGTCGATCGAGGCCGGCCGCACCGGCTACGCCCTGGCCAAGGACGAGGTCAACCACGTCGGCGAGGCCATCGTCATGGTCGTCGCCCGGGACCGCTACATCGCCGAGGACGCCGCCCAGCGCATCGTCGTCACCTACGAGTTCCTCACGCCTGTCGTCGGCATCGCCACCTCGCGCGACGGCTCCGACCTCGTCCACGACGACGCGCCCGGGAACGTCGCAGCGCACCTCCTCCAGGAGGTCGGGAACGTCGAACCCGCGATGGCCGCCGCACCGCACACCCTGACCCTCGACCTCGAGATCGAACGCAGCGCCTGCATGCCCATGGAGGGCAAGGGTGTCCACGCGCACTGGGACTCCGACGAGCAGCGGATGCGCATCCACTCCTCCACCCAGACGTCCACCGGTGTCCGCGCCGCCGTCGCCGCCAAGCTCGAACTCCCCCTCGCGCAGGTCGAGTGCATCGCCCCTGACGTGGGCGGTGGCTTCGGCGTCAAGATCATGCACCCCTGGCCAGAGGAGGTCCTCGTCCCGTGGGCCGCCCGGCGACTCGATCACGACGTCAAGTGGACCGAGGACCGACGCGAGCACTTCACCTCGAGCGCCCACGAACGTGGGCAGCTCCAGAAGGTCACCGTCGGCTTCGACGACGACGGGCGGCTCCTCGCCCTCGACGTGAAGTTCTGGCACGACAACGGCGCCTACCTCCCCTACGGCGTCATCGTCCCGATCATCACGGCCACCCAGCTGCTCGGCCCCTACAAGCCACAGAACTATCGCGTCGAGTTCTGGTCGATGTACACCAACACCGTTCTCGTGACGCCCTATCGGGGCGCCGGGCGACCGCAGGGCTGCTACGCGATGGAGCGCACGATGGACGCCATCGCCGCCGAGCTCGGCATCGACCGCGCCGAGGTCCGCTCCCGCAACTTCATCCAACCGGAGGAGATGCCCTACGACCAGGGCCTGCTCTTCCAGGACGGTCGCCCGCTCAAGTACGACTCCGGTGACTTTCCCGCAAGCCTGGCCAAGCTCAAGGCTCTCGTGGGCTGGGACGACTTCGCGGCATACAAGAAGGAAGCCGAAGCGCAGGGCCGCAAAGTGGGCCTTGGCATCGGCTGCTACGTCGAGGGCACGGGTGTCGGCCCCTACGAAGGTGGGCACGTCCATGTCGAGACGAGCGGACGGGTCAACGTCGCCACCGGCCTCACGACCCAGGGGCAGGGCCACCAGACGATCCTCGCGCAGATCGTCGCCGACGAACTCGGCGTGTCGATCGACGACGTCCACGTCACGACCGGCGACACCCGGCGCATGCCGTATGCCGTGGGGACGTTCGCGTCGCGCGGCGCCGTGATGTCCGGCAACGCCGTGGCACTCGCCGCCCGTGCCGTGCGCGCCAAGGCCCTGCGCATCGCAGCCGACGCGCTCGAGGTGAGCGAGGACGACCTCCAGATCGAGGACGGCACAATCAGCGTCAAGGGCGCTCCCAACGCCTCGATCGCCCTCTCGACCGTCGCGGTCATGTCCAACCCGTTGCGCTACGCCTTCGACGAATCAGCAAAAGCCGCAACGCAATTCGCGGGCGCGTTCGACCCCGACAAGCCTCCCGTCGCCGATGACGACGAGCCAGGGCTCGAGGGCAAGGACTTCTACTCCCCCACCCAGGCGACCTTCGCCAACGGCATGCACGCGGCCATCGTCGAGACCGACCCGGTGACGGCCGAGATCAGGATCCTGCGCTACTGCGTCATCCACGACTGCGGCACCGTCGTCAACCCGATGATCGTCGAGGGACAGGTGCACGGCGGAGTCGCCCAGGGCATCGGCGGCGCCCTCTACGAGCGGATGGTCTACGACGAGAGCGGCCAGTTGCTCAACGCCTCGTTCATGGACTTCCTCATGCCCTATGCCTCCGAGGTGCCGCACATCGAGACCGACCACCTCGAGACACCGTCGCCGCTGAATCCGTTGGGAATCAAGGGCGCTGGCGAGGCCGGCACCATTCCGGTCACAGCGGTCATCGCGTCCGCGATCGAGGACGCCGAGGGATTCCCGATCCGTTCCATGCCGATCAGCCCGACCGAACTGTGGGACCTGAGGCGCCAGCACGCGCACGCAGGCGCATCCCCGACCAGCCAGACCAGCACCACCGAGGAGTCCGCATGAAGATCAACGGCACCGCGACGATGAAGGCGTCCCCGGATCAGGTGTGGGCGGCGGTTCACGACCCGGGCGTCCTCGCCCGCAGCATCCCGGGCTGCCAGTCGTTGCGCGAGATCTCCCCCGGACGCTACGCGATGACGGTCATGGCCGGGGTCGCCGCGATCAAGGGGTCCTACGACGGCGAGGTCGCCATCACCGACGTCTCCGAACCCGACCGCTTCACGATGAAGGCCGACGGCGCAGGTGCACCGGGGACGATCTCGACGACCGTCGACGTCAATCTCGCTCCCGCTGAGGGAGGCGGGACGCAGATCAGCTATGAGGCGGACGCTCTCGTCGGTGGTCCGATCGGCGGAGTCGGTCAACGGATGCTCGCCGGGGTCGCCCGCAAGATGGCCGGCCAGATGTTCACGGCGCTGGACGCCGACATCGCGGGTGAACGCGCGGCCGCAGCGCCGGTCGGCGCCGCCGGTTCGCCTCCCGAAGCAGGGGAAATGGCCGGTTCCTCCACGGGAGCCGCGGCAGAGACAGCCGGGCGCGTGTATGCCGGGTCGGCCGCTTCCGCTGCCGGCTCCGGCTCCAGCGGGCCGGGGTTCGTCCCGGGTGCCCTGTTCGGTGCCGGGGTCGCCCTCGTCGGCGTCGTCGTCGGCTGGCTCATCGGAGGTCGCTGATGCGCGCCTTCACCGCGGCCGCGATCCAGGTGGCGCCCGTGCGCGGCTCGCTCACCCCCCAGGTCGTCGACGCCAACATCGAGCGCTGTGTGGACTTCGTGCGCCGGTGTGTCGCCGAGACCGGCGCCGAACTCGTGGTCCTGCCGGAGTCGGCGACGACCGGATTCACCCCGGACTGCTCCACCGAGCAGTTGTGGGACCTCGTGAGCGAGTTGCCCGGCGCGATGTCGCAGCCGTTCCAGGACCTCGCCGAGGAACTCGGGATCGTGCTGTGCGTGGGCACCTACGAACGCGGCCCCGAGCGCGGCGTGGTCTACAACGCCTCGATCCTGTGCGACACCGACGGCGCCCTGCTGGGTGTCTATCGCAAGACCCACCCGTTCTGCACGGAGGCGGTGTCCGGCGGTGGCTGGGTGACCCCTGGTGACACGGTTGCGTTGTGCGACACCGCAATTGGGCGCATCGGGATGATCATCTGCTTCGACGGCGACTACCCGGAGCTGTCGCGCATCCAGGCCGTCCAGGGTGCTGAGGTCATCTGCCGGCCGTCGGCGCTGCTGCGCTCCGCCGACATCTGGGAGCTCACCTCGAGGGCTCGCGCCTACGACAACCACGTCTTCGTCATCGGCGCCAACGCGACAGGGATCGACCCCGCTGGCGTCATCTACTTCGGCAACAGCCACATCGTCACGCCCAACGCGACGATCGTGGCCAAGGCGGCTTCGCACGAGGGTTGGGTGACGGCCCGGCTCGACCCCGATACGGCGCTCTCGTCACTCACGCCGGGCTCGAACATCGCCCAGGGCTTCGACCACCTGCGCGACCGCAACCTCGATCTCATCCGCCGCCACCGCGAGGAGCTGGAGGCACCGGCGAAGACGT
Organism: Knoellia subterranea KCTC 19937; assembly: GCF_000768685.1. Taxonomy (GTDB): domain Bacteria; phylum Actinomycetota; class Actinomycetes; order Actinomycetales; family Dermatophilaceae; genus Knoellia; species Knoellia subterranea. The sequence continues at coordinate 30,574 of NZ_AVPK01000011.1, read as the reverse complement.
CGTTCCCCCACGGCGGGCCGCGCCCGGACCACGTCCCCGAAGGCGACTGACCCCGAGCCCTCGCTCTCCACTTCTTGCGCTGGTGAGACACGACGTCGCGGCCGCGTTGTCCCAGCAGCGCAAGAAGTCGTGGGCTGATTGGCGGGTTCTGAGGCGACCACGCCGATCCGTTGGCACTCATTGCCAAGGCGAGCGGACGGCATACCCCGCTTGAATCTCTGACATGGCTCAGCGACGCATCAGGATCGGGATCGACACCGGCGGCACGTTCACGGACGTGGTGGCATTCGACGAGGACACGGGGGAGCTCGTCACGACGAAGACGCCGAGCACGCCCAGCAATCCCGCCGACGGATTCATCAACGGCATCGAGAAGGTTCTCGGCCTCATGGAAGCGTCCGGCGACGACATCACCGCCGTCTGCCACGGCACCACCGTCGCCACGAACAAGCTCCTCGAGGGCAAGGTCGAGCAGCTCGGCTTCATCACGACCGAGGGCTACGAGTTCATGCTCGAGATCGCCCGCCAGGCGGTGCCCGACGGCTACGGCAACTCCTACTTCTGGGTCAAGCCGCCGCGCATCGTGTCGGCCGACGCGGTCCGGACGGTCGGCGGCCGCATGGACTTCGAGGGCAACGAGATCCGGCCCTTCGACGAGGAGAGCGCCGTCGCCGCAGCGCGCTGGTTCAAGGAGCAGGGCATCACGACGATCGGCGTCTGCTTCCTCCACTCCTACGCCAACGACGCCCACGAGTTGCGGATGCGCGAGATCCTGCGCGCCGAGCACCCCGAGGCGATCGTGTCGATCTCGAGCGAGGTGCTGCGCGAGTATCGCGAGTACGAGCGGTCGATGACCACCCTCGTCGACGCCGCGGTCAAGCCCAACGTGTCCCGCTACGTCACGAACATCCACGAGCGACTCGGGCAGTTCGCGACGAAGGAGCCTGAACTGGCCGAAACGGGAGGGCGCGCGAGCGGAGCGAGCTCAACGGCGTTGCCGTTCTACATCATGAAGTCCAACGGCGGTGTCCTGTCGGCGGACGAGGTCGTGCACCAGCCGATCACGACGACGATGTCCGGCCCGGCGGCCGGCGCACTCGGTGCGGCCCTCATTGCGCAGAAGGCCGGCTTCGACAAGATCCTCACCTGTGACGGTGGCGGGACGTCCACCGACGTCTCCGTCGTCCTCGACGGCGAGCCCACGCTCACGACCGAGGGAACGGTCGGCGCCTACCCCAGCAAGATCCCGATGATCGATGTCGTCACCGTGGGTGCCGGCGGAGGCTCCATCGCCTGGGTGTCTCCCGAGGGGGCGCTCAAGGTCGGACCGCAGTCGGCCGGCGCCGACCCGGGCCCGCTCTGCTACGGCAAGGGCGGGACCCAGCCCACGATCACCGACGCCCACGTCACCCTCGGACGCATCCCCCCGCACCTGCTCGGCGGCGAGATCCCGCTCGACGTCGACGCCGCCCGCAAGGGCATCACGGAGCTCGCTGCTGAGCTCGGACTCGACTACGAGCGGTGTGCCACAGGCATTCTCGAGATCTCCGCGTGGAACCAGGCCAACGCGCTGCGTCAGGTGTCGGTGAAGCGTGGACTCGACGTCCGCGACTTCATGCTCACGACGTTCGGTGGTTCCGGGTCGCTCCTCGCCTGCCGCCTCGTCGACATCCTCGACCTCGCCGGCGTCGTCGTCCCGCCGAACCCGGGCAACGTCAGCGCCTTCGGCCTGCTCACCGTCGACGTGAAGAACGACTACGTCCAGACCCAGGTCGCCAAGCAGTCCGCTCTCGACCACGCCGCCATCGACGCGACCTTTGCCTCCCTCACGGAGAAGGCCGCGGCGGCCCTGTCCAAGGAGGGCTTCGCGGCCGACACCCACCAGTTCACCCGCACGGTGGACCTGCGCTACTTCGGCCAGGCCTACGAGGTTCGCGTCACCGCACCCTCTGGTCAGGTTGTCGACGACGCGTATGCCGGTCAGGTCGCCGAGGCGTTCCACGACGCTCACCACCAGCTCTACGGCTACGACTTCCGGAACGATCCGAGCCAGCAGGTCGAGTGGGTCAACCTGCGCGTCACCGGCGTCGGACCGATCACGCGACCGGAGCTTCAGGAATACGAATCCGCCTCTGCCACAGGGGGTTCCGTCGAGGACCGGGCCCGCCGCTCGACCCGCAAGGTGTGCTTCGACGCCGACGAGGGCTACGTCGAGACCGGAGTCTGGTGGCGACCCGACCTGCGGGCCGGGGACACGGTCCAGGGTCCGGCGATCATCGAGGAGTTCGGCTCCACGGTTCCCGTCCACCCGGGCTTCGTCGTCCGCGTCGACACCTACGGCAACCTCGTCATCACCAAGGAGGACGCGAAGTGACCACCACCGAAGCCGCCCCGAACCCCGCAGGTCTCCCCACGGCATACGAGCACGGAAAGCGGCTCACCGCGGCCGGAACCAAGGTCGATCCCATCCTCGTCGAGATCGTCCAGGGCACCCTGGCGAGCGTCGAGATGGAGGTCGAGACGGCCATCGCGCGCACCTCGCGCTCCCCCATGATCCGCGACGCGCACGACTTCCGCGCCGGCATCCACGACCGGCAGCTCCGCAAGCTCACGGGTCGTTCCTACTCGGCGCTCGTGCACCCGATCGTGCGGGACTACCCGCTCGACGAGATGCACGAGGGCGACGTCTTCTTCCACAACGACGTCTACGAGTCCGAGGGCGGCATCGGCCACCTGCCCGACCTGTGCGTCACGGTCCCGGTCTTCCACGACGGCAAGGTCGTTGCCTTCGTGCAGGCCTTCGGGCACCACGACGACATCGGCGGCGCGGTCCCCGGCTCCATGCCGAGCAACGCGACCAGCGTCCACGAGGAGGGCCTCTCCGTCCCGCCGATCAAGCTGTGGGAGAAGGGTGTTCCCAACAAGGCGGCCCTGCGGATCATGACCCGCAACTCGCGCATGCCCGACAGCCTGGCCGCGGACCTCGACGCCGAGTGCTCCGCCTGCCTCATGGGCGCCCGCCGTCTGTCGGACCTCTTCGCCCGCTACGGCCGCGACGACATCGAGGCCGCCTTCGACGCAATCCTCGACAGCACGACCGAGACCTACCGTCGCGAGATCCTGTCCAAGATCCCCGCCGGAACCTACGTGTGGGAGGACTACGCCGAGCACGACGGCGTCGACGAGCCCAAGTTGCACACACAGCGCATCACGCTCACCAAGGTCGACGACGCTCCGGCCGACCCGGAGACGAACTTCCCTGGTGGCGCCCGCCTCATCGTCGACTTCACCGGCACGGCACCCCAGGCCAAGGGGCCGATCAACCACTGCGGCGACTACGTCGGCGGCAACTTCCTCAAGAAGTGGCTCGCGCCCATCCTGCGCAACCTCGCCGACACTCCCGAGCGCATGGCCGAACTCGACGTCAACGAGGGCATCGTGCCGCTCATCGAGATGCGCTTCCCGGAGAAGGGCACGCTCCTCACACCGATCTACCCGGCACCGACGAACGCGCGCACGTTCGTCATCCTCCGACTCCTCGGTGTCCTTGCCGGTGTCGTCGCCAAGGCTGTCGACGGGCAGATGCCGGCGGACCAGGAGACGATCCGCTACACCGGCGTCTACGGCAAGGACCGCGACGGCAACGACTACCTCATGCGTGAGGTGCTCGGCGGTGGGTCCGGCGGGCGCTACTACGCCGACGGCGAGGACACGATCCACGTCGTGCCCGACTCCCGGAACCTGCCGACCGAGTTCACCGAGTCACGCTTCCCGTTCATCGTCGAGCGCCTCGGCCTCGCGGTGGATTCCGGTGGGGCGGGCCGCTATCGGGGCGGCCTCGGCTACGAGAAGCACATCCGGATGCTCGAGGACGCGCACTTCATGTCCATCGCCGACCGTTCGATCCTCGCCTGCTGGGGCGTCAAGGGTGGCAAGGCCGGCCGGCCGTTCGAGGTCACCATCGACGTCGGTGGTCCGGACGAACGCATCGTCGATGCCCTCGCCGACGCCGAGGCGGTCAAGGCGGGTCAGGTCATTCGGATCCGCACGACCGGTGGCGGCGGTTGGGGCGACCCGCTCGAGCGCCCCCTCGAGGAGGTCGAACGCGACCTGCGTTGGGGCAAGGTGTCCCTCGACGGTGCGCGGACGGCATACGGTGTCGTGGCGTCCGGCGACCGCGACACGGCGACAGTCGACGTGGAGGCGAGTGAGGCCTTGCGTGCGCAGCTGCGCGAGGAGCGTTCTGACGAGCCGTTCTTCGACCGCGGACCCGGCTATGCGCAACTCGCCGAGGGTGCGCAGGCCAGCGAGTACGACTGGCTCTGACCTCGTGCCCGAGGTCCTCGTCATCGGCGCGGCCGGCAAGACCGGCCGCGCCGTGACGCGTGCCCTGGCGTCCCGTGGGGTTCGCGTCCGCGCCGCTGTCCGCCCCGGGTCGACCAGCCCGGTGTATGCCGGTCCGCTGGCTCGCGCTGTCCCGCTCGACCTCGAGACGGGGGCGGGTCTGGCCGAGGCGATGGCGGGCGTCGATGGCGTCCACCACCTCGCTCCGAACGTCCATCCCGGCGAGGTGGCGATGGCGCGTCGAGTGGCTGATGCCGCTGTGGCACAGGGTGTTTCACGGTTCGTGTTCCACTCAGTGCTGCATCCCGAGGATGCGTCGATGCCGCACCACCTGCGCAAGGCGGAGGCCGAAAAGGTGGTGCGGGAGCGGATCGCGTCGGCGACGATCCTTCGCCCGGCGGCCTACCTCCAGAACCTCGAGGGCGGCGTGCGAGCCGGTCTTCTCGAGGTGCCCTACTCGCTCGACTCCCGGTTCACCAACGTCGACCTCGACGACGTCGCCGAGGTCGCGGCGCACGCATTCATCCAGGACGGCTACGAGGGCGCCACCCTCGATCTCGCCGGGCCCGAGACCATGACCATGCGCGAGATGGCCGCCGTGGCGACCGAGGCGCTCGGGCATCCCGTCGAGGCACGCGAACTGCCGCTCGATGCCTGGCTCGCCGGTGCCGGATCCGGCCTCCCTGAGCAGGCCCGCAACGACCTCGCCGCGATGTTCCGCAGCTACGACCGCGGCGGGCTCGTCGGCGACTGCACCACCCTGCGGAGCCTGCTCGGGCGGGCACCCCGCACCTGGCGCGAGCTGCTGGCGTCCTGACCTGACTGGGCCATGGGCGCGTGCGCCCCGGGGCGCTAGCGTGGCCCAATCCAGTGATCGGGAGGCTCGGCATGGATGTGTCGACGTTCTACGCGCTCTTTTCCGCGACGTGCTTCACGCTCGTCGGCCTCTGGTGGACCGTCGTCCAGAAGCACGAGGCATGGCTGCGCTCGCGTGCCGGTCGGCGAGACATCGGCGGCATCTACCTCTCCTTCCTGCTGCCCGCACTCATGGGCCTCTTCGCGCAGGTCGGAGGGACGACGAACCCGCTCATCTGGCGGGTCAGCTTTGTCGCCGTCGCGCTCATCGGTTGCTGGTCGACGCTCCGCCTGCTGCAACGCTCGCGCGCCGATGGTGACGCCGGCACGTTCGCCCGACACCGCTGGATCGCGGTGGTCATCTACGCCGTCATTGCCGTACTCGGCGTCGTCCCCGAGATCGTCAAGCCCATCGGGGTCACGCCCCTCCAGGCCGAGGCCACTTTGCTCATCCTGCTCGTCGCCCTCGCCCACTGGCTCGTGTGGGAGTTCATGACCCACGGCGAGCCCGCGCCCGACCCCCGGACGTAGCACCTCGAGGCCCCGCTGCCGCCGGACGCATCGGACGAGGACGTACGCCGCGTCCTCACCGAGCTCGGCTCGCCCCAATCCGTTGCCGACGAGGCGAATGCCGGTCGGCCCGCGACCGTCGTCGCCGCGCCGCCGCGCGTTGTCCGGCAGCGTGTCCCAGCGCGAGTTCTCGGTCGCGCTGAGACACACATCCGGGAGTCAGTCCTGCGGAGTGATGACACCGCACAGGGCCGGGTCCGTCGCCTCGGTCGGCAGTGACGGGTCGAGATCGCTTCCGACCGTGCCGCTGTAGACGCCGTCATGGTTGTGGTCGACGCCGTGGATGACGATGACACCCAGCCCGTCCGCGACGGCCTTGGCGACGTCCTGGGTGACCTTGATGTGCCCGCGCTCGTAGCTGAGCTCACCACCGGGGGCGGTGTCGAACCGATCGATGGCCAGTGCGCTCGCGGGGCTCGTGTCGCCTGACTTGGTGAGGGAGACGCGGACCGGTCCGTAGGCCGGAGCGCCCTCGGTCGTGTTGAGGGTGCCGCTGCCATCGGAGTCGTCGGTCGCCGAGGGGCACTCGTGGCGCGCGTCGGCGCCGAAGTGGATGTGCGCAGCGTGTGGAGCGTCCGCGAGGAGCCCGGAGGCGACCATCGCGATGTCGATGCGGGTCCCGCGGACGGACACAAGGGCGGTGCCGCCGCCGTCGACGCCGTTCAGGACCGCGGGCTCGAGGGACGCGGAGAGATCGGCACTGTTGGCCGTGGCCGTGCTGGCAATGACGCCCATGGACGTGACGAGGACTCCGGCCGCCAGGACGGCCTTGGTGGTACGACTGATCGTTGGCATGACAACTCCCAGGGGGTGGTCGCGGACTCGTCGTTGGGCCCGCTGTACGCCCACTGTTCGGAGCGACGTCCACCGTCGGATTGCCGATCGCCGACGGGGCCGATCCCTCGCTTTGGCAGAAGGTGACACGGTGTGACGTTCGTCTTGCCACGAACTCACCGAGCCTTTGCGCGGGCGCTCTCCCTAGGCTCGATCCATGAGCGGACCCCTTGAGGACATCGTCGTCGTCGACCTGTCGCGCGCCCTCGCCGGGCCGCACGCCGCAATGATGCTGGGCGACATGGGCGCCCGCGTCATCAAGGTCGAGACGCCCGGCGCCGGCGACGACACGCGCGGGTGGGGGCCGCCCTTCGTCGGGCCCGAGGACGACCCCATCTCGACCTACTACCTGAGCGCCAACCGCAACAAGGAGTCGATCACCCTCGACCTGAAGTCCGACGACGGTCGCGATGTCCTTACGCGACTCGTCCGACGCGCCGACGTCCTCATCGAGAACTTCCGCCCGGGAGTCATGGACCGGCTCGGCTTCGGCAACGACGCACTGCACGACCTCAACCCGCGCCTCGTCGTCCTGTCCATCAGTGGCTTCGGCCATGACGGGCCGCAAGGAGGTCGCGCGGGATACGACCAGATCGCCCAGGGCGAGGCCGGGCTCATGTCACTGACCGGCTCCGCGCCGGACGACCCCCAGCGCGTGGGCGTGCCCATCGGCGACCTCCTCGCGGGGATGTACGGCGCGTTCGGCATCGTCTCCGCCCTTCACGAGCGCACGACAACGGGACGCGGTCAGGTGGTGCGAACGAGCCTGCTTGCGGCCGTCGTCGCGTCGCACGCCATGCATGGCACGGCCTACACCGTGGCGGGCCAGGTGGGTCGCGCCCAGGGCAACCACCACCCGAGCATCACCCCCTATGGCCTGTTCCACTGCGCCGACGGCGATGTCCAGGTCGCGTGCGGCAGCGAGGCGTTGTGGGTCAAGCTCGCGGAGGGCTTCGGCATCGACCCGGCCGCGCCCGGCATGGCCACGAACCGGGAGCGCATGGCCCACCGCGACGACGTCATCGCCACCCTCAACGAGGCCTTCTCCACGTGGCGTCTGGACGACCTCCTCCCCCGTCTCGCCGAGCTCGGCGTTCCCTCCGGAGAGGTGCGCACGATCGACCGGGTCTACGACTGGGACCAGACCCGCTCTCAGGGGCTCGTGCTCGACATCGACCACCCGGTCCTCGGGTCGATCGAGATCCCGGGACCACCGATTCGGCTGGGCGACAACGCTTTTGCCGGAGGTCGCGAGGAGCACCTGGCACCGCCCGCTCTCGGCCAGCACAACGACAGCATCCGCGCCTGGCTCGCGGAGGAGGACACCGAGTGAGCGACAAGCCCAACCGCCCCACGTCCAGTGAGCTCATTGCCGCCGTCCTCGACGACGGGTCGTGGCAGTCCTGGGACACCACCCCTCTCGCGGTGGCCGAGGAGGGCAGCTCGTATGCCGTTGAGCTCGCCGCCGCTGCCGAGAAGGCCGGCACTGACGAGTCGATCGTCACCGGCGAGGGCACGATCAACGGCCACCGGGTCGCTGTCATCGCCGGTGAGTTCCGCTTCCTCGCCGGCTCCATCGGCGTCGCGGCGGCCGAGCGCATCGTCCTGGCCTTCGAGCGGGCGACGCAGGAGCGGCTGCCCCTCTTCGCGGCCCCCGCATCGGGTGGCACGCGCATGCAGGAGGGCACGCCTGCGTTCGTCACGATGGTGAAGATCTCGGCGGCGGTGGCGGCCTACAAGCAGGAGCACCTGCCCTACATCACCTACCTGCGCCACCCCACCACCGGTGGCGTCTTCGCGTCATGGGGTTCGACCGGCCACGTGACGGTCGGCGAGCCGGGAGCGACGATCGGCTTCCTCGGAGCCCGCGTCTATGAAGCGCTCTACGGGCAGCCCTTCCCCGAGGGGGTCCAGACGGCCGAGAACCTCTTCGCCCACGGCCTGCTCGACGCGGTTCTTCCCGTCGAACTCCTCACCCAGACGGCGGCCCGCTTCCTCGACCTCGTCCTCGCCCCGCACGACTCGACACCGGCGCCCGACGTGCCGCGCGAGCCGCTACCGGACATCCCCGCGTGGGATTCGATCCTGCTGTCCCGCAAGCCTTCTCGTCCGGGAGTGCGCGCTCTGCTCAAGCTCGGCGCCACCGACGTCCTCCCGCTCTTCGGGACCGGAGCGGGCGAGTGGGACTCCTCCCTCTTCCTCGCCCTGGCCCGCTTCGAGGGCACACCGTGCGTCGTCCTCGGCCAGGACCGTCGTGGAGAGCAGACCGAGGCACCGCTCGGCCCGTCGGGCCTGCGCGTCGCCCGCCGCGGCATGAAGCTCGCCACCGAGCTCAACCTCCCACTCGTGAGCATCATCGACACCGCCGGCGCAGCACTGTCCAAGGAGGCCGAGGAGGGCGGCATGGCCGGGGAGATCGCACGCTGCCTCGCCGACCTCGTCGTCCTTGACGTCCCCACCGTCTGCGTCCTTCTCGGTCAGGGCACGGGTGGTGGCGCCCTCGCACTCATGCCCGCGGACCGCGTCATCAGCGCCCAGCACTCGTGGCTGTCGCCGCTCCCACCCGAGGGCGCCTCGGCGATCCTCTACCGCACCCCCGACCGCGCTCCCGAACTCGCCGAGCGCCAGCGCGTCCGCTCCCTCGATCTCCTCGAGGACGGCATCATCGATCGCATCGTCGCCGAGCACCCGGACGCCTCGCAGGAGCCGGAGGAGTTCTGCCGACGCATGGCCCAGGCGATCCGCCACGAACTCGCGGACCTCTCCACGCTCGAGCGAATGGAGCGCCTCGCCGCACGACACTCTCGATACCGCCTCCTCGGACGGGCCGGAAAATCTACGATGAAGGGTGGTCTCTGACCGGCAGGCTCCTCCGACACCGCGGCAGGACATCCGATTCACGCGGTCGGTCGACGGTGTGCAGATCGCCTATGCCGTCCACGGGTCCGGCCCGCCCCTGCTCGTCGACGCGTGTTGGTTGAGCCACCTGCAATACGACTGGTCCTCACCGGTCTGGCGGCACTACCTGACCTTCTGGGGAACCCGGCACACCGTTGTCAGGTTCGACGAGCGGGGCCACGGATTGTCTGACCGCGGCGTCACCGACCACAGCCCCGAACTGCGCCTCGCCGACCTCGAAGCGGTTGCCGATGACGCCGGTCTGGACCGGTTCGACCTTCTCGCCATGGCGCAGGGCGGACCCATCGCCATTGCGTATGCCGTCCGCCATCCAGAGCGAGTTTCGCGGCTCGCGTTCTACGGCAGCTATTCGGGCCAGCAGGGACGGGATCCGAAGGATGCCGAGCTCAACGACGCCCTCGACGCGCTCATCAAGGTCGGTTGGGCGCGGCCCGACTCGGCGTTCCGCCGCGTCTTCACCTCGCTGATGATCCCGGAGGGCACCGAGGAGCAGCACGTGTGGCTCGACGAACTCCAGCGTAATGCCACCGACACCGCGACCGCTCTGACGGCTCGCCGACAGAGGCTCGTCGCCGACGCGTCGCACCTCCTGGGTCGGGTCGCCGCACCCACCCTCGTCCTCCACTCCACCGGGGACCGCATGAACAACTTCTCCGAGGCCCGCTACCTCGCTTCGCACATCACCGATGCCCGCCTCGTTGCCCTGGAGAGCGACAACCACATCGTGTTGGAGGACGAGCCGGCGTGGCAGACCTTCACCCGCGAGCTCGACGCTTTCCTCGACGAACCTCCTGCCGCACAACACAATTCAGCAACTCATCCCTCCCCACTCGACAGGCTGTCCCCACGCGAGGAGGAGATTCTCGGCCTCGCCGCGCGCGGCCTCGACAATGACGCCATCGCCGGCGAACTCGTCCTCAGTGGCCGGACCGTGGAACGCCACCTGAGCAACGTCTACGCCAAGCTCGACCTCCACGGGAGATCGGCGCGCACGGCAGCAGTGGCGGCCTACCTCACGAGGTGAGGGGACGGCATACAGGCACCTACGTGTAGGCCGTCATCCCCCATTCACGGAGCACCTCACCGTTGCGTGTTGGCGCCGATGTGTCGACGCCTCGCCCGTTCCTACGTTTGGTGGCAGTACCCCACCCACCGGAAGGCCGCTGCCATGAACACCACCTCCACCCAGGCCGACCCCGCCTCTGCCGACACCGAGCTCAAGGCGAAGCACCGCGCCATGTGGGCCCTTGGCAATTACCCCGCGGTGGCGTCGGACGTCATCTCCTCCCTGGGTCCGATCCTCGTCGAAGCCGCGAACATCGGTGCGGGACAACGTATCCACGACGTCGCGGCGGGGTCGGGAAACGTCGCCCTCCCCGCGGCGCGCACCGGAGCCCACGTCACCGCGACCGACCTCACGCCCGAACTGCTCGACGTCGGACGAGCCCACGCCGAGGCGGAGGGTCTCGAGGTCAGGTGGGTCGTGGCCGACGCCGAGAACCTCCCGTGCGACGACGGCGAGTTCGACGCGACCGTGTCGTGCGTGGGCGTCATGTTCGCTCCGCACCACCAGGCCGTGGCCGACCAACTCGTCCGCATCACACGACCCGGCGGCACCATCGGCCTCCTGAGCTGGACGCCGGAGGGCTTCATCGGCCAGATGTTCGCGACGATGAAGCCCTACGCCCCGCCGCCGCCTCCCGGTGCGCAGCCGCCGCCGTTGTGGGGCCATGTCGACCACGTCCGAGAGCTCTTCGGCGACCGCGTCCAGATCGGCCATGCCTCACAGCAGGATCTGGTCGTCGACGTCTTTCCGACGTCAGAGGACTTCCTCGAGTTCTTCAAGCTGAACTACGGCCCGACGATCGCGGTCTACCGCTTCATCGCCGACGACCCCGAGCGAGTCGCTGCCCTCGACGCCGAGCTCATCGCCCTCGCGGACCGGTACGACCGCGGCGACGGCCATCTCATCCTCGACTGGGAGTACCTCCTCCTCACCGCCACCCGCACCTGAGCAGACCTGACAAACAGAGGGGCTTCGCCTGTCAGGTGATGCCAACGCCGCACCGCAGCCGCCTCCCTAGGCTCGCCGCAACGGCATACCAACGGGGTATGCCGGCCGGTCAGGGAGGTGGGTGCGTGCGCGTTCTCGTCGCGCTGGGAGGCAACGCCATGACCTCCGCGGATGGGTCGGCCGACCCGGGTGCCCAGGTCCGGGCGATCACCGAGGCCATGGAGCACGTCGCCGAACTCGTCGCTGCCGGCCACGACGTCGTCCTCACCCACGGCAACGGGCCCCAGGTGGGCAACCTGCTCGTCAAGAACGAGCTGGCCGCCTCGGTCGTCCCGCCCGTCCCGCTCGACTGGTGCGGTGCGCAGACGCAGGGGACCATCGGGTTCACCGTCCTCGACGCCCTCGAGCCGGCGTTGGCCCGACACGGAGCGGACAGGTCTGTCGCAGCGCTCGTGACCCGCACCCTCGTCGACGCCGCAGACCCGCACTTCGCCGAACCGACCAAGCCGATCGGCCGCTACCTCCCGGCCGCCGAGGCGCAGCAGATGATCGACCACGGGCAGCAATGGGAGGACCGTGGCGACAAGGGATGGCGACGGGTCGTCGCCTCCCCGGAACCGATCGAGGTCCTCGACCTCCCAGCGATCCGCGCGCTCATCGACGCCGGCCAGGTCGTCGTTGCCGCGGGCGGCGGCGGGATCCCGGTGGTCCGAGACGCCGACGGCACGCTGCGCGGCGTCGAGGCCGTCATCGACAAAGACCTCACTGCCGCCCTGCTCGCCCGGGCCCTCGAGTGCGACATCCTCATCATCGCCACCGACGTCGACCACGCCATGGTCGATTACGGCACCCCGGACGAGCGACCGCTCGGATTCACCTCGCTCGCCCAGATGAAGGCGCACGCCGCCGACGGTCAGTTCACGTCCGGCTCGATGGGTCCCAAGGTCGATGCCGCGATGCGGTTCGCCGAGTCCGGTGGCCGCTCGATCATCACGTCGCTCGCCCACATCACCGATGCCGTCGAGCGCGAGTTCGGCACGGTCATCGACACCAGTCCCGAGGACTAAGTCCCAACAAAGAGAGGTTCAGCCGTGCCAGAAGCCATTGAGGTCCGCAAGGTTCCGATCCACAGCGTCGCCGACGCCTCCGAGCTGGCCAAGCTCATCGACGACGGCGTGATGGAAGCCCGCCGCGTCATCGCCATCATCGGCAAGACGGAGGGCAACGGTGGGGTCAACGACTACACCCGCATCATCGCCGACCGCGCCTTCCGTGAAGTCCTCGTCGCCAAGGGCGCACCCGCCGACCAGGTCAAGCAGGTTCCGATCGTCTGGTCGGGTGGCACGGACGGCATCATCAGCCCGCACGCCACGATCTTCGCCACGGTCCCCGAGGACAAGGTCGAGCCGAGCGACGACCTGCGGCTCACCGTCGGCTTCGCCATGAGTGAGCCGATCAAGCCCGAGGAGATTGGCTACACCGGCATGATCTCCAAGGTCGCCGACGCCGTGAAGGTCGCCATGGAGCGGGCCGGCATCACCGACCCGGCCGACGTGCACTACGTCCAGACGAAGACCCGCTCCTGACGATCCACACGATCCGCGACGCCGAGTCACGCGGCCAGAAGGTCTGGACCCACCACACGCACGAATCGATGGACCTCTCCAACGGCACGACCGGCCTCGGCATCGCCGTGGCCCTCGGCGAGATCGAGATGCCGACCGATGCCGACGTCATGAACAACCGCGACCTCTACTCGTCGGTGGCGTCCTGCTCCTCCGGCGTCGAGCTCGACCAGGCGCAGGTCGTCGTCGTTGGCAACGCCCGCGGAGTCGGCGGCCGCTACCGCATCGGCCACTCCGTCATGCGCGACGCCCTCGACGCCGACGGCATCTGGGCGGCCATCAAGGACGCGGGTCTCGAGCTCCCTGAGCGCCCGCACACCTCCGACATCCAGGGCCGCCTCGTCAACGTCTTCCTCAAGTGCGAGGTCAGCCAGGACGGCCAGGTCCGCGGTCGGCGCAACGCGATGCTTGACGATTCCGACGTGCACTGGCACCGCCAGATCAAGTCGTGCGTCGGCGGTGTCACGGCGTCGGTGACCGGCGACCCCGCCGTGTTCGTCTCCGTGTCGGCGGCCCACCAGGGACCCGACGGTGGTGGCCCGGTGGCCGCGATCGTCGACCTCGGCTCGGGTGAGCCCACCGGCTACGCAGCTCCCGGAGCCCCCGCCTGACAGTGCTCTTTGTGCCCTGCACGGACACGCCAGCCCCGTCCTTGTGCCCTGCACGGACATGCGAGCCAGCGACGTACGTCCGTGCAGGGCACAGGGACGATGCGCGGCGGGTCAGCGCGGGTGGCCCGTCCCTCTAGAGTCCCGGGCTGCCCATGGTCGGCAGGGACTGGGCCCGCTGTTGTCGTGATGAACCAGCAGGGCAAAAGACTGGGTCAGTGGGCGAAGTGGCGGGTCCCCGTGAAGTAGAGCGTCACCCCGGCCGCCTGCGCCGCCTCGATGACCTCGCCGTCGCGCATGGACCCACCGGGCGCCACGACCGCGCGAACGCCTGCGTCGATGAGCACCTGCAGGCCGTCGGCGAACGGGAAGAACGCGTCCGACGACGCCACCGCGCCACGCGCCCGCTCGACCACCGCACCATCCGCGCCGGCCCCGGAGTTCGCGCGCGACACGGCGAGGTGGCACGAGTCCACCCGATTGACCTGCCCCATGCCGATGCCGACGGACGCGCCATCGGACGCGAGCAGGATCGCGTTGGACTTCACCGCACGCACCGAACGCCACGCGAACTGCAGGTCCGCGAGCGTCGCCTCGTCGGCAGCCGAACCCGACACGAGCCGCCAGTTCGCGGCGTCGTCGCCACCGACGACCTCGCCGGACTCGTCACGCACGACGGCGTCGAGCGCGTCGCGCTGCTGCATGAGCAGGCCACCCGAGATCGGCCGGATCTCCGCGCCACCGCGTGATGGTGCGGCTGCCTCGAGGAGGCGGATGTTCTTCTTCGCGGTGAGCACCTCGAGCGCGTCGTCGTCGAAGCTCGGGGCCACGACGACCTCGGTGAAGATGTCGGCGACCGTGCGCGCCATCTCGACGGTCACAGGACGGTTCGTCGCGATGATGCCGCCGAACGCCGACACGGGGTCGCACGCGTGGGCACGACGGTGCGCCTCGGCCACGTCGGCACCGACGGCGATCCCACACGGGTTGGCGTGCTTGATGATCGCGACGGTCGGCTGGTCGCCGTGGTCGTACGCCGCCCGCACCGCAGCGTCCGCGTCGACGTAGTTGTTGTAGGACATCTCCTTGCCGTGCAGCTGCTTGGCCTGCGCGAGACCCGGCTGCGGAGCAAAGCCGCTCGCATACAGCGCCGCGCTCTGGTGGGGGTTCTCGCCGTAGCGCAGCACCGCAGTCTTGTTCCACGTCGCACCGACCCACGCCGGGAAGCCCGTCCCCTCGGAGCTGTCGACGTAGGCATTGCCCATCCACGACGCGACGTGCGTGTCGTAGGTCGCCGTGTGCACGAACGCCTTCGCCGCGAGCGCCTTGCGCTCCTCGAACGTGAAGCCCTCGCCCTGCGCTGCGGCAAGGACCTCGGCGTATGCCGTGGGGTCGACGACCACGGCCACGCTGGGGTGGTTCTTGGCGGCCGCACGAACCATCGAGGGCCCGCCGATGTCGATGTTCTCGACGATGTCGTCGGCACCGGCGCCGGACGCCACCGTGTCCGCGAACGGGTAGAGGTTCACGACGACGAGGTCGAACGGCTCGACGCCGAGCTCACCGAGCTGCTCGACATGGTCGGGCTTGCGGGTGTCGGCGAGGATGCCGGCGTGCACCATCGGGTGCAGCGTCTTGACGCGCCCCTCGAGGCACTCGGGGAAGCCGGTGAGGTCGGCGACCTCGGTCACCGGGATGCCGAGTCCCTCGATGAGCTTGGCCGATCCACCCGTCGACACGATCGAGACACCGGCCTCATGCAGGCCACGGGCCAAGTCCTCCAGGCCGGTCTTGTCGAAGACCGAGATGAGCGCCCGGCGGAGGGGGCGGCGATCCTGGGTGGGTCCGGGCTTGCTGACGGAAACGGCCATGGTGGTGGCTCCAAATCATGAGAGTGCAGGGTGTGCGGTCGTTCAATGAACTGCCGGGTGCACCCAGGCGGGCGATGCAACTCCCATGTGACTCCCCGGTGGTGGTCCACCTGCGCCAGTCGTCACTCCGGATTCTAGCGGCCCGGGAGCGTCAGCTCGTCACGCCCCAGACGCCCGACGAGCTCGACGAGGAGCTCCCGCTCCTGCACCTTGATCCGCTCGTGCAACGTCTCCTCGGTGTCGTCGTCGAGCACGTCGACGGCGCGCTGCGCGAGGATCCGGCCGGTGTCCACCCCCGCGTCGACCAAGTGTGCGGTCGTACCGGTGATCTTCACGCCGTGGGCCAGCGCGTCGCGCACGCCGTGCGCTCCGGGGAAGCTCGGGAGCAGAGCGGGGTGCGTGTTGAGGATGACCCGGTCCGCGAGCGTCTCCGGTCCGAGGATCTTCATGAATCCCGCCGTGACGACGAACTTCGGTGTGCGAGAAGCGATCTCGGCAGCCAGCCCGGCATCCCAGGCGACGCGGTCGGAGAAGTCGGCCACCCGGCATACAAAGGTGTCGATGCCGGCGCGCTCCGCGCGACGTAGTCCTTCGATGTCGTCCCGGTCCGCTCCCACGGCCAGGATCCGAACCCCGTATGCCGGGTCGAGACTCGCGTCGATGAGCGCCTGGAGCAGCGTGCCCGAGCCCGAGACGAGGACGACGATGCCGGTGGGTTCGTTCACGCCGAGCACCCTATCGAGTGGGATCAGCGGCGCAGTCGCCACGCGTCCCAGGCGACGACCGCCAGGGCACCTGCGGCGAGTTCGAGCCCGAGCGTCAGGGCCATCCTGAGCGCCGGCGCACCGATGTCGGCGAGGCGATAGGCCCCGAGCGAGCCTCCACCGAGACCGTCGAGGATGGCGAGGCCCACGGCCACGAAAGCACACGCCATGAGCGCCACAGAGGCCTTGGTCCGCAGCGACGACAGCCGTGCCACGGAGGCCAGCGACCGCCGCCCGATGTAGCCGCCGACGAGGACGGGCACGAGGACGAACAGCCACGCCGCCCAGGGATAGGTCCCCGGCTCCGGCACGGCACCGAAGACCGGCACGAGCGGCATGAGTCCGCTCTCCGTGCCGGACAGGGACGTGTGCGCCCCGTCGACGACGGAGAAGCCGGGACCGGCGAACACCGACACGACCCAGAGAGCCAGGTTGGGCAATGACGCGAGCTGGGCGCCCGCGAGGAGCACGCCACCGAGGAAACCGGCGCCCACTTCGGCATGCAGGCTCGAGACCGAGTGCCAGGACAGCACGACGGCAACGGCGACACCCACAGCACCGAGTCCGAGGACGAGCCCCAGACCGCGAAGGGCAGGGCCCCACGCTCGCCGCGCGGCCTCGGGCGTCACGACCGCCTCGAGGCGCGGCCCGAGGACGTGTCCCTCCCGGGCGAGGCGCCGGATTGCGATCGCGAGCGCCAGAACCGGAACGACGAGGATCGGCACGACGAGGGTGGGCCACCGCAGCGGCAACGACCCCACCAACGTGAGCAGGGACGCGAGGACGAGGGCGACGGCATACCCGAGCCACCACCGACCGGAGATCCCGACAACGGAACGCGGCAGCAGATCGGCCACGAAGTCGTCGTCGACGTCGGCGGTCTCGAGAGCCCGACTCGCCCCACGAGCCGCGCCCCAGACGACGAGCGCACCGAGCATGAGCGGAACGAACGCCACCGACGTCGCCCCGGCACCGAGGTGAGCGCCGTGGAGCAGCAGCCAGAACGCGGCCGCGGCCCCGAGTGGGTCACCGAACGATCCGCCGGGTCGGGGGTCGAGCATCCATCCGAGGACGGTGGGAACGAGGACGACGAGCAGCGAGATCAGTCCGGTGACGAGGCCGATGACCACGTCGCGCGCGGAGTCGGACAGCCACGCGGGACCACCGGCGCGGGGCGCGTCGTCGCCCTCACCCTCGGTGTCCTCGGAGGGGCGCATTCCCCGGAGCAAATCCATGACTGTCATCGCGCCCCAGTGTCCCCCGCAGCCACGGCCGAGTCGTGGAGCACACGCCCGACGTGATGCAACCTTCCTCGCCCCCGGCGCGTCTGCTCCCATGACAGGCTGGACACGACGGGCAAAGGGGTGGGCGATGAAGGACCGCGACACGGCGGCGTTCGACGACTTCTATCGGGCGACCGCGCCCCGCGTCATCCACCTCGTGTATGCCGTGACCGGTGACCTCACGCTCGCCCAGGACGCCACTCAGGAGGCGTTCGCCAAGGCATGGAGCGACTGGGCCCGGGTGTCGACCCACGACGACCCGCTGGCATGGGTCCGCACCGTAGCCCGGCGCATCGCGATCTCACAGTGGCGTCGCGGTCAGGCACGGGACCGGGCGTACACGCGGCACGGGTCCGTCGCGGCGCAGGCGCCGCCCGACGAGAGCCGCGTGGCCGTCGTCGCCGCGCTGCGCCAGTTGAGCCCGGTGTTGCGCGAAACGGTCGCCCTGCACTACCTGGCCGACCGCAGCATCGCGCAGATCGCAGCCGAGCTCGACGTCCCACCCGGCACCGTCAAGGCCCGCCTCCACCGCGGCCGGGCCCAACTCGCCGACCTGCTCCGCGGCACCACCCAACCCGACCATCCAGCCACTCTCGCGAGGAAGGAGAACCGTCATGGATGACCTTCGCAGCACCACCCCATGGTCCCCCGAGGACGACGCACTTCTCCGCGGCGCCCTGCTCTCCCTTCGTGACGACGTGATGGCCACCCCGATCCCCGAGCCGGCCTTTGTCCGGGCCCGTGGTGACCGCGGCCGTCGCCGTCGGATGCTCGCCGTCACCGCCGGAGTCGCAGCAGCGGTCGCGATCGTGGCCGCCGTCGGCTTCCGCGGCCTCGCCCGAGAGGACGCCGCTCCCCCGCCGCTCCCGGCCACGCCGACACCCACCGTCGCGACAACCACCCCGAGCACGACGCCCACCACGACCCCGACGCAGGCGCCGACGGGCACACCCACCGCTTCGGCCACAGTGCGGCCGACCAACACCGGCACTGCCACGCCGAGTTCAACCCCGCGACCGACCTCCTCCACAGGTGGGTCCACGGGCGGCCCGAGCCCGAGCGCCCCCGCCGGCAATGGCGCCCCGCCGCAGATCCTGTCCAAGGGCAACCCCGCGATCCCGGCCACGGCCTTCCTCAGTGCCCAGGACTGGCAGGACGCCACACCCTTTGCCATGACCATCGGATCGTGGGTGCCCGAAGAGGCCACCGTCGGTGCCGTCGTGCCCTGCGACCCCAACGCCGAGGCAACCCCCGCGTCCATCGCCTGGATGCGCGACACCGGCGAGAGCAACTGGACCGGTGCCGAACGGATCCAGAAGAGCAACCTCCAGTCAGATGGTTCCTCCAACGCCTCCGAGCCGGCTGCGATCGTGCGCGCCATGCTCAACGACACCACCTGCAAGGAGTCGAGCGATCCGGCGGTCACCCTCAAGCAGGGCCCGCGGACCGGAACCATCCTCGTCACGGCGACCTATCCGGACGGCAACGGGCCGCACAGCTATCTCGTCGGCGCGGTGGCGCTTCGGGACGGACTTCGCACGGCCACCTTCGTCCTGGCCGACACCCGCGTCAACGACGACGCCTGGGCCTTCTTGGGCAACCTCATGGACGCCGCCGCGAAGAAGTGAAACGCGACTGAACCCGGGAACGCGAGCGGGCGGCATACCGAAAAATTCTCGGTATGCCGCCCGCTCGCCGTGCGCTGTGGGGCTCAGCCCCGCGTCCGCTGGAGTCAGAGGCTCCGCATGATCTCGCGCATGAGCTCGGCCGTCTCGGACGGCGTCTTGCCGACCTTGACCCCGGCGGCCTCGAGGGCCTCCTTCTTGGCCTGGGCCGTGCCCGACGAGCCGGAGACGATGGCGCCGGCGTGGCCCATGGTCTTGCCCTCGGGGGCGGTGAAGCCGGCGACGTAGCCGACGACCGGCTTCGTGACGTGCTCCTTGATGTAGGCCGCGGCGCGCTCCTCGGCGTCGCCACCGATCTCGCCGATCATGACGATCGCCTTGGTCTCGGGGTCGGCCTCGAACGCCTCGAGAGCGTCGATGTGGGTGGTGCCGATGATCGGGTCACCGCCGATGCCGATGGCCGTCGTGAAGCCGTAGTCACGCAGCTCGTACATCATCTGGTAGGTCAGGGTGCCCGACTTGGAGACGAGACCGATCGGGCCCTTGCCCGCGATGGTGTGCGGCGTGATGCCGGCGAGCGACTCCTCCGGCGTGATGATGCCGGGGCAGTTCGGGCCGATGATGCGCGTCTTCTTGCCATCCTTCGAAGCCGCGTAGTTGTAGAACTCGGCAGTATCTCTGACCGGGATGCCCTCGGTGATGACGACGAGCAGCGGGATCTCGGCGTCGATGGCCTCGATGGCGGCGTCCTTGGCGAAGGCCGGCGGGACGAAGGCGACGGAGACGTTGGCGCCGGTGGCCTCCATGGCCTCCTTGACGGAGCCGAAGACGGGCAGCTCCTTGCCACCGATCTCGGCGGTCGTGCCGGCCTTGCGGGCGTTGACACCACCGACGATGTTGGAGCCGGCGTCGAGCATGAGGGCGGTGTGCTTGGAGCCCATGCCACCGGTCATGCCCTGGACGATGATCTTGCTGTCAGCGTTGAGGTAGATCGACATGTGTTGTGCGTTCCTTTGTGTTCGTCAGCTGTCAGCGGGTCACTTGGAGGCGGCGAGCTCGGCGGCCTTGGCCGCGGCGCCGTCCATGGTGTCGACCTGGGTGACGAGCGGGTGGTTCAGCTCGTTGAGGATCGCGCGGCCGGCATCGACGTTGTTGCCGTCGAGGCGGACGACGAGCGGCTTGGTCGCGTGGTCGCCGAGGATCTCGAGGGCGCCCTTGATGCCGTTGGCGACCTCGTCACACGCGGTGATGCCACCGAAGACGTTGACGAAGACCGAGCGGACCTGCTCGTCGCCGAGGATGACGTCGAGGCCGTCGGCCATGACCTGCGCGTTGGCGCCGCCACCGATGTCGAGGAAGTTCGCCGGCTTCACGCCGTGCGCCTCACCGGCGTAGGCGACGACGTCAAGGGTGCTCATGACGAGACCCGCGCCGTTGCCGATGATGCCGACCTCGCCGTCGAGCTTGACGTAGTTGAGGCCCTTCTCCTTGGCCTTGGCCTCGAGCGGGTCGGCCGCGGCCTTGTCCTCGAGCGCGGCGTGGTCCTCGTGACGGAACTCGGCGTTCTCGTCGAGCGTGACCTTGCCGTCCAGCGCCACGATGTTGCCGTCGTTGTCCTTGACGAGCGGGTTGACCTCGACGAGGGTCGCGTCCTCGTCGCGGTAGACCTTCCAGAGCGTCTCGAGGACGGGGGCGATCTTCGCGCCGGTCTCGGCGTCGAAGCCCGCGGCGTCGACGATCTCCTGGGCCTTGGCCGCGTCGATTCCGACATTGGGGTCGACGGCGATGCGGGCGAGGGCCTCGGGGCGCTCGACGGCGAGCTGCTCGATGTCCATGCCGCCCTCCTTGCTGCACATCGCAAGGTAGGTGCGGTTCGTGCGGTCGAGCAGGATGGAGAAGTAGTACTCCTCGGCGATCTGCGCGCCCTGGGCGATCATCACCTGGTGGACCGTGTGGCCCTTGATGTCCATCCCGAGGATCTGCCCGGCCAGCTGCTCGGCCTCGTCGGTCGACTTGGCGACCTTGACGCCGCCGGCCTTGCCTCGGCCACCGGTCTTGACCTGGGCCTTGACGACGGTGACGCCGCCGCTCTTGGCTCCGATGGTCTCGGCGGCCGCGCGGGCCTCCTCAGGGGTGGTGGCGACTGCGCCAGCCAGCACGGGTACACCGTGCTTCTCGAACACGTCGCGTGCCTGGTACTCGAAAAGGTCCACGGATTCTTTCCGTCCTCACATGATCGATTGACCGACCCGGCTCTCGCCACGGGTCTGTTCCGGGGCGAGCCTAGCCCCGCGCGGGTCGGCACGACGAGGTCGGTTGCATTTCCGGACACGGATTGGCAGAGATCCCGATGACATCGGGCACCTCGCAGCCGCGCCGGGATACGGTGCAATCACCATGGACATCGGATCTCAATGTTGAGCCGCGCGCGCCGGGTCGCCTCGTCCGGGGCGGACCTTGCCCGCGGAGTCGGCACGCTCTTCACCCCCCGGGCCCTCATCGGAATGGCCATCGAGGGAGCGTGGATCTCGACGCACCTTGCGACCTATCCGCTCGGGATCTTCCAGGAGCGCACCGAAGGGTTGCGGGGCTACCGCATCGAGCACCTCGCCCCCGTCCAGCGCGGGCTCATCATTTCGCACCTGGAGGCGTCGGGCACGCCGATCCTGCTCGTCCACGGCTTCATCGACAACCGCTCGATCTTCACGCTGCTGCGGCGCGGGCTCACTCGTCGCGGGTTCGGCGCGGTCTATGCCATGAACTATTCGTCGGTCACCAAGGACGTGCGCACGGCGGCTGCCCAGCTCGGCGAGGAGATCGAAGCGATCGTGGCCGAGACCGGCTACGGGAAGATCCACATCGTCGGCCACAGCCTCGGCGGGCTCATCGCCCGCTACTACGTCACCCGGCTCGGGGGTGACGCCCACGTGCACACCCTCGTCACGCTCGGAACGCCGCACCAGGGCACCTACACGGCATACACCCTCCCGACCCGGCTCGCCGGGCAGATGCGCCCGGACAGTGCTCTCATCGCCGAACTCGACGAACCGGCGCCCGGCTGCACGACCCGCTTCATCTGCTACTGGTCCGACACGGACGTCGTGATCGTCCCGCAGGGCAACGGCGCCCTGCGCCATCCCGACCTCTCCGTTCGCAACATCCGGCTCCACGGCGTCGGCCACATCTCGCTGCCGATCGTCGGCGACGTCGTGCACGGCATCTCGACGGCTCTGGCCGAACTCGACCAGGACGGTGGCACCCTCACCGCCGGCGTCACCCAGATCGCGGCCAGGCAACGCGCCGAGGCCGAGTCGAGGGCGCGTAGTCGCCGTTCCGGTGGCGCTCACCCGAGCCTGCACGCCCGAACGTGACTCACCTCACATCCCCTCGGCGTGTCGCTGGGGCCTGAGCACGGACTGCGCGGCCCTCGCCGTGGCCCATCGGCGAAAGTCCGAATTTGATTCCCCACAAAAGTTTGTATAACGGGGAGGTCACGGTACGGTGGTTGCTCCCGTGTCCCCTGCACGTGAGGTATCCCTGTTTTGACTTCCCCTTATCAGGGGCGCCATCGAGGCCGGCATCGCAAACCTGCGACCACCACCCGAGTCTCGCGCGCCCTGCACCCGGGCTTCGTGTTGCCCACCGCCGCTGCTGCGGCGTTGGTCGTCACGGCTACCGGTGCCACCGTTGCCGAGTCCGCCCCGCTGACCCTTGACCTGACGGCTGCCCAGGCGCAGACCGCTCGGGACCAGGCCGCGACCGAGGTCGCCCAGCAGGCCGACCTCTCCACCCGCCGCCAGCAGGTCGCGATCCAGACGGCGATGCTGCAGGGTCGCGTGACCGAGCAGCAGCGCGTCGCCCGCGACAAGGCTCGCGTGGCTGCCGTCGCGAAGGCGAAGGCCGCCGCCGAGGCCGCCGAGAAGGCGCGCCTCGAGCGCGAGGGCAAGAAGTGGGTCATGCCCATTGCCGGTGCCACGTTCACGTCGGGCTACGGCATGCGCTGGGGACGCATGCACTGGGGCAACGACTTCGGCACGGCCGTCGGCACCCCGCTGCGCGCCATGTCCCGTGGAACGGTCGTCTTCGTCGGCTACCACGGCAACATGGGCAAGCTCGTGCGGATCAAGTACTGGGAGGGCACCGAGTCCTACTACGCCCACATGTCGTCGTACTCGGCGTTCGTGGGCCAGGAGGTCATGCCCGGCGACATCGTCGGCTACACCGGCAACACCGGACGCTCGACGGGCCCCCACCTCCACCTCGAGATCCACCCGGACGGCGGCGGAGCGGTCAACCCGGCACCGTGGCTGGCCAAGAAGGGCCTGCAGTGAGCTGAGCGCCTCGTGCGCGAACTCCTGCACCAACGCCGAAGGGCGGCACCCCGCGTGGGTGCCGCCCTTCGGCGTTGGTGCTGACGCGTCGCCGCAGCGGCTCGGGAGCCGGGTGCAGACTCCAGAGCCCGATTGATGAGGCTCTGGACCTGAGACCCGGCTCCCGAGCCGGATCGGTCACCCGGCATGCGCCTCAGAGCTTTTCGAGGGGCGCGAAACGGAGCAGGAAGCGCTTGACGCCCGTCTCGCCGCCGAAGTCGACCTCGGCCTGGGTCTTGTCGCCCTCCCCCATCGTGCGCACGACGCTGCCCATGCCGAAGGTGTCGTGGGTGACCTTGTCACCGGGTGACAGCGGGATGATCGGTCGGTTGCCGGGCGAGCGGACGCCGGGTCGGGCGGCGAGCGAGGCCACAGCCGGCCGCTGACCACGGTGTCCGACGGCGGCCGCTCCACTGAGTTCACGCTCCCACTCGACGAGGTCGTCGGGGATCTCACCGAGGAACCGGCTCGGCGGGTTGTATTGCGGCGCACCCCACGCCGACCTCACCGCGGCCCGCGACAGGTGGAGGCGTTCGCGAGCCCGGGTGATGCCCACGTAGGCCAGACGCCGCTCCTCCTCGAGTTCCTTGGGGTCGCCGAGCGAGCGCAGGTGAGGGAACGTCCCGTCCTCGAGCCCGGTGAGGAACACGACGGGGAACTCGAGACCCTTGGCGGTGTGGAGGGTCATGAGGGTGACCACGCCCTGCTCCTCCGCCTCGGCCGAGTCGGGGATCTCGTCGGCGTCGGCGACGAGTGAGACCTGCTCCAGGAAGTCCTCGAGGTTGTTGACCTCACCGGTCTCGGCCCGCGCCTCGTCGAACTCGCGCGCGACGGCGACGAGCTCGTGGAGGTTTTCGATGCGGGTCTCGTCCTGGGGGTCGTGGCTGGCGCGCAGCTCGGCGAGGTAGCCGGACTGCTCGATGATGGCCTCGAGCAGATCGGCAACGCCGGCCTCGTCGTCGTCGCGCACCTTGCCCAGCTCCTCGAGGAGGGCGGTGAAGGCCTTGATCGAGGTGACCGACCGGGTGGCGATGCCGGGTGCGTCCTCGGGGCGGCCCAGAGCCTCGATGAAGGTGATGCGCTCGCGCTCAGCCAGCGCTCCGACGACGGCCTCGGCCCGGTCGCCGATGCCGCGCTTGGGGACGTTGAGGATGCGCCGCAGGTTGACGCTGTCGGCAGGGTTGGACAGGACCCGCAGGTAGGCCAGCGCGTCCTTGACTTCGCGCCGCTCGTAGAACCGTGTGCCGCCGACAACCTTGTAGGGCAGGCCGACACGGACGAAGACTTCCTCCAGGGCACGCGACTGCGCGTTGGTCCGATAGAAGACCGCGACGTCTCCCGGCTTCACCCCGTGCTGGTCGCCGAGCTTGTCGATCGAGCGCGCGACGAAGGACGCCTCGTCGTGCTCGTTGTCACCGACGTAACCGACGATCGGCGCACCCGAACCGGAGTCGGTCCAGAGGTTCTTCTTGCGCCGGGTCTCGTTGCGGGCGATGACCGCATTGGCGGCGGTGAGGATCGTCTGGGTCGAGCGGTAGTTGCGTTCGAGCAGGATCGTCCGCGCGTCGGGGTAGTCCTCCTCGAACTCGATGATGTTGCGGATCGTCGCGCCTCGGAACGCATAGATCGACTGGTCCGCATCACCGACGACGACGAGCTCGCTCGGCTCGACCGAGTGCTCACCGCGGTTGTCGCCGTGCCCGACGAGCTCGCGGATCAACTGGTACTGCGCGTGGTTCGTGTCCTGGTACTCGTCGACCATGATGTGCCGGAATCGGCGCCGGTAGTGCTCGGCCACGTCCGGGAACGCCTGGAGCATGTGGACCGTGAGCATGATGATGTCGTCGAAGTCGAGGGCGTTCGCCTGCCGCAAACGGCGTTGGTATGCCGTGTAGGCCTGTGCCAGCAGCCGTTCCGTATGGGTGCCACCCGGGTTCTCGGCGCTGGGCTCCCCACCCACGCGGCCGGCATACGTCTCCTCGTCGATGAGCTCGTTCTTGAGGTTGGAGACCTGGTGGCCGAACGTGCGCGGGTTGTAGCGCTTGGGGTCGAGGTCCATGTCGCGGAGGACCATGGCCATGAGGCGCTGGCTGTCGGCGGCGTCGTAGATCGAGAAGGTCGACTTCATGCCGAGCTTGTCGGCCTCACGCCGGAGGATGCGGACGCACGCGCTGTGGAACGTCATGACCCACATCGCCTTGGCCCGCGGCCCGACCAGTTGCGCGACCCGCTCGCGCATCTCGGCGGCGGCCTTGTTGGTGAACGTGATCGCGAGGATCTGACCGGGCTGCACGTTGCGTGCCGCCAGGAGGTGGGCGATGCGGTGCGTGAGGACGCGGGTCTTGCCCGAGCCGGCGCCGGCGATGATGAGGAGTGGACTGCCGGCGTGCAGGACGGCTTCGCGCTGCTCCTCGTTGAGGCCCTCGAGCAGCGCGTCCGGGTCGATCATCGGCGCGGCCGTCGCGCCCCAGGCGGGCTCGCTGGGCACGGCCGCGTCACCGTCCACCGCCCACGACGGCACGCCGGCGGCGTTGACCATCGCCGCATGCGCGCTGTCATGCGTGTTGTGGTCCGTTGTGGGTGCGGTGTCCGCGCCGGGTGTCGTGTCGCTCCTCCCGGAGCCACTGGCGCCGAGGGCGTCGCCGAAATCCATGCCGTCAAAAAGGGTGCTCATCTTGCGTCCAACCCTACGTCGTGGCACCCACAGTCACGGCGTCGTCCACAGGCAGCGGACCGGTCAGCCGATGGCGTGCCTCGGACCGGTCCACCGCTCGCGCAGCCACCGATCGTGACTCGCCACGACGACCGTGACGGGAGTGCGCACCAGTGCCTCCTCGACCTCCTCGACGAGCGCGAGGCTGAGGTGGTTCGTGGGCTCGTCGAGGAGGAGCAGGTCGGGCTGCTCGCCGATGACGATGGCGAGGGCGAGGCGACGCTGCTGCCCCTCGCTGAGCAGGCCGACGGGGCGATCGACGTCGCGCGGGTGCACGAGGCCGAGTTCGCCGAGGAGCACCTCGGAGCCGGTGGCACGGTAGGTCTCGCGGACGGTCCGGGCCGGGTCCACGAAGTCGACGTCCTGCCCGAGCAGCCCGATCCTCCGTGCCGATACCTGCACGTCGCCCGCGTCGGGAGCCAGGCGGCCGGCGAGGACGTGGAGCAGCGTCGACTTGCCCGAGCCGTTCGCCCCCTCGATCAGCACGTGCTCCCCTGCCGCGACATCGAACCTCGGGACCCGCACGCGCCCCTGAACGACGAGGTCGCGCACGCGCACGGAGCCTGCACCGCGACCGTTGCTCGCGAACCGTCCGGTGAAGCGCAGCGGCGGGCGGGGCTTCGGCACCTGCTCCCGCTCGAGCACCTCGATCCGCTGTTGCGCGTCCTTCGCCCTCCGGGTCGCCGACTTCTGCACCCGGGCGCCCTTGAACGCGTGGATGAACTTGTCGTTGTCCCGCGGCCCCCGGTTGTGCGCCACGTCGCTCGTGGAGGTGCGCGCCGCGGACCGCAGGTCGGCCAGCTCGGCCTGCTGGACGGCATACGCCTCCTCCCAGCGGCGCTGGGACTCGAGACGAAATTCCCGGTATGCCGTGTAGTCGCCGCTGAACCGCCGCCCGCCTTCGCCGTCGGTCCCGAAGTGGGAGGGGTCGAGGTCGACGACGGCGGTGCAGACCCGGTCGAGGAACACACGGTCGTGGCTCGCGACGAGGAGGGCTCCAGGGAGCTGGACGAGTTCGGATTCCAGGTGGTCGAGTGCGGCGTCGTCGAGGTGGTTGGTGGGTTCGTCGAGGACGAGGCATTCCGGTCGACGGGTGAGGAGGGCTGCGAGGGCGAGGCGACTTCGTTGGCCTCCGCTGAGTTGGGCGATGCGCGTGTCACGGTCGAGTTCAGCGAGGCCGAGGCGCTGTGCGGAGAGCGTCGCGCGACGGTCCGCATCCCAGGCGTCGTGGTGGGTTGCCCACGTGAGGAGGTCGTCATAGGCCTGTGCCGCAACGGGATTCGTGAGGTCGTGGGCGAGCTTCTCGAGGTGGGCAACAGCGTCGTGGAGGGGCGCCAAGGCTTTGGTGAGGACATCGCCCACCGTGTCGCGGGGATCGAGTCCGCTGTCCTGAGCGAGGTAGCCGAGGTCCTGCGGCGTCGTGATCGTCCCGTGGGTGGGTTCTTCGAGGCCGGCCACGAGACGGATGAGCGTCGACTTGCCCGCACCGTTCTCGCCGATGAGTCCGACGCGTTGGCCGGGCGCAACGGTGAGATCGACGCCGTCGAGGATCGTGCGCCCGTCGTAGGTGTGCGTGACGTCGCGCAGCGTGAGAGCAGTGGGGTGGGTCATGGAACTCCAGCGAGGGTGAGTCGTGGCACGCGCGGGCATGGTGGCCTCTGGCGCGGGCTGGGTCGCTGGTCAGTTCTTCATGATGCGATGAGGTTAGCGGTTGAGGAACGTACGGCGCATCCTCGATTTCCATGACGGCTCGTGGCCCGCCGGACCCGGTGGCCGAGGGTGACTGTCCATCCCCGGATGTGGTCCGGCCAGAAACAGGATGGGAAGCGTGGCCAGCCCGAGGGCAAGCAGAAGCCATCGAGGCGCCATGAAGAGCGTCCCGTCCGAGGGCTCGCCGAGAATCCAGACTGCCCCGGACACCGCTGCGCCGATCCCGAGAATCGCGGCCCACCTGAGGGGCCACTCAAGTCCCGGGGCGCTCTGTCCGAGACGGGAGGCGCGGCGGCGGCTGAGGAACAGGTCGACAGTCCAGGGCAGGACTCCCAGGAGCGCGACGAACACGCCGAACGTGGGCAGGTCGTCGAACGTCACAGGCGTCGGATCAGCCCAGGCCCGATCGACGGAGACGGCCTTGATGACGCCCATGATTCCGGCGGCCAGCACGACTCCCAGGAGGAACTGGGTCAACAGGTGGCGGCCGCTGAGTGGCTGCCACTGGGCGGCATAGTCCACCGGCTGCCCAAAGGCTTCGACGGGATCCTCGCCCGTCATCCTCGTGTGAGCCTCGACCTGGGCGACGATCTCGCGCACCTTGGGCTCAGCCACCCCGTTGATTCGCAGTTGCTCCGCCAGAGACTTCGCGTACTCCCACCTTGATGTCGCCATCTCACCCCTCCAGTGCTGTTGTCATCGTGCTGGAGAACGCTCGCCAACCGTCGCGGCCGGCCGCGAGCTCGGCGCGCCCCGCCGGCGTGAGCCAGAAGTATTTGCGCGGTGGACCGGCATCACCCGTGACCCACTCGCTCTTCACCAGTCCGTCGTCCTCCAATCGGCTCAGGAGCGGATAGATCGTGCCGCCCTTGATGCCATCGAGGCCAGACTCGGCGAGCGACGCCATGAGCGTGTAGCCGTAGGCCGACTTCTCACGCGACAGCGCGGCCAGCACCGCAAGGTCGAGGACGCCCTTGAGCCACTGGCTCTGGCGGTCCTCTCGCGCCTTGCGGCTCCTCGGCATGGCTAGATGGTTGTGCACACTAGATAGGAAAGTCAACTAGCTCGGGCCCCTACTGGCCAGCCGGCTTGGTTCGGGGCTGGCTCCACGTTGGGTCCGAGGGCTCGGCACGGCGGCTCGGCTCGCTCGGCCCGATCGCATCGGTGCTTCGAGCGGGTGTCAGTGGTGGTGTCTAGGTTGGGTTGTGGCGGGGGTTGACGACCGGCCTTGTCGTGGTGCCGTCGCGCACGAGTGGTGGTGAATTCGGTTGTGCCAGTTCACAATTCAGCCATCAGCGTAACCCGAAACCCTTGACTCTCGAACTCCAGTTCGACTAGCTTGGAGTCATGAACACCACCGCAGCGACCGCGACCCTGGAGGGTCGGTTCGCTGCGCTGCGTGCCGGCGCGCACGAACTGTCGATGGAGGAGTTGCTCGACGTCATCGAGCTCGCGCAACGAGAGAAAGACGCCGCCTCGGCGCGGCAGGCGATCGCGTTGGCGCACCTGTCCGCGTGGGACACCCACCGGCAAGAAGACGGCTCCGTCACCGAGATCCACCACGGCCTGGGGCATCAACGCTTGGACGCACCCGAGCTGGCCGCGCCCCGGTTGGGGTGTTCGGTGCACGTCGCGGAGAACCGGATCCTGGACGCGATCCGGCAAATGACCCGCACCCCGGCCGTGGTCGAGGCGATGGCTTCCGGGGTGCTGGATGAGCAGCGGGCGCGGGTCGTGACCGAAGAAACCGAGTACCTGTCGCCCGAGTCCGCCGCCGAAGTCGTCGAACGAATCCAGGACGTGTGGGGACAGTTGACCACCGGCCCACTGCGGCGACTGCTGGTCCGGACCGCAGCGCAGGTCGACCCCGAAGCCGTCGCCGAACATGCCGCAGCCGAACGGGAACGCCGCGGACTCACCCGCCGAGCCGGCGTCAACGGCACCGATCACTGGCGTGGTGACTTCCGCGTCGAAGACGCCCGAGCAGCATGGGCTGCGGTCACCGAACGCGCCCGCGAACTCGTGCGTGCCGGCCACGCCGACAACCTCGCCATGGCCCGCTCGGACGCGATGATGGAACTCATCCTCGAACACTGCGACGTCTCCGTGGTCGTCCACGCCACCCGCGCCGCCGACCCCAACGGAGAAGCGCACGACAGTCACGGGGACCCCGACCCCACCGGCGACGGCACCGGCGGTGACAGCAACCCCGCCGGCGGTGACGGCGACAGCGGCATCCCTGCGGCGCCGACGAACCCCACGGACGCGGACGAGCCCGTGTCGAGCTCACGGGACGCCACATCGACGCCCCAGACCTCAGGCTCCGCGCAGAATGCCGACCCAGCCACGCCTTCGTCGGCTGCGTCCGGCGCCTCATCATTCGCGGGATCCGGTTCGTCGTCGCGC
The DNA here is from genome assembly GCF_000768685.1 of Knoellia subterranea KCTC 19937. Classification (GTDB taxonomy): domain Bacteria; phylum Actinomycetota; class Actinomycetes; order Actinomycetales; family Dermatophilaceae; genus Knoellia; species Knoellia subterranea. Next base: position 63 of record NZ_AVPK01000011.1, on the reverse strand, counting down.
TCGGGTTCAGCGTCGCCGGGGTCGGGTTCGCTGCCGGGGCAGCGTGGTGGGGAGGATCTGGTC
>NZ_AVPK01000013.1 GCF_000768685.1 Knoellia subterranea KCTC 19937 | reverse complement strand
ACCGCGCTACACCACTATCGGGGACTCAACTACCCAGTCACGAGGTTGGCCCACCATCCACGCCACCCGTGCAAAGCGCGCCAGGCTCGGGCGTCTGCTTGCCCTGTCGGAACTCGCGGACGAACTCCGTCAGACGGGCATCGTCCGCCCCGGACAGGTGCAGTTGCTTACCCCAGGCGGACGCCACGACGGGCGAGGGCAGACCTTCGTACGGGGATAGCACCATGTACGTGTCGGGAACAGACTCACGCAGCGTCTCAACCTGCGCTGCGGGCAAGTCAGGGCTGTAGGTGATCCAGACCGCCCCGTGCTCCATTGAGTGCACCGCGTTCTCGTTGGTCACGGGAGCGTCGTACGAGCCACAGTTCAACCACACCGGCGCGTGCTCACCACCGGCGGGGGGCGACTGTTCGTACGTGACGGGGCTCTCGGTGTGACCGGCCTCCGGCGTGAACGTCTGTACCGCGCCGAGGCTGGGGGTGTTCCGCTGGTCGAGGATCAGCGCCGTCGCAACCACCCCGACCACCAGCAGCACACTCGAGGCGGCGGCGCCCCAAATCATCAACCGCTGCCGCCGCTCACGCCGGGCTTGCTGCTGGCGCAGATCCAACAACTTTTGTCGACCAGGGCTAGCCTGCTTGCCGCCATCAGTCAGTGACACACCCATCTCCTTGCTCAACGAGGCCCTCCATCTACCTGTGGGCTCCCGCCAAGGGTAAAGGGCCAGTCCCAGTGAGCCGCACAGCCCTATGAGGCGCCCACGGCTGGCCCGGTCAGGACTGACGTTGGCTTTGGGCCAACCGCGGCGCCTTCGGCAAGTCGCCGTTACCGAAATGTGACATCCGGCGGGCAGTCAGTTACGTTAGTGCGCGTTCTCGCCCGCCCCGGAAGGTTTGATCGTGCCACCCACCCGCTCAGCAGGCCGACGACGCGCGGCCGGCCCGATCCGCCGTTTCCCTGCCGGCACTTCGCGCGTGGGGATCGCGTCATGCACAAAGGCCTTGGTGGCGGCCGGCCTGATCGGTGGATCAATGGCACTCCTGAGCCTTCCGGTAGGCCAAGCCTCCGCCACCTTGCTCCTTCCGCACGCTTCTGCTGAGGTCGCCACCGAACGCTCTGCCCCTTCGGCTGCCTCGCGCAGCGCTGGCCGCCTCTCGGCGGCAACCCGCGCGGCCGTGTCCGCACCCGCCAAACCTGCACGAATCGGCACGACGCCCGTAGGGGTGTCGGGGGTGACGGCACTCCCGAAGCCGCCGCCGACGCCACGGGCTCAACAGCCCGTGCTGCCCCGAGCACAGGCGCCGGAGGTCAAACGCCAGACCTCTGAGCCGAAGGCGCAGCGTGTGGTGAGCGTTTCACGACAATGCGGCGGCCTGGGCGTACAGAATTCGGCTGCCCGCTTGTGCACAGCCGTTCAGCAACGATTCGGTCTGGCGTCGATCGGCGGTTACCGCGCGGGGGCAGGAGAGCACGGAACTGGTCAAGCGTTGGATCTGATGGTGTCCTCACGGAGCCAAGGTGACGCCGTCGCGGCTTTCATCAAAGCCAACGTTGCCTCGTACGACGTCAAGTACCTCATCTGGTACCAGCGATTCTGGGAGCCAGGAGGCACGTGGGATCCGATGGACGACCGCGGTTCCACCACCCAAAACCATAAAGACCACGTCCACGTCACCCTCAAGTGACCCGTTAGGCAGGCGGCGTGGTGTGTCGCGTCGTGGGCCGCGGCCGATCCGCCGGTCAATCCCACTGCTCGAGCCATTCACTTCCTGTCGACGACGCTCGAGAACGTGGCCATAAGCGACGGTCCGATAATGATGCCGCCCAGACAGTTTGGATGGGTGATCTCCATGGAGGATGGGGCGTTTGTGCGTCGGCTGGTCGCGGACGGTGTTCCGCAGCGGCAGGTCGCGCGGGATTGGGGGACCGGCCCCTCGACCGTGGAGGAGGGCGGTGGTCGGGGCAGCAGGCATGACCCCCGAGTAGGCCGGTAGCGTGACGGCCGTGTCACGGCGTCTGTTCACCCCGCGCTGGCTGGGTGCACTGGCCCTCGCCCTGCTGTACGCAGTCCTCGCCTACCAGCTGGGTCACTGGCAGTACGCGCGCCACGAGTTCAAGGTCGAGCGCAACGCCCTCCTTGACGCGCACTACCGCGCCGATCCCATCCCGGTCACCGACGTGCTGTCCGACCGTCCGGTCGAACGCTCGCGCAAGGACTGGACCAAGGTCACCGCGACCGGCACGTATGCCGGCGAGCAGTTGCTCGTGCGTAACCGTCCGAACAACAGCGTCTTCGGCTACGAGGTCCTCGCGCCGTTGACGCTGCCGGACGGACGAACTGTCGTGGTCGACCGGGGCTGGGTGGAGAACTCGGACCGGGGCGCCGCCGTGGCACCGGACGTGGCGGCCGCGCCCGCGGGTGAGGTCACGGTCGTCGGCTGGGTTCGCCCCGGCGAGACAACCCAGCGAAAGACGCTCCCCCGCGGCCAGGTGGCCAGCATCGCCGTCCCCGACGTCGAGCGCGCGTGGGACACAGAGGTGCTCGACGGCTACGTCGTGCTCGACACCGAGCGCACGGCCGGCGGCACCTCCGCGCCGCGACCGGACCGTCTCGAGGACCCGGACCGCAGCCTCGGACCGCACCAGGCGTACGCGTTCCAGTGGTGGATGACTTTGCCGCTGGGCCTGCTGCTCATCTGGCTCGGGATCCGCCGCGAGCTGCGGGACGAGGACACCGACCGGGTGGCCAAGCCGAAGAAGGTCCGCATTTGGGACGAGGAGGACTACTGACCTCACCTCGAACCCCGCGCACGGGCAGAGGGTCGGCGCAGGGCTGGAACGAGAGCAACGTCTGAGGCTGGCTGCGCGCCCGGCAGCGGGCGGAGGGCCTCACGCACCCAGCGCGATGAACTTCGGTGATACCGCTACCGGCCACGACCGACCGCGCGCATATCGGAGACTCGTGAGCGCGGCGTCGGAACTAGCGGTGCGGACCGGCGCTCGCCCGCGGCGCGCTTGTGTCGTGGTGGTGCTGGGGAGCCAGTTTGCGCTGTCGGCGGCTGCACGGATGGCGTCCACCAAGGCGTTCGCTCCAATCGCCACTACGGCGCGGACCCCGTCGGGCAGAGGGATCTGACGGTTCATGGTGAGGTCTTTGATGTCGACGTGGGTGGCCTCTGCGAGTCCTGGGACTGTTCTGCTGTCCTGCGTCTCGGTCGTGAACACCGACCAAGCTGCTGCGTTCGGGTTCCCCAACCCATCCTCGGCGTCGCCGGGTTCACCGCCCTGCTGACCGTTGGGCTGGTCTCAGGATCGACAACGCACCATCGCCATGTCAGAGGCCAGAGTAGGAGTGCATGCCCACGAAATACATGTTGACGATGGAGTAGTTGACGATGATGCAGGCAAAGCCCGCAACCGCGATCCAGGTCGCCGACTGGCGTCGCCAGCCGCGCGTCACCCGGGCATGCATGTAGGCGGCATAGACGACCCAGATGATGAAGGTCCAGACCTCCTTGGGGTCCCAGTTCCAGTAGGAACCCCAGGCCTGCCGGGCCCAGATGGCGCCGGCGATGAGGGTGAACGTCCACAGCGGGAACGCGATGATGTGCAACGAGTAGGCGAGGCGCTCGAGAGTGCGGGAGTCGGGCACTGCCCGCAGCACGCCGCGACTCTCACCGAACCGGTCCTTGGCGAGATAGAGGAGAGCGACGACGAACCCGACGGCGAAGAGCCCGACCGAGATCGTCGCGACGGTGACGTGGATGACGAGCCAGATGCTCTTGAGCGACGGCATGAGTTCTGCGGCCTCGGTGTACCAGACCGTGTTGGCCAGCCCGAGCAGAACCAGCACCGGGGCGACGACGAAGATCCCGAGCCAGCGCAGGTCGCGGCGCAGACCCCACACGACGAAGACCACCATCGTGAACAGGGCCGAGGCCACCCCGAACTCGAACATGTTGCCCAGCGGCCAGCGTTCCACCGACGCACCGCGCAGAGCCGCCGAGGCGAACAGCAGCAACGTGCCCAGGATCGCGAGCGTCTGGGCGACCCCACCCGCTTTGCGCGCCCGCAGGGGCACCTCGGAGTCGGTCGGTGTCGGGCTCGCGGCACCATCCGACGACGCATCGCTGGACACCGTGCCACCGCCAGCGGCGACGAGCTCGCGGTCCTGCGCATCGGCAGACTCCACCGCAGCGTCACGTGCGGGAAGCAGACCTGCCAGGTAGACGGCATACCCAAGCATGGAGAGGGTGAGGACCACCATGGCGGAGTACAGGCTGACGTTGGCGTAGCTCGCCAGGGTCTCGTGGGTCACGTGCGTCGTTCCTTCAGTCGCGTGAGGATATCTTCGAGCTGCTCGCCCATGCCCTCGTCGTCGTCCTTGGCCAGGCCGCCGATGCTCACTACGGTACGGCCCTCGTCATCGGCGGGCGCAACCCGCACGAAGACCCGCCGACGCCGGATCGTCAGCGATAGGAGCAGCCCCAGCAGCGCCACGAGGGCGGACACCAGAGTGACCTCCTTGCCCGGGTCGCTGCGGATTGAGATGCCGGCGAAACGCTCGACACCATCGAAGGTGATGCTGCCCTGACCGCCGGGCAACGTGTAGGTCTGGCCCGGCGTGAGCCAGATCCGGAGGAGGTCGGTCCCCTCCTTGTTCTTGAGCTGGGTCATCTCGGCGGTGTCGAGCGAGTAGACCGACTGCGGCCGCCCACCGGGGAAGAGCGTCCCCTCGAAGGCCGACAGGGCGAGCGCCGGCTCGAGCGCATCCGGGAAGACCGAGCGCGGACCCTGCTCGTCGAGGACGGCCGTGGGCAGGAAGAGCCCCGCGAACCCGAGCTGCTTGCCCACGGGACCCGCCCCGGCGACCTTGACTGCACCGACGGACGTGTAGAGGTTGTCCTGGGCCAGGAACGGTGTCACCTCCGAATAGGTGACCTTGCCGTCGGCGTCCTTGACGGTGAGGCGCGGCGCATAGCCGTTGCCGAGAAGGAAGGCCGTCCCTCCGCCGGTCTCAAGAGGCCCATTGACCCGGATGACCTTCTTCTCGACCTTCGCGCCAGGTTCCTTCGTGAAGTCGACGTATGCGGTGAAGTCTCGTGGCGATCCGAACTGACCCTGACCCTTGACGTCGGTCTCGAACACGGCGTCGAAGCGGGTGAGCTTCATCGCGAAGGGCTCGAAGTTGGCGGTGTCGACGAGCGGACCTGGGCTGAGGGTGTCAAAGCGGGCAGCAGTGTTGGCGAACGTCTGCCCCACCGGGATGATGACATCGCCCTTCCACCCCATCAGGTGCCCCCAGGCCATGCCGAGGATGACGCCGATGAGCGCGAGGTGGAAGAAGAGGTTGCCGGTCTCCTTGAGGTAGCCCTTCTCGGCGGAGACCGTGGAGTCGTCGTGCGAGTGGGTGCGGAAGCGGCGTGACGTCAGGGCGGCCCGGACGTCGGCCAGCACGGCGTCGGGCGACCCGTCGAGGGTCACAGATTCGTGGGCAGCCAGTCGTTCCAGCCGTTTCGGCGCACGCGGCGGCTGCGACCGCATGGCCCTCCAGTGGACCTTGGACCGCGGCAGGACGCACCCGACGAGTGAGACGAGCAGCAGGAGGTAGATCGCGGCGAACCACGGTGACGCATAGACCTCGAAGAAGCCCAGCCGGTCGAGGATCGGGCCGGCGCTCTCGTGCCGGGCGATCCAGTCGGTGGTCCGGACGGCGTCGATGGAGCGCTGCGGGAAGATCGAGCCGGGCAGCGCGGCGACGGCGAGGAGGAGCAACAGGAAGAGCGCGGTGCGCATCGACGTCAGCTGGCGCCACGCGAATCGCAGCAGCCCGAGGGTGCCGAGCTTGGGCTGGGCGATGCCCTCGTCGCGGCGGGGGTCCGCGGGTTGGGTCGAGAGGCTCATCAGATCACCACCACGAAGCCAGAGACGAGCTCAGCCTGCAGCCAGCGGGTGAGGGCTTCCCACACGCCGGTCAGCAGGAGCAGCCCGACGGCGATGAGCAGCCCGCCACCGACGTACTGAATCAGGCGATGGTGCCGTCGGACCCAGCCGGCGACTCGCCCGAAGCGCTCGATCCCGGCCGCGGCGAGGATGAATGGCAGCCCCAGACCGAGGGCGTATGCCGTGGCGAGAGTCACCGCGCGACCAGTGCTCGGGTTCGTGGTCGAGGCCGAGAGGGTCATGACGGCGGCGAGGGTTGGGCCGGTGCAGGGAGCCCAGCCGAGCCCGAAGACGGCCCCGACCAGGGGTGCCCCCAGGAGCCCGGTCCGCGGGCGCCACGACGGGGCGAACTGACGTTGTGAGCCTGCGCCCGCACCGATTCCGAGGAAGACCAGGCCCATGAGGATGATGAACACCCCACCGACCCGCATGAGCAGCTCACGATGCACGGTCAGCGAGCGGCCCAGGGTGGCGATGAAGATCGACCCCAGGACGAAGACGGCGGCGAAGCCGAGGACGAACAGCAACGCGCCGAGCACCATCCGGCCGCGTGAACGCTGTTCCAGCGCGGTGTCGCTGATTCCGGTGACGTAGCCAAGGAAGCCCGGTACGAGCGGCAGCACACACGGCGACGCGAAGGACACGAGCCCGGCGAGGGCCGCGATGAGGACGGCGATGGGTAGTGCCCCGGAGGCGATGGTGTCGGTCACGGGTCAGGACTTGAGTACGTCGTCGATGAGGCCCCGAAGTGTCGCGGCCGACACGACGCCGCTGGCGCGGGCGGCGACCCGCCCCTCACGGTCGAGGATGAGCGTGGAGGGCGGGCTCGTCGGGGCTTGACGACCGAAGGCAAGGATGAGGACGCCAGATTCATCGCTCAGGCTGGGGTAGGTCATCTTCTGCGTTGAGACGAACGCCCGCCCGCGTTCGGGGGATTCGCGGAAGTCGATCCCCATGAACTGCACGGGCTTCTTGGCCGCCTGGACTTCGGTCCAGACCTTCTCGAGGTCAGGGATCTCGGTGATGCACGGAGGGCACCACGAGCCCCAGAGGTTGATGACGACGATGTCCTTGCCCCGGGCTGAGGTGCTTGACCAGTTCGTGCCATCCAAGGTGGTGCCCACGAGGGTGATGGGCTTGAGCCGCTTTGAGACCGGGATCTGCTCGATCGCACCGTTGCCTGCGATGTAGCCCTTCTGGTCGCCCCGCTTGGCCTGCTCAGCGATGGAGTTGGGGTCCGACGAGCAGCCTCCAATCGTTAGCAGAGCAAACGCGGAGGCAACGACCACGACACTGCGGCGCGGCACGGCATACCGAGTGATGTGACGGGTCATGCGCAGGCTCCCGAAGGGACGAGGGGCAACGCTGCCGCAGCGGGATCGCTACCAGCGGGCAATTCGAACGCGTCTCCGCGCTTCGAGAAGGTGTCGGTCGGGGTCATTCTGAGATTGTCGCAAACGAACCAGAGTGGTCGATCGGCCTGCAGGGATTTAGCGGAGGCAGTCGCAATCCGTCCGGACGGGTTACCGAGCGCACCGCCAGGTGAGTATGGCGCACCGGGGATGATGCTTCTCCGTTCCGTGTGATCGGGTGGTTAGTCGGTGAGTCCAAGCCGTTTGTGAAGGCGCCGTAGCGGCGCGGGGGCCCACCAGTTGGCCTCGCCGGCTAGCCGCATGATTGCGGGGACCAGGAGGGTGCGGACGATGGTGGCGTCGAGGACGACGGCGAGGGTGAGGCCCACGCCGATCACCTTCAGGGCGGTGAGGTTCGAGGCGGCGAGGGCCAAGAAGACGGTGACCAGAATGGCGGCTGCGGCGGTGATCAGTCCCCCGGTGCGTTGCAGACCTTGGGCGACGGCTTCGGTGGTGGTGGCGCCGTTGCGGTGGGCCTCGGTGATCCTGGACAGCAGGAAGACCTCGTAGTCCATCGACAGGCCGAAGGCGATACAGAAGATCAGCACTGGCAACGTGGTTTCTAGCGTGCCGGTCGGGGTGAAGTCGCCGACCAGCCAGCGCAGGTGGCCTTCTTGGAACACATAGACCAGGGCTCCGAAGGTGGCGCTGAGGCTGAGCAGGTTGGTCACGATCGCCTTCACCGGAATGAGCAGCGACCCGGTGAACAGGAACAGTAGGACGAAGGTGGACAGCCCGATGACGCCTAGTGCCCAGGGCAGCCGGTCGGCGATGGTGTCGGTGGCATCGACCAGGGTGGCCGCGGACCCGCCGACCAGCGCTTCCTCTGGTGCCGGCTGCTTGCGGATGTCTCGTACGACAGTGCCGGCGTCAGCGGGGTCGGTGGCTGAGGTGGAGACGGCCATCCAGGTCCCGGCCGCCGAGGTGTAGCGGCTGCCGAGTGCCTCGGTTTCTGGGCTCCTCGCCGGTACGGTTCGGCCGTCGATGTAGCGGCCGGTGGCGGTCTCAACCGCGGTCACGCCTGGCAGGTTGGACAGGCGCGAGGCGTACGTGACCATTTGCTCGTCAGTGGCGGCGCTGGGGGCGTCGTGGCCGGGAAGGACCACGGTGATCGGGTCCTCGGCCGCTGCGGGGAAGTCCCGGGCCAGCCGTTCCGCAGTGTCGGCGACGGGGTGGTCGGCCGGGAGGGTCCGGTGATCCAGCAGGCCGAACCGGACCCCGACGAAGGGCAGCACCAGTAGGATGAGCAGGGCGCTGACCGAGACCAGGATCAGGAGGGGGCGCCGCATCACCAGGGCTGCGATCCGGTGCCAGGCCAGCTGATCCTCCCCGACACCGGCGCGGCGACGGGTGATGCGCCGGCGGATCGGGGCGAACACGTCGGCCCGGTCGAGCCGGTGCCCGACCAGGGCCAGCATCGCCGGGATCAGGACCACCGCGGTCAGGGCGGCCAGCGCGGTGACCGCGATGCCGGCGCAGCCGAGCGAGCGGAGGAAGGGCATCGGGAACAGCAAGAGCGCCGAGAGCGAGAGCGCCACCGTAAGCGCGGAAAACACCACGGTGCGGCCGGCAGTGCGCACCGTGATGACCACAGCGGAGTCGACGGTGCGGCCGGCGCGACGTTCCTCGCGGAACCGTGTGACCAGGAAGAGGCTGTAGTCCACCGCCAGCCCGAACCCGAGCGCGGTGGTCAGGTTCAGTGCGTAGGTCGACATCGTGGTGGCCTCTGCGAGCAGGCCGAGCATCGCCAGAGTGCCGACCACCGCGCCGGCACCCACCAACAGTGGCAGGCCAGCCGCGATCGCGGATCCAAAGACCAGCAGCAGCACGAGCAGGGTGATCGGCAACGTCACCATCTCCGCGGAGACTAGATCGCTCTCGGCCTGCTCGTCGACGGCGAGACCGACCGCGGCGGGCCCGGTGGCACCTACCCGCAACGCGCTTGAGTCTTCCTCGAGGTCGTCGATGATCCTCGCCGCGGTCTTCTGTGCGGCGTGCTCGCCGCCGGTGAGCTGAAGTGCGATCAGCGCGGACCGGCCGTCGGCCGCGCGCAGCGAGGGGTTGGGGGTCATCCAGTAGGAGTGCACCCCTCCAACGCCGGGTGTCTCGGCCAGCTGCGTGGCGAGCTTGGACCCCGCCTCCACGGTTGCCGGGGAGTCGACGGTGCCGGTGTTCGCCTGGGCGATCAGGACCAGGTTCGGCGGCCCGCCGGGGAAGTCCTGGCTCAGAACGGCGGCCGCACGTTGCGACTGTGCTGAGGGGTCCAGGTACGCGCCGGAGGTCAGTTTGTCCCCGGCATCCCGCCCGGCCACCCCGGCCAGGATCATGAGCACCAGCGCCGCCAACAGCACCAGTCCGCGGCGACGGAGCAGCAACCGCAGGAGCGGCCCCGGCCCCGTCTCCAGCTCGCGCTTTCCGCTCCGCTCGAGGTTCACAGCTGCTTTCTCCATCGTGGGACCCTTTAAGGTGGCCGCTGTCAGCGGAACTGGACGATCAATAGGATGGACGCTATCATCGGCGTATGGCAATGACAACGGCGCAGGCGGACCCAGGGCTGCGGCGCGGCGCTGCCCTGTTCCACGGCCTCGCAGATCGCAACCGGTTGGCGATCGTTCGGCAGCTCGCCCACGGGGAGCGGCGGGTGGTGGACCTCACCAAGGCCCTCGATCTGGCCCAAGGCACCGTGTCAGGCCATCTGGCCTGCCTACGTGACTGCGGTCTGATCGTCGGTCGGCCAGAGGGGCGGCAGATGTTCTACTCCATCGCCCACCCGGAGCTGATGGACCTGCTCGGCGCGGCCGAGAAGCTGCTCGCCCTGACCGGCGAGGCCGTCGAGCTCTGCCCCACCTACGGCCCCGCCGACACCCACCCCGAGACCACCCCCACCGCCACCGAGGGAGTAGCACCGTGACGGACGCCTGCGGCTGCGGCCACGACGAACCCCGCACCGACGACGACGAGCTGGAGGAGCACGAGCCGGAGCGATTGTGGGAGGTCAGCGAGCTGCGGTTCGCTGCCCTCGCCGGACTCTTCCTGATCGCGGGATTCATTGCCGACCTCAACGACGCCTCCCGGGGCGTGGTGACCGGCCTGAACGCCATCGCGCTGGCGCTGGGGGCCTGGACGTTCGTGCCCAGCACCCTGAAGCGGCTGTCCAAGGGCAAGATCGGCGTCGGCACCCTGATGACAATCGCTGCGGTCGGCGCGGTCATCCTCGGCGAGGTCGCCGAGGCTGCCATGCTGGCCTTCCTCTACTCCATCAGCGAGGGCCTGGAGGAGTACGCCGTGGCCCGCACCCGCCGCGGCCTGCGCGCACTGCTGTCCCTGGTCCCGGCCGAGGCCACCATCCTCCGCGACGGCACCCAGGTCACCGTGGCCCCCGCAGAGCTCGCAATCGGAGACCTGCTCCTGGTCCGGCCCGGCGAGCGCGTCGCCACCGACGGCGTCATCCGCACCGGCCGCACCGCCCTGGACGTCTCAGCCCTCACCGGGGAGTCCGTACCGGTCGAGGCCGGGGCCGGGGATACCGTGTACGCCGGCTCCATCAACGGCACCGGCGTCCTTGAGGTCGAGGTCACCACCACCGCCGAGGACAACTCCTTGGCCCGAATCGTCAACATCGTCGAGGCCGAGCAGTCCCGCAAGGGCGACGCCCAGCGGCTGGCCGACCGCATCGCCAAACCCCTGGTGCCCGGCATCATGGTCCTGGCCGCCGTCATCGCGATCGCCGGAAGTCTGCTCGGTGACCCCGCGACCTGGATCGAACGCGCCCTGGTGGTCCTGGTCGCCGCCTCCCCGTGCGCGCTGGCGATTTCCGTGCCGGTCACCGTCGTCGCCGCCATCGGTGCCGCCAGCCGCATCGGCGCCCTGGTCAAGGGCGGCGCCGCACTGGAGGCGCTGGGCCGGATCCGTGCCGTCGCCCTGGACAAGACCGGCACCTTGACCCGCAACGAACCCGCCGTCGTCGAGGTCGCCACCATTCCCGGCCAGACCCGGGAGCAAGTCCTCGACATCGCGGCCGCCCTGGAGTCCCGCAGTGAGCATCCCCTGGCCCGCGCGATCCTGGCCGCCGTCACCGACCACCGTGACGCCCAGGACGTCGAGGCCGTCACCGGCGCCGGTCTCACCGGCACCATCGACGGCCGGCCGGCCCGTTTGGGCCGACCCGACTGGATCCCCGCCGGTGAGCTCGCCGGGCCCGTCACTGCCATGCAGGAAGCGGGCGCCACTGCAGTGCTGGTCGAGTACGACGGGGCCGTGATCGGGGCCGTCGCGGTCCGCGATGACCTGCGCCCCGAGGCAGCCGAGGTCGTCGCCCGGCTCCGTGCCAGCGGCTACCAGGTCGCGATGCTCACCGGCGACAACGAACGCACCGCCGCCGCCCTGGCCGCCCAGGCCGGCATCACTGATGTCCACGCAGACCTCCGCCCCGAGGACAAGTCGGCCATCATCCGCCGGCTCCGTGAGAGCACCCCGACCGCGATGGTCGGCGACGGAGTCAACGACGCCCCCGCCTTGGCAACCGCCGACGTCGGAATCGCCATGGGCGCCATGGGCAGCGACGTCGCCATCGAGACCGCCGACGTGGCCCTCATGGGTGAGGACCTGCGCCACCTGCCGCACACCCTGACCCACGCCCGCCGCGCCAGGTCGATCATGCTGCAGAACGTCGGCCTCTCCCTGGGCTTGATCGCCATCCTGATCCCGCTCGCCGCCCTCGGCGTGCTCGGCCTCGCCGCCGTGGTACTGGTCCATGAGATCGCCGAGATCTTTGTGATCGGCAACGGGGTACGCGCCGGCCGCGTCCGCCCGCTTCCTCCGGCACCCGCGGCCACGCCCACGGCGGCCGCGGTGACGGCGGAAGCCACGGCGAGGTCAGCGGTGGGTCCGGCAGGGCCATGACGCGAGCCCGCTCCGGACGCACGACGGTCCTGCTCGCGGCGGTGACGGTTGCCGCGATCGACTTGGCCGCCAAGGCAGCATCAGAGGTCCGGCTCGCCGACTCCTCGGTTGACCTCGGACTGCTGCAGCTGCAGCTGGCCTACAACTCCGGCGTGGCCTTCAGCATGGGCAACGCGCTGCCCGCAGCAGTAATCGTGACCGTCACTGCGGCCATCGCGGTAGCGCTTATGGGGTATGCCTGGCACAGGGCGCCCCAGGCGGGGTGGGTCGAAAGGGCCGCCGGCGGCGCCGTGATCGGCGGGGCCGTCGCCAACGTCGTCGACCGCGCCCGCGACGGCGTGGTGACCGACTACCTGCATACCGGCTGGTGGCCCACCTTCAACCTCGCCGACACCTTCCTCATCACCGGCTTCATCGTGATCGCCCTGCTGCACACCCGCCCCGAACGTACGACGAATAAACCGGAGCCGATGGAGGACCACCCGGCCACCCACACGAGTCATGACAGGCACTCCATGACGACCAACCTGCCGTTCGCCGGCGATCGGAGCTCAGCCGTCGCAGCCATCGAGCACGGGCAGTCCTCTCGAGGCGAAACTAAGAAGAGCGTCGACACCGAAGAAACGAAGGAGACAGGGACTTGATCATCTCCGCGTTGCAGGCGATTGGCCTGTTCTTGGTCACCAACATCGACGACATCATCGTTCTGTCCCTGTTCTTCGCGCGCGGAGCCGGGCAACGAGGTACCACCACCAAAATCGTCGTCGGGCAGTACCTCGGTTTCGGTGGCATCCTCCTCGCCTCACTCGCGGTGACCTTCGGAGCGGGGCTGTTCCTTCCCGACGACGCCATCCCGTACTTCGGCCTCATCCCACTGCTGCTTGGGGGCTACGCCGCCTGGCAGGTGTGGCGCAACGGGGACGACGACGACAGCGTCGCGGACAGGCCGATCAGCGCCCTCACCGTGGCCGCAGTCACCTTCGCCAACGGTGGAGACAACATCGGGGTCTACGTGCCGGTCTTCCTCACCGTCGGCACCGGCGCCCTCGTGGCCTATTGCGTCGTGTTCTTGGCCCTGGTAGTCGTTCTCGTCCTTGCCGCCAAGTTCGTGGCCACCCGCAAACCGATCGCAGAGGTGCTGGAGCGTTGGGAGCACATCTTGTTCCCGCTCGTCCTCATCGTGCTCGGCCTCGTCATCCTGATCGAGGGCGGAGCGTTCGGCCTCTGACCCAGCGTCTCAACGTCCGCACGCAGGAAGGTACGTCCACGGCGCGTGGTTGCCCCACGAGACGTTGCCCTTTCACGGGCCTCATCATCCGCGATGAGATCCGCGTGCTGACGACCCGACCTCGCCGAGTTCCTGATGGGCACGCCGGCCTTTCGCGGGCGACGGGTTCCGTCCACCGACGCCGTGGTCGATATCGGTCGATGATGGACGACGCGGCACGCGGTCGTAGTCCTACACCGGCTGGAGCGCAGACATCAACGAGCACGGGCACGCCCAAGTCCCGGCATGGGGGGTGTCCTGATCCACGCCGCGGATGAGGTCGCGGATGCTGGCCGGTCACGCGCAGCAACTGGTCGGTTTGTCGCTGCGGAATAGGCCGGCGCAGATGCGCAGCGCCTCGCTCATCGTGAGGTAGGGCGCCCAGGTGTCGGCGAGCTGATCAACGGTTAGGCCGTATTTGATCGCGTAGGTCGCCGCGAGCATCACGTCCCCGGCGCCGTCGAGCGCGGCGTGGACGCCCAGAACTTTGCCGGTGCCCGCGTCCACGACGAGCTTGAGGACACCGCGGGTGTCGCGGTTGACCAGGGCCCGTGGGATGTCCTGCGCGCCCAGGACCCGGCAGTCGCAGTCGTACCCGGCGGCCAGCGCTTGCTCTTCCGTGAGCCCTGCGCTGGCCAGTTGCGGGGTCGTGAACGTCACCGCCGGCAGCCCCCGGTAGTCAACCGTGGTGGGCTCACCGAGGGCTCCTGCAGCCGCCGCGTGCCCGGTGCGCGCCGCCACGTAGACGTGCTGCGCGGCGCCGGAGACGTCGCCGGCGGCGTAGATCCGCGGGTTGCTGGTGCGCTGAAACCGGTCGACCGTGATGTATCCGCGGTCGTCGGTGCCGACCCGGGCAGAGTCCAACCCGAGCCCGTCGGTGTTCGCACGTCGACCGGTCGCTATCAGCAGTCGTTGTCCAGTCACTTCATGGCCGAGTTCGGTCCGGACCAGAGCGTCGCCGTTTTCGGTGCGCTCCACAGTGGCGGCGCGCTCCTCGACGACGGTGATGCCCTCGTCGGCGAACACCCCGCGGAGCACGTCGGCGACCTCCGGCTCAGCGTGCGGCGCCAACCGGCCGACGACAGTGACGCGCACACCCAAGTGGGCCCACAGTTGAGCCTGCTCCAGGCCGACATAGCCGCCGCCGACGATCACCACCGACCCGGGAAGGTCCTGCTGCTCCATCGCGGTCGTGCTGGTCAGCGGGTCGACCGTGTCCACGCCCGGCACGTCCGGAATGTGCACTACTGAGCCTGTTGCAACGACGAAGGCACGTGCGGCGACCCGCTTGCCGTCGACCTGCAACGTCTCCTGGTCGACAAAGCTGGCGTGGCCGTACTGGACCTGGAAACCGTGCGCGTCGGCTACGACGGTGTATTTGGCCTGCCGGAGCTGGTCGATCAGGTCCTGCTTCTGCACCATCAGTGCCGGCAGGTCCACGTCTGCGGCACCAGTCGGGACGCTCGGGAAGGGGTTGACCAGCGCCTGGTGGCGACGCCCGGCTGCCGCGAGCAGGTTCTTGCTTGGGATGCAGCCGACGTTGAGGCACGTCCCACCGAGGACGCCGTGCTCGACCAGCAGGACGGACTTGCCGCGTGATCTGGCCTCGATCCCCGCGGCCATCGCTGCGCCACCCGTGCCGATCACGACCAGGTCCCAGGTGTCCTCGTTGTCCATCAGCAGACCGTAAAGGTTCCAGCGCACGGGAAGGTCAAGGTCGTAGGCTGAGGATGTGCAAATCGGAGAGCTGGCCGAGCGCGCCGGTCTGACGACCAAGGCGCTGAGGTTTTACGAGGAGGCCGGGGTCCTGCCCCCACCAGCACGGACAGCGGCGGGATACCGGGACTACGACGAGACTGCGCCGGCCCGACTCGCTTTCGTGCGGGCCGCGCAAGCGGCCGGTCTCACCCTCGCGGAGATCCGCACCGTCATGGCGGTCCGCGAGGACCAGGGCCCACCGTGCTTTCATGTCACGGCGCTGCTCGATCGGCACGCGACCGCGCTCGACGAGCGCATCGCTGAACTCGAGGCGACCCGGGCGGAGGTCCGCCGGCTCCGGAACCGCGCCGCCACCCTGGACCCGGCGGCCTGCCACGAGGACGGCATCTGCCACATCATCCCGAGCAGCTGATCGTCACCGGCGGGACGCCCGCCGCACCGCCCACAGCGCGCACAGCCGGCAGATGTACACCCCCGGCGTGGACCCAAGTTCGGCAAGCCGACGGCGCTCACGGCCGCAACAGCCACACGCCCGAACGGGTTCGGCCACTTTTCCGGTGGTGCTGACGCGCATGGCGGCTCCTCACTTGCCGCACAGCCTTTCACCAAGACGCCCTACGCACTACACCGTCCGCCGGATTTCGCCAGAGAGCACGTACCGCAGCATCCCGGGAAACCCACCGCGCTACCGGCGCACGCCCGCCAGGTGTGCGTGCGCGAACGATCACTACTGAGATTCGGACCATTCACCGTTCGTCCGCAAAATCGCTGGCTCGAGCAGCGTTGACCCGCCGGGCCGAGAGTGTCGGTCACGTACCCCTAGCGCCACCTGGGTGACGTCGAGTGACACCTGGGTGGCGCTGCTTGCTTGGCGTTTACAGGCGTTGTGCGCGCAGACGTAGGGCGTTTGCGATGACGCTGACCGAGGAGAGGGCCATCGCTGCTGCGGCGATCATCGGGGAGAGCAGGAGCCCGAAGGTGGGGTAGAGGACTCCGGCTGCGATGGGGATGCCGGCGACGTTGTACATGAATGCGAACACGAGGTTCTGACGGATGTTCGACATGGTCGCTTCAGACAGTTTGCGTGCTCGCACGATGCCGGTCATTTCGCCCTTGAGAAGGGTGATGCCGGCGCTCTCAATGGCCACGTCGGTTCCTGATCCCATTGCCAGGCCCACGTCGGCGGCCGCGAGGGCGGGCGCGTCGTTGACGCCGTCGCCTGCCATGGCCACGACGCGTCCTTGGCTGCGCAGCCGCATGACGACGTCGGCCTTGTGGTCGGGCATGACCTCAGCCTCGACCTGGTCGATGCCGAGCCGGCGTGCGACGGCTTGCGCGGTGACCCGGTTGTCACCCGTGAGCATGACGACCTCGACACCTTCCGCGCGCAGCGCTTCCACGGCCGCCGGCGTCGTCTCCTTGACCGGGTCGGCGATCGCGATGATCCCCGCGACCCGGGCGTCCACGCCTGCGAAGATCACCGTTGCTCCGTCGGCGCGCAGCTGGTCGGCCTGTGTCGACAGTGCGCTCGGGTCGATTCCTTCATCGGTCAGGAAGGATGCGCTGCCGACCCGGACCTGGCGCTGTTCCACCGTTCCGATCACACCCTTGCCCACAGGTGCATCGAAGTCGGCCACGTCCGGGATGGTCAGGCCAGCCTGGGTGGCGGCGTTGACGATGGCTGTTGCCAGGGGGTGTTCGGAGGCTCGTTCGACCCCGGCCACGAGGCGCAGCAGGTCGTCCTGCTCAAACTCCGCAGTGGTGACGACCTGCGTCACGGATGGGTTGCCCTCGGTGAGGGTCCCGGTCTTGTCCACGACGAGGGTGTCGACCTTCTCCATTCGCTCGAGCGCTTCGGCATTCTTGATCAGGACACCGAGCCCGGCCCCTCGCCCGACACCGACCATGATCGACATCGGTGTCGCCAGGCCCAGGGCACAGGGGCACGCGATGATGAGGACGGACACGGCCACGACGAGCGCGTGGGCCAGCCGCGGGTCGGGACCGACCGCGGCCCACACCGCGAACGCGACGATCGCGATGACGATGACGGCGGGCACGAACCATGCCGCCACCTGGTCCGCGACCCGCTGGATCGGTGCGCGGGAGCGCTGCGCGTCGGCGACCATCTGCACGATCCGAGCCAGCATGGTGTCGCGACCGACCTTCTCGGCCCGCACGATCAACGACCCGCTTTGGTTGATAGTCCCGCCGATGACCGTGTCGTCAACGGCCTTGGTCACCGGCATCGACTCACCGGTCACCAAGGACTCGTCAAGGGTGGAACGCCCCTCCTCGACAAGCCCGTCGACGGGGATCTTCTCGCCCGGCCGGACCCGGAACCGGTCACCCACGTTCACCTGGTCCAGGGTCACCTCATGTTCTGTGCCGTCCGGATTGATCCGACGCGCGGTGTCAGGTGTGAGGTCGAGTAGGGCCCGAATGGCGCCGGACGTCTGCTCGCGGGCCCGCAGCTCGAGGACCTGCCCGAGCAGGACAAGCGTGGTGATGACCGAGGCGGCTTCGAAGTAGACATCGACCGCACCATCCATCCGGAAGGCCTCAGGGAAGATCCCCGGTGTGAGGGTGGCCACGACGCTGAACAGCCAGGCGACGCCGGTGCCCATGGCAATGAGGGTGAACATGTTCAGTTTGAGGGTGCGCACCGAGGTCCAGCCCCGCTGGAAGAACGGCCACCCCGCCCACAACACCACGGGGGTGGCGAAGACCAGTTGCAACCACGCGGACACTCGCGGTGAGATCGCGTCGTGGATCGCCGGGATCAGGTCGCCACCCATGCCCAGGATGACCACGGGGACTGAGAGGGCGACACCGGTCCAGAAGCGACGGGTCATGTCAGCCAGCTCAGGGCTGGGCCCGCTGGCCGCGGTCACCATCACGGGTTCGAGGGCCATCCCGCAGATCGGGCACGAACCCGGACCGGGTCGCCGGATTTCCGGGTGCATCGGGCAGGTCCACTCCGCGACTTCTCCAGACACCGGTGTCGTTGCTGCGCCGTCCCCGCCAGACCCTTGGCTGTGATGGTCATGCGCGCCGCGGTCGGGACCGTCGGTGCTCGCCGAAGAGTACGCCGCAGGATCGTCATCGAACGTGGCCTTGCAGCGCGCAGAACAGAAGTGGAACGTGCGGCCGTCATGCTCAGACCGGTGCGCACGGACAGCGGGATCGACGTCCATCCCGCAGACAGGATCCTTCACCGTGGTCACAGCATTGGCGTGTTCGGTGTCGTCGTTCACAACGCTCATCTCCTTTGTCCGCCTGGGTGGGCTCAGGCGGTCTGGTAGCCGGCGGAGGCGATGGCGGCGCGCACAGCGGCCTCGTCGACGTCCTGTCCGGTGGCGGTCAGGGTCCCAGCGCCCAAGTCGACCTCGGCGCTCGAGATGCCCGCGAGGGCTTCGACAGCGGCGCTCACCTTGGTGGCGCAGCCGCCGCAGGTCATGCCTTGGACGGTGACTGTGGTGGTGTTCATGGGTGGGGCCTCTCGATGGTGGTCCAGCGCCTTGCGCGGGGCGGGCAACACTGGAGACGATACCCCAGGGGGGTATCTGAGTCCAGTGGTTCGGTTCAGGGGAGAGGACGCTCTGGGATCGACGCGTTGGCGGGTGAGAGAATGGGCCGCATGTTGACCTCAGTTGCGGCGGCACGGCGCGGATGGCGGCTCGTGGCCGTCTTCGTGCTGGTGTTGGCCGTGGTGGGGATGCATTCCATGGGCGCTGGACACCACGGCGCGGCGGGGTCGGCTGGTAGCGAGTCTCACCAGATGCTGGCGGCGGGCACGATCGGGGCGCCCACGGCCTCGCCTACGACGGGTTCGGGCTCCCACCACAGCGTTGCGGATCCCGACGGCGCCACTGTCACAAAGGCGTTGAACTCTGAGGTCATCACCGCGACGTGCTTTGGGTGCTTGGCGCCGGGTGGGGATGCCTTGGCTGCCATGTGCTTGGCGGTGGTGTCGAGTTTGCTCGCGTTGGCGTTGCTGGTGGCTCTGCGGCACCTGTTGCGCGGGCGCGTTGCCCTGATGCTCCTCTCGTGGTCGCATGCGGGTGTGGCTGTGCGCTCACCGTTGCGCCGGATGGCGCTGTCACCGATCGAGGTTTGTGTGCTGCGGACGTGAGCTGTACGCGGGCAGTGCCCGCGTCCGACTCCTTCCTGCACGCCCAGCCAGACCCCTCGAAACGGAGATTGACCCATGAAGCGCATCACCCGTGTCTTTGTCGTGTCCGCCCTCGCGGCCGCGACCCTGTCCGCCTGCACCGATAACGGCGGGCATGACGTGAGCAATATGACCAACACCAGTCCCGGCGCGGCCACGACGCCCGCCTCGGGAACGTCCGCCCCGGGAGCGCACAACGACGCCGACGTGACGTTCGCGACCGACATGATCCCGCACCACGCTCAGGCGGTGACGATGGCCGCGATGGTGCCCACCCGCTCCAGCAGCCAAGAGGTCAAAGACCTCGCATCGCAGATCCAGGCCGCACAGGATCCCGAGATCAAGCAGATGTCGGGCTGGCTGCAGGCGTGGGGTGAACCCGTCCCGGCGGCGACGGGCATGCAGCACGGCGACGGCATGATGAGCATGGAGGAGATGGGTCAGCTCGAGACCGCCGCGGGCGCCGCGTTCGACAAGATGTGGCTGCAGATGATGATCGAGCACCACCAGGGTGCGATCGCGATGGCGCGCACAGAACTGACGGCTGGCTCCGACGCTGACGCCAAGAAGTTGGCCCAAGCGATCATCGAGGGACAGAGCCACGAGATCGCCACCATGACGTCGCTGCTCACTGGCGACTGAGCCATGAGATCACGCATCTTGCTGCCGCTCCTCGCGGCGGTCGTGTTCGCGGCACTGATCGTTGCCAGTGTCGGACTGTTTGGTCCCGATGACCCAGCCCAGCGAGAGCCCGCTGTCGCTGTCGGGCAGAGCCCCAATCCGCTGATCGCCGGGCACGCGCACGGGATCGCCCGACGCCCCACCAGCGGTGATGTCTACGTCGCCACCCACGACGGACTGTTCGTGATCACGGCCTCCGGTCCTTCACGGGTCGACGGTCCGACCGTCGACCTCATGGGCTTCACGATGACCGAGTCGGGCGACCTGCTCTCATCAGGGCATCCCGGTGTCGGCACCGACCTCCCACAACCCGTGGGCGTCATCGAATCGGGCGACAACGGGAAGACCTGGACAGTTCGATCCCGCGGCGGGCAGTCCGACTTCCACGCACTGACATCGTCCAGCCGAGGCCTACTCGGATATGACGGCACCCTGCGGGTCAGCGAGGACGGCCGCACCTGGCGGAACCAGCCCATGTCCGCCGAAGTGACCTCATTGGGCGCATCGCCCGACGGTGCAAACGTGCTGGCCGCGACCAGTGCAGGCGTCCAGGCCTCAAACACCTACGGCGACACCTGGACGCCCGTGGCCGAGGCGCCGGCACTGGTTCTCCTGGACTGGGCCGATGCCCGTCAGGTCGTCGGCATCGACCCATCGGGTGCGGTGTTCGTGAGCAGCGACGCCGGTCGGACCTGGAAGCCTGCTTCAGGCAAGCCTCTAGGGCCACCCCAAGCCCTCGGGGCCAGCATCGTCGACGGGCGCATGGAGATCCTGGTCGTGACACCCACTGCGATCGTCCGCTCGGTGGACAGCGGGTCCACGTTCGCGCCCCTGCGCTGAAGCCGGCGGAATCGTGTGGCTGGCGGCCATCGGCAGAACTGCTCAGTTTCCGGTTAGGGAAGACCGGGCAACTGAGCACGCTGGCTGCCAGCCACACTCCGGCTAAAGCGTCGGCGCAGGCCAACCGGGGGCATAGCC
Source organism: Knoellia subterranea KCTC 19937 (assembly GCF_000768685.1). Taxonomy (GTDB): domain Bacteria; phylum Actinomycetota; class Actinomycetes; order Actinomycetales; family Dermatophilaceae; genus Knoellia; species Knoellia subterranea. Next base: position 42,688 of record NZ_AVPK01000013.1, on the reverse strand, counting down.
GTACAGGATGACTGCGCCACCGAGTGGGCCAGAGATCCCGCGCCGATCCACCGCGTGGTGGAGCTGAGCCCGGCTGTGATCGGGTAGCTCCACACACTCGCGAGGCAGCCGGCGTATCCGAGAAGTGACACAAACGAAGACCGCCCATGGCGATCAGGCACGTCAGATCGGCACTTGGAAGCCGGACACAAGCTCAGCTTGCAGCCAACGGGTGAGGCCTTCCCGGACCCCGGTGAGGAGCAGCAGCCCGACGGTGATGAGCATCCCTCCACCGAGGGTCTGAATGAGGCGGTGGTGGTCACGGACCCAGCTGGAGACTCGCCCGAAGCGTTCGATCCAGGCGGCCGCGAGGATGAATGGCAACCCAACCCGAGGGCGTATGCCGTGGCGAGGGTGACCGCGCGACCCGTGCTGGGGTTCGTGGTCGAGGCCGAGAGGGTCATGACGGCGGCGAGGGTGGGGCCGGTGCACGGAGCCCAGCCGAGTCCGAAGGATGGCCCCGACCAGGGGTGCCCCCAGGAGTCCGGTTTGGGGGCCCATGACGGGGCGAACTGACGTTGTGAGCCAGCTCCCGCACCACTTCCGAGGAAGACCAGGCCCATGAGGATGATGAACACCCCACCGACCCGCATGAGCAGCTCACGATGCAGGGTCAGCGAACGGCCCAGGGTGGCGATGAGCATCTGCGCAGTCGTCGGAGCCGGGAAGATAGGCCGGTGCAATTGTGGTGCAGTTGCTGGCTTCTGCCCCAAGGCGCATATGCTTAGGCTTCACCTGTTTGAGCACGACTAGCGATCGCATGAGTCCGTCTGACACTCAGCCCTGAGAACTTTTAATCCGTAGGTTGTGGGTTCGAGTCCCACGGGGCCCACCTTGTGATGTCGCAAGACATCGGAATGGACCGGACCTACGAATTGTGGGTCCGGTCCTTCTTTTTGTGGGGTCCTGGTGGGCGGCCTGTGCCGTGGTAGGTGCGGTGGGGGTCGAGGACGAGTTCGCGTAGGAGTTCGCCGGTGGCGGCGTCGATGATGCGGACGTGGAGGTCTTGGACGAGCATCAGGATGTGGGTTCCCGGCGTGGGTTCGTCCGCCCGCTTCCAACTCGGCCTCAAAGTCGCCCGACGCTCCCCCAGGTGGCAGAGACCTCGAGCGTGCTGGACGCAGGCCAGACCGGCGACGCCGACTGAGGTCATCTCAGAGCGGGAGAGGCACGCCCCGGTTGCGCAGCAGTTCCCCCACCATCGCCACCCCGAGGCCCAGCGCGAAGGCGCCGAAGAAGCCGACCCACCCGTTGAACCGTCTGTCGAGGGGCCGCTCCGGACGGCGACGGAACCCGATGAGCTCCACCACGGCATACGCGATGAAGCCGAGCAGGAGCGGGCCGTTGACCAACATCCAGAACCAGAACCACCGCGTCCCGACGCGAGGCGCGGCGCCCATGACGAGCCCGCCGAGGACGATCAACCCACCCAACGCAGCGAGGTTCCCCATAGTCGTCCCGTCGCCGAACGAGAAGGGGCGCATCGCGACGCCGGCGTCGCGCAACTGACGCACGAGGGCCGCCGATGCCTCGTTGGAGTCCACACTCATCTCGCCGAAGGAACCCGGGTCGTTGTCGGCCACGGCGACCTGCCAGCCGGGCGAACCGAACGAGCGCCACACGAGAATCCCGCCGGTCGGCTCACCAACAACGCCATAGGACGTCGTCGAGGTACCGACCACCTCGCCGTTCACGTCTACGGTCTCGTCGTGGAGCAGCGAGCGCTCCGCCTCCAGGAGGTCGAGGCGACCCTGGTGCAGGGAGCCAGCGACGTACCACTCCTGCACCGTTCCGGACGCGATGTCGGACCGCAGCTCCGCGAAGCTGGACCCTCGCAGCCCGTCGTTCCACGCGAAGCCGAGCAGCACGAGGCACACCGCCACGACGGCACCCCCGAACGCGGTGATGAACCGCTCATGCCACCCCTGCGCCTCGCGGTGCTGCTCCGGTGTCGCGGCCTGCGCGACGTCGCCCCCTACCCCAACCGTCATGGACGAAATATGGCACGACAAACCCCCGCTGACCAGATGTCAACGAGGGCTTGCGAGGAAGGGGCTCGCGTCAGTCGAAGAGCTCGGAGAGGAACGACTTCTTGCGGCGGTAGCCGGGCTGGCCGTAGCCGTACTTGCCGGGGGACGAGGAGTAGCGGGGCGCCTGCCCATAACCCTGCGCTGCCGGCTGCCCGTAGGGCTGTTCGTACTGACCCTGCCGGTATGCCGGTTGCTGCGGTGCCGCTGCCGGCGGCGCCTGCTGCTGGGGCTGGCTCTGCTGGCCCTGCTGACCCTGGGCCGGTGGCTGGTACCAGGCGGTCTCGGCGTTGACGAGGGCCTCGAGCTCACCCCTGTCGAGGAAGAGGCCACCGCAGCCGGTGCACTGGTCGACGTGGACCTGGTTGCGCTCGTAGTTGCGCATCTCGGATCCGCACTTGGGGCAGGTGAGGGTGCTCATGACCCTCCCAACGTCCGGGCCCGCGCGATCGTCCCCGCCGACCGGGGCGAGCTTCACCCAGCAGCGGCGAGGACCTGCGGAAGCAGGAACAACATCCCGAGAGACCACACGAGGTGGGTGATCGTCGGCCCGAGGATCCCGCCGGTGACCCGACGCTGCAGGCCGACGACCGCGCCGAGGATCGCAGCCGCGAGGACGAGAAGGGGGACGCCAGCGGCAGCTGACACGACGGCATACACGATCGTCGTGACGAGAACAGCGTGCCGCCGGCCGACGGCCGCAAAGAGCGCACCGCGATAGAAGAGCTCTTCCGCCAATCCGTTGAGGGCGGTGATGACGGCGACGACGGCGAGTGAGCCGAAACGGGCGTGATCGAGCAAACCGTCAACAGGCCCTCGCAGCAACGGAATTCGTGCGACCACGAGCGCGCCGACGAGGAAGACCGCCAGCAGCATGAGACCGAGGACAAGCGACTGCACGACGGCCCGGCTCGGCGCCGCTCCGCCCCGGGTGTGGGCCCGCCCGAGGTGCAACGGCCCGGACAGGAACGCTCCCACGGTCCACACGAGGGCCAGCACCACCGTGCCGACGTAGAACAGCCGGTCCCCGGGCGGAATCCGTAGGGCCCACGCGTTGACGACGACCCCGACGGCCAGCGTCGCGACGGCCACGATCCGGCGACGGCGGAACGCCGCATCGGTCTCGGTGTGGTCCCGGGGAACGGGCACGACGAGGGCCGCGCGGAAGAACCGCCGCAGTTCTGCCAGTGCGCGCTCCATGACGATGAGACGATGCCACAGATGACTTCTGACCAGCGCGTTCGCGTGCTCGTGACGGGGGCGACCGGCTACATCGGGTCGCGGCTCGTGCCTGCCCTGCTCGCGGTCGGCCATGACGTCCGCGTGCTCACGCGGTCGGCCGGGCGCCTCGACGCGCGGCACTGGCACGACGCCGTGGAGATCGTCGAGGGCGACGCCGGGGTGCGCCAGGACCTCGACCGGGCACTCGAGGGCATCGACGTCGCCTACTACCTGCTGCACTCGATGGACGGCTCCCCCGACTTCGAGGAACGCGACCGCGAGCTGGCGCGCCTGTTCGGGCTCGCGGCGCAGGCGGCGCAGGTGCAGCGGATCGTCTATCTCTCCGGGCTGCACCCGGACGGCGGCCACCTTTCGTCGCACCTCGCCTCGCGGGTCGAGGTCGGCGACCTCCTCATGGCGTCCGGTGTGCCGACGGTGGTCCTCCAGGCAGCCGTGATCATCGGTGCCGGGTCCGCATCGTTCGAGATGCTCCGCCACCTCACGAACCGACTGCCCATCATGCTCACGCCGAAGTGGGTCGACAACCGCATCCAGCCGATCGCCATCCGTGATGTCCTGCACTACCTCGTGGGTGCCGCGACGATGCCGGGCACGCCGAACCGCACCTTCGACATCGGCGGCCCCGACGTCCTCACGTATCGCGAGATGATCCACGGATTCGCGCGGGTCGCCGGGCTGAGGTCGCGACCCATCCGCTCCGTCCCGGTCCTCACACCGGGCCTGGCGTCGCACTGGGTCGGCCTTGTCACGCCGGTGCCATCGGGCATCGCCAAACCGTTGGTGGGCAGTCTCATTCACGAGGTTGTGCGACGCGAGAGCGACATCGATGACCTCATCGAGCCACCACCGGGCGGCCACCTTCGCTACGCCGAGTCGGTGCGGGCCGCCCTCGTCGACGAGAGCGGGCGCCGGCTGCCCGAGCCGGGGACGGTCGACCCGGCGCGCCTCACCGCAGCCGATCCCGACTGGGCCGGTTGAGCACCACCTGGGCGACGTCGAGATAGCCGGACGCGAATCCCGCCTCGCAGTAGGCCAGGTAGAACTCCCACATCCGCCGGAATGTCTCGTCGAACGCGCCGCCCTCGAGCCGCGGCCACTCCTCCAGGAATCGCATCCGCCAGCGCCGCAACGTCTCGGCGTAGTCCGCGCCGAAGGCGTGCACCTGGGTGACCTGCAATCCCGTATGCCGTCCGCTCACCTCCCGGATCGCGTCCAGTGACGGGATGAGGCCTCCGGGGAAGATGTATTTCTGGATCCAGCCGTAGGAGGTGCGGGTCGCCAGGAGCCGGTCGTGTTCCATGAGGATCGCCTGGATGACAGCGACACCACCGGGAGCGAGGAGCCGGTCGATGGCCGAGAAGTAGGTCGGCCAGAACTCCTCCCCCACGGCCTCGATCATCTCCACCGACACGACGGCTTCGAAGGGCCCGTCGAGCTCCCGCGAGACCTCCCGGTAGTCCTGGAGGCGCACCTCGACGCGGTCCGAGAGCCCGGCAGCCGCGATCCGGTCGCGAGCGAGCGCCTGCTGCTCGCTCGACAGGGTGATGGTGAGGACGTCGGCCCCGCGCGCGGCTGCTCGGAGAGCGAGTTCGCCCCAGCCCGAACCGATCTCGAGCAGCCGCGTGCCGGCACCGACCCCGGCCCGGTCGAGGATGGCGTCGATCTTGCGGTGCTGGGCCTCGAGGAGTGACTGGCCGGCCCGCGGCCGTGACGGGTCGAACAGCGCCGATGAATAGGACATGGTCGGGTCGAGGAACGCCGCGAAGAGGTCATTGGACAGGTCGTAGTGCGCCTCGATGTTCGACCGGCTGCCGGTGAGCGTGTTGCGGGTGCCGGTGGGCAGGGCCCGGTCCACGAGCCCGCGCATCCTGAGGATCGGGCGCGGCAGCAGTCGGCCGAGGCGGGACGCGAACGGCAAAAGGGCCTCGGCGAGGTCCGTCCCGTGCGCCGCCCGCCAGTCCCCCGCCATGTAGGCCTCGCCGAGGCCGATCTTGGGGTGCTGCTCGAGACGTCGCCACAGAGCACCGGGGCGGACGACCTCGAGGACGGGGTCGCCATCGGAGCCGGCACCAAAGGTTGTCCCGTCAGGTTGTCGCAGCTGCACGGGCATGGCCGCAACGATGCGTCGCACGAGCGACCTCGCCACCACCCCCCGCGTGAATCCTGTTCTCACAGTGGGCAGTTCGAGTCCTTGGAGGACGTCGGAGGTCATCGGACACTCTCCTTCGAGGGGGCTGGTCGTGGCTGGACGGGCAGGCGTCGCGCCCACAGGCGGATGCCGTGGAAGCGGATCAGGGCGCTCACCCGCTGGGGCATGAACGGATGTCGGAGCACGGTTGCGATCACCGAGCGCGACGTGGCCGGCACCACCGCACCGTCGACGACGGCCGTCATGAGCAGCTCACCGTCACGGCGCAGGCGGATGCCCACCCGGACGCGCTCTTCGGTGAGTCGGACCTGCACCGCGTACTCCCCCGACGTGTCGTTGAACGGCGAGACGTAGAAGTCCTTGTCCACGGAGGCGAGGCCATCGCGATCCGGCTGCACGGCATACGCATGCCGTCCGCCGTAGGTGTTGTGGACCTCGATGACGACACCACGCAGCAATCCAGCTTCGTCGAGGCACCAGTAGGCGGTCATGGGGTCGAAGACGTGACCGAGGACGCGGGCGTGCGTCAGGGCGACGACGCGCGTCACCCCATCTGCCGGTATGCCGGCGCGCTCGAGACAGCGCAGGACGTTCGCCTTGAGTGCGGGGAGACTCTCCTCGCCCGCGAGGTGGTCCTCCGGACGGAACGACGCGACTGGTTTGAGCCATCGCGGCAGGTGCAGCGGCTCGTCGAGGTCGATCAACCACTGGTAGTGGCGGTGCGTGAACGAGTGCCTGACCGGACCGGGTCGGGTGTGGTGGACCCGGCCGACGACGAGCGCCGGGAGCGACGGGAGTTCGATCCTCAGGCCCTCGGTGCTCACCCGGTCGGCCGTCAGGTCCACGACACTCCCAGGGCGTGCGCCGCCTCGACGCCGGAACGGCAGCCGTCCTCGTGGAAGCCCCAGCCCCAGTGGGCGCCGGCGAAAACCGTTGTCCCCGTGGTGATCTCGTCGCGTCGTCGCTGCGCACGCACCGCGTCGAGGTCGTGGATCGGGTGGGCGTAGTCCATGACCGCGATGACCGAGTCCGGGTCGATGAGCTGGGTCGCGTTGAGCGTCACGAAGAGCGGGTCGCTGGCCGACAGCCCCATGAGTCGTGTCATGTCATAGGTGACGACGGGCCGGCCTCCCCCAGCCTGGGTGCGGTAGTTCCAGGAGGCCCGGGCCCGGGTCGACCCGGGCAACAGCGATGCATCGCGGTGGAGCACGGTCTCGTTGCGGGAGTAGCGGAACGCCCCGAGGACCTCCTTCTCGGCGGGCGTCGCGTCGATGAGGAGGTGGAGAGCATCGTCCGCGTGCGTCGCGACGACGACGTGGTCGAAGCGCTCGGTGCCCCTGGCGGACGTGACGTGCACCCCGCCCGCGTCGCGCTCGATGCCCCTGACGGCCACGCCCCGCCGCACGTCGGGCAGCCGGGCCGCGAGCGCCTCGACGTAGGTCGCCGATCCTCCGACGACGGTCCGCCACTGCGGGGAGCCGGTGATGCCGAGCATCCCGTGGTGGTCGAGGAACTCGAAGAGGTAGCGCGCCGGGTACTCCAGGGCGTCCCCACGCCCACTGGACCAGACGCACGACACGAGCGGGACGGCATACAACTCGATGAAACTCGTCGGGAAGGCGCGCGACGCGATGAACTCCCCATACGTCGTCGCGTCGTCGGCGCCGGTCTCCGCAAGGAAGGCTGCTGCCTCACGGTGGAAGCGGCGGACCGAGCGCAGCATCGTGAGGTAGTCCCGCGAAGCCAGCTGGCTCGGCCGGGCCAGGAAGCCGCTCAGACCCCGACCGCCGGCGTACTCGATTCCCGTGGCCTCATCCGAGATCGACATCGACATCTCGGTGTCGCGCACAGCGATCCCGAGCTCGGCGAAGAGGCGGCCCAGATGTGGGTAGGTCCGGTCGTTGTGGACGATGAATCCCGAGTCGACGCGGACTTCGCCCCCCTCGGGGTGCACGACCGTGTGCGTGTGGGCGTGCCCGCCGAGTCGTGCCTCGGCCTCGAAGAGGGTGACAGCGTGCTGGCGGGAGAGCACGTGGGCGGCCGTGAGTCCGGACACGCCGGACCCCACGACGGCGGTGCGCGGTCGGTGGTCGCGGACGTCGCGCGTGGCAGTCATGCCGGGTGTTCGGCGCGGGGAGGCGTCCGGATGGGTGCGGATGCGTGCCGACAGGTGCGCTGACCCATCCGCGGGCGCGGCGGCACCGAAGGACCTCCGTGAGCACCGAGCGCGCGCCCCTTGCCCCACGAATCTCTGCTGCCCTGGGGCCGGTCCTGCGTGGCCCGCTCCCGGTCGGGCTACGCGTCTGGGACGGCTCTCGGACGGGACCGGTGGAGGGTCCGGTCGTCGTCCTGCGGTCCCCCGATGCCTTGCGTCGACTGCTGTGGAGTCCCGGCGAGCTCGGCGCCTCCCAGGCCTACGTCACGGGCGAGCTCGACATCGAGGGTGACGTCGGTGAGGCACTCGACCTCGCCCGCGAGACCCTGACGGCGCGCGGCGTGAGCGGCCTGCGCCCCGCGGCACTGGCCCGCACGGCCCCGCGGCTCGTGGCGCTCGCCCGGGAGATCGGCGCCCTCGGCACTCCCCCTGCCCCGCCGCGCAGCCAGGCCCGCCTGCGCGGTCGCCTCCACTCGCTCGGTCGGGACCGCTCGGCGATCAGCCATCACTACGACCTGTCCAACGCCTTCTACGAGCTGCTCCTCGACCCGCGCCTCGCCTACTCCTCGGCATGGTGGTCGGGCGACCCGGCGAGCACCGGGCAGTCGCTCGAGTCGGCCCAGGCCGCGAAGCTCGACCTCGTCTGCCGCAAGATCGGCCTGAGCGAGGGAGCGCGCTTCCTCGACGTCGGCTGTGGCTGGGGTTCGTTGTCTCTGTATGCCGCGGAGCACTTCGGTGCCCACGTCACCGGAGTGACCATTGCGGCCGAGCAGAAGGCCTTCATCGACGCGCGGATTCGCGAGCGTGGGCTCGAGGGACGGGTCGAGATCCGGTTGCAGGATTACCGAGAGGTCGACGACGGCCCCTACGACGCAGTGGCGTCGATCGAGATGGGCGAGCACGTCGGCGAAGGCAACTACCCGGCATACGTCGCTGTTCTCCGCGAAGCGGTGAAGCCGGGCGGCGCGGTCCTCGTGCAGCAGATGTCGCGGCGCGGGCGCCACCCCGGAGGCGGGCCGTTCATCGAGTCGTTCATCGCCCCTGACATGCACATGCGGCCCGTCGGTGGGACGGTCGAACTCATCGAGTCGGGCGGGCTCGAGGTGCGGGACGTCCACGCGATGCGCGAGCACTACGTGTGGACGGTCGATGCCTGGCTCGAGACGTTCGAGAAGAACTGGGCTGCCGTCGTCGACCTCGTCGGCGAGGAGATGGCGCGGGTGTGGCGGCTCTATCTCGTCGGTGGGCGGCAGGCCTTCCGCGACGGACGGATGGGCGTGGACCAGATCCTGGCGCGGCGACCCGGTGGTCCGGCCATCGCACATGAGACGGTGCGGTGATGGGCCGCTTCGTCGTCGTCACGCTGTGCTCGCTCCTGGTGGCGCTGCTCGTGATGGGTGTCACGGCACTCGTCGCGCGCCGGGTCGGGCGGGTGAGCGTCGTCGACGTGGCGTGGGGCTTGGTGTTCGTCGCGATCGCGTGGGTATGTGTGGCGCTCGGGCCGAGCTCGCGGTCGGTGCTGCTCGCCGTGCTCGTCACGATCTGGGGAGGACGGCTCGCATGGCACATCGAACGCCGTGCGCGCGGGGGTGGTGAGGATCCGCGCTACGAGAAACTCCTGTCAGCGGCGCCCCCTGAGCGTCGATTCATGTATGCCGTCCGCAAGGTTTTCGCCGTCCAGGCCCTCGCGGCATACATCGTCTCGATGCCACTCCAGGTCGCGGCCGCCGCAGGGTCGAAGCCGCTGGGCTGGGTGGCGGCGCTCGGCGTCGTCGTCTTCGTCGTCGGTGTCGGCTTCGAGGCGATCGGTGACGCGCAATTGGCGCGGTTCAAGGCCGATCCCGCCAACAAGGGCAAGATCATGGACCGCGGGTTGTGGGCGTGGACGCGGCACCCGAACTACTTCGGCGACTCGGCCGTCTGGTGGGGGCTGTGGATCATCTGCGCCGAGGTGTGGCCGGCGGTGCTCACTGTCTTCTCGCCGATCGTCATGACGTACTTCCTCGCCTTCGCCACCGGTGCCAGGCTCCTCGAGTCCGAGATGGCCAAGCGACCCGGCTATCCCGAATACATGCAGCGCACGTCGATGTTCCTCCCCCGCCCGCCCCGCCACTGATCCGACGCTCAGCCCGGAGTGCCCCTGAGTTCGGTTGCTCGACGGGTGAAGGTGGCGCGGTCGGCCTCGTTGCGGCTGAGTTCGGCCGCGCGGGCGAAGGCCTCGGCTGCCTCTTCCAGCCTGCCGGAACGGGCATGCAGGTCGCCTCGAGCAGCGTGCAGATGCGGATAGAGGTCCAGCCGACCGGATGCGGCCACCGTCTCCAACTCCTTCAGTCCAGCCTCGGGACCTTGCAAAAAACTCACTGCCACAGCCCGATTCAGAGCCACCACAGGCGAGGGCCACACCCGGACCAGCACATCGTAGAGGGACACGATTCGCGCCCAGTCCGTGTCATCGGCACGCAGTGCTCGGGCATGGCAGGCGGCGATACCTGCCTGGAGCGAATACGGCCCGAGCGGCTTCCCGAGGCTCTCGGCACGAGTCAGTCCCTCGAGCCCCCGGCGCACCAACAGCCGGTCCCAGAGCCGCCGGTCCTGGTCGGGCAGAAGCACGGCCTCTCCGCTGGGCCCGACACGCGCGGGCAGCCTCGACGCCTGGAACTCCATGAGAGCGAGCAGCCCATGGACCTCCGGCTCCTCAGGCACGAGCCCGGCGAGCAGGCGCCCGAGCCGGATCGCCTCGTTGCACAGGTCGGGGCGCGTCCAGTCACTGCCGCTCGTCGCCGAGTAGCCCTCATTGAAGACGAGATAGACCACCTCGAGCACCGAGGACATGCGCTCCGACAGCTCCTCCGGCCCCGGGAGCTCGAACTGAACACCTCTGTCCGCCAAGGTGTTCTTCGCCCGCACGATGCGTTGAGCCGCCGTCGCCTCGGGGACGAGGAACGCCCGGGCGATCTCGTCCGTCGACAGCCCCGCAAGGCAGCGGAGCGTCAGGGCAACCCGCGACTCGAGCGACAGCACGGGGTGGCAGGCGGTCAACAGCAGGCGCAGGACATCGTCGTGGACGTGGTCGTCCATCGCGTCGATGACCGCATCGGAATCGACGCCGCTCACAGCCTCCTCGCCGAGGACCGCGGCCTTGCGCCCGAAGTTCGATTCTCGGCGGTGGGCGTCGATCGCTCGACGTTTGGCAGTCGTCATGAGCCAGCCCGCCGGGTTGGGCGGCACTCCGGTCCGGGGCCACTGCTCAAGCGCGGCGACGAGAGCCTCCTGGGCCATGTCCTCCGCGATCCCGACGTCTCCGGTCACCCGCGCCAGTCCGGCGATGAGTCGCCCGGACTCGATACGCCAGATCGCCTCCACGGCACGATGGGTCGCACCGGAGGTGTCTGCAGCATCGACCCGTGGCTGCGCACCGGGTGCTGAGTCGGTCGTCGACATGAGTTGACCCTCCCCGATCACTCGAGGAGGGTCAACGACGCCGGGCGCGCACGCCCGAGCCAGCCCACCGGCATACCCGAACCGTCGGTCACTGTGGCGGCGCAAAGTCCTCGGGACCGAAGATCTTGACCACGTCGGACGTGCCCTCCCACCCGGGCCAGCGGTCGACGTGGAGCTGCATGAAGCGGGACGCCCATTCGACGGCCTCCTCCTTGGAGCGGACGTCGTAGATCGCGTAGCTGATGTACTCCTTGGCCTCCGCGAACGGACCGTCCATGACCGAGAGCTCACCGGCGGCGACGGTCACCTGCGCACCGGTGGCGCTGGGTGCGAGGCCGGCGTTCTCGATCATGGAACCGGATGCCGTGGCCTCGGCGCCGAGCCCCATGATCGCCTCCATGAGGCCCTCGGGCGGTGGTCCGGCAGGCTGGGTGCCCTTCAGGATGATGATGTAGCGCATCGAATTCTCCTGTCTCTGCGATTGATTCACATGCTGTCAGGCGAGAGCCCGGTAGCGGTTGACGGCGACAACGGCGATCCACGTGAAGACGAGGATGACGGCGGCCGTGAAGGCGAGGTTCGCGATGACGTTGCCGCCGCTGGAGGCGACGCACGCGAACCCGCCGAGGAAGGCGACGCCAGTGATCCGGGAGAACCACGCCATGACGCGCGCGCCCTCGTCGGCAAGGCGACGGGCCACGACGAAGCACGCCACGGCGATCGCGGTGAACCCGACTCCGGCGCAGGCGAAGTGCAGGATCCCGCTCGTCGTGATGACACCGACGCCCTCGGGCGTACCCACGGGGAAACCGAGTGCCGGGTCGGCGCGGAAGATCGCGGCGCCGACCATGCTGGCCCCGAAGGTGCCCGCGAGCCAGGCGGCTCGCCGACCGCGCCCACCTGCAAGTGCCCGGTGAAGCCCGACGGCGAAAGCCATGAGCGCCAGCCCGGTGAGAACGAAGTTGGTGACCTGGATCCAACCGAGGTCGCCGTTCTCGAGCAGGCTCCACTGGTGCCTGGTGAAGTCGAAGCCGTCCCGGGTGAGGCCCTGCACCATGGAGGTGACGACGTAGAGCGGACCTGCGACGACCCCCCAGCCGAGGTAGGAACGCGTGACGTGGGCGGGGGTCCAGCCGTCGTCACAGGTGTGCGGGGCTGTGGTCTGAGCGCTGTTGTGCGTGGTCATGATCGTCTCCTGGAGTGTGGGGCGGGGCCTGGTGCCACCGCCCGATGCACCCCCTCCACGATCGGCGGACCCCCCGATCGACATCGGCCTCGACCTTTTTTTCGCATGCCGCGCGGTCCAGGGCTGGGTCAGGCCCTCGGGCCATGGCGTTCGCGACGGTCCATGGCGCTCTGGGGGCGTGGACGGTCGGGAACGACATGGACCGTCGCGACCTGCAGGCCGGACCAGCAGGGGACTGCCGGGTCAGGGCCGTCGGAGTCGGGCGGGGAGCGTCAGTCAGAGAAGGGCGCTCAGGGCGTGGATGGTGATTCCGGCCAGGGCACCGACGATGGTGCCGTTGATCCGGATGAACTGCAGGTCACGGCCGACGTGCAACTCGATCCGCTCGGCCGCCTCCTTGCCGTCCCACTGCTCGACCGTCACCGAGATGACCTCGGCGAGCTCGGAGCCGTACGTGTTGACGAAGAACGACACCGCCTCACCGAGATGCCCCTCGAGCCGCGAGCGCCACGCGACGTCCTCGACGAGGTGCGCCCCCAGGTGCTCAAGGAGTTCCTCGCCACGAACGTGGAAGTACGACCCCGGGTCGTCCATCGCCTTCTCGAGGGCTGCGGCGAAGGACCGCCACAGGCCCACGGCGGTCTCGGGCACCTGAGGGTGCGACAGCAGCCGCTCCTTGAGGGACTCGGCCCGCGCGATGACCTCGGGATCGTGCTGCAGGTCCTGCGCGAGCCGCGCCAACAGGTCGTCGAGCGCCACGCGCGCCGGGTGTAAGGGGGACTGCCGGATGTCGCGCAGCCACGACAACACCTGCTGATAGCTCCAGCCGATGACCTTGTCGTCGACCCACGGCGGCGACCACCACGGTGCCCGCTCGCCGACGACCGACGAGAACGTCCCGGGGTTCTCGACGAGCCAGTCGTGCAACTGCTCGAGCCCGAGGTCGACCAAGCCGTGGTGGGTCCGCTCGGAGACGACACCATCGAGGAGTGACCCGGCGATGGGACTGATCGGTTCGGTTGCGAGACGCGGCAGGACGAAGTCCGTGATCACCTCGCGAACGTCGTCGTCGGACAGCCGGCCGAGGCCGGCGCGCGTCACGCGCACCACCTCGGTCATGACCCGCTGTCGGTGCGCCGGTTCCCCGAGCCAGACGCCGACTCGCTCGCCGACGTGCGCGGCCTCGAGCCGCTCGCGCGCGATCTCCTCGGTGAGGAAGTTCTCGGTGACGAACTCCTGGAGGTTGCGGCCGATCTCGTTCTTGCGCTTCGGGATGATCGCCGTGTGCGGCACCGGAAGCCCGAGCGGGTGGCGGAACAGCGCCGTCACGGCGAACCAGTCCGCGAGCGCACCCACCATGGCCGCCTCGGCTCCGGCGTTGACGAAGCCGAGCCAGCCGGTCTCGTGACGCAACGTCACGGCATACACGATGGCGGCGAGCACGAGCAGGCCGAGGGCGACCGCCCGCATCCGGCGCAGACCGGACCGGCGGGCCTCATCGGCGGGGGACGGGGCAAGCAGACTCACGGGGACGATCCTGCTACACGGCGCCTCTTAGAGTGGTGCCGTGCATTTCCTCAACGATCTTCAGCCGCAGTTCGACCTCACGTACGACGACGTCTTCATGGTGCCGAACCGTTCCGAGGTCACGAGTCGCCTCGACGTCGACCTCAGCACCGAGGACGGCACGGGCACGACGATTCCGCTCGTCGTCGCCAACATGACCGCGATCGCCGGGCGCCGCATGGCCGAGACGACGGCCCGTCGTGGCGCGCTGACGATCATCCCGCAGGACATCCCGGTCGACGTCGTCAGTGAGGTCATCGGCTGGACCAAGCAGCGCCACCTCACCTTCGACACGGCGATCACGCTCGACCCGCACACGACGGTCGGCGAGGCCCAGGTCCTGCTCGGCAAGCGCGCCCACGGCGCGGCCGTCGTCGTCGAGGGCGACAAGCCGGTCGGCGTCGTCACCGAGAAGGACCTCACCGGTGTCGACCGGTTCGTCCAGGTCCACGACGTCATGTCGCGCGAGCTCGTCACCGTCCGCGATGACGTCGATGTGGTCGGCGCGTTCGACACGCTCTCCGAGAACCGCCGCCGCCTCGCCCCGGTCGTCGCCGCCGACGGCAGTCTCGTCGGTGTCCTCACTCGACAGGGCGCACTGCGCGCCAACCTCTACTCCCCCGCCGTCGACGCCAACGGTGCCCTGCGCATCGGCGCGGCTGTCGGCATCAACGGCGACGTCGCCGCCAAGGCCGCCCAACTCCTCGAGGCCGGCGCCGACGTCCTCGTCATCGACACGGCGCACGGCCACCAGGCCAAGATGTTCGAGGCGCTCAAGGCCGTCCGCGACCTCGACCCGCAGGTCCCGATCGTGGCCGGCAACGTCGTCAGCGCCGCAGGCACGCGCGACCTCATCGAGGCCGGTGCCGACATCGTCAAGGTCGGCGTCGGGCCCGGCGCCATGTGCACGACCCGCATGATGACGGCCGTGGGTCGCCCGCAGTTCTCCGCCGTCCTCGAATGTGCCACTGCCGCAAGGGAACTCGGCAAGCACGTCTGGGCCGACGGTGGTGTCCGCCACCCGCGCGACGTGGCGCTTGCCCTCGCGGCCGGCGCGTCCAACGTCATGATCGGCTCGTGGTTCGCCGGCACGCTCGAGTCGCCCGGAGACCTCTTCACCGACGAGAAGGGCCGTCAATACAAGGAGTCCTTCGGCATGGCGTCCTCGCGGGCCGTGCGCAACCGGACCGCGGCGGACTCCTCCTACGAGCGCGCCCGCAAGGCGATGTTCGAGGAAGGCATCAGTTCGGCCCGGATGTTCGTCGACCCGGCCCGACCTTCGGTCGAGGACGTCATCGACGAGATCATCGCCGGCCTGCGGAGCAGCTGCACCTATGCCGGCGCACGCACGCTCGCCGAATTCCACGAGCGCGCGACCGTCGGCATCCAGAGCACCGCCGGCTTCGCCGAGGGACGCCCGCTGCACCAGTCCTGGTGACCGGTTCACCTGCCGCATGAGGTCCCGTCGCACGATCGCGTATGCCGTCCTCGCGGCTCTCGTGCTCGGGCTCGCCATCGTGGTCGGCTGGGCGACGGGCCCGAGGACCGGTGGCCTCGATGGCCAGTGGGAGGCCGAGGCCGTCGCCGGCGAGGTCGTCGGTGATCGGGCGCTCGTCGCGACCGACTCCAACGTCGCCATCGACCTCGTCACCGGCACCCGCATCACCCTGGGGTCGGTGACGGGTGGGACGAAGGCGATCGGCGGCGGGCGGATGCTCGTCCTGCGCGACGGCACTCTCGACGGCGCCGGCCTGGACGGCCGCTCACGCTGGACGTGGCAGGGACCGCCAGCGCACCGACTGACGCTCGTCGCGGCCAGCCCGGAGGCGACAGTGGTCCAGGCATGCGGGGGCACGCCCCTCGCCTGTCGTCTGGTCGGGATCGGCGGCAACGGCGCACAGTCCTGGACGACGCCACAGCCGACGGGCGCTGGCACGGCGGCCCCCGTCGTCGGCGGGAACGGCGACCTCCCCACCGTCGGCGCGCTCCCCACCGAGGACGGAAGTCTCCTGCTCATCGATCCGGCCACGAGCCGAATCGTCCTCCGAGAGAGGGCAACGGCCTCTGTGGGCCGCAACGGAGCGCTGGTCCTCGACGTGTCGAGCGGTACGGGGTGCCACCGCACCACCTATCCCACGCTCGACACGCCGACGTCCGCCACCACGACCGGCACCTGCGCCCAGCTGGATGGAGCCAGCCACGACACGACGACCCTCGCCCGCCGTTCCCAGCCGTGGTGGTGGCCCTTCGGGAACGGGAGGGCAACGCTCGAGGTGGGCGGACGGCATACCGGACAGGTCGTCGGAGACGACCCACTGCGCACGCTGCGCATCGACGACGACGGACTCACGGTGCTCGAAGGGGACGTCGTGCGGCGCTACGCGTGGGTCAGCGGCGGCTGAGCGTCTCGAGGTAACCGACGATGGCCGCCGTCCACCAGCCGATCTGGGACACCGTGAGGCTGACGATCATCGCGACGCGGTGACGCTCCGGGAGCTCCGCCAGGCTGTGGATTCGCGGCTTCAGCAGGCTGAGGCGGGCGCCCAGTCGACGCACGGCGACGCCGTTGTTGACGAGTGCGAGGACGGCCACCTGCTTGATCCACGTCGTCGGCTGACCGAGGTCGGGGCCGAGGAAGGCTCCGGACACGAGGATGAGGAGCAGGCCCATCCACACGAGCGGGTGCGCTGCCTCGCCGACGCGGAGTGAGTCGCGGAAGGTACGCAGCCCGGAGAGCCACACCAGGCCGTGCCAGTCGACGAGCAGGACGGCCCCGAAGCCGACCACCATGCCGAGCAGGTGAGCGGCCAGCGCGACATCGTGCCCGACCCCGTCCAGCCGCAGCACCGGCGACAGCGCGAGCACGAGCATCCACAGGATCGTGACGAGGGCGTGCCACCGCCTTTGGACGTGCCGCATGGCCGAGGCCCAGGGGCGTGGTGAAACGCCCTCGACGGTCGGGCCAGAGGCGAGGGTCATGCCCTCATCCAAGGCCATGGGCGGGGTGCCCGTCCCCCGAATGAACCATTTGGGCCGTGTTTCGCGTGAACCAATCCGGCCAATCCCGCCAATCCGCCACGAGAGCGTGCCCGGGCTGGAAGCATGGCCACTCGTGGGGCGCCATTCTGGAGGTCATGCCGGTCGCATCACTGCCGCGGTCATCGCGGGAGTGATCCTTGTTGCTGGCGGCGGTGCGTGGGCCGCCGGGTCGATCCTCGGCGACGACGGCGATGGCACGTCGCAGGGCGACACCACTGCGTCGAGCACGACGCCGACTGCGTCGTCGACCGCGTCGGACTCGACCACTGCCTCCCCCAGCGCTCCGGCCAGCGCCTCGCCCTCGGCCGACGAGGCCGCTGCCGAGCGGGCCCGCGCCTCGTGCACGGCCCAGGTTCGCGCCGCCGAGGCCGTCGCGACAGCGGTGGCCGGCTCGGCCACGCACTGGAAGCAGCACACGGACGCCTACCTGGCCAAGACGAGCGGTCGCATCACGCTCGAGCAGACGAAGAAGATCTACGCCGACTCGAAGGCGTTCGGCCTCGCCGACGAGAAGGCCGTCGCCGCGACGACCAAGGCGTTCACGGCCACGGGGGCCGCCTGCGGCGACGCCGCCAAGGTCGTGCCCGCCGACGCCGGTGTCACGGCGTGCACCGCCCGCCTCAAGGCACTCGACGCGGTCCGCACCACCGGCACGAAGGTGCAGAACGAGTGGTCGGCCCACATGCGGATGATGGCCAACAAGGCACACACCGACGGTGGGCAGTACCACCAGACCTGGCTCAAGGCCGTGAGCGACGCCCAGAAGAGCATCCCGGCCCATGCCAAGGCGGCTGCTGCCGTGGCCCAGGCACCTGCCTGCGCCTGATCGCCCCATCGGCTGAGGCCGCGCACCACCGAGGGATACGTTGAGGTCGTGACCTATGACGTCGTTGCCGTTCGAGCCCTCTTCCCTGCGCTGGGTGAGGGAGCCGCTCACTTCGATGGCCCGGGCGGGTCACAGACCCCGACACCTGTCGCGCGCGCCGTCCACGACACCCTCGTGTCCGCGATCTCGAACCGCGGCGACGTGACCGTGAGCGAGCGACGCGCCGAATCCGTTGTGGCGCAGGCGCGCTCGGCCATAGCTGACCTGCTGGGCGCCGATCCGCGCGGTGTCGTGTTCGGGCGCAGCGCCACCGCCCTGACCTATGACCTGTCCCGCGCCCTGGCGCGCACGTGGGCGCCGGGCGACGAGGTCATCGTGACTCGCCTCGACCACGACTCGAACATCCGACCGTGGGTGCAGGCCGCCGAGTCCGTCGGTGCCGTGGTGAAGTGGGCCGACTTCGAGCCGGACACGGGTGAGCTGCATTCGGACGCGGTGACATCGTTGATCACCGAGCGGACCCGACTCGTGGCGACGAGCGCCGCCTCCAATCTCATCGGCACCAAGCCGCCCGTTTGCAAGATCGCCCGCGCCGTCCACGAGGTCGGCGCCCTGCACTGGGTCGATGGAGTGCACGCGACCGCCCACGCGTCGGTCGACCTCGACACCCTCGGCGTGGACTTCTGGACGTGCTCGCCCTACAAGTTCCTCGGACCGCACCTCGGTGTGGTCGCCGCCTCACCCGAGCTGCTCGAGACGCTGCGCATGGACAAGCTCCTGCCGTCGAGCGACGCTGTGCCCGAACGCTTCGAACTCGGCACCCTCCCCTATGAACTGCTCGCGGGCACGACCGCAGCCGTCGAGGTCCTGGCCGGGCTCGACCCGTCGGCGACCGGCTCCCGGCGCGACCGCGTGCTGGCGAGTTTTGAGGCCTTGGACGATCACGAGCACCGGCTCCTGGCCCGCCTCGAGGCCGGCCTCGGGGCGATGGATCGCGTCACCCTCTGGTCGCGCGCCTGCAAGCGCACCCCGACCCTCCTCTTCACGGTCGACGGAATGCCCGCGCAGGACGTGCGGCGCGCCCTCGCCGAGAAGGGCGTCAATGCACCGGCCGGACACTTCTATGCACTCGAGGCGTCACGTCACCTCGGGCTGGGGGACGATGGGGGCGTGCGCGTCGGGCTTGCGCCCTACACGGACGACACGGACATCGACCGGCTGCTCGAGGCGCTCACCGAGCTTGCCTGACTTCTTGCGCATTCCATCCCAGAGCGCCGCCTTCTTGCGCGTTCCGTCCCGGATACGTCAGCGCGTGGTGATGAGGAAGGCCTCGCGCGTGATGTCGTCGATCGTCGCCGCACCGGCGAGCCCCATCGTGAGGTCGAGTTCGGCGATGACGTTGTCGAGGACGTCGCGCACGCCGTTGGACCCGTCGAGGGCCAGGCCGTAGATGTGCGGCCGGCCGATGAGGCAGGCATCGGCACCGAGCGCGAGGGCAACGAACACGTCTGCACCCGACCGCACCCCGCTGTCGAGGAGGACGGTTGGCTCACGCCCGATCCGCTCGCGGATGGCGACGAGCGCGTCCAGTGACGCGACGGACCGGTCGACCTGACGACCTCCGTGGTTGGACACGATGATGCCGTCCACTCCGAGGTCGAAGGCTCGCTGCGCATCGTCAGGATGCAGGATTCCCTTGAGCAGCAGCGGAATTCGCGTGCGATCCCGGAGGGTCTCGATATGGGCCCACGAGAGCCCGGGGTTGCTGTAGATGTCGAGGAAGGTCTCGACGGCCGCCTGGGGCTCGGCCGATCGCAGGTTGTCGCGTGTCCCTCCCGGGTGACGCCGCGCCTGGCTGAGCAGGGTGCGCGCGCCCGATGCCGCGGCAACGACCCTCCCGACGCCGCGCGTGCCCGCCAGCGGCGACGGCTCATCCCCTGCGGCGGAGATGCGCTCCCGCACGATCTCCATGAAGCGCGGGTCCGAGGTGTATTGGGCGACGCCCATCCCCTGCGTGAAGGGCAGGGATCCGAGGTCGAGATCCTGGGTTCGCCACCCGAGCATCGTCGTGTCGAGGGTGACGACGAGGGCCTTGGCTCCCGCCGCCTCGGCACGACCGATGAGGGAGTCGACGAGGGGCTCGTCGACGGACCAGTAGAGCTGGTACCACCACGGCACGTCCCCCATCGCCCGGGCCGTCTCCTCCATGGGGCAGCACCCTTGGGTCGAGAAGATGTAGGGAGTTCCTGCTGCCGCCGCGCCGCGGGCGATGGCGACGTCGGACCCGGGAGCGACGAGGTCGGCGGCACCCACGGGGGCCACCATCACCGGAGCCGTCAGGTTCGTTCCGAGGACCTCGGTGCTCAGGTCGCGTGCCGTGTTCCCGTGCAGCATCCGTGGCACGACCTGCCACCGGTCGAAGGCCTCCCGGTTGGCCCGCATCGTCGCTCCTGACCCGGCGCCTCCCACGACGTAGGCCCGGGCCCGTTCCGACAGGACGTCCACCGCTGCTGCCTCGAGTGCGTCGGGGTCGGTCGGCACGGTGGGCCGCTGCCCCAGCGTGCCGCGTCGATAGATCGTGCTCTGCCGCTCGCGCCCCGGTCCGGGTGCTGACTGCTCCGTCATGGCCAAACGCTAACGACTTCTTGCCCGCGTGGGACACGACGCGCGCCCGAAGGGCGCGTTCCATGTGTCCCACGAGGGCAAGAAGTCGCCGGGGGTATGTCAGGTGAGGGACTTCGCGTAGGACACGGCGGCGTCGTACGCGACCTGGGTCAACGCGCCGCCGGTGCTGAAGCGACGAACGCCGAGCTCGCGCAGTCGGTCCGGCGCCGGGTGGTCTCCGGCGGCCAACACATTGACGGGGCGCCCCAGCGCGACGATGGCTGCGAGTCGCTCCTCGTCGTTGACGAGGGGCGCGTAGAGGACGTCGGCACCGGCGTCGCGGTAGGCGGCCAGCCGAGCCACCGGGTCGTCATCGAACCCGTAGAGCACGCTCTCGCACCGAGCCGTCACGACGATGCCGTGCTGTCCAGCCTCCTCGACCACGGCAGCCACGCGGGCAACGGCTTCGTCGAGCGGGACCATTGCCCTGGCCTGCGGGTCGTAGTCCTCGATCGACAGACCTGACGCACCGGCCACGGCGAGCAGCTCTACCGTGCGCGCGACGCCACCGTCATCGTGCGGGTAGCAGTCGGCCGAGTCGACGTTGATCGGGACGTCGACGACGCTCGCGAGCAGGGCGACGTGCTCGACCATCTCGTCGCGCGTCACCTCCAGGTCGGACTTGCCGAGGGTGGCCGCGTGCCCGTGGCTGGTCGTGGCGATGGCCGCGAAGCCGGCCTCCGCAAGCCGCTTCGCCGACCCGGCGTCGAACGCGTTGGGCAGGACGAAGAAGTCGGAGTCGTGCAGGGAGCGGAAGGTCGTCGGAAGACTCATGGCGCCCATCCTGCCCGCCGCCCCCGACAGGCAAGATGGAGGACATGGTCGCCCTGCTCCCACCCCTCGAGGCTCCCGTCGATCCCACCGACGCCCTGCGCCGCATCGCCTTCCTCCTCGAACGCAACCGCGCCGGGACCTACCGGGTCGAGGCGTTCCGCAAGGCCGTCAAGGCCCTCAAGGAGATCGGCGACGACGAGGTCGCGGCTCACGTTGAAGCCGGCACGATCCAACAGGTCCCCGGCATCGGGAAGACGACCGCATCGGTCGTCGAGGAGGCAGCGCGAGGTGAGCTGCCGGCATACCTGGAATCGTTGCAGGACAACAGCGGTGGCCCACTGGCCGACGGCGGCGAGGACCTGTATGCCGCGTTGCGCGGTGACTGCCACCTCCACTCCGACTGGAGTGACGGCGGGTCGCCCATCGACGAGATGGTGCTCACCGGCATCGAACTCGGCCATGAGTGGATGGTGCTGACCGATCACTCGCCCCAGCTTCGTGTCGCCAATGGCCTCACCGCCGAGCGCCTGACGAAGCAGATCGCCATCGTTGACGCGATCAATCGCGGTGTGGGACAGACATTTCGGCTCTTCAAGGGAATCGAGGTCGACATCCTCGACGACGGCTCACTCGACCAGACCGACGTCATGCTCGGCCAGCTCGACCTCGTGACCGCCTCGGTCCACAGCAAGCTGAAGATGAACTCCGCGCCGATGACGAAGCGCATGGTCAACGCCGTCCTCAACCCGCGCGTCAACGTGCTCGGGCACTGCACCGGACGTCTGGTCGAAGGGTCGCGCGGCACGAGGCCACAGTCGGACTTTGACGCGCGCGCCGTGTTCGAGGCCTGCCTCGAGGGCAACACGGCGGTCGAGATCAACAGCCGCCCCGAGCGGCAGGACCCTCCGGACGAACTCATCGAGCTGGCCCTGGAGATCGGGTGCGTCTTCTCCATCGACTCGGATGCACATGCGCCCGGGCAGCTCGACATGAAGGCCTACGGATGCGAGCGGGCCGAACTGCTCGGTGTGCCGTGGGACCGCATCATCACGACGTGGGACGCCGACCGGCTCCACGCCTGGGCCGATCCCACGAGCTGACCCGTTCGGATCCGGCTCGCGAGCCGCCGACCCTCTCCCGAGCCGGATCGATCAGGCTCGGGAATGGGCACCCGGCTCGCGAGCCGGGTCCTTGACTCACGTCCGCCCACCGCAGCATCCTCACGAGTCATGACCCAACTCGCCCTCAGCGTTGACGACTCCGCGGCGGAGCCGCCATACGAGCAGGTGCGGGCGCAGCTCGCCGGTCTCATCAGCAGCGGCGCACTGGCCGAGGGCGACCGTCTCCCCACCGTCCGGGCCCTGGCCGCCGACCTCGGCATCGCCGTCAACACCGTGGCCCGGGCCTACAAGGAGCTCGAGGCCGAAGGGCTCGTGACCACGGGCCGTCGCGCCGGCACCACCGTCGCCCCCGGCGGTCATGCCACCGACGCCGCCCTGCACCGGCACGCCGTCACCTACGCCCAGTCGGCCGCCCGCGCCGGACTCACCGACTCCGCAGCCATCGACCTCGTGCGCGCAGCGCTGCGGGAGGCGCGCGCGTGAGGTGAGCGGACGGCATACAGGGTCCTTCCTCATGGGGCCAAGGGCGCGGCAGAGCGCGCGTTTGGCCCCATGAATCCGCCGCGGATCCGCCTCGAGAACCCTCGTTTTGGAACCTGCGCGATCGTCCCTTATGCTTTCCGAGTCCACGACGGATCCGAGCGCCCGCGCGCTGCGCGACGTGTGGAGGATTCGATCGAAAGATAGGGTCCCCATCGTCTAGCGGCCCAGGACCCCGCCCTTTCACGGCGGTAGCACGGGTTCGAATCCCGTTGGGGATACGCAGTACAGGTCTTGCACCAGCAAGGCCCCGTAGCGCAGTTGGTTAGCGCGCCGCCCTGTCACGGCGGAGGTCGCGGGTTCGAGTCCCGTCGGGGTCGCACAGCGACGAGAGCCCCACACCGACAAGGTGTGGGGCTCTCGTCTTGCCAAGGGACTTAGTCGCTCACGCGGATCGCGATCTTGCCGCGCACGTGGCCGGTCTGGCTCAGTCGATAGGCCGCCGCCGCGTCAGCAAGGTCGAAGACCTCGGCCACCGGCACGGTGAGCTTCCCGGCGTCGGCGAGGTCCGCGAGCGCCTGGAGGTCAGCGGCGTCGGGACGCACCCACGCCGCGATGCCGCCCGCACCCTCGACCGCGCCGTCGGCAATCGAACCGTGGCGGCCGCCCTCCTTGAGGACCGACTGGGTGACGTCGAGGACGCCACCGACGAAGTCCGCGACGACATCCACGCCCTCGGGCGCGAGCTCACGCACCCGCTCGGCCAGACCGTCGCCATAGACGACCGGCTCGACGCCAAGCTCGCGCAGGAACTCGTGGTTGCCCTCGGACGCGGTGCCGATGACGCGCGCACCGAGTGCGCGCGCGATCTGCACACCGAGGATGCCAACGCCGCCTGCGGCAGCGTGGATGAGGACGGTGTCGCCCGCCTTCGTGCCGAGCCGGTTCAGGAGCTGGTATGCCGTGAGGCCGGTGAGCGGAAGACCTGCGGCCTGGTGCCAGTCGAGGCTCTTGGGCTTGCGTGCGACCGTGCGCACGGGGGCCGAGACGAGCTCGGCGAACGTGCCCTGCTGGACCCAGTCCTTGCGGGCGTAGGAGATGACCTCGCCACCGACGGCGTACTCCGGGGTGTCCAGACCGACGGCCTCAACGACACCGGCGACGTCCCAGCCCGGGATGACGGGAAAGTCGACCTGCATGAGGCCGTCGAGGTAGCCGGCCATGAGCTTCCAGTCGACCGGGTTGACCGAGGCGCTGCGGACACGGATGAGCACCTCGCCGGGGCCCACCTTGGGGTCGGGGAGCTCGGAAAGAGTGAGGGTGTCAGGGGTGCCGTACTCGCTGTACGTGATGGCTTGCATGCCCGGCACAACGCCACGGTGACGCGGTCGCATTCCGGGGCGGACGGCATACGGGCTGTCATGTCGGCGGACTACGCTCGCAGGCATGAGCCACAGGGTCTTCCGCATCCCGGTCGCGTCGGTCTATCCGCACTACGTGACGAAGGTCGAGAAGAAGGGGCGCACCACCGACGAGCTGCACGAGGTCATCGAGTGGCTCACGGGCTTCGACGAGAAGGCGCTGGAGAAGCACCTCAAGGACGAGACGACCTTCGCGGACTTCTTCGCGGCGGCGCACCTCAACCCGAACGCCGAGCTCATCACCGGGTCCGTCTGTGGCGTCAAGGACCTCGACAAGCTCGTCGACGAGCTCGCCAAGGGCCGGCCCATGGAGAAGATCCTGCGCTCCTGAGGGGAGGGCGAGGGGGAGGTTTGCGATGAAGGTATGGCAGTCGTCGGGGGCGTGGACCACCGCGCTCGCAGTGGTCCACGTTGCGGCCACGACGCTCTTCTACGGCGACTCGGTCCGCAGCATCGTGGACAGCGGCATCCTCTTCGCGGTCGATGCGGATCCCGCGCTGACCACGGTGCGCGGCGCCGCCTTCTGGTACGTCACGGCCGGCCTCCTCCTGGGGCTCGTCGGCCTCATGGTCCTCGCGGAGGAGCGACGCACCGGTCGCCCGCCTGCCGGGTTCGCCGCCCTCATGGCCGTCACCGGCGTGTGGGGCATCCTCATGACCCCACTGTCCGGGTTCTGGCTCTTCCTGCCGATCGCCGCACTGGCACGGTGGAACAGGTCTCGCAGCACGCAGGACCGGCCGTGAGAGCGAGCGTCGCGTGCGTTCCCCGACGGTTTCGGGGTGCCCCGCCCCATGAGTTATAGTTGCCGTCGCGTCAGGGAGACCTGACGTGTTGTGTGACCCGGCCAGGTAGCTCAGTTGGTACGAGCGTCCGACTGAAAATCGGAAGGTCGACGGTTCGACCCCGTCCCTGGCCACCAGAGTTCGAAACTCCACGAAACCGCAGGTATGCCGTCCGCGCACCTGCGGTTTCGCCGTTTCCGGGCGGTGGTCCGCACCGTCGCAGGCCGGGACCTCGCAGGGCCACGGGTCCGAGTACCGGTGGGGCGAGGCGCGGCCTCAGACCTGGTGGCCGGGGCGCTCGAACATCAGGGCGGCGATCACACCCACGACGAGGACGGCAGCCGGCAGCACCAGCGCTTGGGCCATCGCCTGCGCGAAGCCGTCCGCGACCTCGGGCGGCATCGCCCCCGTGGCCCGCTGGAGCGCGCCACCGTCGGAGGACATTCCGAGCAGGTGCACCGTGAGGCGGTTCTCCATGAGGGCGGCGATGGCCGCACTGCCGAGGACCGCCCCGACCTGACGGGTCGTGTTGTAGACGCCCGCCCCGGCGCCCGCCAGGCGGATGGGCAGGTTCCGAGTGGCCGTCGCGCCGAGCGGCGCCCACATGGAGGCGCTGCCCACACCCATGAGCGTCATCGGCAGCAGCAGCTGCCAGGTCGGCACGTCCGGCGTCATGATGCGGCTCAGCCAGAACAGGCTCGCAGCGGTGCAGGCGATGCCGAACGTGACGAGCTGGCGCGGGTGCATACGGTCGGTGAGCTTGCCGACGACCGGAGCGAGCAGGATCGAGACGACGGCCATCGGGACGAGCAGGAGCGCCGCTCGCGTCGGCGACAGCCCGAGGACGACCTGGGCGAAGAGCATGAGCGGGAAGCCCATCGCGGTGATGGAGAACCCGATCGACGTGATCGCGACGTTGGCCAAGGAGAAGTTGCGGTCGCCGAACAGGCCGAGGGGCAACAGCGGCTCGCTCGTGTTGCGTCGCTGCCACCACAGGAAGGCCGCGATGACGACGAGCCCGGCGCCGATGAGGAGCGGCACCGAGACGAACCCGTTGATCGTGCCCCAGTCGTAGGTCTCGCCCTCTTGCACCCCGAACACGAGCAGGAACATGCCGACCGCGGACAGGACGACACCGAGCCAGTCGAAGGTGTGCGCGTGCGTCTCGAGTTTCGGCACGAGCCGCGCCGCGAGCGCGATTCCGAAGAGGCCGACGGGCACGTTGACGAAGAAGATCCACTCCCAGCCGGGGCCATCCACGAGGACGCCACCGAGGATGGGGCCCACGAGGACGGCGACACCGGCCGTTGCACCCCAGAGGGCCATCGCCTGTCCGCGCGAGGCGGCCGGGAAGGTGCGTGTGATGACGGCCATCGTCTGCGGCGTGAGCATCGAGGCGCCGAGACCCTGAACGATGCGGGCCGCGATGAGGCCCCCGATGGAGTCGGTGAGCCCGCACCACAGCGACGCGGCCGTGAAGACGGCGAGCCCGATGAGATACAGGTTCTTGGGACCGAACCGGTCACCGAGCCGACCGGTGATGAGCAGCGGCACGGCATAGGCCAGCAGGTAGGCGCTCGTCACCCATACGACACCGTTGACGTCGGTGTCCAGGCCCTCCATGATCGCCGGCGTCGCGACCGAGACGATCGTCGTGTCGACGAGGATCATGAAGAAGCCGAGCACCATCGCCCACAGCGCTGGCCACGGACTGGGCCCCGGCGCCGATGCGGCGTCACCACCGTCTTGGCGCGTGCTCACCTGGTCGTTCACCGACATCGCGGTCTCCTCGCCGGACATGCATCAAGGCCGGCCCCGACGGTCGGTCCGGCGTCACGCTACGCCTCTCCCCCGACAACGCACAGACCGAGGTATCAGCGCGGACCACCGAGCAAAAGCCGGCCTCATCGGCCACCGTCGGGCTGCGACTCCGGCATCGAGCCAAGCCCACCGGCGGGCGGTCCGTCGAGCACCGTCGGGACGTACTCAAGCAGCTGCATCCCCTTGTCGAACGTCTTGCTCTCCACGAGCTCGAGCCCGATGTCGGGATAGCCGTCGAAGATCCGCTCCTGCCCCCTCGCGCCCGTGATGAAGGGAAAGACGACCACACGGAAACGGTCGACGAGCCCGGCGACAAGGAGCGACCGGCATACCGAAAGACTGCCCAGGGTCCGCATGGGCCGCGGCCCGGACTCCTTCTGCTCACGCACCCAGGCGACCGGATCCTCCCTCACGAGAACGGAATTCGCCCACGACAAGGGTTCGTCCAGCGTCGACGAGAAGACGACCTTGGGCATCTCCGCCATCTGCACGAAGCCCGGATCGTCCGGCATCTGTGCCGCGAAGTCCGACATGAGCCGATAGGTCTTCGCACCCAACAGCACGGTGTAGTCGGTGTCCTGCGCCCCCAGCCAATCGAGATATTCAGGGCTCTCCACCCCCCACAGCCCCGGCCAACCATCGGCCGCCGCGTAGCCGTCGAGGGAGATGATGAGGTCGATCATGACGCTCTGCATGGACGTTCCCTTCGCGAGTCGTCCTTCCACCTTGGCGTATGCCGTCCGCCCCCGGAAGTGCCCACGTCCGGTTCTCGGGGTGCACCCGTCCGTCGGACCCCGGGTGAGCGACGCGGATCGCTCAGCGCGGGGCGGTGAACCGCTGGAGGAAGGCCGACAGCAGTCGGGCGGAGTCCTCACGGGACAGCGCCTCGATGAGCGACAGAACGGTCGTGAGGTCGAGGTCGCCGCCCGCTCGGGCACCATCCGCAAGAGCGACAGGATCCGGTATGCCGGTGTGGGACAACGCTTCTGGGCTCGGCAGGGCGTGTCCCCGGGCCACGTCGGCAGCCTCGACCAGCGTGGGGACAAGCTCGTCGAGCAGCCCCTCCGTCACCGGCGTGATGGTGAGGTGAGCCGTGTGCGGGATGCACGTGCCGTCCGCCTGAGTGAGAGCCGGTTGTCCCTGGAGGACGAAGCCCCGCTCGGCGACGGCCGCCGTCCACAGGAGCGGGTCCACCCTCCGCGACTCGTCGACACTGTCATCCGTCGCGACGGCCACCAGGGGACCACTCCGCTCCCCCTTCACCCGCAACCCTTCGATGCCCTCGACCGCGGTGACCACCCCGGAGGTGGCGGCGACGACGCGACGGGTGAGGCCGGCATACCCGTCGGTTCCGAGGGTCTGGACCACCGCCCACGCGGCGGCGAGCGACGTGGCCGACCGGGTGCCGAGCATCGTCGGGTTGACGACGGGGTAGCCGAGCCAGTCCGTGATGGCGAAGTAGCGGGCGAGGTCGAGCTCGCTGTCGGCGAAGAGGAGGAGGGACGAGCCCTTGGGCGCGTAGCCGTACTTGTGGATGTCGGCGCTGATGCTGCTCACGCCGCGTACGCGAAAGTCCCACTGCGGCAACGGTTCTCCGCCCGCTTCCTCCCAGAACGGGAGGACCCAACCGCCGACGCACGCGTCGACGTGGCACGGGATGTCGCGATCGGCTGCAGCACCAGCGATGACGGCGACGTCGTCGATGACGCCGTGCGGATAGGACGGCGCGGACACGACGACGAGGGCGACGTCGGGGCCGAGCGCCGCGACGACGTCGGCGCTGTCCGCCCGCCCTGTCTCCATGTCCACCGGCACCACCGTCACGTCGAGCCCGAAGTAGTGCGCCGCCTTGTGGAACGCTGCGTGCGCCGACGTCGAGAGGACGAGCCGCGGCCGGCCGACCCCTCCGCGTGCCACCCACAGGTCGCGCGCGGCCTTGACCGCGAGCAGGCAGCTCTCCGTGCCACCGGACGTGACCGACCCCGTGGCATCCGGTCCGTGCAGCATCGCGCGCCCGAACGCCACGATGTCCGACTCCATGAGCGCCACCGAAGGGAACGTCGTCGGGTCGAGGCCGTTGACCGGCTGGAGGAGCCGAATCGCCTGTGCCGCAACGTCATCGAGCTCGGGGAGGCCGTGGTCGTAGACGTACGAGAGGACCCGCCCGCCGTGCGTCGGAGCGTCGTGCTCGCGATAGGCACGCAGCCGTCCCAGCACCTCATCAGCGGACATCAGCGGCAACCTCCGGCTCCTCGTAGCGACGCAACCCGACGAGCGACACCAGCGCCAGGACGGCGGGCACGATGGTGAACGCCAGCGCGATCGCGACTTCGGCCGCCCTCGGCTGCGCCACCGGATCACCGGCGCTCGACACGAACCCTCCCGCCGCGAGCATGAGCAGGACGACGCCGGGCCCGAGCGCCAGCCCGGCGGTCTCCAGTGCCGTCCACACCCCACTCATCGCGCCCCCACGCTCACGCCCGGCCTCCTGGACCACGTCGGGAAGCATCGCGAGCGGGAAGAGCTGCATCCCGGCATACGCGACACCGCCGAGCGCGAGCGCGAGGATCGACAGCCACACCCAGCCGAGGGCGAGCGCCGGAACCTGCAGCAGGCAGGCGGCAACGAAGAGCCAGGAAGACGTCGCGTATGCCGTCCGCTTGCCTCGTGCGGCCGCGTGCCGCTTCCACAGCGGCATGACGAAGAGGGAGGGCGCGACGACGGCGGCGAAGAGGACGCTGACCCACGACTGTGAGCCCAGGAGATAGGTCGCGACGTACTGCGCGGCCGCGAGCACGATGCCTGTGGCGAGGGCCTGCAGGACGAAGACGATGAGGAGTGCGCGGAACCTCGGTAGCTCCCGCAGAGCCGCGAGTCCCGCACGGAGAGAGGGGGATTCGGCCGTCGCGTTGGGGCGGCTCTCGTGGCCGCGCAGGCTGCGTGCCGTTGCGAGCATGCCGCCGATGAGGGCCAGTGCGCTGACGATCGCCATGACGAGATAGCCGGTGCGACCTCCCCCGAGGGCGTCCCGGATGCCCGGTGCCCCCGCCCCGAATGCGAGGATCGCCAGCGCGAGGACGCCGACGCGCCACGCCATCATCCGGGTGCGTTCGGCGTAGTCGTCGGTGAGGTCAGCAGGTGCGGCGATGTAGGGCACCTGGAAGAGGCTGAACGACGTCGTCGCGAGGACGAACGCGACGGCCACCCAGACCGCGGCTGCGGCCCCGTCCATTCCTGAGGGCACCGCGAACATCGCGATGAAACCCACGGGCAGGGTCAGCGCGCCGAGAGTCATGAGCCGGTGCCGCGAGCCGTGCGCCGACACCTCGGCGTCGCTCCGGGCACCGATCGCCGGGTCGATGACGACGTCCCAGACCTTCGGCAGGAGGACGACGACGGCCGCGAGCGCGGCAGCAACCCCGAGAGTGTCGGTGAGGTAGTACGCGAGGACCAGACCCGGCAGGGTGCCGAAGCCGCCCGTCCCGACCGACCCCGCGGCATACCCCGCCGTTTGAGCCCGGGTGAGCCGAGCGGAGGGCAAGGTACGTGGCGACGCCGGCATCCCCGCAGTATGCAGCCCTGCCAGCCCCGTCCGGGGTCTGTTAGGCGACCTGGATCGAGCGGATCGAGTTGAGGAACTTCGTGTCGTCGATGATGTGCTTCACCTGCGGGCGGCCGACGTCGGACGCGGCACCCAGGGTGAGGAGCAGCGGGACGAAGTGGTCGGCCGTCGGGTGCGACACCGCCGCACCGGGACCCTTGGCGACGTAGTCCGTGAGCGCATCCACGTCACCACGGTCGAGCGCGTCCGCCGCCCACTCGTCGAACGCCTCCGTGTGACCGGCGAGCGCGGGGTTGCGCATGACCGCGAAGGAGTGGGTCATGAAGCCGGAGCCGATGACGAGGACGCCCTCGTCGCGCAGCGCCCGGAGCTTGACGCCGAGGCGGTGCAGTGCGACGGGGTCGAGGCTCGGCATGCTCAGCTGGACGACGGGGACGTCGGCGGCGGGATACATCGCCATCATCGGGATGAACGCGCCGTGGTCGAGTCCGCGGTCGACGTGGTGGTGGATCGGCGTGATGCCACCGAGGACTCCGGCGAGGCGCCGGGCGAGGTCACTCGCGTCGGGCGTCGCGTACTGGAGCGTGTAGTAGTGCGGGTGGAAGCCACCGAAGTCATAGACGAGCGGCGTCCCCGCA
The DNA here is from genome assembly GCF_000768685.1 of Knoellia subterranea KCTC 19937. Classification (GTDB taxonomy): domain Bacteria; phylum Actinomycetota; class Actinomycetes; order Actinomycetales; family Dermatophilaceae; genus Knoellia; species Knoellia subterranea. Next base: position 11,755 of record NZ_AVPK01000013.1, on the reverse strand, counting down.
GCCGCGCCGGAGATGGCGACGGGCGCGTTCTCCCAGTGGGCGGAGATGATGACGACCGCCCGCGGCTTGGGCAGGGCCTGCGACCAGGCTTTGAGCTGCCCGAGCCAGTCCGGGTCATCGAGCACGACAACCTCACCATCGCGCGCCGTCTCACGCTCTCGCCCAAGACCGTGCGCAACGTCGTGTCCAACATCCTCACGAAGCTCGCGGTGCGCGACCGTGCCGCCGCCATCGTGCGTGCGCGCGAGGAAGGACTCGGCCTGGACTGAATCGACGGGCCGGTCAGCGGGCGGCGAGCCCGTCGAGGCGCAGCACCGTCGAGTCGTCGCGGTGCGGTCCGGCCGACCCGACGTGCGTGCCCGGAATGGTCGGCCCGTTCTTGATGACGTGGACGAGCGCCATGCCGTGTCCGCGGCCGAGCCCGTGGTCGTCGGCCAGCCAGGCGAGGATCTCACCGGCCTTCGTCTCGGGGCCGAAGCCGCGGGCGTGGGCGGCGTCGACAAGTTCCTGCGGGGTGCGGCCGGTCTTCTTCTCGGCTGCGTCGAGGTAGGCCTGGAACGACATGGTGACTCCTTGGTCGGTGCGTCGGGTGGTCCGTCACCCTGTGCGCCGACCGCGCGTCGCGACTTTCGACACGCGCGGCGAAAGTTTCAGGCGCGGGCGCGCAGGTGGGCGACGACGTAGAGCACCCCGAACGGGTCGCTCACCTCGCACGACACGACCTCGTATGCCGTCCGCTCACCTTCGTGCCCTCCGCCGAGTGCTTCGCCGGTTGCGGCAGCGAGGACCTGAAGGGGTGCACGGCCGGTCACGAGCAGGTCAGCGCAGAGCGTCGGGTCGAGGTCGAGGAGCCGGTCGAGCCCTCCGTCGGCCGCGTCCCGGACGGCGCCGACGATGGAGTCATCAACAGCAGCGGCCCGCTCGTCGAAGTGCCCCGGCGCCTTCTCCGTGCGACGAGCCGAGCCGTCGGCCACCACCAGAAGCGTCGTTGCCCGGTTGCCCGAGCGCTCATCCTCACGGTCGGCGACAGCTCGGCCGAGCGCGATGCAGTCGGCAACGGACGCGTCCCACGCCACGCCGACATGCTCGACGTCGAAGTTCTCGTGGGTGGCTCCGAGCAGGTGGTCGGCCACCCGCAGACCTGCTGCCGGGCGGGCGCTGCGCGGCTCACGGTCGGTGCCGTGCACGACGACGACGTGGTGCGCCGATGCGACCGCGTCGCGCACCGCACCAACACACGACTCGAGCAACCCCGGAGCAGCGGCGACACGCCCCTGATACTCCGGCAGCAACAACAGCGCTCCCGGGACGACGACGACATCGGTGATCACGCGAGCCCCCTCGCGGTTCGAGCAGGAGGCAAGTCCCCGGCGATGACGGACACCATGTCGAGCACCTGTCGGGTCTCGACGACCTCGTGGACGCGATAGATGTGGGCGCCGTGCCACGCCGAGATCGCCGTTGCCGCCAGGGTGCCCGTGAGGCGCTCCCCCACCGGCAGGTCGAGGGCCTCGCCGACGAAGTCCTTGTTCGACAAGGACACCAACAGCGGCCACCCCAGTGCGGTGAGCTCGTCCAGCCGCCGCGTCACCTCGAGGGAGTGCCACGAGTTCTTGCCGAAGTCGTGCGCCGGGTCGATGACGACCCGATCCCGCGCGACTCCAACCGAGACCGCCCGATCCGCCTGTGCCACAAGGGAATCGACAACCGACGCGACGACGTCGTCGTACTCGATCCGGTGCGGACGCGTCCGGGGCGTCACACCGCCGGTGTGGGTGCAGACGACGGCGGCATCGAACTCGGCAGCCACCTCGACGAGCTCCGGATCCGCCCCACCCCAGGCGTCGTTGAGGATGTCCGCCCCGGCCTCGAGCACGGCCCGCCCCACCGACGCGCGCCAGGTGTCGACGGAGATCAACAGCTCGGGGTGCTCGGCACGCACGGCGGCGACGAAGTCGACGACGCGTTCCTTCTCCTCCTCCGGCCCGATCTCGACTCCGGGCGCCGCCTTGATCCCACCGATGTCGACGATGTCCGCGCCCTGAGCGACGACGGTGCGCACTCGCTCGAACGCGGCGTCCTCACGCCACGTCGCGCCCTTGTCGTAGAACGAGTCCGGGGTTCGGTTGACGATGGCCATGACGAGTCGGGAGCGCGCATCGAACGAGCGCGAGCCGAGGCGGAAGGTGAGGTCGCTCATCGGGACTCCGCGCGGGTCCCACGCTCTGCGTGGGCCGGCATACCGACCGTCACGCCCGCAGGCCGCTCCCCCACGCCGACCTCGCTCACCCGGGGCTCGAAGCCCTCCGGCCCGCGCGCATACTGCCGCAACGTGACCGAGGCGTCCTGCGAACCGCCCCCGGGCGCCGCGGCTCGACGGCGCTCAGCCGCGGCAAGGACCTGGACTGCCATGAGGCCGAGCGTGTCATGCCGGTGGTGACGGTGGGTGCGCAGCCCCAGGTCGACCTGCGCGATGGCGTCGACCCCGAACCGGTCAGCGGTGTCGAGCACGGCTGCAATCTCCACCCCGTAGCCCACCGGCACCTCGAAGCTCGCGAACGTCGAACGGCGGATCGCCCACTCACCCGAGAGCGGCTGGACGAGACCTGCAAGCTCGGGCCGGTGCAGCGCGAGCCACGGGCGGGCAACGAGCTCGGTGACCCGACCGCCCGACTCCTCCTCACGCCCGGTCGCGTCGATCATCGGCCGGTCATAGATGGCTTTGACCAGTCGCACCTCATCGCGCGTGAGGAGCGGTCCGAGGAGCCCAGTGACGAAGTGCGTCCCCCAGTCGATGAGGTCCGCATCGACGAAGACCAAGACGTCGCCCGTCGTGACGAACTGCGACTTCCACAGCGCCTCGCCCTTGCCCGGCACCGAACCTAGGTCGGCGCGAATCTCCCTGGCGGAGAACACCTTTGCGCCCGCGGACCGGGCGACCTCCGCCGTTGCGTCGGTCGAGTCGGAGTCGATGACGACGACCTCGTCGACGAGCCCGCCCAGGTCCGCAATGATGCGTGCGGCAACCTCGCCGACGGTGGCTTCCTCGTTCTTGGCAGGGATGACGATGGAGATCCGCTGGTCACCCTTGGCGCTGAGGAGCGCCTCGAGCGTCCAGTCAGAGGCCCGGTATGCCGGCCCGTCACCCGCCGCTGTCACCTCGCCCATGCCCGTGGTCACGCCCCGAACGTCGGCGGGCGCTTCTCCCGGAAGGCACTCACGCCCTCGGCGAAGTCGGCGGTGCGCAGGAGTGCGTGCTGCCCCGACTCCTCGCGGTCGAGGGCCCGGTCGAGGTCGAGGCTGGCAGCCGTGATGGCTGCGGTGGTGCGGGCCACCGCCTCGGGAGCGAGGGCCGCCAGCTGTGCCGCGACAGCATCGGCCCGGGCCGAGAAGTCCTCTGCCGCAACGGATTCGGACACGAGACCCCAGTCCGCGGCCTGGGCGCCGGAGACGCGTTCCCCGGTGAGAGCCATTCGCATGGCGCGTGCCCGGCCGATCGAGGCCGCGACGAGAGCGGTCGCCCCACCGTCGGGCATGAGCCCGATCCCACCGAAGGCGAGGGTGAGCTTCGCGTCGTCGGCCACGAGGGAGTAGTGGGCGGCCAGTGCCATGGAGAGCCCGACTCCGGCGGCGACCCCGGTGACGAGGGACAGGACGGGCGTGCGCGAACCGGAGATCGACCGGATGAGCGGTCCGGCCCCGGCGAGGAGGTCGTCGAGGTCACCGACCTTTTCGTAGCCCGCGAGGTCTGCCCCGGCGGAGAAGGCGCGCCCTTCACCACTGAGCACGACCACCCGGATCGATGGATCTGCAGCGAACTCGGTCATGGCACGGACGACGGCTTCACCCATGGCAGCGTCCAAGGCGTTGAGCCGGTCAGGCGCATTGAGGTGGACGCGGCCGACTGCACCGTCACGGGTGACGACGACAGAGGCGGTGGTCTCGCTCATGCTGCGGCCTCCTTCTTCTCGGGGCGGTAGGACGTCACGAGCAGGCCGGCGGCCGCGAGGACACCGCCGACGAGGGCGATGACGCCCCAGCCGACTCCGGCAAGGTCCAGCCCGAACGCCTCGTCGAGCGACCACCGGCCCGGCCCGACAACGGCCAGCGCGACGGCGACGATCGCGACGAGGATGACGTATTCGTTCCCGCCCTTGAAGATGAAGTAGCCCTTGCCCCTGTGGTCGGTGAGCGCAGCCACGGTCATGAGTCCGACGAACGCCATCGCGCCCAGACCGTTGAGCAGGCCGAGCGTCACGAGGACCCCGGCTCCGATCTCGGTCGCAGCGGCCACCCGCGCGTGCAGCCACCCCGGCTTGAGGCCGAGCGACTCGAACCACCCCGCCGTGCCGGACAGACCGCCGCGCACCTTGTTGAGTCCGTGCGCGATGAGCATCGGCCCGAGAGCGAGGCGCAGGACGAGGGAGGCGATGTCGAGCTCGGTCGAGCTGATCGCAGTGGCATCCATCAGGCGGAGTCCTTCGAGGGCGTGGGTGAGGGTGCGGTCGGGAGGGAGGCGGGGGTGAGTTCGCGCAGGCCGGGGACGACCTGTTCGGTGAAGGTACGGAGGAAGCGCTCCTGGTCGTGCCCGGGCCCGTGGAAGACGAGGTGGTCGAAGCCGAGGTCGGTGTACTCGCGCACGGACTCCACGACCTCCTCCGGGCGAGACGCGACGATCCAGCGCTTGGCGACCTGCTCGATGGGCAGCTCGTCGGCGGCCTTCTCCATCTCGGCCGGGCTGTGGATCGAGTGCTTCTGCTCGGCCGTGAGCGAGAGAGGCGCCCAGAAGCGGGTGTTCTCGAGAGCGGCGTCGGCATCGGGGTCCCACGACACCTTGATCTCGATCATGCGGTCAAACGGATCGGCCTCGGTCCGGCCAGCCTTCGCGCGTCCCTCGGCCACGGCCGGGATCAGCTGGTCGGCATAGAGCTCGCGACCCTTGCCGGAAGTGCAGATGAAACCGTCACCGGACCGGCCGGCATACCGGGCGACGAGCGGACCACCGGCGGCGACGTACACGGGAATCGGCACGTCCGGACGATCGAAGATCTTCGCGTCCTCGGTGCGGTAGTACTCGCCCTCGAACGTGACCGAGTCTTTGGTCCACAGCTCGCGCATGAGCCGCACCGACTCGCGCAGGCGACCGAAGCGCTCCTTGAACTCGGGCCAGCCGCTCTCGGGGACTGAGCCCACGGCCACCTCGTTGAGCGCCTCGCCGGACCCGACGCCGAGCATGATGCGCCCCGGCGCGAGGCAGCCCAGGGTCGCGAACGTCTGCGCCACGACCGCCGGGTTGTAGCGGAACGTCGGCGTCATGACCGACGTTCCGAGCAGCACCCGCTCGGTCCGCGCCGCGACCCACGACAGCCAGGCGATGGAGTTCGGCGCGTGGCCGCCCTCGAGCCGCCACGGCTGGAAGTGGTCCGAGATCGTCACCGAGTCCAGCCCCAGCTCCTCGGCGAGGACCGCGTAGCCCGCGAGCTCGGCGGGGGCGAACTGTTCGGCCGAAGCCTTGTAGCCGATGCGCATGCCGCCATCCTCTCCCATGACTGCCGCGTGCGGCTTTTCGGGATGGTGAGCGCGCGGGTCTAGCCTGAGGGGAGCGTGAGACCCACGGCCTGTTGTCGCGCCACCGCGCGCCCCACCCTGACAAAGGAGTCACCACCGTGACCGCGTCGCCCGTCACCACGCCGGCCCAGCCGACCACCTCGATCGAGCCGGCAGCCCCGCTCGACCGCACCGACACCTCCGGCCACGAGCAGGTCGTCTTCTGCTCCGACCCGAAGTCCGGCCTGCGCGCCATCATCGCCCTGCACAACACGGCCCTCGGCCCGGCGCTCGGCGGCACGCGCTTCTACCCGTACGAGACGCACGACGACGCCCTCGCCGACGTCCTGCGCCTCTCGCGGGGCATGTCCTACAAGAACGCCGTGGCCGGCATCCCCCACGGTGGCGGCAAGGCCGTGATCATCGGCGACCCGAACTCCATCAAGTCTCCCGAGCTGCTCCGCGCCTTCGGTCGCTTCGTCGAGAGCCTCGGCGGCCGCTACGTCACGGCGTGCGACGTGGGCACCTACGTGCAGGACATGGACGTCGTCGCCGAGACGACCCGGTTCGCGACGGGCCGCTCCCCCGAGAACGGTGGCGCCGGCGACTCCTCCGTCCTCACCGCCTTCGGTGTCTTCCAGGGCATGCGCGCCGCAGCCCAGCACGTCTGGGGTGAGCCCACCCTGCGCGGCCGCAAGGTCGGCATCGCCGGCGTCGGCAAGGTCGGGCGCATCCTCACCGGCCACCTCATCGAGGACGGTGCAACCGTCGTCGTCACCGACGTCAACGCAGCCGCGGTCGAGGCACTGCGCGAGACGCACCCCGAGATCGAGGTCGTCTCCGACGTCGCGGCGCTCGTCCGCGGCGACATCGACGTCTACGCCCCCTGCGCTCTCGGTGGCGCGCTCGACAACGACACCGTCGAGGCCCTCACCGCCCGCATCGTCTGCGGCGGCGCGAACAACCAGCTCGTCGTCGAAGGCGATGGCGGCACCGCCGACCGTCTCGTCGCGCGCGGCATCACCTACTGCCCCGACTTCCTCGTCAACGCCGGCGGCGTCATCCAGGTGAGCGACGAGCTTCTCGGCTTCGACTTCGACCGCGCCAAGACGGGCGCGACGGCGATCTTCGAGCACACCCTCGAGGTGCTGCGCACGGCCGATGAGCACGGCACGAGCCCTGCCGCCGCCGCGGACCACATCGCCGAGCAGCGCATGGCCGCTGGCTCGCCGACGATCTGGCTCCCCACGCGCTGACCCTCGCCTTTCGATCAGCACAACGTATGCCGGCCGCTCACCTCGCGAGGTGAGCGGCCGGCATACGCGTCCTGTGAAGTGTCAGGAACCCAGGTAGAAGAACGAACCCAGGATGTCGTCCACTCGAGAACTCGCGGTGTAGTCCGTCACCCGAATGTGGGAGTTGGGCAGCCAGTACTGCACCACCGTGAACTTCGTGCCCGACGTGCAGGTGAGCCGATAGGTGTACTTCTCCGCCGTCTTGACCCCGATCGGCGTGAACGACTTGCTCGGAACCGCTCTCGTGTCGACGTAGTTCTCGTCCGAGGCCGAGGCGCCGGGGCAGAGGGTGACCCCGCTCCTGTCCGACCAGCCAGCCACTTGGCCCGGCTGCCACACCTTGTTGCCCTCGGCGCCGGGGAGGACCGACCCGACGTCGATCTGGAGGTCGCAGGCGAAGTCCGCGGGGTTGGGTGAGGTGTCGGTCAGGCACAACCGGTGAACCGTCGCTTCCGGGTGGCCCATGTATTCGAGGTTGGTGTCGCGGGCGGAGGACTTCCAGGCCGCTGGCACCACGACGTACGTGCTCTCGGGAATGACTGCGGTCTCCGTGCCCTCGTGGGGAGCCGGTGACCCGTTCGACGACGGCGTGGACGGACTCGAGCCGCGGCTGGGTGTGCCCGACGGGGTCGAGCTCGGCGTGGACCCACCGGTGGTGGTTGCGGACGCCGTGGGTGTCGTGGTGACCGTCGGCGAAGTGGACGACGTCACCGTCGGCGTCACCTCGGGACTCGTGGCCGTCGGGGTGGGCGTGTGCGTCCCGGGAAGCAGCGTCTCGTCGCCCCGCTGGCCCAACTGGCTGGCGAAGACAGCCCCGCCGATGAGCGCGCCCACCGCGAGGGTCGCAGCCCCGACGGCCACGCGCTGGGTCCGCCGACGCCGGTCGCCGCCGCGGTGGATCTCCTCGATCGGCGGAAGGACGGTCGTCCGAGAGGCCCCGGCACCGAAGGCACGGAGTCGATCGGCGATCGGGTCCTCGCCGCCCTGCGGGTTGGTGAAGTGGTCAGACATGGGAGCCCTCCGAGGTGGGTGCGAGAAGAGAGGCGAGAGCGGTGCGACCGCGGGAGAGACGTGCCTTGATGGTCCCGTCCGGAACGCCGAGTTCCGCCGCGATCTGGGCGACCGACAGATCGGCGAGGTGGTGCAGGACGATGGCTTCGCGCTGAGCCGCCGGCGCCAGCGACTCACCGCGAGCCGCATCGCCGTCGTGCGCACCCAGGCCTCCGGGTGCCGGTCGGCATCGATCCGTTCGCGGTGTTGCCAGGCCCGTTCGAAGGCCTCCTGGACAACGTCCTCCGCCTCGGCCCGGTTGCCGCACATGGCGTAGACCTGACTGATCAGCCGTGGTGCAGCCGCGTGATACAGCCGATCGAAGTCTCCTGCCTGCATGTCTCCCCCTCCAGTCGCGTCGTGCCCTGCTGTCGGAGCATCTACGCCCAGCCTCCCTCCACGGTTGCATCCTGCCTCGTTGTTTCTGCGACGGAGCGTCCAGAAGTCCGACCGGTGGAGCGGAAACACCTCGGCCTGATGTAGCGTTGACCCCACGACATACACACGATTCCCGGGACCGCAGCTGACTTGGGATGACCCCTTCGGGGCCGTCCCTTCCGGTATGCCGTCCCGCTGACGCACGAGGGGGTCACGCCATGGGGCGCGGCCGGGCAAAAGCCAAGCAGACCAAGGTGGCACGCGAGCTGAAGTACTTCAGCCCCGACACCGACTTGAGCGCGCTTGAGCGAGAACTCCACGGAAGTTCACCCACGTCAACGCAGACTCGGAGCTCCTCCGACTACGGCGACGAGGATGACGACTATGACAAGTGGGCCTCCGGGCGTCGTTGACGCCTGATCCACACTGACGTTCCTCGTGCGGCATGCACCGTATGCCGCCCGTGATCTGACATGCTCACGAGCATGACTGACGTGCGCACAGCCGACGCTGCCAAGCGACTCGGCGTCGAGACCACCGGTATCGAGATCATCGACGAGGCGGACCGAACTGCGGCCCCGCGCGACCTGTTCTGGCCGTGGTTCGCCGCCAACGTGTCCGTCTTCGGCATCTCGTATGCCGCGTTCGTCCTCGGCTTCGGCATCTCCTTCTGGCAGGCCGTCGTCGTGACCGTCATCGGCGTGGTCGTGTCCTTCGCTCTCTGCGGTGTCATCGCCATTGCGGGCAAGCGCGGTTCGGCACCCACGATGGTGCTGTCGCGTGCCGCGTTCGGCGTCAAGGGCCAGAAGGTCCCGGGCGTCATCTCGTGGCTCGTGTCCATCGGCTGGGAGACGGCCCTGGCGATCCTCGCCGTCCTCGCGACCTCGACGATCTTCGAGCGCCTCGGGTGGGGCGGAGGCACCGGCACCAAGATCGTGGCAGCCATCGTCGTCGCGGCCATGATCGTGCTCGCGGCCGTCGCCGGCTACCACATCATCATGCGGATGCAGTCGGTCCTCACCTGGATCACCGGCGCCATCACGATCCTCTACATCATCATGACGTTCACCCACCTCGACTGGTCGGCGATCTCGTCCCTCCCGTCCGGTGGCATCGGCGCCACCATCGGCGCGCTCGTCATGGTCATGACCGGCTTCGGGCTCGGCTGGATCAACATCGCCGCCGACTGGTCCCGCTATCAGCGTCGCGATGCCAGCGGAGCCGCCATCGTCGGCTGGAACACCTTCGGCGGGGCCCTCGCCCCGGCGCTGCTCGTCTGCTACGGCCTGGCCCTCGCCGGGTCCGACAAGGACGTCCTCGATGGCATCGGTGGGGACCCGATCGGCACCCTCGCCGGTCTGCTGCCGACGTGGGTGCTCGTGCCGTTCCTCATCGCCGCGATCCTGTCGCTCGTCTCCGGCGCCGTCCTCGGTATCTACTCCTCCGGTCTCACGCTGCTGTCGCTGGGCGTGCGCCTCCCCCGACCAGTTGCCGCCCTCGTCGACGGCGTCATCCTCACCCTCGGCACGTTCTTCGTGGTCTTCGTCGCCGAGGACTTCCTGGGGCCGTTCCAGTCGTTCCTCATCACGCTCGGCGTGCCGCTCGCCTCGTGGGCGGGCATCATGATCGCCGACATCGCGCTGCGCAAGCGCGACTACGACGAGGACGCCCTCTTCGATGCCTCCGGCCGCTACGGAGCCTTCGACTGGCTCTCAATCGGCACGATGGTCGTCACGTCGGTCCTCGGGTGGGGCCTCGTCGTCAACAGCTACGCCGACGACGCGGCGTGGAACAACTGGCAGGGCTTCCTCCTCGACCCGCTCGGCCTGGGCACGTTCGTCAAGGACCCGGCGGGCTCCTACTGGGAGGGGACCTTCGCCTACGCCAACCTCGGTGTGTTGCTCGCTCTCCTCCTGTCATTCGTCGTCACCTACTTCGGCCGACGGGGCAAGGTGGCCCGGCAGGAGGCCGGGGCGTGAGCCGCCTCGACGTCTCGGCGGTGGAGCCGCTCGACGACGAGTGGCTCGTCATCATCGACCCGCAGGCGATCTTCGCCGACCCCACGACGAGCCAGTGGGGGTCACCGATGTGGGCAGAGACGGTGCCGCGCATCGCACGTCTCGCAACGGCATACCCGGGTCGGGTTGTCGTGACGCGCTTCGTCGCGGACCCGGGACTCGGTGGTTCGTGGGCCAGCTATTACGACGAATGGGGCTTCGCGCTCGTCCCCGACGAGGACCCCCTGTATGCCGTGGTGCCGGAACTCGCCCACCTCGCCGACCACATGGTCACCGAACCGACCTTCGGCAAGTGGGGCCAGCAACTGCGTTCGGTCATCGGCGACCAGCCGCGTCTGGCGTTGGCCGGTGTCGCGACCGACTGTTGCGTCATCGCGACGGCGCTGCCGGCCGGTGACGCGGGTGCGAACATACGCGTGGTCGCGGAGGCCTGTGCGGGCTCGAGCCCCGAGGCCCACGAACGGGCCCTGGGTGCGATGGAGATGTTCGCCCCCCAGATCACCGTCCTCTGACCCGCCGCCCCATTATCGGGTCACCCGATACAGGCCCGCTCGACCCGACCTGGCAAGTCGGGTCGAGCGCCCCCATGTCGGGTCAAGCTGGCTCCGCCCACATGTGACAGTGCCCGCGTCCCTCACGGGGCGCGGGCACTGTCAGGTACTGACTTCTCGGGTCAGCGGTTGCGCTCGTTCCACTTCGTGAAGCCCGCCTTGCGCGCGGTCTCCTCGTCCTGGAACCAGACCTCGGCCTTCGTGCGCTCATAGGCCGGGCTGTCCTCCGTGTGGAAGAGCATCGAGTTCTCGTTGCCCTTGATCGCCCAGCCGTCGGGGCCCGAGCCATCCTCACCGGGGTCCGCCGACCCCTTGCCGAAGCGGCCGTCCGGAATCTCGACGAGCTTCGCCGGACCGCCGGAGCCGCCCGACCGATCGCGCTCGTCCCAGCGGACGAACCCGGCACCACGCGCCGACTCCTCGGTGTCGAACCAGATCTCCGCCTTGGTCCGGCCGTAGTAGGGGCTCTCTTCGGTGTGGTAGAGGTTCGAGTCCTCGTTGCCCTTGATGGTCCAGCCATCGGGGCCCGAACCATCCTCGGCCGGGTCAGCCGAACCCTTGCCGAACTTGCCCTCGGGAATGGCGACGAGCTTCGCGGCTCCGCCACCGGAGGCAGCCGAACCACCGGAGCGGTCCTTCTCGTCCCAACGAACGAAGCCGGCACCGCGAGCGGACTCCTCGGTGTCGAACCAGATCTCCGCCTTGGTCCGGCCGTAGTAGGGGCTCTCTTCGGTGTGGTAGAGGTTCGAGTCCTCGTTGCCCTTGATGGTCCAGCCATCGGGGCCCGAACCATCCTCGGCCGGGTCAGCCGAACCCTTGCCGAACTTGCCCTCGGGAATGGCGACGAGCTTCGCGGCTCCACCCGAACCAGCCGAACCACCGGAGCGGTCCTTCTCGTCCCAGCGGACGAAGCCGG
>NZ_AVPK01000014.1 GCF_000768685.1 Knoellia subterranea KCTC 19937 | reverse complement strand
GTCGAACCAGATCTCCGCCTTGGTCCGGCCGTAGTAGGGGCTCTCTTCGGTGTGGTAGAGGTTCGAGTCCTCGTTGCCCTTGATGGTCCAGCCATCGGGGCCCGAACCATCCTCGGCCGGGTCAGCCGAACCCTTGCCGAACTTGCCCTCGGGAATGGCGACGAGCTTCGCGGCTCCACCCGAACCAGCCGAACCACCGGAGCGGTCCTTCTCGTCCCAGCGGACGAAGCCGGCACCGCGAGCGGACTCCTCGGTGTCGAACCACACCTCGGCCTTGGTCCGGCCGTAATAGGGGCTGTCCTGAGTGTGGAAGAGCATCGAGTCCTCGTTGCCCTTGATGATCCAGCCGTCGGGCCCGGAGCCGTCCTCGGCCGGGTCCGCGGATCCCTTGCCGAACTTGCCCGCAGCCACCGCTGCACCCACACCAGCGGCACCAGCGCCAGCCGCGGCCAGGCCGCCACCAGCACCAGAACCTGCATCGAGGTCGGCGTCGGCCGTGGCGATGTCACCACCGTCGTCGCTCAGTTCGAGCACGGGCTCCTCGACCACCGGCTCCTCGGCGACCGTCTCCGTGGCCAGGGGTTCCTCGACGACAGGCTCCTCGAGGACGGGCTCTTCGACCGCTGCCTCCTGGGCGGCTTCGAGATCGCCCGCGTCGCGCATCGGCATGACCGAGGTGTCGCCCGGGCGACCCGGAGCGCTGAAGCCCGGCTCGTCGATGGGCTCGACCTCGGTGGCTCCGCCCGTGAAACGGGCCGGCTCCGTTGCCTCGAACTCGGCGTCGGCGTCGGCGTCGGGGACGTCAACGTCGTCACTGCGCGAGGCCCACGAAGCCGCAGCCAGCCCGGTCGCACCGGCAGCCATACCCCCGACGCCCCCAGCCACGTCGGGAGTCTCCACGTCGGGAAGGTCGACATCGGGGGCGTCGACGTCCGGCAGGTCCAGGCTCGAACGTTGAACCGTCGGCGCCTCGACATCCGGGGCATCGAATCCCGCAGCATCGAATGCGGGAACATCGACATCCGGTGCCTCGACGTCCGGGACAGCGAGGTCGGGAGCGTCGATCTCGGGAGCGTCGACGTCGGGGAGGTTCGCCTCGGGGGCATCCCAGGACGGCGTCGGCTCGTCGATGGTGCGGTCGTAGACCTCCGTCGCCGGGGTGTCGACGTCGAGGTCGGCCCGTCGGGTCGTGAGATCCGCATCGGCGTCGAGGTCGACATCGGCTTCGACGTCCCGGTCGCGCAGGGCCGCGGCCCCAACAGCAGCCGCGCCCGCGACACCGGCGCCGACACCCGCCGCCTTGCCGCTGACGGAGAAGTCTCGGTCACGGTCGACCACCGTGCGGGGAACCTCCCGCGTCGCACGGCGCACCATCCAGAACCACGTGATGATCGCGCCGAGCAGGAACGACAGGAGCATGAGCCACCAGTTGACGTCACTCATCGGTTCTCTCCGATCACTCGAGCCTGCGGAAGATCCGCAAAGGCTTCGTCCTCATCGGTCGGCTCGATGCTGCGCGCAGCGAACCAGGCGACGAGTGCACCCACCGCGAAGGCGATGAGGTACCAGAACCACTGGATCAGGAACTCAGTCATGTTGGCCTCCTCAGCCGACCGTGATCTCGACGCGACGGTTGGCGTTCTGGCCAGCGGTCGTCGCATTGGACGCAATGGGGTTGGCCTCGCCCTTGCCGGCGGACGCCACGTTGGCCGCGGTCACGCCGTTGGCCTCCAGGGCCTTCTTGACAGCGGCTGCGCGGGCGGCGCTGATGCGCAGGTTGGTGGCGGTGGAACCCGGGCTGCTCGTGTAGCCGGTCACCACCAACTTCGCGGTGGTGCAGCCCTTCCACTTCTCCGCGACCGCCTTGACCGTCGCCTGGGACGACGCGGCAAGCGTGGTGCCGTTGTTGGCGAAGGTGAGCTTGGACGCGTCGGTGATCGCCTTGATGTCGGCACCGAGCGTCGCGCACCCAGCAGTCCCGGCTGCGTCTGCACCACCTGAGGCGGATGCGGACGGGCTGGCCGACGGAGTCGGCGTCGCCGCACCGGATCCGACCGTGAGCTGGTTGTCGATCGTGGCGTCGGGGAAGGCGGACTTCGCGGCGGCCTCAGCGGCGGCCTTGGCCTCCTCGGTGGCAGCCACACCCTTGAGGACGAGCGCGTTGCCGTCGAAGTCGAACGAGAAGTCGCCACCTGCCGCGGCCGCATCGGCCAGGGCTCCCAGCGCAGCGGTGGGCGCTGCCGCCGCTCCCGCGGTCACCGTGACCTGGTCGACGATGTTGACTCCGGGAACCTTGGCCTTGATGTCGTCGAGCAACGCCGTCTTCGCAGCGTCATCAGGAACGACGCCCTTGACCGTGAGGTCGTTGCCCACTCGCTGGAGCGAGAACGGCGTGGCCGAGGCGTTGGCACTCGACGCGTCGCTCGGGCTGGCCGATGAGGCGCCGCCTGAACCATCCGTGGTCTGGGAGGACGTCGATCCACCCGCCGCACCGTCGGTGTCGTTGTCGTCGCCGTTGATGCCAAGTCCCACGGCCGCGAGGATGGCCGGGACGCCGATGAGGGCGAGCCACCAGGGTCCGCCGAGCCCGCGCCTGTACCTTCGCGTGACCGTGTCCCACTCGGTCGTCGTCGTCTCTCTGACGGTGCTGCCGAAGGTGCCGTCAGCGCCAAGGGCGCCGCGGGCAGACTCGCTGTCGGAGTTGGTGATGGGGCGGTTCTCTGGTGTGTCCATGACGCCTCTCGTTTCACCGGGCCCGGCGGCCCGAACGATTCGGAAGTTACTCGGCGTCAGCCATGGAATGGGGCGCAGCTATCCCCAAGATTTGGCAAAGACCATTCCCCGGACAGCGTCCACGCCGCGTCAGAATCCAACGAGAGTCGCGATCGCAAAACCCTGGACAAGCCCAATCACGTTGGGACAGAGCAGAACTCGCGTCAGGCAGGATGCGTGCCGACGACCTGCACCGAGCCACCGTCGACGCCCTTGGCGCCACGCACGACCTCGACACCGTCCGCGACCTGGGCGTCCTCGAGCGCGGAAACCTCACCCATAACCCAGGTGTCGATGCCCCGTGCGGCGAGCGTCGCGACAGCCAGGTCGGCCTGTTCGGCAGGAAGCATGGCGACGAAACCGACCCCCATGTTGAGGGTGCGTTCGATGTCGGCCTGCGGCACCCGACCCAGCGCCTGGACGGTGGAGAACACAGCCGGCGGCGTCCACGTCGAGCGGTCGACGCGGGCGAAGGCGTCCGACGGCAGCACCCGCGCCAGGTTGGCCGCGAGGCCGCCCCCGGTCACGTGCGACAGGGCGTGCACATCGAGCCCGTCGGTCCGGATGAGCTCGAGCAGGTCACGCGAATAGACGCGCGTCGGCACCAGCAGCTCCTCACCCAGCGTGCGCCCGAACTCGTCGACGTGCCGGTCGAGCTCCCAGCCGGAGCTCGCCACGACCTTGCGCACCAGCGAATAGCCGTTCGAGTGCAGACCCGACGATGCGAGACCCAGCACGACGTCTCCGGGTCGGACGCGCTGCGGACCCAGCACACCGGCATACTCCACAACGCCGGTCGCGGCACCCGCGACGTCGTACTCGTCCGGCTCCAAGAGCCCCGGGTGCTCGGCGGTCTCGCCGCCCACGAGGGCGACGCCGGCCTGCTCGCACGCCCGGGCGATGCCGCCGACGATAGCGGCGATGCGCTCCGGCACGACCTTGCCGGTGGCGATGTAGTCGGTCATGAAGAGCGGCTCGGCGCCGCAGACGACGATGTCGTCGACCACCATGCCGACGAGATCGAAGCCGATGGTGTCGTGGATGTCGAGGGCCTGCGCGATGGCCACCTTGGTGCCCACCCCGTCCGTCGACGTCGCGAGAACGGGACGGTCCATGCGCGCCAGCGCACTCGCGTCGAACATGCCTGCGAAGCCACCGAGACCACCCAGGACCTCCGGACGGGTCGCCCGGCGGACGTCGGCCTTCATCAACTCGACGGCCTTGTCACCCGCCTCGACATCGACGCCTGCCGCGGCATACGTGATCTGTTCGCCCGAGGTGCCCTGGTCACTCACGCGGGTCAGCCTAGTCAGCGGGCGATCATGGCCGACGGACGGCCTCGGCCGCCCCACCCGACGCCGTGACGGAGACGCGCTCGACGTCGAGCGTGCCCGCATCGGTCGCGTTCGCCTCGCCCTCGGCGACGGGGAACTCCAACTCGAGCAAACCCTTGCCGAGCCGATCGGCCGACGGCAGCTCCAGCGGGTACTCACCCGTGAAGCACGCCGTGCAGAGACGCTCGCGCGGCTGCTCGGTCGCGGCGATCATGCCGTCCTGGGAGATGTAGCCGAGCGAGTCGGCCCCGATGGAGTTGCAGACCTCCTCGACCCCGATGCCGGTCGCGATGAGCTCCGCCCGCGTCGCGAAATCGATGCCGTAGAAACAGGGCCAGCGCACCGGCGGCGACGAGATCCGGACGTGCACCTCGGCCGCGCCCGCCTCCCGGAGCATCCGGACGAGCGCGCGCTGCGTGTTGCCGCGCACGATCGAGTCGTCGACCACGACGAGCCGTTTGCCCTTGATGACTTCCTTGAGCGGGTTGAGCTTGAGCCGGATGCCGAGCTGGCGAATCGTCTGCGACGGTGCGATGAACGTGCGCCCCACGTAGGCGTTCTTGACCAGACCCTGCCCGTAGGGGATGCCCGACTCCTGCGCATAACCGATCGCAGCGGGCGTGCCCGACTCCGGCGTCGGCATGACGAGGTCGGCCTCGACCGGGTGCTCGCGCGCGAGCGCCCGGCCCATCTCGACCCGGGACTCGTGGACGACCCGGCCGTTGATCGTGGTGTCGGGGCGGGCGAGGTAGACGTACTCGAACACACACCCCTTGCGGTCGGGCTCGGCGAACCGCTCGGACCGCAGCCCGTCCTCGTCGATGGCGATGAGTTCGCCCGGCTCGACCTCGCGGATGAAGGACGCACCGACGATGTCGAGCGCGGCCGTCTCGGACGCGACGACCCAGCCGCGCTCGAGGCGCCCCAGGACGAGGGGACGAATCCCCTGAGGGTCGCGGGCGGCATACAGGGTGTGTTCGTTCATGAAGACGAAGCAGAACGCACCACGCAGGCGCGGGAGGACGTCCTTGGCGGCGTCCTCGACCGTGCGGTCCGGGTCGGCGGTGAGCAGCGCGGTGACGAGCGCGGTGTCGGTGGTGTTGCCGCGACCGATCTCGCCGCGGTGACGGCCGTCGCCGTTGGCCTCGCCGACGAGGTCGCGCAGCTCGGCGGAGTTGATGAGGTTGCCGTTGTGGGCGAGGGCGAGGGTGCCCCCGTCGTGGCCGCCGAGCGTCGGCTGGGCGTTCTCCCAGGTCGAGCCGCCGGTCGTGGAGTAGCGACAGTGGCCGATCGCGAGGTGCCCCGTCAGCGACCCGAGCGAGCGCTCGTCGAAGACCTGCGACACGAGGCCCATGTCCTTGTAGACGAGCAGGCGGCGGCCGTTGCTCGCGGCGATACCCGCGGATTCCTGGCCGCGGTGCTGGAGCGCGTAGAGCCCGTAATAGGTCAGCTTGGCGACGTCCTCGCCGGGGGCCCAGACACCGAAGACGCCGCAGGCGTCCTGCGGCCCCTTCTCGCCCGGCATCAGATCGTGCGTGAGTCGTCCATCTCCGCGTGCCACACTCCCAGTGTCCCACGAGTCCGCGGGACACCCGTGCACACCCATCCGGTGTGCGGATCGCTCCGAACGGCTTGTCATGGACGTTTCTGTTTCCGCGTGGCGAAGAAGCTTCCCGTATGCCGTGAGCGGGCTTCTCGCCGCGGCCGCCGGTGCCGCTGTGGGCCACTTGGTGGCGGCGTTCGTCGCTCCGGAAGCCTCGCCCGTTCTGGCCGTGGGGTCGCAGGTCATCGATGCCACACCGACCCCGGTGAAGGAGTGGGCCGTCCGAACGATGGGCACGGCCGACAAGCCCGTCCTGATCGGCAGCGTCACCGTCGTCACCCTGCTGGCGGCGGCCCTCGCTGGCGTGGTCGCACGACGTCGTCCGACGGCCGGTCGGCTCATCCTCGTCGGGCTGGCGATGCTCGCCACGGCGGCGGCCGTGCTGCGGCCCGCTGCCGGGCAGCTCGATGTCCTCCCCGGACTCGTGACGGGACTCGTCGGCGTCCTCGTCCTCGGCTGGCTCCTCGGCCTCCTGCCCTCCGCGAGTGCTGAGTGCGCCGTCGGCCCCGAGAGTCCGACCGATCACAACGCCCGCGCCACCGGAGAACCCAGTCCGACCGGGCGGCGTGCCTTCCTCCTCGGTGCGGGAGGGGCGACTGTCGGCGCGGTGGGCATCGGAGCCCTCGGGCAGAAGCTCACCGTCGATGCCGTGGCCCCCTCGACCCTGACGCTCCCGGCGCCGTCGACCGCGTTGGCGCCCCTGCCGACCGGCCTGGAGTCGCGGGTCAAGGGACTCGAGCCCTGGCGGACGCCCAACGCCGACTTCTACCGGATCGACACCGCCCTGGTCATCCCCCGCGTCGACGTCGACGAGTGGCGACTGAGCATCGACGGAGAGGTCGACTCGCCCTTCGAAGTCAGCTACTCGGAACTGGTCGCGATGCCGCTCGTGGAGAAGGACATCACGATGTGCTGCGTCAGCAACGAGGTCGGCGGCGGCTACATCGGTGGTGCTCGCTGGCTCGGCGTGCCGGTGCGAGAACTGTTGTCCCGAGCGGGAGTTCGCGCCAGCGCCGACCAGATCCTCAGCCGATCGGTCGACGGCATGACGATCTCGACACCGGTGCAGGCGCTCATGGACGACCGCGACGCCCTGCTCGCGATCGGCATGAACGGAGAACCGCTCCCCCGGCGCCACGGCTACCCAGTGCGGCTCGTGACGCCCGGCCTCTACGGGTTCGTCGGGTCGACCAAGTGGGTCGAGCGTCTCACCGCCACGACCTACGACTCCGAGGAGGCCTACTGGACCCAGCGCGGTTGGGCCATCGACGGCCGCATCCTCACGCAGTCCCGCATCGACACGCCCCGCGGACTCGCCCGCCTGAAGACCGGAACGAACGTCATCGGTGGGGTCGCGTGGGCCCAGGGTCGCGGCATACAGAAGGTGGAGGTGCGCATCGACGACGGTCCGTGGCTGGAAGCCACGCTGGGACCGGACGGTGGCATCGACTACTGGAGCCAGTGGTACCTCGAGTGGGACGCGCCGTCGGGCAACCACGAACTGTCGGTCCGCGCGACCGACCGCACCGGCGCCGTCCAGACCGAGCAGCGAGCCGAGCCGTTCCCGCGGGGTGCCACCGGGTGGCACACCATCCCCGTCACCGTCGGATGACCGCCGCTGCAACTCAGCGAAAAAGGCTGCGGCACAGCCCATCCGGAGCCAGCACGGCGACGAACTCCTTGTATCTACACATCCTCTCAAGGAGAACGACCATGATCCTCACGCACCGCACCGCAGCACTCGGCCTGGCGCTCGTCCTGCCCCTCGGGCTCGCCGCCTGTGGCAGCTCGGATGACAACGCCGACACCGGCTCGTCCATGAGCGACTCGACCACGCCCTCCCCATCCACGTCACCGTCCGAGTCGATGAGCGACTCCATGTCCGGCGCACCGTTCGGCGCCGCCTGCGGCCAGGTGCCGACCACCGGCGCCGGTTCGTTCGACGGCATGATGACGGCGCCCGTCGCCACGGCTGCCAGCGCGAACCCGCTGCTGTCGACCCTCGTGACGGCCGTGAAGGAGGCCGGTCTCGTCGACACCCTCAACGGCGCACCGGAGCTCACGGTGTTCGCACCGACGAACGACGCCTTCGCCGCCGTGCCCAAGGCCACCCTCGACGCAGCCATGGCAGACCCGAAGGGCCTGCTCACGAAGGTCCTGACCAACCACGTGGTCGCCGGCAAGATCGCGCCGGACAAGATCGCCGGCGAGCACAAGACCCTCGGTGGCGGGACGATCACCGTCTCCGGCAGCGGAGAGGACTTCACCGTCGGCCAGGCCAAGGTGGTCTGCGGCAACGTCCAGACGGCGAACGCCACCGTCTACATCATCGACGGCGTCCTGCTGCCCGCGTCGTGAACCGGGACGGGCGAGGAGGAATGAGGGAGCATGGGTGACATGGCGGCATTCGGACGGGGCGATTCCGTGCCCAGTCCTGCCGTCGGCACTGACCTTGCCGACCTCCTCGCCCGGTCCGCTCGTGGCAACGAGCAGGCCTTCGCGGCCCTCTACGACGCCACGGCGGCCCGGGTGCACGGGCTCGTCGTCCGCGTCGTCCGGGATCCGGCCCAGAGCGAGGAAGTGACCCAAGAGGTCTTCCTCGAGATCTGGCGCCAGTGCACCCGCTTCGACCCTGCCAAGGGATCGCCCCTCTCGTGGATGCTCACCATCGCCCACCGCCGGGCCGTCGACAGGGTCCGGTCCGCCGAGGCCGCGAGGGCACGGGAGATCACCTGGGAAGTGAAATCCGCAGAGCGCGACCACGACCGCACCCTCGAGGAGGTCGAGGTCCGACTCGACCAGCAGCGAGTCCGGCGTGCACTCGCCACGCTCACGGAGACCCAGCGCGGAGCCGTCGAGCTCGCCTACTTCGGCGGCCACACGCACACCGAGGTTGCTGCCCTTCTCGGCATCCCCCTCGGCACGGCCAAGACCCGCATCCGGGACGGCCTCATCAGACTGCGAGACACCTTGGAGGTGACGGCATGAATCCCGATACCCACGCCCTGGCCGGCGCGCATGCCGTCGATGCCGTGACCGACGAGGAGCGCCGGTCCTTCGAACTGCACCTCGAGGAGTGTGCGGACTGCCGCGCCGAGGTGGCTGAGCTCCGAGCCACGGCAGCCGCCCTGGCCGCAGACACCGAACTCACGCCACCCCCGGCCCTGCGCGGCTCCGTCCTGTCCGCCATCTCCCGGACCCGTCAGCTCTCGCCCATCACGGACGGCGGCTCCTCGGCGTCCGCGCCCACCGATGCCTCCGCCTCGAGTGACGAGCAGGACACCGAGGCACAGGAAGCCGACGCGGTCGGGCAGACCGACGAACTTGCTGCCCGCCGCACTTCGTGGCGCCCCTGGCTCGCCGCGGCGGTTGCGGCTGCTGTCCTCGCGTTCGGCGCCGTGGTCTGGCAGCCCTGGGACGACGCCCCCGCCCAGATCACCGCAACGGATCAGATCCTCCGGGCTCCCGACGCCGAGCGGGTCTCGCTGCCGATGGACGGCTCGGAGATCACCATCGTCCGCAGCCCTGCGAAGCGGCAGGCCGTGTTCGTCGCGGACGACATGCCGGCGGCACCGGCCGGCAAGGCGTACCAGCTCTGGCTCGACCTGCCCGGCAAGGGCATGGTCAGCGCCGGAATGATCCCGACCGCCGGTTCCTCGGTCACGGTGATGCTCACCGGTGACGCGACGGCTGCCACAGGGGCGGGCATCACGCTCGAACCGGCTGCGGGCTCGACCCAGCCGACGAGCGACCCCGTCGCCCTCTTCGCCTTCACCTGACGCGTCCCGGACCAACGGGTCCGGGACGGGTCAATACTTCACCCATGCGCTACGCACTCACCGGGGCGACCGGATTCGTCGGGGGCGAACTCGCCCGCCAGCTGGTTGCCGACGGACACGACGTCGTTGCCCTCGTCCGCAACCCCGGCCGAGCCGGATCCCTCTCCGACCTCGGGGCCACCCTCGTGCAGGGCGACCTCGACGACCTGACCGCGCTGGACACGCTGGTCGACGGCGCGGACGGGCTCTTCCATGTGGCCGGTTGGTACAAGCTCGGCGAGCGCGACCGATCGCCCGGCCAGCGGGTCAACGTCGACGGCACCCGCAACGTGCTGACCGCAGCACTGAGTGCCGGCACGGCCAAGGTCGTCTACACGAGCACGCTTGCCGTCAACAGCGACACCGGAGGCGCTGTGCGGGACGAGAGCTACCGGCATACCGGATCGCATCTGACGGAGTACGACCGCACGAAGGCCGACGCGCACCGCATCGCCGAGGAGTTCGTCGAGCGCGGCCTGCCGGTCGTGACCGTGATGCCCGGCGGGATCTATGGCCCCGGCGACACCTCGCAGGTCGGCGAACTCATCGCCCTGGCGGCCCGGGGCGGGCGACCGATCGCCCCACGCGGCGGCGGAACCCTCGTGTGGACGCACGTGTCCGACGTCGCCCGCGGCCATGTCGTCGCCATGGAGCGCGGGACTCCCGGCGAGGCCTACATGCTCTCGGGTGAGCCGTCGTCCCTGGCCGGGCTGCTCCAGCGCGTGGCCCGGATCGCCGGCGGCAAGGGACCGCTGCTCGTCCCCGACGTGGCGCTGCGCGTCGGCGAGAAGCTCATGACCCCCGTCGCGGCCGCGCTGCCCGTGCCGCCGACGTACCACCCGGAGTCACTGCGCGCCGCCCTGTCGAGCTACGTCGGCACGCGGGCCAAGGCCGAGCGGGAACTCGGCTGGGAATGCCGCTCCCTCGACGAGGGCCTCGCCGACACGGTCGCCGCCCTGCGCAACTGAAGCCACGCGGTGCCGGGCATCCGGCCAGGGCTCGGGCGCGTCAGCGGTTGCGGCGCTCGGAGATCGACTCGATGAGCACCGACACCCCGGCCGCGAGCAGGCCGACGACGAGCGCGCCGAGCAGCCCGAGGTAGCCGACGGCCGACGCCGTGGAGTACTCGCCCTGCACCGCCGTCGAGTTCGTCTCGAGCCCGCGGTAGACCCCGAGGAACCCGCCCACGGCGAAGCCGACGGCGGCCCCGACGATGAGGATTCGCAGGTGGTTGGGGTGGCGGGGCGCGTTCACGGAGTCCACGCTACTTCGCCTCCGGTGCACAGCCGCCGCCGGTGCCGGTGTCTCCCCCGCTCACGAAGCGTGAGGCGACCTCGTCGAGCGTCGCCTCCGACCCGGCATACGGGGATCCCGAACGCGGCCAGTGCGTGATCGTGTCGGTGAAGCCCAACTCCGCCGCGCGCCCGGTCATCTCCTCATAGACGCCCACGGACTCCAGCGAGAACTGCGGCGACGCGTCGAGCAACAGATAGCGGTCCATCGAGTCCGTCCCGGGCAGGTCACTCAGCCGTGATGCCAACCCTGCGACACCGGACCACCACTCGTCGAGCGTCTCGACGCCACCCGGCCCCGTCGTCACCCACCCCTGTCCGAAGCGCGCGGCCAACCGCAACGACCGCGGCCCGTTCGCCGCAATGATGAAAGGCACCCGATCGCGCACGGGGCCGGGGAGCGTGCGGGCGTCGCGGACGGCATACCAGTCTCCTTCGTGGTCGACATGGTCCTCGCGCAGCAGCCGATCCAGCAACGGCACGTACTCGTGGAACCTGTCGACGCGCGCCTTGACCGTGTGCGACTCCCCGAGCACTGCCGAGTCGAGATCACCGCCCGTGCCGAGCCCGCAGATGAACCGGCCGGCGGACAGATCGTCGAGCGCGAACACGTCGCGCGCGAAGACATAGGGGTGCCGGAAGTTCGGCGACGTCACGAACGTGCCGAGCCCGATGGTCGACGTCACGCCCGCCGCTGCCGCAAGCGTCGGCACCGCCGGGAACCACGTCGAGTCCGGCAGCCCACCCCACACGAGGTGGTCATAGACCCACGCGTGCGCAAACCCCATCTCCTCGACCGCGCGCCACCGCGACCCCGCCTCGCGCCAGGGCAGGTCGGGAAGGATCGAGATTCCGTGTCGCAGCTCGGTCATGTGGGCTCAGTTCTCGTCATGGTCGGGGAAGAGCGGCAGGTATGCCGTGAGGTCGGCTCGGGTGCCCGACACCCGCAGGCGCCCCTGGGCCTCGGCCTCGGCGGGCTCGAGGTGCCCGACGGCGAGGGCGAGCCAGGTCGCGGCATCGGTCTCGACGACGTTGGGTGGGGTGCCGCGCCGGTGCTGGAGGCCCTCGATGCACTGCACCACTCCGAACGGCGGCACGCGCACCTCGACGCTGCGGCCGGGCGCCCGTTCGCCGAGTTCCTCGAGCGTGAATCGCACCGCGGTGGCTGTGGTCGTCCGATCGACCTCACCCGGGGCGGCCATCCAGGAGGTGAGTGCAGCGCGACCGGCCGCGACAGGCACACGGCGACGGGACGGCATACCGGGATGGTAGTTCGGCGCGGCGAGCGCTCCGCGAGGGGACATTCTTCATGCCCAGTTGACAAATAGTTATGCGGTCCTACTGCATCCGCACGTTTCGTCCGGCAGCATGGGCGGGCACACACCAGCGTTGCGGGCTCCCTGTCGTCACCCCTGTGACACCGCGCGCACCCACCCCGGCCATCAGGCCGAACAGGAGTAGGCATGACGATCTTGACCCCGCGCACCCTGAGTGCGTCCCTCCTGGCTGCCGCCTGTGCAGTCACCCTCGCCGCCGCGCCGGCCCTGGCCGACCGCCCCGCCGACAAGGGCAAGCCCACCACCAAGGGCAACCCCAACCTCACGACGGTGCAGCTGCTGTCGTTCAACGACTACCACGGCCACCTCGAGGCGACCGACCCGAAGCTCACGCCGGTCGAGGACCCGAGCCAGACGGCCGTCGGTGGCGCCGAGTACCTGTCGTCGACGCTCCAGGCGCTCCGCAACGCCCCGGGTCACGACGGCAGCCTGACCGTTGCCGCCGGTGACCTCATCGGTGGATCGCCGTTCCTGTCCGGCATGTTCCACGACGAGCCGTCCGTCGAGTCGCTCAACGCGATGAAGCTCGACGTCAGCTCGGTCGGCAACCACGAGTTCGACGAGGGCACCGACGAGCTGCTCCGCATGCAGAACGGTGGCTGCCACCCGACCGACGGTTGCTACTTCCCCGACCAGCCGTACGCCGGCGCCGACTTCCAGTGGCTCTCGGCCAACGTGGTCAAGAAGGACACGGGCAAGCCGCTCCTCCCGGGGACCTCCGTCAAGACCGTCAACGGCGTCAAGATCGGCTTCATCGGCATGACGCTCAAGGCCACCCCGACCCTGGTCAGCCCGGCCGGCGTCTCGTCGGTCAACTTCCTCGACGAGGTCGAGACGGCCAACGCACAGGCTGCGGCGCTCAAGAAGCAGGGCGTCAAGTCCATCGTCGTGCTCCTGCACGAGGGCGGCTACCAGACCGGCAACATCAACCAGTGCAACGGCATCTCCGCGCCGATCGCCCAGATCGCGGCCCAGATCTCGCCCGAGGTCGACCAGATCATCACCGGCCACACGCACCAGGGCTACATCTGCTCCCTCCCGGACCCGGCCGGCAACCCGCGCCTCGTGACGAGCGCCCACGACTACGGCCGCACCGTCACCGACACCAGCCTCGTGATCAACACCAAGAGCGGTGAGGTCATGCGTGACCGGTCGACCGCGGTCAACCGCCTCGTCGCCCAGACGGCGCCGAAGGACCCGGCCATCACGAGCATCATCAGCAAGTGGAACACCCTCGCCGGTCCGCTCAAGGCGCAGATCGTCGGCACCCACTCCGAGGACATCCTCGGCGACTCGAGCGGCAACCGCGGCATCGAGACCCCGATGGCGGACGTCGTCGCCGACGCGATCCTGGCCGGTACCGACGGTGCTGACGAGGGTGGCGCCGAGATCGCCTTCATGAACGTCGGTGGTGTCCGTGAGGACCTGCCGATGGCACCGAAGTACGCCGAGGCTCCCGGCCAGATCACCTACGCCGAGGCCTTCGACATCGCGCCGTTCAACAACATCCTCGTGAGCGTTGACCTGACCGGTGACCAGATCCGCCAGGTCCTCGAGCAGCAGTACCAGCCGGTGGCCGCCCGTGGCTCGCGCCCGATGCTCGCGCTCGGCGTGTCCAAGGGCTTCACCTACGCCTGGGACGCCTCGCAGCCGCAGGGCTCGCGCGTCGTCAACGGCACGATGGCCCTCAACGGCACGGCGATCAGCATGACCGAGACCTACCGCGTCGGCACGCTGAACTTCCTCGCCGATGGTGGCGACCTGTTCACGGCCTTCAAGGGCGGCACGAACCGTGTCGGTGGTCCGGAGGACCTCGCGAACCTCGTGGCCTACTTCGGCGCCAACCCGGGCCTGATCGCTCCGGCGAGCCGCGTCGACGGTCTCTGACCGGACCGAGTGGTTCACGGCAGCACCCAGCACGACCCGGTTTCACCAGCACCCCCTGCGTCCTCGCGGCGCAGGGGGTGCTTGGCTGTGTGCCGTGAGTGAAGCGTCCGACGCGCCCGTCTTCGAGCAGGACGGCGACGTCACGTGGATCCGCATCGGGGAGCACGCGCAGTCGGCGGTGTCGCTGGCCGATCCGGAGCTGCTCGTTTTCGAGTACGTCCAGTCGCTCGCCCTCTGCATCGACGCGGTGTTCGCGCGGCCGGCGCCGTTGCGAGTGACGCACATCGGTGGCGCTGGCCTCACGCTGGCGCGCTGGATCCACGCGACCCGACCGGGTTCGCCGCAGATCGTGCTCGAGCCGGACGTTGCGCTGACCGAGGCCGTGCGACGTGAACTGCCGCTGCCGCGCGGTCACCGAATCCGGGTGCGCCCGTTGACGGGTGAGGCCGGGGTGGCCGGATTGGCTTCCGGCAGTGCGGATCTCGTCATTCTTGATGCGTATGCCGGCGGGCGCGTCCCAGCCTCGCTCACCACGGTCGAGTGGCTGGGTGAGGTCGCGCGAGTCCTCGCACCGGGCGGGCTGTTCTTGGCGAACCTCGGGGATCGGCCCGGGCTGAAGTACTCCGCTCGCGTGGCCTCGGGTGCCCGCGCCGCACTGGGTCCGAACGGGGATGACAGGGCGGACGGGAGTCGCGAGGAGGTCGCGGGTCGCAGGGAAGGTGCGCGGACGGCATACGTGGGTTTGCACCACGTCCTCAAGGGGAAGGGCTACGGCAACGTCGTCCTCGCTGCGTCGCGTGGGCCACTGCCTCTCTTTGAGATGCGGCGCGCGACCGCACGGCTGCCGCTGCCGACCGGTGTCGTGGGCCCGGACGAGGTGCTGTCGCGTGGTGCCGGAGCGCAGCCGTTCAGCGAGGCCACCGGCGACACCGCGTGGTCCCCGGCGCCGCCAGACTGACCCGTCGGCAGGCATGAGACGACTCAGCTCGGACGTCGGAAGTCCTCCGGAGACCACTCCTGTGAGTGGTCCGCGTCAGAGTCCTGGTTCGGTCGGCCCGAGGCCATGGCGGACGCGCGCACTGGCGCTGCCTCGCTCGTCGTGGCCTCCTCAGCGTCCACGTCCTCAGGGTGCTCGGGTGTGCCCTCCGGTGCGTCGCGGGCCACGGCGTCCTCGTCCTCGGCCGGGTCCGACGCGTTCGAGGCGTCGTCGGGGTGCCGCCACCAGAGACCAGTGACGACCAGGATGACGAGGCAGGCGCAGAGCGTGAAGAGGCTCGACATCGCCAGCTCGGTCATCGGCGGGGGACCGAAGATGTCAGTGAAACCCTCGCCACCGTCGCCTCCGGTCACGACGTAGAGGTCGGCCAGCGTCAGCCCCACGACGGGGAGCGCCACGAGGACCCCGGCAATGAGTACCTCCCATCGGGGCCACCCTGCCTGCTTCCACGTGGAGAGGCGGCGGAGGAGCACCGTCGCCGCGAGCAGGAGCAGGCATGCGACGAGGAGGGTGACACCGTGCGGCCGGTAGGAGAGGTCGAGGGCGAGCCTCACCAGCCTCTGGCCGAACGGCACGGGATCGCCGATGGACTGGCCATCGGGCCCGTAGGCGTGGCTGCTCTGGTTCCAGGTGAATCTGAGATCGGACAGCACTGCGAGGGCGGTCAGCGCCGCAGCCCCGGCGAGCAACCGCCCCGTCAGCCGCGTCCGTGCAGGCTCTTCGGTCACGAGGTGAGCGTACGGCTCGGCCGCTCACGGCGCGTGCGTCGTCGAGCCTCCGCTTCATCCACCGAGCACGAGACGACCACTTCTGAGTGAGACGACCAGTTCGAACTGGTCGTCTCACGCAGAAGTGGTCGTCTCGTGGCCGTCAGCCGATGAAGGTGCGGGCGTTGCGGAACATCCGCATCCATGGCGAGACGTCCTCGATGCGTCCGTCCGTCCACGACATCTGGGCGTTCCGCTGCACCCGCTCGGGGTGCGGCATCATCGCCGTGAACCGGCCGTCCGTCGTGGTCACCGCGGTGAGCCCATCCGGGGAGCCGTTGGGGTTGAACGGGTAGGCCGTCGCGACGCCACCATCGTTGTGGACATAGCGAGCAACCCGCTGCACCGCGCCCGAGTCGCCGCGGGCGGCGAAGTTCGCGAAGCCCTCACCGTGCGCGACGGCGATCGGGATGCGGGAGCCGGCCATGCCCGAGGTGAAGATCGACGGCGACTCGAGGACCTCGACGAGCGAGAGGCGGGCTTCGTACTGCTCGGACACGTTGCGGGTGAACCGCGGCCACGCCTCGGCGCCCGGGATCAGGTCGGCGAGAGCGGCGAACATCTGGCAGCCGTTGCAGATGCCGAGACCGAACGTGTCGCCGCGATGAAAGAACTCGTGGAATTGGTCCGTCAGGGCGGAGTTGAAGAGCACCGAGCGGGCCCAGCCCTCACCGGCGCCGAGGGTGTCGCCGTAGGAGAAGCCACCACAGGCCACGAGACCGACGACGTCGGCGAGCGACGCGCGACCGGTCTGGAGGTCGGTCATGTGCACGTCGAGCGTCTCGAAGCCGGCACGGTGGAAGGCGTAGGCCGTCTCGACGTGGGAGTTCACGCCCTGCTCACGCAGGATGGCGACGCGCGGTCGGGCACCGACGTTGAGGAACGGTGCCGCAATGTCGTCGGTCGGCTCGAACGTCGTCGACACGTGCAGGCCCGGGTCGTCGTCGGCACCGAACGCCGCGTGCTCCTCGTCGGCGCACTCGGGGTTGTCGCGCAGCGCGGAGATGCGCCACGACACCTCGTCCCACGCCTGGGCCAGGTCGCGCAGCGACTCGTCGACGACAGCCGCACCATCGACCGAGACCTGGACGCGCCGCTCCGGGTGCGTCCCACCGATGACGGACGCGAGATCTCCGACGCCGGCCGCGACCAACACCTCGATGACCTCGGTGACCGAGTCGGCACGGACGCCGAGCACGGCTCCGAGTTCCTCGGCGAACAACGCCTCGACCGAGTCCACCGCAATCTCGACACCAAGTCCGGAGGCAAAGGCCATCTCGCACACGGTCGCCCAGAGACCACCGTCGGAGCGGTCGTGATAAGCCGAAACCAGCCCACGAGAACGCAATTCGCGCACCGCCTCGGCCAGAGCCACGAGTCGCGCCGGGTCGTCGAGGTCGGGGACCTCGCCGCCGAAAGCACCCGACACCTGGGCGAGCATCGAGCCACCGAGACGGTTGCGGCCGGCGCCGAGGTCCACGAGAACGAGTGCCGACTCGGGTGCGAGCTGCGGTGTGAGGGTCCCGCGCACGTCGGGCAGCGCGGCGAACGCGGACACGACGAGCGACACGGGCGACGTCACCTGACGCGCCTCGCCCGACTCCGCGTCGGTCCACTTGGTCCGCATCGACATCGAGTCCTTGCCGACCGGGACCGAGATACCGAGCGCCGGGCACAACTCCATCGCGACGGCCTGCACCGTGTCGTAGAGCGCCGCGTCCTCACCCGTCTCCCCCGCGGCAGCCATCCAGTTGCACGACAGCTTCACCGACGACAGCGATGCGATCGGCGCGGCGAGAAGGTTCGTCAGGGCCTCGCCGACCGCCATGCGACCGGAGGCGGGAGCGTCAACGGACGCGAGCGGCATACGCTCCCCCGACGTCATCGCCTCACCCGCGAAACCGGCGTGGTCCGCCAGGGTGACCGCGACGTCGGCGACAGGAACCTGCCACGGACCGACCATCTGGTCGCGGTGGGTGAACCCGCCGACCGTGCGGTCTCCGATGGTGATGAGGAACCGCTTGCTCGCGACCGTGGGGTGCCGAAGGACCGCGTATGCCGTGTCCCGCAATGCAATTCGGCTCACGTCGAGCGAGTCCCCGGACCACGACACGCGGCTGACGTCGCGCGTCATGCGCGGCGGCTTGCCGAGGAGAACCTCCATCGGCATGTCGATCGGGACCTCGTCGGCTTCGTCGGACTCGCCGGCAACGAAGAGCTGCGCGTCGTCCGCGGCGACACCGATGACAGACAGCGGGCACCGCTCGCGCGCGGCGAACGACTCCAGCAGCTCGAGCGACTCGGGCGCGACGGCGAGGACGTAGCGCTCCTGGCTCTCGTTGACCCAGATCTCCTTGGGCGCGAGCCCCGACTCCTCGAGCGGCACCGCCGAGAGGTCGAAGCGGGCACCGAGACCGGCGTCGTCGACGAGCTCGGGGAAGGCGTTGGAGAGGCCGCCGGCGCCGACGTCGTGGATCGCGAGGATGGGGTTGTCGGCACCGAGGCGCCAGCAGTGGTTGATGACCTCCTGCGCGCGCCGCTCCATCTCGGGGTTGCCGCGCTGCACGGAGTCGAAGTCGAGGTCGGCCGCATTGGCACCTGCGGCCATCGAAGAGGCCGCGCCGCCGCCCATGCCGATCCGCATGCCCGGCCCACCGATCTGGATGAGCAGCGTGCCCGCGGGGAAGCGCACCTTCTCGGTCTGGTCTGCATCGATCGAGCCGAGGCCGCCGGCGCTCATGATCGGCTTGTGGTAGCCGCGGCGCACGCCGTCGACCGTCTGCTCGTAGACGCGGAAGAAGCCGCCGATGCCCGGACGCCCGAACTCGTTGTTGAACGCTGCTGCCCCGATCGGACCCTCGACCATGATGTCGAGCGGCGTCGCGATGTGGTCGGGCGCGCCGTAGGGGTCGGCCTCCCACGGCTCGTCCGTCCCGGGGAGGTGGAGGTTCGAGACGACGAACCCGGTGAGCCCCGCCTTGGGCGTCGAGCCACGACCCGTCGCGCCCTCATCGCGGATCTCGCCACCAGCGCCGGTCGCGGCCCCGGGGAACGGCGAGATCGCGGTCGGGTGGTTGTGCGTCTCGACCTTCATGAGGACGTGGACGTCCTGCTCGGTCGCGACGTAGCGCGTCGGGCCGTCGCCGCGCTCGGGCTGCCAACGCTCGATGCGCCCGCCCTCCATGACGGACGCGTTGTCCTTGTAGGCGACGATCGTGCCCGCGCCGGCGACGGCCTCGGTGTGCCGGATCATCCCGAAGAGACTCTTGGTCTGCGGCTCCCCGTCGACGATGAAGTCGGCGTTGAAGATCTTGTGGCGGCAGTGCTCGGAGTTGGCCTGCGCGAACATCATCAGCTCGACGTCCGTGGGGTTGCGGCCGAGTCCCGTGAACGCGGCGACGAGGTAGTCGATCTCGTCCTCGGACAGAGCAAGCCCGTATGCCGTGTTCGCACCTTCCAGCGCGGCGCGCCCTCCGGCGAGGACGTCGACGTGCTCCATCGGCTCGGCGTCGCGCTCCTCGAACAGGGCGGCCGAGGCCTCACGCGACGGGAGCGCCGTCTCGGTCATCCGGTCGTGGAGGACAGCAGCGAGCGCGCCCCACTGGTCGCTGCCGATCGTGTCTGCGTCGATGCCCTCGAGGGCGTACTCGGTGACGCGTTCGACCCGGCGGATGTCGATGCCGCAGTTGTGGACGATGTCGGTGGCCTTGCTCGCCCAGGGGGAGATGGTGCCCAGACGGGGCCCGACCACGACGAGAGTCCGCGGAGCCTCGGAAGGCGACTCACCGGCATACGCCTCGCCGTAGGTGAGGATCTGCTCGAGCTGCGCCGCTGCACCCTCGGTGAGTGGTGTCTCGCTCGCGACCCAGTGCACGAAACGGGCGGTGACTGCGGTGATGCCGGGTTCGACCGCCTGGAGCCGGGTGAGGAGGGCTCGGGCCCGGAAGGGCGAGAGCGCAGAACCTCCCTCGACGGTCGTCAGGGCGAGGTCATGCGTCGTGACAGTCACTGGGCTACTCCGGGGGAGGTGCGGCGGGGCCGGGTCACAGGCTACTGGCCCGGACGGATGTGCCGACGAAGGGCACCTCAGCCCTGAAGCTCGAAGGCCAGAACGATCGCCCTGGTGAGCGAGCGCTCCTGACTCGGCAGCAACGACCCCACGCGGCGCCCCACCTGCCCGGCGTCCAAGGTGAGGATGTTGTCGCAGTTCACCACGCATTCGTGATCCAGCCCGTTCTCGGGGCCCAGGCGCACCTCCGTGGGGATGCCCAGGATCGTCGAGGTCACCGGCGCCACTGTCACCTTCGTGAGGAACACCTGAGCTGTTTCGCGAGTGAGGATGACGCAAGGTCGTGACTTTCCACCATGTCGCACGAGATGGATCGCGCGCACTCCTCAGTCGTCCCAGGTGACGGTGGAGGCAGCAGCGCTGACCCACTCATCGAGCTCAGGGTCCCGGGGTGCCGCCGCGAGGACTTCCGCTTCGCGCGCGTAGATGCGTGCACGCAATTCACGTTCCAGCGCCGACTCGATGATGGCGGCACGGCTGCGGGCTCCCCCCGATGACACGAGGGCGTCGAGTTGGGCGACAAGTCCATCGCTGAGGCGAACGGAGATCTGCGTGCTCATGCTCCGACGTTACGCCTCATGGGTGACAGAGTGAATCCCACTCATCGTAGGGCACCTGAGGCACCGTGGGGCGGATTCTCCTCAGGCGAACGTGCGCCCAGTCAGCCGCTCAAATGCCTCGACGTACTTCGCCCGCGTCCGCTCGACCACGTCGGCGGGCAGCGCCGGCGGAGCCTCACCCGACGCCTTGTCCCAGCCACTCGCCGTTGAGAGCAGCCACTCACGCACGAACTCCTTGTCGAAGCTCGGCTGCGTGTGCCCCGGCTCCCACTGGTCGGCGGGCCAGAAACGGGACGAGTCGGGCGTGAGGACCTCGTCGGCCAGCACCAGCTCGCCGTCCGGGCCAACCCCGAACTCGACCTTGGTGTCGGCAATGAGGATGCCCCGCTCGGCGGCAATCTCGTTGCCCCGAGCGAGAATTCGCGTCGTGAGGTCGCGCAGTTCCGCGGCTCGGGCGTCGCCCACGGCCCCGACGACGGCGTCGTACGACATGGGCTCGTCGTGCTCCCCCATCGGCGCCTTGGTCGAGGGCGTGAAGATCGGGACATCGAAACGGTCCCCGTCGACCAGTCCCTCGGGCAGGGCAATGCCACTGACCGTCCCGTCGGCGCGGTACTCCCGCAGCCCACCGCCCGTGAGATAGGCCCGGGCCACGCACTCCACCGGCACCATCTCGAGGCGCTGCACCAAGACCGCGCGTCCCGCCACCACCGAGGGCACGTCGGTCGACACCACGTGGTTCGGCACGATGTCGGCGAGCTGCTCGAACCACCACAGGGACAGCTGCGTGAGGACTGCACCCTTGTCCGGGATCGGCGGGTCGAGAATGAAGTCGAACGCCGAGATGCGGTCCGACGCCACGAGCAGCAACTGGTCGTCGCGCCCGTCCGGCGCGTAAAGGTCACGCACCTTGCCCGAATAGACGTGGGTGAAGCCGGGGATCTCAAGCGCCATGCCGCTGATTCTGGCAGCCGCGCTCACTCCTGGACCGCCCGGGCCGCGACGGGCCAACGCTGCGCGCCCGGCCCGTCGGCGGCGTGCACGTCCTCCGCGTTGTAGATCGGGCACGTCGCCATCGACAGGCATCCGCAGCCGATGCAGTCGGTCAGTCCGTCACGCACCCGGGTCAGGGCTTCGATCCGCTCGGTGAGCGCGTCGTGCCACACCCGCGACAGTCGCGCCCAGTCACGCTTCGTCGGCGGGTGGTCGTCGGGCAGGGTCGCGAGCGCCTCACCGATCTCGGCGAGGCTCAGTCCGAAGCGTTGCCCCGCGCGGATGACCGCAATGCGGCGCAGCGTATGCCGTCCGTAGCGGCGGTGGTTGCCGGCATTCCTTTCGCTGTGGATGAGTCCGCGGTCCTCGTAGAACCGCACGGTCGGGACGGAGACGCCACTACGGGCGGCCACGTCACCGATGGGCAGGAGGTCGCGCTTGTCCATGTCGTCACCCTGTCAGGGAGACGCAGTTGATCTCAAGCGCACTTGAGATATGACACTCCTCGGCATGACTTCGACGACCCGAGTGCCGACAGCGACGACCCGAGTGCCGACAGCGACGACCGGCGACTTCCCCACTCCCGAGCGGCTGTTCAGCGCCCGTCACTTCCCCGTCGCCCTCGGCATCGTCGCCCTCGTCACGCTCGGCGCCTTCGAGAACCGGGCGACGATCAGCATCATGCCGACGGCGGCCCGCGCCCTCGACGGACTGGCGTGGTTCGGACCGGCCAACGCTGCGTCGATGGTGACGTTCATGGTGGCCGTGGCCGTGGGCGGCCGGTGGGTGGACCGGGTCGGCTCCCGCACCGTCCTGCTGAGCGGGCTCGCCACGTTCGCCGTCGCCCAGGTCGTCACGGCGAGCGCACCCTCGATGACGGTCTTCATCGCCGGCCGCGGCATCTCGGGCGTCGCCGAGGGTCTCATCGACGTGTCCACCCTCGTCTTCGCCGCTCGCGCCCTCCCCGAACACCTGCGCGCCAAGGTGTTCGCGACGTTCGCCGCCGCGTGGATCCTGCCGAGCCTCGTCGGACCGGGAGCTGCCGGCGCCGCAGAGGCGCTCATCGGGTGGAGGCTCGTCTTCCTCCTCCCGAGCGTCCTCCTCGTCCCGGCCGTCCTGCTGATCCTCCCCGGCCTGCGTCGCGTCTCTCCTCGGCGCGACGCCTCGGCCCCCACGCCATCCGACCCGGCCCACGGCACGTCCGGGCCGCTCCTCCCGGCACTGGGACTCGCCACCGCGGTCGCGCTCCTCAGCGTCGGCGGCCCGCTCGCCTTCGACGGCGGACCCCACCGGTATGCCGGTCTCACCAGTCTCGTGATCGGTTCGGCTCTGCTCGTGGTCACGATCCGAGCGGCACTGCCGGCGGGCACGCTCCGGGCGGCGCACGGCATACCCGCTGTCGTCGCGCTGCGCACCCTCCTCGTCATCGCGTTCGGCGGCATCGGTGGCTATCTCCCACTCATGCTCGACGTGACCCACGACGTGGGCCCGGCCCTCGCGGGCATCAGCCTGAGCGTGACAGGGGTCTTCTGGGCCGCGGGTTCGGCCATCCACGGCCTGGACCCCGTGCAGCGCCGCCTCGACGCCGCAGCCCGGGTGCGCCTCGGCCTGACCCTCATCGCCCTCGGTGGAGTCGGCCCGGTCCTCCTCTCGCTCGACGTCATCGGCCTCGTCCCCGGCCTGACCGGCTGGGCTGTCGCCGCCACCGGTATGGGTCTGTCGTCACCGAGCCTCGCGACCGAGATCTTCACCCTGGCGCCGGAGCGCGAACAGGGCCAGGCCACCGCGGCGTCGCAGATCGGCGCCAGCCTCGGCTCCGCGCTCACGACGGCCGGCGGTGGAGCGCTCATCGCCGCTCGTCACGACACCCTCGATGGCGGCGTCTTCGCACTACTCATGGGTATCTCCATCGCCACCGCCGTGATTGCCCTCACGGTCACGCACAGGATGCGTCCGGAGACGATTTCCGGACATTGAGGTGGGTGCCGCAACCCCTTGGCGGACTGGCACACTCCCTCCCATGCTCAAGTCCCGCGACCTCGCGCTCATCGCCATCTTCACCGGCATCATCGCCGCCCTCGGCCTCATCCCGGCCATCTCGCCGTTCGGCGGTGCAGTGCCCATCACCGCGCAGTCGATGGGCATCATGCTCGCCGGCGCCATCCTCGGCTCGAAGCGCGGCGCACTGTCGGTCCTCCTCTTCCTCGCCCTCGTCGCGATCGGCCTGCCTCTCCTCTCGGGCGGCCGCGGTGGCCTCGGCGTCTTCGCGGGCCCGAGCGTCGGCTACCTCATCGGCTTCCCCGTCGCGGCCTTCTTGGTCGGCCTGCTCACCGAGCGCGTCGGCCGGCCCTACAGGCTGACCCTCGGCACCATGGCCAACATCCTCGGCGGCGTCATCGCCCTCAACGCCATCGGCATCGTCGGCATGGCGATCGTCCTCGAGGTCAGCCTCATCAAGGCGACCACCCTCGCCGCCGCGTTCATGCCGGGCGACCTCATCAAGGCCGTCCTCACCGCGTTCGTCGCTGCCGGCGTCCACGCCGCCTACCCGGGACTCATTCCGGCCCGCGCCGAGCGCAACGTCGCCAAGGGCGAGCGCGTCTCCGTCTGAGCGCCGCTCTCGTGCCCGAGATCCGCGTCGCCTCCGTCAGCCACTCCTTCGGCGACGGGGCGGCGCGGCGACCGGTTCTCCGGGACGTCGACGTCGTCCTCACCGAGCACCGCATCGGCATCGTCGGCGCGAACGGGTCCGGCAAGTCGACGTTCGTCCGGCTCCTCAACGGACTCATCCGACCCGATGCGGGGACGGTCACGGTTGACGGTCGGGACACGGTCAAGGACGGTCGTGAGGTCCGCCGCCGAGTCGGCTTCTGCTTCACCGACCCCGACGCCCAGATCGTCATGCCCACCGTCGCCGAGGACATCGCGTTCGGTTTGCGGCGACGCGACCTGAGCCGAGCCGAACGCGAGGAGCGCACCCGGGCCGCACTCACGGCATACGGGCTCGACGGTCACGCCGACCACCCGGCGCACCTCCTCTCCGGCGGCCAGAAGCAGCTCCTCGCGCTGGCCAGCGTCCTCGTCACCGAACCCGACCTGCTCGTCCTCGACGAGCCCACCACGCTGCTCGACCTGCGCAACGCAGCGATGGTCCGTCGGGTCGTCGACGGCCTCCCCCAGCAGGTCGTCCTCGTCACCCACCACCTCGACTTGCTCGACGGCTTCGACCGCGTCCTCGTCTTCGACGACGGTCGGATCGTTCACGACGCGGGGCCCGCCGAGGCCGTCTCTGCCTATCGAGCCCTCGCGGCCGGCTGATGCCCAACCCCGTCCCGCTCTATCTGCCCGGCGACTCCGTCGTCCATCGACTCGGCGCCGGGACCAAGTTGCTCGTGCTGCTCACCGCCGGTGTCGCCCTGGCGCTGTGGCGGTCCCCCTGGCAGGTCGGAGTCGCCCTCGCGCTCGTGCTCTTCGGGTATGCCGTGGCGCGCCTTCCGCTGCGAACCCTCCTCCGCCAGGTGGTCTCGTTGGCGTGGATCGCGGTGCCGTTGTTGGTGATTCAGTGGATCTTCGCCTCGTGGGAGATCGGCGTCGGGGTGGTCGGATCGTTCGTGACGCTCGTCCTGCTCGCCGGGCTCGTGACCCTCACGACGCGCACCACGGCGATGATCGACGTTGTCGTCCGGGCCGCCGGATGGCTGCGCCGCCTCGGCGTCGACCCGGAGCGTGTCGGGCTCATGCTCGCCCTCGGCATCCGGTCGGTGCACGTCGTCCTCGGGCTGGCCGAGGAGGTCCGCGAGGCGCAGTACGCCCGTGGGCTCCGAGCGAGTCCGCGGGCCTTCGCCGTGCCTCTCATCGTGCGCTCCCTCCGCCACGCCGACCGCCTCGGCGAGGCCCTGACCGCGCGCGGCGTCGACGACTGACACTGCGCTGCGACCTCACGCTTCGACGGCGACGGGCCGCTCGCCCCGATGACCCACTCGCGTAGGTTCCGAACATGCACTCCGACGTGGCCTCGACACCTGCGGACCGGGCGCACGGGGCCGCACATCTCGGCGGCGACGACGTCGCGTTCACCGAGGGCGAGGTGGTCTGGCACCACACCAACGGGCCCGGCCTCCTCTCGATCCTCGATCGGCACTGCCTCTGGGCCACCGCTGCGCCGTTCCTCAACGACCAGCAGGAAGTGGCCCTGGGGGGTGACCTCATCGTCCGCCGGCTGGACGAGCTCGCCCAGGGGTCGGACGCCGACGAGGTCTACGTCGAGATGGCGGCGCGCGTTCGCGAGGGCCTGCGGGACGGGCACGGCCCCAGCGCGGCGGCCTTCCACATCCTCAGCGCCTCCCGCACGTGGGACAGCCTCGTCATGTGGCGCAATTACGGCGGCAGCCGGGAGTCCTATGCGATCGGCCTTGACGCGTCTGCGCCCCTCCAGGTCCTCGGGGATCCCGAGATCGACCCCACGGCCTACGGCTGGTCGCCGGGTGGGGTGGCGATCCGTCGGACTGCGTGGGAGCCGGTGCGCTACACCGAGTCCGACCAGCTCGCCCTCGTCGACGCCGTCCTGGACGACCTTCCAGGCCAGATGCGGCGGCTGCGTGACCACGTCCACGAGTTCGTCGGCGGTCCCGGCTCCACCATCGATCCGGGCGAGCGCCCGGCCGCCCGTCCGGAACTGCCTGCCGACCTGGAGGCCGAGTTCGGGCAGACCCGCGACGACCTCGAACAGGCGCTGCTGCTCATCAAGCACCGCGGCTTCGTCGACGAACGCGAAGTGCGCAAGGCGATCGTGCTCTGGTCCGACGAGTCGGAGGCGGCGCGCGAGTCCGCGGCCCGGCTCATCCGCTACCGATCCACGGCCTACGGCATGGCCCCCTACGTCGAACTGACCGGAGCATCCGACGACCACCCGGTGGCGCGGCACCCCTCTCCCCTGCCCATCCGCGCCGTGGCCATCTCGCCGTCACCGAACGGCCCGGAAGCCACCGAGTCGCTGCGCGGTCTACTGGCCTCGCGCGGGTATGCCGGGACGCCCGTCCTCCGATCCGTCATCCCCTTCCGCGGCTGACCGGAGCTGCCCTCACCCGATGCAGAACTCGTTGCCCTCGGGGTCGAGCATCACCAAGTGGTCCAGGTGGCCGTCGACGACGTCCTCCCGCAGGGTCGTCGCGCCGTGTGCCACGAGGTCGGCTTCCTTGGCGCACATGCGTGAGAGCCGCAACTCCTGGTCGAGGTGACGGCCCCCGCTGACCTTGACGTCGAGGTGCACGCGGTTCTTGACGGTCTTGGCCTCGGGCACCTTGAGGAAGCTGATCGTCGGCCCGTCGCCAGCGGCCGGTCGGATCGCCGCGCCGTCACCCCACTCCTCCTCGGGCACCTCGTGATCCCGCAGGAACGTCGGCCAGTCGTCCCACCCCTCGGGCGGTGGCGCCTCCACCCAACCCAGCGCCCGGGCCCAGAACCGGGACACCACCTGGGCGTCGGCGCAGTCGCACGTGATCCCCAGAACCAGTGCCTCATCCATGGTGCCTGAACCTACGGTCGGGCACCGACAGGGCAGGCGCTCCCCCACCGTCCCCTCCTAGTCTGGGGTCCATGGACTTCCGGATCTTCACCGAACCGCAGCAGGGCGCGACCTACGACGACCTCCTCGCGGTGGCGCGTGCAGCCG
This sequence comes from Knoellia subterranea KCTC 19937, assembly GCF_000768685.1. Taxonomy (GTDB): domain Bacteria; phylum Actinomycetota; class Actinomycetes; order Actinomycetales; family Dermatophilaceae; genus Knoellia; species Knoellia subterranea. Next base: position 17,439 of record NZ_AVPK01000014.1, on the reverse strand, counting down.
AGGACGCCGGGTACGACGGGTTCTTCCGGTCCGACCACTACCTCCACATGAGTGGCGATGGTGCCCCCGGCCCCACGGACGCCTGGATCACGCTCGCCGGGCTGGCCCGGGACACCCAGCGCCTGCGTCTCGGGACGCTCGTGACGGCAGCGACGTTCCGCCTGCCCGGACCACTTGCCGTGGCCGTTGCCGGCGTCGACCAGATGTCGGGTGGTCGAGTCGAGTTGGGCATCGGTGCGGGATGGTTCGAAGCCGAGCACGCGGCATACGGAATCGACTTCCCGGACGTCCGGGAACGGTTCGACCGGCTCGAAGAACAGCTGGCAGTGATCACCGGCCTCTGGACCACGCCGCGCAACGAGACCTTCAGCCACGACGGCTCCCACTACCCGATCGTCGACGCCCCCGGACTCGTTGCGGCGGCGCAGCCGGGTGGCGTGCCGATCATCATCGGCGGCAGCGGGAAGCGCCGCACACCCTCACTCGCGGCCCGCTACGCCGACGAGTTCAACGCCGCCTTTGACTCCGTCGAGACGAGTGGTGAGCTGTTCGCGCGCGTGCACGGCGCCTGCGAGGAGCACCGTCGGGACCCCGACGAGCTCGTCCTGTCGGTGGCGCAGGTGCTCTGTGTCGGCAACGACGAGACGACGCTCCGCCGCCGGGCCGCCGCGATCTCCCGTGACGTCGATGAGCTCCGCGCCAACGGCCTCGCGGGATCGACGGACGAGATCGTCGACAAACTCGGCCGCTTCGCCGAGGTCGGTGCGACCCGCGTCTATCTCCAGGTGCTCGACCTCGCCGACCTCGACCACCTCGAGGACTTCGCCGCGGACGTGCTGCCCCAGCTCGGCTGAGGCGGCGGGGAGGCGGCGTCGGGTCAGCCGACGCTGATCTCGTCGCGCGCCGCCCGGAGCGCGATGTCGCTGCGGTGGTGCGACCCGTCGAGTTCGACGAGTTCCACTGCGGCATAGGCGCGTTCGCGCGCCTCGGCAAGGTCAGCGCCGGTCGCCACGACCGACAGCACGCGCCCACCCGCAGAGACCAGAGCGCCGTCACCATCGAGCGCCGTTCCGGCGTGGAGCGCGTATGCCGTGGGCACGCTGTCGATGCGGTCGAGACCGACGATGGGGTCACCCGTGCGCGGCGTGCCCGGGTAGTTCTCCGAGGCCACGACGACGGTGACGGCATGGTCGTCGGACCAACGCAGCGCGTCGTAGTCGTCCAGCCGGCCCGTTGCCGCCGCCTTGAGGAGTCCACCGAGGGGCGTGAGCAGACGGGCGAGGACGACCTGGGTCTCGGGGTCGCCGAAGCGGGCGTTGAACTCGATGACCCGCGGCCCGCGCGACGTGATGGCGAGGCCGATGAAGAGGACGCCGACGAACGGGGTCCCGCGGCGCCGCATCTCGTCGATCGTCGGCTGCGCGACCCGGCGGACGAGCTCGTCGGTCAGGTCCTCCGGCGCCCAGCCCAACGGGCAGTAGGCACCCATACCGCCGGTGTTGGGCCCGGCGTCGTCATCGGCCACCCGCTTGAAGTCCTGGGCCGGGGAGAGCGGCAGCACGGTGACCCCGTCACTGAGCACGAAGAGCGACACCTCGGGACCGTCGAGGAACTCCTCGACGACGACCCGGCCGCCGTCCTTGGCGAGGCAGGCCTCGGCGTGCGCCAACGCGGCGTCACGGTCATCGGTGACGACGACGCCCTTGCCGGCAGCGAGCCCGTCGTCCTTGATGACGAACGGTGCCCCCAGCGCGTCCATCGAGTCGGCGACCTCATCGAGTGTCGTGGCGAGGTGCGCCAAACCAGTGGGAACCTCCGCAGCCGACATGACCTCCTTGGCGAAGGCCTTGCTGCCCTCAAGCCGAGCGGCGTCGGCAGACGGCCCGAAGACGTCGAAACCGCTGTCCCGCAACGCATCCGCGACACCGGCGACGAGGGGAACCTCGGGGCCGATGACGACGAGGTCGACCTCGTGCCGCTGCGCGATGGCCACGACGGCTGCACCGTCGGTGACGTCCGCCAGGGGTTCGCACAGGGCAAGGGTGTCGATGCCCGGGTTGCCCGGGGCGGCCACGACGGCATCGACGGCCTGGTCCCGGGTGAGGCTGCGGACGATGGCGTGCTCGCGGGCACCGGATCCGATGACGAGGACCTTCATGGGCGCCAAGCCTAGGGGCGCGGAGTCGGGCCGCCGACGGCAGTCCGCGGACGGCATACGCGATGCTGGTCGGCCGGTCCGACCGCGGATCGCGAGGTGCTGCGCCAGCCCACCACAACGGGCGGACCAGAATCCCTGGCACAAAAGGGTGGGCGCGGTGCGCCCGGGGAGCAGGGGGGTACCCCCGGGTGCACCGCGCCCGTCCACGCGGCTCACGGTTGGGGGGAACCGGTGCTCTGCGTGAACGTCGACGAGGTCGACGTGTCCCACCATGACACGTCGTTCACGGTTCATTCAAACCGAATGGCGGCGGGTTCCTGACAATGTCGCTTTTCCGCCATAGTGTGTGCGCGTGACGGAGGCCAACCCCCGCCCCTTGGGCGACGAACTCACGACACGCATCTATCTCCTCCTCCTGCGCATGCCGAACCCGCGACGGGCCGCGCTCCTGCACGAGGGCTTCACCGAGAGCGAGGTCGCGTCGGCGCTGGCCAGCCTCCAGCGCCGCGGCATGGTCGACGCGAGCCGCCGCGAGGTCATCGAGGTCTTCCCGCCCGACGCGACGCTGCCGGCCTACGCCGCCGAACTCGACCGACAGGCGCGGGCGACACGGTCGGCGATCGACGGTTTGGCGCACATGTATTACGAGGCGCGCAGCGGCGAGTCGGGCGTTCGGACCAGCCCCGAGGTCTCGCTGCTCGACACCGTCGACGAGATCGAATCGGCGTTCTTCCGCGCCGGCGCCCGGGCCGAGAGCCGGATCGTGCGACTCATCGCGCGCAGCGAACGCATGGACCGGGTCGTCATCCGGCACGCGGAGTCGATCCTCGCGGACCGCCCCACGACGACGCCCCGCAACCTGGAGCGTCTCGTCGTCTTCGAGCAGTCGATTCTCGAGGTCGAGGGTGCCTTCAGCGCGCTGGAGACGATGCGCGCCGACGGGATCGACGTGCGCCTCACACCACACCTGGCGTTCTCCGTGCTTGCGGTCGACCGATCCGTCGCGGTCATCGACATCAGCCACCTCGAACCCGGGGGCGGCGGATCCCTCTATGTCCAGCAGCGGCAACTCGCGAGCGCCCTCATGGACATGTGCATCGGCCTCTACGCCCTGAGCACCCCTCTGCCCCGCACCCCGAGCGGCCCGGCCCTGCGTCGCCTCACCGAGCGCGACGGTCAGATCCTCGCCCTGCTCGCCGCCGGTGCGAGTGACCTGACGATCGCCCGCCAGCTCACGATCTCCCAGCGCACGGTCGAGCGTCGCGTGCGCATGATCATGGACGAACTCGGGGCGACCACCCGGTTCCAGGCGGGCACGAATGCCGTGCGGCGAGGCTTCCTCTGACGGAGGCGCGCGGTTGCGCGAACTCCGTCCGTCCTGCGCGGTCGCGCCGCGTAGACTTTCCGCTTCCGTGTGCTTTTGACCGCGCACACTCGCAGCTCTGCAGGGAGGGCCTCGCCCGTGACGACCACGCGCCCCGGTGCCACTGACACCTCGGCTGACGTCGCTCGTGAGATCGAGTTGGAACAGGCGCACGTCGACCGCGTCTACGCCGAGCTCGAGAAGGCGTCCGGACGTGCCGCCGATGTCGAGGCCGACGGCCTCGCCCGCGGCCGGACGAGCCGCACCGGCGATGTCCGCGACGAGGAACTCACCGGGCTCTTCGAGCGCGATGCCCTCGTGTATGCCGCCGCGAAGCGCCGTTCCGCGATCGAGAAGCAGTACGAAGGGCTCGTCTTCGGCCGCCTCGACCTCGGCGAGGTCTCGACGCCGGCAGCGGACCGGGAGATCCGCCACATCGGCCGGCTCGGGGTGCGCGACGACGACTACGAGCCGCTCGTCGTCGACTGGCGCGCGCCTGCGGCTGCCGCGTTCTATCGCGCCACCCCGGTCGACCCCATGGGGGTCCTGCGCCGGCGCGTCCTGCGCTGCAGCGGGTCGACCGTCGTCGGTGTCGAGGACGACCTCATGGTCCCCGAGGCCCCCGACGACATCGTCGTGGTCGGCGACGGCGCGCTCATCGCCGCGCTGACGCGCAGCCGTGGACGCCAGATGCGCGACATCGTCGCCACGATCCAGCGCCACCAGGACGAAGCGATCCGGGCCCCCTCACGAGGGATCACCGAGATCACTGGTGGACCCGGAACGGGGAAGACGGTCGTCGCACTGCACCGTGCGGCATACCTGCTCTATTCGGAACGGCGTCGCTTCGAGTCCGGCGGCATCCTCGTCGTCGGCCCGTCGGCCGCCTACACCGCCTACATCGAACGCGTCCTGCCCTCGCTCGGCGAGGACAGCGTCGCCCTGCGAGCCCTCGGCGACCTCGTCGACGGTGTGACCGCCGTCCGGCTCGACTCCCCCGAGGTCGCGGCGATCAAGGGTTCGCTGCGGATCCGTCGCGTGCTGTCCCGCGCCGCCTCTCGGCCTCCCGAGGGTGCCCCGTCCGAGTTGCGCGCGTTCATCAACGGGCACGCAGTCCGGCTCGATTCCGGTGTCCTCAGCGGCATCCGGCGCCACATCCTGCGATCCAGCCAGCACAACCTCGCCGCGAAGCAGGCCCGCGAGGAGCTGGCCCAGGCCGCCTGGAAGTCCGTGCGCCAGGGCGACCGTGACCAGTTCTTCGACGCCTTCGACTCCTCGCGCGACATCGACGCCTTCGTCCAGTCCTGGTGGCGCCAGGTCGATCCGCGCGAAGTGCTGCTGACCCTCGCCGACACCGACCACGTCCTCGGGCTGGCCCGGGGTGTCCTCAACCACGAGGAGTCGGCCGCACTCGCGCAGTCGATGCGTGAGGCCATCGAACTCGGCACCTGGTCGGTCGCCGACGTCGCCCTCATCGATGACGTCTCGGCGCGACTCGGACCGGTCCAGCAGCCGGAGGCCGAGGAGCGCGGGTTCTATGAGATCGAGGAATTCGACGACCTCTCGTCCTATGGAGTTCTCGACGTGCGCGCCGGCGTCGACCGACGTGACGGTGCGACCTCCACCACGAGCGTGGTGACACCGAGCACGGCCCGCGAGCGACTGCTCCACGGCCGGATCGAGCGATCGTCGAGCAGTGCCCACGTCCTCGTCGATGAGGCCCAGGACCTCTCACCGATGCAGTGGCGGATGCTCGCGCGTCGGGGCCGCAACGCCTCGTGGACCGTCGTCGGTGACGCGGCGCAGGCGTCGTGGGGCGACCTCGAGGAGGCCCGCTCGGCGCGCCGCGAGGCCTATGGCAGCCAGCAGCTGCGCGAGTTCCACATGGACACGAACTACCGCAACGCGCGCGAGATCTTCGACTACGCCCGCGACGTCATCCTCCCCCTCGTGCCCGACGCGGACATCCCGGAGGCCGTGCGAGAGACCGGCGTGGCGCCGGTGGACCGGGGCTTCGAGGACAGTCCCGCATCGGCGACCGACGATGCTGTGCTCGAACTGCTCGGCGATGTCGAGGGATCGATCGCGGTCATCACGCCGGCCCGATGGGCCGACCGGCTCCAGCACCTCGACGGCGCCGGCGAGGGCCGCGTCCAGGTCATCGACCCGCTGTCCACCAAGGGTCTCGAGTGGGACGCGACCGTCGTCGTCGACCCGGATGCGATCGTCGAGGAGTCACCCGGTGGGGTGCGAGTGCTCTACGTCGTGCTCACCCGAGCAGCCCACCGGATGACGGTGCTCCGCCCGAACTGATCCTCGCGGGCGTGACACCACCGGAGCGACTCCGGCGCGGTGGCATGCAGCGGCGCCGCCCGAACACTCGGACGGCGCCGCAGGAACCGCAGTGGCGCTGGTGCGCTCAGGCGGCCTGACTCTTGGCGAGGCGCGCTGCCCGCTTGCGGGAGAGGCGACGCAGTTCCTTCGTGTTGTGCTTCTCGATCTCGGCCTCGGAGTGCGGGGTCCACGCCGCAGCAGCGGTTGCTCGCGAGTCGGCCGCGGCGGCATCGGCCTGATTGTCCGCGTCGCCTCGACGTGGCGTCACCGCGTCGGCGCGTCCACGCTGCCGTTGCGCGGCCGACCATCCCCGCGACCCTGGGTGACTGGCCGGTAGTTGGGCACGGTGTTGCCACCACGTGGCGCCGTGGAAGGATCGGCAACGATCCGGCTCGCCCGTCAAAGGAGACCCCATGCCCATCGCAACCCCCGAGATCTACGCCGACATGCTCGACCGGGCCAAGAACGGCTCGTTCGCCTACCCGGCCATCAACATCACGTCCAGCCAGACCGTGACCGCCGCGATCCGCGGTTTCGCCGAGGCCGGCAGTGACGGCATCATCCAGGTCTCCACGGGCGGTGGCGAGTACGCCTCGGGCTCGACGATCAAGGACATGGTCACCGGCGCCAAGGCGCTGGCCGCCTACGCCGAGGAGGTCGCGAAGAACTACCCGGTCAACATCGCGCTCCACACGGACCACTGCCCCAAGGACAAGCTCGACGGCTTCGTCCGCCCCCTCCTCGCCGCGAGCGCCGAGCGGGTCAAGGCCGGCGGTCTCCCGATCTTCCAGTCGCACATGTGGGACGGCTCGGCCGTGCCGCTCGACGAGAACCTCCGGATCGCCGAGGAGCTCCTCGCCCTGTGCAAGGAGGCGAACGTCATCCTCGAGATCGAGGTCGGCGTCGTCGGCGGCGAGGAGGACGGTGTCGACAACGAGATCAACGAGCAGCTCTACACGACTCCCGAGGACGCGGTGGCCACGGTCAAGGCCCTCGGTGCGGGCGAGAACGGTCGCTACCTGACGGCTCTCACCTTCGGCAACGTCCATGGCGTCTACAAGCCGGGCAACGTCAAGCTCCGCCCCGAGATCCTCAAGACAGCCCAGGAGGCCGCGGCGGAGGCCCTTGGCCTGGGCGCCGACGCACGCCCGTTCGACCTCGTCTTCCACGGCGGTTCGGGCTCGACGGCCGAGGAGATCGCGGCCGCCGTCGACTACGGCGTCATCAAGATGAACGTCGACACGGACACCCAGTACGCCTTCACCCGCCCGGTCGCCGAGTGGATGATGCGCAACTTCGACGGCGTCCTCAAGATCGACGGCGAGGTCGGCAACAAGAAGCAGTACGACCCGCGCGCCTGGGGCAAGGAGGCCGAGGCGGCCATGGCCCGTCGCGTCGTCGAGGCCTGCGAGAACCTCCGCTCCGCCGGCACCCACGCCTGACGAACCCTCACCGGCGACGAGCGAACGGACCAGCACAGTGAGTGACAACCTGCTCGGCATCCCCGAGACGAAGCTGCCCGAGGATCCCGCGGCGGCCCGGCTGGAAGCCGGCGTGGCCGCGGACCAGGTGGCGGCGGCATACCCGGCTTCTCCGATCGCGTGGGCGACCCTCGCCGAGGACGCCCTCGAGGACGGCCGGACGATCGAGGGCTACGCCTTCGCCCGCACGGGCTACCACCGTGCCCTCGACGCGCTGCGCCGCAACGGCTGGCGCGGTCAGGGGCCGGTGCCGTGGGAGCACGAGCCCAACCGCGGCTTCCTGCGCGCCCTCGCGGCACTGTCGCGCGCGGCCGGGGCGATCGGTGAGACCGACGAGGAGCGGCGCTGCGCCGACTTCCTGCGCGACTCGTCGACGACCGGCGCCCGCGAACTGGGGCTCTAGCACCCACACCCACCGCAGCGGCGGCACAGCACAGCGAGAAGGGCTCGGACCAGGTGGTCCGAGCCCTTCTGTGTCCCCTGCCAGGGAGCGCCGCGCCGAAGCGCGCTGCCCATCCAGGCGTGTCCCCTGCCACCTCTGGATGAACGTGGCTCCATGATGCACTCTGCACAACGAATTCTGAGACACTTAGATGCCATTGGCAGCAACCTGCCAGTTCTCTTGCTCTGGAGTCGTCATGACCGATACCTCCCGCGACCTCGTGGCCCCCGCTCGACTGCTCGAGGAGTACTTCGATCGAGAGGACTCACGCATCGAGGAACGCCTGCGCGACCTCGGTCAGGTCCGGCAGCTCCTCACCCGGCTCGAGCGGTCCCGCCCCTCGCACTCGAACCAGGGCATCGAACCGATCAGTGACGAGATCGCACCCACCGTCGTGCAGCGACTCCTCGGCGAAGCCAGCGGCGTTCTGCGCAACGTCGCCATGGTGGTGGACGCCGGTCCGGCCATGGACGACACGACGATGCGCGACGGCCAGCAGTGGGTGAGCGCCGGGAACGTCCAGCGCACGCTGTATCCCGCGAGCGTCCTCGACACCCCGCAGGGCCTGCAGTGGCTGCGGTCGTGGGCCGGAGTCGGTGAGGAGCAGCGGCTCCTGCCCGAGGTGGGTTCGGAGTTCGCCGTCTTCGGCGACGTCGGCGCGGTCGGCCTCGCGCGGTGGGGGGATCTCACTTCTGGATACGTGCTCGTCCGCGACCCACTGGTCATCGCGACCCTCACCGCCTACTTCGACCTCGCCTGGGAGCATGCGCACGCCGTTCCGTTCGCCGCGAGCCTCCCCGGCGACGAGCGCCTCATCGAGCTGCTCGGCATGGGACTCAAGGACGAGGCGATCGCCAGGTTCCTCGGGATCGGGCTGCGCACCGTCCGCCGACGCATCGCTGCGCTCATGTCCGTCCACGGCGTCGACACCCGCTTCCAACTCGGCGCTGTCCTCGCGGTGACGCGGAACGGATCGGTGGGCGGACGGCATACCCGATAGGCTGTTGGCTCACCCGGGGCCCGCCGCGTGACGCGCGACGGGCCTCACGCATGTCACGCAGGCACGGGTCCGCCCCGTGCAGGGAAGGACACCAGATGCCGGCAATCGTGCTGGTCGGCGCCCAGTGGGGCGACGAGGGCAAGGGCAAGGCCACCGACCTCATGGGCGAGGACGTCGACTACGTCGTCAAGTTCAACGGAGGCAACAACGCGGGCCACACCGTCGTCATCGAGAAGGACGGCAAGCTCGAGAAGTACGCCCTGCACCTGCTCCCCTCCGGCATCCTCACGCCGAGCGTGACCCCCATCATCGGCAACGGCGTCGTCGTCGACCTCGAGGTGCTCTTCGAGGAGCTCGACGGCCTCGAGGAGCGTGGCGTCGACACGAGCAAGCTGCTCATCAGCGCCAACGCGCACGTCATTGCGCCCTACAACCGCACCCTCGACAAGGTCACCGAGCGCTTCCTCGGCAAGCGCAAGATCGGCACGACCGGCCGCGGCATCGGCCCGACCTACGCCGACAAGATGAATCGCGTCGGCATCCGGATCCAGGACATCTTCGACGAGGGCATCCTGCGCCAGAAGGTCGAGGCCGCACTCGACTTCAAGAACCAGGTGCTCGTGAAGATCTACAACACGCGCGCCGCCGAGGTCGACCGCGTCGTCGAAGAACTTCTGTCGTATGCCGACCGGTTGCGTCCCATGGTCGCTGACACTGCGCTCGTGCTCGAGCAGGCGCTCAACGAGGACAAGAACGTGCTGCTCGAAGCCGGGCAGGCGACCCTGCTCGACGTCGACCACGGCACCTACCCGTTCGTCACGTCGTCGTCGGCGACCGCGGGTGGTGCGTGCACCGGCTCGGGCATCCCGCCGACCCGGGTGTCGCGTGTCATCGCGATCCTCAAGGCCTACACGACCCGCGTCGGTGAGGGCCCGTTCCCGACGGAGCTCGACGACGACAACGGCGAGTTCCTGCGCAAGACCGGTGCTGAGTACGGCACGACGACCGGCCGCCCGCGCCGCTGTGGCTGGCTCGACGTCGTCATCGGCCGCTACGCGACGCGCATCAACGGTGTCACGGACTTCGTCATCACCAAGCTCGACGTCCTCACCGGACTCGAGCGGGTGCCGATCTGTGTGGCCTACGACGTCGACGGCGTCCGTCACGACGAGATGCCCGTGGGCCAGACCGACTTCCACCACGCGCAGCCGATCTACGAAGAGATGCCCGGCTGGTGGGAGGACATCTCCGGCTGCCGCACCTTCGAGGAGCTGCCGGCGAACGCGCAGGCGTACGTCCTGCGTGTCGAGGAGCTCATCGGTGCCCGCGTCTCGGCGATCGGTGTCGGCCCCGGCCGCCACGAGATCATCGAGCGCCACGCGCTGCTGGACTGACGCAGGTCGCCCAGCGACCGAGCCCGAAGCTGTGAGGCGTCAGTCGCTGAGGCGTCGCGCGCTGCTGCGGGCGATCCAGTCGTCGTAGAACGGAGGCATCTCGCTGGCGCGGGAGCCGTAGTTCGGCGAACGCTTCTCGAGGAAGGCGTGCACGCCTTCGTCTCCGTCGCCGATGCTCGTCCAGAACATTGCGAGCGAGTCGGCGAAGTGGGCCTCGAGCGGACTCGACGCTGCTGCGTTGCGCAGGATGAGCTGGCGGGCGAGGGCGACGCCCACGGGTGAGCGCCCGAGCGTCCAGGTGTCGATGAGAGCTCGGGCCTGGGCAAGCAGGTCTTCGGGCGCGTGGACGGCACGCACGAGCCCGACGTCCAGCGCTGCGTGGGCGTCGAGGATGTCGGCGGTCAGGATGAGATCGAGGGCCTTGTCGAGACCGACGATGCGTGGAAGGAAGAAGGACGAGCACGCCTCCGGGACGATGCCGAGACGGCCGAAGACGAAGCCGATGCGGGCCTTCTCCGAGGCGAGACGCGCGTCCATCGCGAGGGTCATCGTCGCGCCAATTCCCACGGCGGCGCCGTTGATCGCCGCCACGACGGGCTTGCGGCAGTCGTGGATCGCCAGGGTGACGCGGCCGCCGGTGTCGCGGACGGCTCGGGCGGACTCGCCGTCGAGGTCCGCGAGGTCGTCGAATCCCGGACGCAGGCTGGCGTCGAGTCCGAAGACGTTGCCGCCGGCCGTCAGGTCCATGCCGGCGCAGAAGGCCCGACCGGCGCCGGTGACGATGATGCCGCGCACGTCGTCGCGCTCGTTGGCGTCGCGGAACGTGCGTTCGAGCTCGTCGGCCATCGTCGTCGTGAATGAGTTGAGCTGCTCCGGCCGGTCGAGGGTGACCGTGAGGACCCCCTCGTCGACGGTGTGGCTGAGGGTGGTGAAGTCCACGGTGGCTCCTCGGGTGGTGGTCACGGTTCGATCAGCGGGCGGCGCCGGCGGCAACCGGCGCGTCCTTGCACGAGTGCAGGCAGAGCACTCCTGCGCTGCTCCGCCTCGGCCATGATCGTCGACACGATGGTCTCTCACGACTCGACCGAAGTCGCGACGGCTGCCGCGACTGCCCTCAGTCGAGGCGGTAGCCGGTCAGCCAGCCAACCTGCGTGGTTGAGTCCGGACGCAGGAACACGACCACGTTGTCGAACCTCGCCACGAACTCGATCGCCGGCACCGATCCCGGCGTGCCTTCGGGAGACCACGTGCGACCGTCGACTCGGGTGAGGGCCATCGCAGCGCCCTCGGGAAGCACCCGGACGAACCCGCGGTCGTCGGCGAAGACGGTCTCGCCGTTGACCCGCGCCCGCTGCCAGAGCTGCCTTCCGGACTTCTCGTCGAACGCGAAGAGCTGGCTCGCGCTCTCCGTTGCGAGCCACCCCAGAACGACGCCGTCATGGCGAGCCAACTCCCGGAAGTCGTTGTGCACCACCGGTTTTCCGTCGCTGCGCACCAACTCCAGTTCGGCCGCCGCCGCAGTGCACGCCGAAGAGCCAGCCGCCACCGGCGAGCCGTCGGCAGAGGCGAAGCATGTGAGGGGTCCATCCCCTTGCCCGAGTGAGCCGCCACCCCCGAGCACGATCGCGCCAGCACCCGTCCGGAGCGTCCTGTCGCCATCACTCACGGGGCGCGACCACTGGAGCGCGCCCGTTGCGACATTGACTCCGGCGAGCGTTGCGCACCCCTTGCCGCCCAGGACGCCCACGACGGCCGCGCCGTCGTACCTGGGAGAGATCGCACAGATCGGGGTCTCCCCCAGGGGCCGCGTCGACCACGACTGCTCACCGGTCGCGGCGTCGTAGGCGATCATCGGCCCCGGCACGGACGCGCCAGCGCGTGTCACAGGGGTGTCGGTGGTCGAGATCCACGATGTCGCCCCGACCAGGTTGGCCTGTGCCAGGAAGGCACTGCGCTCCCACACGCGGACGGGCTCGATCTCCGACCGGGCGGCCGGCGATGCCGACGTCGTGTGGCCGGCCGTGGTTGCGGGCTCATCCGTGCAGCCCGTCAGACCAGAGAGCATGAGGACGGCTGCAACCCCCGCGGCAATTCGCCGATACCCCACCATGTCCGCAGTGTGGCACGGCGCGTGCGGGGTGCCTCCCGGATTCAGGAAGACACTCTCGCCCCGGGACAGCCGCGCCGACGGCGCGCGGACGGCATACACCGCCTCCCGGACCCCGGCGGCCCGGGAGGCTGTGTATGCCGTCCGCTCACGTCTGTCAGCAACCTCGCCTCAGGCGGTGGTCGCCGCTCGCGCCCGCCTCAGGAGGACGGACCCGACGACCCCGGTGGCCAGCAACCCCACGAGCAGTCCGACGGCGATGGGGGCGGTCCACGTCGCCCACGCGATGTCGGAGTGGTGCCACGCCATGCCGATGAGTCCGAGCGTGCCGATCGAGGTCAGCGCCAGCAGTCCCGGTCCAACACGGTCCAGATCGGCCTCGACGAGCGCCTGAAGGAGGGCGACACCCAGAGTGAGACACCAGACGCCAAGGGCACGACTGTCGATGGTCGAGACCGACCACGGCACGAGCTCTCCCCAGAAGTCCGGCCGGACGATGAGCCCGAGACCGAGCCCGAGGAACGCCGAACCCTCCAGCGCGATGAGCGGGACGACGGGCTTGGGGAGTGGCGCGACCTCGGCGAGGGGGAAGCCCGGCTCGCGTAGCTGAGTCACGAGGACCAGACCGACGAAAAGGGTGAGTCCGAGCATGGCGAGCAGCCAGCCCCAGGCCACGGCGAAGGCAATGACGTCGCCGCCACCGAGGGCGAGGTCGCCGCGGTGCACGAGCGAGACGCCGAGCATTCCGGTCACGAGGACCCCGGCAGGGACGACACCGATCCGGAGCTCCTCCCACAGCGATCCTCTTCGAGGGCCTCGATGACGTGGTCCGGCGGGTTGTTCGGGTCAAGGCCCGCGACGAGGTCGATCAGCGGGATGACGACGAAGACGACGATTGTCGGGGCAAACCAGAAGATGCCCTGGCCAGTGACCGTGACGAGGCCCCAGCCGACGAACGGCAGGATGGGAATGACGAGCCCAAGCACCCACAGGGGCTTCTTGTTGTCACGCCAGGGACGGGCGGCCCGAACGCGACCGGGCGGGGTGACCGCCTCGGTCTGTCGAGTGCGCGCCGACGCCTCGGCGGAGAGCGTCATTGCTCCTCCAGGAGTGGTCCAGCAAGGGTGGTGATCGAACGCTACTGACCAGTAGGCGCGCGCTGGACATACTCGAAGACGACAGCTTGGCCGGCGATGCGGACCGTCCACGGGTCGCGTGCCGCCGCGACAACGGCGCTGCACCCACGCTGCTGCGGTAGGTACTGGGTGCCACACCGCGCCACCGGTGGAAAGCCTGGGAGAAGCTCGACACCTCGACGTAGCCGAGGCGTTCGGCGACGTCGACCACCGGCATCCCGGTCGCGAGGAGCTCCATCGCCAACTCCTCCCGGACGCTGGCGACGAGGTCGCAGAAGGACGTCCCTTCCTCGATGAGCCGACGCTGCAGAGTGCGCTCCGAGATGTGCAACCCCGCCGCGATGGCGACGATGTCACCCCACTGCTGCGGACCGGAGATGAGAGCGGAACGGACGGCGCCGGCATACCCGACTCTCGCGCGCTTGCTCTGGAGCAGTTCGCGACATTCCCGGATGGCAATCTCTGCCCGAACGGGGTCGGCATGCATCAGCGGTGCCTCGAGCAGGGCCGCGTCGAAGGCGCCGAAGGTCGTCGGTGCGTTCATGCGCACCGGCGCACCGAGGAAGGCTTCCAGCAGCGCCTGGTCCTCGGGCGTGCCCTGCTCCTGGGTGTCGATGTAGCGCAGGTCGAGGAGGTAGCCGAGGAGTTCGAGTTCGATGCGTCGCGTGGCCATTCCGTCCCGCTCGAGGACGAAGGACCGAATCTCCTCGGGCAGCTGGGACGTGTCGTAGTACAGGCGAGCCTCGTCACCCACCACGCGGAGGGAGAACGAACTCATCGCGAAGCTCAGGTCGAGGAACCGCGTGGCGGTGCGCAGTGCGCTCCCGACGTTCGGGCTGGTGAGGAGGGCGTAGCCCCGCACACCGAATGTCTTCACCGGGTACTGGATGCCCACCTGAGCGCCCAGACCGACCACGTGACCCAGCTCGCGGACGATGTTGGAGACGAGGGTGACCTCCTGCTCGAGGACCACCTCACCGTCGGGGTCGACGAGGAGCTCGGAGGTGATGCCGGTGCCGCGCAGCGTGACGTCCCGGGGCACGCCACGCTCGGCGGCGACCGCGACCGTCACGGCGGATGCGTGGACCGAGCGCGGGACACTCAGCTGCATGATTCACCTCCCGGGAGACGACGCCGTCGCCGAGGAATCCTCGGAAGGCGATCGCCGCATTCGGGGCGGATTGGGCGCTATTGGGGGCAAAGCGTGACTGCGATCACGTGTCCTGTGCGGGTTCATCCGGGGCGAGATCGGCCCAGCGAACCTCCAGGTGGCGCCGTTCGATGTCGTTCTCACACACGGCAATGGCCTGCCGCAGCGCGATCCGTGCCGCCTCCGCCTCACCTGCTCGAGCCAGGAGTTCGCCACGCACGGCAAGGATTCGGTGACCCGCCATCTCGACACCGTCGAGCAACTCGAGGCCGGCCGCCGGCCCGTCCGCCTCGGCGACGGCCACGGCTCGCGCCACACGCACGGCGGGAGAGGGCGAGATCGTCTCGAGCTCCGCGTAGAGGTCCGCGATGCGTTCCCATCGAGTGTCCGCGGCACTGGGCGCCGTGGCGTGCTCCACCGCAATGTGCGCCTGGAGGCGATAGCTCTCGGACAGCGCGGACGTCGCCGCCCCCGTGGCCTCCAGCAGGCTCAGAGCGTCGGCGATCTCGTCGTGGTGCCACCGCCCGCGGTCCTGGTCCGGGAGGAGGACGAGCTCGCCGTCGTCGCCGATCCGGGCGTCGCGGCGGGAGTGCTGCAGAGCCATGAGCGCGATGAGGTGCGCGAGCGTGTCGGATGGTCGCAGCGCGTGCGCGACGCGGGCGAGCCTGATCGCCTCGCCCGCGAGTTCCGCGCGGAGGAGGTCGGGTCCGCTCCCGGGCGCGTAGCCGGCCGTGAACGCGAGGTATGCCGTGTGGCCCACGACGTCGAGCCGCTCACCGATCGCTTCGGTCCCGGGGATGGCGAACGGGATGCCGGCCGTGACGATCTTCTTCTTGGCGCGGGTGATGCGGGCCGCCATCGTCGACTCGCTCACGAGGAAGAGGCGGGCGATGTCTGCCGTCGAGATACCCATGACGAGTCGCAGGGAGAGTGCGCTCGCCCCCTCGGGTGGCAGCGCAGGGTGCGCGCACATGAGGACGAGGCGCAGGAGATCGTCGTCGACGACGTCGCCGGTGTCGGCCATGACCCCCTCCTTCGGTCTGCGCTCGGCCTCGACGGTGAGCAGTGGCTCCTTGCGGGCGGCCATCGCCTCGGCCCGCAATCGGTCGAGGATGCGACGACGGGCCGTGGTGACGAGCCATCCGCTGGGGTTGTCGGGCTCACCGTCGTCGGGCCACCGCTTCTGCGCAGCCTCGACGGCGTCAGCCAGCGCGTCCTCGACGAGATCGAGGCGACGGAACTGCGCGAGGAGGAGGGCCACCAGGCGCCCCCACTCCTCGCGCACGACCCGTTCGAGTGTCGTCATCCCACTCGCTCACCGCGCGCGTCGAGCTCGACCACGGAACGGATCTCCACGGCATACGCCGGTGGGAGGAGGGACGCGGCCGCGATGGCGGAGTCGAGATCGGGAAGCTCCACGTCGTAGTAGCCGCCGATCATCTCCGCCGACTCCGCGAACGGTCCGTCGCTGACGACCACTCGCCCACGCGCTCCTTCGCCCGGGCGTGCATCCGCGCGCTCGACGGCCTGTGCGTCGGCGTGAGTGTCGGCTGGAGCATCACCGTGTTGAGTCACTCGCGTGTGCCGAACGGTCGTCGCGGTATCCGCGTCGGCGAGAGGCGCGCCGCTGATGCGGCGGCCGCGCGCATCGACGAACCGGTGGAACGCTTCGTGACCGTCGACGTAGACCTGGCGCTCCTCCGGCGTGGCCGATTCCCAGCCTCCGGGCTCGTAGGCAATGAGAAACAGGTAGCGCCTCACGGTTCTCGGTCCTCGGCAGTCGGGACGCGGCGGACCTCGACGGCGCCCATTCCCGCCGACGCGTGGTCGGGCCCGGCGACGATCGCAACGAGGCTCAGGAGATCGTCCAGGTTGTCGGTCTCGACGTCGTAGTAGCCGGTCAACTGCTCAGTCGTTTCCGCGAACGGCCCGTCGCTGACGACGACGTTGCCCTCGGCGTCGGCCCGCACGAGCTTGGTCTCGCGCGAGTGCGTGAGCTCTGCGCCGCCGAGGACCGTGTGACCGTTGGCGCGGAGTTTGGTGCCGAACTCGTCGTGTCGCGCATAGACGGTGTCGCGTTGCTCCCGAGTCAGCGCCTCCCACGCGTCTTCGTCCCCGGGCAGGAGGATGAGGTAGCGCTGCGTCATGACTGGCGCTCCTCGTCCGTGACGACCGGGCGGACCTCGATGCCCTCGCCGATGGCGGCCAGTTGCTGACAGCAGTCGAGGAGGTCGTCGAGGTCGCTGGTCACGATCTGGTAGAAGCCGCCGACATGCTCGACGCTTTCCGCGAATGGCCCGTCCACGACCGGCCCGCCACCGGTCGGGATGGACTTGGCGGAGGCCCGACCGTGAAGTTCGGCGCCGCCCGTCACGGTGTGCCCGCGCTCGGCGAGTTGCTCCGAGAATCGGCCGTAGACGGCATACCCGTTCTGGCGCTCCTCGTCGGTCATGGAGGTCCACCAGCGGTCGGGGTCCCCGACGATGAGGACGACGTACTCCCTCGGCTCGCCGCCAGGCGTCGTCGTGGTTGTGGTCGTGAGAGCCGTGGTCGTGGGAGCCGTGGTCGTGGTGGTCGTGGCCTGATTGCTCATGTCGTGCCCCTTCGGTATCGACAGGTCGCGGACGCGACCTCACTCCACTGACGAGCGAACCACACCCCGATCGACAGCGGGTGGCCGAAAGTCCAGCAGGAAATTTCAGAAGGGGATGGGGTCGGGTGGTCGTGGGGGTCGGGGTGGGAAGGCGACGACGAGGTCGTGTCCGGGGGTGACGAGGGCGGTTGTGAGGTCGATGCGGGGCTGGTCGCCGTCGTGGAGGGGGGTGCCGTCGAAGGCGTAGGTGACACGGCGGCTCTGGCCGCGGAGGGCGTTGT
>NZ_AVPK01000010.1 GCF_000768685.1 Knoellia subterranea KCTC 19937 | reverse complement strand
CTGCCCGAGGCCCCTGCCGGCGCGCGGCACGACGTCGACACGCTCGCCGACCTGGAGGCCGCACGGCGGCTCGGGGTGGGGGTGCGGACCGCCGCGGTGCTCGAGACTGCCGAGCCCGCGGTGGCGGCCGGGGTGACGGACCCGGGGGAGGGGGCGCTCAGGCCTCCTCGCTGGCAGCCCACCCCGTGACGCCGACGATGCGGCACACCAGCACCCGGTGGAACGGCTTGTCGGCGTACTGCGGCACGGTGTGCGCCAGGCGGTCGGCGAGGGCGTCGATGACGTGCCGGGGCGGGTCGGGCACGTGCTCCAGCTGCGCCCGGGCCCACCACAGCCGCGACCAGTCCTCGGTCTCCCACCACTCGACGAGCAGCGAGCCGCGCGGGTCGGCGGCGAGGTTGTCCTCGCGCTGCAGCCGGGATGCCCGCTTGGGCTTCACCGTGTCGATGGGCACCCCGACGTAGTCGTCGTCGCTCACGGCGAACACGACGGGCTGGGGGTCGGGGCCGCGCTCGGGGTGCAGCGTGCACAGCACCCCGTGCACCTGGCCGGCCAGGCGTCGGCGGGCCTCGTCGGCGGACAGCCTCATTGGGGCCCTCCCTAACGGGGTCGGCAGGGGTGGCCGACCGTGGACCCGTCACGCTACGACGGCTTTCTCACCGTCGGATCAACGCGGGCGGGAGCGCCTTGACGTCGAGGTCGAGGGCGGAGAGGTTGGCCGCATGAACCTGGCGACCTGGGTCGAGCGCAACGGACGGCGACGGCGTGACGCGCCCGCCCTGGCGGTGGGGGACGAGGTGCACGCCACGTGGGCGCAGTTCGCCGAGCGTGTCGCCGCCGCGGCGACCGGCCTGCGCGACCGCGGCCTGGCCCCCGGCGACCGCGTCGCAATCCTCATGCGCAACCGGCCCGAGTACCTCGAGGCACAGTTCGCCGCCTGGCACGCGGGGCTGGTCGCGGTGCCGGTGAACGCGCGGCTGCACCGTGAGGAGATCGCCTACGTTCTGGGCCACAGCGGCACGAGCCTCGTGCTCACCGACGAGGAGCACCTCGACGACGTCGGCCCGCTGGAGGAGAGCGTGGAGTCGGTGCGGTCGGTGCTGGTCGTCCCGGGTCCGGGGTGGGACGCGCTCCTCGGCGCAGACGCAATGCCCCTGGTGGACCGTGCCGCGGACGACCCGGCCTGGCTCTTCTACACGAGCGGCACCACCGGACGCCCGAAGGGGGCGACCCTCACCCACGGCAACCTGCTCATGGCCTCGCTCAGCTACTACGCCGACATCGGGCCGGTCGCGGAGGAGGACTGCGTGCTGCACGCGGCGCCGCTCTCGCACGGTTCCGGCCTCTACGGCCTGCCCCACGTCGCCAAGGGAGCGGCGAGCGTGTTCCCGGCATCCGGCGCCCTCGACGGCCCGGAGCTGCTCACTCTGCTCGCGCGCTGGCGCGGCATGTCGTTCTTCGCCGCGCCGATCATGGTCACGCGGCTCGCCGGCGACCCGGCCCTCGCCGGTGCCGACCTCTCGGGGCTGAAGACGATCATCTACGGCGGCGCCCCCATGTATCTCGCCGACCTCGAGCAGGCGCTGGAGACGTTCGGCCCGCGCCTGGCCCAGATCTACGGGCAGGGCGAGACGCCGATGACGATCACCGGCCTGTCGATGGCCGACCACGCCGACCGGGACCACCCCAGATGGCGCGCACGGATGCAGGGCGTGGGGTTCCCCCGCACCGACGTCGAGGTGCGGGTCGTCGACCTGGACGACGGCGAGCTCCCCCCCGGGGAGGCCGGCGAGGTCGTCGTGCGCGGGCGGGTGGTCATGGCGGGCTACTGGGACCAGCCGGAGGAGACCGCCGAGACGATGCGCGGTGGCTGGCTGCACACCGGCGACGTCGGCAGCTTCGACGACGACGGGTTCCTCACCCTCCACGACCGCTCGAAGGACCTCATCATCAGCGGCGGGATGAACATCTACCCCCGCGAGGTGGAGGAGGCTCTGATGACGCACCCGGGTGTGCGCTCGGTCGCCGTCGTCGGCCGGTACGACCCGGAGTGGGGCGAGGCGGTGGTGGCGTTCGTGGTGCCCGACGACCCGGCCCCCACCGCCGCCGACCTCGACCGCACCTGCCTCGACCGCATCGCTAGGTACAAGCGCCCCAAGGAGTACCACTTCGTCGAGGCGCTGCCCACGAACAACTACGGCAAGGTGCTCAAGCGCGAGCTGCGGCAACGCTTCACGGACGGGCCGCCCCCGCAGCAGCGTTGAGCAAACCATGATGACGGCGCCCCTTGTCGCGGCCCTCGCCCCCTGTGTTGTCTACCTCACAAGGGCCTGACGGAAACGCAGTACCACCCCACCGGCCCGGCCACGACCGCCCCGAGGAGATGTGACCGATGAAGCTCGCCCTCTACCTGCCCACCTTCCGCAACCACGTCACGGTCCAGGAGCTCGCGGACCTCACCGACCTCGCGGAGGAGCTCGACTTCGACTCCGTGTGGACCCTCGACCGGGTCGTCGTCCCCGAGGCGTCCGACCGCGGCGAGCTGCAGAACTCCTTCGGCATGATGAAGGAGTTCCCGACGCAGCTGCCGGTCGAGTCGCGGGGCAAGTGGTTCCAGGGATGGCCCCTGCTGCCCTGGCTCGCCGCCCGCACCGAGAAGGTGCGCATCGGCATGAGCATCACCAACACTCCGTTCCGCGGCCCCGGGGTGTTCGCCGCGGAGTGCGCTACCATCGACCAGCTCTCGAACGGCCGCCTCAACGTCGGCATCGGGTCGGGGTGGATGCCGGAGGAGTTCGCCGCCGCGAGCGCCGCCGACAAGTTCCCCCGCCGGCACGCCCACGTGCGCGAGACCATCGAGATCTGCAAGGGCATCTGGACCAACGACCTCTTCGAGTACCACGGGGAGTTCGCCGACTTCGAGCCCTGCGGCTTCGGGCACAAGCCGGTCCAGTCGCCGCACCCGCCCATCTACTTCAGCGGCCTGCGCGACCCCAAGCGCTCCGCCAACCGCGTGGCGAAGTACGGACTCGCCGGCTGGATCGGCATCCAGGACACTCCCCGCGAGTTAACCGAGTGGCGCACCGCCATCGCCCGGGAGCTGGAGGCGCTCGGCAAGTCCATCGACGACCTCGACATGTGCAGCATGATCTGGTTCACCATCACCGACACCGAGGTCGACCAGAGCGACAACGGCAAGGTCTCGAACATCCTCGTGGGCACGGCCGACCAGATCACCGACATGCTCAAGCGGTACAAGGAGGCCGGTCTCACGATGCCGCTGCTGTGGCCGCCGTTCGCCGACGTGCCGGTCTCCAAGACGCTCGACGACCTCAAGCGGCTCAAGGAGGAGATCATGCCGAAGGTCGACGCCTCCTGACCCACCTCCTGACCCGCGCGACGCCGAGGAGCCCGACGCATGAGCACGACCACGACCACCTCCGGACGCGGAGACCGCACCTGGCTCGTCGCGGTCGCGGCGTCCCTGTGGGGCATCTCGTCGCTGTGGCGGGGCCCGTTGGCCAAGGAGTACCCGTCCCTGACGATCGTGTTCTGGGAGCACCTGGTGCTCACCGTGCTCACGCTGTGGTGGCTGGTGCCCGCGGTGCCCCGGGTGGTGCGGGCCTCGACCCGCACGAAGGTGAGCGTGCTCGTCATCGGCGTCGGCTCCTCGGCCCTGGCCACCGTCATGTTCACCGCGGCCTTCCGCCTCGGTGACCCGGTGACCCCGCAGGTGCTGCAGAAGCTGCAGCCGCTCATCGCGATCGCCCTGGCGGCGCTGCTCCTCGGCGAGCGGCTGCGACGCAGCTACCTGTGGTTCGTCGTGCCGGCGATGGTCGGGGCCTGGCTGCTGGCCTTCGCCGACCCGCTGGGCGTCACGGTCTCGAGCGCCCAGGCGGCGCTGCTCGCGATCGGTGCCGCGGCGCTGTGGGCGGCCGGCACGGTGCTCGGCCGGGCCGCGAGCGCCGAGCTGACGTTCTCCGACCTCACGGCGCTGCGGTTCGCCCTGGGCTTCGTGGCCCTGTCGGTGACCGCGATGGTGACGGGCACCTCCCTCGCGGTCGGCGGCGACGCCGTCGTGAACATCGTCCTGCTGGCGCTGTTCCCCGGGCTGCTCGCCTTGGTCCTGTACTACCGGGCTCTCGGCCACACCCCGGCATCGCGCGCCACCCTCGCCGAGCTCGCCTTCCCGCTGTCCGCGGTGGTGGTCGGGGTGGCTGCGCTCGGCGCCCGGCCGACCGCCTCGCAGTGGGTCGGGTTCGTCATGGTGCTCGCCTCCGTGGTCGGACTGGCGCTGCACGAACAGCGCAGCCGCAGGCCCTCGGTGGCCGTGCCCGACGACGCCCGCGAGGCGCTCGGTGCCCACGCGGGTGCCACCACGCCATGACGAAGCCGGACGGTCCGCGGGTCGGGTACAAGGCGTCGGCGGAGCAGTTCGCGCCCGGGGAACTCGCGTCCTAGGCGGTGCTCGCGGAGGAGCTCGGGCTGGACTCGGTCACCATCTCGGACCACTTCCAGCCCTGGCGGCTCGAGGGTGGGCACGCCCCCAACTCGCTGGCGTGGATGTCGTGGGTGCTGGCGCGCACCGAGCGGGTGCTCGTGGGCACCTCGGTGATGACGCCGACCTTCCGCTACAACCCGGCGGTCGTGGCGCAGACCTTCGCGACGATGGCGTGCCTCGCGCCGGGTCGGGTGATGCTCGGGGTCGGCACGGGCGAGGCGCTGAACGAGGTGGCGGTCGGGTCGGTCGGCGAGGGCCAGTGGCCGGAGTTCAAGGAGCGGTTCGGGCGGCTGCGCGAGGCGGTGCGGCTGATGCGTGAGCTGTGGACGCAGGACCGGGTGACCTTCGAGGGCGAGTTCTACCGCACCGAGGACGCCGCGGTCTACGACCGGCCGGACGAGCCGGTGCCGGTGTACGTGGCGGCGGGCGGCCCCGTGGTGGCGCGCTATGCCGGGCGGGTGGCCGACGGGTTCATCTGCACGTCGGGCAAGGGGCGCGAGCTCTACGCCGACCAGTTGGTCCCCGCGGTGGACGAGGGGCTCGACAAGGCGGGCCGCGCGCACGACGACATCGACCGGATGATCGAGGTCAAGGTGTCGTGGGACCCCGATCCCGAGCGGGCGCTGGAGAACACCCGGTTCTGGGCGCCGCTGTCGCTGACGGCCGAGCAGAAGCACTCGATCCACAGCCCCGCCGAGATGGAGCGGGCGGCCGACGAGCTGCCGATCGAGCAGGTGGCCGGGCGCTGGGTGGTGGCCTCCGACCCGCAGGACATCGTCGACGCCCTGAAGGAGTACACCGACCTCGGGTTCGACCACCTGGTCGTGCACGGGCCGGGCCACGACCAGGAACGCTTCCTCTCCACCTTCGCCGACCAGGTGCTCCCCGGCCTGCGCGAGCTAGTCCCTGCCACCCGCGGGCCCGGCGTCGTCGCCGCCCGCCAAGGAGTCTGAGAAACCTGTAGGCGGCTGCCAGGCTCGGGGCGGCAAACCTCAGGCGTGCGGTGACGACACGGCCAACACGCCCCGAAACCATGGCCTGTTCAATCCTCAGTTCAGGCTGCCCACTCGAGTCCGAGAAGCGGGGGGCACCACCAGCTGCCCGGCGACATGGGACCAAGCTGTTCAGCCCCCGGGCGAGATCGCGTTCTGGACCAGCGACACCGGCGTGGACGATGAGAACCCGTCGAGCTCGACGAGTTGGATCGCATTCTCATCGATCCCCTTCCTCCGTACGTCTGGTGCCAGGACGTGGCCGACTTCGCGGACGGCATCAGTGACAGGGCCGCCGGCGAGGGCCCTGCACCGCGCTCTGCAGGGCAAGGGCGCGTTCCGCGTTTCAAGCACGAGCTTTACCAGCGCCATCCCGACCTGATCTCCCCGTGGCACGGCTTCAGGATGCCCGGGCGCACGCCCGAGCCGTGAGCTGGCTTGCTGAGGAGGGGCTGATCGACGACAGCGCTGTCCAGGAGTTCGAGCGAGCGCACCCAGAACCCGAGCTGCCGTAACGACATGAAGGCTGCCCGGCTGCGCCCTCGGTCGCCGGTCGACCTGCGTCGTCCACGTCGGCGTGGATGACGGGCGCGTGTTGCTGCCGCCATAGGTGTCAACTACAGTAAACACATGGCCGAGGTCATCCGATCCGGAACCTTCGACCGATGGCTCAGAAAACTGAAGGACCCCCGCGCCCGGGCGCGGGTACTGGTCCGGATCAACCGACTTGCGGCCGGCAACCCCGGAGACGTCAAACCCGTCGGCCGCGGCGTCCCCGAACGGCGGATCAGCTACGGCCCCGGCTACCGCATCTACTACCTCCAGGATGGCGACCGGGTCATCCTGCTGCTCACCGGCGGTGACAAGTCCAGCCAGGACGCCGACATCCGAGCCGCGCACCAGATCGCCGACGAGTGGAGAGGAAGCCGACCATGAGCAACGAGACGTTCGCCCCCTTCGACAGCGCCGACTACCTGAACAGCTTCGAGGACGTCACCGCCTACCTCGAGGCCGTCCTCGACGACGCCGACGACGACCCCAGCGTCATCGCCGCCGCCCTCGGCGCGATCGCCCGATCCCGCAACTTCAGCCAGATCGCTCGCGAGGCGGGGATGAGTCGCGAAGGCCTGTACAAGGCCCTCTCCGCGGACGGCAACCCCTCTCTGGCTACGGTCCTGAAAGTCGCCCACGCACTCGGGCTACGGCTGCACTTCGAAGCCACCGCCTGACGCCGCCACGGCCACACTCGAGGCCAGGACTAGGGCCTGTTACGAAAGTGGCTGGTGAGGTTTGAGCGTGTCGCCTGGGCATGGGTGCGGCCCCCGGAGTAACGCAGGTGGTGTCAATGCACATCCGCTCTCCGGGAGGCCTCGATGGCCACGATAGACGCCACCACTCGCCATGACCTGACCGACGCTCAATGGGCTCTGCTCGAACCCCTGCTTCCCGCAGCTTCAGGTCGGGGACGACCCCGTCGATGGCCAGTTCGAGGGCTGGTCGACGGGGTCCGACACCGCACTCGGGTCGGGTGCCCTTGGCGTGATATCCCGGACCGGTACCGCCGGACGCTCCCGAACCCACTTCGGCTGTTGCGGCCAGCCACAGGCGACCTCCTCAGAGTCGGCCGTGCCCCGTCGGCCGTGCCATATACGTGCCTTAAGCGTGCCAAAAAAGGGGCAATCCGTGTCCACTTCTGGCAACCGGCGCGGGGGACCGAAGGACGAAAACCTGCTGGTCACAGCGGGTTTTCGTGCGTGCCCCCGGCAGGATTCGAACCTGCGACACCTTCTTTAGGAGAGAAGTGCTCTTCCCCTGAGCTACGAGGGCGGGAAGGGCCCGGAGGCCGCAGGCCAGCCTAGAGGACAGCGCCACGGGCACCCGAATCCGTGTCGGGTGCGGACGGCATACTCACTTCGGTGACGGCATCCAACCCCAGCCCTACGGCGACGCAACCGGACCCGATCCAGAAGCGCACCGTCGCGACCCTGTCGATGTCGCAGATCCTCGGCGGGGTCTCGCTCGCGAGTGGCGTGGCCGTGGGCGCGCTGCTGGCCGAGGAGGTCTCCGGGTCGCCGACCTATGCCGGGCTCGGGTCGACGTTCCAGGTGATCGGTTCGGCCCTCATCGCCATCCCGCTCGCGCGAGTCAGCGCCGCGCGAGGACGCCGTCCGGGGCTGGCGCTCGGTTATGCCCTGTCCTTCATCGGCGCGCTGGGCCTCATCGTCTCCGGGATCGTCGGCAGCTTCGCCCTCCTCCTCGCCGCGAGCCTCCTCTTCGGTGGGTCGACTGCGTCGAACAATCAGGCCCGGTATGCCGCGGCCGACCTCGCGGAGCCCGCTCACCGTGGGCGGGACCTCAGTCTCGTCGTGTGGGCGACGACGATCGGGAGTGTCCTCGGCCCCAACCTCGTCGGTCCGAGCCAGCCCGTGTCGGAGTGGCTCGGCATCCCACGGCTCACCGGGCCGTTCGTGTTCTCGCTGGTCGGGCTGACGCTGGCCATTGCCGTGCTCCTGACGAGGCTCCGGCCCGATCCGCTGCTCGAGGCGCGGCGCCGACTCGCGGCGGCGGATCCCACGGCGTCGAGCCAGACGCACGGCTCCATCGGCCGAGGACTGCGCGTCATCGCCTCCCGACCGCAGGCGCTTCTGGGCGTCCTCACCCTCGCGCTGGGGCACGTGACGATGGTGAGCGTCATGGTCATGACCCCGCTGCACATGCGGCACGGCCACGCCGACCTCACCGTCATCGGCTTCGTCATCAGCATGCACATCCTCGGCATGTTCGCGTTCTCGCCGCTGACCGGCATGGCCGTCGACCGGCTGGGTGGTCGGACGGTCGCCTTCGTCGGTGCCGGCATCCTCGCGACAGCCACCCTGCTCGCCTCAACCGCCCCACAGGGCCACTCCACACGGCTGCTCATCGCCCTGTTCCTCCTTGGTCTCGGGTGGTCGTGCACGCTCGTGTCGGGCTCGACGCTCCTCACCGCAGCCGTGCCGACCGTCGAGCGCCCGGGTGCTCAGGGCGCCAGCGACCTCGTGATGGGACTCGCCGCGGGCGGGGGAGGCGCGCTCGCCGGAGTGGTCGTCGACGTGGCCAGCTTCCACGCCCTGGCACTCGGTGCCCTCGGGATCGCCGCCCTGATCGCCGTGTCCGCCCTCGTGCTGCGCGGATCCGGGGCCGCGGACCCGCCCGCCTGAATCGGCGACCCACGCGGGTCCGGTGGGACGCACCGTGTGCAGCACCCGGCATACCGGCTCGTCATTGTTAGCCTGCTGCGGTGAGTGACAACGGACCGCAGCCAGACGTGGACACGCGGGCCGAGCGAGTCCGTCACGCCGTCTCGGCGTGGACCAAGCACCTCGTCGATCTCGGCGGACGCAACACGCTGCTGTGGTACCGCGACCTGCCGACGGGCACGCTCGACCTGACCACGGCCCACCCCGGCGGGGTGTCGATGCTGCTCGCGGGTCGCCCGACCCGCCTGTCCGACCTCGTGCGCGAGCCCGTGGCCTTCGACGAGGCCCGGCGCAGGGCCCGCAGCATCGCCGGCAAGGCACGTGAGCTGCGCGAGGAGCGGGGCATCGACACCGGCTTCGTCGCCGTGGGCATGGCGACGTGGAGCCTGGGGCGGGGCGCGGCCAAGGCCGCTCGCCAGCCGACCGCCCCGATCCTGCTCCGCAGTTGCACGTTGCGGCCCACGACCCCGCAACACGACGACTACGAGCTGGATCTCGGCGACGAGATCGAGTTCAACCCGGTCCTCGAGCACTACCTGACCTCCGAGCAGGGCCTCGACATCGACTCCGACCGGCTCGAGGCGCTGACCCAGACGCCCGGGGGCTTCGACCCCTATCCGGCATTCTCCGCGTTGCAGGAAGCGTGCTCGAATGTCCCCGACTTCGAGGTCGCCCCTCGGATCGTGCTGGGGACCTTCTCCTACGCCAAGTTGCCGATGGTCGCCGACCTCGCCGCCCAGGGCGACGCCCTGGCCGACCACGACGTCATCGCCGCGATGGCCGGTGACCCGACGGCGCTGCGCTCGGTCCGGCACGAGCTGCCGCCCCGCCCGACGGACCACGTCCCCGACCCCGCCCACGGAATGCTCGTCCTCGACGCCGACTCCTCCCAGGAGGAGGCCATCGAGGCCGCGCGCACGGGCGCGCACCTCGTCATCCACGGACCTCCCGGCACCGGCAAGTCCCAGACCATCGCCAACCTCGTCGCGAACCTCGCCGCCGACGGCAAGCGCGTGCTCTTCGTCGCGGAGAAGCGCGCCGCCATCGACGCTGTCGTCGGGCGGCTGGACCGCGTGGGGCTCGGCGACCTGGTCCTCGACCTCCACGACGGCGCTCGCGGTCGCCGCCGGATTGCGACCGAACTGGCCGAGGCGCTCCCCGGCCGCACCAAGCGGCCCGCGGACCCGCCGAGTCGTGAGGTGGACCGGCTGCGCTCCTCTGCCTCGGTGCTGCGTGAGCACCTCGCCGCCATGCACGAACCCCGGCACCCCTGGGGTGTCTCGGTCCACGACGTTCAGGAAGCCATCAGTGGACTGGGCGTGGGTGAACGTCCGCCTCGTTCGCACGTGAGGATCCGCGGCGACGCACTCCAGTCGCTGCCCCGGGACCGCTATGAGGTGCTCACCCGCGAACTCACCCGCATCGCTTCGCTCGGGGCCTGGCGGACCGACCACGAGGACGACCCGTGGTTCGGTGCCACGGTTCGCACCCCCGACGAGGCAATGCGTGCCCGCGAGCTCGTCGAGCGCTGGTCCGGTGACGCCATCGACGGTGTCGGATCGACCCTCGAAGAGGTCTTCGCCGGCCTCCAACTCCCCGCCTCGCGCACAGTCCGCGACTGGGGCCGCATCCTCGACACGTTGGCCCGGGTCCGCGACACGCTGGAGACCTTCCGGCCCGAGATCTTCGACGTGCCCCTGGGTGACTTCGTCGCGGCGACCGGCACCGCGGCATACCGGTCCTCCGTCGGTGCCGACCTCGGATGGTGGGAACGGCGGAGCCTGCGCAAGCAGGTCCGTCGCTACGTCCGACCGGGGCACCCGCCGGCCGACCTGCACGCGGCTCTGCTCCGGGCCAGCGAGCAACGCACCGCCTGGCGCCAGATGGCCGGTGCGGGTGGGCGGCCCGAAATGCCCGCCGACCTCGATCGCGCAGTGTCGGCGCACGCCTCGCTCGTCGAGGACCTCACCTGGCTCGATGAACGCGTGCCGGCGACGGAGCCGTCGGGGTCGCTGCTCGACGTGCCGCGAGACGAACTGTCCGCGCGACTCGCTGTGCTCGCCGGTGCGCCCGAGCGGCTCGCGGTGGTCCCGTCGGTCATCGGGCCCGTCGAGTCGCTGCGCGAAGCCGGTCTCGGCACGCTGCTCGACGACCTGTCCGGACGCGGGGTGAGCGCGGACGACGTCCCGGCAGAGGCGGACTTCGTGTGGTGGAGCTCCGTGCTCGACGACATCGCCCTGCGCGACCCGCGCGTGGGGGCTCACGATGGTGACGACCTCCGACGCTCCGTGGGCGAGTTCGCCGAGGCGGACCGAGAAGTGTTGCAGCAGAACGCAACTCGCGTGCGGTCTGCGATCCGCGCGAACGTGGATCGGGTCCTCGCCGAGGCGCCCGAGCAGGAGAGCCTCATCCGGGCAGAGGGGGCCAAGTCGCGCCGCCACCGTCCCCTGCGCGACCTGCTGCCCGTGGCGTCCGACCTGCTCACGGCGGTCCGTCCGTGCTGGGTCATGAGCCCACTGGTCGTGGCATCGGTGCTGCCGCCGGGGGTGTGGTTCGACGTCGTCGTCTTCGACGAGGCCTCCCAGATTCCCCCCGCCGAAGCGGTGTCCGCGATCTCGCGCGCTCGCCAGGTCGTCCTCGCCGGTGACGCGCGGCAGCTGCCTCCGACGTCGTTCTTCACCACGGTCACCGACGTCGGTGACGCGACCCCCGACGACGCCCTCACCGAGGGTGTCGAATCCATCCTCGACGTCATGGCCGCAACGCTGCCGAGCCGTCGCCTCACCTGGCACTACCGGTCGCAGGACGAACGCCTCATCGACTTCGCCAACCAGCACGTCTATGACGGGTCGCTCGTCACCTTCCCCGGCACCACCTCGAACTCGGTCCTGCGGCATGAGTTGGTCGAGGGGGCTGGTGTCGTCGCCGACGGTGCCGGCAGCGTCGAAACGACGCAGGCCGAGGTGGACCGCGTCGTCGAACTCGTCCTCGAACACGCACGCACGCGCCCCGGCGAAAGCCTCGGAGTCATCGCCCTCGGGCTGGCGCACACGCAACGCCTCGATGACGCGCTGCGCCGGGCCCTCGTGGGACTCGACCCCAAGGTGTCGGCCTTCTTCACCGAGGACGTCCACGAGCGCTTCTTCATCAAGAACCTCGAACGCGTCCAGGGTGACGAGCGCGACGCGATCATCCTCTCCATCGGCTACGGCAAGACGCCGCACGGGCGTGTCCTGCACCACTTCGGGCCGCTCAACCAAGAGGGTGGCGAGCGCCGCCTCAACGTCGCCATCACCCGCGCCAAGAAGCGCATGACGGTGGTGTCGTCCATCAGCGCAGATGAACTCGATCCGCAGCGGCTCAAGGCGCGCGGTGCCCAGATGCTGCGCGAGTTCCTGTCCCACGCCGCGTCGGCAACCGATCACGACCGTGACGGTGACCGTGCCCGGGCGGCTGCGCCAGCGAGTGCGTCATCCGGAGAGGCGTCCGGTGCGGAGCCGCGATCCGTCGTGATGGCCGAGTTCGCCCGCCGACTGCGCGCGGGCGGGCTGGTCGTGCACGAGCGCTACGGCGCCTCGGCCGACCCGATCGACCTCGCCGTCGAGGACCCGCACCGCCCCGGTCGCCTTGCCGTCGCGGTCGAGTCCGACGGACCGCAGTATGCCGGGATGTCCAGTCCTCGCGACCGGGACCGTTTGCGCGCCGAGCACCTCACCCGACTGGGCTGGAAGCACCTGCGGGTCTGGACTCGAGATGCCTTCCGTGACCCCGCGCGGGACGTCGCGCGGATCAAGGACCTCGCGGAGCGTGGGGGACAGTGACCCGGCGGTCGCGGCGCGCGTCGAGCACGCCGCAGCGAGTGGGCTCAGACGAAGGTCTGGTCACGAGTCGGCCGGCTCTCCCAGTCGAGGAGACAGGCGGCCAGGACCTCAGTGGCGTGGCCGCGCCCGGAGGCGAGGCTGCGGGTGAGACCGCCGGTGGGGACGAAGCGGGGGCCTGGGTCGAACCGGAAGACGCTGCCGAGACTGCTGCCAGGGCTCGACGCCGACGCGGGCGAGTCGACCAGACCCGCGACGACACGGATGAGGGTTGGGGCGACCGAGCCGACGACGATGCCTCGGCGCGCTGGCTGCGCGAGAACCGCCCGCCGCACTGGTCCTGAATCGTTCCGCGACCCCGACGGCACGCCCTGGAGGCAGCCGGACGGGGAAACCGGCGCGAAGTCTGGGGGACGCGACACGGGGCGGGAATCACCGTGGTGGTGACTCCCGCCCCGTGGACGGTGATCAGTTGATCAGGGAGTGAATCCCGATCAGAGACCCGGGCGAGCGCGGAGGCTGTCGCGGATCTCCTTGAGGAGCTCGGTGTTCGGGTCGACCGCGTCCTCGGCCGGCTCGTCCGGGAAGAAGCGCGCCTTGGCAGCCGTGTAGGGCTTGACCACGAAGAAGTAGATGACCGCGGCGAGGATGAGGAAGGAGATGAGGACGGTGAGGAAGGCGCCGATGGAGAGGCCGCCAGGCGTCCAGTTGGAGAAGTCGGGCGTCCCACCGATCTTGCCCACGATCTCCATGATGATCTTGACCATCGCCTCGACGACCTTGCCGAAGGCCGTAGCGATGACGACCGCCACTGCCAGGTCGACCACGTTGCCCTTCAGCACGAAGTCCTTGAAGCCATTCATGGTTTCTGTCCTTTCTGTCGGAAACATGTGCCCGACGTGCAAATCGCCGAAGCGCGACTACCGTACAAGTTGTCCGATGGTGATTCGCCGCTCAGCGTCGGGGCAGTTGCCACCCGAGACCGACCGTGGTTAGCGCGTGACCACCGCGAGCACCGTGGGAGGGCCGCCTTCTGGGCGCTGACCTGCGAAGATGCGCTCTGCCTCGGCCTGATTCAGCGCCACCACGAGGCCCCGCGCGAGGGTTTCCCCGCCCGGCAACGATCCGGTGAACGTTGCCCGTTCGGGCGTGTCCACGGCCAGCACGAGGACATCCTGGGCCAACGCCGGGCCGCCGGTGTCTGCGAAGAGCGTGATCCGTCGACCGGCGGACACGAGGTCGAGTACCCCCGGATCGGCTACCGTCACGTGCGCGGCGACCGTGCCCCGGGGGAGACCGTCGGCCACGGTCCGGGGCACCAGCCGGCTCGGCGTCATGACCTCGCCGACCTCCAGGCGGCCCGCCACCTGGCGGCCGACGACAGCGTCGGGCCGGGCCAGGGCCCCGACGAGCGGCACGGACTCGCTGAGGCGCACCACGCGGACGTCGCTGGGTGCGATCAGCGATCCGGCCGGCACCGCCCGCGCCGCCACCACGACGGGTCGGGTCGGCGCCGCCGGAGGTCGCACCACGCCCACGAGCACCGCGACCCCGGCGACCGCGCAGAGCGCTGCCGCCATCCGACGCAGCGCCCACCGACGCCACCGCGCGCGACGTGAGGGGCCGAGCACGGCGGGGCGACGAGGCAGGGGGAGGGCAAATCGTGGGCGTGGCATGCCAACGACGCTAGGTCGACCAGCCCGGCCCCCGACAGGGCGCGGAGCCCGATTGTGGACAACGACGGCGAGGCGGGCCGCCTGTGGAAGCCGGGCACCCGGCATACCGGCTTCTCCACTCACGGGAGCGGCGCTCGCCGAAGTGGGCCGGCGACGACTACGGTCAGAACGTGAGTGAGAACAGCACGCCGCCCGAGGCGCAGTCCGAGCCCCCGCAGGTCACCTTTGCCGACCTCGGTCTCGACGACCGGGTGGTCAGGGCCCTCCAGGACGTCGGCTACGAAACTCCGTCGCCCATCCAGGCCGCGACCATCCCCGCACTGCTCGAGGGACGGCACGTCGTCGGTCTCGCGCAGACGGGCACGGGCAAGACGGCGGCGTTCGCGCTCCCCATCCTCAGCCGCCTGGACCTCAAGCAGAAGACACCCCAGGCGCTGATCCTCGCCCCGACGCGTGAGCTCGCGCTCCAGGTCTGCGAGGCCTTCGAGAAGTACGCATCGCGGATGCCCGGCGTGCACGTGCTCCCGGTCTATGGCGGGCAGGGCTACGGCGTCCAGCTCAGCGCCCTGCGTCGTGGCGTCCACATCGTCGTCGGCACGCCCGGACGCATCATGGACCACCTCGACAAAGGCACCCTCGACCTGTCCGAGCTGCGTTTCCTCGTGCTCGACGAGGCCGACGAGATGCTCAAGATGGGCTTCGCCGAGGACGTCGAGACGATCCTCGCGGACACCCCGGACGAGAAGCACGTGGCGCTGTTCTCCGCGACGATGCCGAGCCAGATCCGGCGGATCTCGCAGAAGTACCTCACCGACGCCCTCGAGATCACCGTCGAGCGCAAGACGACCACGTCGCCGAACATCAGCCAGCGCTACCTCTTCGTGTCCTACCCCCAGAAGATCGATGCACTGACCCGCATCCTCGAGGTGGAGAACTTCGAGGGGATGATCATCTTCGTCCGGACCAAGCACGAGACCGAGACGGTCGCCGAGAAGCTCCGGGCGCGCGGGTTCTCCGCCGCAGCGATCAACGGTGATGTCGCGCAGGCGCAGCGCGAGCGCACGGTCACCCAGCTCAAGTCGGGCAAGCTCGACATCCTCGTCGCCACCGACGTCGCCGCCCGCGGTCTCGACGTCGAACGGATCAGCCACGTCGTCAACTACGACATCCCCACGGACACCGAGTCCTACGTCCACCGCATCGGCCGCACCGGCCGCGCCGGTCGCACGGGTGACGCGATCTCGTTCGTCACGCCGCGCGAGCGCTACCTGCTCAAGGCCATCGAGAAGGCCACACGCACGACCCTCACCGAGATGCCGCTCCCGAGCGTCGAGGACATCAACGCCACGCGCCTGACCCGCTTCGACGACCGCATCACCGCGGCCCTCTCCTCGAGCGACCTCGACGCCTTCCGCGACGTCATCGGCCACTACGTGCGCGAGCACAACGTGCCCGAGTCAGATGTCGCCGCGGCGCTCGCGATCGTCCTCCAGGGCGACGAGCCGATGCTGCTCGACCCTGAGCCGGTGCGCCCGCCGCGGCGCGATCGTGACGACGATCGGGGGGCGCGCGGCGACCGGTTCGAGCGGAGCGATCGCGGTGACCGTGGCGACCGCGGACCCAAGCGTGGACCGGGCGGTCCGATGACGACCTATCGCATCGCCGTGGGGCGGCGCCAGCACGTCGAGCCGCGCCAGATCGTCGGTGCCCTGGCCAACGAGGGCGGGCTGGGCCGTCAGGACTTCGGCCGGATCGACATCCGCGCGGACCACTCGCTCGTGGAACTCCCCGCAACCCTGCCTGCGGGGACGTGGGAGAAGTTGCGCGACACCCGCATCTCGGGTCAGCTCATCGAGCTGCGTGAGGACCGCGGCCGGCCGGGTCGACCCGACCGCAAGCCGCACCGCAAGGGGCAACGGCCCCGCTGAGGACGTAGAGGGGAGGCGTCAGGCCGAGGCGGCGGCTGTGCTGGAGTTCGAGGACGAGCTGGTGCTCGACGTGCTGCTCGAACCCGAGTCGGACGAACTCGGCGAGCTCGACGAGGAGGCCGCAGGGGTGCTGCTGCTCGACGCCGAACGCGAGTCGGTGCGATAGAAGCCGCCGCCCTTGAAGACGACGCCGACGGAGTTGAAGACCTTGCGCAGGGTGCCGTCGCACTCCGGGCAGACGGACAGCGAGTCGTCGCTGAAGGACTGCACGACCTCAAAAGTGTGGTCGCAGTCGCGACACGCGTAGGCGTACGTGGGCACGGGTTTTCCTCCTGGCACTGCGGGTGAGCGTTTCCAAGGATACGGAACGTCAGGGAATGCTCCGGTATGCCGTCCGCTCGCCGATCGCGGCCGGCATACCTTCCGCGGTCCGGGCCCTGACGCACCCGGGCCTCCGGACATGCAGTGTCCTGGGCGCCCGTACCTCCGGACATGCAGTGGCCGGCCGATCACCGGCCCGGGCCGCAGGACCGTGCTGGAATCGCGCTGCGGTGGGGGCCATTGCATGTCCGGAGGTACATGGTCGTACGGCACTGCAGGTCGGGAGGAACCCCGCCCGCCGCGGAAGGCGGGCCGGCGACGCGTCGGGTCAGGGGGCCCAGCCGGCCAAGCGACCGCCACGGCTCACGGCATACAGGCGCTTCTCCACGGCGGCACGCGCGGCGGCGGGGGTCACGATGAGGAGCTGGTCGCCGCGCCGGAGCGGCGTGGTCTCCTTCGGGACGAGGGAGTGGCCCTCGCGCACGACGAGGGCGACGTTGGCACCCGGGGGGAGGCGGAGTTCATAGACCTGGACGCCGGCGATGCGGGACGTCGGACCGACGCGGACCTCGATGAGGTGGGCACCGATGTCGTCGAAGGCGGTGGCCTCGAGGGTGAGGTCGACGGAGTGGTGGGCCTGGTCGAGGCCGAGTCGGTGCGCGACCCACGGCAGGGTCGGCGCCTGGACGATCGTGAAGATGATGACGAGGACGAAGACGAGGTTGAAGATCCACTCGACACCCGGTGTCCCCTGGATCAGCGGCACGGTCGCGAGCACGACGGGGACGGCGCCGCGCAACCCCGCCCACGACAGGAAGGCCTGGGTCCGCCAGTCGAGACCGAAGGGGGTCGTGGACACGATGACGGACAGCGGCCGCGCGATGAGGAGCAGGACGAGGCCGAGCACGAGCGCGGGGAGGACCTGCGACGGGAAGCCGGCCGGGTCGGCGAGCAGGCCGAGCAGGACGAACAGCCCGATCTGCGCGACCCACCCGAGGGCAGTCGCGAAGCCGAGCATCGAGGCGCGGTGGGGGAGGCCCATGTTGCCGAGGACGAGTGAGGCGAGATAGCAGGCGATGAACCCTGAGGCGTGCACGACGTCGGCGGCGGCGTAGGCAAGCACCGAGATCGTGACCACGCCGATGGCGAAGAGGGCGGAGGACCCGCCGGCGACCCACGCCATGAGACGACCTCCGAGCCACCCGACGGCGAGGCCCACGATGGATCCCACGACGAGTTCCACGACGACGGTGACGCCGATCGAGGTCCATGACGTGTCGGCGACGGTGGCCGTTTGGACGGACAGGGCGGTCACGAGGAGCACGACCGGCGCGTCGTTGAAGCCGGACTCGGCCTCGAGCATGCCGCTGATCCGTCGGGGCAGCGGGACCTTGCGCAGCACGGCGAAGACGGCGGCCGCATCGGTGGAAGCGAGGATCGCGCCGATGAGAAGCGCGATGTTCCAGGGCATGTCGAGCACGAACCGCGCGGCGACGGCGACGACCCCGATGGACACGACGACACCGACGGTGGCCAGGGCCGCCGCGGGTGCGAGGGCGCCCTTGATCGACTCCCACTTCGTCGTGACGCCACCCTCGGTGAGGATGAGGACGAGTGCGGCGTAGCCGAGGACCCGGGTGAGCTCCTCGTCGGAGAAGTCGATGCCGAACCCGCGATTGCCGAGCGCGAGGCCGATGCCGAGATAGAGCAGGAGCGAGGGCAATCCCGATCGGGTCGACAGGCGCACGGCGGCGATCGACGTGATGAGGACCGCGGCGCCGACGAGCAGGGCCACCGAGAGGGCGTGGAGGTCCCCGGCCTCCTCGACCGCAGTGAAGCCCGCGGCGAGGGCTGGGATCCCGGGCGCGCCACTGAGTGCGGTGTGCACACTCAGCGCATCGACCACGGCCCGTCCTCGTTCGTCGCCTCCTCTTGCTGTCCTAGTCTCGCAGGGTGACCTCCCACCGTGTTGCCCGCCGGGTGGCGTGGAGCGTCCTCGGCGTCATCGTCGTGGCCGCTCTCGTCCTGTCGATCGTCGGCGTCTCGCTCGTGCGGCGCTCGTTCCCGCAGACCGAGGGGCAGGTCAGGGTTCCCGGGCTGAGCGGCAAGGTCGACGTCCTGCGTGACGAGCGCGGCGTGCCGCAGATCTATGGCGACAGCGTCACCGACATCGCCAAGGCGCAGGGTTTCGTCCACGCCCAGGACCGATTCTTCGAGATGGACCTGCGTCGTCACATCACGTCCGGCCGGCTGTCCGAACTCGTCGGTGAGGCGGGTCTGGAGACGGACAAGGTCATCCGCACGATGGGGTGGCGCCGGGTCGCCGAGGCGGAGCTGCCGACGCTGGCGCCGTCGACGCGCACCTATCTCCAGGCCTATGCGGACGGGGTCAACGCCTACCTGCGCGGCCGCTCGCCGTCGCAGGCCTCGCTCGAATATGCCGTGCTCGGCATGCAGGTCGACGACTACCGGATCGAGGACTGGACGCCGGCCGACTCCATCGCGTGGCTCAAGGCGATGGCCTGGGACCTGCGCGGTGACTACTCCGACGAGCTCGCCCGCGCCCGTCTCTCGACCCGGATCAGCCCGGCGCAGATCGCCGAGCTCTATCCGCCGTACGACGACGCGAACCAGCCGATCCTGTCGGCCACGGATTGGAGCCCGGCGACGGCCATGGGTCAGCGGTCGTCCGCCATTCCGCCGTCCCTGGCCGAGGGCACGTCGACGGTGACGCCGCCCTCGTCCTCCGGTCCGGTGCCGCCGCGCGACGTGGCGTCCCCCTCGGCGCAGAGCGCGTATGCCGCCGTGGGCCGAGCGCTCGATGCCGTCCCTGCGCTGCTGGGCCGGGGCGACGGCATCGGCTCGAACTCGTGGGTCGTCGGGCCCGAGAAGTCCGCCACCGGGAAGCCACTGCTCGCCAACGACCCGCACCTCGCCCCCGGACAGCCGGGCATCTGGTACCAAGTGGGCCTGCACTGCCGGGAGCGCTCCGAGGCCTGCCCGCTCGACGTGGCCGGGTTCTCCTTCTCGGGCGTCCCGGGCGTCGTCATCGGGCACAACGACCGCATTGCGTGGGGTTTCACCAACCTCGGGCCGGACGTCAGTGACTTCTTCCTCGAGAAGCTCGAGGGTGAGCGGGCGCTGCGCAACGGGACGTGGGAACCCCTAGACACCCGGCGTGAGGTCATCAAGGTCGCCGGCAGGGCGGACGAGGCGATCACCGTCCGGTCGACGCGACACGGCCCGCTCCTGTCCGACGTGCTGGACACGCTCGACGACGCGGGCGAGCGCTCACCGGTGCCCGAGTCCCAGGGAACCTCGGGTCCCGGTCAGGACTACGCGGTGTCGATGGCGTGGACGGGTCTGCAGCCGAGCAAGACGGCGGACGCGATCTTCCAGATGAACATCGCCCAGGACTTCGCGCAGTTCCGCGAGGCGGCCCGATCCTTCGCCGTCCCGGCGCAGAACCTCGTCTATGCCGACGTCGACGGCCACATCGGCTACCAGGCGCCGGGCCAGGTGCCGGTCCGCACCTCCGCGTTCCCGGGTGCACCTCCCGGCTACTGGCCCGCGCCCGGCTGGGACGAGGCCTATGACTGGAAGGGTTACGTGCCGTTCGAGGCCATGCCCTCGACGCTCGACCCTGCCGAGGGCTTCATCGTTGCGGCCAACCAGGCGGTGACGGCGAGCAGCACTCCCTTCCTCACGACCGAGTGGGACTACGGCTACCGGGCGCAACGCATCCGTGAACTCATCGAGCAGGACACCCGGGACGGCGGCAAGGTGTCGGTCCAGGACATGGCCGACATGCAGGTGGACACGCGCAACCAGGTCGCTCCCACCCTGGTCAAGGCGTTGCTCAGTGTCCCGCTGCGCGGCCCGGACGACTCGGACCAGGAGGTGGCCTTCACGCGTGAGGCGCAGGACCTCCTCCGCGACTGGGACTACACGACCCCCTCCGACGATTCGCCGGCCGGAGCTGCGGCCGCCTACTACAACGCCGTGTGGTCCAACCTCATGCAACTTCTCTTCAACGACGAGGTGCCCGAGGACCTCCGGTCCAACGGGGGCAGCCGCTACTGGGCCGCGGTCACCCGTCTCATCGAGAACCCCAAGAGTGCGTGGTGGGACAACCGGCAGACGGCGGGAATCACCGAGGGCCGCGACGAGATCCTCCGCCAGGCACAGGTCGAGGCCCGCCTCGAACTCACCAAGCGCCTCGGCAAGGACCCCGACGACTGGCGCTGGGGAACCCTGCACACGTTGGAGCTCGAGCACCAGGTCCTCGGTGGGGAATCGGTGCCGGGTGTCGTGCGGGCCATCTTCAACCGCGGCGGCTACCGGATGGGTGGTGGCTCGTCCATCGTCAACGCGAACGGCTGGGACGCGAGCGAGGGTTACGCGACGAACTGGGCGCCGTCGATGCGGATGGTTGTCGACCTCGGTGACCTCGATCGTTCGACGTGGATCAACCAGACGGGTGCGAGTGGGCACGCCTTCAACGGCCACTACGACGACCAGACCGAAGACTGGGTCAAGGGTCGCCAGCACCCATGGCCCTTTACGGAGGACGCTGTGCGTCAGGCCGCCGAGGACGAACTCACGCTCGTGCCCGAGACGAACTGACCGATCGGCTCGCGCGGGGTCGCGCCTCAGAGCAGGGTGACGCCGTCCGCCGTGAGGACCCCGTCCACGGGCTGGTCGAAGTCGTCGGCGGGCAGCGCTGCGTCGAGGAGTTCTCCGGGATGCAGGACCACGAGGACCCGGGCGTCCGTTCCGCGACGGGCGAGCGCCCGGTCGTAGCTTCCGCCGCCGCGGCCGAGTCGCACGCCGGACCGGTCGGCCGCCAGTCCCGGGACGAGGACGAGACCGGCGGTCGAGATCGCGTCGGGACCCAACGGCATACGCCGCTCGTCCTCGGCAACGCACCAGTCGAGGTCGTTGTCCGGCAACGTGATCGGAACGATGACGCGTATGCCGTGCGCGGCCAGCGCGTCGATCGTCGCCGCCGTGGGCGGCTCGGTTCGCATGGCCTCGTAGGCCGCGACCGTCGACCCGGCGGCCAGGCCAAGGTCCTCCACGAGCCGGCGTGCAAGGGTCGCCACGGCGTGGTTGTCGGCGCTGCGATCCCGGGCCGCGCAGAGGGCGTGGCGCGTGGCCAGCAGCTGCGGTCGGAGTTCGGCCTTGGCGCGGCTCGTGGCGTCGTCGGTCACGGGTCCAGTGTCACCCCGGGCACCGCGCCGAGAGTGCGTGTCGGTCCCCTAGGGTGACGAGCATGCGTGAGGAGCAACTCCGGCAGAGCACCGACCTGATGCGCGCCCGTGGCGTGGACGAGCGCGCGATCGCCGCCTTCACCCGGTTCTACGTGATGCTCGAGGAGGGGGCGACGGGCTATATCGAGGAGGACACGATCGAGCCGCTGGGCGCCGTCCAGGCCCTCGCCGACCTCGAGGTCAGTGACGACGAAGTGAGCGAGGGGCTCGCGCGCTCCGTCGTCCTCAAGCTCAACGGCGGGCTGGGCACCTCGATGGGCGTGAGCGGACCGAAGTCCGCCCTCCCCGTGCGTGACGGACTGACCTTCCTCGACATCATCGCCAAGCAGGTGCTCGCCCTGAGGGCCGAGCACGACGTCGACCTGCCGCTCGTCTTCATGGACTCGTTCCGCACGCAGACCGAGACCCTGGCGATCCTCGAACGCCACGGTGGCCTCGCCGTGGAAGGGCTCCCGCTGAGCTTCCTCCAGAGCGCCGAACCCAAGCTGCGCGCCGACGACCTCACTCCCGTGTCGTGGCCGGACGACCCTGAGCTCGAGTGGTGCCCGCCGGGGCACGGCGACGTCTATGTGGCACTCCAGTCGAGCGGTCTGCTGGATACGTTGCGGGACAGGGGTTTTCGCTATCTCTTCCTGTCCAACGCGGACAATCTCGGGGCAGTCTGCGACCCGCGCATCCCGGCGTGGATGGCGCGCGATGGCGTGCCCTATGTCGCCGAGGTGTGTGAGCGGACCCGCAACGACCGCAAGGGCGGGCACCTCGCCCGGCGACGCGCAGACGGGCGACTCGTGCTGCGCGACTCCGCCCAGGTGGCTCCCGGCGAGGAGGCCTTCTTCGCGGACAACGAACGCCACGAGTACTTCCACGTCAACAACCTCTGGATCGACCTCGACGTCCTCGCGGACGAGCTCGCCCAGCGCGCCGGGGTGCTCGAACTGCCGATCATCGTCAACCGCAAGACCGTCGACCCGACGCGCAAGGACTCGACACCAGTCATCCAGATCGAGTCGTCGATGGGCACGGCGGTCGAGGTGTTCGAGGGGTCGCAGGCGCTCTTCGTCCCCCGCGACCGCTTCCGGCCGGTCAAGACGACGAACGAACTGCTGCTCGTCCGCTCCGACCTCTATGACCTGGACGATGCGAGTCGGGTGGTGTCCGTCATCGACCACGAGGAGCCGTTCATCGACCTGTCGAGCGAGTTCCGGTTCGTCGACGACTTCGACGCGCGCTTCCCCGACGGGGTGCCGTCCATCCGTGAGGCACGCTCGCTCGCCGTGGACGGAGACGTGACGTTCGGGCGAGACGTAGTGTGCGTCGGTGACGTGACGGTCCGTGCGCCCGACGGGCCTCGCACGATTCAGGACGGCACACGCCTCGAGGGTGAGGCGTGAGGACCGTCGAGGAGCACCGCGCCGCGGTGCTCGCGCTCGTCTCGGCTCTGCCCGCCGAGACCGTCGAGCTCTCCGATTCACTCGGACGTGTCCTCGCTGCCGACGTGGTCGCCCGCGTGGACCTTCCCGGCTTCGACAACTCGGCGATGGACGGGTATGCCGTCCGCTCGGCAGACGTCGTCGGCGCCACATCGGGGTCGCCGGTCGTCCTCGACGTCGACGGGGACATCGCTGCGGGAGACACCCGCTCGCACGTGCTCCGTCCCGGGGTGGCCATGCGGATCATGACGGGCGCGCCGTTGCCCGAGGGCGCAGACGCGGTCGTGCCCGTCGAGGACAGCGATGGGGGAGTGGAGCGTGCCGCGCTCTCTTTGGCGGCCGAGCCCGGGCGACACCTGCGTCGTCGGGGTGAGGACGTGCTCGCCGGTGACGTCGTGCTCCGCGCAGGCTCGGTGGTGACGCCCGGCCGGCTGGCCCTCATCGCCGCCGCGAACGTTCCGGAGGTTTCGGTTGCGGCCCGCCCGCGAGTCGCGATCTTCTCGTCCGGCGACGAGCTCGTCCCGGTCGGTCACTCGCCTCGACACGGCGAGATCGTCAACTCCAATGGCCCGATGCTTGCGGCACTCGTCGCCGGGGCGGACGCCGAGGTCGCGGGTGTGGGCGGTCTGCGCGACGAGGCCCGGGCGGTCGAGGGTCTGGTCGCCTTCGACCGCGACGTCGACCTCATCCTCACGACCGGCGGGGTGTCGATGGGCGCCTACGACACGGTGAAGGAGGTCCTCTCCGCGACCGGGACCGTCGAGTTCGTCAAGGTCGCCATGCGGCCCGGCATGCCCCAAGGGGCTGGCGTTGTGGGGGAGCGGCAGACGCCGATCATCACGCTGCCCGGCAACCCGGTGAGCTCGTTCGTCTCGTTCCACGTGTTCGTGCTTCCCGTCCTGCGGGCGCTCGCCGGGCTCGACCCCGAGCCCACACTCGTCGAGGCCGTGGCCGCGCAGGGCTGGTCGACGGTCGAGGGCAAGGTCGAGTTCACCCGCGTGGTGCTCGACGCCGAGGGGGCGCGTCCATCCGGCGGGCAGGGGTCGCACATGCTCGGCGCCCTCGCCGACGCCACGCATCTCGCCGTCGTGCCCGCGGACCGCAGCAAGATCCGCCCGGGGGACCCCGTCCAGTTGCTCCCGCTCGTGGGGAACAATTGACCCGTGGCCATCGATGACCCCAGCTCGACCCCAGGAACGTCCGCTTCGCCCGACGTGCCACCCGGGGTTGAGCGGGCCTTTGTGGGGTCACCCGATAATGGGGCGACGCAGGCGAGCGGGTCGACCGGGAGCTCGGGGCTGACGCATGTCCGGGCCGACGGGACGGCCCACATGGTCGACGTCTCGGCCAAGCCGGTCACCGCTCGCGAGGCGAGTGCCCGCGGCCGCGTCCTCCTGTCCGCCGCTGCCGTCGCAGCGTTGCGCGACGGGACCGTCCCGAAAGGTGACGCGCTCGCGGTCGCGCGGCTGGCCGGCATACAGGCAGTGAAAAGGACCCCGGAACTCATCCCGCTCGCCCACCCGGTCGCCGTGCACGCGGCGGCGGTCGATCTCGAGGTTGCCGACGACGGCGTCGACATTGCCGCGACCGTCCGCACCGCGGATCGCACGGGCATCGAGATGGAGGCCCTGACCGCGGTGAGCGTCGCCGCCCTCGCCCTCATCGACATGGTCAAGGCCGTCGACAAGCACGCCCGCATCACCGACGTGCGGGTCACCGCGAAGTCCGGCGGGCGGTCGGGCGACTGGACCGAGCAGTGA
Source organism: Knoellia subterranea KCTC 19937 (assembly GCF_000768685.1). Lineage (GTDB taxonomy): Bacteria > Actinomycetota > Actinomycetes > Actinomycetales > Dermatophilaceae > Knoellia > Knoellia subterranea. Next base: position 86,112 of record NZ_AVPK01000010.1, on the reverse strand, counting down.
GCGAGCCACGGCCGCTGGACGGGCGGCGGGCCGTTGTCGTGACGGCGTCGACCAGGGCGGCACAGGGTGTCTATCCCGATCGGGGTGGTGCCCTCATCGTCGAAACGTTGCGCGAGTGGGGTGCCGAGGTCGACGACGCCACCGTCGTGGCCGACGCGGACGTCGAGGAGGCGCTCTCGGCAGCGCTCGCCGCGCAGCCCGACCTGCTGCTCACCACGGGCGGCACCGGGATCAGCCCCACCGACGCCACCCCCGAGGCGACGGCGCCGCTGCTCGACCGGGTGATGCCCGGGATCGCCGAGAGCATCCGGGCGGCCGGGGTCGCGGGCGGTGTGCCGACAGCGATGCTGTCCCGCGGGCTCGCCGGAGTCGCCGGACGAACCCTCATCATCAACCTGCCCGGGTCGACCGGTGGCGTGCGGGACGCGCTGTCCGTGCTCGAGCCGGTCCTCGGTCACGCCCTCAGCCAGATCGGCGGGGGTGATCACACGTGAAGTGGCCGCGGGTGCGCCGAGAGTGGTCGCTGGTGCTGACCGGGACGACGCCGCAGGGCGTGCCGATCCTCTTGCGTCCACTGCGTTCGGAGGACTCGGCCGAATACCAGTCGGTGCGCGCCGTCAACCGGCACTGGCTCGGGCCGTGGGACGCGACGTCGCCGGTGCCGGTCACGTCGGCGCGGACCTTCGACGATCTCGTCGAGCTCTTTCAGGAGGACGCGCTCGCTGGCCGGATGATCCCGCTCGTCATCGAGACCGATGGCCGCCTCGTGGGCCAGATCAACGTGAGCAACATCGTGCTGGGGTCGTTCCGGTCGTGCAGCGTCGGTTATTGGGTGGCGCAGTCGGTCGCGGGGAAGGGGATCATCCCCACCGCGCTGGCGCTCGTCGCCGACCATGCGTTCGGCGAACTCGCGCTCCACCGCATCGAGATCAATATCCGCCCCGAGAACGCCGCCAGTCTCGCGGTCGTCCGCAAGCTCGGCTTCCGGGACGAGGGTCTGCGCCGACGGATGTTGCACATCGATGGCGACTGGCGCGATCACCGATCGTTCGCGCTCACGACGGAGGACCTCGAGGGGTGCACCGTGATGGACCGTCTGACCCACACGTCACAGCAGTCACGTGCGCGACACACCGAGAAGGGTCCGACTGACTGACCTCCCGCACGCATAACGTCGTATTCGTGCAGCCGAGCAGTCTCATCTTCCTGGTCATCATCGGGATCTGGGCTGCCTACTTCGTCCAGTACTGGGTCCGTCGCCGCGAGCACCTCGCCACGATCCGGTCGGTCGACGCCTTCTCTCGCACGATGCGCGTGCTCGAGCGCCGCGATCCGCTCCCGTCCGTCGACCACGGAGCGCAGGCACCCCGCACGTATGCCGTCAGCCCGGCTCGCGCGGTCCGTCCGCAGGTCACGGTGAAGCGCGCCGAGGCCCGCGCCCCCGTGCCCTCGACGACGTCCTCCACGGGTGTCTCGATCCACCGCCCCGTCCGTGCCGAGCGCCCTGCGCCGGCCGCGCGGGTCGAGCCTGTTGCAGCCGAGCCCACGATGCAGCCGGGCCGCGCCACTCGCGGGATGGTCGTGCTCGTCGGACTCCTCGGCACCGTGGTCTTCGGCGTGCTGTCGCTCGTCGGCGTGCTCGTCCCGTGGGCAGTCGTCGTGCCGCTGACGATGGCTGGAGCCGGGTTCGTCTGGCTCCGCTCCGGTGTCCAGGCCGAGCTGCGTGCCCGTCGCGCAGCCCGCGGTCGTGCCCGCCGGGCTGCCGAGGGCCGGGTCGATCGAGAGCCGGTCGGCGCTTCGGTCGCCTCGACGCGGGTGTCCGCGACGCCGGCCGCTCGGACGCAGGCTCCGGTTCGACGCGACGTGGTCGCTGCCGAGTCCGGCGCCGACGAGGTGGCAGAGCTGGCAGAGCTGACGGAAACCGCTGACGACGTGGTCGTGGCCGAGGCGGCACCGTTCGATGTCGCCGCGCACACCGCTGAGGTTGCTGTTGCGCCCGAGCCGGTCGTGGCCGAGGTCGCGCCCGTGGCTGTTGTCGAGTCGTCGGCGCCCGCCGTCGACGAGGACGACATGCCGCTCACCTGGGACCCGGTGCCGGTCCCGCGCCCGACCTACACGATGAAGGCCAAGGCTGCGGAGCGTCCGGTGGCCACCGCCGAAGTGACGCCGGTCCCGGTGGACGACGACACGGCATACGACGACGACGTCCCCGAGCGCTGGATCGTCGGCGGCTGAGCAGCCGTCCCGCCCCCGGGCTCAGCCCGCCTCTTCCGCCTCCTCCAGTTCCCGCGCGAGGTCGGCCGGAACCTCGCGGCCGTCGAGCAGGTGGTGGCCGACGGCATTGAGGACCGCGACGAGCGGCACGGCGATGAGGGCTCCCAGGACTCCGGCGACGACGACACCGGCGGCGATGCCGAGGATCACCGCGAGCGGGTGGACCCGAACCGCCCGGCCGAGGACGAGCGGCTGGAGGACGTGCGACTCGAGCTGCTGCACGGCGATGACGCCGCCGAGCATGATGAGCGCCTTCACCGGGCCCAGCGCGACCAGCGCCAGCAGCACGGGCACGGCACCCGAGATCGCCGCACCGATGACCGGCACGAACGCGCCGAAGAAGACGAGCACTGCGACACCGGACGCGAACGGAACGCCGAGCAGGGCCGCCACGAGCCCGATGCCCAGGGCATCGACGGCCGCGACGAGGATCGTCGCGCGGGTGAACGCCGACAGCTGACCCCACGCGATGACGCCGGAGGAGTGGACCCGGTCGCGCGAGCTGCGCGGGAAGAGCCGCACGACCCACGCCCAGATCTGCTCGCCCTGGTAGAGGAAGAAGAAGAGCGCGAACATCGCGATGAAGAAGCCCGCGACGAGGTGGGTCACGGTGAGCCCGGCCTGCGCGGCCGTCTGCCCGAGGTTGCCGCCGCTCGAACTCACGGTCTCGCGGGCCTGGTCGATCCACTCCTCGACCTGGGTGTCGGTGATGCCGAACGTGTCGCGGAACCAACCGCGCACCTCGTCGACGCCCTGGCCGACCTGGCTGCTGATGTCGCCGAACTGCGACGTGAACTGCGAGCCGACGAAACTCAGGGCGCCGATGATGAGGGCGAGGGTGCCGATGACGGTCAGCCCGGCCGCCGCGCCGCGGGGGATGTTCCGGGCAAGGAAGCGGGTCACGGGGTAGAGCAGAGCCGACAGCAACAGAGCCACGATGAGCGGGACCGTCACCTCGCTCAGGTAGGCGAAGAGATACAGGGCCCCCAGCACGGCCGCAGCGATGATGAGCAGACGCCACGACCACTCGCTCGCGGTGCGCACTCCCATCGGCACCTGCCAGGCGGCGGGCTGGTGCGCCGGGTCGGTGTCGACGCCCGGGGCGGCTGCCATGGGCGGTGCGGGCTCGGGGTGCGAATCGGGCGCCTGGGCCCCCAGTCGCGGCAGGTCAGCGGGGTCGGCACGGCCGACGCGGGCGGACGGCATACGGAGGCGCATGGAAGTGAGCGTATGCCGGGTGGTCCGGTTTCGTTCGCGGCCTCACCCGGTGTTATCGTGATGCCCGCTCAAGGGGCTGTGGCGCAGTTGGTAGCGCGTCTCGTTCGCAATGAGAAGGCCAGGGGTTCGAATCCCCTCAGCTCCACCGAATGACCGAAGGACCAGACACGCTTTGCGTCTGGTCCTTCGGTCATTTCGAGTATGTGCATGCGGCATTCGGCGGGTCCTGTGTTCGCACGGGCGGAGCCCCTCCGCGCGAAGCGCGCCCCCCGCGACGGCTCGCCTCAGCTCCACCCGCGATGAGTACGTGGGGTCAGACGACCGAAGGTCGATCGATCTGCCAGTACCTGAGGCCGACTTCTTCGAAGCGCGACTCGAGGGCGTGCCGAACGGGTAGGGAAGGCTGACCAAGAGGTGGTCGCACCGCGAACCCGGAAACCACGGCTCGCCGATCGGCAGGGTGTGCCCCATCCCGAGCCGTCCTCCACGGTTGTAGGACACGGTCATCGCGAGAAGCTCCACGGCCCGGTCGTCGGCGAACGGAGTGCAGACCACGAACTCCAGCCCACGGCCGCCGTCCGTTGTGGCCCAACCCCCGACCGAGACGTAGGTCCAGACATCAGCGCTCGACGCTGGTTCGATGTGGCGACCCGGTTGTGGTGAGAGCACAATTCTCCGGCGCGACTTTGTGCTCCTGGGGTCACTGCTGACCATGGCGGGGCCCGAGACTGGAGCCATGGCTACCTCGGCTCCCTCGCTTCAGTCCCCGCAGCGCGTCGTCATCCTCGGCGCGGGCATGGTCGGTCTCTCGACCGCGTGGTTCCTCCAGGAGGCCGGTGTCGACGTCACGGTCGTGGATCGTGATGGTGTCGCGGCTGGCTCGAGCTGGGGCAACGCCGGGTGGCTGACCCCGAGCATCGCCGTCCCGCTCCCCGAGCCGTCGGTTCTCAAGTACGGCCTCAAGGCCGTCCTCAGCCCGTCGTCGCCGGTCTATGTGCCGCCGACGGCGAACCCACGGCTCCTCCGCTTCCTCACGCAGTTCGCGCGCAACTGCACTCCCGCGCGCTGGCAGCAGGCCATGCGGGCCCTCATCCCGCTCAACAACGGTGCCCTCGACGCCTACGCCGAGCTGGAGCGTGGCGGAGTGACCGCCCGGACGATGGCGGCTGAGCCCTTCACCGCCGCGTTCAAGTCCGTTGCCGACAGCCGCGCCCTCCTCGAGGAGTTCGAGCACATCGCGGCCTGCGGCCAGTCCGTGAACTTCGACGTCGTGGACGGGGCCCAGGCCCGCCGTGACGAGCCGGCTCTGGCCGACGACATCGAGACGGCCATCCGGATCCGCGACGAGCGCTTCATCGACCCGTCGACCTACGTCCACGCCATCGCCGACGCCGTGCTCCGCCGTGGCGGTCGCATCGTCGAAGGTGTCGACGTCGACGCCGTGCAGTCCTCGAAGACCGGGGTCGTCGTTGCCGGCGAGCGCTACGACACCGCCGTGCTCGCAACCGGCGCTCGCCTCGGCGACCTCGCCCGTCCGTTCGGTGTGCGACGTCTCGTGCAGGCCGGCCGCGGCTACTCCTTCACGGTCAAGGTCGACGACGTCCCCCGTGGGCCGGTCTACTTCCCCACGCAGCGCGTCGCGTGCACGCCCGTGGGTGACCGCCTGCGCATCGCCGGAATGATGGAGTTCCGCGACGTCGACGCGCCCATGGACCCGCGCCGCATCAACGCCCTGGTCACGGAGGCCGGCACGCTCCTCAAGGGCGCCCACCTCGACCAGCGTGAGGACGAGTGGGTCGGCGCCCGACCCTGCACCGCTGACGGCCTGCCGCTCATCGGCGCCTCGAACGACCCGCGCGTCTATGTCGCCGGTGGCCACGGCATGTGGGGCGTCACCCTCGGCCCGGTCACGGGCAAGCTCCTCGCGGAGCAGATCACGACAGGGCGTTGCCCGGAGTCGCTGCGCGCGGTCGACCCACTGCGGTAGTCGTTCCGAGCCTGCCCGCCTGCTCCTCGCGGAGGCGGGCCAGCTCGATGCGCACGGCGAGTCGTTGCCGCGGGTCATCGAGATCGACCGGGCACAGTTCGGCGAACCTGGCCAGTCGGTAGCGGATCGTGTTGGCGTGAACCCCGAGGCTGCGTGCGGCCTTCTGCGGTTCGCCCCAGTGGTCGAGGACCGCCTCGAGTGTCGCGGCCCAGTCGCCACGCGTCGACGACGTCGTGCCGTTCGTTCGGTTGATGCCATCCGAACTGGCCGCACCCGCCGGAGCCGCCGCGTCCGCCGTGCTGCCCACACCGAGGAGCTCGGCGAGCGGTGTGGCCCACGAGCGGCCAACCTGACCACGGACAGCGCGTCCGAGCACCAGCGATGGCCACTCGTCGTCGAAGGTGATGACGGCTCGGTTGGCGGCGCTCTCACCCTCGTTCCTGCTCAGGCTGTCACTCAGCGACAGCAGCTCCGTGGCGTCGGCGAGGGACTGCTGGAGGTCACCGACGGAATGAACCTCCCTCCCGACGACCAACCGCGTCGCGGCGGTGCTCTTCAGGCGCGAGGTCGCGAGCTCAGTCAGCCACGACAGGCTGCCGGGCCCGTGTCGCCCGTGCAGGATGGCGTAGACCGTGGAGTCGAGATCGACGATGAGGGGCTGGCGCCAGCCATAGCGGCGGCTCAGCCCGAGCAGGACCTCGCGGCTGGCGTCGGCGTCGAGCGATGCCGGCCCGTCGACCGCGGCGACTCGCCACGGACCGTCGTCGAGCCATCGCGGACGTTGCGTCACGGCGCCGCGCAGGACGCGGCGGACCTGGTCGAGATGGACCTGATGGTGCAACTCGCTCTGTGACCGCAATCGGAGCAGGCCCAGGGCGACGAGTTCCGTCACGGCGGGGAGTTTGCCCAGCCGCTCCGGCGAGGTGGGGCCGTCGACGACCGCCCAGATCGAGCCGAGCCATTCACCTCCGGCCCAGACGGGCACGATGTAGCGACCTCGGACGTCGTTCGCCCCCGCCGGCACGAGGAACGGCTCGTCCGAACGCGCCAACCTCTTGAAGACACCGAGCGAGCGGAAGTGCTCACGCGTCGCGCGGGGGACACGCCGCCCCACGATGGTGGACATCCGGGCCGCGTCGACGTCGGTCTGGCCGCTCGAATACGCAAGGACTCGCGAGGTGGCGTCCTCGATCGTCACCGGCGCGTCGAGGAGTGCGCTGACCGTGTCGGCCAGCTGGAAGAGGTCGCCATAGACCTGGTCGGCCGGTCCGTGTCCGCTGCCGCCGGCTGACCCGCCCGGAGCGACCTCGACCGCCGAGCGCAGCGCCGTCAGGCCGGTCGTCCACGTGCTCTGCTCGGTCCACTCCAGCAGCGGCAGTTCGTGCGCCGCGCACTCGGACCTGACCTCGGGCAGTTCCGACCACGGACGGCGGAGCACCAGTCCCGCGGACTCCCGGGCGGCCTCGACGAGGGCGAGTGCCTCCTCGGCGCTGCGGACACCGACCGCGACGACGAGGTCACTGCGCTCCGTCCGCGCCGGGTCCGTGGCCTCCACGATCTCCACGTCCCGGACCACCCGGTCCTCACCGGCGCCGACGAGTCGCACGAACGTCTGCCCCAGAGCACGTGCGAGATCGTCAGCGGTCATCACCCCGTCACTATGGCACTGGGCCGCGCGCGCTCGGCCGACGACCAGCGTGTCGACGGCACTCGAGGACCCGACTTCTCGCATGGCTGTCTGTCACCGGCGCCGTGATGTGGTGGGATTCTCAGGTGGCGACCGTCGGGCCGCTGGACCGATTCCAGCGCAAGCACCGCATCCTCGGGTACCCACTTGCCGTCATCTACAAGTTCTATGACGACCAGGCGGGCTATCTCGTCGGCCTCATTGCGTATTACTCCTTCCTGTCGTTCCTGCCGCTGCTCCTCATCTTCACGACGGCATTGAGCCTCGTGCTCCAGAACTATCCCGATCTCCAGCAACGCATGATCGACTCGGCCCTGTCCGAGATCCCCGTCATCGGCGACCAACTGAGTGAGCCGGCGGCCCTGCGCGGGAGCATCACCGGCGTCATCATCAGCGGCGTCGTCGCGCTGTACGGCGGGCTCGGCATCGGCCAGGCGTTCCAGTACGCGATGAACACCGTGTGGGGTGTGCCACGCAACAACCGGCCGAACCCCTTCCACTCACGCGGCCGCAGCTTCCTCCTGCTCCTCACGGTGCTGCTGTTCGTCATCATCACGACGACGATCTCGATCGTCAGCGCCCGGGCGAGCGACGACTTCCCGGCGACGACCCGGGTCGGCGTCGTCGTGGCAACGTTCCTCGGCACAGCCCTGGTGTTTGCGCTCGGCATGCGTCGTGCGGTCGCGCTCAACCTGCGCCTGCGCGACGTCGCCGTCGGAGCGTTCGGCGCCGCCCTCACGTGGCAGGGCCTGCAGTATTTCGGCGTCGGGTTCGTGGAGCGGGCCGTCAACACGACCTCGGCGATCAACAGCGTTTTCGGCATCGTCATCGGCCTCTTCGCGTTCTTCCACCTAGCCGCGCTGGGCGTCGTGTTCTTCGCCGAGGCCGATGTCGTGCGACGCAACCATCTGTATCCCCGGGCACTCCTGACGCTCTTCACCGACAACGTCGTCCTGACGGACGGGGACCGTCGCGCCTACGCGCAGCAGGCGAGGATCGGCCGCTTCAAGCAGTACCAACAGATCGACGTCGACTTCGAGAAGCCCGTCGATCCGGAGGACTCAGGCGCGCAGCCCCGCTGACGCGGTCGCCGCGGGCGACGTCGACTCGACCGCACGCTCGGTCAGCCCGAGGAAGGCTCCCAGCGCGATGAGTTCGCTGGCGCTGTTCGGTGGGAAGTCGGCCAGTCCCGTGGAGTGCACGATGTATGCCGCGTGCTTGCCTCGGGAGACCGCGACGTTGAGCCGATGCCGGTCCAGGAGGAAGCCCATGCCCCGGGAGACGTCTCCGTGGGAAGAGGCCGCCAGCGACAGGATGGCGATCGGCGCTTCCTGACCCTGGAACTTGTCGACCGTGCCGACCGGAACCGCGTCGAGATTGACCTCGCGCAGTGCCGCCTTGATGGCGCCCATCTGGCTGTTGTAGGGCGTGATCACGCAGAAGTCGGTCTCGCTCAGGGGCCGCCCCGCCTGGGCGTCGTCGTCGTCCGTCGCGACCCACGTCCGGTCGAGCAGGTCTCGGATCAGGCCGACGACCGCAGCGGCCTCCTCCGGCGAAGAGGTCCGATTGTCACGGTGCTCCACCTGGACCACGTGGATGCCGGGCTCGACACCGTCGAGCGAGCGGCCGGCGGTGACCCGGGTTTCGGAGGTGAGCTGCCCGGCATACGACAACTGCGACACGGCCTCGGTGAGCTGCGGGTGCATGCGCCATGTCGTCTCGAGGAAGTAGCCGAGCTCTGGCGGCACGAGCGACTCGCCATCTGCGAGCCAGCCGAGGGCGGACTCGTCGACCGGGTCGGGGTGGACGCCCTGGGAGACCTGGGGCAGCTGGGCGGGGTCACCGAGCAGCAGCAACCGGGCTCCCGCGGCCGAGACGGCGAGCGTCTTGGCCAGAGAGAACTGCCCCGCCTCGTCGATGACGACGAGATCGAGTTCACCGCGTTCGACGCGCTTGGTGTTCGTGAGGTCCCACGCGGTGCCACCGATCACGCAGCCCTTGCCTTCGCCGGCAAGGTCGGCCATGAAGGCCGGGATGTCGTCGGAATGCTTGAGCGCGGTCCACGTGGGTGCGTCGGTGTGCTTGGGAGCCTTGGCCACCTGGTCGGCAGGGAGGCCCGCGGCCACGACGGCGGTCAGGATGTTCTCAATGGCGGCGTGTCCCTGGGAGCAGACGCCGACCTTCCACCCGTGGTCGCGGACGAGCCGGGCGATGACCCGTGCGCCCACGTAGGTCTTGCCCGTTCCGGGCGGTCCCTGCACGGCGACGAAGGAGTCGTCCATGCCGAGGAGTGCGTCGCCGATCGAGGTGACAAAGCGCTCGTCGCCCGTTCCCACGGCGGGCAGCGCAACCCCACCGCGCAGCCGCGGACCGCGACGGAGCAGCACGTCGATGCCGGACCGCTCGGGAAGCACGGGATGCGAGTCCCGGACGTCCTCGGCAATCTCACGGATGGCCTCGTCGATGGACTTGGTCGGGATGGTTCCGGTGGGCACGAAGGCGAGCGGGAAGACATCGATCTCGGACCTGCCGGGGGCGTTCTCGAGGATGGTGAGTCGCTGACGGATGCGGCCGTTGTCGCCGAGCACCTCCTCGGCCTCGATCACCTCGGTGGTGCTGGGACTCTTGGCGTGGGCGTTGGTCTCCTGGTGGTCCTTGGCGGGTGGGAAGGCCGGCGGCGCGGCATAGAGCGCCGTGACGTTCCCGAGCTCGAGCAGCGTGCCACCCACCGGGTTCACCAGCACCGAATAGCGACGCTTGGCGCCGCTGCGAGGAGTCGGCTTGTGCCAGTCCTCCAGGAGCTCGGCCTCACCCTCGACGACCGCGACACCGCTGGAGCGCTGCCAGTTGCCGACGGGTTGTGCGATCCGGTCGTAGTGCTCCCACCAGAAGGGTTTGTCCTCGCGTGCGTGGAACAGCACGGCCGACGCGACGAGGGCGACGGCGTGGTCCTCGGCCGTGCGATCGGCGGGTGGAATGTCGTCGACGAGCGCCCGCAGCTCGGCCTCGAGGGCCAGTTGCGCCTGTCGGTCCTCGCGGACCTCGCGCTGCTGCTGCGCCTCACCCGGCGCACCCACGATGCCGTCCGGCACCCGCTCGATGAGCCAGTCCCGCAGCTTCCACGTCGAGATGCAGTCGTCCTCGTTGTATTCGGCGATGCCGTCGATGATCTGCGTGGCCTCGTCCCAGCGCTCCATCGTCCGGGCCATCATGAACCGGTGGTACTCGACGATCGAGTCGTCGCCCTTCTGGAGGTCGGCGGTGCGGGCACCCATGTAGAGGGGCTCGAGCTTCTTGATCGAGTAGGACCGCTGGCCCACCCGAATCGCGGCGCGCACCGTTGCATACAGATCGACGAAGACTCCGTCGCGCAGCAGCTGGTCGACCGCGTCCTCGCACACCGAGTGCCGAGCCGCGAGCCGCTTGAGCGCGGCAGTCTCATAGGGCGCGTAGTGATAGATGTGCAGGCCCGGCCAGGTCGCCCGACGCTTCTCCACGTAGTCGACAAAGTCGATGAGGGCCTGCTTCTCCTGCGCCCGGTCGTGCGCCCAGAACGACTGGAAGACAGGGGCGTCCGTGTCGACCTCGACGAGACCGAAGAGGTACTCGAGGCCCCACACGCTCGAACCCCGCTCACTCCACAGCGGGTCACCCTCGAAGTCGAAGAAGATGTCGCCCGCGCTCGGACGGGGGAGGCGACGGATCGCCGCCTCGTCGATGACGTCGAAAGGAACGGACCTCTCGGCCTCGGCCCTCAACTGGAGTTGCGCCTGCGCGCGGAGCCGCTCGAGCCGGTGGTCCTGCACGTCCTCCACGGGACCCTCTGCCGTGGCCAGGTCGTCGATCGTCTGGATGCCAGCGTCGACGAACCGCCGTCGGGTCGTCGTGCGCATGCCCGCGACGAGGAGCAGGTCGCGGTGCGCGGTCACCTCGGCGTCGCAGACGTCACAGCGGCCGCAGGCGGTCCAGCGGGCATCGCCCCACGTGCCCGGACCGGCGTCGGCGCGGTGGTCGGCCACGAGCTCCTTGAGCCGAGCCCAGCGGCGGTGGAAGACCGGGACGATCTCCTGCAACGCGTAGTCGTGGCGCTCACCGGAGCCGAGGACAAGGCGAGCCACCGGGGCGGTGGGCACGCCGTGGGACTGGAGCACCGCGGCATACGCCGCGATCTGCAACAGGGCCGGGACGTTGGCCGAACGGGCGAGCTTGGTGTCACTGACGAGCCAACCCTCGGGGGTGCGCTCGATGAAGTCGGCGTAGCCGAGGATCGTCCCGTCGAAGATGACGGCCTGGGCGAGCACCTCGGCGTCGGATGACAGGGCCGCGAGTGTCTCGCTCATGGCCGCCCCGTAGGCCTCCCGCGAGTGGCCATCCGGGCGATTCAGCCCACGGACACGGCCGGGGTGGTCGTCCCGGAGCCGCTGCAACTCGAGACTCTCGTGCGCCAGGCCGAGCTCGACGATGCGCTCGTGCATGAGGCTCTCCGGCTCCTCCACCCGTGGGGCTCGACCGAGCAGCACATCGAGCTCTCGCACGAGTCGGAACTCGCACTCGGCAGCGGTGCGCAGGTCGTGGGGGCTGAGGACGATCTCGTCGTCGCCGGGGAAGAAGAACACACCCTCACGGTAGGTGGGTGCACCGACAACGTCCGGCAGCGACTCAGATCAGCCACTCACATCAGAGACTCGGACCAGACACTCAGATCCAGGACGGGAACCACATGAGGCGGTACCAGTGTGCATATGGCACGACCTCCGCGGCATACAACGGGTAGAACCACGCGAACAGTCCGATCGTCAGCAGCAGGTAACCACCCACGACGATCGCCCCGATCCGCCGCCTCTCCCGTGACGCCGACGCGCCGCCGAGCAGCAACCCGATGCAGAACACGATCGCCAGCACGACATACGGCTCGAACGCGACCGAGTAGAACGCATAGATCGTGCGGTGCTGATACATGAACCACGGCCCGTACCCCGCCACGATCCCCGCGAGCGCCGCCCCCGCACGCCAGTCGCGCTTCACCGCCCAGAAGAACAGGCACACGAGGAGCGCCACGATCCCGACCCACCACACCGACACCGTGCCGATGGTGTGGACGGCCTGCGAGCACGAGTCGACGTCGCAGGATCCCTCGCCCCGCTTCGTCCCCTCGTAGAAGAACGACGTCGGCCGCGCCTGCACCATCCAGCCCCACGGGTTCGACTGGTACGAGTGCGGAGTCGACAGAGTGGTGTTGAACTGCCACATGTCCTGGTGGTACTTCACCCAGTTGCGCAGCACCGGCGGCAGCCACTGGATGCCCTCGCCCGGATGGAAGGTGTTCCACTGCCGGTGGTAGCCGTTCGACCCGAGGAACCACCCCGCCCACGAGACCACGTAGACGACCGCACCGGTCACGACGAGCTGCACCGCGGCATACGGGCCGTCCTTGAGGAAGCCTTCACGCACCCACGGGCGAATCCCCACGGCGCGTCGCGCACCCCAGTCCCAGAGCACCGTCATCAGCCCGAAGACGGCGATGAAGAAGATGCCGGACCACTTCGTCGAGACGCAGAGCCCGAGCATGAGCCCCGCGACCCAGCGCCAGGGGCGGGCTCCCAACCATGGTCCGGAGGTGAGGCGTATGCCGGTGGGCCGCGTCCCTGCCCAACTCGCCAGGCGCTCGCGGGTCTGGTCCCGATCGACGACGAGTGCCGCGAATCCGGCGAGCGCGAAGAACGACACGATCATGTCGAGGATGCCGGTGCGCGACATGACGAAGTGGGTGCCCTCGACGGCCAGCAGCAGCGCGGCGATGCAGCCGAGGAGGGTCGACCCGAACATCCGGCGGGCGACCCGTCCGAGGATGAGGATCGACAGCGTGCCCGTCGCGGCGACGGCGAAGCGCCACCCGAACGAACTCGTCGGCCCGAAGATCCACTCGCCCAGGCCGATGAGCCACTTGCCGACGGGTGGGTGGACGACCATGTCGCCCTGGTCGCTGAAGACGTTGACGTTGCCGGCGTTCCAGAGCTTGTCGGCGGCCTCGTTCTTGCCCTGGACGCGCATCTCGACGCCGTACTTGATCATCGACCAGCCCTGCTTGACGTAGTACGTCTCGTCGAAGACCAGGGAGTGCGGTCGGTCCAGGTGCCAGAACCGCAGGAACCCGCCGACGGCCGCGATGAACAGCGGTCCGAGCCAGCCCCAGAGGCGATCGGTGGGAGTTGTCCCGAGCAGGCGGGCGCGCAGCTCGTCGGTCCGGGTCACCGGCACATCGTAGGCAAAGCGACCTGTGTGGGGGCTGGGTCCGCGACCGTAGGATCGCTGACATGACCGAGACGGGCGTGTTGGTGCTGGCCGCGACTCCGATCGGCGACCCGCGCGACGCGGCTCCGCGGTTGGCCTCCGAGCTGGAGGCGGCAGACGTCATCGCCGCCGAGGACACGCGCCGGCTGCGCCGTTTGTGCTCCGCACTGGACGTGTCGCCGCGTGGGTCGGTCGTCAGCTATCACGAGCACAACGAGGCGTCGCGGACGCCGGATCTCGTCGAGAGACTTCGCGAGGGCGCTCGCGTTCTCGTCGTCACGGATGCCGGTATGCCGTCCGTGTCCGACCCGGGGTACCGCCTGGTGTCCGCGGCGGTCGGGATCGACGCCCGGGTGACGTGTGTGCCGGGGCCGTCGGCAGTGCTCATGGCGCTCGCGGTGTCGGGGCTTCCGGTGGACCGGTTCTGCTTCGAGGGGTTCCTGCCGCGCAAGGGCGGGGAGCGGCTGCGGGCGCTCACGGCGCTGCGGGACGAGAAGCGGACGATGGTGTTCTTCGAGGCGCCGCACCGGATCGCCCAGTCGCTCGCGGCGATGGAGTCGGTGTTCGGGGGAGACCGGCGCGCGGCGGTGTGCCGTGAACTGACGAAGACGTATGAAGAGGTGCGGCGCGGGACGCTCGTCGACCTCGTGGCCTGGGCCGACGACGGCGTCAAGGGTGAGATCACTGTTGTCGTCGCCGGGGCCGTTGTCGAGGTGGGCGACGTGGAGAGCCAGCTCACCGGCATCCTCGACCGGGTCGCGGCGGGGGAGCGGCTCAAGGATGTGTGCTCCGACGTCGCCTCGGCCACGGGCCTGTCCAAGAAGGCGCTCTACGACGCCGCCCTCGCCGCCCAAAAGCCTTGACCGCCCGCGCGCCCCAACTTTTGCTCCCCATGAGGGTTCATGTGGGGTCCGGAGGGTTCATTGCCCTCCGGACCCCACATCAACCCTCCGGTCGGCCCTGAGGGGTCGGCTCGGACCCGGCCGACCGTCGCGTCAGCAGGTGACGCAGGTGCGCGCGGTGGGCCGGGCCTCGAGGCGCGCGGCAGCGATCGGGGATCCGCACCGCTCGCACACGCCGTAGGTCCCACCGTCCAGCCGCTCCATCGCCGCGTCGACCTCGGCGAGGTGCTGCCTCGCCTGCTGGATGAGGGCGTCGACCTGCGACCGCTCGAACGCGATCGTCGCGCCCTCCGGGTCGTGCTCGTCGTCGGCGTTGCTGTCGCGCGAGGCGTCCACGAACCGGTCGAAGTCGTCGCTCAGGTCGGCCAACCGCTCGAGCGTGGCCAGCCGGTCCCGGGCGAGCGTTGCGCGCACGTCGTCCATGCACCGGATCGTGTCATCGTCCACTGACACGGGGCCAAAGTCGGTCCTCCGCGACGTGGGAGGGCCGGGAGGTGCGCGATCCTCGGGAGGCGGGCGGACGGCATACCGGAGGGTCAGTCGTCGGCGAGAGCTGCGCGACAGGTCTCGAGCAGTTGACGGAGCGAGGCGCGCTGCTTCGGGGTGAGCGCGTCGTGGACCTGCTGCTCGATCCGGGATGCGCGCGCGTCGGCACTGCGCAGGATTCGGGCGCCCTCGGGAGTGAGGCGGCCCGGGCGGGCAGTGCGGTTCCAGTCATCGCTCTCGCGCTGGACGAGCCCCTTGGCTTCGAGCGCCTTGAGGACGGCCGCTGCCGCCTGGGGAGTGACGAGGCAACTCCGCGCCAGGCCGGCACCGGTGATGCCGGGGTTGTCCCGCAGCGTGAGGAGGGCGGCGTACTGCGCCACCGTCAGGCCCACCTCGCGCAGTGCAGTGGCCTTGCGGGCCATGAGGGCGACCTCCGTCGCCTTGATGTCGAAGCCGAGGCGTTCACTGACGTCGAGGACCATGCGCCCACTCTACGAGACTTGGCAACTATCAAAGGCTTGATAATGTTCAAGGCATGAATAGTGCATAGGTGACTGGCGTGACTTCGGGGCTGGGCCGAGAGGTGGCCCTTGATCTGGCTCGACGGGGCTGGCAACTGTTTCTGCCCGTCCGAGGGCCCGGCCGGGTCGTCGACCTCGTGGGCGAAGTGCGTCGCCTGGGCGCTCCCCAGCCGATCGTGTGGGACTGCGACCTCTCCGACCACGCCCAGGTGGCCGAGGTCTGCCGCGAGGCGGCTCAGGGTGGGCCGATCGGGCTCATCATCAACAACGCAGCCGTTGGGGGCGGCGTCGACCCGATGCTCCGCGAGACGAATGCTGCGGGGCTCGAGCTGCGGATGGCCGTCAACGCCGTGACTCCGCATCTCGTCGCGACGGCTCTGGCGCCGGCGCTCGCGGACGGTGGTCGCATCGTGCAGGTCGGCAGCATGGGGCAGGCGCCCATTGACCTCGACGACCTGGAGTTCACGCAGGGCTACGACGGGATCCAGGCCTACCTGCGGAGCAAGACGGCGCTCGTCATGTCCCACGATCGAGCTCGGCGCTCGCGGCGTGCCGGTCAACGTCGTTCACCCTTCGCACCAGATGCGCACCCGGATGGTGCGGGAGAGTGGGCTCACGAGTTCATCAACCCTCGACGACGGAGTTCTGCCCGTGCTGAGGGTTGCCCTCGACTCCGCACTCGCGGGTCTGCGCGGGGCCTACTTCAACCGGTTCGAGCTGGAAGAGCCACACGCGCAGGCTCGCGACCCTCGGGCGCGAGCCTGCGTCGTGGACTGGATGGAGGACCAGGTGGGGCAACGCGGGAGACGGGCGGACGGCATACACCGTCGTGGTGACTACGGATGAGTAACGGGCATATCTCACACATGACTTAGGCCTGCCTCAGCACGTGTCACCCCATGGCGCGCGGTACCTTTCGGTCATGCCCACGACGACGCTCTCCCCGCGCGGAACGACCGCACGGAGCACGACGATCGCGCTGAAGCTGCTCATGGCAGTGACCGGCCTGGTCTTCGTCGGATATCTGCTCCTGCACATGTACGGAAACCTCAAGGCACTCGCGGGGGAGGAGGCGTTCAACACCTATGCCGAGCACCTGCGAACCTTCGGTGAGCCGATGCTCCCGTACGGCGGTCTGCTCTGGATCGTGCGCATCGTCCTGATCCTGTCGATCATCGGACACGCGTATGCCGCGTTCCGGCTCTGGAGTCGCGCCGGCGCTGCGCGCCGCACGCGCTACGACGCGGTCAAGACCGCCGCGACCTCGAAGTGGATGCGCTGGGGCGGGGTCTTCCTCCTCGTCTTCATCGTCTGGCACCTCCTGCACTTCACGATCGTCAAGATCTCGCCCAACCCCGACAAGCAGGGCATCGACATCACGGCGAACCCCTACCAGCTCGTCGTCGCGAGCTTCCAGGTGTGGTGGATGGTCCTCATCTACGTCGCCGCGATGATCGCCCTGTTCATGCACCTCAAGCACGGTGTCTACAGCGCCCAGCAGACCCTCGGCTGGACCATGACCCCCAAGGCGCACGGACGCGCGAAGACGATCGCGACCGCCACTGCGGCGCTCATCGTCGTCGGCTTCCTCATCCCGCCGCTGTCCATCGCATTCGGCCTGATCCCCTGAAGGTGTCGCTGACTCATGACTGACAACACCACGAACCCCACTGGCTCGAGCGCTGACTCGGCCGCCGGCAGCTTCTACGGCGGCATGTACACCGAGGGCACCAAGGTCGCCGACCACAAGGCGCCGGACGGCCCCATCGACAAGAAGTGGACCCGCCGCAAGTTCGAGGCCGCCCTGGTCAACCCTGCGAACCGACGCAAGATGTCGGTCATCATCGTCGGCACCGGTCTCGCCGGTGGCGCTGCTGCCGCGACCCTCGGTGAAGCCGGCTACCACGTGAAGTCCTTCTGCTTCCAGGACTCCCCGCGTCGCGCGCACTCCATCGCCGCGCAGGGTGGCATCAACGCCGCCAAGAACTACAAGGAGGACGGCGACTCCATCCAGCGCCTCTTCTACGACACGGTCAAGGGTGGCGACTACCGCTCCCGCGAGACCAACGTCTACCGCCTCGCCGAGGTCAGCGCGAACATCATCGACCAGTGCGTCGCGCAGGGTGTCCCGTTCGCCCGTGAGTACGGCGGCCTCCTCGACAACCGCTCCTTCGGTGGTGTCCAGGTGTCCCGCACGTTCTACGCACGTGGTCAGACGGGCCAGCAGCTCCTGATCGGTGCCTACCAGGCGCTGGAGCGTCAGGTCGCGGCCGGCACGGTCGAGCAGTTCACGCGTCACGAGATGCTCGAGGTCATCGTCGATGGTGAGGGCGAGGAGCGTCGCGCTCGCGGCATCATCGTCCGCGACCTCGTCACCGGTGAGATCGAGACCCACCTCGCCGACGCGGTCGTCCTCGCCTCCGGTGGTTACGGCAACGTCTTCTTCCTCTCCACCAACGCGATGGGCTCCAACGTCACGGCGACGTGGCGCGCGCACCGCAAGGGCGCCTACATGGCCAACCCCTGCTACACGCAGATCCACCCGACCTGCATTCCGGTCTCGGGCGAGCACCAGTCGAAGCTGACGCTCATGTCGGAGTCGCTGCGCAACGACGGTCGCATCTGGGTGCCGAAGAACCGCGAGGACTGCGACAAGGACCCGCGCCAGATCAAGGAAGAGGACCGCGACTACTACCTGGAGCGGATCTACCCGGCGTTCGGCAACCTCGTGCCCCGCGACATCGCGTCGCGCCAGGCCAAGAACGTCTGCGACGAGGGCCGCGGTGTCGGCCCGGTCGTCGGTGACTTCCGCCGCGGCGTCTACCTCGACTTCGCCGACGCCATCAAGCGTCTGGGTCGCGCGGCCGTCGAGGAGAAGTACGGCAACCTCTTCGACATGTACGCCCGGATCACGGGTGAGAACCCGTACGAAACGCCGATGCGCATCTACCCGGCCGTGCACTACGTCATGGGTGGCCTCTGGGTCGACTACGACCTCCAGTCCTCGATCCCGGGCCTCTTCGTCACGGGCGAGGCGAACTTCTCCGACCACGGCGCCAACCGTCTCGGCGCGTCCGCCCTCATGCAGGGCCTGGCCGACGGCTACTTCGTCCTCCCCAACACGATCCGCGACTACCTCGCCAAGGTGCCGCCGAGCACGCTCAAGGAGGACAGCCCGGCTGTCGTCGAGGCGCGCAAGGCCGTCGAGGAGCGCACCGAGCGCTTCCTGGCGATCAACGGTGAGCGCAGCGTCGACAGCTTCCACCGCGAGCTCGGCAACATTATGTGGGAGTACTGCGGCATGGAGCGGAGCGAGGAGGGCCTGCTCAAGGCCATCGACCTCATCCGCGGTCTGCGCGAGGAGTTCTGGCGCAACGTGCGAGTCCTCGGCTCCGCGGACACCCTCAACCAGTCCCTCGAGAAGGCCGGCCGCGTCGCGGACTTCCTCGAGCTGGGCGAGCTCATGTGCATCGACGCCCTCCACCGCCGTGAGTCCTGCGGTGGTCACTTCCGGGCGGAGAGCCAGACCGAGGACGGCGAGGCGCTGCGTCACGACGACGAGTTCGCCTACGTCGCCGCCTGGGAGTTCACGCCGCCATCGGGTGAGCAGGAGGGGGTGGGCGCCGGAATGGGCACCCCGGTCCTCCACAAGGAAGACCTCGTCTACGAATTCATCGAGCTGAAGCAGCGGAGCTACAAGTGAGCGGCAACATGAACCTGACCCTCAAGATCTGGCGTCAGTCCGGACCCCAGGACAAGGGCCAGTTCGTCACGTACCGCGTGTCGGACATCAGCCCCGACATGTCCTTCCTCGAGATGCTCGACGTCCTCAACGAGGAGCTCAACGCCAAGGGCGAGGAGCCGATCGCGTTCGACAGTGACTGTCGCGAGGGCATCTGCGGCATGTGTGGCCTGATGATCTCCGGCCACGCACACGGCCCCGAGAAGACGACGACGTGCCAGCTGCACATGCGTTCGTTCAAGGACGGCGAGACGATCACCGTCGAGCCGTGGCGTGCCGAGGCGTTCCCGATCGTGCGCGACCTCGTGGTCGACCGGGGCGCGTTCGACCGCATCATCCAGTCGGGTGGCTTCATCTCGGCCAACACGGGTTCGGCTCCCGACGCCCACGCGGCGCCGGTGCCCAAGACCGCCGCCGACCGCGCCTTCATGGCGGCCGAGTGCATCGGCTGTGGCGCGTGTGTCGCGGCCTGCCCCAACGCCAGCGGCATGCTCTTCATGGGCGCCAAGATCACCCACCTCGGTGAGCTGCCCCAGGGTCAACCGGAGCGCGACGCCCGCGTCGTCTCGATGGTCAACCAGCACGACCACGAGGGCTTCGGCGGCTGCACCAACATCGGTGAGTGCTCGCAGGCCTGCCCCAAGGGCATCCCGCAGGACGTCATCAGCCAGCTCAACAAGGACCTGCGCACGGCCCTCAAGCACGGTCGCTGAACCGGTCCCGCAACGCCGAGCACCCGGCATACCGAAAATTCTTCGGTATGCCGGGTGCTCGCCTTTTAGGCGTGGCATCCGCCTTCGCTCTGCGTCAGTCGGGGGTGGGGTGGTGGGTCGGGGGTCGCGCGACCCCCGACACGCCACACAACCCCCGACTGACGGACGGGTCCCCGGTCGCTGTGGAAAACCCAGCGGTCGGTTTGCCAGTTCCTGTCAGGCTCGGCGCATGCTCGGACCAGAACGACACACGCCATTCGACCCGGTGATCCTCCACACCACTGGCGATCTGCGAGCTCGCGGGACGCAACCGTCGCGGGGTCTGTTTCACCATGTGCGGCCCGGCGTCTGGATGGCCGAGTCGGCGCAGCGTGAGCTGGAGCCCGTCGACCGGCACGCGGCCCTCGTCCATGCCACGGCCAAGGCGCATCGCCATGGGGACTGCCTCATCTTCGTGGCCGCTTCGGCAGCCGCGGTCCACGGCTTCCCACGCATTACGTCGTAGCCAGCGACTGTGCGCCACCTCGTGACTCGACGAGGGGTGAGTGGGTCGCACGTGCTCCGGCCGCTCTTGGGCCAGCCCGCGGAGGCGGTCCTGGTCAACGGAGTTCAGGTCACGAGCCCCGCGCGCACGGTGGTCGACCTCGGTCGCTACGAGTCCCTGCAGGATGCGGTCGCGGCGGCGGACTACTGCCTGCGCCACCACCTGTGCACGCGGGCCGATCTTGCCGACGAGCTGGCGCTGGTCCCGGCCGGCGCGCCAGGACGAGCGCGAGCCCGCACGGCCGTTGAACTTGCAGACGGACTGAGCATGTCGCCGGGGGAGAGCTTCTCCCGGGTACAGATGTTCCGTCTCAACCTGCCCCGACCCCGGCTTCAGGTCGCCTTCCACGACGACGCAGGGCACATCGGCGATGCTGACTTCTGGTGGGAGGGCGTCATCGGCGAGTTCGACGGACGGTCGAAGTACAACATCCCTTCCGGTGCCATGCAGTCGGAAGCCGGTCGTGTCCTGTGGGCCGAGAAGCAGCGTGAGGACCGGTTGCGTCGGCTCGCGGAGGTCGCGCGATGGGTGTGGTCCGACCTCACCCAGCCCAAGCGGTTGCTCACGATCCTCGGCGAGAAGGGCATCGTCCCGGAGCGGCGCTCAACGTGGATCGACTTGCGTGGTGGTCAGTCGGGGGTCGCGTGACGGGTCGGGGGTCGCAGGACCCCCGATCCGTCACACAATCCCCGACCGACGGCCACAGGTGATGACCCGTCGGCACGCTCCCCGGCAGTGGGACGACTCAGAGCCAGCTGAGGTGGTCCTTGAGCAGGGAGTAGCCAACGAAAGCGACGATGTCGAGCACGGTGTGAGCCACGACGAGGATCCCGACGCGCTTCGTGCGGGTGTAGATCCAGCCGAACAGCAGCCCCATGATGGCGTTGCCGACGAAGCCACCGAACCCCTGATACAGGTGGTACGAACCGCGAATCAGCGCTGAGGACACCATGACTCGCGTCGTCGACCATCCAGCCTGCGACCACCGGGTGAAGAGGTAGCCGACCATGACGACCTCCTCGAGGATGGCGTTCTGCGCGGCGGCCAGCACCAACACCGGCACCGTCCACCATGCCCCGCCGAGGTTCGCCGCCGCGATGGTGGTGTTGAGATCGAGAGCCCGCGCGACGGCATACAGGCCCAGCCCGGGGATGCCGACGAGAGCCGCGAGACCGAGTCCGCGCACGAGGTCTCGAGCCGGCTGCGTCCAGTCCCAGCCGATCGCGAACCGTGCCCGCACATCCCCGCGCGCGAGGAGGTGCAGCGCGAGCACCACTGGTACGAGGGCCAATCCGATGCCCACGAGTTGATAGGCCAGGTCCAGCCAGGGACGGTCCGGCGTGACCGACGAGTTCATCGCCGTCGTCTGCTTGCTCAGCGACACCTCGGCCGTGAGCTTGCGGATGAGCGACAGCGCACTCCAGATCGCCGACGCCCCGAGCGACACCCCGAGGACCAGAGCCGTCTCGAGCAGCAGATCGCGGCGGGTCAGGGCTCGCTGCTCGACCGTGGCGTCCATGGGCGGGAGCCTATGCAGCGAACGTGGACGTCCGCTGGGAGTCACCCCTCAGGCGCGCGGGTATGCCGGGTCGGGACCCTGACGTTCGAGTCGCCGTTTGCGCCACTTGCGGACCTTGAGCCACATCCACACGAGGATCCACGCGAGGGCGATGAGCGCGAAGATCACGAGGATCGGGATGAAGATCGCCACAAGTGAGAGTCCGAGCGAGGCGCCGTCCTCCGCGGTCGAGACGACGGGTGCGCCGGCGCCGAGAGTGCCGGCGTTGATAGCCGGTCGGGCCGCCATCTTGCCGGAGTGGACGAGGCCTGAGACGAGGATGCCGAGGACGACCCCCACCCACGGGTTGTCCGCCATCCACGTCGACTTGTCGAGGTCCTCGGCGGCCGTCGTGGCGGCAAAGATCAGGCCGCCCATGCTCGGACGGATGAACGTCTGGATCGCGTCGTTGACGGTGTCCACGGCGGGGATCTTGTCGAGGACGAGCTCGGTGAGCAGGAGGATGGCGCCGACGCCGATGGCCCAGGGCGACTCGATCCAGTCGAAGCTCGCCGGCAGGGTGATGACGTCGGTGAACCGTGCGATGAGCGCGACGATCATGAACGGGATGTAGGCGTTGAGCCCCGCTGCGGCGGACAGCCCCATGCCGGTGAGTGCGGCGATCATCTGTGACCTCCTGGGTGGCGGGCGCATCGTTCGCGCCGTCTCAGGACATGTCTACTCGATCGCGGCCCGATGCATTCCCTTCACGACCGGACGACTCGGGCTCAGGCGTCGGGGCGGGACGAGATGCGGCGCAGTTCCTGCGGCCAGCCGCAGCCCTCGGCGATGCGGCCGGCCCAGTACTTCGCCGTCTCCTCGTCGGGCACGTCGATGACGGTGAAGCCGCCCAGGACCTCTGTCGTCTCGGTGAACGGGCCGTCGGTGACGGTGATCGTGCCGCTCGTGGCATCAGCGGAGTGCACCGGACCGTTCTCCTCGAGACCGCCAGCGAACACGTGGACGCCGGCCTTCTCCATCTCGTGGATGACCGCCATCGAGGGCTCCACCCGCCCGAGGAACCACTCCTCCGAGTGGTCGCCGACCCACTGCTGGTTGAAGTAGATGAGGTACTGGGCCATGGCTGCTCCTGTGCTCGATCGGCGAACCCGGTGCTCGCCCTCACCTCAGTGACGCGCGACCCGACCCGGATTCGACACCAGCATTCCCGAAACTTCGTCGCCGAGTGGGCGACACGATTCGGGCAGGTGGGCGGACGGCATACCCAATCCGGTTCGCGAACCGCAACGTTGTTCGATAGCCGGATCGATCCGGTCATCGAGTCACGCCAAGGTTCGCGAACCGGATCGTGCAGAACCCGGTTGCGGGCGCCGCCTAGGATTCACGCGTGACGAAAATCCTCAGCGCTGTCGCCTGGCCGTACGCCAACGGGCCGCGCCACCTCGGCCATGTCGCCGGGTTCGGCGTGCCCTCGGACGTCTTCTCCCGCTACATGCGGATGGCCGGCCACGACGTCCTCATGGTGAGCGGCAGTGACGAGCACGGCACGCCGATCCTCGTCCTCGCCGACAAGGAGGGCGTGACGCCGCAGGAGTTCGTCGACCGCAACCACGCGATCATCGCGAACGAGCTCGCGGACCTCGGCTGCTCCTACGACCTCTACACGCGCACGACGACGGCCAACCACGAGCACGTCGTCCAGGAGATGTTCAGCCGCTGCCTCGACAACGGCTACTTCGTCGTGCAGCAGCAGCTCGTCGCGCTCGAGCCGAGCACGGGTCGCACCCTGCCCGACCGCTACATCGAGGGCACCTGCCCGATCTGTGGCTATGAGGAGGCGCGCGGCGACCAGTGCGACAACTGCGGCAACCAGCTCGAGCCGAGCGACCTCAAGAACCCGCGCAGCAAGGTCACGGGGGCGACGCCGGAGTTCACCGAGACCGACCACTACTTCCTCGACCTGCCGGCGCTGGCCGACTCGTTGCGGGAGTGGCTCGACGGCCGTGAGGCGAGCGGCACATGGCGTCCGAACGTCATCAAGTTCAGCCTCAACATCCTCGACGAGATCCGTCCGCGCGCGATGACTCGCGACATCGACTGGGGCATCCCGCTGCCCGGCGATCTCGCGACGCGCTACCCTGGCAAGCGCCTCTATGTCTGGTTCGACGCCGTCATCGGCTATCTCTCGGCGTCGATCGAGTGGGCCCGCCGCCTCGGCGACGACGAGCGGTGGCGCGACTGGTGGAACGCCGAGGACGCCCAGTCGTACTACTTCATGGGCAAGGACAACATCACCTTCCACTCGCAGATCTGGCCTGCAGAACTTCTTGCGTATGCCGGCCGCGGCGCCAAGGGTGGCGAACCGGGCACCTTCGGTGCCCTCAACCTTCCGACCGAGGTCGTCTCGAGCGAGTACCTCACGATGGAGGGCAAGCAGTTCTCGACGTCGCGCGGCTACGTCATCCACATCCGCGACGTCCTCGAGCGCTACGGGCCCGACCCGATCCGCTACTTCATCTGCGCCGCCGGTCCGGAGAACCAGGACAGCAACTTCACCTGGGCCGAGTTCGTGCAGCGCAACAACTCCGAGCTCGTCGCCGGCTGGGGCAACCTCGTCAACCGCACGGGCGCGATGATCGCCAAGAACTTCGGTGAGATCCCGCAGCCGGGCGCTCTCGAGCCCGTCGACGAGGCGGTCCGCGCGGCGACGCTCGCCGCGTTCGACACCGTCGGCGACCTCCTCGCCAAGCAGCGGGTCAAGGCCGCGATCAACGAGGCGATGAAGGCCGTCGGCGACGTCAACAAGTACGTCTCCGACACGGAGCCGTTCAAACTCAAGGGCGACGACCAGCGCGAACGCCTGGCGACGGTGCTGCACACGCTCATCCAGTGCGTCAGTGACCTCAACACGATCCTCGCGCCGTTCCTGCCGCACGCCTCGAACCGGGTGCACGCCTTCATCGGTGGTGAGGGCGAGTTCATGCCCATGCCCGTGGTGCGTGACGTCCAGGGCCTCGACGACGCCGACCGCGACCGCACCTATCCGGTCATCACGGGCGAGTACACCGCGACGCCGCGATGGGAGTCCCGCCCGGTGACCGTGGGCGCGCCCATCGCCAAGCCCACCGGTGTCTTCGCCAAGCTCGACGAGTCCGTCGTGGCCGAGGAGCTCGACCGGTTGCAGCAGTCGTGACCCACTCCAACAGCGGTTCGTCGTCGCGTGCGGTGGTCCCGGACCTGCCGGACGCGTTGCCGATTGCCGTCGTGGACAACCACACGCACCTCGACATCGAGCGCGAGGGGCACCCTGTCGACGTCGCCGACGCCCTGGCCAAGGCCCGGGCGGTCGGCGTCGACCGGGTGGTCCAGATCGGCTGTGACCTTCCGGGCGCGCGCCAGACCGTGGAGATGATCGACACGTATGCCGCGATGCTGGGTGGTGTGGCCCTGCACCCCAACGAGGTGCCCGGGTTGGCCGAGAGCGGAAGTCTCGTGGCGGCATACGCCGAGATCGAAACTCTCGCGGCACATCCGCGAGTCCGGGTCGTTGGCGAGACCGGTCTCGACTACTACCGAACCGGCCCGGAGGGGCGCGACGTTCAGCACGAGAGCTTCCGCTGGCACATCGATCTGGCCAAGCGCCTCGGCAAGGCGCTGCAGATCCACGACCGTGACGCGCACGACGACGTGCTGCGGATCCTCGAGGAGGAGGGTGCGCCGAATTCGACTGTGCTGCACTGCTTTTCGGGTGATCTGCAGATGGCGCAGACGTGTGCCGAGCGGGGTTACTACCTCTCCTTCGCCGGCACCGTGACCTTCAAGAACGCTCACGGTTTGCGCGACGCGCTCTCGGTGACGCCGCTCGACCGCCTCCTCGTCGAGACCGACGCGCCGTACCTCACTCCGCACCCACACCGGGGTGCGATCAACGCCCCGCACCTCATCCCGCTCACGGTCCGGGCCATGGCCGCGACCCTCGGTGTCGCCGTCCCCACGCTGTGCCAGGCGCTGTCGGAGAACTCGGAGCGGGTCTACGGCCCCTGGTGACACGCCCCAGGTCCCACGTTTCGCCACACCCGTCACACCGGCCACATCTCCGACAGGCGTGGGCCATGTCACCGTTATCAAAATTTGACCTTTGCCGACGATTTCGTCATGGTGGATGAGTTGGCCGGAGCTGGGCTCCGGGCGAAGACAGGGGCGAGGACGCCGGATTTCATTCCGCGCGCACCTCGCTCTCCTGTTGTCGGGACCTTCCCCTGAGGCTCCCGCGGTCCACCCCTGACGGACCGTCGCCCGCCCCGGTGTCCGGAGAGTTCGATCATCGGAGCACTCTTGATTTCTCGTCCTAAGCGTCTTGCTGCCCAAGGTGCTGCTGCACTGACGGTGGCCGCCGGTTCGTTCGGCGTGGCCCACCTCGACAAGGCTGTCGCACTCAACGTCGACGGCCATTCCCAGTCGCTGCACGTCTTCGGTTCGACCGTGGGCGACGCCCTCGCCAAGAAGGGCATCAAGGTCGGTGAACACGACCAGGTCATCCCGTCGGTCGGTTCCCCGCTCGAGGACGGCGACACGATCACCGTGCGCTACGGTCGCAAACTCACCGTCACGATCGACGGTGTCAAGCAGGAGTACTGGACGACGGCCACGACCGTCGACGCCGCGCTCCGCGACCTCAACATCCGTGCGGGCAGCGACGCCAAGCTCTCGGCCTCCCGCTCGCAGGCGCTCGGCCGTGAGGGCCTCAGCCTGACGGTGACCACGCCGAAGCCGTTCAGCGTCGCCGTGGACAAGCGGAAGCTCTCGCTCACGAGCAACGCCACCACGATCGGTGCCGCTCTCAAGGAGGCGGGCGTCACGTTCGACGGCGACGACCGCATCACGCCGGCCGCCAACGCGCCCCTGACCCGTGGCCTCGCCATCACGCTCCAGCGCGTCTCCCAGCAGCGACTGACCACGACGCAGGCGATCGACCACGCGACGACCACCAAGAAGGACGCGTCGCTCTACGAGGGCACCCGCAAGGTCCTCACCGAGGGCAAGGACGGTGTCCGCACCTTCCAGGTCCTGCGCACCCTC
The DNA here is from genome assembly GCF_000768685.1 of Knoellia subterranea KCTC 19937. Taxonomy (GTDB): domain Bacteria; phylum Actinomycetota; class Actinomycetes; order Actinomycetales; family Dermatophilaceae; genus Knoellia; species Knoellia subterranea. The sequence goes on along the minus strand of NZ_AVPK01000010.1, from coordinate 59,149 downwards.
GTCGACGGCAAGCCCGCCGGCGACCAGATCCTGAGCCGCCAGATCACGAGCGCGCCGGTCACGGCGATCGTCGCGGTCGGGACCAAGGCCAAGCCGGCCACGAGCACGTCGTCGAGCACGTCGTCGAGCACCTCGACCGGCACGCGCGACGCCGGCAACACCTCCGGCGCGGGCATCAACCTCGCCAACGCTGCGATGTGGGACCGGATCGCTCAGTGTGAGTCCAGTGGCAACTGGTCGATCAACACCGGCAACGGCTACTACGGCGGTCTCCAGTTCGACATCCGCACCTGGCTGGGTGCCGGCGGTGGCGACTTCGCCTCCCGCGCCGACCTCGCGTCGCGCGCCGAGCAGATCACGGTCGCGAACCGCGTCTACGCCGACCGCGGTCTCCAGCCGTGGGGTTGCGCGCACGCCGCCTGATCCACCTGACATCGCGCGCGAGCGCGACACCGCCTGACACCTGCTGAGCAAGGTCAGGCACCCGACTGAGGCCGGGCCCCGTATGAGAGGGCCCGGCCTCAGCCGTGCTTGCTCGCGGTGGTGCCCTTCGGTGCGCGGTGCCGACGGGCGGCCAGGCCCTCGATGAGCAGGTCGAGCCCGAAGTCGTACTCGCTCTCGACCCCGGGCAGGTCGTCGTCGACCGGACCACCGACGTAGCCCCCGGAGAGGAAGAGGGGGGCCGCGTAGGGCAACCGCTCGGGCGTGATGACCGATCCGAGCTCCTGCATGGCCTCGGGACCGAAGGCGAGGTCGTCCTGCCCCGCCAGGTCGCGCTCGAGGGCCGCGAAGGCTGACACGTAGGAGCTCACAACGAGGATGAGCGAGAGATTCTCGTGGTCGCTCAGGCCCAGTCCGGAGATCGCGTGCAGCCCTTGGTCCACGAGCAGTACCGAGGCCGGCATGAGAACGGACGTGGGGCCGCGGGTGACGTCGAGCAGCCAGGGGTGTGCGGCATACATCGTCCGCAGTGAATCGGTCCACGCCCGCAGGGCGACGCGCCAGTCCTCGTCGGGTCCACCTGAGGGTGCAGCGGAGGGCACAGCCGGCTCGGGCACGAGAGATTCGGCACCGAGCATGAGCATGAGCAGCTCGTCCTTGTTGGCGACGTAGCGGTAGAGCGACATCGTCGTGAACCCGAGCGCCTCGGCGAGTCGTTGCATCGTCACCGCGGCGAGGCCGTGCTCGTCGGCGATCTCGATCGCCTTGGCGACGATCGTCTCGTGGCTCATGCCGCGGCGGGGACCGCTCTGCGGCTGCGCGTGGGTGCCCCACGCGATCGCCACGACCCGCGGCAGGCCGCTGTCCGTCACCTCGCCCATGTGCATTCCATGAAGGCACTGTATGCCGCCCGCTTGCCAACTGTGTACGCCGCACTCTGTGTATGTCATACTCTGTTTATGCCATACACAAACGCACCGGTGATCGAGGTGACCGGACTGGGCAAGTCGTACGACGGCACGCCAGTCCTCTCCGGCCTCGACCTGTCGCTCACGTCGGGGGTCCATGCCCTCCTCGGTCCCAACGGGGCCGGCAAGACCACGCTCGTCAACATCCTCACGACCCTCGTCCCGCACGACGCCGGCTCGGTGCGTGTGCTGGGGCTCGAGACACGCACCGACGCCGCCCGCATCCGCGAGCGGATCAGCGTGACCGGACAGTTCGCCGCCGTCGACGACGTCCTCACCGGAGCCGAGAACCTCGTCATGATGGGCCGGCTCCTCGGGCTGTCCGTCCGTGACGCCAGGTCGCGTGCGGCTGTCCTGCTCGAACGCTTCGACCTCGACAGTGCCGCCTCACGTCGCGTCGTGGGCTACTCCGGCGGCATGCGTCGGCGACTCGATCTTGCGGTCAGCCTGATCCAGACGCCCGAGATCCTGTTCCTCGACGAGCCCACGACCGGGCTCGATGCGCGCAGCCGCCTCGTGCTGTGGCAGCAGATCCGCGAACTCGCCGAGGGTGGCACCTCGGTGTTCCTCACGACCCAGTACCTCGAGGAAGCCGACGAACTCGCCGATCAGGTCGTCGTCCTCGACGGCGGACGCATCGTGGCCCAGGGCAGCTCGGCGCAGCTCAAGGCGCGGGTCGGTGGGGACGTCCTCCAGGTGCGGGGCGCCCACGGCCAACTGCTGAGGGAACTGCCGACCGACGGCTCCGCTGCAGGAGTGGCTGCGGCCGCAGCCGCGGTGGCGGCCACCGAGCCGACCCTCCGCGTCGAACTGCATCGTCCGACACTCGACGACGCGTTCCTCGCGCTGACCGGGCACCGGGCCGTGCCGCCGGACGACTCGGACACGGGTCAGGACGTCAATGATCAGAGCGAGTTCGTTGGGTCGGGGGTGGCGTCATGAGCGCCGCACCGGGAGTCGGGGTGGTCACGGCCTCGCGGATCTTCATCGGCCGCGCCACCCGTCACAGCCTGCGCGACGTCGAGTCACTCCTGATGGCGGTCATCCTGCCTGTGATGCTGATGGTCGTCTTCGTCTATGTCTTCGGCGGTGCCATCTCACCGACAGGGGAGTACCTCGACTACGTCGTCCCCGGGATCATCCTGATCTGTTCGGGCTTCGGTGCCGCGTCCACGGCGGTCGGAGTCAGCCGGGACCTCACGACGGGCACGATCAACAGGCTGCGCACGATGCCCGTCCCGAGCGCCACGGTGCTCGTCGGGCACACGATCGCGAGTCTCGCCCGCAACCTGTTCGCCACGGTCGTCGTCGTGCTCGTGGCGGTCGCGATCGGCTTCCGACCGGACGCCGGCCCCCTCCAGTGGGTTGGAGTCGCGGGACTCATCGCGCTCTACATCCTTGCCATCACGTCGATCTTCGCCATGCTGGGACTCCTCGCGAAGTCGCCCGAGGCGGCCAACGGCTACGGGTTCATCCTGCTCTTCCTGCCCTATGCCTCGAGCGCCTTCGTCCCCGTCGAGACCATGCCGACCTGGCTGCGCGGGTTCGCGGAGCACCAGCCGAGCACCCCGGTCATCGAGGCGACGCGCTCGATGCTGGCAGGAGGGGGCCCGGGCAGCCAGGGTCTCGTCGCCGTGGTGTGGTGCGTCGGAGTCATCGCCGTCGCGATCGCCCTCACGGCGTGGTTCTTCCCGCGCCGCGTCGCTCGCTGACCCACCAGACGCACGACGCGCACCACGTGCGGACCCAGCCACTCGGCCCGAGAGTTCAGCTCTCGAGCCGAGTGGTCATAGGGTGGCGGCCATGTCGACGTCAGGGCTCCTCGGAGCCGCCCAGATCCGCGAACTCGCGGCCCGCTTCGGCATTCGCCCCACCAAGACGTGGGGCCAGAACTTCGTCATCGACGCCAACACGGTGCAGCGCATCGTCCGCGTGGCCGGTGTCGGTGAGGACGACGTCGTCGTCGAGGTCGGACCGGGGCTCGGCTCCCTGACCCTCGCGCTGCTGCCCGTCGCGAAGCACGTCACGGTCGTCGAGGTCGACCCCGTCCTCGCCGGTGCCCTGCCCGAGACGGTGCAGACCGTCGCGCCTGATGTTGCCGACCGCCTCACCGTCGTGCACGCCGACGCGCTACGCGTCGAGGAGCTCCCGGGCGATGCACCGACGGCGCTCGTCGCGAACCTGCCCTACAACGTGTCGGTGCCGGTCGTCCTCAACTTCCTCGAGCGCTTCCCGACGATCGAACGCATCCTCGTCATGGTTCAGCTCGAGGTCGCCGAGCGTCTGGCGGCAAAGCCGGGATCCAAGATCTATGGGGTCCCGAGCGTCAAGGCCGCCTGGTATGCCGACGTTGCTCTCGCCGGCAACGTGGGCCGCTCGGTCTTCTGGCCGGTGCCCAACGTCGACTCCGGCCTCGTCTCACTCACCCGCCGCGAGCCTCCCGTGACGGGCGCGAGCCGCGAAGAGGTCTTCGCCTGCGTCGACGCCGCGTTTGCGCAGCGCCGCAAGACGCTCCGGGCCGCCCTGGCCTCGTGGGCGGGGTCGGCGCAGGCTGCGGAGGAGGCCCTCGTCGCCGCCGGTATCGACCCGCGCACGCGCGGTGAGCAGCTCGACGTCCACCAGTTCGCCGCCATCGCGAGCGCCCACCGTGCCCGGGCGCGCTGACGCACCAGCCGGCGAATCTGCACAATCCGGTTCGCGAACCGTCCCGTCACTCGATGACCGGATCGATCCGGTTCTCGAGCGACCGCATGGTTCGCGAACCGGAATGTGCAGCGCGCGAGAAATCCGCGCGACCGGTCAGGAGCCGAGGAGGTCGAGGAGACGTCGTTCGGTGTCGTCGGTGAGACCGCACCGTCGCGGATCGGTCGCCTCTCGAGCTTCCTCGTATGCCGCTGCGTCCCGGAACGTCTCCGTCACCGGTCTGGTGGTCAGTCCGGCAGCGCGGGCGGCGGCCCCGGTGTGGGCGCCGAAACCGCGCCACTCGGGGTCGGCGATCCACAGCGGCAGGCTGTCCTCACCCATCCACTCCTGCACGCCCTGTTCGAGGAGCCAGGCCGGCGATGCCGCCACCACGGGGCCGTCGTGGCCCGCCACCTCGCGAGCAGCGGAGATCAGGCCACCCAGAGTGTCTGGCTGGCCCACGGCATCGAACACTCCAGCCGTCCGGGCCTCGGTGCAGCGCACGAGCCAGGCAGCGAGGTCGCGGACGTCGATGATCGACATCGGCAACTCGGGATCGTCCGGCACGAGCACCGGACCGTCCGGTCCGCCGGCCGGGTGCGCGAATCGCCACGGCCACCAGCCCGAGCGGCCGCTCGCATCACCCGGCCCACCGATGAGGCCGGCCCGCGCGATGAGTGCCCGATCGGTCCCGAACGCCTCGAGGACCGCTGCCTCGCACGCCACCTTGGCTTCGCCATACGTGGACATGTCCTCCATGACCTCTCCTTCGAGAGGCGGCAACAGAGGCACGGATTCGTCGGTCGCGAGACCGGCGTGGACGGCATACACGTTGCCGGTCGACACGAAGACGAGGTGCCTCGCGAGCGGTTCGAGGGCGGCCATGGCCCGGCGCACCTGGCCCGGCTGACGGGAGACGTCGACAACTGCGTCCCACTGGTCCTCCGGTCCGGTCACGGCGGCGAGGCCATCCGCGAGGTCGCGGTCGCCACGAACCCAGCGCACCCCGTCGGGCGCGTCCCCGGACACGCCGCGAGCCAGGCAGGTCACGTCATGCCCGCGCGCCACCGCCTCCGCTGCCACCGCACGTCCGAGCATGGCCGTCCCACCGAGCACGAGAAGTCGCATGCCGACAGTCCACCCCGGAGCAACGGCGGGGCGCGAGCGTGTTCGCTCAGAGCGTGGATGTCGGCGGGGTGCCGACCCATGACTAGGGTGGCGACATGACCTCGGCCCACACGGACCCCTCGCCCGTCACGGTGCGCGTGCCCGCCAAGGTCAACCTCGAACTCCTCGTGGGCCCGCTGCGCGACGACGGCTTCCACTCGTTGTCCACGGTCTATCAGGCCGTCAACCTCACCGACGACGTCACGGTGGCCCTTGACGACGACTGGTCGTGCACGGTGACGGGTCCCTGTGCCGACGTCGTCCCCACCGACGCGTCCAATCTCGCGCTGCGTGCGGCCCGGCTGCTCGCCGACGAGTCCGGGGTCGACACGCCCGTCCACGTGAGCATTGCGAAGTCCATCCCGGTGGCCGGCGGCATGGCCGGCGGATCGGCCGATGCCGCGGCTGCACTCGTGGCCTGCGACCGACTCTGGGGACTCGGTCTGACGACCGAAGAACTGGAGGAGTATGCCGCTGAGCTGGGTTCCGATGTTCCCTTCCTCGTGCGCGGTGGCACCGCCGTCGGGTCGGGTCGGGGGGAGCGGCTCGCCCCGGTGCTGGCGCGGGGGAGCTATCACTGGGTCTTCGCGATCAGCGACACGGGTCTGTCCACCCCCGAGGTCTATGGGGAGTGTGACCGGCTGCGCGGCTCCGCGGACATCCCCGAGCCGACACCCAACTCCGAACTCATGAGTGCCCTCCGCACGGGTGACCCGCACATCCTCGCGCCGCAGCTGACCAACGACCTCCAGGAGGCGGCGATCTCGCTGCGCCCCGAACTCGGTGAGGTGCTGCGCAGCGGGATGGAGTTCGGTGCGCTCGGAGGCATCGTGTCCGGGTCGGGGCCCACTGTCGCCTTCCTCGTCGAGGACGTCGAGTCGGCCATCGACCTCACAGTCGCCCTGACCGCGACCGGCACGGCGCGCGAGGTCCGCAAGGCGATCGGCCCTGTCCACGGCGCACACGTCATCCCGGCCCGGGTCGACTAGTGGCCGTCCTCATCTCGGTCGAGCGCGCTGCCCTCGCGCTCGGCACCGCCCAGGTGCTCGATGGCGTCTCGCTCGGTGTCTCCGGCGGCGACCGCATCGGCATCGTCGGCCGCAACGGTGGCGGCAAGACCACTCTCCTGCGCGTCATCGCGGGGGAGCGGGGCGTCGACTCGGGGCGCGTGGCCCGGCTCGGCGGTGCCACGGTCAGCGTCCTCACCCAGGACGACACGCTCGACCCCGGGGCCACGGTGCGCGAGGTCGTCCTCGGCGACCGCGCCGAACACGTCTGGGCCGGCGACGCGCGCATCCGCGACGTCCTCACCGGCCTGCTCGGCGGCATCGACGCTCCTGCGATGGGCGGGCTCGATGCGACCGTGGCGGGCAAGTCCGGTGGCGAACGCCGCCGCCTGGCGCTCGCCCAGCTGCTCGTCGACGACCCCGACGTGCTCCTCCTCGACGAGCCGACGAACCACCTCGACGTCGAAGGCGTCGCCTGGCTCGCCGATCACCTGGTGCGACACCGCTCCCGACCGGACAACGCGCTCGTCGCCATCACCCACGACCGCTGGTTCCTCGACGCCGTGGCCACCAGGACGTGGGAGGTCGTCGACGGTGAGGTCAACGGCTTCGACGGCGGCTACGCGGCCTACGTGCTCGCCAAGGCCGAGCGCGAGCGGATGGCACGCGTCACCGCCGAGCGTCGCAACAACCTGCTCCGCAAGGAGCTGGCGTGGCTGCGTCGAGGCGCGCCTGCCCGGACGTCGAAGCCGAAGTTCCGCATCGAGGCCGCGAACGCGCTCATCGAGGACGTGCCGCCGCCGCGCAACGACGTCGAACTCATGGCGTTCGCGACGAGCCGGCTCGGCAAGGACGTCATCGACCTCCACGACGCGTCCGTCGTTGTCGGGGGTCGCACCCTCCTCGACCGGGTCACGTGGCACCTCGCGCCCGGTGCCCGCATCGGCATCGTCGGTGTCAACGGCTCCGGCAAGTCGACGCTCCTCCGAGCCCTCGCCGGTGAGGTCCCGCTGGCGTCGGGCAAGCGCAAGGAAGGCGTGACTGTCCGCATCGGCCACCTCACCCAGGACGTGCGCGAACTCGACCGCCTCAGCGACAGCCGCGTCATCGACGCCGTCGAGGAGGTTCGCAAGGTCACGATGCTCGGCGGCAAGGAGGTCACGGCCTCCACGCTCGCCAAGCGGCTCGGCTTCCCCGGGCCACGGCAGCAGACGCGGGTGCGCGACCTCTCCGGTGGGGAGCGCCGACGCCTCCAGGTGCTGCGCATCCTCATGGACGAGCCCAACGTCCTCCTGCTCGACGAGCCGACCAACGACCTCGACATCGAGACGCTCACGGCGCTCGAGGACGTCCTCGACAGCTGGGCCGGAACGCTCCTCGTCGTCTCGCACGACCGCTACCTGCTCGAGCGCATCGCCGACGAGCAGGTCGCGTTGCTCGGTGACGGTCGGGTGCGGCAGCTGCCCGGTGGCGTCGACGAGTACCTCCGGTTGCGTGCCACGATCACCCCCACGTATGCCGTCCCGTCGCCTTCCGCAGACTCGGAAGCCGTTGTCGCACAACCGGTTTCGAGCACACCTTCGGCCAGCCCGGCCGAGCAGCGTGAGGCGCGCAAGGTCATGGCCCGGGTCGAGAAGCAGCTCTCGAAGCTGGCTCAGCGCGAGGAACGCATCCACGCCTCGATGGCTGAGCAGGCCGCCGATCACGCGGCCGTGCTCGAGCTCAACGCCGAGCTGCGCGAGATCGTCGACGAGCGCGAAGGCCTCGAACTCGAGTGGCTCGAAGCCGCGGACGTCATCGAGAGCTGAGCACCCGGCATACCCAATGCCGTTGTGCTGATTGGCCGTTCGGCGACTCAGTCCTGGACGCGCTCGAAGGGGGCGAGCAGGACGCGAAGGTGACCGGCCAGACTCCCGCGCTGGCCCGTGGGCAACTCGGCGAGGAGTTCGCGCTCGTGCGCGAGGAGGTCGTCGAGGGCGGCATCGACAGTGCGCATGCCCTCGGGGGTGAGCCGGACGATGACGCCACGACGGTCCCGCGGGTCGGGCTGGCGCTCGACGAAACCGCGCTGCAGCAGCCGGTCGACGCGATTGGTCATCGTCCCGCTCGTCACGAGGGTCTCGGCGACGAGTTGTCCGGGGGAGAGCTCGTAGGGGGCACCGGCGCGACGCAGTGCGGAGAGGACGTCGAACTCCCAACCGTCCAGACCGTGCTCGGCGAAGGCGCTCCCGCGGGCGAGGTCGAGGCGGCGTGCGAGGCGTGAGATGCGGCTGAGGATCTCAAGGGGTGTCACGTCGAGTTCGGGACGCTCACGCCGCCAGGCTGAGACGATACGGTCAACGTCATCCTCGGGCATGAGGGCGACTGTACTCCCGTCAAGTATCTTGACATCAAGATATCCGCGGGACAGAGTAGGGAACGAGCGGCCGGACGGCCCTCGCGACCGCAGGAGGAGCAACGATGCGCACACAGCCGAGCTGGGACCCCACGGCCTACTCGAGGTTCAGCGACCAGCGGAGTCGCCCCTTCGCCGACCTCGTCGCCCAGGTCCGCGCCGACGACCCGAAGCTCGTCGTCGACCTCGGTTGCGGACACGGCCCCGCGACGCTCGCCCTCGCCGAACTCTGGCCCAACGCGCGCATCGTCGGCGTCGACGAGTCCGAGTCCATGCTCGAGGCGGCGCGTGCCCTCGACGCCGAGGGGCGCGCCGAGTGGGTCCAGGCCGACCTCAAGGACTGGGACCCGGCTTCGCTCGCGGACGCTCCCGACGTCATCGTCACCAACTCGACGCTCCAGTGGGTGCCGGGGCACCTCAACCTCCTCCCGGCGTGGGTCGACGCGCTCGCGCCCGGCGGCTGGCTCGCGATCCAGGTGCCCAACAACTTCGACGCACCGAGCCACGCCCTGATGCGCGACACGGCGGCGACGCATGCACGCGCCAACGAACTGCTCGCCGCGCTCGACCTGCCGGCCGTCGGTGAGCCGAAGACCTATCTGACCTTCCTCAGTCGCATGGGCATGGAGGTCGATGCGTGGGAGACCGTCTATTCGCACATCCTCGACCCCGCAGGCGAGTCCGAGAACCCGGTCCTCGACTGGGTCAGTGCGACAGGCCTGCGTCCCGTCCTCGACATCCTTCCCGAGGGTGAGGAGCGCGAGGCCTTCATCGAGCCGTATGCCGCGGCGCTCCTCGAGGCCTATCCGCGCAGCGAGGTCGGCACGCTCTTCCCGTTCCGGCGGGTATTCGCCGTCGCCCACAAGGGGCAGTGATGGCAGTCCTCGGCATCCACCACGTCCAGATCGCCTGTCCCGCAGGGTCGGAGGACCTGCTGCGGCACTTCTACGGCGTCATCTGTGGCATGCCCGAGATCCCCAAGCCGCCGGCGCTCGCCGCACGCGGTGGCGTGTGGTTCGCCGCGGGTGACCAGGAGCTGCACTGCGGCGTCGAGGAAGGCTTCGCTCCGGCGCTCAAGGCGCACCCGTGCCTGGCCGTCGACGACATCACCGACGTGGCCGCGGCCGTGGCCGGAGCCGGGGGAGAGGTGCGGTGGAACAACGAGATCTCGGGCGTGCAGCGCTTCCACACCGATGACCCCGCGGGCAACCGGGTCGAGTTCCAGCAGGTGTCCCGCCACAAGATCGACTTCATCGTCTGATCTGGCGGAAGCGGCTCGGGAGCCGGGTCCCCTCTCGCGAGCCGCATCAATGCGGCTCGCGACAGCCGACCGGGCTCGGGAGCCGGGTTGTCCAGGTCAGGCGTGGGTGATCGTCGGCTTCGCCTCGAGGCCGGTCAGGCCGTTCCACGCCAGATTGACGAGCGCCGCCGCGACGTCGCGCTTCTTGGCCTTCGGGTTCTCGAGCCACCACTGACCCGTGAGGGCCACCATGCCGACCAGCATCTGCGCATACATCGGCGCCTGCTTCGGGTCGAGTTCGCGGTTCGTGAACTGGGCTGCCAGCAAGTGCTCGACCTGGGACGCCACGTCCGACATGAGCGAGGCGAAGTTGCCCGTCTGCTGTCCCGGAGGCGAATCGCGCACGAGGATCCGGAAGCCGTCGGTCGAGCTCTCGATGTAGTCGAGGAGTGCCATCGCCGCCTGCTCGAGCAGCGCACGCGATCCGCCGTCGGAGGTCAACGCCCCGGTGATCGACCCGAGAAGTGACTGGATCTCGCGATCGACCACGACGGCATACAGGCCTTCCTTGCCGCCGAAGTGCTCGTAGACCACCGGCTTGGACACGTTCGCCGCGCTCGCGATCTCCTCGACCGTGGTCGCCTCGTATCCTCGCCGCGCGAAGAGCTGTCGGCCAATGCCGATGAGCTGCTCGCGCCGTTGCGCCCCCGTCATCCGCCCCCGGGGTGTGCGCGCCTTGGTCACCGTCTGCTCTCGACTCACCTGCGCCATTCTGCCCTGCTCATCGGTCGGCACCGATGGCACCATGCGTGCGGTGGCGCTGGGGTCAACTACCCTGTGCGTCGTATGCCGTGAGCTCGTCTCGCGCATCGTTCCCCGGTTGGTCTGCCGGCAGGGCCCGCCTGACTTTGAATCAGGATTAGCGACGTAGGTTCGACTCCTACCCGGGGAGCTTCTTGAGCAGGGTCAGAGGTGGGGCCAGAGCTGGGGCCAGGCGGTGACCATCGCGCTCTTCGCGCGGGTTGCGAGCTCCATCGAGGAGATCTCGTCGAGGCTCCACCACAGGCTCGTGCCGGTGGGCGCCGGCTTCCACGTGCGCTCGGCGCTGCACCGGTAGGTGATGTCGAGGAAGTGGTCGCCGACCTCGAAGGCGTTCTCGACGTTGAGGACGTGGGGCATCGCAGGAGCAGCGCCGGTGTTCTGCACGAGCCGCCGAGCCACTCGACCGGGATCGTCTCCGGTGGTGAGGTAGGCCCAGGGGAGGGTCCACGTCAGGGACTTTGGCCGTCGGTCGAGCAGCATGCGGTGCCCGTCGTCGATGGCAACAACGTGTACTCGGATGCGCGGCCGCGCAGCGTTCATTCTTCCAGGGCTCCTCGCCGTTCACAGCGATCACCGTCGAGCGCTGCAGTCCCCTTGCAGAGGCCTACGTTAGGCCACCCTTCTGTGGGGTCGTCAACCGCCTGTGTCCCGGCATGACGGCCTCCCGGAGGGTGAGGATTTATCCCCGAGCGGGGCCTCTCGCACCCACGAAATCGACAAATCGGGCTGCCGGAGGGGCCAGTTCGCGGTCGGTGCGCCAGGTGAGCCCGATCGTCCGTCGAGCCGATCGCGTCGTGAGCGGGATGCCGATCGTGCCGTTGTGTCCGACGAACTGCTCGGGCAGGACCGCGACTCCCAGCCCGGCGGCCACGAGTCCCTCGATCGTCGCGAGGTCGGCGCTCTCGAAGGAGACCCTCGGACTCACCCCGGCCGCCGCCATCAGGTCGTCGACGAGGCCGCGGTAGCCGAACCCGCGGGGCGTCGTCACGAGCTCCTCGTCGGCGAGGGACTCCAGGGAGATGCGCCGCCGCGACCGCCAGCGGTGCGTCGACGGCACGACGAGCACGAGCCGCTCCTCCTGCATCGGCAGCCACCCGAACCGGCCCTTCGGGAGCCACGACGTGATGGCGAGTTCGACGGCGCCGGACTCGAGGTCGCGGACGAGGTCGTGGTGCGGCTCCTGGGTGAGGAGCACCCGAACGGCGGGCGCGGCGGCGTGGAACTCGCGCAGCACCCGTGGCACGAGTGAGGTCGACATCGAGTCGAGGAACGCGAGTCGGACGGTGCCGCTGTCGGGGTCCAGCCGATCCGCGAGCGTGCGCGTCAGTTGGTCGTGCCGCGCGACGATGTCGCGGGCGGCGTCGAGGGCGACCTCCCCGTCCGGAGTGAGGACGATCCCGCTCGACACGCGCTCGAAGAGTCGGGTCCCCAGTTCGCGCTCCATCCGCGCCAGGGCGCGAGAGAGGGCGGGCTGGCTCACCTCGAGTGACTCGGCCGTCCCCGTGACGTGGCCGTGCTCGGCCAGGGCGACGAGCCAGTGGAGGTCGCGCAGATCCATGTCACCATCATGCGCCTCACGCATGGCAAAGCACCATGGACAACATTGGACGCATGGGCTGTCGGCACGTCAACCTCGATGGGTGACCACGACCCAGGACCGCGCGGTGCGTCCATCGCACGCCGTTCAGCCGCCCGCACCGGCGCCGCTGGAAGGCCGTACCATCGGCCTGGTTGGATACCGTCCGGGCTCCGCCGGTCATCGCCGCATCACCCTCTCGCTCTTCGCCGCCGGCATCGCCACCTTTGCCCTCATCTACAGCACTCAGGCACTCCTCCCCGAGCTCGCGGCCGGGTTCGGCGTCTCGAGCGCGGACAGCACGCTCAGCCTCTCGGTCACGACGGCCGCCCTCGCCGTGGCGCTGCTCGTCGCCGGACCGCTCTCCGACCGCATCGGCCGCACCCGCCTCATCCGCGCGAGCCTCGCCGTCTCGGTCGTCCTCGCGGCAGCGGCGGCGTTCGCGCCGACGTGGTCGACCTTCCTCGGTCTGCGACTCGCGATGGGCGTGACGATCGCCGGCCTCCCTGCGGTCGCCACGGCATACCTCCGCGAAGAACTGGAGCACGACGCGCAGGCGGGCGCGGTCGGTCTCTACATCGGTGGCAACGCCATCGGCGGAATGGTCGGGCGTCTCGCGACCGGCCCCGTCGCCGAACTCTGGGGCTGGCGGTGGGCTCTCGTGGCCGTCGCCGGGCTAGGGCTCGTGTGCACCGCGATCGTTCTCGTGGGGCTCCCGCCGTCGCGTCACTTCGTGGCCCGCTCCGCCGGGGTGCGCCCGATGCTCTCGATGGCTCGTCGCGCCGTGGGCGACCCCGTCCTCCTGGCGCTCTATGCGGTCGGGTTGCTCGGCTGTGGCGCCTTCGTCGCCGTCTTCAACGCCATCGGCTTCCGGCTCACGACGGCTCCATTCGGGCTTGGCCTCGGCGCTGCCAGCCTCGTGTTCCTCGTCTACGCCTGCGGCACGCTCGGGTCTGCCGTCGGTGGACGCCTCGCCGACCGTTTCGGCCGGCGGGCCGTCGCACCGCTCGGTGCCCTGCTCGCACTCGCCGGTCTGCTCCTCACCCTTCCCGACGCGCTGCCCGCCATCGTCGCGGGCATGGCCGTCATGACTGCCGGCTTCTTCGTCGTCCACGGCGTCGCCAGCGGCTGGGTTCCGGTCCGTGCCCACGCCGGAGGCGTCGCCAGCGCGCAGGCGGCCTCGCTCTATCTCTTCGCCTATTACGTCGGCTCGTCCGTCCTCGGGACGGCCGGCGGACATGCCTTCGCGTATGCCGGGTGGTCCGGTGTCGTGGCCCTCTCTGGTCTGCTCTTCGCCGGGGCGGGACTGCTCACCCTCGTCATTCGGCGAACCCCGATACTCGACCGCCCGAAGGGGTGAAATCCCCGCGGGGGATGGGGTGAGGCGGACGAGAACGGGCGGGGACGGCATACCGGCATCTCGTCGGTAGAGTGGCGCGGTACGCCGCCACGAACCCCGGGAGTCCCACTCGTGACCACTGCTCGGCCCGCCGCTGTCATCGTCCTCGCCGCAGGCGAGGGCACCCGGATGAAATCAGCCACCCCCAAGGTGCTGCACCGGATCGGAGGCCGCAGCCTCGTGGGGCACGCCATCGCCGCCGCCCGCGCCACGAGCCCGCAGCACCTCGCCGTCGTCGTCCGCCACGAGCGTGACCTCGTCGCCGCCCACATCGCCGAGGTCGACGCGACGGCCGCGATCGCCGACCAGGACGAGGTCAAGGGCACCGGTCGCGCCACCGAGTGCGCGCTCGACATCCTGCCGGCCGACCTCACCGGCACGGTGCTCGTGACCTACGGTGACGTCCCGCTGCTCACGGGTGAGTCCCTCGTCGACCTCGTCGCCCGCCACGACGAGTCCGGCTCGGCCGCCACCGTCATCACCGCGCACCTGACGAACCCGCACGGTTACGGCCGCATCGTCCGCGACGCCGACGGGTCGGTCGCCGGCATCGTCGAGCAGAAGGACGCCACTGAGGAGCAGCGCGCGATCACCGAGATCAACTCGGGCATCTACGCCTTCGACGTCACGGTGCTGCGCGAGGCCCTGGCCCAGGTCGGCACGGACAACGCACAGGGCGAGAAGTACCTCACCGACGTGCTCGGCATCGCCCGCGACGCCGGCCGCCTCGTGAGCGCCCACGTCATCGAGGACCTGTGGCAGACCGAGGGCGTCAACGACCGCGTCCAGCTCGCCACCCTCGGCCGCGAGCTCAATAGGCGCAACAACGAGCGCTGGATGCGCGAGGGCGTGACCATCGTCGACCCTGCGACGACGTGGATCGACGCCGACGTCACCATCGGCCGCGACGCGACGATTCTCCCCAACACCCAGTTGCTCGGCGCGACGTCGATCGGTGCCGGCGCGGTCATCGGCCCCGACACGACCCTCACCGACACCGAGGTGGGTGAGGGTGCCGAGGTCAAGCGCACCGAGGCCAACCTCGCGAAGATCGGCCCCGAGGCGACCGTCGGCCCGTTCTCCTACCTCCGCCCCGGCACCACGCTCGGCGCCAAGGGCAAGATCGGCGGCTTCGTCGAGACGAAGAACGCGACGATCGGCGACGGCGCCAAGGTCCCGCACCTCACCTACGCCGGCGACGCCACGATCGGGGACGGCGCCAACATCGGCGCCGGCACGATCTTCGCCAACTACGACGGCGTCAACAAGCACCACACGACCATCGGCAAGCACTCGTTCGTCGGCTCCGACACGGTCCTCATCGCGCCCGTCGACGTCGCCGACGGGGCCTACGTGGCTGCCGGCTCTGCCCTCACCGGCGATGTCGAGCCGGGCCAGATCGCCGTGGCCCGCGGTCGCCAGAAGAACGTCGACGGCTGGGTCGCGCGGGCACGTGCCGGAACGAAGACCGACGCGGCAGCCCAGGCGGCCGCGGAGGCGGGCACCCGGCATACCGGAACTCCCGCAACGGAATCCACCGCGGACAGTGACGAGCAGGGAAAGGCCTGACCATGTCGAAGGAAGACCGCCCCAAGTCCGCCAACATCCGCAAGAAGCCCAAGAAGCAACTCATGGTCTTCTCCGGGCGCTCGCACCCCGGACTCGCGCAGGAGGTCGCCGCGCTCATCGGCACCGAGCTCGTGCCGACCAGCGCCTACAACTTCGCCAACGGCGAGATCTATGTGCGCTACGAAGAGTCGGTGCGCGGGTCGGACGCCTTCGTCATCCAGAGCCACAGCGCTCCGCTCAACGAGGCGATCATGGAGCACCTCATCATGATCGACGCGCTCAAGCGGGCCAGCGCGAAGCGGATCACCGTGGTCATGCCGTTCTACGGCTACGCGCGTCAGGACAAGAAGCACCGCGGACGCGAGCCGATCTCCGCCCGCCTCATGGCCGACCTGTTCAAGACTGCCGGCGCCGACCGTCTCATCGCCGTCGACCTCCACACCGACCAGGTGCAGGGCTTCTTCGACGGACCGGTCGACCACCTCATGGCGCAGCCGGTGCTGTCGGACTACGTGTCGGAGAAGTACGGCCACGAGGACCTCGCTGTCGTCTCCCCGGACGCCGGGCGCATCAAGGTCGCCGAGCAGTGGTCGAAGCGGTTGGGCGGGGTGCCCCTGGCCTTCATCCACAAGACGCGCGACATCAATCAGCCCAACCAAGCCGTCGCGAACCGCGTCGTCGGTGACGTCAAGGGCCGCGTCTGCGTGCTAGTCGACGACATGATCGACACCGCCGGGACGATCACCAAGGCAGCCGACGCGATCATGGCCGACGGGGCCAAGGACGTCATCATCGCCGCGACGCACGCCATCCTGTCGCCGCCCGCCGTTGAGCGGCTGCGCGACTGCGCTGCCCGCGAGGTCATCGTGACGAACACGCTGCCGATCGACCCCGAGAACGAGTTCGAGGGCCTGACCGTGCTGTCGATCGCGCCGCTCATCAGCGCCGCGATCAAGGAGGTCTTCGAGGATGGCTCGGTGACGAGCCTCTTCGGCGGTCGCGCCTGACGCATTGATCGACTTATTGCCCTCTTGGGACACAGTTCCGCTGCCGTAGGCCCGCGGACCGTGTCCCAAGAGGGCAATAAGTCGGTCGGGGGTGGGGTGGGCTCGCCTCAGTCGGTGGCCTGGCGAGCCTGGCGGTCCCGGTATGCCGCGACGTGGGCCTTGTTGGCGCACGTCCCGTCGCAATAGCGCCGGCTGCGGTTCTTGGTGAGGTCGATGACGGCGTCGTCGCAGTCGTCGGCGGCGCACACGCGCATGCGCTCGGTCTCGCCCGCGCGGACGAGGTCCGTGATGGCCAGGGCCGCCTCGACCGCCATGCGTTTGGCGAGGTGGTCGTTGTCGTCGGTGGCATGGATGTGCCAGTCGAGGTCATCGTGGCGGACGAGTCGGGGGAGGGCCCTGTGCTCGGCGAGGAGTTCGTTGACGCCGTCGACCATGGCCTCGACGTCCCTGCCCCACAGCTCGCGCAGTCGGGGGCGCAGGGCGTGCACCTCGTCGAGTTCGGCACGGGTGCGCGGTCGGCGTCCGGTCCAGTGCCACGCGTCGAAGAACGTGCCGAGCGACTCGACCGTCGGCAGGTCCTCCTCCATGGAATCGCCGTAGCCGGGTGCCGAGTTCATGACGGCGACGGCATGCTGCAGCGTGAGCTCTGTGTCATATGCAAAGACCATGTTGACTCCTGACATTCGTCGGGTCTAGCGTCAGCAACGTAAGGACCAACCTTACATTTTACTCCTGACGAGGTGAGCATCGTGAACGCTGGAATCCAGGCCCGAAACGCGCGCACGATGGCGCTCGGCCTCGTGCTGGTGCTCGTCGCCTCGGCAGCCTTCGGCTCCTCGGGCGCCTTCGCCAAGTCGCTGCTCAATGCTGGCTGGACCCCCGCGGGGATCGTGACCTGGCGTGTCGGCTTCGCGGCGATCCTCCTGCTGCCCGTCATCGTGTGGACCCTGCGCGGTCGCTGGCACCTCGTCCGCCGCAACCTCGGGCAGGTCCTGGCATTCGGGCTCGTCGCCGTGGCCGGCTGCCAGTACGCCTACTTCAACGCTGTCGACCACCTCTCCATCGCGGTCGCCCTGCTGCTCGAGTACTGCGGGATCCTTCTCGTCGTCGGCTGGATGTGGGCCCGCCACGGACACCGCCCCTCGCGGCTCACGGCTGCGGGCATGGCCCTGTCGGTTCTCGGCCTGCTGCTCGTCCTCGACGTCTTCACCGGGGTGCAGGTGTCCCTCGTGGGTGTCGTGTGGGGTCTGCTCGCCGCGACCGGTCTCGCCACGTTCTACGTCACCTCGGGCCACGAGCACGAGGAGTCGCTGCCGCCGCTGGCGCTGGCCGGCCTCGGTCTGGGCGTCGGTGCCATCGCGCTCGTCCTGGCGAGCGCGGTGGGTCTCATCGACTACGGCACGGCGAGGACCAGCGTCGAACTCCTCGGGAGTTCGGTGGCGTGGTGGGTCCCCGTCGCGGAACTCGCAGCCATCGCCGCCGCGCTGGCGTACGGCGTCGGCGTCATCGGGACCCGTCTCGTGGGTGCCACGATCGCGAGCTTCGTCGGCCTGTCCGAGGTGCTGTTCGCGGTGCTCTTCGCCTGGGCGCTCGTCGGTGAACTGCCCGGCTGGGTACAACTGGCCGGAGGCGTTCTCATCCTCGCGGGCGTCGTCGCCGTCCGCCTCGGTGAGAACCACGAGGGTGACGGTGCTCCGGACCCCACTGCGGAGGTCACGACTGCCGAACCGGGCGACGACCAGCTCGCCCTCCCTGCTGCCGAAACCGTGCTCGTCGCGACCGTGGCCGACCCGAGCTGATCGTTCGCCGGTCGACCCACGGCACGCCAGCTGGTGCGGGCAGCCGAAGCCGGAGTCCGCTCGGACGTCGAAGGTGAGCGGACGGCATACGCCGATTTCCCTGCCTGCAGGGCTTCCCCTAGACTCTCGGGGTTGCCTCGGCGAGGGACGCAGTACCGGCCAGTGATGTTCGGGTCGTGAAGCGTCCGTGATCGACGCGGTGGTCAGAAGAGGACCCGGTCAGTGACTGTTCCTCCGCCGACCGGCGCGCCTGTCCGTGCCGTGTCCCGCGTCGAGGCCACCGCAGGCGTCGACATTCCCCCGATGCCGACCTGACCCACAAGCCCTCTCTCCCCAGGAGTTCTCGTGTCCAACGACACCATCAAGCTGCAGGCCGAGGCCCGCACCCAGTTCGGCAAGGGTGCCGCCCGCAAGATCCGCCGCGACGCCAAGATCCCCGCGGTCATGTATGGCCACGGCGCCGAGCCCGTGCACATCACCCTCCCGGGCCACGACGCCATGATGGCGCTCAAGAACCCGAACGCCCTGCTCACGATCGTCCTCGACGGTGACGAGCAGATGGCTCTCGCCAAGGACGTCCAGCGCGACCCGATCAAGCCGGTCATCGAGCACGTCGACCTCGTCATCGTCCGCAAGGGCGAGAAGGTCACCGTCGACGTCCCCGTTCACCTCGAGGGCGAGGCCGCCCCGGAGACCGTCGTGAGCATGGACCACTCGAGCCTGCAGGTCGAGGCCGAGGCCACCAACATCCCCGAGTCGGTCACCGTCTCCGTCGAGGGCCTCGAGGCCGGCACCCAGATCCTCGCCGGCGCCGTCGAGCTGCCCGCGGGTGCGACGCTCATCACCGACCCCGAGGCGCTCGTCGTCAACGTCACCCAGCAGATCTCCGCCGAGGCGCTCGAGGCCGAGCTCGCCGACGCCGAGGCCGAGGCTGGCGTCGAGAAGGACGAGTCGGAGGCTGCCGAGGGCGAGACCGCCGAGGCCGAGGGCGACGCTGCCGAGGGCGACGCGGAGAAGTCCGAGGACGCCTGAGCCGTCCCGCTCACCTGAACCACCAGCAGGCCCGGTCCGTCACCACGACGGGCCGGGCCTGCTGCTGTGTCCGGGACCGAGCGCCCGCCGCCGCGGACGTGGGGTCGGTGAGCGGACGGCATACTTGGTCGTTGTGAGTGAGACGTGGATGGTCATCGGCCTGGGGAACCCGGGACCGACGTATTCCGGCAACCGCCACAACGTCGGAGCGATGGTCATCGACGAGCTGGCTTCGCGGACGAAGAGCGCGCTGCGCGCGCACAAGGCGCGGGCGTCGGCGGCGCAGGTGCGGATCGGCATGGGGCCGGGCGGTGTGCCGGGGCCGTCGGCCGTCATCGCGGTGCCGCACAGCTACATGAACGAGTCGGGTGGGCCGGTCAAGGCGCTCATGGGCTTCTTCTCGGTGACGCCCGAGCGGCTCGTGGTCGTGCACGACGAGCTCGACATCCCGGCCGGCGACGTGCGGCTCAAGCTCGGCGGGGGAGAGGGCGGCCACAACGGGCTGCGCTCGATCTCGAAGTCGTTGGGGACAAAGGACTATCTGCGCGTGCGGGTCGGCATCGGTCGCCCGCCGGGGCGCCAGGATGCCGCCGACTTCGTGCTCAAGGACTTCTCGCCGACCGAGCGCAAGGAGCTGCCGTTCCTGCTCGACTCTGCTGCGGATGCGGTGGAGATGCTCGTGACGCAGGGACTGCTCGACACCCAGCAGAAGTTCCACGCGCCCGTCGCTGGACGCTAGCGGAGCCTCGGGACGACCACTTGTGCTCGAGACGACCATGCAGAAGTGGTCGGCTCGAGCAGCGTCGGTCGTCTCGAGCCGAGGGCCGCGACGGCCGGGTGTCTCGGACGGTCGGGACTGTCCGCCCACGCCATTAGGCTGAGGGGCGATGTCCATGCTGCAACCCGTCGTCGACACGTTCGCCGCGGCACCCCAGATCCACGCACTCCTCGACACCGCCACCGGTCCCGGCACGTTGATGCTCGACGTCTCGGTCAGCGCCGGTGCCCGCCCCGCCCTGATCGCTGCTGCGGTCGAGCGTCTGCGCGCCACTGCACCCGACCGCTTGCCCCTGCTCGTCGTCACGGCGACGAGTCGTGAGGCCGAGGACCTCACTGCCGCGCTCGGCTGCGTCCTCGACCCCGACCTCGTCGCCGACTTCCCGTCCTGGGAGACCCTCCCGCACGAGCGACTGAGCCCCCGCTCCGACACCGTCGGCCGGCGTCTCGCGGTGCTGCGCCGGCTGGCCCACCCCGCCACGGTGGCCGAGGACGACGCCGCGCATGGCCCGCTCTCGGTCGTCGTCGCCCCCATCCGCGCCGTCCTCCAGCCGATCTCGACGGGCCTGGGTGACCTCGCGCCCGTCGCCCTGCGCGCCGGCGAGGACCACGAGCTCGACGACGTCGTCGAGGGGCTGGTCAACGCCGCCTACAGCCGGACCGACCTGGTCGAGCGCCGCGGCGAGTTCGCCGTCAGGGGAGGCATCCTCGACGTCTTCCCCCCGACCGAGGAGCACCCGCTCCGGGTCGAGTTCTGGGGCGACACCGTCGAGGAGATCCGCTGGTTCAAGGTGGCCGACCAGCGCTCGCTCGAGGTGGCCACGCACGGCCTCTGGGCGCCGCCGTGCCGCGAGGTGCTGCTCACCGACGCCGTCCGCGACCGGGCGGCCACGCTCGCCGATCAGCTGCCGGGCGCCGCCGACCTCCTTCACAAGCTCGCGGCCGGCATCGCCGTCGAGGGCATGGAGTCGCTCGCACCCGCCCTCGTCGATGGCATGGAGTCGATGCTCGACAGCTTCCCCGCCGGCTCGCCGGTCGTGACGTGCGACCCCGAGCGGGTCCGGACCCGCGCGCACGACCTCGTCGCCACGAGCCAGGAGTTCCTCGAGGCGGGCTGGGCCAATGCCGCCGCGGGCAACGCCGTGCCGATCGACCTCGAGAAGATCCTCGGGTCCGCGTCGTTCTGGTCGGTCGGCGACCTGCGCGACCACGCGCGTGAGACCGAGCACCCGTGGTGGGACCTCACCCCGTTCGCCCTCGACACCGAGACCGTCGACACGACCGACGGCGAGGTGGCCGAGACGGGCACCGAGGACGTCGCGGCCTACCGCGGCGACATCGAGTCCGCAGCGGCCGACCTGCGGACCTGGACCGACGCGGGCTGGCGGATCCTCGTGGCCACCGACGGACAGGGTTCGGCCAAGCGCATCGTCGAGGTCCTGGGTGAGGCCGAGGTCCCGGCCCGGCTCGACGCGGGCCCGGACGCCCTCGGCGACTTCGACCCGGGCGTCGTCCACGTGACGACCGCCCAGCTCGGGCGGGGCTTCGTCCACCCCGGCAGCCGGCTCGTCGTCCTCACCGAGACCGACCTCACCGGCACCCCCTCCTCCGGTCCGTCGACCAAGGACATGCGGCGTATGCCGTCGCGGCGCCGCAACCAGGTCGACCCCCTCCAGCTCAAGCCGGGCGACTTCGTCGTCCACGAGCAGCACGGCGTCGGCCGGTTCGTCGAGATGATGCAGCGCACGGTGCAGGGCGCCACGCGCGAGTACCTCGTCATCGAGTACGCCGCGTCCAAGAGGGGCCAGCCGGGCGACCGGCTCTTCGTGCCGACCGACCAGCTCGACCAGGTGACGCGCTACGTCGGTGGCGAGCAGCCGACGCTCAACCGCATGGGTGGCTCGGACTGGAAGCAGACCAAGTCCAAGGCGCGCCGCTACGTCAAGCAGATCGCGGCCGAGCTCATCCAGCTCTACTCCGCGCGGATGGCGACCAAGGGCCACGCGTTCTCGCGCGACACCCCGTGGCAGCGCGAGCTCGAGGACGCCTTCGCCTACGTCGAGACACCCGACCAGCTCAGCTCGATCGACGAGGTCAAGGCCGACATGGAGCGCGAGGTCCCGATGGACCGCCTCCTCGCCGGCGACGTCGGCTACGGCAAGACCGAGATCGCGGTGCGTGCCGCCTTCAAGGCGATCCAGGACGGCAAGCAGGTCGCCGTGCTCGTCCCGACGACACTGCTCGTCCAGCAGCACCTCCAGACCTTCACCGAGCGCTATGCGCCCTACCCGGTGACGGTCAAGGCGCTGAGCCGGTTCGTGTCCAAGAAGGAGGCCGACGCCGTCATCGCCGGCATGGCCGATGGCACCGTCGACCTCGTCATCGGCACCCACCGGCTCCTGTCCGACTCCATCCGCTTCAAGGACCTCGGGCTCGTCGTCGTCGACGAGGAGCAGCGCTTCGGCGTCGAGCACAAGGAGCAGCTCAAGTCGATGCGCACCGCCGTTGACGTGCTCGCGATGTCGGCCACCCCGATCCCGCGCACGCTCGAGATGGCTGTCACCGGCATACGCGAGATGTCGACTCTCGCCACGCCTCCCGAGGAGCGGCACCCGGTCCTCACCTACGTCGGCGCCTACGAGGAGAAGCAGATCACCGCGGCCATCCGCCGTGAGCTGCTCCGCGAGGGCCAGGTCTTCTACATCCACAACAAGGTGTCGACGATCGAGCGGGCGGCGGCCCGGATCCGCGAGCTCGTCCCCGAGGCACGCATCGCCGTCGCCCACGGCAAGATGGGCGAGCACAAGCTCGAGCAGGTCGTGCTCGACTTCTGGGAGAAGCACTTCGACGTCCTCGTCTGCACGACGATCGTCGAGACCGGGCTCGACATCTCCAACGCCAACACGCTCATTGTCGAGCGCGCCGACCGGCTCGGCCTGAGCCAGTTGCACCAGTTGCGTGGCCGCGTCGGGCGTGGTCGTGAGCGGGCGTACTCCTACTTCCTCTATCCGCCCGAGACCCCGCTCACCGAGACCGCTCACGACCGACTCCAGACGATCGCGAGCCACACCGACCTCGGCGCCGGCATGCAGGTGGCGATGAAGGACCTCGAGATCCGCGGCGCCGGCAACCTCCTCGGTGGCGAACAGTCCGGCCACATCGCCGGCGTCGGCTTCGACCTCTACGTCCGCCTGGTCGGCGAGGCCGTCGCGAACTTCCGTGGCGACGTGGAGGAGGAGATCGGCGAGATCAAGATCGAACTCCCCGTCGACGCCCACCTCCCGCACGACTACGTGCCTGGGGAGCGGCTGCGTCTCGAGGCCTACAAGAAGCTCGCGACCGTGACGGACGAGACCGCCCTCGCCGACATCGAGGCCGAACTCGTCGACCGCTACGGCAAGCCGCCGGAGGCGGTCGGCAACCTCATCGAGGTGGCGCGGCTGCGCACCGTCGCTCGGGCGGCCGGCATACGCGACATCTCGGTGCAGGGCAGGACGATTCGGTTCGGGCCGGTCGAGCTGCGCGAGAGCCAGGAACTGCGTCTCCAGCGCCTCTACCCGGGCTCGATCGTCAAGGAGGCGCTCGGCACGATCCTCGTGCCGATGCCCATGACGGCCCGAGTGGGAGGCAAGCCGCTGCGCAACCGCGAGGTTCTCGAGTGGGCGGGTGCTGTCATCCGCAGCGTCGTCATGGACAATGTCGGGGAAGCAGCGAAGGTGGCCACGTCCGCAACCGCGACGTCCGCGGCGCACAGCCGAGCCACCCGATGACGAAGGGACACTCAGTGAAGGCCGTCAAGGCTCGCACCACCGCCATCGCCCTTGCGGGCATCCTCGCCCTCTCGGCCTGCTCGGGGACCACGTCCGCCGAGACAGCCGCGGTCGTCGACGGCCGGGTCATCACCGAGCAGCAGGTCCGCGAGGCGACCGAACAGATCAACACGGCCTTCCCCCGCGAGCAGCAGCCGTTCACTGCCTCCGAGATCCTCACCCTGCTCATCCGCGCTCCCTATGTGATCGATGCCGCCGCCCAGTCCGGTCGCCCGCAGAGCGAGTCCGCCGCGCGCTCCCTGCCGGAGTTCGAGAAACTCGGCGAGGCCCCGGCCGAGTCCACCGTCGATGTCCTGCGCGCCGAGCTCAGCGCCCAGAACCTCGATCAGTCCGCGGCGCAGGCGCTCACGCAGAAGTTCAACTCTCTCGACCTCACCGTCAGCCCGCGCTACGGCACGTTCGACGCCGCACGCGCGCAGCTCGTGGCGGACACGCCGAACTGGCTCGTGCCCGCCCCCGCAGCGCCCGCTCAGTGACGTCGTGGGGCGCCTGAGCCTCGTCGTCACGAGTCCGCGCGTCGCGCCGGGACTGATGTCCCGAAGTGCCTGGTATGCCGTTGAGTCGGCCCCCGTGCGCCTGTGCCGCGATGCGTCGGAGCCGGTTGTCGACGCGGTGATCGAGTCCGGCCTGTCGGTCGAGTCCGTGGGTGGGGACATGGAGGCGCCGGAGCTCGCCCGTGTGCTCGTGTCCGGCGCGGCCGACGGTGACGTGGTCTGGTTGGGGTCGTCCGACGGTGACCCCGGACTGACCGATGCGATCGCGTCCGAGGTGTCGCGCCTCGAGCTGCCGCCGGAGGTCGAGGTCGTCGTCGGGTCGTGGGACGTGCCGGGGTCGCGCCTGCTCGACGCCGTCGCCGTCATGGACCGCCTGCGCTCTCCGGGCGGATGCCCGTGGGACGCGAAGCAGACGCACGAGTCGCTGGCGAAGTATCTGACCGAGGAAGCGGTCGAGGCGGTCGAGGCGATCGAGTCGGGCGACCGGCAGCACCTCGCCGAGGAGCTCGGGGACGTGCTGCTCCAGGTGCTGTTCCACTCGCGGGTTGCCGAGGACGCGGAGTCGCCCGAGGAGCAGTTCGACATCGACGACGTGGCCGGAGTGCTCGTCGAGAAACTCGTCCGTCGCCACCCGCACGTCTTCGCCGATGGTGATGCCTCGACCCCGGAAGAGGTCGAGGAGGCGTGGGCCCGGATCAAGGCCGAGGAGAAGGCGGCCAAGGCGTCGCGGGCCGGTCGTGAGGACGATGCGCATGCAGGCGGCGAGGCCGGTCACGCGGGGTGAGCGGACGGCATACGCCGAACGCTTTTCAGGTGCCAGCGCCAGCAGCACGACGCGGTCACGCGGACTGAGGGTTGTCCGCCCGTCGTCGATCTGGAGGGGGCCGAGGAGCGCGATGCGCATGTTCTCACGGTGATCCTGCGTGGAATCGGCGTCAAGAGCACTGATACCCACCTGATACCGCCCCGACGGGGGGCTGGTACCGACCCATGCGACAACGGTCTCGGACATCCCGTCCGAACCAACCCAACGGTCACGAAAGGACCACGACCATGTCGCACACAACCAGCATTCGCCGGTTCGCCGCCACCGCCGGAGCTGCCGGAATCCTCGCCCTCTCGATGGCCGCTCCGGCCAGCGCCCGCCCCGACCCCGGGAACGGCTCACAGTCCGAGTGGAGCTGCCAGGTGAACTGCTACGCCGGCCCCGACGGCCCCGGCATGACGACGTCTCTCCCGCCGGTGGACGACAGCGCCATCGAGTTCCTGCAGCTCGGTGCCGGCGTTCTCGCCGGCGTCGCCATCGCGGAGCGGGTGTTGCCCTCGTCTCCCGTCGCCACCACCACATGGCGCACCCCGCATGAGGGTTCGCCGCTCTCCCACACGTGGGGTCCGGTCCGCGAGGACCGGACCCCACGTTCGTGTGCCAACGATCCGGAATGCCGTCCGCCCGCGTTGTGATCAGACGTTCGCCCGAGTTGGATACTTGCTTGGAAACACAAGTAGTGCTTAAATAGTCAATGTGAAGCTGACTCCTCAGGAATCGACGATCCTCGAGCTCCTGCGTTCCGACCCGCTGCTCGACGCAGCCGGACTCGCGGAGCGACTGGCCACGACCAAGGCCTCCGTCTCCGTCGCCCTGTCGAACCTCACCCGCAAGGGTGCGATCCTCGGCCGCGGCTACCTCGTCCGACCCGAGTCGGCCGTGGTCGTCGTCGGTGGCGCAGTGATGGACATCAAGGCGCGCAGCGCAGCAGCCCTCGCCGGAGCGACGAGCAACCCCGGTCACGTCACGACGAACGCTGGTGGCGTCGGCCGCAACATCGCCGAGAACCTTGCCCGTCTCGGAACCCCGACTCACCTGGTGGCGGCCCTGGGCGCGGATGCCTTCGGCGAGGACCTCCTCGAGCACACCCGGTCGGCCGGAGTCCACCTGGACCACGTCGTGGTCGGCACGCGCCCCACTGGCACCTACCTCGCGGTCCTCGACCACGAGGGCGACCTCAGCGTGGCTGTGTCCGACATGACGGCCACGGACTCCCTGACCGTAGGGGACCTCGAGCGGGTCCGCGTCCTGGTCCAGCACAGCGAACTGCTCGTCATCGACGGCAACATCCCCACAGACGTCTCGATCTGGCTGCTGGACACAGCCCGGGCGAGTGGGGTCGACGTCGTCCTCGAGCCGGTCTCCGTCGTCAAGGCGGGCCGGATGGCGCCCGTGCTCTCGCCCGAGCGACCGGTTCTCGCCATCACCCCGAACATCGACGAGCTCGCCGCGCTCGTCGGGCGCGACGTCCCCAACAGCGTCGCCGGCATCACCCGCGCAGCCGCCGAACTGCACGACCGCGGCGTCGAGCACGTCTGGGTACGCCGCGGTTCCCGGGGGAGCGTTCTCAGCTCGCGCGGATCCGACGGCGCGAGGGCTGGCAACCGGGCCGCAGCAACCGTGACCACGAACGACATCATCGCCGCCGATGTCGTCGACGTGACCGGTGCCGGCGACTCGATGACTGCCGGCTTCGTGCACGCCTGGCTTCGCGACGCCGATGCCGTGCGTGCCGCGGCATATGGGCAGGCAACTGCCGCCCTCACGACCGAGTCGGCGCACACCGTCCGACCAGACCTCACCGACGCGCTCGTCTCCGAGCGCCTGAACCGAGAAGGACAGTCATGACCCGCACCACCCCCACGCCCCACCCCGCTCTCGCGCTCGCACCGGAGGTCGCCGAGGCGCTCGCCGCCGGGCGCCCCGTCGTCGCTCTCGAGTCGACGATCATCAGCCACGGCATGCCCTACCCGCGCAACGTCGAGATGGCGCGTGAGGTCGAGCGGATCGTCCGTGACGGCGGTGCCACGCCGGCGACGATCGCGATCCTCGACGGCGTCGCCCGCATCGGCCTCTCCGCCGACGAGCTCGAGCTCCTCGCCACGCACGAGGACGTCGCCAAGGTCAGCATCCGCGACCTCCCGCACATCATGGCCACCAAGCGCCACGGTGCCACGACCGTTGCCTCGACGATGCGCCTCGCGGCCCTCGCCGGCATCAAGGTCTTCGTCACGGGTGGTCTCGGCGGTGTCCACCGCGGCGCCGAGAACTCGATGGACGTCTCCGCCGACCTCACCGAGCTGAGCACCACCGACGTCGCCGTGGTCTCCGCCGGCGTGAAGTCGATCCTCGACATCGGCCGCACCCTCGAGGTTCTCGAGACGCTGGGTGTCCCGGTCGTGACGTTCGGCGTGAACGAGTACCCCTCCTTCTACTCCCGGGAGTCGGGTTTCACCTCGCCCATGCGCAGCGACTCGATCGAAGAACTCGCCGACATGATGCGGATCAAGTGGGACCTCGGTCTCGCCGGCGGCATCTCGGTGACGAACCCGGTGCCCGCCGAGGACGAGATGACTCCCGCGGAGATCTCCGAGCTCATCGACCAGGCCGTGGCCGAGGCCGAGCAGCGCGGCATCGTCGGCAAGGACATCACGCCGTTCCTCCTGGGCCGCATCGTCGAGCTGTCGGATGGCAAGAGCCTCGACACCAACATCGCGCTGGTGCGCAACAACGCCCGCCTCGGCGCCGCTCTCGCCAAGGCCTACGCAGCGGTGGCCCCCGTCAACTGACGCGGCGCGCGGCGCGCTGCACAAAGCGGTTCGCAAACCCTGGTGTCGTTCGACAACCTGATCGTTCTGGTTGTCGAGTCACCTTGGGGTTCGCGAACCGTTTGGGTGTATGCCGTCCGCGCACCCGGGGATGCCCGCGCGCCGGTGGACCTGTGGAAAACTTTCAGGCCGCCATGCCGCCTTCGGGCAACCTCTTCGCATGGAACCACTCGACCCGCACCTGGCCCGGATTGCACGGGAGCACGACGGCATCATCACCCGTCTGCACACGAGCGCCCGACGCCTCTCCCCGGCACTCCTGCGGGCTGCGGGGCCGGATTGGTCCATCGTCCGCGTCCGGGCGTCTTCATCACCCAGGAGAAGTGGGCTGGGGCGCAGCCCAGTGAGCGCTACGCCCTGACCGTCCGTGGCGTGCTTCTCGCTCACCCGACGTGGATCGCCTCGCACCATGCCGCACTCGCTGTCCAGGACCTGCCGCTGTTCGGGGTGGACCTGAGCGTCGTGGACGTGGCAGCCGCGGTGCGTGGCTGCCGGATCCGACAGGGCCTCCACATGCACGTCGCCGCGCCCGGGCATCTCGACCAGGCGGATCGCGGCTCCGTCCGGGCCGTGCCAGTGGCGGCCGCGTGCGTTCTCACCGCGACGCGCAGCGGCCTCGAGGCCGGGGTCGTGGCCATGGATGCAGCCCTTCGTCGGCACCTCACGACCAGGGAGCAGCTGACCGAGGCCCTGGCGTTGCCCGGTGCGCGGTTCGGCGTCGGGTTGGCCCGTGGAGCCATTGAGCTCGCGGACCCCCAGGCAGAGTCTCCGGGTGAGTCCAGAACCCGCTTGCTGCTCAGCGGTGCCGGTTTCGAGGTCCGGTCGCAGGTGACGATCACCGATGACGGAGGTGACATCGGTCGGGTCGACTTCCTTGTCGGAGGCCGTGTGGTCGTGGAGTTCGACGGCCTGGTCAAGTACGACGGCGCCAACGGGAAGATGGAACTCGCCCGGGAGAAGGTCCGAGAAGACCGGCTGCGTTCGGCTGGTTACGCCGTGGTCAGGCTGACGTGGGCAGACCTGAACCACCCCGACCGCGTGATCGCCAAGGTCCGGCGGGGCCTGGCGGCGGCTGCCTGAGGTGGGCGGACGGCATACCCAAAGTGGTTCGCGAACCGCGGCGTGCCACCCGCCAGGCGTCAGCCTGCTCCGCAGCCATCGGCCAGTTGACGGTCGACCAGTACTCGAGTTGGTCGAGGGCCTGATCGACCGGGAGGTGGACGAGGTCGGTCACTCGGGTGCCAGGCCGAGGTCGGGCAGGGGGAGCGGGTTCTGTCCCGGGTCGGGCGGAGGCGGGGTTTCGCCGAACTCGTCGGGTTCGTCGTCGTCCCAACTGGCGCGTTCTGGTTCAGGGTCTTGCCACGCCTTGTAGGTGAGGGCGTCGGGGCTCGCCACGTCGTAGACCTCGTGCAGCGCGGTGATACACATATCGGCGATGCGACCGGTCTGGTCGAGCGTTGCGGGTAGGGCGACCGAGGTTGCCCAGTTGGGGTCCGTCGGCGTGTACGGCGTCCATCCCAGTTCGACGAGTCGCAGTTCTCCAGCGGCATCGGCGGGTCGTGCGAGGGTCGGGTTGGCGTTCGAGATGCACTCCGCATCGACCCGATCGTCGCGAGTCGCGAACTGCACGAACGCCCGGCTCGATCCGTCGCGGATGATCAGGAAGCTGCGGTCGTCGAGGTCTCGGATCACGCGGGACAAGCGAGTCCTGAATTCTGTCCAGTCCACTCTCAGTTCCTGTCCGTTCCGTGGTCGGCACTGCTGGGCGGTGCTGCGGTCAACGGCATCACCAGTCCCTCACGCTCTTCAGCATGGCCACCTGGTCGGGTGTCATGAAGACGGCCGCCACCGTTTTCGACTGGTAGATGCGGATGCCCCCGCGAGGCCCGAGGTCCCACCGGACTGCTGGTGTCGGGCGCTTGACCAGCGAGGCCTTGCCCCATGCCTCACGTCCGGCGGCGACGAATTCGCCGAAGGCGTCCTTCAACTGGTCAACCTCGTCTTCGTCGCTGCCGTCGACGTAGCCGGTGAGGAAGAGGCTGAATTGCTCGACCGATTCGGCGTCTCGGGCCAGGCCGAGCACAACCTGGAGGTGTGGCTCGAGCGGGTTGGTGCGCGCGTAGACCTGACCGTCTTCCTCCAGGCTCCACCCGATCTCAGTTGCTCGTTCCGCCGCCTCCGCCGCGCTCATGGGCCACGGCGCGTCGAGCCAGAACTCGAGTTGCTTGATGGCTTGTTCGACGGGAACGGTCGACAGGGAGGTCATCGGATTCCTTCTGGTTCTCAGTCTGGAAGCTGGATGCGGTCACGCTGCAAGATCATCTCGGTCACCCGCGTACGTACGGAGACGTGGCCAGTTGCCGAAGTGACCGGCTTGGCTTGTACGAGGTCGTCACGAACCTCGATGCTGCCATCCCGGATGGCGGCCGAGATCGGGGAGTCGGGACTCTTTTCGACGAAGCCACGCATTCCCTCGGCGATGTCGGGGTCACGCGAGTGGGTCGCGAACCGCTTTGTGCGTATGCCGGGATGCGGGTCGGTCGGACGGGGCACCTCCGCGATTGGCTACGCTCGGGGCGAACCCCTTCCACGCACCAGTCACCACCCCAGGAGCACCAGTGGCCAGCATCGACGCCGTCGGCGCACGCGAGATCCTCGACTCGCGAGGCAACCCCACCGTCGAGGTCGAGGTCGCCCTCGACGACGGCACCATCGCCCGTGCGGCCGTCCCCAGTGGCGCGTCGACCGGAGCCTTCGAAGCCGTTGAGCGCCGCGACGGCGACAAGGACCGCTACCTCGGCAAGGGTGTCGAGAAGGCCGTCGACGCCGTCATCGACGAGCTCGGCCCCAAGCTCCTCGGCTTCGAGGCCCACGACCAGCGCCTCATCGACGCCGAGATGCTCGCGATCGACGGCACGGACAACAAGGAGAAGATCGGCGCCAATGCGATCCTCGGTGTGAGCCTTGCGGTCTCCAAGGCCGCGGCCGAGTCCGCCGGCCTGCCGCTCTTCCGCTATGTCGGCGGTCCGAACGCGCGCGTGCTCCCCGTCCCGATGATGAACATCCTCAACGGTGGGTCGCACGCCGACTCCAACGTCGACATCCAGGAGTTCATGATCGCGCCGATCGGCGCCGACACGTTCCGCGAGGCCCTGCGCTGGGGGACCGAGGTCTACCACTCGCTCAAGGCCGTCCTCAAGGAGAAGGGCCTGTCGACCGGACTCGGCGACGAGGGCGGCTTCGCGCCGAACCTCGAGAGCAACCGTGCCGCGCTCGACCTCATCCTCGAGGCGATCGAGAAGGCCGGCTACACCCCGGGCGAGCAGATCGCGCTCGCGCTCGACGTTGCCGCCAGCGAGTTCTTCGAGGATGGCTCCTACGCCTTCGAGGGCGGCAAGAAGTCGGCCGACGAGATGGTGGACTACTACGCCGAGCTCGTCGACTCGTACCCGCTCGTGTCCATCGAGGACCCGCTCAACGAGGACGACTGGGACGGCTGGAAGTCCATGACCGACCGGCTCGGTTCTCGAGTCCAGCTCGTCGGCGACGACCTCTTCGTCACCAACCCCGAGCGCCTCGCCCGCGGCATCGAGTCCGGCACCGCCAACGCGCTCCTCGTCAAGGTCAACCAGATCGGTTCGCTCACCGAGACCCTCGACGCCGTCGAGCTGGCTCAGCGCAACGGCTACCGCTGCATGATGAGCCACCGCTCCGGCGAGACCGAGGACACGACGATCGCCGACCTCGCCGTCGCGACGAACTGTGGCCAGATCAAGACGGGCGCACCGGCCCGCTCCGAGCGCGTCGCCAAGTACAACCAGCTCCTGCGCATCGAGGAGGAGCTCGACGATGCGGCGGAGTACGCCGGCGCCGCAGCCTTCCCGCGCTTCTCCGCGGGCGCGAAGGCCTGAGGCCCGAGCCATGGCGCGCGGCAGCAGCCGAGGACCCGGAACGTCACCGCGACGTCCGGCGTCCTCGCGACCCTCGCCGCGCGCCAAGGCTCCCCGCGAGGCACGGTCCAGCCGGGCAAGCCGGGACACCGCAACCCGCACGGCGGTCAACGGCGCAGCAGGAGCCGGCTCCGACCACACGCCCCTCGCCGCCTGGCGCGGACGCCTCA
Organism: Knoellia subterranea KCTC 19937; assembly: GCF_000768685.1. GTDB lineage: Bacteria > Actinomycetota > Actinomycetes > Actinomycetales > Dermatophilaceae > Knoellia > Knoellia subterranea. The sequence goes on along the minus strand of NZ_AVPK01000010.1, from coordinate 27,170 downwards.
ACGCGGCCCGGTCCAATCGCCGTACCGTCCGCCGCGTCGGCCTCGCCGTCGTCCTGCTCTTCCTCGTCGTGCTCGTCGCCCCGACGTTGCGCGCCTACGTCCAGCAGCGCTCGGACATCAGCGCCCTGCGCGACAAGGTGGCCCAGCAGAAGGTCACGGTCGAGGAGCTCCAGAAGGAGCAGGCTCGCTGGGAGGACCCTGCCTATGTCGAGCAACAGGCTCGGACCCGGCTGAAGTTCGTCAAGCCGGGGGAGAAGTCCTACACGGTGCTCGACCCCGAGGTGGATCAACGTGACCCCTCCGTCGCGCACGTCCGGGAGAGCACTGACCCGTGGTACGACACGATCTGGTCCTCGATGCAGGCGGCCGATGTGCCCGCCAACCAGCGTCGGTGAACCGCCGATGACGACACCCCAGCACGAACCCGGCGAACCCGTCGACCAGGCCGACCTCGACGCCGTCGAGCGCCAGCTCGGCCGCATTCCGCGCGGCGTCGTCGAGGTCTCCCACCGCTGCCCGTGCGGTGAACCCGATGTCCTGCGCACCCTGCCCCGCCTGCCCGACGGCACGCCGTTCCCGACGTCGTTCTATGCCACGTGCCCCCGCCTCACCGGCGCCATCAGCACGCTCGAGTCGCAGGGCGTCATGCGCGAGATGACCGACCGTCTGGCGGAGGACGAGGACCTCGCGGCCCGTTATGCCGCCGCCCACGACGACTACCTCGCGCGCCGTGAGGAACTCGGACAGGTCGAGGAGATCCACGGCATCAGCGCCGGCGGCATGCCCAACCGGGTCAAGTGCCTCCACGTCCTCGCCGCCCACTCCCTCAGCGTCGGGAGGGGCATCAACCCGCTCGGCGACGAGACACTCGACCTCCTGCCCGACTGGTGGGAGACGAGCCCGTGCTCCGAGCTGGCCGAGGATTCACCTCAGTGACCCGCGTCGGGGCGATCGACTGCGGCACCAACTCCATGCGCCTGCTCATCGCCGACATCGATGTCTCGGGTCGCCTCATCGACGTCGTTCGCCGCACCGAAGTGGTGCGGCTCGGCTACGGCGTGGACCGCACCGGCGTCATCGACCCGGTCGCCATGGAACGCACCCTGCGGCAGACCGCGGAGTATGCCGGCCAGTGCCGTGAGCACTCCGTCTCCCGTGTGCGTTTCGTTGCCACGTCTGCCTCCCGCGATGCACGCAATGCGGCGGAGTTCGTGGCCGGCGTCGAAAAGGCTTTCGCCGCAACGGGATTCGACGTGTCGCCCGAGGTGGTCAGTGGCGACGAGGAGGCCAACCTCTCGTTCACCGGGGCGACCGGTGACCTCGTGGCCGCTGGCGTGCAGGGGCCCTATCTGGTCATCGACCTGGGTGGTGGATCACCCACAACACCCAGAAGAAGGTGGGCGCGGTCGACGCGGCCTTCGCCGAGGCGCGGTCGACCTCTGGCCCGGAGGTCATCCTGCTCCAGGAGATCTGCGCCGGGATGGTCGACGGCATCAAGAAGCGCATGGGGACGGCTGTCTATCGCGAGCGCAAGGCGTCCAACACCAACTGTGGCGGCGCCGGCATCGGCGAGATGGCGATCTGGACCGGAGGTGGGGTGCTCGGCACGTCGAAGCACAACCTCGGGGAGCCCCAGACCGGCGGCCACCTCTACGGCCTCGCCTGCGTCACCTTCACCCATGCCGGCCGCCCCACGCGCGCGTGTTCGACGCACCTCGCCGCGGGTGGCGCCGAGTTCGACCCGATCCGCCAGGCCACGGCCCGGGACATCCAGAGCAAGGCGAACACGTGGATCGGCGAGGGCAAGCGCGTCATCGTCGGCGGTGACTTCAACAGCCGTCCGGGCGACGCAGCGATGAACGCGATGTACGGCGTCGGACCGGCCTCCGGTGGCCCCTTCCGCGAGATCCACCAGACGCGCGGCGCGGACAATCAGGACCGAGGCGGTCTCAACACCTTCTACAAGAAGAAGATCGACTACATCTTCGTGAGCAAGGTCGACGCGAAGTCCTCCGGCGGCTCGGAGAACGTGTGCAAGAAGTGCACCCCGTCCGACCACCGCATGCTCTGGGGTTCCCTGCCACTCAAGGCGCGGGGCTGATCGAGGTCACTGACCTCACTGGCAGGTCGGGCACCTGACCTGGGGCGCCTCGGTCGCGACGGTTTCGCGTCGGGCCGGGGCGTCCCGTATGCTGTTTCCTCGGTGATCGCACCATGATCCGTCATGCCTGTGGTCACCTGCGGAACCTCCCTCCCAACGGGGGCGTTCCTAGGGCAGTGGCTCAATTGGTAGAGCACCGGTCTCCAAAACCGGCGGTTGGGGGTTCGAGTCCCTCCTGCCCTGCAGGTTCAGATCATTTCGGAGAAGAGGAATCGTGACGGAAGTGGGCCAGTCCCGCGACGCTCGTCGTGCGAGCAAGGGCACGAAGGACGGTCGCAATCCCGTTTCACGGCTCTTCGCCTCCCTGGGTCTGTTCATCAGCCAGATCCTCGACGAACTGCGCAAGGTCGTTCGTCCGACGCGCTCCGAGCTGTGGAACTACACGGTCGTCGTCATCGTGTTCGTCACCGTGATGATGGCGCTCGTGTCCGGCCTCGATTTCGGCTTCGGCAAGCTCGTCGCCTTCGTCTTCGGCAACGGCGGCTGAGTTCGCCCTCGTTGAGGTTGCGCCCGCCCCACCCGAAACAAACGCTGCACAGGAAGTAGGTCTGCACGTGTCCGACCAGTGGACGTCCCAGAACGACTCAGCCGCCGAGGCAGTGCCGTCGATGTCGGGCGACCCCGAGAACCTCGTGGTCGACGAGGTCATCGTCGACACCGAGAGCGGTCCGGTCGTCGAGGCTGAGGTCACCCCTGAGTCCGAGCTGACCGAGCGCGCCGAGTCCGACGCGGCCGACGCCTTCGGTGGCGAGGTCGAGGCTGACGAGACCGACGCGTCCGACGACGACGCTGACGAGATCACCGAGGACTCGCACGAGGCCGACGCGGACGACGACTCCGACGACGACGCTCCGGCGCAGTCCACCCTCGAGGCCGCGACGACCGAGTCCGACGAGGACGGCGACATCGTCCCGACCGACGTCGACCCGATCAAGGCGTTCAAGGAGGAGCTGGCCGCCAAGTTCGGCGACTGGTACGTCATCCACTCCTACGCGGGCTACGAGAACCGCGTGAAGACCAACCTCGAGACCCGGATCCAGTCCCTCAACATGGAGGACTTCATCTTCGAGATCCAGGTCCCGATGGAAGAGGTCACCGAGATCAAGAGCGGTCAGCGCAAGCTGGTCCGTCGCGTCCGGATGCCCGGATACGTCCTCGTCCGCATGGACCTCACCGACGAGTCGTGGGGCGCCGTGCGCCACACGCCCGGTGTCACCGGCTTCGTCGGCAACGCCCACCAGCCGGTGCCGCTGAGCCTCGACGAGGTCTACACGATGATCAAGCCGGCCGAGCTCGAGGTTGCAGCCGCTGCTGCTGCCGCCGGTTCGTCCGCTCCGGCCGCCGGTGGCGCCGCCGCCGAGGCCCCCGTCGTCGACTTCGAGGTCGGCGAGTCCGTCACCGTCATGGACGGCCCCTTCGAGACCCTTCCGGCGACGATCTCCGAGATCAACGCCGAGAGCCAGAAGCTCAAGGTTCTCGTCTCCATCTTCGGCCGGGAGACCCCGGTCGAGCTGTCGTTCAGCCAGGTCGCCAAGATCTGACGCTCGGCAACACTGCAACCGGGTCATCGCCCACGGCGTCGGCCCACCACCCAGTTAGGAAACACAGAGCATGCCTCCCAAGAAGAAGGTCGCAGGTTACATCAACCTGCAGATCCAGGCCGGTGCGGCCACCCCGGCTCCCCCCGTCGGTCCGGCCCTCGGTCAGCACGGTGTCAACATCATGGAGTTCGTCAAGGCGTACAACGCTGCGACCGAGCACCAGCGGGGCAACATCATCCCCGTCGTCATCACCGTCTTCGAAGACCGTTCCTTCACCTTCATCACGAAGACGCCCCCGGCGTCCGAGCTGATCAAGAAGGCCGCGGGTGTCCAGAAGGGCTCCGGCGAGCCGCACAAGACCAAGGTCGCGAACCTCACGGTCGACCAGGTCCGCGAGATCGCCGAGACCAAGATGCCCGACCTCAACGCCAACGACGTCGACGCCGCGATGAAGATCATCGCCGGCACCGCGCGTCAGATGGGCATCACGACCGACCTGGCGTGAGCCCGAGTCGGAACCACAAACGTTCGGTATGCCGTCCGCCCCAGGCGGGCGGACGGCATACCGGAATCGCTTTTCTCACCTGAGAGAGGCGAGTGGGAGGGCCAGCGCTGGTCCGGACCACAACTCCATCCCTGAATCACCAGGAGCAGAAATGAAGCGCAGCAAGAACTACCGCGCGTCCGCCGAGAAGATCGGCGCCGACAAGGTCTACACCCCGCTCGAGGCCGTGCGTCTCGCGAAGTCGGGCGCGAAGGCCAAGTACGACGAGACCGTCGAGGTCGCCATGCGTCTCGGCATCGACCCGCGCAAGGCCGACCAGATGGTCCGCGGCACGGTCAACCTCCCGCACGGCACGGGCAAGACCGCTCGCGTCCTCGTCTTCGCCAACGGCGACAAGGCTGACGCCGCCCGCGAGGCCGGCGCCGACTTCGTCGGTTCCGACGACCTCCTCGAGAAGGTTGCCGGCGGCTGGCTCGACTTCGACGCGATCGTCGCCACCCCTGACCTCATGGGCAAGGTCGGTCGTCTCGGCAAGGTCCTCGGTCCGCGTGGTCTCATGCCGAACCCGAAGACCGGCACCGTCACGATGGACACGGCCAAGGCCGTCTCCGACATCAAGGGCGGCAAGATCGAGTTCCGTGCCGACAAGCACGCGAACCTCCACTTCATCATCGGCAAGGCGTCCTTCGACGAGAAGCAGCTCGTCGAGAACTACGCCGCCGCGCTGGAGGAGGTCCTGCGTCTGAAGCCGTCGGCGTCGAAGGGCCGCTACATCAGCAAGGCGACCATGTCGACGACGATGGGTCCTGGCATCCCGCTGGACTTCACCAAGACCCGCAACCTGCTTGCCGACGATGAGGCCCAGGCCGACGCCTGAGTCCACCCTCGCTCACAGCGGCCCGACGTTCCACGGAGCGTCGGGCCGCTGCGTTGTGTGACCGGTAGCATTGTGGGGCCGCGCTCGGCGGCTCGATTCGGATCCACAGGGGGACTCATGAAGCTCAACCGTTCACTCACCGCTGCTCTCGCGCTCTCGCTCACCGCCGTCCTCGGTGCGTGTGGCTCGAACGACGCCGGCACGACGGACACGAAGTCCACGACCGGCAGCACCGCGAAGTCCGACGGCGCAGCCCAGGGCAAGGTCGGCGACGAGGTCGACCTGTCGGCCTTCTACGGCGACATCGCGACCGCGATGAAGGAGAAGAAGTCCTACCGGTTCACCGGCGACAGCGCCGCGGGCAAGCTGTCCGGTCAGATGCGGGTCGACGGCGACAAGACCGCGATGCGCATGGAGACGACGGTCGACGGTGAGGCCGCGACGATCCTCTTCGTCGACGGCGTCATGTACATGGGCGGCATGGACGACCTGCCCGCCGGCAAGACGTTCATCAAGATCGACCCCAAGGGCGACGACCCGATGAGCAAGATGATGGGTCCCGCCCTCTCCCAGATGGCGGAGTCGGCAGACCCCACCGCTGCGCTGGCCGACCTCGAGGGCCTCAAGGCCAAGGTCGTGGAGGTCAAGGATGGGACGACGACCTACGAGATGACGGTGACGGCGGAGCAGCAGCAGAAGCTGGCCGCCGAGAAGCTCAAGGACATGGGCATGGACACGGGCAGCCTGCCCACGCCGTCCACCGCGCCCGCGCCGATGGTCGTCCGCCAGACCATCGGGGCCGACAACCTGCCCACGGTCGTCAAGATCACCGGCAGCCCCGAGGCGACCATGACGATCACCTACTCCGGCTGGGGCGAGGACGTCGACGTGGCGGCTCCGCCGGCGGACAAGGTGGCGACCTTCTCCGACATGATGTGAGCCACGTGGGTGACCGTTCCGTCACCTGCGTGAACCACAAGAGCCTCACCCGTTCGGGTGGGGCTCTTGTGCGATGTTCGGGCAGTGTGACGTGGGCTGCTCTTTGTCTTCGAGGACTTGAAACCGAAGTAACCCCGGGGTAACTTCGCCGAAGCCCTGTTGCACTGCCGCCTCGGGATGTCACGCGAGACGGCACCCCCCGGCCATGCAACGGGCTGGAGAGTGAGTGCTGCATGGGTGTCTCGATCGAGGTGCGCGGACTGACCAAGTCCTTCGGTTCCCAGAAGATCTGGAACGACGTCACCCTCACCCTCCCCGCAGGCGAGATCTCGGTCATGCTCGGCCCGTCGGGCACCGGCAAGTCGGTCTTCCTCAAGACCCTCGTGGGCCTGCTCAAGCCCGACGAGGGGCAGATCATCATCGAGGGCCAGGACCTTGTCACCCTCAAGGAGGGTGACCTCTACGAGGTCCGCAAACTCTTCGGCGTCCTCTTCCAGGACGGCGCGCTCTTCGGGTCGATGAACCTCTATGACAACGTGGCGTTCCCGCTGCGCGAGCACACCCGCAAGTCCGAGTCCGACATCCGCAACATCGTCCTCGAGAAGATGGACCTCGTCGGTCTGAGCGGCGCCGAGGACAAGCTGCCGGGCGAGATCTCCGGCGGAATGCGCAAGCGCGCCGGCCTGGCTCGCGCGCTCGTGCTCGACCCCGAGATCCTCCTCATCGACGAGCCCGACTCGGGTCTGGACCCGGTGCGCACGTCCTACATCAACCAGCTCTTCATCGACCTCAACGCGCAGATCGACGCGACCTTCCTCATCGTCACGCACGACATCAACTCGACCCGCACAGTGCCCGACAACATCGGGTTGCTCTATCACAAGCACCTCGCGATGTTCGGGCCGCGCGAGATGCTGCTCAGCTCCGAGGAGCCGGTCGTGCGCCAGTTCCTCAACGCCCAGACGGTCGGCCCGATCGGCATGTCGGAGGAGAAGGACGCCGATGAGCTCGCGGCCGAGTCCGGCAAGGAGCTCCCGCCCCTGCCGCCGATCCCGCTCCAGCTGGGCACGAGCGACGGGACGCCGCGACGGGCCGAGAAGCCGGCCGGGGAGTGGTGCCGCGCCAACGGCATCGTGCCGCCGCCCGGCAGCTTCCTGTCGGGCAACGCGGGTGTGCCGGGTGTCCCCCAGAACGTCGAGGCAGGGCGGGCCGCGCTCTCATGAATCTGTTGACCTCGCCGATCAAACAGGCGGGGGCGCTCTTCGCCCTTGCCCTCGACGTCCTGCGTGCGCTGCCGAAGCGGCCGTTCCAGACCAAGGAGTTCATCCAGCAGTGCTGGTTCATCGCCTCGGTGACGATCGTGCCCACGGCGCTCGTGTCGATCCCCTTCGGCGCGGTCATCGCCCTCCAGCTCGGCACCCTGACGCGGCAACTCGGGGCCCAGTCGTTCACCGGTGCGGCGTCGGTCCTCGCGGTGGTGCGTGAGGCCTCACCGATCGTCACGGCGCTGCTCATCGCCGGTGCCGGTGGCTCGGCGATCTGCGCCGACCTCGGGTCGCGCAAGATCCGCGAGGAGATCGACGCGATGGAGGTGCTCGGCATCAGCCCGATCCAGCGCCTCGTCGTGCCGCGTGTCCTCGCCGCGATGCTCGTCTCGCTCCTCCTCAACGGCCTCGTGTCCGTCGTCGGTGTCGCGGGCGGCTACTTCTTCAACGTCGTCATCCAGGGTGGGACCCCGGGTGCCTATCTCGCGTCGTTCACGGCGCTGGCCCAACTCGCCGACCTGTGGACCTCGGAGATCAAGGCCGTCCTCTTCGGCATGGTCGCGGCGATCGTGGCGTCCTACAAGGGACTGACGGCTGGCGGTGGCCCCAAGGGGGTCGGTGATGCCGTGAACCAGGCGGTCGTCATCACCTTCATGCTGCTCTTCGTCATCAACTTCGTCGTCTCGGCGATCTACTTCCAAGTCGTCCCGCAGAAGGTCTGAGGGGAGACGACACATGAGCACCGTCAAGGAACTCGCGGGCCGACCGGGCAAACTGCTCGACAGCCTGAGCGACCAGATGTACTTCTACGTGCGCTCGCTGGCGTGGAGCCCGCGCACCCTCCGGCGCTACAAGAAGGAGATCATGCGGCTCCTTGCCGAGGTCTCCCTCGGCAGCGGCGCCCTGAGCGTCATCGGTGGCACCGTCGGTGTGCTGACCTTCATGGCCTTCTTCACCGGAAGCCAGGTCGGCCTCCAGGGCTACTCCTCGCTCAACCAGCTCGGCACGGGCGCGTTCGCCGGCTTCCTCGCGGCCTACCTCAACACGCGCGAGATCGCTCCGCTCGTCGCCGGGCTCGCGCTCGCGGCGACGGTCGGGTGTGGCTTCACCGCGCAGCTCGGAGCCATGCGCATCTCGGAGGAGGTTGATGCCCTCGAGGTGATGGGCATCCCGTCGCTGCCCTTCCTCGTGACGACGCGCATGATCGCCGGCTTCGTCGCGGTCATCCCGCTCTACGTGATCGGTCTGCTCTCGTCGTATGCCGCGACGAGGTTCATCGTCACTGACTACTTCGGGCAGTCCAAGGGCACCTACGACCACTACTTCCATCTGTTCTTACCGCCGATGGACATTCTCTATTCGTTCCTCAAGGTGCTCGTCTTCGCGGTGATCATCATCCTGATCCACTGCTACTACGGCTACACCGCGAGCGGCGGTCCCGCCGGTGTGGGCGTCGCTGTCGGCAAGGCGGTGCGGACCTCGATCGTCGCGGTCAACCTCGTGGACTTCTTCTTCTCGCTCGCGGTCTGGGGCGCGACCGCCACGGTGAGGATCGCGGGATAGCCATGGCCGGATCCACGACCCTCGGACGATGGGGACACCGCACCTATGGTGTGGCGTTCATCGTCATCGTCGCCCTGCTCCTGTCGTTGTCCATCGCGTCGTTCAAGAAGGTCTTCACCGACGTCGTCGAGGTGACCCTCAAGACCGACCGCATCGGCAGCCAGCTCCAGGAGGCGTCCGACGTCAAGATCCGCGGCCTCATCGTCGGTGAGGTCCGCAGCATTGACTCCGACCTCAACGGCGCGACCCTGCACCTCGCTCTCAAGCCCGAGATGGTCAGCCTCATCCCGGCCAAGGTGAGCGCCCGCCTCCTGCCCAAGACCCTCTTCGGTGAGCGCTACGTCGACCTCGTGCCGCCGGAGGGACAGCCGGGCCGAGCCATCCGGGCTGGTGACGTCATCCCGCAGGACCGGACGACGGTGGCGATCGAGCTCCAGGAGGTCTTCGACGACCTGTTGCCGCTGCTCCGTTCGATCGACCCGGCGAAGCTCTCGGCGACGCTCAACGCGCTCGCGACGGCGCTCGACGGTCGCGGCACGAAGCTCGGCCAGAACCTCGTCCTCGTCGACAAGTACTTCACCGCGCTCAACCCCCATATGCCGACGATCCAGGCGGACATCTCGGGTCTTGCCGACCTGGCCAGCACGTATGCCGTCGCGGCACCTGACCTGCTTCGCGCGGCGAAGGCGTTGCTCACCACCAACGCGACGATCGTCGAGAAGCAGAAGGAGCTCTCCGGCTTCCTCGCTGGCACCGCCGGCTTTGCCAACACGACCGCCGGCTTCCTCGAGACGAACCAGAACCGGATCATCCAGGTGGGGCGCGTCCAGCGGCCGACGCTGCAGGTGCTGGCCAAGCACTCACCGATCTATCCGTGCTTCACCCAGGGTCTCGTCAACTGGCTGCCCCGCGTGCGCGACGTCGTCCGTGACGGCGTCTTCCACATCACGCTCGAACTGCCGCCGCAGCGCGAGGCCTACCACCCCGGTGAGGAGCCGACCTGGGGGGACAAGCGGGCGCCGGAGTGCAAGGGCCTCCCGGACAACCCGCCGGGAAGTCAGGCGAAGCCGCGCAAGGGGTCGAAGTTCGACGATGGCACCGATGGTGCCCCGACGTATGCGACGTTCTCGGGGCTGCCCCAGATGTTCCTCTCGGACGAGGGTGCGCAGATTCCGTCGGTCGACTCCGGTCTTGCGGGCACCGCCGAGGAGCAACAGCTGGTCGGCGCCCTTGTGGGGGTCAAGGAAGGCGAGGACGCCTCTCTCGCAACGCTTCTCGCCGGTCCGATGATGCGTGGGACGGTGGTCAACCAGTGAAGACCACGCCCAGCCTGATCAAGTTCCTCGTGTTCGCACTCGTGACGATCCTCGCCACGGGAACGCTGGCCGCGACGATCGCCAACATCCAGCCCGGCGACCGGAATGCCTTCAAGGCGGTGTTCACCGACGTCACCGGACTGGCCAAGGGCCACGAGGTCCGGATCGCCGGTGTCCGCGTGGGGACGGTCAAGGACATCGCCGTCTCGAAGGACCGCACACACGCCGACGTGACCTTCGACGTCCTGTCGTCGAGCACCCTCACGCGGGGCACGGTCGCGACGATCAAGTACCGCAACCTCGTGGGCGAGCGCTACATCGCCCTCACCCAGGGGCCGGGGGAGGCCACCCCGCTCAAGGACGGCGACACGATCCCGCTCGAGCGCACGCACCCCGCCCTGGACCTGACCGTTCTGTTCAACGGTTTCAAGCCGCTCTTCGCGGCACTGTCGCCCAAGGACGTCAACGAGCTCTCGGCCCAGATCATCTCGGTCCTCCAGGGCGAGGGCGGCAACATCAACACCCTGCTCGGTCAGACCGCCTCGCTCACGTCGACGCTCGCCGACCGTGACAAGGTCATCGGCCGCGTCATCACCAACCTCACGACCGTCCTCACGACCGTCGAGCAGCACGACACGGCACTGGGTGAACTCCTCATCCAGCTGCAGCGCTTCGTGTCCGGCCTCGCCGCCGACCGCAAGGCGATCGGTGAGTCGCTGACCAACATCAACTCGCTCGCCGACGAGACCGCGCAACTCCTCGCTGCCGGCCGCCCGGACCTCAAGACCGACATCGCCCAGCTGGGCGCCCTCAGCAAGAACCTCAACGAGCCCGCCAACACGCAGCTCTACGAGAAGTTCATCACCGGTGCTCCGAACAAGATCAACACCATCACCCGCACGACGACCTACGGCTCCTGGTTCAACTTCTACCTGTGCCGGTTCGACGTGAAGAACCTGCTTCTGCCGACCGGGCCGACACCGGGTGGTCTCGGCTACAACGTTGCTTCAGCGAGGTGCCGATGAGCACGCCATTCCGCGCCCGCAACCCGTTGCCCATCGGCATCGCGGGCCTCGTCGCGATCGGCCTCGTGCTTCTCGCGGCCTTCAACGCGTCGAAGCTGCCACTCATCGGAGGCGGCGAGTCCTATACCGCCTCGTTCAGCGAGGCCGGCGGGCTGCGCTCGGGCGACGAGGTCCGCATCGCCGGCGTCCGGGTCGGCAAGGTGACCGACGTTCGCCTCGCCGGCAACCGGGTCGATGTCGACCTGCGCATCACGGAGGACGTCTCGTTCGGTCCCGAGTCCGGTGCCTCGATCCGGATGAAGACCCTTCTCGGCCAGAAGTTCGTCTCGCTCGAGCCCAAGGGCCGTGGCCAGCTGCCCGAGGGTTCGACGATCCCGTTGTCTCGCACCGTGTCGAGCTACGACATCATCGACGCCTTCTCGGACCTCACCGAGACCACGGAGCGCATCGACACCAAGCAGCTCGCAGCATCACTCGACACCCTGGCGAGTGAGTTCTCGGACACCCCTGAGAACGTCCGTCTCGCCCTGGACGGTCTGACGCGGCTCTCGCGCACCATCGCCAGCCGGGACACGGAGCTTCAGGCGCTGCTCAAGGCGAGCAACTCGGTGTCCGGCACCCTCGCCGACCAGAACAAGGTCATCGAGAAGATCATCACCGACGGTGATCTCCTCCTCGCCGAGCTCTACGAGCGGCGCGACGCGATCCACACCCTCTTCACCAACACGAGCGCGATGGCGGTCCAGATCACTGGTCTCGTCCGCGACAACCGGGCCTCGCTCGGGCCGGCCCTCACCGAGCTCAACGGTGTCCTCGAGACGCTGCGCAAGCACGAGGCGGACCTCACGAAGACGATCGACGCCATGGTGCCGTTCACCCGGGTCTTCGCCAGCGCGCTGGGCACCGGCCCCTGGTTCGACACCTACATCCAGAACCTCACGGTTCCCATCGGGACGGTGGGTCGATGAAGCACGGTACGAAGCCCATCCTGGGCAAGGTCGTCGCGGCCCTCGTCGTCGTCGGTCTCGTCGCGGCCGCTTTCGTCTGGTGGCCCCGCGGCGACAAGGTGACGGTCACCGGCGACTTCGCGCGCGCGGTCGGTCTCTTCCCGGGTTCCGATGTGCGTGTTCTCGGCGTGCACGTCGGCAAGGTGACGGCGGTCGAGCCGCGCGGCGAGATCGTCCGCGTCACCTTCGAGGTCGACGAGGACGTCAAGATCCCGGCGGAGGCCAAGGCGGCCGTCGTCGCGCCCTCGCTCGTCAGCGACCGCTACGTGCAGCTGCTCCCGGCCTACACGTCCGGACCGGTGATGCACGACGGTGCGAAGATCCCGCGCGAGCGCACCGCTGTCCCGGTCGAGCTCGACCGCATCTCGCAGACCCTTGACGACCTCATGGTGGCCCTCGGCCCCGAGGGCGCCAATAAGGAGGGCGCCCTCACCCGGGTCCTCGACACGAGTGCCCGCAACCTCAAGGGCAACGGCCAGAACCTTCACGACATGAATCGCGGTCTCTCACAGGCGGTTCAGACGTTCGCCGAGGGGCGAGGCGACCTCTTCTCGACGGTGAAGAACCTCGAGACCTTCACCGGCATGCTCGCCACGAACGACGAGCAGGTGCGCCGTCTCAACACCGACCTCTCCAAGGTCTCGGACCAGCTCGACGGGGAACGCGACGACCTCCAGAACGCCTTGAAGAACCTCGCCGTCGCGCTCAACGAGATCTCGAGCTTTGTCAAGGACAACCGGACGGTGCTCACCAAGGACGTCGAGCAACTCACCGGGCTGACGACGGCGGTGGCCGCGAAGCGCGACGCACTGGCCCAGACGCTCGACAACGCTCCGGTCGCACTGTCGAACCTCCAGCTCGCCTACAACCCGTCCTCGGGCACCCTCGACACACGCACCAACATCCAGGGCCTCGACGACCCGGCGCTTCTCCTCTGCTCGCTGCTCACCGGGCCGACGGGGACGGGCAACTCCAACCCGAACCTCTGCACGCTCCTCCAGGGGCTCATCCCCAAGGGCGGCATCCCCATCATCGGTGGACTGCTCAACCTGCCCGGCCTGTCGGCCCTCCCGTCAGCCTTCACCGTCCCGCAGGTCGCCGCCGCCGTCGCGCCGAAGGCGCCCGCGAAGGAGACCGTCGACGTCACCATCCGTGGCGCCGACGCCACCCTGGGTGGCCTGCTCCCGAAGGAGAAGCCATGACGTATGCCGTCCGCGCACCTCGCGCGATCGTCCTCGCCGTCGTCACGGCGCTCCTTCTCAGCTCGTGCCAGGGCGCGTTCGACCTGCCCCTCCCCGGAGGCGCCAAGGGCGACGGCCCGTCGATGACCGTCAAGGTCGACTTCGCCGACGTCCTCGACCTCGTGCCCAAGTCGGCCGTGAAGATCAACGAGGTGGCCGTGGGCCAGGTCGAGAAGATCGAGCTCAACGGCTGGACTGCGCGCGTGACGCTGACGATTCCGGAGTCGAGCAAGTTGCCCGACAACGCGACCGCCGAGCTCAAGCAGACGTCCCTGCTCGGCGAGAAGTACATCTCGCTGGCCGGGCCTGCCGACGGCAAGGGCACCGGCACGCTGTCCAACGGTGACCTCATCCCGATCGAACGGACCAACCGCAATCCGGAGGTCGAGGAAGTCCTGTCGGCGATGTCCCTCCTCCTCAACGGCGGTGGCATCGGCCAGCTCGGCGTCATCGAGCGCGAGCTCAACAATGCGCTGCGCGGCAACACCGACGAGATCAAGCACCTCATCGGCGAGCTCAACACCTTCATCGGCGGCCTCGAGGACCAGAAGGCCGAGATCGTGCGCGCCATCGACATGGTCGACAAACTGTCGGCCCGTCTGGCGGAGCAGAAGGACCTCATCGGCAAGACCCTCGAGGAGATGCCGAAGGGCCTGAAGATCCTCGCGGATCAGCGCATCCAGCTCACCCAGATGCTGCAGGCACTGAGCCGCCTCGGCGATGTCGGCACCAAGGTCATCAAGGGCTCGAAGGAGGACACGCTCGCCAACCTCAAGGCGCTCGCTCCCGTGCTCACCCAGCTCAACAAGGCCGGGGATGCATTGCCGCAGTCGCTCGAGCTCCTCCTCACCTACCCGTTCCCGGACAAGGTGCTCGAGGCGATCAAGGGCGACTACGTGAACCTCGGCATCACGGCCGACCTCGACCTGCGCGAGCTCAAGCTCCTGGAGAACGGACTTCCCGGGACGCCGCTGCCCAAGGTGACCCTGCCGACCCTCCCGACCCTCCCGAAGGTGCCGGTGCCGACGCCGTCGCTCCCGATTCCGCTGCCCACGGGCAACACCCCGAAGCCGACCAGCACCTCCGGCAACCCGCTCTGCCCGCCGATCTGCCTCGACGGATCAGGCGAGGACGAGTCGTGGACGACGCTCTACGGAGGCGGTGCCGCATGATCCGCACCTTCACCAAGGCCCAGCTCGCGGCCTTCCTCCTCATCACCATCGTGGGTGTCTCCATCCTGTCGGCGAACTACATCGGCCTCACCCAGCGACTCCTCGGCGGCGGTGCGAAGTTCTCGGCGAGCTTCGCCCAGTCCGGTGGCATCTTCGTCGGCTCCGAGGTGACCTACCGCGGGGTCAAGGTCGGGCGCGTCACCGGTCTGGAACTCGAGAAGGACGGCGTCCTCGTCGAGGCCCAGCTCGACCGCGGCGCGGAGGTCCCCAAGGACACCCTCGCCGTCGTCGAGAACCGCTCGGCCGTCGGCGAGCAGTACCTCGATCTCCAGCCACGATCGTTCGGAGGTGCGAACCTCGAGACGGGAGACGTCATCCCGCGCAAGGACACGGCATACCCGATTCGCGTCGACCAGCTTCTGCTCGACGTCGACAAGACCGTGAAGTCGGTCGACCATGACGACCTGCGCACCGTGATCGACGAGCTCGGCACCGGCTTCGAGGGCGCTGGCCCTGATCTCGGGCGACTCATCGACAACGGAAACCTCCTGACCCAGGCCGCCATCGACGCCCTGCCGGAGACGGTGCGCCTCCTCCAGCAGAGCAAGACTGTCCTCGACACGCAGCGCGAGACGGCGCCGGAGATCAAGAACTTCGCTGCCGACTTCGCCGCCCTGTCGGAGACCCTGCAGAAGTCCGACGCCGACCTGCGACTCATCCTCGACCGCGGAGTCGTGGCATCGAAGGAACTCGAGACGCTCGTCAAGGACAACGAGGCCGACCTCGGCGTCCTCATCGCCAACCTCATCACCATCGGCCAGGTGACGACCTCGCGCATCGACGGTGTCGAGCAGATGTTCGTCACCTACCCGGAGGCCGTCATCGGCGGCTACACCGTGGTGCCCGGGGATGGCACGGCACACTTCGGCCTGCAGACGGCACTGCAGCCCACCGCCTGCACGAAGGGCTACGAGGGGACGAAGAAGATCGACCCGAACCAGACGCAGAACCTGCCGCCGCTCAACACGAAGGCCGGCTGCACGTTGCCGCGTGGCTCCGCGTCGAACGTCCGCGGTGCCCAGAACGCCCCCAGGCCGCGCAGCGGCGTCGCCTCGTCGCACCCCCTCGCGATGGGCGGTCAGCTGCTGCCCCTGGGCAACGACGCGTTCGGCTCGGGATCCCCCCAGCTGTCGGCACCCCTCGCGCCGACCGGCGGAGCAGCAGGGGCAGACTCGTGGTCATGGATCATGCAGGAGGCCGCGCGATGAGCCGGTTCACCCCGGCCCGCGTCCTGTGGGCCCTCACCGCCCTCACCCTCGTGGCGACGGTGGCGCTCGCCGCGACGCGCGGCCGCGACTGGTGGGACGCACGCCAGACGGAGAGCGCCCAGCAGGAAGCCCTCGCAGCCGGACGTCAGCTCGCCGTCAACTTCGCGACGATCGACTACCGCAAGGTCGACCAGGACACCGCGCGGGTCAAGTCGGGCGCAACGGGGGAGTTCCTCGCGAGCTACACGTCGCAGCTCGACGACCTCAAGAAGGTCATCGTCGACAACAAGTCGGTGAGCACGGTCGAGCGTTCCGAAGCCGCACTCGTCAGCGGCGACCGTGACTCCGCGACCGTCATCGTCGGCATCATCGCGCCGACGAGCAACACGGTCGTGCCGCAGGGCGAGAAGAAGACCTATCGCACCAAGCTCGGCCTGCGCCGGGTGGGCGAGCAGTGGAAGGTGGAGCGCCTTGAGTTCGTCGGCTAACCGTCGCCCCCGCGTGGCCGGGCAGCGTCGGCGACCGCAGCGTCCCGACGAGGTCGTCGCAAACCCGACCTCGGACGCGGACACGTCCGAGGAGCTCGTGACCGAGGACTTGGTCGACGACTCGGTCGAGGCCTCGCATGAGGACTCGAGCGACGACTCGGCAGGGGAGACCCTCGCCGCCGAGGACATCTCACCGGAGACCTCCGACGAGGACGAGTCACCCGAGGTCGTCGATGACGAGGACTCCTCCGCCGGTGCCGTCACGCGTCGGTTCCCGGTCCTTCCGGCTGTTGCGTTCGCCATCGCGCTGGCGCTGCTCGCCGCCGTTCTCCTCGTCACCCGTGCGGATCCCGAGGCGCGCAGCCGGGACGCGAGCGCGGCTGCGGCAACGGCTCGCTCGACGCTCGAGCAGATCCTCAGCTACAACCACTCGACGATGACGCAGCAGATCCCGGCGAACCAGGCGCTCCTCACCGGCACGTTCAAGAGCGAGTTCGGCCAGACGATGACCAAGACGATCGTGCCCATGGCACAGAAGGACAAGACGGTCGTCAAGGCCCGCGCCTACGAGGTCGGTGTCATGTCGCAGACCGACGACACCGTGACGGTGCAGGCGTTCGTCAACCAGGCCCGCACGAGCGATGCCCAGAAGGAACCGTCCATCGACCAGAACCGCGTCATCGCGACGATGCAGCGCGTCGGCGACCGGTGGCTCATCTCGACGCTCAAGGCCTACTGAGCCGCCTCGGACACACGTCGATTCGTGGCGTCCCGGCCCGCGTCGTTACGCTCGAAGAACCCAACGGGAGGACCTCCATGAGACTCACCATGCACCGCACCGCTGGTGCCACCCTTGCTCTCTCCGGCCTGCTCGCGCTCGGCGCCTGCGGCTCGGGCGACGACTCCGCGAACGACACGGGCACGGGTTCGAGCCAGTCCCAGGGCGACACGGTCGACGCCGGTGACCTCGCCGGGCGCATGGTCGCTGCGATGCAGAAGGCCGGCAGCGGGACGATGTCGATGCAGACCGGCGACCAGAAAGCCACAGGCGACTTCACGTACGTCGACGGCAAGCTCCAGCAGCACACGAAGGTCCCCGTCGAGGGGTCGGAGATGGAGATCATCGCCGTCGGCGACTTCGTCTACCTCAAGGGTCTGCCGGGTCAGAGCAAGCCGTGGGTCAAGATCGACCCGAACGCCGACGACCCCGTGAGCCAGATGTTCAAGGGCATCGCCGAGGGCGGCATCAGCGACCCGACGAAGATGGCCGCCAACCTCAAGGGAACCCAGGCCACGCTCAAGAGCAAGGACGGTGACAACTCGACCTACGAGTTCACCGTCGACTCCGCAAAGGCCCTCGGTTCGTCCGCGGCGCCCAGCCCGTCGGCCAGTGCGCCGGCGCAGCAGCTGACGATGACCTACGTCCTGTCGAAGGACGACCGGCCCGTGACCATCTCCACCGCCGTCGGTGGCCAGTCGATCAAGGTGACCTACGGCGACTGGGGCAAGAAGGTCAACATCACCGAGCCGCCGGCCGACCAGGTCGGCCCGATGAGCTACCCCTCCGCGAGCTGACGCATCGTCTTCATGCCCCGCACAGACGGCGAGCTCCACCGAGTTGTCCGAGCGGGGCACGAAGACGATCACGGGGCGGATTTGGTCGTATGCCGTCCGCCCCGTAAGGTTGTCGACGACCAAAGACCGCCGGTTGGCCGGTGCACCCGCACCAGTCCGAAGGTTTCGCGAGAGCGGGCAACCAGCGCAGGACGAGATTCAGCGCGACAGACGGCGTATGCCGTGTGTCGTCACTGTGAGCCCCGCGCCCTGCGCCGGGGCTCGATCTGTTTCTCGGGACTCTTCGCCGGAGGTCGTACCGACGGAAGGAGGCCCGAATGTCTCGTGCAGACAAGTCCGCGGCGATCGCCGAGCTCGCGGAGAAGTTCCGCAGCTCCAATGCCGCTGTTCTCACGGAGTACCGCGGGCTCTCGGTGGCACAGATCACCGAGCTTCGTGGCGCCCTTCGTGGCAACGCGACCTACGCCGTGGTCAAGAACACGCTGACCGAGCTCGCCGCCAAGGAGGCCGGAGTCACGGCCTTCGACGGCCAGCTCGTGGGGCCGTCGGCCATCGCCTTCGTTGAGGGTGACCCGGTCGAGGCTGCCAAGGGTCTGCGTGACTTCGCCAAGGCAAACCCCCTCCTCGTGATCAAGGGTGGCGTGCTCGAGGGCAAGGCCCTCAGCGCCGCCGAGATCACGAAGCTCGCGGACCTCGAGTCCCGCGAGGTTCTCCTTGCCAAGCTGGCCGGCGCCATGAACGCCTCGCTCAGCAAGGCCGTCTACCTCTTCGCCGCTCCGCTGTCGCAGACCGCTCGGGTCGTCGACGCGCTGCGCGCCAAGGTCGAGGTCGAGGGTCCGGCTGTCGCCGCGGCTCCCGCCGAGGCCGCTGAGGAGACCCCCGCCGAGGCCGCTCCGGCCGAGGCCACCGAAGACGTCGCCACGGGTGGCGACGACGCCTGAGACCCAGCCTCACGGCTGAGTCCAGGAACCACCACACCGCCACTCACGGCATACACGAAGTAGAAAGGCAGCCATCATGGCAAAGCTCAGCACCGACGAGCTCCTTGAGGCCTTCAAGGAGATGACCCTCATCGAGCTCTCCGAGTTCGTCAAGCAGTTCGAGGACACCTTCGGCGTCACCGCCGCCGCGCCCGTCGCGGTTGCGGCTGCCGGCGCCCCGGCCGGTGGCGGCGACGCCGCTGCCGCTGGCGACGAGCAGGACGAGTTCGACGTCATCCTCGCCGCCGCCGGTGACAAGAAGATCGCCGTCATCAAGGAGGTCCGCGCCCTGACCTCCCTCGGTCTCAAGGAGGCCAAGGACCTCGTTGACGGTGCTCCGAAGCCCGTCCTCGAGAAGGTCGACAAGGCTGCGGCCGACAAGGCCAAGGAGCAGCTCGAGGCCGCTGGCGCGACCGTCGAGGTCAAGTGAGCGAAGCCTCCTAGAGGCTGACTCGACTCCGCGAACGGGCGGGATGGATCTTCGGATCCGTCCCGCCCGTTTCCGTCTTTCGACTCATTGCCCTGTTGGGACAGGCTCGCTGGCGCTCGCATGTCCCAACAGGGCAATGAGTCGGTGAGGGGGTTGCAGGTCGTGGATCCGGCGCCCTCCTCGCTGCCCAAACGGGCAAGAAGTCGGTGGGCTGCTTGACGTTCGGCGTCAGGGCAGTCATCCTTTCCGGGTCACACCGCGTGCTTGTCGCATGCGACGGATGACCGGACCTGAGTCCCACCACGTGTGCGGATTGGACAGGGTTGGACAGTTGCGCCCTTTTTGCCTAGACTGTTGCTTTGCCCTGCCCATGACCTCTCCCCGCTCCCGTCGAGCGACCTCCGTCGTGCCCCAGTCGTGTCCCGGCTACTGCACGAACACAGTGTTTCGACGGCTTCGGATCCGGGTGCCGTGGGCCGTGCGACCACCGTAAAGACACATGGCCAGTGGAAGGACCATCCTTGGCTGCCTCGCGCACCGCGTCCAAGACCGTGACCACCGCATTGACGGCTTCGGGCCGTCTCTCGTTCGGCAAGATCCGTGAGCCCATGGAGGTCCCTGACCTCCTCGCCCTGC
This sequence comes from Knoellia subterranea KCTC 19937, assembly GCF_000768685.1. GTDB lineage: Bacteria > Actinomycetota > Actinomycetes > Actinomycetales > Dermatophilaceae > Knoellia > Knoellia subterranea. Next base: position 7,181 of record NZ_AVPK01000010.1, on the reverse strand, counting down.
AGACCGAGAGCTTCGACTGGCTCCTCGGCAACGAGCGCTGGCAGGAGCGCGTCGCCCAGGCCCTCGAAGCCGGCCGCGACGACGTCCCCGAGCGTTCGGGCCTCGAGGACATCTTCGAGGAGATCTCCCCGATCGAGGACTTCAGCGGCTCCATGTCGCTCTCGTTCCGCGACCACCGATTCGAAGAGGTCAAGTACTCCATCGAGGACTGCAAGGAGCGCGACCAGACCTACTCCGCGCCCCTGTTCGTCACCGCGGAGTTCATGAACAACACCACCGGTGAGATCAAGAGCCAGACGGTCTTCATGGGCGACTTCCCGCTCATGACCGAGCGCGGCACCTTCATCATCAACGGCACCGAGCGCGTCGTCGTCTCGCAGCTCGTCCGCAGCCCGGGCGTCTACTTCGAGCGCACGCCTGACAAGACGTCCGACAAGGACATCTACACCGCCAAGATCATCCCGAGCCGCGGCGCCTGGCTCGAGTTCGAGATCGACAAGCGCGACATGGTCGGCGTCCGCGTCGACCGCAAGCGCAAGCAGTCCGTCACCGTCCTCCTCAAGGCGCTCGGCATGACCGAGGCCCAGATCCGCGAGGAGTTCGCCGGCTACGAGTCCATCGAGCTCACCCTCGACAAGGACAACACCGAGGGCCAGGACGACGCGCTGCTCGACATCTACCGCAAGCTCCGTCCGGGCGAACCGCCGACGCGTGAGGCCGCGCAGAACCTGCTCGACAACCTCTACTTCAACGGCAAGCGCTACGACCTGGCCAAGGTTGGTCGCTACAAGATCAACAAGAAGCTCGGCATCGAGGGCGAGCTCACGCAGTCGACCCTCAACATCGACGACATCGTCGCGACGATCAAGTACATCGTCGCCCTGCACAACGGTGACGAGACCCTCCCGGGCCGTCGCAAGGGCGAGGACGTCGCGATCCGCGTCGAGACCGACGACATCGACCACTTCGGCAACCGTCGTCTGCGCAACGTCGGCGAGCTCATCCAGAACCAGGTCCGCACGGGTCTGTCCCGGATGGAGCGCGTCGTGCGCGAGCGCATGACGACTCAGGACGTCGAGGCGATCACCCCGCAGACCCTGATCAACATCCGCCCCGTGGTGGCGTCGATCAAGGAGTTCTTCGGCACCTCGCAGCTGTCGCAGTTCATGGACCAGAACAACCCGCTGTCGGGTCTGACGCACAAGCGTCGCCTGTCCGCGCTCGGCCCGGGTGGTCTGTCCCGTGACCGCGCCGGCATGGAGGTCCGTGACGTCCACCCGTCGCACTACGGCCGCATGTGCCCGATCGAGACCCCTGAAGGTCCCAACATCGGTCTGATCGGCTCGCTCGCGTCCTACGGCCGCATCAATGCGTTCGGCTTCATCGAGACCCCGTACCGCAAGGTCGTCAAGGGTCGCATCACCGACGAGGTGCACTACCTCTCGGCCGATGAGGAGGACGAGCACGTCATCGCCCAGGCGAACGCCGCGCTCGACGCGTCGGGTGAGCGTTTCGCCGGAGAGCGCGTCCTCGTGCGCGTCAAGGGTGGCGAGGTCGAGTACATCCCGGCCGAGGAGGTCGACTACATCGACGTCTCCGCGCGCCAGATGGTCTCGGCCGCGACCGCGCTCATCCCCTTCCTCGAGCACGACGACGCCAACCGTGCGCTCATGGGTTCCAACATGCAGCGCCAGGCCGTCCCGCTCGTCAAGGCCGAGGCCCCGCTCGTCGGCACCGGTATGGAGTTCCGCGCCGCGGTCGACTCCGGTGACGTCGTCGTGGCCGAGAAGGCCGGTGTCGTGACCGAGGTGTCTGCTGACCTCGTCACGGTCGCCGCCGACGACGGCACCTCGCGCACCTACCGCATCGACAAGTTCACCCGCTCCAACCAGGGCAACAGCTACAACCAGCGCGTTGTGGTGTCCGAGGGTGACCGCGTCGAGCAGGGTGCGCTCATCGCCGACGGTCCCGCGACCGACGGTGGCGAGATGGCGCTCGGCCGCAACCTCCTCGTGGCGTTCATGCCGTGGGAGGGCCACAACTACGAGGACGCAATCATCCTCAGCCAGCGTCTGGTGCAGGACGACGTCCTCTCCTCGATCCACATCGAGGAGCACGAGGTCGACGCCCGCGACACCAAGCTCGGCCCGGAGGAGATCACCCGCGACATCCCGAACGTCTCCGAAGAGGTCCTCGCCGACCTCGACGAGCGCGGGATCATCCGCATCGGTGCCGAGGTCCGCGACGGCGACCTCCTCGTCGGCAAGGTCACGCCCAAGGGTGAGACCGAGCTGACCCCGGAGGAGCGCCTGCTCCGCGCGATCTTCGGTGAGAAGGCGCGCGAGGTGCGCGACACCTCGCTCAAGGTGCCCCACGGCGAGACCGGCACGGTCATCGGCGTCAAGGTGTTCGACAAGGACGCCGGCGACGAGCTGCCCCCGGGCGTCAACCAGCTGGTGCGCGTCCACGTCGCCAACAAGCGCAAGATCACCGACGGCGACAAGCTCGCCGGTCGTCACGGCAACAAGGGCGTCATCTCCAAGATCCTCCCGGTCGAGGACATGCCGTTCCTCGAGGACGGCACGCCCGTCGACGTGGTGCTCAACCCGCTCGGTGTCCCCGGTCGTATGAACATCGGCCAGATCCTCGAGCTGCACCTGGGTTGGGCCGCGAGCCGCGGCTGGGAGATCGCCGGCAACCCGGATTGGGCCGAGCTCATCCCGGACGACGCCCGGTCGGCCGAGCCCGGCACCCGCGTGGCCTCGCCCGTGTTCGACGGTGTGCGCGAGAACGAGATCGTGGGTCTGCTCGACAGCACCCGCGAGACCCGTGACGGCGTCCGCCTCATCGATGGCTCCGGCAAGACCCAGCTCTTCGACGGCCGCTCCGGCGAGCCGTACCCGGAACCGGTCTCGGTGGGCTACATGTACATCCTCAAGCTGCACCACCTCGTGGACGACAAGATCCACGCGCGCAGCACGGGCCCGTACTCGATGATCACCCAGCAGCCGCTCGGCGGTAAGGCCCAGTTCGGTGGCCAGCGCTTCGGTGAGATGGAGGTGTGGGCGCTGGAGGCCTACGGCGCGGCCTACGCGCTGCAGGAGCTGCTCACCATCAAGTCGGACGACGTCAACGGCCGCGTGAAGGTCTACGAGGCCATCGTCAAGGGCGACAACATCCCCGAGCCCGGCATCCCCGAGTCCTTCAAGGTGCTCATCAAGGAGATGCAGAGCCTGTGCCTCAACGTCGAGGTCCTGTCCAGCGATGGTCAGGCGATCGAGATGCACGACGCCGAGGAAGACGTCTTCCGTGCGGCGGAGGAGCTCGGCATCGACCTGTCGCGCCGCGAGCCCAGTTCGGTCGAAGAGGTCTGATCCGTATGCCCTCCGCGCACCTTCCGCGGACCGCGCCAGAGGCGCGGATGCGCACCCAAGGCGCGCGGACGGCATACGCCAGGTTTTTCTGACCCACATTCAGCACTTTTTGGCTTAACAAGAGACACGAGAGAAGGAACCACGTGCTCGACGTCAACTTCTTCGACGAACTGCGCATTGGCCTCGCCACCGCCGACTCCATCCGCGAGTGGAGCCACGGCGAGGTGAAGAAGCCCGAGACCATCAACTACCGCACCCTCAAGCCCGAGAAGGACGGACTCTTCTGCGAGAAGATCTTCGGCCCGACCCGGGACTGGGAGTGCGCCTGCGGCAAGTACAAGCGCGTCCGCTTCAAGGGCATCATCTGTGAGCGCTGCGGCGTCGAGGTGACCCGCGCCGCCGTGCGTCGTGAGCGGATGGGCCACATCGAGCTCGCCGCCCCCGTCACCCACATCTGGTACTTCAAGGGCGTCCCGTCGCGCCTCGGGTACCTGCTCGACCTCGCGCCGAAGGACCTCGAGAAGGTCATCTACTTCGCCGCCTACATGATCACGAGCGTCGACGAGGAGCAGCGTCACGCCGACCTGCCCTCGCTCGAGGCCCAGATCGAGGTCGAGAAGAAGGAGATCGAGAACCGTCGCGACGCCGACGTCGAGACCCGCGCCAAGAAGCTCGAGGAGGACATCGCCGCCCTCGAGGCCGAGGGTGCCAAGTCCGACGCGAAGCGCAAGGTCCGCGACTCCGCCGAGCGCGAGATGAACCAGATCCGCAAGCGCGCCGACGCTCAGGTCGAGCGCCTGGCGCAGGTGTGGGACCGGTTCAAGAACCTCAAGGTCCAGGACCTCGAGGGCGACGAGATCCTCTACCGCGAGATGCGTGACCGCTTCGGTCTGTACTTCGAGGGTGGCATGGGTGCGGCCGCGATCCAGAAGCGTCTGGAGTCCTTCGACCTCGAGGCCGAGGCCGAGCTCCTCCGCGAGATCATCGCCACGGGCAAGGGTCAGAAGAAGACCCGCTCGCTCAAGCGCCTCAAGGTCGTCTCCGCGTTCCTCACGACGTCGAACAAGCCGTCCGGCATGGTTCTCGACGCCGTCCCGGTCATCCCGCCGGACCTGCGCCCGATGGTGCAGCTCGACGGTGGCCGGTTCGCGACCTCGGACCTCAACGACCTCTACCGTCGCGTCATCAACCGCAACAACCGCCTCAAGCGACTGCTTGACCTCGGCGCCCCCGAGATCATCGTCAACAACGAGAAGCGGATGCTGCAGGAGGCGGTCGACAGCCTCTTCGACAACGGCCGTCGTGGTCGCCCGGTCACGGGTCCCGGCAACCGTCCGCTGAAGTCGCTCTCCGACATGCTCAAGGGCAAGCAGGGTCGCTTCCGTCAGAACCTCCTCGGCAAGCGCGTCGACTACTCCGGCCGTTCGGTCATCGTCGTCGGCCCGCAGCTCAAGCTCCACCAGTGCGGTCTGCCCAAGCAGATGGCGCTCGAGCTGTTCAAGCCGTTCGTGATGAAGCGCCTCGTCGACCTCGACCACGCGCAGAACATCAAGTCGGCCAAGCGCATGGTCGAGCGTCACCGCTCGGTCGTGTGGGACGTCCTCGAAGAGGTCATCACGGAGCACCCGGTGCTGCTCAACCGCGCACCCACGCTCCACCGCCTCGGCATCCAGGCCTTCGAGCCGCAGCTCGTCGAGGGCAAGGCCATCCAGATCCACCCGCTCGTCTGCACCGCCTTCAACGCGGACTTCGACGGTGACCAGATGGCTGTCCACGTGCCGCTTTCCGCAGAAGCACAAGCGGAGGCGCGCATTTTGATGCTGTCGAGCAACAACATCCTCAAGCCGGCCGACGGTCGCCCCGTCACCATGCCGACCCAGGACATGATCATCGGTCTGTTCCACCTGACCTCGCAGGTCGAGGGTTCCGACGGTGAGGGTCGTGTGTTCTCCACGGTCGCCGAGGCCCGCATGGCCTTCGACGCCGGTGAGATCAAGCTGGGCACGCCGGTCAGGATCCGCCTCACCCACGTCGTCCCGACGCCGGGCACGGAGCTTCCCGAGGGTGTCGAGGTCGACGACGAGGGCTTCCTCGCCGAGTGGCTCCCGGAGACGACCCTGGGTCGCGCGCTCTTCAACGAGACGCTGCCCGTGGACTACCCGTTCGTCAACGACCAGGTCGACAAGAAGCGTCTCTCGACGATCGTCAACGACCTCGCCGAGCGCTACAGCAAGGTGCAGGTTGCGGCCTCGCTCGACGCGCTCAAGGAGTACGGCTTCCACTGGGCCACCCGGTCCGGCATCACGGTCGCCATCTCCGACGTCGTCACGCCTCCGCGCAAGCTCGAGATCCTCGAGGGCTACGAGGTCAAGGCGACCAAGGTCCAGGTGCAGTACGAGCGCGGTCTCATCACCGACGACGAGCGCCGTCAGGAGCTCATCGAGATCTGGACCCAGGCCACCAACGAGGTCGCCAAGGAGATGGAGTCCAACATCCCGGCGACGAACACCATCTTCCGCATGGTGTCCTCGGGTGCTCGCGGTAACTGGATGCAGCTGCGCCAGATCGCCGGTATGCGAGGCCTCGTGTCCAACCCGAAGGGCGAGATCATCCCGCGCCCGATCCGCGCGAACTTCCGCGAGGGTCTGTCCGTGCTCGAGTTCTTCATCTCGACGCACGGTTCGCGCAAGGGTCTGGCCGACACCGCTCTCCGTACGGCCGACTCGGGTTACCTCACGCGTCGTCTCGTGGACGTGTCGCAGGACGTCATCATCCGTGAGGACGACTGTGGCACCGAGCGTGGTCTGACCATGCCGATCGCCGCCACCGACGAGCGCACGGGCAACCGCACGGTTCACGACGACGTCGAGACCTCGGTCTACGCCCGCACGCTCGCCGAGGACGTCGAGAAGGATGGCGAGACCCTCGCCGAGGCCGGTATCGACCTGGGTGACCTCGTCATCGGTGCGCTCTTCGCCGCCGGCGTCGACAGCGTCAAGGTCCGCTCGGTCCTCACCTGCGACAGCAAGGTCGGAACGTGTGCGAAGTGCTACGGCCGTTCGCTCGCGACCGGCAAGCTCGTCGACATCGGCGAGGCCGTCGGCATCATCGCGGCCCAGTCGATCGGTGAGCCCGGCACCCAGCTCACGATGCGTACCTTCCACACCGGTGGTGTGGCCGGTGACGACATCACGCAGGGTCTGCCGCGTGTCGTCGAGCTCTTCGAGGCGCGCACCCCCAAGGGTGTCGCCCCGATCGCCGAGGCCAGTGGCCGCGTCACGATCGAGGAGACCGACAAGGCTCGTCGCATCCTGCTCACGCCGGACGACGGCTCGGAGGAGCACGCCTACCCGGTCACCAAGCGTGCGCGTCTGCTCGTCACCGACGGTCAGAGCGTCGAGGTCGGCACCCAGCTCACGCAGGGTTCCATCGACCCGAAGCAGGTGCTCCGCATCCTCGGCCCGCGCCAGGTGCAGATGCACCTCGTCGACGAGGTGCAGCACGTGTACCGCCAGCAGGGTGTGTCGATCCACGACAAGCACATCGAGGTCATCGTCCGGCAGATGCTCCGCCGGATCACGATCATCGAGGCCGGCGACGCCGACCTGCTGCCGGGCATGCTCGCCGAGCGTGGCCGTTTCGAGGACGAGAACCGTCGCGTCGTCGCCGAGGGTGGCACCCCTGCCTCGGGTCGTCCCGAGCTCATGGGTATCACCAAGGCGTCTCTCGCGACCGAGTCGTGGCTGTCCGCAGCCTCGTTCCAGGAGACGACCCGTGTCCTCACCGAGGCCGCCATGGAGGGCAAGT
>NZ_AVPK01000009.1 GCF_000768685.1 Knoellia subterranea KCTC 19937 | reverse complement strand
TGCCGGCGTGCCGAGCCCGGCCCGTAGCCCGTCGCGGGCACCGACCCCGGCTGGTGCACGACCACCGTCGTGCCGGTGCCCGAGCGGTCGGGCACGAAGGTCGCGGGCGCGACGGCCGCCCGGGTCAACACGTCGGTGACGTCGGCCGGGCGCAGGCAGGGCAGGTCGGCGGGAAACACCGCCACGCCCGACCCCGGTCGCCACGACGACGCGACGCGGGTGCCGTCGCGCACCACGGCATCCAGCCCACCGCCGTCGTCGGGCACCAGACGCACCGGGAGGCGACGCAGGTGCCATGCGACGACGGGGTCGGAGGTGATGACGACGACGTCGCCGACCATGGGCGAGGCCGCCACTGCGGTGACGGTGTCGACGGCGAACGCGAGGGCCAGGGCGCGCCGCCGGGCGTCAGGGAGCTCCAGACGCGACTTGGCCGCCCCGAGCCGCTTCACCGGCATGACGGCGGTCACCGTGGTCACCGGGCGTCTGCTTTCCCGGTGGGCAGTCGCAGCACCATCGAGGTGCCATCGGGCCCGGATCGGCCCACCGACAGCTCGCCGCCCATCGCCTCCGCCAGCCCGTGCGCCAGGCCGAGCCCGAGCCCGATGCCCTCGTCTGCCCCGGGTTCACCGTCGATGCGCGAACCGCGCTGTGCGGCAGGGCGCTTCGGGCGGGCGAACGCGGTGAAGGCCCGCGGGATGAAGTCGTGAGGGATGCCGGGCCCATCGTCGTCGACGTACGTCACCACCCAGCCGCGGTCGCTCGTCAGGCCCGACCGCACCGTGACGTGGCCGCCCGGCCGGCCGTGCCGGATGGAGTTACCGACCAGGTTGAGCAGCACCTGCCGCAGCCGGCGACGGTCGGCGAGCACGGTCTCGTCGGCGACGTCGTGCGAGAGCTCGACGCGCCGCTGCTCCGCCTTCGTCGACAGGAGGCCGAAGACCTCAGCCACCACCTCGCCGACGACCACCCGCTCGACGGCGAGCGGGAGCGCGCCGGCCTCGATGCGGCTGAGGTCGAGCACGTCGGCGAGGAGGTCCATCACGTGGCCGGCCGCGGCGCTGATGCGGTCCAGCGCCTCCTGGCGGCGGGCCTCGTCGAGGTCGAGGGTGCCGAGCAGCTCGGCGAAGCCGACGATGGCCTGGATCGGGGTCCGCGCCTCGTGCCCGACGGCGGCCAGCAGGTCCGACTTGGCGCGTGAGTGCTCCTCGGCCGTCCGGCGCGCCGTCTCCGCCTCCAGCCGGGCGCGCCGGTGCCGCTCGGCGGCTCGGCGCTCGGTCAGGTCGAAGACGTTCACCACGTACTGCGCGGGGTCGCCCTCGCGGTCGTGGAGGAGCGAGACCGTCACCTCGACCTCGACGTCGCGGTGGCCCTGGGGGCGCAGCAGCGCCTCGAAGACCACCGGCGCGGCGCCGTCGCGGTGGAGCTCGTCCAGCCGTGCGTCGAGCGACCCCTCGCGGGGAGTCACGACGTCGGCGAGCCCTCCGCCGACCAGCCCGGCGCGCCCGCGCGCCAGCGACGCCAGGGCGGTGTTGCAGCGGGCGATCCGGCGGTCGAGACCGACGAGGGCCATGCCCAGCGAGTTGTCGTCGAACGACCGGCGAAAGCGCTCCTCGCTGGCCACGAGGTCGCCAACGAGGCCGGCGTGCTCGATCGCCACGGAGGCCAGATGGGTGAACCGGTCGACGAGCAACTGCTCGCGTCCCGACGGCCGGTGCGGTGCGTCGTGGTACACCGCGAAGGTCCCCACCGGCATCCCGTCACGTCCCTGGATCGGGGTGGACCAGCAGCTCCGCAAGCCGGCCGACTCCGCGTGGGCCCGGTACTCGACCCACCGAGGGTCGGTGCGCACGTCGGCGGTCACCACCGCGGTGTTGAGCGCAGCCGCGGTGCCGCAGGAGCCGGCGTGGTCGCCGATGGCGAGCCCGTCGATGGCGGCCACGTAGGGGACCGGCAGGCTCGGAGCGGCGCCGTGGTGCAGCGTGCGACGCTCCCGGTCGAGGAGCAGCACCGAGCAGCGGGCTCCGGGGATCAGCCGCTCCAGCGAATTGAGGATCTCGGCGAGCACGTCGTGCAGCGGGGCGGCGGCCGCGATCAGCTCGAGCACCTCGGTCTGCCGGTCGAGCATGTCCCGGGCGTCGTCCGGGTCGAGCACCGGCGCGTCCACCCCGGGGAGGTCGGCGGTGCTCATCCGTCGTCCACGAGCTGGTAGCCGATGCCCCGGACAGTGCGCAGCACCCGCGGTCGAGACGGGTCCTGCTCCAGCTTCAGCCGCAGCCGGTGCACGTGCTCGGTCACGGTCGCCTCCCCGAGCCACTCCGACGAGGAGTTCCACACCTTCTCGAGCAGCTGGCCGCGGGTGAAAACCTGGCGTGGGTGCGCGGCAAGGAACGCCACGAGGTCGAACTCCTTCGGGGTGAGCTCGACCTCCTCCCCGCCGCGCAGCACACGCCGGGATGCAGTGTCGACGCACAGGTCGCCGATCACGTGGGCCGCCCCCGCGGCCTCCGGGGCGGAGCGCCGCAGCACCGAGCGGATGCGCGCAGCGAGCTCACCGGGCGAGAACGGCTTGATGAGGTAGTCATCGGCGCCCAGGTCCAGCCCGACGATGCGGTCGGTCTCACCGCTGCGGCCGGACAGCACGATGACCGGGATGTCGGTGCGCCCGGTCCGACCACCCCGCACCGCACGCAGCACGTCCAGGCCGCCGAGGCCCGGCAGCGAGAGGTCGAGCACCACCAGCGCCGGGTGGTCGTCGCGGATGCGGCGCAGGGCCGAAGGCCCGTCGTCGGCCTCGACCACCCGGAAGCCGGCGTAGTCGAGCTGCCAGCGCACGACCGTGCGGATGGCCTCGTCGTCGTCGACCACGAGGACCACCGGGGCCTTGGTGTCGGCGGCCTGCTCGCGGGCGGTCTGGCTCACTCGTGATGCGTACCACAGCGGCCGGGGAAGGTCACGGCCCCTCCGCCGCTGTTGTGGCTCCGTTGAGAACCCCCGAGCCCCGCGGCTGCCACAGTGGGCGGATGACGACCGACCGCCCACTGCTGGGCTTCGGCCTCCCGGTGTCGGGCGCCTGGGCCGGGCGGGACACCGTCGTGCGCGTCGCCCGTCGGGCCGAGGAGCTCGGCTATGCGTCGCTATGGGCGTACCAGCGCACCCTCTGGCCCGCGGACGGCCGGCTCGGGCCGTCGCACCGCCGGGTGCTCGACCCAGTGGTGGCGCTCGCCCTCGCCGCCGGCCATACCGAGCGGATCGGCCTCGGCACGGCCACCGTCTGCGCCCCCTTCACCGCGCCGGCCCTGCTGGCCTCGACGATGGCCTCCCTCGACGTGGTATCCGGGGGGCGGCTCACCGTGGGCGTGGGGATGGGTTGGCTCCCCGAGGAACACGTGGCCGCGGGGGTGCCCATGGAGCGGCGCGGGGCCCGCTTCGAGGAGTACCTCCGCTGCCTCCAGGTCCTGTGGACCCAGCAGCCCGCGGAGTTCGCCGGCGAGTTCTACACCGTCCCGCGTTCCTTCCTGAGCCCCGTGCCGGTGCAGCGCCCACACCCGCCGGTGCTCGTGGGCGGCACCGCGGAAGCGGCACTGCGTCGAGCCGGGCGACTCGCCCAAGGCTGGATCGCCAGCAGCGCCCACGACCACGGCACGCTGCGATCGTGCGTCGACACCGTCCGCGCCGGCGCGGTGGACGCCGATCGCGACCCAGACGCCCTGCGGATGCTCGTCCGAGTCGTGCCCGAGCTCCTCGACGACGACCCAGGCTCCCGGCGGGCGCCCTTCCACGGGACTGCGGAGCAGCTGCTTGCCGACATCGAGGCGCTCGGCCGTCAAGGCGCCACAGAGGTCCTCCTCGACCTCAACCTCTCGCACCGGGTAGGAACACCCGAGATCCAGGCAGACGAGGCGCTCCGTCGCGCCGAGCGCGTGCTGGAGGAACTCGCGCCCCGAGGTTGAGGCGAAGTCTCGGCGATCCAGCCGTGCAGGCCTCTGGTGTTCGCTCGAGGTCGACGTCGGCGATCGACGCTGCACATGACCGTGAACGATGCATATCCGCTGCAAGAAAGGAGAGGGGCCTCTGACCCCAGCGTCTCCGCAGTTCAGAGGCCCTTCAACCCTGGTGCCCGCCGTCCGTCACTGCCGACTACTGGATCCGGGCAAACCGGGGCAGCTGACCTGTGGTCGTCGTCGGTCCGCACGAGCAGCCTCGGGATCGTCCATGGGGCGATGAGCATGCTCGTTATCTGGCTTCAGAGAGCAACCATCCGACACGTATCCGACACATGTGGCTGCGTCGAAGCACAGTGTGCCCGCGTTTTGGCAGGTCAGACGGCAGTTCCGGACGGTGGATGTGAAGGGACTCGAAGTGTTCTACCGCTTCACACGACTTGGACGACGGACCTCCTGACGGATCGTCGTCCTGTTGGAGGAGGTCTGCTCGCGGCTGAGTGACGCACCTCGATGTTCTCTCTCGGGGTCTGCCGCACCATCGGAAGGCAGTCCCCGCCCAGGGCTGGGATGGCAAGCGAAGTGCGCGCTTGCGACTCGAGGTGTGTCTTGTCGGTAGCGAAAGCGAAACTGGCGTAGACGCTTACAGAAAGGGCGAACGGGACCGCCCGGATCCGGCCCGCCTGGTCCACTTCGAGGCCGGGCTGGAGTTCGCCGCAGTTGCTGAGGCCTGCCTGGAGCGCGGACAGTTGCGCGGCTTCCACGAGAACGCATTCCATGCTGCCGAGCATTTGGCCAAGGCCGAGTTGCTGTCCTACGCGGCGGCTGTTCCCGAGGTCGCGGACTCGAAGACCCCATGGTCGCCTTCGCGGCACGTACCAGCTCTGGGCTCACCTGGGCAACACCGATCAGCGATTCTCTCGACTCCTGCAACAGCTCGATCAAGAGCGGCAAGCTGTGACCTACTGCGTCGGTCGCGATACGCGGGACGAGGCAGTGTCCCGCGAGCAGCTGGCAGTGTTGCGAGATCTAGCCGAATGGGTTCAAGGGGTTGTCGCCGGCGACGGTCACCGACAGATACGGCTGTACGCGACTCAAGACGTCTTGTCGGGTCAGATGGTGTCTCGAGACTCCACGAGCATCAGGCCGCCTCGTCGTTGACTCTGCGAGAAGGCCATCCCCTACTCGTGGAGGGGATCAAACCCTCCCCGCGCGAGAGCCCGACCGGAGCGGCGAAGGACACGTCAGCCACATCCTTGTGGCACGTATGTGGCACGCCGGGCCATCGCGAGCATCGATAGATGTAAATATCTGCAGTTCAAACCGTATATCTGCCCGATGTGGCACTCTACCTCCTAAAGAAGGTGTCGGCAGTTCGAATCTGCCCGAGGGCACCCTGCACACGAACGAACGCCCCCGAAACCTTGTGGTTTTCGGGGGCGTTCGGCTGCGCAGGGTGCCGCGTTGTCACCGCTGGGCGACTGAGGCTGATCAGTAGCGGCGGAACTCCGTGGGCGTGCCGAACATGTTGCGCTCGCTGCTGTATTTCCCGGGGCGCGGCGAGTCGATCATCATGTCGCCACCGGTGTAGATGCCGACGTGCCAGGCGGGGCTGCCGTAGAACACCAGGTCGCCCGGCTTCGGGGTGCTGACGCGGGTGCCCTCGCGCTGCTGCGCGGACGCGGTGCGCGGGATCGAGATGCCCGCCTTGCGGTAGACGTACTGGGTGAAGCCCGAGCAGTCGAAGCCGGCCGGGGTACTGCCGCCGTAGACGTAGGCGATGCCGAGCAAGCCGCGAGCGATGTTGACGATCTGGCTCGAGGACTGGGCGACGTTGGTGTTGACCGACGTGCGGGTCGTGGACCGGCTCGCCTTCGGCGCGGTGCGCGTCGAGGTGCGCTCGGCCGCCGCAACACGGCGACCCTCCGAGGTCTCCTCACGGACGACCGGCTTGGGCTTCGGCTTCGGCTTGGGCTTGGGCTTGGCGACAGCGGTGACACCGCTGACGCCGACGGCCTCGGCCTTGACCGGAGCCGAGACGGCCGGGGCGCTGATGGCCGGGGCTGCAGGAGCAGCAGCCGGGGTCACCGGGGCGGCGGCCTGGACGTCCTTGGCGGAGTCAGGTGCGGCAGAGGCCGGCAGCGCGAAGGCGGCCACGAGGCCACCCGAAGCTGCGAGCACCGCGGAGGCCTTGGCGCCGGTCACACCTGCACGGGATGCGATGACGGACAGTTCGGAGACAGGGTTGTGTCGCCCGGGGGCGCGGTGACGCCCATGAGTGGAGTGAGCCACGGTGAACCTCTCGATGCCTGCGGGGTGAGCTGTCGGGTTCGGGCGGAGGTTGCTGCCCGGCCAGTCGAGGACTGACTTAACCCCAAGGACCAACCAGCTGGTTGATCCAAAAGTGGTTCCCCCGCTCCTGCCAGCGGATTGCGTTGCAGTCGGCGACGGTGACAGGACTCGGCAATCCGTCGCGACAGTTCACCCCAGGGGAGGATGAACCTCGGCAACCGTACCCAACGAAACGGGCAAAGTCACGTTTGGGTCACGGCGCATTTTCGCCGCGCTCCGCGGCACCAAGCCTGACCTGCAGGAACGTCAGAGAAACGTGTGAAAAAAGATGGAGGGCGGGAACCGTGTCGGTTCCCGCCCTCCATCGTGCAGACCTGAGGTCACTCCACGGAGATGTGGACGTGGTCGTAGTGGTTCGCGGTGGCGGAGCCACGGTCCTCCATGGAACGCCAGCTCGAGGCGCCGGCGAGCCAGATCCGCTGCTTCCAGATCACGTAGGTGATGTTGAGGCGGCTCATGTTGTTGATGGCCCACCGGGCGACGGCGTCACCGGTCGAGCCCGACACCATGACGTCGACGGCGCGGCCGGTGCCGTGGTCGCCGGCACCGGCGCGGTAGCCACCGATGTTGGAGATGCCGAAGTTCGAGCGCACGGCCGAGCAGACGGTCGAGGCGTTGCGACCCAGGCCCTTGTCGCTGCACCAGCCGACGTAGGCGCCCGAGCCGATGCCGGACGGGACGCTCGTGGACCGGGTGGAGGAGCTGCTGGAGGAGGACGACGACGAGTCGCTGGACTCGCTCGTCTTCTCCTCGGGGGTCGGGGTCGGGGTCGGCTTCGGCTTCGGCTTCGGCTTCGCCACGGCGGACACGCCCGTGGGGCCGGCGGCCACCTTGCCGCTCACAGCAGCGGCGGGGGCGCTCACGGCCACCTCGGCAGCCGCCGACCCCGCGGCGGGGGTGCGGGTCGCGCTGCGCGACGTTGAGTTCTCGGCCGCCTGGGCGCGACCGGCCAGCATCAGGGCCGACGTCTGGCCGCCGAGCTCGATCTGCTCGGGCGCGGCTTCGACCGGAACGGCGACGGCGGCGGCGACGCTGGTGGCGAGGCCCAGACCAACGAGACCCTTGACCACGGTGGGCCGGGACATCGAGGACAGGACGCGGAGATCGGGACGTCGGGTCGCCTTTTGAGCGCGTCGACGACCGGCGCGGGTGTCAGGGGAAAGCACGAAAGAAACCTCTCGGTGGATCAGGGGATACTCCACGGTAACGGTGACATCACGCAAAGTCACATTCCGATAACGAGGCGCGCAGAGAAGCGTGCCACATTTCGGGCCCCAGTGGGGTCAGGCAGTCGCGGGAATCCGAGCGACGAAGACGTGCGAGGCGATGTCCTCCGGGAGCGAGACACCGGTGGCTTCGTCGGCCCCCGCCAGGACCGCGATGATGCGGCCCCCGTCGCGGCGGACGACCGCGAGCTGACCCGGCAGCAGACCGGCCGCGGTGATGAGGCTGAGCGCCTCGTGGTCCATCTGTGCGGGCTCCCCGATCCGCCGCACCGTCACGGTGACCGTGTCCTCCTGTGCCACCTCGGTCAGGGTCTGCAGGCCCGTGCGGAAGTCCTCGCCGAGCGCCTCACCGAACTCGTCCAGGCCGGGGATGGGGTTGCCGTAGGGCGATTCGGCGTGGTCGGCGAGCAGCGCGAGGATCTTGCGCTCGACCCGGTCGGACATGACGTGCTCCCACCGGCACGCCTCGTCGTGGACGAACTCCCACTCCAGGCCGATGACATCGACGAGGAGCCGCTCGGCGATCCGGTGCTTGCGCATGACCCGGGTGGCAAGGCGGCGACCCTCCTCGGACAGCTCGAGGTGGCGGTCCCCCGCGACAGTCAGCAGCCCGTCGCGCTCCATGCGGGCCACGGTCTGCGAGACGGTCGGGCCCGAGTGGCCGAGCCGCTCGGCGATCCGCGCGCGCAGGGGCGTGATGCCCTCTTCCTCGAGTTCGAAGACGGTGCGGAGATACATCTCCGTGGTGTCGATGAGATCGGTCACGCGACCAGTCTCTCATCACGCCCGGACAGCTCGTGCCGCTCCGCGGCGGGGATCGTATGCCGGGAGCCACCGTCCCAGCATCGGCGCACCTCCCAGCACGAGGAGTCCCAGCACGACGCACGCCGGCCCGAGGCCCGCGAGAGCCGTGACGATGCTGACGAGAAGCGGGGCACCGTTCTGCCCGATGAGGGACATGAACCGCCACACGGACAGGAACTGGGCCCGACCTGCGACAGGCGCCAGGTCCGCCCCCAGGGTCTGGACGATGCCCGAACCGATGCCGTTGCCGATCCCCATGACCGTCGAGACGGCCGCGACCGCAGCGAAGCCGTGCGACAGCGGGAGCAGCACCATCCCGGCCCCGAGGACGAGCAGGAACGGCACTGCGATCCACACGCGACCGAACCGGTCCATGACCGTTCCGGCCGGATAGAAGAGCAGGACCTCCGCGGCACCGGCGATCCCGAAGATGAGCGCTGTCTGGCTGTCACTGATGCCGACCGATTCGGCCCAGAGCGGCACGATGACGAACCGTCCCTGTCGGGCCGCCCCGACGAGGAGGACCCCGACACCGATCGTCGCCAACACCTGCCGGTGCCCCCGCAGGATGTCACCGAGCGTCACCCGCTCCGTCCCGGCCGACGCCTCCGGCGTGGCCCCTTCGCTCGTGACGCCGACAGCCTCGTCGTCGTCGGGCATTCCGAACCAGGCCCACACGGAGGCGAGGAGTCCCGCGACGACCGCGACGGCATACCCCGCCTGGGTTCCCCACGCCGCGATGAGCGGCGCGCCGACAAGGGGACCGACGAACAGGCCGACGCGCTGCACGCCACCCATCGTCGACATCGCGCGCGCCCGGATCCGGACAGGTGCACGCGCGGTGAGCCACGACTGTCGAGCGAGCAGGAAGACCGAACTCGTCATCCCCATGAGACCGATGGCGATACCGAGCACCCAGAGGTTCGGTGCGAGGAAGGCCAGAAGTGCCCCCAACGCATCGACGATCGCCGCTCCCGTCAGCGCGCGCCGCTCCCCGATGCGCGCGACGAGTGAGCCCGCGGGCAGCGATGACGCGAACGCCGAGAGCGCCTCGATGATGACGAACGTCGCGGCGAGGGCCACGCTCGCTCCGAGGTCGCGGGCGCTGAGGGCCACGACCGGTGCCACCGCCCCGACGCCGACCGACCACACCGCGGTCGGGCCGAAGGCCGGCAACGCGATGCTCTTGAGCGAGAACTCGTCGGGGCCGGCCACGATGCCCACCCTGACACGTAGGTTGGTCCCCGAGACGGGTCGCCCGGCGATCCGCGACCTTGATCCACACCGCGGTGCATCGGCGTGCACAATGTTGCTGCCCGACCACCGGAAGAACCCGAGACGAGGGAACCTGTGACATCGCAGTCCGACACCCCCCAGCCCACCGCTGCCCCGACCACCGCACCGGATCCTGACTTCCGGCCCGGCCTCGAGGGAGTCATCGCTTTCGAGTCGACCATCGCCGAACCCGACAAGGAAGGCGGCGCGCTCCGCTATCGCGGCGTCGACATCAAGGACCTCGTCGGACGCGTGAGCTTCGGTCAGGTCTGGGGCCTCCTCGTCGACAACGAGTTCGACCCGGGCCTGCCTCCGGCCGAGCCGTTCCCGCTGCCGGTGCACTCCGGCGACATCCGCGTCGACGTGCAGTCGTCGCTGGCACAGCTCGCGCCGGTCTGGGGCTTCAAGCCCCTGCTCGACATCGACTCCGCGGAGGCCCGCGACAACCTCGCCCGCGCATCCGTGATGGCACTGTCGTTCATCGGTCAGTCCGCGCACGGCCAGACGTCCCCGATGGTGCCGCAGAGCCGCGTGGACGAGGGCAAGACGATCGTCGAGCGCTTCATGATCCGCTGGCGCGGCGAGCCCGACCCCAAGCACGTCGAGGCCATCGACGCCTACTTCATCTCCGCTGCCGAGCACGGCATGAACGCCTCGACGTTCACCGCCCGCGTCATCGCCTCGACCGGCGCCGACGTCGCCGCCTGCATCTCCGGTGCGATCGGCGCCCTGTCCGGCCCGCTCCACGGCGGCGCACCGTCCCGCGCCCAGCACATGATCGAGGGCGTCGAGCGCACCGGCGACGCCACGGCCTACGTGCAGGGCGTCCTCGACCGCGGCGAGCGCCTCATGGGCTTCGGCCACCGCGTCTACCGCGCCTACGACCCGCGCGCGGCGGTCCTCCGTGACACCTGCAAGCGACTCGGCGCCCCGCGCTACGAGGTAGCGGTGGAGCTCGAGAAGGCCGCGATCGCCGCCCTCGCCGAGCGCCACCCCGAGCGCCGCATGGAGACCAACGTCGACTACTGGGCTGCGGTGCTCCTCGACTTCGCCGAGGTCCCCGGCGAGATGATGACGCCGCTCTTCGTGGCCGCCCGCACCGCCGGCTGGGCCGCGCACATCCTCGAGCAGAAGGAGACGGGCCGCCTCATCCGTCCGAGCTCCCGCTACATCGGCGAGGGCCCCCGCGGCATCGAGTCGGTCAAGGGCTACCGCGCGAGCTGAACCCGACCACGCACGCCGAGCGCCCGGCATACCGAAGAAGCTGTTTCGGTATGCCGGGCGCTCGCGTTGCGGGACCGCCTTCCCTTTCGGCGGTGGTCGCCTGCCCGGCATCCGGACGGCGTCCCGGTGGGTGAACTCACACCGGAAGGGGTCTGTTTCTGGGGGAGGATGGCCCGGTGACTGACGCAGCCATCACCATCCCCGCAGACCTCCTCCCCACCGACGGACGCTTCGGCTCCGGACCCTCGAAGGTCCGCCCCGAGCAGGTCGAGTTCCTCGCCTCACTCGGCTCCACCGTCCTCGGCACCTCCCACCGACAGGCCCCGGTCAAGAACCTCGTGAAGTCGGTGCGCTCCGGCCTCGCGGACCTGTTCTCCCTGCCGGAGGGCTACGAGGTCATCCTCGGCAACGGTGGCGCGACGGCGTTCTGGGACATCGCGGCGTTCGGGCTGGTGCGCGAGCGCGCGCAGCACCTCGCGTTCGGTGAGTTCTCGAGCAAGTTCGGGGCCGTCACGTCGAACGCCCCGTTCCTCGGCGAGTCCTCGATCATCAAGAGCGACCCGGGCACGCGCCCCGTCGCGGTCGCCGAGGACGGCATCGACGTCTACGCCTGGGCGCACAACGAGACCTCGACCGGTGTCATGACCGACGTGCAGCGCGTGGCAGGTGCGGCCGACGACGCACTCGTCCTCATCGACGCGACCTCGGGTGCCGGCGGTCTGCCCGTCGACGTGTCGCAGACGGACGTCTACTACTTCGGCCCGCAGAAGTGCTTCGCCGCCGACGGTGGCCTGTGGCTCGCGCTCTTCTCGCCGGCCGCGTTGGCTCGGGTCGACGAGATCGCCGCGTCGGGTCGCTGGGTGCCGGACTTCTTCAGCCTCCCCACGGCGATCGACAACAGCCGCAAGGACCAGACCTACAACACCCCCGCCGTCGGCACGCTCGCGCTGCTCGACTCGCAGGTCCGCTGGATCAACGAGCAGGGTGGCCTCGACTGGGCCACCGCTCGCACGGCGGACTCGTCGGGTCGCCTCTACGCCTGGGCCGACTCGGTCGACTACGCCACGCCCTATGTCGCGGACCCGGCGGCTCGCTCGCAGGTCGTGGCCACGATCGACTTCGACGACGCCATCGACGCCTCGGTCATCGCGGCGACGCTGCGTGCGCACGGCGTCGTCGATGTCGAGCCCTACCGGAAGTTGGGTCGGAACCAGCTCCGCGTCGCGACGTTCCCGGCCGTCGAGCCGGAGGACGTGAGCAAGCTGATCGCCTCGATCGAGCACGTCGTCTCCGCTCTCTGACGCACGTCCGGCGGAGCCCACCACACCCCGGCTCGCCACACCCGCCTCACCTTTTACGGGTTCCCCGCTAAACGGGTCCCGAGCAAGAGAACTGTTCTCTTGCTCGGGACCCGTTTCCCTTGCTCGGGGCCGCGGCGTGTTCCTCATCACGGATGGGTTTTCCGAGTCGAGTTTCCCCGGGTAACCTTGCGCGGGTGCGCCAAGGACGGCGCCGGGGAAGGAGAGCTGACATGGGTGTTGGCACACATCGAGCGGCTCTGGCCGCACTGCGGACCACCACCGGACGACGCGTGGCGGGGGCCATCGCTGCGTTGGCCGTCACGACGACTGGGGTGGCCGCCGTGGCAGCCACCGAGCCGAGTGCGCAGGCTCGCCCGCGCATCGTCGTTCCCCCGGTCGAGGTCCAGCAGGCCGATGGCGTGACCACTCTCCCCGCTCTCCCGGCCCTTCCCGAACTCGCCCTCCCCGAAGCCAACGCCTCGATCCCTCCGGAGTCCCTGCCCGGCTCGACCGAGCTCCAGACCTGGGGCCTGTCCAGCGTCGCGAGCGGCATCCCCGCCCAGGCTCTGGCGGCCTACCAGGCGGCCGAGCGACTGCTCGCCAGCGCCGACCCCGGCTGCCGCATCGACTGGGCCCTGCTGGCCGGCATCGGCAAGGTCGAGAGCGACCACGGCCGCTGGGGCCGCAACCTCCTCGACGCCGCCGGCACTGCCGTTCCGGGCATCTTCGGGATCCCGCTCAACGGCTCCGGTGTGGCGCGCATCCTCGACACCGACGGCGGCCGCTATGACCGCGACGTCGTGTTCGACCGCGCCGTGGGTCCCATGCAGTTCATCCCCGGCACGTGGAAGTCCGTCGGCGCCGACGGCAACGGCGACGGCAGGAAGGACCCGCAGAACCTCGCCGACGCCGCCACCGCGGCCGGCATCTACCTCTGCTCCGGCTCCGGTGACCTCACCCAGCCAGGGGACCTGACGCGGGCTGTCCTCCGCTACAACCACTCGATGGACTACGTCGCCACGGTGACGAGCATCGCGGCGTCCTACCGCGCCGGGCACAGCGTCGTTCCGGCAACCGCCCTCCCGTCGGGCTACGGCCAGCAGGCGCCCTACCTGCCCCCGGCCGGCGCGCCTGCCCCGACGGCCACTCCCAGCGGTTCGGCCACGCCGGCCCCCACCACCGGGACCACACCCGCCCCGAAGCCGACCACCGGACCCGGCACGCCGGCGCAGCCGAAGCCCACTCCGACGGGCACGACGCCGAAGCCGGCAACGACTCCCAAGCCGTCGTCCAGCTCGCCGCTTCCCCTCCCTGCCGCTGCCCAAGGTCACGGCCATTCCCCTTCCGTCGACGACGGTCGCGGTCGACCCCGACCCGTTCTCGCCGGGCGACACCGTGAAGATCACGGCCGGTGAATACCTCGGCCTCTCCGCCAAGATCCTCAAGGTCGACACGACCAAGAAGACCGTCACCGTCGAGCTCGTCGTCCTCGGCATCAAGCTGCCGATCGTCCTCCCCTACGGCTCGGTCCAACTCCTCCCCTAGGGTGAGTCCATGTCACGCCGCTTCTCGCCCCGTCGTACCCCGCGCCGGGCTGCAGCCGTGACCCTGGCCGCCCAGGCGGCGACCGTCGTCGGCCTGCTCGTCTTCGACTCCAAGCGCAAGAATGACCGGCCCGTGATCCGACTCCCGCGGGCCGAGTCGCACGACTCCCCGTGCCGGGCGGCGACCCGCGGATCTACACCTCCGGCGAGTCGCGCTTCGAGGACATGCTCGCCGACATCGACGCCGCCCAGCACCGGATCTTCTTCGAGTCGTACATCTGTAAGGGCGACGACACGGGCCTGGCCTTCCGTGAGGCCCTCGTCCGCGCTCACGACCGCGGGGTCGAGGTCTTCGTCGCCTTCGACGAGTTCGCCAACCTCGTCGTGCCGCGAGCCTTCTTCCGCGTGCTGCAGAGTATTCTCGAAGGGTTGAAATGACCGAATTCTTCGCCCGTATCGAAAAGGAACTGGACGGGCTGGCCGGTGCCAGCATGTCCCGCTTGCCCAAGCGTAAATACGATATAGCCGCCGTCAAGGCGAACTGGCTGGCGGTGCTGGAAGATTACCCCAAGGCCAATTTCCACTTTCCGCGCTTTCCCGATGAGTGTGTCGAGGTGACCTGGCAGGGCGACCGCTATCTGGCCTTTGGCACCTCGGGCGAGGGCATTCTGGCCGAGGCCGCCGATGGCACGATCCGGCTGCTGAACCCGGTGGAGGAAGTCTTCGACGAGGAAAGCGTCTTCGTGAACAGCAACCCGGATGCCTTTGTCCGCTGTTACTGCCTGTTCATGGCGGCGGTGTTCACGGCCAAGGGCTATCCGGGCGATCTGAAACAGCACATGCCGGCGATCACCGACCCGCTGCGCGATCAGTTGACCGATGCCGACCCGCCGGCGATGGCTGAGCCCGCCTTCTGGTGGCAACTGCACTATATGCTGGACGACCTTATCTTTCCGCTGGCGGTGCCGATTCTCGATTACCTCGAGACCGGGCGCATGGGCTGATCCTTGACCGGCCGATCTCGGCCGCTTCCCCTAGCCCCTCCCACCCCTCACCCCCGACTGAATGCACTGATTGCCAGTTGGAAGGGTTGTTCGCTGACGCTCACAACTCTTCCAAACTGGCAATCAGTGCATTGGGGCAGAGGAGCGCGACCGGGCGGCGCAGTGGATTGCGGGGTGCGTGCGTTGGCGCAGCACTGTGGGGTGGTTCGTGCGTTCGCGGCGAAGTGCACTGCGCGGTGCGTGCGTTCGCGACGAAGGAGCGACTGAGCGCGCACCGCACAGTGCACTTAGCCCCGGCGGGAGCCGCAGGACTGGCACCGCTCAGTTCACAACGGCATACACGACCGCGACGACGAGCACGATGGCGAGAACGCCGAGGGTCATCCGCCGACGAAAGGTGGGGGTCATCGCGCAGCCTCGGGGGCCGGTTCGGTGACGGCGTCACGCGCGGGCACGGTCTCGATGGTGATGCGCGGCGACCGCTGCGACTCGTAGCTCACCCGGACATTCTCCCTCCGGGCCAACCAGGTCATGACAGCGACGAGCGTGATGCCGACCGCGATGGGTCCGATGGCGATGGTCCAGCGGGCTCCCCAGACCTCTCCGATCCAGCCGATGATCGGGGCACCGATGGGGGTGCCTCCCATGAAGATCGCCATGTACAGCGCCATGACACGTCCGCGCACGAGCGGGTCGGTGCGCAGCTGCACCATCGCGTTGGCCGTCGTCAGCGCGGTGAGCGCCGAGAGCCCCGTCGGGATGAGCGCGACGGCGAAGAGCGTGTATGTCGGAGCCAATGCCGCCGCCGCCGTCGACAGCGTGAAGCCGGCCAGAGCGACGAGGAGAGTACGCAGGCGGGGGTTGGCCCGACGTGCGCTGAGCAGCGCCGCCGACAGCGAGCCGATGGCCATGATCGAGCCGAGGATGCCGTACTCGGTCGGGCCCTTGCCGAACTCCTGTGTCGCCATGAGCGCCGTCGTGACCTGGAAGTTCATGCCGAACGTTCCGAGCACGAACACGAGGAGCATGACGACCTGGATGTCGGGCCGGTTCTTGACGTAGCGGACGCCGTCCCGGATCGCCCCCTTGCCGCGGGTGAGTGGCGCGGGGATGAGATCCCCCGGGCGCAGCAGCAGCAGGGCTGCGATCACGAAGACGAAGGTCCCGACGTTGACGAGCAGGGTCCATCCGGTGCCGTAGCCCGCGATCATGAGTCCGGCGACGCCGGGGCCGATGAGCCGGCCTGCGTTGAACGAGGCACTGTTGAGCGCGACGGCGTTGGCGAGCTTGTCGCGCGGCACCATCTCGGAGACGAACGACTGGCGGGCCGGGTTGTCGATGGCGGTGATGACGCCCTGGACCAGCGCGATGGCATAGACCTGCCACAGGGTGGCGACATCGAGGAGCACGAGGCCGGCGAGGACCAGGCTCGTCAGCAGCAGGAGGGACTGGGTGACGAGCAGGATCCGGCGCTTCGGGAAGCGGTCGGCGATGGCTCCGGCCCACGGCGCCAGCACGAGGAAGGGCAGGAACTGGAGGCCGGTGACGATGCCGAGCGCCTGGCTCGAGTGGTCGGTGAGCTCGGTGAGAACGAGCCAGTCCTGGGCGACGCGGCCCATCCAGGTGCCGACGTTGGAGACGAAGGAACCGGCGTAGTAGATGCGGTAGTTCCGCACGGAGAAGGACGTGAAGGTGGGGCTCACTCGTTGGCCACCTTCGTGAGGATCGCGGCGGCGCGCTGGAGGACGGCCTGCTCCTCGGGGTCGAGGTGCCCGACGCGCACGGCCATCCAGGCGTCACGCTTGCGCCGGGTGTCCTTGAGGGCCTGTCGGGCCTCGTCGGTGAGGGTGACGATGACCTGGCGCCTGTCGGTGGGGTCCTGGGCGCGCTCGACCCAGCCGCGCTCGGCGAGGCCGGCGACGGTGCGGGTCATGCTCGGGGCGCTGACGCGCTCGATCTCGGCGAGTTCGCCGGGAGTGCGTGGCGACTCCTCGAGTCGGCACATGACCGAAAACTGGTGTGGCGCAATGGAATCCGTGCTCTCGTAGCGGACCCTGCGCGAGATGCGCATGCAGGCCAACCGGAGTTCACCGGCAAGTGAGGACACCGCGGAAGGCCGCAGTGCGGCATACGAAGGCGTCTGTTCACTCATGATACTTAGCCTAACTCATTACGTCGGCTAAGTATTTCCCCCAAGGCGGGTGCGGCCTCCGCCACGTGATCCGTGTCAACAGGCAGACCTTTGTATGCCGTCCGCTCTCCTTGGTCGATATCGTTCCGCCCATGCCGACTGCCTCACCTGCCAAGACAGCCGACCCGCGCCAGACCGGGTCCTCCGCAATCGACCGCTACTTCAGGATCACCGAGCGTGGCTCGACGATCGGCCGGGAGGTGCGAGGCGGTCTCGTCACCTTCTTCACGATGGCCTACATCGTCGTGCTCAACCCGCTCATCCTCGGATTCGCCAAGGACGCCAACGGCGCCTTCCTCGGCGGCGGCCCGGGCGACGGATCGAACCTGCCGGCCATCGCCGCGGGCACTGCCCTCGTCGCCGGTCTGCTCACGATCCTCATGGGCGTCGTCGCGAACTTCCCGCTCGCCCTCGCCACGGGCCTCGGACTCAACGCGTTCGTCGCGTTCGCCGTCGCGTCACAGATGACATGGGCCGACGCGATGGGACTCGTCGTCCTCGAGGGCATCATCATCCTCGTCCTCGTGCTCACCGGGTTCCGTCAGGCCGTCTTCCACGCGGTGCCAAAGCAGCTCAAGGTCGCGATCTCCGTCGGCATCGGCCTCTTCATCGCGCTCATCGGCTTCGTCGACGCGGGGTTCGTGCGCCGCACGGGTGCCGGTCCCGTGCCGGTGCAGCTCGGTGTCGACGGCTTCCTCGGCGGCTGGCCGACGTTCGTCTTCGTCGCCGGCCTCATCCTCATCATCGTGCTGTGGGTCCGCAAGATCCGCGGCGCCATCCTCATCGCCATCATCGCGACGACCGTCCTCGCGATCGTCATCGAGGCCATAGCCAAGATCGGCCCGATGGTCGCCGGCGACAAGGTCAACCCGACCGGCTGGGGCCTCATCGTTCCCGAGCTGCCCGACCAGGTCATCGACACCCCGGACTTCGCCACCGTCGGCCAGTTCTCGCTGCTCGGCTCGTTCCAGTCCGTCGGCATCGTCTCGGCGGTGCTGCTCATCTTCACGCTCATGCTCGCCGACTTCTTCGACACCATGGGCACGATGACCGCCATCGGTCACGAGGCCGACCTCCTCGATGAGGACGGTCTGCCGCCCAACACCGACCGGATCCTCGTCGTCGACTCGCTCGCCGCAGCCGCCGGTGGCGCCGCAGGTGTCTCGTCGAACACGAGCTACATCGAGTCCGCCTCGGGTGTGGGTGAGGGTGCGCGCACCGGCCTCGCCTCGGTCATCACGGGCCTGCTCTTCCTCGCCTCGATGGTCTTCGCCCCGCTCATCAAGGTCGTGCCGTCCGAGGCCGCGGTCCCCGCACTCATCCTCGTCGGCTTCCTGATGATGCAGCAGGTCAAGGAGATCGAGTGGGACGACGTCGAGATCGCCATCCCGGCGTTCCTCACGATCGTCCTCATGCCGTTCACCTACTCCATCACGGCAGGCATCGGTGCCGGCTTCGTCGCCTACGTCCTCATCAAGGTCGTGCGCGGCAAGGCGTCGGCGATCCACCCGCTCATGTGGCTCGTCGCGGGACTCTTCGTCCTCTACTTCGCCATCGACCCGATCAAGGACGTCCTCGGCGTCTAAAAGCATCCACTTATTGCCCGTTTGGGACGTGCGCACCGGCCGCAGGCCACCCACCGCATGTCCCAAACGGGCAATAAGTGGATAGCTCAGTGGGCGTCGCTGGCGTTGCCGCGACCGCGGCGCACATAGAGCAGACCCACGCTGCCCAAACCCAGGCCCGCGACACAGGCCCACGGCCACCAGTCGCGCGACCCGGAATGCAGTGCCGGCACGACGAGCGTGACGACGAGCGCCGCCGCCCACAGCGCCAGACCGATCGTGATGATCCGCTGGGTCGGGACGTGCATGGCCTCGAGGGCCTCGAGGTCACCGGACGAGGGCGCACCGGAGTCGGACGGATCCGGTATGCCGTCCGCCCACCTCTCGCTCGACCCCTCGGTGCCGCTCATGCCGGCCCTCAGACCCGCTCGAGCTCGTTGTCGTCGAGCACGGGAGGTGCGATGACCTCGGGCTCGGGGGCGTCGATGTCCACTTCGGAGTGGGCGCCACACCCGTGGTCAAGACTGACGACGGCGCCGTCGGAGGGTGACCACGCGTTGGCGCACACGCCGAAAAAAGGTCGAAGTGCACCCGCCATCGGGATGAAGAAGCCACACGTCGAACACGGCGCAGGAGCCTTTTGGGCGACGGGAGCGTTGGGGCCGTGGTCACCGTCGTACCACCGCTGGGCGGCGACGTCGCGACCCTCGGCGGACAGCACGCGGGGGCGGCCCAGTCCGAGCTCCCAGGCGACGGCTGCGTCCTCGTCACCATCGACGCCGGTGGCCTCGAAGCCGGCCTCGAGCAGCGGGTCGTCGTCGACCTTGGGGGTGACGTCACCGGGGCCGATGTCCCCGGGAGCCAGCCGGTCGGCATACGGAAGCCACTGCGGCGACAACAGCGCACCGTCACCCGGGACGAGGTTGGTCTCCGACACGGTGACAGTCCGCGAGCGCGGCACGCGCGCGACGGTGATGGCCCAACGCCAGCCGGGGTAGGCCGTCGCCGTGCACGCGAAGTAGTGCGTCGCGACGCGGTCCTCGACAATCTCCATGCCGAGGTGGTCACCGACGGTCCCGCGCTCGGCGATGGACTCTGCCGCCTCACGGGCGACGTCGACCGCGCCCTTGAGCGTCGCGTCGGGCTTGACCGTGGGCATCAGACGTCGAGGTCGTCGGCGACCGCGCGCAGCACCTGGGCGACCTTGCTGCCGTGACCCTTGTCCGGGTAGTGGCCGCGGCGCAGCGAGTTCTGGACGGAGTCGAGGAGGGTGATGAGATCCTCGACGATGACGACCATCTCGTCGGCCGGCTTGCGGTCGCGCGCCTTGCGGTTCGCGGTGACGCTCGCGGCCGGCTCGAGGAGACGGACCGACAGCGCCTGCGCTCCGCGACGCCCCTCGACGATGCCGAACTCGATGCGGGCACCGTTCTTGAGGCTGGTCACTCCGGCGGGGAGCGCGCTCGAGGGAACGAAGACGTCGCCGCCCTCGGCGGGGTCGTCAGTGGAGACGAATCCGAAACCCTTCTCGGAGTCGTAGAACTTCACCTTGCCAGTCGGCACGGGGCACCTCTGTGATTGCTGCGGGTGGTCCGGAGTGCGGGTGTCGCACCTCCGGGCGTACGAGGACAGGGTATCTGCCTGCACGCACGCCACGCGCACGCCTTTCAGCCCGCCTGCTGCGAGCCTCGAACCGAAACTCGGTTGGGAGCTGTCGGTCCGCCCTGCGAGAGTTCTGCGGTGACCGCCACGACCGACCGCCCCAAGGTGAGCCTGAGACAGTTCTGGGCCGACCTGCCCACGCCCGGGCGATGGCTCCTGTCGACGGTCGCCATCCAGACGCTCGGGCGCGGGCTGACGCTCCCGTTCACCGTCATCTACATCCACGAGGTGCGCGGCATCGGTCTCGGCACCGCCGGCAGCCTGCTCGCCCTCATCGCGATCGTCGCGCTCCTCGTCACCGGTCCGGGCGGCTCACTCACCGATCGCATCGGCGCTCGCCGCATGCTGCTCGCCGGGACGTTCGCGCAGCTCGTCGGCTGCACCGTCCTCGCCTTCGCGACGACGGTCCCGATGTTCGTCGTCGGCTTCGTCCTGCTCGGCTTCAACTTCGGCGTGTCCTGGCCGGCCTTCAACGCCCTCATCGCATCGGTCGTGTCGGGGCCGGTCCGGCAGCAGTACTTCGGCGTCAACTTCGCGCTGGTCAACCTCGGCATCGGGCTTGGCGGAGTCATCGGCGGCCTCTTCGTCGACGTGCGGGAGCCGATGACGTTCACCCTGATCTTCCTGGCCGACGCGCTCAGCATGCTCGTCCCGATCGGCCTGCTGCTCATTCCGCTGCGCCATGTGCACGGTCGGGCGGAGCACCCGGAGGACGCAGCCACGGTCGGCTACCTCGACCTGCTGCGGCGCCGACCGGTCCTCTGGCTGACCTTCATCACCTTCCTGTGCACCTTCATCGGCTATGGCCAGATCGAGTCCGGCTTCCCCGCGTTCGCCCGCCAGGTGAGTGAGGTGTCAACGCAGGTCATCGGGTTCGCGTTCGCGATCAACACCCTGGTGATCGTCGCCCTCCAGTTCACCGTGCTCAAGGCCGTCACCGGCCGCCGCCGCACCCGAGGGCTCCTCGTCATGGTGGCCCTGTGGGTCGTGTCCTGGCTCGTCCTGTCGTCCGCCGGGCTGGAGCCGGGCGCACTGTTCGCGGCCGTCGCCGTCGTGGCATTCATGGGCGTCTTCGGCCTGGGCGAGATCTTCATGCAGATCGCGATCCCGGCCATCACCAACGACATGGCCGACGACCACATCCGCGGTCGGGCCAACGCCGTCAACGCCGGCGCCTTCCAGGGCGGCGCCATCCTCGGACCGATCGCGTCCGGCTTCCTCCTCGAACACGACCTGTCGTCGGTGTTCATCGGCACCATGCTCGCAGGGCTGGTCGTCATGGCGGGCGCCATCGTCGTCCTTGAGCGTCAGTTGACCGCTGCCGAGAACGGCGTCACCGCGGGCTGATCCCCCACACGCCCTGCCACGTCTGCCCGGGCTCGAGCACGACGAGGGAATCGCCGGAATTGAACGCGTCCGCCGGGCACGTCATGGGCTCCACCGCGATGCCGTGTTCACCGGACTGGTCCGCCTCCGCCTTGCCGGAGAAGACCTGCGCCCACGGAAACGCTGCGGCCTCACCCCATACCTCGACCTGCGCGCGGCCCGGGGTCGCGACAGTGATCGTCCAGCGGCCGTCGACAACCGACAGATCCGTGTATGCCGTGTCGAGACGCTGCGCGCCGATCGCCTTCCGCTCGCGGAAGTCGAAGACGGAGCCCTCCACGGACGTCGTGCGTGTCGGCAGGAGACGGTCATCGACCTCGACGAAGCACTCGGCCGGGATCTGCACCTCCACCTCTTCGACCGGAGCATCGCCGATCGCGACATAGGGGTGCGCCCCGTAGCCGAAGGGCGCCGGCTTCTCTCCCACGTTCGCCACACGGGTGGTGACGGTCAGGCCCTCGGGTGTCACGGCGTACATGGTCGTGGTCTCGAGGTGCCAGTCCCAGCCCGGCTGTGGGAAGAGCCGATGCCCCACGGTGATCGACGTGTCGGTGCGGTCGACGAGTCGCCACGGTGCCCAGCGGACGAGGCCGTGGCTCGCGTTGTGGTGCTCGACCTCGGTGAGCGGGAGCTGTCGCTCGGCGCCGTCGAAGGCGTAGCGCCCGTCGCGGATCCGGTTCGGCCACGGGATGAGCTGTTGACCCCGGCCGCTGGTGCAGGGGCTGTCGGCGGAGTAGCCGGCGAGGACGTCGACGCCGGCGCGGTTCCACGCCCGCAGCCCTCCCCCGACCTCGACCACCGTGAACTCGTCCGGACCGGACGAGACGGACCACTGGGTGCCGGTCGGTGAGGTCTCTCGGGAGCTCATCCCCCGAATCTACGCGGGCGCTCTAGGGTGGTGCGGTGGTGCCCGAGCCCTCTCCGCCGAACCGCTCCCTGGCCGATGACATCAGGGCGCGGTCCGATGAGGAGTTGACGTCGCTCGTCGCGGCCCGCCCCGACCTCGCGCGACCGGCACCCAGCGACCTCACCGCCCTGGCCTCGCGCAGCGCCACCCGAGCCAGCACCGCTCGCGCCATCGATGCGCTGGATGCCGCGCACCTCCAGGCTCTCGAGGCGGCAGCCGTCGCTACGGATCCGGTCACCCCGGCGACACTTGCGCGACTGCTTGGTGCCTCCGACGAGTCCGCCGCGGCTGGCCTGCTCGACGACCTGTGGCGCGTCGGCCTGGTGTGGAGGTCGCCCCACGGACTCGTCGTGACACGCACCGTCATCGACGTCCTCGGCGACAACCCGGCCGGACTCGGCCTCCCGGCGGAGGACCTGCCCGGGCCACCTGCAGCGGACGAGGCCACCCTCCAGTCGGAGATCGCCGCCGCACCACCGCGGGCGCGCGCGATCCTCGACCGCCTCACGTGGGGTCCGGCCGTCGGCATCGTGGGGCCCGACGATGCGCCCGGGAGACGCGGTCCCGCCGAGGACGGCGCACGGTGGCTGCTCGCCCACGGACTCGTCCGCGCCGTCGCGGCCGACCAAGTGGCTCTCCCCCGGGAGGTCGCGATGGTGCTGCGGGGCGGCCGGGTCCACGCGGACTCACAGTTGATGCCACCCGCCCCGGCAGGTGTCGCAGTTGACCCGGACCGGGTCGACGCCGCCGCGGGTGCCGCCGCCAGTGAAGTCCTCGCCCTGCTCGACGAACTCCTCGACGCCTGGTCGCAGGATCCCCCTCGAGTCCTGCGCACGGGTGGCCTGTCCGTCCGCGATCTCAAGGCGGCGTCGACGCGTCTGGACACGGAACCGGAGCACACGGCATACCTCGTCGAACTGGCCCTCATCGCCGACCTCGTCGCCGACGACGGCGAGGTGGAGCCGCACTGGGTGCCGACCGCAGAATACGACCAGTGGCAGACCGAGCCCGGTGGGGAGCGGTGGGCCCGCCTCGCCCTCGCGTGGTTGTCGAGCACCCGTGCCCCGCACCGCGTCGGCGGACGGACCGATGCCTCGACCGTCATCAACGCCCTCGGGCCGGACGCGCAGTGGCCGCCGATCCGCAGCCTCCGCCGGGCCGTGCTCGACCTCCTTGATCGGCACTGGGCCACCGCCCCCGAACCCGCCGCGGTCGCCGAGTCGGTGCGCTGGGCCCGACCACGACGCGTTCCCCGGACCCTCGACTCCGTCGTGGGGGCAGTGCTGCGCGAAGCCGCCTGGCTAGGAGTCACCGGGCACCGCGCCCTCAGCTCAGCGGGGCGGGCCGTCCTCCTGGCCGAGGGTGACCCTCGGGCCGCCGCCGAGTCGATCCACCCGCACCTGCCCGCCCCGGTCGACGCGGTCCTGCTGCAGGCCGACCTCACCGCCATCGCACCGGGACCCGTCACGGGCTCGCTGGCGGCCTTCTTGCGACTCGTCGCCGACGTCGAATCACGCGGCGGCGCCACCGTCCACCGATTCAGCGACGAGTCGATCCGTCGCTGCCTCGACCAGGGCTGGACCGGCGACGACATCCTCGCCGGGCTGCGCGACGCCTCGAGCACCCCGGTGCCACAGCCCTTGGAGTACCTCGTCCGTGACGTTGCCCGAAGACACGGAACGATCCGGGTCCGCGGCGTGAGCGCCGTCATCCGCAGCGAGGACGAGAGGGGACTCGAGGTCATGCTCGCCCACCGCAGGCTCGCCCCACTGCAGCTCCGACGCATCGCCCCGACCGTCCTGACCTCTCCCGTCTCGCCCGAGGTGGTCCTCGAGATGCTGCGCGAGGAAGGCTTCGCACCCGTGCCCGAGTCGGCCTCCGGCGTGGTCGCCGTCCCGATCCGCCCCGCCCGGCGAGCCGTACGTTCACGCTCCGTGGATCCCGCGCTCGTCCAGGCCATGGACCGGGCCCAGCTCGGCTCCCTCATCCAGACCTTGCGCGCCGGCGAGGACGAGGCCCGGAATCGCGCCTCCGCCATCGCAGGAGGTCGCGGTCCGGCGATCCCCGCCAACGACCCCACGACCTCGATCGCCGTCCTGCGCGAGGCGATCGCCGACGGAAGAGCGGTGTGGTTGGGCTACTCCGACAGCATCGGCCAGACCCAACGCCTGCTCTTCCACCCCGAACGGATCGACGGCGGGCGGGTCAGCGGCGTGGCCGAGGACGTCGCCCGCACCCTCTCCATCCACCGGATCACCGGCGTCGTCCCCGACTGAGGGCTTGGTTGGACAGGCCTACGGCGTCGTGCCGATTCGCCGCAGTCCCATCCGCGCTGCGCGCGCAGACCGCACTCCGCGCGCCCACGCAGAGCGTGGGACCCGCCGCCAGACCCAGCCAGCGGCGAATTCGGCACGACGCCTTCGGCCCACTCCCCATGCACACGGTGAGGTCCGCGACTCGGGTTGCGTCACAGGTGGTGGGGCGTGCGTTTGCGACGAAGGAGCAACTGAGCGCGCGTCACCACCTGTGACGCGACCGCGCAGATCAATCGCTGGAAGCTGCGGGGGTGAGGGCGCGGACGACGGCGGAGGGCGAAGGGCGGCCGAGTTGCCGAGCCATCCAGGCGCTCGTCTCGAGCAGCTTCTCGAGGTCGACGCCGGTCTCGACGCCGGCACCGCGCATGGCCCACACGAGGTCCTCGGTGGCGAGGTTGCCCGTGGCGCTCTCGGCATAGGGGCAGCCACCGAGCCCACCGGCCGATGAGTCGACGACGGTGACTCCACGACGCAGGGCCACGAGGGTGTTGCTCAGCGCCTGGCCGTAGGTGTCATGGAAATGGACTCCAATGCGTTCGACCCCAATTCCCCTGTCGCCCAAGGCGTCGAGGAGTCGTGCGACGTGACCGGACGTGGCCACACCGATCGTGTCGCCGAGGCTGAGTTGGTCGCAGCCAAGGTCCATGAGACGCGCGCACACGTCGACGACCTGCTCGACCGGCACCGGCCCCTCCCACGGGTCGCCGAAGCACATCGACACGTAGCCGCGGACCCACAGGTCGGCGTCGTGCGCACGCGCGACGACGGGTCGGAACATCTCGATCGACTCATCGACGGTCCGGTTGAGGTTCTTTCGGGCAAAGGTCTCCGTCGCACTGCCGAAGATCGCGACCGCGCCGACACCGGCCTCGAGCGCGCGGTCGAGACCGCGCTCGTTGGGGACGAGAACGGGACGCTTCGGCCCGCGGCCCTCGTCGCCGAGGAGCTCGAGCACCTCGCTCGCGTCGGCGAGCTGCGGCACCCATTGTGGGTTGACGAACGACGTCGTCTCGATCGTGGACAGGCCAGCGGCAGCCATGCGGCGGATGAACTCCGCCTTGACGTCGGCGGGGACGACCGACTTCTCGTTCTGCAACCCGTCGCGTGCCCCGACCTCATAGATCGTGATCTCGGGCGGGAGAGTCGGGTCGGCTTCGACCTGCGGGGTGCGCATGCTCATGCACAGATCCTGACATGCCACGCGGTGGGGAGGCAGTGGCCGGCGACCCACCTCGGCCCGGGCCGCAGGCACTTTCGTCACACGTCGGGCGGCCGCACGCCGAGGCCCCTCGGCGGGATACCTTGTCGCCATGAGTGACAGCGACAAGGACCCGCAGCCGAGCGAGTTCAGCGATCCGACGGCCAGCCCGACCGAATACATCCCGCAGGGCCCCGACGTGCCGCCGACGGCTCCGGTCCCGTCGCACTCACAGGTTCCACCGGTTCCGCCCGTGCCACCCGTGCCGCCGGTTCCGACCTACGAGGCACCGACCGCCAGCCGTCCCGAGGACGCCCAACCGGCGAACGACCCGTACTCGGGCTCGAGCACGCAGCCGACGAACCCGTATGCCGCGGCACCCCCACCCGCCGACCCCTACGGTGCCCCGCAGCCGGCCTACGACCCCTACTCCGCGTCCGGCGCCTACGGCGCGCCGGGAGCGCAGGGCGGCTACCCGGCATACCAGCCTCCGGGTCAGTGGCAGGCTCCGCCGGCCGCCTACGGTGCCCCACCCGAGCAGAACACGAGCGCCCTCGTCCTCACGATCATTTCGGGAATCACCCTGGTGACGTGCTGCGTTCCGGGCATCATCCCGCTCATCCTCGGCATCATGGCGCTCTCCAAGAACGCCACGGACCCGGTGGGCTCGCGCAGCCTGACGAAGTGGGGCTGGATCTCGTTCGCCGTCGGCGTCGTGCTGTGCCTCGTTGCCGTCGGGGTCTTCATCGCGTTCGGCGTGGCGGGAGCCTACGACTCCGGCTACGACGACGGCTACACCTACTGAGGTCGCGTGACTGACGGCGCACTCATCGTCCAGAGCGACAAGACGCTCCTTCTCGAGGTCGACCACCCGAAGTCGGCGGATGCCCGGCGTGCCATCGCCCCGTTCGCCGAACTCGAGCGGGCACCGGAGCACATCCACACCTACCGCATCACGCCGCTCGGTCTGTGGAACGCCCGTGCCGCCGGACACGACGCCGAACAGGTCGTCGATGCGCTGGTGACGCACAGTCGCTATCCGGTGCCGCACGCGTTGCTCGTTGACGTCGCGGAGACGATGGCGCGTTATGGCCGACTGACGCTCCTCAAGGACGACGAGGGCCGCCTCGTCCTGCGTACGACCGACCGCGCCGTGCTCACAGAAGTGTTGCGGCACAAGCGAATCAAGCCGCTCGTCGGAGAGACCATCGACGACGACACCGTCCTCGTGCACCCGAGTGAGCGCGGCCACCTCAAGCAGGAGCTGCTCAAGGTCGGGTGGCCTGCGGAAGACGAGGCCGGCTACGTCGACGGCGAGGCGCACCCGATCGCATTGGACCAGACCGAGGGCTGGTCGCTGCGGCCCTACCAGGAGCAGGCGGTCGACGGCTTCTGGGACGGCGGCTCCGGGGTGGTCGTCCTCCCCTGCGGCGCGGGCAAGACCCTTGTCGGCGCGGGCGCCATGGCCAAGGCCTCGGCCACCACGCTCATCCTTGTGACCAACACCGTCTCGGCACGGCAGTGGAAGGACGAACTGCTCCGGCGCACGAGCCTCACCGAGGACGAGATCGGCGAGTACTCCGGCGCGCGCAAGGAGATCCGCCCCGTCACCATCGCGACCTACCAGGTGCTCACGACGCGACGAAAGGGTGTCTACACGCACCTCGACCTGCTCGACGCCCGAGACTGGGGCCTCATCGTCTATGACGAGGTGCACCTGCTGCCCGCACCGATCTTCCGGATGACCGCCGACCTCCAGGCTCGCCGCCGTCTCGGACTCACCGCGACGCTCGTGCGCGAGGACGGGCTCGAGTCCGACGTCTTCTCGCTCATCGGGCCGAAGCGCTTCGACGCGCCGTGGAAGGACATCGAGGCGCAGGGCTACATCGCTCCCGCCGATTGCGTCGAGGTCCGGGTCACGCTCCCCGACGGACAACGGATGGCGTATGCCGTCGCTGACGCCGAGGACCGCTACCGCCTCGCCTCCTGCTCGGACGCGAAACTGCCCGTGGTCGAGAAGCTCGTGGAACGTCACCGCGGCGAGCCGACGCTCGTCATCGGGCAGTACCTCGACCAGCTCGACGAACTCGCCGGACGCCTCGATGCCGACCTCATCACGGGTGAGACGACGGTGGCCGAGCGGCAGCGCCTGTTCGCGGCGTTCCGCACCGGCGAGATCTCGCTGCTCGTCGTGTCGAAGGTCGCGAACTTCTCCGTAGACCTGCCCGAGGCGAGTGTCGCGATCCAGGTGTCGGGGACCTTCGGGTCGAGGCAGGAGGAGGCGCAGCGCCTCGGCCGAGTGTTGCGGCCCAAGGGTGACGGGCGCACGGCGCACTTCTACACCGTGGTCGCGCGCGACACGGTGGACGCGGAGTTCGCCGCCCACCGGCAGCGCTTCCTCGCCGAACAGGGCTACGCCTACCGCATCATCGACAGCGACGATCTCTGACGATTGCCGGAGGCAACGAGCGACGAAGGAGCGAGGCCCGTAGGCATGAGGAGGAGGTCGCAGCAAGAACGACCTCTGACGATTGCCGAAGGCAACGAGGGACGCGATCGTGCCACATGAGTGGCATGATGGTGGCATGAGCAGGATTCGAGTGAGCACCACAGTCGATGACGAACTCATCGAGGCGGCCCGTCGAACCATGCCCGGCGCCCGGGACAGTTCGGTGCTCGAGGCCGCCCTCGAGGCACTCCTGCGATCCCACCGCACAGCCGAGATCGACGCGGCCTACCGGGCCGCGTACTCCGAGTCCATTCGGGACGAGCCCGACGCGTGGGGCGACCTGGCCGGGTGGCGCGACGCCGTCAGCCAGTCGTGACCGCGATTGAACGCGGGGACGTGTGGTGGTGCGAGACCCCGCACTTCCCTCGTCGCCCGGTCGTGCTGCTCTCCAGGACGGTGGCGATGCGAGCGTTGGGTCGCACGCTCGTCGCTCCGTGCACGACCACCATCCGAGGCCTGCCCAGCGAGGTCGAGCTGAGCCCGGAGAGCGACCCCGTCCCCCGTCCGTGCGTCGCGGCGCTCGACGCCGTGGAGTCCGTCTCCGTGGGGACCTTGGTCGAGCGAATGGGGAGGCTCAGCGACGCCCGGATGTCCCAGGTCTGCGCAGCCTTGGGTGTCGCCGTCGACTGCCACTGACCCAGTCCGGTTCGCGAACCACCACGTTGTTCGATGACCGGATCGATCCGGTTGTCGAGCAACCACATGGTTCGTGAACCGGATTGGGCAGCCCAGGCGCACAACACAGCGGCAGGCGAGCACCCGGCATACGTCCAGCGAACTCCCAGACTCCGGGCGGACACTAGACGGGTGAGCGCCAACGCAACCACTCCCGAGGCCACCCTCCTCGTCGTCGAGGACGAGCCGAACATCCGTGAACTCCTCGCGACGTCGCTGCGTTTTGCCGGGTTCGAGGTGCACACCGCCGGCACCGGTGGCGACGCAGTGAAGCTCGCCGACCAGCACCAGCCCGACCTCTGCGTGCTCGACGTCATGCTCCCCGACATGGACGGCTTCGACGTGACCCGACGCCTGCGGGAGTCAGGCCGCCACGTCCCCATCGTCTTCGTCACCGCCCGCGACTCGATCGACGACAAGATCAAGGGCCTCACCGTCGGCGGGGACGACTACGTCACGAAGCCGTTCAGCCTCGAGGAGGTCGTCGCTCGCATCCGCGCGGTGCTGCGGCGGACCCGCGGCGAGGTGGACGACAGCGCCGCCCTGCGCTTCGAGGACCTCGAGCTCGACGAGGACAGCCACGAGGTGCGCCGCGCCGGCCGGGTCATCGAGACGAGCCCGACCGAGTTCAAGCTGCTCCGCTACCTCATGCTCAACCCGAACCGCGTGCTGTCGAAGGCGCAGATCCTCGACCACGTGTGGGAGTACGACTTCCGCGGCGAGAGCGGCATCGTCGAGTCCTACATCTCCTACCTGCGACGCAAGATCGACACCGAGGGTCTGCCGCCGCTCATCCACACCAAGCGCGGCGTCGGCTACGTGCTCCGCCTCCCCCCGCAGGGCTGATGTCGTCGGCCCCGGCGTCGCAGGCCGTCGTCAAGCGTCTGGAGGCGATGCCCCTGCGCGTTCGCCTGGTCGCGATCGTGCTCGTGGTTCTGGCGGGTGCTCTCGTGTTCACGAACCTCATGACGGCCTACCTGACCCAGCGCGACCTCATGGGGCGCGTCGATTCAGAACTTCGCGGTGTCGCCAAACCCGTTGCGGCACAGGCGCTTTCGGACCTCAGCAGCGGCGACGCGGCAGCCACGCCGACGGGCTATGCCTTTGTCCTGTTCCCCACCAACGGCAGGGCCATCACCATCAACCCGACCGGGGAGACGGTCCACCCCGAAATGCCGCGGCTCGGGCCCGAGGACGAGCGGGTCACGGGCAGCAGACCCTTCACGGTCCGCTCGACCGACAGTGACGTGCGGTGGCGCTTCATCGCCGGCACGGTGAACAACACCAACGCCACCTTCGCGGTGGGCGTGCCGCTCCGCTCCGTGAAGCAGACGGTGACGCGACTTCTCGTGACGACCGGAGCGCTGAGCGCCGTCGTTCTCGCGGGGTCGGCACTGCTCGGCTGGTATGCCGTCCGCCGGGCTTTCCGTCCCCTGTCCCAGATCGAGGACACGGCCGCCGCGATCGCCGGTGGCGACCTCACACGGCGTATCCCCCTGCGAGCTGCTGACGACGAGGTGACGTCCCTCTCGAGGAGCCTCAACGCGATGCTCGCCCAGATCGAGACGTCGTTCGCCGTGAGGGAGGCGTCGGAGGACCGCATGCGGCAGTTCGTCGCGGATGCGAGCCACGAGCTCCGCACGCCCTTGGCCACGGTTCGTGGCTATGCCGAGCTGCACCGCCAGGGTGCGATCTCGAGCCCGGAGGACACTCGCGCCGCGATGGAGCGGATCGAGTCGGAGTCGGGTCGCATGAGCGGACTCGTCGAGGACCTGCTCACTCTGGCCCGGCTCGACGAGGAGCCCACGACCTCGATGGGCGAAGTCGATCTCACGGTCCTCGCGGCCGATGCCGCAACCGACGCGCGAGTGCGTGCACCAGAACGGCGTATCACCCTGGCGGGCCTCGGCGGTCCCGTCGACGCCACGGTCGTGTGGGGTTCGGAGTCGCGCCTGCGTCAGGTCGTCACGAATCTCGTCGCCAACGCCGTCCGGCACACTCCGGAGGCCACACCGATCGAGATTGCGGTGGGCACCGACGGCGCCGACGGCGTCATCGAGGTGAGGGACCACGGCGACGGAATCCCTTCTGGCACAGCGCATCGCGTCTTCGAGCGGTTCTACCGCTCCGACCCGTCGCGGGGCCGCAACACCGGGGGTGGCAACGGTCTCGGCCTCGCCATCGTGGCCGCCATCGTCGCGGCACACCACGGCCGCGTGGGGGTGCAGGAGACGACCGGTGGCGGCGCGACGTTCGTCGTTCGCATTCCCACAGCCGCCTCACAGGCGCACCCCAGCGCTCCTTGAGGTCGCGGTACTTGAGTAGTCAGTGCCAGCCCGACCAAGGAGATGCAGAACGATGAGCAGCACCGATTCCGGCCAGCCAGAGCCGTCGACCACCACTCCCGACACCGAGGTCCACCCCGCCGGCGTCGCGACCCAGACGCTCCCCCAGCCGACTGCTCACACCTCCTCCGCGCCGCAGCCGACCCACCCCGCGCCGACCACCTGGTACGGCGCCCACGAACCCGCCGGACCGGTGTTCCCCCCGCCACCGGCCCCCGGGGCGGCCCCGCAGCAGCAACCCGAACCCCAGCCGCGCCAGCGGCGCCGGGTCGGCGAGCTCTTCGCGGTGGCCGCACTCACGGCCGCCCTCGCCTCGGGCGGCACGTACGCCGCGACCCAGCTGGGGTCGCAGGACTCGCAGACCCCCTCCGCTACGAGTTCCTCCTCCAGCCTGGGTCGCGGCTCATCGACCGCACCCGTCTCCCAGTCGAACCCCCAGTCCCCGAACTGGACCGACACCGCGGCGGCCGTCTCACCGAGCGTCGTCGCGATCAAGACGGACAGCGGTGAGGGTTCCGGTGTCATCATCGACGGTTCGGGCCACGTGCTCACGAACAATCACGTCGTGTCCGGCGCCCAACAGCTCACGGTCACCTTGTCCGACGGTCGCACCTTCAAGGCGACGATTCAGGGCACCGATCCCTCGACCGACCTCGCCGTCGTCACGATTCAGGGCGCCCCGGATGACCTCACTCCCATCGCGATCGGCAATTCCGACGACCTCAAGGTCGGCGACCCCGTCATGGCGATCGGCAACCCGCTCGGCCTCGCCGGCACGGTCACGACCGGCATCGTCAGCGCCCTCAACCGCCCGGTGACGACGGAAGCCGCTCAGGAGCAGCCCCAGCAGCAGAACCCGTTCGGCAACGGGTTCCCGGGCCAGCAACAGCAGCAGTCGAGCAGCGAACCCGTTGTCACGAACGCGATCCAGACGTCCGCGGCGATCAACCCGGGCAACAGCGGTGGCGCGCTCGTCAACGCCAACGGCCAACTCGTCGGCATCAATTCGTCCATCGCGTCCCTCGGGTCCTCGAGCTCGTCGCAGAGCGGCAACATCGGAATCGGCTTCGCCATCCCGGTCAAGGAGGCCGCGTCGATCGCCGATCAGCTCATCAAGACCGGCAAGGCCGTCCACGCCTATCTCGGCGTCGCTCCGGTCGACGGCAGCGCCTCCGATGGCAACGCCACCCGGGCCGGCGCGAAGCTCCAGACCGTCTCGTCGGGCACGCCCGCGGAGAAGGCCGGACTCAAGGTCGGCGACGTCATCACCGCAGTCAACGGTGAGCGGGTCGACTCTGCCGAGGCCCTCGTCGCCCACATCCGCGAATACTCCGTCGGCGACACGGTCAAGCTCACCGTGCTGCGCAACAACGCCACCCAGGAGCTCACGGCCACC
The DNA here is from genome assembly GCF_000768685.1 of Knoellia subterranea KCTC 19937. Classification (GTDB taxonomy): domain Bacteria; phylum Actinomycetota; class Actinomycetes; order Actinomycetales; family Dermatophilaceae; genus Knoellia; species Knoellia subterranea. The sequence goes on along the minus strand of NZ_AVPK01000009.1, from coordinate 90,070 downwards.
CTGGCCACTGCCCCCTCGAACTGATCCCGGCGGTGGGCCCGAACAGGGATGGGCCCACACCCGACCACCCAGGAAGCCACATCACACCTGAGTGATCCGGTGAGTACCCCGACTCATGGAGTCGGGGTACTCGTCGTTCCACCCTGTATCCATGAACACGCAGCTGCAGGACGTGCGGCGCCTCGAAGCCGAGTTCGCCGATGCTATGAACCGCATGTATGCCGTCGGGAACGGTCTCGCCCGGATGCGCGCCTCACTGGAGATGGAGCAGGGGTCCCCGGCACCTGCGCCGACCCCCGCCGTTGCGTCAGACGTGCCGGCCGCCCCCGTTGCACCCGTTGCTTCTGGTGCGCCGGCCGCTCCCGTCGCGGCGATGACTCCAGTTCCGGCCGCCAGCGCGACCCCGCTCCCCCGCGTCGAACCGGTCCCGTCGTGGTGGCAGCGAGAGGGCGCCGTCACCAAGGTCCTGGCGCTCGCCGGAGCCGTGGTCACCCTCATCGGTATCGCTCTCCTCCTTGCCCTCGCGATGCAGCAGGGATGGTTCGTCCCCGAGCTGCGCGTCACCCTCGGCGTCCTACTGGCCGTGGGGCTCGTCATCGCCGGTCACGTCGTCCGATCCCGCGAGACATCCCGGGGTCGCTCGAGTGCCGCTCCGGTCGCCATTGCCGCGACCGGGTATGCCGCGGGCTACCTCGACGTCGTGGCCGTCACGACCGTTTATGGCTGGGTTCCCCGCACCGCGGGGCTCACTATCGGGGCGGTCGTCGCCGTGAGTGGCCTGCTCCTCGCGCGTCGTTGGGATCGGCAGCTGCTCGCCGCGCTCACGGTCCTCGGGGCGACGTTCCTCGCTCCGGTGGTCGCCGAGGGCTTCGGTGACGCCGTCTCTCTCTTCGTCGTCGTCCTGTCCGCCGCTGCCCTCCTCGCCAAGGGTGATCGGGGCTGGCCCATGTTGGCGCTGGCCCGGACCGTGCCGGCTGCCGGCTCGATCTTCCTCGGCATCGTCTTCTCGGCCGGCGACGGGTCACCCTCCAAGGTGGCGATCATCGCTGCCGGCACCCTGACGCTCCTGGCACTCGTGGGTGCGGTGTCGGCCGGTCGCTTCGACTCCCACGACCTCGTGGGCTCCGCGACGGTGGCGGGTTCGGCGATCACGCTCCTCATCGCGTTCGGTGCGCACGGCGAAACCCTGCGGACGACCGGGTTCGGCCTCGTCGCAGCCGCCTTCGCCGTCGCACTGGCCATCACCTCGCGCCCGCCGGTCGGGCCGGTCCCGACGCCGTTGGCCGCGACCACCGGTGGCGTCTCGGGGGTGGCCGCGCTCCTCGCCGTCATGAGCGGTGCGCCGGAGCGCTGGGTCGTCACCGGAATCCTGATCACCGCGCTCGGGTATGCCGCAGCTGCCGTGACGACGCGCTCCCGAGTGACGCTGTGGGTCGCCACCGGGACTGCGGTCGTCGCGTCGATCGCCTACCTCGGCCACCCGACCGCCTACTTCTCCATCGGGTCGGCCGAGCAGCACGACGCCGTGACCGCGCTGCTCGACAGCCTTCTCGCGGGAGGCGTCGCAGCCCTGGGCGCCTGGGGTGTCGACGTCGTTCGTGGCATCCCGGCGCGGCTGCGTCGCTCGACCCGGATCGCCGCCCTGATCGCGGGACTCACCACCTCGGCCGTGGGAGTCGTCTCGCTCGGCCTGATCTTCGGCGAACGGTTGGGCTACACCCAGACCGGCTTCGTCGCGGGGCACGCCCTCGCCACCGTGCTCTGGATGCTCACGTCCGCGTGGCTCCTGCTGCGTGGGCTCAAGGCGCAGGCCCACCGCGACCTGGCCCTGCGCCTGGGACTCGGCCTCGCCGCGGTGAGCGTCGTCAAACTCTTCCTCTTCGACCTCGCGACGCTCGACGGGGTGTGGCGGGTGGCGGCCTTCATCGTGACGGGACTGCTCCTCCTGGCCAGCGGGACGGCATACGCGAAGGCTCTGGAGCGCACGCGACCGCCAACGGCGGCCGCCTGACAGACTTCCCGCATGAAGCGGGATGCCCAGTGGGACGAGGCCGTGCACGAAGTCAGGGGTGACCTGCACGGCCTCGTCTCCACTCATGAGGACCTCGTGCGGCGGTGGTCCGAGCCGCATCGGGGCTATCACGACCTCCAGCACCTCGACGAGGTCATCGACGCACTCGACGAGCTGCGTGGGACGGCCATCGACCTCGACCAGGACTGGGCGGCCACGGTGTTCGCGGCGTGGTTCCACGATGCGGTCTACGACCCGGCCACGCCGTCGGACAACGAGCGGCTGAGTGCAGAACTCGCGCGAGAGGCCCTGTCCCAGAACGGAATTGAGGAGTCGGCGGTCGACCTCGTCGTGGCTCTGGTGGATGCAACGGTCGCGCACGATGTGCTCGAGACGCGCGGGCCGCTCGCCGCGTTCCACGACGCGGATCTGTGGATCCTGTCCGCGCCGGTCGATCGCTTCGACCGATACTGCGCAGACGTGCGACAGGAGTACGTCGTGGTGCCGGACGATGCGTACGCCAGCGGCCGGTCCGCGATCCTCGAACCGTTCCTCGCACGGGACACGATCTATCGGACGGCGTGGGCTCGACAGCACTGGGAGCCCCGGGCACGCACCAACCTCAGTCGCGAACTCTCGCGGCTGCGCGGCTGAGCACACGATCCACGAGCATGCCCAGGGTCGCGGCCACCGCGATGGCCGCGATCGCACCGAGCAGTGGATTCTCCTCGACCCAGTTCCCGGCAAGGGCTCCGATGGCGACGCTCCAACCGGCCCACATCGTGGCTGCCACGGCGGAGAGGAGGACGAAGCGACGGCGGTCGAACGACCCCGCACCGGCGGTGACGTTGACCGCGACCCGGCCGACGGGGATGTAGCGCGCGACGATGATGGCCAGTCCCCCGCGTCGGTCGAGTTCGTCCTCGGCCCTGCGGAAGGCGGACCGCATTCTCGGACGTGGACTGTTGCGCAGCCGGCCCAGCCCGGAGCGACGGGCCGCTGCAAAGGTGAGGTTGTCGCCGAGGAAGGCACCTACGGCTGCGGCGGCGCCCAGTGCGAGCAAGTGGGGCGAGCCGTGCGCCGCTCCGAAGGCGGCCAGCGTGATGACGACGGACTCGCTCGGCACCGGCGGCAGGAGCGCGTCGAAGGTCGCGAGCAGGAAGATCGCGGGGAGGACCCACAACGCTGCAGCGTTCTGTTGGATGAGCTCGTTGATGGCTTCGAGCACGCGAATCGCCCCTGTTCGCAACGGTTCCATGCTCGGCGACGTTCGCCGGGCCAGCCGTTCCCTCCAAACTAGGGAGGCGCTCGGGCACGCGACATGGGGGCCGACCCCCGTTGAGCCCTGATCCGGGACGGCGACCGTTCGGGGTACGCCGGGGTGCCGTCCGAGCGCGCCCTTCGTGACCCGCGACGCGTCAGTGGTGGGCGTGCCCAGCGCCGCCTGCGGAATCCTCGAGAGCCTCCAGCAGGGGCCACCAGTGTCGGCTCCCCAGGTCCGCGGCGTGGCGCTCGGATGCGAGCCATCTGGCGGTTCCGGCAGCGAGCGAGTCGTGCGGACCGGGCAGGCCGAAGACCGCGAAGCAGGCATGCGGCGTGGGCCAGCCGTAGTCGACATCCGGCTCACGCACGACATTGCGCACGTAGCCGACAAGGTGAGCTCGGTGTGGGTTCAGTCCGAAGTCGGCGGCGAGGGCCGCGACGGCCTCGTCGGCCCGCTCACCGGATTGCACCCGACGCGTCGGCAGATCGGGTCCGCCGCCGTCGGCTCGTTCGACGACGAGCACGCCCCGGGCATCACGGACCAGTGCGCGCACGACCACGGTGTTGGGTGGGGCGTCGTCCTGCCGGGACGCAATGACGTCCGCCCGGCTTCCCGGTGGAAGCCACGGCGCCTCGGGCGTCGACGTGACCACCCTTTCGTGCTTGCGCTTGGGGATGCGAAGTCCGCTGTCCCGCAACCGTTTCAGCAGTTCGCGCCCATCCACGGACACGGCCCCTGCGGCGACGAGCTCGGCGTGCCGTTCCTCGGGGACGTCGTAGTGGTCGCCCTCGAAGGCTCGCCGCGGCAGCCCTGCCCGCTCCGCGAACTCGTGGAGTTCCGCATAGGAGGTCGTGCTCACGAGGTGGGACCAGAGGCGGCCGTGCGCCGGCCAGGCAGGCGGGTCGATGAGGAGCACCACGCGATCGTATGCCGTCCACCTCACCCGGGCCTGTGGATAACTCCGCGGTCGATTTCGCGAAGTTGCTTAGCGTGAGGGGCAGTTGACGCACCACCGGGTGCGACGCACAGAGAGGGGACCCAGACATGGCAGCCCAGTTCCAGGTCGACACCGAACGCATCCAGACGGCGTCCGGCGACATCGCCCGCATGTCCGGCGAGATCGAGGCCCAGGTGGCGCAGATGCTCGCCCGCCTCACGGCACTTCAGGACGCGTGGAAGGGCGGGGCGGCAACGCAGTTCCACGGCGTCGTCACCCAGTGGCAGGGCACGCAGCGCCAGGTGCAGGCCTCGCTCGACTCCATCGGCCAGGTGCTCGGCGCGGCTGGTGCACAGTACGCCGACACCGAGGCACAGAACATGCGCATGTTCAGCTGACGCGGGTCCCGACGCGGACGCTGACGCGCACCCAGACACCGGTGGCGGGAGCGACACCCCTGAGGTCGCACCCGCCACCGGCTGGTTCCTGTGTTCCCTGCGCTTTCTACTCCGTCGTGACGGCTCGCAGGATGTCGAGCCTCGAGGCCCGCCAGCCCGGCCACCAAGCCGCGACGACTCCGACGAGCCCGGCGAGGGCGACGAAGAATCCGAGCTGTGGCCACGGCACCGCGAGCACATCGATCCCGTCGTCGGCGAGCGACCGCTGCAGCGCGACCCCGAAGGCGACACCCAGACCGATACCCAGCGCCGCACCCAGCAGGGCGATGACGATGGACTCGAGACGCAGCATCCGCTTGAGCTGGCGGCGGCTCAGACCGACCGCCCGCAGCAGGCCGATCTCCTTGGTCCGCTCGATGACCGAGAGGGCCAGGGTGTTGATGATGCCGAGGATCGCGATGATCACGGCCAGGCCGAGCAGGGCGTAGATCAGATAGAGCATCTGGTTGATCTGGGCCCGCTGCTCGTCGGCGAACTCGCCCTGGTCCTTGACGGTGACGACCGGCAGGTCCGCGAGCGCCTTGTCGAGGTCGCGTCCCACCTGGACGGCGGAGGCGCCGGCCTCACGGGTGATGAAGGCGTAGGAGTCGGTCTTCGGCCCGCCGAGGGATTCCAGCGCGGGAAGGCTGAGGAGGTAGTCCGAGGACAGCAGCGCCGAGTCGCCGTGGATGGCACCAACGGTGAACGGCTTCGTCGTGCCACCACGGGTCAAGTCGATCTTCGACCCGACGGACAGCTTCTCCGCCTTGGCCAGCTCCTCGGACACCGACACGGTGGTCGTGGTGAGACCGGCGAGCTTGCCTGCGACCATCGGCGTCGGACCGAGCACCCCGATGTGGCTGGGGTCGATGCCGGTCACCTGCCGGTCGGAACCCTTGACCGTGACCTGGTCCCAGCGGAAGGCCGCGACCTGGTCGACGCCCTTGACGGCGGCGAGCTCGCGGGTCACTTCGGGAGAGAAGGGCGTCCCCACGACGCTCGAGACGACGTAGTCCGCGACGAACTCCTTGTCGACGGCCTCGTCGACGCTGGCCTTGGCGCTCGCCCCGAACACCGCCATCATCGACACGAGAGTCACGCCGATCATGAGGGCAGACGCGGTGGCACCGGTGCGGCGGGGGTTGCGCTGGGCGTTCTGCTGGGCCATGAGCCCGACCGCGCCGAAGGTCTTGCGATAGATCCATCCGATGCCGGCGATGACGGGTCGCCCGACGAGTGGGCTGATGAGGGCCACGCCGAGGACGATGCCGAGGATGCCTGCGCCGACCCAGTACGTCGCCTTGGGCACGTCGGCGAAGAGGCCCGCTCCCAGCAGCCCGATGCCGACGGCGCTGAGGATGGTGCCGACGATCGTGCGCCCACGCATCCCACTCTCGGCGAGGATCGCGTCGTCACGCATGGCGGCCACCGGCGGAACCTTGCCCGCGTTGCGTGCCGGGAGGTAGGCCGCGACCAGAGTCACCACCAGTCCGACGACGAGGGACACGACGATTGTGCGCGGCGCGATGATCAGCGACTGGCCACTCAGGTCGAGTCCGAACTGTCCGAAGAGGGCGCGGATCCCCATGGCGATGACGACACCGAGGCCGAGGCCGAGGATCGAACCGATGAGGCCCGTGACGGTCGCCTCGAAGAGCACCGAGCGCGCCACCTGGCGTCGCGTCGAGCCCAGCGCCCGGAAGAGTGCCAACTCCCGCGAGCGTTGCGCCACGAGGATGCTGAAGGTGTTGACGATGAGGAACGACCCGACGACGAGGGCCACCCCGGCGAAGATGAGGAGGAACGTCGTGATGAACCCCAGCGCCTCCTGGACGTCGGTCGCTGCCGCGGCGGCCGCCGAGTCACCGGTCACCGCCTCGTAGTCCTTGGGGAGCTTGGCCGCGACCGCATCCCGCAACTCCTCCTGGCTCGTGCCGGAGGCAGCCGTCACCCACACGTCGGAGTAGACGTCCTTGCCCTCCATGAAGAGGGTTCGCGCTTCCTCGGTGGTGAAGACCGAGATGCTGGCGCCGGCGGTGCCGCCCTCCATGCGGGTGATCCCGACGAGCTTGGCCTGGATGCGCGGCTGGGTGCCGGAGCTGACGAGGTTGATCTTCTCGCCCACGAGGTAGCCGGCCTTCTGGGCCGTCTTCTCGTCGAGGACGACCTCGCCATTTGCCTGAGGCCAGTGACCGCTCGTCAGGGTGAAGGGTTGCAGACCCTTGGCCGCCGGGCCGTCGGTGAAGTTCACGCCGATGCCGGGCGGGCCGAAGCCGCCGATGAGCTTGCCGTTCTTGCCCACGACGAAGGTGCCGAAGTTGGTGATGTTGCCGTCGGCACGCGCGGCGCCGGGTACGTCCGCGAGCTCCTTGACGAGCGATCCGGGGACGGTCGCGGTGGACGGCTGCGACTCGAGGTCACCCTGCCCAGCCGCGACCGGACGCACGACGACGTCACCGACGGTGCTCGTCATGATCGAGTCGAAGCTGCGACCGAGTGTGTCGGTGAAGACGAACGAGCCGGCGACGAAGGCGACTCCGAGGATGATGGCGAAGGCGCTCATGAACAGCCGCAGTTTGCGGGCCATGAGGCTCTTCCAGCTGGCGCGGAGCATGGGTCAGCCCTGCACCTTCGCGTCGAGGCTCTTCATCGTCTCGAGGATCCGCTCGGGCGTCGGCTCGCGCAGCTCGGTCACGATGCGTCCGTCGGCGAGGAAGACGACGCGGTCGGTCCAGCTCGCCGCACCCGGGTCGTGGGTGACCATGACGATCGTCTGCCCGAACTCGTCGACCGAGCGGCGGAGGAAGCCGAGGACCTCGGCGCCGGACGTCGAGTCGAGGTTGCCGGTGGGCTCATCCGCAAAGATGATCTCCGGTCGGCTGACGAGAGCGCGGGCACAGGCCACGCGCTGCTGCTGCCCACCGGACAGCTCACCCGGTCGGTGTCCCAGGCGGTCACCGAGCCCCACCGTGGAAATCACCTGGTCGAACCAGGCACGGTCTGGCTTGCGCCCCGCGATCGACAGCGGCAGGAGGATGTTCTCCTCGGCGTTGAGCGTCGGGATGAGGTTGAAGGACTGGAAGACGAAGCCGATGTGGTCACGCCGGACCTTGGTGAGGTCCTTTTCCTTGAGGGTTGTCAGCTCGATGTCCCCGAGCTGCACCGACCCTCGCGTCACCGAGTCGAGCCCGGCGGCGCAGTGCATGAGGGTGGACTTGCCGGACCCGGACGGGCCCATGATCGCGGTGAACTCCCCCGCGGCGATGTCGAGGCTCACACCCTTGAGGGCGGTGACGGCGGTGTCGCCGGAGCCATAGGTCTTGACGAGGTCGGTGACTCGGGCGGCCACCCGAGCAGTGGCTGGCGTGGTGTCGCGGCGCTCGGGGGCGAGGTCTGTGGTCATGCCGTCAACGGTAGGCGGGCGGACGGCATACGCGCTCTGGGTTTCTGCCCCGAGACGACCCTGAGAAACCCCTGAGAGGTGACCACACGAAAGGGCGGCCTCCCCTCTCGGGGAGACCGCCCTTTGCGATCAGTGCGCTGGGCTCAGAAGCCCATGCCGCCCATGTCGTCGCCACCGGGCATCGCCGGCGCAGCCTTCTCGGGCTTGTCGGCGATGACGGCCTCGGTGGTGAGGAAGAGCGCGGCGATCGACGCGGCGTTCTGGAGCGCGGAACGCGTCACCTTCGCCGGGTCGATGATGCCGGCCTTGATGAGGTCGACGTACTCGCCGGTCGCGGCGTTGAGGCCGTGACCCGACTCGAGGTTGGCAACCTTCTCGGCGACGACGCCGCCCTCGAGACCACCGTTGATGGCGATCTGCTTGAGCGGGGCCTCGATCGCGACACGCACGATGTTGGCGCCCGTCGCCTCGTCACCTTCGAGCTCGAGCTTCTCGAACGCAGCCTTGCCGGCCTGGAGGAGAGCGACGCCACCACCGGCGACGATGCCCTCCTCGACGGCAGCCTTGGCGTTGCGCACGGCGTCCTCGATGCGGTGCTTGCGCTCCTTGAGCTCGACCTCGGTGGCCGCGCCAGCCTTGATGACGGCGACGCCGCCGGCGAGCTTGGCGAGGCGCTCCTGGAGCTTCTCGCGGTCGTAGTCGGAGTCCGACTTCTCGATCTCGGCGCGGATCTGGTTGACGCGACCCTGGATCTGGTCCTGGTCGCCCGAACCCTCGACGATGGTCGTCTCGTCCTTGGTGACGACGACCTTGCGGGCCTTGCCGAGCAGGTCGAGCTCCGCGGTGTCGAGCTTGAGGCCGACCTCCTCGGAGATGACCTGGCCACCGGTGAGGATGGCGATGTCGGCAAGCATGGCCTTGCGGCGGTCACCGAAGCCGGGAGCCTTGACGGCGACCGAGCGGAAGGTGCCCTTGAGCTTGTTGACGACGAGCGTCGACAGGGCCTCGCCCTCGACGTCCTCGGCAATGATGAGGAGCGGCTTGCCGGACTGCATGACCTTCTCGAGGAGGGGCAGCAGGTCCTTGATGGAGCCGATCTTGGAGTTGACGACGAGCACGTAAGGGTCGTCGAGGACGGCCTCCATGCGCTCGGGGTCGGTGACGAAGTAGTGGCTGATGTAGCCCTTGTCGAAGCGCATGCCCTCGGTGAGCTCGAGCTCGAGGCCGAAGGTGTTGGACTCCTCGACGGTGATGACGCCTTCCTTGCCGACCTTGTCCATGGCCTCGGCGATCATCTCGCCGATCTGGGGGTCAGCAGCGGAGATCGAGGCCGTGGCAGCGATCTGCTCCTTGGTCTCGACGTCCTTGGCGTTGGCGAGCAGTTCGTCGCTCACTGCAGCGACGGCCTTCTCGATGCCGCGCTTGAGCGCCATCGGGTTGGCACCGGCGGCAACGTTGCGCAGGCCCTCCTTGACGAGTGCCTGGGCGAGGACGGTCGCCGTCGTCGTGCCGTCACCGGCGACGTCGTCGGTCTTCTTGGCGACCTCCTTGACCAGCTCGGCGCCGATCTTCTCGTAGGGGTCGTCGAGCTCGATCTCCTTGGCGATGGACACACCGTCGTTGGTGATCGTGGGGGCGCCCCACTTCTTCTCCAGCACGACGTTGCGGCCCTTGGGGCCCAGGGTGACCCTGACGGCGTCGGCGAGGGTGTTCATGCCTCGCTCGAGTCCGCGGCGTGCCTCTTCATCGAAAGCGATGATCTTGGCCATTCGGGTGGTTCCTCCCACGCGAATCGAAGGTGTCGGCCAGGCGGCGCCCGCGACGGACGAGCCGTGCCCGCGAGCCTCATGTCATGCGCGCGTGCCGACCCTCACCGGTCTGGCCATGATGGGTACTGCGATTGGCACTCGTCGAATGCGAGTGCTAACGCCATTATTGGCACTCTCGGGTGGAGAGTGCAAACGGCTCCGGTATGCCGTCCGCTCCCTTTCCGCTGCCCCCTCACCTGCTGTGGCCGGTCCACTCGCCGAGCCCCTCGGCCTTCGTCAGCGAATTCCTTCGGCGGAACGCTCAACCTCCGAGCCTTCGCACCCGTAGTGATGGGCAGCAGCCACGACGAGTGGCTCACGATCACAGGGGAACACCATGACTCGCACTACCCGAACCTCAGCCGCGCTCGGCTTGGCCACGGTCCTCACCACGGCGCTCGCGACGGGCACTGCCACCGCCGCTCCTGCAGAGGCCGCAGGGGACGCGCGGACTGCCGTCGTCGAGACGATGAACGCCACGTGGGACATCTCCGGGGCCGTGACGGGCGCACCCGGCAACCACCACGTCGGCCAGCTCTACGTCGAGGACGGGCCCGGCACCGACAGCGACACCGTCTTCCTGATGAACTCGGACTACCTCTGCCCCGACGCCCTGACCCCGGACTCCGGCCAGTGCGCCGCCCTGCGGTCCACGTCGCAGATGGGTGTCGACAACCAGCTCGTCCTCGACCTCCGCGGTCGACTCTCGTCGGGTCAGGTTGAGATGAGCATCCCCGGGTCCTGGGACGAGGGTGGGGTGACCACCGACGTGACACTCGGCGCCACGCTCGATGTCGCGGGCACGGGGTCCGTGACCCGCACGCGCCAGACCGTGGTGTGGCAGAACTTCACCACCCTGACGTCACTGGAGCGGGCGGGCACGGTGACGGGCACGATCGCCGGGATGTCCTTCACGGATCTGCCGGTCGATCTCAAGCGCGAGACCTACCGCTGAGCCGCGCCCGCGTACAGATGCGGGGTGGTCGCCTGCGACCACCCCGCATCTGGGCGTTTCCCGGGAATGCCGCCCGATCGATCAGGCGGCGGCGCAGGGGTCGACGCCGGGTTGGCCCGGCCGCTCGATGCCGCGTTCGTCGAGGATCGACTCGAGCAGGGTCGGCTTCGCGGGCATGATTCCGTCGGCGCAGGTGTCGATGATCGTGTTGTAGGTGGCCGCGTCGTCGGGTGCCGAACCCGAGAACCAGACGTGGACGGCATACCCGTCCCTGTGGGCTCGGTCGACGAAGGCGCGCGTCGCGACGGGGATCCCCGCGTAGGTGACGGGCACCTGGAAGGCGACCGTCCCGGCCGGCGGCTTCACACCCGCGAGGAAGTAGCTGATCATCGCGTTCATCGCCGCCGACATCGGGATCTGCGGAGCCTTGGCGTGGAAGTCCGCGAGCGCCGCGTCGTTGAACGAGCCGACGATGATGTCGGTGCGGCCAGCCTTGTTGAGGAGGCTCGCGAGGAGCGTGCCGGTGCGGATGTAGGACGCGGTGTCGGCGTCGCTCGTGCCCTTGATCTCGATGTTGATCGGCGTCGTCGGGAACTCGCGCAGCACCTCGCGCAGCGTGGGGACACGGAAGTCCTTGTTCTTGAAGCCCTCGACCTTCGGCCTGTGGTGCCGCGCTCCGCGCAGGGGGTATGCCGTCGGGTCGAGTCCGTGGACCGCGCTCCTCCCCGGGACGAACCAGTAGGCGGCGTCGAGCGCCTGGACCTCCTCGAGGGTCTTGTCCACGACGCGACCCGTGCCGTTCGTCGTCTCGTCGACAGTGGCGTTGTGGATGACGACGAGCTCGCCGTCCTTGGTCGACTGGACGTCGAGCTCGAGCATGTCGGAGCCGAGGTCGACGGCGCGCTTGAAGGCGTACATCGTGTTCATCGGTGCCTCGTCCTCGCCGCCGGAGTGCGCCATGTTGAGGACGCGCTGCTCGAGCCACGGGTTGGTGTCGGCCGAGGCGGAGGGGGCAGCGACCACCCCGGCTCCGAGGATGACGGCGGCAGACAACAGGGCTGGGGCGAGGCGGCGTCGGCGCATGCTCTCGACGCTAGTCCGCTGAGTCGCGCTCCGGGCCGGGAGCGTGAACGTTCGTCGTCGGACCGGCACCTGGAAGCACGAGACGACCAGTTCTGCTCGAGGCGACCAGCTCGAGGTGGTCGGCTCGAGCACTACTGGTCGTCTCGCGGGACCCGGCCGAGCCGGGCCAGCCTCAGAGCTGCGGTGCGTGGCCCTCGAACGTCGCCCGCATCGCCCCGTCGGCCTCCGACGTCACCGGGTCGTCGAGGTCGGCGACGAACACCGCGACCACGCTGCGGGCCGGGTTGGACTCGAGGTCGGCGAGCGCCGAACGCCACGCCGCCAGGTTCGGGTGATCCAGCTCGGTGCACGCCTCGGCCGGCAGGAGCGACTCCACCGCGGCAGCGAGCTGCGACACCGTCACGTCGAGGGTCGCGGTCGACCCGTCGTGGCCGAGCACGGTCGCCATCACGACGGCCGGCAAACCGTGGCGTCCGCCGGGCTCGTTGACGTGGGCGAACTCCCACTCGGGTGAGCTGGACGCGGGACTGAGCGCGACGGCATACGCGACAGGAGGGCGCCAGCCCTCGATCCGCGAGGCGAGGTGCTCGCGGATCGCGACCAGGCCGTCGGGGGTCGACCAGTCGAGCTCGGCCACGTCAGCCCTGGGGCTGGAGTCCGAGACGGCGAGCGGAGCGGGCGCGCTGGCGCGTGGCGCGCTGGCGGCGGAGGCGCTTGACGAGCATCGGGTCGTGCTCGAGGGCCACGGGGTTGTCGATGAGCGCGTTGAGCACCTGGTAGTAGCGGGTCGGGCTCATGTCGAACAGTTCCTTGATCGCCGACTCCTTGGACCCGGCGTACTTCCACCACTGGCGCTCGAAGTCGATGATCTGGCGATCGCGGTCACTCAGCGCCGGGGACGTGGCGACATCGGTGACTTCGGCGTTCTCGTGGGCGGCGTTCACGGTTCGACCCTTCTCGTGCGACGGCTGCGACCGCCACTCTAGCCACGAAATGACATGCCTGTCATTCGGCCTCGGCGTGTCTGCTGGACACGGCTTCGGCGTGTCTGCTCGTGCGCCACACGAGTCACACCCGCCCCGTTTCAGTCGACCTGAAGCAGGTATGCCCTGAGCTCGCCGACGCTGTCGACGACAGTGTCGGGGTCGGTTGCCTCCAGGGCCGGCCGCTCCCCCGCCCCCCAGGTCACCGCGACCGCTGCCATACCGGCGGCGCGGGCCGCGAGGATGTCGACAGTGGCGTCACCGACGTACACGGCATCGCGGGGGTCGACCCCGACGCGGGCGGCCGCCGCGAGCAGCGGCTCGGGGTCAGGCTTGTGCTTCGTCGTGTCCTCGAGGCCACCGGCCACATCGATGAGGTGGTCGATGCCGACGCCCGTGAGAGCGAGTCGGGCGGTGTCGCGGCGCTTGCTCGTGACGATGTGGAGGTCGGCACCGGCAGCGGTGAGGGCCTCCAGCATCTCGGGCACTCCGGCGTACCGCTCGATGAGTCGTTCGGTGTTGGCGAGGTTCCACTCGCGATAGGTGCGGTCCAGCGCGTGGCCGTGCTCGGGACTCTCCTCGAGCAGGGCACCGAGGAGAGGGCGACCGATCCAGGCGCGGGCGCGGGCGGCCTCGACCTCCTCGCCCAGCACCTCCCGGAAGGCGTGTTGATAGCTCGCCACGATGAGCGGGATGGTGTTGGCCAGGGTGCCGTCGAGGTCGAAGAAGATCGTCTTCCAGCGGAGGGAGGTCACCCCGCCATCCTCGCGTCCGCCGTCAGGTGGTGGTCGACGGGGTGCCCGGCCAGGCATTGGGGACGCAGCCGCGGAGGCTGATCGACTGCTGCACCATGACCGGTGCAGGCGCCCCCTTCTTGGGGCACCCGACGTGGCCGCGCCCGAGGTAGTGGCCGACCTCATGGTTGACCATGTAGGCGCGATAGTCGGTCAGGTTGCCGTAGGTCGGCGTCATGAGGAACCAGCGGTCAGAGTTCAGGATGACCTTGTTCCCCGCGGCACAACTCCACTTGCCTCCGACGTCGAGCGGGCGGCACATCTTGGTCGCCGTCGGCGGCGAGACGAGGTGGATGACGAAGTCCGCCTTGGCCGGGTCGGACACAGCGCCGAAGCTCGACCCGCGATAGCCGGTCCACCCCCGCGGGTCGTTGAGGATCGCGTGGACCTGGGCGGCGACGTCGTTGGGGTCGGCCCGGACGCCACCTTCGACCTTGACGATGAAGTTGCGGACCGTCGCCGTCTTCGTCAGCGGCGGCTTGGCCCACGTCGAGGTCGTGAAGGTGCCGGTCCCGACGAGGCCGGACCGCTTGATGCCGGTCGACGTCGTCGAGCTCACCGAGATCGAGGGTGAAGGTTGGGTCGCACCCGGAGTGGCCGTGGGCTTCGACGTGGCCGTCGCGCTGGCGGCGGTCGTGGACTTGCCGGTGGCGGTGCTCGTCGGCTTCGGCGACGCCGACGGGTCGGTCTCTGCGGGGCTGGCGTCGCTCACGACCGCCTTGACCGTCAGCACGACGAGGAGGATCGCGGCGAGCGCGAGCACGAGGAGGACCCGACGCCCGCGGACCGTGAGCACGAGCGGCGGTTCACGTCGAGGGGGCGGCTTCCGGACCGGGTGCGTCGCCGTCACAGCACCATCAGACCAGCCCGAACCGCCGGAGCGGTGGACCCACGGGCCCTGGCGCCGGGGTGTCGCACCCGGCCTTGTGTGTATGAGACCACGCTGGAGGCTGGCCTCAAACACACAAGGCCGGGGTTCAGAGGGTGGTGAGGAGTTCCTCGACGCGCCGCCGGATCTCGTCGCGGATCGGCCGCACGGACTCGACGCCCTTGCCAGCCGGGTCCTCGAGCACCCAGTCCTCGTAGCGCTTGCCCGGGAAGATCGGGCACGCGTCACCACAGCCCATCGTGATGACGACGTCGGACGCCTGGACGGCTTCGGTCGTGAGGACTTTCGGGGTCGCGGCGGTGAGGTCGATGCCCTCCTCCGCCATGGCTTCGACGGCTGCAGGGTTCACCTGGTCGGCGGGCGCGCTGCCCGCGGAACGTACTTCGATCCGTCCCTCACCGAGCGCCTCGACATAGGCCGCGGCCATCTGGGAGCGCCCGGCGTTGTGGACGCAGACGAAGAGGACGGAGGGACGGTCGGCGGTCGCGTCCTGTGCGGTCATGGGTGAATCCTTTCAGTCGAGGAGGTCGCGGAGCAGGGCGGAGACGCGGCTCTGGAGGTCGTCCCGAATGTCGCGAACGACAGCGATCGGTTGGCCGGCCGGGTCGGCCACCGGCCAGTCCTCATAGCGCTTGCCCGGGTAGGCAGGACAGGCGTCTCCGCACCCCATCGTGACGATGACATCGGCCGCCCGAACCACGGTGTCCGTCAAGGGCTTCGGGTACGGCTGGGACAAGGGGATTCCCCGTTCGGCAAGGACCTCGATCACCGACGGGTTGACCTCGTCGGCCGGCTGCGAGCCAGCCGAGCGAACGTGCACCCGCCGGGCGGAGAGGTGCTCTGCCAGTGCTGCGGCCATCTGCGAACGGCCTGCGTTGTGCACGCAGACGAAGAGGATCTCGGGCACCGGCTTCGCCAGTTTTCCCTCGACCTGGGCCGCAGCCATGAGCTGCTCCCGGGCCTGCCTTGCGACGAGGACGGGGAGGAAGTCACGGACCGTGGCACGTGGCTCGAGAAGGAGCCGTGCGTCCTCGACGGCCTGGGCGACCGTCTCGCGGGAGAACACCCCCTCGTACGCGTAACCGAGGTCGTCGACGAGAGCGGCGAACGTGTGATCAGTGGTCATTGCTGCACTCCTTGCGTGTCGAGCTCGGACCGGAGGCGGAGGACCCGCGCCCGGATGTCGTCGCGCACGAGCCGCATGCGCTCCACGCCCTCGATGCCCCGCTGCGAGGGCTCGTCGGTCTCCCAGGTCTCAATCTCCGCCCGCATCCCCGGGAGGGGTTCGACGACGGCCTCGGAGCCGAGGATCACGACCCGGTCGACCCGGGCCAGGAGGTCGGGGTCGATCGGCTTGGGGTACTCGCCATCCGTCGAGGCGCCCACCTCTGAGAGCGCCGCCACGGACTCTGCGTTGAGAGCAGCGCCGGGGGCGGTTCCCGCGGTGTGGACGTCGACGGATCCCCCAGCCTCGAGGCGCATGAGGGCGCCTGCCATCTGGGACTTGCCGCCGTTCTTGACGCAGACGAAGAGGACGGAGGGACGTGCCGTCATGGCGTGCCCTTCGGTTCGGGGACGAGCAGCTGTATGCCGGCCAGTCCGATTCCGGCGCCCGTCACCTGTGCGATGACAAAGGGGAGGACGTCGGCCGGGGCGATGCCCGCGAAGGTGTCGCTGAACATGCGGGCGATCGTGACGGCGGGATTGGCGAACGACGTGGACGAGGTGAACCAGTACGCCGCGAGGATCCACGCGGCGACGAGCCAGGGAGCCCGGTCGCCCCGCCCGCCACGACTGACGAATCCGACGACCAGAACGAGTCCGGCCGTCGCGACGACCTCTCCGATCCACTGCCCCACACCGGTTCTCGCCTTCCCGGACAGGTGGAGGGGCGCGAGGTCATACATGAGGTTCGCGACGACGACGCCGAGCACTCCCCCGAGAACCTGCGCCATGGCATACCCGGGAAATCGGGACCACGGGAGGTCGCGACGGACCGCCTGGGCGAGCGAGACGGCCGGGTTGAAGTGGGCGCCACTCACCGGGGCGATGACGGCGATGAGCACGCCGAGGGCGGCGATGGACGCGACGGCGTTGGCGAGCAGCTGGATGCCAACGTCATCGGTGAGGCGCTGCGCCATGATGCCCGAGCCGACGACAGCCGCGAGGAGTCCCGCGGTGCCGACGGTCTCGGCGGCGAGCGCCCTCGGGAGTGGGGTCACGCGCAGCATCCTGCCTGAGACTTCTGGCCGGACACGTCGAGGATCTCCAGGCTGGCCGTGGCCGGTCGGGCGCCGACGGGGTTCTCGTCCTTGACGGTGTAGACCTCCCACGGGGCACCGGCAGGATCGTGCACCCAGACCTTGTCCTGGAGGGCGTAGCAACAGGTCGTGTCGTTCTCGTCGAAGGCCGCGAGACCGGCCTCGGCGAATCGGGTCCGGGCGGCCGTCACAGCGTCGATGGTGGGCACCTCGACACCGAGGTGGTTGAGAGCGCCGGCCACTCCCGTGCCGCGGGTGTCCTCGCTCGTCTCGATGAGGACGAGCTTGAGGGGCGGCTCGGCCACGGCGAAGTTCGCATAGCCAGGGCGACGCTTGGCCGGCTCGACGCCGAACATGGCGGAGTAGAAGGCGATCGAGGCCTCGAGGTCGGCGACGTTGAGGGCGAGTTGGACGCGCCCAGTGGTGGGGGTGGACGTGGTCGCAGTGGTCATCGCTGGCACCTTCCCGTAGATTGATGAAGATCGATGCATGCAGTGAACCGGATATATCGATGAACGTCAATATCTAGACTGGCATGATCGGGCGGAGACCAGAGGAAGGGTTGAGATGACGGCGAGTGCAGCCACTGACGTGCGGGCGAGCCTCCTGGCGGAGGCCCCCTGCTGCGGGATCACGACCCCGGGCGGGCTGACACGCGAGCAGGCCGAGACGAGCGCGGCCCTCCTCAAGGCGGTGGCCGATCCGGTGCGACTGCGACTGCTGAGCATCATCCGGGACAGCGAGGGCGGCGAGGCCTGCGTCTGCGACCTCACGCCCGCCGTCGGCCTGGCCCAGCCCACCGTCAGCCACCACCTCAAGGTGCTCACCGAGGCGGGACTCATCGAGCGGGAGAAGAGGGGGACGTGGGCGTGGTACCGGCTCCTGCCGGCGCGCCTCGAAGACGTCCGTTCGATCTTCTCCTGATCACGCCGTGCCCTGTGTGGCTGAGCGGTCCCGGATCGGGACCGCTCAGGCACACGAGGCAGGGGTTCTAGGGTGGGCAACGTGACTGCGCGACCGCTCACCGAGCTCGTCCACCCGTCGTGGGCGAAAGCCCTGGCCCCGGTCGAACCCACCCTCACCGCGCTCGGTTCGTTCCTGCGCGAGGAGGTGGCGGTGGGACGCGGCTACCTGCCGGGAGGAGCGCACATCCTGCGGGCCTTCGAGCAACCGCTCGACGACGTGCGAGTCCTCATCGTCGGCCAGGACCCGTATCCAACCCCGGGCCACCCCATCGGCCTGAGCTTCGCCGTCGCCCCCGACGTCCGACCGATCCCGCGCAGCCTCATCAACATCTACGCCGAACTCCAGAGCGACCTCGGCCTGACGGCCCCGAGCCACGGCGACCTCACACCCTGGGCCGAACGCGGCGTCCTGCTCCTCAACCGCGTCCTCACCGTCCGGCCGGGGACACCCGCCAGTCACCGCGGCAAGGGCTGGGAGGAGGTCACGGACTGCGCCATCGATGCCCTCGCCAGCCGGGGCGGCCCGCTCGTCGCGATCCTCTGGGGCAGAGACGCGCGGGCCCTGCGAAGCCGGCTGGACGGCATACCGTGTGTGGAGAGCCCGCACCCCTCTCCCCTGTCCGCGCGCTCCGGCTTCTTCGGGTCACGACCGTTCAGCCGGGCCAACGCCCTCCTCCAGGAGCAGGGTGCCGACCCCCTCGACTGGAGCCTCACATGAACCCCTTGCCCGCCATGTCCCGCCGGGTCTGGAGCAGCTACGTCGCGATCGGCGACTCCTTCACCGAGGGCATGGCCGACCCCGACCCCGAGAACGACGACGCCTACATCGGCTGGGCCGACCGGCTGGCGGAGTCCCTCAGCGACATCGCGCAGATGGAGCACCTGCCGTTCCACTACGCCAACCTCGCGGTGCGCGGTCGCCTCCTCGCCGACGTCGTCGGCCCGCAGCTCGACCGGGCCCTCGAGATGCAGCCGGACCTCGTGTCGATGGTCGGCGGCGGCAACGATCTGCTGCGTCCGGGCGTCGACACCAACGCCCTCATGGAGACCCTCGAGAATGCGGTGATCCGGTTGCGGCAGAACGGTGCTGACGTTCTCCTCGCCACGCCGGTGGACCCCCAGGAAGCCGGTCTGCTCAAGCCCCTGCGCGGTCGCCACGCGGTGCACACCGCCAACATCTTCACCATCGCCCAGCGCCACGGCTGCTACGTCCTCAACCTCTGGGGCTTGCCCGCCCTGCGCGACTGGCGCCTCTGGGCCGACGACCGGATCCACCTCACGACCGAGGGGCATCGCCGCGTCGCCCTCGCCGCGCTCGCGGCACTCGGCCACGCCACCGACGAGACGGACTGGCGCACCCCCCTCCCTCCCGGTGAGGCGACGACGAAGCGGCAGGAGCTCCGGGCCCACGCCGCCTGGGCGCGCGAACACCTCGCGCCCTGGGTCCAGCGCCGCATGAAGGGCGAATCAAGCGGCGACCACGTCGAACCCAAGCGCCCTGAGCTGTCCCCGATGCGTCCCTTCGACGACGCCCCCGGCGGCTGACCGACTCACCTTGGGCGGTGGGTCGCCCCGCGTTACAGTCGCGCGTATGCCGGTCACTCGCCTTTTCCCCACCGATGAGGGTCACGATCTCATCGAGCTCACCCGCGAAATCTGCGACAAGGAACTGCGGCCGAAGGTCGACGAGGCCGAGCGCGCTGCCGCCGAGGGTGAGGCGTTCCCGACCGACATCTTCCGCACACTCGGCCGCGCCGGGCTGCTGTCGCTCGCACACCCAGAGGAGTACGGCGGCGGGGGCCAGCCCTACGAGACCTACCTCCAGGTCGTCGAGGAGATCGGCGCGGCATGGATGAGCGTCGCCGTCGGCGTCTCCGTGCACTCCCTGACGGCGTGGCCGGTGACGACCTACGGCACGGACGAGCAGAAGGCCGCCCTCCTCCCCGGCATGCTGTCGGGTGAACAGCTCGGGGCCTACGCCCTGTCCGAGCCGCTCGCGGGGTCCGACGTCGGGTCGATGACCACCCGGGCGACGCGATCCGACGAAGGCGACGGGACGGCATACGCGATCAAGGGCCGCAAGGCCTGGATCTCGCACGCGGGGCACGCCGACTACTACACGACGTTCGCGCGGACCTCCGACGATGCCGGGCGCGGCATCTCGTGCTTCATCGTGCCGGCGGGATCGGACGCGATGAGCTTCGGGCAGCCCGAAAAAAAGATGGGCCTGCACTGCGACACGGTGCGCGAGGTCATCTTCGACGGGGTGCCCGTCGAAGGTGCGAACCGGATCGGCGACGAGGGGCAGGGCATGGCCATCGCTCTCGCCGCGCTCGATGCCGGCCGGCTCGGAATCGCCGCTGCCGCAACGGGATTGGCGCAGTCGGCGCTCGACGTGGCCGCGGCCTACGCCAAGGAGCGGCAGCAGTTCGGCCGGGCGATCGCGTCGAATCAGGGGCTTGCGTTCCTCCTCGCGGACATGGATGTCGCGGTCTCGGGGGCGCGTGCGGCCTATCTGCACGCGGCACGGCTCAAGGACGCCGGGCGGCCCTTCTCTCGCGAGGCCGCGGTCGCCAAGCTGCTCGCGACCGACGCGGCGATGAAGGTGACGACCGACGCCGTGCAGGTGCTCGGCGGCGCGGGCTACACCGCCGACTTCCCGGTGGAGCGGATGTTCCGCGAGGCCAAGGTGACCCAGATCTTCGAGGGCACGAACCAGATCCAGCGGCTGGTCATCAGCCGCCACGTCCTGCGCTGACCCCGGAAACGTCAGACCGGGCCGTCTCATACACGGCCCGGTCACCTCTTTATAGGTGGGCAACCGGACCCAGCCGGTGACCGACACGCGTCACCCAGGCAAACGGTGGCGGATCACTCGGGGCGCGGCCGGATCAGTCGGGGTCGCGCGAGATCCCCGGCAGCAGCGTCTCCCCCGCGCGCAGCGCATCGAGGGCGCCCGGGTGCTCGTCGACGAAATCGAGCCCCTTGTGCCGGTAGCGCCAGATCTGCACCGCGCCAAGCCCCCAGAGCAGGAACTGGACCGACATGGCGACCTTGAAGTCGTCGAGCGTGTAGGTCTCCGGGCCGTCCGGCGCACGGGCGTCGAGGATGAATCCGATCAGCGCCATCGTCACGAGCGAGGCGAAGAACCCGCCGATGTTGACGACCCCCGTCGCACGGCCGAGCCGGTCCGCGGGGTGGAAGCTGCGCGCGAGATCGAACCCGACCATCGAGCCCGGGCCGCCACAGCCGGTGACGCAGACGAGCAGGATGAGCAGCGGCAGGGGCGCCCGCCCCGGCCAGAGCAGGACGATCGCCCAGGTCGCGGCGATGGCTCCCACGAGGACGAGGACGATCTGCGAGCGCCGATAGGGCAGCCGCGCCGTCAACTGGCCGACGATCGGCCCGGCGATCATCGACGCGAGCGTCAGGGAGATGAGCAGGGTGCCGGCCGTCGTCGGGCTGAGCCCCTGGCCCTTGACGAGGAACGGGTAGCCCCAGAGCATCGTGAACACCGTCGCCCCGAACTGCCCGGTGAAGTGGATCCACATGCCGAGGCGCGTGCCGGGGTTGCCCCACACCTCCCCCAGCGTGCGGGCGAGGGCGCGGACCTTGATCTTCTCGACGGCGACGCCGGTGTAGGGCGAGTCCTTGACGACGAGGATGAGACCGATGGACAGGAGCGCACCGACCGCGGCGGGAATGCCGAACGACTTCTCCCAGCCATACCGTCCGAGTGCAGCCGCGAGCGGGGTTGCAGCGGCGACCGCACCGAGCTGACCGACCATGCCCGTGAGCTGGGTGATGACAGGCGCCTGCTTGACCCGGAACCACAGCGCGACGAGCCGCAGCAGCGACGTGAAGATCATGGCGTCGCCGATGCCGAGCAGGACGCGCGCTGCGAGCCCGACGCCGAACGTTCCCGCGAACGCGAACCACAGCTGCCCTATCGAGATGAGCGCCAGCCCGATGAGGAGCAGACGACGCGACCCGAAGCGATCCAGGAGGACGCCGACGGGAATCTGCATGCCGGCATACACGACAAGCTGCAACACCGTGAAGGTCGCGAGCTGCGACGCGCTGATGTGGAACCGTTCTGCCGCAACGAGTCCCGCGACACCGAGCGAGGTCCGGTGGAAGACCGCGAGCATGTACACCGCGAGGCCGACGACCCAGATCACCCACGCGCGCCGTCGACCGATGTCGTGGATCTGTCGGCGGAGGGGGCGCGTCACGCGCCAATTCTATTGAGGATTCACGTATGCCGGTCGCAGCGTCCGCGCCCGCGCTCGCCTCCCCGGGCCGGTCGCCGGCTCGGGGGCTGCCCGGGGTGCAGGTAGAGTTCGGGGCGCCGTCGGGGGCGACTGCTCGCCGACGCGCGCTGGCGTGGCGCAATTGGTAGCGCACCTGTCTTGTAAACAGGTGGTTGAGAGTTCGAGTCTCTTCGCCAGCTCTCTGGAGTGCTGATGCAGAGGACGTCCTTCGCAGCGAAAGTCCCCGCGAACCTGCCCGACATCGCTAGGTTGTGCTCAACTCACTGAGGAGAGCGGGGACATGTTCGGAGGCTTGGGAGTCCTACTCATCCTGGCTGGTCTGGGTGTGGTCGTGATCGCGGTCGTGGTCCTGTGCCTCTACTTCGTCACGCGACCCACGCCACCCCCGCCTCCGGGCCAACGTCGCGTCGGCTCACCGGAGGACGCCGCGGAGACGGCCGTCAACAGGACGACGTGGATGCGCGGCGGGGGCGGCGGCATCTGACCCGTCCGGGGCTAGGCTGACAGCCATGACCAGCGCCGAGTTCGACCAAGCAGTGGACGCCGTCGGGAAGCTCACCGACGACCCGGGCAACGACACCAAGCTGCGCCTCTACGCGCTCTACAAGCAGGCCACCACCGGTGATGTCGACGGCAAGCGCCCCGGCTTCACGAATCCGGTGGGTCGGGCGAAGTACGACGCGTGGGCCAAGCTCGAGGGCACGTCGAGCGACCAGGCCGAGGCCGACTACATCGCCGAGGTCGGGAAGCTCACCGGCGCCTGACCCGGGAGATGCGCTGACCGCGGCAGGTGGGCGGACGGCATACCCGACACACCTCGGACGAGAACTGACCGCAATCCCCACTAGCGTCGACGGCGAGCCCGAAAAGCTCGGGTCGCGCTGCATAGGGAGAAGCGTCATGGACTTCAGGATCGAACTCGTCCCCATCAATGTCACCGACGTCGACCGCTCCATCGAGTTCTACAAGCAGGTCGGGTGGAACATCGACCACGACCAGA
This sequence comes from Knoellia subterranea KCTC 19937, assembly GCF_000768685.1. Taxonomy (GTDB): domain Bacteria; phylum Actinomycetota; class Actinomycetes; order Actinomycetales; family Dermatophilaceae; genus Knoellia; species Knoellia subterranea. The sequence goes on along the minus strand of NZ_AVPK01000009.1, from coordinate 67,006 downwards.
CGCCGACGGACGGGCTGCGCTTCGTGCAGGTCACGCCCCCGGGATCGGCGTGCTCGTTCTGCTTCGGCACCGGGTTGGAGATGCTGACCGCAGGTCAGAAGCAGTTCATCCAGATCGTCGTCGAGGACGCGGACGCGGCGCAGGCGCACCTGCGCGAACGCGACATCGAGTGCAGCGACGTGCAGGAGCTCGCATGGGGTCGCTTCGTGCACTTCACCGACCCGGACGGCAACTCGTGGGCGTTGCAGCAACTGCCGCAGTGGTGAGCCGGAAGGCGCAGCTCAGTCGAAGAGGCGGTTGAGGTAGCGCTGCAGGGCGGCCGTCGTGAGCGGACCCCACGACCCGTCCTGCTCCGCGCCGACCTTGCCCTGGAGAGCCTTGGTCGTCTTCGGGCCGAGGGACCCGTCCTGCTCGGAGCCGACCTTGGCCTGAAGCTTCTTGATGTCCTCGCGCGACCAGAACGAGTCGACGCTGCCGCCGATCCAGGTCTCGACACCCTTGCGCGTCATCGGGCCACGCTGGCCGTCGACGGCGAGTGGGAAGACCGTGCGAGTGGTGTCGCGTGAGACCTGGACGGCGAGGCCGTTGGCCACCGTCAGCCCTGCCCTGACACTGCACACAGGCCACGCGCCGGGGCCCTGGACCTTGAGCACTTCCTGCGCGATCAGGATCTGCTGCCACTTCGTCGCGCGGTTGGCCGTGTAGGCGTACTGCTGGCCACCGAACGCCTTCCACGTGTTGAACGAGAACTGCAGGCCGCCGTAGTAGCCGTTGCCGGTGTTGATCGACCAGTTGCCGCCGCTCTCACAGGCCGCGACCCGGTCCCACACGGTCTCGGTGGCGCCGGCGCTCGTGGCGAGGCCGATGACTGCGGCCGAGGCGCTGGTCGCGAGGAGCGCGGTTCCGACGATGGCGCGGCGCAGGGGGCGCCGCCGGATCGGCTGGGCGGGGAACTCAGGGGCGAAGAGCATGACAGTTGTCCTTTGCGTCAGGGGACGACAAAGGGACGCTACGTCACATTCGTCACAGAATTCAATCCTGTCACAGAACTACACAACTGTAACTTCCACCCCACAGGCACGGCAAGCACCGGCGTGTCGCGTGTCGCGCCACCGGCGCCGCGCGATCACACGCGGTCGCGACGCCGCACCCTCGCCATCCGGCGATCCCAACGGGACGCGAAGATCTCGCCCAGCGTCGTACCCGTCGCGATGGCGAGGAGGACTCCCGCCGCACCGAGCAGCGTGGCGACACCGGCCTGGAACGACAGGGTCCCGATGTCGGTGGAGTTCTGCCCGACGAGCTCATAGAGACCCCGGAAGATCGTCAGACCGGGGAGCAGGCCGAAGCTTGCCGGCACCACGACCGCCATCGCCGGCGCCCCGAGCCGGAGCGCCACGAGACGCCCGACGAAACCCAACGCCACGGCCGCGATCCCGGTCGCCGTCACCGCACCGACGTCGCCGACTCGGGTCAGCAGGGCATAGGCACCACCCGCAGCCAGGGCCAGCGCCGCGGTCGGCAGGACGAGTCGACGCCGGGTCTGCATCGTCACCGACCCGCAGGCTCCGACGATGAACGCGCCAGCGAGCGAAGCCCACCACTCGGCCTGACTCGTGCGGAGCTCGAGCACCGACGGCGACACGAAGGTGAAAGACATCGCCTCGGTGAGTCGGATGGTCGCGCTCAGGGCCACCGCGACACCGATGATCAGCCCGGTCAGCGACACGGTGACGGCGAGGAGTCGCCCGGCACCCGTCACGGCATAGCCGGAGATGACGTCCTCGACCGCAGAAGCCATCGTGCGACCGGGCAGGAGGGCGACGATTCCGCCGGCGACGATAAAGGCAAAGTCCTTGCCCCCCAACGGAATCCACCCCTGCGCACCCAAGGCATAGGCCACCCAGGCGAGTGCCGTCGCGACGAAGGCGCTGACGGCGTTGGAATAGAAGTCGGGCAGGTGGAACGGCCCGAGCAGCGCCGACACGGCAGACACCCCGAGCACCACGAGCACGGTCACACCGGCCGTGAACAGGGACGCACCGATCATCACGGCGACCGCTGCCGCCAGCGCTGCGGTCGCGACGGTCACGGCCCAGTCCGGCCAGATCCGTCGGGTCCGCTTGATGTCGCGCAGCTGCTCAATGGCCTCCGGCAACTCGATGTGCCCACTGACGAACGCGTCGACGAGTTCGTGGACGGCGACGAGCCGGGCATAGTCGTGGCGGGTCGACCGCACCACACGCAGCTCGGTCACGGCGTGGGCGGGATCGATGTGGGCGTGGACGAGCAGCGACTGGAGGGTGATGTCGATCTCGACGTGATTGAGACCTGCAGCAGCACACACCGCCGCCACCGACCCCTCGACCTGAGGAGCGCCGGCTCCGGAGCGGAGCATGAGCTCCCCGAGCCGCACGGCGAGGTCGAGTGCTTCGCGCACCCGGGCCTCTTCGGCCGCCTCGATGGCGACGCGGGCGTTGCGATAGGGCGTGCGGCGGAGCAGGTCCACGAGCGGCATCGGCTCGGTCGGCGGCCCGCCCTGCAGGCGCCAGGCCCGGCGGCGGCGATCGTGCTCGCTCACGGCAGGTTGAGGCGGCCGCCCCACGGCGTACCGGTCGGCCACCACGACGGCTCCCCGTCGATGACTCCGGCAGCTGCCACGGCCGCCGCCGCGACGATGAGCAGGAGGACGAAGACCCGCGACGCGCTGGGTCCGGGGCTCACGCCGCGGACGAGGCTGCGGGTGCCGCGACGCAGACTCGCACCACCGGGACCCCACCACGCCATGAGCCCGGCCAACAGCCCACCGAAGGCCAGCGGCCCGAGCGCGTTCGGCTCCGGCGAACCACTCCCCTGCACCGCCACGACCGCGAGCGCCGCACAGAACACCCCGGACACCGCGATGAGCGCGGGCATGAGCGCGCCAAAGATCGACGCGACGATCCCGAGCAACAGGTGCCACGGGGAGGCGACGACGGCGACGGGGACGTCACTGCGCCGGGGCCCGCGTTCGTGTCGGCGCAGGACGAGCGAGGTGACCGAACGATCGGTCGTGCGCGCGATGACGGTCCAGAGGAGCAGGCCCGTGGCGGCGACGACGGGCACGACGGCGGAGCAGGCGACGAGGACGGCGAGCAGGGCGGCGATCGTGCCGCTGCGCCCCGGACGCCCGATCCGCGGATCGACCTGTTGCGGGCTGTCGGGCGCGGCGCCCCACGGCGTGGGGCTGCCTTCCTGCGGCGGGTATGCCGGGTGCTCCAGTTGTCGTCCCGGCGCAGCTACGCCGGACCCGGCGGGCGCGCCTCCGGACGGGCCGAAGATCGCCTCGGCGGGGTCCAGCCTCGGCGTCGGAGCGGGGGCCAGCGCCGGGCCTGCGACAAGGGCTGGACCGGCAGCCTGGACCGGTGCCGGAGCCGACGCCAGTGAGCGCGCCACGGGAGGGATGGGCTGCTGAATCTCGGTGCGGGACAACGGAAGTGCGGCGGTTGGCGGAACTCCGACGGCCTGCGTTCGCGGGGCCGGAGGGCGCACCGTGATGACGTCGGTGACGAGGCCGCCCCGGGCGTAGTGCTCGAGCGCCCGGACGACATCGGTCTGGTGGGGCCGGTCCTTCGGAACCGGCGCGAGCGCGGCATACAGGAGGGGTGCAATGCGCGGGTCCACGCCCTCGAGGTCGGGGTCGCCGGCGGCGACCCGGGTGAGGACGGCGTCCATGGGACCGCGGCCGAACGGCGGACGGCCCGACGCGGCATACGCGAGGGTTGCTGCCCAACCCCACCAGTCGGTGGCGGTCGAGACCGGCTCGCCCTCGACGACCTCGGGGGCGAGGTATCCCGGGGTGCCCATGACGAGTCCGGTCATGGTGAGGCGGATGTCGTCGGTGACGTGCGCGATGCCGAAGTCGATGACGACCGGATCGCCGTCGACGATGAGGACGTTGCCCGGCTTGAGGTCGCGGTGGATGACATCGCTGTCGTGGATGACGTCGAGCGCCTCGGCGAGTCCGCGCCCCAGCCGGTTGAGGTCCTCGGCGCCCAGCGGCCCGCTCGCGGACACCACGTCGTCGAGTGGTGGGCCGGGGACGTAGCGCGTGACGATGTAGGGGCGTTCGCCCTCGATGTCGGCGTCGATGACGGGCGCGACCCGCGGGCTGCGGATCCGGCTGAGCGTCTCGACCTCGCGCGAGAGGCGGGCGCGGGCGGCGGGGTCGTGGGCGACGTGGGGTCGCAACACCTTGATGGCGACGGCCTTGCCATGGCGATCGAGGGCGAGGTGGACCACGCCCATGCCGCCCTCCCCCAGCCGCTGGACGAGGCGATAGGACCCGAGCAGTGCGTGGTCCGGCAGCCCGTGCCCCCCGCCCGAGTCGTCCAGGATTTCGGCAGTCATGGCACCCACGGTATGCCGTGACCCTGAGTGTCGGCTGTCCGAATCGCCGAATCGGATGGGACTGATGTGACTGGTGTGACGGTTTGACTCGACTCTCGGCTCAGGTGGCGGCGGTCGCGTGCAGGACGGGGACGTACCCGTGCCGCAGCGCCGCAACCGACGTCGGCGGGGTGAGCACGTCCACGACGCCGCCCGACCCGAACCCCGGCGACCGAGCCTCGCCCCACCCCTCGAAACCGAAGGTTTGCAGTACCCGGCCGGTCCACAGGCACGGGCGCCGCTCTCCGTCGAGGACCACCGCCCCCGCCGGCAGCCGGTCGAGCCTCTCGGACCACAGCCGACGGTCTCGCGCTCGATCGAGGCCACGCCCGGGCCGCAATCGTTCGTCGGCCAGGCGACGGTTGAGTTCGGTCGCGGAGAGAGGGCGATCAGCTCCCACGCCCACAGTCACACCATCGCGATAGGCGACGTAGTCCTCGCGCCGACAGGTGCTGCACGGGCGGTGGCCGGCGGCGAGCGCGACGGCATCGTCGAGGAAGAACAACGGTGTCCAACGCCCCGGCCTCGCGAGCCCGACCCGCCAGTCCCGGAACGTCAACCGGCACGTGATCCAGAGCAGGTTCGTGCCGTGATGGCGGACGACCCGCTCCTCCGCATCGACGACGCACCCGCGGTTGCCCGTGAAGAGACCGCGGGCCGGGTGGGCGACGAGATCACCCCACGGGTCGACCCGATTGCGACGCGGCATGACGTCGCGCCCCCGCTCGATCGACCCCTACTGCTGGATGTAGGCGCTCAACTGGTCGCGCTCGGCCTGGAGGTCGGTCATCCGGTGCTTGACGACGTCACCGATGCTGACGATGGCCCGCAGCTGCCCATCCACGACGACGGGGACGTGGCGGAAACGGTGCTCCGTCATCGTGTGCTCCAGGTCCCCGAGCTCGTCCTCGGGAACGCACGTGTGGACCTCGGTCGTCATGATCGCCGAGACCGGTCCCCCCAACACGTCCGCACCGGACTTCTGGAGGTGGCGGACGATGTCGCGCTCACTGACGATGCCGTCGACCTTGCCGTCACCGTCACTGACCACGACGGCACCGATGCCGTGCTCGGCCAACAGGTCGAGGAGGGCGGTGACACTGGCGTCGGAGCGCACCGTGATCACGGTGTCTCCCTTGCGCTTCACGACGTCGGAGATCCTCATGCCCCGACGGTAGTGCCCCTCGCGGAGGCGCGCCAGAGGTAGCGGCGAGCCAACGCGCAGGCGAGACGCAGCGCGTGACAGGAGCGGACGGCATACGGCATGCTGGGGAAGCCGCCCACACACCGACGTGGGGCGGGTTCCCTTTACAACGGATCGTCCGGCACGTTCCTGCCGGTGAAGGAAGGCAATGACGCCATGGCAACAGTGAAGTTCGATGAGGCAACCCGGATCTACCCGGGCAACGACACGCCCTCGGTCGACCGACTCAACATCGACATCCAGGACGGTGAGTTCCTCGTCCTCGTCGGCCCCTCGGGCTGTGGGAAGTCGACCTCGCTCCGCATGCTTGCCGGCCTCGAAGAGGTCAACGCCGGCAAGATCTGGATCGGTGACCGGGACGTCACCAACCTCTCCCCCAAGGACCGTGACGTCGCCATGGTCTTCCAGAACTACGCGCTCTACCCGCACATGAGCGTCGCCGACAACATGGGCTTCGCGCTCAAGATCGCCGGCGTCGACAAGGGCGAGATCCGCAAGCGCGTGGAGGAGGCCGCCAAGGTCCTCGACCTGACGCAGTACCTCGACCGCAAGCCCAAGGCCCTCTCCGGTGGCCAGCGCCAGCGCGTCGCCATGGGTCGCGCCATCGTCCGCAGCCCGCAGGTGTTCCTCATGGACGAGCCGCTGTCCAACCTCGACGCCAAGCTCCGCGTGCAGACGCGCACCCAGATCGCTTCTCTCCAGCGGCGATTGGGCGTCACGACGGTCTACGTCACGCACGACCAGGTCGAGGCCATGACGATGGGTGACCGCATCGCCCTCCTCAAGGACGGCATCCTCCAGCAGTGCGCGACGCCGCGCGAGATGTATGACCACCCGGCCAACGTCTTCGTCGCCGGCTTCATCGGCTCGCCCGCCATGAACCTCGTGGCGGTGCCCGTCACGGACGGTGGCGTGAAGTTCGGCTCGCACACCCTCCCGGTGTCGCGCGAAGAGCTCGCCGGTGGCGGCAAGAACGTCATCGTCGGTGTCCGTCCCGAGGACGTCGAGGTCACGAACGACAGCAACGGTGTCGAGATCACCGTCGACGTCGTCGAGGAGCTCGGCGCCGACGCCTACGTCTACGGCACGCCGACGAACTCGGCCGTCGCCCTCGAGGGCAGCGACGATGGCCTCGCCAAGCCGTTCATCGCGCGCGTCGACGGCCGCCGGGTCCCGATGAAGGGTGACAAGGTCTTCGTCCACCCCAAGTCGGACCACATGCACGTCTTCAACCAGGAGACCGGTGCTCGCCTGAGCAGCTGAACCGCACCACCCGCTCGACGTCCCGGGGTGCCGACCACGCCGTATGCCGTGTGGCCGGCACCCCGTTTCGTCTCTCGTCCTCGTCCGGTCCTGTGAGGAGGTAGTCGATGGCTCTGCAGATCACGACGGCCCGTCCCGATCCCGCACTGCTCGACCTGCCGTGGTCGACGCCGCTGGAGGACTGGCCGGACGAGTACCTCGCCGCGTTGCCCCGCGGCATCTCGCGCCACGTCGTGCGCTTCGTCCGGCTCTCCGGCCGGGTGCTCGCGGTCAAGGAGATCAAGGCCGACCTGGCCCGCCGCGAATACGAAATGCTCCGCAACCTGCGCCGGCTCGACGTGCCGAGCGTGGAGCCCTTCGGTGTCGTGTCGGGACGCGTCGACGCCGAAGGGCGAGAGCTCGATGCGTGCCTCATCACGCGCCACCTCAAATTCTCACTGCCCTATCGCGCGCTGTTCTCGCAGGGGCTGCGGCCCGGCACGGAGACACGTCTCATCGACGCCCTGGCCGTGCTGCTCGTGCGCCTGCACCTCACTGGGTTCTGGTGGGGTGACGTGTCGCTGTCGAACACGCTGTTCCGCCGCGATGCCGGGAGCTTCGCCGCGTATCTCGTCGATGCCGAGACGGGCGAGCTCTTCCCGGCTCTCACAGCCGGACAGCGTGCCCACGACCTCGACATCGCGCGCGTCAACATCGCCGGGGAGCTCATGGACCTCCAGGCCGGTGAACTCCTCGACGAGGGCGTCGACCCCGTCGCCATCTCCAATCGCATCGTCACCCGCTACAACGAACTCTGGGCCGAACTCACCGACACGGAGGAGTTCGACACCGGCGAACGGTGGCGCGTCGAGGAGCGCATCCGGCGACTCAACGCCGTGGGCTTCGACGTCGACGAACTCGCCATCACCACCGACATCGACGGCACCTCGATCAGCATCCAGCCCAAGGTCGTCGACGCCGGACACCACTCGCGCCGGCTGCTCCGGCTCACCGGCCTCGACGTCGGCGAGGGCCAGGCGCGTCGTCTCCTCAACGACCTCGACAGCTATCGCGCGGGCACGAACCGGCAGAACGACGACGAGGAGATCGTGGCCCACGACTGGCTGACCCGGATCTACGAGCCGATCACGCGACGGGTCCCTCGCGAGCTGTCCGGCAAGCTCGAGCCGGCCGAACTGTTCCACGAGGTGCTCGAGCACCGTTGGTACATGGCGGAGCGAGCGCAGCACGACATCCCGATCGAGAGCGCCATCGAGGACTACGTCGCGTCGATCCTGCCGGGGAAGCCCGACGAAGTGTCGGTCGTCGGCGTCGACACGGTCGAGATGCCGGTCATCGTCGACCGGGGCCAGCGCCCCTAGGATCGAGCCGACCACGCACCATCCACCGCAGGGAAAACACATGTCCGAGCCGTTCGACCCGACCCAGCCTCCGGCAGCCGACCAGCCGCAGGCAGCCGACCAGCCGCAGGCGCCGCAGCCCTCGCAGCCGTCGCAGCCGTCGCAGCAGCAGCCGTCGCATGTCGCGCCCGAACCTCCGCAGGCAGCGGGACGCCCGGCCGTTCCGAGTTACCGCCCCGAGCCGCCCGCCTGGAGCCAGGAGGCGGGAGCAGCCGGCTACCCGGGCGGACCCGCCCCACAGGGTGCACCCGGGTATCAGGCTGCACCCCAGGTGAACCCGTATGGCGGTGGCGCTCAGGCCTACCCGGGCTCGAAGGCCTACGTGGAGCAGCACTTCGGACGGGTGGCCGGATTCGGCAGCCGTGCCCTCGCACTGATCATCGACACCCTGCTGACGCTCATCGGCCTCATCCCGATGATCATCGGAGCCGTCCTGCTCGTCGCCGCGGCCCCCGACGTCGACGAGTACGGCTACTCGGTCGACGGCACCGGAGACGCGGGCCTCCTCGTCACCGGCGGAGTGCTGATCTTCCTCGGCGTCCTGCTGGTCATCGGCATCCAGATCTGGAACCGCATCTTCAGGATGGGGCGCACCGGACAGAGCGTCGGCAAGAAGGCCGTGGGCATCAAGCTCATCCACCAGCAGACCGGCCAGCCGATCGGGGCCCTCCAGGCGTTCCTGCGCGAGCTCCTCAGTGGCCTCATCAACCAGGTCGTCTACCTGAGCTACCTCTGGATGCTCTGGGACGACAACAAGCAGACGCTGCACGACAAGGTCGTGAGCTCGACCGTCATCGAGGTCCCCAAGTCCTGAGGGCAGCAGTCCAGCGCACATGAGTTCGCCGCCTCGAGGTCCTCGAGGCGGCGAACTCTTGTCTTGCCCGACTGGCTGGGTGTCACGCGGGTGAGAGCCAGGTCCAGCCCGGGATGTTGCGGCCGACCCAGAACGCGATGATCGCCCAGAACAACGCGTAGAGCAGCCACGCCGGAGCGGCGGTCATCCGCTGCTCGCCCCGCCACTGACGCCGGGTCCAGCGGAGGAACCCCAGCGCCATGACGACGAACGCGAACACCGTGAGCGGGTTGCGTTGGAGCGCCTCGACGAGGTTGCCCTCGGTCAGGGAGTGGGTGGCCCGCAGGGTGCCGCACCCCGGGCAGTAGGTGCCGGTCACGGCGAGCCACGGGCAGGTTGGGTAGTTTCCCGCCTCGTAGGGATTCACGAGGTGGGCGATGACGGCGTATGCCGTCGCCCCGCCGATGGCGACCGCCGGCCACAGCAGGCGACGCCCCCGCCCGACCGACGGATCGGTGAGCGGGGGCGTCGGAGAATGCAACAGGGACGTCGGAATCACATGCCCGTCGACGTGTCCGCATTCATCGCGCCCATGGCGAACAGCGCGATGTAGATGAGCGTGCCGATAATGCCGAGGACCAGAGCGATCGTCGCGAACTTCTTGGCCTTTGCTGCGGACTCGATGGCGCCGGCCTGGTCGCCGCCGTTCCACTTGCCGTTGACCTGGGCGGCAAAGACGACGGCAGGGATACCGAGCGGCCAGCAGCAGAGCAGGCCGAGGATGGCCATGACGAGGTTGTTGTTGGGCGGCGGGCCAGCAGGCATCCCGTAGCCGCCGGCCGGGGGCGGCGGGGCACCGTAGGCGCCACCGTCAAAGCCGCCGCCGCTGGGCGGGGGCGGAGGAGTCGCGCCGCCGTAGCCGCCGCCGCTGGGCGGGGGCGGGGTGCTTCCGTAGTCAGACATTCGTCATCCCTCTCAGTGTGAAAACTGTGGGGGGGTGTGCTCCCCCGAGTCGGGTTCCCGACCAGACCGACATCGTGGCACAGGTCACCCGGTCGCGGACGGCAACGCACGGATCAATGCAGGACCGGTGCGGACGGCATACCGACGGCTTTTCAGCGACGCTGGCGGGCGACCTCGTAGAGAGTGACGCCGGTCGCGATACCGGCATTGAGGGACTCGACCGCCGACGACATCGGGACCGAAACGATCTGGTCGCAGGTCTCGCGGACGAGTCGGGACAGACCCTTGCCCTCGGAGCCCACGACGATGACGAGGGGCTCCTTCGCGAGCTGGAGGTCGGGCAGTTCGACGTCGCCGTCCATGTCGAGACCGATGACGAAGAAGCCGGCCTTGCGATAGTCCTCGAGCGTGCGGGTGAGGTTGGTGCACTGGGCGACCGGGATGCGGGCGGCGGCACCGGCCGAGGTCTTCCACGCCGACGCGGTCATGCCGACCGAGCGGCGCGACGGCACGACGACCCCGTGCCCACCGAACGCCGCCACCGAACGCACGATGGCGCCGAGGTTGCGCGGGTCGGTGATGCCGTCGAGCGCCACAACGAGTGGGATGCCCGGCAGTTCGGGGTCGATGAGGTCGTTCGGGTGCGCGTACTCGTAGGGCGGAACCTGGAGGGCCAGCCCCTGGTGGACCGCTCCGTCGGTGAGCCGGTCGAGCTCGCCGCGCGGCGTCTCGAGGACGGGGATGCTGCGCTCGGTCGCGATCTTGAGGGCCTCGCGGACGCGGTCATCACTGTCGATGCGCCCGGCGACATACATCGTCGCCGCCGGCACATCGGTGCGCAGGGCCTCGAGCACGGAGTTGCGCCCGGCCACGACCTCGCTCGACGCCTTCGCCTTGCGACCGCCGCTGGGGCGACCGCCGGAGCGGCGCTCCGCAGCCTTCGCGTCCTTGTGGGCCTTGTGGTACGGCCGGTCCTCCGCGCGCGGGGTCGGGCCCTTGCCCTCGAGTCCACGCCGACGCTGCCCGCCGGATCCGACGGTGGGTGCCTTCTTGCCGCCCTTGCGGATGGCTCCTCGTCGCTGGCTGTTGCCTGCCACGGCTACTCTCCTCGTCCACGGGTGAGCGACCAGCGGGCGCCGGTCGGGGTGTCCTCGATCGCGATGCCGGCCGCGACCAACTGGTCGCGGATGGCGTCCGACGTCGCGTAGTCGCGCGCCGAGCGCGCTGCCGTCCGGGCGGCGAGCCGCTCACCGACGAGGGCGTCGAGAGCGGCCAGTGCGTCAGTGCCGGAGCGGTCCGCGCTGGCCCATGCCGGGTCGAGTGGGTTGACGCCGAGGACGTCGGTCATGGCGATGACGACGGCGGCCAGGTCACGCGCCTCCTCGTTGTCGTCCTCGTCGAGGGCGGTGTTACCGCGCGTCACGGTCTCGTGAACGGCCGCGAGCGCCCCGGACACACCGAGGTCGTCATCCATCGCGGCCACGAAGTCGTCGGGCAGTTTCTCCTCGCCCGTCGGCGTGACGACGCCGTCGGGTCCGAGTGCGCGTCGCAGGAAGCCCTCGATTCGGTCGACGGCAGCCTCCGCCTCCGCGAGGGAGCCCTCGTGGAACTCGATCATCGACCGGTAGTGCGCGGCAGTCAGGTAGTAGCGGACCGCGAGCGGGCGCGCCTTCTTGGTGACCTCGTGGATGAGCAGGCTGTTGCCGAGCGACTTGCTCATCTTCTCGCCGCTGATGGTCACCCAGGCGTTATGCATCCACATCGAGGTGAACGGCAGCCCGGCCGCACGCGACTGCGCCTGCTCGTTCTCGTGGTGCGGGAAGCGCAGGTCGACGCCGCCGCCGTGGATGTCGAACGCGTCGCCGAGGTACTTGCGGGCCATGGCCGAGCACTCGAGATGCCAGCCGGGGCGACCGCGCCCCCAGGGAGTGGGCCAGCTGGCCGACTCGGGTTCACCGTCCTTGCGTCCCTTCCACAGGGCGAAGTCGCGCGGATCGCGCTTGCCGCGCGGATCGGCGTCCTCGGCCGCAGCCATGTCGTCGATCTTCTGGTTCGTCACTTCCCCGTATGCCGGCCAGCTGCGGACATCGAAGTAGACGTCACCCGAGCCGTCCTCCGCCGGATAGGCGTGGCCGCGGTCGATGAGGAGCTGCATGAGCTCGACCATCTCGGTGATGTGGCCCATTGCCCGGGGCTCGTAGGTCGGGGGCAGGACGCCGAGGAGACGCAGGGCGTCGGCCGTGGCGATCTCGTTGCGGTAGGACAGGGCGAACCAGTCTTCGCCGGACTCGTCCGACTTGCGCAGGATCTTGTCGTCGAGGTCGGTGACGTTGCGGACGAGCGTCACGTCGAGGCCGTGGCCCCGAACGAGCCAGCGTCGGAGCACGTCGAAGGCGACGGCGAATCGGACGTGGCCGATGTGTGGCGGCGCCTGGGTCGTGAGTCCACAGATGTAGATCCCGACCCGACCAGGCTGCAGTGGGACGAAGTCACGCAGGGCGCGCGACTGGGAGTCGAACAATCTGAGAGTCACCCGCCCAAGGGTACCGGCGGGCGACCCCCTCTCCGGACCACCCGGCATACCCCCTCCATCCCCACATTTGCTCCCCATGACGGAAGGTGAAGGGTCCGGAGGGTTCATAGGCCTCCGGACCCCGCAGGTTTCCTCATGGGGAGCAAATGTTGGGGCGCGGTCAGTGGCCGCGGGCGATCCACTCGTCGAGGTGCGGCGCCTCGGCGCCGATCGTCGTCGAGTCACCGTGACCCGTGAGGACGACCGTTCCGCTGGGGAGCGTCAGCAGGTGCTCGCGGATCGACTCGATGATCTGGTCGAAGCTGCTGAACGAGCGGCCCGTCGCCCCCGGTCCGCCGGAGAACAACGTGTCGCCGGTGAAGACGACGTGCAGGGCCGGCACGTGGAAGCAGCAGGCACCCGGCGCGTGGCCTGGGGTGTGCAGCACCCGGATCGCGACGTGGCCGACGTGGAACTCCTGCCCCTGCGTTAGGGTCTGCTCGGGCGGCGGCCCGTCCTGGCTCAGGGCCCACAGGACCCGGCCGTCTGGGTGGAGGTGGAGCGGCGCCCCGGTGGCCGCGGCCAGGTCGTTCGCAACGTTGATGTGGTCGTTGTGGGCGTGGGTCAGCAGAATGGCGCGCACGGCCCGTCCGCCGACGGCGCCAAGAATGGTGTCGACATCGTGGGCCGCGTCGATGACGACGCACTCCCGATCGTCACCGACGACCCAGACGTTGTTGTCGACGTCCCAGGATCCGCCATCGAGCTCGAAGGTGCCGGAGGTGACGACGCGGTCGACCCGGACGCCGTCATGCGTGCGCGGGTGGTCGATGGACGTGCCGGAGCTGCCGGAGTCGGGTTGAGACATCAGAGCACCACCACGGAACGCAGCACTTCGCCGCGTTCCATCTTGTCGAAGGCGCCCTCGACGTCGCCGAGTCCGATCCGCTCGGAGACGAAGGCGTCGAGGTCGAAGCGGCCCTGTCGATAGAGGTCGACGAGCATGGGGAAGTCACGGCTGGGGAGGCAGTCGCCGTACCAGCTCGACTTGAGCGCCCCTCCCCGACCGAAGATCTCGATCATCGGCAGCGTGACCTGCTTGTCCGGCGTCGGGACGCCCACGAGGACGACCGTGCCGGCGAGGTCGCGCGCATAGAACGCCTGCTCATAGGTCTCGGGGCGGCCGACCGCCTCGACCACGACGTCGGCCCCGAAGCCGCCGGTGAGTTCACGGATCCGCTCGACGACGTCCTCGGTGCGGCCGTTGACGGTGTGGGTCGCGCCGAAGGCCTTGGCGCCCTCGAGCTTGCGGTCGTCGACGTCGACGGCGATGACCGTGGTCGCTCCGGCGACGGTCGCGCCCGCGATGGCGGCGTTGCCCACGCCGCCGCAGCCGATGACTGCGACCGAGTCGCCCCGTGTCACGCCACCGGTGTTGACGGCAGCTCCGAATCCGGCCATGACGCCGCAACCGAGAAGGCCGACGGCCGCGGCATCCGCCTCCGAGTCGACCCTGGTGCACTGACCGGCGGCGACCAGCGTCTTCTCGATGAACGCACCGATGCCGAGTGCGGGCGACAGCTCTTCGCCGCTGTCGGCCAGCGTCATCTTCTGCTTGGCGTTGTGGGTGTTGAAGCAGTACCACGGCTTGCCCCTGAGGCAGGCGCGGCACTGTCCGCAGACGGCGCGCCAGTTGAGGATGACGAAGTCGCCGGGGGCGACCTCGGTCACGCCCTCGCCGACTGCCTCGACGACACCGGCAGCCTCGTGGCCCAGCAGGAACGGAAACTCGTCGTTGATCCCGCCCTCGCGGTAGTGCAGGTCCGTGTGGCAGACCCCACAGGACTGCACCTGCACGACGGCCTCACCCGGACCGGGGTCCGGCACGACGATGTCGACAAGCTCGACGTCGGCCCCCTTGGACCTGGCGATGACTCCCTTGACGATCTGCGGCACGTGCCCCACCTCCAGTGGTGTCGACCAGGCGGTATGCCGGTCGCTCGCGTTCTCGTTGCTCGTTCCCGAGCGACGTTACCGGGTGTCGCTGCAGGTCAGCGAGGGGGTGCGGCCACGACGAGGACGGTGGCGATGGCCGCGATCCCCTCGCCGCGTCCGGTCAGCCCGAGCCCGTCGGTCGTCGTGCCACTCACGGACACGGGCGCCCCGCAGGCATCGGACAGGGCCTTCTCGGCCTCGGCGCGACGCGTTCCGATCTTGGGTCGGTTGCCGACGACCTGCACCGCGACGTTGCCGATCTCGAACCCGCCCTCGCGCACGAGTCGCGCCGCCTCGGCGAGGAGGGTGACACCGGATGCTCCGGCGAACTCGGGCCGATCCGTTCCGAAGTGCTGGCCCAGGTCGCCGATCCCGGCCGCCGAGAAGAGGGCGTCGCAGGCAGCGTGGGCTGCCACGTCGGCGTCGGAGTGTCCGTCGAGCCCCCGCTCTCCGGGCCAGTGCAGGCCCGCGATCCAGAGCTGGCGGTCCGAACCCTCGGGCGCGAAGGCGTGGACGTCGACGCCGATCCCGGTGCGCGGCAACGGCATCGCGTTCATGACTCGTCCTGCCAATCGATCGGGCCGCGGTGCAGCAGGTGGGGCGCGGCCTGGGCGACGGGCTTGACGACGAGGGTGTCGATGTTGACGTGCTGCGGCAGGCCGACGGCGAAGGCGACGCAGGCCGCGACGTCGTCGGCCACGAGCGGACGGTCGACGCCGTCATAGACCTTGTCCGCCGCCGACTGGTCACCGTGCAGGCGCGTCAGCGAGAACTCCTCGGTGTGGACCATGCCGGGCCGGATCTCGATGACACGGACGTGGCTGCCGTTGAGTTCGAGGCGAAGGGTCTCGGACACCGCGGACTCGCCGTGCTTCGCCGCTGTGTAGCCACCCCCACCGGGATAGACCCGCTCCCCCGCGATGGAACTGACGTTGACGATCGTGGCGCTTGCCGATGCCCGCAGGAGCGGCAGCGCCGCCTGGGTCATGCGGACGGTGCCGAGGACGTTGGTCGCATACATCTGCTCCCACTCGGCGAGGTCGCCCTCCTCGACCGAGCTCACCCCGAGGGCTCCGCCGGCGTTGTTGACGAGGACGTCGAGCCGGTCCAGCGTCCCCATCACGGCCGTGACGCTGCCCGGGTCGGTCACGTCGAGCTGCACGGCCGTCACGGCGTTGCCGAGTTCGGTTGCGACCGCCTCGAGTCGCTCGCGGCGCCGACCGCCGATGACGACGGCATACCCGTCCTCGACGAGGCGGCGGGTGATCGCGGCACCGATGCCGGTGCCGCCTCCGGTGACAAGGGCGACGGGGGTCTGGCTCACCCTCCGAGAATACGTTCGGCCCGCTCGAGGTCGGTCGGCGTGGTCACCTTGAAGGCCAGCTCGTCTCCGTCGACGACGAGCACGGTCGTGCCGAGCCGTTCGACGAGGGCCGCATCGTCGGTGGCCTCGACGCCCGAGGCATGGGCGTCGGCGAGGACGTGACGAGTGAAGGCCTGGGGTGTCTGGATCGCCCGCAACGTCGACCGGTCGGGCGTCGCGACGACCTGACCCGATGCATCGACCTGCTTGATCGTGTCGGCGACGGCCAGACCGGGAACGACTGCGTCGTGGCCTGTACGGACGGCCTCGACCAGACGGTCGAAGAGGCCTGCCGGGGCCAGGCATCGCGCCGCGTCGTGGACGAGGACGACGCCGATGTCATCATGGAGGGCTGCCAGACCGGCCGCGACGGAGTGGGTCCGCTCGGCACCTCCGGCGACGACCGTCACGTCGGCAGCGCGAGGGTGCGCGGACGCGAGCGCGCCCGCCTCCACGAGGTGGGAGGCGGGCGCGACGACGACGATCTGAGTGGTGTCAGCCGCCTCGAACGCACGCGCGACGGCATGCTCGAGGAGCGTGTGGCCCGCCACGCGGACGAAGGCCTTGGGCTGCGCTGCCCGAAGTCTCGTGCCCGAACCTGCGGCAACGAGGATGACACCGACGTGAGTGTTCACGGCGTGGGTGCCAGCAGCGTTCAGGACGCGAGGACCTCGTCGAGGATGGTCTCGGCCTTGTCCTCGTCGGTCTTCTCGGCCAGAGCCAGCTCGGAGACGAGGATCTGACGAGCCTTGGAGAGCATGCGCTTCTCACCGGCCGACAGTCCGCGGTCCTTGTCACGGCGCCACAGGTCGCGGACGACCTCGGCGACCTTGATGACATCGCCCGATGCGAGCTTCTCGAGGTTCGCCTTGAAGCGACGCGACCAGTTGGTCGGCTCCTCGGCAAACGGGGCCCGAAGAACGTCGAAGACCTTCTCGAGACCGGCCTTGTCGACGACGTCACGCACGCCGACCAGATCACAGTTCTCTGCAGGAACCTCGATGATGAGATCGCCCTGAGCCACCTTGAGTTTCAGGTAGAGCTTCTCTTCGCCCTTGATGGTGCGCTTGTTGATCTCTTCGATGCGCGCAGCCCCATGGTGGGGGTACACGACCGTCTCGCCGACCTTGAAAACCATATGCAACTTGCCCCTTTCGCGAGGGCAAGTTTAACACGCCGAGGGCCGCAGACGGAATCGAAGCGGACGGCATACGTGCAGGTCAGAGACCCGAAAACCGTTGAAGGGCAGTCACATTGGGTCTTGACACAACGCCGTTGTCATGCCTCCCGAGCCCTCGTGCCAACGCGCCCGTACCGCCAGTCACGACCACTGCGCACACGCGGACCGGCGGCGCTCGCTACGCTGTCCCCCGTGACGACCGCACCTGTGACGACTCCCCGCCGACGCCTTCGTGCTGCCCTCGCCGCCGCGGCCATCGGCACGACCCTCCTCGGCGGCTGCGCCGTGTTCTCGCCGATGCAGACGGACGAGGACTACCAGGCAGCGGACGGGGTCAACGCGACCTTCGGCGACCTCGACGTGCGCGGTGTCGTCGTCGTGTCGAACGCCAAGGACTCCGAGGGCCAGATCGTCGGCCAGCTCGTCAACACGAGCAATGAGGACATCGACGTCTCGTTCGCCGCTGACGGCGGCGAAGGCGGCCAGGTGACGGTCGACCGCCACTCCTCGCTCGCCCTCGGCGACGACACGGCCCTCGTCCTCCCCAAGGTCGGCGTCGCCCCCGGTGACGTGCTCCAGCTTCAGGTGACGACGGCCGGCACCGGCGTCAACGTCGTCCAGGTCCCGGTCCTCCCGGCGACCGCCTACTACGAGAGCCACAAGCCGGCCGGCGCCCCCGCGGTGACCGAGGCAGCCACTCCGAGCGCGAGCGCGTCGGCCAGCGCCAGCCACTGACGCACACCCTTCGGCGTATGCCGTGAGCCCACCGAGCGCTGTGCGCGCCGGTGGGCTCGTCGGTTGCCGGGGGCTCGGTCTCAGGCCTCGAACTTGTAGCCCAGGCCGCGCACCGTGACGATGTGCTTCGGGTTGGCGGGGTCGGGTTCGACCTTGGCACGCAGTCGCTTCACGTGGACGTCGAGCGTCTTGGTGTCACCGACGTAGTCGCTGCCCCACACCCGGTCGATGAGCTGCATGCGCGTTAGGACGCGGCCGGTGTTGCGCAGGAGCATCTCCAGCAGCTCGAACTCCTTGAGCGGCAACTGGGTCGTCGTGCCACCGACGGTCACGACGTGACGCTCCACATCCATGCGCACGGGCCCGGCCTCGAGGGTCGTCGGCAACAGCTCCTCGGGCTCACTGAGGCGGCGCAGCACGGCCTTGATGCGGGCGAGCAGCTCGCGCGATGAGTACGGCTTCGTGACGTAGTCGTCCGCCCCGAGCTCCAGGCCGACCACCTTGTCGATCTCACTGTCCTTCGCGGTGAGCATGATGACCGGAACGTTCGAGCGTTGGCGGAGCGCACGGCATACATCGACGCCGGAAAGTCCGGGGAGCATGAGGTCCAGCAGCACGAGATCTGCCCCGGCACTGTCGAAGTCGGCCAGGGCGTCGTTGCCGTTCTCGGCGACGCTCACCTCGTAGCCCTCCTTGCGCAGCAGGTAGGACAGGGGGTCGGAGAACGAGATTTCGTCCTCGACGACGAGAATACGGGTCATCCGTGCTGTTCTCCTTGTGCTGAACCGACCTGGGGACGATCGGAGTCTGCCGCAGTCCGATCCGATGCGGCCGGAAGTCTCATGGTGAAGGTGGAGCCGTGCCCCTCCTCGCTCCACACGGCGACGTCGCCACCGTGGGTCGCGCAAACGTGCTTGACGATGGCGAGGCCCAGGCCCGTGCCGCCCGTGGCGCGTGAGCGCGCGGCGTCGACGCGATAGAACCGCTCGAAGATGCGGCTCTGCTCGGTCGCCGGAATGCCCTGCCCCTGGTCGGACACCGTGATCTCGACGGTGTCCCCCACGCGGCGGGCCGCGACGGCGACACGGGTGCCGGGCTCGGAGTAGTTCATGGCGTTGGACACGAGGTTGCCCACCGCGGTGGCGAGGAGTTCGGCGTCCCCGAACACGCTCGCGCGCTGGTCGACGCTCGTCTCGAGGGTGATGTCACGCGACTCCGCGGCAACCCGCAGCCGGTCCACCGCCTCGGCGACGACCTGCGGGATCTCCACGAGTTCCGGCTCGTGGAGGGTGTCGGCCGTCTGCAGCCGGGACAGGTCGACGATCTCCTTGACGAGGCGGGTGAGCCGCGTGGACTCGACCTGGATGCGCTCGGCGAACCTCGACACCGCCTCGGGGTCGTCGCGGGCGTCGAGCACGGCCTCGGCGAGCAGGGCAATGCCGCCGACAGGCGTCTTGAGCTCGTGGGAGACGTTCGCGACGAAGTCGCGGCGCACCTCCTCGACCCGACGGGCGTGCGTGTGGTCCTCGGCGAGGATCAGGATGTGCGACGCACCCAGCGGTGCGACCCGAGCGGTCATCAACGTGTTGGTCGTCGTGCCGAAGCCCCGCGCCAACTCGAGCTCGACCTCGCGGATCTCCCCGTCCCGACGGACCTGCCGGGCGAGCTGCCGCAACTCCGCGTGCACGACCTCACCGTGACGAACCAGGCCATAGCTGACGGCCGAGGCCGAGTTGTTGACGACGGCGTCGGACGCATCGAGGACGATCGCGATCGACCGCAGGACGGCCAGCACGTCGCTCACCCCGGCCGGAAGGGCGGGGGGCGCCGACGGCGGGATCGTCGTGAACCGTCGTTCGCTCAGCCGACTGGCGGCGACGGCGACGGCACCGATGACGAGCCCCAAGCCGCCGCCCACGATTCCCGCGACCGACGCATCCACTCGATCAGCCTAAACGGACAGCGGGTGAACCCAGACCCACTCCAGGGTGAGCAGTGGGGGGATGGAGGCAGATGTTCACCTTCACGGTGGCGGGAATTCACCACCCCGTGTCACGCTGCCGACGTCGATCCACCGCGTCTGCGTGCCCGCCGGGCCGAGGGCTGGGTCGACACGTTCGAGAGGGAGCACATGCGCAAGGCATTCCACGAGGAGTTGGACCGGGTCACCGAGGGCCTCGTCGAGATGACACGGCTGGCGAGTTCGGCCATGTCGCGCGCGACGACGGCGCTCCTCGACGCCGACGTCCAGCTCGCCGAGTCGGTCATCGGCGCCGACACCGAGATCGACGCGCTCCGCGAGGAGCTCGACCTCCTCTCCTTCGACCTGCTCGCGCTGCAGCAGCCGGTCGCCACGGACCTCCGCATGGTCGTGACCTCCATGCGCATGAGCGCCGACATCGAGCGGATGGGTGACCTCGCGCGCCACGTCGCCAAGGTCGCCCGCCTGCGCTACCCCAACTCCGCCGTCCCCGCCGAGCTCCGGTCGATCATCCTCGAGATGGGTCAGGTCGCCGAGCGCATCGTCACCAAGGCCGGATCCGTGATCGCCGCCCGCGACGTCGAGGCCGCCAAGCAGATCGAGCGGGACGACGACGCGATGGACGACCTGCACCGGCGCCTGTTCGAGCGCCTCGCCTCCGACTCGTGGAACCAGCCGGTCGAGACGACGGTCGACATCACACTCGTCGGCCGCTACTACGAGCGCTTCGGCGACCACGCGGTCTCTGTCGCCCGACGCGTCGTCTTCCTCGTCACGGGCGAGCAGAACCCGGACAGCGAGTCGAGCCACGAGGACGACGAGGACGCGTCAGCGCTCCCCTCGGAGCCACAGGCCTGACGACCGGAGGGAACGTGAAGGGTCCGGAGGGTTAATAACCCTCCGGACCCTTCACGTTCCCTCATGGGGAGCAAAAGTTGGGGTGGGTCAGCGGCCCTGGTTGGCGACGGCGGCGGCAGCCTCGGCAGCGGCCTCGGGGTCGAGGTACTCGCCCGGCTTCGTGGGCATGAAGTCGTCACCGAGCTCGTAGACCAGCGGCTGGCCCGTCGGGATGTTGAGCTCCGCGATCGCGTCGTCGGAGATGCCGTCGAGGTGCTTGACGAGGCCCCGCAGGCTGTTGCCGTGAGCAACGATGAGGACGGTCTCACCCGCGACGAGGTCCTCACGGATGCCACCCTCCCAGTAGGGCATGAACCGCTCGATGACGTCCTTGAGGCACTCCGTGCGCGGCACCTCGATGCCGGCGTAGCGCGGGTCGTTCGTCTGGTCGTACTCCGACCCGACCTCGATCGCCGGCGGCGGGGTGTCGAACGAGCGACGCCACAGCATGAACTGCTCGTCGCCGTACTTGTCGCGCGTCGCCGCCTTGTCGAGACCCTGCAGCGCACCGTAGTGACGCTCGTTGAGTCGCCAGTCGCGACGCACCGGGATCCAGTGGCGGTCGGAGGCGTCGAGCGCGAGGTTCGCCGTGGAGATCGCGCGACGCAGCACCGACGTGTGGACGACGGTGGGCAGGACCCCCTTGTCGCGCAGCAGCTGGCCACCGCGCACCGCCTCCTCACGCCCCTGGTCGTTGAGGTCGACGTCGACCCATCCGGTGAAGAGGTTCTTGGCGTTCCACTCGGAGTGGCCGTGACGCAGGAGGATGAGGGTGTGAGCCATGGTCCGCAGCCTAGCGAGGCGCGCCGGACGCGGACGGCGCGCACCCGGCAAACGGGAAAGGTCGTTCAGCCCTTGTCGAGAAGGTGACGGAACGCCTCGAGGTTGCGCAGCGACTCACCGCGCGAGACGCGCCAGTCCCACTCCTTCTGCATCGACGTGAGGAAGCCGATGACGAGGAGTTCGTTGAACGGCGCGTCGGCGGCCTCGAGGACGACACCGAGGATCTGGTCGAGGCGTTCGACGTCGACACCGGCTGCCGGCACGCGCCCGGTGACGTAGACGTCGCCGCTGCCGTCGATGGCGTAGGCCAGCCCCGGGAGCCGCAGGTTGCGCCGCAGGAGCGAGCGGTAGAACTCCTCGTGGTTCTCGTCGGGGTTGCGGATGACGAACGCCGAGATCGAGAGGTCACTGTCCCCCGCCACGAGCGAGACGACGGTCTTGAGCTTCTTCTCGCCGGGCAGCGTGACGACGAATTCGCCATCGCGCGCGCCCGCCTCCCACTCGAGGTCGTTGTCCCCGAGGAAGGCCTCGATCGTCGCGGCCAGTTCTCGTGGGGTCGGCTGGGTGTTCAAGGCATCACCGCTCGGGGTATGCCGGCCAGTTCGCCGGAGTCGTTGATGGAGGCTCGCAGTGGGGTCGCCAACGCGGCTTCGTAGACGGTCGCCAACTGCTGCGCGGTCACCTCCCAGCCGAACCGGGCCGCGTGGGCCACGGCACGGGCAGAGAGGTCAGCGGCACGGTCGGGGTCGTCGACGACGGACTCGATGGCGTCGGCCCAGTCGTGGGAGTCGTGGCCGTCGACGAGGATCCCCCCGTCGCCCACGGCAGTGGGCAGGCCGCCCACGTTCGTCGCGACGACGACGGCACCGCACGCCTGAGCCTCGATGGCGACGAGCCCGAACGACTCGTTGTGCGACGGGACGGCGACGACGTCGGCCGCTCGCATCCACTTCGCAAGGGTGCCCCGGTCGGCTGGAGGCACGAAGCGCACGAGGTCGGCGATGCCCTCGTCCTCGGCGAGCAAGTCGAGGGCCATCGGGCTGCGCACCGCTCCCCCGCTCGCGCCGCCGAGGATGCCGACGACGAGCCGGTCACGCAGGGCGGGGTTGCGGCGGACGAGGTTAGCGGCGGCACGGATGAGGACGTCCGGGGCCTTGAGCGGCTGGATGCGACCGACGAAGAGGAGCAGGACGGCGTCTGTTGCGACGCCGACGTCTGCCCGGGCGGCTGCGCGGTCCCCCGGGCGGAA
Organism: Knoellia subterranea KCTC 19937; assembly: GCF_000768685.1. Lineage (GTDB taxonomy): Bacteria > Actinomycetota > Actinomycetes > Actinomycetales > Dermatophilaceae > Knoellia > Knoellia subterranea. Next base: position 44,260 of record NZ_AVPK01000009.1, on the reverse strand, counting down.
GGTGTCGAGGTCGACGCCGGGCGGCACGATGTCGACCCGCTCGGGGTCGGCGCCGTAGAGGTCGATGAGCTCCTGGGCCTCGTCACGAGTGTTGGCGACGAGGCGGTCGGCGGCCTCGACCACCTGGGCCTCACCGATCTCGCGACCCTTGGGCTCCTCGACGTCACCCTCGGCGCGGTGGAGGTTCTTGACCCGGGCCATCGTGTGCATCGTGTGGACGAGCGGCACGTCCCAACGGTCGGCAGCGAGCCAGCCGACCTGGCCGGACAGCCAATAGTGCGAGTGCACGAGGTCGTAGTGGCCCTCCGGTGCGTGAGCGGCCACGCGCATCATGCCCGCGGCGAAGGCGCAGAGCTGGCCCGGCAGGTCTTCCTTGTCGAGGCCCTCGTAGGGCCCGGCCGCGATGTGCCGCACGACGACACCGGGCTCGACCTCGACGACAGGCTCCTCCGCCGCGGTGGTGCGACGCGTGAAGATGTCGACGTCAATTCCCCTGCGCGCCAACCGTTTTGCCGTCTCGATCACATAGACGTTCATACCCCCGGCGTCACCGGTGCCGGGCTGGGCAAGCGGTGAGGTGTGGACCGACACCATCGCGACCCTGCGGCGGCGCGGCTCGATCGTCATCCGATCAGTCTGGCACGCACGGATCCGGCGCGCCGATCAGCCCGCCCGCGGAACACCACTGAGCGTGAGGGTCGCCCGCTCGGACCACACGTGGATGTCGAGTCGCCCGTCCGGGCGCAGGTCCACGCCACGGTGCGCGGTGGCCGGACCGACACCGACGACGCTGCGCCGCGCCGACGTGAACGCGCGCTGTTCACCGCCTCCCCCCGTGATCCACCAGCCCCTCATGCGGAGGTTGCCGTCCGGAAGCGCGGGCGGGAAGCCGGTCGTCGCCGGCATCGCGTCGAGGTGCACGACGACACCATCGGCGCCCTCTGCATGCGCCGTGACGTGCACCCCGGCGGTGGTGAGGATGAACGTCAGGGTCAAGGGCAGCGCGCGGCGCTGCCCGTCGACGTCGCCATAGACCTCACCCGTGTATGCCGTCCGCCCCGGTTCGATGTCGACCGCGGCGATGTGGACGTGGTCCAGTGACGCCTGCACGTGCTCGACCGGGTGGTCGGCCCGCTCCCCGAGGTCGCCGAGGAGTGCACTCACGGGCGAGCCCCTCGTGATGCTGTCGACGAGCGGTCCGCTGGAGGCCGAGACCCGGAAGCCCGACTGGTAGGCCGCGACGGTGTAGCCGCGCCCCAGGGTGGCGACCCCTTTGGCGGCGGGGTCGAGGGTGAACAGACCCGGCGACACCTCGACGAGGCCGATGTCGGTGCGCAGAACCCCGGGCAGCCACGCGACGAGCCCGAGCACGGCCGCCGCAGCCACGGAGACCACGAGCGCCACCATGCTCCGGCTGACGTTGCGACGCTTGCCGCTCACTCCCCACTGGCGCACGGGTTCAGGATATTTGCGCTGGCTGGGAGCCGCGCGCGGTGCTCACACCCCGGCTTCTGCGCCGTTCGACTTCTTGCCCTCGTGGGACACAGCGAGCGCCAGCGAGCGTGTCCCACGAGGGCAAGAAGTCGGGGTGCGGGTGTCTCAACAGTGGACGGTGGGGTTCCAGTCGTTGAAGGTGCCGTGGGGGTTGGCCTTCTCGTGCCAGACGTGCAGCTCGTAGAAGGCGGGGAGTCCGTAACGGTTGCCCGCCTCGACCCGCTCGAAGCGGTGGCCGTAGAGGATCGGTGGGCGTGCGTGATCGGCATCCCACGCGTCGGCGAGGACGAGGTACTCCGCTGCGATGAGGGTCATCGACCCGCCTGCGCCGGGTTCATAGATGAGCGCTTCCGGGGCCAGCCGGCTGATCCTGCCGTCGGTGAGGTTGCCGACGTCGACGAAGTGGATGCCCATCGTCCCCGTGCCGTGCGGGTCCTCGATGCAGGTGATCTTGTCCTTGTCGAAGACCTGCGTTGACCACGGCGCTGCCGGGCCGTTGCGGTAGGCGCTCGTCGCCTCGCGCAATTGGGCCAGCTTCTGGGTGTGTCCGTGGGTCTTCGTGTCGTGCGCGGACGCCGCCGTGGGTGTGGCGAGGAGGAGAGTGGCCCCCAGTCCAGCCGCAACGCTGCCGGCCAGCGCGGTCGAACGGGCGCGCATCTCAGCTGCCCTCCTGCACGGCGAAGATGCGGTCCGCGACGAGGCCGTGGGCATCGCGGTGGACGGTGTTGGCGGCCTCCGCGTTGGGGGCCTCGACCAGGCAGAAGATCTGACCCGCCTGCTCGTCGACCCAGTAGCGGAGGTAGTTGACGTCGTGCTCGCCCTGAGTGGCGAGATCCGCGGCGTGGGCCTTGGCGACGTCGTCCATCGTGACCCCGTCACCGAGGCTGTGGACGTCCATGAAGAGTGGCATTGGCCTGTCCTTTTCGGGAGTGGTGCGGCTGGTTGACGGGTCCAGCGTCACGAGAACAGGGGTATGCCGGTCAGGGGGCTGAGTACCCATCTTGGGCTGGGTGGGTACCCACGTCGGGATCAGGACTGGGCCACGGGCCGATCGACCAGCGCGCGTCGGGACGACACGCCGAGCTTGGTGAGGATCGAGGAGACGTGGTGCTCCGCCGTCCGCTTCGAGATCGTGAGGTGATCGGCAATTTCGTTGTCCGACAGGCCCATTCGCAACAGCTCGGCCACCTCGGCCTCTCGCGCCGTGAGGCCCTGCGGGTGGGCGAGAGTGCTCGACCGCGGGGACCGAGGGACGGGACGACCGCGGCGCCGCAGGTCGTCCCGGCAACGGGACACACCGGCATACGCACCGAGTCGTTCATAGATCCCGCAGGCCTCGACAAGGAGGTCTGGCTCCCCGCTGCGGGCCAACGCCAGCGCTTCGTCGAAGGGGCAGCCGATCTCTCGCCAGAGGTCCGCGGCGTCACGCCAACGACCCTCGAGCTCTGCTGCGAACGGCGGCGCCACTTCGCGATGCATCGCCGCCCGGTCCGCGGGCGCGAGCCAGCGCAGGACGGCGCCACGGTTCCAGCGACAGTCCGCCGTCTCGACGAGCTCAACTTGCTCGAGCGCGAGCGCCGATGCCTCGTCGTCCCTTCCTGCCAGCCACGCCAATTCGCAGCGCACCTGAGTGACCGGCGCGATCCGCTGCATCTCGCCGGTCTCCTCGGCCAGCGACCGGGCTCGCTCGACGTGCGGGGCCGGGTCCTCGTCGCCGCGGCGGCCAGCCACGGACGACAGGAGGAGCAACGGCGCAAAGGCGTGGAGCCGTGGGAGCGACGGCCGGTCGAGGAGCGAGCGGGCGCGACTCTCGGTCCCAGCCAGGTCGCCCTCGAAGAGGAGGAGGTCGGCCTCCGCCTCGAGCAGGGTGTGGGTCCACGAGTCGAGGTCTCGTTCGGTGCAGTATTCGAGCCCCTCGGTGATGTGGCGGCGCGCGTCGGCCAGACGGCGCTGGGAGAGGGCTGTCGCCGTGAGGTTCACGTAGGCCCGGGCTGCGTGCTCGTGGAGGTCGGCGAGGCGGGCCATGGAGAGACCCTCCTCGAGCAGGGCGATGCCCCGGGGTGCGTCCCCCTCGACGACTTCCATCGTGCCCAGGCTCGTCAGCGCGTGGGATCGCAGTTCAGTGTGGGCAGGATCGTCGACGAGGTCTTCGATGAGCTCAAGGGTCCGGGCACCCCACCGACGCGTCGCCTCACCGTCGGACGTCAGCATGACGAGCTGCGTCATGTTGCCGTAGGCATAGGCGAGCTGAGGCGTCGTCGGACCGTCGACCCGCTCGAGGACCGACAGAGCCGTCCGAGCGGCGTCGTTCGCCTCTCCGTTGTGGCCCTCGAACCACAGAAGCCGGGAGAGGCAGCGCCACGCATCGCCGACGCGCACCGCGCTCCCGAGCCGTTCCCAGATCTCCCGCGCCGACACCACGGCGTCGGCCGCCTCGCCCGTGCGCCCGGTCATGTAGAGCCCGTAGCCGAGCGACCAGAACAGGTCGGCCCGGGCGGCGTCGCCCACGAGGTGGGGCACTCGATCCGCGTGCCGCAGGGCGCGCTGGAACTGGCGCACCGCCTCACGGTGCGCGCCCAACGCGGAGGCGTTGTGGGCTGCGGCGGTCGCGTGCTCCACCGCCATCTCGCTCAGCCCGCCGAGGTCGGCGTGGGCCGCCAACCGGGCGGGGTCGGCTCCACGGGACGCCAGTGCGGCGTGCAGGTGCTGGTGGGTGCGCTTGCCGGGAGTCACGTGCTCCTCGACGACGATCCGGGCGAGCTCGTGCCGGAAGCTGATCAGCCCGTCCGACTCGACGAGCATCCCGTGCACCAGGGCCTCGTCGAGAGCTGCCAGGCCGCCGGAGAGCAGCACCTCGAGCAGGTCGACCTCGACCCGGGCACCAGCGAGCGCGACGATCTCGAGCGCCTGCACGGCAGCCGGGGAGAGCACGGCCATCCGCGCGAGGATCGCGTCCCGACACTGCTCCGGAACGGACGTCGCCCCACTCGCGAGCACTTCGGTGACGTAGAACGCGTTTCCCTGAGTGAGTTCGTACAGATCGCCATGCGCTGAGTGGTGGGCACGTTCCGCGAGCTTCTCAACCGCGCCCGGCGTCAGCGGTGGCACGCTCATCCGTCTGCTGCCGGTCGCCGAGGCGGCCTCCCCCATCAGCAGCCGGAGCCCGATCGAGGTGTCGAGATCGTCGCTTCGATAGGTCGCAATGACGAGCGCCCGGCAGGTGTGGATCCGGCGCGAAAGGAAGAGCAGCAGGTCCAGGGTGGCCTGGTCGGCCCAGTGGATGTCCTCCACGACGAGGAGCAGCGGACGCGGGTCGCCCTCGTTCGTATCGCCTGCCGGTCCCTGCAGGGCGGCCAACAACCGGTTGAACAGGTCCTGCCGTGAGGGCCCGAGCGGGGTGAGCCACATCGAGTTCGCCCCTGCCGCCGAGTGGACCTCCTCGTCGGGCCAGATGCCGGACGGCAGGGAGGGCAGCAGTTCACGCAGCGGCGCCAGGGGACCTGGGGTGGCGGACCCATCGCAATAGGCAATCCCCGTCCGGGTGCTGCCCCGCGATGCCTCGACGAAGGCCGAGACGAGGGCGGACTTGCCGATGCCCGCCTCACCCGAGACGAAGACGACACGACCGTGGCCGTCGGCGGCCTCGTCGCGGTAGGACATCAGGGTCTGGAGCTGCGTGTCACGCTCCACGAGCATCACGGGCTCAGCATCCTCCCGACCGACCGGCGCTGTCAGTCGAAACAGCACACCCACAGGGACCGCAACAAGGCCCCGCTGCGTGCTTCGACTGCCTCGTAGGCTGGCCGGGTGGCGAGCAGCAAACCGATCGGGGTGATCACCCGCGGTACGACGAACCCCAACCGCCTGCGCCGCTGCGACCGCTGGCTCGCCGGTCCTGCGGCCTGGCGACTGCGCCGAGCCACGGGGAGACCTCCTGTCGTGGTCGACCTCGGCTACGGCGCCTCTCCCGTCACGGCGGTCGAGCTCCACGACCGGCTGCGGCGCGTCCGCCCGGACGTCGAGGTCGTGGGCATCGAGATCGACCCCGAGCGGGTCGCCGCGGGTCGACCGCTCGAACGCCCAGGACTCACCTTCCGCCGTGGCGGCTTCGAGGTGCCCCTCGAGGGAGGTCGACGCGCGACGGTGGTCCGCGCGTTCAACGTGCTCCGGCAATACGCCGAGGAGGAGGTCGCCGATGCCTGGGCCACGGTCCGCGATCGGCTGAATCCGGACGGGCTGCTCGTCGACGGCACCTGCGACGAACTCGGCCGGCTCTCGACGTGGGTCGCCGTCGAACCCGACGCGGGACCAGTCAGCCTCTCCCTCTCCTGGCACCTAGGCGGTCTGGCCCAGCCCTCGGTCATTGCCGAGCGACTGCCCAAGGCGCTCATCCACCGCAACATCCCCGGGGAAGCCGTCCACGGCTACCTGGCCGACCTCGATCGGCACTGGGAACGTAGCGCCGGGCACGCGGCATACGGTGTGCGACAACGGTTCCTGGCCACGGCGCAGGCGATGCGCGACAGCGGCTGGCCACTCCTCGACGGACCGAGCCGATGGCGACTCGGCGAGCTCACCGTCGACTGGAGCGCAGTCGCTCCGGCGTCAGGGAGCCTGCGTCACCAGGGTCCGTAGGGTCCCTGGTGGAGGTTGTTGCCGCGGCCCCGGCCCTGGACCGACTCGACCGCGGGCTTCACGTCGGCGAGGTAGACCCCGGCCGCGACGACACCGATGATTGCGAGGAACCCGAGCCCGCCGAGCGAGACGAAGCCGAGCAGCGCGGCGACGCCGGTCACGGCCATCCAGAAGTTCTTCGTGCGCTTGCTCGCCGCCGCGAAGGCGTCGGGGCGCGTCCGGGCGGCGTGGATGAACGCGAACACCTCGATGGCGAGTGCCGCGATGGTGAGCACCAGGGTGACGTAGTACTGGGCTGAGCCGAGTCCGAACATGACCCCTAGCCTACGGGGACTCGGTGTCGACGACGATCGTCACGGGCCCGTCCGCGACGAGGTCGATGTCCATGTGCGCACCGAACTGCCCCGTCGCCACGGTGAGACCCCGAGCGCGCAGCGCCGAAACCACCTGTGCCACAACGGGTTCCGCTACATCGCCGGGAGCCGCCGCGTTCCACGACGGGCGCCGTCCCTTGCGGGTGTCGGCGAGCAGGGTGAACTGACTGACGACGAGCACGGGCGCGCGTGCGTCGGTGACGGACTGCTCGCCGTCGAGCAGGCGCAGGTCGGCGATCTTGCGGGCGATGAACTCGACCTCGGCCGGGCCGTCGTCGTGCCCCACACCGACAAGGACGAAGAGCCCGGGGTCCGTGATCTCCCCGACGACGGCATCCTCAACGCGCACAGCAGCGCGCCGGACCCGCTGGATGACAGCGCGCACTGGCTTCCTCCGAAGCTCAGATGCCCACTGCCACAACGGAACCCACGGGTTCGCCGTGACCGAGGATCGGCGCGTCCTCAAGCGCCTCGAGGGCGCCGGTCTCGACGCCGAGGCGACGCAGGACGGCGGCGAGGATCACCGTGCGAGCCCGCTGCCCGCCGTCCGCGACCTTGAGGGCGATGCCGCGACCGTCGGCCAGCCCCACGGCATACACGGCTTCTGCACCGTCCTTGGCGATCGCTCCGGGAGTCTCCCGGATGAAGGTGGTGACGTCGCGGCGGGTGCCGCCGAGGTATTGCGGGTGGCTGCGGATCGCGTCGGCAATGCGCGCCTCGTCGGTGCCCGCCTCGGCACTCGCGATGCGGCCGAAAGCACGCGCCAGACCCGCGAGCGAGACGGCCATGACCGGCGCGCCGCAGCCGTCGACCGCCTCCGCGGCGACGGACTCCCCCGCGAGCTCCGCGAGCGTCGCGTCGCAGGCGCGCTGCAGCGGGTGGTCCCGATCGAGGTATGCCGTGTGGTCCCAGCCGTTGATGACGCACGTCGCGAGCATGCCCGCGTGCTTGCCCGAGCAGTTCTGCGCCAGCGACTCCTTGTCGTGGCCGGCCCGGATCCAGTCGAGGCGGGCGGCGTCGTCGTACGGGAAGTCGGGCGTGTTCTGGAGGTCACGCAAGGTCAGGCCGGCGCCGTCGAGGATCTCCCGGGCCGCGTCGAGGTGGAACGGCTCACCCGAGTGGCTCGAGCACACGAGGGCGAGGTGGTGGGGCGCGACGTCGAGGCCGTGGCGCACCATGGCCAGCGCCTGGATCGGCTTGTTCGACGAGCGCGGGAAGATCGGGTCGGTCGCGCTGCCGAGCTCGAGCTCGACGCTGCCGTCGGGGGCGGTGACGGCGACGCTCGCCCGGTGCACGGACTCGACAAAGCCGCCCCGGATCGCGTGGGCGAGGACCGGGGCGGCTTCGAGGACTGCAGGGGTGCGGAAGGTCTGGGTGCTCACGCGCTCCAGACTAGGTCCGCGGGGGGTGTGATCAGTCGCCGACCTTGGCAGCGGCCTTCTTCGTGGCCTTGGTCGAGGTGGCGGCGGTCTTGCGGGCCGACGTGGTGGTGGCCTTGGCGGAGGTGGTCGTGCGCTTGGCAGCGTTCGTCGCCGTCGTGGTGGTGCGCTTGGCGGCGGTGCGGGTGCGCTTCGCGGCAGCCTTGACCTCGGTCGCGGCGACCTCGGTGGTGTCCTCGACGGTGTCGACGAGGGTCTCGGCGACCTTGACGGCCTCCTTGCGGCCGGTGGTGAAGGTGGCCAGGGCCGAGCTGCGGACGTCGAGGACGGCCTTGCGGGCGGTCGTGACGGCACCCTTGCCGAGGGAGATCGTGGTCTCGGCCTGCTCGACGAGGTCCTTGGTGGCCTTCTGGTTCTTGATGCGGGTGACGAGCTTCTCGCCGCGGGTCGCGAGACCCTCGTAGGACTTCGTCACGGCGTCGACGCGGGCGACACCCTCATTGAGGGCCTTGGTCGGGAGGGCCTTGATGTCGTCGAGGACGATCTCGGCGCGCTTCTGCACGGCGGCGGGGGCGAGCTCGGTGCGGACGTCGGCGACGGTCTTGTCGGCGCGGACGCGGGCGTCGGCAACAGCCTTGTCGGCGCGGGCGCGGGCGTCGGCAACGGCCTTGTCCGCGGTGGTGCGGGCCTCACGGGCGCGCTCGACGGCGAGGTCCGTGGCGCCGACGACGGCGAAGAACGGGGTGGCGGGGGTCTGGGTGGCGGTCTTGGTGGCCATGTTCACTCCTGATGTTTGGTGGTGCTGGTTGCGAAAGGTGGTGGGGGTGCGATCAGCGCTGGGGGTCCGCGCCGGTGAAGGACTCATAGATGTCGAGGAGGGTTGCTCGCTGACGATCGGTGAGGTTCGGGTCGGCGGCGATGGCGTCCCGGACGGTGCTGGTCGTGCTTTCGGCCTCGGGGTGGTGCTCGAGGATCCCGGCCTTGACGTAGAGCGTCTCGGCCGACACCTCCAGCCCCTTGGCCAACTGCTGCAGGATCTCGGCGCTCGGGCGCTTGAGGCCGCGCTCGATCTGCGAAAGGTAGGGGTTCGAGATCCCGGCGAGCTCGGAGAGCTGACGCAGCGACAGACGGTGCGACAGACGCTGCTCACGCAGGTAGTCGCCCAGTCCGGCGAGGTCGTTCAGCGGGTTCCGGCTCATGCATCCATTGTGCTTGCTCTAGTTAGCAGAATGCAAACTGGGGCAAGCGTGACGGTGAACACACGGCGTTCGGCGAGCGACCGGCATACAAGATCGCGTATGCCGTGTGCTTGGTACTGCGATAATCTCTCGTTATGTCTGTGGCTGAGTTCCTGACCTTCCCAAACCCGGTCAACGAAAAGGCCGCCCGCTCCGTGGCGGGCGGCGTCGTGCTGCTCGCCGGACTCACCCTGCTCACCCAGTGGTGGTGGCTCGCGGCCGTTCTCGCGCTGGGGTTTGCGCTGCGCGTCGCGGGCGGGCCGCGCTACAGCCCGCTCGGTCGGCTCGCGGTGCATGTCGTCGCGCCGCTGTTCGGGGAGGCGCGGCTCGTGCCGGGGCCGCCGAAGCGGTTCGCCCAGACGGTCGGTCTCGTCGTGAGCAGCGTGGCGGCGGTGGCGGCCCTCGGGTTCGGGGCGACGACCGTGGCGAGTGTGCTGCTCGCGGTGCTCGTCGTCTTCGCGCTGCTCGAGTCGGCGCTCGGGTTCTGCGCGGGCTGCTGGGCGTTCGGTCAGCTCATGCGCCTGGGCGTCATCCCCGAGGAGACCTGCGCGGCCTGCAACGACATCACCCTTCGGCAGAAGGTCGCGCAGCCCGTCTGACCCGGGGCTCGCTCAGCGGCGGGGCTTGATGCCGAGCAGTTCGCGGGCGTCGGTGGTCGACATCGGCGGGCGCTGCATCGTCGTCGCGAGCTCGGCGGCGCGGGCCACGAGTTCGGAGTTGTGCTGCACCTGCTGACCGCGGGCGAACACGATGTTGTCCTCCATGCCGACGCGCAGGTGACCACCGGCAGAGAGTGCCGCAGCGAGGACCGGCAGGTGGGTGCGGCCGATACCGGTGGCCGACCACGACGTGACCTCCTCGGGCAGCATCGCGACGCCGGCCATGAGCGCAGCCGCCGTGCCGGGCATCGCGCCGGGCACGCCGAGGACGAAGTCGACGTGCACCTTGCCACCGAACGGCAGCCCGTGGGTGTCGATGAGCCGGCGCAGCGCGTGCACGTGACCGAGCTCGAACAACTCGAACTCGGGCACGACCTCGCGCTCCTGGGCCTGGACGTAGAGGTCCGACATGAAGCCCCACGGATTGAGGAACACGTCGTCGCCGAAGTTCGTCGTGCCGCACGTCAGGGAGCACGAGTCCGGCTCGGCGTCGAGGACGGTGAGCCGCTGCTCGAGGGGATCGTGGACAGACCCACCCGTCGACAGCTGGACGATGAGGTCGGTCTCGGAGCGGATGGCGTCGACCGCTGCCTTGAGGTGGCCGCCATCGAGGGTGGGCCGGTGCTCGTGGTCGCGGATGTGGAGGTGGATGAGGGCGGCGCCCGCGGCCTCGCAGGAGCGCGCGGTCTCGACGAGCTCGTCGAGAGTGGTCGGCAGCTGGGGCACATCGGCCTTCGCGTGCTCGGCGCCGGTGGGCGCGACGGTGATGAGGGTCGCGGACGATGCGGTGGCCATGGCGTCAGTGTGTCAGCCGCAGACGACTTCGCTTGACGGGCTCTCGCTTCGCTTGACCGCCGCGACCAAGCGAAGTGAGAGGAACCCACTTCAGGCGGCGGGTCCCACGCTCTGCGTGGGCAAGTTGAGGTGGGGTCAGGGGGTGACGATGACGGTTTGGGCGCCAGCAACCGTTCCGGCGACAAGATCGACGTCGGTGGGGATGTTGCGCTTGACCACCGCGAGCGCTATCGGGCCGTCCTCGTGGTGCCGGGCGACGGTCGTGAGCCGCCCGACCGCGCGCCCCTCGGCACCATCGGCGCCGGCGACGAACAGCTCCGCACCGGCCTCAGGCAGCACGTGCCCCGACCCGTCGAGGTGCAGGAAGACGATGCGCCGCGGCGGTCGGCCGAGGTTGTGAACCCGCGCGATGGTCTCCTGCCCGCGGTAGCAGCCCTTGTGCAGGTGCACGGCGGTGCGCAGCCAGTCGAGTTCGTGGGCGATCGTCCGGTGGTCGGTCTCGAGGCCGAGCCGGGGGCGCCAGGCCGCGACCCGCAACGCCTCGGCGGCCCAGATGCCCGCGAGCGGCCGGTCCCCCACAGCAGCCTCGAGCTCGTCGCGAGGGACGATCAACTCGCGCCAGCGACGCGCCTCACCCGGGTGCCCGGTCTCCGGCCCGTATGCCGCGGTGTCGCCCACGAGGTTCGGCCACGGGTCGACCCAGGCGAGGTGCTCACCCTCGGCGCTGGCGGCCGACAGCGGTTCTCCGAGAACGGCATACGCGTCGGTCACGTCGGCGACCTCGACCCGCAGCATGAACCGCATCGAATCGAGCCACGCGGCCAACGCCGGCGCCGTGCCCGGTTCGACCGTGATCCACGTGGCCTCGCCGTCGTCGACGATGTGCAGGGCGTGCTCCACGTGACCCTTGGGCGAGAGGACGAGCGACTCGGTCGAGACGCGTGGCGCGAGTCCGGTCAACTGCTGCGACGTGATCGAGTGCAGCCACGACAGCCGGTCCGGCCCGGACACGCGCACGACGCCGCGGTGCGACAGGTCGACGACCGCCAGCCCCTCCTCGAGGAGCCGCTGCTCGCGCCCCGGGTCGCCGTAGTGCGCGGCCACCCCGGCATCGAGCCCCTCGGCGGCCACCGCGCCCGGGCGGGCCAGCAGGGGGGAGTTCGGCGGGGCGATCGTCGTGTCGGTCATGACTTCTTCCTGGACGGGTTCCTGCACTCGCGGCAGAGGCCGTGGATGGCGGCGTGCGTGACGTCCGCCTCGAATCCGAGGGAACGATCAAGGTGCGCCACGAATTCCTCGGCCACCTCGATCGGTGCCTCGCCCACGGACCCGCACTCACGGCATACGACATGGATGTGGGTGGCGTGCGACGCGAGGTGATAGCTCGGCACGCGGTGGTCGACATGGGTGTGGCCGACCAGGCCGAGGTCCTGCAACGCCTCGAGCGAGCGATAGACGGTCGAGAGCGCCATCGGCGCGCCGCCCGTCGTCGCGACCGACTCGACGATCTGCTCCGGCGTCGCGTGACCGAGGCGCTCGACGGCGTCGAGCACCTCCTGGCGCTGCGGCGTCAGCCGCCGCCCAGACGCTCGCAGTCGCGTGCCGAGATCGCTCACCCCTCCAATGTATGCCGCTCGGCGGGCTCACTCGGACGACCCACCTAGACTGACCGGGTGCTAGACGACTTCGCCTCCGAGGACGCGCCCCGAGCGGACCGCCGCCCCAAGAAGAAGCGCGGCTGGGGACGCCGCTTCCTCATCATCGTGGCCGCGCTCGTGGCCCTCGCCGTGGCCGCTGCGGGAGGGTTCGTCGTCTTCCTCGACCGCAAGGTCGCCGGCAACATCACGCACGAGAACCTCCTGCCGACGACGCAACCGACCGGCCCCGACGGCAAGCCGGTGCCCACGAACGCCGGCCAGAACTACCTCATCGTCGGCTCCGACGCCCGCCCCGGCGAGACGGCCAGCCGCTCCGACGTCATCGTCATCGCGCACGTCCCCGAGGACAAGTCGGCGGTCCAGCTCATCCACTTCCCGCGCGACCTCTACATCACCATTCCCGGGCGCGGGAAGGACAAGATCAACGCGGCGTATGCCTATGGCGGCGCCCCGCTCCTCGTCGACACCCTCCAGACCCTCCTCGGCATCAAGATCGACCACGTCGCCAAGACCGACTTCGAGGGCTTCAAGAACATGACCGACGCCGTCGGTGGCGTCCGGGTCTATGCCGAGGAAGCCAGCGACGAGGGCTTCTTCCAGGTGCGCGAGGGCTGGAACGACCTCAACGGCACCGAGGCCCTCGCCTTCGTCCGCGAGCGCAAGACCCTCTCCGAGGGCGACATCTCGCGTGGCCGGCGCCAGCAGGCCTTCATCAAGGCGCTCATGCTCAAGACACTGAGCCGCGAGGTCATCACCAACCCGATCACGCTGACGAAGTTCATCGACGCCGCGACGAGCAACCTCACCGTCGACAACGCGCTCGACGTGGGCACGATGCGCAGCGAGGCGATCTCGTTGCGCAACCTGCGCAGCGGCGACGTCGTCTTCATCACGGCGCCGTTCACCGGCTTCGGCACCTCGCCCGGAGGCGCATCGATCGACATCGTCGACGAGCCCGGGATGAAGGCGCTCGGCGATGCGCTCCGCAACGACAAGATGGACGACTACGCCGACGTGTCCGTCACCCCCTGACGCAGGGGCTTTGGCCCGGCGACCGGAGGGAAGATGAAGGGACCGGAGGGCTATGAAGCCTCCGGACCCTTCAGGTTCCCTCATGGGGAGCAAATGTTGGTGCAGCGCGGCGGGGGTTATTCGACGCGCTTGAGCTCGGCGCTGAGGTGCGACTGGAGCGGCTGACCCACCGCCGCCATGTCCATGACCCACATGAGGTTGGACTGGACGTAGCCGTACATGCGGTGCCCCGCCGTGTACTCCTTCGCGTGCGGGCTGCGCATCACGCCGTCGGTGCGGAGTTCGACCTTGGCGGGCTGGGCGTGCCCGGCATACATCTCGACGATGCCGGTCGGGTGGGTCAGGAGCAGCTCGACGTTGGTGCCGTCGGGCGTCTCGGGGACGGGTCGCCAGAAGCCGACCTCGGTCGCGAGCGGTCGCACCTTCTCGCCGGCCTCGTCGAGCAGCCACGTCTTGCTCCGCCACTCGAGGAACGGGCGGCCGTCGTGCGAGCAGACGATCTCCTGCCCGAAGTTGGCGGATTCGATCGTCGGGTAGCCGACGACGCCCGCACCGGCCCACTTGCCGATGAGCCAAGCGAGGGGAGCGAGCTCCTTGGGAAGGTCTGTGTCGAGGTGGAATGCCACGGATGGGATCGTAGTCGCACGCGAAGGGAGTCCCAATGACCAGCAGCCCGGCAGCCGCCGAGAGCTCTGAGGCCGGCACCAGCCCTGGCCTCCGACCGCTCGTCGTCAAGATCACCTGCGGCGCCGAGGCCCTCGAACGCCTCAACCAGGCGATGACTGTGGCGTCGACGGCGTTGGCGGCAGGCGCAGAGGTGAGCGTGTGGCTCACCGGCGACGCCACGTGGATGGCGGTGGCCGGTCGAGCGGAGGAGCTGGCGCTCCCCCACGGCGCCCCGCTCGAGGACCTGCGCGACGCCCTCCTGACGGATGCCACGGTCACGGTCTGCGGCCAGTGCGCGGCCCGCCGTGAACTCACGCCCAACGACCTCCTGGAGGGGGCCACGATCCGGGGCGCCGCGGCATACGTGGAAGAAATCCTGCGGCCGAACGCCCAGGCGATCGTCTACTGACGAACTGACCCATCCCGTATGCCGTCCGCCCGCCCTGCGCGGACGACTCGCCTTCCCGGTCGGATGGGTCAGCCGACGAGAACGCGCGCGAGGAGATAGACGGGCAAGCCGGCGACCAGGACCGATGCGGCGGCCGCCGTGAGTTGGCCGCGCATGCCGCGGATCGGTGTCAGCGTGCCGAGCGCACGTCGGGTGATATGGGCCAGCCCACCGACAACCCCGCCGACGAGGAAGCCGGCGAGCACGCCGACCTCGTCGGAGAGGAGGCCGGCAACGCCACCGGACAGCGCACCGAGCAGACCGGCGGCAGGCAGCATGAACGGGCGGAGCTGCTTGAAGGGGGCTCCGATGTCGGCTGCCGCAGAGACCGCGAGCGCGATGCAGGCGACAACGACCGTGGCCGAGCCGCCGACGGTGCGGCCCAACGGGACCCACGTCGCGCCGATCGTCGCGATCGCGATCCCGGCGGCGCTGATGGCGACGGACTGAGTGAGGTGAGCGCGCCCGTCCTTGCGAACCAACTGGTGGGCGAACATCGCGAACATGGCCACGACGACCACGACCGGGACGTGCCGCAGGAAGGGCTCGTCGGAGGTCAGGGCGACGACCGTGGGCGCGAGAACTCCGCCGATGCCGATGGCGAGCGAGGAGCCGAACGAGCTCGGCGACCCGAGCAGCTCCGGCCAGCCCCAGGCCACGACGAGTGCGCCCCAGGCGATGGCAGCAGCGCCGATGACGGGGTCGGCGATCATCGCGACGGCGAGAAGGAAGGCGAAGACGACAGTCCCCAGCACGAGCGTGATCCGGCGCTCGGTCGCGATGGGCGGCAGGACCGGGTGGCGACGGCGCTCCTCACGGGCCGCACGCCGGGCGGCGCGCGACTCACTCACGGGTTCGGTCGCATCCACGGTCGGCATCCTGCCATCCCTGCGGTCATCGGCGACGCGTTCGGCAGTGCGATCGTCCACGCGCGTCAGCCCCCGGCAAAGGGCGGCAGGAGCTCGACGACCTGGTCGTCGCCGACCACGACGTCACGTCCGACCGCGCGACCGTCCACGAGGACGGAGCAGACGGCGACCACCGGTCGCAGCGCCGGGTGCGCCCCAACGGCTGCGTCGAGGATGTCGCCGACGCTCGGCCCTGCGTCGAACGTCTCTTCGCTGACGCCGGCGGCGTCGCGCGCGCCGGCCCAGTAGCGCAGTGTCACCGGTCTCAGGGGCCGGTGAGAGCCGTCCATCGTGGTCATGTCCACCTATTCTGTGCTGGATGGCCCATCTCCTGCTGCTGACCAACGCCCTGGCGCCGAGCGCCGAGGTGCTGCCAGCTCTGGGCCTGCTCAGCCACCATGTTCGCATCCTCCCGGCCGAGCCGACCGCCCTGATCGACGCACCCGCGGCGGACGCGGTGCTCGTCGACGCCCGCCGCGAACTGGCAATGGCTCGTTCGCTGTGCCGGGTCATCCGCACGACGGGGCTGTCGGCTCCGCTGTTCGCGGTGCTCACCGAGGGCGGACTGGCCGGGCTCACGCCCGAGTGGGGCATCGACGACGTCCTCCTCGACAGCGCCGGTCCTGCCGAGGTGGAGGCTCGGCTGCGGCTGGCCATCGCCCGGGCCATGGACGGCGACGGCGAGGACGAGGAGGTCCGCATCACCGCGGGCGCGCTGGTCATCGACGAGGCGACGTATTCGGCCAAGCTGCGCGGCAAGGCGCTCGACCTCACCTACAAGGAGTTCGAGCTCATCAAGTACCTCGCGCAGCACCCCGGACGTGTCTTCACCCGGGCCCAGCTGCTGCAGGAGGTGTGGGGCTACGACTACTTCGGAGGCACCCGCACCGTCGACGTCCACGTGCGACGGCTGCGCGCCAAGCTCGGCGTCGACTACGAGAGCCTCATCGGGACGGTGCGCAACGTCGGCTACCGGTTCGTGCCCGAGGAGGCCGAGGACGTGGACACCGAGGCTGTGCCGTCGTGAGTCCCACGGTGGAGGTCTTCGCCGAACTCGACGAGGCAGTGGTCGACGACATCCGGGCCGTCGTCGGTCGGGCAGTCGAGGAGGATGGGGTCGAGGCGATCTCGGAGGCGTTTCGCCTCGCGCTCGTCTCACCTCGGTCCGGGGTCACCCACTTCGTCGCGTATGCCGGTGAGTCGCCTTCCGCGGACCTGCTCGGCTATGCGGCCGTGGACTCCTCCGGCTCGGCCGAGCTCGTCGTCGAACCCGGGTCGAGGCGGCAGGGCGTCGGCCGCGCGCTCCTCGATGCGGTCCTCGAGGCCGGGGCAACCGGGGTGTGGGCGCACGGGGACCTGCCAGCCGCCCGCGCGCTCGCCGCAGACGCGGGGCTGGTTTCGACGCGTGAGTTGCACGTCATGAAACGACCTCTGACCGATGCCGATGGCACCAATCCCGTTCTGCCAGAGGGCTTCTCGGCCCGGACGTTCAAGCCGGGCCGCGATGAGCAGGCCTGGCTCGAGGTCAATGGACTCGCGTTCGCCACCCACCCGGAGCAGGGCTCGATCACCCTCGATGATCTGCGTCAGCGCATGGAGCAGGACTGGTTCGACCCCGAAGGCTTCTTCCTCGTCGAGGACACCACGCAGACCGACGACGAGGGCCAGCACCCGCTCGCCGCGTTCCACTGGACGAAGCGCGAACCCAGCCAACCCGACACAGGCGAGGTCTACGTCGTCGGTGTGCACCCGGCATACCAAGGGAAGGGACTGGCCGGACCGCTGACGGGACTCGGAACGGCATACCTGGCCCGTCAGGGCTGCACCGAAGTCGAGCTCTACGTCGATGGCGACAACACGCGAGCGCTGGCGACGTACCGGCGAGCCGGGTTCGAGGACGTGGCCGTGCACGTCGTCTACGGGCGGCCGACCGCGCCGTAGAGTGGGCCGGTCCAGCCGACGGCAACCCGCGAGGGAGCACCACCCGTGACCGACATCCGCCCCGAGGGCGCAGAGGCCGACCCCGAAGGCGCGGCCCCGCCCGGGATCGCCGCGAAGGTCGACAACGTCGCCCGCAACAGTGCGGTCATGGCGATCGGGACCTTCGGGTCACGCATCCTCGGGTTCGTGCGCGCGGCCATGCTCACCGCCGCGATCGGCGCGGGCGTGGCGGCCGACTCGTTCACCATCGCCAACACGCTTCCGACGCAGTTGTTCGTCCTCATCAACGGCGGCCTCATCTCGGCGCTGCTCATCCCGCAGCTCACCAAGGCGATGCTGCGCAAGGACGGCGGACAGGACTTCAGCGACCGCCTCATCACGCTGTGCCTGCTCGTGCTCGGCGTCGCGACGCTCCTATCGGTCGCGGCGACGCCGTGGATCGTCCAGTGGCTGACCAAGGACAACGCCGGACAGGCGTTCATCAACCTCACGACGTTCATGGCCTATATCTGCATGCCGCAGCTGTTCTTCTACGGCCTGTATGCCGTCCTCGGCCAGGTGTTGCAGGCGCGCGGCAACTTCCTCGCGTTCGCGTGGGCGCCGGCGTGGGCCAACATCATCCAGATCGCGGGTCTCGGCTGGTTCATCTGGCAGTGGGGCAAGCAGCCGGACGTGGCGCCGTGGACGACCGAGATGATCCTCGTCCTGGGCATCAGCACCACGCTCGGCATCATCATCCAGGGCCTGAGCCTCGCGGTGCCGCTGTGGCGGTCGGGGTTCCGCTACCGTCCGCGGTTCGGGTGGCGCGGATATGGGTTCGGCGACATGTCGCGGATGACGGGGTGGACCGTCGCCGCGCTCCTCATCTCGCAGTTCTACGGGTTCGTGAGCACGGCGGTCATGTCGCCCGAGAACGCCGACGGGCCCTCGGTCGCGGGCAACGCCGTCAGCTCGTATGCCTACAGCCTCTACATCCTCCCCCACTCGATCATCACGACGTCGATCGTCACTGCGCTCTTCCCGGCGATGTCGCGGGCCCACGAGTCGGGTGACCTCGCCGAGATGCGGCGGCGTGTTGTGAGCGGGCTCAAGAGCCCGGCGGTCCTGCTGCTGCCGGCGGTTGCGGCGTTCATCGCGCTGGGGCGGCCGATCGCGAAGACCCTGTTCTGGGGCACGCGCTACAACCCCAGTCGGGGCATCGACGAGCCCGGCAACATCGCGTTCGTGTTGGCGCTCATGGCCATTGGGCTCATGCCCTTCGGCATCACCGCCCTCAAGCAGCGCTATTGCTTCGCCCGGGGGGATGGCTGGATGAACTTCTGGCTCGTGGCCGTCATGACCGTCATCAACCTCGCGGCCTGTGCCGTGGCGGCCTGGATGACCCCGACGAAATACATCGTGGCCGTCATTGCTGCGGGTGCCAGCATCGCCAACATCGTCTCGGCGGCGGCGTTCCTCGTCGTGGCCCGACGCCAGCTCAACGGACTGGGCATGGGCGAGGTGGTCCGGCTGTGGGTGCGGCTTGCCGTGGCATCCGGCGTCGCGGGCCTTGCCGCGTGGGCCGCGTCGACGCTGGTCTTCGACCCGTCGAGTTCGCTGGGTCGACACGCTCTGGCGCTCCTGGTCGGCGGGGCCGTGCTGGGTTTGGTGTTCCTCGTCCTGGCCAAGGTGCTGCGGATCCGCGAGGTCGACGACGTGCTCGCGCCGATCCTGCGCCGCCTCCCCATCCCCGGCGCCCGCTGACCGACTCTGCCCTTGGTCAGCGGGGGATGTCGCTGTCGGCGGGCTCGCCGCCGGGGTGGTAGGCCGCCTCGGGGTCGTAGTACTGGTGGAACTTGCGGTCGTAGCTCACGCCGGCTGCGAGGATCTTGGCCCAGCGCTTCGGGTTCTTCTCGACCTTGTAGTGCAGCGGGTTGCGCAGCCCACCGGCCTTGATGACCCGACGCGTCCGCTCCCACAGGTCGGGGTGGCGCTTGATCGCCCACTTGATCGTGCGCACCGGTACGACCGAATAGACCGTCTCGGTGTTGGCCTCGAGGAGCTCGAAGTCCTCGGGCAGGTTGTCGTGGACGTACTCGTCGACATACCAGGTCACCGGATTGAAGCCCGTCCCCGTGACGTAGTAGTTCGAGCGGCCGAGCCGCGGGTTGAGCTCGAAGAACTTCGACTTGCCATCACGCGGGTCGTACTTGAGGTCGAAGTTGGCGTAGCCGACCCACTTGAGCTCGGCGAGCAACCGCACCGCCTCGTCGACGATCTCGCGGTTCTGCCCCGTGAGGATCGCCGCCGGCACACCGAGCAGACCCGGCGAGTGCTCCTCGATGAGCGTGCGCCCGTAGGAGGCGAACCGCACGCGAGAGTCCTTGTCGCAGTAGCACGTCAGGATCCGCATGCCCGTGTCGTCGCCGGGGATCATGTCCTGGACGATGAGCGTCTCGCGGTAGCCCGCTGCCTGCACGCGCCCGACGAGGTCGCGCAGTTCGTCCTGAGTCGCGACCGTGTGCACCTTGGCCTGACCGTCGAACTTCACGCGGTTCCACGCGGCCGGAGCCGTTGGCTTGACGATGAGCGGGTAGCCGTCAGTCGGGAGATCGGCCGACACGACGTCGTATGCCGGGTCGCCCAGATCGATGAACGTCGTCGCCGGAGTCGTGACGCCGGCGGCTTGCGCCGCCTCCTCGAAGGTGTGCTTGCGCGTGGCGCGGGCCAGCGCGTCGGCGCCGGCGTACGGCACCTTCCACGAGTCGTCGAGCTGGTCGCGCATGAGCGCGATGACGTCGACGAGCGAATCCGACGTCGCGAGAAGGATTTTCGGCTGCGACAGCTCAGCGAAGGGCGACGCCTTGAGGGTCGCGGCGAGGACCTCGGGGTCGTGCGCGTCGGCGCAATTGACCACCTCGAGGATCGCGGAGTCCTCGACCACCCACGACGTCGCACCGGTCACGACGAGGGAGCGGACGGCATACGCCTCGTGAAAGGCGCGCACGAGCGAATAGCCGCCCACATGGGCACCGACGATGACCGGCACGAACGGCTGGTCGGCGATCGATTCGTACGAAGCCTTGGACGCAGAAAGGTTCTGGGACAACGGAATTCGGCCTTTCAGCGGCGCTTGTAGATCTTGACGACCAGGTCGATGAGCCGACCCGAGAGGGGACGGACGCGCTTGGTGAACTCACCGGCATACTCGCGTCGTTCCGGGTTCCACTGGCGCTTGAACTCCTCGAGGCCCTCGGAGGCATCGATGCCGCCGAAGTCGAAGGTCTTCACACCCTTGGCCGCGGCGTCCTGCATGATCCGCCAGACCATGAGGTAGTTGGGGCGCAGGTTGCGGTGCTCGTTCGACGACGCGGCGTAGAGGTAGGAGCCGCGTGTGCCGCACGTCGCGAAGACGGAGCCGGCGAGGTACTGGCCGTCCGGGTGCTTGGCGTGCTCGGCATCGAACTCGGCGATCGACTTCTCCTTGGCCGCGATCTGCTCCTCGAGCTGGGAGACCTGGCGGTCGGCCTTGTCGGAGGGGTACTTCTCGCGCTTGGCCTGCGCCTTCTCGAGCTGGCCCCGCGTGTCCGCGACGGCCGCGCGGGCCTTGTCGGCGGCGGCGCCGTGGTCGAGCTTGACGAGGGAGATGACGATGTCGTCGGTCGGCGAGAGGACGTCGACAAGGGTCGTGAAGTAGTCCTTGCTGCGGATGCCGAAGCCGTCGCGCTCGCCGGTGATGCGCATCAGCTCGTAGAACGCGTCGACGCCCTCACGACCCGCCGACTCGTAGACGAGGCCCGACTTCTCACCCTTGCGGATGGACTGACGGGTGCCCTGCGAGAGGTCCTTGTGGAGCTGGTCGAGGTCGCCGATGTCAGTGACCATGCGCAGCGCCGGCTGGGCGAGCGTTTTGGCGGCGTCATCCCCGGGGTCGGTGCGGGTGAAGCCGCGCGACTCGAGGGCGGGGCGGATGTCGGGGTTGTCGATGCGCACGGCCGGGTCGATGCGGAGCAGGACGCCGCGGTTGGCCTTGGCGACCTTCGTGACCTCGGCGAGGAGAGCGTCGACGGCCTCCCCGTCGGCCCAGTCGACGACGAACCCTCGCGGGCAGTAGGCGAGGGCCATCGGGAGGACCGGCGTGCGGCGGAAGAGGATGAGCGCGGCACCGGCGATCTCGTCCGTGCCATCCGGCCCGGCACCCTTGCGGCCGACGGCGACCGTGCGCCAGGTCCAGCCGGTGTGCTCCTTCTCGCGACCCCACGGAGTCGTCTGCATGAGGTGACCGTTGGGGTGGTCGCGAACGAAGTCGTCGTGCTCGCGGTCGGTGAGGTCGAGGGCAGCCAGGGCCACGGAACTCCTACGTCAGGCCGGTCAGGGATCGTCTCGGAGTCTATCGGCCAGTCCGTCGGGGGTTCGTCGAGCAGGTTTGGGGACCAGGACCTCTCACTTCGCTTGATCGCGGCGATGAGGCGAGGTGAGAGAAACCCACTTCCGGCGGGAAAGTTGTGGCGCGGTTACGCTCGATGGGTGCGCAACGAACCGGTCGGGATCCTCGGCGGGGTGGGCCCGATGGCCACCGTCTACTTCATGCAGCGCATCCTCGAGGCCACCGATGCCAGCCGCGACCAGGACCACGTCGACATGCTCGTGTGGAACCACGCGAGCATCCCGGACCGGACGGCATACATCGTCGGCGACAGCGACGAGTCCCCGGGACCGGTCATGGCCGACGACGCGCGCCAGCTCGAGCGCGCCGGAGCGACGTTCATCGCCATCCCCTGCAACACGGCCCGCGCGTTCCTCGACGAGGTCCGGGCAGCGGTCGACATCGACGTCCTCGACATCGTCGCCGAGACCACCAGCGCGGCACAGGCCGCCGTTCCCGACCTGACGACGATCGGCATCCTCGCCACCGACGGCACGCTCCGCTCCCGGATCTATCACGACACCGCGATCGAGCGCGGCCTCACGCCGGTCGAGCCCGACGAGGTCGTCCAGAAGGACGTCATGTCGATGATCTATGACGGAGTCAAAGCCGGTATGCCGGTCGAGCGCGACCGCTTCGACGCGGCGGTCGACCATCTGCGCGCCAAGGGTGCCCAGGCGATCGTGCTCGGCTGCACCGAACTGTCGATCCTCCAGACCGACCTCGAGGTCACCGACGCCGACGTCATCGACTCGCTCGACGCGCTGGCTGCCCGCACGGTCACCCTCGCCGGAGGGCGGTTGCGTGGGGCCGACGGGCGGTGAGTCCTGATGCACCGATTCGTCTCCTGCTGTTCACCTGACGCTGCGACGATGCAGGTATGACGACGTCCATGAGCCAGGACACCGAACTCGAACTCGAGGCCGCCGACGCCGCGGCCGAGGCTGCCGCTGAGGCCAGCTTCGTCAAGGAAGTCTCCATCGCGAGCGCCTCCGCCACCGAGGCGCGGGCTTCGCAGCCGCGAGCCAGCAACGGTCGGTTCGTTCGACCGGTGACCGGCCCCGGCGGGGTTGCCGACGAGGCCGGACTGCCCGCGGACCGGTTCCTCGACCGCGAGATCTCGTGGCTCCAGTTCAACGAGCGGGTCCTCCAGCTCGCCGCGGACGAGAACGTGCCGCTGCTCGAGCGGGCTCGGTTCCTCGCGATCTTCACGTCGAACCTCGACGAGTTCTTCATGGTGCGCGTGGCCGGTCTCAAGCGGCGCATCGCGACGGGCCTGGCGGTCCGCTCGGCCTCGGGGCTCGAGCCGCGCGAGGTCCTCCAGCAGATCTCGACGGTGAGCCACGAACTGCTCGACATGCAGGCCCGCGTCTACGACGACCTCGTCCAGCCGGCGCTCGAGGCCGAGGGCATCCAGGTCGTGCGTTGGGACGAGTTGTCGGAGGACGAGCAGGCTCGTCTCGGCCAGCTCTTCACCGACCGGGTCTTCCCCGTCCTCACCCCGCTCGCCGTCGACCCGGCGCACCCGTTCCCCTACATCTCCGGGCTCTCCCTCAACCTCGCGGTGCTCCTCATCAATCCCAAGACGGGCAAGGAGCACTTCGCCCGCGTCAAGGTGCCGCCGCTCCTCCCCCGGCTGCTCCGGGTCGACGAGGCCACCGACGGCGACGACGTCTACGACGTGCGCTTCGTGCCGCTCGAGGACGTCATGGCCGCGCACCTCGACCAGCTCTTCCCGGGCATGGAGGTGCACGAGCACTACACGTTCCGGGTCACCCGCAACGAGGACCTCGAGGTCGAGGAGGACGACGCGGAGAACCTCCTCACGGCGCTCGAGAAGGAACTCACCCGCCGCCGCTTCGGCCCGCCCGTGCGCCTCGAGGTCGACCAGGACATGGACGACCACGTCATGGACCTGCTCGTCCGCGAGCTCGGGGTGACCGCCGCCGAGGTCTATCGCCTCCCGGCACCGCTCGACCTGCGCGGCCTCAACATCATCGCCGACCTCGAACGCTCCGACCTGCACTACCCCGCGTTCGTCGCGCGCACCAACAGCGACCTCGCCCCGACCGAGAGCGCCAAGGCCCGCGACCTCTTCGCGAGCATCCGCAAGCAGGACGTGCTGCTCCAGCACCCCTACGACTCGTTTTCGACGTCGGTGCAGGCGTTCATCGAGCAGGCCGCCGGCGACCCGAACGTCCTCGCCATCAAGCAGACGCTCTATCGCACGAGTGGCGACTCACCGATCATCGACGCCCTCATCGACGCAGCCGACAGCGGCAAGCAGGTCCTCGCCGTCGTCGAGATCAAGGCCCGCTTCGACGAGCAGAACAACATCTCCTGGGCCCGCAAACTCGAGCGCGCCGGCGTCCACGTCGTCTACGGCATCGTCGGCCTCAAGACCCACTCAAAGCTCAGCCTCGTCGTGCGCCAGGAAGAGGACGGGCTGCGCCGCTACTGCCACATCGGCACCGGCAACTACAACCCCAAGACCGCCCGCATCTATGAGGACTTCGGCCTCCTCACCTGCGACCCGCAGGTGGGCGACGACCTGACCCGCCTCTTCAACCAGCTCTCCGGCGTCGCGCCGCGCAGCAAGTTCAAGCGCCTCATGGTCGCCCCCCGATCGGTCCGCACCGGACTCATCGAGCGCATCGAGGGACAGGTGGAAGCAGAGCGGTCCAAGAAGGGCAGCGGCTACATCGGGATCAAGGTGAACTCGATCGTCGATGAGCAGATCATCGACGCCCTCTACCGCGCCTCCATGGCCGGTGTGAAGGTCGACGTCTGGGTGCGCGGCATCAGCTCGATCCGTCCCGGCGTCGAGGGCCTGTCGGAGACGATCACGGTCCACTCGATCCTTGGTCGCTTCCTCGAGCACTCTCGCGTCTTCCTCTTCGGCACCGGCGACGACGTCGAGGCCTGGATCGGTAGCGCCGACATGATGCACCGCAACCTCGACCGTCGCGTCGAGTGCCTCGTCCGCCTGGAGGACCCGCGCCACATCGCCGACCTCACCTCGCTGATGGGCAAGGGCATGAGCGGCGACTACTCGCACTGGTCCCTCGCGGGCGACGGGCGGTGGAGCCGACACCACCTCGATGCCCAGGGCGCGCCGCTGCCCGACATCCAGGCCGACCTCATCGAGATGCACGCCAAGCGTCGACGCAAGGCTCGGCGGCGCTGAGCACCCAGGCTCGCACCGAGATCATCCCCGCGGCAGGCACCCTGCCGTGGCGGGTGCACGACGGCGTGCTCGAAGTCGCCCTCGTCCACCGTCCGCGCTACGACGACTGGTCGTGGCCCAAGGGCAAGCTCGACCCGGGCGAGGAGTGGGCCCCCGCCGCCGCGCGGGAGACGTTCGAGGAGACCGGGCTCAAGGTCCGCCTCGGTCGTCCCCTGCCCGACGCGCGTTACCTCATGCTCACCAAGACCGGTGACCGCGGAGAGAAGGTGGTCCGCTACTGGGCGTCGACGGTCACCGGTGGCCACGGTCGACTCGAGAACGAGATCGACGCCATCGAATGGCTCGACGTCGCGGTCGCTCATGACCGCCTCGACTACGCCCGCGACCGCGACCAGCTGCGAGCCCTCGTCCGAGCCCACGGTGAGGGCACTCTCGACACCTGGCCGCTCGTCGTCGTCCGTCACGCCAAGGCGCTCCCCCGTGGCGACTGGAAGAAGGACGACCAGCAGCGCCCCCTGGAGGCGCGGGGACGAGAACGGGCCGAGGCCCTCATCCCGGTGCTCACGGCATACCAGATCTCCCGGATTCTCACGTCACCGTCCCTGCGGTGTCTCGACACGATTTCTCCGTATGCCGTGTGGTCCGGAATCGCGCCGCGCGCGAAGCGCGGCCTCTCCGAGGAGGGACACGAGGCGGCTCCGGACAGAGCCGGCGAGCACGTCGAACGGGCCCTCGAGCGCGGCGAGGCGGTCGCAATCTGCACGCACGGGCCGGTCATGGGTGCCGTCCTCGACGCGCTGAGCCCCCGCCTCGAACTCGTCGGCGAGGGGTCGGTCGAGATGCTCGAGCGGTTCGTCGAGGCCAGGGACGAGAACCTCGCCAAGGGTGAGGCGTTGGTGTGCCATGTGGCCGGGACGGGCGACGAAGCGCGCATCGTCGCCGTCGAGCGCCACCTCCCCACCTGACAAGCCTCTCAGCGCGAGTGACCTGACTCTCACTTGAACAACGCGAAAGCCAATGGCCGAACACCGTTCACGCGTCGTTCACCCACGACGGGCCGACCGGACACCGGGCGTCCCTACCTTCACAGTGTCGGGCCACCACCGTGCGCTGCGTCCGGCTCCAGTTCATTTCCTTGTGAGAGGTACACACAGTGAAGATTCAGCGTCTCGGCGCGATGGCGTCGCTCGCCCTCGTGGGTTCGATCGCCCTGACCGCCTGCGGCTCCGACAACACCGGCGAGACCACCTCGTCCGGCGACACCACGGCCAACTCCTCGGCCGCTTCGGACTGCTTCGAGGGCACCCTGAACGCCGAGGGCTCCTCGGCTCAGAAGAACGCCTTCGAAGAGGTCGCCAGCGGCTTCAAGGCGAAGTGCTCGGGTGCCACGGTCAACTACAACCCGTCCGGCTCCGGCGCGGGCATCAAGCAGTTCATCGGCGGCCAGGTCGACTTCGCCGGCTCCGACTCCGCCCTCAAGACGGTCGAGAAGGACGGCAAGATCGAGGCCAAGGAGGCCGAGACCGCCTGCGGTTCGCCCGCGTGGAACATCCCCATGGTCACCGGCCCCATCGCCGTTGCCTACAACGTCAAGGGTGTCGACAAGCTCACCCTGACGCCGGCCGTCGCCGCCGACATCTTCCAGGGCAAGATCACCACCTGGAACGACCCGAAGATCGCCGCCATCAACTCGGGCGTCACCCTTCCGGCCACCGCCATCAAGGTCTTCTTCCGCTCCGACGAGTCGGGCACCACGGAGAACTTCACCAAGTACCTCAAGGCCGCCGCCGAGGCCAACTGGCCGGGCGAGCCCGCGAAGACGTGGGACGGCAAGGGCGAGGGCAAGGCCAAGTCGGCCGGTGTCGCCGAGGGTGTCAAGAGCACCGACGGTGGCATCACCTACGTCGAGTGGAGCTACGCCAAGGACAACAACCTCGGTGTCGCCGCGATCGACAACGGCGCCGGCGCCGTCGAGCTCAACTCGGAGTCGGTCGGCAAGGCCGTCGCCACCGCCGAGCAGACCGGCACGGGCAACGACCTGGCCCTCAAGCTCGACTACGCCACGAAGGAGCCGGGTGCCTACCCGATCAACCTCGTGACCTACGAGATCGTCTGCTCGAAGGGCAAGGACGCCGACAAGCAGAAGAACATCAAGGCGTTCCTCAAGTACTTCGCCTCCGAGGAGGCCCAGAAGACGATCGAGGAGATCGGCTACGCGCCGCTCCCCGCCGAGGTCCAGACCAAGGTCGCCACGGCGATCGACGCGATCTCCTGATCGCGGAACTGAGCAGAACCGTTGACCCTCTGGTCAACTGAGGGGGCGGGGCCGCACCGGCCCCGCCCCCTCTCCCCTGTCACCACCCCTGAGAGGAACTGACCTCGTGTCATCGATCACCGGGCACAGCGCGATCGACGAGCTGCCCAGCGGCGACGGTCGCCCGCCACTCGATGCGGACAAGGCCGGCACCGGGCGCCTCGGCGACCGGATCTTCGGTGGACTCGCCACCGGCTCCGGCATCTTCGTCATCGTCCTCGTCAGCCTCGTCGGGGTCTTCCTCGTCATCCAGGCCGTTCCGTCGCTGCTCAACAACAACGCGAACTTCCTCACCTCGCGCGAATGGGTGCCCAGCGGCGCCGACCCGCGCTTCGGCATCGTCGACCTGCTGTGGGCCACGGTGATCACCTCGATCCTCGCGATGGCCATCGCCGTGCCGCTCGGGGTGTCGGTGGCCCTGTTCATCACGCAGTACGCGCCGGCCTGGCTGAGCAAGCCGGCCGCCACGCTCGTGGACCTGCTCGCCGCCGTGCCGTCCATCGTCTACGGCTTCTGGGGCCTGAGTGTGGCCGGGCAGTACTTCGACTCGGTCGCGAAGGCCATCGATGCTGTTCTGGGCTGGATCCCCGTGTTCGAGTTCAACGGATCGCCGATCGCCAAGAGCACCCTGGCCTTCGCCGGGGTCATCCTCGCGATCATGATCCTCCCGATCGTCACCGCCATCTCCCGCGAGGTCTTCGCCCAGGTCCCGACGGCGCACAAGGAAGCCGCCCTCGCCCTCGGTGCGACGAAGTGGGAGATGATCCGCACCGCGGTGCTCCCCTTCGGCAAGCCCGGCGTCATCTCGGCCGCCATGCTCGGTCTCGGTCGGGCACTCGGTGAAACCCTCGCGGTGACCATGCTCCTCTCGGCTCTCAACGCGAGCGCTGCCTTCTCGTTGTCGATCTTCGGTGGCGGCGAGACCTTCGCATCCCGCATCGCCAACGACGCCGGTGAGTTCGACTCGGCGCAGAAGACCGGCGCGTACATCGCCGCCGGACTCGTCCTCTTCATCCTCACCTTCATCGTCAACGCGGCCGCGCGGGTCGTCATCGAGCGTCGGAAGGCCTTCAGCGAATGAGCACCCTCAGCACCGTCGACGAGTCGGCCCTGCCCGCCGCTCGCACGAACGACGACTTCGGTGGCAAGTCCGGCGGCCGCGCCTTCTGTGACCAAGCCGCCCGCGTGGTCATGTGGGTCGCGTTCGTCGTGGCCCTGATCCCGCTCGTGTGGATCCTCGGAGCCACCCTCCTCAAGGGCGGCCACATGCTGCTCGACATCGACTGGTGGACGAAGTCCCAGTCCGGCATCACCGCCCGTCGCGAGGGCGGCGGCGCCGTCCACGCCATCCAGGGCACGCTCATCCAGGCCCTCGTCACGGCCCTCATCTCGGTGCCGATCGGCGTCCTCACCGCGGTCTACCTCGTCGAGTACGGCCGTGGCCGGCTCGCCAAGGCCGTGTCCTTCATGGTCGACATCCTCACGGGTATCCCGTCCATCGTGGCGGCACTCTTCATCTACGCCATGTGGGTGACGACGTTCGGGCTGCAGCGCCTGCCGATCGCGGTCTGCCTCGCTCTGACGATGCTCATGATCCCGACCGTCGTCCGCTCCACCGAGGAGATGCTCAAGCTCGTGCCCAACGAGCTGCGCGAGGCGTCGTACGCCCTTGGCGTGCCGAAGTGGAAGACCATCCTGCGCATCGTGATCCCGACGTCCTTCTCGGGCATCATCACCGGCATCCTGCTGGGCCTGGCCCGCGTCATGGGTGAGACGGCGCCGCTGATCATCCTCGGCCCCTACACCGCGGTCATCGCCACGAATCTCTTCGACGGGCTCATGCCGACGCTGCCGACGATGATCTATCAGAACTACACGGAGAACCTCCAGCCGGCCATCGACCGCACCTGGGGCGCTGCCCTCACCCTCATCCTCATCATCTTCGTGCTGAACATCGCCGGCCGTCTCATCGGACGGTTCAGCAAGGTGAAGAACTGACGCCTGAAGCGGACACGCACAGGCGAGCACCCGGCATACCCCTGAATTTTCTGGAAACGAGAGAAACGACAACTCATGGCCAAGCGCATTGACGTCAAGGACCTCAACATCTTCTACGGCGACTTCAAGGCCGTCGAGGGCGTCTCCCTCACGGTCGAGCCCCGCTCCGTGACGGCCTTCATCGGCCCGTCCGGCTGTGGCAAGTCGACCGTGCTCCGCACCCTCAACCGCATGCACGAGGTCATCCCCGGCGGCCGCGTGGAGGGCAAGGTCGCCCTCGACGACCAGGACCTCTACGCCCCGTCGATGGACCCGGTGGCCGTGCGCCGCACCGTCGGCATGGTGTTCCAGCGGCCCAACCCGTTCCCGACGATGTCCATCCGCGACAACGTCGCCGCCGGTCTCAAGCTCAACGGCCTCAAGAACAAGAAGCAGCTCGACGAGGTCGTCGAGAAGTCGCTCAAGGGCGCCAACCTCTGGAACGAGGTCAAGGACCGCCTCGACAAGCCCGGCGCCGGCCTCTCGGGTGGCCAGCAGCAGCGTCTGTGCATCGCGCGGGCCATCGCCGTCGACCCGCAGGTGCTGCTCATGGACGAGCCGTGCTCCGCGCTCGACCCGATCTCGACGCTCGCCATCGAGGACCTCATCAACGAGCTCAAGTCGCAGTTCACCGTCGTCATCGTCACGCACAACATGCAGCAGGCGGCGCGCGTCTCCGACCAGACCGCGTTCTTCAACCTCAAGGCGACCGGGCAGCCGGGCCGCCTCGTCGAGGTCGACGACACGCAGAAGATCTTCAGCAACCCGACCGAGAAGGCCACCGAGGACTACATCTCGGGCCGCTTCGGCTGAGCAGAGGGACGCTGGACCGGGCGCAGGGGCCCGGGCACAGGGCACGCCGTGCGGGCAGGGGGGCGCACGGCGTGCCCTGCTGCTTGGTCTGGCCGCATGACGCGGAAATCGTGGGTTAGCCCGGTTGCAACCGGGTCAACCCACGATTTCGTGTCACGGCCCCAGCGGGGCGGGGTGGTCAGACGCCGATGGCAAGCTTGAGGAGCATGAACGCCAGCACCGCCACGATGCCGGCACCGGGGAACGTGAAGACCCATGCGCCCACGATGTTCTTGGCCACGCCCCACCGGACCGCCTTGACCGACTTCGTCGACCCGACGCCCATGATCGCCGAGGTGATGGCGTGGGTGGTCGAGATGGGGGCACCCGTGGCTGTCGCGACATAGAGCACGGCCGCAGCCGTCGTCTCCGCCGCGAAACCCTGGGGCGGGTCGAGGTGGATGATGCGGCGGCCGAGCGTACGCATGATCCGCCACCCACCGGCATACGTTCCGGCGGAGATGACCACAGCGCTCATGACGAGGACCCACAGCGGGATGCCGTGGTCACCATCGGTGTGGAAGCCGCCGACGGTCAGCGCGAGGACGACGACACCGGCGGTCTTGGCCGCGTCCTGCATGCCGTGCCCGAAGGCCATGGCCGCGGCGGACACGGTCTGGGCGTAGCGGAAACCGCGGTTGACGCGGCCCGGGTGCCCCTTGCGGAACAGCCACAGGATCGCGGTCATGACGAGGAAGCCGACGATCAGGCCGACGACGGGCGAGGCGACCATCGGGATGATGACCTTCTCGAACACGGCGCCCCAGTGCACGACGCTCGACGCCGCGAGCGCCGCACCGCCCAGGCCGCCGATGAGGGCGTGCGAGGAGGACGACGGCAGGCCGTACCACCACGTCAGCATGTTCCAGGCGATCGCACCGACGAGGCCGGCGGCACAGATCATCAGGCCGACCTTGCCGGCGGGGGCGTCGATGATGCCGCTGCCGACGGTCTTGGCGACCTTGGTGCCGAGGAACGCGCCGGCGAGGTTGGCGACCGCCGCCATGCCGAGGGCGATGCGCGGCGTCAGGGCACGGGTCGAGACCGAGGTCGCGATCGCGTTGGCGGCGTCGTGAAAGCCATTGGTGTAGTTGAAGCCCATCGCCAGCGCGACGACGAGGGCCACCGGGATCCAGCTCTCCACAGTGGTCAGGACTCCTTGACGGCGATGCCCTCGACCTTGTGGGCCACGGTCTCGAAGGCATCGGCTGCGGCTTCGAGCTCGTCGATGAGCTCCTTGTGCTTCATCACGAGGATGGGGTCGGCGCCGTCGGCGTTGAACAGCTCGGCAAGCATGCGCCGGTAGGCCTTGTCGGCCGAGTTCTCGAGACGGTTGATCTCGATCCAGTAGTCGCTGAGGTCCTTCATGGAGCGCAGCTTCGGCATGGCGTCGACGGTGAGCTCGGCCATGCGCGACAGGATCTCGACCTGCTTGGTGACGCCCTTGGGGAGGACGTCGATGCGATAGAGCGCCACGAGATCGGCGGCCGCGTCCATGTGGTCGATGCAGTCATCGAGCGCGCTGGCGAGGCCGTGAATGTCCTCGCGGTCGAACGGGGTGATGAACGAGGAGTTCACCTTGCGCAGGAGCGCGTGGGTGGCCTCGTCGGCCGAGGTCTCGATCTCGCCGATGCGCTTGGCGATGGCCTCGCGCTCCTCCTGCGACTGTGCGCCGAGGATCGCGGTGAGCTCGGCGGCACCCTCGACGAGGTGTGCGGCGGAACTGGAGAAGAGTTCGTAGAACCCGTTGTCCTTGGGGGTGAGGCTGAAGCCCACGGGAGTCGCTCCGAACGGCTCGATTACAGATGTCGTGGACAAGGCTAAGGCCTCTCGGCCATCTCGTCGTCATCGACGGTTCACCCGTCGTTGGAGAGACCGTGACGGAACGGGGACAGTGGTGCCGGGCCGGGAGCGCCTCACGGCGCGTGGCCGCTCGTAGCGGCTGAATTTGGGACCCGGGGCTGCCGCGGCCCGGCACCACCGAGAAGCCTAACGCCGCTGCGGGTGCGTTGTGTTCCCGACTTCCAATCCCTCGGTATGCCGTGTGCTCGCCGTCCGCGTGTGCCTTGCGCCTCTGCGGTATCCAGTCTCAGTCGAGTTCGCCGTCTCGCCAAAGGTTCGCGCTGGCGATGAGGTCCTCCCCCGTGCGCTGCATGGCTGCGCCGCTCGTGGTGAGGGCGCCCGCCGTGGCGGGGTCATGGGGGTCTCGGTCGTGGGCGAGTTCGGCACGGCCGGCGGCGATGACAGCGGCAAAGGCTGCGGCCCGTTCGAGTGCCACCGCCAGGTCGCCGTCGAAGACGCCGGTGAGGATCTCGTCGGCCAGGGCCCGAACCTCGTCGGGTCCCGGGGGCTCGGCCACCCCGGCGACCGCGTGGGCGACGTCGGTGAAGCGGATGCCGGCGCCGTACTGCCGACTCGCCTCCACGGGTTGCCGGCGCACCCACTCGCGCAGCGCGTAGAGACGCCAGAGCGCCCCGGGCAGGGTGCGGGCCGGCCTCTTGGCCCAGAGGTCGGCGACCGTGGACAGGCCCAGCTCGTCCACGAGCGCGACCAGACGCGCCGTGACCTCCGGGTCGTCGGCCGCGCGGCCGGCGCCGACGAGGACGGCTGCGGTCTGGTGCGCGATCTCGATGACCTCCGCCGGACCGGGCAGGGTGCCGCCGTTGGCCTCCAGCGCGTCGGGGCCGAACGCGATGGGTCGTCGAGGGACGTTGCGGCCGCTGTCTGTCATGGCCTCCATGGTGCACCGTACGTTGGGACACATGACCGCGCGCTCTGACCTGAGCCGGTTCATCGCTGCCCAGGACGCCGGTGGCACGTATGCCGCCGCCTTGGCCGAGCTGCGGCACGGGCGCAAGACGAGTCACTGGATGTGGTTTGTCTTCCCGCAGATCGCGGGTTTGGGGCGCAGCGCAACGGCGCAGTTGTATGCCGTCCGCGACCTTGCGGAGGCCCGCGCCTATCTCGCCGATTCCGTTCTCGGACACCGGTTGCGGGAGTGCTGTCACGTGCTGCTGGAGCTGCCGGAGTCGGATGCGGTTGCCGTGTTCGGAGCGATCGATGCGATGAAGCTCCGGTCGTCGATGACGCTCTTCGCACGTGCCGCCGAGGCGCCTTTGGACCGTGATCTGTTCATCGGCGTGCTCGAGACGTACTTCGACGGAGCCGAGGACCTCGCGACGGTCGAACGCCTCTGACGTCCGACCGGTATCGTCTGCCGTCGTGCGGGGCTCGCCTCGTCACGGGCCTCTAGCTCAATGGTTAGAGCTGCGGACTTTTAATCCGTAGGTTGTGGGTTCGAGTCCCACGGGGCCCACCAAGCATCACCGCAGGTCAGACGGTTTCTCGGTCGGGATTGAGAGGACCGATGGACGGCCGAGGGTCGGATTTGGTGCAGTTGGCGGTGCATTTGAGAGACTCGCTGAGCTGTTTAGACAGTGTGCGGTCCCCTCGGGTGCAAAGGGTCTCCGCTGGTCGCAGGGACCATCAAGTACCGCTCTTGGTGACCACCAGGGCCGCGCCCATGGCGTTGGGGGGTGTGACCGAGATGACCAACTCCGAGGTTCGTTCGATCGCCGTGCGCATCGAAGCCCGGTTGCAGTCGATCGCCGAGCACGAGGCGGCCATCCGTATCGACCTAGAGGCCCTGGCGTCGCTGACCTCACCCGCAGCCGACGACCACCTCTTGGACGTTTCCGCCGCCGCGCAATGGCTCGGTGTGTCTAGGGCCACAATGTTCCGGCTGCTGCGTACGGACACCCATCTTCGCCACGTCAAGGTCGGCAAGCGCACCCTTTTCCGCCCCGACGACCTGCGCAGCTACGCGGCGCGTCAGGTCGCCTCATGAGCCGGACCCGGTCCGCCAACGGCCGCTCCTCGATCTACCGAGACTCCGCTGGGACCTGGCACGGGTGGGTCACCATGGGTCGCGGCGAGAACGGCAGGCCGGTGCGCAAGCACGTGCGGGATCGCACGAGAGCCGCTGTGACCGAGCGCGTCGCGGATCTGGAGAACCAGCGCGCTAGCAGTTCGGGCGTCTCGGCGGCGAATGGTCGGCAAACCCTCGGGGACTGGCTCGAGGAATGGCTCGTGCAGATCAAGCGAGGCCGGAAACCGAGGACCTTCACTACATACGGCGCCCTGATCCGCACCCACTGCCGGCAACTGCGGGACGTCAAGCTGCGCGACGTCACTGTCCGGCAAATCGATGACCTCCTCGACCGCGTCGCCACGACCGTTAGCCCGACCACGGCTGGCAACCTGCACCGCACCCTGCGCGCCGCCTTCTCGGTAGCGCTGCGCCGCGGACTCATCACCGCGAATCCGTGCAGGTACGCCACCGTCCCACGGGTGCCGCACGCCGAGGTACAGCCACTGACCCTTCCGGAGGTGCAGAGCCTCCTAGAGGCTGCCGCGAGCGACCGCAACGCGGCCAGGTGGTCGGTCGCGCTCGCGCTGGGGCTGCGCCAAGGCGAGGCCCTGGCACTCAAGTGGGACGACATAGACCTCGACAGCGGCACCCTCGCAGTCCGCCGTCAGCTTCAGCGCCACCCATGGGAACACGGCTGCAACGAAGCCGACCCCAGCCATAGCCCCGCACTATGCCCGCGTCGCCACTCCGGAGGCCTGGGGTTCGACGACACCAAAACCGGGGCCGGCCGTCGAGTTCTAGCGATTCCCCCACAGATGGTCCCTCAACTCGTTGAACACCGCCGCGCCCAGGCCGAGGAGCGCCTCAAGGTTGGGTCCGCGTGGCGGGACCTTGACCTCGTCTTTGCCCGACCCGATGGTTCCCCTGCCGACCCGCGCAGCGACCACCGCGCTTGGAAGAGCCTGCTCGCGCGTGCCGGCATCCGAGACGCGCGGCTACACGATGCCCGCCACACCGCCGCCACCCTCCTCCTCGCCCAAGGCGTCGACGGCCGGGTCGTCATGAGCCTGATGGGCTGGAGCCAAGCCGCGCTACTCACCCGCTACCAACACGTCATCGACACCATGCGGGTCGAGGCGGCAGAGAGGGTCGGCAACGCGATCTGGGGAAAGTCTGGGGTCTGAACGGTGAGTCATTGGCGGCGGATAGACGCACCGCTGAACCGCGTGACCAGCGGCAGATGAGTGCGTTTCATCGGCGGAGACCCCCGCGATGGACGACCTGGCATCACGACGGCCTTAAACACGCCGCAGGCACACCGCGCGCCTGCGTTTGAGCGCGGCGCGCGCTGGACGCCGGACCGGTTAGAGGTCGTCTGGCGAGGGTGAGGAGCTGGCTACTCCATCTGGCGGAACCAATCGCGGACCGACAGTCGGAGCCGGACCACCTCGTCCTCCGCGAGGGGCGTGCAGTGGGCTATCGGCCCGCGGAGCGTGTTCAGGTTCGCCATGATGCGCGCGACGGCCTTATCGCTCTTGAACAGAGACCCAAAGACGTCCCAGTTGCCCGTGATGATCTGCCCGAGTTCGCCGAAGGTCGAGAAGTCGAGCGGGTCGTCTGAGCGTACCGTCACACCGGAGTCCTGCTCCTTTTGCAGCCTCGCCTCGCAGTCCGCCTTGATCTTTGGCGTCACGCGCGCCGCGTTTTCCCACCACGCCGGGCCGTCCGCGTCCGCGAGTGAGTCCCTGACCAGCGCGCGGATGGTGCGCTCCAGCGAGTAGAAGATCTCGTAGTGCGGGGCCATGTTCTTCGCCTCGGCGCGGAACGCGTGCTCGATCTGCGGGTAGTACTCGGCCGCTTCATCTGCGGCGGCGTCCCGCGCCCGGCCGAGGTCCAGGGCTAGCTCTTTCTCGACCGCGTCCAGGTCCTCTTCCATGAGTTGGACCGTCATGAGGAAGACCTTCAGCCGGTCCGCCGTGGGCGTCAAAGCAGGTGTTCCTTCAGGCTCTTGAAGATCGCGTTGAAGACCGCGATGTCTAGCACCCGTTCATCGCCTATTATCTGATCATGCGCTCAGATGAGAAGGTCGTTGGTTTGGATGGTTGCTCGGATCAGTGCGTCCACCCGGAGAAGGTGCAGTTGGTGCTGGACGCGACGTTGCCGGTGGATGATCTGGCTCGGGCGGCGAGCATGTTCAAGCTCTTGGGCGACCTGACGCGGTCGCGCCTGTTGTTCGCGCTGCTGGAGGCCGGTGAGCTGTGCGTGTGTGATCTCGCGGCGGCGACACGAACGCAGGAGGCAACCGTGTCGCAGTCGCTGCGGATGCTGCGCGCCTCTGGTGTGGTGACGGGTCGCAGGCAGGGACGCCTGGTCTTCTATCGGCTTGCGGATGCGCATGTGCGGATGCTGCTCGACCTGACTCGGGAGCACATCGCCCACGACGCAACTGGTGTTGCCGGTGGCGTTGCGACGTCAGCCGGGGTGATCCGATGAGTGGCGGGCACGGTCACGGAAGCGCGGGCGGTGCGCACCGGTGGCGGCTGAGGTTGGCGTTCATCCTCGTCGCTGGCTACTTCGTCGTCGAGCTCGTCGCGGGCTTGCTGTCCGGCTCGCTGGCGCTGCTCTCCGATGCCGGGCACATGGCCGCTGATGTGGTCGCCCTGGGTGCGGCGTTGGTCGCCACTCGGATCGCCACCCGCCCGGACAGCACCGGTCGTCGCACGTTCGGTTCCTACCGCGCCGAGGTCTTCGCCTCCGGGCTCGCGGTGTTGCTGATGCTCGGGGTTTCGGTCTACATCGCGGTGGAGGCCATCGGGCGCATCGGCGACACGGCAGAGATCGCTTCCGGGCCAATGCTGATCGTCGGCGGCATCGGACTGGTGATCAACATCATTGCCCTGTTGCTGCTGCGCGGGGGAGCCAGCGACAGCCTCAACGTCAAGGGCGCCTACCTAGAGGTCGTCGCCGACACCGTCGGATCCGTTGGCGTCATCGTCGCCGGCGTCATGGTGAGTGCGACCGGTAACGCGTGGTGGGACACCGGCATCGCCCTGGCCATCGCGATCTTCGTCGCCGTACGTGCCGTCATCCTGGGCCGCGAGGTCCTCACCGTTCTTGGGCAGCACGCCCCCGCGGACATGGCACCGGACGACGTCGAGCAAGCACTGTCGGCCGTTCCGGGTGTCAGCAATGTGCACGACCTGCACGTGTGGACCCTGACCTCGGGGATGAACGTGGCCACCGCGCACCTGATGACCGATGAAGGTGCCGACGCGCACGCCGTCCTGGACAACGCCCGCACGGTGATGCGCACCAACTTCGGCGTCGAGCACGCCACCCTGCAGGTCGAACCCAACAGCCACACCGGATGCAAGGAGGTCACCTGGTGACCGCATGGACCACCCTGGCGACCCCTGAGCGGCGAGCGACCCTGATGCGCCGAGCCCAGCTCCTGGCCGCAGCCTCGGTCGCCTACAACTCGGCTGAAGCGGTCATCGCCATCACCGCCGGGAACATCGCTGGCTCCTCCGCCTTGGTTGGGTTCGGCCTGGACTCCATCGTCGAGGTCTCCTCAGGGCTCGTGATCCTGTGGCAGTTCCGCCACCCCATGCCCGAGAGCCGGGAACGCACCTCGCAACGCCTCATCGCCATCTCGTTCTTCGCCCTCGCCGCATACCTCACCGTCGAGGCCGGGCACGCCCTGATCACCGGCGCCCAACCGGACAGCAGCCCCATCGGCATCGGCTTGGCTCTGGCGTCCCTGGCGGTGATGCCGTTCCTGAGCCTGTGGCAGCGCCGCACCGGCAAAGAGCTCGGCTCCGGTGCCGTCGAAGGCGACGGCACCCAGACCCGGCTGTGCACCTACCTGTCCGCAGTACTGCTCTTCGGGCTGGTCCTCAACGCCACCCTGGGCTGGTTCTGGGCCGACCCTGTCGCGGCCCTGATCATTGCTGCCGTCGCCGCGCGCGAGGGCTGGCAGACGGGGACCTTCCGGTCACCATGTCCACGGACTGCGCTGCAGACGACTGCTGCACCCCCTCTGCCACCGACGTCGACCAGGATGTCACCGATAAGGCAGCACCCACTCCGGTGGCACTCACGCGGGGCGAGGACCGCTCGTGAGCCGCCGCATGCCCACCACGATCCGGGCGGCGTTCGACGCGGAACTGCGGGCAGCGCGAACTGCGACGACCGGTGAGCAGCGGTGGGCCGCACTGGAACGGGCACACATCCTCTCCCAGCCGTGGGCCTGGCCGCACACCCGCGCGCACGCCATCATGCTTCGAGTCGCATGGAGCGAACACGACCGCCGCGAAGCCGCCGGGCAGGTCCTCCGACTCCTCATCGCCGCGCCCGGATCCGCGCTTGGCCGATACCCCGAAGGCAACACCGGTCGCGCCACCGTCCCGCTAACGAAACCGATGCCTGTCCCGGACGACCTCGCCAAACTCCTCGACCACCGCTGACGCCGAATCACATCTCGACCGGCCGCGGA
Organism: Knoellia subterranea KCTC 19937; assembly: GCF_000768685.1. Lineage (GTDB taxonomy): Bacteria > Actinomycetota > Actinomycetes > Actinomycetales > Dermatophilaceae > Knoellia > Knoellia subterranea. The sequence goes on along the minus strand of NZ_AVPK01000009.1, from coordinate 5,872 downwards.
ACCTGACCGGGCCGCTGCCCGTTCGCCCCAGCAAGCCCCCATCCCTTTCCCTGACTGCCTTGGAGCTGACCCACTGTGAAACCCGTGCAACGCAACGCCATCGTCTCCGGTGTCGTGATCGCCCTCTTCGTAGCCTTCATCGCCGGCGCCGTGGCACTGGCCCCCAAGAAGGCCGACCCCGCCGACGCCGCCACCGGGCCAGCGACGGGCAAGCTCATCCGCGACGACAGCCACCGGCTCGGAGCCGCCGGAACGGGCAAGGTCGTACTGGTCGAGTTCCTGGACTTCGAATGCGAATCCTGCCGGGCGGCATACCCCGTCGTGGAGGAGCTGCGCACCACGTATGCCGGCAAGGTCGACTTCGTCGTGCGCTACTTCCCGATCCCCAGCCACACGAACGCGATCAACTCCGCTCTGGCTGTTGAAGCGGCTGGGCAGCAGGGCAAGTTCGAAGAGATGTACAAGCGCATGTACGACACCCAAGCCACCTGGGGTGAGCAGCAGGACTCCAAGGCGGGCCTGTTCCGGGGCTTCGCCCAGGAGCTGGGTCTGGACGTGGCGGCCTACGACACGGCCGTCGCAGCCAAGGCCACTTCTGAGCGGGTGGAGCGTGACCGGCAGGACGGCCTCGACCTCGGCGTGGAAGGCACCCCCACCTTCTTCCTCAACGGCAAGAAGGTTCAACCTTCCTCGGTCCAGGACTTCCGCGACCAGATCGACGCCGCCCTCAATGGCTGAACCGGCACCCGCCCGACCCGCAACTCAACCAACAGCACAACCTGCGGGAGTTGTCGGGCGGGGCACAGCGTGGGCGCTGACCCTCGCCGGCCTGATCGGTTTGATCGCAGCGTTCGTGCTGCTCGTCGAGAAGGTCGCCCTGCTCGCGGACCCGACATATGTGCCCTCGTGCAGCATCAACCCGGTGCTGTCCTGCGGGTCGGTCATGAACACCGACCAAGCTGCCGCGTTCGGGTTCCCCAACCCCGTCCTCGGGGTCGCCGGGTTCGCTGCCCTGCTGACCATCGGGGTGGTCCTGCTGACCCGCGCCAAGATGCCGGGGTGGTTCTGGTGGGGCATCCAGGCGGGGACCACGTTCGGAGTCGTGTTCGTGCACTGGCTGATCTTCCAAAGCCTGTACCGCATCGGCGCCCTGTGCCCCTACTGCATGATCGTCTGGGTCGCGGCCATCACCGCGTTCGTTTCCACCACAGCCCACAACGTCAAAACCGGACAGATCCCGCTGCCATCACGGCTGCGCGCCATCGTGTCCTACGGTCCCAGCGTGATCACCGTGTGGCTCGTGGTCATCGCCGGACTCATCGCCGTCCGGTTCTGGGACTACTGGGTGACGCTTGGCAACTGATCGGCCACCTCTCAACCGTTTTGGCGTGTTCTGCCCGCTTCGGCGTCGCGTCACGCTGATCGGGGGGCGTACATGATGACGGCGACACCGACCAAGCAAATCATCGCGCCGGTGATGTCATAGCGGTCGGGCTTGAACCCGTCCGCGACCATGCCCCACGCCAAAGATCCGGCGACGAACACGCCACCATAGGCAGCGAGGATGCGCCCGAAGTTCGCGTCGGCCTGCAGGGTCGCGACGAACCCGTACAGGCCGAGCGCGACGACGCCGGCACCGATCCAGATCCAGCCCTTGTGCTCACGAACGCCCTGCCACACAAGCCAGGCGCCTCCGATCTCGGCGAGGGCGGCCAACGCGAACAGCAGCAGCGACTTCACAACGGTCATGCGTCGCAGTCTCTCAAGCCAGCCGAGGCGGTGCCACAGTCGGTCACGCGGCGGTCGCTCGCCGCTGCGTGCGGCGTGTTCGCCGGGGCCGGCGGGGCGCCGGGGCAGCCGGCCGAGCCCGCGTCCCGTGCCTAGAGTGTCGGGCATGAGCTCCACCCACGTCGAGACGCGGACCGCCACCGGACCGGTGGCGGTCGTCACGCTGAGCGCCCTGGTCGTCACCCTGGTCGCGGCATCCCTCTCGGGGGTCGTCGCGCCGTTGGTGCTCGACGACCCGGGGCCGCTCGTGCGTTGGGCGCTGCCTCTCGCCCGCGTGGTCAGTGACCTCGCCTCCGCAACGACCCTGGGCCTGCTGCTGCTCGCAGGCTTCCTCGTGCCCGAGCGGCGCACCACCGAGCGCCGGGAGCAGGCCTCGCGTCTCGCCGCGGTCACCGGTGTGATCTGGTTCGTCGCCTCTGGCCTTGGCGCCTACCTCACGTTCGCGTCCCTCGCGGGCCTGCGCCTGGGTGACCCCGAGCTGGCGCGTCAGTTCCTCACGTTCGTCTGGTCTCTCGAGGTGACGCGGGTCCTGTCGATCACCACGGGGGCCGCCCTGGTCGTCGCGACCGGGGCACTACTGGCACGGTCGCGGGTGGCATACGCCTGGTTGGCCGCCTTGGCACTGGCCGGCATCGCCGTCGTCGCGCTCACGGGGCACTCCGCGGGCAGCGCCAGCCATGAGGGTGCGGTGAACTCGCTCGGTGTGCACCTCGTCGGCGTTACCGTCTGGGTCGGGGGCCTGCTCGCGATCGCGGTCATGCAGCCGCGCATCGGAGCCGACCTCCGTGCCACCGTCGCGCGCTACTCCGTGCTGGCCGGGTGGGCCTACGCCGCCGTCGCCCTCACGGGCCTGCAGCAGGCGGTGATCCGCCTGGGATCGATCGAGGGCATCGCCTCCGCCTACGGCGCCATGGTCGCCGCCAAGACCCTCATCCTCGTCACCCTCGGTGTCCTGGGCTGGCAACAGCGCCGCCGCGTCATCGCCAGCATCGAGCGCGACGGCAGCGGTTTCGCACGGCTCGTTCTCGTCGAGCTCGCCCTCATGGGGGCCGCGTTCGGGCTCGGGGCGGTCCTCAGCCGGACCCCTCCGCCGGTGCCCGACGTCGAGCTCGCACCCAGTGCGGTGCTCTCCCTCACCGGCTTCCCCGACCCCGGCCCGATGGTGGCCGCGGACTGGTTCACGGCATGGCGCCCCAACTGGCTCATGCTCGCCATCGCTGTCCTCGCCGTGACCCTGTATGCCGTGGGCGTCACCAAGCTGCGGCGCCGCGGTGACGCGTGGCCGGTCCACCGCACGATCTTGTGGACGCTGGGCTGGCTCGCGTTCGTCTGGGCCACGAGTGGCGCCCCTGACATCTGGGGTCGGGTCCTGTTCTCGGTGCACATGGTCATGCACATGGTCGTCGCGATGATCGTCCCGTTGCTGCTCGTCCCGGCCGCTCCGTTGACCCTGGCGCTGCGGGCGTTGCCGTCCCGACCGGACCGCACGTGGGGTCTGCGTGAGGTCATCCTCCAGGTCGTGCACTCACGAGCCATGAAGGTGTTCGCCAACCCCGTCGTCGCCGCCACCCTCTTCTTCGGCAGCCTCGCGGCCTTCTATTGGTCGCCGTTGTTCGAGCAGGCCCTGACGACCCACTCCGGGCACCTGCTCATGCTCGCCCACTTCTTCATCACCGGATATCTCTTCACGTGGGTGCTCATCGGCATCGACCCCGGGCCCCCCAAGTGGTCTCCCGCGATGTTGCTCCTCATTCTCTTTGCGACGATCTCGTTCCATGCCTTCTTCGGGGTGGCGCTCACCGGCACAAAGTTCGTCCTCGCGCCCGGGTTCTTCGAGCAGATCAACCTCCCCTGGGGGCCGCAGCTGCTCGCCGACCAGGAGCGGGCGGGTGAGATCGCCTGGGGCTTCGGCGAGGCGCCGACCCTCATCCTCGCGATCCTCGTCGCGCGACAATGGTTCAGCCGCGACCGTCAGGAGACGGTGCGGCTCGACCGTCAGGCCGACCGCGACGACGACGCCGCGCTCCGCGCCTACAACGCGCGGCTCGGCCGGCTCAGCGACGAGACCAAGGAGAGCGGGGCGAGCGATGAGGATCGCCGTCGTGCAGGTGGCCTACCAGGCTGACAGAGTCAGGACGCGCTACTGCGAGGTCGTAAGCGCCGGCTGCGGGCCAGAACAGGTAGCAGGAGGCCGGAGGCGATGATCGCGATCTCAAGTGCGCGGCCGATCTGCACGGCCGGGGTGATCGTCGTCGACAGAGGCAGTGATGCGCTCAGGACCTCCGTGGTGAAGTGACCACCTCTGGCGGCGAGCCGTCCGTCCGGCCGGATGAGGGCGCTGACTCCGACGGTGGACACGTGAGCCACGGAACGGCCGAGCTCCACCGCCCTCAGGCGTGACATCGCGAGCTGCTGCACGCTTTCATCGGTACGGCCAAAGGTGGCATTGTTGGTGGGGACGAACAGAAGCTGCGCATCTTGTTTCGCTGCCGTGCGCAAATGGTCATCGAACGCCACCTCGAAGCAGATCGCCACCCCGAGGCGCACCGGACCGGTGTCGACGATGTGGGCGCCGTTGCCCGCGGCAAAATCGGTGCGAACCAGGTCGACGGTGCGCGTGATGGCCCGAAAGAAGGATCGGTACGGGACGTACTCAGCGAAGGGGACCGGCCGGTGCTTGTCGTACCGGTCGACAACCCGGCCTGTCGGGCCCCACACGAGCGTCGAATTGGAGACCTTCGGCGCCGGTTCGGCTAGGACCGCTCCGACGACCACCGGTACACCCACCGATGCTGCTGCCTTGGTGATCTCACGCTCGGCCACCGCGTCCCGGGTGGGGTCAATGTCGCTGGAGTTCTCCGGCCACAGCACGATGTCGGGCTTGGCACGTCGTCCCTCCCGGACCTCCTGGGCCAGCCGAAGCGTGCCGTCGACGTGATTGGCCAGAACCGCTCGGCGTTCGGCGTTGAACTCCAGGCCAGGTTCTGCGACATTGCCCTGCACGGCCGCGACGGACAGGTCGTCGGCGCCCACATCCTGCCCGAGTGCGAGAAGCGGGGCGCCCGCCGCCACAAGCGTTACCGCGCCCACAAGCAGTGCAAGCCCGGCACGGACCTGTCCGGGCCCGCCCCACCGATGAGGCCGCAGCTGCAGCATCGCTATCGCACACAGGGCCGCCGCCGCGGCGACAACGAAGGTCACGAGCGGTGCGCCACCGAGCCACGCCCAGCCGAGGGCAGGACTGTCCGCTTGAGAGAACGCCACGCGTCCCCACGGAAATCCACCAAAAGGCGTACTCCCCCTGGCAGCCTCTTGGGCGATCCACAACGGGGGGCACAGAAGGAGCTGAAGCGACGGTGTCCGTACCCGGCGACCCAGGACAGCGACCGTCGCGCCGAACGCCGCGACGTACAGCGCCTGCAGAACAGACAGGGCCAGCCACGGGACGGGGCCGACGTAGATCCCGGACCACGACAGATGAGGCACGAAAAAGGCCAGACCGAAGACCAGGCCGACCAGGCTCGCCAGGGCCACCCCACGTCCGCGCAGGAGGAGGAACAGCACGGCCAAGCTGACCGGTGCCAAGGGCCACCAGCCGAGCCCTGGAAACGCCCCATCCAGACCGAGCCCGGCCGCCGCAGCAGCGACCAGCCGCAGCGCCGCGATCATTGCTTGCCGAACGGCAAAGTCGGTTGAAGGGCCTTCGGAACCCTGTTGGAGGACTGGGTCCGTCTGGGGATGCTCCCGCGCCTGCCAATCCGCGGACACTCCGCGTTTCCGGCGGTCAGCCTCGAGCATCGAGCGCTGGATGCGGGAGACGGCGAAACGGATCGCGATGGGCGCCGGGCAGGGCGTGCTCCAGGCGATCGAGAACCGTCATGCGCGAGGCGTCGGGACTGTCGGGCGATGCGTTGTGGCCTGTACCCGCTGCCGTGGGTCTGCGACTGGGGCGCGGAGCCCCAGACCCGGCCGGTTGACTGGGTGCCTGGCTGGCTAAGAGGTCGCTGTGGCCTTCCGGCTGGTCGGATGCCCCAAGACCGCTGCTGTCTTCAGGGCCGCGGGACCCAGTCGGTCAAGTCCCGGG
>NZ_AVPK01000001.1 GCF_000768685.1 Knoellia subterranea KCTC 19937 | reverse complement strand
CGCCTCTGAGGCTGACGCTCTGAACTGAGCACCAAACGCAAGGGCGGGTATGCCGTGTGGCCACCACACGGCATACCCGCCCTTCGTCGTCTGTCACTCACGTTGCCTTGTGTGTATGGCGCCACGCCCCAGCGTGGTCTCATACACACGAGGCGGGGTGAGAGGCTGGGCGCATGCGTGACGACATGATCATCCGGCGCGAGACTGCCGACGACCACGCCGCGATCGCGGCCCTGCACGACGACGCCTTCACCCGCGTCGAGGGCGCCGCGCGGTCGATGGAGTCGAGCCTCGTCGACGAGCTCCGCGGCGACGGCGACGTCATCGAGGACCTGACCTTCGTCGCCGAACTCGACGGTGAGGTCGTCGGGCACGTCCTCTGCTCTGCCGCAACGATGGGGGAGGGGCCCTCGGTCGGCCTCGGCCCGATCGCCGTCACCCCGGCGCTGCAACGGCAGGGGATTGGTGCGGCCCTGATGGCCTCGGTCATCGCGTCGGCCGAGCAGCGTGGTGATGCGGCGATCGTTCTGCTGGGGGACCCCGACTACTACGGCCACTTCGGGTTCGTCGAGGCGGCAGGGCTCGGCATCGGTTCGCCGGGTCCGTGGGACGCGAAGTACTTCCAGGCGAAGACGCTGCGAGCCTGGCGGCCCGAGCTGGCCGGGCCGTTCCGCTACGCCCCGGCATTCGAGCGCCTCGACGCCTGAACCTGGATACTCGCGCCCTAGTCACTCTGGGCAGAATCCGCAGATCAGGCGGTGCATTGGGGCTAGTCACACATGGCCCGTTGGCACTAGCGTTCCCGGTGGCTCAGTGCGTGACTCGGGGACACGCCCCGTCGCACGAGAGCGAGGGGAGCTGAATCCACCATGCGTGTGTCTCGATTCGTCCTACCGGCGGTGGCCGCCATCTCGGGCGTGGCCTTGGTCGGCCCTCCGGCATCGGCCACCGTCCCGTCCGTCCCGGCGGCTGCCACCGCGAGCGTGGCTGCCGCGACCACTCCGAAGTTGGGCTTCCAATCCAACGCCTGGGGCACCAACGTCACCGCGATCGACAAGACCATCAAGTCCGGGCCCACGAGCTAGTCGGCGATCTCGTGCACCTCCGCGACCGGCCAGACCCGGACGAACTCGGTCGCGACCGTCACCCTCCCGGTCGTGGGCAAGGTCGGCGCCGTCAGCAGCAAGGTCACCACGGGGACGACCTCGACGACCGCCTCGGCCAGGACGGCAGGCATCAATCTCCTCGGGGGAGCGGTCGTGGCCGACGCCGTGAGCGTCTACTCCTCGGCCAAGAGCACCTCCGGCGTCGGATCCGGCACGGGCGCCACCACGTTCGCCGGGCTCAAGATCCTCGGCCGATCCATCGCCGTCAACGTCGCGCCGAACACCCAGGTCGCCCTCGACGTGGCCGGCAAGCGCGTCGGAACCGTCACCCTCAACCAGCAGAGCAAGGGCACCCGGGACGGCGTCTACCGCTCCTACACGCGCGGCATCGTCATCAGCCTCCTCGCCGGCAACCCGTTCGGCCTCCCCGGTTCGACCGTCATCTACATCAGTGCCGCCCACGCCGGCCGCCACGACTCCTCGGCGGGCTCATCACCGCCGATGCCGTCGTCGCCGACACCCAGGCGGTGGGTCAGTCCAACGGGACCGTGACTGTCGCCGATCGGTCCAAGTTCGTCGGGCTCAAGGTCGCCGGCTTCCCCGTCATCACCTCGACCGTGGCTCCAAACGCCACGATCGAGATCCTCGGGGTCGCCAGCGTGACGTTCCACAAGAGTGTCCGCACGACCCGGGGCCTCGAGGTCGTCATGCTCGAGATCAGGCTCGCCAAGACCATCGCCGGGCTGCCCACGGGCACGCTCGTCCAGGTCGCCGGAGCGAACGCGGCCGTCCGCGGCTGAGACGCGCGCCGACGGGCGCCCGGGGCCACGCGCTCCGGGCGTCCTCGGCGATTTGGTGGGCACCCGGCATACCGGTATCGTTGAGAACCGTGTCTGGCTAGGACCAGACGTTGGCCGGGAACCGGGGCGCGCAGCGCCCGGAGAACTCGGCCGCCCACCTCTTGCCGGGCGCCCCACACCACCACCGATTCGACCACGTCGATGAGGCCTGTGGAGGGGAGTGCAGGGGAGAGCACCCGGTGCGACACACCCGAACGCGGGGGTCGAGCGCCGGACACCTCAAGGAGTCATGACATCCGTCGTGACAACGACCAGACAGACAAAGGATCCAGGTTGCCTACCATCAACCAGCTGGTGCGCAAGGGCCGGCAGGACAAGGTCACGAAGACGACCACGCCTGCTCTCAAGGGCTCCCCGCAGCGCCGCGGCGTGTGCACGCGCGTGTACACCACCACCCCCAAGAAGCCGAACTCCGCGCTCCGCAAGGTCGCGCGCGTCAAGCTGACCTCCGGCATCGAGGTCACGGCCTACATCCCCGGTGAGGGTCACAACCTCCAGGAGCACTCGATCGTGCTCGTCCGTGGTGGCCGTGTGAAGGACCTCCCGGGTGTCCGCTACAAGATCATCCGTGGCTCGCTCGACACCCAGGGTGTCAAGAACCGCAAGCAGGCTCGCAGCCGCTACGGCGCCAAGAAGGAGAAGAAGTAATGCCTCGTAAGGGCCCCGCTCCGAAGCGCCCGCTGCACGTCGACCCGGTCTACCAGAGCCCGCTGGTCACCCAGCTGGTCAACAAGATCCTCCTCGACGGCAAGAAGTCCATCGCCGAGACGATCGTCTACGGCGCCCTCGAGGGCTGCCGCGAGAAGACCGGCACCGACCCCGTGCTCACGCTCAAGCGTGCGCTCGACAACATCAAGCCGACCCTCGAGGTCAAGTCCCGCCGCGTCGGCGGTGCGACCTACCAGGTCCCGATCGAGGTCAAGCCGAACCGTGCCACGACCCTGTCGCTGCGCTGGCTCGTCGGCTACTCGCGTCAGCGTCGTGAGAAGACGATGACCGAGCGCCTCATGAACGAGATCCTCGACGCCTCCAACGGCCTCGGCGCTGCTGTCAAGCGTCGCGAGGACACGCACAAGATGGCCGAGTCCAACCGGGCCTTCGCGCACTACCGCTGGTGATTTCCCGGTATGCCGGGTGCGCGAGTCGCGCACCCGGCATACCGAACCGCGGTCGTCAGACCGCACCGCACGACCGCAGCAACGCTGCACCGCAACAGCACGCAGAACTTCCGCAACGAGCGAGATGAGATACGAGTGGCACTCGACGTCCTGACGGACCTGACCAAGGTCCGCAACATCGGCATCATGGCGCACATCGACGCCGGCAAGACGACGACGACGGAGCGCATCCTCTTCTACACCGGCGTCAACCACAAGATCGGCGAGACCCACGACGGCGCCTCGACGACCGACTGGATGGAGCAGGAGAAGGAGCGCGGCATCACGATCACGTCTGCCGCCGTGACGTCCTTCTGGAACAACAACCAGGTCAACATCATCGACACCCCCGGTCACGTCGACTTCACGGTTGAGGTGGAGCGTTCGCTCCGCGTCCTCGACGGTGCCGTCGCCGTCTTCGACGGCAAGGAGGGCGTCGAGCCCCAGTCCGAGACCGTGTGGCGTCAGGCCGACAAGTACGACGTCCCCCGCATCGCGTTCGTCAACAAGATGGACAAGCTGGGCGCGGACTTCTACTTCACCGTCCAGACGATCAAGGACCGCCTCGGTGCGGAGCCGCTCGTCATCCAGCTGCCGATCGGCGCCGAGAACGACTTCATCGGTGTCATCGACCTCGTCGAGATGCGCGCCCTCGTGTGGCCCGGCGACGCCAAGGGTGACGTCACCATGGGCGCCAAGTACGAGGTCCAGGAGATCCCCGCGGACCTCCAGGCCAAGGCCGAGGAGTACCGCCACCACCTCATCGAGCGCGTCGCCGAGTCCGACGACGACCTCATGGAGAAGTACCTCGGCGGCGAGGAGCTCACGGTCGCCGAGATCAAGGCCGGCATCCGCAAGCTCACCGTCACCTCGGAGCTGTACCCGATCCTCTGTGGCTCGGCGTTCAAGAACCGTGGCGTCCAGCCGATGCTCGACGCGGTCGTCGACTACCTCCCGTCCCCGCTCGACGTGCCCCCCATGGTGGGTCACAAGCCCGGCGACGAGAGCGTCGAGATGACCCGCAAGCCGTCCAAGGACGAGCCCTTCTCGGCTCTCGCGTTCAAGGTCGCGGCGCACCCGTTCTTCGGCACGCTCACCTTCATCCGCGTCTACTCCGGTCGCATCGCCGCCGGCTCGCCGGTCGTCAACACGACCAAGGGCCGCAAGGAGCGCGTTGGCAAGCTCTTCCAGATGCACGCCAACAAGGAGAACCCGGTCGAGGAGGCGCTGGCGGGTCACATCTACGCCGCGATCGGCCTCAAGGACACCACCACCGGTGACACCCTGAGCGACCCGGACCACCAGATCGTCCTCGAGTCGATGTCCTTCCCCGACCCGGTCATCCAGGTCGCCATCGAGCCGAAGACCAAGGGTGACCAGGAGAAGCTCTCCACGGCCATCCAGAAGCTCTCGGCCGAAGACCCGACCTTCCAGGTCCACCTCGACGAGGACACGGGCCAGACGATCATCGCCGGTATGGGCGAGCTTCACCTCGACATCCTCGTCGACCGCATGAAGCGCGAGTTCAAGGTCGAGGCCAACGTCGGCAAGCCGCAGGTCGCCTACCGCGAGACCATCCGCAAGACGGTCGAGAAGCACGACTACACCCACAAGAAGCAGACGGGTGGATCGGGCCAGTTCGCCAAGATCCAGATCAAGCTCGAGGCGCTGGACACCACGGAGGGCGGCGAGCTGTACGAGTTCGAGAACGCCGTCACCGGTGGCCGCGTCCCGCGCGAGTACATCCCGTCGGTCGACGCCGGTATCCAGGACGCGATGCAGTACGGCGTGCTCGCCGGCTACCCGCTCGTGGGCATCAAGGCGACGCTCCTCGACGGTGCGTACCACGATGTCGACTCCTCCGAAATGGCGTTCAAGATCGCCGGCTCCATGGCGCTCAAGGAGGCCGTCCGCAAGGCCGACCCCGTGCTCCTCGAGCCGATGATGGCCGTCGAGGTCCGTACGCCCGAGGAGTACATGGGCGACGTCATCGGCGACATCAACTCGCGCCGTGGCCACATCCAGGCCATGGAGGACATCAGCGGCGCCAAGGTCGTCAAGGGCCTCGTCCCGCTGTCCGAGATGTTCGGCTACGTCGGTGACCTCCGGTCCAAGACGCAGGGCCGGGCGAACTACTCGATGGAGTTCGACTCCTACGCCGAGGTTCCCAAGTCGGTGGCCGAGGAGATCATCGCCAAGACCCGGGGCGAGTGACCGCTAGACTGGTCGCTGGTCCGGATCTGGGCAATCGGTCGACACCGTCGGCCACAACCAGAACAACCAACCCCCAAGTACGACGCCACGTCCTGCCCGGTCGTGAGGCGTTTCACCAAGAAGAGTCCTGAGGAGGACATCAAGTGGCGAAGGCAAAGTTCGAGCGGACCAAGCCGCACGTCAACATCGGCACCATTGGTCACATCGACCACGGTAAGACGACGCTGACGGCTGCGATCTCCAAGGTCCTGCACGACAAGTACCCGGACCTGAACCCGCAGTTCGCGTTCGACGACATCGACAAGGCGCCCGAGGAGAAGCAGCGCGGTATCACCATCTCCATCGCGCACATCGAGTACCAGACCGAGAAGCGTCACTACGCGCACGTTGACTGCCCCGGTCACGCGGACTACGTCAAGAACATGATCACCGGTGCGGCCCAGATGGACGGTGCGATTCTCGTCGTCGCCGCCACCGACGGCCCGATGCCGCAGACGAAGGAGCACATCATCCTGGCCCGCCAGGTTGGTGTCCCCTACATCGTCGTGGCGCTCAACAAGGCCGACATGGTCGACGACGAGGAGATCCTCGAGCTCGTCGAGATGGAGGTCCGTGAGCTTCTCTCGGCCTACGAGTTCCCGGGCGACGACGTCCCCGTGGTCAAGGTCTCGGCGCTCAAGGCGCTCGAGGGCGACGCCGAGTGGGGCCAGTCGGTCATCGAGCTCATGGACGCGGTCGACGAGTCGATCCCGGAGCCCGAGCGCGACATCGACAAGCCGTTCCTCATGCCCGTCGAGGACGTCTTCACGATCACCGGTCGTGGCACCGTCGTCACCGGTCGTATCGAGCGTGGCGTCCTGAACGTCAACGAGGACGTCGAGATCGTCGGCATCCACGAGGGCCCGGCCACCAAGACCACGGTCACCGGCATCGAGATGTTCCGCAAGCTCCTCGACGAGGGTCGCGCTGGCGAGAACGTCGGTCTCCTCATCCGTGGTATCAAGCGCGAGGACGTCGAGCGCGGCCAGGTCATCGTCAAGCCCGGCTCGATCACCCCGCACACGAACTTCGAGGCGAACGTCGTCATCCTTTCCAAGGACGAGGGTGGCCGTCACACGCCGTTCTACGACAACTACCGCCCGCAGTTCTACTTCCGCACCACGGACGTCACCGGCGTCGTCTCCCTGCCCGAGGGCACCGAGATGGTCATGCCCGGTGACAACACCGAGATGTCGGTCGAGCTCATCCAGCCGATCGCCATGGAAGAGGGCCTCAAGTTCGCCATCCGTGAGGGTGGCCGGACCGTCGGCGCCGGTCGCGTCACCAAGATCACCAAGTGATCACTGGTTGACCGACTGCGTCACTGACGCACTCGAGAAGGGCCCCGTCTGCTTCGGCAGGCGGGGCCCTTCCCGCATATTCGGGCGGGGCCGGTCCCGTACACGACAGGTGCGGTATGCCGTTGCGCACCTGGTCCGATCTGTCGCCAGCGCCCGCATCCGACGGTGCGTGGTTCGCGCCCCGGCTGGGGCGGTGAGGAGCACGATGGTCGACGGCGAGTGGCAGCGCGATCCCGACGTCCTGGCCCCCGTCGTGATGGCGGCCCCCAGGTTGGAACTCCCGCACCGGGGGTATCACGTCTTCGAGGCTGAGCCCGATGACCTGTGTGCCCTTGAGGTTGCCCCCGGATTGCTCTGGCGACATGTCCCCAACCTCTTCTGGCCGATCTCGCGCGACTGGCTCGTCGGGTATGACATCGATGTTCACGCCAGCTTCGTGGGTGGCAGCGCCGACGTCGTCGCCGCAGTTCTGCTCAACGTCGAGGGGGCCCAGACCGTGGAGCCGGCGGCCATGCTGTCGACGTTCCCCGGCTGCTGACGATGTGAGAAGCGAGACTGCGCCATCACAGGTTCGGGCGCCGTCTGACAGGTTCGTGACAGGTCGGACCTACGGTCACTCCAGATGAGAAGTCCACCGTGGAGGGAACACGGTCGGCCACTCGGGTCGGCCGACACGGAAGGACACCTCTCATGCCCAGGATCACCAAGACCTCGGCGCTGGCCGGAGTGGCCGGCGCGGCAGCCGTCACCCTCGCCGGGTTTGGCGCCAACGCGGCGCTGGCCGAAACCTCACCGTCGCCCAGCTCGTCCGCTTCCGCATCGGCGTCGGCCAACGGGTCGGGGGAGCAGGGCGACAGCGCCCCCGGCGACCGCGGCCCCGGCGGTCGTGGTCACGGCCCGGGCGGGATGCGCGGCGCGGACGCGTCGGCGCTGGCCGAGGCGCTCGGCCTCGACGAGGCCAAGGTCACCGCCGCCATCGAGAAGGTGCGCGAGGCAACCAAGCCCACCGAGAAGCCGGCCGAGGGCACCAAGCCGAGCGACACGGACCGCGAAGCCAGGCGGACGGCATACATTGCGGCTTTGGCCAAGGAACTCGGGGTGAGCGCCGACAAGCTCACCGCAGCGCTCGATTCGGTCCGTGCCGACCACGAGGCCGAGCGTCGCATGCAGATGTCGTCCCGCCTCGACGAGGCCGTCACGGCGGGCAAACTCACGGCCGCGGACAAGGCGTCCGTGCTCAAGGCGTTTGACGCCGGCGTGCTCGGCGGCGGCCCCCGCTGACCCACCCCACCTGCCTCACCTTTTACGGGGCACCCGCTAAACGGGTCCGGAGCAAGGGAACTGTTCTCTTGTTCCGGACCCGTTTCCCATGCTCAGGGGCCGCGCGACGCGCCATCCGCGCCCGGATGCGGTCGGCTCCGGCCTCGATTTGGTAGGTCGCGGCCGCCTCTGGCACACTTGTCAGGTTGCTTGGTGCAGGACGTGCTGTCTCCGACCGTTCGGAGGCGGCGCGACGTAGCCCCTGACTGTGACAACGCATCGAACCGGCTCGGCCGGGGCGACACACAGCAGGCCAGAGCAGCCCCGGTTATCCGGGGAATCGATCCTTCCGAAGGTTCACGCAGAGATTGCGTATGCCGTCGGGTCGCGGAGCGAGGGCGACACGCCCGACCGCGGGGGTCGGAGCCGGAACCGGCACACGACAGAAGTAAGAAGACGGCGAGAGAGAGACGGAAGCCAAGATGGCGGGACAGAAGATCCGCATCCGCTTGAAGTCGTATGACCACGAGGTCATCGACAACTCGGCGCGGAAGATCGTCGACACGGTGACCCGTGCCGGCGCGACGGTGGTCGGCCCTGTGCCGCTGCCCACGGAGAAGAACGTCTTCGTGGTCATCCGTTCGCCGCACAAGTACAAGGACAGCCGCGAGCACTTCGAGATGCGCACCCACAAGCGCCTCATCGACATCATCGACCCGACGCCCAAGGCCGTCGACTCGCTGATGCGACTCGATCTGCCGGCTGACGTCAACATCGAGATCAAGCTCTGAGGGTTGACTGATGACTGACATTGCAACCAAGACCGTGAAGGGTGTGCTGGGCAAGAAGCTCGGCATGACCCAGGTGTGGGACGCCGAGAACCGGCTCGTCCCCGTCACCGTCATCGAGGCCGGCCCCTGCGTCGTCACGCAGGTGCGCAACGCCGAGACCGATGGCTACAGCGCCGTCCAGATCGCCTTCGGTGCGATCGACCCGCGCAAGGTGACCAAGCCGCTCACCGGCCACTTCGAGAAGGCCGGCGTCACGCCGCGCCGCCACCTCGTCGAGCTCCGCACCGCGGACGCTGCCGAGTACTCGCTGGGCCAGGAGCTCACCGCCGAGACGTTCGAGGCCGGTCAGGCCGTCGACATCTCCGGCACCACCAAGGGCAAGGGCTTCGCCGGTGTCATGAAGCGTCACGGCTTCGCCGGTGTCTCGTCCTCCCACGGTGCGCACAAGAACCACCGCAAGCCGGGCTCCATCGGTGGCTGCGCCACCCCGGGTCGTGTCTTCAAGGGCATGCGCATGGCCGGCCGCATGGGTGGCGTGCGTCAGACCACCCAGAACCTCACGATCCACGCTGTGGACGCCGACAAGGGTCTGCTGCTCGTCAAGGGCGCCGTCCCCGGTCCTCGCGGTGCGGTCGTGCTCGTCCGCAACGCCGTGAAGGGAGCGTGACCACTGTGGCTACCAACACGGTGAACGCCGAGCTGCCCGCCGAGATCTTCGACGTGCAGACCAACGTGCCGCTGATCCACCAGGTCGTCGTCGCCCAGCTCGCTGCCGCGCGCCAGGGCACGCACTCGACCAAGACCCGCGGCGAGGTCCGCGGTGGTGGTCGCAAGCCGCACCGCCAGAAGGGCACCGGCCGCGCCCGTGCGGGCTCGACCCGTGCGCCGCACTGGACCGGCGGTGGCGTCGTCCACGGCCCGACCCCGCGCGACTACGCGCAGCGCACCCCCAAGAAGATGAAGGCTGCTGCCCTCCGCGGCGCCCTCTCGGACCGCGCGCGCCACGACCGCGTCCACGTGGTTGCCTCCCTCGTCACGGGTGAGGTTCCCTCCACCAAGGACGCCGCCGCGCTGCTCGCCGGCCTGACCGAGCGCAAGAACCTGCTCGTCGTGCTCGACCGCAGCGACATCGTCTCGATGAAGTCGGTCCGCAACCTCGACAACGTTCACGTCCTGGCCGTTGACCAGCTCAACACCTACGACGTGCTCTGCGCCGACGACGTGGTCTTCACCCAGGCCGCGCTCGACACGTTCGTCGCCGGTCCCGCCGCCCGCACCACGGCCCCCGCGGTCGAGGTCGAGGTTGTCGAGGCCGCCGCCGAGAAGCCCGCCAAGGCTGCCAAGGCGACGAAGCCGGCCAAGGTCGCGGAGGCTCCCGCAGCCGACGCCGCCGCGGACGGTGGCTTCGGCGCCGACAGCCACGCTGCTCTCGAGGACGGCTCCGCTCCTGCGGGGTTCGACGTCAAGGGCAACAAGGACTCGATGAAGTACCACGTGCCCGGTTCGCGCTGGTACGACGCCACTGAGGCCGAGGTCTGGTTCCGCACTGCGGACGCCGCCAAGGCTGCCGGGTTCGTCCCGGCCGGTGGCGAGGCCGCCCAGCAGATCTCCGAGGAGGAGAAGTGAGCACCGCCATCACGCGCAAGGACCCGCGCGACATCCTGCTCGCGCCGGTTGTCTCCGAGAAGTCCTACGGGCTGCTCGACCAGGGCAAGTACACCTTCCTGGTGGACCCGCGCTCGAACAAGACCGAGATCAAGATCGCCGTTGAGGAGATCTTCGGCGTCAAGGTCGAGTCGGTCCACACGATGAACCGTCAGGGCAAGACCCGGCGCACCCGCTTCGGCCTGGGCAAGCGCAAGGACACCAAGCGCGCGATCGTCACCCTCCGCGAGGGCACGATCGACATCTTCGGCAGCGCTGGCGCCTGAGAGACGACTGAGGAACTTAAGGAAACACGACATGGGTATCCGCAAGTACAAGCCGACGACGCCTGGCCGTCGCGGCTCGAGCGTCGCCGACTTCGTCGAGGTCACGCGCTCCACGCCAGAGAAGTCGCTCGTGCGTCCGCTCACGAAGAGCGGTGGCCGCAACAACAACGGTCGCATCACGACGCGTCACATCGGTGGTGGCCACAAGCGCGCCTACCGCCTCATCGACTTCCGTCGCCACGACAAGGACGGCATCCCGGCCAAGGTCGCTCACATCGAGTACGACCCCAACCGCACCGCCCGCATCGCGCTGCTGCACTTCGCCGATGGCGAGAAGCGCTACATCCTCGCCCCCAAGGGCCTGGAGCAGGGCGCCAGCATCGAGAACGGTCCCGGCGCGGACATCAAGCCCGGTAACAGCCTGCCGCTGCGCAACATCCCGACCGGTACGGTCATCCACGCCGTCGAGCTCCGCCCCGGTGGCGGCGCGAAGATCGCGCGTTCGGCCGGCGTCCGTGTGCAGCTCGTCGCCAAGGACGGCCCCTACGCCCAGCTGCGTATGCCGTCCGGTGAGATCCGCAACGTCGACGCGCGCTGCCGCGCGACGATCGGCGAGGTCGGCAACGCCGAGCAGTCCAACATCAACTGGGGCAAGGCCGGCCGCATGCGCTGGAAGGGCAAGCGCCCGACCGTCCGTGGTGTCGTCATGAACCCGGTCGACCACCCGCACGGTGGTGGCGAGGGCCGCACCTCCGGTGGACGCCACCCGGTCAGCCCCTGGGGCAAGGCCGAGGGCCGCACCCGTCGCCCCGGCAAGCCGAGCGACAAGATGATCGTCCGCCGACGCCGCACCGGCAAGAAGCGCTGACATAGGAGCCATTGACACATGCCTCGTAGCTTGAAGAAGGGCCCCTTCATCGACGACCACCTTCAGAAGAAGGTCGACGTCCAGAACGAAGCGGGTACCAAGAACGTCATCAAGACCTGGTCGCGCCGTTCGGTCATCAGCCCGGACATGCTCGGCCACACCCTCGCCGTCCACGACGGCCGCAAGCACGTCCCGGTGTTCGTCACCGAGTCGATGGTCGGCCACAAGCTCGGCGAGTTCGCACCCACGCGCACCTTCAAGGGTCACGTGAAGGACGACAAGAAGGGCCGGCGCCGCTGATGGCCACCAACACCACGACCGAGAGCGTCACCCTGGAGGCTCGGGCCCAGGCCCGCCACGTCCGGGTGACCCCGCAGAAGGCGCGTCGAGTCATCGACCTCGTCCGCGGCAAGAACGCCAGCGAGGCCATCGCCACGCTGCGCTTCGCCCCGCAGTCGGCGTCCGACCCGATCCTGAAGGTGCTCGAGAGCGCCATCGCCAACGCCCGCGTCAAGGCCGACAAGACGGCCGAGCGTTTCGACGAGCGTGAGCTCGTCATCACCTCGGCGTTCGTCGACGAAGGTCCGACGATGAAGCGTTTCCGTCCGCGTGCGCAGGGCCGCGCCTCGCGCATCAACAAGCGCACGAGCCACATCACCGTGGTCGTCGCGCCCCAGACCAAGCCCAACAAGGGAGGCAACCGCTAATGGGTCAGAAGGTCAACCCGCACGGCTTCCGTCTGGGCATCACGTCCGAGCACCGCAGCCGTTGGTTCGCTGACTCCACCAAGGAGGGTCAGCGCTACCGCGACTACGTCAAGGAAGACGTCGCCATCCGCAAGCTCATGTCCGAGGGCATGGAGCGCGCCGGTATCTCCAAGGTCGAGATCGAGCGCACCCGCGACCGCGTCCGCGTGGACATCCACACGGCCCGTCCGGGCATCGTCATCGGTCGCCGTGGCGCCGAGGCCGACCGCATCCGTGGCGAGCTCGAGAAGCTCACGGGCAAGCAGGTCCAGCTGAACATCCTCGAGGTCAAGAACCCCGAGACCGACGCTCAGCTCGTCGCCCAGGGCGTGGCCGAGCAGCTCTCTGCTCGCGTCTCGTTCCGTCGCGCCATGCGCAAGAGCATGCAGTCGGCGACCCGCGCCGGTGCCAAGGGCATCCGCGTCCAGGTCTCCGGCCGCCTCGGCGGCGCCGAGATGTCCCGCACCGAGTTCTACCGCGAGGGTCGCGTGCCGCTGCACACCCTCCGCGCGAACATCGACGTGGGCTTCTACGAGGCCCGCACCACCTTCGGCCGTATCGGCGTGAAGGTCTGGATCTACAAGGGTGACCTCACCGCGCGTGAGCTCGCTGCCCAGCAGGCCACCGCGCCGCGCCAGGGCCGCGGCCCCCGCCGCGATGGCGCCGACCGTCCGGCCCGCGCTCGCCGCGGTGACCGTCAGGACGCGCCGCAGCAGGCCACCACCTCCGAGGCCCCGGCTTCGGCGGAGAGCACTGAGGGAGCGTCCAGCTGATGTTGATTCCCCGTCGCGTCAAGCACCGCAAGCAGCACCACCCGGGTCGCTCGGGCGCTGCCAAGGGTGGAACGACGATCGCGTTCGGTGACTACGGCCTCCAGGCTCTCGAGCCGGCCTACGTGACCAACCGCCAGATCGAGTCCGCTCGTATTGCGATGACCCGTTACATGAAGCGTGGTGGAAAGGTGTGGATCAACATCTACCCCGACCGCCCGCTGACCAAGAAGCCGGCTGAGACCCGCATGGGTTCCGGTAAGGGTTCGCCCGAGTGGTGGATCGCCAACGTCAAGCCCGGACGCATCATGTTCGAGATCTCCGGTGTGTCCGAAGAGGTCGCGCGCGAAGCCATGCGCCTGGCCATGCACAAGCTGCCGATGAAGTGCCGCTTCGTCCAGCGTGAGGGTGGTGACTTCTGATGGCAGTCGGTTCCAAGGACCTGATCTCCAAGGAGCTGCGTGGGTTCGACGACGACCGTCTCGTCGACGAGCTGCGCAAGGCCAAGGAGGAGCTGTTCAACCTGCGGTTCCAGTCCGCGACCGGTCAGCTCGACAACCACGGCCGGCTCCGCGCCGTCCGCAAGGACATCGCGCGGATCTACACCGAGATGCGTGAGCGCGAGCTCGGCATTGGTGCCGCTCCGGCGAAGGCCGAGGAGAGCAAGTGAGTGACAACGTGAAGGACGAGACCGTGACCGAGACCCAGGCGCGCAACTACCGCAAGACCCGCCAGGGCTACGTCGTCAGCGACAAGATGGACAAGACCGTCGTCGTCGAGGTCGAGGACCGCGTCAAGCACGCGCTCTACGGCAAGGTCATGCGCCGCTCCAACAAGGTGAAGGCGCACGACGAGGAGAACTCTGCCGGCATCGGCGACCGCGTTCTCATCATGGAGACCCGCCCTCTCTCGGCGACCAAGCGCTGGCGCGTGGTCGAGATCCTCGAGAAGGCGAAGTAATACTTCGCGGGGGGCTTCGGCCCTCCGCACCCCCCGAAGTTCGGCCAGGCTCTGCCGCCGCAAGGCCAGCAGAGAACCAGCACGACGTATAGGAGACAGATAAGTGATCCAGCAGGAGTCGCGTGTTCGCGTCGCCGACAACACTGGTGCCAAGGAAATCCTTTGCATTCGTGTTCTCGGTGGTTCGGGTCGCCGGTATGCCGGTATCGGCGACACGATCGTCGCCACGGTCAAGGACGCCATCCCCGGTGGCAACGTCAAGAAGGGCGACGTCGTCAAGGCGGTCATCGTCCGCACCAAGAAGGAGCGCCGTCGCGCCGACGGTTCCTACATCAAGTTCGACGAGAACGCCGCCGTGATCCTCAAGACCGACGGTGACCCGCGTGGGACCCGCATCTTCGGCCCGGTCGGCCGTGAGCTGCGCGAGAAGAAGTTCATGAAAATCATCTCGCTGGCCCCGGAGGTGCTCTGACCATGGCGAAGATTCGCATCAAGAAGGGCGACACCGTCCAGGTGCTCGCCGGCAAGGACAAGGGTTCGACCGGCAAGGTCATCTCCGTCGACCGCGAGAAGAGCCGCGTCCTCGTCGAGGGTGTCAACCGCGTCACCCGCCACACCAAGGCCGGCCAGACTGCCCGTGGCAGCCAGACCGGTGGCCTCGTCGTCCAGGAGGCGCCCATCCACGTGAGCAACGTGGCGGTCGTCGACCCGTCGGACAAGAAGCCGACCCGTACCAAGACCCGCGTCGAGACCGTCGAGCGCGACGGACGTCAGAAGGCCGTCCGCACCCGCGTCGGCGTGCGCTCGGGCAAGGACCTGTGAGCACCATGACCGAAACCGTTACGAAGCCCCGCCTCAAGGCGCGCTACACCGACGAGATCAAGGGCAACCTGCACGAGCAGTTCGGGTACGCCAACGTCATGCAGGTCCCGGGTGTCGTCAAGGTCGTCGTCAACATGGGTGTCGGCGACGCGGCCAAGGACAGCAAGCTCATCGAGGGCGCGGTTCGCGACCTCACGGCGATCACCGGTCAGAAGCCGGTCGTCACCAAGGCGCGCAAGTCCATCGCCCAGTTCAAGCTGCGTGAGGGCATGCCGATCGGCACGCACACCACGCTGCGTGGCGACCGCATGTGGGAGTTCCTCGACCGCCTCATCTCGGTCGCGCTGCCCCGCATCCGCGACTTCCGCGGCATGAGCCCGACGCAGTTCGACGGTCGCGGCAACTACACGTTCGGCCTCACGGAGCAGTCGATGTTCCACGAGATCGACCAGGACAAGATCGACCGCGTCCGGGGCATGGACATCACCATCGTCACCACCGCGACGAACGACGACGAGGGACGCGCGCTGCTCAAGGCGCTCGGCTTCCCGTTCAAGGAGAAGTGACATGGCCAAGACCGCTCTTGTCAACAAGGCGAACAAGAAGCCGAAGTTCAAGGTGCGTGGCTACACGCGCTGCCAGCGCTGCGGCCGTCCCCACTCGGTCTACCGCAAGTTCGGCCTGTGCCGGATCTGCCTCCGGGAGATGGCTCACCGCGGTGAGCTCCCCGGCGTGACCAAGTCGTCCTGGTGACCTGACAGACCAACACCACGAGGTATGCCGCGGGGCTGGGCCCCGCAGCATTCTCACCCGCCGCATCGCGCGGCATACCCCAAGACCATCTACATCGAAGGTCAGCCGGAGCAGCAGCCCCGGATGAAACCACGGTGAGAAGGGCGGAGAAGCCCAATGACAATGACTGACCCGATCGCGGACATGTTGACCCGCGTCCGGAACGCCAACTCGGCGCACAAGGACACGGTCGCCATGCCGTTCAGCAAGCTCAAGTCGCACATCGCGGAGATCCTCGAGGCCGAGGGTTACATCGCCGGCTGGACCGTCGAGGACGCCGAGGTCGGCCAGACCTTGACGATCAACCTCAAGTACGGCCCCAACCGCGAGCGTTCCATCGCGGGTGTGCGTCGCGTGTCCAAGCCCGGACTGCGCGTCTACGCCAAGTCGACCAACCTGCCCAAGGTGCTCGGTGGACTCGGCGTGGCCATCATCTCGACGTCGTCCGGTCTGCTCACTGACAAGCAGGCCGCCAACAAGGGTGTGGGTGGGGAAGTCCTCGCCTACATCTGGTAAGGGGATCTGACATGTCGCGCATCGGACGTCTTCCGGTTGCCATCCCCGCGGGTGTCGAGATCAACGTCGAGGGCCAGACCGTCAAGGTCAAGGGTCCCAAGGGCGAGCTCGCGCACACTGTGGCCCAGCCGATCACGGTCGAGAAGACCGACGGCGAGGTCCAGGTGTCCCGTCCCAACGACGAGCGTGAGTCGCGGTCGCTCCACGGCCTGACCCGCTCGCTCATCAACAACATGGTTCTCGGTGTCACCGAGGGCTACGTCAAGAAGCTCGAGATCCACGGCACGGGTTACCGCGTGCAGAACAAGGGCGGTTCGCTCGAGTTCGCGCTCGGCTACTCGCACTCGATCACGGTCGAGCCGCCGAAGGGCATCACCTTCACCGTCGAGAACCCCACCCGGTTCCAGGTCGAGGGCATCGACAAGCAGCTCGTCGGTGAGGTTGCCGCCAACATTCGCAAGCTCCGCAAGCCCGACCCCTACAAGGGCAAGGGCGTGCGCTACGCCGGCGAGCACATCCGCCGCAAGGTCGGAAAGGCTGGTAAGTAAGCCATGGCAATGATCATCAAGCGTGCCAAGGGCAAGGTCGCCGCGCGTGGCCGTCGCCACGTTCGTCTGCGCAAGCACGTCTCCGGGACGGCTGCGCGTCCGCGCCTCGTCGTGTCGCGTTCCTCGCGTCACGTCTTCGTCCAGGTCGTCGACGACACCGCCGGCAAGACCGTCGCGTCGGCGTCGACCATGGAGGCCGACGTGCGTGCCTTCGACGGCGACAAGACCGCCAAGGCCAAGAAGGTCGGCGAGCTCGTCGCCGAGCGTGCCAAGGCTGCTGGCGTCGAGGCCGTGGTTTTCGACCGCGGTGGCAACAAGTACCACGGTCGCGTCGCGGCCATCGCCGACGGCGCCCGCGAGGGTGGGCTGTCGCTGTGACCCACTACGTGACCAAGACCAGTGTTGAAATGAGGAACATCTGATGCCAGGACCCCAGCGTCGAGGCACCGGTACCGCGTCCGCCGGCAACGACCGCAACGACAACCGCGGCGGCGACCGTCGCGGTGGCCGTGGCGACGACCGTCGTGGCGGCGGCCGCGAGGCCGAGAAGAGCCAGTACCTTGAGCGTGTTGTGACCATCAACCGCGTCTCCAAGGTCGTCAAGGGTGGTCGTCGCTTCAGCTTCACGGCCCTCGTCGTCGTCGGTGACGGCGACGGCACCGTGGGCGTGGGCTACGGCAAGGCCAAGGAAGTTCCCGCCGCGATCGCCAAGGGTGTCGAGGAGGCCAAGAAGGAGTTCTTCAAGGTCCCGCGCATCCAGGGCACGATCCCGCACCCCGTCCAGGGTGAGGCCGCGGCCGGTGTCGTCATGCTCCGTCCCGCCAGCCCCGGTACCGGTGTCATCGCCGGTGGTCCGGTGCGTGCGGTGCTCGAGTGCGCCGGCATCCACGACGTCCTGTCCAAGAGCCTCGGCTCGGACAACGCGATCAACATCGTCCACGCCACCGTTCAGGCTCTCAAGGAGCTCGAGCGTCCGGAGTCCGTGGCTGCCCGCCGCGGTCTCCCGGTCGACCAGGTTGCCCCGGCCGCGATGCTTCGCGCCCAGGCCGCCGGTCTCGCCGAGGCTCGTGACGCAGCGAAGGCAGGTGCCTGATGGCTCGCCTCAAGGTGACCCAGACCCGTTCGGAGATCGGCGGCAAGCAGAACCAGCGTGACACGCTGCGCAGCCTCGGTCTCAAGCGCATTGGCGACGTCGTCGTCAAGGAGGACCGTCCCGAGATCCGCGGGATGGTCAAGACGGTGACCCACCTCGTCGCCGTCGAGGAGGTTGACTGATCATGGCTGACAACGCCAAGAAGGCCGCAGTCGGCGAAGCCGACAAGGCTTCGGCGCTCAAGGTCCACCACCTGCGTCCTGCCCCCGGTGCCAAGACCGCCAAGACCCGTGTTGGTCGTGGTGAGGGCTCCAAGGGTAAGACCGCCGGTCGCGGTACCAAGGGCTCCAAGGCTCGCTACCAGGTTCCGGAGCGCTTCGAGGGTGGCTCGACCCCCCTGCACATGCGTCTCCCGAAGCTGCGCGGCTTCAAGAACCCGTTCAAGACCGAGTACCAGGTCGTGAACCTCGACAAGCTGTCCGCTCTCTACCCGCAGGGTGGCGACGTGACCGTCGAGGACCTCGTGTCCAAGGGTGCCGTTCGCGGCGGCCAGCTCGTCAAGGTGCTCGGCACCGGCGAGATCTCGGTTGCCGTCAACATCTCCGCCAACGCGTTCTCCTCCTCCGCCAAGGAGAAGATCGAGGCGGCAGGCGGCTCCGCGACTCAGGTCTGAGTCGTCGCCGGCTGACTTCAGCAGTGCGTATGCCGCAGGGCGCGGTTCCCGGAGGCGATCCGGGAACTCGCTCTGCGGCATACGTCGTTTGACCCCCTGACGCGACCGCGGTCCGAACCGTGGTCGCAGCCGGGGTATCTTTGTTCGTCGATCACCACTGACGCGGCACGTGCCGCCCACCTGGAGGACCTGTGCTCACCGCTTTCGGCCGCGCGTTCAAGACGCCCGACCTGCGCAGGAAGATTCTGTTCACCCTCGGGATCATCGCCCTGTACCGCTTGGGCGCCCAGGTGCCGACGCCGGGCGTGAGCTACTCGCTCATCGAGGCCTGCCAGCGCGGGGCGGGGGACGCCAACGACCTGCTGGGTCTGGCCAACCTCTTCAGCGGTGGAGCGCTGCTCCAGCTCTCGATCTTCGCGCTCGGGATCATGCCCTACATCACGGCGAGCATCATCATCCAGTTGCTGACCGTGGTGATCCCGAAGTTCGAGGCCCTCAAGAAGGAGGGGCAGGCCGGTCAGGCGAAGATGACGCAGTACACGCGTTATCTCACGATCGCGCTCGCCGTCCTCCAGTCGGCCACGTTCATCACCTTCGCGCAGAACCCGCAGCAGCTGTTCGCGAACCCGGCGTGCACCAACATCCTGACGGACCACTCGATCGTCACGATCCTCATCATGGTCCTCACGATGACCGCGGGCACCGGCCTCGTCATGTGGCTCGGTGAGCTCGTCACCGACCACGGCGTCGGCAACGGCATGTCGATCCTCATCTTCACGTCCATCGCCGCGACCTTCCCGGGCGCGCTCTGGGCCATCCAGCAGAAGGAGGGTCGCTGGGACATCTTCCTGGGGATCATCCTCATGGGCTTCGTGATCATCGCCCTGGTCGTCTTCGTCGAGCAGAGCCAGCGGCGCATCCCGGTCCAGTACGCCAAGCGCATGGTGGGGCGTCGCGTCTACGGCGGCACCTCGACCTACATCCCGCTCAAGGTCAACATGGCCGGCGTCATCCCGGTCATCTTCGCCAGCTCGCTCCTGGCGCTGCCGACGCTGCTCGCGCAGTTCAACCGCAAGGCGGACGGCTCGTCGGCCGGCTGGGTCAACTGGATCGACGCGAACTTCGCCGGTGGCGATACGCTCTGGTACGGACTGACCTACACCGCGCTCATCCTCTTCTTCACGTTCTTCTACGTGTCGATCACGTTCAACCCGACCGAAGTCGCCGACAACATGAAGAAGTACGGCGGCTTCATCCCGGGTATTCGCGCCGGGCGACCCACGGCCGAGTACCTGCAGTACGTCCTCACCCGCATCACCGTCCCGGGTGCGATCTATCTCGCGCTGATCTCGATCATCCCGCTGCTCGCGCTCGTCCTCGTCGGCGCCAACCAGAACTTCCCGTTCGGTGGCACCTCGATCCTCATCATCGTCGGTGTGGGTCTGGAGACCGTGAAGCAGATCGAGTCGCAGTTGCAGCAGCGTCACTACGAAGGGTTCCTCAAATAATGACCCAGGGCACGACACCCCCCAAGCTCCGACTCATCATCGTCGGACCTCCCGGCGCCGGGAAGGGCACGCAGGCCGCTCGCATCGCCGAGCACTTCGCGATCCCGGCGATTTCCACGGGCGACATCTTCCGCGCGAACATCAAGAACGGCACCGAGCTCGGCAGGCAGGTCCAGGAGATCACCGCCGCGGGCGGCTACGTCTCCGATGAGATCACCAACGCCATCGTCGAGGACCGGCTTGCGCAGGACGACGCTGCCGAGGGCTTCCTCCTCGACGGCTACCCCCGCACGACGGGCCAGGTCGCCGCGCTCGACGCAATGCTCGGCAAGAAAGACCTCGGTCTCGACCGGGTCCTCGCGCTGACGGTGGACGAGGACGCGGTCGTGAGCCGCCTGCTCAAGCGCGCCGAGATCGAGGGCCGCGCCGACGACACCGAGGACGTCATCCGCGAGCGTCAGGCGATCTACCGTCGCGAGACGGCTCCGCTGACCGACCTCTACGCCGAGCGCGGCCTCCTCGTCGAGGTCGACGGTCTCGGTGACATGGACGACGTCACCGAGCGCATCATCGCTGCGCTGTCGCAGGACTGACCGAACCCCGCACGCAGACACGGCTCGCGAGCCGGGTGTGTGCTCCCGAGCCTCAGTGATCCGGCTCGCGAGTGGCGCATCGGCTCGCGAGCCGTTTCTTGTGAGCAGTGGGAATAGGGCGGACGGCATACGCTGTTGGTTGAATCGTGAACAATCTCAGCATCATTGTCTCCAGCACCCGTCCCGGCCGCATCGGCCACAAGGTCACCGAGTGGGTCGGCCAGCAGGCCAACCCCGAGCAGTGGCAGGTGACGGTCCTGGACCTCGCGGCCATCGACCTCCCGTTCTTAGACGAGGAGGACATGCCGAAGAACGGCAACTACGCCAAGCCGCACACGCAGGCCTGGGCGAGCGCGATCTTCGAGTCCGACGCCATCGTCGTCGTGACGCCGCAGTACAACCGCAGCTTCCCGGCCCCGATCAAGAACGCCGTCGACTACCTCTTCGCCGAGTGGGACAGCAAGCCGATCGGCATCGTGGGCTACGGCTGGTCCGGCGCCGGTGACGCGCGCGCCGACCTGGCCAAGGTGCTCACCCACGTCTCCGCGGATGTCGTCGGCGACCTGGGCCTGAGCTTCCCCGAGCAGCTCGCGGTCGAGGGCGATGTCGTCGACGTCGAGGGTGTCGCCGCCAGCGAGCTCGCCACGCTGCTCGACAGCCTCCACAGCAAGGTGCTCGACCTCGCCGAGGTCCCCGCCCAGTCCTGATCGCTGCCGCGCCCGCTCCTCTCGACGAATTGGGGAAGAGGGGGCACGCGCCGGTAGGTTGCCCTCCATGGGACTGTTCGGACGTGAGCGCATCGAGGCCAAGACCCACGAGCAGGTGTTGCTCATGCGGGCGGCTGGCCTCCTCGTCGGCCAGACGCTGGAGCTCATGCGCGAGTCGGTGCGACCGGGCATGACGACCAAGGAGCTCGACGGCCTCGCCGAGGCACACATCCGCGACGGCGGTGGGATCCCGAGCTTCCTCGGCTACCACGGCTTCACCGGCACCCTGTGCGCCTCGGTCAACGAGGAGGTCGTGCACGGTATCCCCGGCTCCCGCGTGCTCGAGGAGGGCGACCTGCTCTCGATCGACTGCGGCGCCATCGTGGAGGGCTGGCACGGCGACGCGGCCATCTCGGTCATCGTCGGCGGCCGCGACGCCGGACGTCCCGAGGACCTCGAGCTCATCGACGACTCCGAGGAGTCGATGTGGGCCGGGATCGCCGCCCTGACGGTTGGCCAGAGCCTGTATGCCGTCGGCGCGGCTGTCGAGGACAGCCTCACCGCAGCGGGGGAGCGGCGGGGTCGTGAATACGGGATCGTCGAGGACTATGTCGGCCACGGCATCGGCACGTCGATGCACATGGACCCGCAGGTTCCGAACTACCGCGTGAGCGGCAAGGGCCCGCTCGTCGTCGACGCGACCACAGTGGCGATCGAGCCGATGGTGACGCTCGGCGACGAGGCCAACAAGGTCCTCGAGGACGACTGGACCGTCGTGACGAACGACGGGTCGCGCGCCGCCCACTGGGAGAACACCGTGGCCGCGACGTCGGCCGGGCTGTGGGTCCTCACCGCGGTTGACGGTGGCGAGGCGAAGCTGCGGGAGCTCGGCGCACCGTTCGCGCCGCTCGCCTGAACCCGCTCGCCTGACCCCGCGCGACTGACCCGGCTCGGCTGAGCCGGCGCGCCTGAGCCCGCGTCAGTCGCGGCGCACGTCGTGGATCATCGCCACGGCGCCTCCGTCGAAGGAGCGCGACTCGCGCAGTTCGAGGCCGGTGGTGAGACCGGGCGGCAACCAGGGGAGTCCGCCGCCGGCGATGTGCGGCATGACGTATGCCGTGATCTCGTCGACGAGTCCCGCCTCCAGTGCCGCTGCGGCCAGGGTCGGTCCGCCGATACTCACGTCCGTCGGGCTCTCCCGGACGAGGGTGGCGAGCCGGTCGAGGTCCAGCGCGGGCCACAGCGTCGTGCGCGGTTCCGTGGGTGGGTCGAGGGTGGAGGACACGATGACCTTGTCCATCTCCTGCCACAGGGCGGCGAACTCATGGTGCTCCGGTGCGGTGAAATCCTCGACGGGAGGGTCCTGCCAGTAGCGCATCGTCTCCCACAGGCCGCGTCCGTAGACGACGGTGCGCACGTCGCGTTCGCGGTCATTGACCCAACCGTGCAGTTCGTCGCTCGGCATCGCCCAGGCGAACGACCCTGAGGCGTCGCGGGCGTACCCGTCCAGCGAGACCATCATTCCGTAGCGCAGGCGTCCCATCACTGGCCCCTGCGCTGCCAGAACTGGTGCACGAAGCCCGGGCGATCCGAGGGGGTGGCTCGGATGTCGTAGTCCGACTCGATGCCCTCCAGGCCCTCCCAGAGCGACTCACCGTGTCCCAGCACGATGGGTGCCACGACGAGGTGCAGGTGGTCGATGAGGCCGGCCGCCAGGAAGGCGCGCACCGTCGTCGGGCCGCCGCCGATGCGGACGTCCTTGTCGCCAGCCGCCGCCCGAGCCTGGGCGAGGACCTCCTCGGGCGTGCCGGACACGAAGTGGAACGTCGTGCCGCCCTCCATCTCGATCGACTCGTGCTGATGGTGGGTCATGACGAAGACCGGTGTGTGGAACGGCGGGTTGTCTCCCCACCAGCCCTTCCACTCGGGGTCGGTCCAGTCGCCGGGGTAGGGCCAGTACTTGCGGCGGCCCATGATCTCGGCGCCCACGGTGTCGTCGTCGTAGCTCGCCATGGCCAGGGCGCCGTCGAGGCCGTAGCGGGCGCGGGTCTCACCTCCGGTCTCGGGCGGGAACATCCAGTCGTGGAGGCGCTGGCCGGCGTGGCCGAACGGCTCCTCGAGGGTCTGGGGCTCCCCGGTGCCGTAGCCGTCGAGGGAGATGCTGAACGCGGCGACGCGAACGATGGACATGTCGAGCTCCTGTCGTGAGTGCTTGCGATGAGCAACCACTCACGACGGTAGAGTAGAGTGATTGCAGTTGGCAACCACTAATTTCGGACACGCCAGCCCGGAGGAGGGACACATGCGCAGCGAGCCACGGTCGGGCTGCCCCATCAACGCGGCCGTCGAAGCGCTCGGCGACCCGTGGAGCCTCATCGTCCTGCGCGACATGATGTTCGGCGACCGCCGCTACTTCCGTGAACTCCTCGCCGGCAGCGAGGAGGGCATCGCGAGCAACGTCCTCTCGTCGCGCCTCAAGTCACTCGTCGCCGCCGGCCTCCTCACCCGGGACGAGGCCGCCCGGGGCCAGCGCGCCCGCTACACCCTCACCGAGGCCGGCATCCAGACCCTCCCCGTCCTCGTCGCGCTCGGCACCTGGGGCCGCGAGCACCGGGACACGACGCCGGAGCTGACGATTCGTCAGCAGCTCATGGAGGACGGCGGCCCCGCGATGGTCGCCGAGCTCATGGACGAGCTGCGCGCCCACCACCTCGGCGCCGAGCTGGCCCCGAGCGCAGGGCCACGGGCGAGCGAAAGGCTGCGGACGGCATACGAGGAAGTCGTGTCCGAACGTGCGACAACGCACACCTGATGTGCCCAAACTCTCCTAGGCCGCCTCACGGCCCGCCGGTAGGGTGACGAGCGGTGCGCAGACCTCCCCGAGGTGCGCGCCGAACCCGGCAACTCACAAGGAGCAAGTGCATGACGGTGGCCCCGAAGCGGCCTGCGATGACGCTCGCCGCTCACTTCCCCGAGCGCACGGAGGTCGAGTGGCGCGAGCTCGCCGCCGCCGTCGTCAACAAGAGCCGACCCGAGGGTCAGGGCCTCGGCGCCGCCGACGCGGTGGCCTCGATGCGGACCGCTCTCGAGGGTGGGCTCGAGGTCGACCCGCTCTACACCCGACCCGCCGACCCGGCGCCGCTCGGTGTCCCCGGCGCCATGCCCTTCACGCGTGGGCGGGCGCTGCGTGACGCCGACGTCCCGTGGGACGTCCGTCAGCTGCATGACGACCCGGACGCCGCGACGACGCGCAGTGCCGTCCTCACCGACCTCGAGAACGGCGTCACCTCCGTGTGGCTGCACGTGGGCGCCGACGGCGTTGCGCCGGCCGATGTCGCAGAGGCGCTCGCGGATGTCCGCCTCGAGCTCGCACCGGTTGTCGTGTCGTCGTGGGATGCGCAGGTGGAGGCGTCCGACGCCCTGTATGCCGTCCTGTCCCGTTCCGCTGCCAGCTCCGGCAACCTCGGGCTCGACCCGGTGGGTGCCGCGTCGCGCACGGGTGGCGAGGTCGACCTCGCGCCCCTGGCCGGCGCCGTGCGCCGCCTCAGTGATCGCGGAGAAATCCGGGCCGTCACGGTCGACGCGCGCGTCCACGGTGACGCCGGCGCCTCGACCACCGACGAGCTCGCGTTCGCGGTGGCGACGGGTGTTGCCTACCTGCGCCACCTCGAGTCCGAGGGTGTCGATGTCGCGGAGGCGTTCCGCCACATCGAGTTCCGCGTCAGCGCCACCGCCGACCAGTTCCTCACGGCCGCCTCGCTTCGCGCGCTGCGTCGCGTCTGGGCACGGGTGGGGGAGTCCATCGGTGTCCCCGAGGCCGACCGTGGTGCCCGCATCCACGCGGTGACCGGCGGCCGCATGTTCACCCGCGACGACGCGTGGACCAACATTCTGCGCAGCACCCTGGCCACGTTCGGTGCCAGTCTCGGTGGTGCCGACGCCATCTCGGTGCTGCCGTTCGACACGGTCTCCGGACTGCCGACGACCTTCTCGCGCCGCATTGCCCGCAATACGCAGATCCTCCTCGCCGAGGAGTCCAACGTTGCTCGGGTGACCGACCCCGCCGGTGGGGCCTGGTACGTCGAGTCGCTCACCGACGAGGTGGCGCAGGCGATCTGGACGGCCTTCCAGGAGGTCGAGCGTGCCGGCGGGATCGTCGACGCACTCGCGAATGGCGTTGTCGCACAGCGCATCTCGGACGCAGTCGCCGAGCGCGACACGGCGCTCGCCAACCGCAGCAAGCCCCTCACCGGCGTGAGCATGTTCCCGCTCGCGGGCGAGCAGCCGCTCGAGCGCGCGTCGCGGGCCGAGTTGCCAGTCGCGGCGAATGCCCTTGTCCCACATCGTGATTCGGCTGCTTTCGAGGCGCTTCGCGACCGTTCGGCTGCGTTCGCCGCAGAGCACGGCCACGCACCACGTGTCGCCGTCCCGACCCTCGACGTTCCGCGCGCCGCCGACCGACGCATCGACGCCGTCAACCTCCTCACCGTGGCCGGCATCGACGCGGTCGCGGCCGACGCCGAAGCCGAAGCGACGCTGGGAGTCGGCGACACGGCATACGAAGGCGTCTCGAAGGGCATGGACGTCGTCGCCTTCCTCTCCAGCCTCCTCGACGAGACAGGAGCTCCCGCATGAGCAGCATCCCCGACTTCACGAGCATCGACCTCGGCGACGGGCGCCCCGCCGCCGACGCGGTCAGCCCTGAACCCACTGGTGATGTCTGGCTGACGCCCGAGCAGATCGAGGTGCCGCAGCTCTACACCGACGAGGACCTCGACGGGCTCGACTTCCTCGAGACCATCCCGGGAGCGCCGCCGTACCTGCGCGGCCCCTACCCGACGATGTACGTCAACCAGCCGTGGACGATCCGCCAGTACGCCGGGTTCTCCACCGCCGAGGAGTCCAACGCGTTCTACCGGCGCAACCTCGCCGCCGGTCAGAAGGGCCTCAGCGTTGCCTTCGACCTCGCGACCCACCGCGGCTACGACAGCGACCACCCGCGCGTCGAGGGCGACGTCGGCATGGCAGGTGTGGCGATCGACTCGATCTACGACATGCGCACCCTCTTCGACGGCATCCCGCTCGACCAGATGTCGGTGTCGATGACGATGAACGGCGCGGTCATCCCCGTGCTCGCGCTCTACGTCGTCGCCGCGGAGGAGCAGGGCGTCGCGCCCGAACAGCTCTCCGGGACCATCCAGAACGACATCCTCAAGGAGTTCATGGTCCGCAACACCTACATCTACCCGCCCGAGCCGTCGATGCGGATCATCAGCGACATCTTCGCGTTCACGTCGGAGAAGATGCCGCGGTTCAACTCGATCTCCATCTCGGGCTACCACATGCAGGAGGCCGGGGCGACGCAGGACCTCGAGCTCGCCTACACGCTGGCCGACGGTGTCGAGTACCTCCGCGCCGGCAAGGCCGTCGGCCTCGACGTCGACCGGTTCGCGCCGCGCCTGTCCTTCTTCTGGGCCATCGGCATGAACTTCTTCATGGAGGTCGCCAAGATGCGCGCGGCCCGCCTGCTCTGGGCGCGGCTCGTCGAGGAGCAGGGCGCGAAGAACGCCAAGTCGCTCAGCCTGCGCACCCACTGCCAGACCTCGGGCTGGTCGCTCACCGCGCAAGACGTCTTCAACAACGTCATCCGCACCTGCATCGAGGCGATGGCCGCGACGCAGGGCCACACGCAGAGCCTGCACACCAACGCCCTCGACGAGGCCATCGCGCTCCCGACCGACTTCAGTGCGCGCATCGCCCGCAACACCCAGCTCGTCATCCAGCAGGAGTCGGGCACGACCCGCACCATCGACCCATGGGCCGGGTCGGCGTATGTCGAGCGCCTCACCCACGACATCGCGGAGCGCGCCTGGGCGCACATCCAGGAGGTCGAGGCCGCCGGTGGCATGGCCAAGGCCATCGAGGCCGGCATCCCCAAGATGCGCATCGAGGAGGCCGCGGCGCGCACACAGGCCCGCATCGACTCCGGCCAGCAGCCGGTGATCGGCGTCAACCGCTACATCCCGGAGCAGGACGAACCCATCGAGGTGCTCAAGGTCGACAACGCCGCGGTGCGCGCTTCGCAGATCGCGAAGCTCGAGCGGTTGCGCGCGGAGCGCGACGAGGCCGCAACCCAGGCAGCGCTCGCACGCCTGACCGAGGCCGCCAAGGCCGGGTCCGACGGCACCCTCGAGACCAACCTCCTCGCCCTCGCCATCGACGCGGCCCGCGCCAAGGCGACCGTGGGTGAGATGTCGAGTGCGATGGAGGAGGCCTTCGGGCGCTACACCGCCCAGATCCGTACGATCGGTGGCGTGTACTCCGACGAGGCCGGCTCCGACGCGAACGTGCGCAAGGCGCAGGCGCTCGTCGACGAGTTCGAGGAGGCCGAGGGCCGCCGCCCGCGCATCCTCGTCGCCAAGATGGGCCAGGACGGCCACGACCGCGGCCAGAAGGTCATCGCGACCGCCTTCGCCGACCTCGGCTTCGACGTCGACGTGGGCCCGCTCTTCCAGACGCCGGGCGAGGTCGCCCGGCAGGCCGTCGAGTCGGACGTGCACGTCGTGGGCGTGTCCTCACTCGCGGCCGGACACCTCACGCTCGTGCCCGCGCTCCGCAAGGAGCTCGACGCACTGGGCCGTGAGGACCTCATGATCGTCGTCGGCGGTGTCATCCCGACGCAGGACTTCGACGACCTGCGCAAGGCCGGTGCCGACGCGATCTACCCGCCCGGCACCGTCATCGCGACGGCCGCCATCGACCTCATCGGCGACCTGCGCACGCGGCTGCACGGCGACACCGAGTCGACCGCGGGTGCCGACATCAGCGCGAGCGGCGCGTGACCGACGAGCTCTTCGAGGGTGTTCGCGCGGGCAACCGCGCCTCGGTCGCGCGCGCGATCACCCTGGTCGAGTCGTCCCGACCCGACCACCGCGAACGGGCGCGTGCGCTCCTCACCGAGCTCACGGCATACACGGGTTCCGCTGTGCGAGTGGGGATCTCGGGTGTGCCGGGAGCCGGGAAGTCGACCTTCACCAACGCCATGGGCCTGCGCCTCATCGAGGCCGGGCACAAGGTTGCGGTCGTTGCCGTCGACCCGAGCTCGCGCCGCACGGGCGGCTCGATCCTGGGAGACCGCACCCGCATGGGCGAGCTCAGCGCGAGCGACCACGCCTTCGTGCGGCCCAGTCCGAGCGGACGTCACCTCGGGGGTGTGGCGCGTGCGACGCGTGAGTCGATGCTCGTCCTGGAGGCGGCCGGCCACGACGTCGTCATCGTCGAGACCGTCGGCGTCGGCCAGAACGAGATCGCCGTCTCCGAGATGGTCGACACGTTCCTCCTGCTGACGCTCGCGCGTTCCGGTGACCAGCTCCAGGGCATCAAGCGCGGCATCCTCGAACTCGCCGACGTCATCGCGGTCAACAAGGCCGACGGCGACGGTGAGCTCCCCGCGAGGGCCGCCGCCAAGGACCTCACGGCCGCGATGCGGCTCATGCTCCCCGGCGCCGAGGTGCGTCGCCCTCCGGTGCTGACGTGTTCGGCCCAGACCGGCGCCGGGCTCGACGAGGTCTGGGCGGCCGTGCTCGAGCACCGCGTCCACCTCGAGTCGGAGGGGTCGCTGGAGGTTCGTCGTGCCCAGCAGCAGCAAGACTGGATGTGGGCGCTCGTCGAGTCCCACCTCGAGGACGCCGTGCGCTCGGCTCCGGCCGTGCGCGAGCAGCGCGACGCCATCGAGGCCGCCGTCCGCAGCGGCGAGCTCAGCGCCGTCGACGCCGCCACCAAGATCCTCGATCTCTTCCTGCCCGGTGGTTCGGATGGCTGACCCCGCGCCGGGCAGTTCGCCCGACCCGACTTTGGCCCGCTCGACCCGAGCTGGCACCCGGGGTCGAGCGGCCCTTTGTCGGGTCACCCGATAAAGGGCCGCGACCGCCGTCAGCCGAGGGCGGGGGTGCGCCAGCCGCGCGGGGCGATTCCGCGACGACGGGCGAGCCACAACAGCACCGCGGTGACGAGCGCCGTGGCCGCCACGTTCATCAGCGCGGAGACGGGCGAGCCGGTGCTGGTCGTGTCGACGTAGGACTCATCGAGCCCGCCGAGCAGGATCCCCGTGAACGTGATGAGCAGGTTGTTGACGACGTGCAGGGCGATCGCGGCCTCGAGCCCGCCCGTGCGCCACGCGAGCCAGCAGCCCGCGACGGCGAAGCACCCGAGCTCGATGACGATCCACGGGTCCGCGGAGCCGTGCGCCGCCGCGAACAGGGCCGTGGAGAGCACGAGCGTCACGACGAACGCGACGACCGGGGACCGGAACCATGCACCGACGCCCTGCACGAGCCCGCCACGGAAGGCGACCTCCTCGCCGGCCGCCTGCAGTGGTGTCGTCAGGGCCGTGATGACGAGCAGTGCCACCCAGTGCTCCGGCCGATCGAGCACCTCCTGGTCGAAGACGAACCACGTCACGGCGAGGTAGGCCGCCCACAACGGGAGCAGCACGAGGAAGCACCACCCGAGCCAGCCCCACCGCATCCTCCTCGCGACCGAGAAGACCCGCCACGGGCTCCGACCGAACCCGGCCCACACCCCGAGCAGCGTCGCGGGGATGAGCGCCGCGAGGGCGAGGTTGAGCGTGAGCGAACCCCACGGGCTGACCGGGTTGGCCAAGTCGTCCTCGGAGCCGACGAGCCCAGTGACCGCCGGCACGGCAAAGATGAACGACGCGCACACGATGAAGACGACCGTCGCCACGGCGAGGGCCACGAGAGGGCGCCACCAGCGGTATCGAGGTCCGCGCATCTGGTGGACGTAGGACCGCGGCTCGCGTTCGGCCGCCTCGAGCGCGGCGAGTTCCGTCGCGCGCTGCTCGGCACGGATCCGGTATGCCGTCCGCTCGCGTGCCTGCCCGACGAACCATCCCGGTGGCTCGGCGGCGGAGACGACGAAGGGGATGCCCTGGTGCGACGCCGCCCACGCGGCGCGCCGGGCCTCATCGGCTCCGGGAGTCTCGGGCCAGGCCATGAACCAGATCGCGTCGAACCCGAGGAGGCGACCTTCGTCCACCTCCGGGACGGTGAGTGGCCACCACTCGAGGTCGGCGGCCGCCTCGCGCGAGAGGGCTCGAGCACGGGTCAGGGCGTCACGGTCGTCCGGGAGGGCGGGGTCCCCGACGACGGCGATGTTCACGGTCATGTGCACCAGTCTCACAAGCCCGCGGCCACGCAGGCGTCATCCCGGGGGCGCTGACGGTGTCCGACCTGAGTAGGACGGCCGGAGGCGGGCGGACAGACACGCAACGGGACGGGGGCGAGCGGGCGCGAGGCCGGCGGACGGCATACTCCGTCGATTTCGTGCTCAGCGCGCCCTCCCGTAGGATGGAGCGTCGGTCTCGTGTGCTCACGCATGCGCGATCGCATCTCCCATGGTTCCACTGGTGGCCTTTGCGCCACGCCCAGGGTGGGGCCAGCAACGGATTGAGAGGGTATGGCCAAGAAGGACGGCGTCATCGAGATCGAGGGCACCATCGTTGAGGCGCTCCCCAACGCGATGTTCCGCGTGGAGCTCACCAACGGTCACAAGGTGCTCGCACACATCTCCGGGAAGATGCGACAGCACTACATCCGGATCCTCCCCGAGGACCGCGTGGTGGTGGAGCTCAGCCCCTACGACCTGACCCGAGGCCGCATCGTCTTCCGCTACCGCTGACCGGGTTCGCCCACCAGCAGCAGCACACGCAACACCAGCAACACCCGGGACAGACCACTGGCCCGGGACGGATCGATCACGACAGCAAAGGCGACATGAAGGTTCAGCCGAGCGTCAAGAAGATCTGTGACAAGTGCAAGGTGATCCGCCGCAACGGTCGGGTCATGGTCATCTGCGAGAACCCGCGCCACAAGCAGCGCCAGGGCTGATTGCAGCATCACCATCCGAGCCGAGAGGCGAGGAACCCTGCACGAAGCACAGCCTTCGAGCACACGCACAAACGAATGAGAACGCAGCGCCCGACCCCCGTGTGCGTCACCTGAAGAGGTGAGCCCGGGACGTCACCCTCGGCCCGGAGGCCGAGGACCGAGGACCACGACATCCGAGTCGTGGACGAATCCCCGGACCGGCGTTGCACCAGACCTCCGGAAACACAGAACAGGAACCATCAACAGATGGCACGTCTCCAAGGAGTCGACCTCCCGCGCGAGAAGCGCGTCGAGATCGCACTGACCTACATCTTCGGTGTGGGCCGCTCCAGCTCCCAGAAGGCTCTCGCCGCCACCGGCGTCGACGCCAACACCCGCGTCAAGGACCTGACCGACGCCGACCTGGTCGCCCTGCGCGACTGGATCGACGAGAACCTCAAGGTCGAGGGTGACCTCCGCCGTGAGGTCGCAGCCGACATCCGCCGCAAGGTCGAGATCGGTTCGTACGAGGGCCGTCGTCACCGTCAGGGCCTCCCCGTTCGCGGTCAGCGGACCAAGACCAACGCGCGCACCCGCAAGGGTCCGAAGCGCACCGTCGCCGGCAAGAAGAAGGTTGGTAAGTAATGCCTCCCAAGGGCCGTTTGGCCGGCGCCAAGAAGGTGCGCCGCAAGGAGAAGAAGAACATCGCCGTGGGCCAGGCCCACATCAAGTCGACGTTCAACAACACGATCATCTCGATCACCGACCCCACCGGTGCCGTCATCAGCTGGGCCTCGGCCGGCCAGGTCGGCTTCAAGGGTTCGCGCAAGTCCACCCCGTTCGCCGCGCAGACCGCCGCTGAGGCCGCTGCCCGTCGCGCCATGGACCACGGCATGCGCAAGGTCGACGTCTTCGTCAAGGGTCCCGGCTCCGGCCGCGAGACCGCGATCCGCTCGCTGACCGCTGCCGGTCTCGAGGTCGGCTCGATTCAGGACGTCACGCCTTCGCCGCACAACGGTGTCCGCCCGCCCAAGCGCCGCCGCGTCTGAGCGCTGGTCTAGAGATACAGAAGACGGAGACCTTTAATCATGGCTCGTTACACCGGCCCCATCACCAAGAAGTCGCGTCGCCTCAAGGTCGACCTCGTCGGCGGCGACAAGAACTTCGACCTGCGTCCCTTCCCGCCCGGCCAGCACGGTCGTCGCCGGATGCAGGAGAAGGAATACCTCACCCAGCTCCAGGAGAAGCAGAAGGCCCGCTTCACCTACGGCGTCATGGAGAAGCAGTTCCGTCGCTACTACAAGGAAGCGGCGAACCGCCCCGGCAAGACCGGTGAGAACATCCTGACGATCCTCGAGTCGCGACTCGACAACGTCATCTACCGCGCGGGCCTGGCCCGCACCCGTCGTGCCGCTCGTCAGCTCGTGACGCACGGCCACTTCGAGGTCAACGGCGTGCGCGTGGACGTTCCGTCCTACCGCGTGGAGCAGTACGACATCATCACCGTACGCAAGCAGTCGGTGGAGACGTTCCCGTTCCAGCTGGCGCGTGAGACCTTCGGCGAGCGCCCGACCCCGGCCTGGCTCCAGGTCGTCCCGGGTTCGCTGCAGATCCTGATCCACTCGCTTCCGGTGCGTGCGCAGATCGACTCGATCCTGACCGAGCAGCTCATCGTCGAGTTCTACTCGAAGAACTGAGCCCAACCGACTTCTTGCCCGTGTGGGACGACGAGCTCCAGCGAGTTGTCCCACACGGGCAAGAAGTCGGAGCCGGACGCACGAAGGTGCGCACCCGGCATACCGAAGTGTTTGTTGCAGTGCTTGTTTCGGTCACGGACAGAGGTGACCGGGGCGCCGGGCTGGACCCGGCAGCTTCACGAGGCGTCATATAGCGGTCGCCCGTGGGAAGGAAATCACCGTGCTCATCGCACAGCGTCCGATCCTCACCGAGGACGTCATCTCCGAGAACCGGAGCCGTTTCGTCATCGAGCCCCTCGAGCCCGGCTTCGGCTACACGCTCGGGAACTCGCTCCGCCGCACCCTGCTCTCGAGCATCCCCGGTGCCGCCGTCACGAGCATCCGCATCGACGGAGTCCTCCACGAGTTCTCCACGATCCCCGGTGTCAAGGAAGACGTCACCGAGATCATCCTCAACATCAAGGGCCTGGTCGTCTCCTCGGAGCACGACGAGCCCGTGGTGATGTACCTCCGCAAGCAGGGTTCTGGCGCCGTCACCGCCGCGGACATCGCTCCGCCGGCCGGTGTCGAGGTCATCAACCCCGACCTGCACATCGCGACGCTCAACGACAAGGGCAGCATCGAGATGGAGCTGACCGTCGAGCGCGGTCGCGGCTACGTCTCCGCCGCCCAGAACAAGTCCGGTGACCAGGAGATCGGCCGTATCCCGGTCGACTCCATCTACAGCCCCGTCCTCAACGTCACCTACAAGGTCGAGCTGACCCGAGTCGAGCAGCGCACCGACTTCAACAGCCTCGTCCTCGACGTCGAGACCAAGCAGGCCGTCACCCCGCGTGACGCGCTCGCCTCTGCCGGCAAGACCCTCGTCGAGCTCTTCGGCCTCGCCCGGGAGCTCAACGTCGAGGCCGAGGGCATCGACATGGGCCCGTCGCCGACGGACGCGGCGCTTGCCGCTGACCTGGCACTGCCGATCGAGGACCTCGACCTCACGGTCCGTTCCTACAACTGCCTCAAGCGCGAGGGCATCCACACCGTGGGTGAGCTCGTCGGTCGCAGCGAGGCGGACCTGCTCGACATCCGCAACTTCGGTCAGAAGTCCATCGACGAGGTCAAGGCCAAGCTGCACGGCATGGGCCTGGCGCTCAAGGACAGCCCCGCCGGCTTCGACCCGAGCCAGATCGCTTCCTACGACGACGAGTTCAGCTTCTCCGACGCCGACGACGCCGAGGACGCGTCGTTCGCCGAGGACGAGCAGCTCTGACGCTGACTTAACCCCTAGGAGATACAGACATGCCTACGCCCACCAAGGGTCCCCGTCTCGGAGGCGGACCGGCTCACGAGCGCCACATCCTGGCGAACCTCGTGACGTCGCTGTTCGAGCACGACTCGATCACCACCACCGAGGCCAAGGCCAAGCGCCTTCGCCCGCTGGCCGAGCGTCTCATCACGTTCGCCAAGCGCGGTGACCTTCACGCCCGTCGCCGGGTCATGACGGTCGTCCGTGACAAGGGTGTCGTCCACCGCCTCTTCGTCGAGGTCGCGCCGGACATGGCCGAGCGCCAGGGTGGCTACACCCGCATCACGAAGATCGGTCCCCGCAAGGGCGACAACGCCCCCATGGCGGTCATCGAGCTCGTCCGCGAGCCCGTCGCCAAGAAGGCCACCGTCAAGGAGGCCGAGGGCGCGACCAAGCGTGCCGCCAAGGAGGCCAAGGCCGCCGAGGCTGAGGTCGTCGAGACCGAGGTCGTCGAGGCTGAGGCCACCGAGACCGAGGCCACCGAGGCTGCTGCCGCCGTCGAGCTGCCGAAGGGTGCCGTCGCCTCCAACGAGGACGGCTCCGCTCCCGAGGGTTACGCCGTCAAGGGCAACGCCGACTCGGGCAAGTACCACGTGCCCGGTTCGCAGTGGTACGACGTCACCGAGGCCGAGTTCTGGTTCGCCTCGGCGGACGACGCCAAGGCCGCTGGCTTCGAGCCGGCCGGTGGCGAGGCCAAGCAGCAGGTCGAGGACGAGTCCTGATCGGCTCATAGCCACTCTGCTCAGACAGGCGGGCCGCTCACCTTCGTGGTGAGCGGCCCGCTTGCTTTTGTGTATGCCGTCCGCGTGCCTGTTGCTCAGAGACCCGGCTCGCGAGCCGGGTGCCTCCTCGTGAGCCTCATCGATGCGGCTCGGGACGCGAGAGTCGGCTCGCGAGCCGGTTCTCAGCCGCAGTGCTCGAACGGACTGGTGTAGCCGGTGCCGGTGATCGCGCCGCCCCACTTCACGCAGGTCCCGGGTGCGGCCTTGCGGACCGGGCCGGCGTAATACGTGTAGCTCCCCGAGTCGGTGACCCGCGACTGTCCTTGCACCTCGAGGAAGGCCGTCATCGAGCTGGCCGTGAATCCGCTCGACTTCAGGGTGACGACGCAGTTGTTGCCGTTGCCCGAGTTGTAGAGCAGGTAGGTCCTGCCCTTGGTGCCGATCGCTGCCGAGTCGATGACCGCGTAGCCGGAGCCGCAGACCTTGGCCGGGGTGTAGGGGTTGCTTGCTCCGCCGCAGCGGTTGCTGCTCGTGTAGTTCTTCGTGCCGTAGTAGCGGGCGGTGACCCCGTCGAACCTGATGGAGACGGCGGATCCGCCGAACGACGTCCGCTGTTCGTAGTGCAGGTGGGCGCCGAAGCCTCCCGGTGTCTTGGGGAAGCCGGTCCCACCGACGTAGCCGATGACCTGTCCCTGGCTGACCGACTGGCCGTTGCTCACGTTGAAGCCGCTCAGGTGCGCGTAGTAGGTCGCGGTGCCGTCGGAGTGTCGGATGACGACGAGGTTGCCGTAGGACGTTCCTGCCATGGAGCCGCGGTGCACGACCGTGCCGGCGGCGCTGGCAGCGACGGCGTCCCCGGTGTCGTTGGTCCGGTTAAAGTCGATGGCCCGCTGCGGACTGTGGTTCGTGCGGGTCTGGCCGGACCAGGTCTGACCGCACGGGAACGGGACCTCGTGGTTGATGGCCGCGTGCGCCGAGGGCGCCCCGGCAAAGACATAACCCACCACGAGCGCGAGGCCCGCCAGGAGTCGGGTCGAGATGTGCTTCATGCTTGTCCACCCCTCGTGTGTGCCACCGGCCGGTCGCCGGCGCGCCTTTCAAGGCTGGCGCAGGGAGGGAGGGCTCGCAATCGGAGGAGTGGGGGAGAACTCCCCATGTGGGAGCTCCGGAACGCGGCTCGGGAGCCGGATGTCGCCTCTCGAGCCTGATCAATGCGGCTCGGGAGTCTAGGAGGGGCTCGCGAGCCGGTTCCGTGCTCAGGGCTCGGGCTCAGCCGAGGTCCGTGGTGCCTCCGGCACGCAGGACGACATCACGGTTGGCGAGGGCGGCGCTCAGGGCAGGGCGGTCCATGCCGTCGAGACTAGGTAGCCGCCTCGCCGGTCGCCAGCGAGTTCTCGGGGGCGACCGGGACCTCGTGAGCCACAGTGTCCTCGGGAGCGCCCGGCGCACCCGAGAAGTGGCGGGCCAGCGGAACGAGAGCGAGGACGAGAACCATGG
This sequence comes from Knoellia subterranea KCTC 19937, assembly GCF_000768685.1. Classification (GTDB taxonomy): domain Bacteria; phylum Actinomycetota; class Actinomycetes; order Actinomycetales; family Dermatophilaceae; genus Knoellia; species Knoellia subterranea. The sequence continues at coordinate 695,754 of NZ_AVPK01000001.1, read as the reverse complement.
GGACGGCATACCCGATCCGCAGGTTGCCCGCCCCGATCGCTCCGGTGAGGACAGCACCGAGAAGTGCCCCGACGTAATTGAACTGGTTGAAGCGGGCGATGGCCGCATCGACCCGGCGGCGGCGCAGCAGCGGATTGGATTCGTCACCCGCGAGGCGGGCCGCTGCGGAGAAGGACAGTGGTGCGACGACGGCCATGCCGAGTCCGACGACGAAGAAGCCAATGACGGCGACCGGCCACGTGGGTGCGAAGACGACCGCGACCAGACCCACGAAGGCGACCACCGCACCCGCGCGGACCATGCTCCGTGCCCCGAACCTGGCCGTGCTCCTGTCGCCGACGAGACGTGCAGCGAGCGTCGCGATCAGGTAGGGGAGCGAGGCCAGGGCGAAGAGGGAGGCGTCGTGGGCGGGCTCGGCGAACACCGTGTCGCTCGACAGGTAGAGCGGCCCCCACGCCGTCGTCGCGGTGTCGACCATGTAGAAGACGATCAGCGCGAGACCGACGAAAACGATGGCGCGCCAAGGGATTCCGAGCGACTCGGTGGACGTGTCGTTCGCGGCGGCGTCCGGGGGCTCCTGTGCGAGCAGGGGACCAGAGGCGGCCGCCACCACGGGGACAGCCAGCAGCCAGGCTCCCCACGGTCCGGACCCCAACCGGTCGCCGAGGCCGAGCGTGAACAGGGTGGCGAGGATGCCACCCAGGGTCCACCAGGCGTGGAAGCTCGGCAGGACCGGACGGGCGAGCCGGTGCTCGAGGGCGACGGCCTGCATGTTGGTGGTCGCATCGACGGCGCCGAGAGCGAGGCCATAGAGGGCGAGGCCGACGACGAAGAGACCGAAGGTGCCGGTTTCGCGAACCGACCAGCCCATGACGGCGAAGCCGGTGGCGAGGAGGACGAGGGCGGCGCGCAGCGCGTGGGCCGAACCGAGTCGGCGTGCCCAGGATTCCGCGGCGACCGATCCGACGCCGGCGAGCAGCACCATCATGAGCATGAGTCCGGAGAGGGCGAGTTCGCCGAGGTCGAACAGGTCGGCGATGACCGGCATCCGCGTCGTGAGCGAGATGAAGAGCAGACCCTGGACGAGGAACGCCGCACCGATGGCGGCTCGGGAGGAGCGCAGGTTCACGAACCGCAGCGTATGCCGCGTGGTCGCCGTCCGTGGGTGTCCTAGGCTGCCATCTCATGACGGTGTTGCGGGTGCGGATCGACCTCGCCTACGACGGGACGGACTTCTCGGGCTGGGCGGCGCAGCCGGGGCGGCGCACGGTCGAGGGCGAGTTGTCGGCCGCGCTCACCACGCTGCTGCGTGCGCCGGAACCGGTGCGGCTCACCGTTGCCGGGCGCACCGACGCCGGCGTCCACGCCCGCGGTCAGGTTGCCCACGCAGACATCGATGCCGACCTGTATGCCCGGGTGCCCGGTCGGTCGGACCGCTCACCGGAGGAGGCGGCGCGAACCCGGCTGGCCGGCATACTCCCCGGCGACATCGTCGTGCGGTCGGTGCGGCGGGCACCTGAGGGGTTCGACGCGCGGTTCTCGGCGCTCCAGCGTCGCTACCTCTATCGGATCTGTGACCGCCCGGGGACTGTCGACCCGTTGCGGCGACGCGACACGATCGTCGTCAAGGAGGCTCTGGACGTCGCCGCGATGGACGCCGCGGCGCGAAATCTGTTGGGGCTCAACGACTTTGCGGCCTTCTGCAAGAAGCGGGAGGGGGCGACGACGGTGCGGACGCTCCTGGACTACTCGTGGACACGGAGCGATGACGGTGTGCTGGCGGCGACTGTTGTCGCGGATGCGTTCTGCCACAGCATGGTTCGCGCCCTCGTGGGTTCGGTCGTGCCCGTGGGGCAGGGGAGGGCTGAGGTCGACTTCCCGCGGTCGGTGCTGGTCGCTCGGCAACGGGATCCGCGCGTCAAGGTCATGCCTGCGCACGGGCTCTCGCTCGAGGAGGTCACTTATCCGGCCGACGCCGACCTCGCGGCGCGCGCCGAGGAGGCACGTGCCACCCGATCACTCAGCGAGTGATGGCGACGTTCTCGCCGCGCAGATGAGCGCGAAAACCGTTGTCCTGCACCGAAACTGACGTCAGGGCCATTCCTGCCGGGACGCCCTCGACAGTGTGGCGGATCGTCACGAGTTGACGGACGATGGCCGACGCGGCGCTGTCGAACCAGTCCGGTCCGTCGAGATCAATCGTCTCCGGCTCGATGAGGAGTTGGCCGGCCTCGGCGCTCACGCGGCCCGTCGCGCGGACCTCGACGTCCTGCCCGAGGACACTCACCCGGCGTGTCAGTCCAGCCCGGCCGTTCGGAGCGGCGCGCAGGGTGACGCCACCGCCGATCTGCTCGGCCGCCGTCGCAAACGGGATGACGGCGTCGAGGTCGAGTCGGGCGGCGCGCAACCCGTCGCCGGTGAGCGTGACGCCCGACCCGACCGCCGTGACGTCCTCGAGTCCACCGTCGCCGGTGACGACCTGGTTGCTCGTGAGGTTCACGTCGCCGAGCCACGTCTCGCCCCGGGCCAGGTCGGTCGGCGCGCTCGCCGAGGCCGTGGGGCTTGCTGCGGGGACGGGTCGGTCAGAGCCGCTGCCGGGGCTCCCGACGGACCACACCAGGAAGAGCAGGGCAACCACGAGCGCGACGAGGGCGGTGACGGCTCCGAGCACGAACTGCTTCACCCGCCCCATCCTGCCTTGTGTGTATGAGCCCACGCTGGAGCGTGGCCTCATACACACAAGGCCGGTGTGGGGGTTGAATGAAAACGTTTACACCAGTAGCGTCCCTCGGCAGATCGAGCAGCCGGGGTGCCAACGGGGGTGCCGCGGCGTTTCTGGAGGAGCAACGATGCCGAGACACACCAGACGCCTGTATGCCGTCGCCGCAGCTGCCGCTCTCGCCGCAGCTCCCCTCGTGGGAGCCGTTGCTCCCGCCGCCGCCGAGACCGAGTCCGTCGCCCTCGTCGGCTCGCTCCAGTCCGAGCTCGGATGCCCGGCCGACTGGCAACCCGACTGCAGCGCAACGGAACTCACGCGCGTCGGCGACTCCACGGCATACACGAAGGTCTTTTCGCTCCCGGCAGGGAGCTACGAGTTCAAGGTGGCGCTCAACGACTCGTGGGACGAGAACTACGGTGCGGGGGGAGCGTTCGACGGCGCGAACATCCCGCTCGTGCTCGAGGGGCCGGCGACGCTGGAATTCACCTATGACGACGTGTCGCACCTCGTGAGCTTCACGCCCCAGGGAGTCGGGGGCGGGACCACGCCGGCCGATGCCCCGCTCGCGAAGGACTCGCTGCGCTCGCCGCTGACTCGCGAGCGGTTCTACTTCCTCATGGCCGACCGGTTCGCCAACGGACGCACCGACAACGACACCGGCGGACTGACCGGCGGGCGCCTCCAGACCGGGTTCGACCCGACCGACAAGGCGTTCTACCACGGTGGCGACCTGGCCGGCGTGACGCGGAAACTCGACTACATCAAGGGGCTCGGGACGACCGCCATCTGGCTCACGCCGAGCTTCAAGAACAAGCCGGTGCAGGGCAAGCCGGGGGAGGAGAGCGCGGGCTACCACGGCTACTGGATCACGGACTTCACCCAGATCGACCCGCACCTCGGGACCAACGAGGAGATGAAGGCGCTCATCGCGGCGGCGCACAAGAAGGGGATGAAGGTCTTCTTCGACATCATCACCAACCACACGGCCGACGTCATCGACTACCGCGAGGGCACCTACACCTACAAGTCGAAGAAGTCCTCGCCCTATGAAGACGCGTCGGGTGCGACCTTCGACGACCGCGACTTCGTCAACACGACCTTCCCCGAGATGGACCCGGCCACGTCGTTCCCCTACACGCCGTTCTTCCACGAGGGCGACGAGGACGCCAAGACCCCGGCGTGGCTCAACGACCCGTTGATGTATCACAACCGCGGAGACTCGACCTTCGCCGGCGAGTCCTCGACCTACGGCGACTTCATCGGGCTCGACGACCTCTTCACCGAGCGGCCCGAGGTCGTCGACGGGATGGGTGACATCTACAAGCAGTGGGTCGACTTCGGCATCGACGGCTTCCGGATCGACACGGTCAAGCACGTCAACCTCGAGTTCTGGCAGAAGTTCATGCCCGACCTGCTCGAGCACGCGGCCACGAAGAACGACGACTTCTTCGCGTTCGGTGAGGTCTACGACGGCAACCCGGCGGTGATGTCGGAGTACACGACGAGGGGCAAGCTCCAGGCCACCCTCGACTTCGGGTTCCAGCAGCAGGGCGTCGACTTCGCCAAGGGCAAGCCCGCGAACGTGCTCGCGGACTTCTTCGGCAAGGACGACTGGTACACCGACGCCGACAGCAACGCCTACCAGCTGCCCACGTTCCTCGGGAACCACGACATGGGTCGCGTGGCGATGTTCCTCAAGGAGGGGACGAGCAGCGAGGCGGAGCACCTGGCACGCGTGAAGTTCGCCGAGTCGCTGATGTTCGCGACGCGTGGCAACCCGGTGACCTACTACGGCGACGAGCAGGGCTTCATCGGCACGGGTGGCGACCAGCTGGCTCGCGAGGACATGTTCGCGAGCAAGGTCGACATCTACAACGGTGAGGACGTGCTCGCCGGGCCCGAGGGATCGCGCGATCGCTACGCGACGGATCACCCGCTCTACCAGCACATCCGTGCGCTGTCGAACGTTCGGGCCAAGCACCCGGCGCTCGCGGACGGTGCCCAGGTCCAGCGCTTCGCGGCCGAGGACGCGGGCATCTTCGCGGTGTCGCGCATCGATGCGGGGCAGAAGGTCGAGTACGTCGTCGCGGCCAACAACGCGACGACCCCGTCGACCGCGACGTTCCCGACGTGGACGCGGGGCAAGGGTGCCGTGTTCACTCCGGTCTCCGGCACGGACACGGCGGTCAAGCCCGCGGCCGACGGCTCGGTCAAGGTGACCGTGCCGCCGCTGACGGTGAGCGTGTGGCGGGCCAACAAGCCGATCGCCACGGATGGCGCCGCGCCGACGGTCTCGGTGTCGACCGGGGCGGCCAACACGGTCGCCGGGCGCGCTGAGGTCTCTGCCGACGTCTCGGCGAGCACCTTCGCGCAGACGACGTTCCTCTACCGTCCCGTCGGGACGACGCAGTGGCGCACGATCGGGACCGATGACAACGCTCCCTTCCGCGTCTTCCACGACGTTGCCGGTATGCCGTTGGGCTCGCTTCTCGAGTACCGCGCGGTCGTGCGCGATGCAGCTGGGCGAGTGGCCGCCGATGGCACGTGGGCCTCGGTCGTGACCGACGCCCCGCCGCCCGCTGAGGCCGAGATCGGTGACTCGCCGGAGACGCAGCCCGGTGCGGTGGCCGTCGCCGGGACGCACAATTCGGAGATGGGCTGCCCCGCCGACTGGGAGCCCTGGTGCGACAACGCCCAACTGGCCCTGGACGCCAAGGACAAGATCTGGAAGAAGTCCTTCGACCTGCCCGCAGGCCCGTACTCCTACAAGGCGGCGCTCGACCGGGCGTGGACCGAGAACTACGGCGAGAAGGGTGTGCGTGACGGCGCGAACATCTCCTACGAGACCGACGGATCGGTGACGTTCTACTACGACCCCACCACGCACTGGGCGACGTCGGACGAGGAGACGACGATCGTCACCGTGCCGGGATCCTTCCAGTCCGAGCTGGGTTGTCCGTCCGACTTCGCGCCGGACTGCATGCGGCCCTGGCTCCAGGACAAGGACGGTGACGGCATCTTCAGTTGGGCGACGACGAAGATCCCTGCCGGGACGTGGACCTTCAAGGTCGCGCACGGTCTGTCGTGGGACGAGAACTACGGCGACGGCGGTGCGGCCAATGGGGCCAACATGACCGTCACGGTGCCGAGCGACGGCGCGCGGACGACGTTCAACTACAACTCGTCGACCCACGTCACGACGGTCTCCAGCCAGTAGCAACCCTGTGCCCTGTGTGCCCCAGCGGTCCCGTTTACGGACCGCTGGGGCACACAAGGCAGGTTGCTCAGGCCGAGCTTGTGGCCTCCGAAGCAGCCTGCGCAGCGTCGAGTTCGCGCTGGTGGCGCCGCGCCGGCAGGAAGCAGACGAACCCGATCGTGCTCACGACACCGGCCACGACCATCGCAGTGCCGAGCGACGTGCGGGCAGCGAGGACGCCGAGCAGCGGCCCGACGACCGCGCCGCCACCCTGCATCGCCAGCGACCCCATCGACAGGATCGTCGCGCGGTTCTTCGACGACGCCTCGCGGTGCATGAGCCCCATGTAGGCCGGGCTCGCCGCTCCGTGGATCGTGTAGGTGAAGAGGTAGGCAGCCATGAGCGCGGCCGGCCCGAGGGTGAGGCCCATGACGACCACGCCGAGCCCGTTGAGGACGCGTCCGAGGATCGCCGCGCGCACGAGTCCGAACCAGTCCGCGGCCCGTCCGCCGAGCCAGGAGCCAAAGGAGAACAGGGCCCAACCGCCCGCCGCCGCGGGTCCCATCCAGACGCCGGCCCTGGCCTCGGACCCGAGGAGCTCGGCCAGGCGCAGAGGCATGAGCGTCTCGTAGGCCATCATCCCGGTCACCCAGAAGAGCTCGACGAGGACGAGCCCGCGAAGCACAGAATTCGTCCGCAGGAGGCCCAGCCCGTCGCGGATGACCACAGGAGTCTCGCGGACGGACCCCATGAGCCGAGGGCCGAAGCGACCTTCGGAGCGGGGCGGCTCCCGGAGCAGGACGAGCGTCGCGACGAGGTGCACGACGCAGAGTGCGACGAAGAGCTGGATCGGGAGCAGCAGGGCACTCGACTCCTTGAACGGGTGCCAGGCGACGAGTCCACCGGAGATGAGTGCGCCACCGCCCATGCCCACGCCGACGAGCACGCCCTGGATGGACAGGGCTCCGTGGACGTCGGCACCGGGCTCTCGCTCGTGGATCGTGTCGACGTACCACGCCTCGAGCGGCCCCGAGTCGAGGGCGCGGTACACACCCATGAGCCCGGCGGCGAGCGCGAACGTCCAGAACGACTGGGCGAACAGGAACGCGATACCTGCGACGATGTTGACGATCCCGGCGACGAGCAAAACGGGTTTGCGCCCGAGGACGTCGGCGAAGCCACTCGTCGGGAGCTCGAGCAGGAGGACCATGATCCCCTGCGCCGTCATGTAGAGCGTGATCTCCTCGATCGACAGACCGCGCTCGCGGGCGACGAGGGTGAAGATCCCGACGACGAAGCCGACCGGCAGCCAGCGGGTCGTCGAGAGGATGAAGAAGACCCGCTTGGCGGCGCTGGGGGAGAGGGTGGTCGTCATGCGGGGTCCCCGCGAGGTATCTGGAGGAGCGCAGCGGGGGAAGAACATCGTGGGGTGCTCATGCCTCCTCCCCACGCGGGATGCGGTCGAGGTCGAGCGGGTAGAGCACGCTGTAGACCGCGAGCCGCCGCGCCGACGGATTGCCCTGCCCCACACGGCGATAGCGCGCGATGACTTCGTAGATGTCGTTCTTCATCGCCTCCACCTGGGCGGGTGTCGCGACGACGAAGGAGTCGCTCATGCCGGCCGCGTCGCGCCATGCGATGGGCCAGGCGGCCTCGACGTCGAGCCACTTCTCGAACTGCTCGCTGAAGTGGCGCGTGTAGTCGCGCACGAGCCAGTTGAGCGCGGTCTCGGAGTCCTCGTCGCCGACGAAGTCGCTCGGCTCCCACTGGTGGCTCTCGGTGGCGGCCCGCCAGAGGCGACGCTTGCCCTCGCCCTCCTCGGTGTCGGCGACGAGACCCACCGACTCGAGCTTGCGCAGGTGATAGCTCGTCGCCCCGGAGTTCGTCCCGAGCTGGCCGGCGAGGTCGGTGGCCGTCGCGGGGCCTCCCACGCGGAGGGCCGAGAGGAGGCGAGAACGCAGGGGATGGGCCAGCACCTTGACGGAGGTCGCGTCGAGCCGGAGGCCGGTCAGCCCGCTGGCGAGCTTGTCGGAAGAGGTCATGCGTGCATAATATATGTGCACACTCTGTTTGCACAAGAAGTGTGTATGCCGGGTGCTCGCCCGTGTTTGTGCAGGTCACGTGGTGTTTTGGGGCACCTTGACGGCGATTTGGGCGCGCGCACTCCTCCCCGTAAACTTGAGGACTGTTGTGCCGTGCGCCCTTCTCAGGGTGGCCCACAGGCGAACCGGACCGCAGCGAGACTGCGCCGGACCCCTGACGGGAGCACACGGCATACCCCTGAGGTTCTGGACTCGATTCGAGCGAGACCGCAGGTTCCCCGTTCCATTCACACGTTAGGTCACACCGTGCGTACCTTCACCCCGAAGCCGGGCGACATCACCCGCACGTGGCACATCATCGATGCCACGGACGTCGTGCTCGGTCGCCTCGCCGTCCAGGCAGCGACGCTGCTGCGCGGCAAGCACAAGCCCACCTTTGCCCCCCACGTCGATGGCGGTGACTTCGTCATCATCATCAACGCCGACAAGGTCGCCCTCACCGGCGCCAAGCTCGAGCAGAAGCGCGCCTACCGCCACTCCGGCTTCCCGGGTGGTCTCAAGAGCCGCAACTACACCGAGATGCTCGAGAAGCACCCGGAGAAGGCCGTCGAGAAGGCCATCCGCGGCATGATCCCCAAGACGTCCCTCGGCCGTCAGCAGCTCACCAAGCTCAAGGTCTACGCCGGCTCCGAGCACCCCCACGCGGCCCAGCAGCCCAAGCCCTTCGAGATCACCCAGGTGGCCCAGTAATGACCGAGAACATCACCGAGCCCGTAGAGGACTTCGGCACCGACGCCGACGACCAGGAGATCACCGAGTACACCTCGGAGTCCTCCGCGGACGTCGCGGCTGAGCCCGCCCGTCGCCCCTCCGCCTCCGCCCCCGGCGCTGCCACCGGTCGTCGCAAGCAGGCCATCGCCCGCGTGCGCATCGTCCCCGGCACCGGCGAGTGGAAGATCAACGGCCGCACCCTCGAGGCCTACTTCCCGAACAAGGTCCACCAGCAGATCGTCAACGAGCCCCTCAAGGTGCTCGAGCTCGACGGCGCCTACGACGTGCTCGTCCGCGTCCACGGTGGTGGCCCCTCCGGCCAGGCCGGCGCCGTCCGTCTCGGTGTCGCCCGCTCGCTCAACGGAGTCGACGAGGAGCTGAACCGTCCCGCACTCAAGAAGGCCGGCTTCCTCACCCGCGACGCCCGCGTCCCGGAGCGCAAGAAGGCTGGTCTCAAGAAGGCCCGCAAGGCGCCTCAGTACAGCAAGCGCTGATCCTGCTGCGCGTCCCTGTGGCGCGCACTGGACCGAAGGCGGCATCCCGACGGGGTGCCGCCTTCGGCGCGTCCGGGGGTAGGTTGTCTCGTCGGCCATTTCGGGACGTCCTGCTTCGGACGCCCGACGCCGATCCCAACCGCATCACGAAAGGCACGGCACACCCATGGCACGACTGTTCGGCACCGACGGGGTCCGCGGGCTCGCCAATGTGGACATCACGGCCGAGCTCGCCATGCAGCTGGCGGTATCGGCGGCGCACGTTCTCGGGGCAGAGGCGCGGGCTGCTGGCCGCAAGCCCAAGGCCGTCGTCGGTCGCGACCCGCGCGCCTCGGGGGAGTTCCTCGCGGCTGCGGTCGTTGCCGGTCTGGCGTCCGCGGGCGTCGACGTCCACAACGTCGGGGTCCTGCCCACGCCGGCCGTCGCCTTCCTGACCGCCGACATGGACGCGCACTTCGGCGTCATGCTGTCCGCCTCGCACAACGCCATGCCCGACAACGGCATCAAGTTCTTCGCAGCCGGCGGGCACAAGCTCCCCGACGCCGTCGAGGACGAGATCGCGGCAGGGCTGGAGCGCGAGTGGGAGCGCCCGACGGGTGCCCAGGTGGGCCGCATCCACCAGAACCGTGCCGGTCAGGCGCGCTACGTCGCCCACCTGCTCGAGTCCATCCCCAACCGTCTCGACGGCCTGACCGTCGTCATCGACGGCGCGCACGGTGCTGCCTCGTCGGTTTCTCCCGAGGTCTTCCGCCTCGCCGGCGCCGAGGTCATCGAGATCGGCACCGAGCCCGACGGCCTCAACATCAACGACGGTTACGGCTCGACGCACCTCGGTCACCTCAAGGACGCGGTCGTCGCGAAGGGCGGCGACATCGGCATCGCTCACGACGGTGACGCCGACCGCTGCCTCGCCGTCGACGCCGAGGGCAACGAGATCGACGGCGACCAGATCATGGGGATCCTCGCGGTCGACATGAAGGCACGCGGCGTCCTTCACGAGAACACGCTCGTCGCCACGGTCATGAGCAACCTCGGCCTCATCCAGGCGATGGAGCGCGAGGGCATCAGCGTCAAGCAGACCGGCGTCGGTGACCGCTACGTCCTCGAGGAGATGCGCAAGTCGTCGCACACTCTCGGTGGCGAACAGTCCGGCCACGTCATCCTCCTCGAGCACGGCACGACCGGCGACGGAGTCCTCACCGGGCTGATGCTCGCCGCGCGGATGAAGGCCACCGGCAAGACCATCGCCGAGCTCGGGACGGTCATGACGCGCCTGCCGCAGGTCCTCATCAACGTCAAGGGCGTCGACAAGGCCCGGGTCGAGACCGACGAGGGCGTGCAGGAGGCGGTTGCCGCGGCCGGGCAGGAGCTCGACGGCTCCGGGCGCGTGCTGCTGCGCAAGTCCGGCACCGAGCCGGTCGTGCGGGTCATGGTGGAGGCCGCGACGGCCGACCACGCTCAGGCCGTCGCCGAGCGCCTCGTGACCGTCGTCAAGGACCGCCTCACCCTCTGACGCACCGCCCCAATATTTGCTCCCCATGAGAGAACCTTCGGGGTCCGGAGGGTTGTTTTCCTTCCGGACCCCGAAGGTCCCCACCCCTCATGGGGTGCAGCAGTGCTGGGTCGGTCAGCCGATGCCGGCACCGCCGCCATAGTGACCGTGCGTGTCCAGGGGCTTGACGACGTTGTCGGACGTCGCGTCGCCTTCGTGGCGCTTGGAGTATGCCGCGTCCTCGGCTCCCGGGTCGACGTGCGTCGGGTCGAGGACCCGTTGCAGGAAGGTCTTGGTGCGCTCCTCGCGGGGTGCGCCGATGACCTGGTGAGGGTCGCCCTCCTCGACGATGTAGCCGCCGTCCAGGAAGATCACCCGGTCGGCGACCTCGCGGGCGAAGGCCATCTCGTGGGTGACGACGAACATCGTCATGCCCTCGCTGGCCAGCCGTCGCATGACCGAGAGCACGTCACCGACGAGCTCGGGGTCCAGGGCTGACGTCGGCTCGTCGAAGAGCATGAGCTGCGGGTCCATCGACAGGGCGCGGGCAATGGCCACGCGCTGCTGCTGGCCACCGGAGAGCTGCGCCGGGTAGGCGTCGGCCTTCTCGGACAGTCCGACCTTCTCGAGGTTCTCGCGGGCCTTGGCCCGGGCCTCCTCCTTGCTCCGCTTGAGGACGGTCGTCTGCGCGACGGTGCAATTCTCCAGGACCGACAGGTGGGGGAAGAGGTTGAACTGCTGGAAGACCATGCCCATGTTGCGGCGGATGGCGTCGATGTCGCAGTCGGGGTCGGTCACCTCCTCGCCGCCCACCTTGATCGAGCCGCTCGTCGGCTCCTCCAGGAGGTTGATGCAGCGCAGGAAAGTCGACTTGCCGGATCCGGACGGGCCGATGACGCAGACGACCTCGCCCTGCTGGATGGTCGTGTTGAGACCCTGGAGGACGTGGTTGGAGCCGAACGACTTGTGCAGGTCGGTGACCTCGACGATCGGCGCCTCGGTGCGAGTAGGGGTGGACGTCATGTCAGCGCTCCTTCTTCTGACGGGCTTCCATGCGGCGGACGAGGAGGGACAGCGGCAAGGTGATGAACAGGTAGCACAGTCCGGCCACGGTGAGCGGCGTGAGGCTCGCGGTCTGGTTGCCGAGGTCACGTCCGTACTTCGTGAGCTCGAAGCCGCCGGCAGAGATGCCGAGGATGAAGACGAGCGAGGAGTCCTTGATGAGCAGGATGAGCTCGTTGGTCAGCGGCGGAATGACGACTCGCAGCGCCTGGGGCAGCACGACCTTGCGGGTGGCTGCACCAGCCGTCATGCCGAGTGACCGAGCGGCTTCCACTTGTCCCTTGGAGACGGCTTGGATGCCGGCGCGAATGGTCTCGGCCATGTAGGCCGACGCGACGATGCCCAGTCCGAGCCAGACCGTTCCGTAGGGATCGAAGGGGATGACCAGACCCGGGAAGGGGATGGAGAGGGTGCCGAACACCAGCAGGACCAGAAGGGCGGGGAGTCCGCGGAAGAACTCGATCCACGCGGTCGCGATCCAGCGGTAGGGCCCCACCGACGACAGTCGCATCAGGGCAAGGATCGTGCCAAGGATCAAACCGATGACGAAGGCCCCGACCGTGTAGAGCAAGGTGTTCTTCACGGCGGTGCCCAGACCCGACGTGAAGGTGAGCTTGATGTCCTCGGCATTGAAGAAGCTGGTGTGAACGGCCTTCCAGTCCACTGTCAGGATCAGCGCGAGCACAACCAGCACCAGGACGGCGTACTGGATCCATCGAATGCGTTGTGCTCGCCGGCGCGGTGAGAGCTTGTTCTTCACGGGGGCCGGCGTCTCGGATGTTGCAGTGGTGCTCATGGGTCCTCCGGGCTACGGGGCGGGCTGCCACAACGCCGAGGGGCGGCGGCCGGTCGAAACCGTACCGCCGCCCCCGACGTCAGGGAAGGGTCACTTGGGGGCGTCGACCCCGAACCACTTCTTGTAGATCGTGTTGTAGGTGCCGTCCGTCTGCGCGGCCTTGATGACCTCGTTGGCGGTGTCGGCGAGCTTCTGGCCGTTCGGGTCGTTGAGCTTGAACATCAGGCCGTACTGCTCGCCCGTGTCGAACTCCTTGACGACCTCGGTCGTCGGGTTGTCCTTGGCGTAGTCGTAGACGACGCCGTTGTCGTTGACGGCACCGTCGACACGGCCGGCGAGGACGCCCGCCATCTCGGTCGACAGGTCGTCGAAGACGACGACCTCGTAGCCGTTGGCGCCCTTGTTTTCCTCGGCGTACGACTGACCGGTCGTGTCGGTCTGGACGCCCAGCTTCTTGCCCTTGAGGCCGGCCAGGTCGGTGATGCCGGAGCCCTTCTTGACTATGAGCGCCTGGGTGGCGTCGAAGTACGGGTCGGAGAAGAGGATGGCCTTCTTGCGCTCGTCCGTGATGGTCGTACCGGCGGCAGCGGCGTCACACTTCTTCGCCGCGAAGACGGCGCCGGACGTGATCTGGGCGAAGTCGATGTCGACGATCTCCTGCTCGAGGCCGAGCTTCTTCGCGACGAGGTCCATGAGGTCGACGTCGAACCCGACGACGTCCGAGCCCTCCTTGAACTGGAAGGGCTTGTAGGACAGGTGCGTGCAGACCTTGAGCTTTCCGGACTCGAGCGTGGTGATGCCGCTGGCGTTGGTGGCGCCGGCGTCCGAGCCACCGTCGTCGCTGGAACCGCAAGCGGCCAGGGCGAGGGTGGAGACGAGGGCCAAGGCGGCAAAGGCGCCGGCGCGGCGGGTGCGTGAGGTGCTCACGGGGTACTCCTTGGTGAGAGGTTGGCGTGGTCGACCCACACCGACTGGCGCCGACCCTACCCAGCCGCGGACGGCATACCCACTGTTTCGGCGGTGCGACCTCCGAATCGTGACCTCACCGACTCAGCCGGCCAGTCATTCTCCGTGGTGGGCCGCGATGATCCGGGCGTACTCCCGCCCGGAGTCCTTGATCGTGCGCACCTGGGTGTCGTAGTCCACGTGGACGATGCCGAACCGCTTGCTGTAGCCGAACGCCCACTCGAAGTTGTCCATGAGCGACCACGCGAAGTAGCCGCGGATGTCGGCGCCGTCGTCGATCGCTCGCCTGACGGCGTCCAGATGACCATGCAGGTATGCCGTCCGCTCACCGTCGTGGACCGCCGCACCTTCGGGGCCGGTGTCGACCTCGTCCGGCCAGGCAGAGCCGTTCTCGGTGATGTAGACGGGCAGGCCGCACTCCTGCGCCGAGCGCATGAGGATGTCGTGGTGGCCCTGCGGTGAGATCTCCCAGCCCATGTCGGTGAGCGGTGGGCGAGGGGCGACGTCCTCGACGCCGTCGAGGCCGGGGAGGGGTTGCACGGCACCGTCGACATGGCGGACGCGGGTGGGGAAGTAGTTGTTCACGCCCAAGTTGTCGAGCGGCGCGTTGATGACCTCGAGGTCGCCGTCGTGGATCCATGAGTGGTCGGTGAGGTGGGCGGTGTCGTCCAGCAGGCTCTGCGGGTAGGCGCCGTGGAAGAGCGGGCCGAAGAAGATGCCGTTGTAGATGTTGTCGGCCCGACGGATGGCGTCGGCGTCGGCGTCGTTCGGAGTGTCCGTCGGGTCGTCGGTCGGCTCGTCCGGACCCCACACCTGGGAGGGGTTGAGCGTGATCGACACCTGCGCGTCGGGGCACTTCTCGCGGATGATCGGGACGGCGGTGCCATGGGCGAGCATGAGGTGGTGTGCGGCAATGAGCCCCTCGACGGGGTCGGTGTGGCCGGGTGCATGGTGGCCGAGGGAGTAGCCGAGGAGCGAGGAGCACCACGGCTCGTTGAGGGTCGTCCAGTTCTTCACGCGGTCGCCGAGAGCGTCCACCACGACGCCGGTGTACTCCGCGAACCAGTCCTTGATCTCGCGGTTGAGCCAGCCGCCCCGGTCGTCCAGGGTCTGGGGGAGGTCCCAGTGATAGAGCGTCACGAAGGGGCGAATTCCGTTGTCCAGCAACTCATCCACGAGTCGGCTGTAGAAGTCGAGGCCCGCTGCGTTGACCGCCCCCACCCCGGTCGGGATGACCCGTGGCCAGGCGACGGAGAAGCGATAGGCGTCGAGCCCGAGCTCCTTCATGAGGGCGACGTCCTCCGGCATGCGCCGGTAGTGATCGCAGGCTGGGTCGCCGGTGTCCTTGTTGATGACGTTGCCCTCGATGTCGCAGAAGGTGTCCCAGATGGACGGCCCGCGACCGTCGGCAGTGGTCGAACCCTCGATCTGGAAGGACGCGGTGGCGGCTCCCCAGAGGAACCCGTCGGGGAATCTGGTCTCGAACGTCATGAACCCAACCTAGTGCTGGCCGGGTTCGTGCGGCAGGGTGTTCCCATGCCCTACGAAGCGATCACCACGCCCCTCTACGTCACTGCTGCCACGGCCAAGGGCGGGCGTCAGGGACACGTCACGAGTGAGGACGGAGTCATCGACCTCGTCCTCGGCAAGCCGGGGAGCAAGTCCAACCCCAAGGCGAATCCCGAGACCCTCTTCGCGGCCGGCTACTCCGCGTGTTTCGGCAACGCCCTCATCTCCGTTGCTGCCAACGAGGGCCTCGATGTCAGCGAGTCCACCGTGACGGCCAGCGTCACCCTCGGCCGCACCGACACGGGTGTCGGGCTCGCGGTGGCGCTCGAGGCCGTCATCCCCGGGGTGGACGAGGCGACGGCTCACGAGCTCGTCAACGCCGCGCACCAGGCGTGCCCGTACTCCAAGGCCACCCGCGGCAACATCGACGTGACCATCAGCGTCCGCACCTCCTGAGCATGGCGGCAGTCACGATCATCGGCGGGCACGGCAAGATCGCTCTGCGCCTGGCCCGCCTCCTGTCCGACAACGGTCACGTCGTGACCTCGTGGGTGCGCGACCCCGAGCAGGGCCCCGACATCGAGGACGTCGGGGCCCATCCGGCCGTTCTCGACGTCGAGTACCTCTCCGTCGACGAGATGGCCGATGCCCTCTCCGGAGCCGACGTCGTCGTGTGGTCCGCTGGTGCTGGGGGAGGCAACCCCGAGCGCACGATCGCCGTCGACCGCGACGCGGCGATCCGGTCCATGGAGGCCTGCCTGGCAGCGGGTGTGCCGCGCTACGTCATGGTGTCCTACTTCGGTGCCGGGCCGGATCACGGTGTGCCAGAGGACAATTCGTTCTTCACGTACGCGCAGGCCAAGTCAGACGCCGACGCCCACCTCCGCGAGACCGACCTCGTCTGGACGATCCTCGCTCCGAGCACCCTCACGGACGACGCGGGAACGGGTCACCTCGAAGTCGGCGAAGGCGTCACGAGCTGGCGGGTGAGCCGGGACGACGTGGCGAGCGTCGCGGCATACGTCATCGAACACCGCGGATTCGCGCGGCGCACAATCGCCTTCAACAACGGGACGACCCCTATCGCGGACGCCCTGCGCCCCACCTGATCCACTGATTGCGCGGGTGGGACACGCGCGCATGTCCCACCAGCGCAAGAAGTGGATCGGTCAGGCGGGCTTGACGTCGTCGCCGACGTTGACGACGCCCGTCCCGTCGGGGATGAGCTGGATCGCGAACCACGTCGCGCCGTCCCAACGCCGGTGTCGCGCAAGGGTTCTCACAGGTTCCTTGCCCGTCGTCAACGACTCGACGTCGATCGTCGTCATGACGCAGCGGTCGACCGGCTTCGCGACCCGGAACGTCACCTCGCCGAGCCGGACCGTCCCCCACGTGTCCTCGACGAACGCCTCGAGATCCCCGTCGATGACGACGTTGGGGCGAAACCGTTCGATCGGCAGTGGCTCGGGCAGCTCCTCGCCGCGCTCGACCGCGCCCTCGGCGATCCAGTCGTTGAGCCGGGCGAGCGAGCGCAGGCTCGCGAGCGTCACCGGATAACCATCGGCGTATGCCGTGTGGTCCCCTTCCCGACTGAACGCCGGGTTGAGTGCCCGGGCCGTGGGATCGACGCACCGCACGAGCCGCACGTCCGAGCGTCCTGCGGCATGGCGAATCCACTCGTCCGCCTCGGCCGACACCAGCCCTCCGACCAGGTGGTGCCGTTGCAGCCGCACTGCCACCTCCGCACCGGCCGCATTGCCGACGAGAAGGTCCTCGACCCCGGGAGCCCTCAACCGCAAACCACCCGGCACGGACGCGTCGGTTTCAGGTGTGTCCGCCTCGATCCGGAACAGCGCGTGGCACTCCCGCGCCGACACAAGAGTCCCCTGCTGGTCGACGACCATCCACCGCCGATCCCCGGCGAACCCCGCCCGCTCGACAGCAGCCGAGGCGACCGGTCGAATCGCCGTGCTCTTCACCGGATGCACGTTCAGCCCCACGACCCTCACCGACATGCCTTCACCTCAGTCATTCCGTATTGGGGATCGGGTGGTGCGCTTGTCGTGCGTTCGCGACGAAGGAGCGACTGAGCGCGACAAGCGCACCACCCGATCCCGCTGGGCGGAGCGACTGAGCGCGCGTCGCGCTACGGACGTGAGTCACTTCCCGAACCCGCCTCAAGCGCGGCGGTCGAGGAGTCCGGAGTCGACGTCGTACATGAACCCGCCAACGGCGATCGTGTCGGGGATGAGGGGGTGTGACCGCACTGCCATGACATCTGCCTTCAGGGCCGCGTCCTGGTCGGCGATGACGTGGAACCCCTGCCACGAGGCGTCGGCCCCGGCCTTCTCGCCGATGACCTCGCGCAGCTCCGTCTCGGAGTACTTCGTCATGGCGCAGCGGGTGTGCGGCACGACGAGGATGCGCTCGACGCCGAGGAGGTGGACGCCGAGGACGAGCGCCTCGAGCGCCGCTGCGGTGACGCGACCTCCGGGATTGCGGAAGATCTTGGCGTCACCCGGCTTGAGGCCGAGCATGCCGAGCGGGTCGATCCGCGAGTCCATGCAGGTGACGAGGGCGACGCCGGCGTGCGCGACACCGTCGAAGCCACCCAGCGTGAAGTCGTCCGCGAAGGCGCGGTTGGCCTCCAGCAGGTCGTCGAATTCGGGTGTGGCAGTTGCGTTGTCGCTCACAGCAGTCCTGGTCTCTTCGGGATGGTCATGGCCATCGGCTTGGTGACGGAGGCAAAGAAGTCGTTGCCCTTGTCGTCGACGACGATGAAGGCGGGGAAGTCCTCGACCTCGATCTTCCAGATCGCCTCCATGCCGAGCTCGGGGTATTCGAGCACTTCGACACTCTTGATGCAGTCCTGTGCCAGGCGCGCGGCCGGTCCACCGATCGAACCGAGGTAGAAGCCGCCGTGAGACGCGCACGCGTCGGTGACCTGCTTGCTGCGGTTGCCCTTGGCGAGCATGACCTTGGAGCCACCGGCAGCCTGGAACTGCTCGACGTAGGAGTCCATGCGACCGGCGGTCGTCGGACCGAAGGAACCGGACGGCATACCCTCAGGGGTCTTTGCCGGACCGGCGTAGTAGACGGGGTGGTCGCGCAGGTAGTCGGGCATCTCCTCGCCGGCGTCGAGGCGCTCCTTGATCTTTGCGTGGGCGATGTCGCGGGCGACGACGAGCGGGCCGGTGAGGGACAGGCGGGTCTTGACCGGGTAGGCCGTCAGCTCGGCGAGGATCTCGTCCATGGGCCGGTTGAGGTCGACCTCGACCACAGCACCCTGACCGGTCGAGCCCGCACCCGTTGCCTCATCGTCATGGGCCTCCAACGCGTCGTGCGTCGTGTCGGGCAGGAAGCGCGCCGGGTCGGTCTCGAGCTGCTCGATGAAGACGCCTTCGGGCGTGATCTTGGCGAGGACCTGGCGGTCGGCCGAGCAGGAGACTGCGATCGCGACCGGCAGCGAGGCGCCGTGGCGGGGGAGGCGCACGACGCGGACGTCGTGGCAGAAGTACTTGCCACCGAACTGGGCGCCGATGCCGAACTCGCGCGTCAGGCCGAGGACCTGGTCCTCGAGCTCGGTGTCGCGGAAGCCGTGGCCGGTGGCGGCGTCACCGCTGGTGGGGAGGGTGTCGAGGTACTTGGCGCTCGCGTATTTCGCTGTCTTGAGGGCGAATTCGGCGCTCGTGCCGCCGATGACGATGGCGAGGTGGTAGGGCGGGCAGGCCGCCGTGCCGAGGCCACGCAGCTTCTCGTCGAGGAAGCGCATCATCGCCGCCTCGTTGAGCACGGCCTTGGTCTCCTGGAAGAGGAACGACTTGTTGGCGCTGCCGCCACCCTTGGCCATGAAGAGGAACTTGTAGGTGCTCTCGTGCCCCTCGGCGGTGTCGGCGTAGAGCTCGATCTGCGCGGGCAGGTTGGAGCCGGTGTTCTTCTCCTCCCACGTCGTCACGGGCGCCATCTGCGAGTAGCGCAGGTTGAGCGTCGTGTAGGCGTCGTAGATGCCCTTGGACAGGGCCTTCTCGTCGACGCCCTCGGTGAGGACGTGCTGGCCGCGCTTGCCCATGACGATGGCGGTGCCGGTGTCCTGGCACATGGGGAGGACTCCGCCGGCGGCGATGTTCGCGTTCTTGAGGAGGTCGAGCGCGACGAACTTGTCGTTGTTGCTCGCCTCGTCGTCGTCGAGGATGTTGCGCAGCTGCTGGAGGTGCGCCGGGCGCAGGTAGTGCGCGATGTCGTGCATCGCCGTCTCGCTCAGCAGGCGCAGCGCCTCGGGCGCGACCTGGAGGAACTGGCGTCCGCCGGGTCCCTCGACGACCTCGACTCCCTCGGTGGTGAGAAGCCGGTATGCCGTGTCGTCACTGCCGATCGGCAGCAGGTCCTCGTAGGCGAAGTCAGCCATGGTCCTTCTCGATTTCCTCTCGGGTTGGTGCGTAGGCCCCAGCGTGCCCGACCGTGATCGCGCTCGTGGCAAGTGCTCGACTGATGGCGCCCTCGACGTCGGCGAGCGAACTCGCGGCGAGGCGGTCACGGGCGTCGGCATCGCCGAGCAGGCCGGCATCGAGCAGGCCGGAGATCAGGCCGGCCATGAAGGAGTCGCCGGCGCCGACGGTGTCGGCCACCGACTCGGCGCGGGTGGGGGCCTCTCCGAATTCACCCGTGGCAGTGACGCGGTAGGCGACACCGTCGCCGCCCCGGGTGACCACGACGAGGCTCGGTCCCAGGGCACCCCAGGCGGCCATGACGTCGGGAAGCGAGCGGCCGGCATACAGCCATTCGGTGTCGTCCTCGCTCGCCTTGACAACATCGCTCAACGCGATGAGCGACTCGATCTGCGGGCGGACGGTGTCGGGTTCGCCCATGATGCTCGGCCGGGCGTTGGGGTCGTAGGAGACCGTCGCGTGCGCCCGTGCCTCGGTGAGCGTCTGCGCCACGACCTCCGCGCCGGGGGTGAGCGTCGCGGCGATCGAGCCCGTGTGGACGTGTCCGAAGGCGCCGAGGTCCGCGACGGGGTGGAGTTTCCAGTGCAGGTCGAAGTCGTAGGTGGCCGCGCCCGAGTCGTCGATCGTCGCGGCAGCCGTCGACGTCGCGTGTGAACCCGCGTCGAGGTTCTCGATGACGACCCCGTGGTCGGTGATCTGCTCGCGGCACTGTCGACCGTGCTCGTCATCCCCGAGCGTGGTGGCCAGGGAGGTGTCGTGTCCGAGGCGGGCCACTCCCATGGCGACGTTCGCGGGGGAGCCGCCGACGTGCTCGCTCACCTGCCCGTCGGGCGTGTGGACGATGTCGACGAGCGTTTCACCGACGACGAGCACTGGCTGCATCAGCGGTGTCCCAGGTAGAGCTCGCCCATGCGGTCGAGGACGTGGTGGCTCTCGATGACGCGGACCGTGCCGGAGCGGCTGCGCATGACGATGGAGTTCGTCGTCGCGCGGCCCCGTCCGTAGCGCACGCCCTGGAGGAGTTCGCCGTCGGTGATGCCGGTCGCCACGAAGAAGCAGTTGTCGCCGGTGACGAGGTCGTGGGTGGTGAGGACGCGGTCGAGGTCGTGTCCGGCGTCGATGGCCTTCTGGCGCTCGTCGTCGTCCTGCGGCCAGAGGCGACCCTGGATGACGCCGCCGAGGCACTTGATGGCGCAGGCGGTGATGATGCCCTCGGGGGTGCCGCCCACACCGAGCAGCAGGTCGATGCCGGTCGTCTCACGCGCAGCGGAGATGGCGCCGGCGACGTCGCCGTCGGAGATGAGCTTGATCCGGGCGCCGCTCTCGCGAACGTCCTGGGCGAGCTTCTCGTGGCGTGGGCGGTCGAGCATGACGACCGTGACGTCCTCGGGGCTCTCCTTCTTGGCCTTGGCGATCCGGCGGACGTTCTCGGCGACGGGGAGGCGGATGTCGACGACGTCGGCGACCTCGGGGCCGGCGACGAGCTTGTCCATGTAGAAGACGGCGCTCGGGTCATACATCGAGCCGCGGTCGCTCACGGCCATGACGGCGATCGCGTTGGGCATGCCCTTGGCGGTGAGGGTGGTCCCGTCGATCGGGTCCACGGCGACGTCCACCTCGGGGCCGGAGCCGCTGCCGACCTGCTCGCCGTTGAAGAGCATGGGGGCGTTGTCCTTCTCGCCCTCACCGATGACGACGGTGCCGCGCATCTCGACGGTCGTCAGGAGCGTGCGCATGGCTTCCACCGCTGCGCCGTCGGCCCGGTTCTTGTCACCCCGCCCCACCCAGCGGCCACCGGCCATGGCGGCGGCCTCGGTGACCCGGACGAGCTCGAGCGCGAGGTTGCGGTCGGGGACGTTCGTGGACGGGGCGTCGGGCATGAGGAACCTGTCTTCCTGGGCGTGGCGCGAAGTCGGGATCGGGGTCGGACCCCTGCGGCCCCGACTCTATCGCCGACCCGATACGGCGATTCGCACGGTCATCAGCGACCATGGAGGGGTGAGCACCACCCCGACCAGCGCCACCGACGAGCCGAGCGACGCGTCGCAGAGCACCGCATCGCAGGGCACCGCGCCGACCACGTCGCAGGCCACCCCGCGCAAGAGCAGCTATTCGATGGGGTCGACGCCCAACATGGTGCGGTCCCTCATCGTCATCGGTGCGCTCATGGCGCTCATCTGGTTCATGACGCCGCGGGTCAACACCCTCGGCGGTCCGGTGGTCGACGTGCATGGCACTGCGGTCCAGGTGGCGGAGGACAGTGGCTGGCCCATCTCGGAGGCGATCGACCTGCCCGAGGGCTGGCGCACGACGAGTGCCCGCTATGTCCGGAGCACGGACAAGCTCATGACGTGGCACGCGGGCTACCAGTCGCCTGCGGGTACCTATGTCGCGGTGGAGCAGACCCGTGACGCGACCCGTGGATGGGTCGAGGCCCAGACGAACCGCGCCCGCCGGATCGGTGAGGTCACGATCGGTGACGTCACCTGGATCAAGTACGAACGCGGCGGCAAGGTCCAGAACAGCATGCTCGACCGGCGCACCGGCTCCGGTGAGATGACGACGCTCCTCACGGGCACCGGCTCGTTCGAGGAGATGGCTCTCGTGGCCGAGCACCTCGGCCCGGTCAAGCCCTGACCTGAGCCCACCTTGCCCGGAAATCGTGGATCGTCCCGGTTGCAACCGGAACGATCCACGATTTCCGCGTCATGTGCGGGCGTCTGCCAGACCTGAGGGGTCAGTCCTTGAGCTTGGCCTCGGCCTCGTCGAGCCACTGCGCGCAGTGCGCAGCCAGCGCCTCGCCGCGCTGCCACAGGCCCATGCTGTCCTCGAGCCCGACCTGACCGTTCTCGAGCCGCGCCACGATGTCGACCAGCTCGTCGCGCGCCGCCTCGTAGCTCATCTCGGCCACGTCGGCGTTGGCGTCATCGGTAGCGGTCTCCGGTGACGCTGCGTCATCAGCGGTGGTCTCGGGCTGCGGGGTGTCCTTGGCCATGCCGAGCACCCTAGCCCTGAGTCCGGACACCGAAGTCGCCGCGAGCCACGGTGACCCGCAGCAACTCGGCCACCTCGAGGTCGTCCGGGTCGTGCACGACCGTGCCGTCGACGCGCTGCACGATCGCGTAGCCGCGGTCCAGCGTCGACTGCGGCGACAGCGTCCGCACCTGCGCTCGCAGGTGGCGCACCCCGTCCTGGTGACGGTGCACGAGGGTCTCGATCCGGCGGTGCGCCCGATCGCGCATCGCACCGACCACTTCACGCTGCACGCGGACGAACGCCCCGGGGTCGGCGAGCACCGGACGGGAGCGCAGTTCGACGAGGCGCCGACGCTCGTGGTGGAGGCGTCCCTCGAGTGCCCGCCGTGCGCGAGCCCGGGCGACCTCGACGATCTGGTGCTCGCGCTCGGCGTCCGGCACGATCGCCTTCGCCGCGTCCGTCGGGGTCGACGCGCGGTGATCGGCCACGAGGTCGAGCAGGGGAGTGTCGACGTCGTGACCGATGGCGCTCACCACCGGCGTGTGGGCCGCGGCCACCGCGCGGAGCAGGGCCTCGTTGCTGAACGGAAGCAGGTCCTCGACGCCTCCACCGCCGCGCGCGATGACGATGACATCAACATCAGGTATGTCGTCCAGCTCGGCGAGTGCCTCACTCACCTCCGTGACGGCGCTCGTTCCCTGCACCGCCACCTGGCGGATCTCGAACTGTGCGGTCGGCCAGCGACGGCGCGTGTTCTCGACGACGTCCTTCTCCGCGGCGGAGGCACGTCCGCAGATGAGGCCGATCCGGCGCGGCAGGAAGGGCAGCGGCTTCTTGCGGTCGGCGTCGAACAGGCCCTCGCTCGCGAGATTGCGCTTGAGGTACTCGATCCGGGCCAGCAGTTCACCCACTCCCACCGGCCGGATCTGGCGACCGTCCATCGTCAGCGTCCCGCGCTGGGTCCAGAAGGACGGCTTGACCTGCACGACCACTCGCAGACCCTCGGTCACCGGGGCGGCCATCGCATCGAGGGCGTTGACCTGGATCGACACGGACAGGGACATGTCGACGTCGGCATCGCGCAGCGTGAGATAGGCCGTCCGCGCTCCCGGTCGGCGGTTGAGCTGCACGACCTGCCCCTCGACCCAAACGACGGACATCTTCTCGACGTAGTCCGCGATCTTCATCGACAGCAGGCGCACGGGCCACGGCGACTCGGCCGTGGTGTCCGCAGCCCGCTCCGGAAGGGTCATGCGGGCCAGTCAACACTGCCCGGCCGACATCCTCGGCGAGGCTGTCGCTCTGACCCCAAAGGTGCGGACGCAACGGGAGGCGAGCGGACGGCATACAGGAACGGCATTCAGGAAGCGCCAAGGTGCGCCCGTACGATGGAGCACATGACCGCCATGACTGACCAGGCCACCAAGCGTGTGCTCCTCGCCGCGCCCCGCGGCTACTGCGCCGGCGTCGACCGGGCGGTCGTCACGGTCGAGAAGGCGCTCGAGCTCTACGGCCCGCCGGTCTATGTGCGCAAGGAGATCGTGCACAACAAGCACGTCGTGACGACGCTCGAGAAGCGCGGCGCGATCTTCGTCGAGGAGACGGACGAGGTGCCCGAGGGCGCGACCGTGATCTTCAGCGCCCACGGCGTCGCCCCGGTCGTCCACGAGGAGGCCAAGGCCCTCGGTCTCAAGACCATCGATGCGACCTGTCCGCTCGTGACCAAGGTCCACCGCGAGGCCGTGCGCTTCGCGAGCGACGATTACGACATCCTCCTCATCGGCCACGAGGGTCACGAAGAGGTCGTGGGCACGTCCGGTGAGGCGCCCGAGCACATCACGCTCGTCGACGGTCCCGATGACGTCGCCAACGTCGAGGTCCGCGACCCCGACAAGGTCGTGTGGCTCTCCCAGACGACGCTCTCCGTCGACGAGACGATGGAGACGGTGCGTCGCCTGCGCGAGAAGTTCCCGTCGCTGCAGGATCCGCCGAGTGACGACATCTGCTACGCCACGCAGAACCGCCAGCTCGCGGTCAAGCACATGGCTCCCGAGTGCGACCTCATGATCGTCGTCGGCTCGCGCAACTCCTCGAACTCGGTGCGCCTCGTCGAGGTCGCGCTCGAGCACGGGTCGAAGGCCGGTCACCTCGTCGACTATGCCGAGGAGATCGACGAGTCGTGGCTCGACGGCGTCGCGACGGTGGGTGTCACGTCGGGTGCGTCCGTGCCGGAGATCCTCGTGCGTGGGGTGCTGGACTACCTCGCGGAGCACGGGTTCGAGGACGTCAAGCCCGTCGTCGCGGCCGAGGAGTCGCTGATGTTCTCGCTGCCCAACGAGATCCGTCGGGACCTCAAGGCCGCTGGGATGTCCGACAAGATGCGCCACGACGGCGCGTTCGCCGAGGCCGGCTCGCTCCACTGATCCGCCGGTCCCGTTCGCGGGATTCCGGTATGCCGTCCGCTCGCCGCACGTGGTCGGCGCACCCACGAGGGCTGCGTCAAATGGCGCAGCCGTCCGGTCCGCACGCCACGTCGTCCCCGCCCTGTGCGCTGGGGCTGCCGACCATCGTCAACGGGTTGGACTCGCGCCAGGCCTGGTCGAGCACCTGACCGAACACCTCCGAGGGCTGCGCACCGCTCACGCCGTACTTCTCGTCGATGACGAAGAACGGCACGCCCGAGATGCCGTAACGGCGAGCGTCCGCGATGTCGTCGCGGACGGCCTGGGTGTACGTGCCGGCGTCGAGAGCGGAGCGGATCTCGTCGCCCTGGAGTCCGATGGACTCCCCGACGCGGACGAGGGTCTCGACCTCGCCGATGTCCTCACCGTGCTCGAAGTGCGCTGACAGGAGTGCCTCCTTGGCCTCGTCCTGTCGCCCCCTGCCGGCCGCGAAGTGGATGAGTTCGTGCCCGCGCTGGCTGTTGGCGACGACGACCGAGCCGAAGTCGTAGGCCAGTCCCTCGCCGGCCGCCACCTCGGTGACGTGGTCGAACATCTGCTGCACGCGCTCGCGCGGCATGCCCTTGCGGGTCTCGAGGTAGTCGAGCTCGGTCCCGTCGTAGTGCTCGGGCAGCGACGGGTCGAGCTGGTAGCTGTGCCACGTCACCTCCACGGACTCCCGGTGGGGGAACTGTGCGAGGGCACCCTCGAAGCGGCGCTTGCCGATGTAGCACCACGGGCAGGCAATGTCAGACCAGACGTCCACCTTCATGGAAAGTTCAACCATCTGGTCGTCGGAAAATTTCCTGACGAGCCGGTATGCCGTCCGCTCACCGTCGTCGTACCGCCCCACCTCGGATGGGCGTGCCGGCCTCAGTCGCCGTCGATGAGGGCGGCGAGGCCGTCGAGGGTGCGGGCCAGGCCGAAGCGCCAGGCCCGTTCGTCGCTCCACGCGCTGCCCTGCGCTTCGCCGGAAGCTGAGCCAACCCGCACGCTGCGCGGGTAGGCTTCTGGGTCGAAGGCCCGCGCGAGGATGGGTTGGTTGGCCTCCCACCACTGGGCGTCGCTCATCGCCGTGTCGGTGGTGGCCCGGGCTGCGTCATGGGCCGACCGGGCGTGCGACTGCACGAACCCGAGGAGGTAGGTGAGGGCGGCGTCGATGTCGAGGTCGGACAGTCCGGTGTCGTCGAAAGCGGCCAGCTCGTGCTCGTACTTCGCCATGACGCCGGGGCCCAGTGGAGGGCGGCTCAGTGCTGCGACCTCGGTGAGCCAGGGGTGCTCGGTGAGGAGCTGACGGTTGGCCTCGGCGACCTTGGTGAGGCGGGTGCGCCACAGCGACCGGCGCCAAGCAGGGCGCTCCATCCGGAGATAGAGGGCGTCGACCATGAGGTCGAGCAGCTCGGCCTTGCCCGGGACGTACGTGTAGACCGACATCGCCGAGACCCCGACGCGTTCGGCGACGGCGCGCATCGTCACCGCGCCGAGTCCCTGATCGTCGGCCAACGCGATCGCGGCATCGACGACCTGCTCGACAGTGACCGAGCGCCCGGGGCCCTTGCGGCGCGGAGCCGCAGAGGGGTCGCCCCAGAGGAGGGCGAGCGTCCGGCTGGGTTCACCGGATCCGGTCGCGGTGGTGCTCTCGGGTGCCATGGGAATGAGTCTGGCACAGGCTTGTTGTACGTAGTACACCGTACGATGTACAATGTAAGAACCGCCCACGATCACAGGAGTCCGCTTGTCAGTGAGCCAGTCCACCCACACCCCCACCCAGTCAGCAGGAGGCCCCATGCAGATCACCAGCACCGCCATCTCGCTCAATGTCCCGGACGTCGAGGCCTCGGCATCGTGGGCAAGGCAGTTCCTCGGATTCACCGAGGAGATGGCCGCAGACGGGTTCGCCTCCCTCGCGCACCCCGAGGCGGGCATGAACCTCATCTACCTGGCCACGGGCTTGCCGACCTTCAAGCCGGCGTCTGCGGCGGGAAAGGCCGACGGGCTGCTCGTCGTCTTCACCGTCGAGGACATCGACGCCGACTACGCCCGCCTGCAGGAGGCCGGCGTCGAGATCGTCACGCCGATCGAGACCGAGCCGTGGGGTGAGCGCTACTTCCAGATGGCAGACCCCAACGGCGTCACCTACCAGCTCGTGCAGTGGGTCGAGCCGACCGACCCGCAGTACGCGCAGTGATCGGCTAGCCAGCCACTCACACGCACCGACTTCTTGCCCTCTTGGGACACGCGAGCGCCGGCGAGTGTGTCCCAAGAGGGCAAGACGTTGCTCGGCGTCAGCCGGCGTCGTCGGCCGCGCGACGCGTTCGGTCCTCGAGCCGGCGTGGCACGTCGGGGAGCAGCTCCGGACGGGCGTCCTCGTCGGTGACTGCCTCGATGAGCTCGAGGGCCGTGAGGACGCGCGGCCCGGTCTCCAGCGGACCGAGCTCGGGCAGGTCGTCCGACACGAGGTCGAGATCATGCATCCGGCGAGCGGTCACGAGCACACGCGACTCGAGCGCCCCGACGAACTGGTTGTAGGCCTCGACCGATGCGTGCAACGAGCGGCCCATCTTGGCCGTGTGCGTGCCGAGCGTCGCGAGCCGGCGATAGAGCTCCTGGCCGAGCGCGAGCAGTTCTCGGGCACTCGTCGAGAGCGAGTCCTGCTGCCACCCGAACGCGACAGTCCGCAGCAGTGCCAACAGCGCGCCGGGCCCGACGAGCACGACCCGCGACGCCATGGCTCGCTCGTGCAGCCCCGGATCCGCGGCCAGTGCAGCCGCGAGCATCGCGTCGCTCGGCACGAAGCAGACGACCATCTCCGGCGTCGCGTCGAACGCCGACCAGTAGTCCTTGGCCGACAGCGCGTGGACGTGCTGCCGGAGGGCGCGCGCATGGTCGCCCAGAAGTTCGGCACGTTCGTCCTCGCCCAGACCGTCGGTCTGGGCATCGAGGAAGGCCGCCATCGGGGCCTTTGCGTCGACGACGAGGACTCGGTCGCCGGGCAGGCGCACGACTACGTCGGGCCGCACCTCACGGTCGTGCCGACTCCGCGCCCGCACCTGCTCATCGAAGTCGCAGCGGGCGAGCATGCCCGAGGCCTCGAGGACGCGGCGGAGCTGCACCTCGCCCCACGATCCGCGCACCGACGACGAACGCAGTGATCCGGCCAGGGACTGCGTCTGGCGGCCGAGCTCCTGCGCCTCCGACTCGACGCGCCCCATGACGGCACGAATCGCCCCGAACTGCTGCACCCGGTCGCGCTCCAGCACGCCGACCTGACGCTCGACCCGACCCAGAGCGTCACGCAGCGGCGCCAGCAGTGAGGCCGTCTCCAGGTCCTCCGCCAGCGAGGCCTCGAGGTCGACGACTCGCTCACGCAGCAGGTCGCGTTCGGTGACAGCGGAAGCCGCGCGGACGGCATACGCCTGCCTGAGAAGCAGGTATGCCGTCAGCGCACCGATGACGATGCCGCCCACCAACGCGATCCACGGATTCATGTGTCACACCGTGCCAGCCGGGTCCGACAACGACCGGTAGGTAGGCTCGCCGCATGGCCGATCGCTCACGCCCCGACATGTCGACGGAGGCTGGACGGCGCTCGTTCATCCACATCCTCAACGCGAAGCTGCCGCGCAAGCGCAACATCGCCCAGGGCCTGCTCCGCAACGAGCGTGGCGAGATCCTGTTGTGCGAGCTGACCTACAAGTCGGAATGGGACCTGCCCGGGGGAGTGGTGGACCCCAAGGAGTCGCCGGCTGCCTGCGTCGTGCGCGAGATCAGCGAGGAGCTCAGCGCCACTGTCAACGTCGAGGGACTCGTCACCGTCAACTGGTTGCCTCCGTGGCGCGGTTGGGACGACGCGGTCCTCTTCCTCTTCGACCTCGGCGCCGTTCCCGCCACATTCACCGACGACCTCACCCTCCTCAAGCGGGAGCTCAAGGCCGTCCACTGGGTGGCACCCGCGGACATCCCCGACCACGTCGCGCCCTACACCGCGCGAATGCTGCAGCAGGTCCTGGAAGGCGAGCGAACGGCATACCCGATGTATTTGGAGAACAGCGAGAAGCCGGGGAGTCTCGCGTGAGCGCCGGGAAGTTCTTCGGTCTGCTGTTGGGGCTGCTCGTCGTGGCCTTCGTGGTGGTGTGGGTCTTCGTCAGCCTCGCGGCGCTGCTCTACGCGCTCGGTCAGGGCGACGGGGGAGCCGCTGGCATCTATGCGGTGTCGACCGTGGTGGGGCTCGCGGTGGGGGCCCTGGGCGTCTGGGTCGTCCGACGGATGGCACGGGCACGGTCCGCACGCCAGTAGACTCCTGTTCCCGTGGCACTCACCATCGGAATCGTCGGGCTCCCCAACGTCGGCAAGTCGACGATGTTCAACGCCCTGACCAAGAACAACGTCCTTGCCGCGAACTACCCGTTCGCGACGATCGAGCCCAACGTCGGCGTCGTCCCGCTGCCGGACGCGCGACTCACGCGGCTCGCCGAGATCTTCGGCTCGGAGCGCATCCTGCCCGCGACGGTGTCCTTCGTCGACATCGCCGGCATCGTGCGCGGCGCGTCCGAGGGTGAGGGCCTGGGTAACAAGTTCCTCGCCAACATCCGCGAGGCGGACGCGATCTGCCAGGTGGTGCGCGCGTTCGAGGACGGCGACGTCGTCCACGTCGACGGCAAGGTGTCGCCCCAGAGTGACATCGAGACGATCCACACCGAGCTGATCCTCGCCGACCTCCAGACCCTCGAGAAGGCGGTCGCCCGCCTCGAGAAGGAGTCGCGGATCAAGAAGGAGTCCAAGCCGTTGCTCGACAACGCGCTGGCGGCCCAGAAGGTGTTGGAGGCCGGAACGACCCTGTATGCCGGTGGGTCGGCTGCCGGTGTCGACCTCGCCATGGCGCGTGACCTGGGTCTGCTGACGACCAAGCCGTTCATCTACGTGTTCAACCTCGACGAGGACCAGCTCGCGGATGCCGACCTGCACGCGTCGCTGCGTTCGCTCGTCGCGCCCGCTGATGCTGTCTTCCTGAACGCCAAGCTCGAGATGGACCTCATGGAGATGTCTCCGGAGGACGCACAGGAGATGCTCGAGGGGTTCGGGGCGACCGAGTCCGGGCTGAACCAGCTGGCGCGCACCGGCTTCCACACGCTCGGTCTGCAGACGTACCTGACGGCCGGCCCGAAGGAGTCGCGTGCGTGGACGATCCGCCAGGGGTGGACCGCTCCGCAGGCGGCCGGTGTCATCCACACCGACTTCGAGAAGGGCTTCATCAAGGCCGAGGTCGTGTCGTTCACGGACCTCGACGAGCAGGGCTCGATGGCTGCGGTGAAGGCTGCAGGCAAGGCGCGCCTCGAGGGCAAGGACTACGTCATGGCCGATGGCGACGTCGTGGAGTTTCGTTTTGCGCTTTAACCTCTGCACGCCCACGTAGCGAGTCGGGTGTGCTGTTGTTACGGTCTGATGCGGAGGGCCGCCACGTCGAAGACTGGTCAGTACTTACTGTATAGTTCAGTGCATGCTGACTATTGCTTCACGTCTTGACGTCATGAACCGGCTCGGTCGGTCGATGGCGGACCCGACGCGGTCCCGGATCCTGATGACTCTCCTCAGCGGCCCAAGCTACCCGGCCGTGCTCTCGCGTGAGCTGGAGCTGACGCGCTCGAATGTGTCGAACCACCTGACCTGCCTCCGTGACTGCGGCATTGTGGTCGCTGAACCTGAGGGCCGCCAGACCCGCTATGAGATCGCTGATCCTCACCTCGCCGCTGCGCTCGTCGCACTGGTTGATGTGACGTTGGCTGTCGATGAGCACGCGCCTTGCGTGGACTCGACATGCATGGTCCCTGGCTGCTGCGGTGCGGGGGCTGACGCGTGAGCGCGGCGTGTGCCTGCGAGCACGAGCCGGCCAGCACGGCGGGCGAGGAGATCGATGAAGCGGGTCGGCCCTGGTGGGGGGACCGCGGGATCATGGTGCCGGTCTTCTCCGGTGTCGCGTTCCTGGCCGGTCTGATCTTCGATTGGTCCGGCCTCGAGATCTCGGCGCTGGTGCTGTTCTGGGCCGGCCTGCTGCTGGGCGCGTCGACGTTCGTGCCCGGCGCGATCCGGAACCTTGTCACCAAGCGCAAACTCGGCATCGGCTTGCTGATGACGATCAGCGCCGTCGGCGCGATCATCCTCGGCTACGTCGAGGAGGCCGCCGCGCTGGCCTTCCTCTACTCGATCGCCGAGGCGCTGGAGGACAAGGCCATGGACCGCGCCCGCGGCGGGCTGCGGGCGCTGCTCAAGCTCGTTCCCGACACCGCGACTGTCCGACGCGATGGTGCCTCTGTCGAGATCGCGGCGAAGGATCTCGCTATCGGCCAGATCATGCTCGTGCGCCCCGGCGAGCGGATCGCGACAGACGGGATCGTCCGGTCCGGGCGCTCAAGCCTCGACACCTCCGCGATCACCGGTGAGTCGATCCCGGTCGAGGTCGAGCCCGGAGACGCAGTGTCGGCCGGGGCGATCAACACCGCCGGGGTCCTGGAGGTCGAGACGACCGCGGCAGGTACGGACAACTCGCTGACGACGATCGTCGAGCTCGTCGAGCAGGCGCAGGCGGAGAAGGGCGAACGCGCCCGCCTCGCGGAGCGCATCGCCCGCCCTCTCGTCCCCGGCGTGCTGGTCCTCGCAGCTCTGGTCGCCCTGGTCGGATCGCTGCTCGGCGACCCGGAGCTGTGGATCACGCGAGCCCTCGTCGTGCTTGTGGCGGCCTCTCCGTGCGCGCTGGCGATATCGGTGCCGCTCACCGTGGTCGCGGCGATCGGTTCGGCGAGCAAGTTCGGCGTGATCATCAAGTCCGGCGCGGTGTTCGAGCGGTTCGGTACGATCCGCCACGTCGCCGTCGACAAGACCGGCACCCTCACCCGCAACGAGCCCGCCGTTACCGCGGTCCTCACCGTCGACGGCGTCGCGGAAGCCCAGGCACTTGCCTGGGCAGCTGCGCTGGAGCAGCACAGCACCCACCCCCTGGCTGCCGCGATCACCGCCGCCGCCCCCGGTGCCCCCGCAGCCGGCGGCGTGACCGAGCAGGCCGGGCACGGCATCGAAGGGACTCTGGACGGGGCGCGGATCACTGTCGGCAACCCCCGCTGGCTCGACGCCGGTCAGTTCGGCGACCAGGTCGCGAGCCTAGAGGAGCAGGGCATGACCGTCGTGGTCGTGCACCGCGAGGGGAAGGCGGTCGCCGCGATCGGCGTGCGTGACGAGCTGCGCCCCGAGGTCCCCGAAGTCGTGAGCACCCTCGCTGCCCAAGGCTTCGAGGTGACCATGCTCACCGGAGACAACGCCCGCACCGCAAGGGCGCTGGCAAAACAGGCCGGTATCGAGGATGTGCGCGCCGAGCTGCGCCCCGAGGACAAGGCTGCCGCGATCGCGGAGCTGACCAGGAACGGCTCGGTCGCGATGATCGGCGACGGCATCAACGACGCCCCGGCGCTGGCCGCCTCCGACATCGGTATCGCGATGGGCGCGACCGGATCGGATGCCGCGATCGAGTCTGCCGATGTTGCCTTCACAGGCCATGATCTTCGCCTCATTCCCCGCGCGTTCGATCACGCACTACGGGGACGACGAATCATCAACCAGAACATCCTCCTGTCGTTGCTCATCATCGCGGTATTGCTGCCGCTGGCGCTCTTCGGTGTTCTCGGACTCGCGGCGGTCGTCCTCGTCCACGAGATCGCCGAGGTCATTGTCATCCTCAATGGCCTCCGTGCCTCGCGCACACGGAAGGTCGCCTCATGACGACGCAGGAGAGCGCCAACGAGAACAGACAAGGGGGATGGTGATGATCGATGCATCACCGAACAGGCTTGCGTCGCGCTTGCCCTTGCCGCCGGTCCCTTTGGCCGCCGCCGTGCTCGCGATCCAACGCCTGTCGGGAAGAGGGCGTCCAGTGACGAAGGCGTCAAGCGTGCTGGCGGGGATCTTCCTGGCAGGGTCGGTGTGGAGCATCACGGGGGCGATTGCTGAGTTCCGCAGGCAGCGGACGACGGTCAATCCAGTCGAAGTCGGCGCTGCTTCCCTCGTCACGTCCGGGCCAAACCGGGTCACTCGCAATCCGATGTATGTGGGGATGGCCGGCATTCTGATCTCTCATGCGTTGCTGCGCCGGTCGCCCATGGCATTGCTCGCCGCAATGCTGTTCGTCGCAGCCATCGACCGACTGCAGATCCCCGTGGAGGAAGCGCTGCTCCGGGATCGGTTCGGCAGTGACTTCGATACCTACGCAAGAACAACACCACGCTGGATCAGCCCGGGCGGACTCCAGTGGTGCGCTGCCCGTGGACAGTCGTGAGAAGAGGTTGGTATGTGCCGGAATGCGGTGGAGTTCCGGTTTAACGTCTAGCGTTATTGACGCCGAGCGTTATATTCTGATCGCGTGATCCGATCGTTCGGGAGCAAGGACACCGAGCGCATCTGGCACGAGCAGTACGTCAAGCGCGTCGACCGGACCGTACAGCGGGCCACCCCTGCGGAAGCTGGAAGTTCTCCATGCGGCGAAGGACGTCGAGGACCTCCGGATCCCACCGGGAAACCGTCTGGAGCGGCTCGTCGGTGACCGTCGCGGTCAGCACAGCATTCGAGTCAACGCGCAGTGGCGCATCTGCTTCGTCTGGAGAGATGGAGGTGCGGAAGATGTCGAACTTGTCGACTACCACTGAGGCCGACCAGATCGAGCCGATCCACCCGGGAGAGATCCTGATGGAGGACTTCATCGAGGGCTTCGGGATCACGCAGAACAAGCTCGCGGTGTCGATCGGGGTGCCGCCGCGGCGGATCAACGAGATCGTGCACGGCAAGCGCGGCATCACCGCGGACACTGCCATCCGTCTGGCCCGCTACTTCGGGACATCGGAGGAGTTCTGGATGAACCTGCAGTCGAACTACGAGCTCCGGCTGGAGCGGCGCGCGCTGCGCGATCAGGTCGCCGCGATCGCGCCGTTGCAGACCGCGTAGCCAGGACAGGCACCAACGCGCTGGCAACACGGTCCTTGCCAAGGCGTCACCGGTGACGCCTTTCCAAGGACCGGGAAGGCAAGTCGAGTTTCAGCGGCGGTTGCGGGGGTGGTTTTTGGCTGTGCGCTCGTTGCCGTGCTTGTAGTTGCCGGTGACCCGGGCCATGAGCTCCTGGTCGTCACCCGCCTCCACGTCCTCGACGAAGTCCGCGGCCCGGCGCCCGCGCAACACCGTTGCCACCGCGCCGTGGTGCGTGATGACGACGCTGCCGTCCTTGCGCTCGGACCAATCGAAGCCCTCAGGTATGCCCATGGCCCAAGGGTCGCCGACTCGTGCCGCTCGGCGCAAAGGAGTTACCGCTGACCGATCCACGCTGCGTCGGAGTGGCGCACGCCACACAGCCCTCTAAGGTCTCGACTCGCTGTGCGCAATGCCGCGCGCGGCGTCAAGACAAGAGAGGTGTTCTCGTGGACGAACCCGAGGTCGTGGACCACGACACGGTCCCACCGGCGAACAAGGGGCTGGTCGCCGCAGCCGGGGTGCTGCTCGCCATTCCGATCATCGCCCTGATGTGGGTCAGCTCCTACGCCAAGGTCGAGCCGAAGCTGTGGGGCTTCCCCTTCTTCATCTGGTACCAGTTCCTCTGGGTGTTCCTGTGCTCGGCGATGACGTACACGGCCTACCGGCTCGTGCTCAAGGCCCGCCCGCACCGTCCGATGACGGATGCCCGCGGCCCCTCCATCGGTGACTCCACGGACACCGACCTCCACGACGGCAACCCCTTCGACGCCGAGGGAGGCGCCCGATGAGCGGCATCAACTGGACGGCGCTCGTCGTCCTCGTCCTTCTTTTCGGCGTCGTCACCATCATGGGCTTCATGGCCACGCGCTGGCGCCGACCCAGCAGCATGGAGTCCCTCGACGAGTGGGGCCTCGGTGGTCGTTCGTTCGGCACCTGGGTGACGTGGTTCCTCCTGGGAGGCGACCTCTACACGGCATACACGTTCGTCGCCGTCCCGGCGGCGATGTTCGCAACGGGCGCCGTCGCCGGCTTCTTCGCCGTGCCGTACACGATCGTGCTCTACCCGATCATCTTCGTGTTCATGGCGCGGTTGTGGTCGGTCAGCCACCGGCACGGCTATGTCACTCCGGCGGACTTCGTGCGCGGTCGCTACGGCAGCCGTGAGCTCTCCCTCGCCGTGGCCATCACCGGGTTCCTCGCGACGATGCCCTACATCGCGCTGCAGCTCGTCGGCATCCAGGCCGTTCTCGAGGTCGTCGGTCTCGGCGGCGGCAGCAACTGGGTCGCCAAGGACGCGCCGCTCTTCATCGCGTTCGCGCTGCTCGCGGCCTACACCTACAGCAGCGGCCTGCGCGCCCCCGCGGTCATCGCGTTCGTCAAGGACACGCTCATCTACCTCGTGATCATCGTCGCGATCATCTACCTGCCCTCGAAGGTCGGCGGCTGGGACAGCATCTTCGGTGCCGCTCAGGAGAAGATGACGACGGTCAACGAGGCGACCGGCAAGCCGACGGGAGCGTTCGTCCCGGGCAGCACCCAGATGTGGGCCTACGCGACGCTCGGCCTCGGTTCGGCGCTCGCGCTCTTCATGTACCCGCACTCGATCACGGCGACCTTGTCCGCGAGCAGCCGCAACACGATCCGGCGCAACGCCTCGATCCTGCCGGCATACTCGTTCGTCCTCGGCCTGCTCGCCCTCCTGGGCTGGGTCGCGATCGCCGCGGGCACCAAGCCCGTCGGCCTCGACGGCAAGCCCAACGCGCAGCTCGTCATCCCGCAGCTGTTCGAGGACATGTTCCCCGACTGGTTCGCGGGCATCGCGTTCGCGGCCATCGCCATCGGCGCCCTCGTCCCCGCGGCGATCATGTCGATCGCGGCGGCGAACACGTTCACGCGCAACATCTACAAGGAGTGGATCGCCCCGAATGCGAGCCCGGCCCAGGAGGCCAAGGTCTCCAAGCTCGTCTCGCTCGTCGTCAAGGCGTTCGCGCTCGTCTTCGTCCTCCTGCTCGACAAGCAGAACGCGATCAACTTCCAGCTCCTCGGTGGCATCTGGATCCTCCAGACGTTCCCGGCGATCGTGTTCGGCCTCTACACCAAGTGGTTCCACCGCTGGGGTCTGCTCGTTGGCTGGGCTGTCGGCATGGTCTACGGCACGTGGCAGGCCTACAACGTCGTCAACCCGGTCACCGGTAGCCACTTCGGCGGCTCGCTCGCGAACATCCCCGGCATCGCGCAGATGGGCTACATCGCCCTGACGGCGTTCGTCATCAACCTTGTCGTCGCCGCGATCATCAGCGTCGCGCTCAACGCGATGAAGGTGTCCAACGGCACCGACGAGACGATCAAGGGTGACTACTTCGCCGACGCCGGTGACCCGCGCGTCGAGAAGCTCCCCGCCACCCCGCACGAGGTGACGCCGAGCCCGTGAGGTGAGCGGCCGGCATACCCGACCGCCTGAGCAAGACAAGGGGGTCCGGAACAAGGGAACAGTTCCCTCGCTCCGGACCCCTTTAGCGGGTAACCCGTAAAAGGAGAGGCGGGTGATTCGGGCAGTATGGGGGCATGACCCCGGTCGCGCCTTCCGACACCCTCGTCGCCCTTGCCCGCGCGCACGGAGTGGCCACCGACTTTCACGACTGGAAGGGCACCCACACCGTCATCGGTGACGCCTCCCTGCGGACCGTCCTGGCCGCGCTCGGCGTCGACGCGAGCAGTGAGGAGGCCGTGGCGGCTTCCCTTGCCGACGCAGAGAACCGTCCGTGGCGGCGCACCCTTCCTGCCACCGTTGTATGCCGTGAGGGCTGGACTCCGTGGGTCCACGCCCACGTGCCCGATGGGGGAGCGATCACCCTCACGGTCGAGCTCGAGGACGGGTCCTCGCGCGAGGTGCAGCAGGTCGATCGGTGGGTCCATCCGCGCGAGATCGACGGTCGGCTGATCGGCGAGGCCACCTTCGAACTGCCCGGCGATCTCCCGCTCGGGTGGCACCGCATCGTGGCTCACCTCGACCAGCCGGCGGTGACCGAGGGCACCGCCGTGTCGACCCTCGTCGTCACGCCAGGTCGGCTCGAGCTCCCCGAGGTGCTCCGGCACGGGGGCGCGACCGGACTCATGACGCAGATCTACCAGGCGCGTTCGGCGACCTCGTGGGGCATCGGCGATCTCGGGGACCTCGCCGACCTCGCGTCGTGGGCGGCCGGCGACGTCGGCGCGGAGTTCGTCCTCATCAATCCCTTGCACGCCGCGGAGCCCGTGGCGCCCATGGAGGAGTCGCCCTACCTCCCGACGACCCGCCGCTTCGTCAACCCGATCTACCTGCGGATCGAGGGCATCCCCGAGCTCGTGCAGCTGGGTGCCCCCGCGCGGAGCAAGATCGAGGAGCTCGCTGCGACCGCGCGTGCCCTCAACGCGGCCGACACGATCGACCGTGACGCGGCGTGGGCCGCGAAGCGTGAGGCCCTGGGCCTGATCCACGCCGTCGGACTCGACGGGCGGCGGGCGCGTGACTTCGACCGCTACCGCGAACTCGAGGGGGAGGGTCTCGCGACCTTCGCGACGTGGTGTGCGCTGGCGGAGCGTCACGGACTGCCGTGGACGGAGTGGCCGAGCGAGTACCACGATCCCTCGAGCCCGGCGGTGGCCGAATTCGCCGCGTCGCAAGAGGATCTCGTGAACTTCCACATGTGGTTGCAGTGGCTGCTCGACCGTCAGCTCGGCGAGGTGCAGCGCGAGGCCAAGAGCGCCGGCATGTCCCTGGGGATCGTGCACGACCTCGCCGTGGGCGTGCACCCCGAGGGCGCTGACTCGTGGGGACTGGCGGACGCGCTGGCCAAGGGCGTCACGGTCGGCGCGCCTCCGGACCAGTTCAACCAGCTCGGGCAGAACTGGTCGCAGCCTCCGTGGCACCCGGAGCGTCTTGCCGAACTCGGCTACGCGCCCTTCCGCGACATGGTCCGCACGGTGCTGCGCGATTCCGGCGGCGTCCGGGTCGACCACGTCATCGGCCTCTTCCGGTTGTGGTGGATCCCGGAGGGTGAGGGTTTGACACCCGCCGACGGCACCTACGTCACCTACGACCACGAGGCCCTCATCGGCATCCTCTGTCTGGAGGCCCAGCGCGCGGGCGCTGTCGTCATCGGCGAGGACCTCGGGGTCGTCCCGGCCATCGCGCGCGACTACCTGTTGGAGCGCGGCGTCCTCGGCACCAGCATCATGTGGTTCGAGAACACCGACGACCAGCCCACGCCGCCGGAGAACTATCGCGAGCTCTGCCTTTCGTCGGTGACGACCCACGATCTGCCTCCCACGGCTGGCTTCCTCGCTCTCGAGCACGTCGCGATCCGGGAGCGCCTCGGGCTGCTCACCCGTCCGGTCGAGGAGGAGCGGGCCCACGAGGAGCAGTCGCTCGCCAAGGTCCGGGACGCGCTCGTGGCCCGCGGTTGGCTGGAGCCCGCCGCCGGGAATCCCTCGGTCATCGAGGCGATGCACCGCTGGCTCGGCCACACGCCGAGCGTCCTGCGCGCCGTCGCGCTGGCCGATGTCGTGGGCGACCGGCGGGCCATCAACCAGCCGGGCACCGATGATGAGTACCCCAACTGGCGCCTCCCGCTCGCCGGCCCCGATGGCGAGCCGATCTCGCTGGAACAGGCCATGCAATCGGAGTTCGCGGAGGTGCTGTTCCGGGCGACGGCCGGGGACTGACCGGCGCGCGTCACGGCACCACCCCGTGGCAGGCGCTCGACTCTCAGGCCGACGCGAAGCCGTCCGCGACGGCATACCCCACTGATCGGGACGCCTCCCGCGCCGACTCCATCTCGGCCAACCACACCGCCGGCGAGTTCGGCGCCTCGTGCGCCTCGGGCGAGAAGTTCGCCATCCACCCCTTGAAGATCTCCGGCGTGGTCTCGGGATGGAACTGCACGCCCCAGGACCGCTCACCGAATCGGGCCGCCTGCACCGAACCGTCCGGCGCGGTCGCCAGGCTCTCGGCACCCTCGGGCAGGCGGCTCACGATGTCGCCGTTGTATTGCACGACGACGCTCCCCGCCAGACCTTCGAGCAGTGGGTCCGACGCGCCAATCGCAGTGAGCGACAACGGAATCAGGCCACTCGTGCGCCCACTGGGGTTGCGGATGACCGCGCCCCCGAGGGCGACCGCCATGAGCTGGTGACCCAGGCAGACACCCAACACGGGTAGGCCGTCCGCGACCGTTGCGCGGATGAGTGCCTTGGTGGGGGCGAGCCATCCGTAGCGGTCGTCCTCGTCGGCATTCGCCGCCCCACCGAGCACCACGAGCGCGTCGTGTTCGAGCCGTGCGGGGATGGCGTCACCGAGGTCGCCGCGCACGGTGTCGAGACGAATGCCCTGCTCGAGCCATCGTTCGGCCAACCAGCCGCCCGGGGCCTCGGGCTCGTGCTGGATGACGAGGAAGCGGCTCACACCTGCGTCCCGACGAGCGAGCCGATGGCATAGGTGACGGCCATCGCGATGAGTCCTCCGACGACGTTGCGGCGCACCGCGGGCCAGGCCGGTGCGGACCCGAGCCGGGCGCTGAGCCAACCACTGCCGAGGAGAGCGACGACGACGGCGACGACCGTGACGGGCACGCGCGCGGAGACCGGCACGAGCAGCACCGCGAGCAGCGGCACGAGTGCTCCGAGGGTGAACGAGATGAACGAGGCCCAGGCCGCGTGCCACGGGTTCGTCAGCGCCTCGGGGTCGATGCCGAGCTCGGTCTCGGCATGAGCTGCCAGCGCATCGTGTTCGGTGAGCTGGACCGCCACCTCGTGCGCCAACTCGGGGGTGAGGCCCTTGTCGGCATACAGCGCGGTGAGTTCCTCGAGTTCGGCCTCGGGCTCTTCTCGCAGCTCTCGCCGCTCCTTGGCGAGCAGGGCCTTCTCGGTGTCCCGTTGCGTGCTCACCGAGACGTACTCACCGACCGCCATGCTCATGGCACCCGCTGCGAGACCGGCCAGGCCGGCCGTGAGGATCGTCGAACGCTCCGTCGTCGCGGCGGCCACACCGATGACGATGCCTGCGGTCGAGACGATGCCGTCATTGGCGCCGAGCACGCCGGCCCGCAGCCAGTTGAGGCGCTCACCGATCGTTGCGTCGTGGGGCTCGTCGTGCTCCGCGAGGATCCGGGCTGCGTCACTCACCGACGGTGACACCTTCGCGCCGGGCGATCTCGGTGATGCGGTGGGCCTGCTCGATGTCGAGCTGGGTGAGCCCGCCGGCGTCGTGCGTCGTGAGGAGCCAGTGCGTGCGCCGCCACCGGATGTCGATGTCGGGGTGGTGGTTCATCTCCTCGGCGACCTCGGCCGCTTCGGCGACGATGCGGATCGCTGCCGGGAAGTCGGGTGCCTCGATGTCGGCGACGATGGCATCGCCCTCACGCGTCCACAGGGTCAGGTCGGCGAGCTGGCGCTCGATCTCTTCGTCGGTCAGTCGGCGGCTCATGGGGCCAGCCTCGCGCTCTCGGGCCAACCCGTCCAGCAAGGCGCGCCTACCGGTGGCCACCAACCCCGAGACGACCAGTTGTGGCCGAGGCAACCAGCCCGAACTGGTCGCCTCGGCCCACAACCGGTCGTTTGGTGGAGACGAGCACCGCTCAGCGATGCGCTGGGCTCAGAGCGCCTCGGAGATCGAGGCGGGCCCGAGGAGCGACTCGTCGCCGCCGGCCCCGTGCTGCTCAACGAGCTGGGCCTTGACCTCGTGCGGCTGGATCTCACCGGACTCGATCTGCTCGGTCCAGTGGCACGCGACGCGGTGCCCCGTGCCCACGCCGGGGATCTCCGGCACGCGCAGGACCGGACGCTCGGTGTCGCACTTCGTCTCCTGCTTCCACGGGCAGCGCGTGTGGAAGCGGCACCCCTTCGGCGGGTTCGCGGGGGAGGGCAGGTCGCCGGTGAGGATGATCCGCTCGCGACGGTCCTCGACGAGCGGGTCCGGCACGGGAACGGCCGACATGAGCGCCCGCGTATAGGGGTGCAGCGGCTGCGCGTACAGGTCGTCCGCCTCCGCCTCCTCGGCGATCGCGCCGAGGTACATGACCCCGATCCGGTCGCTGATGTGCCGCACGACCGCGAGGTCGTGGGCGACGACGAGGTAGGTCAGGCCGAACTCCTCCTGGAGGTCCTCGAGGAGGTTGATGACCTGCGCCTGCACTGACACGTCCAGCGCCGAGACCGGCTCGTCGGCCACGATGAGCTTGGGATTGACCGACAGGGCCCGGGCGATGCCGATGCGCTGGCGCTGGCCGCCCGAGAACTCGTGCGGGTACTTCTTCAGAGCCGCCGACGGGAGGCCCACTGCGGACAGGAGCTCCCGCAGCCGCTTGGACGCGTGCGCCTCGTCCTTGGCCAGGCCGTGCGCCTTCATGCCCTCGAGGAGGAGCGACTCGACGGACTGCCTCGGGTCGAGGCTGCCCATCGGGTCCTGGAAGACCATCTGGATGTCCTGCCGCTTCTTGCGCAGCGTCTCCCCGCTCAGCGAGGCGATGTCGACGCCGTCGAACTCGACCGTCCCCTCGGTGGGTGGCTCGAGGTTGAGGATGGCGCGTCCGAGCGTCGACTTGCCCGATCCGGACTCACCGACGAGCCCGTAGGTCTCGCCCGTGCGGATCTGGAGGTCGACCCCGTCGACGGCGTAGACGTGCCCGATGACCTTGTCAAAGATGACACCGCGCTTGATCGGGAAGTGCACCTTGACGCCCTTGGCGTCGACGAGAACATCCTTGGCGTATGCCGTCCGCTCACCTTCCGTGACGTCTGTGGCCTCACTCATCGGGTCACCTCCATGGGGTTGAAGCAGCGCAGTGCCCGGTCGTCGTGCTGGACGAGCTCCGGGGTCTGCGCGCGGCACTGGTCGATGGGCTGCGAACACCGCGGTGCGAACGCGCACGCGCTCGTCCACGGCAGGTTGTCGGCGACCGAGCCCGGGATGGGCTGCAGGCGTTCGCCCCGCGAGCCATCCAGTCGGGGGATCGAGGCCAACAGCCCAGCCGTGTAGGGGTGGCGGGGTTCGGCGAAGAGCGGGTGGCGAGCCGCCCGCTCGACGACGCGTCCGGCATACATGACGTTGACCGTGTCGACGAGCCCTGCCACGACTCCGAGGTCGTGGGTGATCATGATGAGCGCCGTGCCGGTGTCCTCGACGAGGTCCTTGAGGACCGCGAGGATCTGCGCCTGGATCGTCACGTCGAGTGCCGTCGTCGGCTCGTCCGCGATGAGGACGCGCGGCTCGGCGGCCAGGGCCATGGCGATGAGGGCTCGCTGGCGCATGCCACCGGACAGCTGGTGCGGGTAGTCCTTGAGGCGTCGATCCGGGTCCGGGATGCCGACGCGGTCGAGCATCTCCTTGGCCAGAGGCATCGCGGCCTTGCGGGAGAGCCCGCGGTGACGCTCGAGGACCTCGGTGACCTGAAGCCCAATGGGGACAACGGGATTCAGCGACGACAGCGGATCCTGGAAGATCATGCCGAGCTCGGCGCCACGTCGGTCACGCATCTGGGTCGGGCTCAGCTTGAGCAGGTCCTGACCGTTGTAGAGGACCTCACCGGTGACGCGCACGCCACGCTCGGGGAGGAGCCCCATGATCGCGAGCGACGTCACCGACTTGCCGGACCCGGACTCCCCGACGATGCCGAGCGTGTCACCGGGACGCAGGTCGAAGCTCACGCCATCGACGGCCACGAACGGCTCGTCACCGGCGCGTTGGAACGTGACCGTGAGGTCGCGCACCGAGAGCAGCGGTTCGTCGCTGTCACTGCGGGGGTGGGGCTGGCTGGTGCTGAGGGTGTCGGTCATCGGACACTCACCTCCGGCTCTTGGGGTCGAGGGCCTCACGCAGCGACTCACCCATGAGGGTGAAGCCGAGGGCGACGACGATGATGCACAGCGCCGGCCAGACCGCGAGGGCAGGGTGGTCGTAGATGAACTGCTGGGAGGCGCCCAGCATCTGGCCCCACTCGGGCTTGCGGTCGTCGGGGTTGCCGAGACCGAGGAAGGACAGGGCGGCGGCGTCGATGATCGACGTCGCGACGACGAGCGTCGACTGGACGATCACCGGACCGAGCGAGTTCGGCAGCATGTGCCGGAACACGATGGCCGACTCCTTGACGCCGAGGGCCCTGGCCGCCAGGACGTGATCGCTGGCTCGTTGGGCGAGCATCGAGCCGCGGAGCAGCCGGGCAAAGATCGGGACCTGCACGACCGCGATGGCGATGATCACCGTCCACTGGCTCGGCCGCGCCGCGATGGCCGCGATGGAGAAGGCCAGGAGCAGCGACGGGATCGAGAGCATGACGTCGACGACGCGCATGACGACCGAGTCCACCCAGCCGCCGAAGGCACCGGCGATCGTGCCGAGCGTGAG
Source organism: Knoellia subterranea KCTC 19937 (assembly GCF_000768685.1). Lineage (GTDB taxonomy): Bacteria > Actinomycetota > Actinomycetes > Actinomycetales > Dermatophilaceae > Knoellia > Knoellia subterranea. Next base: position 652,463 of record NZ_AVPK01000001.1, on the reverse strand, counting down.
ACCGCCGACGAGGCCGAAGAAGGTGGCCATGACACCGACGAGCAGGGTCTGGCGGCTGCCGACGATGAGTCGCGAGAAGATGTCTCGCCCGATGTTGTCGGCGCCGAGCGGGAAGCCCTCGCGAGCCGCCGGGATCGGGTTGGACTGGGGGCGGATCTCATCGAGCAGCAGGCGGGCCGCCGGGTCGTGCGGAGCGATCCACGGCGCGAAGATCGCGAGCAGCACGAAGGCTCCCGTGATGCCCAGTCCGATGAGGAAGACCGGGTTGCGACGCAGCCGGCTCCAGGCGCTGGCGAAGAGGGAGACACCGGCGGTCTCCTCGACGTGGCCGGCGTCGTCGATGGTCGCGACCGCCGTTGTGCCACCGACGGTGCCGCCACCGGACGAACCGGTGGTGGCGGGGTCGCCGGCGCTCGCGGCGAGCGCGTCGATGCGGTCCTTCTTGCTGCGCGGGTTCAGGGGGTTGGGCACGCGACTCACCTCGTCCGCACTCGGGGGTCGATCACGGCATACGCGATGTCGACCAACAGATTGACGACGACGAAGGTGACTGTCGCCATGAGGATGCAGACCTGGAGGACCGCGTAGTCACGTCTCGTGAATGCGAGGGCGAGGGCATCGCCCAGGCCCCCCCAGGAGAAGACCCGCTCGGTCAGGACGGCCCCGACGAGGAGGCCACCGGTCTGCAGGCCGATCGTCGTCACCACGGGCAGCAGGGCGTTGCGCAGGACGTGGCGGCCGCGGATGACGCGGTTCGTGAGTCCCTTGGACTCGGCGGTGCGGACGTAGTCCTCGTCGAGGACCTCCAGCACCGACGCGCGGGTGATCCGGAAGACCACGGCGAAAGGAATCGTCGCCAGTGCGATCGACGGCAGGATGAGGTGTTTGATCGCGTTCCAGGACGCATCGAACTCTCGCGTGAGCAGCCCGTCGAGGATGAAGAAGCCCGTGACCCGGGTGCCGTTGACGTCGGGATCCTGTCGCCCGGAGACCGGGAGCCAGTGCAGCTTGACGGCGAAGACGTACTGGAGCATGAACGCGAGGAAGAAGACCGGGACCGCGATGCCCACGAGTGAGCTGACGATCGAGACGTTGTCGAACCACGAGGCCCGGCGGCGCGCTGCCAGGTAGCCGAGCGGCACACCGAGCAGCACCGCGATGACGAGGGCGCAGACGGCCAGTTCGATCGTGGCGGGGAAGCGGGTGAGGAAGACGTCCATGGCGTCGGTGCCCGGCTGGACCGACGTGCTGGCGCCGAACTCACCGCGGACCGCGCGCTTCACGAACTCCCAGTACTGGACGTAGATCGGCTGGTCGAGGCCGAGTGCCTTCTCCATGGCGGCGCGCCGCTCCGGAGTGGCCCGCTCGCCGAGGAGGGCACCGACGGTGCCTCCGGGCAGGACCTTGAGCCAGGCGAAGACCAGGGCCGAGAGGACGATGACAACCCCGACCATCTGGATCAGTCGCCGGATGATGAATCTGAGCACGGGTGTGGATCTCCTTCACTCGTGACTGTGGCCGTCCCAGCGACGCTGCTGGGACGGCCACAGTCTTGCCGATGAGGTGGACGACGTCACCTCACGCGGATCACTTGGAAACGGTCACCGAAGCGAACGTCTCAGCGGTCAGCGGGCTGGCAACGAGGTCCTTGACCTTGTTGCTGACCACGAGGGCCGGCGGGGAGTGGCTGATCGCCAGACCCGGCAGGTCCTGCTCCATGATCTGCTGGTTGATCTTCTCGTAGGCGGCAGCGCGCTCGGTCTCGTCGACAATGGCGTCGGCGTCCGTGAGGTCCTTCGACAGCTGGGCGCCGTAGGACGTCGCCGAGGTGTGGAAGTCGTTCGCCTTGAGGTTGGCGAAGAACGTGCCGATGAAGTTGTCCGGCGAGTCGTAGTCACCGGTCCAGCCGAGCAGCCACGCGTCGTAGCCGCCGTTGTCGACGGTGTCGAGGTAGCCACCGTTCCACGGAGCGGTGACGACGGTGACCTTGATGCCGACGGCCTCGAGGTCTGCACGCAGGGCCTCGTAGATCTTCTGCGGGTTCGGCATGTAGGGGCGCGACACCTCGGACGGGTAGGCGAACTGGAGAGTCATGCCCTCGGCGCCGGCCTCCTTGAGGAGCGACTTGGCCTTCTCGACGTCGTAGGCGTAGGGCTGGAGGCCCTTGTTGTAGCCGGAGACGGTGTCGGGCATGAACTGCGTCGCGACCGTGGCGCCCTCGGGGAGCTGGGTCTTGACGAGCTGGTCGCGGTTGAGGGCGTAGTAGAGCGCCTGGCGAACCTTGAGGTCCTTGAGCTTCGGGTTCTTCTCCGGGTTGAGACCCATGTAGAGGATGTTGAACGCCGGACGCACGAGGACGTTGTTGCCGGAGGACTTCAGGCCGCCCCAGTCAGCGGGGTTCGGGAGGTCGTAGCCGTCGATGCTGCCGGCCTCGAGCTCCTGACGACGCGTGGCCTCGTCCGGGATGATCTTGAAGACGAGCTTGGCGGTCTTGGCCTTGTCGCCCCAGTAGTCGTCGTTGCGGACGAGGGTGACGGTCTTGTTGGCCTCGTCGTACTTGTCGAGCTTGTAGGGGCCGGTGCCGACCGGGTTCTTGGAGTAGGCCGGGTAGCCGAAGCCCTCACCCTGCTTGGTGACGTTGTTGGCGTCACCCTCCTTGAGCGCCTTCGGCGACTGCATCGAGAAGGAGTCGAGCGAGAGGGCCGTCGGGAACTTCGACGTCGAGCGGCTGATCTTGACGACCGCGGTCATGTCGTCGCTCGCCGCGCAGCTCTGGTAGAGCGCGTTGGCGGCATCGGACTTGAACGAACCCATGACGTCGGCCCAGTAGCCAGCGGGGCCACCGGCGGCGACCTCGTTCTGGTCGAACATGCGCTCGAAGTTGTAGCAGACGGCCTCGGCGTTGAACGGCTCGCCGTCCCAGAACTTCACGCCCTCGCGGAGCTTGAAGGTCCACTCCTTGCCATCGGCGGACGGCTCCCAGCTCGTGGCGAGCTCGGGCTCGATCTCGGCGGTGCCGGGCTTGATGCCGACGAGGCCTTCCATCATCTGGCGGGTGACGCGGAACGTCTCGCCGTCCGTGGCGTAGAAGGGGTCGAAGAGTTCGGGCGCGCCTGCCGCACCGAACGTGATCGTGTCCTTGACGTCGCCGCCGCTGGCGGCGTCGTCCCCGGTGTCCCGGTCGGACTGGGCGCATGCGGTGAGAGTGAGGGCGAGTGCCGCCACTGCGGCGGGCGCCGCCTTCCGCGTGAACTTCATGAATACCTCGCTTGATGTGCGAACCTCGAGGGCCACGGTTGACCCCCCGCAGGGTGGGACGGACCCGCGCAGCACACCTCCGTGACGTGCTTCACTGCGCGAGTGGGTTGACCCTAGCGACATTCATGCGCCGGTCGACCGCAGATCGTCATTGTTTATCGGAGTGAGACCCGAACGGCAGGAGGACGTGCGGCGTGAGCCCCCATCCGGAGAAGGCACCCATCGAGGTCGTCGCAGCGGCCATCGTCGACGACCTGGCCGAGCCGTCAGCGCTGCTCGCCGCCCGGCGCACGGAGCCGCCCGAGCTTGCCGGTGGATGGGAGTTCCCCGGGGGCAAGGTCGACCCGGGGGAGGACCTCGCCACGGCCCTGCACCGGGAGATTCGCGAGGAACTCGGGGTCACCATTGCCGTCGCGGACCGGATCGACGGCCCGCTGGACGATGGTCGCTGGCCGTTGGGGACGGCATACGCGATGTCCGTCTTCGTCGCGACGGTGACCGACGGCGTCCCCGCACCGATCGAGGACCACGACGAGCTCCGCTGGCTTCGCCTCGACGACCTGTATGCCGTGCGCTGGCTTCCGGCGGACCTGCCGATCATCGACGCCTTCGCCGCTCGTTTTCGCGCCTGACCGATTCCCTGAGAGACTGGGCATCATGCCCATCACTACTCGCGACGACATCCGTAACGTCGCCATCGTCGCGCACGTCGACCACGGAAAGACCACGCTGGTCGACAAGATGCTCTGGGAGGCCGGAGCCTTCGCCGAACGAGCCACCGTCGAGACCACTGGCGAGCGCGTCATGGACTCCGGAGACCTCGAACGCGAGAAGGGCATCACCATTCTCGCCAAGAACACGGCCGTCCACTACGCCGGCAAGGCCGCGACGGACGCCGGCCTCACCGACGGCCTGACGATCAACATCATCGACACCCCCGGCCACGCCGACTTCGGTGGCGAGGTCGAGCGCGGCCTCTCCATGGTCGACGGCGTCGTCCTCCTCGTCGACGCGTCCGAGGGCCCGCTGCCCCAGACCCGCTTCGTCCTGCGCAAGGCCCTCGCGGCCAAGATGCCGGTCATCCTCTGCATCAACAAGGTCGACCGTCCGGACTCCCGCATCCAGGAGGTCGTCGACGAGGTCTACGAGCTCTTCATCGACCTCGACGCATCCGAGGAGCAGATCGAGTTCCCGATCGTCTACGCCTCGGCCAAGAACGGCCGCGCGTCGCTCGAGCGCCCCGAGAACGGCGGACTGCCCGGCGGCGAGGACATGACCGCGCTCTTCTCGACGATCATCGGCACCATCCCGGCGCCGAAGTACGACACCGAGGCCCCGCTGCAGGCGCACGTCACCAACCTCGACGCCTCCAACTTCCTCGGCCGCCTCGCCCTGCTGCGCGTGCACAACGGCGAGATCAAGAAGGGCCAGCAGGTCGCGTGGTGCAAGCACGACGGCTCGATCGAGAAGGTCAAGATCACCGAGCTGCTCATGACCGAGGCCCTCGAGCGCAAGCCGCTCGAGGAGGGTCAGTCCGCCCGCCCCGGTGACATCATCGCCATCGCCGGCATCCCCGAGATCATGATCGGCGACACCATCGCCGACGCCGAGAACCCGCTGCCGCTCCCCGTCATCACGGTCGACGAGCCCGCGATCTCCATGACCATCGGCACCAACACGAGCCCGCTCGTGGGTCGCGGTGCGACCAAGGGCACCAAGGTCACCGCCCGCATGGTCAAGGACCGCCTCGACAAGGAGCTCGTCGGCAACGTGTCGCTGCGCGTCCTGCCGACCGAGCGCCCCGACGCCTGGGAGGTCCAGGGCCGTGGCGAGCTCGCGCTCGCGATCCTCGTCGAGCAGATGCGCCGCGAGGGCTACGAGCTCACCGTCGGCAAGCCGCAGGTCGTCACCAAGCAGGTCGACGGCAAGCTGCACGAGCCGGTCGAGCGCCTCACCATCGACACCCCGGACGAGTACCTCGGCGCCATCACCCAGCTCCTCGCCGCCCGCAAGGGACGCATGGAGCAGATGACCAACCACGGCACCGGCTGGGTCCGCATGGAGTTCCTCGTCCCGTCGCGTGGGCTCATCGGCTTCCGCACCGAGTTCCTCACCGAGACCCGTGGCGCGGGCATCGCCCACCACGTCTTCGAGGACTACGAGCCGTGGTTCGGCACGATCACGACCCGCACGTCGGGCTCGCTCGTCGCCGACCGCTCGGGGCCGGTCACGTCCTACGCGATGGTCAACCTCCAGGAGCGCGGCACCCTCTTCGTCGAGCCGGCCACCGAGGTCTACGAGGGCATGATCGTCGGCGAGAACTCCCGCGCCGACGACATGGACGTCAACATCACCAAGGAGAAGAAGCTCACCAACGTGCGCGCCTCCTCGGCCGACAACTTCGAGAAGGTCGTCCCTCCGCGCAAGCTCAGCCTCGAGCAGTCGCTGGAGTTCTGCCGTGAGGACGAGTGCGTCGAGGTCACGCCCGACGCCGTGCGCATCCGCAAGGTCGAGCTCGACCAGACGATCCGTGGCCGCACGGCGGCCCGCAACCGCAAGGCCTGATCCTGGGGGAGTCCGTGAGCATCGAGTCCAGAAGGCAACGCCGACCTCAGCGGAGTCGACTCTGGGTCGTCGTCGCTGCACTGGTGGCGGCCGCCATCGTGGCGGCCGCCTCCTTCGCCGTGTTCGGCGGCAACGACGAGGCGGAGAACCCGTCGGTGGCCGCTGCCCACGACCGCACGGACGAGCGCGGCGGCACGCTCAAGGCTCTCTCGCTCGGACCGGTCCTGAGTTGGGACCCCCAGCGCATCGGTTCACGTGACGACGCGGCCTTCGCCGGCCGGATCTTCTTGCGCACGCTGACCGCCTATCAACCGAGCACCGACCCGCGCAACCAGTCGCGACTCGTCGGGGATCTCGCGACCGACACGGGCACGCCCAGCCAGGACCTCAAGTCCTGGACGTTCACGCTGCGCGACGGTGTCGCGTGGGAGGACGGCAGCCCGGTCACCTGCGAGGACGTCAGCTACGGCATCTCGAGGACCTTTGCGACGTCGGTCATCACCGGCGGCTCGACCGACGCGCTCGCGGTCCTCGGCGTGGCGAAGCAGCCCAACGGCGGCTCCGTGTATGCCGGCCCCTACGCCGGGGGTCCTTATGCCGCCGCTGGCCAGGCAGCCTTCGACAAGGCCGTGTCGTGCCGGGGCAAGACGATCACCTTCACGCTGAGTTCGCCCGTGAGCGACTTCAACGAGATGGTCGCCCAGCCGGCCTTCGCGCCCTTCAAGAAGTCGGCCGACAAGATGGGCGACGGCACGTTCACCGTCTTCTCCAACGGCCCCTACAAGCTCTCTGCCCCGTGGCGCACCTCGACCGGTGGCGCGTGGGTCCGCAACCCTCACTGGTCCGCATCCACCGATGAGGTCCGCAAGGCCTACCCGGACCGGATCGAGTACCAAGAGGGCATCGAGACGCAGACCGTCGCCCAGCAGATCATGGCCGATGGGGACAACTCGCGAGCCGCGGTGGCGCTCGGTTCGGCGCCCCCGGCGATCCAGCAGCACGTCCTCACCGTCGACGCGCTCAAGGAGCGGTCCGTGACGGCCGGCACGGGTCTCGTCGACTACCTCGTCCCCAACTACAAGAGCCCGACCTTCGCCAAGATCGAGGCCCGGCAGGCGCTATCCGTTGCCACCAATCGCGCTGCCTATGTCACCGCGCTCGGTGGTGGCGCGACGAGTCGGCCGACCACCTCACTCATCCCGTCGGCCCTGCCGGCCTCGCACACCGAGGACCCGCTCGACGCGGGCACCGGCGGTCGCGCTGGTGAGGCCAAGGTGCTGCTGGGCAAGGCTGGTCTGACGATTCCCGTGCCGATCCGGGTGGCCTACCGCTCGAGTCCCGTTGCCGACAAGGCCATGGCCTCGCTCGTCGCCGGCTGGACCGAGGCCGGTTTCGCGCCGACCGTCACGCCCCTCAAGGACGAGTACTTCACGACGATCAGTCGGCCCGAGGCGGCCGGCGCCTACGACGTCTTCTGGTCGAACTGGGCTCCCGTCGGTGCCTCGGCGAGCACGATCTTCCCCGCCCTGTTCGACAGCTCGATCAACGTCTCCGCTGCCGGCCCGGGCCGTGACTACGGCTACTTCAACGACCCCAAGGTCAATGCCGAGATCGCCCGGATCAACACGATCTCCGACCGTGTCGAACGCGAGGACGCCTGGGCTGCCCTCGACGTCCAGCTCCAGACGCAGGGTGCCTACATTGGACTGGCCGAACGCCGCGCGCTCTACATCGCCGGCAGCGACGTCCGCAACCTCTCCGCCAACGAGGTCATCGGTGGCGTCGTCGAGTTCGCCGACATCGCGGTTCGGCAGTGAGCCGGCTCCTGTTCGTCCACGCCCACCCGGACGACGAGACCCTCGCCACCGGGGTGGCGATCCTGCACCACGTCGCCGCCGGTGACGATGTGCACGTCCTCACCTGCACGCTCGGTGAGGAAGGTGAGGTGATCCCCGCCGACCTCGCGCATCTCGAGGGCGCCGAGGGTGACCCGCTCGCCGACCACCGCCGTGGTGAGCTCGCCGGGGCCGTCTCCGTCCTGGGGGTGACCCACCACTTCCTGGGAGCCGATCGCGAAGGTGACCGACCGACATACCGGGATTCGGGAATGGTCGGGTCTCTCGCCTTCGAGAACCCGCGGGCCTTCGCCGGCGCCGAGTTCATCGAGGTCGCCGAGGCGATGCGCGTGGCCATCGACGGGATCGCACCGGACGTCGTCGTCACCTATGACAGCGAAGGTGGCTACGGGCATCCCGACCACATCCGCGTGCATGACGCAGTCCGTGGTGCGCTTGCCGAGAACCCTTCTGCCCCAACGCTTTTCGTCGCTCTCACCCCACGTTCGTGGGTGGCGGAGGATCGCGCATGGCTCGCCGAACACGTCCCTGCAAACAGTGGGTATGCCGTTCCCGCGTCCAACGATCCCGTCGCACCGTCCGTGGTGGAGGACGACCTCGTGACGCACCACGTCGTCGACCCGTCGGTGGTGGAGGACCAGCAGGACGCGCTGCGGGCCCACGCGACCCAGGTGGTCGTCTTCGACGGGTGGTACGCCCTGTCCAACGACATCGCCGCGCGGCTCGCGGGCCGCGAGGGCTACGCGCGCCTCGACCCGACGACGGGCGACCTCGTGCCCGGCGATGGTCGCGTCCGGACCGGTCTGTCGGGAGCGCGCACGTGATCGCCGCGGGGGAGGGGGGCGAGGTCGACGTCGACGTCTATCGGCACGCGATGGGCCGGCTGGCTCGGGGGATCTCGGTGCTCACGACGACGGCCGACGGTCAGGACCATGCGCTCACCGCAAACTCGGTGACGAGTGTGTCGCTCGAGCCCGTGCTGCTCCTCGTGTGTGTCGAGACCGACGCCCGGTTCCACGACGCGGTGCTGTCGTCGGGCAGGTTCGGCGTGAGCATCCTGTCGGCCGCCCAGCGACCCCTCGCAGCGTGGTTCTCCACGCCCGGGCGGCCCCTGCCGGGGCAGCTGGACCGTGCTCCCCACACCCGCACCGCCAGTGGGGTGGCGCTGCTCGACGGCGCCCTCGCAGCCCTGGAGTGCACGGTCCGAGACGTGCACGCCGCGGGTGACCACAGCATCATCGTCGCGGGCGTGCACGCCACCCATTTGAGCAGCAACCCGCAGGCTGCCCTCGTACACTTCCGCGGACAGTACTCCGAGCTGCCCTGACCCTTCGATCCACCCGAACCGAGCAAGGAACACCATGACGGACGTCTTCGATCTCCAACCGGCCGAGTCGCGCCGCCGCAAGGGGGCCATTGCGGCCATCATCGGCGCCCTCGTCCTGATCGTCGGTGCCTATGTTGCCGTGGCTGCGTGGACGAGCGGTCGACTGCCGAGTGACACCAAGGTCGGTGGCGTCCAGGTCGGCGGCATGGAGCCGGCGGCCGCTCGCAAGGCCCTGGCCACGGCGGTGGCGGAGAAGGACAAGGCCCCCGTGACCCTCACGGCCGGTGACAAATCGACGACGATCACTCCCGCCGACGCGGGGCTGCGGATCGATGTCGACGCCTCGATCGGCGAGCTGACCGGATTCAGCCTCAACCCGGCAAAGGTCATAGGCCACCTCACCGGCGGCGTGACCGAGCCCCTGCGCACCCAGGTCGACGAGGACAAGCTCAAGGCAGCGATCGGCACAGCGGCGAAGGCCCTGGCCGTCGCTCCCAAGGAGGGCTCGCTCTCGGTCGCCGGCGGCAAGGTGGCTCTCACCCAGCCGGTCAAGGGGCAGGCCGTCGACGTCGACAAGACCACTGACCTCGTCGCGGAGGCATGGCCCCGTCCAGCCCCGTTCGTCACGCCGGTCGCGGAGTCGACCCCCAAAGTCGCTGCCGCCGAGTGGGAGCGGGTCAAGAAGGAGTTCGCCGACAAGGCGATGTCGGGCCCGATCGCCGTGCGCGCCGGGGACAAGACCTTCGACATCAGCGCGGCCACCCTCGCCCCGGCCATCTCGTTCCCCGCGGACGCGGAGGGCAAGGTCGCGCCGAAGTTCGACGACAAGGTTCTCATCGCTGCCGTGACCAAGGCGGCGGACGGGGCCGACGCGACGACGAAGGCGAAGGACGCGACTGTGACCTTCACCAACGGCCAGCCCAGCGTCGTCCCGGCCAAAACGGGAGTAGCGCTCGACACGACCAAGATCGCCGCCCCCGTGACGGCGGCCCTGACCTCCGAGGACCGCGCCGCCACGATCCCGGTGACCGTCACGCAGCCCGAGTTCACGACTGACGAGGCCAAGGCCACACTGCCCAAGGGGCAGATCTCGACGTTCACGACCTATTTCAACGCGAACGGCGGAGGTCGGGTCACGAACATCCGCCTCGCAGCGCGGACCCTCAACGGCACGTACGTCCCCCCGGGTGGCACGTTCAGCCTCAACGGGGTTCTCGGGCGCCGCACCCCCGAGAAGGGCTACGCCAAGGGTGGCGTCATCTCCGACGGGCGGCTCAGCGAGAACTACGGAGGCGGCATCTCCCAGGTGTCGACGACGCTGTTCAACGCCGCCTTCTTCGCCGGCGTCGAGTTCAAGCAGTACATGGCACACGGCTTCTACATCTCGCGATACCCCGAGGGCCGCGAGGCGACGATCTCCTACCCCTACCCGGACAACCGCTGGGTCAACACGACCGACGGTGGCATCCTCATCCGGGCCCACTCCTCGGGTGGGCAGGTCACCGTCTCGTTCTACGGCACGAAGAAGTGGGACATCACCGCGAGCAAGAGCCCGCGCCGCAACGTCGTCCAGCCCAAGAAGATCACCGACGCCTCGCCGGATTGCATCACCCAGGCGCCGACTCCCGGCTTCGACGTCACCGTGACCCGATTCTTCAAGCAGAACGGCAACACCGTGCGCACGCAGGCGTTCAACACGCACTACAACCCCGAGGACGACGTCACCTGTACGCACCCCGACGCGAAGTAGGGCGTCAGTTGCCGCCCGGTGCGGTGAGGTAGACGTAGCTCGAGTGCTGGTCGAAGCCCAGTCGCTCGTAGAGCGCCAGGGCAGTCGCGTTGTCCGCCTCCACCTGGAGGTGCATGAGGTGGATGCCGTCCTCCCGGGCTGCCGCTGCCAGTCGCGCCGTGAGGTGGGCGGCGTGACCCCGTCCTCGGTATGCCGGGTGCGTCCAGACCGCGCCCAGACCGGCCCATCCGTGCGCGATGCCGAGCCGGGCCAGGGCGATCGGCGTCGTGCCGGCTGCGTCGGCGTCGCGCAGCCCGAGCTTCTGCGAGAGCCCGCCGCCGGGCCGGATCTGGCCGAACAGGTGCCGCGGGCTGCCGGTGATGACCGCAACGGCCGCGGGTGTGCCCGCGCCGCTGCGCGTCGTGGCATGGGCCTCGAGCCACTCGGGGCCCGCGTCGGCGGACACGATGACGTCGGCGCCGCCGGGGTCGGCGGAGGCAATGCGCTCCGTCGGGGCCGTGAGGCACAGCGTGAGGCTGCCAACGCTCCAGTTCCGTCGCAGGAGCTCCGCCCCCAACGGGTCCCCGGCCGGGTCGAACCCGATCGGCCCGCCGAGTTGCACTCGCGCTGGAAGTCCGCGGACGGCATACCAGCGTTCGATCGCGTCGACCGCATCGGTGAGCGGGATTCCCGGGTCCCCGCCAGGGAGGACGGAGTTGCCGCGCTGGGTGTAGCCGGCGGACGCGCGCAGTTCCCAGTCCCCGAGGTGTTCGCGCTCGAGGGCGCCCCACGAAGGTCCGGAGATGCGTTGGAGGTCGCTGACCGTCGGTGCGAGGTGGGCTGCTCCGCGGCGGCTGGGGCGCGGCGGGATCTCCTTGGCGGCGACGATCCGGTCGAGGTGGATGGAGACGTCACCGTGGCGGGTCGCGACGACGACGCGCGTTGCGTCGCGTGCGACGAGGGTGCCGACGGTGTCCGTCATCGACGGGCCGTCGTGGGGTGCTTCGCCGGCAGGGGCGAGGCGGGATCTGACGACGACGCGCGCGCCGATGTGGACGGCGTCGAATGGCGTGGGCACGCTCGGCATACTATGGCGGCATGACGTACGTGATCGCGCAGCCTTGTGTTGACCTCAAGGACAAGGCCTGCATCGAGGAGTGCCCGGTCGACTGCATCTACGAAGGTGAGCGATCGCTCTACATCCACCCCGACGAGTGCGTCGACTGTGGTGCGTGTGAGCCCGTGTGCCCCGTGGAGGCCATCTACTACGAGGACGACACCCCTGAGCAGTGGGCCGACTACTACAAGGCCAACGTCGAGTTCTTCGACGACCTCGGCAGCCCCGGTGGCGCCGCCAAGATGGGCCTCATCAACAAGGACCACCCGCTGATTGCGGCTCTGCCCCCGCAGGAGCACACGGAGTGATGACAGGCGCGTGAGGACACGAGCGACGAAGGAGCGAGGCCCGGAAGGGCCCGCGGAGTCACGACCAGAGGGTTCGGAGTGACGACAGGGTTCTGAGGACACGAGCGACGAAGGAGCGAGGCCCGGAAGGGCCCGCGGAGTCACGACAGAAGGAACAGTGTGAACGCCGCTCGTCTCTCACTCCCCGACTTCCCGTGGGACTCGCTCGCTCCGGTCAAGGAGCGGGCGAGTTCTGCTGTCACGGCGGACGGTCTCGGCCTCGTTGACCTCTCCGTCGGCACGCCGGTCGACCCGACACCGCAGGTCGTCCAGGAGGCCCTGCGGTCCGCCGCGGACGCCCCGGGTTATCCGCAGACGTGGGGGACCCCCTCGCTGCGTGAGGCGGTGGCCCGCTGGTTCGCCGACCGTCGCGGCGTGCCGGCCGTCGACCCGGACGGGGTGCTCCCGACCGTGGGGAGCAAGGAGCTCGTGGCCTGGTTGCCGACACTGCTCGGTCTCGGGCCCGGTGACATCGTCGGTTTTCCGTCGGCCGCGTACCCCACCTACGACGTGGGCGCGCGGCTTGCCGGTGCCACGCCACAGCTGGTCGACGGGCTTGCGGCGCTCGGTCCGTTGACTCCCTCGACGACGCCAAAACTGTTGTGGCTCAACACTCCTGCCAACCCGACGGGTCAGGTCCTCGGTGTCGAACACCTTGCCAAGGTCGTGTCCTGGGCGAGGCAGCACGGGGTGGTCGTGGCGAGTGACGAGTGCTACGCGGAACTCGACTGGCGTGCTGAGCGCGGCGACGAGACCTCGCCCACGACGCCGTCGATCCTTGACCCGCGCGTGACGGGCGGCTCCCACGAAGGCCTGCTCTGTGTCTACTCCCTCTCGAAGCAGTCCAACCTCGCCGGCTACCGCGCCGCGTTCGTCGCGGGCGACCCGGGCCTGGTTCGTCAACTCCTCGAGGTCCGCAAGCACGCGGGCATGATCGTCCCGTGGCCGGTCCAGGTGGCGCTCACGGCGGCCGTCGGCGACTCCGCGCACGTCGAGGCGCAGAAGGCCGTCTACGCCGCGCGCCGGGAGACCCTCCTGGCGGGTGTTCGCGCGTTCGGACTGGAGGTCACGCACAGCGAGGCGGGTCTCTATCTCTGGGCGACCGCGGGCGAGGACTCCTGGGTGACGCTCGACCGTCTCGCCGACCGAGGAATCCTTGCGGCCCCGGGCACGTTCTACGGCGCCGCCGGAGGGCAGCATGTTCGCATCGCCCTCACGGCATCGGACGAGAGGATCAGTGCTGCCGCCGAACGGCTCTCCGCGGGCTGAACGGACACTCTTTTCGCCGTCGCGGAGGTCTGAGGTAGCGTCACTGGTGCGCGAGCGACGCCCACCTGCGAGCTCGCCCGAGACGTGAGGATTGAAGAGACGATGAGCACTGATGCAGCCGCTGGCGCGACCTTCTCGGTCCGCGACAAGGAACTGACCTTCCCCCTGAAGACGGCCACCGAGGGCAACAACGGGTACGACATCTCCGCCCTGCTCAAGGAGACCGGTGACACGACCCTGGACATCGGGTTCGTCAACACGGCTTCGTGCAACAGCGCCATCACCTACATCGACGGCGACGCTGGCATCCTGCGCTACCGCGGCTACCCGATCGAGCAGCTCGCCGAGAAGTCGACCTTCCTCGAGACCTCCTACCTCCTGATCTACGGGGAGCTCCCGACCCAGACCGAGCTCGACGCGTTCACCGAGCGGGTCCGCCAGCACACGATGCTGCACGAGGACCTCAAGGCCTTCTTCAACGGCTTCCCCCGCGACGCGCACCCGATGCCCGTCCTGTCGTCGGCCGTCTCGGCGCTCGGCACCTTCTACCAGGACAGCCTCGACCCGTTCGACACGGAGCACGTCGAGATCTCGACGATCCGCCTCCTCGCCAAGCTGCCCACGATCGCGGCCTACGCCTACAAGAAGAGCATCGGTCAGCCGTTCCTCTACCCGGACAACAACCTCTCGCTCCAGGAGAACTTCCTGCGGATGACGTTCGGTGTCCCGGCGACGGACTACGACATCGACCCCGACATGGTCACGGCGCTCGACCAGCTCCTCATCCTCCACGCCGACCACGAGCAGAACTGCTCGACGTCGACGGTGCGCCTCGTCGGCTCGGCCCACGCCAACCTCTTCAACTCGGTGTCGGCCGGCATCCACGCCCTCTCCGGTCCGCTGCACGGTGGCGCCAACTCGGCCGTCCTCGAGATGCTCGACGGCATCCTGCAGAACGGTGGCGACGTCGACACCTTCGTCAAGAAGGTGAAGAACAAGGAAGACGGCGTGAAGCTCATGGGCTTCGGGCACCGCGTCTACAAGAACTACGACCCGCGCGCGGCCATCATCAAGAAGACGACCGACACCATCCTCAACAAGGACGGCGTGCGCGACCCGCTTCTCGACATCGCCCTCCAGCTCGAGCAGCGCGCCCTCGAGGACGACTACTTCATCGAGCGCAAGCTCTACCCGAACGTCGACTTCTACACGGGCCTCATCTACAAGGCGATGGGCTTCCCGACGAAGATGTTCACCGTCCTCTTCGCGATGGGCCGCCTCCCCGGCTGGATCGCCCAGTGGCGCGAGATGATCGAGGACCCGGACACCAAGATCGGTCGCCCGCGTCAGATCTACACGGGTGAGACGGAGCGCGACTACCGCGCCATCAGCGGTCGCTGAGCCACAACATTCCCGCCCCATGAGGGGACATGAAGGGTCCGGAGGGTTACTTTCCCTCCGGACCCTTCAGTTGTCCTCCGGTCGCCGCCAACGGACACAGGTATGCCGGCCGCGAAAGTCCGCGGCCGGCATACCTGTGTCCGTTGGTTCAGTCCGTTCGACCCGCCCCGACGAGCTCGCGCTCAGCCGGCTCGTCGATGCCCCCGAACGTCTCCGAGGCGGGCGTCTGCCCCGGGCGTCCGAGCTTCTCGCCCTCGACGTCGACATCGGGGAGGATCCGGTCGAGCCACCGCGGAAGCCACCACGCCTTGTCGCCCATGAGGTACATGAGCGCCGGGATGAGCGTCATGCGGACGATGACCGCATCGAAGAAGACGGCTGCCGCGAGGGCGAAACCGATCGACTGGATGAGCGGCTCGTCCTGGAGCATGAAGGCGGCGAAGACCGAGATCATGATGGCGGCCGCGGCCGCGACGACCCGGGCGCCGTGACGGAACCCGTCGAGGACGGCGTCACGGGCGCTGTCGCCGTGGACGAATGCCTCACGCATCCGGGTCACCAGGAACACCTGGTAGTCCATGGCGAGCCCGAAGACGATCCCGATGACGAGGATCGGCATGAAGCTCATGAGCGGTGCGCCATCGAAGAATCCACCCACGCCCTCTTGGAAGACGAGGACGGTGGCACCCAGCGTGGCCAGCACGGACAGGAGGAACCCGAGGGTGGCCGTGAGGGGCACGAGGATCGAGCGGAACACGATCATCAGCAGGACGAAGGCCAGACCCACGACGACGGCCAAATAGGGGAGCAGCGCACTCTGCAGCTTCTCCGACACGTCGGTCTGGATGGCGGTGAGGCCCGTGACGCCGACGGTGGTGCCGGTGCGCGCCTCGATGTCGGCGCTCGTGCTGCGCAGGTCCTCGAGGAGCGTCAATGTGGCTTCGTCGTCGGGCCCGCTCTGCGGCGTGATGAGGATCTGGGCGCCGGTCCCGTTCTCGTTCATCCCCACGATCTGGGCGTTGGCGACGTCGCCCTGGCCGGCAGCCCACTGCACCACTTCGCCGTATGCCGCGGGGCGGGCAGCGGGGTCGGACACCTCGCGCCCGTCGACGACGAGCACGAGTGGCCCCTGGCGACCGGCCCCGAATGCCTCGGTCATGAGGTCCGCGGCCTTGCGCTGAGTCGTCTCCACGGGCGAGGTGGAGTCGGAGGGCAGGGCGAGGTGCATGTCCTTCATCGGGATGGCGAGTGCGCCGAGCACGACGATGGCGAGAACGGCGACCACGGCGGGGGCGCGCCCGATGAGTCGTGCCCAGCGGACCCCGTTGTTGACGACCTCGCCCTCGTCGGACTTCTCCTTGCGGGCGCGACCGGCGAAGGCCTTGCCCTTGAGCAGGCCGAGGATGGCCGGCGTCAGGGTGAGAGCGATGAGGACGGCGATGAAGACGGTGACGGCCGCGGCGAGGCCCATGGTCGTGAGGAACGGGATCTGGACGAGCGAGAGCGCCGACAGGGCGATGATCACGGTGAGACCAGCGAAGACCACGGCCGACCCGGCGGTGCCGAGGGCCCGGCCCGCGGCTTCGGCTCGGTCGTCGGTGTGGCGCAGTTCGCTGCGGTAGCGGCTGAGGATGAACAGGGCGTAGTCGATGCCGACGGCGAGTCCGAGCATCGTGGCCAGGGTCGGAGTCATCGTGCCGAGGTCCCAGAACGCGGTGGCGCCCACGACGAGCAGCGAGCCGATGCCCACTCCGATCACGGCGGTGATCAGCGGCAGGCCCGCGGCGACGAGCGAGCCGAAGGTGAGGATGAGGACGAGCGCGGCTATGGCGATGCCGATGAGTTCGGACGTCCCACCCGGCGGGGCGAAGCTCTGCATGCCCGCCCCGTTGACCTCGGCCGTCAGGCCCTTCTCGCGCGCGGTGTCGAGGGCGGCGAGGACGGCGTCCTGCGTGGCCGGTTCGACGTCGGTGATGGTGGCGACGTCGAAGGTCCACGACATCGTGCCGATGCGGCCGTCGGCGCTCAGTGGCGACAGGGCGGCGGCGTTGGCCTCGGCCTGTGCCGCAGGGGTGCCCTGCTTCGCGGCTGCGGCGAGCATCTGCTCGCGCTGCCCGGCCGCAGCCGCGACGGGACTCACGAGTTGGGCCACGCCGGGGGTGCCTTCGGCCGGCATCTGCGGCACGGCCCGGAGGTCGGCGATGAGGGCGTCGACGGCAGCGGCGTTCGTGGGGTCGGACAGTTTCTGACCCTCCGGTGCCGCGACGACGACCGTGGCGGTCGCCTGGTCGAACGCGTCACCGGTCTGCGGGAACAGTTCCTGCTGGAGCTGCTGCGCCTGCTCGGAGGGGATGCCGGGGATGGAGAACTTGTCGATCATCGGCTTGGAGATCGTCGTCGCCACGCCGCCGATGGCGACGAGCGCGACGAGCCAGGCCGCGATGAAGTACGGCCAACGGCGGTATGCCGTTCGGCCGAGTCGATACAGGTACGTCGCCATGGCGAAGCTGCTCCCTTGGTGGAGTGGTGTGGGTGGTAGAGCCGTCGACGACCGCGCACGGTTGGTGCGCGTGCGGGATGCGGTCGGTTCAGGCGAGGAGGCGGATGGCTTCGTCGACACCAGCCATGAAGTCGGTGGGGAAGTCGCGGTCCTCGTCGAGGAGGAACGTGGACATCGCGTTGTGGAAGAGACCGACGATGAGGGCGACGGCCACCCGGGCGCGATCGTGGCCGGGCGGCAGATCCTCGCGCTCTTCGATGGCCTCGCGGACCTGGGCCACCATGCCTTCGAAGCGTTCCTTGGCGACCGTGATGAGCCTCGGGTTGCGTTCGAAGAGAGCGTGGATGCGGTGCCAGTCCTCGTGGGTGGGTTCCTCGCGGGTGTGGATCCTCACGACGAGGTGGCCGAGGTCGCGCAGCAGGTGGCCATCGGGGCCGCCTGCGACGAAGACCGCGAGGTCGTCCTGACCGATGCAGTCAGGGCTGTCGAGGACGGCCGCTTCCTTGCCGGGGAAGTAGTTGAACAGGGTTCGCCGCGACACTCCGGCCCGGTCGGCGAGCTCTTCCAGGGTGAACCCGTCGAAGCCGTGCTCGATGGCCAATTCCTGGGCGCAGCGCGAGATCCGACGAGCGGTTTGCTCTCGACGGGACGTTGCACTCTGAGTGGCCATAGTGCAAGAGTGCACTTTATGGCTCCAAAGTGCAAATTCGGAGTGGTGTGGCTCAGGTGAGGTGGAGGACGACCTGTCGGGTGCCCGCGGGGGAGTCGGTCGTCTGCCACGTCCAGGCGTCGGAGTCGCGGCTGCGGGTCCAGCGGCGATCGCTGACGGTCACGCCGGTGATGCCGGTGTCCACGGCCTTGGCCACCGACCATGCGGCGATCGACCACGCGAACTGGTCGCTCGGTGCGGTGACCGTGAGGGTGCCGTCCCCACCGGCGGCCTTGAGGTCGTACTCATTGGTGAGCAGTCGCTCGACCATGGCCACGTCGGCCTCGCCCTGGGGGTCGTCGAGCCGGCACCCGAACCCCCGGGGTGAGTGGCCCGCGAGGGTCGAGGCGAGGATGCGGCCCTCCTGCTCGTGGTCGGCATAGGCCTCGGGGTACGCACTGCGCTGGACCTTCTGGGCCACGACGGTGATCGTGGCGCTCTCCCAGTCATCGACCTTGACCAGGGCGTCATAGAACTTGTTGGTGGAGTACTCCGGGTCGAGGATCTCCTCGACGGTGCCCCACCCCTGTGACGGTCGCTGCTGGAACAGGCCAACGGAGTCCCGGTCGCCGTAGCGGATGTTGCGCAGCTTGGACTCCTGGATGGCGGTCGCGAGGGCGATGGTCGCCGCCCGCGCGGGCAGCCCCCGCTTGAGTGCGATGGCCGTGATCGTCGCCGCGTTGCTCATTTGTTCGGGGTCGAAGTCGACCGAGTTGCCCGCAGCGGTGGCCTGGCACCGCGGGCCGAGCACGCCGAGCACCAGGCTCCGCCCACCGAACCATGCGCCGAGCCCGACGAGGGCGACGAGCGAGAGGATGATCCCGCGCGCGATCCACCGAGGGCCACCCCGCGGGGGCTGCTCCTCGGCAAGGGTGATCCCACCGCGGGTCGATCGCATCAGTCGTTCGCGTGGAGCGCGGAGTTCAGCACGATGCCGTGGCCGTCACGAGGGCGGGCCTCGACCGCACCGGTGACGGAGTTGCGGAGGAAGAGCAGGTTGGACTGGCCGGACAGCTCGCTGGCCTTGGTCACCTTGCCGTCGGGCAGGGTCACCTTGGTGCCGGCCGTGACGTAGAGCCCCGCCTCGATCACGCAGTCGTCGCCGAGGGCGATGCCGAGGCCCGACTCGGCACCCAGCAGGCAACGCTCACCGATGGAGACCCGTTCGGTGCCGCCGCCGGAGAGGGTGCCCATCGTCGAGGCGCCGCCGCCGATGTCGGAGCCATCACCCACGACGACGCCCTGGGAGATGCGGCCCTCCACCATCGAGGCGCCGAGTGTCCCGGCGTTGAAGTTCACGAAACCCTCGTGCATCACGGTCGTCCCGCTGGCGAGGTGGGCTCCCAGACGCACACGGTCGGCATCGGCGATGCGCACACCTGACGGCACGACATAGTCGGTCATCCGCGGGAACTTGTCGATGCCGAAGACCTGCAGCGGACCGCGGGCCAACAGCCCGAGACGCGTCAGCTCGAAACCCTCGACCGCGCACGGGCCCTGACTCGTCCACACGACATTGGTGAGCGCACCGAAGAGACCGTCGAGGGAGATCGAGTTGGGCGTGACAAGACGGTGCGACAGCAGGTGCAGGCGCAACCAGGCGTCTGCGGCGTCGACAGGCGCTGCATCGAGGTCGATCTCGACCTGGCGGACCTCCCGAGTCACGCCGCGCGCCTCGTCGGCCACGGCCAGCGCGCCCAGACCCTCGGGCTCCTGCGCGTCGCCCACCTCACCCAGCGCAGGGGCCGGGAACCAGGCGTCGAGGACGCTGTCGCCATGAAGGGTGAGCAGGCCGAAGCCGTGAGCGGTGCGCGCAGTCATGACGCCAAGCCTAGGGCCCGCACCTAGGCTTCCTGCATGCCCTTCCCGCGACCCCCGATCCGGACGGAGTTGCCGTGGCTGACCTCCGGTCCGCTGTGGCGAGTGCACTCCGACGTCGAGCCAGAACTCGACGCCTTCCTCGACAGGTGGGACTACGAGCGGGTCGTGCTCGAGGGCGCGCGGATGACGACTCGCGCGGAGGCCCACGCCCACCTGCACGAGGTCTTCGACCTGCCCGAGTGGGCCGGTCCGAACTGGGACGCGTTCAACGACGCCTTCGGGCACTGGGTGACTCGGCATGACGGCATACGCCTCGCCGTGATCTGGAAGGATCTCGACATCGCTGCGGCAGCGGCACCGGCGAGCACGGCCGAGATGATGTGGGGACTGCTCGAGTGCAAGGTGGGGGACATGCCGACCCTCAATCCGCGCAACCCGGCCGAGATCACGCTGGACGTCTTCGCGGTCGGTCGTGGTGCCGACTTCGACCGGCCCACCTGACCGCGGCGCTCACCCTCCGTCGGTAGGGTTTCGCGTATGCCGCTCGACCTCACTTCCGACGTTGTCACCCTCACTGCAGCCCTCTGCGACATCGTGTCCGTGAGCCTGGGGGAGGCGACGATCGCCGACGCGATCGAAGAGGCCCTGCGACCGCTCGAGCACCTCACGGTGACCCGGATCGGCAACACGGTCGTGGCCCGGACCGAGTTCGGACACGACGAACGCGTCGTCCTCGCGGGGCACATCGACACCGTCCCCCTCACCGATCCGCCGAACCTGCCGACCCGTCGCCTGCCCGGCGGTGACGGCGAGGGAGAGGTCCTGTGGGGCCGCGGCACCGTCGACATGAAGGGTGGCGTCGCCGTCCAACTCCGGCTCGCCGCAACGGTTCCCGTGCCGAGCCGCGACGTCACCTACGTGTTCTACGAAGGTGAGGAGATCGAGAGCGAGCACAACGGCCTCCTCCACATCCAGCAGCAGCGCCCCGACCTCATCGAGGACGCCGACTTCGCCGTGCTGCTCGAGCCGACGGGGGCGATCATCGAGGGCGGGTGCAAGGGAACTCTCCGCATCGACCTCACCACCAAGGGTGCGGCGGCGCACTCGGCCCGCCCGTGGAACGGCCACAACGCCATCCACGACGCGGCCGAGATCCTGACCCGCCTCACGGCCTACGAGACCCGGACGGTCGAGGTCGACGGGCTCGAGTATCGCGAGGCGCTCAACGCCGTCGGCATCAGCGGCGGCATCGCCGGCAACGTCATTCCCGACCGCTGCACGGTGACCGTCAACTACCGCTACGCCCCCGATCGCAGCGAGGAGGAGGCGGTGGCGCACATGCACGAGGTCTTCGACGGCCTGACCTTCGCCGTGACCGACAACGCCGGCGGCGCGCGACCCGGGCTCGACCTGCCGGCAGCCCGTGCGTTCGTCGAGGCCCTCGGCGTCGACGTCATCGCGAAGCAGGGGTGGACCGACGTCGCCCGCTTCCAGGCGATGGGCGTCCCGGCCGTGAACTTCGGACCGGGCGACCCCAACCTCGCCCACCACGACGAGGAACGATGCCCGATCGACCAGCTCCAGTCCTCAGAGGCGGCCATGCTCAGGTGGCTGGCCTAGGTTGGCACCGTGACTGATGCAGCGCAGGACGCACCACAGCCCTGGGACGCGACGCAGGACTACTACAAGGGTCCCGTTGTCATGCGGCGCTCCAAGGTGCCCGACTCGACGACCGACCAGCGCCTGCTCGACAGCCGCGGTCCGGCGGACTGGGTCCACACCGACCCGTGGCGCGTGATGCGGATCCAGTCCGAGTTCGTCGAGGGATTCGGCGCGTTGGCCGAACTCGGGCCGGCCGTGAGCGTCTTCGGCTCGGCCCGGACCAAGGCGGACGACCCCACCTATGCGCTCGGTGAGCGCGTCGGCGCGGCTCTCGTCCACGCCGGGTATGCCGTGATCACCGGTGGCGGACCCGGCGCCATGGAGGCGGCCAACAAGGGTGCCTGCGGCGCGGGTGGAACCTCGGTCGGGCTCGGGATCGAGTTGCCCTTCGAGACCGGTCTCAACGAGTACGTCGACCTGGGCGTGAACTTCCGCTACTTCTTCGCCCGCAAGACGATGTTCGTCAAGTACGCGCAGGGCTTCATCGTCCTGCCCGGCGGCTTCGGCACGCTCGACGAGCTCTTCGAGGCCATCACGCTCGTGCAGACCCAGAAGGTGACGTCGTTCCCCATCGTCCTCATGGGAACGACCTATTGGCAGGGCCTGATCGACTGGCTGAAGTCCGCTGCCCTCGGCGCCGGAACGATCAGCGCCAAGGACCTCGACCTCATCACGCTCACCGACGATGTCGACGAGGCCGTGGGCACGATCCTCGCCGCCGATCGCGGACGGGAGGTCGACGCACCCGAGGGTTCCGGCACACACGCCGAGTGACCCTCGGCCACGAACCCTAGGATCGACGCGTGCAGTGGGTTGCCCTCGGACTCCTCGCCGTCACCGTCATCACGGTGACGGTTCTCGTCGCGACCGATCGACTCGACCTCGCCGGGATGGCCGAGGCGACGTCCTCGAAGCCGCCCCTGGAACTGCCGGAGCAACTCACCGCCGGTGACGTCGACCAGCTGGCGCTCGGAACCGCTGCCTACGGCTACGAGCCCGCCGCCGTCGACGTCGCCCTCCAGGAGCGACGTGACCGGCTGGCCGAGCAGGAGGAGGCACTCACCCGCCGCGTCGACGTGGAGGTGCCCGACGATGTTCACGGTCACGGGTGAGTCCTCCCTGACGCCGGCCGAACTCTGGGCCCGGGCGGTCGACTTCGGCGCTCACACGGCCACCGTGCCTCTCACCACGACGAGGACGGACGGCGGGGAGCCCCACGAGGGCTGGTCCTTCACGGTCCGAACCACGCTCGGCCCGGTCCGCCTCGATGACTCGATGGTCGTGGCCGAGTGGGAGCCGCCGTTGCGCTGGCGGGTGCACAAGACCGGCCCGATCCACGGCTGGGCCGAGGGCGTCGTCTCGCCGTCCGGTGCCGGCTCGCGACTGACCTGGACCGAGGAGCTGTGGTTCGGCGGGAAGCTGCTGTCTCCGCTGACCCGTCGTGTCGGCGACGTCGTCGGGCCTCTCCTCTTCGGGCCCGTCGTCCGCCGCATCGCCACGGTGACGCGATGACCTGGGCCCTCATCCTGAGCGTTCCGGTCCTGCTCGTCGCCGGCACCTTGGCGTGGTTCCTCGCGCGGCGACACCCGGACCACGGCGAGTTCCGGCTGCAGTTCGTGGGCTATCCACCCGACCGGGTCGACGAGGTTCTCGGGCGCCTGGACGCCCAGATCGCGGCCAATGACGCCCTTCTTCGCGGCGGCTCGAATCTTCTCCCCGCGCCCCCCATCCCGACCTCTGACGGCGAGCCGGTCGAGTTGGCGGACGTGGCGGAGGTGGCCACTGCGCAGGAAACGGGCGCAGAGGAGGTGAGCGGACGGCATACGCCGAAAACCGGTGAGAGAGACGCGATCACGACCACACGGGTGTCGTGGCGCTGGCCCGACCTCCTCGTTCTGGCCGTCTATCTCGGGACGGCGCTGCACGTGCTGTCGGGGCTCGTCGGTCGCGTGTCCACGGGCTACCTCTCGCAGGGCGTGCAGGACCACCAGGCGTTCGAGTGGTACTTCGGTGCGTCGGCGCACAACGTCGCGAGCTTCTCGAATCCGCTCTTCAGCGACCGCCAGAACTTCCCCGACGGCGTGAACCTCATGGCCAATGCGGCCGTCACGGGTCTCGGCCTGCCCCTCGCGCCACTCACTCTGGCGACGAGCGCCCACGTGACCTTCTTCGTCGTCGAGCTCCTCGGTCTCGCGGGCACCGCTGCGGCGTGGTTCTGGTTCCTGCGTCGTCGAGGACTGGGGCGCACCGCGTCCGCCATCGGCGGCTGGTTCACCGGGTTCGCACCGGCGATGGTGTCGCACGCCAACGGCCACCCCAACTTCATCTTCCTCGTGCTCATCCCGGTCATCGTCGACCGTGTCCTCCTGCTCGCGAGCGGCCGACGGAGGGTTCGGGACGGTGTCGTCCTGGGCCTGCTCGTCACCTGGCAACTGTTCATCGGCGAGGAGCCGCTGCTGCTCGCCGCGATCGGCATGGGCATGGCCGGCGTCGTGCTCGCGCTCCACCGACGGATCCACCTCGTCCGTCTGCTGCCCGGCGTCGGCATCGGAGCAGCCCTGTGCCTCGCAGTCGTCGCGCTCCCGCTGTGGTGGCAGTTCTTCGGGCCGCAGAGCTACACCTCGATCTACCACCCGCCCGGGGGCAACGACCTCGCCGCCCTGTGGGGTCGGGCGACCCGCACCTTCGGAGCCGACCCGTGGGCATCGGCGGCGCTGTCGATGAACCGGACCGAGGAGAACGCCTTCTTCGGGGTGCCACTCCTCGTACTCACCGTCGTCATTGCCGTCGCCCTCTTCCGACGCCCGGTCGTGCGGGCGCTCGCGGCGGTCGTCCTCGTGACGTCGTGGCTCTCGCTGGGGGAGGAGGTCCTGCTCCACGGGCAACCGACCGGCATTCCTGCGCTGTGGTCGCTTCTCGACGAACTCCCCGTCCTCGAGAACGTCCTGCCGACCCGGTTCGCCATGATCGCCATCCCGGCGATCGGCGGGCTGCTCGCCATCGGGATCGACGCCGCGATGAAGGCCTCCCCGTTGTCGGCCGCAGCAGCCGCCGAGTCAGGGGACGATCGGTGGCCGCGTGTCGGTGGGTGGATTGCCACGGCCGCTGCTGTCGTCGCGCTGCTCCCCGTCCTGCCCACTCCCCTTCAGGTGGATCCGCGTCCGACCGTGCCGACGTTCTTCACCGGGGACGCCTGGCGGGACTGGACGCACGGCGGCTCGGTGCTGGCCGTGCCACCCCCGGACATCGTCGACGCCCGCGCGTTCGACTGGCAGCTCGCGGCGGACACGATGGCGTTCCCTCTGGTCGAGGGCTACTTCGTCGGACCCAACGGGCAGGAGGACCGCGGCGGTCAGTACGGCGCGCGGCGTCGTGCCCTGTCGCTGTGGCTCTACGACGTCAATGCCGCGAACGCCGTGATGCCGGCTTCGGCCACTCAACGTCAGCAGTTCGAGGACGACCTCCGAGCGTGGCGCACCGACGCTGTCGTGCTGCCGACGCGGCCCGAGACGACCGCGTTGCGCGAGTCCCTCGCGACGGTCCTCGGGGAGCCGACCCAGGTCGAGGACGTCTTCGTGTGGGACGTGCGAGGACTGCGCGGATGACGGCGCTGGGGCGGCGCGCCCTCGACCATCCCATCCGGGCGATCCTGATCGTCTATGTGGCCTCCCGACTCGTCGCGCTCGGTGCCCTGTGGATCGCAGCGACGTGGTTCCAGAACCCGGCGGGGGTCGGTCACCTCGATCCGACGGTCGGTGACCTCATCGGGTTGTGGGACGGCGAGTGGTACGAAACGGTTGCGACACAGGGCTATCCGGTTCCGCTCCCCGCTGACCCGGTCACCGGACGACTCACCTACAGCGCGTGGGCCTTCTATCCCTTGTTCCCCTTCCTGGTGCGCCCACTCATGGCGCTCGGGATCCCGTTCACCGTCGGAGCCGTGGGCCTCAATGTCGTGCTCGGTGGCGTTGCGGCGCTCCTCGTGTGGGCGTTGTTCCGGCACGGCCTGCACGCCGAGCCCCAGCCCGGACGCCAACGTCTGGCCCTCGTCGCCGCGTGCCTCTGGTGCTTCTATCCGGCCACCGGGGTCATGCTCAAGCCCTACACCGAGCCGCTCGCGGTCGTGCTCGTGGCCGCCTCGCTGCTGTACCTGATGAGGCGACGGTATGCCGTTGTCGCCCTTCTCGCGCTGCCGCTCGGCCTCACCCGGGGTGTGGCTGCCGCGATGGGGTGTGCCGCACTCATCCACCTCGTGGTGCGGGTGCGGGAGGACCGCGCCGCCGGCGTGGCGCCGTTGCGTGGGCAGCGACTCTCGGCGGCGGTGATGCTCGTCGTGACCGGGCTGTCCGGGATCGCCTGGCCGGTGTTCGCCGGTGTCGTGAGCGGCATCCCGACGGCCTTCTTCCAGGTCCAGGAGGCGTGGGGGCAGAAGCCTGCGTCGGGGCCGTTCGTGCTGTGGCTCGACTGGGCGTGGAGTGCACACGGGCTTCTGGGCGTGGTCGTTCTCGTCGCGCTGTGCGGCACCTACCTCGCGCTCATCCTCGGACGACACGGACGATGGATCCCGGTGGAGGTGCGGGCGTGGGCCGTGGCCTACCCGCTCTACCTCTTCGCCGTCGTCCGGCCGATCACGAGCATGTGGAGATTTCTGCTCCTCGACTTCCCGATCGCGGCGCTGCTCGCGAGCGTGGCGATGCGCACGTCGACGGGCGAGAGCATCGTTGGGCACTGGCGACGGCGGGTCGCCATCCTGCTCGTGCCGATCATCGGTGGGTTGGTGTGGTGGACCTGTGCACTGTTGACCTACACGCCGTGGGGATCGCGGCCTCCGTGAGGCACCCGGATTTCGTTCCTCCCGACGAGGCAGGAATAATGGTTCGGGACACCGGTGCGCCAACGCCGGGACGCGAACACGTGACGCACGACTGTGCGCCGCGGCAACGAAGGGAACACCCATGGCGGCAATGAAGCCCAGGACGGGCGACGGCCCTCTCGAGGTCACCAAGGAGGGTCGCGGCATCGTGCTCCGCATGCCCCTGGAGGGTGGTGGCCGTCTCGTCGTCGAGATGACTCCGGACGAGGTGCGGGCGTTGGGTCAGGCCATCGACGACTGCGAAGCGCTGAAGAAGTGACCGTCAGATCCTGACGTGACGAGAGGGCCCCCGCCATCGAGCGGGGGCCCTCTCGCGTCGGTGGGTAGGGTCGGGGACGTGCCTGTCGAAGATCTCCTCGCCCCCCTGCTGCCCACCTGGTCCGCTGCCGACGGTCCGCTCGCCGATGTGCTGGCTGACCTCGATCCGTCCGACCTCGCGCTGGTCCTGGGTGTCTCACCCGGTGGTGACCCGTGGGGGACAGGTGTCCGCTCCGCACTGGAGGCGGCCGGCTTCGATCCCGACGAGCTGGTGGCGACGCACGAGCCGGCGACGTCCGTGGGGGCGTCGACGGTGGTCCGACTCCCCGCGGGTCTGCACGCCGCCCGCGCCCTCGTGCTCGTCGGTCTCGGCGACGGGACACCTGGTGGCCTGCGTCTGGCGGGCGCGGCCTCCGGCCGGGCCACTCGCGGCCGCGCACAGGTCGTCCTCCTGACGCCGTCGGCGGATGAAGCCGGCCAAGCAGCCTTCGTCGAGGGGGCCGTCCTGGGCGGCTGGGCACCGGCTCGCCTCACGAACGACGGATGGGTCCCCGGCACGACGGTCGCCACGTCGATCGTGGCCATCGACGTGGAGGAGGACGTGGTCACCCGCGCCGTCTCCCGAGCCAGGGCGACGATCATCGCGCGCAACCTCGCCAACACTCCGTCCAACATCAAGAACCCGGGCTGGATGGCGCGGCAGGCACGGACCGCTGCGTCCCGGCACGGTCTCGAAGTGCGGGTCTGGGACGAGAAGTCCCTGGCCGCAGGCGGATTCGGCGGACTCCTCGCGGTGGGGGGCGGGTCCGGGACGCCACCTCGCCTGGTCCAGCTCGGCTACACCCCGGAGGGTGCCGGTGCAGACACTCCCCACGTGGTCATCGTCGGCAAGGGCATCACGTTCGACTCGGGCGGTCTCCAGGTCAAGCCGGCCGAGGGCATGCTCGCGATGAAGACCGACATGTCGGGCTCCGCCATCGTCCTGGCGGTGCTCGCCGCGTGCCGTGACCTGGCCGTTCCGGTCAAGGTGACCGGACTCCTCGCTCTCGCCGAGAACATGGTCAGCGGCGCGGCATACCGGCCGGGTGACGTCGTGACGCACTTCGGTGGGACGACGACGGAAATCGGCAACACGGACGCCGAGGGACGCATCGTCCTGGCGGACGCGCTCGCCTACGCCGATGCCGAGCTCGACCCCGATGTGGTCATCGACATCGCCACGCTCACCGGTGCGGCGCGGGTGGCGCTGGCCCGCTCGATGGCTCCGGTCTATGCCACGGACGACGACCTGTCCGTCCAGTTGCGGGAGGCCGGTGAGACAGCAGGTGAGACGCTGTGGCCCTTCCCGCTCGTGCGGGCCTACCGTCGGGCACTGGAGTCCGACGTGGCCGACATCAACCACATCGGACCTTCGGTCGGAGGTGGGTCGATCACCGCGGCGCTGTTCCTGCGCGAGTTCGTCGGGGACCGTCGTTGGGCCCATCTCGACATCGCCGGCCCCGGCCGTTCCGATGTCGACTCCGGAATCCACGGCAAGGGTGGAACGGGGTTCGGTGCTCGACTCCTGTTGCGATGGTTGGAAGGTCTGCGATGAACGCCGGATACGGACTGGCTGTGCGCTGGTCGCTCGAGAACGCCCCCGAGGACGCGCCGGATCGGCTGCGTGAATATGTCGTGGGCACCTCGATCGCCCGCTTCATGTTCCTTGACGGGCTCGCCTTCAAGGTCTGGCGCATGCGTGAGGGCGAGTGGTTCGAGGGCACCTACGTCTTCGACAGCGAGCAGGAGCGCAAGGTCTTCCGCGAGGAGTTCGAGGCGACGGCGGCCGAGTCGAAGGGCTCCGAACTCATCGGCTCGTCACCCGTCTTCGTGGAGGAGTTCGAGGTCGTGGGCATCGCAGAGGGGCCTGCTGGGTTCCGTCGCGGCGCCGGCCCGAAGGTCGACGCCCACGCCTAGAGCGTTCAGGGGGCGTTCAGCGCTTGACGGCGATGAACAGTCCGTCGCTCACCGGCAGGAGCGCGGGCAGCAGTTCGTCGTTGTCGCGCAGTGACTTGCCGAGGTCGCGCAGCGTCGTCGTCTCGGCGTCGCGTGCCGCCGGGTCGGCCACCTTGTCGTGCCACAGCATGTTGTCGAGGGCCAGGACGCCTCCGCTGCGCAGGAGCCGAATTCCATGCTCGACGTATGCCGGGTAGCTCGCCTTGTCCGCGTCGATGAGCACCATGTCGTAGGCGCCGTCGGTCATGCGGGGCAGCACGTCCGTCGCTCGGCCGGAGATGACCCGGGTGCGCTGTGTCGGATAGCCGGCCGCGGCGTAGGCCTCGCGCGCGGCCGTCTGGTGCTCCGGGGAGATGTCGATCGTCGTGAGGACGCCGTCCTGGGGCATCCCGGCGAGGAGCCACAACCCTGACGTGCCGGCACCCGTGCCCACCTCGATGACGTGCTTGGCGCCGATGGCGGCCGTCAGCAATCGCAGGGTGGCTCCTGCACCGGTCCCCACCGGCGTGGCGGCCTCGAACGAGAGGCCGCGGGCGCGCGCCTGTTCGATCACCTCGGGCTCGGGAACGAAGTCCTCGGCGTACGACCAGCTCGCGGGCTTGAGGGTGCTCATGGCCGTTCACCCTACTCGCGCGTCGGGGTCGGGGCGGACTCACAGGGGGCGTACAGGGAACTCCGGAACATTTCCCGGGTCCGACGCGTAGACACCTATGACATGGACAGCCAGATGGCCACCGATCAGGGGACGACGACGATGACGACCGACGCGGGCGCGACCACGGGGGAGTGGACGCCGCCGACCTGGGAGCAGATCGTGGAGGAGCACTCCGCGCGCGTCTACCGCTTGGCCTACCGCCTGACGGGCAACGTCCACGACGCCGAGGACCTCACCCAGGACGTGTTCATCCGAGTGTTCCGGTCCCTGCACACCTACCGCCCCGGCACCTTCGAGGGGTGGCTGCACCGCATCACGACCAACGTCTTCCTCGACAAGATGCGCCGCAAGCAACGCATCCGCTTCGACGCTCTGTCCGACGAGTCGGCGGCTCGCCTGCCCAGCCGCGAGGCCGGTCCCGAGCAGACCTACACGGACACCCACTTCGACGACGACGTGCAGCGGGCCCTCGACTCGCTCGCCCCCGACTTCCGCGCGGCCGTCGTCCTCTGTGACATCGAGGGGCTGTCCTACGAGGAGATTGCGGCCACGCTCGACATCAAGCTCGGCACGGTGCGTTCGCGCATCCACCGTGGCCGTGCGCAGCTGCGTGAGGCACTGGCACACCGGGCACCGGAGGTTCGTCAGGCGCCCACCACGTCGTCCACCCGCCTCCCCGGTGTGCTCACCCCCGCGCGGGGTGCCGTGTGATCCACCTGTCGCGTCCCTCGCAGCGCTGCCGCCTCGACGAGCTCCCCGACTACGTGTCGGGCCAGCTCTCGGTGCAGCGCACCGACGCGTGGGACCGACACCTCATCGCGTGCGTGGCCTGCCAGCACGCCGTTGCGGGGGAGCGGCGACTGCAGTCGCTCCTCGCCACGGGGTGCCCCTCGATGCCCGGCAGCCTCCACGCCCAACTCGTCGCGCTCGCATCGTCGATGACCGGACCGGCCATGGCCCAGACGAGCGAGCGCGCACCACGTGAGCGTGCACCCCTGGAGATGGTGCCGCCCTCTGCACCGCCGGTGCACCGCAGCCCGCTCCGCTCGGCTGCCATCGCGACTGCGGCGGCCGGAGCCACCGCGGCCGTGGCCTGGACCCTGACCCTCGCCGGCACCGGATCGGTGACGACGACCGTGACGTCGGTGGGTGGACCGTCGCCCACGACGCGTCCGGCTGTCGCCACACCCTCCGGTGGCGCCAGCGGTGCGCGGGTCCGCACCGTGTCGACGACCTGGGTGAGTGACACCTCCATTCGAAACCTCGTCGTGTGCGAGGCAGAATCTCGGGCATGACCGAGGACAGCGGACGCCCCGACGACGCCGACCGGCCCCATGTCGACCCCGAGCCCACGGAGGAGGTCGACCTGAGTCGTACTCTGGAGGTCGATCTGAGCCGCACCCAGGAGTTCGGGCCGGCTCCGGGGCAGGCCCCGCGGCTCCCTGTCGATGAGTCGGCCGAGGCGTCGGCCCAGACTGCGTGGACCGCTTGGGCGCACGAGCCGTCGGATCGGTCGACCCAGGCCGCGCCCTCGCCGTACGCGCCTCCTGCACAGAATCCGTATGCCGCGTCGGGCCCCCACGCCACCTCGAACCCCTACGCGTCGCCGGGCTCGTACGCCGCACCGACCGCACACCATCAGGACCCGTCGGCCAACCCCTATGCCTTGTCGACGCCCGCTGCCGCCCCGGCACGCGAACGGCGCGGCCCGGGGTGGCTGGCCGTCTTCCTCATCGCTGGCCTCACTGCGCTTCTTGCCGGACTCGGCGGTGGGCTTCTCGGCGGGTGGCTCGGGTCTTCGGACCGGCTGGACGGCTTCGACCCGGTGTCCTCGGGGGCGACCCCGGAGCCGGGTCCCGGCGCGACGACCCGGCCGGATGGGTCCGTGGCCAACATCGCGGCCAAGGCGATCCCCAGCGTGGTCACGATTCGGGTCGAGGCCGCTGATGGCGACGGCACCGGCTCGGGGTGGGTCCTCGACGACAAAGGACACATCGTCACCAACAACCACGTCGTCTCGTCCGCTGCGAACGGTGGCGAGATCACCGTCGTGTTGACCAACGGGAAGCAGTCCAAGGCCGAGATCGTGGGACGCGATGTCTCCTACGACCTTGCCGTGCTCAAGGTGGACCGCACCGACCTCACGCCGTTGCCCCTCGGTGACTCGACCACCGTCGTGGTCGGCGACCCCGTCATCGCGGTGGGCGCACCGCTTGGCCTGGAGTCGACGGTCACGACCGGCATCATCTCCGCTCTCAACCGACCGGTGACGCCGGGTGAGGCGAACGACCAGTCCTTCATCAACGCCATCCAGACCGACGCGGCCATCAACCCCGGCAACTCGGGCGGTCCCCTGCTCGACATGGAGGGGCGGGTCATCGGGATCAACTCCGCCATCGCGCGGGTGGCCGGCAACGCGATCGGTGGCCAGAGCGGCAACATCGGCGTGGGCTTCGCCATCCCCAGTGCACAGGTCAAGATCACCGTGGACCAGCTGATCCGGACGGGCAAGGCCGAGCACCCGATCATCGGCGTTCTGCTCGACCGCGAGTACCAGGGTGAGGGTGTGCGGATCGCGACGGACTCGGGGGACACCCCGGCCGTCACACCGGGTGGACCGGCCGACAAGGCGGGCCTCAAGGCCGGCGATGTCATCACCGCTTTCGAGGGCCGACCCATGGCCGACCCGGACGCACTCGTCGTCGCGATCCGGTCCAAGCCGGTCGGATCGACCGTGACTCTGACCGTGGTGCGCGACGGCGCATCGCGGGATGTCAAGATGGTGCTCCAGGGCAGAAGCAACTGACGCGCCCGGCGCACCAGGAGGACGACGCGTGATCGGCATCAACGGCTGGGAGTTTGTGCTCCTTGCCCTCATCGCCGTCTTCGTGCTGGGTCCCGACCGACTGCCGGAGTACGCGCAGAAACTGGCCCAGTTCATCAAGAAGGCCCGGGTCATGGCCGAGGGCGCCAAGGGGCAGCTCAAGGATCAACTCGGTCCGGACTACGACGACATCAACTGGCGTCAGTACGACCCCCGTCAGTACGACCCCCGTCGCATCGTGCGCGAGGCCCTCGTCGAGCCCCTTGAGGAAACCGTCACCGACCTCAAGTCGAGCGCGAAGAGCATCGGCCGAACCGATGCCGCCACCAACGCCTCCACCGACGCGGTTCCGGCGTTCGATGCGTCCACGGCACACCTCAGCTCGGACTCGCGCAGCTGGGACCCGCTGCGCCCCACGCCCTACGACGTCGACGCGACCTGAGCCCCCTGACCCGGGAGCGACCGTCTGCGCCTCACGGGACGTCGAGCGGACACCGAACTGGTGAGGAAGATGGTGGGGTGCGCGCGTTCGCGACGAAGGAGCGACTGAGCGTGCATCCCACCATCTCCCTCGCCAGAGGGGATGGAGCCCTCAGCGACCTGAGGGGGTGAGTCCCAGCGAGCGGCCAGCGAGGCCTCGGCTGCGGGTGCCGAGCTCGCGGGCGATGCCGCGGAGGGCGACGGCGGCCGGGGAGGTGGGTTCGCCGAGGACGACCGGCATACCCTGGTCGGCGCCGACGCGCAGGGTCGTGTCGAGGGGGATCTGCCCCAGGAGCGGCACGGGCGCACCGATGCTGCGGGTCAGGGAGTCGGCGACCGTCTGAC
The DNA here is from genome assembly GCF_000768685.1 of Knoellia subterranea KCTC 19937. GTDB lineage: Bacteria > Actinomycetota > Actinomycetes > Actinomycetales > Dermatophilaceae > Knoellia > Knoellia subterranea. The sequence continues at coordinate 619,472 of NZ_AVPK01000001.1, read as the reverse complement.
CGCCACCGGCGCCGAAGATCTCCTGGCGGGAGCCGTCCGGGAGCTCGAGCCACGACATGTTCTCGATGACGCCGGCGACGCGCTGGTGGGTCTGCACGGCGATGGCGCCGGCGCGCTCGGCCACCTCGGCGGCGGCCTGCTGGGGCGTGGTCACGACGAGGATCTCCGCGCCCGGGATGAGCTGGGCCACCGAGATGGCGATGTCACCCGTGCCCGGCGGGAGGTCGAGCAGGAGGACGTCGAGGTCGCCCCAGAAGACGTCGGCGAGGAACTGCTGCAACGCACGGTGGAGCATCGGGCCACGCCACACGACGGGCTGGTTGCCCGGCACGAACATGCCGATCGAGATGACCTTCACGTCGTGCGAGATGGGCGGGAGGATCATCTCGTCGACCTGGGTCGGCTTGTGCTCGACCCCGAGCATGCGGGGAATGGAGAAGCCGTAGATGTCGGCGTCGACGACGCCGACCTTGAGGCCCTGCTCGGCGAGTGCGGCAGCGAGGTTTGCAGTCACGGAGGACTTGCCGACACCGCCCTTTCCGGACGCCACGGCATACACGCGCGTCAGGCTGCCGGGCTTGGCGAAGGGGATCTCCTTCTCGGCAGCGCCGCCGCGGAGGTTCGTGCGCAGTTCGGCCCGCTGCTCGTCGGACATCACGCCCAGCGTGACGTCGACCGCGGTGACTCCGTCGACCTTCAGGAGGGCAGCGGTCGTGTCCTTGGTCAGGGTGTCCTTGAGGGGGCAGCCGGCGATCGTCAGGAGGATCGTCACCGCCACGCGGCCGGTGTCGTCACACTCGACCGACTCGACCATCCCGAGCTCGGTGATGGGCTTGCGGATCTCGGGGTCGTTGACCGTCGCGAGCGCGGCGCGCAGCGCCTCGTCACTCACGGGTGCAGCAGTGACAGACATTGCTCCATGCTAAGTCGCCTGCGCGGATCCACCCTCATCGGTCCGGGCCTTGGGGCTGTCTGACGCGTCACTGTCGTCGAGGTCGACGCGACGGGTGACGACGAGGCCACGCTCCTCCATCTCGTCGAGCAGGTCGCGCAGTTCGCCGCGGACGAAGTCACGGGTCGCCGAGTCGCGCATGGCGATGCGCAGCGCCGCCACCTCGCGAGTGAGGAACTCGGTGTCGGCGAGGTTGCGCTCGTCGCGGGTGCGGTCCTGTTCGAGCATGACGCGGTCGCGGTCGGCCTGCCGGTTCTGGGCGAGGAGGATCAGCGGCGCGGCATACGAGGCCTGGAGGCTGAGCATGAGCGTGAGGAAGATGAACGGGTAGTCGTCGAAGCGCCAGGCGCGCGGCGCGAGGAGGTTCCACAGCACCCAGACGACGACGAAGACGGTCATGCCGATGAGGAAGTAGGCCGTCCCCATGAAGCGGGCGAACTTCTCCGAGAGAACCCCGAACGCCTCCTCCGTGAAGGCTTCGGGGCGGGTGAGGAACTGGCGGCGGGCCTCGCGCGGCTGGTCGAGGCGCGAGCTGCGCTCGCGGCGCTCAGCCATGCGGGATCACCTCGTGTGACCCGGTGACCTCGTGGCGGTCCTCGCGCCAGTCGTCCGGCAGCAGGTGGTCGAGGACGTCGTCGACGGTGACGGCCCCGACGAGGAGCCCGTTCTCGTCGACGACGGGCAGGGCGACGAGGTCGTAGGTGGCGAGCAGACGGGTCACCTGTCCGACCGTGGCCTCGGTCGAGACCGGCTCGACGTCCTTGTCGAGGATCGTTCCGACTGCGGCGTGCGGGGGTTCACGCAACAGGCGCTGGATGTGGACCATCCCGAGGAACTTGCCCGTCGGGGTCTCGAGCGGTGGGCGGCACACGAAGACCGTGCACGCCATCGTCGTGGACAGTTCCTGGCGGCGAACGACGGCGAGCGCCTCGGCGATGGAGGCGTCGGGGCCGAGGATGACGGGCTCGGTCGTCATGAGACCGCCGGCGGTGTCCTCGTCGTAGGTGAGGAGTCGGCGCAGGTCGGCCGCCTCGTCGGGCTCCATGAGTTCGAGGAGCTCCTCCTGGCGGGCCGTGGGGAGCTCGGCGAGGAGGTCGGCGGCGTCGTCGGGCTCCATGGCCTCGAGGACGTCGGCAACGCGGTCGTTGTCGAGGCCGGCGATGAGTTCGACCTGCTCGTCCTCGGGGAGCTCCTCGAGGACGTCGGCGAGCTGGTCGTCGGCGAGGGCTGCGGCCACCTCGGCGCGCCGCTTCACGGGCAGGTCGTGGATCGCCTCGGCGAGGTCGGCCGGCTTGAGGTCCTCGTAGTGCTCGAGGAGGCGGGCAGCACTCTGCTCGTCGGTCGTGTCACGCAGTCCGGAGACGTCCTCGACCGGCACGACGAAGGTCTCACCGCGGCGACGTCCGAGCCGACTGAGCGAGCTGCGTGTCGATGTCCGGCGCACGAACACGCGCGTCACCGACCAGCTGCGGGCGTGGTTCTGCTCCAGACCGATGTCCTCGACCGTGGCGTCGACCGTTTCGCCCTGCTCGTCGCGGGCGCGCACCTTGCGCTCGATCAGCTCGGCGAGCACGAGGGTCTCGTTGGGTCGTTGCTCGAACCGGCGCATGTTGACGAGTCCGGTCGTGATGACCTGACCGCCGTCGACCGACGTCACGCGGGTCATCGGCACGAAGACCCGTCGGCGCCCGGGCACCTCGACGACGAGGCCGATGACGCGGGGTCGGGCGCGCTGGGCGCTGAAGGTCACGACGACGTCCCGGACCCGACCCACGGGGTCGCCCAGGGGGTCGAACACGGCGAGCTCGGCCAATCGGCCGACGAAGACGCGGGAACTCGTGCTCACACGGCTCAGGGTAGCCGTGGCCTCACGCGGTCCCGCCTCGGCCACGCCAGTGCCACGGTCGCCAGCGCGCCGTCGTGCCGCGCGCAGGTGACACGGTCACGCGCCCCGACTCCGCGGCATACGTTCCCGGTCCTTCGTCCGGTATGCCGTGTGGTGAGAGGACGTGGAGCGTCGCGCCTTCGCGCCACCTGGCGAGGACGTCGCCGGTCGCGTTGAGCCGGTCGGCGCGGAGCACGTCGGCCGCCTCGTCCCAGCCGGGTTGCGTGGGGTCGAGTGTCCGCACGGTGGCACGCAGTCGGAGCAGCCGACCGCCGGTGTCCTTGGAGCGGAAGATGACCGTGACCTCATCGGGCAGGAAGGGCAGGGTCTGTTCGCCGGGGCCCGAGACGACGTAGGCCGCCGGGCCGGTGCCGCGTGGGTCCTCATCGTCGTGCCAGACGAACCAGACCGCGTGGGTTCCCTTGTCGGGCACCTCGATCCAGAGCACGCCGGACTTGCTCGCGGCCTCGGCGAGGAGGCGCGTGACATTGATTGCGGCATGTTCGGGGGCCGGGCCGGGCGAACCACTCACGGCGTGAACTGTCTCATAACGCCCCGGCCTCGCGCACTGCTACCGTCCGGCCCATGCGCTCACCCAAGGACTTCTTCGGCCCCCTCGCGGTGGGTGCTCCGGCACCCGTGCGTGAGGTCCCGGCCCGCCCCAGCCGGATGATCCACTTCTTCGACCCCAGCAACGAGAAGATGGCCGCCAAGGTCCCCGGGATGGTCGGCACCGTTGACGTCCTGCTCGGCAACCTCGAGGACGCCGTCAAGGCCGACCGCAAGGAGGCCGCCCGCCAGGGACTCGTCGACATCGCGAAGGCGACCGACTTCGGTGACAGCACGCAGCTGTGGACGCGCATCAACAGCCTCGACAGCCCGTGGGTCCTGGACGACCTCATCACCCTCGTCACCGAGATCGGCGACAAGCTCGACGTCATCATGGTGCCCAAGGTGCAGGGCCCCGAGGACATCCATTACGTCGACCGGATCCTCGCCCAGCTCGAGGCGCGCGCCGGCCTGAAGCGCCCGATCCTCGTCCACGCCATCCTCGAGACCGCCCGCGGCATGGCCAACGTCGAGGAGATCGCCGGTGCGTCCCCGCGCATGCAGGGCATCAGCCTCGGCCCGGCCGACCTCGCTGCTGATCGCCGGATGAAGACGACGCGCGTCGGTGGCGGTCACCCGGGCTACCTCGTCCGTCAGGACCCCATCGACGGCAACATCGAGGGCGACCGCAGGACCTACCAGCAGGACCTCTGGCACTACACGATCGCCCGCATGGTCGACGCCTGCGCGATGCACGGGATCTTCCCGTACTACGGCCCCTTCGGCGACATCAAGGACGTCGTCGCGTGCGAGGACCAGTTCCGCAACGCCTTCCTCCTCGGTTGCGTCGGCACGTGGTCGCTGCACCCGGTGCAGGTCGACATCGCCAAGCGGGTCTTCAGCCCCTCCGCCGAGGACGTCGCGCACGCGCGCCGCGTCAAGGAGGCCATGGGCGACGGCACCGGCGCGGTCATGCTCGACGGCAAGATGGAGGACGACGCCTCGCTCAAGCAGTGCCTCGTCATCCTCGAACTCGCCGAGCGTCTCTCCGCGAACGACCCCGAACTTGCCAGCCTGTATGCCGTCCCGTCACCTTCCGAGGCGACCGGCACCGAGGCGACCGGCACCGAAGGTGAGGCGTCCTGATGGGGGAGCAGGCGGCATACACGCCTCGTCGTTCCGTCCTCTACATGCCGAGCTCGAACGAGCGCGCGCTGGAGAAGGCCAAGACCCTCCCGGTCGACGGACTCATCCTCGACCTCGAGGACGCCGTTGGTCCCGACCACAAGGAGTCTGCGCGCGAGAACGCCTGTGCCGCAGCGGCTTCGGGTGAGTACGGCCAGCGTGAGGTGACGATCCGGATCAACGGCATCGGCACCCAGTGGCACGACGCGGACCTCGCTGCTGCGGCGGCCGCGGGCCCGGCCGGCGTCGTCGTCCCCAAGGTCGGTTCGGCCGACGAGGTGCGCTCGCTCGTGGCTGCCCTCGAGGCTGCCGGTGCGCCGGAGCACACGAAGCTCTGGGCGATGATCGAGACGCCCGAGGCGATCTTCAACGTCCGTGAGATCGCTTCTGCCTCACCGCGACTCGCCGTCCTCGTCATGGGGACCAATGACCTCGTCAAGGAGTTGCGCGCCGACCACGTCCCCGGTCGCGGGCCACTGCTCACCTCGCTCCAGCTCTCGCTCCTCGCGGCGCGCGAGGCGGGGATCGCCATCCTCGACGGCGTCTACAACGACGTGAAGAACGCCGAGGGATTCGAGGCCGAGTGCGTCCAGGGTCGTGACTTCGGCTTCGACGGCAAGACCCTCATCCACCCGGGGCAGGTCGAGCCCTGCAACGCGATCTTCGCGCCGAGCGAGGAGGCCGTCGCAGACGCCCGCGGGATCCTCGAGGCGTGGGAGGCCGGCGCCGGCAGCGGCGTCGTCACCCACAACGGGCGCATGGTCGAGAACCTCCACGTCGACATCGCCCGGCGCGTTCTGGCGGTTCACGAGGTGATCTCCACCCGCTAGGCTTCGCCCAGCGAACTTTTCTTGCGCTGAACATGCAACCTGTGACACGTCCACGCGCGTCAACATCGGTACACGGGGTTGCGGGCCACAGGGGCCAGCGCGAAGGGCAGGGATCATGCACAACAACGAACTCGTCAACCGTCGGTCTGCGCTCGCCGCGGGCTTCGGACTCGGCGCCGCGGCCCTCTCGGGCGTGGTGGCAGCACCCGGAGCCCAGGCCGCCGTCCGCACGCTCGAGCGTGGGCACACCGGTGCCGACGTGCTCGCGCTGCAGAAGCGACTCGTCCAGCTCAAGTACTGGCTGGGCACCCCCGACGGAAACTTCGGGCACCTGACCCAGCAGGCCGTCTGGGCCCTCCAGAAAGTCGGCGGGGTGTCGCCCACGGGCAAGGTCGCCGCAGCCGAGCGTGCCCTCCTCGAGCGTGGGAGCCGGACGCGCCCCCGCTCGACGTCGGGCAACGTGCTCGAGGTCGACCTCAAGCGTCAGCTGCTCTTCGTCATCGACAACGGCTCGCTGCGTTACGTCCTCAACACGAGCACGGGCAGCGGCGAGCGCTATTACTCGGGCGGCAGCTGGAAGACGGCGCGCACGCCCTCCGGCAGCTACAACATCTGGTACCGCTGGCCCAACGGTTGGCAGAACGGCTCGCTCGGCGCGATGTGGCGCCCGACCTACTGGAAGGGCGACTTCGCCATCCACGGGTCGCAGTCCATTCCGCCCTACCCCGCGTCGCACGGCTGCTGCCGGGTCAGCACGGCCGCCCAGGACATGCTCTGGGCCGAGGGTCGCGTGGCCATGGGCCGACGGGTCTACCTCTACTGAAACCACCCCGGCGGCGTCACCAGCTGCTGCCGGCGGCCACGGCCGCCACGTCCCCGAAGACCTCGTTCGTGTCGACCTCGAGTCCGCGGCGCTGGAACCACTCGCACATCACGCGCACGTCCCGCTCGAGGAACTCGAACCCGTGGGGGTTCCCCACGACGTCGACGATCTGCGGCCAGTCGATGACGACGAGCCGATCGTCGTGCACGAGGACGTTGTAGGGCGACAGGTCACCGTGTGCCCATCCCTCGCCGGCCAGAGTGAGGACGACGTGACGGAACTGCTCGAACAGCTCCTCGAGCAGGTCGGGTCCGGGCTTGGTCTGGACGAGCCGGGGCGCTGCCTCGCGCCCGGTGCCGAAGAACTCCATGAGCATCTCGGCGTCGTCGAGCTGCACGGGATAGGGCACGGGCAGGCCCAGCTCCCACAGTTTCGCCAGCGCCTCGAACTCGGCGAAGGCCCACTGCCCGGCGATGAGGGCCCGGCCGTACTCCGTGCGGCGCTGCATGGCCCGCATGTCGCGCGTCTTGCGGACGCGTCGGCCATCGAGGTAGCCGCTGTCCCGGTGGAACAGCCGGTTCTCGGCGCCGCGGTAGCGCTTGGCGGCGAGGAGGCTGTCCTGGACCGGAGCGGTGGTGCCGTCGGGCACCCAGCGTCGGATCAGGTGGACGTCGGCCTCCTTGCCGGTCTTGAGGACTCCGAGGTCCTCCTCGACGGCGCCGAGGGTGGTGATGACCCAATCGGGTCGAGGCTTGGGACCGTGCATGGCACCGTCCCAACTGGACCACCGATCGCCCTCTGAGGGGACGTCGGCGTTGGTGCTGCGGACGAGGAGCGGCTCAGCCGCGGCCTCGGGAAGGTCGTGTGCAAACTGCATGACAGGTGAACTCCGTCGAGAGAAGGGTGTGGGCGCGGGAAAGGCCCAGGACAGTCGTGGACATGTCACGCCTCCTTCTGCTCGGCGGGATGCTCGTGCATCGCGCGGACGGGTTCGATCTCGGGGCACGACGGCGTATGCCGGGTGCTCGCCTCCCAGCGTGACACACCTCGCAGCCCTCTCGCCAACGAATTAACCGCCCGCGGTGGGGCCCTCGCGTGGGGGGAATCACGCGCCGAGCGGGTACAGCGTGAGGTGGGCGGACGGCATACTCAACAAAGGTCTTTCCCACACTCATGAAGGTGGCATTCACGCATGGCACGTCTCGCCCAGACCGAGGGCCTCACCGAGGAGCAGTCCGAGATCCTGAAGGCCGTCAAGGTCTTCGTGGATGAGCAGATCATCCCCGCCGCCCAGGAGCTCGAGCACGCCGACGAGTACCCGCAGGAGATCGTCGACGGGCTCAAGGAGCTCGGTGTCTTCGGCCTGACCATCCCCGAGGAGTTCGGAGGACTCGGCGAGTCGCTGCTGACCTACGCCCTCGTCGTCGAGGAGATCGCGCGTGGCTGGATGAGCGTCTCCGGTGTCATCAACACGCACTTCATCGTGGCCTACCTGCTCATGCAGCACGGCACCGAGGAGCAGAAGCAGAAGTACCTGCCGCGCATGGCGACCGGCGAGGTCCGTGGTGCGTTCTCGATGTCCGAGCCCGGTCTCGGCTCCGATGTCTCCGCCGTCTCGACCAAGGCGACGAAGACGGACGACGGCTACTCGATCACCGGCCAGAAGATGTGGCTGACCAACGGCGCCACCTCGACCCTCGTCGCCCTGCTCGTCAAGACCGACGAGGGCGCCGACAGCGTCTACAAGAACATGACGACCTTCCTCGTCGAGAAGGAAGCCGGCTTCGGCGAGACCGCTCAGGGCGTCACCGTCCCCGGCAAGCTCGAGAAGATGGGCTACAAGGGCGTCGAGACGACCGAGCTCATCCTCGACGGGCACCGCATCAGCGCCGACCAGATCCTCGGCGGCGAGCCGGGCAAGGGCTTCTTCCAGATGATGGACGGCGTCGAGGTCGGCCGCGTCAACGTCGCCGCCCGCGCCTGCGGTCTGGCGATCCGCGGCTTCGAGCTCGGCATCGCCTACGCGCAGCAGCGCAAGACGTTCGGCAAGGTCATCGCCGAGCACCAGGCGGTCCTCTTCCGCCTCGCCGAGATGGCCACGAAGGTCGAGACCATCCACGCGATGATGGTCCGCGCCGCGCGCCTCAAGGACACCGGCCAGCGGATGGACGTCGAGGCCGGCATGGCCAAGATGCTCGCGAGCGAGTACGCCAACGAGGTCGTCGAGGACTCCTTCCGCATCCACGGCGGCTACGGCTACTCCAAGGAGTACGAGATCGAGCGCCTCATGCGCGAGGTCAAGTTCATGCTCATCGGCGAGGGCACGTCCGACATCCAGAAGATGATCATCGGCCGCAGCCTGCTCAAGGACTACGCACTCAAGGGCTGAGTCCTGGGACAAACAGCTTGCCGGTCGCACGACCGGCGCAGTTGTTGTTGACCGGTGCAGGTATGGCTGCGCCGGTCACCACGGTCTGCGCCGGTCGCGCGACCGGCGCAGACGTGTGCGCCGCTGCACACGCAGGTATGCCGGTCAGTTGCCTTCCAGCGAACGTCCAGTCGCGGGTGGGAGACTGAGGGCATGAGCACCCAACCGACGCGTGGCCTCGGGCCGGCAGCTGCCGCTCAGGTCCTGTCCCTCGAGTACCCGATGTCGCTCGGCGTCCATGACACCTATGCCAGCGCGCAGAAGGCCGTCGACTACCTCTCCGACCACGACTTCCCGGTGCAGAACCTGCTCATCGTCGGCACGGACCTCAAGCAGTTGGAGCGGGTCACCGGGCGTCTGACGCGAGGCCGAATCCTCCTCGGCGGACTGCTGTCGGGTGCGTGGCTCGGTCTGCTCATCGGCATGATCTTCGCGCTGTTCGACACGAGCGGGTTCTCGTGGACATCCGTCGTGGCGACGGTGATCTTCGGTGCCGTGTTCGGCGCGATCTGGGCGCTCGTCGGCTACTCGTTCACCGGCGGACAGCGCGACTTCACGTCGATCACGCAGGTCGTCGCGACGAAGTACGAAGTGCTGACGGAGCACAAGTTCGCCGCCCGCGGGCGTGAGCTGCTCGCCCAGATGGACCCGATGGCCGCGGCCCAGGCCGAGGCGCAGCGGATGCGCGACGTGGCGGCGCAGGCGACTGCTTCGACCCAGCAGACTCACTCGAACGAGCCGCCCGCGCCACCGCATCAGGTCTAGCGTGGGCGGCATGGACTCTGTATCGAACGCGCCTGCGCTGGAACTGTTTCCCGAGGACTTCGAGTCGGTGCTGTGCGTCGTCGCCCACCCTGACGACATCGAGTACGGCACCGCCGCTGCCGTCGCGAAGTGGACTGAGGCGGGCAAGACCGTGACCTACTTCCTGCTCACGCGCGGGGAGGCGGGCATCGACACGATGCACCCCGACGAGGCAGGCGCCGTCCGGGAGGCGGAGGAGCGAGCCAGTGCCGCGGTCGTCGGCGTGACCGAGGTCGACTTCGGCACCCACCGGGACGGCAATGTCGAGTACTCCCTCGCCCTGCGCCGCGACATCGCCCGCGAGATCCGGCGCCGCCGCCCCGACCTCGTCATCACGGGCGACTACGGCAACCGGTTCGTCGGCGGCATGCTCAACCAGGCCGACCATCGGGCCGTGGGTCTGGCCTGCGCGGACGCGGTCGCCGATGCGGGCAACCGGTGGATCTTCCCGGAACTCGTCGACGAGGGCTTCGAGCCGTGGCACGTCAAGGTGCTGGCCTTCGCCGGGCCGATGACGCCGACCCACTACGTCGACGTCGGGGACAAGGTCGAGGTGGCGGTCGCATCGCTCGAGGAGCACGCGGCATACAACTCTGCTCTTCCGGACGACTTCCCCAAGCCGGCGCAGCTGGTGCCGATGATCCTCGAGATGGGCGCGAAGGCCGCGAACGTCGAGGGCGTCACGCACGCGCTCGCCCTCGACGTCGTCAACCGCCGCTGAGTCGGGGGTGGGTCAGTCGGCGGTCTCCTCGCGGATCTCGGCGATCCACTTCTCGACGTCGGCGCTGCTGCGCGGCATGGCGGCCGAGAGGTTCTCGTTGCCGTCCGGCGTGATGACGATGTCGTCCTCGATGCGCACGCCGATGCCCCGGAACCGCTCAGGGACCTTGAGGTCGTCGGCCTTGAAGTAGAGGCCCGGCTCGACCGTGAGGACCATGCCCGGCTGCAGCTCGGCGTCCATGTACTCAGTGCGGGTCGCGAGGGCGCAGTCGTGGACATCGATGCCGAGGTGGTGCGAGGTGCCGTGGACCATCCAGCGGCGGTGGTACTGGCCGTGCTCGGTGTCGAGGGTGTCCTCGACGGTGACGCCCTCGGGGAGCAGACCCCACGCGTGGAGGTGCTCGGCAATGACGCGAATCGCTGCGGCGTGGATGTCCGAGAACTTCGCCCCCGGCTGGGCCGCCGCGATCCCGGCCTCCTGCGCGGCATACACCGCGTCGTAGATCTCGCGCTGCGCGTCCGTGAAGGTTCCGGACACGGGGAGGGTGCGGGTGATGTCGGCGGTGTAGAGGGAATCGACCTCGACACCCGCATCGAGGAGGACGAGCTCGCCGTCGGTGACCTCGCCGGTGTTGCGGATCCAGTGCAGCGTGTTGGCGTGGTCGCCAGCCGCACAGATCGAGTCGTAGCCGACGCCGTTGCCCTGATGGCGGGCGTGGAGACCGAAGATGCCCTCGATCCAGCGCTCACCGCGACCCAGTTCTACGGCTCGCTCGAGCTCGGCGATGACGGCCTCGAACCCGACGTGCGTGCCGGCGACGGCCTCACGCATCTGCTCGATCTCGTACTCGTCCTTGGTCAGGCGGAGCACGGACAGGGCGTGCGCCAGCGAGTCGTCCTGCTCGACGAAGGTCTCCTCGGTGGCGCCGTTCTCGACGCGGGCCGTGTCGAGAACGGCCGTGAGGTCCTTGTCGGCGTCACGGACCAGACGCACGGTGATCTCACCGGCGTCCTTGGCCGCGGCGGCCTCGAACTCATCGATGTGCTTCGCGGTGAGGCCGAGCTCGAGCTCGATGTCGGCCAGGCTGGGACGTGCCCCGACCCAGAACTCGCCGTAGCGAGCATCGGCGAAGAACTCGTCGCTGTCGCGCTCGCCGAGGGGGCGGAAATAGAGCATCGCCTCGTGCCCGTCGTCGGTCGGCTCGAGGACGAGCACCGCGTCCGGCTCACGGTCGGCGCCGAGGCCGGTGAGGTGCGCGAACGCGCTGTGCGGGCGGAAGACGTAGTCCGTGTCGTTGCTGCGGACCTTGAGACCGCCGGCGGGCACGATGAGCCGCTGCTTCGGGAATGCGGCGCTCACGAGCGCACGACGAGCTGCGGCATACGGAGCGACGGGCGACTGGGCGTCGGCCTGAGGTCGGCGCTCGGCCCAGTCCTCGCGGACGAAACCGCGGAACTCCTCGGTCGTCGGACGGGCCCGGTTCTCTGCCTGCTTCTGCTCTTCGCTCACCGCTCTATCGTGACATGCGTGACTGCCTACGACGGAGCCGATATCGGCCAGCGCATGCGCAACCACTTCAGCGGGCGCACGGAGCACCTCTATGGCGTACTCGTGCAAGTGCTGGCGGACGACTGGGACCGCGGGGGAGTCGTGCGCGAGATTCTCGCCGGACATGAGGATGCGTCGCCGGGGGACATGGTGCAGCTTCGACTGCTCGCGGGCATCCACCGGATCGTCCTGCGTGGGGACGCTCCCGAGCTCGCGGAGTTCTATCCCTCTGCGGGTGGTTCGGCTGCGCCGGATGTGTATGCCGTGTGGCCGGCTCTGGAGCCCGTCCTGCGTTCGCACGTGGCCGAGTTGCGGGAGGGCCTTGACGTGGCACCGCAGACCAACGAGGTCGGTCGGACTGTCGCCCTCTTGGCTGGACTGTCAGAAGCGTTGCGCCGCAACGGAATTCGTCAGATTCGGCTGCTCGAGCCCGGTGCGTCGGCCGGGCTGGGACTGCTCGTCGACCGCTACCGGTTCGTCGGTGACGGTTGGACCGCAGGGCCCGTCGATGCGCCGCTCGTGCTGGATGGCTGCGAGGCGCCGGGCTTCGTTCCGGAGGAGTTCGAGGTCCTCGAACGCAGAGGCTGCGACCTCGCACCGTTCGATGCGACGACAGGTGAGGGGGCGGCATACCTGCGCTCTTTCATCTGGCCGCACATGCCGGAGCGGGACGCGCGGCTGCGCGGTGCCCTCGAGACGCTGCGCGGGACTCCGGTGACCGTCGATCGCGCCGGCGGCGCCGAGTGGGTGCGGGACCAGGTCGATCGGCCGGCCGCCGATGACGTACTCACCGTGGTCTGGCACTCGATCACGCGGCAGTACTGGCCGCGCGCCGAATACGACGCAATGCTCGCGGCGGTCGACGAGGCGCGGGCGCGGATGCCGCTCGCGCGGGTCGCGCTCGAGGACCCGGACCCACTGCCGACCGAGGGGTGGTGGCGCCCTCAGATCGAGGTCGACGACGACGTCATCGGCTGGTGCACCCACCACGGCCCACCCCTGGAACTCGCCACATAGGCCTCGACCCTCGTGCCCAACTCACGCAATTCCCGGGTTGGGGACACCTCTCAGAGGGCGGCGTCGGGCGCGAGGCGACGGGCCTGATCCGCGCTCTCGTCGTCCGGCATCGTCTGGCTCGACATCTCCGCCTCGACCCGACGGTGATAGATGTCGAGTTCCTGCGCGACCCGGGCCTCGTCCCACCCGAGGATCGGAGCAGCCAGAGCCGCGGCATGCGGAGCGGCCGTGAGCCCTCGGTCGCGGGCCTCGATCGAGATCCGGGTCCGCCGGGTGAGGATGTCGGTCAGATGGACCGCACCCTCCGTCGCGGCCGCATAGACGACCTCGACCTTGAGGTGCGTCTCACCGCCGGGCAGGAGTTCGCCGAGCCCGGGCTCCGCGTTGATGAGCGCGATGAGCTCCTTGGTCAGGGTGCCGTAGCGCTCGAGGAGCGTCTCGATGTGCTCCTGGTCGATTCCGGCCGAGCGGGCGAGGATCTGTGGGCGCTCACTGAGCCACTCCCATCCGATCGCGCCCGCGAGAGGCACCTTGTCGGTGGATGACTCCGCGACCTCGGACTCCCAATCCTTGACCGCCTCGTCGACCGCGTCCTTGGCCATGATCCGATAGGTCGTGTACTTGCCGCCGGCGACGAGCGTCAGTCCGGGAACCGGTGTGGCGACGACATGTTCGCGCGACAGCTTGGTCGTGTCGTCGTCCTTGTCGCCGGAGATGAGCGGGCGCAGACCGGCATACACACCGTCGATGTCGGCCCGCGTCAGGGGGGTGACGAGGACGGCGTTCACCGTGTCGAGGAGGTAGTCGATGTCCGCGGATGTCGCCGCGGGGTGAGCCTTGTCCAGGCTCCACTCGGTGTCGGTCGTCCCGATGATCCAGTGCTCGTCCCACGGGATGATGAAGAGGACCGACTTGTCGGTGCGCAGGATGACGCCGGTCTCGGAAGTGATCCGGTCGCGGGGGACGACGAGGTGGATGCCCTTGCTCGCCCGCACCTTGAGCGGTCCGTCCTCGCCGAGCATCGACTGGATCTCGTCGGTCCACACTCCGGCCGCGGCGATGACCCGTCGCGCCCGGATGTCGAATTCCTCGCCGGTGCGGTGGTCGCGCGCACGCACCCCGACGATTCGTGACCCGTCGTCGGAGCGCAGCATGCTCACGGCGGCCACCCGGTTGACCACGTGTGCTCCGTGCATCGCTGCCGTCCGGGCGAGCTCGAGGACGAAGCGGGCGTCGTCGACCTGAGCGTCGTGATACTGGATCGCACCCGTGAGGGCCGACGGGCGCAGACTCGGCATGAGTCGAAGGGCCGCCTTCTTGCCGAGGTGGCGGTGGCGGGGAAGGCCGGCCTGCTGGCGCACTCCGAAGGCCAGGCCGTCATAGAGCGCGATGCCGGATCCGACATAGAAGCGCTCCCACGCCGGTTTCTTCAGCGGATACATGAACGGGACCGGTCGCACGAGGTGGGGCGCGATGGTCGTGAGGAGGAGTCGCCGCTCCTGGAGTGCCTCGTGGACGAGGCCGAAGTCGAGCATCTCGAGGTAACGCAGACCGCCGTGGATGAGCTTGCTCGATCGTGAACTCGTCCCGCTCGCGTAGTCGCGTGCCTCGATGAGGCCCGTCGACAGCCCACGTGTCACCGCATCGAGTGCCGCACCGCACCCGACGACACCGCCTCCGACGACGAGGACGTCCAACTCCTCACCGGACCGGAGCCGTTCGAGGGTGGCGTGGCGTGCGGCGGGGGAGAGGCTCACGACTTCGAGCATAGGGGGCCGAGCATTACCCTCGTGGTCATGCCTGAGTCGCGACACGTCTCCCGTCGAGTTCTCGCCGGTGCGACGCTCGCGCTGGTGGGGGGCGGCTTCATGCTGCGCGAGCACGGCTCGCAGGACGCTCCGGCGGGGGCTGCGTCGGGGGCACCCAGCACCACCACACCTGCGGTCGCCACCCCCACACCCTCACCCACGCCGACCATCCCCAAGGTCGACACGGTCGCGCTCACCACCGAACTCGACGCCTACCGGGCCAAGCGGGGTGGGGTCCAGGGCCTTGCGGTGCGCGACCTCCGCAACCTGCAGACGTTCGAGTGGCAGCCCTTCACGAACGAGACGCTGAGCACCATCAAGGTCCTCATCCTCGTGTCGGTCCTGCGCAAGTGCCACGAGACCGGCGAAGCCCTCACCGAACAGCAACACACGTCTGCCCGCCGGATGATCCAGCGCAGCGACAACGTGGCGACGGATTCGCTTCTCGAGTGGGTGGGGACCGAGCACGTGGCGGAGTCGGCGCAGCTGTTGGGCCTGACCAACACGACCGTCCGGGGCGGTGGTGCTGCCGGCACCGCCAACTGGTGGGGCTACAGCACCACGAACCCGGGGGACTGGGTCACGCTCCTCGGGGCGGTTCACGCGGCACCCATCACGCGCACCACGGCGGGCCGGCCCATCATCGACGACGGCGACCGCTACTACATCCGTGACCTCATGTCCGGCGTCATCTCCTCACAGCGCTGGGGCGTGGCGGATCGGCCCCTTCCGGGCGAGGTCAGCGCCGAGACCAAGAACGGCTGGGGGCCCATGGCGGACGGCTACCGCCTCAACTCGATCGGTCACGTCTTCGGCGACCGCCGCGACTACCACATGGCGATCCTGACCCGCAGCCCGCGAGGTTTTGCCTACGGTCGCGAGACCATCAACGGCCTGGCCCGCATCGTCCACAAGGCGCTCGTCCACGAGCTCTGACGGTCAGTCGACGTCGACCCAGTCAAGGGTGCGGTCCACGGCCTTGCGCCACCCGGCATACCCGGTTGTCCGCTGCTCGTCCGACCACGTCGGCTCCCAGCGCTCGGCCTCGGCCCACTTCTCCTTGAGCTCCTCGGTCCCGGACCAGAACCCGGTCGCCAGCCCCGCGGCATACGCCGCTCCGAGTGCTGTCGTCTCGGCGACGACCGGCTTGCTCACCGGCACGCCGAGGATGTCGGCCTGGAGCTGCATGCAGAGCCGGTTGGCGGTGACGCCGCCGTCGACCTTGAGCGTCTCGAGACGCACGCCGGAGTCGGCGGTCATCGCGTCGGACACGTCTCGGCTCTGGTAGCAGATCGCCTCGAGCGTCGCCCGCGCCACATGGGCGTTGGTGTTGAAGCGCGACAGTCCGACGATGGCTCCCCGTGCGTCGCTCCGCCAATAGGGCGCGAAGAGGCCGCTGAACGCCGGTACGAAGTAGACGCCGCCCGTGTCCTCGACCTGCGCCGCGAGCGTCTCGACCTCGGACGCACCGGAGATGATGCCGAGCTGGTCACGCAGCCACTGCACCGCGCTGCCGGTCACGGCGATGGAGCCCTCAAGTGCGTAAACCGGTGCGGCAGAACCGAATTGATAGGCAACGGTCGTCAGCAGCCCGTTGTTGCTCCGGACGATCTCGGTGCCGGTGTTGAGCAGGAGGAAGTTGCCCGTGCCGTAGGTGTTCTTCGCCTCGCCCGGCTCGAAACACACCTGGCCAACGGTCGCCGCCTGCTGGTCGCCGAGGACCCCGGTGATCGGCACCTGGGCGGTGCCTCGCTCCCCCGACGTCATTCCGTATGCCGTCCGCTCACTGCTCGCGTGAATCTCCGGGAGCATCGTGCGCGGGATCCCGAAGAAGCCGAGCAGCTCGTCGTCCCAGTCGAGGGTCGTGAGGTCCATGAGCATCGTGCGACTGGCATTGGTGACATCCGTGGCGTGGATTCCGCCGCGAGGCCCGCCGGTCAGGTTCCACACGAGCCACGTGTCCGGGGTGCCGAAGAGGGCGTCTCCACGCTCCGCGGCCTCGCGCACGCCCTCGACGTTCTCGAGGATCCACTGGACCTTGCCGGCCGAGAAGTACGTCGCCGGGGGCAGCCCGGCCTTGTGCCGGATGGTGTCACCGCGACCGTCGGCGTCGAGGGCCTTGGCGATGGAGTCGGTCCGGGTGTCCTGCCACACGATCGCGTTGTGGAAGGGGCGACCGGTGCGGCGGTCCCACACGATGGCGGTCTCGCGCTGGTTGGTGATGCCGATGGCGGCGAGATCGCTGGACGACAGCCCGGCGCTCGTCAGGGCGCTGCCGATGACGGTCTGGGTGCGGTCCCAGATCTCGAGCGGGTTGTGTTCCACCCACCCGGCGCGGGGGAGGACCTGTTCGTGCTCGAGCTGGTGGCGCGCGACCTCACCCCCGTCATGGTCGAACACCATGAATCGCGTGCTCGTCGTGCCCTGGTCGACCGCTCCGATGAAGTCCGCCATGACGGCAGCCTAGGGACCCTTCCGAGGTGTGCGGGCGCGGGACCGAGCGCGGGGATGCGAGCCCCGTCCGGAAATCGTCAACTGCCCCGGTTGCAACCGGGCCATTCCACGATTTCCGCGTCATGGGGCGGGCCGGGCGCGAGCCTGTGGATGACGCCCATGCCGCGTCGGCGGAAACGGCCACGATGGGTCCATGAACCCACGGCTCCTCACCATCGCCTCCGTGCAGCACGACGTCTTCACGGCCGCCGAGGCGCACGCGGTCGACGTCGACGATGCCGAACTTCGCAGCCTCGTGCGCGCCGGCGAGATCGTGCGGGTGCGGCGGGGCGCCTATGTCCTGGCATCCACGTGGACCGATGCCGACCACGAGGAGGTCCTGCGTTTGCGTGTCCTTGCCATCCTGCGCACGCGAGGCGAGGACGTGGCCACGCACCAGGCGGCTCTGGCGCTGAGGCGGCTTCCCCTGCACGGGGTGCGCCTGGACGTCGTCGACGTTCAGGCGAAGGTGGGCCGCGTCCGGCTCTCGGCGGGTTTGCGCACTCAGCCGGGCTCACTGCCACACGTGAAAATCGATGGCGCTCGCGCCGTGAGCATCGAGCATGCGGTGGTGCAGGTCCTCCTTCGTTCCGGGCTCGAAGCCGCGCTCGTGCCATTGGACGCCGCACTACGGCAGAAGAAGTGCACCCTGAGCGACGTCCGCGACGCCGTCGCCACGCTCGTGCCGAGTCACCGCAAGGCCCTCGGCGAGAACCTCATCGCACTCGCGGACCCCAAGAGCGAGTCACCCGGTGAGACGAGGACCCGACTGCTGCTCCACGATCTCGGGCACGAGTGGCGCAGCCAGGTGACCATCTGCGACGGCAACGGCGGCTTCATCGCCAGGGTGGATTTCCTCGTTGCGGGTCGAGTCATCCTCGAGTTCGACGGCCTGAAGAAGTGCGCCGGGGCAAAGGGCTTCACCGCGCTCGCCGCCGAGAAGCGGCGTGAGGACGAGCTGCGGGCCCTCGGATACGCCATCGTCCGCCTCGTCTGGGCGGACCTGTCGCACCCAGAGCGCGTGGCCGCCAAGCTGACGCGTGCTCTCGCGGCCTGACCGGGGCTGCCGGTTCCCGGAAATCGTCACGGGTCCCGGTTGCAACCGGGCCGATCCACGTTTTCCGCGTCATGCGCCGGGGCCTGTGAGGGAACGCACGCGCCAACGGTGCTGTGCTCAGCGGCGTGACACGCGAGGATGGGCGCCATGCAGTTCGGACGCAGTTATGAAGAGTTCGAGGTCGGAGCGACCTACAAGCACTGGCCCGGGAAGACGGTCACCGAGTTCGACGACCACATGTTCTGCCTGTTGACCATGAACCACCACCCGCTCCACCTGGACGTCAATTACGCCACGGAGACGACGCAGTTCGGCAAGAACGTCGTCGTCGGCAACTACGTCTACTCGATCCTGCTCGGCATGAGCGTCGCCGACATCAGCGGCAAGGCCATCGCGAACCTCGAGATCGAGAGCCTGCGCCACGTCGCGCCGACGTTCCACGGCGACACGCTCTACGGCGAGACCCGCGTCCTCGACAAGTGGGAGTCGACGTCCAAGGACGACCGTGGTGTCGTCCACGTCGAGACCATCGGCTACAACCAGGACGGCAAGGTCGTCTGCATCTTCCGCCGCAAGGTCATGGTCCCCAAGAACAACTACCTCGAGGCGCGTGGCGGCGAGCAGCCCGGCCGCCCGACCCCGCAGCCGGACAAGAACTGGCCCGGGCCGGATGCGCAGGAAGCGCCCGCCGAGAGCTGAGTCTCCTTCTCGCAGAACGCAAGCGGACGGCATACCGATGAATTTTCGGTATGCCGTCCGCTCGCGTATCGGGTCAGCCCAGCTTCATCTTCACGGGCTCGGTGTGGCGTGTGCCCGAGGCGTCTGTCCACTGCACCGCGGTGGGGTGGACCGCGCCCTTGGGCGCCGTTGGCGGCTGTGAACGGGCGGTTCGGAGGAAGGTCCACTCGCCGGAGTTCGGAGCCACGGGGGTGCCTGGCGTCGTGTCGCCGATGTTCCAGGTCACGATGAGATCTGTGGCCGCACCACCCTTCGTGGGGATGGCGAAGGTGCCGCTCAGTACTTGGATGTCGTTGGTCCTCGAGTCCATGTCATCCGCGGCCCAGGGGGTGGACCCCTCCGGGTAGTCGGAGCCGGAGCTTCCGTTCGGCCGTTGAACCATGAAGAGGCGGGTCTTCGGATCAACGAAGGTCATCTCCCCGGTCAGGGGGTCCACGACACTTGGCACGGCCGCGCCGTCCTGGTCGTAGGCGCCCAGCTCGTCGGTCCAGATGACGTCCTGCACCTCCCCGGACAGCCCGGGCGGGAGGTTGGCCGCTCCTTGGAACGCGACGGCCTGAAGGTCCGTGTCGGGGAGCGGTACGGCCACCCCCTGCAGTGCAGGAATGAGACCACTCGGGCCGATGGCCATGAACGTGCGTCCGCGGGCAGGAGCGACCGCGAACCGAATGCCGTCCGTGACGTCCTTGGGAGCCAATGACACGACGCCGCGCCTCGCTGACCAGGAATCCAGCTTGGTGCGCTTGCCCGCGTCAACGGAGTAGGACGTCACGGAGACCTGTCCGTCTGCTGACGGCTGGACCTCGACGGCGTAGCGGTAGTCGAGCAGCTCGACCGAGGACCGGCCGGCAACCTGGCTGTCGTTGCGACCGGACGGGAGGGCGTCGTCCGTCGGCAGCACCCCGGACAGCGCGAGCGTGGCGGCGACGATGCCGGCTGCGACGACCCCGCCCCCGGCGGCAGCGAGGCGCCGGCGGGTGCGGACGCGGTGACCGGTCCGCAGGGTGGCGTTGACGTCGTAGCGCAGGTCCGGCGTGGGCGTGGCGGTCAGGAGGTCTCGGACGACGCGGGCGTCGTCGAAGTGGTCGAAGTCAGGCATGGTGTCCCTCCTTGAGGTCCTGGGCTGTGAGTGCTTCACGAAGTCGGGCGAGGCCACGGGAGCCGCTGCTTTTGACGGTGCCGACGCTGACGTCGAGCAGGTCGGCCACCTCGGACTCGGGCAGCCCGACGTAGTGGCGGAGGACGACGACCTGCCGCTCGCGAGGAGGCAGCTGGCCGAGAAGGGACACGAGGCGTGCCGTGTCCTCGGGTTCGGAATCGAGGTGCTCCCGCTCCGGGAAATCCCCGACAGGGCTCTCGCGCTTGCGTCGTCGATGGGTGTCGATGTTGTCGTTGAGGATGCACCTGCGTGCGTAGGCGAGCGGCTCGCGGGTTCGCAGCCGACCCCATCGCAGGTAGACCTTGACCATGGCCGACTGCACGAGGTCCTCCGCATCCGTCGGGTTCCCACAGATCATCCAGGCGGTCCGCAGCAGTCGCGGCGCAGCTCCCGTCGCGAACGCGGTGAACTCGTCGTCGTGCTTGCCGGCCATCTCACCCCTCGTTCCCTCGTCGTCATCGTGGCACTCCCTCAACGGGGAAGCGGCCCGGAAGGTTGAGTGCCATCAACTCGGTGGCCGTGCCAGCCGGCCGAGTGCAAGGCTGCGCGCATGACGTCACGCATCTCGCACACGACCTTCGACGCCCGCGACGCCCACGCCCAGTCCCACTGGTGGAGCGAGGTGCTCGGCTGGTCGGAGGACCAGAACGACCCGAACCTTCCGGGCCACGAGGAGTGCATGATCTTCAGCCCCGACGGGCGCCAGCGGCTGCTCTTCATCGACGTCCCCGAGGGCAAGTCGGTGAAGAACCGCCTCCATCTCGACCTCACCCCCACCGACCGAAGCCGGGACGAGGAGGTCGAGCGTCTCCTCGCCCACGGTGCGACGGTCCACCAGGACCTGCGCGACCTGCCCGGACGCCCGGCCGGATCGGGGTGGGTGACGATGCTCGACCCCGAGGGCAACGAGTTCTGCATCCTGCGCAGCGAGGCCGAGCGACCGGACCCCTACGCGCACCTCATCGTCTGAGTTCCGTTCTCCCGGGCTTCAGTTCGCAGCTTCGGTATGCCGGGTGCCCGCCTTGTCGGTCCACGTCACCCTGGTGACGCGGGGGCCGGGTCCATCGCCAGGGGCTGTCCCTGTGGCCCATGCAACTGCCCCGTCAGTGCCCGAGCTGTCGGTGACGACCGCGTCGTGATGGGTCGCAGCGTCGGCCCACTCGAAGGTGACGTTCCGGGAACCCTCGGGGAGCAGGGTGATCGAGAGCCAGGACCAGTCCTCGCCCTCGTGCCTCTGGCCGGTGCCCAAGGTCGTGATGGAGGACGTCCCGAGCTGCTTCGTGGAGCCTCCGTCGGCCGTGAACACACCCATGACGTCGGCGTCACGATGAACGAAGAAGGTGTCGGTGGCGCCGATCTTCGTGCTCGCAAGACGGTTGCCCATCGCGTCCCGAACCACTGCGGAGTCGGTGTCGTCCATCCAGATCGTGCCCTGGTAGGTCTCGACGTCCGCCGGATTGTCGAACTTCAGGGCGTACGCCTTGTAGTCCGTGCCCGGCAGCAACGCCTCGTCCTGCTGGATGCCGCCCTTGGACCCAGGGGCAATCGTCAGGGACTTGGCCAAGGTGGCGGGTGCCGTGCCGAGCATGATGCCGTCGGCGCCCGAGCCGGTCCCCATCGAGACCACGTTGGCGTCGGCGCTCGATCCCGCGAGGAGTGACCGCTTGCCACCGTCGACCTTGTAGAACTTCACGTTGGGCTGGTCGGCAGGTGCCCCGGGAATCACCTCGACGGCGTAGGTCCCGTCGAAGAGGTTTGCCGACACGGCCTTCCCCGCACCCTCCATCTGGGATGGACGGTCTGCGGGCAGCGCGTCGCCACCGACACCCGGGCCGACCACGGCGAACGCGATGGCGGCAGCTGCGGCAGCGGCACCCAGCCCAAAACCGGTGCGGCGCAACGCCCGACGGCGGACGCGACGGCGCCCACCGGCATACACGGCGTTCTCGTCGACGGACATCGACGGCGACGGGGGCGCGGCGAGCAACTCGAGGATCGGGTCAGACATGGCGACCTCCATCGGTGACGAGCAGGGTGCGCAGGCGGGCGAGCCCTCGGGAGGTCGAGGACTTCACGGTGCCGGTGCTGATGTTGAGGGTGTCGGCGGTCTCGCGCTCGGATAGGCCGATGTGGTGACGCAGGACGACGCACTGGCGTTCGCGGACCGGCAGGGTGGCGAGGGCCGTGGTGAGCGCGTCTGCGAGAGCGACATGTTCGGAGCGGTCGGCTGCCCCGGACTCGGGGAGTTCTGCGGTGACCTGTTCCCGCCAGGTGCGGCGGTGCGCATCCGTGTGGAGGTTGACGAGAACGCGGCGGGCGTAGTTGTGGCTGCCGCCGTGGTCGATGCGCGGCCAGGCAACGTAGACGCGCTCGAGGGTCTCCTGGACGAGGTCCTCGGCGCTCACGGAGCTGCCGGTGAGCAGCCATGCCAGCTTGAGCAGTCGAGGGGAACTCGACCGCAAGAACTCGTCGAACGAGCCGTCGTGGCGACTGCTCACGACACCACCTTCTCTCACCTGGTTGGACCGGACGCCCTTGATACGGGCGTCCGGTCCGAAAGGTTGTCACGCGGCGTCGATCGACCGGTTCCTCAGTCCTCGTCGAGGTTCCACAGCCCACCATCGCTGGTTCGGACGACCCAGCCGCTCGGGCGACCTTGCCCCCACGTGCTCTCTGCGTGGGTGCGGATGATCGTGACAACGAGGTCGGTGAACGGCGTACCGGTGACGTCATCGCCCTCCGGCGTCGGCACTTCCACGTGTCCGATGACCTCGGAGTCGGCCGCCCGTCCGTCGACGGACACGAGGTCGATCAGGCGCGTCGCACCCAGGTAGTAGGCGATCCGCCGGTCGTCGGCCTTCCGGCCCCAGCGGCCCTCGGTGTTGAAGACGGCGCCCGGCGTGAACACCGCGGCCCCGTCCGCTTCGAGCATGAGGTCGAAGTTGTGGTCTCCCGTCGTCGGGGTGAGCCGCGCCCGGTAGGTCGTCCCTGCCACGGTGACGGGCTCGGACCAACCGGGCCCCGTGGGCGTCGAGGAGGGGCTCGGCTCGGACTCGGTCTCGCCGGTGGATGTCGGAGCGACCGATGTGGTGGTGGGGGCAGTGGTGTGAGTCGCCGACGGAGAAGCCGACGTCGACACCGTCGGTATCAGCACGCTGCTCGTGATCGTCGGCGTCGGATCCGGTGTTGTCGCTGTGGGCGTGGGTGTAGGGAGCGCCGGCAGAGTGCCGTCATGGGGCTGGGCCACTCGGCATACGTCTTGACGAACGCCGCCTGGACGAGTTCCTGGGCCCGGTCGTGCGAGCCGGTGACCAGCCATGCCGTGCGCAGCAGTGACGGTGTCGCGTCCGTCATGAAGGCCGTGAACGACGCATCGCGCTCATCCTTGGACTCTCGTCCCATTGATGTCCCCCTTCTCGTGGTCTCACCCAGCACTACGGAGGTATGCCGTGAAAGGTTGCCTCCCGCGTCGCACCCGGTCGCGGACCTACGCTACGAGCGTGAAGATCGACCTGCACGCGCACTCGAGCGCCAGCGACGGGACCCAGAGTGCGGCTGACCTCGTGGCCCAGGCCAAGGCAGCCGGACTGGGCATGGTGGCCCTGACCGACCACGACACCACGGCCGGATGGCAGGAAGCCACCGATGCGGCGATGACCGTGGGCATTCGGCTCGTGCGGGGCATCGAGATCTCGTGCAGTCGCGCACACCGCAGCATCCACCTGTTGGGGTACCTCCCCGATCCCGACGACCCGCGGCTGGCCATCGAGTTGGCCCGGGCGCGGGACAGCCGCGTGACCCGCATGGACCGGATGATCCAGCGCATGGCCGACGACGGCATCCCGGTGACGGTGGAGGAGGTCCGCGCCCAGGTGGCCCCGGGCGCGACGCTCGGGAGGCCCCACCTCGCTGACGCGCTGGTCGCCAAGGGCGTCGTGGCCACCCGCGACGAGGCGTTCCGCGAGCTGCTGCACGACGGCAGCAAGTACTACGTGGGCCACTACGCACCCGATCCAGTGACGGCGATCCGCATCGTCCGCTCGGCCGGGGGAGTGCCGGTGCTCGCACACCCGTTCGCGATGCGGATGGCTCCGGTCACGGACGAGATGATCGAGGAGTTCGCGGACGCGGGTCTGGCCGGCCTCGAGGCCCACCACCGCGACCACGAACCCGAGGAGGTCGAGCGCGCGGTTCGACTGGCCGGGCAGCACGACCTCGTCGTCACCGGGAGCAGCGACTACCACGGGACCGGCAAACTCAACCGACTCGGCGAGAACACGACGAAGCCCCGTGAGTGGGCCCGACTCCTGGAGCAGGCCCACGGAGTGAAGGTGATCGAACCATGACCGACAGCGTGACGAGGCGACTCAACCCCGAGGACGAGGGTGACCTCGTCCTCACCCTGTCCTGCCCGGACCGCCCCGGAATCGTGGCTGCGGTGACGCAGCACCTGTTCGAGCGCCGGGCGAACATCGAGGAGAGTCAGCAGTTCAGCGACCACCGCACCGGACGATATTTCATGCGCGTGCGGTTCGACACGGGCCTGGCAGACGTCGACGTCGAGGACTGGAGGCGTGAGTTCGATTCTGTCGCAGGCGAATTCGGAATGGTGTGGGAGCTGCGCAAGGCGGTCACGGCATACCGGATGGTGGTGATGGTGAGCCGATTCGGCCACGTCCTCAACGACCTCCTGTTCCGCTGGAAGTCCGGACAGATCAACGCGGACATCGTCGGCATCGTCAGCAACCACACCGATCTCGAGCCCATGGCACGCTCCTACGGCATCCCGTTCCACCACATCCCGGTGACCCGCGAGACCAAGGCCGGGGCGGAGGCGCAGCTCCGTGAACTCGTCGCCGCGCACGATGTCGAGCTCATTGCCCTGGCGCGCTACATGCAGGTGCTGAGTGACGACCTGTGCCGCGACCTCGGCGGGCGGGTCATCAACATCCACCACTCCTTCCTCCCGAGCTTCAAGGGGGCCAAGCCCTATCACCAGGCCTTTGCGCGAGGGGTCAAGGTCATCGGGGCCACGGCGCACTACGTGACGGCCGACCTCGACGAGGGCCCGATCATCGAGCAGGACATCCACCGCGTCGACCACCGCATGAACGCCGAGGATCTCGTTGCCGCCGGTGAGGAAGTCGAGTCACGGGTGTTCGCGCGGGCCGTGAAGTGGCACTGCGAGAGTCGCATCATCCTCAACGAGGACCGCACGATCGTCTTCAGCTGACGCGCCCTGTGGATGGGTGCGTGGAGTTGTCGGTCGGGCTGGCTAGGTTGGGTGGGTGAGTCAGGTGAGCGACGTCGGCACCGGGCGGCCGGTCCAGCAGGAGTTCGCGGGCATGCCGCCGAAGTTGTATGCCGCGAGCCCGTCACGCCTGCTCGCTCTCGTCGACTGCCCGCGGCGTTATCGGATGCAGTACCTCGACAAGCCGCGCCCCGAGGCGCGCGCGCAACGGGCGCACACGTCCTTCGGGCTCGCGGTGCACAATGCCCTGCGCGACTGGTGGGACCTTCCTCGTGATCGGCGCACGGCCTCGGCCGGGCGCGAACTGGTCCGCCACTCCTGGATCGACGTCGGGTTCCGCGACGCAGACCAGTCGCTCGCCTGGCGCAAGCGGGCGCAGGAGCACGTCGTCGACTACCTCGGCAGAGTGGATCCGGACGACCCGCCGCGTGGCATCGAGCGAACCGTGTCGTTCATCAGCGGCACCCTGCGACTCACCGGCCGCATTGACCGCCTCGACGAACGCGACCGTGAGCTCGTCGTCGTCGACTACAAGACGAGCCAGCGACCGCTCGGGGAGGACGACGCGCGCACGTCCCTGCCCCTTGCCCTGTATGCCGCGGCGGTCTGGAAGATGTTCCGTCACCCGTGTCTTCGGGTCGAGCTCCACCACGTGCCGTCGGGGGAGATCGTGTCGCACACGCACACGCCCGAGTCGCTCACGCGCAAGGTCGATGAGGCGAAGTCGATCGCTCAGGACGCCCGCCGCGCCGATGCGGACTTCGCCGAACGGGGAGTCGAGTCGACGCTGTTCCCGCCCGTTGTCGGTCCGCTGTGCACGTGGTGCGACTTCCGGGCGCATTGCCCCGAGGGGCAGACGGCAGGTCCCGAGAAGTCCGGCTGGGCGGCCCTGGAACCCTCCGAGGTTCCTCGCGCTGCCGAGGTCGACTGACGTCGCTGGCTGGGCCTAGCGTGTGACCGTGCCCTTGACACTGCTCGTTGCCCGCAACCCCGATCCGGACTCGAGCCTGCCCTACCTCCTGCGCATCCCCCTGGGCGATGGCCTCGTCCTGAGGGCGAGGGAGACGTGGCCGCGCACTTCCAAGGTGTACTGCCACCGGCACGACGCACCGTGGCCGGACGACGCTGATGTGGTCGAGGAGGTGCCACTCACCGAGTGCCGACGGCGCGGGGCTGCTATCGACGTGGTCGCGGACCGCCGACGAGAGGCCCGATCGCAATTCGTCCTGACCCGCGCCCGTGGTCGGGAAATGATCTTCTGGCAAACCGCGAAAGTGGCCAAGGCGGCCCGCCCAAACATCGATCTGCCCACGGCGCGGGCCGGCGGCCTGGAGGACCTGGAGATCGTCGTCGACACGCGTGAGCGCTACGCGTGGAAGTTCAGTCACCAGCAGGCGACGACGACGAAGCGCGCCCTCGACACCGGGGACTACGGGGCCTTCGTTGACGGAGAGCTTGTCGCGGTCGTCGAGCGGAAGTCGCTGGCCGACCTCGCCGGGAGCCTGTCGTCCGGTCGGCTGGCCTATCGCATGGGGGAACTTGCCACGCTTGGCCGGTCCGCTCTGGTCGTCGAGGACCGCTACTCGTCGATCTTCAAGCTCGAACATGTGCGTCCCTCACTCATCGCGGACCAGGTGGGTGAGTGTCAGGTGCGCTGGCCCACCGTCCCGATCATCTGGGCGGAGAACCGCGCGCTGGCTCAGGAGTGGACCTACCGCTTCCTTGCCGGCGCGGTTCAGGAGCACCGGATGGGCGAAGCCGCCCGGCGAATCCTCCCGGCGGCCAACGAGGCGGAGTGAGGAGAGTCAACATGGATCAGCGCATCTCGTTCGTCACCCTTGGGGTCCACGACCTCGACGTCACTCGACGCTTCTACGTCGACGGGCTGGGCTGGCAGCCCGAGCTCGACGTCGCCGGGGAGGTCATCATGTTCTCCGCCGGGCCCCTGCTCGTGCTGTCGCTCTGGGACCGCGCGCACATGGCCGAGGAGATCGGCACCCTCGCTCCCGCCGACCTGCCGGGCGTCCTTCCCATCACGATCGCGCACAACGTCCAAACGCCCGCCGAGGTCGACGCCGTGCTTGCTGACGCGCGCCGCGCTGGGGCGAGCCTCGTCTCGGACGCCGTCGAGCGTGATTGGGGTGGCTACACCGGCTACTTCGCCGACCCGGACGGCTTCCGGTGGGAGGTCGCCCACAACCCCGGTCCGATCGGTGAATCCGTGCTGCCACCTGCGGGCGACGACACCTGACGCGTCTTCCTCGCGAAGACGCGCGCACACGAAGGCGCGCGGCCTGAGAGACTGGGGCGGACGGCATACCGACGACTCCAAGGACCGCCCGTGCCTCCTCGCAAGCGCCCCTCAGGTGCCACGATCATCGCCGTCGCCAACCAGAAGGGCGGCGTCGCCAAAACCACGTCCGTCGCCTCGCTCGGCGCGGCGTTCGCCGAACTCGGCAAGCGGGTGCTGCTCGTCGACCTCGACGCCCAGGCCTGTCTGACGTTCAGCCTGGGAGTCGACCCCGACGAGGTGGAGGAGTCGATCCACCACGTCCTGCTCGGGCAGGCGGAGCTCAGCGAACTCGTCATCACCTGCGAGGACGGCGTCGACCTCGTGCCCAGCTCGATCGATCTCGCGGGGACCGAGGCGATCCTCCTGGGGAGGCCCGCACGCGAGTTCGTCCTCCAGACGGCGCTCCAGGACGCGCGTGACGACTACGACGTCATCCTGTTGGACTGCTCACCGAGCCTCGGCGTGCTCACGCTCAACGCCCTCACCGCGGCTCAGGGCCTCATCATCCCGATGCCCTGCGAGATGTTGAGCCACCGCGGCGTCGGGCAGCTGCTCGACACCGTCGCCGACGTCACGAAGTTCCTCAACAAGAAGCTCGAGGTCATCGGCATCCTCCCGACACTCTTCGACGGCCGGAGCAACCATGCGCAGGAGGTTCTGGCCGACGTGGGGGAGCGCTACGACCTGCCCGTGTTGTCGCCGCCGATTCCGCGCACGGTCCGCTTCGCCGAGGCGCCCGCGGTGGGGCGTTCGATCCTCGCGACATCGCGCACCTCCAAGGGTGCGCAGGCCTATCGCAAGGTCGCCGAGTCGCTCCTGCCTCGGTTGCCCTGACGGGTCGGGGGTCGGGTGATGACCCCCGACCGGGCGGTGCCGCGGACGGGTTTACCGTGGGATCCATGCCCACCACAACCCGAGCACTCTCCGTCCCGTCGGCCGGAGCACCCTTCGAGGCCGTCGACCTCGAGCGTCGCGACCTCCGGGACGACGACGTCCGCATTGACATCGCCTTCGCCGGCATCTGCCACAGCGACATCCACACCGTCCGCGACGAGTGGGGCGCCGCGCACTACCCGATCGTCACCGGCCACGAGATCGCCGGCACCGTGAGCGCCGTCGGTGACGGCGTGACGAAGTTCAAGGTCGGTGACCGCGTCGGCGTCGGTTGTCTCGTCGACTCGTGCGGCGAGTGCGAGCACTGCAAGAACGGCCAGGAGATGTTCTGCAGCAAGGGGTCCGTCGGCACCTACAACAGCCAGAACTACGACGGCGAGTGGGCAGCCGGCGGCTACAGCCAGCAGATCGTCGTCACCGAGCGCATGGTCGTGCGCGTGCCCGAGGGCATCGAGCTCGACGAGGCCGCGCCGCTCCTGTGCGCCGGCATCACGACGTATTCGCCCCTCAAGCGCTGGGGCGCCGGCCCCGGTCGCAAGGTCGCCGTCGTCGGCGTCGGCGGGCTCGGCCACATGGCGGTCAAGCTCGCAGCCGCCCTGGGTGCCGAGGTCACGACCCTGTCCCGTTCGATGGCCAAGGCCGAGGACGCCAAGGAGCTCGGATCGAGCCAGCACATCGCCACGAGCGACACCGAGGCGATGCGGGCCGCCAAGGGCAACTTCGACCTCATCGTCAACACGGTGAGTGCCGACCTCGACATGGACACCTACGTCCGACTGCTCCGCCCCAACGGTGCGCTCGTCAACGTCGGTCTCCCGCCGAGCAAACTCGCGGTCCGCCCGGGCAGCCTCATCGGCGGCAACAAAGTCCTCACCGGCAGCAACATCGGCGGCATCGGTGAGACCCAGGAGATGCTCGACTTCTGTGCAGAGCACGGCATCGGGGCGACCATCGAGACGCTCGACG
The DNA here is from genome assembly GCF_000768685.1 of Knoellia subterranea KCTC 19937. GTDB lineage: Bacteria > Actinomycetota > Actinomycetes > Actinomycetales > Dermatophilaceae > Knoellia > Knoellia subterranea. Next base: position 590,071 of record NZ_AVPK01000001.1, on the reverse strand, counting down.
CGAGTGACACGACGACCGTCGACGCGGCATACGACAAGGTCGTTGCGGGGGACGTGCGCTACCGCTACGTCATCGACACGGCGACCATCCCGTCCGCCTGAGCCGTACACGGAAAGGCCCGTCCCGCTCGATGCGGGACGGGCCTTTGCGTATGCCGGGTGGTCGCCTCAGTCGGTCGCGACCGACGTGCCGGCGTCGGGCTGGCCGCCACGGGTCCGACGACGGTTGCGGTTGCGGCGGGGTGCTGCACCCTCGGCGCGCACCTCACCGGTGCCGCCGTCGCGTCCACTGCGCTCGCGGCCGCCCTCGCGGCCACCGTCGCGGCCACCGTCGCGTCCACCGTCACGGGAGCCCTGGCTGCGGCCCCGGCCACCGTCTCGGGAACCGCCGCGGCCACCAGCCGGGCGACGACCGCTCGACTTGCCCGTCTCGCCAAGGTCCTCGAGCTTCTCGGCGTCGAGGCCGGCGCGGGTCTGCGCCGACTTCGGGAGGCGACCCTTGGCCTCCCGCGGGATGTCGAGCTCGGAGTAGAGGTGGTCGGAGGAGGAGTAGGTCTCCTCCGGGTCCGGGATGCCGAGGTCCAGAGCCTTGTTGATCATGGTCCAGCGGTGCAGGTCGTCCCAGTCGACGAACGTGACCGCGATGCCGGTCTGGCCCGCGCGGCCGGTGCGGCCGATGCGGTGGACGTAGGTCTTCTCGTCCTCGGGGCACTGGTAGTTGATGACGTGGGTGACGTTCTCGACGTCGATGCCGCGGGCGGCGACATCGGTGGCGACGAGGACGTCGACCTTGCCGGAGCGGAACGCGCGCAGCGCCTGCTCGCGGGCGCCCTGACCGAGGTCGCCGTGGATCGAGGCGGCGGCGAAGCCGCGGTCGACGAGCTCGTCGGCAACCTTGGCGGCGGTGCGCTTGGTCCGGCTGAACACGATCGTCAGACCGCGCTCCTTGGCCTGGAGGATGCGCGCGAGCATCTCGATCTTGTCCATCGCGTGCGCGCGGAAGACGTACTGCGTGATGGCCTTGACGGTCTGCGAGGTGTCGCCCTCGCCCTCCTGCATGGCGCGGATGTGCGTCGGCTGCGTCATGTAGCGGCGCGCGAGGGCCACGACGGCACCCGGCATCGTGGCCGAGAAGAGCATCGTCTGGCGGGCCGGCGACGTCATCGCGAGCAACTTCTCGACGTCGGGGAGGAAGCCGAGGTCGAGCATCTCGTCGGCCTCGTCGAGGACGACGGTCTTGGTGCGGGAGAGGTCGAGGTGGCCCTGCTTGGCGAGGTCGATGAGGCGACCGGGCGTGCCGACGACGACGTCGATGCCCTTCTGGAGCGCCTCGATCTGCGGCTCGTAGGCGCGACCGCCGTAGACGGTGAGGACGCGGATGCCGCGCTGGGCGCCGGCGCGCTCGAGGTCGGCGGCCACCTGGACGGCGAGCTCACGAGTCGGGGCGACCGCGAGGGCCTGCGGCTTGCCCTGGTGTGGGAAGGCGTCCCACGCGTCGTCGCCGCGGGCGATGACCTTGTTGAGGAGCGGGATGCCGAAGCCGAGGGTCTTGCCCGTGCCGGTCTTGGCCTGGCCGATGATGTCGTGGCCGGAGAGGGCCACGGGAAGGGTCATCGCCTGGATCGGGAACGGCGTCGTGATGCCGTGCGACGCGAGGGCCGCGACGATGTCGGGGTGGATGTCGAAGTCACCGAACGTCTGGTCGGCGGCCGTGGCCTGCTTCGTCGCCTCGATGGCGACCTCGTCGGCGATCGCCTCAGCGGTCGGGTCGGCAGGGATCGTTGATGCGTCAGTCATGGAAACTCTCTGATCGGCGGCTCTCGCGCAGGAGGCTCGTCGCCGCTGTGGCGGGCCGATCGGAGGTCTTCGGGTGGGGCTCCCGTGGAGTCCCACATCAGGTGTGCGTCGTGCCGACCGGGCACCGTGGACACGTCCAGACTACCTTCTGTATGCCGTCCGCCCCGAACAGTGCGGATCGCTAGGCTTCGGCGCATGGAGACGAACGCGACGCCGGGAGACGCAGCGGCACTGGACGACCCGGCATACAAGGCGGCTGTGGTGGACCTGCTGGGAGTCCTCGCGTACGGCGAACTCACGGCCTGCATTCGGATGGCCACCGACTCGGACCTCGCGCCCTCGCTGCGGATCAAGGCGCAGATGGCGGGGTTCGCGGCCACTGAGTACCGCCAGTACGAACTCCTCGTGGCGCGCCTGACCGAGATGGGAGTCGACGCCGAAGCAGCCATGCAGCCGTTCGTCGCGCCGTTCTCGGCGTACCACGATCGCACCCGGCCCAAGAGCTGGATCGAGGGGCTCATCAAGGCGTACGTCGGTGACGGCATCGCCAAGGACTTCTATCGCGAGATGGGATCGTTCGTCGACGACGAGACGCGGGCGGTGATGGACCGCGCCCTCGACGACGAGGGAACGGGCGACTTCGTCGTCGGGGTCGTGCGAGACACGCTGAAGACCGACCCGACGGCGTCGGGAAGGCTGAGCCTGTGGGGCCGACGGCTCCTGGGCGAGGCGCTGAGCCAGGGCCAGGCCGTGGCAGTCGAGCGCGACTCGCTCGCGGGGCTGCTCGTCGGTGGGGGAGCAGACCTCACCGCGATCGGTCAGATGTTCACGCGCCTCACGGATCGGCACACGCAGCGCATGGGACGGCTCGGCCTCTCCGCCTGAGCCATTCGCGAGACCTACGAGAGCTCACGGCGCTCTCGAGTATTCGTGATGCGCGCTCAGTTGCTCCTTCGTCGCAAACGCACGCACCACGAATACTCGAGATCGCCCTCGCCAGGTCGTTGGGCCCGTTGGCTCGGGCGGAGGCGGCCTCGTGGGGTCCAAGGGTGACCGGCGCTCATCGTGGTGACCGGCGCAGGTATGCGAGCGCCGGTCACCAACAACCGCGCCGGTCGCGCGACCGGCGCGGAAAGGGTGGGACGACGAAGGCCCCGATCCCTCATGGGGATCGGGGCCTTCGTGTTCAGCTGCTGGCGTCGAGCGTCAGACCTGCTTCTTGCCGGTGGCCATGCCGTAGCCGACGATGAGCAGGGCGGCGACGACGATGCCGGCGAGGAACGGGATGAACTTGAACCCGCCGTTGTCGTTGTTGTAGCCGAGCTGGTAGACGAGCCAGGATCCGACGAGCGATCCGAGGATGCCGAGGATCACGGTCACGGCGGTCGAGATGCTCTGGCGACCAGGCAGCACGAGGCGCGCCAGCGCTCCGATGATGGCACCGACGATGATGGCGCCGATGATGGTTCCGATCACGGGAACCGCTCCTTTCTGGCCCTGACGGGCGCGAGAGTGGTCATCGCAGTGATGACCTTGACCTTTTGACCATATGCCACTTCAGAGCCCCAGCGTGGGCAGCGCGCCGCGCATTTTCTGGGTCTGAAGGTTTGTCATCCGGGCAGGTCAGACAGTGTTTCGCCGGCGTTCGTCCGCGCGACGCCGACCGGTGGCGGGCTCAGAGCTGGCCGAAGCCGACCTTGCTCTTCTCGGACTCGCCCACCTGGACCCAGCCCAGGGCTCGCCCGGGCACGAGGATCTCGCGCCCCTTGGTGTCGGTGAGGCGCAGGACGCCCCCGTCACTCAGGGCGGCGTCGATGGCCTTGGCCACGTCCTCGGCCGAGGCGTCGGTCTCGAGTGCGATCTCGCGTGCGACGTTCTGCACGCCGATGTTGACCTCCACGGTCAGTCACCTTTCGTTCGTGGGGATCGCCCGCCAGGAGCGAGCGACCGGTTCACGAGAGGCTAACCCCGAGCGGCTTCGGATCGTTCCCCACCCACCAGCGGCAGCGAACCGATGCCGCGCCAGATGAGGCTGGAGGCGATCCCGGCGGCTTCCTCGCGCTTGAGGCCGGTCTCCGCGGCGAGCCAGTAGCGGGCGGTGATCTGTGACATCCCCGCTAGTCCGGATGCGACGAGCATCGCCTGCTCCTCCGGGATGCCCGCGTCGTGGGCGATGACCTCGGCAATGGCCTCGGCGCAGGCGAGTTCGACGCTGTCGAGCCGTGCCCGGACCTGCGGCTCACTCGTCAGGTCGGACTCGAAGATCATGCGGAACGCCCCGTCCTCGCGCGCGACGAAGTCGAAGTACGCACCGGTCGTCGCCTGCACGCGGTCCTCGTTGCTGTCCGCCGGCTGCGACAGGGCCTCGCGCACGAGCCGCTCGAGGGTCTCGCAGTGCGCGTCGAGCAGGGCGAGGTAGAGCTCGAGCTTGCCGGGGAAGTGTTGGTAGAGCACCGGCTTGGAGACTCCGGCGTGCTCGGCGATGTCGTCCATGGCCGCCGCGTGGTAGCCCCGTTCGACGAAGACCGACTGCGCTGCCTCGAGCAACTGGGCGCGGCGCTCGGATCGGGGCATGCGCTGTCCGCGGTGAGTGCTGGTGTCCATGTGTGCCTCTGTCCCGTCTGCGCTGGCGGTTCGGTGTGGTGCGCGTCATAGTACGGAACCGAGGCTGGTTCGGCCGCTGCCCGGTCGTATCGTGGCCGGGTGGACGTGGATCGTCGGACAAGCGCGCGTATGCCGGTCGCCCCGGTGGGCGGTCCGCTCTCGTCCGCGGAGCGCACCCGTTTCGCACGTCACGTCATCCTGCCCGGGGTGGGCGACGAGGGGCAGCGACGGCTGCGAGCTGCCCGGGTTCTCGTCGTGGGTGCCGGAGGGCTGGGGTCGCCCGTTCTGCTCTATCTCGCGGGCGCGGGGGTCGGACGTCTCACCGTGGTCGATGACGACGCTGTCGACCTCACCAACCTGCAGCGACAGGTGATCCACGGGGTGGCCGACGTCGGACGCCCCAAGGTGGACTCGGCCGTGGATGCGCTTGCCGCCCTCGCGCCCGACACCGACGTGGTGCCGCTCGCGGAGCGGCTCACGGCCGACAACGTCCTGGATCTCGTCGCCGATCACGATGTCGTCGTGGACGGGGCCGACAACTTCCCGACGCGATACCTCGTGGGGGACGCGTGCGCCCGGCTGGGCGTCCCCCACGTCTGGGGCTCGGTCTACCAGCACGACGCGCAGGTCAGCGTGTGGTGGGCGGGCGAGGGCCCCTGCTATCGCTGCATCTTCCCGGAGCCGCCGCCGCCCGGGGCCGTTCCGTCCTGTTCGACCGGTGGGGTCCTCGGAGCGAGTGTCGGGGCGATCGGTTCGGTCATGGCCGAGGAAGTGGTCAAGCTCGTGGTGGGGGTGGGTGCGCCGCTGGTCGGACGACTCCTGGTGCACGACGCGTGGCGCCAGGAATGGGGCACGGTGCCCGTCGCCGCCAACCCCGACTGCCTCGTCTGTGGGGCCGATGCGGATCCGCACCGATCCCTGGGCATCGAGAACGACTCGGTCGAAGAGGCTGAGAGTGGTTCTGTCACAACCGAATCGGCGGCACCGTTGATTGCGGTTGCGGACCTCGCGCGCAGGCTCGAGGACAGGAGCCGCGGGGGTGACGCCTTCCTCCTCGTCGACGTCCGGGAGCCGGGTGAGCGCGACGTCGTGGCCATCCCCGGGTCGGTGCTCCATCCGATCGGTCAGGTGCGCGACGACGGAGGTGAGGCGATCGCTCGGCTCGCGGACGGCATACCGGCATTGATCTATTGCAAGTCCGGGGCCCGCTCGGCCGAGGCCGTCGCCCTGTTGCGTGAACGAGGTGTCGACGCGGTCGACGTCACTGGCGGCGTCCTGGCCTGGGTTCGCGACGTCGACCCCAGCCAGCCGACGTACTGATGCGGTGGGCCGGCCCACCCGGCCTGTCGGTCCGACGTGATGGGATCGGCACGTGCTGACCCTGCGACGTGCCGCGACCGACGCGACGACCGATGCGCCCGACCTCGACGCGGTGCAACGTGGTGTCGTCGAGTGGCGCGGCAGTGGACTTCTCCGGGTGCTCGGCGCGCCCGCGACGGGCAAGTCCACGGTCGCCGTCGAACTCGTCGCCGGGCACGTCGACGACGGGGTGCGACCGGACCAGTGTCTGCTCCTCGCCGCCTCCCGTCGTGGCGCCGCCCGGCTGCGCGACCGCGTGACGGCACGCGTCGGGGGCACTTCGACTGAGCCGCTGGCACGGACCTTCCCGTCCTTCGGGTTCGGTGTCCTGAGGGCCGCGGCGGCGCTGGCGGGGGACCCGCCCCCGCGACTGCTCAGTGGTCCCGAGCAGGACGTCGTCCTGCGCGAACTGCTCGCGGGTCACGCGTCGGGGGAGAGCGTCGGGCCACAGTGGCCGGAGCGGGTGCGGCTCGCGCTGCCGACCCGGGCCTTTCGGGCCGAGCTGCGAGACCTGCTCATGCGCGCTGTCGAGCTCGGCCTGGGTGCGGACGACCTGCGGGCGTTGGGGCTCCAACACGGTCGTGACGAGTGGGTGGCCGGTGCCGAGCTGCTGCGGGAGTACGACGAAGTCACCGCCCTCCTGACGCCGGGTGCGTTCGACCCGGCGCTCATCCTCGGCGCCGCCGCCAGCGCACTCGAGGGGGACGACGACCTCGCGCGCTCCGTCGTGGGGTCCTTGCGACTCGTCGTCGTGGACGACGCCCAGGAGATGACCCCGGCTGCGCTCCATCTGCTGCAGGTGCTGCGCAGCGTGTCGCCGGGCGTGGGGATGGTGCTGCTCGGTGACCCCGACAGCGCGACGCAGACCTTCCGTGGTGGCGACCCCACTCTGCTGGCGCGCGAGTGGGCGGTCCTCGGCGACGGGCCGACGGTGGTCCTGCCGCAGAGCCACCGGCCCGAGCGGCTGCGCGACGTGGCTCGTTCCGTCGCCGGTCACATCGGCGTCGTGGGCGATGTCGGGCACCGCCGTGCCGAAGCCGTGGGGGAGGGCGGATCCGTGGGGGTCCACCTCCTCCGGTCGGTGAGTCAGGAGTGCGGGTTCATCGCGGCCCGGCTGCGTGCCGCGCACCTGCTCGACGGGGTGCCCTGGTCCGACATGGCTGTGGTCGTGCGCGGGCAGTCGCGCAGCGCCGCGTTGCGCCGCGCCCTCCAGACCTCGGGCGTTCCGGTCACGGCAGCCGAGGCGGAGCTGCCGGTCCGCGACGAGCCGGCCGTCCGACCGCTGCTCGCACTGCTCCAGGTCGTGTCGGACCTCGCCCTGGGCCGAACCGAGGACGTGCCCGTCGAAGCCGCCCTCGACCTGCTGGTGTCACCGCTGGGGGCCGCCGATCCGGTGGAGCTTCGACGGCTGCGCCGGACGCTGCGCCGTGACGAGCTCGAAGCCGGCGGTGGGCGCACAAGTGACGAGCTGCTGGCAGAGGTCCTGCTCCGCCCGGCCGTCCATGACCAACTCGGGGTCGAGGGGCGCTCGATCCAGCGGATCGGTCGAATGATCCGCGAGGGCGTGGAGGCCTGTGGCGCCAGCACTGGGGAATGGGGTGCGGGTGTCACCGCCGAGGGCATCCTCTGGGCCATGTGGGACGCCTCGCGCCTCGCGGGGCCGTGGCGCGAGTCCGCCCTGGCCGGTGGGGCCGCGGGTGCCCGGGCCGATCGTGATCTGGACGCCGTGCTCGCCGTGCTCCGGGCCGCCGCAACCCACGCGGAACGACTGCCCGGGTCGTCACCCGAGGCCTTCCTGCACCATGTGCTCGGGCAGGACGTCCCGGGCGACACGCTCGCCGCAAGGGCACCGGCCGGCGAGGCCGTCTCGCTGCTCACGCCGCAGTCGGCCGCGGGTCGGCACTGGCCGCTTGTCGTCGTCGCGGGGGTGCAGGAGGGGAGCTGGCCCGACCTGCGGCTGCGCGGCTCACTCCTCGGATCCCAGGACCTCGTGGACGTCGTGCGGGGCCGCGAGGGCGGTCACCGGGCAGCCCTCGCCGCCGTGCGCCACGACGAGACCCGCTTGTTCCACGTCGCCGTGTCGCGGGCGAGCAGATCGCTCCTCGTCACGGCGGTGCGCAGCGAGGACGAGCAGCCCTCGCCCTATCTCGACGTCGTCGACCCCTTGCCCGACGACGCCGACCGCCGCGAACTCAGCGACTGGTCGCACCCGATGACCCTCCCGGCGCTGGTGGGTGCGCTGCGTCGCGATGTCGTCGACTCGGATCCGCGCCGCCGTGGGGCGGCCATCACCTCACTCGCGCGATTGGCCCGCGACGGGGTGCCGGGCGCGGACCCTGCGTCCTGGTGGGTGCTCCGCAGACCCAGTGACGACCGGCCGAGGCGCGGTCCGGAGGACCCCGTTCGGGTCGGCCCCTCCTCGATCGACGGGTTCGGCTCCTGTCAGCTCAAGTGGGCGTTGACCAAGGTCGGTGGCGACGGCCCGACCATCGGCCAGCGAGACATCGGCACGCTGATCCACGAGATCGCCGCGGAGGGTGACCGGGACGCTGCCTCGATGCGGGCCACCCTCGACGAGCGATGGCCGCGACTGGGCCTGCCCCGGGGGTGGCCGACCGACCACAAACGTCGCCTCGCCGAGCAGATGGTCGCTCGGCTGGCCCGCTTCTTCGACGAGAACTCGGCCGCGGGCTGGTCACGACTCGCGGCAGAGGCACGCATGCGGGTGGTACTGGGCCGCGTCGTCCTGTCCGGGTCGGTGGACCGCCTCGACGTCCGGCCCACGGGCGAGGTGCGGGTCATCGACTACAAGACGGGGTCGAGCAAGCCGCGCACGGCGGATGTCCCGCGACATGCGCAGTTGGGTGCCTATCAACTCGCGGTCGAAGCCGGGGGGTTCGAGGGTGTCGACGTCCCCAGGAACGCGTCGGGGGCGGCGCTGCTGCACCTCGGCAAGGCGGCGGGCAAGTCGACGTCGATGCAGGTTCAACCGCCCCTGGGCGATGACGAGGACCCGAAGTGGGCACACGACCTCGTCGTCGGCACGGGAGAACTCATGGCCGGGGCCACCTTCGTCGCAACACCGAGCGACGATGTGTGCCGGACGTGCCCGGTCAGGACGTCGTGTCCGGCGCAGGCCGAGGGGAGAGCCCTGTGAACGCACGGTTCTCTGCTGCCCAGGTCGCCGACGCGATCGGTCTCGCGCACCGGCCGACGCCCGAACAGACTGCGGTGATCGAAGCCCCGCTTCGGCCGCTCCTGGTCATCGCCGGCGCCGGCTCCGGCAAGACCGAGACGATGGCGGCACGCGTCGTCTGGCTCGTGGCCAACGGGTTCGTCGAGCCCGAGGACGTCCTCGGACTCACCTTCACCCGCAAGGCCGCCACGGAGCTGGCCGACCGCATCGGCAACCGGCTGGGGCAACTGCGCCGGGTCGGGCTCTGGACGCCGCAGGAGGTCGATGGCGCTCCGGCACTCGGTTCCGCCGTGACCGTCGCGACCTACCACTCGTATGCCGGTCGGCTGGTTCGTGAGCACGGCCTCCGGCTGGGCTACGAAGCCGACACCCGACTGCTGTCCGAGGCCGCAGCCTGGCAGACGGCACACGAAGCGGTCGTGCGCTATGACGGACCGATGGACGAGGTCGACAAGGCAGAGTCCACCGTCACCGCCGCAGTCGTCGACCTCGCCGGTGAGATGGCCGAGCACCTCCAAACACCCGAAACCGTTGCGGCACACCTCGATCGGGTGATCTCCCACCTGGAGCAGATGGAGCGAGGGGAGACCCGTCGACGCAACCATCCCGCGGCGACGGAGTTGACGAACCTCCGTCTGCGGCGAGCGGTCCTGCCCATCGTCGGGCGCTACGCGGAGCTCAAGCGCCAGCGCGACGCCATGGACTTCGCGGACCAGATGGCACTCGCGGCACGCCTCGCGATGGAGTTCGACGACATCGGAGCGATCGAGCGGGCCCGGCACCGGGTCGTCCTCCTCGACGAGTTCCAGGACACCTCCGAGGCGCAGCTGGCGCTGCTTCGTGCGCTCTACGTGGCGCCGGGGGAGACCTCGGCCGTCACGGCGGTGGGCGACCCGCACCAGTCGATCTACGGATGGCGGGGTGCGAGCGCCACGACGCTGACGCGGTTCGCCGACGAGTTCGCGGATCCCGATCCGGCGCAGAAGCTCGACCTGTCGACGAGTTGGCGCAATGACGAGGCCATCCTCACGGTCGCCAACCACCTCGCCACCCCCTTGCGGGCGAAGTCTCGTGTCCCCGTGGAGCCGCTGGCGCCGCGTCCCGGCGCAGGGACGGGATCGGTCGAGGTGGCCCGCCTCGCCACAGCCGCGGAGGAGGCCCAACACATCGCCACGTGGCTCGCCGACCACCGCTCCCGAGGCCCCGTCAGCGCCGCCGTGCTCTGCCGCAAGCGCGCCGAGTTCGCCACGGTGACCGCGGCACTCGATGACCACGACATCCCGCACGAGGTCGTCGGACTGGGTGGGCTCCTGCTCACGCCCGAGGTCGAGGACGTCGTGGCGCTCCTACATGTCGTGCAGGATCCCTCCCGCGGAGACCACCTGCTCCGGCTGCTGACCGGTCCGATGATGCGTCTGGGCATCGCCGACCTCGACGGACTTGCGGCCTGGTCACGCGTGCAGCAACGGCTACGCGGAGACACTCAGGCCCGTCACGAACGGGACCTCGCCCCGGACGCCGCCGACGACCCGAGCATCGTCGAGGCCCTGGACTCCCCGCCGCCCCGGGGTTGGGTGGGTGAAGTGGGCGAGCACCTTTCCGACCTTGCGCGAGAGCGCCTCCTCGGGCTGGCCGACACCGTGCGCAGGCTCCGCGGCCTGACCTTCCTTCCGCTCGCCGATCTCGTGGTCGAGGCCGAGCGGGCTCTCGGACTCGACATCGAGGTGCTGGCCCGGCCCGAATACACCCCGGCCGCGGCCCGGGCCCACCTCGACGCCTTTGCCGACGTCGCGGCCCAGTTCTCCCAGAGCGCCGACCGGCCAACGCTCGGTGGGTTCCTCGATTGGATCAAGGCGGCCATCGACGAGGAGCGGGGTCTGGATCGCGGCTACGCCGACGCCACCCCCGATGCCGTGCAGGTCATGACCATCCACGCCGCCAAGGGCCTCGAATGGGACGTCGTGGCCGTGCCGGCGCTCGTGGAGAGCACGTTCCCGGCCCACAACAACCACACCCCGAACTTCAAGGACGGCGCGTGGCGCCTCTCCGAACCCCGAGACAAGGGATGGCTCGCGGGTCTTCAGGACGGTGGCCTTCCCTACGAACTGCGTGGTGACCGCGACGGGCTGCCCCACTTCGGCTGGCTCAGCGCATCGGGTTGGGACGATCTCCATGCCGGTCTCGAGGAGTTCGCGCAGGCCGGAGGCGAGCACGCCGTGGCCGAGGAACGACGCCTCGCCTATGTCGCGGCCACTCGGGCGCGGCACGCGCTGCTCCTCACGGCGAGCGTGTGGAGTCGACCCCGCACGCCGCGCATCGCGTCCCGCTTCCTCGACGAGGCGCGCGAGCTCGTCGGGCACGGGAACGCGCCGATCCGCAGCAGCCACTGGGCCGACCTACCCGAACCCGATGACGACGGAACTCCGCCCACCAAGCCGGGCAGCGAGGAGGGGGCTGAGTTCGTGTGGCCGGTCGACCACCTCGCCCACCGGCGCGTTCGCGCCACGGCTGCGGCCGACGCAATTCGCGCCGTGGCCCCCGGGGAGGCCGGGGCAGCACCGCCCGAGTCGCAGCACGGTGATTGGGCCCGCGAGATCGAGGTCCTGCTCTCCGAGAGGCGCTCGCGCCAGTCCCGTCACGAGGACGTCGTCGAGCTGCCATCACACCTGTCCACGTCGTCACTGGTGGCCTTCGCGAGTGACCCGCAGCGGTTCACGTCGGAGTTGCGTCGTCCGATGCCGGCGGCTCCGGCCTCGGCTGCTCGCAGGGGTACCGCCTTCCACGCGTGGGTGGAGGAGCACTATGCGCGGGCGGCGATCGTGGACCTCTTCGACCTGCCCGGAAGCGCCGACGATGACCCGATGGGCGACGAGGAACTCCCGATCATGCGCGAGCGCTTCCTCGCCAGTCCGTGGGCGGGCCGCACGCCGCTCGAGATCGAGACCGCACTCGAGACGGTCATCGACGACGTGGCGATTCGCGGGCGGATCGACGCGGTCTTCGCCGACATCGACGGCGCCGACTTCGTCATCGTCGACTGGAAGACCGGGTCCCGGCCGGCCGGGGAGGTGGCGCGGATCCGTGCACTCCAGCTCGCGGCATACCGGATCGCGTGGGCCCGGCTGCGGGGAGTCGAGCCGGAGCGCGTCCGAGGAGCGTTCTACTACGCAGGCACCGGCGAGACGGTCTGGCCCAACCTGCCGGACGAAGCGGAGATCAGCGAGCTGCTCGCGGCGGTTCCTCGCCCGTGACGTCGTCCTCGTAGGTGACCGGGTTGGAGTCCGCGCCCAGCCGACGGGGCGTCCAGGCAACGTCGTCGTGCTCCGTCTCGTGGACGACCGCCTCCGCAGCATCGGCGTCGGCGTCCGGGGCTCCGCCCGCAGGGGTGGGCTCGGAGTCTGTCCCGACGGTGGAATCCGCAGGGGAATCGACGTCCGCTGAGAGTCCATCGGCTTCGGACTCGGACTCGGACTGCGACTCGGACTCCGTCTCGGACTCGGGATCGGGATTCGTCTCGGGTGCGCTCTCGGTCGCGGCCGAGTCGGCGGGCTCCACCTCGACGATGTCCTCGTCGTCGTCCTCCTCGGGCACGTCCGGCGGCGGCGCAGAGCGACCGCGCAGGGCCACCGGCGTCAGCGAGGTCCGGCGGTAGTCATCGGTCGAGTCCTCTGCGTGAACCTCCTCGTCGAGGCGACGGAGCCGGCTCGACAGGCCCTCGATGGCGTCCTCGTCGCCCCGGGCATCGGCCCGCATGAGCTCGGCGAGCACGGTGAGCTCGGCACTCAAGCGGGCCCGCACCAGCAGATTGGGATCCGGCCGTTCGACCCGGGCGTGGGCATAGGCCTCAAGGACGGTTTCGACGGTCGCGGCGTCGGCCTCGTCGACCAACGCGGCGAAGTCGTCCGCGGGGTCGGCGACCTTGGCGTCCTCCCAGCCCGTGATGCCCCGAATGCGACCGGTGGCGGCGTCCGAGTCGTCCTCGAAGACGGCGAGCACCTGGTCCCCGGTGAGGTCGCCGTGGATCGGGGTCGGCGCGAAGCGCCACAGAGCAACGTCCTCGAGCGCGTGCTCCCACCGCGCCAACAGGGCCGTGGGCACCCGACCCGATTCGGCTGCGCGATCCAACTCCGCGAGCCGACGGGTCCGGTAGGCGTCGGTGTCATAGGACGGCACCCCCGCTTCGTCGAAGAGGCGGGGGTCGGTGTTGTGCAGCGCCGCCAGAGCACGGCCGAGATCGGCAGCAGGCCCCGCTCCGGGCGGCAGCGCGTCGAACGCGAGGTTGTGGCCGGGTAGGTACGGATAGATCATCGCTCGCCCACCCGTCCGCAGCTCGACGAAACCGCGGGGCGCCGGCACGGCGAACGGCAGGCGGCGCGCGAGCAGCTGGAGCAGCATCACCGTCAGGTCCATCCGCGCCGCAGCCGCCTCGCTGCGGGGCGCGCGCACGACCCACCGGCGGTGCTCGGTGTCCTGCACGAAGGCCACGTCGTAGTCCTGTGAGGGAACGCTGGGCAGCGCTTCGACACTCACCGGGTCGAGACCCGGCACGCCGGCACTCGCCAGCGCGGCGAGAAAGGTCGGTGTGCGTTCCACCCGTTCACCGTATGCCGTGTGGCCCCGTAGGGTGGTGAACGTGGCCCGTGCAGCGAGTCTCCCGTCCCTCGCCCTCTCGCGTGGTGGTCTTGACCGCCACAGCGAACTCCGCACCGAACCGGGACTTCTCGACGTCCTTCTCGACGACCCGGCGACCCGCGTGCTCGAGCTCGCCGGCGGCCGGGCCGAGGTGGTCGAGGACCCGCAGGGCGAGCTGGGTCTGCGCTTCCGGGCGCCGACGGCGGCCGACCGCGGCGGCTTTGCCGCCTACCTGGGGCACGACGCTCCGGCGGGCGGGACGGCATACGTGCTCATCGTCTCGGAGGGGACCCCAGCGGTCGCCGACGATCCTCGCTGGAAGGGACTGCGCTCCGTCGGGGCGCAACTGCCCGACCTCGATGCCGGCGTCCTCACGACCGCTACGGGTCTGGCCAATTGGCATGCGCGCCACGGGTTCTGCTCCGTGTGTGGCTCTCCTACGGAGCCTGCCCACTCGGGGTGGATCCGGGTCTGCCCGCGCGACGAGAGCGAGCACTATCCCCGGACGGACCCGGCGGTGATCATGTCGGTCGTCGACGATCACGACCGGCTCCTGCTCGCCCGCGGCGTGGGCTTTGCACCGCAGGGCATGTCCGTGCTCGCGGGGTTCGTCGAGCCGGGGGAGAGTCTGGCCGGTGCTGTCGCACGCGAGGTGCACGAGGAGGTCGGCGTCACGGTCGACGACGTGACCTATCTGGGTGACCAACCGTGGCCGTTCCCGTCGTCGCTCATGGTCGGGTTCACGGCTCGGGCCACGTCGACCGAGCTCACCCTGCAGGAGAGTGAGATCGAGGAGGCGCGGTGGTTCGAGCGCGACGAGCTGCGCCGCGCCGTCGAGGACGGGTCCCTGCGGATCTCCCAGCGCATTTCGATCGCCCGGCGCCTCATCGAGCACTGGTACGGCGAGGAGATCGACGTCCCGGACCGCCCGCTGCGTGGCTGAGTCCCGCGGGTCCCCCGTCGGGAACGTCAGGCGCCGATGCGCTGCTTGACCTCGGCGAGCGAGGGGTTGGTCGCGGCGCTGCCGTCGGGGAAGACGACGGTCGGCACGGTCTGGTTGCCCCCGTTGACCTGCATGACGTAGACCGCTGCGTCGTCATCGCGCTCGATGTCGATCACCTCGACGGTGATCCCTTCACGGTCGAGCTGGCTCTTGAGGCGGCGGCAGTAGCCGCACCACGTGGTCGAGTACATCGTCACGGTGCCGGCGGTGGGGATGCGGTTGGTCATGATGCTCCTGTGGACAGGCGGGCGAGGGTCGTCGGACCCGACACCTAGGATCGCACCGATGTCCTCCCTGCCCGCACACCCGTCCGCCGATGCGGTCCTCGACGGCCTCGACCCGGAGCAGCGCGAGGTTGCCGCGAACCCCACCGGTCCGATGGTGGTGCTCGCCGGAGCCGGGACCGGCAAGACCCGCGCGATCACCCACCGCATTGCGTATGCCGTCCTGTCCGGTGCGCAGCAGCCGCAGCGCACGCTGGCGGTCACCTTCACCGCGCGGGCCGCGGGTGAGATGCGGACGCGGTTGCGTGACCTCGGAGTCGGGGGAGTACAGGCCCGGACCTTCCACGCCGCCGCCCTGCGACAACTCCACTATTTCTGGCCCCAGGCCATCGGTGGTGCCGCGCCCGAGGTCATGCCGCACAAGGCGGGGGCCGTGGCAGAGGCGGCCGGTCGGCTGCGAATGCGCTTTGACCGCACCGGAATTCGCGACCTCGCGGCCGAGGTGGAGTGGGCCAAGGTCAGCATGCTGACGGCCGAGACCTATGCAGCCGCGGCACGGGCGGCCGGGCGCGAGGCGCCGGGGCTCGACCTCACCGCGATGGCGCGCGTGCTCGCGGCCTACGAGGAGGTCAAGGCGGAGCGGGGAGTCATCGACTTCGAGGACGTCCTGCTCGTCCTGGTGGGCATCCTCGAGGAGAACGACACGGTCGCGCGTGCCGTTCGCGAGCAGTACCGAAGCTTCGTCGTGGACGAGTACCAGGACGTCAACGCCCTCCAGCAGCGACTGCTCGACCTGTGGCTCGCGGACCGACAGGACATCTGCGTCGTCGGTGACCCGGCCCAGACGATCTATTCGTTCACCGGGGCCACGCCGGCTCACCTCCTCGGCTTCCGGTCCCGCCACCCGAAGTCGCGTCAGGTCGAGCTCGTGCGCAACTACCGATCGACACCCGAGATCGTGGGCCTGGCCAACCTCGTGCTGCGCACGCCGAGCGGTGGACGACGCAGTGGATCGGTGGTGCTCGAGGCACAGCGGGCGACCGGGCCGGATCCGGAGCTGCAGAACCACCCCGACGACCCCGCCGAGGCCGCAGCCGTCGCGGCCCGCATCGCCGACCTCATCTCCGACGGGGTCTCGCCGGCAGACATCGCCGTCCTCTTCCGCACGAACGGTCAGTCCGAGGTCGTCGAGTCGGCGCTCGCCGACCAGGGCATCCCCTACCTCGTCCGAGGCGGTGAGCGCTTCTTCCAGCGCAAGGAAGTGCGCGACGCGATCGTGCTCCTGCGTGGTGCCGCCCGCTCGGACGATGGCTCGGTCCAGCTCCCCGAACTGGTCCGGGACGTCCTCCTCGGTGCCGGCTGGTCGCGTGAAGTGCCGGTGGCCGGAGGTGCTGCCCGCGAACGCTGGGAGTCCCTGGCGGCGCTCGCGGCGCTCGCGGACGACCTGTTCGTCGCCGACTCCGAAGCCCGGATGCCTGCGTTCATCCGCGAACTCGACGAGCGGATGGCTGCCCAGCACGCACCGTCGGTCCAGGGCGTCACCCTCGCGTCCCTGCATGCTGCCAAGGGCCTCGAATGGGGAACGGTCTTCCTGATCGGCTGCTCCGACGGCTATCTCCCGATCACGATGGCGGACACACCCGAGGCGATCGAGGAGGAGCGACGGTTGCTCTATGTCGGCGTCACGCGGGCACGGGACCGGCTCGTCCTCTCGTGGGCGGGCGCGCGCACCCCGGGTGCTCGCGCCACGCGCCGTCCCTCGCGATTCCTCGACGGCACCGCGAGCGTCCTCGGCGAGGGTGCGCGTTCGCAGCCCAAACGATCGACGCGCGTCGGCGGGGCGGGTGGCGGAGCCACCAAGCCCGCCCGCCGCAGCACCTGCCGCACGTGCGGTGCTGATCTGGGCACGGCGGCCGAGCGGACCGTGGGCCGCTGCAAGACCTGCCCCGCCACCTACGACGAGGCGACATTCGAGCGTCTGCGCGAGTGGCGACTGGAGACGGCCCGGGAAGCCAGCGTCCCGGCATACGTCGTCTTCACGGATGCGACGCTCACGGCCATCGCCGAGCGCACGCCGGCCGATCTGCGCGAGCTCGCGACGATCAGCGGTGTGGGTCAGGCCAAGCTCGACCGCTACGGCGCGGCCGTTCTCGCGCTCCTGAGTGGTGCCGAACGCGCCGATTCCGATATTTCTGAAACTTTTTTTCCGGACGAATCCGGTTCTGCCACAACGTAATTCGCTCCGTGGTCGGGTTCTCGGGCAAATCAAGCGATTAATTCCGTTGCAGGCCGTTCTCGCGGCCCCCTACTCTGAATGCACAACGCACGGCGAGTTGCCGTGCGACCGCACCGAGATCACCGAAGGAGGGTTGGCCGCTATGGAGACCACGAAGAGCATCGCAACGGACTACGCAGTCCCGTTCCGCACGCGTGAGCACCTGGGCGCTCTGCCGACCCTCGCGCCCATCGCCGTTCCGGTCCAGGGGATCAGTGTGTCCGCCGCCGGTATGGGTGCCCCGATCGGCACCGGTGTCCGCGCAGATGCCGCCTTCGACCTCACCACGGGTGATCCGTCCGCCTCCTGTCTGGCGTCGCCGCTCTAGAACAGCAGCGATTGGCCTCCAGGCCGCGGAACCCACCCGGGATCCGCGGCCTTTTCGTTGTCCGTCGATCCATCCGACCACCGCTCAACCGACGCAACAACAACCCCGCCCCGACCGGGCGGAGAAGGAGGTGACACCCCGTGCAGCTGACCGACCTCATCGACGCACAGGAGTGCACTGCCGAACTCGGTGACTCCGTGCCATGTCGCGAGAACGACGCCGAGCTCTGGTTCGCCGACACCCCTGCAGGTGTCGAGTTCGCCAAGACCCTCTGTGCCACCTGCCCGATCAGGAGCGCCTGCCTCGCGGGTGCCCTCGATCGCCAGGAGCCCTGGGGTGTCTGGGGTGGCGAGCTCTTCGAGCAGGGCGTCGTGATCCCCCGCAAGCGGCCCCGTGGCCGCCCGCGCAAGGACACGGTTGCGGCATGACCGTCGCTCGCACCACCAGCACGATCGCTCACCCGACCACCCTCGTGATCGGGCACTGAATCTCATGACCACACGACTGGATCCCTGGAGGAACCATGTATCGCAGGCGAATGCAACAGGTTCGTCGCACCCTGCACGAGCGCAACGTCCACGAGGCGCAGCGCAAGGCGCAGGCGCACCTCGAACGCGAGCGCATGCTCGCCGAGGTCCGCATGATGGTGCGATGACCGCCAGGACGGCGCCGCTCCCCGAACGTCGGGGGCGGCGCCGTTTCATGTCCGGATCCGTTCTGCCGCACCACTCCTGACGCGTATGCCGTCCGCCGACCACGTGCTGAGACGCCGGCCTTTCCGGGTGGACCCGTTTTGTGTGGCGTGGTTCGCTCGTCCCATGTCGTCGACCGCAGCCTCCCGGATCGCCCCGGTGATGCCCGCTGCCGTCATGTGCTGTTGCTGTTGCCGCTGACCTTCCGTCTTCAGCCGCACCACAGCCTCACCAGCACCCCGCGTCGCCCTCTGTTGCGCGACCGCCTCGACGACATTCCTTGGAGCACCTCATGGCACTCGCCCGTCCCTCGACCCTTCCCGGCGTCAACACCTTCACTCCCGTCCAGCTGCTGCGCGTCGCCCACCTCTTTGCCAGCGATCCCGATCTCCCCGAACTGCTCCCGCCGCGTTCGGAGGACCCGGGTGGCCGTCGCTGGCACCAGCTCGCCGAGACCCATCACCTGCAGCTGTGGGTCATCGAGTGGCCGCCGGGCGCGGGCACCGGCTTCCACGACCACGGCGGATCGCGTGGTGCGTTCACCGTGGTCCGGGGAGCACTGACCGAACGGCAGGTCGTCCACGGCGTGATCCACGAGCGCCGGCTGCGTGAGGGCGAGGGTCGGGCCTTCGGCGCCAACCATCTGCACGACGTCGTCAACACCGGTGACGTGGCAGCCCTGAGTGTCCACGCGTACTCGCCGCGTCTCGACCAGATGACGCACTACGACCTCGTCGACGGTGAGCTCGTGCCGTCGGGTGTTGAGCAGCGGGGGGAGTCGTGGTGACCGGTATCGGGATCGACGAGCAGCTGGCGCAGGCGCGGTCGAGATTGACTCGCCTGAGTGCCCGGGACGCCTGGCGCGAGGTCCGGTCGGGTGCGGCGTGGCTCGTGGACATTCGGCCGGAGGCCCAGCGCGCCGAAGAGGGCGAGGTGGCGCCGGGGCTGGCGCCGCTCGTCATCGAGCGCAATGTCCTCGAGTGGCGCTTCGACCCTCGTCAGGATGCCGTGCTTCCCGGGGTGGACTTCGGGACGAGAGTGGTGGTCCTGTGCCAGGAGGGCTACACGTCGAGTCTCGCCGCCGACGCGTTGAGGTCGCTGGGTCTGACGCGCGCGACGGACGTCGTCGGAGGCTTCGCGGCGTGGCGGGATCAAGGGCTGCCCGTGGCCCGGCGGGTGGTGAGCGACCGGCGTTCTACGCTGGCCCCATGGTCACACTGACGATCGCCCAGGACCCGACAGCGGACAAGGTGCTCAGCGAGGATCCGTTCGCGTTGCTGACAGGGATGCTCCTCGACCAACAGTTCCCCATGGAGCGCGCCTTCGCCGGACCGGCCAAGGTCCTCGCGCGCTTCGGCACCCTCGACGTTGCCGAGATCGCCGACGCCGACCCCGAGGCGTTCGCCGACCTGTGCGCCACTCCGCCCGCGGTCCATCGCTACGGGCGGTCGATGGCGGGGCGCATCCAGGCGCTGGCCACCGTCGTGCGGGACGACTACTCCGGTGACGCCAGCCGCATCTGGTCGGACGCGGCGACCGGCGCCGAACTGCTCGGCCGCGTCAAGAAGCTCCCGGGCTTCGGCGAGCAGAAGGCCAAGATCTTCGTCGCGCTGCTGGCCAAGCAGCTCAACGTCCAGCCCGCCGGTTGGGAGAAGGCCGCCGGTGACTACTCCGAGACCGGCAGCTTCCGCTCCGTTGCGGATGTCGTCGACGCCGAGTCGCTGCAGAAGGTGCGCGACTTCAAGAAGTCCGCGAAGGCTGCGGCCAAGGCCGCGAAGGCCTGAGGTTCGTGGGTCTGGAACGCCGGGCCATCCGGGTCACGGCCGTTGTGGTGCTGCTCTCGCCCGACGGGGCGGCCCACGCCGTGGCGCGTTACGAGGCGAACAGGGAGAACCCGGAGGGCTTCCACCGACTCATCGGCGGCGGTGTGGAGTTCGGCGAGACCGGCGAGGCGGCAGTGGTCCGCGAGGTGGCCGAGGAACTCGGGGCAGGGGTTCACGACGTGGTGCGTCACGCCGTCGTGGAGAGCATCTTCGACTACAACGGGAGCCCCGCTCACGAGATCATCCTCGTGCACAGCGGTCGCCTCGACGCCGCGGCGGTCATCCCGCCAGAGGGAGGGATGCTCCACGAGAACGGCCGCGCGATCCCCGTGGAGTGGCGCCCCGTCGATGCCTCGAACGTGTCAATCCCGTTGTACCCCAGCGGAATTGACGCACTCATCCGCGACCTTGCCGTGGGGGTCGGGGCGCCGGGGTGAGGTGCGTCCGAAGGCGGGCGGACGGCATACCCGGCATCGCTCGTGCGCAGTCGGGTCAGGTCGCGACCGCTCAGACGACCGGCGGAATGACGTCCTCGTCGATTCCGGGGACGTGCGCGAAGACCATGTCACGCATCGGCACGGTCCCACCGACCTGACACAGGACCCCGATGCTCCCCAACCAGACCCGGTGGATGAGCAGGTAGTCCGGGGGCAGGTTCAGGCGCAGCCCGACGAGGAACTCCTGGCGTCGCGGGTCCTGGATCGTCGCCGACACCGAGCGCAGCCAGCTCCGGCTGAAGGTGAAGGTCTCGTGCTGCAGGGGTTCGACGAAGGACGAGAGGTAGTTCAGCAGCGCCTCGTCCGAGACCTCGACGCCCGGACGGATGAATCCAGCGCGCCGGAGGACGATGCCGAGCGCGTCCGAATCGCCGGCGAGGGTGTGCGTGATGAGCTGCCCCATGTCGGCGGGCATGCCGTCGGGGAGGCGGTTCACGGCACCGAAGTCGAGCACGCCGAGACGACCGTCGGGGGTGATCCGGAAGTTGCCGGGGTGAGGGTCGGCATGCAGCAGGCGCGCACGGTTCGGGCCACGGAGCAGGAACTCGAGATAGAGCGCCGCCGCCTGGTCTCGTTCGGCGGGCGTGCCATCAGCGATGACCTGCGACAGAGGGCGGCCCTCGACCCATTCGGACACGATGACCTGGTCGGACTGGGCGAGAACGTCGGGGACCATGACCTCGTCGTCGCCGCGGAACGCCCTGGCGAACGCCTTCTGGTGCGTGGCCTCGAGGTTGTAGTCCAGTTCCTCGCTCATGCGGTCGCGCACCTCGTCGAGGATCGGCCCCATGGCGATGCCGGGGATCCACGCGCCCGCGAGTCGAGCGACGCGCGAGAGCTGGTTGAGGTCGGACAGCAGCGCAGCCCCGGCCCCGGGGTACTGGACCTTGACGGCGACCTCGCGCCCGTCGCGCCAGACGGCCCGATGCACCTGACCGATCGAGGCGGCCGCGACGGGTCGGTCATCGAAGGACTGGAACTTGGCCGACCGCCAACGAGGTCCGAGCTGTTCGGCGAGGATCGCGTGGACGCGGTCCACGGGCATGGGCGGTGCTGCGTCCTGGAGTTTGGTGAGGGTCGCCCGGTAGGGGCCGGCGAGTTCTTCGGGCATGGCCGCCTCCATGACGGAGAGTGCCTGCCCGAACTTCATGGCGCCGCCCTTGAGTTCGCCGAGGACGGCGAACAACTGCTCAGCGGTCCTGGTCTGGAGCTCCGCAGCGATCGCCTCTGCCGGAGCGCCGCCCACCCGTCGGCCCAACCCGACCGCCGCTCGGCCCGCGTGTCCGAGCGGCAGGCCGACCAGCTTGGCCGTGCGCGTCAGGGACCGGCGGGGAATGTCACTCACCCTGCCATTGTGTCGTGACCTCCGGTCGGCCATGGGCCGGATCCCGAACCGACGCACTCGGAACACAGCGGATGCCGGGGCCAGAAGCGGTGCACGACGCTGGGACCCTCGAGTTCGAGCTCCGTCGACACACCCGTGAGGCGAGTGGCTCCGGCCGCAGCGGCGAGCGCGACGCTGGCTGCGACAGCCGCCGTCAGGATCCCGAGACCCCCTTCGGGGAGCGCCACCGTGTCGAGCGTGAAGCGTCCGACCGGCAGGGCACCGACCGCATCGAGGTCGTGCGAGGTGAGCGCGTGACACCTCCAGCACGCCCCGCGTCCCGGGACGATGAGCGGACCGACGACGGCAGCACGTCCGTCGCAAAGGACCGGCAGGTGCGGCACGCCGACGCGCTGCCAGGGTGCGGTGGTGTCGATCGTCAGCGTCTTCGGTCGCACGAACACCACGATTGAGGGCAACTCCCGCGGCCGCAGTCCGAGGTGTGCCTCGGCCGCATCGGCCGCGTACGGGCCTCCCTGCACGCGGGATGCACCCGCCTGACGCAGCTGGCGGCAGATCTCCTCGGGGAGTCCACCCCTGCCGTCCACGACGATCGCCGCCCGGACCATGAACGCCTCCCCTGAGAATGTGTGGTCCCGACAATCTGGCACACCTCGTGGGGTGCGCCCGCCGACTATCCACAGGCCCGGCCTCGACGGGGCGCGCGCGGTGGTTCGGTGGGGGCCGACCCGGACCTGCGGCGGCCGCGGAGACGCGGCGGCCCCAGGGATACGCGGCGGCCCCCCGGTGGAGTTCCGGGGGCCGCTGGCGTTGAGGGTCTGGGGCGGGCGCTCAGGCCTTGCCGAGGATGCGGTTGAGGTTGGTGCCGCACACGGGGCACTTGCCCTTGGCCATGCGGCGGCCGTTGTCGGAGACGACGACGTTGCCCTCGGCCTCGCGCTTCTCCTTGCACTTCACGCAGTAGAACTCGCCCTTGTAGGTCTCGTCAGCCATTGCAACTCCTTGGTCGTGGTGCCGCCGTGGGCGGCGAGGACAGTTTTCACACTAGACCGGTCAGGGCGGGATTCGTGCTCAGCTGGACCACGTGCGGCGGCGTGGCGTGGGGGTGGCTGTGCACGAAAGTGGCTCATTCGTCTCATCTGCCCCACCCAACCCATCCGTCACTTTTGGTGGGTCGCGAGGCGTCGCCGCAGCGCGTCCCCGGGCCCGTTGTCCGGCGTCTGGCCTACCGTGGGGAAGGTGAGCAGCGAGGACGTGGAGGTCCGGCGCAGCGCCCGTCGGCGGCGCACGGTCAGTGCACGCCGCGAGGGTGATCGGGTCGTCGTGCTCATCCCCGCCTCGATGTCGCGCGCCGAGGAGCGCGTGTGGGTCGCCCGGATGCTCGACCGGCTCAAGGCGGGGGAGCGGCGACGGAAGCCGAGTGACGCCGACCTCCTCGCGCGCGCCACGGACCTGTCCGAGCGCTACCTCGGGGGTCACGCGCGACCGCGCAGCATCCGCTGGGTCACCAACCAGAAGTCACGGTGGGGGAGCTGCACCCCCTCGGACGGCTCGATCCGGCTCTCGGACCGTCTGCAGGGCATGCCGAGCTATGTCGTCGACTATGTGATCCTTCACGAGTTGGCTCACCTCCTCGTGGCCGGTCACAGCCGCGACTTCTGGACCCTCTTGCGGTCCTATCCCAAACTCGAGCGGGCGCGCGGCTTCCTCGACGGGGTCGCGCTGGCCCGCGGGTTTGACATCACCGATGACGACGACGTGGAGTCGGCCGAGGACGCCACCGCTTGACACCCGTCCCGCGTGGACAGCGGCCCGCGCTCAGAGCCCCAGAGTCCGCCGCGTCGCCTCCACGAGCAGGGACAGCTCGTCGCGCGTCCCTTCCGGCAGTGCGTTCGTCGGCCACCAGGCGACGTCGAGCGACTCGTCACTCACATGTGGTTCCACGTCTCGGTCGAGGACGGCCGCGAAACGCACGTCGAGGTGCTCGCGGCATCGTCCGAAGTCGCCACTCAGCGTGTGCCGGTCGAGTTGGACGAGCGTTCGCTCGGGCACCAACCCGGCGATGCCGGACTCCTCGCGCCCCTCGCGGGTCGCCGCGGCGTGGAGGGACGCATCGCCGGCCTCGAGGTGACCGCCGAACTGGAACCACTCGCGGGCCCGCCGGTGGTGCGTGAGGAGGACGTGCTCACCGTCCGGGCTGATGACGAGGCAGCCGACGGTGAGGTGTGCGGGTGGGCCGGCTTTGGCGACCGCGTCCCGGTGTGCTTCCAGATGAGCGAGGTATGCCGTCCGCAACCGTTCCTGGGTTGCGTCCGGGGACGTCCATGCGGACAACGCAGTGACCGCGTCGGCGTGGAGGTGGGCGAAGCGCTCCGTCACGCCCTGATCCACCGCCGTCACGAGGCCGAAGGGCCTTCGGGGGCGCCGTCGCCGCTCTCGCCCCGCAGCAGTTCGTCGAGGCCGGCGTCCCAGTCGGTGCCCGTCGACTGGGCGGTCGAGCGCTCGACGTAGCCCAGAGGGTCGTCGAGGTCGGCGGCGGTCGGTGCGACGTCGGGGTGCGCCCACGCGGCGTCACGGGCTTGCGCGCCACCGGAGGCCTCGAGTGCGGCGAACAGGTTTGCCGCATCGCGGAGGCGGCGGGGGCGAAGTTCGAGGCTGACCAGGGCAGCGAAGGTCTTCTCCGCGGGCCCACCGGAGGCACGGCGGCGACGGATGGCCTCGCCGAGTGCCTCGGACTGGGGGAGGTGCGGCTTCACGGCTGCTGCGGTGACGACGTCGACCCAGCCCTCGACGAGGGCGAGCAGCGTCTCGAGGCGGAGGAGGGCGGCCTTCTGGGCCGCGGACTGCTGCGGCGCGAAGAGGCGGCCGGCCAGGGCCTGTTGCATCGCCTCGGCGTCGGTGGGGTCGATCGATCGCAGCCCCTCCTCGATGGCATCGGTGTCGATGGTGGTGTCGCGGGCGTAGTCCTGCACTGCGGTGAGCAGCTGCGGTCCGAGCCACGGCACGACGTGGAAGAGGCGGGTGCGAGCGCTCTCGCGCACCGCGAGGAGCAGTCGCGCCTGGGGCTCGTCGATCTCGAGCCCTTCGGCGAAGGCCGTGATGGCCTGTGGCATGAGCACGACGTCGGGTGCGGGCACGAGCGGGAGGGACACCTCACTGCCGGTGAGGATCTCGCCCGCGAGGGTGCCGACGGCCTGGCCCAACTGGACGGAGAACATCGACCCCTGCATGCGACGGAGCATCGGCCCCATCTGGCTCATCATCTGGGCCGGGTTGATGCCCGGCGGCACCAGGCCTTCGGGGAGGCCGCCCTCGCCGAGATTGCCCAGCTGCTTGGTCAGCGCCTTGCCCATGGCGTCGCTGACTCCGACCGCGATGGGGTCGACGAGCTCGCGCCACACCGGCACCGTGGCCTCGACCCATTCGGCCCGGCTCCACGCCCGACCGACGAGGCCGGAGTGGTCCAGATCGGTCACCGTGTCGAGCCAGAGGTTTGCGACGTCGACCGCCTGCTTCGCCTCGTTCGACGTGGCCGCCGAGATGGTCGGATCGCCCTCTGCCGCAACCGTTTTGCGGGCGATGTCGGTGGCGACGGTCGCGTCCACGGCGCCGCTCTCGTCGGCGCCGGCAAACATCGACTGCACCTGACCGGCGACCATCTGCAACGTCTGCGGGTCGATCTTGTCCAACCCCATGCCGCGCATCATCTCGAGCATCTGCGGGTCCAGGTCGCGACCGCCGGTCAGTCCGCGCAGGACCTCTTCGAGCTCCGGCGGGAGGCCCGAGTCCTCGGGCTCGTCGGGGCGGTCCTGCGATGCGGTCACTGCGGGTCTCCTGAACTGACGGTGAGAGGATGTGTTCTCATCAGTACCCAACCACGGATGTCCCGGGGATAGTTCCGAGGAGGAACGTGTGGAGCACGACGTGACCGGTGTGGGACCGAGGACCGGCACGGTCGTCCTGGCCGAGATCCGCGAGCAGCGGCTGTCCGTGGACGAGGTCCTGGACGCCGTTCAGGACCCTTCGTGCGGGGGTGTCACGCTCTTCGTCGGTGTCGTCCGTGACCATGATCGGGGACAGGACGTCGATTCCCTCGACTACTCCGTGCACCCGACGGCCGTCGCGCGACTGGTCGAGGTCGCCGAGGAGGTTGCGGGGCGGTCGCAGGCAGCGCGGTTGGCCGCCGTGCACCGCAGCGGGCACCTCGGCATCGGGGAGATCGCCGTGGTGGTGGCCGCATCGGCGCCGCATCGTGACGCCGCGTTCGCGGCATGCCGCGACCTGATCGACACGCTCAAGGCGGAAGTTCCGATCTGGAAGCACCAGCACCTCGGCGGCGGGGGCACCGAATGGGTGGGTATGCCGTGAGCTCGCCGCAGTCGCCCTTCTCGCCGAGCGAGGGGGCCGGGTCCACGCCTGCGCCCCATGAGTCCGTTTCGCCGGTGCAGCCCTACGCAGTGAGCCGCCGGAGCTCGGCCCTGCTCACGGCCGTCTTCGTCACCATCCTCCTCGCAGCCGGGCTCTCCTTCGTCCCGTTGCCCTATGTCGTGCTGGAGCCCGGACCCATCACCAACACCCTGGGCAAGCTCGACGGCAAGGACATCGTGCAGGTCTCCGGTGCGACCGCCTATCCGGCCAAGGGGGCCCTCGACTTCACGACCGTGCGGGTCATCGGTGGGCCGGGTGTGCGTGTCAACGTCTTCGACCTCGCAGTGGCCAAGCTGCGTGACGACCAGGAGGTCTTCAAGCGCGAGGAGATCTATCCCGAGACGGCGACCCGGGAGGAGATCCAACAGGAGAACGCGGCGGAGATGGTCGATTCGCAGGAGGTCGCAGCAGCCATCGCTCTGCGCGAGACCGGCCACACCGTGCCCGAGCGAGTCGTCGTGTCACAACTGCCCGAGGGTTCCCCGGCCAAGGGAGTCCTCGAGGCGGGCGACGAGTTCGTGTCCGTGGCGGGCGCGCAGGCGACGGACGCCACGGCGGTCCAGGAAGCCGTGCGGGCGCACGCTGCCGGGACCCCCATCGACATCGTCGTGAAACGCAAGGGTGCCGAGAAGGCCCTGTCGGTCCCCACGCGGGACAACGACGGTGTGACGATCATCGGCGTCCTTCTCGGGCGCCACTACGACCTGCCGGTGGATGTGACGATCACCGCCGGAGAGGTCGGAGGACCTTCTGCCGGAACGATGTTCACGCTGGCGGTCTATGACGTCCTGACCCCGGGCGATCTCACCGGAGGCAAGCGGATCGCCGGGACGGGGACCATGGAGCCGGACGAGTCGGTGGGACCCATCGGCGGAATCCGTCAGAAGCTGCACGGCGCGCGCAACGGGGGAGCGGACTACTTCCTCGCACCAACGGACAACTGCAACGAGGTTGCGGGTCACGTCCCCGACGGTCTCACCGTGGTCCGCATCGGGAGCTTCGACGATGCGCTGGGTGCCGTGCGCGCCATCGCCGCGGGCAAGGCGGACACGCTGCCCGGGTGCTGATGCACTGACCGGCCCGGTTGGGTCGGGTCAGCCGGCCAGGGTCGCACGCAGCGCGG
Source organism: Knoellia subterranea KCTC 19937 (assembly GCF_000768685.1). Taxonomy (GTDB): domain Bacteria; phylum Actinomycetota; class Actinomycetes; order Actinomycetales; family Dermatophilaceae; genus Knoellia; species Knoellia subterranea. The sequence goes on along the minus strand of NZ_AVPK01000001.1, from coordinate 562,746 downwards.
CGACGAGACCGGGCGCAATGTCGCTGCCCGTGGCGACCCGGTCGTCCCGGTCGTGATCGCGCTGGCGCAGGAGACAGATGCTGCGACCGTCTCGGGTGGCGGCGGCGAGCAGGCGCACATCCCGACGCTCGGGGTGGGACGCCAGGGCTTCGAGGGCCTTGTCGCGGTCCTTCGGGAGTCCCCGCTCGGCATCCGGTGGCACGACGAGGCGCTCGAGGACGATGGCGCACCCCTCGACGGTGTCCGGCCAGGCGATCCGACCGAGCAGGGTCTCGATGGAGTCCGCCTCGGGGAGGTCCTCCTGCTCGACCGCCGTGAGGGCTCCGGACACCTGGTCGGACACCGTGAGGCCCGCGGCCAGCTGGGGTTCTCGCCGGAGCAGATCGGCCGTGGGGACCAGGGCGAAGAGGCGCGGTGGCTGGTCCCAACCGGCTGACGCGACGTGTCGCTCGGTGTCGAGAGCGGCGAGGGACAGGGGGTCGGTCACGGGCTGCGATGCGTCGGTCACGAACCCATCGTGCCGCACACATCTTCGCGAGATAGGTTGGCCCTCCAGCCCGGGGTGGACCCCGGGGAGGCACGGACGTGGAGTCAGCGACAAGTGAGCCGCTCAGACTGGTTTGACGGGATCGACCCCGAGGATGCGGACAAGGGGTCCGGTGCGTCCGGTCCGGGTGGTCAGGGGCGTCCGCCGCGACCCGGTGGATCCGCTCCGCGGGGAGCCGGGGTGCCGCCCCGTCGAGGTCCGCTCGGCACGACGCTCGCGATTCTCGGTGCGATCGCCGTCCTGGCCCTTCTCGGCTCCGGCATCATCACCGACCTCTGGTGGTTCGACGCGATCGGATTCCGCGACGTCTTCGTGAAGCAGCTCGGCACCCGCGTGCTGCTCTTCATCGCCGCCTTCGTCCTGACGGCCGGAGCGGTGGCCGCCAGCCTGATCATCGCCTACCGCACCCGGCCGCTGCGCATCCCCACCTCCCCGCAGGCCCAGGTCCTCGATCAGTACCGACAGGTGCTCGACCCGCTGCGCCGTCTCGCCACGATCGTCATTCCGGGGTTCCTCGGCCTCCTTGCCGGCGCGGCAGCGATGGGCGCCTGGAAGACGTTCCTGTTGTGGCGCAACGCTGTTCCGTTCGGAACGAAGGATCCGCAGTTCGGTCTCGACGTGGGCTTCTTCGTCTTCACGCTCCCGTGGCTGCGCTTCCTCGTCAGCTTCTTCACCGTCGTCCTCCTCCTCGCCCTCATCGCCGGGGCCTTCACCCACTACGTCTACGGCGGTCTGCAGCTCCCGGGACGCGGGACGACGACGCGGGCGGCGTTTGTCCAGATCGCCACGCTGGCCTCCCTGCTGGCCCTGGTCCGCGCGGCGGCCTACTGGCTGGACCGCTACACGCTGACGACCAAGGAGTCCTCGCTCATCACGGGGATCAAGTACACCGATGCCAACGCGGTCCTCCCCATCAAGGCGATCCTCGCTGTCGCCACCGTCATGTGCGCCGGCTTCTTCATCGCCTCGATCTGGACCCGCAGCTGGCGCCTGCCGCTCGTGGGTGTCGGTCTGCTCACGGCCCTGTCAGTCGTGGCCGGAGGGCTGTACCCGGCTGCGGTGCAGTCACTCAAGGTGCGACCGTCGGAGAAGTCGCTGGAAGCGCAATACATCCAGCGCAACATCGATGCGACGAGGAAGGCTTTCGGCATCGATGGCATCGAGAAGACTCCGTACACGGCGACGACGGATGCCGAGCCTGGCCAGCTGCGTGCCGATGCCGAGACGATCCCCGGCATCCGCCTCGTCGACCCCAACATCGTCTCCCCGACGTTCCGCCAGTTCGAGGGGTTGAGGCAGTACTACGCCTTCCCGGACATTCTCGACGTCGACCGCTATGCCATCGACGGCAAGAAGAGCGACTCGGTCGTGGCGGTGCGTGAACTCAACATCGAGGGCCTCCCCGAGGGGCAGCGCAACTGGCTCAACGACCACACGGTCTACACCCACGGCTTCGGTTTCATCGGCGCCTACGGCAACCGCCGCACGAGTGAGGGTGATCCGCAGTTCTTCTCCAGCGGGTTCTCCGACAAGGGGCCGATGGGCGTCGACTACGAGCCGCGCATCTACTTCGGCGAGCTGTCCCCGAGCTACTCGATCGTCGGCGCACCCGAGGGTTCCCGACCGCTCGAGTTCGACTACCCCAATGACGAGGGGGAGGGCGGCCAGTCCAACAACACCTACGACGGCAAGGGTGGCGTGGCCATCGGATCGTTCGTGCGCAAACTCGCCTACGCGGTGAAGTACCGCGAGCCGAAGTTCCTCCTGTCGAACGCGGTCAACTCCGAGTCGCGGATCCTCGACCACCGGCAACCGCGTGAGCGGGTCGAGCGGGTCGCTCCCTGGCTGACGATCGACGGCAACGCCTACCCGGCCGTCGTCGATGGCCGGGTCAAGTGGATCGTCGACGGCTACACGACGACGGCTCGCTACCCCAACAGCCGACTGACCGACCTGACCGAGGCCACCTCCGACTCGGTGAGCGCGACGTCGCGCACCGTGGTCACCGGTGCCGGTCAGGTCAACTACATCCGCAACTCGGTCAAGGCCACGGTCGATGCCGAGGACGGCTCCGTGAAGCTCTACGGGTGGGACACGAGCGACCCCATCCTCAAGGCGTGGAGCAAGGCTTTCCCGGATTCCGTGTCGCCTCTGTCGGAGATGTCCGCAGCCCTGATGTCGCACGTGCGCTACCCGCAGGACCTCTTCAAGGTCCAGCGCCAGTTGCTCGCCCGCTACCACGTCACCGACGCCGACTCGTTCTACGGCGGTGGCGACTTCTGGAGCGTGCCGAAGGACCCGACGCACGCGACGCAGGACCAGCCGGTCTACTACCAGTCGCTGGCCATGCCGGACCAGCAGGCGCCGGCGTTCTCGCTCACCTCGACGTTCATCCCGGCCGGAAGCGGTCGAGAGATCCTTCGCGGCTTCCTCGCGGTTGATGCCGACGCCGGATCGAGCGAGGGCAAGCCGGCCGAGAGTTACGGCAAGATGCGGCTGCTCGAGCTGCCTCGCAACTCCGCCGTCGACGGCCCGGGTCAGGTCCAGAACCAGATCGAGGTCTCGACGGCGCGGTCGCAGAGCCCGTCCGAACCGCTCAACCTCAGCCAGTTCATCGCGCAGAACCGCCAGTCCGGCAAGCAGCTGACGTACGGCAACCTCCTCACCCTGCCCGTCGGGGAGGGCCTGCTGTACGTCCAGCCGATGTATGTGCAGGCGTCGCGAGAGGGTGGTTCGTTCCCCCAGAACAAGGCCACCGTGGCGGTCTTCGGCAAGCGCATCGCGTGGGGCGAGACGCTCGACCAGGCCCTCGATGGCCTCTTCGGTGGCAACTCGGGAGCGACCGCGGGCGACAGTGGAACAGGAACGGAAACTCCGACGCCCACCACACCGGGCACTCCCACGACCACGCCACCGAGCGCCCAGTTGGCCGAGGTGATCCGTGACATCGAGGCGGCCAACGCCGCCGGTCAGGCGGCACTCAAGAAGGGTGACTTCGCGGCATACGGTGAAGCGCAGAAGGATCTCCAGGACGCCATTGCCAGGGCTGCTGCGCTGAGCCCGCAGCTCACCCAGACGCCCGCACCGTCCGGAAGCGCGACTCCGACACCGACGCCAAGCCCTTCTCCCTGAACCGATTTGGCGCTCACGCCACCGTCACGTAACCTAGGGGTACCGAGAGGCCGCAAGGTCACTCACCCGACGCGGGGTGGAGCAGCTCGGTAGCTCGCCGGGCTCATAACCCGGAGGTCGCAGGTTCAAATCCTGCCCCCGCTACCAATGTGATGTCGCGAGACATCGACGACAAAGGACCTACGGCAACGTAGGTCCTTTGTCGTTTGTCGGGGCAGACGTGCTTGATGAGGCAGGCCCTTGTGAACAATGGGCGGCATGACGACCGCGACGACATCCCTCATCCGACTCGAGCGTCACCCCAATGGTGTGGCCGAGGTGGTCCTCGATCGACCGGAGGCGATGAATGCCGTTTCGACGGCCATGGCCACGGCGCTGCGGGAGGTGGGGGAGACCCTGCGCGCGGATGTGTCGGTTCGGGCCGTCGTGCTCACCTCGAGCCACCCCAGGGCCTTCTGCGTCGGCGCGGATCTCAAGGAGCGCAACGGTCTCAGCGATGACGAGCTCCGGGCCCAACGACCGGGCAACCGGGTCGCGTACCGGGCACTGCTCGACCTGCCGGTGCCGACGGTCGCAGCCGTCGGTGGGTTCGCCATGGGTGGCGGCTGCGAACTTGCGTTGACCTGCGACCTCATCGTCGCGGGGGAGGGTGCAGTCTTCGCTCTGCCCGAGGTCTCGGTGGGTGTCATCCCCGGTGCCGGTGGCACCCAACTTCTCGCTCGACGGGTCGGCTGGTCGCGGGCCGCGGACGTGGTCTTCACAGCACGCCGGTTGGACGCGGCGGAGGCCTATCGCATCGGACTTGCCGACCGGCTCGTGACCGACGCCCGGGAGGCTGCGCTCGAGCTGGCCGCCACGATCGCCGGCCACTCTCCGGTCGGTGTGCGCAACGCGAAGGCCGCCATGAGGGTTGGCCTCGACCTCCCGCTCGACGAGGGTCTCGACGTCGAGGACGCGCGCTGGCACGACACGGCTTTCAGCGCCGACCGGGCCGAAGGGGTACGCGCCTTCGCCGAGAAGCGACCGCCCCAGTGGCCCGGCCTGGGCTGAGCGTGTCCGGCGCCCGATCCGGCCGTGCGGGAGTGTGATGAGACAGACGCCCTCCAAGGGCGGAGATGGTGTCGAGCGTGGGTCCAGATCCGATAGCATGGGTGCACCGATCAGGACTCCACACCACTGGTCGCACCACACCACAACGGCGTGTCGTCACTCTGACGGCGCGCCGTTTCTCGTTCGGTCACCGCGTGACGACACGCGGTGATGCCCCAGGAGGCACAGCATGGCCCCGCATCGCGTCGTCGTCATCGGCTCCGGCTTTGGAGGCCTGTTCGGCACCCAGGCGCTCAAGCGTCGCAAGGACGTCGAGGTGACCCTGATCGCCAAGACGACGCACCACCTTTTCCAGCCGCTGCTCTACCAGGTGGCCACGGGCATCCTGTCCGAGGGTGCGATCTCGCCCAGCACGCGCGAGATCCTCTCGGGGCAGAAGAACGCTCGGGTCATCCTCGGCACGGTCACGGACATCGATCTCGATGCCAAGACCGTGACCAGCGAAGTCCTGGGGCGTGAGTCCGTGACCGAGTTCGACACGCTCCTCGTCGCTGCCGGCGCCGGACAGTCCTACTTCGGCAACGACCAGTTCGCCGAGTACGCCCCGGGCATGAAGAGCATCGACGATGCCCTCGAACTGCGCGGCCGCATCTTCGGCGCATTCGAGTGGGCCGAGCTCGCGACGGCGCCGGCCGAGCGCGACCGCTACCTCACCTTCGTCGTGGTCGGCGCAGGACCAACGGGTGTCGAGATGGCCGGCCAGATCGCCGAACTCGCCCACCGCACCCTCAAGCGCGACTTCCGCGCGATCGACACGCGTCAGGCCCGCATCGTCCTCGTCGATGCGGCTCCGCAGGTCCTGCCGTCCTTCGGTGACCGTCTGGGTGGAGCGGCCCGAGACCGGCTGACCCGAATGGGCGTCGAGGTGGAGCTCGCGACCAAGGTGGTCGGCGTCGACGCCACCGGAATCAACATCGAGAAGGCCGATGGCACCCACGCCCGCATCGAGGCCGCCACCAAGGTCTGGGCGGCCGGCGTGCAGGGTTCGGAGCTGGGCGCGATGCTCGCCGAGCAGTCGGACGCCGAGCTCGACCGCGCAGGTCGGGTCAAGGTCAACCCCGATCTCACCCTGCCGGGCCGACCCGACGTCTACGTCGTGGGCGACATGATGGCGCTCGACAACCTCCCCGGTGTCGCGCAGGTCGCCATCCAGGGCGCCCGCTACGCCGCGAAGCACCTCAAGGCCCGCCTCGACGGCAAGTCCGACCCGGCACCCTTCTCGTACTTCGACAAGGGGTCGATGGCGACGATCTCCCGGTTCAGCGCCGTGGCCAGCGTCGGCAAGCTGCGCTTCTCGGGCTTCCTCGCCTGGCTGCTCTGGCTCGGCATCCACATCGTCTACCTCATCGGCTTCAAGCAGCGGGTCACGACCCTCCTCCACTGGGCCGTGAGCTTCATCGGACGCGGTCGTGGTGAGCGCACCGTGACCGCGCAGCAGATCCTCGCGCGCAACATCATCAATGCGATGGCGCCCGAGGACCTCCCCAAGCTGCCCATCGTCGAGGCCGATCACGTCCCGGCCCCGGCAGGGGACCCGGCGGCCACGACGCAGGAACCGCAGGCCGAACGCGCGAGCTGAGCGGCCGGCATACGCGAGGGTTTCTCAACGACGCCCGACCCGCCACGTAGGGTGGCGGCATGCCGCTCGACTACCCGATCCACGAGCGCACGCTGCCCAACGGGCTGCGCGTCGTCGTCTCGCCGGACACCAGCGTCCCCAACGTCACGGTCAACATCTGGGTGGGTGTGGGCTCACGCCACGAGGTGGTGGGGCGGACCGGCTTCGCGCACCTCTTCGAACACCTCATGTTCCAGGGGTCGCGCAATGTTGCGAGCGGTGAACACTTCGAGGCGCTCATGGCTCAGGGTGGACGCCTCAACGCGACGACGTGGTTCGACCGCACGAACTACTTCGAGACCGTGCCCAAGGGTGCGCTGGAACTCGCGCTCTGGCTCGAGGTCGACCGCCACGGGCATCTCCTCGACGCCGTGAACCAGGCCAACCTGGACAACCAGCGTGACGTCGTGAAGGAGGAGAAGCGGCAGCGCTACGACAACCAGCCCTACGGCAACGCGCTCATCGACGTCTATGCCGCGGTCTTCCCCGAGGGGCATCCCTACCACCACTCGACGATCGGTTCGATGGAGGACCTCGACGCAGCCAGCCTTGAGGACGTCCACGCCTTCTTCCGTCGTCACTACGCGCCGGACAACACGGTGTTGACGTTGTGCGGCGACATCACGCCCGACGACGGATTCGCCCTCGTGGAACGCTATTTCGGCCCGATCGCACCCCATCCCGAACCACGTCGCGGTCCGGTCGACGCCCTGATGCCGCTCACCGCACCGGTGCGCGTGGAGCGCCGCGAAGAGGTGCCCAACGACCGCCTGCACATCGCCTTCCGGCTCCCGGTCGACGAGACCGAGGAGTTCGCGGCTGCGAGCCTGGCACTTGACGCACTCGGCGGTCTGGCGTCCTCGCGACTCGTGCGTCGCCTCGTCCGCAAGGAGCAGACCGCGCTCGGCGTGCACGCCACGTCGTGGGGCTTCGTCGACGGTGTCTCGCTCGGCTTCGTCGTCGTCGATGTCGCCACCGAGGCCGATGCCACCAGTGTCGAGTCCGCCCTGCTCGAGGAGTTCGAGCGCTTCGCCGTCGAAGGGCCCACCGAGGCGGAGCTGGAAGCCGCCCTCGCCCAGGCCGAACGTTCGTGGCTGTCCATGCTCGCGAGTCAGGAGGAGCGTGCCGACGCCCTGTCCCACTACGCGCTCCTCCACGGTGAGCCCCAGCTCATCAACACACACCTCGACCGACTCCGCGCGGTCACACCCGAGCAGGTGCGCGCCGCGGCTGCCCAATGGCTGCGTCCCGAGAGTCGAGCCGTGGTCGCCTATCTCGCCGAAGTCGACACGGAGGAGGTCGCGTGAGCGCCGCCGCACTGCCCCGCCCGGACGTCACGCCTCCCGAGGCCTGGGCCTTCCCGATGCCGTCAGAGTCCCTGACGGACAACGGAATTCGCGTTCTTTCGTATGCCGTTCCCGGCCAGTACGTGATCTCCTTGCGTCTCGTCGTGCCCCTGTCCCTCGCAGACGAGCCGCTGGACCGGGAGGGTGTCGCGGTGATGACGGCGCGACTGCTCGACGAGGGCACGGCTCAGCACACGAGCGACGAGTTCGCCGAGCTGATGGAGCGGACCGGCATGGTCCTCGGGGCATCGGTCACCGATGGCGCGCTGAGCGTCGACGTCGACGTGCCACAGCGGTTCCTGCCGCAGGCGCTCGATCTGATGCGGCAGGCCCTCGCGGAGCCGGCATTCCCCGAGGCGGAGGTGCGGCGCATCCTCCGGAGCCGCCTCGCCGAGATCGAGCAGGAGCGCGCCTCGGCACCTCACCGTGGAGCCCGCGAGATGACGTCGCAACTCTGGGCATCCTCCGAACGGGCATCCCGCCCGACAGGGGGAACGGTCGCGTCGATCAGGGCCCTGACCCGCGACGACATCGTGGAGTTCCACCGGGCCCACGTCGGGCCTCGGGGCGCGACTCTTGTCGTGGCCGGGGATCTCACCGGACTCGACGTCCCGCACGTCGTCGAGACCGGCCTGGGGTCCTGGCACAACTCCTCGCACGTGGAGCCGTCCCCGGTTCGGGCGCCGCTCCCGGCTGGAGGGGGGACCCGGGTCGTCCTCGTGGACCGGCCCGGCTCGGTCCAGAGCGAACTCATCGTCGCCGCACCCGGACCCGACCGTTCCGCGCCGTCGGGCTGGGAGCCCTACCCCGTCTTGTCCTTCATCGTCGGGGGATCGCCGAGCGCACGTGTCGACGCGGTGCTGCGCGAGGACAAGGGCTACACCTACGGCATCCGTGCGGGGTTCCGGCCGCGTGCCCGGGGAGGGTCCTTCGTGACCTCGGGCTCAGTGCGAGCCGATGCCACCGTCGATGCCCTCCGGCTCCTGGTGGACATCCTGGCGAAGGCGCGAGAAGGGTTCTCGGACAGGGAGATTCGCTCTGGCATCGACTTCGTCGTCCAAACCGCACCGGGGCGCTATGCCACGGCGGACGCAGTTGCGGACGAGGCCTCTGCGCTGGCCATCGAGCACCTTCCCCTCGACTTCCAGACACGGACGCTGCAACGCATGGGTGAGCTGGACGACGAACGGTTGCGGACGGCATACGCCGAAGTCGTGACGGGGGAGTGGGTCATCGTCGTGGTCGGGGACGCGGCGTCGCTGCGCGACGGCATCGAAGGTCTGGAACTCGGCTCGGTGACAGTCGTCCCGAACTGAGCCCCGGCGTCACAGCCCGATGCGGGACAGGACCTCGTCGTGCAGCAGGCCATTGGTCGCCACGGCGTTGCCGCCGAACGGCCCGTCCTCGCCCTTGAGCGACGTGAAGCGGCCGCCCGCCTCCGTGACGATGGGGACGAGCGCCACCATGTCGTGGAGGTTGAGCTCCGGCTCGGTCGCGATGTCCACCGCTCCTTCGGCGAGGAGCATGTAGGACCAGAAATCCCCGAAAGCACGCTCGCGCCAGCAGTCGCGGGCGAGGTCGAGCAGTGACTCCTGGCGACCGACGGCCTCCCACGACCGCGCGGAGCTGTAGGACAGCGAAGCGTCGGAGACCTTGGCAACCCTGGACACGGAGATCCGCTTGGCGGAGGTGAGGCTGCGACCGGCCCACGCGCCACTGCCCACCGCGGCCCACCAGCGACGGTTGAGCGCCGGTGCGGCGACGAGGCCGAGCACCGGCTTGCCGTCATCGATGAGGCCGATGAGCGTGGCCCACACGGGCACACCTCGCACGAAGTTGTGCGTGCCGTCGATCGGGTCGATGACCCACTGGCGCGGACCGTGGCCCGTGGTCTCCATCTCCTCACCGATGACGGCGTCCCGCGGGCGCGTGCGCTTGAGCTGGGCCCGGACGAGTTCCTCGGCGCTCCGATCGGCGTCGCTGACCAGCGTCAGATCGGGCTTGGACTCCACGTGGAGGTCCTCGGCACGGAAGCGAGAGACGGTCACCCGCTCCACGGCGTCCGCGAGGACGTGGGCGAGGCGCAGGTCGTCGTCATAGGTCGGCACGTCCGTCACCGTAGCCTCTCAACTCCCACTCGGAAGGGTCACAATCGGGTCTCGGGTCGGTCACGCACCTCCCACGAGTCGCCGATGTGGTCTTACATGGGGGTCGCGTGCCCTTCCGGGGCATGCGGGGGCCACCCGACCGGGATCGGCTCTCACTTGATGTCCGTTCACTTCCCTGGGCGGCTTTTACACGTAGGAGGACATCCATGCGAGGAACCACTCGCACGGTGGCCGTTGCCGGTATTTCCGCGGCAGCCCTGCTTCTCGCAGGCTGTGGCGGCGGCGGCGACGACGAGACGACTGACACTTCGGCCGCCAAGACCGGCGGCTCGATCTCCGTTCGTGGCTGCAACCCCGAGAACCCCCTCGTCGCGGGCAACACGTCCGAGACCTGTGGTGGCAACGTGCTCGACGTCATCACCGCCAAGCTGATCAAGTACAACGTCGAGACGGCCGCCCCGGAGATGGACATCGCCGAGTCGATCGACACGACCGACAACCAGAACTTCACGGTCAAGCTCAAGAAGGACTACAAGTTCCACGACGGCACCGTCGTCAAGGCGAAGAACTTCGTTGACGCCTGGAACTACACCGCGTACGGCCCCAACGCCCAGCTCGGTTCCTACTTCTTCGAGCCGATCGAGGGCTACGCCGACCTGCAGTCGGAGGACCCGGACGGCGAAGAGGGCCCGCAGAAGGCTCCGGAGCCCAAGGCCAAGACCCTCTCCGGCCTCAAGGTCGTTGACGACAACACCTTCACCATCAAGACCACGGGCAAGGTCTCGAACCTCCCCGTGCGCCTTGGCTACTCGGCCTTCGCCCCGCAGCCGGACGCGTTCTTCGCGGACCCCAAGGCCTTCGGTGACAAGCCGATCGCTGCCGGCCCGTACAAGCTGGACAGCTGGACCAAGAACGCCGAGATCAAGCTCTCGAAGTTCGCGGACTACAGCGGCTCCGACAAGGGCAACGTCGACAACATCACGTTCAAGATCTACCAGGACAGCGGCGCCGCGTACGCCGACGTCCAGGCGAACCAGCTCGACGTGACCGACGAGGTCCCGGCCAGCGCCCAGATCGACGACAAGTACAAGCAGGACCTTCCGGACCGCAACCTCCAGAAGCCTGTCGGCGTCATCCAGACGATCACCACGGCCCCGGCCGCTGTGGACCCGAACTACGGTCCCGAGATCCGCAAGGCCATCTCCATGGCGATCGACCGCGAGGGCATCATCAAGGCCATCTTCAACGGCACGCGTGAGCCCGCCACCGGCTGGGTCTCCCCGGTCGTCGACGGCTACAAGGCCGACGTCTGTGGCGAGTTCTGCAAGTTCGACCCGGCCAAGGCCAAGGCGCAGCTCGCTGCCGCTGGCGGCTTCAAGGGCGGCAAGATCACCCTCTCCTACAACGCTGACGCGTCGCACAAGGAGTGGACCGAGGCCACCTGCAACAGCATCAAGAACGCTCTCGGTGTTGACTGCGTCGCCACCGGGGTCGTGGACTTCTCCACCTTCCGGACCCAGATCCACGACCGGAAGATGAAGGGCATGTTCCGCACCGGTTGGCAGATGGACTACCCGTCGATCGAGAACTTCCTCGCGCCGCTGTACGGCAAGGGTGCCTCGTCCAACGACGGTGACTACAACAACCCGGCGTTCGACGCCAAGCTCGCCGAGGCCGCTGCGGCCACGGACGGCGCCACGTCGAACAAGCTCTACCAGGAGGCCGAGGCGATCCTCGCCAAGGACATGGCGACGATCCCGCTGTGGTACTCCACCACCACCATGGGTTGGTCCGACAAGGTCACCAACGTCAAGGTCACGCCGTTCGGTGTGCCGCACTACGCGGGTATCTCGCTGAAGTGACCCCGCGGTGTCGGGTGAGCACCTGACCCGATACAGAGCAGGCTGTCGGCCTGCCGGCACTCGCCGGCAGGCCGACAGCATGCCGGGGGCACTTCCCCAACCCAGGGGTGCCTTCGCCCCCCAGACGTGTGACCCGCCTCATTGCCCATCGGTGGTCAGGTATGTTGCAAGTCTGGCCCGGCCCACGAGGCCATATCAGACTTCACGAGACGAGCCATTGCCGTCTCGAGGCGCCCGCTCGTCATCACGATGCGGGCCGACCCTGACCCAGGAGGTGACATGGGCAAGTACATCGTCCGGCGACTGCTGCAGATGATCCCGGTGGTTCTGGGAGCAACCTTCATCATTTTCGCCATGGTCTTCGCCCTGCCCGGAGACCCAACAGCCGGAAAGTGTGGTGAGCGTCCGTGCTCGCCGGAGTACGTCGCGAAGTTCCGCGAGGAGCACAACCTCAACGACCCGCTGCCCGTGCAGTACGGCAAGTACCTCGGCAAGTTCGTCCAGGGTGATCTCGGCACGAATTACTACGGGATCCCGGTCAAGGAAGACCTTGCCAAGCGCTACACGATCACCGGACGGCTCGCGCTCATGGCCATTGCCTTCGAGGCGGTCATCGGCATCCTCGCCGGTGTCCTCGCCGGTGTCCGAAAGGGAAGGTTCATCGACAACCTCGTCACGGTGAGCACCCTCTTCGTCATCTCCATCCCGGTCTTCGTCATCGGCGTGTTCATGCAATACCTCTTCGGGATCAAGTGGGGCATCTTCCCCGCCACCGTGCCGAGCCTCGAGGCCTCGACCTACTCCCTGATCCTTCCCGCGTTCGTCCTCGGATCGCTCTCGATCGCGTACGTGGCCCGCCTGACGCGAACCAACCTCGTGGAGAACCTGCGCGCCGACTACGTCCGGACCGCTGTCGCCAAGGGTCTGACCAAGAAGCGCGCCGTGGGTGTGCACACCCTGCGCAACTCCCTCATCCCCGTCGTGACCTTCATCGGCGCCGACTTCGGTGGCCTCCTCGGTGGTGCCATCGTCACGGAGCGCATCTTCAACATCCAGGGAGTGGGTGGCTACATCTGGAAGGGCATCAACTCCCGTGACGGTGTGGCCGTCGTCTCGACGGTGACCGTGCTCGTCATCGTGTACCTGCTCGTCAACCTGCTCGTGGACCTGCTCTACGGCGTGCTCGACCCGAGGATCAGCCATGACTGAGACCATTGCCGCTACCGTCCAGCCGGGTGCGTCGGACGACGTCGGCGAGGCCCGCTCCCTCACTCAGGACGCGTGGCGTTCGCTGCGCAAGAACAAGATCTTCTGGTTCTCGGTCCTGCTCATCGGGCTGTTCGTGCTCATGGCGATCTGGCCGTCCCTGTTCACCAACAAGGACCCCGGCTTCGGTGACATCAGCAACGTCCGTGAGCGTCCGAGCAGCGCCCACTGGTTCGGCACCGACACGCAGGGCTACGACATCTACGCCCGCACGATCTACGGAGCACGCGCCTCGATCATCGTCGGCATCATGGCGTCGCTGACGACACTGCTCCTCGGCGGCCTGATCGGCGTCCTCTCGGGCTTCTACGGTGGATGGTTCGACGCCCTCCTCTCACGGGTCACGGACATCTTCTACGCCATTCCGCTTCTCCTCGGCGGGATCCTCTTCATGGCGAGCTTCCCCAACGGCCCCAACTCGAGTTATTTCCTCGTGGTCGCCAAGGTCGTGCTGGTGCTGTCGATCTTCGGCTGGCCGACGATCGCGCGTCTCATGCGATCGAGCGTCCTCCAGGTCAAGCCCAACGAGTACGTCCTGGCTGCGCGGGCGCTAGGTGCGAGCCCGTGGCGGATCATCCGGTCACACATCCTCCCCAACGCGCTCGCACCCGCGATCGTGGTGGCGACGATCAACCTCGGTGTGTTCATCGTTGCCGAGGCGACTCTGTCGTTCCTCGGCATCGGGCTCACGCCGCCGGCGATCTCGTGGGGTGTGGCCATCAGCGATGCGTTGAGCGCCATCCGCACCTACCCGCACGTCCTCTTCTTCCCGAGTCTGTTCCTCAGCCTCGCGGTCCTGGCGTTCATCCTGCTCGGCGATGCCGTGCGCGACGCCTTCGACCCGAAGTCCCGATGAGCAGGAGGAGCCACCAGTGACCACCACCACCAAGTCCGCCGCGCCGGCGTCGAGCTACAAGCCCGACGCGGACGGCCGCCTGCTCGAAGTGGATGACCTCCACGTCGAGTTCCACACCCCAGATGGCATCGCCAGGGCCATCAACGGCGTCTCGTTCGACCTCCATGAGGGCGAGACACTCGCGATTCTCGGCGAGTCGGGGTCGGGCAAGTCCGTGACCGCTCAGGCGATCATGGGCATCCTCGACATGCCCCCGGCTGTCATTCCGTCCGGATCGATCCGCTACTGCGGCCAGGACCTCCTCACGATGCCCGAGGAGCAGCGGCGCAAGGTTCGCGGACCGGAGATCTCGATGATCTTCCAGGACGCCCTCAGCTCCCTCAACCCGACCTTCCCGGTCGGCTGGCAGATCGGTGAGATGTTCCGGCAGCACCGGGGCATGAACAAGTCCGACGCCTACGCCCAGGCTGTTCGGCTCATGGAGCGCGTCGCCATCCCGGCGGCCAAGGAGCGGGTCAAGAGTTACCCGCACCAGTTCTCGGGCGGTATGCGCCAGCGCATCATGATCGCGATGGCGATCGCGCTCGACCCGGCCGTGCTCATCGCCGATGAGCCGACGACCGCGCTCGACGTGACCGTCCAGGCGCAGATCATGGCCCTGCTCGCCGAGCTCCAGGAAGAGCGGAAGATGGGGCTCATCCTCATCACGCACGACCTGGGTGTGGTCGCGGACGTCGCCGACCGTGCGGCCGTCATGTACGCCGGTCGCATCGTGGCGCGCGCCGGGATCGAGGACCTCTACGCGCAGCCCGCGCACCCCTACACGCGTGGCCTGCTCGAGTCGATCCCGCGTCTGGACCAGAAGGGCCAGACGTTGGCGGCCATCGGTGGCCTCCCGCCGAACCTCACGCGCATCCCGCAGGGGTGTGCCTTCAACCCGCGTTGCCGGATGGCCCAGGACATCTGCCGTACCGAGCTCCCGGCTCTGCGCCAGGTAGGCCAGCAGCAGTCCGCATGCCACTTCGCCGAGGAGGTCCTCAATGGCTGACGTCATCCTCAAGGCTGACAACCTGTTCAAGCACTACCCGATCAAGGGCGGCGTGCTGCGCCGCACGGTCGGCCACGTCAAGGCCGTCGACGGGGTCTCGTTCGAGCTCCAACGCGGCGAGACCCTCGGCATCGTGGGCGAGTCCGGATGTGGCAAGTCCACGCTCGGTCGCGTCCTCATGCGCCTCGAGGAGCCGACGTCCGGCACGGTGAACTTCGACGGTGTCGACATGTACTCGCAGAGCGGGTCGGCGATGCGCAAGATGCGTCGCGACATCCAGATCGTGTTCCAGGACCCCTACACGTCGCTCAACCCGCGCAAGACGGTCGGCGACATCATCGGGGAGCCCTTCGAGATCCACCCGGACGTCCTGCCCAAGGGCGGTCGCAAGGCGGCGGTCAAGGAACTGCTCGACCTGGTGGGCCTCAACCCGGAGCACATCAACCGCTACCCGCACCAGTTCTCGGGCGGTCAGCGGCAGCGCATCGGTATCGCCCGCGGCATCGCGCTGCGGCCCAAGGTCCTCATCTGCGACGAGCCGGTCTCCGCGCTCGACGTGTCGGTGCAGGCCCAGGTCATTAACCTCATGGAGAAGCTGCAGGACGAGCTCGGCCTGTCCTACATCTTCATCGCGCACGACCTGTCCGTGGTCCGTCACATCTCCGACCGTGTCGGCGTGATGTACCTCGGTCGCATGGTCGAGCTCGGCACCGAGGAAGAGATCTACCAGCGTCCGACGCACCCCTACACGCAGGCCCTGCTCTCGGCGGTTCCGGTTCCGGACCCGACGATGCGCGGCAAGCGTGAGCAGATCGTCCTCACCGGTGACGTTCCGTCGCCGGCGAACCCGCCCTCGGGCTGCCGCTTCCACACGCGCTGCTTCAAGGCGCAGGATCGCTGCAAGACCGAGGACCCGGAGCTGCTGTCGCGCCCGGACGGTCACGGGGAGCACCGCTCCGCGTGCCTCTTCGCCGAGCCCCGCGTCATCGTCGAGACCATCGACGTCACCGACCTGGAGCCGGACGCGCGCTTCGCCTCGACCGAGACGGTCGACCAAGACGCGTTCGCCGGTGGCGACGGTCGCCTGCCGGCCGACGCCACGTCGGTCGTGGAGCGCTCGCACGCCACGGGCGAGTCGGAGGGTCCCCTGGACCGCCCGAACGACACCCACCGGCTGATCGACAACGACCCGGCCGAGAAGCGGGACCCGAGCGTCTGATTCGGGTCACCACGCACCATCCGGTATGCCGTCCGCTCACCCGAGCGGGCGGCATACCCTTTTTGTCGTTGCCCGTCTTTGTGCCCTGCACGGACCTGATCCGTCGGCCGAGGCCCCTTCAGTGTGTCCGTGCCGGGCACAAAGACGGAGAGGTCAGTCGCCGGCCTGGGTCTGCCTCGTCCGCAGGAGGCGTCGGAGTGACTCGAGTCGGGACGGTCCGGCCGGCCCGGCGTGGCCCTGGGCCACCCACTCGTCGAGGGCGCACTCCTCTTCGTCGTGGCTGCACCCACGGGGGCACTCGTCCGTGCCTTCCTCGAGGTCGGGGAAGTGCGTGATGATCCGCTCGGGGTGGACGTGCGCGAGGCCGAACGAGCGGATGCCCGGGGTGTCGATGACCCAGCCATCACCGTCGGGCAACTGCAGGGCGACGGCGGAGGTGGACGTGTGCCGCCCTCGACCGGTGACGTCGTTGACCACGCCGGTGGCCCGATAGGCCCCCGGGACAAGGGCATTGACGAGGGTTGACTTGCCGACGCCGGAGTGGCCGACGAGGACGCTCACATGCCCGCGGAGGGCGTCGCGGACGGCGTCGAGCCCGTCGGTGCCGCCCGCTTCGGGGGTGGCGGTGATGACCGCAGGCACTTCGAGCGGGGCGTAGTTCTCGAGGAAAGGGCCGGGGTCGGCGAGGTCGGCCTTGGTCAGGGCGAGCAGGGGGGACATCCCCGCGTCATAGGCGGCGACGAGGCACCGGTCGATGAGGCGGGGCCGGGGTTCGGGGTTGGCGAGCGCCGACACGACGACGAGCTGGTCGGCGTTGGCGACGATGACGCGCTCGACGGGGTCGGTGTCGTCGGCGGTCCGGCGCAGCAGGGTGGTGCGCTCGTCGATCCGCACGATCCGCGCGAGCGCGTCCGGGCTGCCGGACACGTCGCCGACGAGGAAGACGTGATCCCCGACGACGATCCCCTTGCGCCCGAGCTCGCGCGCCCGCATGGCGAGGACGGTGCGTTCGGCCCTGCTGCCGGGCTCCATGAGTACGGTGTAGCGGCCGCGGTCGACACCGATGACCATGCCGGGCACGGCATCGAGGTGCGCCGGGCGGTCCTTGGACCGCGGCCGGCTGCCGCGCTTGTTGGGGCGGATCCTGACATCGGACTCGTCGTAGTCGCTCGCCGAGCGGGCCATCAGGCGGTGCGTCCCTCGGATGGGCGTTGGCCGAGCATGGCGGTCCACAGCTCGGTGAAGGTAGGCAGGGTCTTGGCGACCGTGCCGACGTCCTCGATGACCAGACCGGGGACGGCGAGGCCGAGAACCGCCGCGGCCATCACCATCCGGTGGTCGGCATAGGTGTGGAAGGTCGTGGGGGAGAGGCGGCGCGGCACGATGTGCAGACCATCCTCGGTCTCGGTCACGTCGGAGCCGAGCGCGCCCAGCTCGTGGGCCAACGCGGCGAGCCGGTCGGTCTCGTGTCCTCGGATGTGCGCGACGCCCCGGATGAGGGTCGGCCCGTCGGCGAGGGCGGCCAACGCGGCGACGACCGGTGTGAGTTCGCTGGCGTCGTGGAGGTCGACGTCGATGCCGGTGAAGCCGTCGACGGCGCTGACCGTGAGTCCGTCCCGCCCCAGGATGACGTCTGCGCCCATCTCGTCGAGCACGCCACGGATGGCGTCCCCGGCCTGGGTCGTGTGCTGTGGCCACCCGGGCACGCGCACTCGACCTCGCGTGACCAGGGCGGCGGCGAGGAAGGGGGCGGCGTTGGAGAGGTCCGGTTCGATCTGGACGTCGAGCGGATTGAGCGGGCCGGGTTCGACACGCCACGT
This sequence comes from Knoellia subterranea KCTC 19937, assembly GCF_000768685.1. Taxonomy (GTDB): domain Bacteria; phylum Actinomycetota; class Actinomycetes; order Actinomycetales; family Dermatophilaceae; genus Knoellia; species Knoellia subterranea. The sequence continues at coordinate 544,814 of NZ_AVPK01000001.1, read as the reverse complement.
GTCCGGTTCGCTGTCGTCGACGTCGGCTCCGGCGTCACGCAGGGCCTCGACGGTCATGTCGAGGTGCGGCTGGCTCGGGACCGGCGGGCCCTCGTGGTGCACGGTGACGCCGTCGTCGTAGTGGGCACCCGACAGCAGGAGGGCGGAGATGAACTGGGACGATGCCGAAGCGTCGAGCGTGACCGAACCTCCCCGGACAGAGCCGGAGCCCGTGACCGAGAAGGGGAGTGAGCCACGGCCGCCGTCATCAATGACGACGCCCAGCGAGCGCAGTGCTTCGAGAGCTGGACCCATCGGCCGCGTGCGGGCGTGAGGATCCCCGTCGAAATGCACCTCTCCGGATGCCAGGGCCGCGAGTGGGGGCATGAACCGCATGACCGTTCCGGCCAGACCGCAGTCGATGCGGGCCGGTCCGAATCCCTGCCCCGGGGTCACGAGCCAATCGTCGCCGTCGTCCTCGATCCCCGTGCCCAGACCCTTGAGGGCCTCGACCATGAGCAGGGAGTCACGCGAACGCAGCGGCGCCCGCAGCCGCGAGACACCGCCGGCCCGGGCCGCCAGGATGAGGAAGCGGTTGGTCAGAGACTTGCTGCCGGGGAGTTCGACCGTCGCATCGACGGGTCCCTCGGCCGCGGGGCTGGTCCAGTCAGGTGAGGGCATTCTGCGCCTGTGCGGCCTTCAGACGGGCCTCGCGCCGTGCGGCCTTCGCGGCGTGCTTGGCCTCGCGACGGGTGGTGCGGGCGGTGCGCTGGGCGCTCTCACCGGCCAGCCGCGCGCGATAGGCCAGGCTCGGCTTGCCATCCGTGTCGACGGCTGCGAGCAGCAGTCCGCCGAGGAGGCCGAGGTTCTTGAGGAACTGGACCTTCTGCTGGGCCCGGACCTGTGGGTCGGACTCGTTCCAGAACGGGTGGGCGGCCAGGGTGGTGGGAACCAGGGCTCCGGCGAGGACGGTCGACGCGATGCGGGGGACCCGGCCCGTGGCGAGGAGCGCGCCGCCGCCCACCATGGCCACGCCGTTGGCGCGGACCAACAGCTCGGGGTCGTCCGGCAGGCCGACCTTGGCCGCCTGATCGAGCACGGGGCGAGCGGCCTTGGCCTTGGCCCCCGGGTGCTTGAGTTGGTCGAGCCCTCCCACGACGAACATCGCGGCGAGCATCGGACGGGCAACGCGACGCACCAAGGACATGCGTTCTCCTCTGGGTCGAACGGATCGTGGACCTTCTCCTACCGTAGTCGGAGGGGCCACATCCGTGTTCGCGAGTGTCGCAGGCTGTCGGCGGCCGTGCGTAGATTTGGCCCTATGTGCGGGCGATACGCGGCCACGGCCAACCCTGACGAGTTGACCCTCGAGTTCGAGGTGGACGACGACCGCACGACCGATCCGACGCGGAGCGTCCTCGTCAACCCGCAGTCGCCCCCTCCGGCCACGCCCGACCACAACATGGCACCGACCAAGCAGGCGCCGGTCGTGCTGACGCGCACCCCACGCGGCGACGACTCCGCGGACCCCACGCGTCAATTGCGGCTGCTCACCTGGGGCCTCGTCCCGAGTTGGGCCAAGGACCCGAAGTCAGGGGTGCGGATGATCAACGCCCGCGCCGAATCGGTGCTGGACAAACCGGCATACGCCAAGGCCGCCGCGCGTCGGCGCTGCATCGTCCCGGCTCAGGGGTGGTACGAGTGGCAGGTGTCGCCCACGGCGACCGACGCCAAGGGCAAGCCGCTCAAGCAGCCCTTCTTCACCTCGCGAGCCGATGGAGCGAGCTGCGCCTTCGCCGGGCTCTACGAGTTCTGGCGCGACCCCGCCGTCGCCGACAACGACGATCCGGCCGCCTGGCTCACGACCTTCACCATCATCACGACAGAGGCCGAGCCCGGGCTGGATCGCATCCACGACCGCCAGCCGCTCGTCCTCGAGGCGGACGAGTGGTCCTCGTGGCTCGACCCGGGGCTGACCGACCTCGACCGGATCGCGGCCCTGCTCGAGCCCCACGCGGCGGGGCGCTTCACGGCATACCCCGTCTCTCGGGCGGTGAGCAGCAACCGATCCAACGGCCCCCAGCTCCTCGACCCCCTGCCCGCCAGCGAGTTGCACGGAGTGGTCGATCCCATGACCGGCGAGATCATCGGGTCGCCGGCATGACCGCGGCACGGCTCGTCGAGATCGACACCCCACTGGGGCCGGCCCACGCCCACGTTTCACGCCCGCCGCGTGCCCGAGGCACCGTCGTGCTCACCCACGGAGCAAGCGGCCGCCTCTCCGGCGCCGACCTCCTCGCCGCCAGGGACGGACTCGTGGGTGCCGGCTGGGCCGTCGCGTTCGTGCAGCAGGCGTGGGGCGTCGCAGGACGGCGTATGCCGCCGCGTCCCGTTCCGCAGGACGAGGCCTGGCTGCCGATCGTGGAGACGTTGCGTAGCGGCCGCGGCAAGCTCCCCGGTCCGCTCGTGCTCTCGGGCAAGAGCAACGGAGCGCGTGTGGCCTGCCGGACTGCTGCCAACCTCGGGGCCGACGGGGTCCTGTGCCTGTCGTTCCCGCTGCACCCGCCGGGCAAGCCGGAGGTGTCCCGCGCCGACGAACTGCGTCTTCCGGTCGCGGCCGAGATCCCGCTGCACGTGATCCAGGGGGAGCGGGACCCGTTCGGCACGCCCGGTGAGGTGCGCGCGGAACTGGCCGACCCGGCATACGTCACCGCAGTGAAGGGTGAGCACACGATCAGGGCGACGGGTCCACTCGCCGAGGCGGCGGTGGCTTTCGTCGAGTCGCTGCTCTAGCGGGCGGTGCTCAGAGCGCGCCGCCCGCTGCCTCCGGCGCGGAGCTGTCGGCCGGCTCGGACTGGTTCTCGCGGGCGAGGTGCTCCTCGATCTGGAACCAGTCCTCTCCGGCGCGCTCGGTGATCGTGAGCAGCGAGTTCATGGACGAGACCTCCTCGACCTGCTCCTTGAGGAACCAGAGCATGAACTGCTCGCTGAGGACGTCGCCCTCGTCACGAGCGGCACGGAAGAGCGCCTCGCACTGCTCGGTGACGTTCTTCTCCTGCGCGAGAGCGAGCGAGATCGGCTCGGCCGGCTTGTCGAAGGCGTTGCGCACGGCGTCGACGCCCGGAATCTCGACGCCCCAGTCACGGTCGAGCATGTAGCGGACCATCATCATCGCGTGGTTGCGCTCCTCGACGCTCTGGGCGTAGAAGCGCTCGGCCAGCCGGGGGAGGTCCTGGTCGTCGAACCAGATGGCGATCGCGATGTATTGCTGGCTCGCCGTGAACTCGTGGCGGACCTGCTCGCCAAGCAGCCTGACGAAGTTGGAGGGGGTCGACGTGGTCATGGCCAAACGCTACACGCGGGGAATGACGCCCCCACCCGACACGTTGACTCCCATGTCCCACGCGCCGGCAGCCCGGTGCATCCGCGTCACCGAGAGGTCTGGCCCGTGCTCGTTCTGCACACGACATCGCCTGCAGAGACAGGTCTAGGGTGGAGTGCGATGACCACTCCACAGACCACCAGCGACGAGCCGACCGTGGACGTCGCCACCGAGACCCCCGCCGAGCGGCAGGCCCGGTTCGAGGCCGAGGCGCTGCCCCTGCTCGACCAGCTCTACGCCGCCGCGATGCGCACGACGCGCAACCCGGCCGATGCCGAGGACCTGCTGCAGGAGACCTACGCCAAGGCCTTCGCGGCGTTCCACCAGTACAAGCCCGGCACCAACCTGCGTGCGTGGATGTACCGGATCCTCACCAACACCTACATCAACAGCTACCGCAAGAAGCAGCGCGAGCCGCTCCAGTCCGATGCCGCCGAGGTCGAGGACTACCAGCTGGCCCGCGCGGAGTCGCACACCAGCACCGGACTGAAGTCGGCCGAGGCCCAGGCGCTCGATCACCTGCCGGACACCGAGATCAAGCGTGCGCTCCAGGAACTGCCGGAGGACTTCCGGATGGCGGTCTACCTCGCGGACATCGAGGGCTTCGCCTACAAGGAGATCGCCGACATCATGGGCACGCCCATTGGCACCGTGATGTCGCGCCTGCACCGCGGACGGCGCCAGCTCCGCGAAATGCTGACGGAGTATGCCGCCGAGCGCGGCTTCGGCAAGGAGGTCTCGTCGTGAACGAGATGCACAACCAGGACCACGCGGACTGCTCCGAGGTCCTCCACCGGATCTACGAGTACCTCGACGGCGAAATGCAGCCCTCGGATGTGGCTCGGGTGGCCCAGCACCTCGAGGCCTGTGGCCCGTGCCTCGACGAGCACGACCTCGACCGCGCCGTGAAGGCTGCCGTCCGCCGTTCGGAGGAGCAGCAGGCCTGCCCCGACCAGCTCCGCGTCCAGATCATGCAGCGCATCACGATGGTCCGACTCGAACTCGACGGCTGAGCAGCCGCGACTGGACCGACGGACACAGCGAAGGGCCGATCACCGTGAGGTGATCGGCCCTTCGACGTCTGCTGCGCAGTGCTCAGGCGTTGGGCTTGCGGCCGTGGTTGGCCTTGTTGCCCTTGCGCGAGCGGCGCTTGCGGGCGCGCTTGCTCATGGGGACTCCTTGAGGTCGGGAATGAACAGTGACCGGTGCCCTGCACGTTGCCCAGGGCTTCGCAGATCACTCGTCCTCTACATTGTCGCACACGCAAAAACCGTGGAAGTATGGAGCAACTGACCCCCAGCTTCCCTGGCTGGGGCCCGTGAAAGGTTCAACTCCATGCGCGCCATCCGCACCCTCGCCGCAGCAATCGTGCTGGCTGCCCTGTCCGCCCTCGGTGCTTCCTCGGCCTCCGCCGCCCCCGCTGACGGTGCGTCGGCACGTTACGTCGTGCAGGGCGACACCTGGCAGTGGTGACCACACCCTCAACACTTTGAGTCGCAGGGCCCTCTCACCGCGGTTCACGAAGCACGGCACCCCGCTCTACATCGCTGGCGTTGTCGTCCTCGCGGTCGGGCTGGCACTCCTCTGCCATCGGCGGTACGGCCTTCCTGAAAACTGGTGGGCGCTGGGAATTCTGGCGCTGCTCGGTGCCCTGACCTGGTGGCTGCCCGCGACCTCCAGTGATGGCAGGGTCCACTTCACCGCCGACAACGTGGTGATCCTGGCCGCGATCCCCATCATCGGCCCGCTGGGGACCGGCCTGGTGAGCCTCATCATGGCCGCGACCACGAGGCGCAGCATGGCGCTGCAGCGCCGGATCTTCAACACGGCCGCGGTGTCTGCCTCGACGATGCTCAGTGCGGTCGCCTATGACCTCGCCCAGGGGTCATTCGAGGCTGCCTCGCTCAAGGGGCCGCTGGAACTCATGTGGCACGTGGGTGCACCCATCGTCGTGGCCGACCTGGTACTCCTCGTCACGAACGCGGTGCTGGTCGCCATCGTGATCCGCCTGTCGGCCGGCGTGCCGGTCCGGCTCCAGGTCGTGGACATGTTGACGAGTTCGGGGCTGACCCAGTTCGCCTACGGCATCATCGCCTTCCTCGTGGTCGTCATGTGGCTGCCGGGACAGCTGGGCGCCGTGTCGGTGCTCGTCGCCCTGGCCCCGCTGGCCGGGGCGCGGTGGGCGCTGCTCCAGTACGGCGATGAGCGCGCAGCCCGGGAACGGGCCCTCGGGGCCCTCGTGACGGCCATCGAGACCCGCGAACCGGCGCTCGAGGGCCACAGTGAACGTGTCTCGGTGCTGGCCGCCCGGATGGCTCAGGACCTCGGGCTGGGCCCGATGGTGGTCGCGGACGTCCGAACGGCCGGCCTGCTCCACGATCTGGGTCGGGTGGCGGTCGCTCCACGTCAGCGCGACGAGGCACCCGGCGCGTTCGCCCCTCGCGGCGCCGCCATGTTGCAGGGGCTGCCCTTCCTCGCGGGTGCCACCGCAGTCATGGAGGGCGCGCTGAGAGTCGGGTCGGGCGACGAGGTGTCGATCGCCTCGGAGATCGTGAGGGCCGCCGACGAGTACGACCTGCTGCTCCACGGCGACGAGGACGTTGACGCCGCCGCCGCGCTGGACTCGCTACGGTCGACCCTGCACGGGGAGTCGGGTGGCCGAGTCCTCGCAGCGCTGACGAGAGCAGTGCGGGTGCAGGACGGATACGACGCCGGGGGGTCCTTCGCGCCATGACCTCGAAGTCCACCAGCCGGGTCGAGCGACTCGTCCTCGCGATCGCGATCGCGATGGTCGTCTGGGCCGTCGTGTCCGGCTACGACGGTCTCCTCGCCGCGGTCGGCGACCACAGTGTCGTGTTGGGCTCCTTCCTGGTCGTCATCGCGGTGGGGGAGCTGTTCCGAGTGCGTATGCCGTCGGGTCGAGTCGCCGCGCCCGTCGCCACGGGGTCGGCGCTGGCGCTCGCGCTCCTCGGGCCGGTCTACAACCGCGCAGACCTCGACGTCTCCTCGGGCGTCGTCACGCTCGTCCTGGCGGCGGCTCTCGTGCTCGCCATGGTCATCCGCAAGGCCCTGAAGCGGTCCACTGAGTGGTACTTGGTCGCGGCGCGGACCATCGGTGCGACGGTCACGGCGTGGCTGGTGCGGATCGGGTCGGACGGAGGGCACGGAGTCTGGGCCTGGCAGGTGAATGCGGAACGCCCGTCCTGGCTCGTCGCCGTCGTCATGCTGCTGGCCGCCGCAGTCGGGCTCTACATCGACCTCGTGCTCACGGCCCTCGTCCGCGCGCGCCGCAAGGGTCTGCCGGGTGCCGTCACATTGCGTGACGAGTTGGGGGAGGCCCAGGCGCTCACCCTGGGAGTGCTCGCGGCCGGTCCGCTCGTCGCCTTCCTGGCCCCGGTAATCGGGTTGGCGGCCCTTCCCCTGGGCCTGCTTCCCATGGTGCTCACCTATGTGGCGGTGCGTCGCTACACGAACAATCGCGCCACCTATCGCCAGACCATCGGCACCCTTTCGCGGCTCACCGAGGTCGCCGGCTACACCCCGACCGGTCATGCGGCCCGAGTCGCAGCGAGGTCCGTGACCATTGCCCGAGTCCTCGGGATGCACGCCCAGGAGATCCAGGACCTCGAGTACGCCGCCCTCCTCCACGACCTCGGGCAGGTGGGTTTGCGGTCGCCCATCCCCGAGGGGGCGACGGTCATGACCTCACCGGACGACCAGCGTCGGATTGCGTCCGAGGGCGCTCGGATCGTGCGGCGCACCGAAGTCCTGGACCACGTGGCCGACCTGATGGAGCGCCAGACGACACCGTTCCGGCACGTGCGCGAGTGGGGGGAGCAGATCCCCGTGGAGAGCCGGATCATCAAGGTGGCCAACGCGTTCGACGACTACTCGCACGGGCGCGCCGATCAGGCCTCGGTCGACGCGGCGCTCGAACGGATTCACCTCGGACTGGGCTATGAGTACGACCCCGAGGTCGTCGAGGCCCTCATCAGGACCGTTCAGGAGCAGCGGATCTGACCCGAGCACGACGCAGCCCCCGGAGCCTCTGCTCCGGGGGCTGCGTCATGGGTGACAGGAAGGTCAGGCCTTCTTGGTCTCCTTGAAGATCGCGTCGATCTCGTCGATCTTCGCGAGCAGCTCGTCCGCCTTCGCGGCATCGAACTCACCCTTGGTGCCCGATGCGCCGGCGAGCTTGGTCGCCTCGTTGATCAGGGTGTGAAGGTTCGGGAACTTCTCGAAGTGCGGCGGCTTGAAGTAGTCGGTCCAGAGCACCCACAGGTGCTCCTTGACGAGCTGCGAGCGCTGCTCCTTGATGACGACCGCGCGGGTGCGGAAGTCCGGGTCGTCGTTGTCCGCGACCTTGGCGATGATCGCCTTGATCGACTCCGCCTCGATCCGGGCCTGGGCGGGGTCGTAGACGCCGCAGGGCAGGTCGCAGTGGGCGCTGACATCGGTGACGCTGAACAGAGCGGGGAGGCGCATGAACGTCCCTTTCGTTGGGCGGATAGTCGGCCGGTCCCAACTTACAACGCGGCCTGCGGCCGTTCAGCGGGTATGCCGCGTGGTGAGGATTCGGGGTCGCGGCCAGAGCCGTGCGGGGGCGGTCGCCAGGACGTCGTCGTCCGTGAGTGAGCCGACCTCGAAGGAAGTGACGCCCTCCCGGGGATTGTCCGAGTCGATCCACCACCGCTCCGGTGCGGCGGGGTCGCGGCGCGACACCCGCTTGATCGAGAGGGGGCGCGGCCGTCCATCGGCGTCCGGCGGGAGGCGGACCACGGCGATACGGCCCGGGCGCGCTCGTCGGCCCCACCACGTCAGGAGGAGGTCGCCCTCGGCGAGGGTCGGCTCCATGGAGCGACCCCGCACCCGCACGACCCGGGGACGGGGCAGGTGGGGGAGCGGCACGAGCCGATTGTGGCATTGAGCACGCTCGAGAGTCGCAGACGCAGCCGTCGAAGACGTGCGAGGATGGCCGGGCGCGGCACACCTCCCGCCCTCCGCCGACCCGCACCTGGGATTCGGCCACCGGCACCGATCGTTCGGTTGCCCCACCATCTCCACGTTGGGAGTTCCCGTCATGTCCGCGTCCCCGCTGTACTCGAGCTTTGACTTCGAGGGTCCGGTGTTCCGTGCCCACGAGGGCGGCAAGCTCGGCGTACACGCGACGCAGCCGCTTCGGGACCGGGACGACCTCTCCCTCCTCTACACGCCCGGTGTCGCCGACGTGTGCCGCGCCATCGCGGAGGACGCCTCGCTCTCCGCTCGCTACACCGCCCGGCGCAACACCGTCGCCGTGATCACCGACGGCACGGCGGTGCTCGGCCTGGGTGACATCGGTCCGCTGGCCGCGATGCCGGTCATGGAGGGCAAGGCGATCCTCTTCAAGCATTTCGGTGACATCGACGCAGTGCCCGTGTGCATGGAGACCGGTTCCATCGATGAACTCGTCGATGCCATCGCGCGGATCGCACCGTCCTACGGCGGCATCAACCTCGAGGACATCTCGGCCCCCCGGTGCTTCGAGATCGAGGCACAGCTCAAGGAGCGCCTCGACATTCCGGTCTTCCACGACGACCAGCACGGCACCGCGATCGTCGTGCTCGCCGGGCTCATCAACGCCGCCAAGGTCGTGGACCGGGCCCTCGAGGACCTCCGGGTCGTCGTGTCCGGTGCCGGTGCTGCCGGCGTCGCCGTGACCCAGCTCCTCCAGCGGGCCGGAGTGCGCGACGTCGTCGTCTGTGACTCGCGGGGCATCATCTCGCCGTCGCGGAGCGACCTCACCGGTCACAAGCACCGCATTGCCGCGTCGACGAACCCGCGGGGACTGTCCGGTCAGCTCGCCGTGGCCCTCGACGGCTCCGATGTCTACATCGGTGTCTCGGGTGGCACGGTCCCCGAGTCCGAGGTCGCCCTGATGGCGGAGAACGCCATCATCTTCGCGCTCGCGAACCCGGACCCCGAGGTGCACCCCGACGTCGCCCACCGGCACGCCGCGGTCGTCGCGACCGGTCGGTCCGACTTCCCGAACCAGATCAACAACGTGCTGGCGTTCCCGGGCATCTTCCGGGGCGCTCTCGATTCGGGCGCCGCCCAGATCACCGAGGCGATGAAGCTCGCCGCCGCCGAGGCGATCGCCGCGATGGTGCCCGAGCCGACGGCCGAGGAGATCGTCCCGAGCGTGTTCGCGCCCGGTGTCGCGGACACCGTGGCTGCGGCAGTCGCCCGACTCGCCTGAATCCGGGTCTGACTCCGGACCGGCCCGCGCTCAGGCGCGGGAGACGAAGTCCTGCCACGCGGCATACGTGGGCAGGAGACCGGACTCCCGCGCCTCGGCGAGGGACGGTGCCTGCTCGTCCTTGGGTGAGAGCGTGACCGCCAGATCCGCGGGGATCGCGAGTCCGACCTCGGGATCGAGCGGGTGGATGCCGTGTTCGCCCGTGGGGTTGTAGGCCGCCGTGCAGAGATACATGGCCGTGGTGTCGTCCTCCAGGGCGCAGAACGCGTGGCCCAGTCCCTCGGTGAGATAGACCGCGCGCCGGTCGGCCGTGTCGAGGAGCACCTGCTCGACGGCCCCGAACGTCGGCGAGCCCACCCGCAGGTCGACGATGAAATCGAGGAGGCTGCCGCTCAGGGCGGTGATGTATTTGCCCTGTCCCGGCGGGATGTCGGCGAAGTGGATGCCGCGCACGGTGCCCCGCGAGGACACCGAGATGTTGGTCTGCACGATGTTGGGTCGGTGGCCGAGGTGTTCCGCCAGACGGTCGCCGCGGAACGACTCGAGGAAGACGCCACGGTCGTCCGAGAACTGGCGGGGAGTGACGACGAAGGCGCCCTCGATGCCCAGGGGTTCGATCTGCATCAGTTCTGTCCTCGTCCCTCGGCCAGGCAAGCATGGATGTAGTCGCCGTAGCCGCTCTTGACGAGTGCGTCGCCCAGGGCGGAGAACTCGGTGTCGTCGATCCAGCCGGCGCGCCACGCGATCTCCTCGACACAGCCGATCTTGGTGCCCTGCCGTGCCTCCACGACGTGCACGAACTGGCTCGCGTCCATGAGGCCCTCGAAGGTGCCGGTGTCGAACCACGCCGTGCCACGGGGGAGGACCGTCACGGTCAGGTCGCCGCGGCGGAGGTAGGCGTCGTTGACCCCGGTGATCTCGAGCTCTCCGCGCGCACTGGGCTTGAGGTCGCGGGCGATCTGGATGACGTCGTTGTCGTAGAAGTAGAGCCCGGGGACGGCGTAGCTCGACTTCGGCGACGCCGGCTTCTCCTCGATCGAGAGGACCGTCCCGTCCTCGTCGAACTCGACGACGCCGTAGGCCGAGGGTTCACTCACGTGGTGGGCGAAGACGTGCCCGCCACGCACGTCGGTGAGGTTGCGCAGGGACCGACCCAGGCCGGAGCCGTAGAAGATGTTGTCGCCCAGGACCAGGGCCACCGACTCGTCGCCGATGAAGTCGGCTCCGATGATGAACGCCTGGGCAAGTCCGTCGGGACTGGGCTGGACGGCATACGAGATCTCGATGCCCCACTCGCGACCGTCGCCGAGGAGGCGCTCGAACTGTTCCCGGTCCTGAGGGGTCGTGATGATGAGGATCTCGCGGATCCCCGCCATCATCAGGGTGGCCAGCGGGTAGTAGACCATCGGCTTGTCGTAGATCGGCATCAGCTGCTTGCTGATTCCACGAGTGATGGGGTGGAGACGCGTGCCGGAACCCCCAGCGAGGATGATGCCCTTCATGGCGGCAACCCTAGCGATCGGCACGAACGTGCGCAGTGGGCGCTCGGGCTAGGGTTTGCGGGTGCGCACCCTTGTCACCGGCGGGGCCGGATTCATCGGCTCCAACTTCGTCCACCTGACCCTCGACTCCCGACCGGACGTCGAGATCACGGTCCTCGACGCCCTGACCTATGCCGGGTCCCGCGCATCGCTGGCCGGGGTCGAGGATCGCATCGAGCTCGTCGAGGGCGACATCGCCGATGCGGAGCTCGTCGACCGGCTCGTGGCCGACCACGACCTCGTCGTCCACTTCGCTGCCGAGTCGCACAACGACAACTCCCTCGACAACCCGTGGCCCTTCGTGCAGACCAATGTCGTCGGGACCTTCACGCTGCTCGAGGCGGTCCGCCGGCACGGCAAGCGCTACCACCACATCTCGACCGACGAGGTCTACGGCGACCTGGAGCTCGACGACCCGACGCGCTTCACCGAGGCCACCCCCTACAACCCGTCGAGTCCCTATTCATCCACCAAGGGTGCGAGCGACCTGCTCGTCCGGGCCTGGGTGCGGTCCTTCGGTGTGCAGGCCACGATCTCGAACTGCTCCAACAACTACGGCCCGCGCCAGCACGTCGAGAAGTTCATCCCACGCCAGATCACCAACGTCATCGACGGCGTGCGTCCCAAGCTCTACGGCGACGGACTCAACGTCCGCGACTGGATCCACGTCGATGACCACAACCGTGCCGTGTGGGCGATCATCGACCGGGGCGAGATCGGCGAGACCTACCTCATCGGAGCGGACGGCGAGGTCGACAACCGCACGGTCGTGCGCGACATCCTCGAGCTGATGGACCAGGGCGCGGACGACTACGACCACGTCACCGACCGCCCCGGCCACGACCGCCGCTACGCCATCGACTCCACGCGCCTGCGCACCGAGCTCGGCTGGGCGCCCGAGTACCCGAGCTTCCGTGAGGGGCTGGCCGCCACCATCGAGTGGTACCGCACCCACGAGGACTGGTGGCGCCCGATGAAGGACGCGACCGAACGGAAGTACGCCGCGACGCAGACGGTCGTGGAGCGCTCGTGACCCGGTGGCTCGTGACCGGTGCCGCCGGCATGCTCGCGACGGACCTGTTGCCGCTCCTCGATGCAGCAGGGCACGACGTGACGGCCCTGACCCGGGCCGACCTCGATGTCACCGACCACGCTGCCGTCGCGGAGGCGATCGAGGGACACGACGTCGTCGCCAATCTGGCTGCGTGGACCGCGGTGGACGACGCGGAGACCCGTGAGGCCGACGCTTTCGCCGTCAACGCGGTCGGTGCCGCGAACCTCGCTACCGCCTGTGCCCGGTCCGGAGCTCGTCTGGTCCACGTCTCGACCGACTACGTGTTCTCCGGCGACGCGACCAGCCCGTATGCCGTGGACGCACCGATCGCTCCGCGCTCGGCCTATGGGCGGACCAAGGCTGCTGGGGAGTGGGCGGTGCTCGCCCACTGCCCCTCGGCGTGGGTCGTGCGCACGGCGTGGCTCTATGGCGCCGGTGGCCCGAACTTCGCCGCGACCATGGCTCGACTGGCATCGGAGCGGGACACCCTCTCGGTCGTGGACGACCAGCTCGGACAGCCCACGTGGACGGCGGACCTCGCAGCAGCGATCGTGCGACTCGTCGAGGCCGACGCGCCCGGGTGCATTTGGCACGGGACGAGCGGTGGCGAGACGACCTGGTTCGGGTTCGCCCGCGCCATCTTCGAGGAGCTGGGACTCGACCCGGAACGGGTGACCCCGACGACGACCGATGCGTTCCCACGTCCGGCTCCGCGGCCGGCATACTCGGTCCTCGGTCACGACCGCTGGACGGCGACCGGTCTCGACCCGATCCCGGACTGGCGGGACGCCCTTCGCCGAGCGGCCCCCACTGTCCTGGGCGTCTGACTCAGGCCGCGAGCACGGCGGAGAGCGCGCGGATCCCGGCAGCATCGATGCCGCAACAGCCGCCGATGAACCGTGCGCCGTGGTCCCGCCATCGCTGCACGGACGCCGCACTGAACTCGCCCCGCCCGTCGTCCGACCAGGTCTTGTCGACCGGGTCGTAGGTCGCCCCCGCATTGGGGTAGACGACGAAGGGGAGGTTCGGCGTCGCCGACTCGAGGAGGGTGTCGAGGTGGCGGGGCGCCGTGCAGTTCACGCCGACAGCCACGGCCGGGCCCCGCACGACGTCGACGGCCTCGGCGAACGGCGCTCCGCCGGTGAGCCGTCCACCGTCGGTGGCGGAGTAGGAGACCCAGTACGGAAGATCGGGCGCGACCTCGGACAGGAGGTCGACGACGACCTCGGCCTCGAGGAGTTCGGGGAGGGTCTCGACCGCGACGAGGTCCGGTCCGGCCGCGACCAGGCGCTCAAGACGCCGGGCATGGAAGTCGCGCAGAGTGGCTCGCCCGGCGTCGGGATAGCCGGTGTACTCGGAGCCGTCGGCTCGGTGTGCCCCGTAGGGGCCAACCGAGGCGGCGACCAGGGCGCGATCGCCAGCAGCCTCGCGGGCCAGCCGGATCGACGTCTCGAGATCGGCGTCGCACTGCTCCGCGGTCAGGCCGACGTCTGCGTATCCGGCATGGCTCACCTGATAGGACGCCGAGATCACGATGGCCGCCCCGGCAGCGACGAAGGAACGGTGCGCCGCGACGATTTCCGAGGGTGCGTCGTGCAGCAGCCGGGCGGACCAGAGCCGGCCCGACAGATCGTGGCCGCGTGACTCCAGCGCCGTGGACAGACCACCGTCCACGACGATGGGACCACTCCCGAGGAGTGCGTCAGGGGTCATGGTCACATCGTCGCACTGCGGCGAATCCGTTTGGGTAGGGTCGGATTCATGCTCGCAGTCGCCGCCGTCGCCCAGTCCCAGACCGACCCGCTCGCCGGCCTCGAGGTGGGGGAGCGGCCCGATCCGCAGGCCCGTGACGGCTGGGTGGTGGTCGACGTCAAGGCCAGTGCCCTGAACCACCACGACGTCTGGTCACTGCGCGGAGTCGGACTGCCGGCCGACCGGCTGCCCATGGTCCTCGGCTGCGACGCCGCAGGAATCGACCCCGACGGCAACGAGGTCATGGTCCACGCCGTCATTCCGTCCGAGGGCTGGAGCGGCGACGAGACGCTCGATCCGCGGCGCACCCTGCTCTCGGAACTCCACGACGGAACCCTCGCGACCAAGGTCGCCGTGCCCCGGGCGAACGTCGTGCCCAAGCCGGCGGAACTCAGCTGGGAGCAGGCCGCATGCCTCCCGACAGCCTGGCTCACGGCATACCGGATGCTTTTCACGAACGCGGGAGTCCAGCCCGGAAGCACGGTCCTCGTGCAGGGTGCCGGCGGTGGTGTCGCGACCGCACTGGTGCAGCTCGGCGCGGCCGCCGGGATCCGCGTGTGGGTGACGACGCGCGACGCAGCCAAGGGCGAGCAGGCCGTGGCGCTGGGGGCCGACCGCGCGTTCGGCTCCGGGGAGCGCCTCCCCGAGCGGGTCGACGCCGTGCTCGAGACCGTCGGAGCGGCCACGTGGTCGCACTCCGTGAATTCCCTGCGACCCGGCGGCACGATCGTCATCTCGGGTGCGACCTCGGGCGACGCACCGGCCAAGGCGGAGTTGACGAAGATCTTCTTCAAGCAGCTGCGGGTCGTGGGTTCCACGATGGGCAGTCGTGCAGAACTCCAGCTCCTCGCCAACTTCGTGGTGAACCAGCGGATCGAGCCGCTCGTCGACTCGGTGATCCCTCTCGCCGACGCCCGCGACGGCTTCGCGAAGATGGTCGACGGTCAGGTGACCGGAAAGATCGTCTTCACGAGCTGACTGCGGGTCAGATCCGGAGCCACTCGTTCCAGCCGTTGTGGAGGACGAGCCACGCGATGAGGCCGTAGCCGGCTTGACCCGGGTGGTGCCCGTCGCGGCTGGCGGCCAGCTCCGAGCTCCACTGGTCGTGACCGAGCAGCGGTCGGAAGCAGTCGACGAACGGGACGCCACGGCGGGCGCAGACGTCTGCCTGCGCGTCGACGAGGACGGCGAGCTTGTCGTTGAACGCCTGATCGCTCGTGGGCGGGTTGCTCACCACGAACGTGGAGACGCCGTTGCTCGCGGCCTCGTCGAGGATGTTGGCGAGATTGAGGCGGTGCCTCGCGAGGGTGACGCCTGCGGCGATGTCGTTCGCCCCGCACGAGATGACGAGACGCCGTTCGCCGCGTGACTTCCACCGCGGCGGGCACTCGGTGTGCCACCGGGCGAGGATGTCACCGCTGGTCTGGCCGCGGACACCGAGGTTGTAGGACGTGAACTCCACCTCGGGGTGGTGCGTACGGCCGACCACGCGGGTCACCCAACCCTGCCCCTTGGGATCGCCGACACCGGCCACCATGGAGTCGCCGATGAAGACGACGGCCACGTCGCGCGGGCCCTCAGTGGGCACGGTGAACTCCGCACTCGGGCGGAACTCGATGTCCCCCGCGGCCTCGTCGCTCGCGTGGCTCGGGTCGTCCGTCGTGGTGGTGTGGTCGGTCATCGTCAGTCGTCCTCGTCGTCGAGGCGGGCCAGCCAGGTGGCGAGCCGTTCGACGGGGGTCTCGAAGTCGGGGTTGAGGTCCACGAAGGTGCGCAGCTGCTCGGCGAGCCACGCGAAGGTGACTTCCTCGTCGCCACGTCGCGACTCGAGTTCCTCGATCCCTCGGTCAGTGAAGTACACGGATCCACCCTATGTGGCGGGCCCTACGGGAGGCTGAAGGCCGTGCCGTACTCCGGCGAAAATGCGCGAGCGGGTCGCCGGATCTGCCATACTCCCTCGGCGGCGATGTGGCCGGGTGTTCGAAGGAGAACTCATGCTGGAGCGCACGACGCGGACGATCTGGATGGCGACGGTGCTGATGTCCCTGCTGGCATGGGGCCAGCCGCACGCAGCCACAGCCGCTGGTCCCGGGGACGGTCTCGCGGCCACGGGCGTTCGGTCCGAGGCCCTTGTGGGAACCCCCAGTGCGCCTCGGGAGGTTGGGATCGAGGCCACGGCGCGCGGGGCGCTCACAGTACGGTGGGCGAGTCCAGAGGACGATGGCGGAGCGCCCGTTACCGGTTACAGGCTCGTACTCAATCCCGGCGCACGCTCGGTTCTGGTGGGTCCTGATGCGCGGACCTACACCTTCACCGGCCTGGCGGACGACAGCGAGTACACCTTCAGCGTGACGGCAGCGAACTCGTTGGGCCAAGGTGTCCCCTACGAGTACTACTGGCCCACGAGGACGTGGGGGCTTCCTGCCACCCCAGCGGTGGGTCGGGTCACGGCCTACCGAACGACCGTGAACGTCGAGTGGTACTGGACTTCGACGTCGAGTCCGATCGACGACTTCGTCGTCACGGACCTTTCGACGCGTCGAAGCCTGATCGTGCCGCGACCAGCCCAAGGCAGAACGGCGACCGTGCTCTTCGACAGCATGGATCCGACCATCGGCCATAGCTTCGTCGTCACGGCCCGCAACGTCGTGGGTTCCTCTGACACCTCGGGGCCCTCCGAAACCGTCTACGTCACCACGGAGCCGCAGGCACCTGTGATCACGGGTGAGATTCGTCCGAATGGTGACGTATTCGTCTCGTGGCTGCGGCCTCTGGGGTACGACCGGATCGACCTGTATGAGGTGTGCCAGCACCGTCTTGACGGCGCCACGGTGCGCTGCCAGAGAACTCGGTACGGAGACTGGACTTTCACGGACTCTCGCGCGGGCCAGACGTTCGGTTACACGGTGCGCGCCAGCGGGGAGTTGGGCTTCGGGCCGGTGTCGCAAGAGATCAGGCTCACGACATCCACGGGATTCGGAAGCGGATACCACCCCGTCACCCCGCGACGTGTGCTCGACACCCGGTACGGAACGGGTGCCCCGAAGCGTGCTGTGGGGCCCGGTGAGATCGTGAATCTTCTCGTGCCGTCGCTGCCTGCAGGAACGCGAACAGTCACCCTGAACCTGACGGCCACTGGCTCGACTGCATCCACCTACCTGCAGGCATGGGCCTCCGGTTCCGTGCGCCCCGCAGCGTCGAACCTCAACGTTGCACCGGGACAGACGGTCGCGAGCCTCGTGACTGTTCCGGTCGGTTCTGACGGTCGCATCCTCCTGCGCAACAACACAGGTTTCGTGCAGGTCATCGCAGACCTCGCTGGGTACACCACGCCCACCGGAGGGTCCGTAGCCGTGGCACACCCCGGGACGCGCCTCGTGGACACCCGAACCGGCATCGGTACCCTTCCCGGAAAGTTGCGTGCCGGCGGCACCCTCAGCTTCGGCGCTCAGTCGGAGGCAGGGTACCCAGAACCCACGGCGGTGATCGTCAACATCACGGCGACGGGAGCGACGTCGCGAACTCACCTCACCGCCTACCCGAGCAATGCCACGCAACCCACCGCGTCGAATCTCAACGTTGCGGCTGGCGAAACGGTGGCGAACCTCGCGGTCGTCCGACTGGATGATCGGGGCCACGCGGACCTGACCAACTTCGCGGGTGAGACACACGTCATCATCGACCTGGTGGCGGTGTATGCGGTCGACACGGGAGCAGGCTTCATCGCCACGGCACCCACCCGGGCCATGGATACCAGAATCGGATTGGGCGCACCGGGCGCAGTGGGGAGCACCCCGGTCAGCCTTGCGCTCCCTGACGTGCCGCTCGGTGCTCGTGCCGTGATGCTTCGAACGACAGTGACAGGTGCCAACCGCAGCGGGTACATGCAGACGCACCCGGAGTTCAGCCTGAGCGGCGCCTCAACCTTGAACTTCAGGGCGCAGCAAACCGTCGGAAACTCGACGGTCGTGCCGGTCGATGCACGGGGGGTAGTGCGATTCAGCGTCCCCGAAGGGGTTCAGGCCCACCTGATAGTCGATGTGGCCGGTTACTACCGGCGCTGATCAGCGAGAGACGTTTCCGCACGAGGACAACACAACAGCGTGGCCCCGGCAGGATTGCCGGGGCCACGCTGTTGTCTGCCGAAGGTCGGGTCAGCGGTTGAAGGCCGCCGCGATGAGCTCGGCCTGCTCCTCCTGGTGCTTCTTGTTGGAGCCGGTGGCCGGGGAGGCCGACGCCTTGCGGGAGATGGCGCGCAGCGGACGCTGGACGCCGTGCTCGGCGAGAGCCTGCGGCAGGTTGAGCGCGAGGAACGGCCACGCACCCTGGTTGGCCGGCTCGTCCTGGACGACGACGATCTCGGCCTCGGGGTACTTCGCCAGTTCGTCAGCCAGTTCCTTGCCGGGGAGCGGGTAGTACTGCTCCAGGCGAAGGATGGCGGTGCTCGTGTCACCACGCTTGGCGCGCTCGGCCTCGAGTTCGTGCACGGCCTTGCCCGCGGCCAGGAGGACGCGGTCGACGGTGCCGCTCGTGGCCCCGTCGCGGTCGGGCAGGACGGGTCGGAACGTTCCGGTGGTGAAGTCCTCGGGCATGCTCGACGCCGCCTTGAGGCGCAGCATCGACTTCGGCGTGAACACGATGAGCGGACGACGCGGTCGGGCGTAGGCCTGGCGACGCAGCAGGTGGAAGTAGCTCGCCGGCGTCGACGGGTAGGCCACCGTCATGTTGTCCTCGGCGCACATGGTGAGGAAGCGCTCGATGCGGGCGGAGGAGTGGTCCGGTCCCTGTCCCTCGTAGCCGTGGGGCAGGAGCAGGACGACGGAGGACCGCTGGCCCCACTTCTGCTCGGACGAGGAGATGAACTCGTCGACGATCGTCTGGGCGCCGTTGAAGAAATCGCCGAACTGCGCCTCCCAGAGGACGAGCGCATCCGGCCGCTCGACGGAGTAGCCGTACTCGAAGCCCATCGCGGCGAACTCCGACAGCAGCGAGTCGTAGACCCAGAAGCGCGCCTGCCCCTCACCGAGGTAGAGGAGCGGCGTCCACTCGAGAGCGGTCTCCTTGTCGATGAGGACGGCGTGGCGCTGCACGAACGTGCCGCGACGGCTGTCCTGACCGGCGAGGCGCACCGGGGTGCCCTCCTTGAGGAGCGACCCGAAGGCCAGGAGCTCACCGGTGGCCCAGTCGATTCCGCCCTGGCTGATGCTGCCGACGCGCTTGTCGAGCATCTGCTGGAGCTTGGGGTGCACCGTGAAGCCGTGCGGCGGGTTGGCGAAGACCTCGCCGATCGCCTTGAGCTCCTCGGGGGAGATCGCCGTGTCGGTGGCGGACCGGGTTGCCGCGTCGGCGGTCTGCGCGGTGGGCGGCTCGAGGCCGGTGTGGCCCTCGACGTCCGTGCCGGTGTAGTTGTCGTCCGCTGCCTGCGCCGCGTCGGCCTCGTTCTGCTTGAGGGCCTCCTTGGTCTCGACGAAGACTCGCTCGAGCTGCTGCTGGTAGTCGCGCAGCGCGGCCTCGGCGTCCTCGACCGTGATGTCTCCGCGACCGATGAGGGACTCGGTGTAGAGCTTGCGGACGCTGCGCTTGGCCTCGATGAGGTTGTACATGAGCGGCTGCGTCATCGACGGGTCGTCGCCCTCGTTGTGTCCGCGACGGCGGTAGCACACCATGTCGATGACGACGTCCTTGGCGAACTCCTGCCGGAACTCGTAGGCGAGTTCGGCGACGCGCACGCACGCCTCCGGGTCGTCACCGTTGACGTGGAAGATCGGCGCCTGGATCATCCGCGCGACGTCCGTCGAGTACGTCGAGGAGCGCGACGAGCTCGGCGACGTCGTGAAGCCGACCTGGTTGTTGATGACGACGTGGACGGTTCCGCCGGTGCGGTAGCCGCGCAGCTGCGACAGGTTGAGCGTCTCGGCGACGACACCCTGGCCAGCGAACGCCGCGTCACCGTGGAGGAGCACGGGCAGGACGGTGAAGTCCTCGCCGGCGAGGTTGAGGCGGTCCTGCTTGGCGCGCACGATGCCCTCGAGCACGGGGTTGACGGCCTCGAGGTGCGAGGGGTTGGCGGCGAGATAGACCTTCGTCGTCGCACCGCCCTCGGCGGTGAAGGTGCCCTCGGTGCCGAGGTGGTACTTCACGTCACCGGAACCCTGGACCGACTTCGGGTCCTGCTTGCCCTCGAACTCGCGGAAGATCTGGCCGTAGGACTTGCCCGCGATGTTGGCGAGCACGTTGAGACGACCACGGTGCGGCATGCCGATGCAGACCTCGTCGAGCTCGTCCTCGGCAGCCCGGGACAGGACGCGGTCGAGCAGGGCGATGACCGACTCGCCACCCTCGAGCGAGAAGCGCTTCTGGCCGACGAACTTCGTCTGGAGGAACGTCTCGAAGGCCTCGGCGGCGTTGAGGCGACGGAGGATGCGCAGCTGCTCCTCGCGGGTCGTCTTGGCGTAGCCGACTTCGATCTTGGACTGGATCCACTCGCGCTGCTCGGGGTCCTGGATGTGCATGTACTCGACGCCGATGCTGCGGCAGTAGCTGTCGCGCAGGATGCCGAGGATCTTGCGGAGCTTGAGGAACGGCTCGCCGCCGAAGCCGCCCGTGGCGAAGTAGCGGTCGAGGTCCCAGAGCGTCAGGCCGTGGCTCGTGACGTCGAGGTCCTGGTGGCGACGCTGCTTGTATTCGAGCGGGTCGGTGTCGGCCATGAGGTGGCCACGCACGCGGTAGGCGTGGATGAGCTCCTGGACGCGCGCGACCTTGTTGATGTCGTCGTCGTGCGTGGCGGAGATGTCCTGGACCCAGCGCACCGGCTCGTAGGGGATGCGCAGGCTCTCGAAGATCTCGTCGTAGAAGCCGTTCTCGCCAAGGAGTAGCTGGTGGATGACCCGCAGGAACTCGCCGGACTGGGCGCCCTGGATGATGCGGTGGTCGTAGGTGCTCGTCAGGGTGAGGATCTTGGAGACGGCGTTGCGGTTGAGGGTCTCGTCGCTGGCGCCCTGCCACTCGGCGGGGTAGTCCATCGCGCCGACGCCGATGATGGCGCCCTGACCGGCCATGAGGCGCGGCACGGAGTGGACGGTGCCGATGCCGCCGGGGTTGGTGAGCGAGATCGACGTGCCCTGGAAGTCCTCGACGGTGAGCTTGCCGCCGCGGGCCTTCTTGACCATGTCCTCGTAGGCGGTCCAGAAGTGCGCGAAGTCCATCGTCTCCGCGGCCTTGATCGACGGCACGAGCAGCTGGCGGGTGCCGTCCGGCTTCTCGAGGTCGATGGCGAGACCGAAGTTCACGTGGGCCGGTGTGACGAGGACGGGCTTGCCCTTCTCGTCGGTCGTGAAGCCGGTGTTCATGGCCGGCATGACACCGAGGGCCTTGACCACGGCGTAGCCGATGAGGTGGGTGAAGCTCACCTTGCCGCCACGCGAGCGCGCGAGGTGGTTGTTGATGACGATGCGGTTGTCGACGAGGAGCTTCGCCGGGACCGCGCGCACGCTCGTCGCGGTCGGGACGGCGAGCGACGCCTCCATGTTGGTCACGACGCGCGCGCTGGCCCCGCGGATCGGGGTGTTCTCCGGCTCGTTCACGGCACCCTCCGACTTGGTGGGCTTGGCGTCCCGGGGCGTGGGGGCCTCGGTCGGGGTCGCGCTGGTGGCCGGGGCGTTCGCGGGCACGGGCGCGGGCGCAGCAGCAGGTGCGGGAGCTGCGGCAGGTGCAGGAGTTGCTACAGGTGCAGGAGTTGCTGCAGGAGCAGCGGGCGCGGGCGCAGCGGCGGCGGGCGCGGGCGCAGCGGGAGCCGGGGCGGGAGCGGGAGCCGCGGGAACGGCAGCCGGCGCGGGGGCGGAGCCGGCGGCGGGAGCCGTGCCGTCCTGGGTCACACCATTGCCGCTGCCGGCGTGTCCGGAGGCCGGGTCGTAGTCAGCGAAGAAGTCCCACCACGCCTTGTCGACAGAGTTCTTGTCGTTCTTGTACTGCTCGTAGAGCTCATCCACCAGCCACTCGTTGGGGCCGAAGGCTTGCAGGGGATCGCTCGAAGCGGGCTGGTCAGGCACGGCGGTTACGCCTCTTTCTGCGTGTTGACTCGCGGGTTCACGTGTGCGGTCAGCCTATCTCTCCGTGCGGTTCGCGCGAGCGTGGGTCGGTCAGGTCGGCGGGGTCGTCCCGCGGAACGAAACGAGCCGGTATGCCGGGTGGCTCGCACCCGGCATACCGGCTCGTCTTTTCGTGTCCTCACCGCGGTGGGAACCGGCCCCTGAATCCGGCTCCGCGCCCGCGGTGAGGCGGTCCCTACGAGATGTCCTGACGAACGGTGCGCCAGGTGCCGAAGGCACTGAGCGCCGCGGCGTAGGCGGCGAGGACGAGGGCCGCCGCCCACCACGACAGAGGCTTGACCTCGACTCCGCTCTGGGTCACCCCGTTGACCATCGCGTTGGTCGCCTGGCTCGGGAGGTACGGCACGACTCCCTGGAGCGCGTCGACGAAACTGAGTCCGAACCCGAGGAGCGGCTCGATGATCCAGGCCACGCCGACCCCGACGAGGATGGCGGCAACCTGGTTGGGGATGAGGATGCCGACGCCCAGACCGATGAGCGCCCACAGTCCCAGTGCGAGAAGGCTCAGAGCGAGCGTTCGAAGGACCTCTGTCGACGGGAACGGGTCGATGTCGCGAAGCGAGAGGACCATGGCACCGACGGAGACGGAGCCGAGCAGGCTGATCAGACCGTAGACCGCGCCGATGCCGAGCAGCGCCACGATCTTGGCGAACATGGCCGTGACCCGCTTCGGTGTCGACAGGAAGGTCGACGTGATCGTCTTGTGGCGGTACTCGGAGCCGATCTGCATGATCCCCACCGTCAGCATCAGCAGGTAGCCGACGCTGAGCCCTCCGGTGTAGACGGAGTTGACGATCTGGGTCGCGCTGCCCTCGACACCGGTCTGGTCGGCCGTGATGTCGTCGGAGGTGAGGGCCCAGCCGAAGAAGCCGGAGAAGAGCGCGGCAGACACGAAGATGCCGATGGCCATGCCCCACCAGAGGCGGGTCGTGAAGAACTTGCGGAACTCGGACTTGATGGCGGCGCCCATCACTCGTTCGCCCCTTCCTGGCCGGAAATGGCATCGGTCTCGTGAGGTGCGTGGGTTGTCGGAGCGGTCGCTGTGGGGACAGCGTTGCCGTCGCCGAGGTTGCGGTTCGTGCCTTCGGTGAGTTCGAAGAACAGCGCCTCGAGGTCGGCCTTGCGGTCGCGCAGCTCCCAGATCGGCAGCCCCGCGCGGAGAGCGACGTCGCCGACGAGGCGCTTGTCGGTCGTCTCGACGATGAGCTCGCCGTCATCGCCCGGCTGGGCCAGGACATCTGCGACGCGGAGGGCGCCGGCGAGCTGGGCCGGGTCGGACGTCCGGACGATGGTCGAGGGGGCGCCACGCAGTTCGGACATGGCGCCGGAGCGCACCATCCGACCGTTGGCGATGATGACGACGTCGTCGACGGTCTGCTCGACCTCCTGCAGGAGGTGGCTCGAGACGAGGATCGTCTTGCCCTCGTTGCTCAGGTGCCGGAGGAAGCCGCGCAGCCACCGGATGCCCTCGGGGTCGAGGCCGTTCGACGGTTCGTCGAGGATCAGGACGCGCGGGTCGCCGAGGAGTGCGGCGGCGAGGCCGAGGCGCTGTCGCATGCCCATGGAGTACTCACCGGCGCGCTTGCGCGCGGCAGCGGGTATGCCGGTCAGCTCGAGGAGTTCGTCGACGCGGCTGTCAGGCAGGCCGCCTGCGGCGGCCAGGACGCGCAGGTGGTCACGGCCGCTGCGTCCGGGGTGGAAGTTCGTGGCCTCGAGGGCCGACCCGACGATCGACTGCGGGTGATCGAGGTCGTGGTACTTCTGCCCGTCGATCGTCGCGGACCCCGCGGTAGGGTGGATCAACCCGAGGAGCATGCGCAGCGTCGTCGTCTTGCCGGCGCCATTCGGGCCGAGGAAGCCGGTGATCCGACCGGGCTCGACCTCGAAGCTCAGGGTGTCGACCGCCTTGAAGGCGCCGAAGGTCTTGGTGAGGTCTCGTGCCTCGATGCGAGCGCCTCGCGTCGAGGTGGTGGTCTGGGCGGTGGTCATCGGACGACACCCGGTGGGTGCTGGAGGCTGGCCATGCCCCCGAGTCTCGCAGGCTCACGTGGCGTCAGGGTCAACCTCATGGTGGAACCGGGCTCCGCCCGGAGGGGGACGTGGCCGCTCTGCTCCTAGGATGGTGCGCACTATGACCGAGTGGTTACTCGTCCTCGCCGGCATCGCGCTGACGCTGGGGACCGCATTGTTCGTTGCCGCGGAGTTCGCGCTCGTCGCACTCGACCGGCCCACCGTCGAGAAGGCCGTCGAGCGCGGCGAAGGGGGCGCCCGCTCCGTTCTGACCTCGCTGCGCGCACTGTCGACGCAGCTGTCCGCCTCGCAGGTCGGCATCACCCTCACGACGCTCGTGCTGGGCTTCCTCGCCAACCCGTCGATCGGCGCCCTCCTCCTCGGTCCGCTCGAGTCGCTGGGGCTGGGGGAGTCCTCGGCAGAGCGCGTGGCCTCGGTGCTCGCCATGGTCATCGCGACCGTGTTCTCGATGATCGTCGGCGAGATGGTGCCCAAGACGCTGGCCATCTCCGCGCCGCTCGCGACGGCGAAGTGGGTTGCGGGTCCGGTGCGCTGGTTCGCCCTGGCGTTCAAGCCCTTCATCCACGTCCTCAACGGGACCGCGAACTCCGCCCTGCGCGCCATGGGTGTCGAACCGCAGGAGGAGCTCTCCGCGGCGCGCAGCCCCGCTGAGTTGGCGTCCCTGGTCCGGACCTCTGCCGAGGCCGGAACTCTCGACCTCGGCACGGCGCGGCTCGTCACGGCCTCCCTGACGTTCGGCGAGCAGACTGCCGCCGACGTCATGACGCCGCGCTCGCGGGCGACGGCCATCGACCGCTCGGCGTCGGCCCGTGAGTGCGTGGAACTGGCCCGCAACACCGGCCACTCACGCTTCCCTGTCATCGACGACGACTGGGACGACGTCGACGGGGTCGTCCACGTCAAGAAGGCCATCGCCGTCCCGCACGAGCGTCGCGACGACGTGCCCGTCTCGGCCCTCATGACCCCGCCGCTCGTGGTGCCGGAGACCATCCGGCTCGACCCGCTGCTCATCCACCTCCGCGACAGCGGCCAGCAGTTCGCCATCGTCGTGGACGAGTACGGCGGCACGTCCGGTGTCGTCACCCTCGAGGACCTCGTCGAGGAGATCGTCGGTGAGGTGTCCGACGAGCACGACCGCAGTCAGACGACCGGCCGCAAGATGACCGACGGTTCCTGGACGGTGCCCGGGCTCTGGCGACCCGACGAAGTGCTCAGGCGCACCGGGATCGAGATCCCCGAGGGGCCGGCATACGAGACAGTCGCCGGATTCGTCATGGCCGAGCTGGGACACGTGCCGTCCGTTGGCGAGGTCGTCGAGCTCCCGGGCTGGCGGATCACGGTCATCGACATGGAGGCGCGGCGCGTCGATCGGTTGCGTTTCACCCCGACCCCCGCTGACGGTGAGGGCCTGCGCGACGCCGGTCCCGGTGAGCCGAACGAGGAAGGAGCGCCCGCATGAGTGTCGGAACCATCCTCATCACGGTCGTCCTGCTCCTCGCCAATGCCTTCTTCGTCGGGGCCGAGTTCGCAGCAATGTCGGCACGCCGCAGTCAGCTCGAACCCCTCGCCGATGAGGGCAACAAGCGGGCGCAGAAGGCCCTCGACGCCATGTCTCGCACCGGAATCCTGCTCGCGACGGCCCAGCTCGGGATCACTGTCTGTTCGGTGCTGCTCGGTGCGGTGTCCGAGGCGGCTCTGCACCACGCGCTCGTGGGGCCGGTCGAGGCGTTGGGTGCTCCCGAGGCCGTCGCCGACGTGCTCGCGCTCGTCCTCGCCCTCCTCGTGGTCGTCTTCCTCCACGTCGTCGTCGGCGAGATGATCCCGAAGAACCTCTCCATCGCGACGCCAGAACGCGCCGCCATCGCGTTGGTCCCGGCCCTCGTGGTCGTGTCCCGCATCGTCAAGCCCGTCATCAGCGTCATGGACTGGGTGTCCAAGATGTTCGTGCGAGCTTTCGGGGTCGACCCCAAGGACGAGTTGGGCTCCGCGTTCACGGCGGAGGAAGTGGCACAGATCGTGTCCGAGTCGCACAAGGAGGGACTCGTCGAACCGGAGCAGTACGGCCTGCTCGGCGCAGCCCTCGAGTTCAGCGACAAGGACGCCGGCGACGTCGGCGTGCCGGTCGACCAACTCATCACCGTCGACACCGAGACGACGCCGGACGCCATCGAGCGACTCGTGGCCCGCCACGGCTTCTCCCGATTCCCCGTGGTCGACGCCGGAGGGACGCTGTCGGGCTACCTCCACCTCAAGGACGTGCTCTTCGCGGACGAGGAGGAGCGCCTCCAGCCGGTGCCGTCGAAGCGGATCCGGAGGATGGCCAACGTGCGCCGGAGCGACGAGGTCGAATCGGTGCTCGCCACGATGCAGCGCACGGGTTCCCACCTGGCCCGGGTCGTGGCCGATGACGGCGAGATTCTGGGCGTCGTCTTCCTCGAGGACGTGATCGAGGAGCTCGTCGGCGAGGTGACGGACTCGAGCCAGCGCGGCTGAAGTCGCGCCGGGGAGCACAAAGGCCAGTCGAACGCGCTTCGCGCGTGGACTGGCCTTGGGTGCCCCCGGCAGGAGCCGCGGGGTCAGTCACCTCGTACCTCGGTGTCCGACACCCGCTCCCGTCATCCCGCCGGGGCACGCAAACGACGCAGACCTGGAAAGCGCTCCGCGCAATCCAGGTCTGCGTCGTTGGGTGCCCCCGGCAGGATTCGAACCTGCGCTCCCGCCTCCGGAGGGCGGTGCTCTATCCCCTGAGCTACGGGGGCTCGGAACGGTTTCGAATGATGAACGTTGTCCGCCGTTCCGGGCTGCTCAGGGAGGGTAGCAGCCTAGAGTTCGCTCCATGGAATCCGGTGCTGGCGTCGTGGCTGTCACGCCGCGCCCACTGGTCCTCGTCTGCGACGACATCGACTCGATCCGGGCGATCATCCGCATCAACCTCGAGCTCGAGGGGTTCGACGTCCTCGAGGCGGCCGACGGCCACGAGGCGATGAGCCAGCTCATCGATCCGGCTGCGCAGGTCCCTGACGTCATCGTCCTCGACGCCCAGACCCCGCGTCGCGACGGCTGGTGGGCGATCGCGGCCATCCGTTCCCACCCGCGTCTCGCCGACGTCCCGACGATCCTCGTCACGGCCTCGACGACGGCCCACGACCGCAGTGAGGCGGCCCTCGCCGGCTTCGACGCCTTCGTCGGGAAGCCCTTCGATCCGGTGGAGCTCGTCGAGGTCATCTCACGCCTCGCAGCCGACGGACGCCCGGCAATTCCGGGCCAATAGACTTCCCGGGTGACTCCCGAAGAACTCTCGTCCGCGATCCGGGCTGCCCTGCTCGAGGCCACTGCTGCCGGCGACTTCGCCGTCGACGTCCCCGCCGAGGTTCGCGTGGAGCGACCCAAGAACCGTGACCACGGGGACTGGTCGACCAACATCGCGCTCCAGTTGGCCAAGCCCGCTGGTATGCCGCCCCGCGACCTCGCGACGTCCCTCGCCACCCGTCTCGGTGAGATCCACGGCATTGCCCGCGTCGACATCGCCGGACCCGGCTTCCTCAACATCACCCTCGACGCGGCGAGCGCCGGCGAACTGGCGCGCAGCATCGTCGAGAGCGGGACGGCATACGGGAAGAACGATGCGGAAGCCGGCCACACGATCAATCTCGAGTTCATCTCGGCCAACCCCACGGGTCCGTTGCACATCGGGCACACGCGGTGGGCCGCGCTCGGCGATTCGATGCGGCGACTCCTCACCGCCTCCGGTGCCGACGTCACGGCGGAGTACTACATCAACGACGCGGGCGCGCAGATGGACAAGTTCGCGCTGAGCGTCGTCGCCGCCGCGAAGGGTGAGCCGACTCCCGAGGGCGGCTACCCCGGCGCCTACATCGGCGAACTCGCCGAAACCGTTGTGGCACAACGCCCCGACGTCGTCGACCTGCCCGAGGACGAGGCTGTCGCCGTCGCGCGCCCGCTGGCCTACCAGGCCCAGCTGGCCGAGATCCGGTCGACGCTCGAGCGGTTCGGCGTCTTCTTCGACGTGTGGTTCTCCGAGACCGAGCTGCATGAGGGTGGCGCCGTGGAGCAGGCCGTGGCGCGGCTGCGCGAGCAGGGGCATGTCTACGACAAGGACGGCGCCGTCTGGCTCCGCACGACCGACTTCACCGACGACAAGGACCGCGTGCTGATCCGCGCCGACGGTGTCCCGACCTACTTCGCGGCGGACGCGGCCTACTACCTGAGCAAGAAGGACCGTGGGTTCACCGAGAAGATCTACCTCCTCGGTGCCGACCATCACGGCTACATCGGGCGGCTCAAGGCGATCGCGTCGGCGGCCGGCGACGACGCCGACGTCAACATCGACGTCCGCATCGGGCAGCTGGTCAACCTGGGCGGCGCCAAGCTGTCCAAGCGCGCCGGCAACATCATCGAGCTGAGCGACCTGCTCAACTGGATCGGGTCCGACGCGGTGCGCTACTCCCTGGCGCGATACCCGGCTGACAGCCCGCTGTCGCTCGACGGTGAGGAGCTGCGCAAGCAGACCAACGACAACCCCGTTTTCTACGTGCAGTACGCCCACGCCCGCACGGCCAACGTGTCGCGCCTCGCGGGGGAGGACGGCGTGCGTCGTGAGGACGGTTTCGACCCCTCGCTGCTCTCCGACCCCACCGAGGCGACGCTGCTCGCGACCCTGGGTGACTTCCCGCGCGTCGTGGCACAGGCCGCGCACCTGCGCGAGCCGCACCGCGTCGCGCGCTACCTCGAGGACCTTGCCGGTCGCTACCACAAGTGGTACGACACCTGCCGCGTCCGGCCGATGAACGCCGAGGAGGAGGTCACCGACCTGCACCGCACGCGGCTCTGGCTCAACGACGCCACCCGTCAGGTGCTCGCCAACGGCCTCGACCTGCTCGGCGTCAGCGCGCCCGAGCGCATGTGAGGCGCTGACCGATGCGTTCGCACGAGGCCGGGGCGCTCCACGCCGAGGGTTATGGCGGCCCGCCGCTCTATCTGCCCTTCCCGAGCGACGTCAACGCGCTGCTTCCGCAGCTGTGGCCGGATTCCGTATGCCGTGACGCCGAGGGCCGCGTGCAGGTTGCGGGACTCGACGTGGTTGCGATCGCGGAGGAGTTCGGGACGGCCGCCTATGTGCTCGACGAGGGCGACTTCCGCGCGCGGGCGAGAGCGTTCCGCGACGACTTCGCGGGCGCGTTCGACACGGTGTGCGGAGGAGCGGACGTCTACTACGCCGGCAAGGCCTTCCTGTGCACCGCCGTCGCGAAATGGGTTGCAGAAGAAGGACTTTCGCTCGATGTGTGCAGTGGCGGCGAGCTCGCCGTCGCGCGCAGAGCGGGCTTCCCGGCGGAGCGCATCGGCTTCCATGGCAACAACAAGTCGCTCGACGAGATCCGGGCGGCTCTGGACTACGGCGTGGGCCGGATCGTCGTCGACTCGTTCATCGAGATCGAGCGAGTGGCGGCTATCGCCGCAGAGTTGGGCGTCGTCGCACCGGTGATGATCCGCGTGACTGTCGGCGTCGAGGCGCACACGCACGAGTTCATCGCCACGGGTCATGAGGACCAGAAGTTCGGCTTCAGCCTCTCCGGTGGTCAGGCCCTCGATGCGGCCCGGGCCGTGCTTTCCCACGACAGCCTCGAGCTGCGCGGTCTGCACTCCCACATCGGTAGTCAGATCTTCGACACGGGCGGCTTCGAGATGAGCGCCCGCCGCTTGATCGGCCTGCACGCGCAGATCGCCGATGAGTTGGGCCACCACAGTCCCGAGATCGATCTCGGCGGTGGCTTCGGCATGGCCTACACCTCCCAGCACACCCCGCTCTCGCCCGCGCTGCTCGGTGAGCAGCTCGCGGACATCGTGGGGCGTGAGTTCAAAGCGATCGGTGACGGTGACCTCGCGAAGGTGCCTCGTGTGTCCATCGAGCCCGGTCGTGCCATCGTCGGTCCATCGACGTTCACGCTCTACGAGGTCGGCACCGTGAAGCAGGTCGATCTCGGCGACAACCACGCCCGTGCCTACGTCTCCGTCGACGGCGGGATGAGCGACAACGTGCGCCCGGCCCTCTACGAGGCCGACTACTCGTGCACCCTCGCGAACCGCTACTCCGATGCCGAGCCGATGCTGGCCCGCGTCGTGGGCAAGCACTGCGAGAGCGGCGACATCGTCGTCCAGGACGAGTGGCTTCCGGCGGACACGCAGCCCGGCGACCTCATCGCGGTGCCGGGCACGGGTGCCTACTGCCGGGCCCTGTCGAGCCAGTACAACCACACCCCGCGACCACCGGTGCTCGCGGTCCGAGACGGCAAGGCACGGGTCATCGTGCGCCGTGAGACCATCGACGACCTGCTCGCTCTCGACGTCGGGGAGTCGTGATGTCGCAGCGAGGGGACGTCGAGCCCGTGACCGAGGAGAACCCAGCCGAGATGGCTTCCATCCCTGCCGAAAGCGTGCCCACCCTCAAGGTCGCCCTGCTCGGGTGCGGCGTCGTGGGGTCGTCCGTGGCCACGATGCTCGTCGAGAACGCCGACGACCTGGCTGCCCGCGTGGGTGCCCGACTGGAGCTCATCGGCATCGCCGTGCGGCGGCCCGAGCGGGCGCGTCCGGACGTGCCGGTCGACCCTGCTCTCTTCACCGCCGACGCCGACACGCTCGTGCGCGCCGCCGACATCGTCATCGAGGTCATCGGTGGCATCGACCCGGCGCGGGGCTTGATCCTCACGGCCATGGAGCACGGTGCCTCGGTCGTCACCGCCAACAAGGCTCTGCTCGCCGAGGACGGCCCGACGCTCTACTCGGCCGCCGGTGAGCACGGCGTCGACCTCTATTACGAGGCCGCTGTCGCTGGTGCCATCCCGATCGTCCGGCCCATGCGCGAGTCGCTCGTGGGCGATGACGTGCAGCGAGTCCTCGGCATCGTCAACGGCACGACCAACTTCGTCCTCGACAAGATGGACTCCACGGGCGCCGGCTTCGCCGAGACCGTCGAGCAGGCGCAGGCTCTCGGTTATGCCGAGGCCGACCCGACCGCTGACGTCGAGGGCTTCGACGCCGCAGCCAAGGCCGCGATCCTTGCATCCCTCGCCTTCCACACGCGCGTGTCCAGCGACGATGTGCACCGTGAGGGCATCACCGAGGTCACGGCGGCCGACATCCAGGCCGCCCGCGACATGGATGCCGTCGTCAAGCTCCTCGCCATCTGCGAGCTCGTGCGCGACGACGAGGGAGCGCCGACAGGTGTGAGCGTCCGCGTCCACCCCGCGATGATCGCGCGCACCCACCCGCTCGCCTCCGTCCGAGACGCCTACAACGCCGTCTTCGTCGAGGCGTCGGCCGCTGGGGAGCTGATGTTCTATGGCAAGGGTGCCGGCGGCGATCCCACCTCGTCGGCCATCCTTGGCGACGTCGTCGCCGTCGCCCGCCACCGCCTGGCGGGAGGACACGGGCCCAAGGAGTCGGCCTACGCAGACCTGCCGGTCGTCGACATGGGGCTCGCCACGACGAGGTATCACATCAGCCTCGCCGTGGCGGACCGACCGGGTGTCCTCGCTCAGGTGGCTTCGGCGTTCGCCGACCACGGTGTCTCGATCGAGACGGTTCGTCAGCGGATGCTCACGGACGACGACGAGTCCCGGGCGTCCCTCGTCATCGTGACCCACCGGGCTACGGATTCGGCACTGGCCGCCACGGTCGATGCCCTGACTGGCCTGGACACGGTCGACGCCGTCGTGTCCTGGATGCGCGTGGAAGGGGCCTGACATGGCACACCAGTGGCGCGGAGTGATCCGCGAGTATGCCGACCGCCTGCCGATGCTGGCCGAGTCGCCGGTCGTGACCCTGCACGAGGGAGGGACGCCCCTCATCGAGGCCCAGCACCTCTCCGAGCTCGTCGGCGCGAACGTCTTCGTGAAGTACGAAGGCCTCAACCCGACCGGGTCGTTCAAGGATCGAGGGATGACCACCGCCATCTCCTATGCCAAGGGTCGCGGTGCCAAGGCCGTGATCTGTGCGAGCACCGGCAACACGAGCGCGTCCGCCGCGGCCTACGCCACGAAGGCCGGCATGACCTGCGCGGTTCTCGTGCCCGAGGGCAAGATCGCCATGGGCAAGCTGAGTCAGGCCATCGCCCACGGCGCCACCCTGATCCAGGTCGACGGCAACTTCGACAACTGCCTGACCGTGGCCCGCAAGCTCGCCGAGGTCCACCCGGTCGAGCTCGTGAACTCGGTCAACCCAGCCCGCATCGAGGGCCAGAAGACCGCGGCCTTCGAGGTCGTGGACGCGCTCGGTGACGCTCCGGACATCCACGTGCTGCCCGTCGGGAACGCCGGCAACATCACCGCCTACTGGCGCGGCTACACCGAGTACGCCACCGAGACGTGGGGCCTGGCACCGGTCGCGACCCGCACGCCGCAGATGTGGGGGTTCCAGGCGGCTGGGGCCGCCCCGATCGTCCTCGGCCACCCCATCGACGATCCCGAGACCATCGCGACGGCGATCCGCATCGGCAACCCCGCGTCGTGGCGCCAGGCCGAGGAGGCCCGCGACCAGTCCGGTGGGCGCATCGAGTCGGTCACGGACGAGCAGATCCTGGCGGCGCACCGCCTCCTGTCGTCCACCGAGGGCGTCTTCGTCGAGCCCGGATCGGCGGCGAGCATCGCCGGACTGCTTCAGGCGAGTGAGCGTGGTGAGGTGCCCCGCGATGCCACCATCGTCTGCACCGTCACGGGCCACGGGCTCAAGGACCCGCAATGGGCGTTGCGCACCGCCGACGGCACCGACATCGAGCCGGTCCGCGTCACTGCCGAGGCGCAGGCCGTCGCCGAGGTCCTCGGCTTCGAGAGCTGATCGTGGGGGAGTGGCGGCCCGGCACCAGCGCGGGTGTGCGTGTCCCCGCGAGCAGCGCCAACCTGGGTCCCGGATTCGACTCGATCGGCATCGCCCTCGGCGTCTGGGACCGTTGTCGCGCAACGGTTCTCGACACTCCGGGTCTCGAGGTCACGGTTGCCGGTGAAGGCGCCGGTGCGGTGCCGCAGGACGAGTCCCACCTCGTCCACCGGAGTTTCGTGCACGCCTTCGAGGACCTGGGCCGGAGCGCACCCACCGGGCTGAGGATCGAGTGCCACAACGAGGTCCCGCACGGGCGAGGCATGGGTTCGTCGGCGACGGCCATCGTGACGGGCATCGCGCTGGCGCACGCCCTGGCAGGCCAGCAGGACGGTACGCCCGGAGTCATCGACCTGAACCGCATCAATGACCTTGCCGCGCGGCTGGAGGGACACCCGGACAACTCCTCGGCCAGCGTCTTCGGCGGACTGACCCTGTCGTGGTCCGACGATCCGGCCCTGGGCACGTCAACGCTGCGGCTCACCCCGCACCCCGACGTCGTCCCGGTCGTGTTCAGTCCTGCGACCCAGCTGTCGACCGCGACGGCGCGCGCAGTTCTCCCGGCCCAGGTCCGGCTCGGTGACGCAGCCGCCAACTCCGCTCGGGCGGCGCTCCTCGTCCGGGCGGTCACTGACGCGCCCGAGCACCTGCTCGCGGGCACGCGCGAATGGCTCCACCAGGAGCCTCGCCGGCCGTCGTACCCCGATTCGATGGCGCTCGTGGACTCGTTGCGGGCGGCTGGCCACGCCGCCGTGATCTCGGGTGCGGGTCCCTCCGTTCTCGTGCTCGCGACGACGTCGACCGCAGGTGACGTCGTCGGCCACGGAGGTGAGGGGTGGCGGGTGCTGCAACCCGGCATACCCGACCACGGAGTTGAAGTCCTCACCTCGTGAGCGAGCCGGCACGGCAACGGACCACGTGAGGTTCAGGGTGTTATCGTGGTCACGCGGTCGCAATTGATGCCGGGCAAGCGTTCTGCTCACCCGATGCCTACCGCGAATCGCACCCTCCACTGCATGGGCCAGTCGTGCTCTGTCACGCGCCGACGTCGGCAGCCCCCGTGGATCACACCCGCCAGATCCCTGGCACCCACTTCGGCCCCGCTCGTGCGGGCTGGGGCCCACTGACGAGGGGAAGGATCCTTCGTGACAGACACCACCACCCTTGACGCACCCGCGGCGACAACCCCGCGTCGGTCCGGTTCGCTGACGGCCATGCGCCTCGCTGAACTCCAGGGCCTCGCGTCGAGCATGGGCATCTCCGGCACCGCCAAGATGCGCAAGGGCGACCTCGTCGCCGCCATCAAGGCCCGTCAGAACGGCGAGAGCGGCCCGGCTGCCGCCTCGGAGCCGGCCCCGGCCGAGGCGCCCGCGTCGGCTGAGTCGGCTGAGTCGTCGACGTCGGAGTCGCAGGCCCCCGCTCGGACCCGCAGCCGTCGAGCCTCGTCCTCCGGACAGGGCGCGCCGCAGCGCGCGCAGGACGACGCGCGTGCGGAGCGCAAGGACCAGCAGGACCGCCCGGAGCGTCGTGACGACGCCGCGAACGAGTCCGCCAAGACCAACGCCAACGACACGGGCGACGCGCGCACCGACCGCGCTCGCGCCGAGCGTCGCGACCGCGAGCAGGGAGATAGCAACCAGGGCGACCGCAACCAGGGCGACCGTGGCCCCCGCGACGGCGCACAGGGCGATCGCAACCAGTCCCAGCAGGGGCAGCAGGGCCAGCAGGCCCAGCAGTCTGGTGACGGCACCGGTGAGGACGACGAGACGGGCCGCAGCGGCCGCCGCCGTCGCAACCGCAACCGCAACCGTGACCGCGACAAGCGCCGCCCCGTCGGTCAGGGCGGCGAGACCCAGCACGAGAACGAGCCGCAGATCGCCGAGGACGACATCCTCGTCCCGGTCGCGGGCATCCTCGACATCCTCGACAACTACGCGTTCGTCCGCACGTCCGGCTACCTGCCGGGCACCAACGACGTCTACGTCCCGCTCGGCATGGTCAAGCGCCACGGCCTGCGCAAGGGCGACG
The DNA here is from genome assembly GCF_000768685.1 of Knoellia subterranea KCTC 19937. Classification (GTDB taxonomy): domain Bacteria; phylum Actinomycetota; class Actinomycetes; order Actinomycetales; family Dermatophilaceae; genus Knoellia; species Knoellia subterranea. The sequence goes on along the minus strand of NZ_AVPK01000001.1, from coordinate 509,813 downwards.
CCGTCGTCGGCGCGACCAAGGCTCCCCGCGAGGGCGAGGAGATCCAGCAGCAGAGCGTGGGCTCGCGCAACAACCGGCAGAAGTACACGCCGCTTGCGCGCCTCGACAGCATCAACGGGATGACCGCGGACGACGCCCGCAAGCGCGCGGAGTTCGGCAAGCTGACTCCGCTGTACCCGCAGGACCGCCTCCGCCTCGAGACCGACCCCGGCCTCCTGACGACGCGGATCATCGACCTCGTCGCCCCCATCGGCAAGGGCCAGCGCGGCCTCATCGTCGCCCCGGCCAAGGCCGGCAAGACGATGGTCATGCAGGCCGTGGCCAACGCGATCACGACGAACAACCCCGAGGTCCACCTCATGGTCGTGCTCGTCGACGAGCGCCCCGAAGAGGTCACCGACATGCAGCGCGCCGTCAAGGGTGAGGTCATCGCCTCGACCTTCGACCGCCCCGCCGAGGACCACACGACGGTCGCCGAGCTCGCCATCGAGCGCGCCAAGCGACTCGTCGAGATGGGTCACGACGTCGTGGTGTTGCTCGACTCGATCACCAAGCTGGGTCGTGCCTACAACCTGTCGGCCCCCGCCAGCGGGCGCATCCTGTCCGGTGGAGTCGACTCCGCAGCGCTCTACCCGCCCAAGAAGTTCTTCGGTGCCGCGCGCAACATCGAGGACGGTGGCTCGCTCACCATCCTCGCGACCGCGCTCGTCGAGACCGGTTCGCGCATGGACGAGGTGATCTTCGAGGAGTTCAAGGGCACCGGCAACATGGAGCTCAAGCTCGACCGTGGCCTCTCGAACCGGCGCATCTTCCCGGCCGTCGACGTCAACAACTCGGGCACCCGCCGTGAGGAGATCCTCCTCGCACCGGAGGAACTCAAGATCATGTGGAAGCTCCGTCGCGTGCTCGGTGCGCTCGACAGCCAGCAGGCGATCGAGCTGCTCCTCGACCGCCTCCGCAAGACGAAGACGAACTACGAGTTCCTCGTGCAGGTCCAGCAGAACAGCTCGATCCGACTCGAGGACGAGGACGACGACGCCTGATCGCGCGTCCACCACGTCGTGAGGCGGTCTCCCGAACGGGAGGCCGCCTCACGGCATACATCACCGTTTTTTCGGGTATGCCGTCCGCTCAGCTTCCCGGGACCGGCGCGAGACGGCGCATGGTCGGGAAGGCAGCCAGCTGGAAGCCGAGTGATCGATAGAGCGGTGCGCCCTCTGCCGTGGCTGCGAGGTCGATGCGGTCGGCGTCGGTCTCCTCGTCGAGCCAACGCACGAGTTCGGTCATGACGAGTCGGGCGAGACCACGGCCGCGGGCGTGGGGGAGCGTGGCGATGTTGGAGACGAAGCCGAGCCGTCCGCGTGGCATCGACGGGGCCGGGATCGAGGAAAGCACCTCGGCGAGGCCGCCTGCGACGATGTCGCCGCCGTCCTCCACGACGAGGACCCGGGTCGTGGGGTGGTCGATCCGCGACGTGAACCAGTCCCGCGCAGCACCGAGCCAGGCAGCGGACTCGAGCTGGGCGGCGGGCGTCCCCATGGCCTCGAACATGAGCACGCGCAGGGTCATGAGGTCGTCGATGTCGCCAGCGGTCGCTGGACGCGGGGTCGGCTGCATTCCCCGACGCTAGGTGAGCGTGGGTCAGTCGCGCGCGGGGGTTTCGCCGTCCGGCGGTTCGGTGCGTCGGCCGTAGCCGGTGGCGACGAGGTTGCCGGGCGCGAGATTCGAGTGACTCTTGCCGTAGGCGAAGTAGACGATGAGGCCGATGCCGAGCCACACGAGGAAGCGCAGCCATGTGCCGACGGCGAGGCTCGCCATGAGACCCAGGCAGGCCAGCGCGGACACGATGGGCAGCGCTGGAACCCACGGGGTCCGGAAGGGACGCTTCATCCGGGGGTTGGTGCGGCGCAGGACGGCGACCGCGATGGAGACGACGAGGAAGGCGAACAGCGTTCCGATGCTCACCATCTCGGCGAGGGTGTGGAGTGGGACGAAGGCCGCGAGGACGCAGACCACGGCGGTGGTGGCGATGGTGATGCGCAGCGGCGTGTGGAAGCGTTCGGAGACCTTGCCGACCGACGCCGGCAGGAGCCCGTCGCGGCACAGCGCGTAGCCGATGCGGCCCATCGCGATGATGTCGACGAGGATCACCGAACTGAGGCCGGCGACGGCGGCAATCCCGATGAGCACCGACGCCCAACCCATGCCGACCTGGTCGAAGGCGTCGGAGATGGGGGCGCCCTCCGAGATGTTCGTGTACTTCACCATGCCGGTGATGACGAGGCACACCGCGAGGTAGAGGACGGTGCAGATGAGGAGCGTGCCGATGAGGCCGCGCGGCATGTCCTTGGCCGGGTCCTTGGTCTCCTCGCCGAGATTGGCCACGGCCTCGAAGCCGCTGTAGGCGAAGAAGACGATCGCGGCCGCGACGAAGACACCGGTGACGCCGAAGGCGGTCGGGGTGGCACCGGTGACCCACTGCCAGAAGGGCTGCTCGAGTCCGCTGGTGCGCAGGTCCTCACGCATCGGCTGGGCCGGCGGGATGAACGGTGCCAGGTTCGCGAGCTTGACGAAGAAGATGCCGACTACGACGACGAAGATGCAGACGGAGACCTTGATGGCGACGAGGGCGTTGGTCACCCACTTGGACTCCTTGATGCCGACCGCCGCGACGATGCCGAGCACGAGGGCGATCCCGAGGGCTCCGAGGTTGATGCTCGACTCCTCGCCGAAGAACTGGGTCGGCAGGTCGAAGGCCTCCTGGAGATACCCGGACCAGCCGCGTGCGACGACGGCAGCCCCGAGGGCGAACTCGAGGATGAGGTCCCACGCGATGATCCACGCGAAGATCTCGCCGATCGTCGTGTAGGCGTAGGTGTAGGAGCTGCCGGCGGTAGGGACGGCGGCCGCCAGCTCGGCGTAGCAGAGGGCAGCGAGCAGGCTGACGAAGCCGGCGATGACGAACGAGAGGACGATGCCCGGCCCCGCGTAGTTCTTGGCGCCCGTCCCGGTGAGGGTGAAGATGCCGGTGCCGATGACGATCCCGATGCCGAAGCCCATGAGGTCCTTGGCCGTGAGCGTCCTGCTCAGACCGGCATGCTCCTCGCCGAGGTCGTCGCCCTGGTGGATGACGGTCTCGACGTCCTTCGTCCGCACGATGCTGTTGTCGTCCATCTCTGCAGGCTAGAACCGGATCGGGTTGTTCGCTCGGTGAGCGAGTCGACCGTCCACGGTGCGAGTCAGGCGAGGGGCCCCACGCCCTCGTGACCGCGGAAGACCAGCGAGGTCTGGACGTTGGAGACACCGGGCCTGCTCGAGACGTTGTCGAGGACGAAGTCGCGCAGGTCGTCGGGGGAGGGCGACGTCACGTGGACGAGGAAGTCGTCGGCGCCACTGATGTTGAACGCCGACACCACTCCGGGCAGCGCGGCGATCTCGTTGCCGAACGCCTCCACCTGGGCCCGGTCGTGGCCCGCGAGCCGGATGGCGATGATCGCCTGGATGGGCCGACCGACCTGAGCCGGGTCGACCACCGCGCGAAACCCCGTGATCACGCCGCGCTCGCGCAGCGACCGGACCCGGCCCAGGCAGGTCGACTCGGCGATGCCGACGGTGCGGGCAAGGACGGCGTTGGAGACGCGGGCGTCCGCGAGCAGGGCCGAGACGATCGCGCGGTCGATGTCGTCGAGGGTCGGGGGCGACGTGGGTGCGGGGCCGGGAGTGAGGGGGTGAGGTTTCTGCGGCACAGCCCTCACGCTAGCCGCGCGAGCGCTTGCATTCCTCGGTGATTCTTGGACTTGGCGAAGAATCCGCGGGACTCTTTCGCCCATCCACCGATCCTGCGGACGATCGCCTCATGACAACGACGTCGTACCCGCGCCCCGACCACGCCACTCTCGCCGTCCACGCCGGTCGCGAGGACCTCACCGCGCTCGGGCTGCACGTGCCCCTCATCGACCTGGCCACGACGTATCCGATGCCGACCATCGAAGCCGGCGGGACGGCATACGACACGATCGGTGCGGGGGAGCGGCCGGACGGTGAAGCGACGTATGTCTACCAACGGCTGTGGAACCCCGGGGTCGACCGGTTCGAGCGCGCCGTCGCCACCCTCGAGCAGACGCACGGTGCCGTGGCGTTCGCGAGTGGGATGGCGGCCCTCACCGCCGCGCTGCTCGCGGCCGTCGCAGCGGGCAAGCCGCACGTCGTGGCCGTCCGGCCCCTCTATGGAGGGTCCGACCATCTGCTCGCCACAGGTCTCCTCGGGACCGAGGTCACGTGGGCCGAGCCAGGGACGGTGCGTGGGGCGATCCGACCCGACACCGGACTCGTCCTCGTCGAGACGCCGGCGAACCCGTCGCTCGACCTCGTCGACATCGCAGCGATCGTCGCGCAGGCAGGTGACGTGCCGGTCGCGGTCGACAACACCTTCGCCACCCCGGTGCTCCAGCAGCCGGCGGTGCACGGCGCCACGCTCGTGCTGCACTCGGCCACGAAGTTCATGGGCGGGCACGGTGACGTCATGGGCGGCGTCGTCGCCGCCGACCACGAGTGGACTGCGCTGCTGCGTCAGATCCGCGCCATCACCGGGGCGGTGCTGCATCCGCTGGCGGCGTACGAGCTGCACCGCGGACTCCAGACGATCCACGTGCGGGTGCGGGCGCAGCAGGAGTCGGCGGCCACGGTGGCCGCGTGGCTTGCGGAGCGGCCCGAGGTGAGTCGTGTGCACTATGCCGGGCTGCCCGGAGGCGACCCGCTCGGTCTGCTGGGACGGCAGATGGCCGGGGCGGGTGCCCTCGTCGCCTTCCGCCTCGCCGGAGGGTATGCCGCGGCGTCGGCACTGCTCGAACGCCTCGAGCTCGTGACCCACGCCGTGTCCCTCGGCGGTGTGGACAGCCTCATCCAGCACCCGGCGAGCCTCACCCACCGCCTTGTCGCCGACGATGCTCGCCCGGACGCCGACCTGTTGCGGCTCTCGCTGGGGCTCGAGTGCGTGGACGACGTCCTCGCCGATCTCGACAAGGCCTTCGCCAACCTCCCGTGACCCCTCGGCTTGTGGCCTCATGGGGCCAAACGCGCGCTCAGTCGCGCCTTTGGCCCCATGTCGACTGTCCACAGGCGTTGCTTCTGGGCCGACCTGTCCACAGATTCGTGCTCCGATCTGTCCTTCGGCGCTCCTGATCCCAAGCATGGCTTCATGCCACAGCCACGCCTCCGCCTCAGCCGCCACGAGCGGGAGGTGCGTGCTCGCGGCATCGCGGCTGATCAGGGCGGGGTGGCACACCGCAAGCAACTGCGTGAGGTCGGGATTACTCGTGCCGACATCCGCACCGAGATCACGGCTGGACGGTGGCACGTTCTCGGGAAGCACACCGTTGGCATCGGGTCTGCCGCGCCGACAGGTGAAGCACTGTGGTGGCAAGCGGTGTGGGAGAGCGGGGCCGGAGCTGCACTCGACGGCGCGGTGGCACTCTGTGCGGCCGGCCTCAAGGGCTTCACTCCGTGGCGGATCGACGTCACCATCCGGCATGCCAATCGTCATCACCAGCTTGAGGGCATGCGTCTGCACAGGGTTGTCGCCCTACCGCCTCTGGCGGGTGGAGGGCTCCCTCGAGTGTGCGTCGAGAACGCGGCGATCCGAGCAGCATGCTGGACCCGGACAGATCGTGAAGCAGCGCTGGTCCTGTGCCTTGTCGTCCCGCAGAGGCTCACGTCACCGCAGGTAGTGCGTCACGGGAACGGTGGGCGGGTCTACCTCGACGCTGGCTGGGAGGACATCGGCCTGTTCGTGGAGATCGACGGGGGTCACCACCAGTGGGCGCTCAACCCGGTGGACGACGCCCTGCGTCAGAACGACCTCGTGGCGGCGGGGGAACATGTGCTGCGGGTGCCGGTTCTGGGCCTTCGGCTGGCGCAGGACCGCTTCATGGCTCAGGTCGTTATGGCCCACGAACGACTGACCCTCCAAGCCGCGTCGTGAGAGGGGGCCAAACGCGCGCTCAGCCGCGCCTTTGGCCCCATGAAGCCCGAGCCAGCGCGTGGCGGGAATGCCGGGGGAGGTGCCGTCGTTTAGGTCTCCGTGTGCCTGCTCTGGCACACTTGATCGCTGGACCGGTTCACGGCACAGACGCGTTTCCTGAGCACCACCCTCACGAGTGGGTGCAGGCGGGGCGCCAGAGGGCTTGCATCACCGTGATGGGCTCGCCGACCCGGAGACATCCAAGGAGACACATCGTGAAGAAGGACATCCACCCGAACTACGCGGAGACCACGGTCACCTGCACCTGTGGCGCGACGTTCACCACGCGCAGCACCGCCGAGAACGGCGTCATCCACGCCGAGGTCTGCAGCCAGTGCCACCCGTTCTACACGGGCAAGCAGAAGATCCTCGACACCGGTGGCCGCGTTGCGCGCTTCCAGGCTCGCTACGGCAAGAAGGCCGACGCGTAGCACTCTCGATGCGCCGACCCGTCGATCCGCAAGGATCCGGGTCGGCGCATTCGTGTTTCCACCCACGACGTTCCACCCGCGGCCGCTGAGCCGCCCCCGAAGCAACACCTCACCCCGAGAGGCCATCGATGTTCGAGTCAGCCCAGGCCCAGGCCGACGAGCACGCCGAGCTCGAACTGCAGATGGCCGACCCGGCGGTCGCGTCCGACCCGGACCGTCTCCGTGAGATCAACAAGAGGTACGCCGCGCTGGGACCGACCGTGACGGCATACGCCGCATGGAAGTCCGCGACCGACGACCTGGACGCGGCCCGCGAGCTTGCGGCGGAGGATGCGACCTTCGCAACGGAGGTCCCCGCCCTCGAGCAGGCGGCGAACGACGCCGCCGAGCACCTGCGTCGACTCCTCATCCCGCGTGACCCGGACGACGACCGCGACGTCATCCTCGAGGTCAAGGCGGGTGAGGGCGGCGACGAGTCAGCGCTCTTCGCCGGCGACCTCCTGCGGATGTATCTCCGCTACGCCGAGCAGCGCGGCTGGCGCACCGAGGTCCTCGACGTCACCGAGACCGACCTCGGCGGCTACAAAGACGTGCAGGTGAGCGTCAAGAGTCGCGGCCACCCGATGCCGGGCGAGGGACCGTGGGCCCGCCTCAAGTACGAAGGTGGGGTCCACCGCGTGCAGCGTGTCCCCGTGACCGAGACGCAGGGTCGCATCCACACGAGCGCGGCCGGCGTCTGGGTCATGCCCGAGGCCGAGGAGGTCGAGGTGACGATCGACCCGAACGACCTCAAGATCGACGTCTACCGCTCGTCCGGTCCCGGCGGTCAGAGCGTCAACACGACCGACTCGGCGGTGCGCATCACCCACCTCCCGACGGGCACGGTCGTCTCCTGCCAGAACGAGAAGAGCCAGCTCCAGAACAAGGAGTCGGCGATGCGTGTGCTCCGGGCGCGCCTCCACCAGCTGGCGGTCGATGAGGCCAACGCGGCCAGCGCCGACATCAGGGCGAGCCAGGTCCGCACGGTCGACCGCAGCGAGCGCATCCGCACCTACAACTTCCCCGAGAACCGGATCAGCGACCACCGCACCGGTTTCAAGGCCTACAACCTCGACACCGTCCTCGGCGGCGAGCTCGACCCCGTCGTGGAGTCGGCGATGTCGGCCGACGAGGCTGCCCGGCTGGCCGCGCTGGGCGAGGGCGCGTGAGCGACCTGCGGGAGGCCGTGCGCGAAGCGTCGCGCCGGCTTGCCGACGCCGGGGTCGCCTCGCCCGACCACGATGCGGTCGCGCTCGCCGCGCACGCCCTCGGCGTGGACGCCAGTGAGGTGCGGCGACGCATGATCGTCGGTGGTTCCGAACCAGAGGGGTATGCCGGTCTCGTGGCCGAGCGCGCAGCTCGCGTTCCGCTCCAGCACCTCACGGGGAGGGCTTGGTTCCGTGGTCTGGAGCTCGAGGTGGGTCCCGGTGTCTTCGTGCCCCGACCCGAGACGGAGGTCGTCGCGGGCTGGGCGATCGACGCGGTGCGTGGCTGCGTCCAGTCGGGCGTCGAGAGGCCTGTCGTCGTCGACCTCTGCACCGGGTCCGGCGCCATCGCGCTGTCGATCAAGGCGGAGGTTGCCGGGGCCGAAGTCCATGCCGTCGAGCTGAGCGAGCTCGCCGTTGCGTGGGCGCAACGCAACCGTGAGCGGCTCGGTCTCGACATCGACCTCGTGCAGGGGGACGCGATCGTGTCCTTCGAGGACCTCGTCGGTGACGTCGACGTCGTCGTGTCCAACCCGCCGTACATTCCGACCACCGCCGAGCCCATCGACCCGGAGGTCCGCGACCACGACCCGCACGTCGCGCTCTATGGCGGCAGTGAGGACGGATTGGCGATTCCCCGACTCGTCGCCGCACGGGCTGCCGGGCTGCTGAGGCCGGGTGGTCTGCTCGTCATGGAACATGCCGACAGCCAGGGCGAGTCATTGCCGGCCGCGTTGCGAGCCACCGGATCGTGGTCCCACGTCGAGGACCGCCTCGACCTGACCGGTCGCCCACGCGCAACCGTCGCCGTCCGCGCCTGACGATTCGCCCGGCAAACACTGCGGCCCCGACCACGAAGGTCGGGGCCGCAGCCGTGTCGTCAGTCGGTCAAAGGATGTACATCAACAGAGCGATGATCAGAAGAACACCGACGATCGTCCAGATGAGTCCGGAACCACGCATGTTGCACCTCTTTCTCTCGGAGAGACGAACGGCCCGACACTACGCAATCGGGGCTTTCCCGCGCAGTGAACACGCAGGTCAGCGACAAGATCAGCCCGATCTCCGGGCCTGCCCTCTGGTGGGTGTCCCCGCGGTCCTAGGCTGATGCCCATGAGCCCGGTCTTCGACTGCACGACACCCGAGGGGCGCCAGGACGGCATCGCCAAGGCGACCGCTGGTGTGCGGCAGGGGGACCTCGTGGTCCTGCCCACCGACACTCTCTATGGCATCGGCGCCGATGCGTTCTCGCCGGATGCTGTGCAGCGGCTCCTCGACGCCAAGGGGCGTGGACGAGAGATGCCGCCACCGGTGCTCGTCGCCGAGGTCCGCACCGTTGATGGACTGGCGACCGACGTCCCCGACTATGCGCGCGCCCTCATCGAGCGCTATTGGCCCGGGCCGCTCACGCTGGTCCTCAAGGCGCAGCCCTCGCTCATGTGGGACCTCGGTGAGACCGGAGGGACCGTGGCAATCCGCATGCCGGACAACGAGGTCGCGCTCGAGCTCCTGCGCGAAGTGGGTCCGATGGCCGTGAGCAGCGCCAACCGCACGGGGCACCCGGCCTCCCGCACCGTCATCGACGCCGCGACCCAGCTCGGGGCATCCGTCGAGTTCTATCTCGACGGCGGACCGGTGACGGGTGGGTTGCCGTCGACGATCGTGGACTGCACGCACGACGAGCCGACCATCCTGCGTCGCGGCGCCATCGACGCCGACGAGATCCTGGCCCTCGCGGCCGAGCACCAGCCTGAGCCCGAAGCCGAGCAGCCTGCCGAGCCGACAAGTCCTGTCGACTCGACATCCCAACCCGAGGAGAGCAACAACGATGAGTGAGACGTTCTACGGTTCGGACTTCGGGGCGTTGGAGGCCTTCGACCCCGAGATTGCCGGAGTGCTGGTGTCCGAGCTGGACCGCCTGCGTGGCGGCCTGCAGCTCATCGCGAGCGAGAACATGTCCTCGCCCGCCGTCCTCACCTCGCTGGGCTCGACGCTGTCCAACAAGTACGCCGAGGGCTACCCGGGTCGCCGCTACTACGGTGGCTGCTCCGAGGTCGACAAGGCCGAGTCGCTGGCCATCGAGCGGGCCAAGGCGCTCTTCGAGGCCGACCACGCCAACGTCCAGCCGCACTCGGGTGCGAGCGCCAACCAGGCGGTCTACGGCGCCTTCATGTCGCCCGGCGACACGATCCTCGCGATGAGCCTCCCGCACGGTGGCCACCTGACCCACGGCACGAAGATGTCGTTCTCCGGCAAGTGGTTCAACGCGGTGCACTACGGCGTCGACAAGGACACCGAGGACATCGACTACGACGAGGTCGAGCGTCTGGCCAAGGAGCACAAGCCCAAGGTCATCCTCGCGGGCGGCTCCGCGATCCCGCGCCTCATCGACTTCGAGTTCTTCCGTCGGGTCGCCGACGAGATCGGTGCGATCTTCTGGGTCGACGCCGCGCACTTCATCGGTCTGGTCGCCGGCAAGGCCATCCCGAGCCCGGTGCCGCACGCCGACGTCGTGAGCTTCACGACGCACAAGGTCCTGCGTGGCCCGCGCTCCGGCGCCATCGTCTGCAAGGCCGAGCACCAGGCGGCCATCGACAAGGCCGTCTTCCCGATGATGCAGGGCGGTCCGCAGATGCACACGATCGCTGCCAAGGCGACGAACTTCAAGGAGTGCGCGACGCCGGAGTACCAGGCCTACGCGAAGCAGGTCATCGCCAACGCCAAGGTTCTCGCGGAGACGTTGGGGGAGAAGGGCATTCGCCCGACGACCGGTGGCACCGACACCCATCTGTCGCTCCACGACCTCCAGCAGGTGCTCGTCACCGGCGCCGACGCCGAGGCCCGTTGCGACGCGGCCGGGATCACGCTCAACAAGAACGCCATCCCGTTCGACCCGCAGAAGCCCAACATCGCGAGCGGTATCCGCGTCGGCACCCCGTGCGTGACGACGCAGGGGATGGGCGAGGACGAGATGCGCACCATCGGCGGCCTCATCGCTCGCGCTGTCGTCGACGGCGACGCGGACCCGGAGCATGCAGTCTCCAAGGAGGTGCGCGCGGAGGTGACCGATCTCGTGACGCGCTTCCCGGCATACCAGCGCTGACGATTCAGGACCGATTGCCCGTCGCCACACCGGCGGCGGGCAATCGTCTGTTCGCGGCCGGTCAGCCGGTGGGGCGCTCGCGCCTCGGGTGGAGTTCGTCGTCGACGCGCTGTTCCCGGGCCTCGACCTCGAGCTCGGCGGCCTCCTCCGCAGACGGCTGAGCCTTGGGCTTGGTGCCCGATGCGGACACCACCGTCCACACGCTTCGGGCAAGCACCTCGAGGTCGAGGAGCGGCGACATGTGCTTGAGGTAGTAGAAGTCGTAGGAGAGCTTCTCGATCGTCTCCTCCTCCGACGCGGCATAGCCGTGACGCACCTGGGCCCAGCCGGTGATGCCGGGACGGACGAGGTGGCGCTGGTCGTAGAAGGGGATCGCCTCGCGATACTTCTCCACGAAGCTCACCTGCTCGGGCCGAGGGCCGATGAGCGACAGCTCGCCGCGCAGGATGTTGAAGAACTGGGGGAGTTCGTCGAGGCGGACGCTGCGCAGGAAGTGGCCGATCGGCGTGATGCGCGGGTCGTCACCGGTGGCCTGGCGCGCCCCCTGCTCCTCGGCGTCGGCGCGCATGGTGCGGAACTTGAAGAGCTCGACGAGTTCGCCGCGGCGTCCCACGCGCACCTGCCGGAAGATCACCGGGCTGCCGTCGGCCACGCGCACGACGACGGCGACGAGGGCGATGAGGGGCAGCCAGAGGGGCAGCGTGAGGATCACGAGGAGGAGGTCGACGGCGTGCTTGAACGGCAGGAAGGGCAGCTTGCGCAGGAGTGAGGTCTCGATCTCCCATCCCTCCGACAGGTGCCCGAGCGGGACGCGGCCGGTGTGCTGTTCGTAGACCTCGTTGAGGGGCCGCACCTCCCGTCCGGCGACGGACGTGGCCGAGACGTAGCGGGTGACCTCCCGTGACCACGGCGCGCTGAGGTCGACGGTGAGGACTGTGTCGAGCGGCGGAGCCGACAGCGGACCGGTCGCGTTCGGGTCGATGACGCCGACCACGGTGATGTGCGGCGTCTCGTCGAGCGCGCGCACGATGGCGTCGGAGTTCGTGACGATCACGAGGCGCTCGGTCCACGGGCGCAGTCGCAGCGCCGCACGCAACAGCAGCACGAGGACGATCCAGACGACGAGGGTCGTGAAGAGCTGCGGCCGCGAGTAGTACGGACGGACGAGCACGATGACGGCCGTGATCACGAAGAAGGCAAAGAGCGCACCGAGCGAGCCGCGGCTGTAGGTCGGGCGGGGCGGTCCGTGCGGCATCACCGCGGCCACGAGGGCGCTGCCCACGAGTGACCCGCCAAGGCAGATGAGCAGGATCTGGAGCAGCCCGCGTGCCTGGGTGTCGATGAAGACCTCATCGCCGAACGGGTGGCCCCCGAACTGCACGTAAGTCCCGATGACGAAGGCAATGAAGAGGAGTGCGGCGTCTGCGCAGGCCATGCCGACGAGGAGCCGCTGTCTCATGGCCGTGAGTGTATGCGGACCCGGTGCCGCCCTCGGGGACGCCCATCGGGGAGTGCCCATTTGTCCCCGTCCGGACGCTTGTGATAGTTTTCACAAGCACCCGGAACGACCTCGATGGAGAGCCCAGTGACCACGAATCGCGCGCCACGGACCCCGGTCCGGATGATGCTGCGCGGTGCTCTCGTCCCCGGGATGATCGCCCTTCCGGTGTTGGCCGGAATCTTCTGGGCGTATGCCGGTGAGCGCGGTGCGCTCTCGGCTCTCGCGGGTGCCGCGACCGTCTTCGTGGTCCTCATCGTGGGGCTCCTCGGCATCACCGCGGTGGTCATGGGACCGGCCGCGACGTCGATGGCGGGAGCGGGCGTCGTCTACCTCGGGCAGCTCATCGTCATCGTGGCCATCGTGCTTGCGCTGCGCGGTGTGGACTGGCTGGACGGGCGCTCGTTCGCCCTGTCGGCCATCGTGCAGACCGTCCTCATGCAGGTCGGCCAGATCGCGGGCTACGTCCGCGCGCGCCACGAGATCCACCCCGGTTCGCTCGACGGGGGAGTGCGGTCATGAGCGACGAGCGCAAGATCCCCAGGGGTGTCGAGGGCCACGAGCCGTTCTCGACCTGGCACGACGACCCCGAGAAGCCCAGCGCCACCGCGCGTGCCGACGCCCTCGGTGCGACCGTCATCGCCTACCTCATCACCGGCCCCGCTGTCTTCGGCGCGATCGGTTTCGGACTCGACAAGCTTCTCGGCACCGGCTTCATCGTGGTGCTCGGGATCCTGGCCGGGATGGCACTGTCGCTGTACACCATCTGGCTCCGGTACGGTACGTCGTGACGCCCCTGACCAACGGCCGCAAGCGACTCGCGCACGAGCCGCGATTGCAGGGTGCCGCCATCACCATGAACGAGGAGAACCACCTGTGATCCTGACTGCGCTGGCTGCAGGGACCACGACCGCCGTCGTCGCCGAAGAGGGCGGTGGTGAGTTCCACACCCCGAGCCCGGACATCTTCTGGCTCCCGCTCATTGGTGACGGGCAGTGGGCCATCACCGAGCAGATGGTGTGGGGTGGCGTCTCCGTCATCGTCCTGAGCATCGCGATGATCGCGCTGTCCAAGAACGCGGCGATCGTCCCGTCCAAGGGCCAGTGGCTCATGGAGGGCTTCTACAACTTCGCGCGCAACGGCATCGCCCGCGACATGATCGGCACGAAGCACTTCCTCAAGTTCGTGCCGCTGCTGTTCAGCCTCTTCTCCCTGATCCTGCTGAACAACTGGATGGGCATCATCCCGCCGGTCATGAACCCGACGATGGGCAAGATCGGCTTCCCGATCGCGCTGGTCCTCGTCGTCTACGTCGTCTACCACTGGATCGGCATCAAGAAGCACGGCGTCAAGGGCTACTTCGCCCACATGGTCCCCGACGGCCTCCCGGGCTGGATCAAGCCGGCGATCTTCTTCCTCGAGTTGATCACCTACTTCATCACCCGCCCGCTCACGCTGGCCCTGCGACTCTTCGGCAACATGTTCGCCGGCCACATGCTCATTGTGCTCTTCGTGAGCGCGGGCGCCTACTTCCTCACCCAGGGAGTCGTCTTCAAACTGCTCTCCGTCCCGACGTTCATCATGGCTGCGGTCATGTTCGTCTTCGAGGCACTGGTCCAGTTCCTCCAGGCCTACGTCTTCACCCTGCTCTCGGCGAGCTACATCGCCGGCGCGCTGGCCGACGACCACTGAGTCACTCGGCCCTCTGAACGCTCCACCACAACTTCATACCCACTCGAAACACACCGAACTTCCGCCCGGCACACGCCGCGTGGGACCCCCAGAAACACGAAAGAGGAATCATCGTGGAAGGCAACCTCTCGCTCGTCGGTTACGGCCTCGCGACCATCGGCCCGGCCATCGCCGTCGGCCTGATCTTCGCCGCCTACATCAATGGCGTCGCACGTCAGCCGGAGGCCCGCAACCTCCTGCAGCCGATCGCCATCCTTGGCTTCGCGCTCGCCGAGGCGCTCGCGATCTTCGGCCTGGTGCTCTTCTTCCTCTGATCCCAGAGGCTCACTCACACCGATCCGGCACGAAGCACTAGGAGTACCCCGTGCAGTTCATCGCCACACCGTCGACGGTCGTCTCGCTGGCGGCCGCCGAGGGCGAAAAGATGCCCCTCATCCCTCACATCCCCGAGCTGATCTTCGGCCTCGTGATGATCGGGATCCTCTACTGGGTGGTGTCGACCAAGGTCGTCCCCAACCTGGAGAAGGCCTACGAGGAGCGTCGGGCCGCCATCGAGGGCGGCATGGAGCAGGCCGAGGAGGCTCAGGCCCAGGCCCAGGCTGCCCTCCAGCAGTACGAAGCCCAGCTGCACGAGGCTCGCACCGAGGCCAACGCCATCCGTGAGGAGGCTCGCGCCGAGGGTGCTTCGATCGTCACCGAGCTGCGCGAGAAGGCGCAGGCCGAGGCGAACCGGATCACCGAGTCGGCCAAGCGTCAGATCGAGGCCGAGCGTCAGCAGGCCGTGGTCTCGCTCCGCTCCGAGGTCGGCGCGCTGTCGACGACCCTGGCCAGCCGCATCGTCGGCGAGTCGCTCGAGGACGACGTGCGCCAGAAGGGCATGATCGACCGCTTCCTCGCCGACCTCGAGGCCGGTCAGATCCGCCCCGAGAAGGTCGGCGTGGCAGCAGCCCCGGCGACCGAGTCCACGGATGCCGAGCAGGGCGTGCTCGACCTCGGCACCGAGGGCAACTCAGGTCAGGACGCCTGATGGCTGGTTCGTCCCGCGGAGCACGGGCGGCGGCCGACAAGGCCCTCGCCCTGGCTCTCGACGGCGTCGACCGCGGGGCTCTCGCTGAGGAGCTGTTCGCGATCGCCGGCACCATCGAGGGCGACGCGTCGCTGCGTCGCGCATTCGCCGATCCGTCGCGTGAGGGTGAGGCCAAGCGCGGCCTCGCCGACCGCATCTTCGGCGGCAAGGTGAGCGAGTCGGCCAACACCCTCATGGGTGAGGTCGTCGCGCAGCGCTGGTCGTCCGAGGGCGACTTCGGCGACACTCTCGAGTCCCTTGCGGTGCGCGCCCTCCTGGCGAACGCCGAGAAGGCCGAGCGGGTCGACACGGTCGAGGACGAGCTGTTCCGCTTCGAGCGGATCATTGCCGCCGACGCCGAGCTCCGCGACACCCTGAGCAGCCGCAACACCGATGCCGAGGGCAAGGCCGGTGTCGTCCGCAAGCTGCTCGAGGGCAAGGCCCAGCCCGAAACGATCCGCCTCGCGGAGCGGGCCGTGCTCGTGCCGCGAGGTCGTCGCCTCGACCGCGTGCTCGAGTCCTACCTCAAGCTCGCGACCGAGCGTCGCGACGAGCTCAAGGCCCTGGTCACGACCGCGGTTCCGCTCGACGAGCGGCAGCAGTCGCGACTCGCGTCGGCTCTGCGTTCGATCTACGGCAAGAAGGTCACCCTGCAGATCGTGCTCGACAAGGGCATCGTCGGCGGGATCCGGGTCCAGGTCGGCGACGAAGTCGTCGACGGGACCGTCGTTCGCCGCCTCGACACGGTGCGGCGCGACCTCGCCGGCTGACCACACGGCATACCGGGCTCTCGAGCTCGACCACATCTGAACAAGCACGACAGCCCACACACTTCGGCCCCACCGGGGGCCGGTACCTGAGGAGAAGAGATCACATGACGGAGCTCTCGATCCGTCCGGAGGAGATCCGGGACGCGCTGGACACCTACGTCCAGTCCTACGAGCCCGGCGCGGCCTCCCGCGAAGAGGTCGGCCGAGTCAGCGACGCCGGTGACGGCATCGCCCACGTCGAGGGCCTGCCCTCGGCCATGACCAACGAGCTGCTCGAGTTCGAGGACGGCACGCTGGGCCTCGCGCTCAACCTCGACGTCCACGACATCGGTGTCGTCGTGCTCGGTGACTTCTCCAAGATCGAGGAGGGTCAGCAGGTCAAGCGCACCGGCGAGGTCCTCTCGGTCCCCGTGGGTGACAACTTCCTCGGCCGCGTCGTCGACCCGCTCGGCAACCCGATCGACGGTCTCGGCGACATCCAGAGCGACGAGCGTCGTGCGCTCGAGCTCCAGGCTCCCTCCGTCGTCCAGCGCAAGTCGGTCCACGAGCCGCTGCAGACCGGCCTCAAGGCCGTCGACGCCATGACGCCGATCGGCCGTGGCCAGCGCCAGCTCATCATCGGTGACCGCCAGACCGGCAAGACCACGGTCGCGATCGACACGATCATCAACCAGAAGGAGTTCTGGGAGACGGGCGACCCGAACAAGCAGGTCCGCTGCATCTACGTCGCCATCGGTCAGAAGGGCTCGACGATCGCGTCGGTCCGCGGCACCCTCGAGGAGGCCGGCGCGATGGAGTACACCACCATCGTCGCCGCCCCCGCGTCCGACAGCGCCGGCTTCAAGTACCTCGCCCCCTACACCGGCTCGGCCATCGGTCAGCACTGGATGTACCAGGGCAAGCACGTCCTCATCGTCTTCGACGACCTGTCCAAGCAGGCCGAGGCCTACCGCGCCGTCTCCCTCCTCCTCCGCCGCCCGCCGGGCCGCGAGGCCTACCCGGGCGACGTCTTCTACCTGCACTCCCGTCTGCTCGAGCGTTGCGCCAAGCTCAACGACGAGCTCGGTGCGGGCTCGATGACCGGCCTCCCCATCATCGAGACGAAGGCCGGTGACGTCTCGGCGTACATCCCGACCAACGTCATCTCCATCACCGACGGCCAGATCTACCTGCAGGCCGACCTGTTCAACTCCAACGTCCGCCCCGCGGTCGATGTGGGTGTCTCGGTCTCCCGAGTCGGTGGTGCGGCACAGACCAAGGCCATGAAGTCGGTCTCCGGTCGTCTGAAGCTCGACCTCGCCCAGTTCCGCGCGCTCGAGGCCTTCGCGATGTTCGCCTCCGACCTCGACGCCGCGTCCAAGGCGCAGCTCGCCAAGGGTGCTCGCCTCGTCGAGCTCCTCAAGCAGTCGCAGTCGGCGCCGTTCCCCGTCGAGGAGCAGGTCGTCTCCGTGTGGGCCGGGACCACCGGTCAGCTCGACGACATCGAGGTCGAGGACATCCGTCGCTTCGAGTCCGAGTTCCTCGGCCACCTGCGTCGCAGCAAGGCCGACCTCCTCGCCGCCATCCGTGAGACGGGCAAGTTCGAGGACTCGACCGAAGAGGCCCTCAAGGCCGAGATCGACTCCTTCAAGAAGGGCTTCGAGCCCTCCAACAAGGAGAACGTCCCGGTCGGCGACGAGACCGAGAGCGGCGACGACGCTCTGGACTCGGCCCAGGAGCAGATCGTCAAGCAGAAGCGCTGACCCGCATGCCGGGTGGTCACCTCGGTGACCATCCGGCGGCGGGGCAGCCGGTCGCGAAGGCGACCACGCGGCATACCCGAAGTTTTGTTGGCAACGCAGCACCAGACACCAAGGAAGGCGGAAACCTATGGGAGCGCAGATCCGGGAATACCGGCAGCGCATCCGGGCCGTCAGCTCGACGAAGAAGATCACGCGGGCCATGGAGCTCATGGCCGCGGCTCGCGTCGTCAAGGCCCAGCAGGCCGTGCGCGAGTCGACGCCCTACGCCCGCGCCATCACGCGCGCCGTCTCGGCCGTCGCGACCTTCTCCAACGAGGAGCACGTCCTCACGACCGAGAAGGACAAGGTGACCCGCGCGGCGGTCGTCATCATCACGTCCGACCGCGGTCTGGCCGGCGCCTACGCCTCGTCGGTGCTCAAGGAGTCCGAGCGCCTCATCGCGCGACTGCGTGACGAGGGCAAGGAGCCGGTTTCCTATCTTCTGGGACGCAAGGCCGTCGGCTACTACACCTTCCGCGACCGTGAGTTCGCCGCCGAGTGGACCGGCGACTCCGAGAAGCCCGCCTTCGAGCGCGCCCGCGAGATCGGTGTGCGGCTCGTCGACGACTTCCTCAAGGACACCGAGGAGGAGGGCGGCGTGGACGAGGTCCACATCGTCTACACCCGCTTCGTGTCGATGGTGACGCAGGAGCCCGAAGTCATCCGCCTGCTGCCGCTCGAGGTCGTCGAGGGGACCGAGGCTCCTGCCGAAGGGGACCTCTTCCCTCTGTACGAGTTCGAGCCGACCGTCGAGGAAGTCCTCGACGCGCTCCTGCCGAAGTACGTCAACTCGCGCCTGTTCAACGCCATGCTGCAGGCCGCGGCGTCCGAGCTCGCCGCCCGCCAGCGCGCGATGAAGTCGGCCACGGACAACGCCGAGGAGCTCGTCAAGAAGTACACCCGACTGGCCAACCAGGCCCGTCAGGCAGAGATCACCCAAGAGATCAGCGAAATCGTCGGTGGCGCCAGCGCCCTGGCCGAGAGCAAGTGAGAGAGAACCCCATGACTGCCACTGTCAGTGAGAAGACTGCGTACGTCGCACCTGAGCCCGGCGGCATCGGCCGGATCTCGCGCATCATCGGCCCGGTCGTCGACATCGAGTTCCCCGCGGACGCGATGCCGGAGCAGTACAACCTGCTCACCACGTCGGTTGAGCTCGGCGGCGAGGTCAAGAACCTCAACCTCGAGGTCGCCCAGCACGTCGGCGACAACATGGTCCGCGCCATCTCGCTCCAGCCGACCGACGGTCTCGTCCGCGGCGCCAAGGTGCAGGACACCGGCGGCCCGATCACCGTTCCCGTCGGCGACGCGACCCTGGGTCACGTCTTCAACGCCACCGGTGACGTCCTCGACCTGCCCGAGGGCGAGACCCTCGAGGTCACCGAGCGCTGGGGCATCCACCGCAAGGCGCCGTCGTTCGACCAGCTCGAGTCCAAGACCGAGATGTTCGAGACCGGCATCAAGGTCATCGACCTCCTCACGCCTTACGTGCAGGGTGGCAAGATCGGCCTCTTCGGTGGTGCCGGTGTCGGCAAGACCGTTCTCATCCAGGAGATGATCGCCCGCGTCGCCCGCGACCACGGTGGTGTCTCGACGTTCGCCGGTGTCGGTGAGCGCACCCGTGAGGGCAACGACCTCATGGCGGAGATGGAGGAGGCCGGCGTTCTCGGCCAGACCGCCCTCGTGTTCGGCCAGATGGACGAGCCGCCGGGCACGCGTCTGCGTGTCGCCCTCTCGGCCCTCACCATGGCCGAGTACTTCCGCGACGTCCAGAAGCAGGACGTGCTCCTCTTCATCGACAACATCTTCCGCTTCACGCAGGCCGGTTCCGAGGTCTCCACCCTCCTCGGCCGCATGCCGTCCGCCGTGGGTTACCAGCCCACCCTCGCCGACGAGATGGGTGTGCTCCAGGAGCGCATCACCTCGACGCGTGGTCACTCGATCACCTCCATGCAGGCGATCTACGTGCCGGCCGACGACTACACCGACCCGGCCCCGGCCACGACGTTCGCGCACCTCGACGCGACGACCGAGCTCTCGCGAGAGATTGCCTCGCTCGGTATCTACCCGGCCGTGGACCCGCTGACCTCGACGTCGCGCATCCTCGACCGTCGCTACATCAGCGAGGACCACTACAACACCGCGGTGCGCGTCAAGCAGATCCTCCAGCGCAACAAGGAGCTGCAGGACATCATCGCGATCCTCGGTATCGACGAGCTCTCCGAAGAGGACAAGATCCTCGTCAACCGCGCCCGTCGCATCCAGCGCTTCCTGTCGCAGAACACCTACGTTGCCAAGCAGTTCACCGGCATCGAGGGTTCGACGGTTCCGCTGGTCGACACGATCGAGGCGTTCACGAAGATCGCCGATGGTGAGTACGACCACTTCCCCGAGCAGGCGTTCTTCATGTGTGGTGGCCTCGACGACGTCGAGCGTCAGAACGCTGAGATCCAGAAGAGCCTCTGAGCAACAACCGTTGATCGCAGGGCCGATGCCGCGAGCGGTATCGGCCCTGCGTCATACGGCGCAGGTGTTCCCAGCCAGCGCCGCTAGACTTCACACCCACACCACTTCCCGGAGGAACACGTGAGCCAGCTGCAGGTCGAACTCGTCGCCGCGGACCGCAAGGTCTGGGAGGGCGAGGCGAGCCAGGTGAGTGCCCGCTCCATCGATGGGGAACTCGGCATCCTGCCGGGCCACACGCCCCTTCTCGGCGTTCTCGTCGAGGGTGAGATCAAGATCCACGGTGAGGGCGGCGTACGCACCGCCACCATCGACGGTGGCTTCCTCTCGGTCGACCACGACCGCGTGACGATCCTCGCGGAGGCCGTCGACGCCTCCGGTCTGGGCAACTGAGTCCACGGCGGAGCATGTCATGACGCCGATCGCCACCATTGAGCTCGTGCTCGTGGTGGCGCTCGCGCTTGTGGTGGCCAGCATCGTGTTCGTGTGGCTGCGCCGCCGGTGGATCTCGGGCGGACAGCCGCTCATGATCTGCGCGATCAACACGGGTGACCGCCGCTGGCGGCTCGGCCTGGCGCGCATCGCGGGGGATCGACTCGACTGGTTCTCGGTCGTCGGTCCCTCGTTCCGTCCCGACCACTCGTGGCTCCGGCACGACCTCGACTTCGGGGCCCCCCGTCGGCTCGACGAGGCGGTGCCGGGTTTGCCCGGGGACGCAGTGTGCGTGAGTGGTCGGTCGCGGTCGGGAGACTACGAACTCGCGATGAGCCCTGCGGCATACACGTCGTTGCGGGCGTGGCTCGAGAGCTCGCCGCCCGGCTTCAACGTCAACGTCGCCTGAGGGCGGCGTTCAGTCGTCGTCGGTCGCCGGGTCGTCCGGCCGGGTGGCTCGGCCCTTCTTGGCTGGAGCCTCGGCGCGCCCGCCCCCGGGCTTCCAGAGGACGTCACCACCTGCGTCGAGGTTGGCGACCCGCGCGAGGATGAAGAGCAGATCCGACAGACGATTGAGGTATGCCGCGGCGCTGGGGTTGACCCCGCCCTCACCCTTCGTCGTGCCCATGTCCGTTCCGTGGGTCTCGATCGCGGCCCAGGTCGTGCGTTCGGCGCGACGGACGACGGTGGTCGCCTGGTGCAGGTGGGCGGCGGCGACGGTGCCGCCCGGGAGGATGAACGAGCGGAGCTTCTCGAGCTTGGCGTTCTGGGTGTCGCAGTCGCACTCGAGCTCGTCGATCCACTCCTGCTGGACGCGCAGGGGCGGGTACTCGGGGTTCTCGAGCAGGGGGGTGGACAGGTCGGCGCCGACGTCGAACAGGTCGTTCTGGACGCGCCCGAGGATGGCGCGGACGTCGTCGGTCAGCTCACCGGTCGCGAGGACGACACCGATGACGGCGTTGGCCTCGTTGACGTCCGCGTAGGCCGCCAGGCGAGGGTCGGTCTTGCTCGTGCGGCTGAAGTCGCCGAGGCCGGTGGTGCCGTCGTCTCCGGTGCGGGTGTAGATGCGGGTGAGGTTGACCATGGACCGAGCCTGCCAGACACCTTTGCCGATTCTTTACCCGGAGCATGCCCGGTCTGTGGGGTGCATCACGTTCAATGGTCGCCAACGGAAGGAGGCGACCGTGGATCACCGTCGACACACGATCGTCACGCTGGACGAGCACCGTGACTCGTCCGGCCATCACGTCGCGCTCCGCGGGCGTCTCGACTTCCACTCAGTGCCGGACCTGCGGATGGTGCTTCACCGCATCGTCGATGACGGCCACGACGACCTCCTCCTCGACCTCGCCGAGTGCGAGATCGGGGACGCCACGGGCTTCGGTGTCATCGTCGAGTGCCTCCGTCGGGCACGTCGCGGGTCGCGGGCGTTCTGCATCGTCGACGCCGACCCGCGCACGCATCGGCTGCTGCGCCGGGCCCGCCTCGCGCACGTCGTCGGGCCCAGCGACCCCAACGTCACCTCCGCCGTCGGCTGACCTGTCACGCTGTCTCCTGTGACAGCAGCCGCAACGGACGCCGCCTCGACGGTCGTCGCGCCCCGCCGGATCGTCGGTCTGGACGCGGCGCGTGGGCTGGCCGTCGTCGCGATGGTCGTCGCGCACGCCCTGCCGTTCATCAGCTCGCGGCTCTCGGAGACGGCCACGTTCGTGCTGCTTCAGGTCAACGACCTCGCCTCCCCGCTGTTCGCCCTCGTCATGGGCGTCGCGGCGGGCTTGGTCTTCCCGCGGGGGACGGCCTTGCGTGGCGTGGGTCGGGCACTGGTCCGCGGAGCCGCGCTCATCCTGCTGGGTGTCGGCCTCGAGCAGCTCGATCACTGGGTGGCCGTGATCCTGCACATCCTCGGTCTCCTGGTCATCGTCGGGACTCCCTTGCTCGTCCTCGAGAGCCGATGGCTTCTCGGCATCGCAGCCGTGCTGTTCGTGGCCGGGCCGTACGTCATCGAGGGGGTGACGGCTGCGGCTGGAGGAGTCGCCGGTGGTGCCGCCACGACCGCGGAGTGGGCGGCGAATCCACTCGTCCAGTGGCTCGTGACCACCACGCACTACCGGGTCCTCACCTTGCTGCCGCTCTTCCTCATCGGTGCCGTGCTGGCACGGCGCGGCCTGGATGACGAGCGGACCACGTGGTGGTGCCTCATGGGTGGTGTGGCCCTGCTGTGGGCGAGCTTCGCCGCCGAACTGGTGGGGCACCCGGTCGTCTTCTCCGGTGACTTCACCGATCAGGCGCAGGAGAACGGACTGGCGCTCGCGGCATACGGGCTGGTCATGTCGGCCGACATCGCTGGGAGGCGACGCGATTCCGGTCGGCCCGTGCTGGGCGCGCTGGCTCTCGTGGGGCAGGTAGCCCTGTCGCTATACGTCGCTCACGTGGCGCTGCTCGTGCCCGTCATCCCGCGATTCCCGGAGGGTGGCTGGCTGGTGTTCGGCGGCTTCATCGTCATGAGCATCGTCACCGCGTGGGCGTGGGCGCGCTGGATCGGGCGAGGGCCCGTGGAGCGGCTGATCGACCTCATCTCGCCGGCACGCCGGGCCGCTGCTGCGTGAGCACTCTCACCGCCTGAGTACCTGTTTGCGCTGGTGGGCGCCGCGTAGCGTTGAACCCATGCCCGAAGACCGTTCTGCCGCACCGGCAACCTCGTCCGCCGCCGCTCCCTCCCGTCCGGAGCGCGACCGCCCGTGGGTGATGCGCACGTATGCCGGCCACTCCAGTGCCGCTGCGTCGAACGCGCTCTACCGGCGCAACCTCGACAAGGGCCAGACGGGCCTGTCCGTGGCCTTCGACCTGCCCACCCAGACGGGCTACGACCCCGACCACGTCCTCGCGCGCGGTGAGGTCGGCAAGGTGGGCGTCCCGATCTCGCACATCGGTGACATGCGCGCGCTGTTCGACCAGATCCCGCTCGGGCAGATGAACACCTCGATGACGATCAACGCGACGGCCATGTGGCTGCTCGCGATGTACCAGGTCGCGGCCGAGGAGCAGGCGCAGGCCGCTGGCGAGGACCCGGCCGAGGTCGTCCGTGCGCTCGCGGGCACGACGCAGAACGACATCATCAAGGAGTACCTGTCGCGCGGGACCTACGTCTTCGCTCCGGCACCCTCCCTGCGGCTCATCACCGACATGGTGAGCTACACCGTCGCCGACATCCCCAAGTGGAACCCGATCAACATCTGCAGCTACCACCTGCAGGAGGCCGGCGCGACGCCCGTGCAGGAGATCGCCTACGCGATGTCCACGGCGATCGCCGTGCTCGACGCCGTGCGCGACGCCGGGCAGGTGCCCGAGGAGCGCTTCGGCGAGGTCGTCGCCCGCATCTCGTTCTTCGTCAACGCCGGTGTCCGGTTCGTCGAGGAGATGTGCAAGATGCGCGCCTTCGTCGAGCTGTGGGACGAGTTGACCCGTGAGCGCTACGGCGTCACGGACGCCAAGCAGCGGCGCTTCCGCTACGGCGTCCAGGTCAACTCGCTCGGCCTGACCGAGGCCCAGCCCGAGAACAACGTCCAGCGCATCGTCCTCGAGATGCTCGCCGTCACGCTGTCCAAGGACGCTCGCGCGCGCGCCGTGCAGCTGCCGGCGTGGAACGAGGCGCTCGGCCTACCGCGTCCGTGGGACCAGCAGTGGTCGCTGCGCATGCAGCAGGTGCTCGCGTTCGAGTCGGACCTGCTGGAGTACGACGACCTCTTCGCCGGCTCGACCGTGGTCGAGGCCAAGGTCGCCGAGCTCGTCGCCGGCGCCAAGGCCGAGATCGACCGTGTCCAGTCCCTCGGTGGCGCTGTCGCCGCGGTCGAGAGCGGTTACATGAAGTCGGCGCTCGTCGCGTCGCACGCCCTGCGCCGTCAGCGGATCGAGGCGGGCGAGGACATCATCGTCGGCGTCAACAAGTTCGAGACGACCGAGCCCAACCCGCTCACCGCCGACCTCGACACGGCCATCCAGACCGTCGACCCCGGTGTGGAAGCGGCTGCG
The DNA here is from genome assembly GCF_000768685.1 of Knoellia subterranea KCTC 19937. GTDB lineage: Bacteria > Actinomycetota > Actinomycetes > Actinomycetales > Dermatophilaceae > Knoellia > Knoellia subterranea. Next base: position 485,285 of record NZ_AVPK01000001.1, on the reverse strand, counting down.
GCCGCTGCCGTGCGCGAGTGGCGCGAAAACCGTGACGCCGACCCGGAGCGGCGCGACCGTGCGGCAGCGGCTCTGGCTCGCCTGCGCGAGGTCGCGACGACCGATGAGAACCTCATGGAGGCCTCGCTCGAGTGTGCTCGCGCCGAGGTGACGACGGGGGAGTGGGCCCAGGCCCTGCGTGAGGTGTTCGGTGAGTTCCGTGCGCCGACCGGTGTCACGGGTTCGGTGGGCCTCACGGGTGGCGCTGCCGGTGCCGAGCTGTCCGCCGTGCGCACGCGCGTGGCCGAGCTGGGCGACGAACTCGGCGAGAAGCTGCGCGTCCTCGTCGGCAAGCCCGGCCTCGACGGACACTCCAACGGCGCCGAGCAGATCGCGGTGCGCGCTCGCGACGCCGGCTTCGAGGTGATCTACCAGGGCATCCGACTGACGCCCGAGCAGATCGTCGCTGCGGCGGTCTCCGAGGACGTCCACCTCGTCGGCATCTCGATCCTGTCGGGCTCGCACATGGAGCTCGTGCCCGAGGTCCTCGAGCGGCTGAAGGAGGCCGGCGCCGGCGACATCCCGGTCATCGTCGGTGGAATCATCCCCGAGTCCGACGCGGCGAAACTCAAGTCGATCGGCGTGGCCGAGGTGTTCACCCCCAAGGACTTCGGGCTCAACGACATCATGGGCCGCTTCGTCGACGTCATCCGCGACTCCCGCCTGACCGCCGCCGCCCCCGCCTGACGTCGCCCCCGGCTGACCGTCTGTCCCAACTTTCCCGCCGGAAGTGGGTTCTTCTCACTTCGCTTGATCGCCGTGACCAAGCGAAGTGAGAGAAAGCCCCTTCGGGCGGGAAGGTTGAGTCGCTAGCGGACGGGTCAGAAGTGGGTGGCGCAGCGAGGCGTGGGGCCGCCGTCGGTGAGCGCTGAGAAGCGGGCGAGTGAGTCGGCCGAGCCGGTGATGCGGCCGGCGTCGACGAGATCGCCGACCGCGGTCCCGCCGAGGTAGAGCGACCCGAGCGTCTCGACGTCCAGCTCCACGTCGGCCGTGTCTGCGTCATCGGCTGTGGTCACCTCCGCGCGTCAGTCGGCTGCCGCGATCTCGAACGTGCCGTCGGCGTGGCCGAGTGGGTCGTGGACGCGGACGAGAAGGACGTCGTCGGCAAACCAAGGCCGGGCCGACAGCGCGGCCGGGACGTCGAGGATGCGAACCCACACGTGATCCGGGCGCCCGGTGACCTGCACGACGCGGTGATCCACGAGAGCCAACGGCAGGGGATCAAGGTTTGGCGTGCGGGCGACGGCGGCTGTGGCGAGGTCGATGTCGGCGACGAACTGCCACAACGCGATTCGCGCCTCGGGTGTCACGCCGATGAGGTCTGCAACCTGCACCTCGAAGGCATCCTTGACCCCCTTGACCTTCCAGGCGACGAACCCGTCGGGCTCGCCGTCCGCATCGAGCCGCACGGCGAGGCGCTGCGCGCGGTCCTCGCTCTGCTCATCCCAGTCGTAGCCACGCAGCCACGTCTCATAGAACGCCGGTCGCTCCAGGCTGCCTCTGGTCGCCTCGTGGAACTTCCCGTATGCCGTCCGCACCAGTTCCCAGGCCTCGCCCACCTCGAGGAGGACGATCCGTCCGCCGTCGTCGACGGGCCGGCGCAGGCGGAACTTCGCGGAGGTGTCGATGCGAACTGACTGCTCCGTCGTCGCGACGCCGAACCCGAAGCGCTGGTAGATCGCGCCCTCGGAGGCCGTGAGCACCGCAATCGGGAGTCCGTCGCGCACGGCTTCGTCGAGATGGTCGGTCATGAGGCGACGCATCAGTCCGCGACGGCGGTGGGTGGGGGAGACGGTGACGTCCGAGATCATCCGCACGGGCAGCATCGAAGAGCCTGTGTTGAGCACCTTGTCGAAGTACCCGAAGGTCGCGACGGGGATCGGGCTGGCCAGGGGAAGCGCAGGACGCTCCCACGCGCCACGCTGGACGGCGTGGTCGAGGCGTTGAACGGCGGCCCACTTCTCGAGGTGCTCCTCGGTCGGGCTCGACAGGTGGAAGGACCGGTGCATCGCTTCCACCCACCCGCGGACCCGGGCGCGCGCCTCGGGGCTCTCGTCGTCGAGGTCGAGGGTGGCGAAGTCGAGGTCGTCGGTCACGTCCGCCAGCCAACCAGTCGCGCCAGCGGGGTGTCGACCGGTTTGTCGTGTGCCGGAGGGGAGGAATTGGCGAGTTGGGGACGGGAGGCGAGCGGCCGGCATACCTGCGGACCGTCAGGACCACGTGCCAAGGTGGGGGAGTGAGCGATCTGTTCTGTCCCGCAATCCTGCTCGTGGCCCGGCACGGCGACGCGGACTACCCGCACGCCAAGGTGCTGTCCGACGACGGTGGTTGGCTCACCGACAAGGGCAGGGCGCAGGTGAGCGAGCTCGCGACGACGCTGCGCTCACGCAATGTCGCAGCGGTCTACACGAGCAGCCTGCAGCGCGCTGTCGAGTCGGGGACCATCGCCGCCGAGGCCCTGGGAGTCGAGTCCCGCGTCATCGACGGGCTCGAGGAGTTCTCCGTCGGTGCGCTGGCCGGACGCGACCACGACGACCCCGAACTGCTTGGCGTCTTCGAGGCGTGGAAGGCCGGCCACCTCGGCACCTTCATCCCCGGCGGTGAGAGCGGGGCCGACGTCCTGACGCGCTACCGGGGTGCGCTCGAGGAGATCTCCGACCAGCACCGGGGCGAGACGATTCTCGTCTTCAGCCATGGCGGTGTCATGTCGTTCGCGATCCCGCGGATGGGGCGCAACGTGCGCAATGACCTCGCGGCACAGCGGTTCCTGCCCAACTGCGCCGTCGCGGAGATCAGCATCGACGCGGACGACGTCACTGTCGTGTGCTGGCCGGGGAGTGCCGACCGCTCGGTTGTGTGACGGATCGAGCGCCCGTCAGAACAGGCGGTGTTCGCTGTTGTCGATGCCCTTGAGCTCGTCGTAGTCGAGAACGACGCAGCGTATGCCGCGGTCCTCGGCGAGCGTGCGCGCCTGCGGCTTGATCTGCTGCGCGGCGAAGATGCCCGTCACCGGGGCGAGGTGGGGGTCGCGGTTCATGAGCTCGAGGTAGCGGGTGAGCTGCTCGACGCCGTCGATCTCGCCGCGTCGCTTGATCTCGACGGCAACCGTCGCACCCGACGCGTCCTTGCAGAGGATGTCGACCGGGCCGATGGGCGTCATGTATTCGCGGCGGGTGAGCGTCCAGCCGTCGCCGAGGGTGGTGATGTGCTCGGCGAGGAGCTTCTGGAGGTGCGCCTCGACACCGTCCTTGACGAGTCCGGGGTCGACACCGAGGTCGTGGCTCGTGTCGCTGTGGATCTCGTGGAGCTTCACCCGGAGCCGGTCCTCGGACTTGGCGTGCTGGACGACCCACACGGCGGTGACGCCCTCGTCGGCCTCGGCCTCTTCGGGGTCGACCTCGGCCATGGCGCACGGCGGTGACATCCAGTTGAGCGGTTTGTAGGACCCGCCGTCGGAGTGGATGAGGACCGAGCCGTCCGCCTTGACCATGAGCAGGCGGGTCGCCAGGGGGAGATGGGCCGTGAGCCGACCGTCGTAGTCGACGCTGCACTTCGCAATCACCACTCGCACCGGGACACCCTAACGGGGGCGGGTGGCGTGGCCATCGTCACTGCGTGGGGACCATCACGCCCCGAAGGCCTACTCAGGAGTAACGGAAGCCGGAACACTCGTCGCCATGACTGAGAACTCCTCGCCTGCCCAGATCGCGGACAGCCTCGTCCTGCCGTACCTCAACCACGCGGCACGCATGCACGAGGAGGGATACGCCTCTCGCGAGGACATCGACAATGGCATGCGCTTCGGCTGTGGCCTGCCCCAGGGCCCCCTCGCGGTGATCGACGCCAAGGGTGTCGACGCCGTCATCTCGGCCCTCGAGACGCAGTTCGCGGCCACCGGCGACCCGCTGCACGAGCCGCGCCCGATCCTGCGCGAGTTCGACAGCACCGAGGACACGGACGCCAAGGGCACCGAGGACGTGGCGCTGCGCCCGGTCGCGACCGTGGGCGTCGTCGGCACCGGCACGATGGCCTCGGGCATCGTCGAGGTCTTCGCCAAGAACGGCTTCGACGTCGTGGTCATCGGCCGCTCGCAGGAGAAGGTCGACGGCGTCTCGGCACTCGTCACCAAGAACTTCGCACGCGCCATCGACAAGGGCCGCGCCACCCAGGAGGACGCCGACGCGACGCTCGCCCGCATCGCCGGCGCGACCGAGCGCGAGGCGCTCGCCGACGTGGACCTCGTCGTCGAGGCCATCGCCGAGGACCTCGAGCTCAAGAAGCAGCTCTTCCGCGACCTCGACCGCATCACCAAGGCCGGCGCGATCCTCGCGACCACGACGAGCTCCATGCCGATCACCGATCTCGCTGCCGAGACCGGCCGACCGCAGGACGTCGTCGGCATGCACTTCTTCAACCCGGCGACGGTCATGAAGCTCGTCGAGATCGTCCGCACGACAGGTGAGAACGGCACTGCTGCCGACGTGCTCGCCACGGTCAAGGACCTGTGCGACCGGACCGGCAAGGTGGCCGTCAGCTGCTCCGACCGCTCCGGCTTCATCGTCAACGCGCTGCTCTTCCCCTACCTCAACGACGCCGTGAAGCTCGTCGAGTCGGGCAGGGCCACGGTCGAGCAGGTCGACGAGGCCGTCACCTCGACCTACGGCTACCCGATGGGACCGTTCGCCCTGCTCGACGTCGTCGGCCTCGACGTGTCGCTCGCCATCCAGCGTGAGCTCGTCCAGGAGTTCGGCCACGAGGGCTGGACCCCGGCCGAGACCCTGGTCCAGCTCGTCGAGAAGGGCGAGCTCGGTCGCAAGACCGGCAAGGGCTTCCTCACCTACGCCTGACCCCGACTTCTTGCGCTGGTGGGACACGTACGCGTGTCCCACCAGCGCAAGAAGTGGAACCACGCTCGACTCATTGCGCTGCTGGGACGCGTACGCGCGTCCCAGCAGCGCAAGAAGTGGCCGGGCCGGTCGGTGAGCCGGGTGTGGGAGGGGCGCACCCGGCATACCGGCGTCGTTGTGTTCGAGTGATGGGTCACCCGCGAGAGCAGGCGACCACTGTGGTCTGCCACACTCACGAGCATGTCTCGTGAGTTCAGCAGGGTTGGTGTGGTCGGTCTCGGCACGATGGGCGCCGGCATCGTCGAGGTCTTCGCCCGCAACGGCGTCGACGTCGTCGCCATGGAGGTCAACGACGAGGGTGTCGAGCGCGGTCGCGGCTTCCTGACCAAGTCGACCGGTCGAGCGCTCGACCGCGGCAAGATCACGCAGGAGGCCTACGACGCCCTGCACGGCCACGTGACCTACACGACGTCATACGACGACATGGCCGAGTGCGAGCTCGTCGTCGAGGCCGTCCCCGAGCACCTCGAGCTCAAGAAGGACATCCTCGGCCACCTCGACAAGGTCGTCGCGCCCGACGCCATCCTCGCAACGAACACGTCCTCGCTCCCCGTCACCGAGATCGCGGTTGCGACGAGCAACCCCAAGCGCGTCGTCGGCATGCACTTCTTCAACCCGGCGCCGGTGCTCCAGTTCGTCGAGGTCATCAAGACCGTCGTCACCGAGGACGGCGTCTTCGAGGATGTCAAGGCGCTCGCGGAGCGGCTCGACAAGAAGCCCGTCGTCGTCGGTGACAAGGCCGGGTTCATCGCCAACGCGCTGCTCTTCGGCTACCTCAACCACGCCGTGTCGATGTACGAGTCGCGCTACGCGACCCGTGAGGATATCGACGCCGCGATGAAGCTCGGCTGCGGCTACCCGATGGGCCCGCTCGCGCTCATGGACCTCATCGGTCTCGACACGGCATACGAGATCCTCGACACGATGTACAAGCAGGGGCGCGACCGTCTCCACGCGCCGAGCCCGATCATCAAGCAGATGGTGAGCGCGGGTCTCAAGGGCCGCAAGAGCGGCCGTGGTTTCTATACGTATGCCGGCCCGTCCAGTCCCGAGGTCGTCGCCGACGCGCTGACGCCGGGGACCGCGGGGGAGTCCGGGGTAGCCGTGCGCGAGGTGCGCACCGTCGGTGTCGTCGGCTCCGGGACGATGGCGACCGGGATCGTCGAGGTGTTCGCCAAGGCGGGCTTCGACGTCACCTACGTGACCCGCAGCCAGGCCAAGGTTGACGGCGTCCGCGCCGGCGTCGAGAAGTCGCTCGAGAAGGCCGTCCAGCGCGGCAAGCTCGAGGCGGCGGACCGCGATGCGGCCGTGGGTCGGCTCACGGGGTCGACGTCCCTCGACGTCCTCGCGAAGGTGGACCTCGTCGTCGAGGCGGTCGTTGAGGACCTCGCCGTGAAGCAGGCCCTCTTCGAGAACCTTGACGAGATCTGCCGCCCGGGTGCCATTCTCGCGACGACGACCTCGAGCCTCCCCGTCGTCGACATTGCCTCGGTGACCGGTCGTCCGGCCGACGTCATCGGCATGCACTTCTTCAACCCGGCCGCGGTCATGCGTCTGGTCGAGGTCGTCCACACCATCTCGACCGCACCCGACGTCGTCGCCACGGTCCAGGACCTCTGCGGCCGCATCGAGAAGCAGGCCGTGACGTGTGGCGACCGCTCGGGCTTCATCGTCAACGCGCTGCTCTTCCCGTACCTCAACGACGCGGTGAAGATGCTGTCGGCGAACTACGCCACGGCCGACGACATCGACACGGCCATGAAGACGGGCTGTGGCCTGCCGATGGGTCCGTTCGAGCTGCTCGATGTGGTCGGGCTCGACGTGGCGCTGGCCATCCAGCGGGAGCTCTACCTCGAGTTCCGCGAGCCCGGGTTTGCTCCCGCGCCGCTGCTCGAGCACCTCGTGACGGCGGGCTACCTGGGGCGCAAGACGGGGCGCGGCTTCCGCACATACTCCTGATGACGCCGGTTCGGCCCACGGGGTGAACCATCACGTTGACCCGGACCTCCGGGGTGGGTAGGCCCTAACCTACTCGGCGGTAGCAGGCGGCGCGTTCGTACCGGTGGCTGCCCCTCACCTCTGGAGACGAAGGAGTCCCTCGTATGTTGAGTCGCGCTTTTCCCCGTGCCGGTGTTGCGGTCACGGCGGCAGCATTCCTTGCAGCATCCCTGAGTCTGACCGGGTCGGGTGGGGCGCGGCTGCGACGTCGACGGACCCGTTCTACACATACTCGGGATCGACACCGCTGGCGTCGCTGGCGCCGGGCACCGTGCTGGCAACGCGCACGATGACGTACAGCGTCTCGGGCCTGCCGACGCCGGTGCCGGCGGTGCAGCTCCTCTACCGCTCCACCAACGCCCGCGGTGAGGCAGTGGCCAACGTGACGAGCATCCTCAAGCCGCTCACGGGTGTCGACCCCTCACGGGCGGTGGCCTACAACTCGTTCTACGACTCGCTCAACCCCGAGGACTCGCCGTCGCGGTCCATCGCCGGCAACGTCTCGCTCGGTGGCGTCATCAACACCGCGGAGGCGCTCTTCGTCAAGCCCTTGCTGCTCGCGGGCTACACCGTCGTCGTCGCGGACACCCAGGGCCCGACGGCGAACTTCGCCGCCGGGCTTGGGCCCGAGTACGGGCGCATGACGCTGGACTCGATCCGGGCAGCCACCCGGTCGAGTGCTACCGGTCTGACCTCCTCCACGCGATTCGGGATGCTCGGTTACTCCGGTGGCGCCATCGCGACGAACTGGGCAGCAGCCCTCGCCCCGAGCTACGCCCCCGAGGTCAACGCCAGGCTTGTTGGTGCGGCCTCCGGCGGTCTGCTCGTCAAGCCGTCGACCAACCTCAAGTACGTCAGCGGCAGCCTCGTGTGGGCCGGTATCGCCCCCTTGGCCCTCACCGGACTCGCCCGCGCCTACGACTTCGACATCAAGAAGTACACGAACTCCTATGGTGCGAGTCTCGTGGACAAGATGCAGGACGCCTCCATCGTCAACGTCCTGGGCCAGTACCCCGGCCTGACGTACCAGCAGATCCTCAAGCCGGCGTACGCCAACCCGAACTCCATCCCGGAGTACGTCGAGTTCGCCAACCAGGTCAACCTCGGACAGCAGGCCACACCGACGATCCCGCTGTACGTCGCACAGGGTGTCGGTGGATTCACCGAAGGAACCCTGCCCAAGGCCGGGATCGGCGGCGGTGACGGTGTCATGGTCGCGGGCGATGTGCGTTCGCTGTTGCGGCAGTGCTGCGCCACCGGCAACTCGAAGGTCTCGTACACGCAGTACGACCTGCTCAGCCACACCGTCGCGACGGCGACGTGGGCACCCGTGGGCATCGCCTGGCTGAATGAGCGCTTCGCAGGTCGGACCGCGCCGAGCAGCTGCGGGTGGATCGCCGCGGGCAACTCGCTCGCTCCCGAGGTGCTCGTCCCACCGGCCTCCTGAGCTCAGATCCTGACGGCCCCCTGCCTCACCCGCCTCACCTTTTACGGGGCACCCGCTCAACGCGTCCCGAGCAAGGGAACTGTTCCCTTGCTCGGGACCTGTTTACGGGTGCCCCGTAAAAGGGGACCGGGGCGTGGGTAGCCTCCGCGTGTGAGTGCAGCGCAGCAGCTCCCGGATCGGGCCCGTGTCGTCATCATCGGCGGCGGGGTCATCGGCACCTCGATCGCGTACCACCTCGCCCATGAGGGAGTGACCGACGTCGTGCTCCTCGAGCGCGACCGGCTCACGAGCGGCACGACCTGGCACGCCGCCGGCCTGATGACCTGCTTCGGCACGACGAGCGAGACGCTGACCGGCATCCGGCTCTACTCACGTGACCTCTTCGCGCGGCTCGAGGCCGAGACCGGGTTGTCGACCGGCTTCCGTCCCGTCGGGCTTGTCGAGGCCGTGGGGGACACCGACCGCCTCGAGGAGTATCGCCGGGTCGCGGCGTTCCAACGCCGCCTGGGGCTCGACGTCGAGGAGATCGGCGTCGCCGAGATGGCCGACCTCTTCCCCCACGCGACGATGGACGGGCTCATCGCCGGCTTCCACGTCCCGGGGGACGGTCGCGTCAACCCGGTCGACCTCACGATGTCCCTCGCCCGTGGAGCGCGCACCCGAGGCGTCCGGATCGTCGAGGGCGTCACGGCAGGCGACGTCATCACTCGCCCGGACGGCGCCCTGCCCCGCGTCACCGGCCTGCGCACGAGTGCCGGCGACATCGAGTGCGAGGTCGTCGTCAACTGCACTGGCATGTGGGCACGCCAGTTGGGGGAGCGGCACGGCGTCGTCATCCCCAACCAAGCGGCCGAACACTACTACCTCATCACCGACACGATCGAGGGGCTCGACCCGAACGGCCCCGTCTTCGAGGACCCCGCGAACTACGGCTACTACCGCGAGGAGGGCGGCGGCATGATGGTCGGCCTCTTCGAGCCGGAGGCCGCCGCGTGGAACCTCGATGGCATCCCCGACGACTTCTCGTTCGGCACGATCCCTCCGGACTGGGAGCGCATGGCGCCGGCGCTCGAGGCCGCCATGTCGCGGGTGCCGATCACTCTCGAGGCCGGTGTGCGGACCTTCTTCTGCGGCCCGGAGTCGTTCACGCCGGACCGGCTGCCGGCCGTCGGTGAGGCGCCCAACCTCCAGGGCTACTTCGTCGCTGCCGGCCTCAACTCCGTCGGCATCCTCAGCAGCGGCGGGCTCGGACGCGTTGTCGCACAATGGATTTCGTCCGGTCGACCTGATGTCGACGTCACTGGCATCGACGTCGCGCGGTTCATGCCGCACCAGCTGCAGCGCGACTACCGCCGCGACCGCGTGACCGAGGTACTCGGCAAGACGTATGCCGCGCACACCCCCGGCATCGAACTCGTCACCGGCCGTGGAGCGTTCGTCTCGCCGGTCCACAGCGAGATGGTCGCCGCCGGCGCGTACCTCCGGGACGTCTCCGGCTGGGAGAGCGCCGATTGGTATGCCGGTGACGGACAGACGCCGCACGTCACCCCGTCCTGGGGCCGCCAGCCCTGGTTCGACGCCTGGGAGGCCGAGCACCGTGCCGTGCGCGAGGCCGTCGGACTCATCGACATGTCGTTCATGGCGACGTTCGAGGTAGGCGGTGCCGACGCGGGCGCTGTCCTCGAGCGGGTGAGCGCCGGGCACGTCGACGACGAGGTCGATCGGATCACCTACACGCAGTGGCTCGGGCCGGACGGTGGCATCGAGGCCGACCTCACCGTGACCAAGCGCGGAGAGAACGACTTCCTCGTCGTGGCGTCCGACACGGCCCACGGACACACACTGGCGTGGTTGCGTCGGCAGATCGGCGACGCCGACGTCACCATCACGGACGTCACCGAGGCGACCGGACAGCTCAACGTCCAGGGTCCCTTGTCACGTGACCTCCTCGCCGAACTCACCGATGCCGACCTGTCCACCGAGGCGTTCCCGTTCCGGACGGCTCGCACGATCACCGTCGCCGGCGTCGAGGTGCTCTGCGTGCGGATCACCTATGTCGGCGAGCTCGGCTACGAGCTCTACCTTCCTCGGGACCGGACGGGCGCGGTCTGGACGGCACTGCGCGAGCGCGGCACGGCATACGGGCTCCGTCCTGTCGGGCTCCGAGCGCTCGGTTCGCTGCGTCTCGAAAAGGCCTACCGCGACTACGGGCACGACATCGACAACACGGACACCGTCGGGATGGCGGGGCTCGGCTTCGCGGTCGACATCGACACCGACTTCATCGGTCGCGAGGCAGTCCTCACCGAGCGCGCCAATCCGCGCCACGACCGACTCGTCCAGGTATTGCTGGAGGATCCCGAGCCGCTGATGTTCGGCGCCGAGGTGCTGCTCCGGGACGGCGTGCCGGTCGGTGACGTGCGGTCGGCCTCCTATGGGTGGACTCTCGTCGGCGCCGTGGGCATCGCCTCCGTCGCCCACAGCGCCCCCGTGACGAAGGCCTGGCTCGACGAGGGGGCCTGGGAGGTCGACATCGCCGGCACGCTCCACCCGGCCACCGTGTCGCTGCGACCGCTCTACGACCCGACGAGCGAGCGCGTCCGCACGTAACGTTGAGGGGCGCTCGCCGCGTCATTCCGTGTGAGTGGCTGGTCGCAGGGGGCCAGCCGCGCCCCATCAGGAGAGTGACATGAGCATCGACGACGACCTGGACGCGCTGCTGGACAGCGCCTTCGCTGGCGCGCGCGCGAACGGGCATGACGACCTCGGTGCTGTGCGCGACCGAGCCATAGCGAAGGCGCATCGCATCCGCCGCCGTCGACGGCTCGGGACCGCGGCGGTGTCCGCTGTGGCCACACTCGGACTGGTCGCCGGCGCAGCCAGCCTCTCCGACGGATGGCTGAGCGGCGGACAGGCCACGAAGGTGAGCCAGGCGAATGGGGGGCAGTGGTCCGATCTCGCCACGGCGGGCGCAGGCAACCAGGCCTACGGTTTCCCCGACGGTCTCGAGACAACCGCCACTCCGCAGGGACTCACCCTCGCCCCAAACGGCCGGGTGAGCACCGACGCCACCGAACCCATCCTTCCGCTCCGGTTGGCCGGAACCTGCACCCAGTTCGACGACTCCGTCGAGCGGCGGACCTCAGTGGCCTGGTCGCGTTGGGACTACACGGGCTCGGGTGACCCCACGGGTCTGAAGAACGGTGGCGAGTTGACCACTGTCGGCTTCACCACCGGCACCGGAGCCGACGCGTTCCGGGACTTCATGACGGGACGTGGACCGTGCCTGCCCGCCCATGGGCTCAAGGCCGTCGCGGATTTCAGGGGTGGTGGCGAGGACAGTGCACTCTTCCAGTCCCCGGCCGATCAGACCGCCTCACCGCACACGGCTCTGGCGGTCGTCCGTGTGGGCGATCTGCTCGTTTACGGATCCGGTCGGGGGACGACCCTCTCCGACGCCTCGGCCACGGCACTGTCCATCGTGTCAACCGCGTCGCACAGGCTGGTGACGATGGGCTACCCACCCGCGCTGGGGCAGGCGCTGGGCAAGAGCGCCACACCTCCGAACGCGGCGTCGGCGATCGGTGCCGAGGCCGGTCCCACGGTGACAGATATCAACACGTATGACTTCGGAGACGTCTTCCCGGAGGAGTCGTCCATGCCGGCAGGTTTCGTCTTCCACGGCGAGCCTCTGCGAACGACCAACGCAGCACCGGTGATGGGTGTCCACGCCTGCGACCCGGCCACCGTCGATGACCCGACGGGTATGGACACGGCCCCGAATGCTGTGGCACAGGTTTCGCGGATGGCCTACACGGGCAGGGGTCTGGGTGGGGACAGCGCCCTGCACATCACCGTGTCCGGGTGGGCCCGGGGGACAGGCCCTGCGATGTTCAGTGCGCTCCAGGACGACCGGATGACGTGTCGGTTCCACGGTCCGTACGACCGCCTGCCCTGGGCAGGACGCGACAGTGACTCCACGTGGCTCTCGAAGCACACGAACGGTGGGGGACTCGTTCAGTACCTCGCTGCTCAGCGCGTCGGTGACGTCATCGTCGCCGTGGTCATGGACGAAGCGGGTGACGGGACGGCGGCGACCCAGACGGCGATCCGGCTCTCCGACGAGATCGTCGCGAAGCTCAAGGCCTCGCGTCTGCCCGCGGCAGAGGGGCGCTGAGACATGGGGATCGGGCGCCCGCTCGTCTCACCGGCCGCCGAGGCCTATCTCGACGTGGCCCTGCCGCGCCTCATGGCGATCGCGCTCTCCCTGACCGGACATCGTCAGGACGCCGAGGACCTCGTCCAGGACAGCGTGGCCAAGCTGCTGGTCTCGTGGTCCAAGGTCGAGCGGGCGTCCGCGCCCGACGCCTACGTTCGTCAGCTCATGGTCAACACCTTCCTCAGTCGTCGCAGGCGGCGCAGTTCGTCGGAAGTGGTCTCGCACGACGTCGTGACGGCTGATCGGGTCACGGGCGGACCGTCCGTGGAGTCAGGGGTCGCCGATCGAGACCACGTTCGGCGACTTCTCCTCGCGCTGCCGCCGCGCGAGCGGGCCGTCATGGTCCTGCGTCATCTCGAGGACCTGCCCGACGCGGCCATCGCCGAGGTTCTGAAGTGCAGCGCCGTCTCCGTGCGCGTGACCGCGCACCGAGCCCGCGAACGGTTGCGCGCCACGATGGAAGGCACACTGGTGCCATGCCCCGAGCCAACCGTCGCCGCCGCGACGACGTCCCCCTCGCGCTCGGTCGTCTCGGTGCCGGACTGACGACAACCGAGATGTATGCCGGCCAGCGCTGGACCGTTCGTCGGCTCACCGGGGCGTCGTCCGACCGGACCTACCTCTGCCCCGGGTGCGAGCAGGACATCTGGCCGGGCACGCCGCACGTCGTGGCCTGGCCCGACGAGGGAGTCGGAGGCGTGGGGGACCGTCGGCACTGGCACACTCCCTGCTGGACGGCCCGGGAACGTCGTCCGCCGCGCGGCGCGTTCCGCTGACCCGTGCGGTCGCGCAGTTAGGCTGCCGATCGAGGAGGCGACGTGAACCTGAGCTGGGGCAAGAACTCGGTGCGCAACTGGCGGGACTACCGCACCCGCCAGCGTGCTGCACTGCGCGAGAGCAACCGCATCCGCCATCAGGACGAGCACCTGGAGCGGAGCCTGATCCAGGATCTGCTCGACGGCGACGGAGAGGCGGCGTCGACACCCGAGGGTGAACGCGATCGTCCCGACGTCGAGGGTGCCGCCGCAGCAGGTGCGGCCGCCGGCGCCGCGGCGGGAGTGCGGGTCGCGGAATCGACCGACGACTCCACCGGCCAGACGCAGTTCGGCAAGATGGGCCGTCCGATGAACCGGCACTCGCCGTTCTACCTCGGCTTCGTCGGTGCACTCGGTGCGCTCGTGGCCATCGGTCTGTGGCACTCGCTGGGACGACTGGCGACGACCATCATGATCCTCATCGTCGCCCTCTTCCTCACGCTGGCCCTCAACCCGTTGGTCGAGTGGCTCGGTCAGCGGGGGCTCAAGCGGTCACTCTCGGTCGGGATCGTCTTCGCCGGACTCATCGTCGTCTTCGTGCTCCTCGGACTGCTCGTCTTCCCGCCGGTCATCTCGCAGGGGACCGACCTCGTGGCGCAGGCACCCACCTACCTCGACCGGATCCTCCAGTCGAAGTGGGTTCAGGAGCTCGACCGGAACTATGACGCGGTCGACAAGATCCAGGAGGAGTTCAACAAGCGGATCACCGACCAGTCGTTCATCAGCTCCGTCCTCGGTGGAGTCCTCGGGGCGGGTCGCGCCGTGGCGAACGGCGTCTTCCAGGCCTTCACGATCCTCATCCTCACGCTGTATTTCCTCGCGTCGCTCCCGACCATGAAGCGGACGGCATACGCCATGGTTCCCGCAAGCCGCCGCAACCGGGTCTCCGAACTGAGCGAGGAGATCATGCGGCGAACGGGCTCCTACGCCATCGGCCAGGTGGCGATCGCGTCCGTCAACGCCGTCCTCAGCTACGTCATGATGACCGTGCTCGACATCCCCTACGCGGCGGTGCTCGCCGTGGTCGTCGGCTTCCTCGGGCTCATCCCCATGGTGGGTGCCACCCTGGGTGCCGCGATCGTGTGTCTCGTCGCGTTCTTCCACGAGCCGAGGACCGCGATCATCGCGGGGATCTACTACCTGATCTATCAGCAGGTGGAGAATTACGTGATCGCGCCGCGCATCATGCAACGCACTGTCTCGGTGCCCGGCGCCATGACGGTGGTCGCGGCGCTCGCCGGCGGCACGCTCCTCGGAGTGCTCGGCGCGCTGCTGGCCATCCCCGTCGCCGCCGCGGTGCTGCTCCTCGTGGACGAGGTCATCATCCCCCGCCAGCGCCACCAGTAGTCCCTGAACGACTTATTGCCCGTTCGCGCGGGACCCGGAACCGGTGAGGGTCCGCAGGACTGCGCGCGAACGGGCAATAAGTCGTTACTTCTCAGGCGTCGCGGAAGCGGTTGATCTCCGCCTCGTACTTCGCGCGCTTCTCCGGGTCGCTCACGCCCAGGCCGGGCTCCGGGGACAGCGTGAGGACGCCGACCTTGCCCTGGTGGGCGTTCTTGTGGACGTCGAGTGCCGCCTGGCCGACCTCGTCGAGCGTGTAGGTCTTGGACAGCGTCGGGTGGATGAGACCGCGGTCGATGAGCGCGTTGGCCTCCCACGCCTCGCGGTAGTTCGCGAAGTGCGACGACAGGATGTTCTTGAGGTTCATCCAGAGATAGCGGTTGTCGTACTCGTGCATGTAGCCCGAGGTCGAGGCGCACGTGACGATGGTGCCGCCCTTGCGCGCGACGTAGACGGACGCGCCGAAGGTCTCACGGCCCGGGTGCTCGAAGACGATGTCGACGTCGTGCCCGCCCGTGAGCTCACGGATCTTCTTGCCCAGGCGCTGCCACTCCTTGGGGTTCTGCTCGGTGTTGTCGTCGTTCCAGAACTTGTAGCCCTCGGCGTTGCGGTCGATGATCAGCTCTGCGCCCATGTCGCGGCAGATCTGCGCCTTCTCGGGGGAGGACACGACACAGATGGGCGTCGCGCCGGCGGCCAGCGCCATCTGCGTCGCGTAGGAGCCGAGGCCGCCCGAGGCGCCCCAGATGAGGACGCGGTCACCGAGCTTGAGGGCCGCACCGTTCTTGGAGATCAACTGCCGGTATGCCGTGCTGTTCACCAGACCGGGCGACGCCGCCTCCTCCCACGACAGGTGGGTCGGCTTGGGCATGAGCTGGTTGGCCTTGACGATGGCGAGCTCGGCAAGACCGCCGAAGTTCGTCTCGAAGCCCCAGATCCGCTGCTGCGGGTCGAGCATCGTGTCGTTGTGACCCTCGGCGTCCTCGAGCTCGACGGAGAGGCAGTGGGCGACGACCTCCTGGCCGGGCTTCCACTTGCCGACGCCGGGGCCGGTGCGGAGAACGACGCCGGCGAGGTCGGAGCCGACGATGTGGTACGGCAGATCGTGGCGCTTGGCGTACTCGGACGTGCGGCCGTAGCGCTCGAGGAAGCCGAACGTCGAGACCGGCTCGAAGATCGAGGTCCACACGGTGTTGTAGTTGATCGCGCTCGCCATGACGGCGACGAGGGCCTCGCCGGGGGCGAGCTCGGGGACCGGGACGTCGTCGATGTGGAGCGACTTGCGGGGGTCCTTGTCGCGGGAGGCGAGCCCCTCGAACATGTCCACCTCGTCCTTGTGGACGGTCGCGGCCCGATAGGTCGCAGGGATGGAGAGGTTCGCGTAGGTCTCCTCGGTACGGTCGCCGCTGAGGATGGCGTCGCGGATCTGGTCCATGAGAGGTGGTGCTCCTTGATCTGGGTGTGACAGGTCAGATGATGCGGATCGGTGCTGCTGTGGGTCAGTGAGTGGAGTCGGTGGAGGGCTCGACGAGCTCGACGAGGATGCCGCCGGCGTCCTTGGGGTGGATGAAGTTGACGCGGCTGTTGGAGGTGCCGCGCTTGGGCACGTCGTAGAGGAGTCGGAGACCGCGCTCGCGCAGGGTCGCGCTCACGGCGTCGATGTCCTCGACGCGGTAGGCGACCTGCTGCACCCCGGGGCCGGAGCGGTCGAGGAACTTCGCGATCGTCGACTCGGGGGAGAGCGGGGCCAGAAGCTGGATGTGGGAGCCGGAGGCGCCGACGGCCATCATCGCCTCGCGCACACCCTGCTCCTCGTTGACTTCCTCATGGGCAAGGGTCATGCCGTAGGTGTCGCGATAGAAGGCGATCGCCTCGTCGAGATCGGGCACGGCGACGCCGACATGGTCGATCGCGGTGAAGAGGATCGACAGGGATGGCTCAGTCATGACCCGAAGCCTAGGGAGCGAGATGGCCCTCGGGCAGGCCTCAGCGGTGTGTTGATCGACACCTACGGGATGTCCGTCACAGCGGGGGTGGGAGCCTCGCGTGCAAGTGCGTAGCATCATGAGCAGCCGTGGGCACATCGCCCGACACCGACGTTGGAGGATTCACGCAGTGAGCACCGCCTCGACCCCGAACACCGACCCCACTGTCATCGTTGCCGGGGCTCGTACCCCGATGGGACGCATGAGCGGCAGCCTCAAGGGCTTCAGCGGCTCCGACCTCGGTGGTGTCGCGATCAAGGGCGCCCTCGAGAAGTCCGGCGTCAAGCCCGAGGACGTCGACTACGTCATCATGGGTCAGGTCCTGACCGCGGGCGAGGGCCAGATTCCCGCTCGCCAGGCCGCCGTCAAGGCCGGCATTCCCATGAGCGTCCCCGCGCTCACCGTCAACAAGGTGTGCCTGTCGGGCATCGACGCCATCGCGCTGGCCGACCAGCTGGTGCGCGCCGGCGAGTTCGACGTCGTGGTGGCCGGTGGCCAGGAGTCCATGACCAACGCCCCGCACCTGCTGCCCAAGAGCCGCGACGGCTTCAAGTACGGCGACGTGAACCTCCAGGACTCGATGGCCTACGACGGCCTCTACGACATCCTCACGAACCAGGCCATGGGTTCGCTGACCGAGGCCAACAACGTCGACGAGAAGGCGTTCACCCGCGAGGAGCAGGACACCTTCGCGGCGCGCAGCCACCAGCAGGCCGCCCGCGCCTGGAAGGACGGCCTCTTCGACGACGAGGTCGTCCCGGTCTCCATCCCGCAGCGCAAGGGTGACCCGATCGAGTTCAAGGAGGACGAGGGCATCCGCGCCGACACGACGGCCGAGTCCCTCGGTGGACTGCGCCCCGCCTTCTCCAAGGAGGGCACGATCACGGCGGGCTCCGCCTCGCAGATCTCCGACGGTGCCTGCGCCGTGGTCGTGATGAAGAAGTCGAAGGCCGAGGCGCTGGGCCTCGAGTGGCTCGCCGAGATCGGCGCCCACGGTGTCGTGGCCGGTCCGGACTCGAGCCTCCAGAGCCAGCCCGCCAACGCCATCAAGAAGGCGTGCGAGCGAGCCGGCATCGACCCGGCCGACCTCGACGTCGTGGAGATCAACGAGGCGTTCGCCGCCGTCGGACTGGCCTCGGCCAAGGAGCTCGGTCTCGACGAGGACAGGGTCAACCCCAACGGTGGCGCCATCGCCATGGGTCACCCGCTCGGCATGTCCGGCGCCCGCGTCGTGCTGACCCTCGCTCACGAGCTCAAGCGTCGTGGCGGTGGCACCGGCGCGGCCGCCCTCTGCGGTGGCGGTGGGCAGGGCGACGCCCTCCTCATCACCGTCCCGTCCGCCTGAGTCCTTCTCGCACCCAGGGTCTCGCGCCATCGCGACCTCACCACGCACCGTCGACGTCCCCTCCCTCGTGGCCCACGCGAGGGAGGGGCGTTCGCGTGCGGTGGCCCGGCTCATCTCACTTGTCGAGGACGGACACCCGGCCCTTCCCGAGGTGATGGCCGCACTCGCACCGCACGCCGGGCACGCCCACGTCGTCGGGCTGACCGGTTCGCCGGGGGTGGGCAAGTCGACCACCACTGCTGCCCTCATCTCGGCGTTGCGCGCTAGCGACCAGCGCGTCGCCGTCCTCGCCGTCGACCCGTCGTCGCCCTTCTCCGGCGGTGCCCTGCTCGGTGACCGGATCCGGATGGAGCACCACGCCACCGACCCCGGCGTGTTCATCCGATCCGTCGCGTCCCGCGGCCACCTGGGTGGTCTGTCCTTCGCCACCCCCCAGGCGCTGCGCGTCCTCGACGCTGCGGGCTTCGACGTCATCCTCGTCGAGACGGTTGGCGTCGGGCAGTCGGAGGTCGAGGTGGCCGCGAGGGCCGACACGACCGTCGTCATCGTCGCCCCGGGAATGGGCGACGGGATCCAGGCGGCCAAGGCCGGCATCCTCGAGATCGGCGACGTCTTCGTCGTCAACAAGGCTGATCGCGACGGAGCCGATGACACCGTTCGCGACCTGCGACACATGATCCAGCTCGGCAACCGGGAGCGCTCCGTGGACTGGCGCACCCCCGTGGTGAGGACCGTCGCGAGCCGAGGGGACGGCATACCGGAGCTTGTGGATTCGCTTGTCGCACATCGGGATTGGCTCGCCGAGTCGGGTGAGCTCCGGGCGCGGCGGCGGCGCCGGGCGGAGGCCGAGATCGAGGCCATCGCGCTGGCCGAGCTGCGCCGGCGGCTCGGTGCGGAGGGTGGTCTCGTCCCGGGGGACCTGTCGTCCGCAGTCGCTTCCGGCGAAACCGACGTGTATGCCGCGGCCGGCCAGGTCGTCGAGCGCGTCACGGGCGGCTCCTCGCGGGAGTGAGGGCGGCAGCGCCTCGTCGCGTTGTGTCGGCCAGCGAACAGACGGGGAAGCGGGTGCCTCCTACGGTCCGGTCATGACGACGATCGCCGATCAGGTCGAGAGCGAGCGCAGCTCCCTGCGTCGGGTGCTCGCGAATCGCAACCTCCGCCGAGTCCAGCTGGCCTTCTTCACGTCCGTCATCGGCGACTGGGCCTACGGGACGGCACTCACGGTCTGGGCCTATCTGCACGGCGGGCCGTGGGGGCCTTCACCGCGACGAGGTGGGTGGCTGTCGCCCTCGCCGGACCTCTGGGTGCCGTCATCGCCGACAAGGTGCCGCGGCGCACCTTCATGATCACCATCGATCTCATCAGGGCCACCCTCGTCACGGCCGCCGCCGTCATCGTCGCCACGGACGGCCCGGCGGCCGCCGTCTATGTCATCGGCGTCGTGGCAGCCATGGTCGGGGCGCCGTTCCGGCCGGCGCAGGCCGGGCTCATCCCACGACTCGTCAACCGGCCGGACGAGCTCACCGCCTCGAACGCCGTGGCCTCGAACCTCGAGAACGTCGCGGTGTTCGCCGGACCGGCCCTCGGGGCGATCCTCGTCGGCACGACGGAGATCTGGGTCGTGTTCCTCGTCAACGTCGCGACGTTCCTGTGGTCGGCGACCTTGGTGGCCACGATCAGGATGCCCGGCACGACCCCGGACGAGCCGGGGTCGGCGACGGACGACATCGAGGGACCGGACGGCGCGGACGAGGACGATGCCCCCTCGGGCGGGTTCGGTCGCGAACTCATCTTCGGCTTCACCACCGTCTGGCGCGATCGCGACCTGCGGGTCACCTCGGTGCTGGCCGGCGCTCAGGGATTCGTCTGGGGCAACCTCAGCGTCTTCATGATCATCATCGCCGTCGACCTGCTCAGGACCGGGCCACAGGGTGTGGGCTTCCTCGACGCCGTGATGGGGGTTGCCACGGTCGTCGGCGGTGCCGTCGTCCTGACCCGTGTCGGCAAGGGGCGCCTCGGCCAGGACATGGCGATCGGGGTTCTCGGCTGGTCGCTGCCGATGATCCTCATGGCCACCTATCCCTCACCCGTCGTCATCATCGGGGCGCTCGTCCTCATCGGCCTGTCGGACCCCTGGGTCAACCTCGGGCTGGAGACGATCCCGCAGCGGCTGGCCCCGGAGCAGGCCATCTCCCGGGTCTACGGGGCGGTCGAGAGCTTCCTCATCGGGTCGATGGCGCTGGGAGCGGCCATCGCGCCCTTCCTCATCCACACCCTGGGTTTCCGCCAGTCCGTCGCCGCGGTGGGCATCGTCGTCGCCGCCTACACGGTGTCGATCCTCGGCCGGATGCGGCGGCTCGACGGTCGACTGACCGAGCCGGAGCACTTCCGCCTGCTGCGGTCCATCGGGATCTTCGCGCCGCTGTCGGCACCCACGCTCGAAGCACTCGCTCGCAAGGTTGAACGGCTGACGCTGCCGGCCGGCACCGTCGTCGTGACAGAGGGCGAGGAATCCGACCGCTTCTATGTCATCGTGTCCGGCTCGGTCGAGGTGACGGCCGCGGGGGAGACCGTTCGGAACGAAGGTCCCGGCGACTTCTTCGGCGAGATCGGCCTGGTCCGCGACGTGCCGCGGACGGCGACCGTCACGACCGTGGAGCCGACCGAACTCATCTGCCTGGACCGTGACGATTTCCTGGGAGCCGTGAGCGGCACCGGCGAGTCGCGTCGCGCTGCCGACGAGATCGTCGCGCGCCGACTCAGCGTGTGACCCCTGGACGGCGCGCGACACCGGCTGGCCGCGCGCCGTCCAGGCTGCTGGGATCGAGGACCGAGATCCGGCCGCGCCCGAGGTGGACGACACCCCGGGCCGCGAGGTCGTGCAGGGCCTGGTTCGTGCTGGGACGCGTGGCCCCGACGATCTCGGCGAGATCCTCCTGCGTCAGGGGAATCTCGACCGGCCCGTCGTCGCCAGTGGCGTAGGCAGCGACAAGGTCGCGGAGGCGACGCTCGACCCGCCGTCCCAGGTCGTCGTACATGACCTCGACGAGGCGGGTCGACAGCTCTTCCACCCGCTGCCCGAGGAGTTGCAGGAGCAGGTGCTCGGCGCCGTGATGGTCGCGTCGGAACCCGGCGAAGTCGGCCGCCGACAGGGCGCGGGTCCGGGACCGTTCGAGGGCCACGACGCTCGCCGAACGGGTTGGGGCGTCGTCGCGCAGGAGGGAGAGCTCACCGAACGAGTCGCCCGGCCCGAGCACGTTGAGGGTCGCCGTGTCTCCGTCCGCGGTGGAGACGCGCACCGCCAAGTGCCCCTCCTCGATGAGGTGGAAGCTGTCCGACGGCTCACCCTCACGGACGACGAACTGTCCGCGCACGACATCGCGAATGGTGGTGCGCGAGAGCAGTTCGGTGCGTTGTTCGGGCGCGAGCGAAGCCAGCAGGGGCCACTCCATCTCCCCAGTGAACCAGCCGGGCACCAACTCCGTGTCCAGACGGCTTCATCACCCCTACGGTGGAGGGGTGACATCTCCCGGAGCCCGTCCGACCCCCGTCATCCTGGTCCTCGGTGCCGAGTATCGGCAGGCCATGGTCGACGTCCTGACCCAGCGCTACTCGGTGGACTACGAGATCGTCGCGCCGACGACCATGGACGAGGCCATCGCGGTGCTCACCGACCTCAAGTCGGGCAGTCGGCCGGTTGCACTCGCGGCCTGTGAGTACTTCGCCGGAGGGGAGAAGGCGACCCACCTGCTCGCCAAGTTCCAGAAGTTCATGCCGACGGCTCGACGTCTCGTCTATGTCCCGTCCGAACGGTTCCGTGGTTCCGTCCCTCGGCTGCGCGAGAGCCTTGCCGAGGGACGCCTCGACCTCTATCTCATGCTGCCCCAGGGGCCGAGGGACGAGGAGTTCCACGTCGCGATCTCCGAGACCCTCTCGGACTGGGCGCAGTCGGTGAGCATCTCCGAGATCGACGGCACGCGGATCATCGCGGACGAGCCGTCACCGGATCTCACGCGCATTCGCGACTTCCTCGACCGGATGGGTCTGCCCAACACCGTGCACCGGTCGGACAGTCCGGCCGGCATCGAGATCCTCGCAGCCCTTGGTCCCGACGCCGAGCTTCCGGTCCTGCAGGGGCCCTACGGGGAAGTCGCGTCCCGACCCACCAACGCCGATCTCGGAGCCGCCCTCTACGGCCGGCCGACCGACATCGGCCCCGACGCCATCTGCGACCTCGTCATCGTCGGGGCCGGGCCGGGCCGGCCGGGCTGGGTGCCGCGGTCTATGCCGCGTCCGAGGGCCTCGACACCCTGATCATCGACCAGGGGCCGGTGGGCGGTCAGGCCGGAACGAGCTCGATGATCCGCAACTACCTCGGCTTCCCGCGCGGGATCTCCGGAATGCGGCTGGCGCTGCGCGCGAGGACGCAGGCCGTCCGGTTCGGGGCGCGCTTCCTCGCCGGACAGGAGGTCACGGGGCTGAGCATCGGCGGTGGTCCTGACGGATCCCACGTCGTCCAGCTCGGGGACGACACGGTGCGGGGGCGCGCCATCCTCATCGCCACCGGGGTCGACTACCGACGTCTCGACGTCGAACCTCTCGAGGCCCTCGTCGGTCGCGGAGTCAACTACGGTGCCGCGGCGAGCACCTCGCGCGAGGTCAAGCACAAGGACGTCTTCGTCGTCGGCGGCGGCAACAGTGCCGGACAGGCTGCGGTCCACCTGTCCCGGTTCGCGCGGCACGTGACGATCGTCGTGCGACGCGACGGGCTGGCCGAGACGATGTCGAACTACCTCATCCGGGAGATCGAGGGAAACCCGCGGATCTCCGTGCGTCCGCACACAATCGTCACCGACGGCGGGGGAGAGGGGCACCTGGAGTGGCTGTCGCTGCGTGACACCGAGGCAGGGGTCGACGAGCGTGTCGAGGCGGCCGGCCTCTATCTCCTCCTCGGTGCCCAGCCGACCTGCCACTGGTTGCCTCCGGAGGTCGCGCGTGACGATCTCGGGTTCGTGCTGTCGGGTGCCGACACCCCCTGGCAGTCGTGGCAGGGCGGTCGCCCTCCTGCCCCCTACGCGACGACCGTGCCCGGGGTCTTCGTCGCCGGCGACATCCGGTGCGGGTCGATGAAGCGCGTCGCGTCGGCGAGCGGTGAGGGCGCCGCCGTGGTCCCGCTCGTCCACCAGCACCTCGCCTGAGGAAGCGGGTCCACGGGAGGTGGGCGGACGGCATACGGTGTCGTGCATGCTGATCGCCTTCTCCGTGTCCCCGTCCGTCGCCGACGAGCAGGGAGGGGTGACCGGGGCCGTCGCCGATGCCGTGCGCATCGTCCGGGAGAGCGGCCTGCCCCACCGCACCGACGCGATGTTCACGACCATCGAGGGTGAGTGGGACGAGTGCATGGCCGTGGTCAAGGCCTGCGTCGACGCCGTCGCCGCGCACGGGCCCCGGGTGGGGCTCGTCCTCAAGGCCGACATCCGCCCCGGACGGACCGGCGAACTCGACGGCAAGCTCGAGCGACTCGAGAAAGTTCTTGCCGAGGACTGATTGCCCAGCGCAACCATGTTGCGAAAGCATCACGGTCGTTCGGAGGGCCACCTCGTCGAGTGACTCGTGGCTAGCGTGGCACGGTTCGGCCCTACCGGGTCGGGCGCGACGCCGACCGGACGACACACAGTCAGGGGATCTCATCGCATGTGGAAGGCCATTCGCTACCGCGGCGGTCAGTCTCTCGTCCTCGTCCTCATCTCGGCGCTCGTCGCCACCTGTGCGGCCTTCGCGCCCTTGTTCTCGCGCTCGATTGACCAGGCGCTCCTGCGGGCCACCCTCGGACGGATGGAGGCCGCCGACCTCAAGTTGTCGGTGCTCGCGAGCAGGACGCAGGACCCGACCCTGACCGCCGAGTCGGTCGAGCAGGCGATGCCGGCGAACCTGTCGACGTTCTATGACGCCGGCCTGGCCATGACGACGGCGGAATCGTCGGTCGTGCCCACGCCGGGCAAGAAGCCGTCACCCGTGCGACTTGTCGCCAGGGACGAGGTCTGTGACCACCTGACGATCTCCACGGGCGCCTGCCCGGCCGACAAGGACGACATCCTGGTGTCGGCTCCGGACGCGAAGGCCTGGGGGTGGACGGTCGGCCACCGGCTCGAGGTGACGCGCCCCGAGGCGGCCCCGACGGCATACACGGTCTCGGGTATCTACGAGGCCAAGGACGACCCGGACTACTGGCTGCGGACCGAGGTGCAGGGCAAGTCGGGCAAGCTCCTCGAGTTCGGCGACCTCGTGCCGGGCATCGACGACTTCATCGTGGCGCCCGACGGCCTCGTCGCGGGCTGGTCCAACGCGCAACTGTCCGTCGACTACCCGCTCAAGACCTCGACGATCACCCTCGACTCGTTGTCCCGGGCCGGTGCGGCAGTCGCGGCCATCCGTCCGCCGACCGACGCCAGCGTCGACAGTCCGCTGCCCACGATCGCGGCCAACGTCGACAAGGGCCAGTCGCTCGTGCGACAACTCGTGCCGCTGCTCATCGCCCAGCTCGTCGCGGTGGCGTTGGCCGTTCTGGTCCTCGTCGCCGGTGCCGCCGTGGCGCAGCGTCGGCCCGAGATCGCCGTGTCCCGTCTTCGTGGTCGCAGCCGGGACGCGAGCCGCCGCCTCGTCATGGCCGAACTCGGATTCACCGTGCTGCTGGGTCTGCCGCTCGGTGTGGTGCTGGCCGTCGGGTTGAGCGAACTCGTGCGGCGGTTCATCCTTCCGCCCGGCGTGCCGTTCGAGTTCGGGTGGCAGGTTCCCGTTGCGGCGCTGGTCGCGGGACTCGCTTCGCTCGCTGTCGTGTATGCCGCCGCGCGGCCGGTTCTGCGCGAACCCATCGCCTCGCTGCTGCGGCGCGTTCCGCCGGCCACGGCCGCTCGGACCCTGCGCCTCGGTGACGTCATCCTGCTCGTCCTCGCTGCGGTCGGGGTCGTCGGAATCGTCACCGGGCAGGTCTCGGGGCCGATGGCGATCCTCACTCCGACGCTTCTTGCCCTGGCGGCAGGTGCGCTGCTCGGCGTCCTCGTGGTCGTCGTGGCGACGCGGATCGGTCAGCGCTCCCTCGCCTCCGGTGGCCTCGGTTCTGCCTTGGCTGGTCTGGCCATCGCCCGGCGACCCACGACTCGGCACGTGCTGCTCGTCGTCACCGCGGTGTCGGCCCTCGTCGTGTTCGCCGCGAACGCGGTCTCGGTGGCGGATCGCAACCGGGAGAACCGTGCCGAGCTGACGGTCGGTGCCTTCGGCGCACTGCGCGTCGGGAGCAAGGACCCGACCGCGGTGGCGCGGGTGGTGGACCAGTTGCCCGCGGGGCAGCGTGAGCACGCGATGCCGGTGGGATTCGTCCGCCAGCGTGACCCGGACTCCACGACGACGCTCGCTGCGCGACCCGAGCAGTTGCGCCGCATCGCCTATGCGCCACCGGCGCAGGCCGCCCTCGACCTCGACGCCATCGCCCTCCCCGACCAGCAGCCGCTCATCCTCGAGGGCGACCGGCTCACGGCCAGGGCCGCCTACGACCTGAGCGGCGTCGGTGTGGGCTTCGGCCCCGCACCCCAGGGATGGGTCGGCGCCTGGGAGCCCCTCGCCGACCCGAGTCGGGCACTGCGGGTGGGCATCACCGTCACAACGCCTTCAGGTGAGGTGCTGACGAGAGACATCGGCGCGCTTCCCGCTCAGGGCAAGGGCACGATCACGCTCACGGCGCCCGTCCTGTGCCCGCAGACCTGTCGGCTCCAGTCGGTCTGGGTCCAGTTGGCGCAGGGCCTCGAGATCGACGCGGTCAAGGGCACCCTCGACCTCTCGGGCTTCGCCCTCGATGGCAAGAGCCTCGGGATCGACGACCCCAAGGGGTGGTTGGAGCCCCGGGGCGAGGCAACCAGCCCGAGTGGCGGATCAGGTGGCGTGGTCATCGATCCCGCGACGGGATTGCCCATGGAGAACGTGGAACCGTTGGTCGACAGCATCGCCCTGGCTGCCGCGCCGTCCGGTGGACTCCGCCTCACCTTCTCCAACACCGGACGGAACGCGGCGGTGAGCCGCGCCGATGCCCCCGAACTCACCCCGGCCGTGCTCTCCGGACGCGTGCCGAGCGGCGGGACCGTGGAGAAGTTCGACATCCAGAGCCTCGCCGGTCGCACGACCCCCGCGACCGGTGTGCAGCAGGTCCCGGCTCTGCCCTATGTCGGCAACCGGGGAGCCCTCGTCAACCTCGACCTCATGCTGCGTCTGGGCGGACGCCTGCCGGCCACCGGCTCCATGGAGGTGTGGATCGACAGCCAGTTCCCCGGCGGAGTCGATGGAGCCCAGAAGGCATTGCGTGACAGGGGGATTGAGGTCCTGTCCGTTCGCTCCCTGGCCGAGGACAAGAGGCTCCTGGACGAGTCGGCAACGGGTTGGGGACTGCTCCTCGGTCTCTTCACGGCCGTCCTCTCGTTGCTGCTGGCGGCTGTCATGCTCGTCGTCGTCTCGATGACGACCGGTCGTGTCGTGACCCGCGACATCGCGGCGCTGCGCGTCGCCGGCGTCTCGGGCCGGGACCTCAGGCGAGCCGCGGTCCGCGAGTCCCTGGCACCGGTCCTGCTCGCGGCTGTGGTCGGTGCCGCCTGCGGGGTGGCCGGCGCGGTGCTCGCCATGCCCCTCATCCCGCTGTTCGACACCCCCGCGCCGGTGCCGGCACTCGACCTGACCCCCGCGTGGCTCGTCATGGGTCTGGCCTGGCTGGCCTGTGTCCTCGCCCTGACCGTCGTGGCCTCGGTTCTGGCCCTGCGAGCCGCGCGACGAGGGGACACCGATCGTCTGAGGGAGGCATGGTGAACGGTCTTCCCGTCATGACCGCAGGGCTCGTCCACATCTATCGAGCCGAGCACCACGACGTCGCGGCGCTCGCCGGTGTCGACCTCTCGGTGGCGGCCGGTGAGATGGTCGCCCTCCTCGGTCCCTCAGGAGCCGGCAAGTCGACGCTGCTCACACTGTTCGGTGGTCTCCTGCGCCCGAGCGCCGGACGGATCCGCATCGGTGACCACGAGTTGTCCCGGATGTCGGAGGCGGACCTGGAC
Source organism: Knoellia subterranea KCTC 19937 (assembly GCF_000768685.1). Taxonomy (GTDB): domain Bacteria; phylum Actinomycetota; class Actinomycetes; order Actinomycetales; family Dermatophilaceae; genus Knoellia; species Knoellia subterranea. The sequence continues at coordinate 458,097 of NZ_AVPK01000001.1, read as the reverse complement.
AGCCTGCGAGGGCGCGACGTCGGCATCGTGTTGCAGGGGGCGGCCCGCAATCTCATCCCGCACAAGACCATCCGTGAGAACGTCGCGTTCGCGCAGGGATCCGTCGCCAAGTCGTCGGACGTCGTCCCCGTCGACGACGTGCTCGACCTCGTCGGACTGCGCGAGCGTGCCGATGCGTCACTCACGTCGCTCACCCCCGGTGAACTCCAGCGGGGGGCGCTGGCGGTCGCGGTGTCGACCCGGCCGGGCCTTCTGCTCGGCGACGAGCCGACCAGCCAGCTCGACCACGAGGCCCGCGACCAGGTCCTGCAGACCCTGTCCGCCATCAACCGCGAATGGGGAACGACGATCATCGTCGTGACCCACGACCCGGACGTTGCGGCACGCATGCCGCGCACCGTCACCATCCGCGATGGCCGGGTGGGAGCCGAGGGGCGTGAGGGTGAGGAGTTCGCCGTCGTGTCGGCGGACGGCTCCGTGCCGCTGCCGCCGCACGTCCTGGCGACGCTCACTCCGGGGACGCTGGTGCGTCTCGTGGAGTCGGAGCAGGGCTGGATCCTCGTCCGTGACGAACTCGAGGAGGAGACCGATGGGCAAGCACTCTGAGCGCGGTCACGCGGATGGCGTGGGGCGCGCGGCGACGTCACCGGGCGCGACCGATGTGCACGAGGTGGTCGTCCGCGAGGTCGTCGTCCGCGAGGTCGTCGTGAACTACGGCGACGTCACGGCCCTCAAGGGCGTGTCGCTCACGGCCAGCGCGGGGGAGTTCGTCGCGATCACCGGGCACTCCGGCGCCGGCAAGACCACCCTCATCAACGCGATCGGCGGCATCGTCCCCTTTGCCGGAGGATCCGTCGCACTGGGCCAGAACGGTCATGGACCCGACCCCTCGGCCGTCGCGATCATCCCTCAGGGCAACGGTTTGGCGAGCATCCTCACCGCCTACGAGAACGTCCTGGCACCCCTGCGAGCCCGCCGAGTCCCCGCGGATGCGGCCGCCAGCCGCGCGCAGGATGCGCTCGCCTCCGTCGGGCTGGGGGAGTCCGGCTCGCACCTCGTCGAGGAGCTCAGTGGTGGGCAGCAGCAGCGTGCCGCGGTCGCGCGCGGCCTCGCACTGGATGCCACCGTGCTGCTCGCCGACGAACCCACGAGCGAACTCGACCACGACAACCGCGAGCGGGTGCTGGGCCTTCTGCGCGCCAAGGCCGACGGCGGGGCGATCGTCATCATGACGACCCACGATCCCGAGGCAGCCGAGCGGGCCGACCGCGTCATCGAACTCGACGACGGCGAGGTCGTCCACACGTGAGCGCCGGTCGCGCGGCAGGAGTCAGGAGAGCGGGGAGTCAGGAGAAGAGTGCGGCGAGCTCCGGGTGCGCTCGGCGGTAGCCCTCGACCAGGGCCCTGGCCGTCGACACGGAATCCACGAGGGGGTGGAGGGCGAATGCCGTGACGGCGGTCGCGACCGAGCCGGTCGTCGCGGCCTCGATGGTGAGCTGCTCGACCGCCTTGACCTGCTGCATCAGACCGAGCATGTGACCCGTGACGGGCGCCGCGGGCACCGCATGCGGACCGTCACCGTCGACAACGCACGGGATCTCGACAACCGCGGCGTCCGGCATACCCGGAAGTGCGGATCCACCACGGACGTTGAGGATCATCGACGCCGTCTCGCCCCGGCTGATGGCGGCCATGATCGCGAGGGCCACACCCTCGTAGCCGCCGCCGGCAATGTCCGCCTCGTCCCGCTCCTCGTCCTCCGCGCGGGCCTCGCGCATGTAGGTCGCGTCGCGCTCCTCACGAACCCGGCGCCACTCCGCCTCGGCGCCCTCGGGGTGGTCAGCGACGTGCCGGAAGAAGGCGTCCTGCTGGTCGCGGAGGAACTCGCCGCGGGTCTGCGGCGCGGCCGTGATCGCCTCACGGGCCTCGCGCGAGAAGTAGTAGTAATAGAGGTACTCGTTCGGGATGGCACCGAGCGAGCCGATCCAGTCGGACCCGAACAGCCGTCCCTCCTCGAGCGTCGTGAGTCGCGTCGGGTCGGCGAGCAGCTCGGGAAGGCGGTCGGTGCCGTCGACCCTCAGCCCCCGGAGCCAGCCGAGGTGGTTGAGCCCGACGTAGTCGATGGCAGTGGCGTCCTGATCGAGCCCGAGCGCGTCAATTGCCCTGCGTGCCAACGCAATGGGCGAGTCGCAGATGCCGATGACCCGGTCGCCCAGCACCGACTGCATGGCCTCGGTGACGATGCCCGCCGGATTGGTGAAGTTGATGAACCATGCGTCGGGGGCGAGTTCACGCGTGCGCCGAGCGATGTCGAGCGCCACCGGCACGGTGCGCAGCGCGTAGGCGAGTCCGCCCGGACCCGTGGTCTCCTGACCGAGGACGCCGAGGTCCAGGGCGACACGCTCGTCGAGAGTGCGGCCGACGAGTCCACCCACCCGGATGGCGGAGAAGACGAAGTCCGCCCCACGCAGGGCGTCGTCGAGATCGGTCGTCGCGGTGACGCGAGGCGCGTGCGGATGACCCTGCGCAGCCTGGGTGAGGACTGCCTCGATGGACCGCAGTCGTGAACTGTCGAGATCGTGGAGGACGACCTCGGTGACTCGTCGCTCGGAGGTGTCGCGCAACAGGGCGCCGTGGACGAGCGGGACCCGGAAGCCGCCGCCACCCAGAATCGTCAACTTCATCGCGAGCCTCCGCCGCCGTCGTCCACAGCCGTCAACGTAGCAACTCGGCTCCGATGTCCTTGCGATGCGAGCACGGCCGGGACACGATGACGAGGTGACGGTGGACCACGCCTTCGACCCGCTCGCGGCGCTGCGCCGAGCCGACGATCCGGTCGTGGATGTCTTCGTCCAGGGAACCGTCTTCCTCGACATCATCTTCACCGGCCTCTCGACCATGCCCAAGAGCGGCACGGAGGTCTGGGCCGAGGGGATGGGTTCGTGTCCCGGCGGCATCGCCAACCTCGCCGTCGCGGCTGCCCGCCTCGGCCTCCGGACGTCGCTGGGTGCGGCGTTCGGCGACGACGACTACGGCGAGTTCTGCTGGCGCTCACTCGAGGAGCAGGAACGCGTCGACCTCTCGCGCTCGCGGCGCTACCCGCACTGGCACACGCCCGTGACCGTGTCGGTCTCGGTCGGCGGGGACCGTCGGATGATCACCCACGGCCACGACGCGCCCGAGTCGGCGACGGAGATGATCGGAGCAGCCCCGCGTGCCCGGTCGGTGATGCTCGACCTCGACGCGGACCGTCCCCTCGGCGAGGGCCACGTCGAACGCCAATGGGTCGAACAGGCCGCCGCCGACGGTGCCCTGCTCTTCGCCGACGTCGGGTGGGACCCCACCGGAGAGTGGTCTCCGAGCGTCCTCGACCAGCTCACGCACTGCCACGCCTTCATGCCCAACGCGGCGGAGGCGATGGCCTACACCCGGACCGACTCCGCCCACGACGCGCTCTACGCGCTGGCCGACTTCGTGCCACTCGCGGTCGTCACCAATGGGCGCGACGGCGCCGTCGCCATCGACTCGGCCACGGGGGAGGAGGCATCGGTCCCCGCGTTGCGCGTCGATGCGATCGACCCGACCGGAGCCGGCGACGTCTTCGACGCAGGGATCCTCGTCGGCAGCCTGGCCGGCTGGCCGCTGCTCGAACGGATGAACTTCGCGACGCTGTGCTCGAGTCTGGCCGTGCAGGAGTTCGGGGGGTCGCTCGCAGCACCCGGGTGGGGCGACCTTGCCGACTGGTGGCAACGGGTCCGGAGCCAACCGACCACCAATGCCGCGGCGCGGTCGGTGCAGCGCCGTTTCGCCTTCCTCGACGAGCTCGTCGCCGAAGTGCCGCCCGGGGCCGTCCGGCGGGCCGCCGCCACGATCGCCAAGCTGTCCGACGCCCAGGCCCCGGGAGTTCAGCCCGGCCCGAACCACGACCCTGCCCCACCCATCGAGGAGACACCATGATTCACATCCGTCGCAGCCTGGTCGGCCTGGGCCTCGGTGCCGCCCTCGCCCTCAGTGCCTGTGCACCCGGAGGCTCGAGTTCCACGACCGACGAGTCGAGCGCCCCCGCACCCGGCGCGGTCAAGACGGACGCCGCGGCACTCGGCGACGTCACCCTCACGGTCTGGGACCAGGAGGTGCGCGGCGGGCAGGAGAAGCAGATGTCGACCCTCAACGCCGAGTTCCAGAAGAAGTACCCCAACATCACGATCAAGCGCGTCTCGCGATCGTTCGACGATCTTGTGAAGACGCTGCGTCTGGCCCTCACGGGAGCCGACGCCCCCGACGTCGTCCAGGCCAACAACACGCGGTCGCAGATGGGTGAGTTCGTCAAGGCCAACCAGTTGGTCAACCTCGACCCCTATGCCGTGGCCTACGGCTGGGACAAGCGTTATCCGCAGTCCGTCCGCAACGTGGCGTCGTACTCGCCCGACGGCAAGACCTTCGGCTCGGGTTCGCTCTTCGGCATGCCGCAGGTGGGTGAGGTCGTCGGCATCTTCTACAACGACGCCAAGCTCAAGACCCTCGGCATCAACCCACCCAAGACCTGGGCAGAGTTCGACGCGGCGCTCGCCACCGCGAAGTCCAAGGGTGAGGTGCCGCTCGTCCTGGGCAACCTCGAGAAGTGGCCGGCCGGTCACGTCTTCGGTGTCGTGCAGGGCCGCTTCACGAAGGCCGACGACATCCGAAAGCTCGGCTTCGGCCAGAGCGGCGGCAACTGGGTGACGCCCGAGAACACCAAGGCGGCCCAGGCCCTCGTCGACTGGGTCGACAAGGGCTACTTCAATTCCGGCTTCAACGGTCAGGACTACGACCCGGCGTGGCAGGGCTTCACCAAGGGCCAGGGCCTCTTCCTCATCGCCGGCTCGTGGCTCCAGGCCGACCTGTCCGCCGCGATGAAGACCGACGTGAAGTTCATGCTGCCGCCGGCACCCGAGGCAGGCGGCACGGCGGTCACCACGGGTGGTTCCGGTCTGCCGTTCGCCATCACGCAGAAGGCAAAGAACAAGGACGCCGCCGCGGCATACATCAACTTCATCACGAGTCCGGAAGCGATGAAGGTTCTCGCCGACAACGGCAATCTCCCCGTCGTCGAGACCGCGGCGCAGAAGGCGCCGGACGCCCTCGCGACGGACGTCTTCACGGCGTTCGGCACCGTCTCCGAGGACAACGGGCTCGTGCCCTACCTCGACTGGGCGACCCCGACGATGGGCGACACGCTCGGCGCCACGTTGCAGGACCTCCTCGCCAAGAAGGTCACTCCGCAGCAGGCGCTCGAGGCGTTGCAGAAGGACTACGGCGACTTCACCGGTCAGTGATGGCCGGCCGTCCTCGCCAACTCGGCCCGCCGGGGGAGCCTCGGCGGATCGGTTACCTCTACGTTCTTCCGGCCTTCCTCGTGTATGCCGTGTTCGCCCTCTATCCGTTGTTGCGCGCCGTTCACCTGTCGCTCTTCGACTGGGACGGGCTCACGGTGGGGACGTGGGCCGGGCTGTCGAACTATCAGGAGGTGTTGACCGACGAGCGACTGCGCGCCTCCTTCGGTCACGCGCTCGTGCTCATGGTGTTCTTCGCGCTGATCCCACTCGTCGTCGGCCTGCTGCTCGCCGCGATCCTCCACCGGGCGTCTGTTCGCGGGCTCGGCTTCTTCCGGACCGTCGTGTTCCTGCCCCAGGTGGTGGCCATGGTCGTCATCGCGGTGGCGTGGCGTCGGATCTATGCGCCCGACGGGACGATCAACTCCGTCCTCACCTCGATCGGGCTCGAGTCGTGGACGCGCGGCTGGTTGGGGGAGTACGCCTTTGCCCTCCCTGCGGTCGGCCTCATCGGCACCTGGTTCGAGAGCGGACTCGTCACGGTGTTGCTGCTGGCCGGGATGGGGCGCATTCCCCCCGACCTCTATGAAGCGGCGCGGCTCGACGGGGCCGGCGCCGTGCGGGAGTTCTTCGCCGTGACCCTGCCGTCGGTCCGCGGCGAGATCGCGGTGGCGCTGACGCTCACGGTCATCGCGGCGCTCAAGACCTTCGACCTCATCTACATGACCACGTCCGGAGGTCCCGGTCACACGACGACCGTGCCGAGCTATGAGGTCTATCGGCAGGCGTTCGAGCTCGGGCAGGTCGGCCTCGCGTGCACGATCGGCGTCTGCCTCACGGTGATCATCTTCGCGATCAGCTTCGTCATCACGCGCGTGGGCGACAGGGTGGCGGACTGATGCGCGTCTCCCCGTCCGAGCGGACGCTCAACTACGTCATCCTCACCGCCTTCGCGGTCTTCGCGATCTGGCCGATCCTGAGCATCGTCGTGGCCGGCCTCCAGCCCGACGCCGAGGCGCCCGGTGGTGTCGGCAACCTCACGCAGGCCTGGGAGATCGGGCGGTTCGGCTCCTACCTGCGCACGAGTGTGCTCGTGTCGGCCTTCGTCGTGACGGTGAGCACGGTCCTCTCCGTCCTTGCCGGTTTCGCCTTCGGCACCATGCGGTTCCGGGGCGCCGACGCGCTGTTCTATCTCATGCTGATCGGCATCATGATGCCGGCGGAGGCCATCGTCGTCCCGCTCTTCTTCGACCTGCGGGCGATCGGACTGACCGACACGTTCTGGGCGATCGCGCTGCCACAGGTCGCGCAGTCGGTCGCGTTCGGGACGTTCTGGCTCCGGGCGGCCTTCCGCTCGAGCCCTCGGTCCCTCGTCGAGGCGGCTCGACTCGACGGTGCGTCGACCGGGCGGATCCTCTGGCAGGTCCTCGTGCCCTTGGCTCGCCCGGCGATCGTCACGCTCGTCGTGCTGACCTTCATGTGGACGTGGAACGAGTTCCTCATCCCGCTCGTGATGATCCCGACGAACGAGGCCCTGCGCACGGCTCCGCTGGGTCTGGGCTTCTTCTCCGGTCAGTACACCCAGGGCTATGCCCTGCTCGCCGCCGGGGCGACGATCGTCGCGCTGCCCGTCGTCATCGTCTATCTCTTCCTCCAGCGCCACTTCATCGCGGGCATGCTCGAGGGTGCGGTCAAGGACTGACGAGCGGGCCGGGCGGCTACGGTGCTCCTGTGCCCAAGGACCTCAAGCTGCCTTTCGACCCCATTGCGCGTGCCGGGGACCTCTGGCGGGCGCGCTGGGGTGAGGGCAGTCAGGCGGGACCCATGGTCACTGCGACGTCGATCATGCGAGTCCAGCAGGTCCTGCTCACCGAGTTCGACGCGATCGCGGGACGTCACGGGCTCACCTTTGCCCGCTACGAGGCTCTCGTGCTGCTCGCGTTCAGTCGGGAGGGGCGACTGTCCATGGGTCGCATCGGGGAGCGCCTCATGGTGCACCCGACGAGCGCGACCAACATCGTCCAACGGTTGGCCGCTCAGGGCTTCGTCGAGCGCGTCGCCAACCCCCGGGACCGCCGCGGTGCGTTCGCTGTGATCACCGACACCGGTCGGGCGGCGATGGAGGCCACGACCGCCGACCTCGAACGTGCCGAGTTTGGCCTCGGAATGCTCGGGGACGGCGAGCAGGAGGCGCTGTTCTCCCTGCTCAGAGCCGTGCGGGTGGCCGCCGGGGACTTCGTCGACGACGTCGATGAGCCGGCGCGAGAGCACCCCGGCTGACCTCACTCGGTGGCGGTGTGACGGCCGCGCGACGCCGATCCCGGGACCGGACGATTTGGTTCGGACCCACCACCTTTGTCATGGTGGAGAGCAGTCCGTGACCGAAATGAGACCTTTCGGTCCGTCCCCTGTCCCCAGATCAAAGGACCTTGCATGCCCACCCTCGCCAAGCGGGTCGTCGGTGCGCTCCTCGCCCTCCTCGGGCTGGTGCTCACCGTCTTCGGCCTCTGGTACGCCGTCCACCTCGGTGGCAGCGGCACCGCCACCTTCTCCACGGCGGCGTCCGGCACCAACCCCGTGCTCGTGCCGCAGACCGTCCTCAACCGGGTCGACGGTGTCGTGAAGGTGACCGTCACGCCCGCGAAGGGTGGCACCGTCTGGCTCGCCGCGGCCTCGCCGTCGGACGCCAAGGCCGTGCTCGGCAAGACGGCCCACACCACCGTCGACGGGGTGAGCACCAGACCGTGGGAGCTCGAGACCTCGACGACCGGCACGGGGGCGACGCCGTCGCTCGCAGCCTCGGACGTGTGGCGCAACACCGACACCGGTGAGGGAGCCGTCTCGATGACCATCGAGCAGGCCAACGCTCCCGAGACCGTGATCGCCCAGGCCTCCAAGGGTGAGATCGAGCGGGTCGACCTGACGTGGCAGCGCAAGTCCTGGTTCGTCCAGTCCGTCATCGCCGCGCTCGTGGGCCTGTTCCTGCTCCTGAGCGGCCTGAGCCTCCTCTGGAGCTCGCGTCACGCACGTCCGGCCACGAGCTCGGTCGACCCGACGTCCGATCCCGAGGTCACCGCGACCGACGGCAGCGCCGCGGCCACGACTGACGGCAGCGCCGCGGCCACGACCGACGGCCTCGCCCAGACCCGGGCCATGCGCCGCCAGGCCGCCCAGAACCCGTCCTCCACCGAGGAGGAGAACGCATGAACCGCCGGACCTTCACCACTTCCTTCGTCGCCTTCGCCCTCGCCGCGACCCTGACCGGCTGCGGCCTCGGCAACAGCATCGTGGGTGTCCACGACGCTCCGGCCGAGCGCACCGACGTGGCACCGCTCAACATCGACGGCGCCGAGAACGTCGCCGCCCGCGTCCTTGACGAGGCAGCTGCCGCGCGCGGAGCCAAGGGCGCCGACGCAGCCAAGGCGCAGTCCGCAGTGCTGGCCGGAGCAGCTCTCACCCAGGCTCAGGCCGCGACCAAGCTCGGCACCGTCGGCAACGCCGACCCGCTGCAGCGCGCGAGCGACCCGCAGGTCGTCTCGATCTCGCGCGGCAAGGCGTGGCCGCGGGCGATCCTCGTCGGCACGCTCGACGAGGCGAGCAAGACGCAGACCCTGCACGTCCTGATGTCGACCGCAGCAGCGGACCCGTTCAAGGTCTATGCCTCGGTGCCGATGCTCCCGGGCACGAGCGTCCCCGCCATGGACGACCTCGCCAACGGCGCGCCCCTCGTCAAGCCCGACGACAAGACGGGAGCCCCGCTCGCGCCGAACCAGGGGCTGGGCGCCTACGCCGCCGCGCTCAACTACCCGAAGCCGGTCGCCAACGCCGCGGTCGCGACGAAGGACGCCTTCGCCACGGCCCTGCAGGCCTCCACCGCCGGACAGGTCAAGGCGCTCGGTGCCCTGGCGAGCTTCGCCCAGCAGCACACCCTCATCCCCAAGGAGACGGTGGCCTTCCGCCTCAAGGACGGCGGCAGCGTCGTCTTCGGCCAGCTCACGCGTGCCGACACCTTCACCGCCAGCGCCGGCGCCAAGGAGCTGGGCATCCCGGCGACCTACGCCAAGTTGGTGGGCAACAAGAAGACGACCCCCAAGAAGCTGCAGATCACCAGCCTCGAGAACATCGTCATGGTGATCCCCGCCAAGGGCGCGGCGACCGTCGTGGCCGCCGACGAGCAGTTGGTGTCCGGCACCGCCCAGTGACCCAAACCATCACCGGCGATCCGGCCCCACGCCCTGCGGCGCGGGGCCGGATCCGTCTTTGAGAGAATCCCTGACATGAGCACCACCCCCACGCCTCCCTCCGGCGCTCGCGGCGCCATCGACCTGTCCGCCCTCGGAGGGCAACCCGCCCCGGCCGGCTCGTCCCCGTCGAGCCCCACGGCCCAGCCAGCGCCCTCCGGGTCCGCGCCCGGTCTGCCTGCAGGGCTGCTCGTCGACGTCACCGACGCGACCTTCTCCGAGGTCATGAACCGCACGCTCCAGGTGCCAGCGGTCCTGGTCATCTGGTCCTCTGCGCACCAGCAGACCGTCGGTCTCGCCGAGCGCGTCGCCGCGGTTGCGGCCGAGCTCGAGGGGCGCCTCTTCGTCGTCTCCGCCGATGTGCAGACCTCGCCCGGCATCCTCCAGGCCTTCCAGCCGGTGATCGTGCAGGCCTTCGGCCAGCTCAGCGTCCCCGTCACCTTCGGGCTCCTTCAGGGCCAGCCGGTCCCGCTCTTCCCCGGCCTGCCGCAGGATGCGGAGATCCGAACCGTCCTCGACCAGCTCGTCCAGGCCGCCGTGCAGAACGGCATCACCGGACGGGTCGACCTCGGCCCGGCGCCGGCAGGTTCGGGTGACGGCTTCGACGACGAGATGCCCCCGCTGCCCCCGCTCATCCAGGAGGCCTACGACGCGATCGACCGCGGCGACCTCGAAGGTGCGGTCACGGCATACGAGAAGGCTCTGGAACTCAACCCCAAGGATCACGAGGCCGAGCTCGGTCTGGCCCAGGTGCGGCTCATGCAGCGGACCGACGGCATCGACGCGCAGGCCGTGCGGGCCGCCGCGGCGGCTTCCCCCGAGGACGTCGACGCGCAGATCGCCGTCGCGGACCTCGACGTCCTCGGCGGCCACGTCGCCGATGCGTTCACCCGCCTCATTGACACCGTCAAGGCGACCGAGGGTGCCGACCGCGACAAGGCCCGCACCCACCTGCTCGACCTCTTCAACGTCGTCGGCAACCACGACGAGCGGGTGCGCAAGGGTCGCACGGCGCTCATGAACGCCCTCTTCTGAGGTGCCGCCCAAGCTGCTCGACGACCACGTCCGCTTCCGGTTCGACGCCGGGGGCGCGGACGTGGTGTCCGTCGTGCTCGACTGCGATCCGGCCATCCCCGGACCCCGGGAGTTCGCGCGCGTGGACGACGTCTGGGAGCTCGCCCTGCCCCGACCCGGCCTCGCCCGGCTCGAGTACCGCTTCATCGTCACCCGACCCGTCGCCGACGGGATCGCCGCGGAGACGATCCTCGACCCGGACAACCCCGTGACCGTCGAGACTGCCTTCGGCTCACGTTCCGTGATGCAGATGCCGGGGTATGCCATCCCGTCCTGGCTCGAGGCACCTGCGGTTCCCGGGTCGTTCACTCCCATGGCGGTCGAGGGGGAGACGGCAGACGACGTGCCGGTGACGGTGTGGTCGCCGGAGGGTTTCGAGGGGCAGGCGCTGCCGCTGATGTTCGTCAACGACGGGCCCGAGTACGACCAACTCGCCTCGATCACCCAGTTCTCGGCGGCCAAGATCGCCTCGGGGGAGTTGCCTCCGCACCGGGTCGCGTTGGCGCATCCCGTGCTGCGGGATGCGTGGTACTCGGGGTCGCCGAGCTATCTGAGAACCATTGCAGGACAGGGCTTTTCGCGGATCGCAGAGCGTGCGCCGATCCGCGGTCGCGTCGTCGTCGTGGGTGCCAGCCTCGGTGGTCTGACGGCCCTGCTGGTCGGGCTGCTCGACGAGGACGAGATCGGGGGCGTCTTCTCCCAGTCGGGCTCGTTCTTCCACGCCGAACTCGATGACCAGGAGAGCGGCTTCAAGTACTTCGGGCGGATCTCACGCAAGGTCCAGGAGGTCCTCGACACCACGCAGGCGGCTCGACCGCTGCGCGTCGGGCTGACCTGTGGTGCCCTCGAGGAGAACGCCGGCAACAACCGGCAGATGGCCGCAGCCCTCGAACGCGCCGGCCACGACGTGACGTATGCCGAGGTCGCGGACCTCCACAACTACACCGCGTGGCGCGACGCGCTCGACCCGCATCTGGTCGAAGTGTTGCGCGACGTGTGGGCAGAGGCGCAAGGATAGGGCGCATGCAGCGCGCTGACGCCCATCTGCGAGTGCCCGGCCACGACGCCGAGCTCAGGGTGGTGCGCCACGGCCACTTCGGTCGGCCACTGCTGGCCTTCCCGTGCGAGGGCGGTAGTGCCGCCGACTTCGAGGGGCGCGGACTGCTCGACGCGATCCGACCACTCGTCGACGCCGGACGGGTCACCGTCTTCGCTGTGGATTCGCTCGACGGTTGGACCTGGTCCGCCAACGACGTGCCCACCGACGAGCGAGCGGCACGGCACGGCGTCTATCACGCGTGGATCGAACAGGCCGTCGTCCCATGGATCTCGGAACAGACCGGCGGGGGAGACCTCGACCTCATCACCTTCGGGCCATCACTCGGCGCCTATCACGCCGTCCAGTTCGCGTTGCAACGCGCCGACATCGCCACCCTGGCCATGGGCTTCTCGGGCAACTACGACCCGACGTCCTGGAACTCGTGGGGCGACCTCGGCGACGCGACCTACTTCGCCAACCCCACGGCATACGTGCCGGGTCTGCATGGTGACCACCTCGAGTGGCTCCGTTCCCGACTCTCCGTCCTCCTCGTCGTGGGGGAGGGGCCGTTCGAGGTGACACCGACCGGGTCGCTGCCGGGGACGCGAGCGTTCGCAGAACTGCTGGCGCAGAAGGGAATTCGCCACGAGCTCGACGTGTGGGGGCACGACAGCGCCCACGACTGGCCGTGGTGGCAGAAGCAGCTGGCGCACCATCTCCCACGCTTTGTCTGAGTGATCGCACGAGTCGACCGACCCCACCCAACGAAGGGATCGCCAATGGCACCGAAGACCGACCACCTCATCGGGCTCCTCCTCGGGGCGGAGGACGACTGGCCGACGGCGTTCGAGGCGTTGGCCAGACGACTCGGGGTGATCCGGACGGCCGACGGCGCGGACCATCGGGTGACGACGGAGCGGCTGTCGATCGAGCCGTTCAACCTGCGCGACCGTCCGCGGCAGGATCTCGTCATCGACCGGCTCGCACACTGGTACTACCACCCGCGCGAGTGGCTCAAGAAGGTGTCGCTCATGGACGACGTCTATCTGCTCAACAGCCCGTTCACCTTCCAGTCCATGGAGAAGCATTCGGCGTACTGCGCGCTGATGCGGCTCGGGATGCACGTGCCCGACACGGTGCTCGTGCCCTACAAGAACCCCGTCGACAACGCGCGCTGGGCCTACACGTCGCGGCGCTACAACAAGCAGTTCGACCTTGCCGCGATCGCCGACGAGCTCGGCTATCCGATGTTCATGAAGCCGTTCGACGGCGGTGCGTGGCGCGGGGTCTCGATGATCAAGGATCGGGAGGCGCTGCACCAGGCCTACGACGACTCCGGCGAGATGCTCATGCACCTCCAGAAGGCCGTGGACGGGTTCGAGGTGTTTGCCCGCTCGCTGACCATCGGGCCCGAGACGATGACGATGAAGTTCCAGCCCGACGAGCCGATGCACAACCGGTATGCCGTCGCGCACGGCTTCCTCGCGGAGGAGACCGGGCGCGAGGTCGTCACGATCGCGCAGACGGTCAACGCGTTCTTCCGGTGGGAGTTCAACTCCTGCGAGATGCTCGTCAAGGATGGCGGGGTCTATCCGATCGACTACGCCAACGCGTGCCCCGACGTCGCTGTCACGTCGCTCCACTACTACTTCCCGTGGGCGATGAAGGCGCTGCTGCGGTGGTCGGTGTTCTGCACCGTGACCGGGCGTCGCGCGCGGACCCAGGTCGACACGGACCCCTGGTTCGCCGTCGCAGACGATGAGTCGCTGGACTACCGCGACAAGCTCACCGCCTACCAGGGGTTGGCGGACGAGCACTTCGACAGCGAACGCTACTGGGAGTTCTGCGCGACCTCGCTGCCGCACGTCGACGAGATGGTGCACGAGTGGATCGGCTCGGACGAGTTCCGCAAGATGCTCCAGACGACGATCCACCAGACCTACCCGACGCACGAGTGGGAGAAGTTCGAGGGCCACTTCGGCGGACTGCTCCAGCTCTGGCTCACCGACGAGCAGCATCGACTGTCGGGAGCCTGACTGCTGGATCCGGCTCGGGAGCCGGGTCGGTGCTCGCGAGCCTCATCGATGCGGCTCGCGAGATGAAGGGCGGCTCGGGAATCGGTTTCACGCGGCGGCCAATTGCGCCCTGACCCGTGCCACCACCCGATCCGGTCTGCTCAGGTCGGCCCAGGTCAGCCGGACGACGCGGAACCCCGCATCCCGCAACCGTTCTTCGCGCTGCTTCTCCTCCATGAGGGCTCGTTTGCCTTCGAGGCCTTCGTACTTCACCGCCCCGTCGAACTCGACCACGACCCGGTCGCCGACGAGGAAGTCCACCCGCCCGATGAAGCCGCGAGCATCCTTGAGTGACACCTGGGATCGGACGTCCAGTCCGGCGGCCATGAGGATGAGCCGTGTGCGTGTCTCCCCGGGTGACTCGCACAGGGGATCGATGGCAGCAATGGCAGCACGCGCCTGTCCCGCGCCATAGCGCGTGTGGGACGACTCCAGGGCTGACGTCAGCGCGGTGGCAGTGGTCATGCCTCGCTTGAGGGCCGCGTCCATGGCGACGACGCCGGACACCAGTCCGTGGTCGGCCGCCGTCAGGACACATGCGTCTGCGGCGGAGATCGAGGTGATCGTCGGGTCCGTGATGAGGGACCGCTGTTCGGCAGTTGCGACGTGCACGTGGAGTCCGGGGCGCCTCTTGCTCGTTCGGACCGCTGCGACGACGTCGACCAGACTCAGGTCGAGCCCGAAGAGCGGCAGTCCCAGCAGGGCCAGTCCGGCATGGTGCGAGGCCAACCAATGGGGGTGGCCGAGCATCACACCGCGGACCAGAAGGGTGTACTTGTCGCTCGTCTGCGTTGCCTCCCACACCCCATGGTCGACGAAGATGCCGGGCCTGATCCGGTGCAGGGCCTCGGATCTCAGGGCCGCTGCCACGACTGATGGCGAAATGTGTCGGGCACGAGTCAGTTCGGCCGTCACGAGTCCGTGGTGCTCGGCCGCGAGGGCGGCGAGTGGACCGGTCAGTGTGCTCATGACGGGCAAGAGTGCCCGAATTCGTCGAAGGCGCCGCGGAGTTCTCCACAGGGCGGGGTGAGGGATGCCGAGGCGGCGTGCGAACCGACCCGGCTCGGGAGCCGGGTGGGTGCTCGCGAGCCGCATCGATGAGGCTCGCGAGATGAGAAGCGGCTCGGGAGCCGGGTTCATTACGCGGTGACGGTGGCGCGTGCGATGCGGACGAGGTCGCTGGCCGGTCCGCGCACTGCGGCAGGCCCGGACCACACGGCCCGGAAGCGTCGCTCGAGGTCGAGATCGGCCACGGGCACCTCGACCAGCGTGCCGGCCGCGAGGGCCTGACGCACGGCCAGTTCACTGAGGACGGTGGCCCCGGCCCCCGACGCCACGGAGATGCGGATCGAGTCGTTGCTGCCCAGTTCGAGCGCCGGTGGCGCCAACTCCAGCGGAGCGAGGCGGGCCTCCAGAGTCTCGCGCGTGCCGGACCCCGGTTCGCGCAGCACGAGCGGCGTCTGGGCGAGTTCGGCCGCTGTGAGCGGGCGCCGCCGACGGGCCCAGGGGTGTGCGGGGGCGACGACGACGAGCAGTCGGTCGCGGCCCACCACCGTCGACCGGAGGCCTCGGGGCGCGCGCGGTGCCTCGATGAAACCGAGGTCGCTCGTGCCCTCCTGCACGGCGTCGCACACCTCGGCCGAGTTCATGACGTGCAGCATGACCTGCACCTCTGGCGACTCCTCGCGCAACGTGGAGAGCCATTGCGGCACGGCATACTCCGCGATCGTGCGACTCGCGGCCACACCCAGCCGACCCCGAGCGTGGGACCGGAGCGAATCGCAGGCCAGGCCGAAGCGCAACGCTGGCTCGAGGACGGCCGCAGCCCACTCGACGACGAGGAGGCCGTGCGTCGTGAGCCGAGAGCCCCGAGGGCTGCGGTGGACGAGTGAGAGGCCCAGATCGCGCTCGAGCCCACGTAGTGCCCGACTGGCGTTGGGTTGGGCCATGCCGACCTGCCTGGCGGCCGCCCCGAGACTGCCCGTCGACCCGACCGCGGTCAGAAGTTCGAGGACGCCGAGGTCCGGCCAGCGTGGAGCACCCATATCAGGATGATATGGGCCTTAGCGGTTTTGAGGTCTACTCCGGGCGATCGCGGGCATCGAGGCTGGAACCATGTCCGCAGCACCATCTGCACCCACCAGGGCCCTACCCGGGCTCGTCCTCTGCCTCATCGGGGGCCTGCTCGCCCTTGGTGTGCACCACCTCGTCCCCGCGCTCAGCACCCTGCTCGTCGCTATCCTGCTCGGCATCGGTGCGGCGAACACGCTGGGTGTCTCGACGACCCTGGCGCCCGGCGTGGCCGTCGCGTCCCGTCGTGTCCTCCGCTGGGGCATCGTCCTGCTCGGACTGTCCGTCCCGCTCCAGGCCGTGCTCGCTCTCGGGCCCGGTGTGCTCGCCGTCGTGGTGGGAGTGGTGGCTGGCGGCATCGTCCTCACGCTGGCGTGGGGCAAGGCCCTCGGGGTGCCGCCGACTCAGCGGTTGCTCATCGCCTGCGGCTTCTCGATCTGCGGAGCGGCCGCCGTCGCAGCTGTCGATGGGGTGATCGACGCCGACGAGGAGGACGTGGCGGGGAGCGTGGCCCTGGTGGTCGTCTTCGGCAGCCTGATGATCGGCCTCGCCCCGTTGCTCGGCCTTGCGCTCGGGCTCGGACCGGAGGCCCGAGGGGTGCTCGCCGGTGCTTCCATCCACGAAGTGGCCCAGGTCGTCGCCGCCGGCGGGATCATCGGCTCAGGTGCGCTGGCCGTGGCCGTCCTGGTCAAGCTCGCCCGGGTGGTGCTGCTCGCGCCCGTCATGGCCGGAATCAGCCTGTGGCGACGCACCCAGAACCGGGACCGGGGCGCAACGGGGACCTTGCCGCCGATCGTCCCGCTCTTCGTCGTCGGCTTCCTCGCGGCCGTGGCGATCCGCTCGTCGTTCGACGTGCCGGCGGCCGCACGCGACGTCGCTGCGACCGTTCAGACGCTGCTGCTCGCCACGGCCATGTTCGCTCTGGGCATGGGTGTGCGGATCGCGGGTCTGCGTCGACTGGGCGGACGGACGGTGCTCCTCGGCGCGGTGTCGACCGCCACCGTCACCGTCATCGCGACCGGCGGTGTCCTCCTCGTCGGCTGACGTCAGGCCCCGAGCGCAGCGCTGACCACGTCCTTCGCTTCGGCCTGCACCTGGGCGAGATGGTCCTCGCCCTTGAAGCTCTCGGCATAGATCTTGTAGACGTCCTCGGTGCCACTCGGCCGCGCCGCGAACCATGCCGACTCGGTGACGACCTTGAGTCCGCCGATCGCCGCACCGTTGCCCGGTGCTTCGGTCAGCTTGGCCGAGATCGGTTCTCCCGCAAGGGTTTCCGCCGTTACGGCGGCGGGGGACAGGGCGGCCAGCTTCGCCTTCTGCTCGCGGTTCGCTGCGGCGTCAATGCGCGCGTATGCCGGTGTGCCGTGTCGCGCTGTCAGCTCGCCGTAGTGCTCGCTCGGGGTCTTGCCCGTCGCCGCAAGGATCTCGGAGGCGAGGAGGGCGAGGATGATGCCGTCCTTGTCCGTGGTCCAGACTGACCCGTCCATGCGGAGGAACGACGCGCCAGCAGACTCCTCCCCACCGAAGGGTCCGGAGCCGTCGAGCAGCCCCGGCACGAACCACTTGAAGCCGACCGGCACCTCGACGAGCCGACGACCGAGGTCTGCTGCGACGCGGTCGATCATCGAGCTCGACACGAGCGTCTTGCCGATGAATCCGTCCTCGCGCCACTGCGGTCGCGCGCCACCGTAGAGGTACTGGATCGCGACGGCGAGATAGTGGTTGGGGTTCATCAGTCCGGCATCGGGCGTGACGATGCCGTGACGGTCGGAGTCGGCGTCGTTGCCGGTCGCGATGTCGTACTCGTCCTTGCGCCCGATGAGCGACGCCATCGCCGACGGCGACGAGCAGTCCATCCGGATCTTCTCGTCCCAGTCGAGCGTCATGAACCGCCACGTCGCGTCAACGAGCGGGTTGACGACGGTGAGGTCGATGCCGTGCCGCTCCGCGATCGCGCCCCAATAGTCGACCGCAGCGCCGCCGAGCGGGTCGGCGCCGATGCGGATCCCCGCTTCCTTGATGCGGGCGAGGTCGACGACGTTGGGCAGGTCGTCGACGTACGTTCCCAGGAAGTCGTATGCCGTCGCGCTGGCTCGTGCGCGCGCGAACGGGATCCGCTTGACGTCCTTCAAACCACCCTTGATGAGCTCATTGGCCCTCGCCGCAATGGTTTTCGTCGCATCCGAGTCGGCCGGACCGCCGTGTGGGGGGTTGTACTTGAACCCACCGTCGGAGGGCGGGTTGTGCGACGGCGTCACGACGATGCCGTCTGCGAGACCGGCGCCGGACGGCATACCGTCGACTCCGGTGACCTTGCCGCGATTGGCGACGAGGATCGCGTGCGACACCGCAGGTGTCGGCGTGTAGCGGTCGGCCGAGTCGACGAGGACGGTGACGTCGTTGGCCGCCAGGACCTCGAGCGCCGATGCCCACGCCGGCTCGGAGAGGCCGTGGGTGTCACGCCCGAGGAAGAGCGGTCCATCGAAGCCCTGCGACCGGCGGTAGTCGACGATCGCCTGGGTCGTCGCGAGGATGTGGTCCTCGTTGAACGCCGTCTTCAGCGACGACCCGCGGTGACCGGACGTGCCGAAGGCGACCTGCTGGTCGATGTTGTCGGGGTCGGGCTTGAGCGCGTAGTAGGACGTGACCAGGTGGGGGAGGTCGACGAGGTCGGAGGGCTGGGCCGGCTGTCCGGCGCGAGAGGTCGTCACGGCGTCTCCTTCGCGGGGTTGGGTGCGGATGCGTCCGCTGGCTCTGTGGTGTCCGGTTCGGCGACCGCCTCCGACGCGGGCTCGAGCTCGGCAGTGGGCTCGTCGGACTCGGCCTTGGGAGCGGGATCGTCGGACTCGAGCTCGGACTCGGACGCGGCGTCGGGCTCCGATTCATCGACGACGGGCGCGAGGTAGAGCGCGGTGAGCCCGGCGAGGCGGACGGTGACGTGGAAGGGCTGGTTGTTCCACCCCTCGTGCGCGGCGTCGAGGATGTTGTCGGCCTGGCTCGGGGTGCCGTGCTGGTCGTAGCCGCTGGTGTCGAGGATGACCTTCCACTGGCCGCCGAAGGGCACACCGACGCGCAGCCATTCCTTGGCGTCACCACCGAAGTTCACGACACACACGACAGCGTCGCCCGACTGCCGCGAGGCGTCCTCGAACCGGACGAACGAGTACGTGTTGCCCCGGTTGTCGTCCGCGTCGAGCCATTCGAAGCCGGCCGGCTGGGAGTCGAGCGACCACAGCGCCGGGTGTCCGCGATAGACGCGGTTGAGCTCCTTGACGAGGTTGTGGACGCGATAGTGCGCGGGCTGGTCAAGGAGCCACCAGTCGAGCGACTTGCCGTCGGCCCACTCGCTCGGCTGGGCGAACTCGCAGCCCATGAAGAGGAGCTGCTTGCCGGGGTGCGCCCACATGTAGGCGAGGAAGGCCCGCACGGTCGCGAGTTGCTCCTGGCGGTTGCCAGGCGCCTTGTTCACGAGCGAGCCCTTGCCGTGGACGACCTCGTCGTGGCTGATCGGCAGGACGTAGTTCTCGCTGAACGCATACATCAGCGCGAACGTCAGCAGGCCGTGATGATGCTGCCGGTCGTAGGGCCGCTCGCCGAGATAGCGCAGCGAGTCGTTCATCCAGCCCATGTTCCACTTCAGCCCGAACCCGAGGCCGCCGCCGCTCGTCGCCTTGGTGACACCGGGCCAGGAGGTCGATTCCTCGGCGATCGTGACGATGCCGGGGACCCTTTTGTATGCCGTGGCGTTGGTTTCCTGCAGCAGCCCGATCGCCTCGAGGTGCTCGCGTCCGCCGTGGACGTTGGGCAGCCACTCGCCGTCGTTGCGGGAGTAGTCGAGATAGAGCATCGAGGCGACGGCGTCGACGCGCAGTCCGTCGACGTGGAATTCCTCGAGCCAGTAGAGGGCGTTGGCGACGAGGAAGTTGCGGACCTCGAGGCGGCCGAAGTCGAAGATGTGCGTGCCCCAGTCGGGCTGGTCGCCGCGTCGCGGGTCGGGGTGCTCATAGAGGGGCAGCCCGTCGAAGCGAGCCAGCGCCCACTCATCGCGGGGGAAGTGTCCCGGAACCCAGTCGAGGATGACGCCGATCCCGGCCTGGTGCAGCGTGTCGACGAGGAACTTGAAGTCGTCCGGCGTCCCGAAGCGCGACGTCGGCGCGTAGTAGCCGGTCACCTGATAGCCCCACGACGGCCCGTAGGGGTGCTCCATCACGGGCAGGAACTCGACGTGGGTGAACCCGAGGTCGAGGACGTAGTTCACGAGATGCTCGGCGAGCTCGCGGTAGGACAGGCCCTGTCGCCACGAGCCGAGGTGCACTTCGTAGACGCTCATCGGGCCGTTGTGCGGGTTGCCCTCGGCGCGGGCTGTCATCCAGTCGGAGTCGCCCCACTCGTGCCCGGCCTCGTCGACGACCGAACCCGTGAGCGGCGGCACCTCGGTGCGCCGGGCCATCGGGTCGGCCTTCGTGCGGACGACGTCGTCGGCACCACGGATCTCGTACTTGTAGACCGCGCCGGCACCGACCTCGGGGATGAACAGCTCCCAGACGCCGCTCTTGCCGATGAGTCGCATCGGGTGGACGCGACCGTCCCAGCCGTTGAAGTCGCCGACGACGCGGACCGCCTTGGCCCGCGGTGCCCACACCGCGAACGACGTCCCGCGCACGGTGCCGAGCGGCCCGGGGTACTCGTGCACGCGTGCCCCGAGCACCGTCCACAGCTCCTCGTGGCGCCCCTCGCCGACGAGGTGCAGGTCGATCTCACCGAGCGTTGGAGCGAAGCGATAGGGGTCGTCCTGCACGTGCTCGTAGCCGTCGCCCCAGTTGACGAGCAGCCGGTAGTCCATCGTCTCCGTGGCGCCCTCACGCACGGCCGACCACACGCCCTCCGCCTCGTGGTCGAGCGACATCACCTCGCCGTCGGCGAAGTGCACGCGCACGCCGGCAGCCATGGGACGCAGTGCGCGGATGCGCAGGCCGCCGTCCTCGAGGTGCTGGCCGAGGAGGTCGTGCGGCTGTTGGTGCCGCCCCTGGAGGAGGGCGTTGATGGCACCGCTGACTTCGTGGGCAGGGGTCGGGGTCACGGGGTGTCCTCCTGTGCTGCGGATGCGTCGGGTGCGTCGGGTGCGGACGTTGTCGTGGACGGTGCGGGGGAGTCGGGCGGGGTCGAGAACTGCGTCGCGAGGCGCTCGATGGCAGCCAGCGGGATGTCGACCCACGACGGACGGTTGCGGACTTCGTAGACGACTTCGTACATCGCCTTGTCGAGCTCGAAGGCGGCAAGCAGAGCCGGGCGACGGCGCGGGTCCTCATGAGCCACCGCGGCATAGCCGTCGAGGAAGGCCTGTTGCGCGCTCGCCACCCACGCCCGCGCGGACTCGCCGCCGGAGTGCTCGACGGCGCCGCCGGCGTAGTCGAAGGAGCGGAGCATCCCGGCGATGTCGCGGATCCACTGGTCGGGCTGGCTGCGCTCGGCGAGGGGCCGCAGCGGCTCGCCCTCGAAGTCGAGCAGCATCCACCCGTCGTCGGTGGTGTGCAGCACCTGTCCGAGGTGGTAGTCGCCGTGGATCCGTTGCAGCGCAGGCCAATTCACGTCGAGGGCGGCATCAAGGATCGCCGCCACAGCCGCGTCGTGGTCGTGCAGGGCGGGGACCTCGTCGGCGGCCGCGGCATATCGAGCGCGCATCTCGTCGACGATGGTTCGGGCGACGTCGGGACTCGTGGCCGTCGTGCCGAGGGCGGTCGCGAGGGTCGCGTGCACTTCGGCGGTGGCCTCCCCGAGGGCGCGCGCCGGACCCGTGAAGTCCTCGCCGAGTCGGACCGCGCGCAGCGCGACCCGCCACGCGTCCTCGACGCCGGGCAGGAACTCCTGGGCAAAGACGAAGTGCCCGTATGCCGTCCGCCCGCCGTCCGCGTTCGTCTCACCGTCCGCGGTCGCGGCCGGATCGGGCTCGGGCCACTGTCCTGCAACGGATCCGACGACGGCGGGCACGCGTTCGGACCCGGCTGCACGCAGCGCCGACTGGAGCACGACGTCGGGGTTCTCGCCAGCTGACAACATCCGGAACACCTTGACGATGACCGGCAGCGCAGACCCGTCGGCGGACACGCAGTCGAGGACGATCGAGGTGTTCGACTGCTCGCCCTTGAGCACTGACGATCCGCGCACGGTCACCGCGTGGGACCAGGTCGGGCCGGCGGTCGCAACCACGGTGTCGTCGAATTCGTCACTGGCAGAGCTGGATTCGGCTCGTACCCGACCTTGGATCAATTCGAGGAGCGCAGTGGTATAGACCGGGTCGTGGGGTGCGTCGTAGACCCACCGCGGCCCGAGGACGGAATGCTCCATGGTCCCGACGAGCGCGTCCTCAGCCCCGGGGAGCGGTGCCCCGCGATAGGTGAGCGGCACCTGGTAGACCACCGGGGAAGCGCCCGACACGTCCGCCACGATCATGACCTCGACGCCGACCTGCCCGGCCGGGTCGCCGAGTCTCCACGACGCAAGGCGACGGACGTCCGGCGAGGTGCCCTTGCCGGCATACCAACGCTGTGAACCCATCCACGCCTCGACGAGCTCCCGCTTGCTCGGCGTGAGGGTCGCATCGAGGATTTCAGCCACGGCTCTCCTCGCCGATGCGCAGCCAGAAGAAGTCGCGGCTGCCCATCGTGAAGGTGACGCGTCCGTCGGCGGCGATCCACGGGAAGTTCGCTCCGCCGAAGAGGTCGAAGAGTTCCTTCTCGCCCAGCGACTCCGGCAGCTGCACCGTTGCGGCCTGGGGTTTGTCGGAGAGGTTGTTGACGCAGAGCAGCGTCTCACCGGCCTGGTCCTGGCTCCCGGCGAGCGACCGCGTGTAGGCGAGGATCGACAGGTTGTCCGTCGGGGCGATCGCGAAGTCGCCGAGCCCGAACGCCGGGTGCAGACGCCGCACTCCGAGCATCCCGCGGACCCAGTGCAGCAGCGAGTGGCCCGTCGCCATCTGCGCCTCGACGTTGACGCCGTTGTAGTGATAGACGAGCGAGCTGATGATCGGGAGGTAGAGCTTGCCCGGGTCGGCCTCGGAGAAGCCGGCGTTGCGGTCCGGCGTCCACTGCATCGGGGTGCGCACGGCGTCGCGGTCGGTGAGCCAGATGTTGTCGCCCATGCCGATCTCGTCGCCGTAATAGAGGCACGGCGACCCCGGCAGCGAGAGCACGAGCGCGTGGATCAGCTCGATCTCGGGGCGGCTGTTGTCGAGCAGGGGAGCGAGCCGGCGACGGATGCCGACGTTGGCGCGCATGCGCGGGTCGGGGGCGTACCAGCCGTACATCGCGGCGCGCTGCTCCGGCGTCACCATCTCGAGGGTGAGCTCGTCGTGGTTGCGCAGGAAGGTGCCCCACTGCGTGCCCGGCGGGATGTCGGGGGTGGCCGCGAGGACGTCGATGATCGGCTGCGCCTTCTGGTCGCGCAGCGCGTAGTAGAGCATCGGCATGACGGGGAAGTGGAAGCACATCTGGCACTCCGGCGACTCCTCGGTGCCGAAGTAGTCGACGACGTCGCGCGGGGGCTGGTTCGCCTCGGCGAGGAGGATGCGGCCGGGGTACTCCTCGTCGACCATGGCGCGCAGTCGGGCGAGGAACTCGTGCGTCTTCGGGTGGTTCTCGCCGTTGTGGCCCTCCTCCTCGAAGAGATAGGGCACGGCGTCGAGTCGGAACCCGTCGATGCCCATGTCCATCCAGAAGCGGACGACCTCGAACATCGCCTCGTGCACGGCCGGATTCTCGAAGTTGAGGTCCGGCTGGTGGGAGAAGAAGCGGTGCCAGAAGAACTGCCGACGGATGGGGTCGAAGGTCCAGTTCGACGTCTCGGTGTCGACGAAGATGATGCGGGCGTCGGTGTATTTGTCGTCGGTGTCGGACCAGACGTAGAAGTCGCCGTAGGGGCCGTCCGGGTCCGAGCGGGACGCCTGGAACCACGGGTGCTGGTCGCTCGTGTGGTTCATGACGAAGTCGGTGATGATCCGGATGCCGCGCGCGTGCGCCTCGGTGATGAGCTGCTGGAAGTCGGGGAGCGTGCCGAACTCGGGCAGGACCTGCGTGTAGTCGGCGATGTCGTAGCCGCCGTCGCGCAACGGGCTCGCATAGAACGGCGGCAGCCACAGGCAGTCGACACCGAGCCACTGGAGATAGTCGAGCCGGTTGATGACGCCCTGGAAGTCTCCGGCACCCGACCCGTTGGAGTCTCCGAAGGCCCGCACCAGCACCTCGTAGAACACGGCCGTGCGGAACCACGAGGGGTCGTGCTTGAGTCCCGGCTGGTTGAGTCCCAGTCCCTGCGTCGTCGTCACGCGGCTACCACCTCTTCAACTCGATGATGTGGACGGGTTCGTGGTCAGGTCCGAGCTGGACCATCGTCTCGCGCAGGAAGTCCCACCACTGGTCGGTGATGAGGTCGTGCGCCCGGAAGCCCTCGTCGGGGTGCAGCCCCAGAGCGGGCATGTCGAAGACAACGCGGCTCCAGCGGGTGCTGTGCGGGTCGAGGTTGGCGATGACGATGACGACGTCCTCGTGCTCCGGCGCGGCCGGCGTGGTCGCCGTCGCGGGCACCGCCGGGACGACGCGGCGCTTGCTGAACGCCATGATGTTCTCGTCGTCGACGTGGTGGAACGTGATGTTGCGCAGCCAGTGCAGGGCGGGGTGCTGGCGCCGGATCTCGTTGATGCGCCGGAGGTACCACGCCAGTGACTGGCCCTCACGCACCCCGCCGGGCTCGAAGTCCTCCCAGCGCCGGTTCTTGAACTCGTACTTCTCGTTGTCGATCTGCTCCTCGGCGCCGGGCCGGGCGACGTGCTCCATGAGCTCGTAGCCGGCATAGATGCCATAGGTGGGCACGAGCGTCGCGGCCAGGGCAGCCCGCAGCTTCCACGCCGCCGGTCCGCCGAACTGCATGTAGGGCGTGAGGATGTCGTGTGTCGTCGGCCAGAAGCTCGGACGCATGAAATGCGCTGTCTCCGTGGCGAGTTCGGTGACGTACTCCTCGAGCTCGGGCTTGGTGTTGCGCCACGCGTAGTAGGTGTAGCTCTGCTGGAACCCGACCTTGGCGAGGGTGCGCATCATCGCCGGCTTCGTGAACGCCTCGCTGAGCCAGATGATCTCCGGGTGGTCGCGCGCGACATCCTGGATGAGCCACTGCCAGAACTCGACCGGCTTCGTGTGCGGGTTGTCGACGCGGAAGAGCGTGACTCCGTGGTCGATCCACACCTGGATCATCCGGCGCATCTCGGCGTAGGCGCCCGCCGGGTCGTTGTCGAAGTTCAGCGGGTAGATGTCCTGATACTTCTTCGGCGGGTTCTCGGCATAGGCGATCGTCCCGTCGGCGCGCGTCGTGAACCACTCCGGGTGCTCCTGCACCCACGGGTGGTCGGGCGAGCACTGCAGCGCGATGTCCATCGCGACCTCGAGCCCGAGCCGCCGCGCCTCGGCAACGAAGAAGTCGAAGTCCTCGAACGTCCCGAGGTCGGGGTGGATCGCGTCGTGACCACCATCGGGGGAGCCGATCGCGTAGGGGCTGCCGGGGTCGTCGGGGCCGGCGTCGAGGGTGTTGTTGGGGCCCTTCTTCGCCGCGCTGCCGATGGGGTGGATCGGCGTCAGGTAGATGACGTCGAAGCCCATGCCCGCGACGGCCGTGAGCCGCTTGGCGGCGGTCCGCAGCGTGCCCGACGTCCAGCGGTGGGTCTCCTCGTCGTAGACCGCACCTTCGCTGCGGGGGAAGAACTCGTACCACGCTCCACTCAGTGCCAGCTCGCGTTCGACAAGCAGTGGGTATGCCGGTGACGGACTGACGTGGTCCCTCACCGGAGTGGTGGTCAACTCGGCGTGGACCGGTCCGTGGGTGACCGCGGACATCCGCACCTGGGGCGGGCGCGTTGTGTCGCGCAGGACGGCGGCGCCCTCGGTGAGCAGCGCTGCGCCAGAAGGGGATCGGTCCTCGGACTCGGCGGCGCGCTCGAGGAACAGCGCGCCCTCGGCGAGCATGAGGTCGGTGTCGACATCGGCCTGCACCTTGACCGTCGCGTCGTGCTCCCACGTGCCGAACGGGTCGGACCAACCCTCCACGCGCATCGTCCACATGCCGGGGCGGTCGGCACTGACGACGGCCTCCCACGCATTGAGGCCGGGGTTGGTGCACACCATCGGCGTGAGGTGGTCGACGCCGTCGGGGTCGGTGAGGACGACGCTCGCATTGACCGCGTCGTGCCCCTCGCGCAGCACCGTCGCGGTGACGACGAACTGCTCACCCACGACCGCCTTGGACGGCCGGGTGCCCCCGTCGACGAGCGGTTCGACGTCGACCACGGGGATGCGGCCGATGGGGGACTGGGGCGGGGTGCTGAGCGGCGTCTCGGTCACAGGCCCGACGCTATCGCTCCACCACCCCGCACGACGAGAGGTGGGCGAACGGCATCCGTGCGGCGGACGCGGAAGGCGGGCGGACGGCATACCCGGAAAGGGGTAAACGTTTACGCCGCGCGGACGGTGACCCTAGGATGACCGCTCGTGAAGGCCATCCGTCGCTTCAGCGTCCGCCCCGTCCTGCCCACCCGCATCGCCGCGCTCGGCGACCTCTCCACCAATCTCAGGTGGAGTTGGCACCCGCCGCTGCGCGACCTCTTCGAGAGCATCGACCCCGAGCGCTGGAGCGCCGTGGGTGCCGATCCGGTCGCAATGCTGTCGGCGACGTCCGTCGAGGAGCTCGAGCGGCTCGCGGCCGATGACGCCTTCGCGGCGCGCGTCGACGAGGCGAAGGAGAGCCTGGACCGCTACCTCGGCGAGGACCGTTGGTACCAGCAGTGGGCGAGTGAGCAGGGCGACGCCGGCGCGCCGTCGGCGATCGCGTACTTCAGCCCGGAGTACGGCATCGCGGCCGCGCTCCCGCAGTACTCCGGTGGTCTCGGCATCCTCGCCGGCGACCACCTCAAGTCCGCCTCCGACATCGGCGTCCCGATCGTCGGCGTCGGCCTGTTCTACAAGACCGGCTACTTCCGGCAGAGCTTCAACCGCGACGGCTGGCAGCAGGAGGACTACCCGGTCCTCGACCCCGATGGGCTGCCGCTGTCGCTGCTGCGCGAGGAGGACGGGACGCCGAGCGTCGTGCACCTCAAGCTCCCCGGCGGCCGCGACCTGCGCGCCCAGGTGTGGCGCGCTCAGGTCGGCCGCGTGCCGCTGCTCCTCCTCGACTCCGACATCCCCGGGAACGACGACGCGGCCCGCGCCGTCACCGAGCGCCTCTATGGCGGTGGCGGCGAGCAGCGCCTCCAGCAGGAGATGCTCCTCGGCATCGGCGGCGTCCGCGCCCTGCGCCTGTGGTCGCGTCTGACCGGCGCGCCGACGCCCGACGTCTATCACTCCAACGAGGGCCACGCCGGGTTCCTCGCGATCGAGCGGATCAGCGAGTTCGTCACGGGCTCCGGCCTGACCTTCGACGAGGCGCTGGAGGCCGTCCGCGCCGCGACCGTCTTCACGACGCACACGCCCGTGCCGGCCGGCATCGACCGCTTCGAGCGGCGCCTCATCGAGATCTATTTCGGTGGCGACCTCGCCCCGGCCGGCGTGCCGCTCGACCGCCTGCTCGCGCTCGGCGCGGAGACCTATGAGGGCGGTGACGCGTCGGTCTTCAACATGGCCGTCCTCGGCCTGCGGATCGCCCAGCGCGCCAACGGCGTCTCGAAGCTGCACGGTGTCGTGAGCCGCGACATGTTCGACGGACTCTTCCCGGGCTTCGACGACGACGAGGTCCCGATCACGAGCATCACCAACGGTGTTCACGGTCCGACGTGGGTCGACCGCAAGGTCTACGAGCTCGCCGACCGCCACTCCGACGCGGTCACGATCGACACGACCGTCCTCGACAGCACCGAGTCGTGGCAGGCGATGGCCGATCTCCCGCGCGATGACGTGTGGGCGACGAAGCGGCAGCTGCGTGAGCAGCTGGTCCACGAGGCCCGCGCCCGGATGAAGGCGTCCTGGCTCAAGCGTGGCGCCTCGTCGGCCGAGCTCGCGTGGACCGACGAGATCCTCGACCCCGACGTGCTGACGATCGGGTTCGCGCGGCGCGTGCCGACCTACAAGCGGCTCACGCTCATGCTGCGCGACCCCGCCCGGCTCAAGAAGCTTCTGCTCGACCCGGAGCGCCCGATCCAGATCGTCATCGCGGGCAAGTCGCACCCGGCCGACGAGACGGGCAAGCAGCTCATCCAGCAGATGATCAAGTTCACGGACGACCCCGAGGTCCGGCACCGGATCGCGTTCCTCCCGAACTACGACATCGCCATGGCGCAGCACCTTTACCCGGGCTGCGACGTGTGGCTCAACAACCCGCTCCGCCCGTTCGAGGCGTCGGGCACGTCCGGCATGAAGGCCGCGCTCAACGGCGCCCTCAACCTCTCCATCCTCGACGGCTGGTGGGACGAGTGGTTCGACGGCAACAACGGTTGGGCGATCCCGACGGCCGACGGTGTCGAGGACCCTGACCGCCGCGACGACATCGAGGCCAACGCGCTCTATGACCTCATCGAGAACCAGGTTGCGCCGCGCTTCTACGACGTCGACGGTGACGGCCTGCCGCAGAACTGGCTCGCCATGGTCATGCACACCGTCTCGACGCTCGGCCCGAAGGTGCGCGCGAGTCGCATGGTGCGCGAATACACCGAGCGCCTCTACGTCCCGGCCGCCCGTGCCGGGTGGGCGATGCGTGACGAGGACTTCGCCGGCGCTCGCGACCTCGCGGCCTACTCGTCGCGCGTCCGCGAGGCGTGGCCCAAGGTGAGCGTCGACCACGTCGAGTCGTCGGGCGTCGGTGACAGCCCCGAGCTCGGGCAGACCCTGCACGTCAACGCCTACGTCTCCCTCGACGGGCTGGCGCCGGAGGACGTCGAGGTGCAGATCGCGCACGGTCGCACCGACCGTCGCGGTGACGACCTGCACGACGTGACGACGCTGCCGCTGACGCATGTCGAGGGCTACGAGCAGGGCCGGCACAAGTTCTCCGGCGACCTCGTGCTGGGGACCAGTGGCGCGTTCGGCTACACCGTGCGCGTCCTTCCGAAGCACCAAGGCCTCGCCGCGCCCGCCTCCCTGGGACTCGTCGCCACCGCCTGACCCCAGGCCTTAACATTCCCGCCCCATGAGGGCACCTGAAGGGTCCGGAGGGTTCATAAACCTCCGGACCCTTCATCTTTCCTCCGTATGCCGTCCGCCCACCCGCGGCGTCCGCTGACCTTCGGCGTGCGCGCACGTTCAGCGAAGCTCTCCGTGAGTGATCCGGTCATGTCACGGCGATTGGCCCGGATGCTCAAGTGGCTGTGGCCCGTTTGGCTGGTTACTCTGTGGTCCATCTGATCCATCGGGGCTGTGGAAAACTTCGCGGCCACCGTCGCCGGAACTGCTTGTATGGCGGGGCAAGGCCGGCGCACGAGCCGGATCGACATCGACGCACGACACCCGTCGGGAACGTGTGAAAGCAGAGGGGGAGGGGTCCCGTTGGACGCTGTGCGCACCGTTGAGGCAGAAGTTCGTGAGCTCATTCGGCGTTCGGGATTGGACCCTGCGCGGGAGCCCAAGGCGGTCCAGCGACTCGTCAAGGACGCCGTCGCCGACTATGACCAGCGCTCGATGCACGGTGGGATGCCCGTCCTCCACGATGTGGCGCTCGCCGAGAAGTCGGTGTGGGACACCGTGGCGGGGTTCGGCCCGCTTCAGCAGTACTTCGACGACCCGACCGTCGAGGAGATCTGGATCAACGAGCCGACCCGCGTTTTCGTGGCACGCGGCGGGGTCGCCGAACTGACCACGACCCTGCTCACCGGTGACGAGGTCCGCGACCTCGTGGAGCGGATGCTCAAGTCGTCCGGTCGCCGCGTCGACCTCTCGAGCCCGTTCGTCGACGCCGTGCTCCCCGACGGCTCGCGCCTGCACGTCGTCATTCCGGACATCACGCGTGAGCACTGGCACGTCAACGTCCGAAAGTTCATCGTCAAGGCGGATTCGCTCGATGACCTGGTGCGGTTGGGGACATTGACGCGGCAGGCGGCGACGTTCCTTGACGCGGCGGTGGCCTCGGGTCTCAACATCTTGGTCGCCGGGGGAACTCAGGCGGGCAAGACGACCATGCTCAATTGCCTCGCCTCCGCGATCCCGGCGCGCGAAAGGGTCGTGACGTGCGAGACAGTTCACGTACCTAACGGCACCTGATCCGACGTGTCGCCGGCTTCTGTCGTGACGACGGGTGCGTAGACGCCGAGCCCGGGTGGCAGGTGGAAGGCGCCGGAGATGGCGCGAATGTGATCAATGGCTGGCAGCTGTGTGCCGTACGCGGTCCCGAGTCATCGCGCCACACTGGGGACAGGTTTCCAGTTCGGCGTTGGCGAGCCAGTCATTGAAGGCGCTCTCCGCCCAGACGCGTCTGCCGTTGCGGCGTTGCGGTGCGGGCATGTATTCGCGTGTTATCCATCTGCACAGCGTGGGCACTGGGATCGCAAGGTGGTCGGCGGCCTCCGAGACCGTCACGAAGCCATTGATCTTCAACCGCACTCTGAACGGACCAAACTCTCGTGTGCTGTCGCTCACCCGCTGCAGCGGCACGCCGTAGTACTTCGCGACCCACGCGGCGGATCGCCCGGCGCGTCGATCCTTCACCCACGCGGCGATGGCGTCGGGTTGCGGTGCGCTCGGGCGGGCGAAGGGCCCGTAGGGCTTCGTGAGCCGGGACACCCATTGGTGGGTTACGCCTTCACGCCTCGCTATGGCTCCGGTGCCGGCGCCTTCTCGGCGTTCTTGCGCCCATGCCTGCCCGCGCTCAGCCATGAGCGGCACCGTACCCGGACCGTCCGTGCACGCCCGAACCGCGGGCGCGTCCGTAACTGTTGTGACCGTGTGCGGGCAGGCCGCCGATCGACTATTCGTATCGGTCCATGAACGCGAGGAGACTGGTCGCCATCATGAGCGCGATCGCGCAGTTCCGCTTGCTGTACTGGCGGTAGGAGATGCGGTGCAGGCTTGCGTGGCGGTTGAACACACGAGGGATCGGATCCCCACCGGCAGGGTGGAACGTGGAGTGCGCGATGTAGACCGGGGCCATGACCATGTAGATCCACGGGACAAGGTCATCAATGTCGCGCGGTGTCTGGCCGCGGCGCGGTCGCTGTTTGCGGGTGACAACCTTGTAGTCGTCTTTGTTCTTGTCGCCCCAGCGCCACATGAGCGAGTCCATGACGGTAGCTGCGAGGGCTTGCCCTGCGTCGAAGTGCCCCGACCGGATCACGGTGATGGCTTGACGGACTGCCGACACCTCGTAGACAAGGTCGGAGTTGGTCACCGTGTCCAGCGCCTTGTCGCAGTCGGCAACGATTGAGTCGAACCTTTGCCCGATGATCTGTCGCCGTGCCTGGATGTCGGTTGCGGCGATGAGGCGCTCGGCGGTCGCTTGGCTCGGCACGATGAAGAGGGGGATGCCGTCGTCCAGAACGGCTAGGACGTTCTCGTACTTGAGATCCGTGATCCCGCGCAGGTTGGAGGGGTAGAGGGCCCGTGAGATGTCGTGGAGGCGTGCCGCGAGGTCTTGGAGGTGGCTACCGAGAACGTTCTCGTACAGCGACTCCATCGCGGATGAGAGCCCGGAGAAGATCTTCGGATCGAGACGAGGCGTGAACGCGTACGCGTCCCCCAGGATCTTCAGATCCGGGATGGCCAACCGCCAACTCGCCTGCGCTGCTGCTTGGGCGGCCGCGAGCGCCGAGGTCGAGGGAAGCACGATGTTCTTGTAGGACTCAACGATGCGGGAATGGACGTTGAGGTCGATGCCCCGAAGGACAGACCGAAACGCCTGCGACTGCAGTTGTGCGATGCCTGCCACTTGGGCGGAGGTGAAGTGGAAGTCGCGCACGACGGGCTTGGGCTCTGCGGGCCGGTCGGCCTGGTCGTCGCGGTCTTCCTGGTCCATGAGACGAACGGTAGACGAGCGCGGCGACAGCAGCGGCCTTCGATGGGTCCGGGCATGCGAGGAGCCTCGACCCCTGCGTGGTCGAGGCTCCTCTTCCCGGTTATGCGGTGACGCCCACGTGCACCTCAAGTGCTCAAGGCACGGACTCTCGGGCTCCTACACCATCGAATCAAGCCGTAGCGGTGCTTCAAGGTGGTACGTCAACACTATGGTGCCCAACCGGGTGCCCAGTTGCAACGTTCACACGCTGCCGTCAACGCCGTCCATGGTCGGCAGTCCTGGGCGTGACGTCTGTGGGGCCGTCGGTACCGGTCGCGGCATCGAGGCTTTCGTCGGGGATGGTGTCGGGGGCGACCAAGGCCGCGGCTTCAGCGCTGGTGTCGTTCTCGTCGCCGCCCTCGGGGATGGTGGTGTCGACCTCGGCTTGGATCGCGGTCAGCTGGTAGTGGGCCCAGACCGTCTGCTCGTCCCAGAGTTCGCCGTTGCGCATGCAGTGCCACAGGCAGCCGAGGAGGCGGTTCCCGAGGTTCCGCAATGCTGCGGCGTGGTAGTCGCCGGCGGACCGACGCCGGTCGTACATGACGCGGGCCCCGCCGCCGCGACGGATCGCGACGAGCGCCCACATGAACATGGACGTGTTCAGGCGGTTGTTCTTCACCTGGCGGCGAACGACGATCTCGGACTTCCCGGACTGACGGTGGGTGGGTGCGGTCCCGGCGTACGCCTTCAGCCCGCGCGGGGAGGCGAACCGTGTCAGGTCGTCACCGATCTCACCGAGGAGGCGAGCTGCGGTCACATCCCCGAGGGACGGGCACGACTCGAAGATCGGGTACATCGGGTGCTCCCGGACTGCGGCGACGAGCTGAACTTCGAGCGTGTCCCGCTTCACGAGCAGGGTCCGGGCCGTCCCGACCAAGCTGCGGGTCACCTCCCCGTACGCGGCTTCGACATCAGCGGGGTGGTGCAGGACGTCCGTCTTGAAGAACGGCATGTACTTGGCGACGTCCCGGTCGATGTAGCGGGACCGGCCCGCCTGACGGAGCAGTAGCGCGAGCCGCTTCGCTGTCATCGCCCGTGCTGCCGTCGGGGTCGGGGCCCAGTCGAGGACCGTGAGCCATTCGGGGGACCGCATGAGCCGGGATGGGGTGAACTCCGCCGCGAAGGCCGGCCAGTACAGCCGCAGGTGCGACCGCAGGACCGCCAAGGCGCGGAGGGTGTCCTGAACGGCGTCCTGGTGTCCGCGGCACATGACGTTCAACGCGAGAGCCGCGTCCGAGATGCTGGGCATGGGAAGGTGGACATCCGGGTCGGTGCGAACCACGTTCGCGATCAGCGTGGCGTCCGCGCGGTCGTTCTTGTTCCGCCCGGTGCTGTACCGCTCCCGGTACCGGGCGACCTTCATCGGGTTGATCGCGTACACGGCGTAGCCGAGCTGTTTCAACGTCGTGACGGTCAAGCCCTTGTCGGTTTCGATCGCGACCGTGGGCAGAGCGCCCGTGTCCGGGTCGGCGTGCTTCCGCATCTCAGCGTCGAAGTCGCGGAGACCATCTGGGGTCTCCTTGAACTTGCCGAGCTTGACGCGGACGCCGTCCTGATCGACGACCGCATAGTCCTGGTTGTTCTCACTCCAGTCGATCCCTGCGTACCGCATGTGGGTACTCCAATCTGTTCGCATAACCGGGTTGGCGTCACGGGCTGGGGTAGGAGCCCAAGCGTGTCCGTGACAGGTGCGGCACCCGAGGTGTGGGTGCGTGACGTGGTTGCCGGGCAGGGGCTGCTGCGGCGACCTATGAGAAGGGCTCAACGGCCCGACAGTTCACGCGGCAGTCAGCAGCCCCCAGCGGTGTGCCCGTCCCCCGGTCTCACAGAGGGCTCGGGCCCGAGAGGTCTTTAGGGGTGACGGGCAGACGGCTCGGACCTGCTGGCCGGCACGGTGAACCGTGACTGACATTTCGTGATCCTTCCTTTGGATGGTTCGAGCCGCTGGGGCTGCGCAACGGCCTACGTCAGAGAGCTCGTCGGCTCTGCAGTTCAACGGAATGCTCCGCAGTCCCCAGCGACCAGCAGCAGCCGTAGGTCTGGTTTAGAGGTCACGCCTCTGTGTTCGTGCATACGTGTCTGCTGCTGGCGGCTCATGACTGCGACGCTCCCGTCCCAACCCCGACCTGTCCGTCCGACACGCCGGTCCGCCCCGCTCTTCAGTTCGTGCCACCAGTCGACCAAGGCAGCCTCGGGCTCCTAGCGGATACCGACCGGTGTCGACTGCACGACTGCGTCCCCACCTCTTGACGCCACGTACCCGCTTGGGCGAGGGTTTCGCTGTGCAGCAACGACGTTCGCGACCGCAGACCTCACGTCAGGTGTCCGCGAACTACCGGAATGCGACCGGAACGAGCCGACCATGACTGCTGCGGCCGTCGCCGCGGTGAAGCGCTGCATTGACTGCGCTGCGATCGGTGACCCCGGCCTTACACCGGACACCAGGTCGCCCCGCTGCGACTTCCACCGACGCCAACGCCGGAACTGGATCGACCGCGATCGCAAACGCGTGCAGCGAAACAAGGGCAAAGCCAAGTCGAAGCATGAACCGGTCGTGCCGTACGTGCCGAAGCACGCGAACGAGCACAGCCAGGTCAAAGAGATCCGCACCAGGGACGCCACCCGAATCGTCAACGATCTGGACCGGATCCTCACCATGGCGAACAAGCAACTCATGTACTCCGACTCGCGTGTTCTCGACCAGCAGCTCACCGCCGACATCCGAGTTGCCTTGTTTCGGCTTCACACGGACGCGAACCGCCTCTTCTTCAACCGCAAGCCCCCAGTCATCAAGCCCAGGAAGCTCGTCCAGCACAACCCCACGAGCGCGTCCGGCGGCTCCTCTGCCCGTCAGTGACTTGCGTGAACCTGAGGCACCGCTCTAGACCGACTAGACAAACCTAGAAACGCCGGGATCGGCTAGACGGCCCAGATCGGCCTGCCCTACCAAAGCGGAAGCCCAAGAACCCGGTCCGACGAGCACCTCAAGGACTCACGCAACGACCGAACGCAGGGGAAGCCGTTCGCCCCCACGAGGCGGCCGATATCCTCGCGGTCAGACCAACGATGCGAAGGGGAAGGCGGCCAGTGCGGTACGACCTGTACGACTACCAGGACACGGCGAAGAACGTCATTGTTCGCGCACTCCAGCAGATGACCGCCGCCCACGACCTCGACCGCACCGACACGGGCGCGGTCGTCCTCTCAGCTCCGACCGGGGCGGGAAAGACGGTCATCGCCACCGCCGTGATCGAGGCGTCCCTGGATGGTGACCCCACGACGCCGGGGATCGAGGATGCCACGTTCTTGTGGGTGACGGACGACCCGTCACTGAACCAGCAGACCCTGCACAAGATGATGGCCGCCTCGTCGAACCTGTCCGTCGACCGGCTCCGGACAATCGAGAACGACTTCGACCAGCAGACTTTCGACGCGGGCCGCGTCTACTTCCTGAACATCCAGAAGCTCGCGTCGACGGCGACCCTGTCCAAGGGCAAGGTGGACGGCCGGTACTTCTCGCTGTGGGACACGATCGCGAACACGGTGAAGGAACGGCCCGGCGGGTTCGTCGTCGTCATCGATGAGGCCCACCGCGGTATGGGCACCGCGAAAACCACGCGCGACACGATCGTGTCGCAGATCATCGGCGGGGCCGGCACCGGGCGGCCAGCTGTCCCAGTCGTGTGGGGGATTTCGGCGACCCCGAAACGGTTCCGTGAGCAGATGGACGAACGTGGGCGGACTGTGAAGTCACACGGGGTTCCCATCGACCAGGTGCGCACATCTGGCCTGCTGAAGGACCAGATCGTCCTCGGGCACACGAAGGGTGTTGACGCTGCGGAGTCCACCCTCGTGCGTCACGCCGTCGCGAAGGTCCGCGACTACGAAGCGCGATGGGATTCGTACTGCGACGAGAACGACGAACCACGAGTCCGACCCGTACTCGTGGTCCAGGTCGAGGACAAGCCCACGCCAGCGAGTCTGGGCGAGGTTGTCGGGACGATCCTGGACGAGTGGCCTGGTCTGACGGCCGCGAACATCGTCCACGTCTTCGGCACGCACGCGACCGCCAAAGCCGGGAGCCACGACATCAAATGGTGCCCGCCGGAGGACGTCCAAGACCGCCAGGACGTGCGCGTCGTGCTGTGCATGACCGCGATCACGACCGGGTGGGACTGCCCCCGTGCTGAGGTCCTCGTGTCGATGCGCGTCGCCAAGGACGAAGACCTCGTCACCCAAATCATGGGCCGCATGGTTCGCACGCCGCTCGCCCGACGGGTCGAATCCGACATCACTCTGAACGCTGTCCACTGCATCCTGCCGAAGTTCAACGCGGACGCCGTGGACTCGATCGCCGCGCAGTTCGAAGCTGGCGACGAAGGCATCGCTGGTGGAACCGAGATCATCACCGAAGAGATCCCCCTCTCCCGGAACCCGATCTTCCGACCCCGGCGACCTGAACCGGCACCCGACCAGCCAGCACCGGAAACGCCGGACGCGATGGCGGCAGACATCGCCGGAGAGTCGGACGGGGAAGCGGCTGCGTGGTTCGGCCCCGACCGGACCACGCCACCCGTCGTCAACGGCGACTCTCAGACTGCGCCTGCGCGACCGCGCTCGTCGGGGCCGATGCAGGAGGGCGATGACCTGTGGGAAGCCGCAACAGAAGCGGTGGAACCGGAACCGGAAGTCTCCGCGACCGACGATGAGAACATCTTCACCGTCATCGAGGGCCTACCGACCTACACCATCCCGTCCAGGTCTCCGGGCTCCGCGATCTCGCGCGCGTTCCGGCTCGCGACACTCCTCGCCTACAAGCACGACGGCTCCAACGCAATCGACGCAGCCGCCCGGAAGAAGGTCCTGCACCGACTCCTCGGTGAGATTGACGCGCTCCGCGCTGACCTTGACGCCGAGGGCCGGCTTGAGGAACGCCTCGCAGCCGTGGCGAACACGAACCTGTACGAACGGGCCGTCACATACGGGTCGCCCACGATCCTCGCGGACGTTGAACAGAGGTCCACGCTCGCCCTTGACGACCGGGGACTACGCATCCTGATGGGTCGAGCCCGACGAGCCCTCCCTGAGGGTCTCGTGGACGAGTACGTGAAGTCCAAGGTGCCCGCCGACGATGACGTGACGGACGTGATGGTCCTGGCAATCGCGCTGTCACAGGATCCGGAACTTCCGGGACGGGTCGAAGCAGCGGCGTCGAACCTTGTCTCAGACTGGCTGCAAAAGCACCACTCCGCCATCACCCGACTCCCCGAAGCGGCCCGTGAAGACTTCGACCGGGTCCGCCGCCAATCCGACCGGCCCGAACCAACAACACTCACAATCCCGCCCCGAGCGAACGGCGACCGCAGAGGCCTGGAGTGGGATCGTCACCTCCTGGCCGACGAGCACGGGAAGTACCGCGCAGACTTGAAACAGGGCGAGCAGCATGTCCTGCAAACGGAGCTCGACCACGGCGCCATCGCTTGGTATCGCAACCCCGCCAACCGTCCCCGGAACGCGGTCGTCATCCCGTGGCACAAGTGGGATGGGTGGCACGGGATGCACCCCGACTTCGTATTCGTCCACCGGGTCGGCGGCAAACTGCGAGCGTCCCTTATCGACCCGCACGGCGCGTTCATGCAGGACGCTGTGGGCAAGCTCAAGGGCCTGGCTGAGTATGTGGAGAAGCACCCCGACGTCTACCACCGCGTTCAAGTCGTTGACGCGGTCTCTGGCCGATACCGGATGCTGGACCTCCTCGATGACGACGTGAGGGAGGCCATCGTCGCCTACAAGGGCGCCGACAGCGACGACGCGGCTGAGCTGTTCAACAGGCACGGCCGGGACTACTGAGGACACCCCGCACACATGGCACACATCGACAACCTCGTCGCCTCCATCACCGACGCAACCCTCCGAGCAGCCCTGGAAGAAGAGCTCCGAAAACTCTCCAACCAGCGGCAATTCGGGCTCGTCTTCAACGAGCACAAGCCCGAGTCCATCCTTCTTCACCAGCAGACTCGGATTCGCCGCGGCGACAAGGTCCACGTCATGGTCGAAGACACCCACGATCGAACCCAGATCGACCGCACTGGCGTGTGGGTCGTTGATGCCGTTGTGAACGGCACCGCGCGACTGCAGGACAAGGCTGATCGTGACGTGAAGCGGGAGGTGCCGACCGATCGATGTGTGCCCGTACGAGAGTTCGGCGACCCAATCTTTCCAGGGCTCCGCTCCACCGGCCGCCTCCAGCACGGCGGTGACAAGCCCTTCCATGCCGTCATCAACGGTGAGAACTTCCACGCACTCCAATCCCTGCTCTACCCGTATGAGGGCAAGGTGGATGCCATCTATGTCGATCCGCCCTACAACACCGGCGCGCGCGACTGGAAGTACAACAACGACTACGTAGATGACAACGACCCCTTCCGTCATTCGAAGTGGCTGTCGTTCATGCAGAAGCGTCTTGAACTGGCTGGTCGACTTCTCAACCCGCGTCGTTCCGTGCTTGTTGTCACGATCGATGAGAAGGAGGTTCACACCCTCGGGCTTCTGATCTCCCAAGTATTTCCCTCCGCGCGGATCCAGATGGTCAGCGTCAACATCAACCCAGCCGCAGTCGCCCGTGTGGGGATGTTTGGGCGATCTGATGAGTACTACTTCTTCGTCATGATCGGCGAGGCGGGAGCGATGCCTCTGTCGCTCACCGCGGACTGGATTACCACGAAGGGGCGCACCCATCGAGGGGAGATTCGGTGGGATCTGCTCCGCAAATCCGGGTCGAGCCCGAGCCGGCGAGATCGACCGAATGGGTTCTATCCCATCCTCGTCACCAGCGATGGTGCTCGCATCGTTGAGGTGGGCGAGCCGTTGAGCCTCGACGTCGACAAGAGCTCGTTCCAGGCCCCCCAAGGCAGTGTCGCCATCTGGCCGATCCGTGACAACGGAACCGAGGGGAGGTGGCGCCTTGAACCTGCGAGCCTGCGGACTCTCATCACTGGCGGCTTCGTTCGACTGGGGAAGTTCAAGGGCGAACGCACGCCTGTCTACTACTTGGCTGAGGGCGAACGGAAGAAGGTCGCCAGCGGGATGTACGAGGTGCTCGGTCACTCGGACGATGGGTCGATCATCACGTCGGTCCTAGATTCGACTGAACGCATCAGTGTGCCGACTACACAGTGGCGCATCCCCACTCACGACTCCACGCAGTACGGGTCTCGCCTTCTCGGCAAGCTCTTGCCCGATCGGAAGTTTCCCTTCCCGAAGAGCCTGTACGCGGTTGAGGACGCCCTGCGGTTCTTCATAGGCGACCTGCCCGACGCCCTGGTGCTGGACTTCTTCGCAGGGTCGGGTACGACCGCCCATGCCGTGATGAGGCTCAATCATCAGGACGGCGGACACCGGAGAAGCATCATGGTGACCAACAACGAGGTGTCACCTGACGAAGCGAGCGTCCTGCGGGCTGCTGGCCACTTCATCGGCAGTGCTGAGTGGAAGTCCATCGGGATCTGCGAAAACATCACCGTTCCGCGTCTTACCGCTGCCGTCACCGGCGTGTCGACGCTTGGTGAGCCGATACGGGGTGACTATCACTCGGTCGATGCGTTCCCGATGGCAGATGGCCTCGACGAGAACATCGAGTTCTTCGAGCTGACATACGAGGATCCAGGGCTTGTGTCGTTGGGCCGCAAGTTCCACGCGGTTGCACCTTTGCTATGGCTGATGGCTGGTGCGCAGGGACCGCGTGTCGACGCCATCGACACTGACAAGGGATGGGCGATCCCAGATGGGGGCACGTATGGCGTCCTCTTCGAGCCGGAGCACTGGTCGGACTTCGCGCTCGAGGTAAACGCTCGCGCGGACTCGGACCAACCGTTGACGCACACCTTCATCGTCACCGATGCCGATACCGAGTACCGGCAAGTGATCTCCAAACTCCCGTCGGGCGTGGTGACGCAGCGGCTCTATAGGGACTACTTGCGGAACTTCGAGATCAACACGGTTGATTGACGTGGGCGAGTCTCAGTCCAACGCATTCCTTCGCGGTCCGTGCCTGTCCGGGCTCAACTTCCGCCTGTTCAGTGCGCAGTCGCGGGCGATGGGTGTGCCCGAGGACGACCTGAGGACCCACTGCGGGTCGCTGGTTGAGGATTTGCTCCCAGTCCTTCTCGACCCGACGTCGATGTCCCTAGACCACGAGGCGGCGGCCGGGGGAGGTGGACGTGTGAGCCCTGTCGAGGTCTTGGCTCACGCATGGGGCGAGGCGATCCGACTGGTCGCCCTCGCCCACCGGGACTGCGGTCTTGACCCAGACATCTCCTGGCGCGACAAATGCCAAATGCCGTACGCGGCAGAAGACGAACTACTCGGCGGCGAATGGATGCGGGAGATGCGCGTCTACGTCGATGACACGTCCTCCGGAGACCGCCGCTGGCGTATCGAGCCAAGTTCCCCACTGGCGGACAACCGAGAGGTATTCCTTGACACCCTCTGCATCTACCTCCAGACCTACCCGACCCGAGACCTATCGCTCTGGCATCGCGCACCTGAGGGCACACCAGACTTCGACGGGGCGGTTCGACGGCAGCGTCTCGTTGACAGCCTCAGGCCCGTCTTGGAGAAGCACGACCTGCACGTGACGGACGCTGGTGAGGTCATGTTCCGCGAGTTCTCAGGAACGCGGGCTGTGGTCGAGGGCCCAACACTGGACGCCCTCGACGGTGTCGGGTGGACAGATGTGGCCGACAAACTGCGGGAAGCTGAGGGCGAGATTCGGGCCGACCGGTTCGGTGACGCGATCACAGACTCAGCAGTTGCTCTCGAAGTCGCTCTTCGTCGGGCCGGCCACGAGGGCAACACGTTGGGTGAGCGTCTCAAGTCCGCCCGGCGCTCCGGTGGTTTCGCGGGCGCAGACACAAAGTTGGGCAGCGGGCTGGAAGAACTGGTCGCGTGGATGACGGCGGTGCGAAACACCAAGAGCGACGCACACGACGCGGCAAGCAGTGATCAGGCGGAAGCCGTCCTGGCGTTACGGCTCAGCGCCACCGTCGCGGCATGGCTGGGCGGTCGCGCGTCGACGCCGGACAGCCAAGATCTGAGCGCGTGACGAGCCGAGCACGTCGGATCCGGAAAGTCGGCTGTCTGTCACCGCGTCATCTCGGTGCTCCGTCGGCTGATCCGCGCGCGAAGGGCGCTTTGCTCTCGCTTCGTGAGCAGGCCACGGCGACCGGCCTCTGTCACTGCGTCACGGAGTCGGCTTGTCATGACGGTCGGGAGACAGTCGATGAGCGCTTGGTAGATGGTGGTCTGGGCAACCCCCTCTTCGACGGTGAGCGCGTCCGGAGGCAACTTTCGGGTGACCGCATGGATCACGGCGGGAAGGGCCCGCCAGACCCGGCGAGGGGTGCCGACCGTGATCCGGGCCGGGTTCACAAACCCGAGGTTGTGCATGGCCAGGACGGATTCGCCCATCAGGTATGCG
This sequence comes from Knoellia subterranea KCTC 19937, assembly GCF_000768685.1. GTDB lineage: Bacteria > Actinomycetota > Actinomycetes > Actinomycetales > Dermatophilaceae > Knoellia > Knoellia subterranea. The sequence goes on along the minus strand of NZ_AVPK01000001.1, from coordinate 416,800 downwards.
TCGTCCCCGACAGCTCGGGCCGCCCACGCGAACTGGTCCATGTCGGATGGCGGGATCGTCGGATCGCGGTACAGGCCGTGCCCAACCCGTTCCAAGAAACCGCGTGATGCGAGTTTGCGAACTTCGACGGCGGGAACACCCAACGCCTCTGCGTCACGCAATGTGATCAGGCCGTAGTCGCCTGCCGCGATCTCACGCAACGTGTCGCGGTACGTCTGCCTGCGCTTGAGCACCACTTGCTCCCTACACCTCCGTCTGCCTGGCTTGCCCGCGTCGTCCGGCGTGGAAACCGTACCAATATCGGTACGGTTTCCACCTTCCCTACGCGTCAGGCAGTAAGGAAGGGTCAGACGCTCGGGACCAGGTGGTTGCGGCGGAACCACCCGACCGCCCCTTCGACCCCGCCTTTCTCGTGGGCGCCTTCGATTCCGGACTGGCAGTAGAACGCGTCAAAGCCGTAGTGCGACCGGAACAGCACCCACCGGTCGTTCTCGTTCCTGGCCCGTCCGGGGCCGTGGATGACGGCCGTGACTGCGGAGGTGAGGTTGTCGTACTTGATGTGCTTCGTGGGGATCCCACCGATCGCGTCGAACGCCTCGATGTGGCCTTGGAGGAACGCTTCCTGAGCCTGAGTCGGGTAGACCCTGTGAATGGCCTTCCCTGAGTGGGAGAGCCAGAGCACGAACATGTAGCACTTGGTCTTCACCCCGCCCAGGACGACCCAGACCTCGCCGAAGTCGACCTCGGCTTCCTCGCCCGGGCCGTGGTGTTGCGCGATGAAGGCCTCAAGCCGTCGGCCGCCTTCGAGGTCGATCTGTGCCCGGCGCACCCGCACGTAGTCCCGCACCGTCGAGTACGACAGTCCGGTCGCGGCGTGTTCGTCGATCAGGCGGGCGAGGATCCGGGTCGCGGTATGCCGCTGCTTCCTCGGCGCAACCAGATCGGCGCGAAGCATGCCGTCGATGGCGTCCTTGAACGGGTCCAGCCGCGGTGCCGACCTGGTTGGTGCCTTCCGCGCCTTCGGTTCAGCTGCCGCCAACGCCTGCCTCACGGTCCGCCGGTGCACCCCATGACGGCGGGCCAGCTCACGGATCGAGACCTCATCGACCCGAGCGTCCCGACGTATCGCAGCGAACAACTCCACACGTGATCCCATCCCAACCCCGATCCCTCGAGTGCTCTGATGAGAGCAAGGCTGAGGTGGGGCCAGATCAAACCGTCACAACCACCCCGGCGAGTCGCCAGTGGGGCCAGATCAGACCGTCACAGTGGGGCCAAATGAACCTGTCATAGTCAGGTGCGCGCGGTACGGTCACGACCGAGGTTCAGTTCGTTGAGAGGAGATGCGGGCGTGGGGGAGAACAAGGCTTTCAAGCGTCGAGTCCGTGAGCGCATGGTGGAGACGGGGAAGCCCTACATGGCGGCGCGCAGGGACGTCATCGCCGAGAACGAAGCGAGATTGACTCTGGGTGAGGCACCGTCACCCTCGCCTGAGGTCGTCAGCAATGACGTCCCTGAACCAAAGCAGCCCGAGGCCGAAGCTTGGCAGCCCGGGCAAGGCCCCGACTTCAGCTCGCCTCACTGACCCTGCACGCGATCCGTGAGGTGCCCCGCATCGGATTCCGCTTCGTCAGGGCTGACCCGCGACTGACCCGATAAGTCTTTCGCGGAGGTCGGCCAGTTTCACGAAATAGCGGCGGGCCGCGACGGTGAGGAGCGTGGCTCCGGTCTCCGTCAGCCAAGTTTCTCGGTCGCCATCGTGGGGCTCGACCGGGTGCAGCGCGTAGTTCCTCACCTCCCGGAACATGTGTGCCTGCGTGGCGACTTCTGTGAGGGTCGCTGAGCCCGGCGAGGGTTTGAGCTCTCTGAGGCATTGTTCCGTGAGCCGAATGACCTCAGCGATGTCGCGGCCTTCGGCGACCTTCCTGGCCAACGCGGCTGGTGGCGTCGGGACGGCACGGGCAAGGTTGAACCAGGCAGCCTCGGAAGCCGCAGCCATCAGGCTCGAGGACGCCAGATACAAACCGCGAAGCAACGCTCGCCGGCTCTCACGTACGAGGGTCATCCCTCGCGGCCCCAAGATTTCGTCGAGCCCAGCGAGCAACTCCTCGACCGGGAGCAAGACCTCCGTGCCGTGGTTGTCGGCTGGCCGCACGAGCAGGAAGCGCGGGGTGCTGCCTTGGTCACTGATGTAGGGGGAATGGACCAGCACGGGGGCACTGGAACCACCGCCGGGGTAGTCGACCTGGATCCGCTCCCCTTGGATGTCGTACTGGTTTCCCTCGCCGCGCGTAATCACACCTTCAGCGGTGAGCTGTGCGACCGCGCGACGCACCGCATGACGGCCACGGAACTGAACCAGGTGAGGATCGTTGGGATCGGGGTCAGCGAGACGCCGCCCCGGTTCGGTGCCCGGCAGCGCGGTAAGTCTGGTGCGATCTGCGGGGCGGTGCCCGCCCACGGCTTGCAACCAGCGATCCTCGAACTCTGTGAGCCGAACAGGCTCATCTGCATCCGACATCGCGGCAACGACGACGTTCCGAGCGACGAGGACATCCGCGTCGGTCGGAGTGACCGCTGCCTGCATCGCATCAACGAAGGGTCGCTCGAAGTCCACGCTCACAGTCTCGCCCAGAACACCGACAGCATGATCCTGAAGGCAATTCTCGCGCGTCTAGCGTTGATCGTAGAAACTGGGCCTCGGGTGGGTGGTAGGTACGACGTAGGAGGTCTTCGAGCTGAAGATCCCGCTGCGCGACGTGGCATCGATGCAGTGCCGTCAGCCGTCGCTCGAGGGCACCGGCGAGGTGCCGCTGCGGCGTCTGGTCAAGGAGGCGCTGCGCATGCGCCCCTCGCGGATCATCGTCGGCGAGGTGCGTCAGGCCGAGAGTCTCGACCTCCTCATCGCCCTCAACAGTGGTCTGCCGGGGATGTGCACGATTCACGCCAACAGCGCGCGTGAGGCGATCACGAAGATGTGCACGCTGCCGCTGCTCGCGGGGGAAAACGTGGGCTCGCGGTTCGTTGTGCCGACGGTGGCCGGCTCGATCGACATCGTCGTGCACGCCGCCTTGGAGCGGGACGGCACGCGCCGGGTGCGTGAGATCGCTGCCGTGCCAGGGCGCGTCGAGGGTGATGTCGTGGAGATCGCCGACCTGTTCGTGCAGCGCGGTGGGCAGCTGGTGCGGGCCGATGGTTATCCGCCGCACCGGGAGCGCTTCGAGCGGGCCGGCTACGACCTGCCGGCGTTGTTGGCGCAGGAGCCCGCGTGACCGGCGTCGTCCTCGGCCTGCTGTTCGGCACGGGCCTGTTCCTCATCTGGTGGAGTTTCTGGCCCCGCGAGGTGGATCCGGAGCGCCAGTCGGAGCCGCCGGCGCTGATCCGGCGCCTCCGCGACGACCTGGTGCAGGCCGGCTATCCGACGATCACGCCGCGCACTCTGCTGGTCGGGTGTTCCGTCGCTTTCACTCTGGTCTTTCTCTTTGTGTATGCCGTGGTCGGGGTTCCGGCGATCGCGTTCTGCTTTGCGGTGATGGCGGCTTGGGGGCCTTATGCCCTCGTGCGGATGCGGGCACGGGCGCGGCGCAATCGGTTGCGGGACCTGTGGCCGGATGCGGTGGACAACATCACGTCGGCGGTGCGCGCCGGGATGTCCTTGCCGGAGGCGGTGTCCCAACTGGGGCATCGGGGTCCGGAGGAGTTGCGTCCTGCGTTTCAGGCGTTCGCGCAGGACTACCGGATCACGGGCCGCTTCCACGACTGCCTCGACCGGCTCAAGGAGCGGCTGAGTGACCCGATCGCCGATCGGTTGATCGAGTCGCTGCGCATCGCCCGTGAGGTCGGAGGCAGCGATCTCGGCCGACTGCTGCGGACTCTGTCGGTGTTCCTGCGGGAGGACTCGCGGACCCGGGCCGAGCTCGAGACTCGGCAGTCGTGGACGGTCAACGCGGCCCGGTTGGCCGTCGCGGCGCCGTGGATCGTGCTCGCGATGTTGTCGACCAGGCCGGAGTCGGTGCAGGCGTACTCATCTGCGACGGGGGCGATCGTGTTGCTCGTGGGCGCCGCCATCACGATGGTTGCGTACTGGCTCATGATCCGCATCGGTCGGCTTCCCGAGGACGAGCGGGTGCTGCGATGACCGACCTCGCGCGTTCGGGTGCGATCCTCGGCTTCCTCGTCGGCAGCGGTCTGCTGCTCGTCTGGTTCGGCCTGCCCCGACACCGACGTGCCGGTCTCGGCGACCGCGTCCTGCCCTACCTCAAGGACGCTCCGCGCCCGTCGAACCTGCTCGCCTCCGATGCTCCGTCGCACGGCGTGCTCGGCACCCTCCTGGCCCCGGTCGTCGGACAACTGTCGGGCCACGTCGAGCGGATCATGGGTGGGGCGCCGTCCGTGCGGCGACGCTTGCTGCGGGCGGGGCAGGCACCTGACGTGGACCGCTTCCGCGCCCAGCAGGTCGTCTGGGGTGCGACTGCGGGTCTTTCGATGTTGGTCCTCGGGTCTCTCTCGGTGCTGACCCGCGGAACGAGTCCGGTTCTTGTGCTTCTCCTGACCGGCATCGGTGTGGCGTCGGGGGTGGCTGCCGCCGACTGGTTCCTGAGCCACCGCGCCAACAAGCGCGAAGAACGGATGCTCGCCGAGTTCCCCACTGTGGCCGAGTTGCTCGCTCTCGCCGTCGGCGCCGGTGAAGGGGCCGTCGGGGCGCTGGAGCGAGTCTGCCGTCTGTCCCACGGCGCCCTGTCCGACGAGTTGCGTCAGTGTCTGGCCGACGCCCGGGCCGGCGCCAGCCTGCAGGCAGCCCTTCAGGGACTGGCCGATCGCACCGGACTGATGAGCCTGACCCGTTTCGTCGACGGCATCGTCATCGCCGTCGAGCGCGGCACCCCCTTGGCCGACGTCCTTCGAGCCCAGGCTCAGGACGTGCGCGAGGAGGGCCGCCGCGCCGTCATGGAGGCAGGTGGCAAGAAGGAGATCGCGATGATGGTCCCGGTCGTGTTCCTCGTGCTGCCCGTGACGGTGCTCTTCGCTGTCTTCCCCGGCTTTTCCTTCCTCAAGTTCACGATGTGACACCACCGAAAGGCATGATCATGCAGCACATCCAGCGCAGCCTCATCCGGGCCCAGTTCGCCGCGAGGAACCTCCTCGACGACGCCGTCACCCGCCGCGAGCGGGGCGACGTGCCGGGCTGGGTCCTCATCACGCTCATGACGGCCGGGCTCGTCGCTGCCATCTGGGTGGTGGCGGAGGACCAGCTCCAGCGCATGTTCGAACGCGCGATGAACAGCGTCACGGGCGGCTGAACCGGTGCTGCTCGTCCCTCGGGACGAGCGCGGGTCGGCCGTGACCGAGTTCGTCATGGTCACGGCGTTGGTCGTGTTCCTCTTCATGGCCGTCTTCCAGCTCGGGCTCGTCCTCCACATCCGCAACACCCTCATCTCCTGTGCGAGCGAGGGTGCGCGGCTTGGTGCCCGGGCTGACGCGGAACCGGGACTGGGTGCTGCGCGTGCCCGCGAACTGATTTCCGCTTCGTTGGCCGACAGCTATGCCGACAACGTCACCGTGGGAACTGGGGTCGTGGGTGGGGTGCAGGTCGTGGAGGTGCGGGTGCGTGCGCCCTTCCCGGTCATTGGTCTGCTGGGACCGGACGGGCAGCTCGACGTCACCGGCCGTGCGTTCCTGGAGCGGCAGTGACCTGGCGCGACAGGTGGGGGCGGGCCCGCTCGGAGGAGGGGAGTGCCGTGGTGGAGTTCGTCTTCCTCGGCGTGCTGCTCCTCGTGCCGCTGATCTATCTCGTCATGGCTCTGGCTCGGGTGCAAGCCGGCTCGTATGCCGTGACCACGGCTGCGCGCGAGGCCGGCCGTGCGTTCGTCACGGCAGAATCCGGCGAGGATGCAGCCGGTCGCGCCCACGCGGCGGCGAACGTGGCGTTCGGTGACCAGGGCTTCGACGGTCAGGGCTCGTTGGACATTGCCTGCTCGACCTCGCCGTGTTTGACGCCGGAGGCTCGCGTCGAGACGACCGCTCACGTCACGGTGCCGTTGCCCCTCATCCCGGCGTTCGCCCGCGACGTCGTGCCGCTGGAAGTCCCGCTCACCGCGTCCCACCTCTCGACGGTCGACCGCTTCAGAGGCGCACCATGATGGCGCACTGGCAGCGGGTGCGAACTCGCCTGTCCCGCAGGGCATTTCAGCGCGATGAGGAAGGCCGCGTGATGCTGCTCATCCTCGTGTTCTCCATGATCTGCATCCTGCTCATCACCGGCGTCATCGCCGTGACGTCGGTCCACTTGTCCCGGATGAAGCTCCTCGACGTCGCCGACGGAGCGGCACTGGCGGCCGCGAACGCACTGGACGACACGGCATACGGGGGAGGTGTCGGTGGAGCCGTCCCGCTGAGCAACTCCTCGGTCCGCGAGACTGCAGCGGAGTACGTCTCGAGCCGACCGCTGCCCAGCGGAATGACTCAATGGGGGCTCGGAGCCGCCACGGGCACCCCCGACGGCGAGCTCGCCGTCGTCCGGATGTCCGGTGTCGCCGACGTGCCCTTCATCGGGTGGCTCGTGTCGGACGGAGTCCGAATCAACGTCGTGTCCAGGGCCCGCGCCGACCTCGAGTGAACCGCGTCGTGTAGGAGCACGTGAAGAGTAAAGGTGAGGAAAATCCCCAAAAGGGTGCGCCGTCGGCACGCCGCCTGTCACTCTTCTCCTTGCTTGGCCCTATTGGGGGGTCGTTCGTAGTTCAGGGGTTGGGCCGTGTCGGCTTCCTCGGCGTCTTCGCGCTTCTTTGACCGGTTGTATGTCGGGGGTCTGTTGCGGCCGGTGTTGCGGGGTGTGGCGTATGCCGCGTCGGCGGCTCTTGTGGTGACGATCGCGCCGATCTCGGACGCGACTCCGTCGGGGACGGTGGCGGCGGCGCCGGCAGTGAAGGTTCCGGCTGGGTCGGTGAGTTCGCGTCCGGATGCGGTGTCGGCGCGGTTGGCGGCGCGGGCGCAGGGTTCGCGCGTCGAGGTGGAGCAGTTGCGGACGGAGTCGTCGTCGACGTGGGTGAATCCGGATGGGACGTGGACCACTGAGCAGCATCAGGGCCCGATCCGGTTCAGGGATCCGAAGGCGAAGGACCCGAAGAACGCGGCCTGGGTCAACGTCGCTCTTGATGTGGAGTCCAAGTCCGACGGCACCGCCGGTGCGGTCGGCCACCCCGGCGGGCTGTCGCTGGCGGGCAAGAACGCCGGGGCGGGCAAGGGCGGCAGGGCTGTTGGCGGCACGGACGCGGTTCAGGTGGACGAGAAGTCGGGGCGCAGTGTCGGCCTCGTCTGGCCGGGCGTGTTGCCTGCTCCGGTTCTCAGGGGTGAGTCGGCGACGTACCCGGAGGTGCTGCCGGGTGTCGATTTTGTGGTGCATTCGCGCCGGACCGGTTTCGAGTCCGATGTCGTGATCAAGACCCTTGCGGCCCGTGACGCCCTGCTCGAAAAGGCCGGCGGGCAGCCGGTGTCGTTCTCGTTCCCGTTGAAGACGAAGGGTTTGACGGCGAGGGCGGAGCGGGACGGGAGTGTCTCGTTCGTCGACGGCAAGGGCGTGGTGGTGTCGTCGTTCGCGGCGCCGTTGGCGTGGGACGGCGAGGTTGACGCGGCGTCGGGGAACCGGGTCAATGAGTCGCCGGTGGCGATGACCGTGGCGCAGAGGAACCCGGGGCAGGCGGTGTTGACGGTGACGCCGGATCGGGAGTGGCTGGCTTCTGCGGAGCGGGTTGCGCCGATCACGATTGATCCGACGTACGCGACCGGGTCGAGCATCACGACGAGTTTTGACACGTTTGTGTCGACGTCGTGGGCGAACTCGACTGCTCCGCAGTCGATGACGGAGTTGCGGGTGGGGACGTATGACGGTGGCGGCGATGTGGCCCGGTCGTATTTGAACTTTCCGGTGGGGTCGATTCAGGGGGTCGATGTCGTTTCGGCGTCGTTGTCGTTGTATGAGTTCCATTCGTTCTCGTGCACGGCCAGGCCGGTGTATGCCCACAATTCGGGTTCGGCGTCGACGGCGACGACGTGGGGGAATCAGCCGACGCAGTATGCGTTGGCGGGGTCGGTGTCGGTTGCCAAGGGCGCGACGGGGTGTGCCGCGGGGCGGATTTCGGTGCCGATCACGCCGGTGGTGCAGGGGTGGACCCGGACGGGTTTTCAGAGTGGTTCGTTGAAGTTGTCTGCGTCGGAAACGGACTCGTCCGGGTGGAAGAAGTTCTCCTCGCTGGAGTCGAGTCAGGACCCGTACATCACGTACACGTACAACCGGAAGCCGAACCCAGCTGCGATGCCGTCGCTGCCGGACGCGAACACGTACATCCCGCCGGGTGGTTCTGCGCATTCCCCGTTCGTCAATGACACGACCCCGAAGTTGTCGTCGTCGGCGACTGACCCGGACGGCAGCATGGTGTCGGTGACGTTCGAGGTGCACAAGGACACCAGCGGCACGACCAAGGTCACGTCGTGTGCATCGGCGTTCGTGGAGTCGGGGAAGCCCGCGACGTGTGTCGTCCCGGTCGAGTTGGCGCAGAACGCGCCCGCGCCGGGGATCCCGGTCTACTACGCCCGCGCGGCGGTCAAGGACGAGCGGGGTTTGTGGAACGGGACATGGTCGCCGTGGCGGTCGTTCTATGTGCAGACGTCGGCGCCGCCGGCCCCGAATGTGGTGTGTGACCGCGGATACGCCTCGGGGGTGTGGACCGACACGGACCCGGCCGGGGCCGTGACGTGCACGGTGAAGGCGTACGGAGTCTCCAGCAACTACTTCACTCCCGCCTACCTCGACATCACCGTGGACGGGGTGGCCCTGCCGCGGCAGACGATCCAGACCACCAACGATCCGAACGTGCCTGCCCAGTACACCAGGCAGTTCTTGCCGTCCCAGCGTGGGTATCACGAGATCAAGGTCACCGCCTTGGGTCGGTCCCTGGTGCCTACCACGACCACGCACGGGTTCGGTTGGGGTTCGGCGTCGATGACTGTCCCCACCGACGGCACGACGAGTTCGGGGAAGATCCGGGTTGGTGCGGGTGGCGCACCCAAGGGTGGTGCCAGCACCGTCTCCGGCAAGGTGCAGTGGCGCGTCGCGGGCTCGGGCAACGAAACTCAGGGCTGGACCGACGGCGCCGCCGCGTCGAGCACGGTGACGTTTCCGCAGGCGGGTGGCCCGGCCGTGTACGCGACCACGTTCGACCTGACTTCTGCGGTCCGGGAGAAGGACGCGACGGCGGACATCCCCTCGCGCGTCCCGGTGCGTCTGGACGTCCAGGTGTGTTTCACCTACAGCGGTGGCGCGGCTGGGACGCAGTGCACGTGGTCGCAGTCGCCGGTGACGGTGACGCGTCTGCCGCACGCGTTCGGTGCCGGGTATCCGGTGCTGACGCCGGCGTCGGGCAGGTGGCTCAGTACACCGGTGAGGTGTCGCTGTCCGGAACCGATGTGTCCGTCCCGGGTTATACGGGAGACATTTCGCTCTCCCGCTCGCACGTGTCGTTCGCTGGTGACGGCACGCTGGCGAACTGGCCTTCGGACCCGGTCACCGGGGTGTTCGGGCCCGGGTTCACCGCCAACCTCGACGGTGGTGAGGCCGGGCTGGCTGGGCTGACGGTGGTCGACAACACCCGCATCGACGGCTCCATGGTCTTCATGGATGAGGAGGGTGAACCGCTGGTCTATGTGAACTCGGCCGGGAAGCGCACCTATCCCATCGGCAGCGAGAAGTATGTCGCTGGCACCGACGATACGGAAAACTCCGGGACCCTGCTCACGATCACCGGGACGGGCACGGGCACGGTCCTGACGTTGACGGAGGAGGACGGGACGGCCACGACGTGGAAGCCGGTCGCGGCACCCTCCACGACGACGGCCACGGTGTGGAAGCCGGCCACGATCACTGAGCCGGGGCAGGCACGCACCGACTCCGACGCGGGGAGCACCCGTTACGCCCACGACAGCCTGGGGCGTGTGACCCGGATCGTGGCGCCCACCCCGGTCGGTGTGGCCGACACGGACTGCCCGATCTCTGGAGTGTTGGCTCGGGGGTGCCGCGCCCTCGACATCGCCTACGCCACGACGACGACCGCGACGGGCACTGTCCCGGGCGACTACATCGGGCGGGTGAAGCAGGTGAGCGCGCAGTTGTGGGATCCGGCATCGTCGTCGATGAAGGCGACGATCGTCGCGCAGTACCTGTACGACACGTCCGGGCGCCTGGTGAAGGTCACTGATCCTCGCTCCGGCCTGGGGACGACGTACACCTGGTCCGGCTCCACGACCCGGATCGCGTCCGTCTCCTCCGCGTCGATGGCCGCAACGAAACTGACCTACGACAGCAGCGGCCGCCTGACCAAGGTGACCCGGGAGAACCCGACCGCCGGCGGAGCCGACGTGACCACCAACCGGTACGTGTACGGCGCGCCGACGTCCGGCTCCGGTTTGCCGACGGTGTCCGACGCTGTGGCTGCGTACCGGCAGGCGAAAGCACCCGTGACCGGGTTCGCGGTCTTCGGGCAGGACTACACCGGCCCCGACACCCCGACCGGCAGCAACTGGCAGTACGCCGACCTGTCCTACGTCGACGACCTCGGCTACACCGTCAACACCGCCAGTTACGGCGCCGGCGGGACGTGGCTGGTCACGTCCACCGACTACGACGCCAACGACAACGTCATCCGTGCCCTCGACGCCTCCGCTACCGCCGCGGCCAGAGCCAACCCGTCCTGGTCGGACGCGCAGGTCGACGCCCTGTCCACGCAGACGCTGTACAACCTCGAGGAGAAGAACGCCGCCGGCGAGATCATCCTCGGGGCAGGGTCCCGCGTCACCGACACGTTCGGGCCGGCCCGTGAAGTCGCCTTGGCCACGACACCGGGGGAGCAGGTCCGGGTCACGGCCCGACCGCACACCCGCACCGTCTATGACGAGGGCGCCCCCAACAGTGGGATCAACCCAATCACGAGCCAGCGGTACTCCCTGGCCACCACCGAAACCACCGGCGTGACCGACTCCGCCGCATCCGTGAACGCGACCGACCTCGAAGTCTTCTCGATGACCCAGACCGTGTACGACAAGCTCAACAGTGCCGACGCCACTGAAGGCCACGGGTGGGCCCTTGGTGCCGCGTCCCGGGTCACCACGGTCATGCCCGGCGAGGCAAGCGGGAACATCGTCAAGACCACCCGCTACGACACGATGGGCCGCGTCACCGACACCCGTCAACCCGTGTCCAGCGGGTCCGACGCGGGCACGACGAAGACCGCGTACTATACCGCCGCCGCCCAGGCCGCCCCGAACGCGGTCTGCGGCGGGAAGCCGGAATGGGCCGGGCTGACCTGCCGCACCTACCCGGCCGCGCAACCCGGTGGGGCCGCCCTCCCGGACAGCCGGACCGCTGGCTACTCGATGTGGCTCAAGCCCACCCTCGAGGTCGAAACCTCCGGTGCCACGTCGCGCACGACCACGACGACGTACGACGCGGCCGAACGGCCCGTCACGGTCAAGACGGTCGCGTCCGGCATTGCCGGTCAGTCCGCCGCGACTGCCCGGCCCGGCTCGTTCACGAAGTACGACACCGCCACCGGGCTCGTCACCTACACCGGCAACCTCAACGTGGCCGGCACCGACGCCGACACTGCGGGTCGCACCACGACCACGTACGACCGGTGGGGGCGCGTCAAGACGCAGAACGGCGACGCCGGCACCGTCACCACCACCTACGACACGGCCGGGCGCGTCGCCACCGTCACCGACGCCAAGGGCACGACGACGTATGGGTACGACGGCACCGGTGAGCGCCGCGGCCTCACCACCTCGTTGACGATCACCCGGGGCGGTACCGCCGGCTCCCTCACGTACGGCGCCACCTACGACGCTGACGGGAATCTGACGCAGCAGTCGCTGCCCGGCGGCATCACCCAAGCCACCACGTACGACGAGGCCGGGGAGGTCACCCAGCTCCAGTACCGGGGCCAGGTCACGGACGAGGACGGCACCGTCACACAGAACCAGCCGTGGCTCACCTGGGGGGTCGTCAACGACGCAGCCGGTCGGGTGAGGTTCGAAGCCACCGGCGCCGGTGCCGCGTTCGACAACGGGCCCGGGGTTCCCACCCTCGGTGACGTCAAGCCGTGGACGGAGCAGGTCGACGCAGCCTCGTCCTACGGACGGGAGTACCAGTACGACCACGCCGGGCGGCTCGTCCAGGTCGACGACGCCTCCTCGACCCTGGACCCCGCCACAGGAGAACTCGTCGCAGCCTGCACCACCCGGGCGTACACGTTCGACAAGAACGGGCGCCGCACCCACCTCGCCACCACCACCCGCGACGACGGCAACTGCGCCAGCACCGGCACGACCACGACCGTGGCCACTACCGGCTACGACGCAGCCGACCGGCCCACCACCAGCAGGACCGGGCCCGTCATCACCACGGGCAACTACGTCTACGACACGTTCGGACGGCAAACCACCCTCCCCGCCGCCGACGCCCCCAACCCCACCGCCGGGAACATCGCCCTCGGCTACTTCGACGACGACCAACCCCGCACCGTCACCCAAGGCGGCACCTCAACAACGTTCACCCTCGACGCGAACGGGCGCCGCTCCGTCCAAACCACCGGGACGACCACGACGACACGGCGGTACACCGACGAGTCCGACAACCCCGCCTGGATCGACGTCACGACACCCACCAGCACCTCCACCACCCGGTTCACCGAATCCCTCGGCGGCGACCTGTCCGCCACCATCGCAGCCGACGGCGGACTCAACCTCTCCCTGGCCAACCCCCACGGCGACGTCGTCACCAGCGTCGACATCCCCGCAGCCCAAACAGCATCCACACCGGCGACCGCGATCACCGGCTGGGCCACCTACGACGAATACGGCAACAACACCAGCGACAGCGGCAGCACCGACCAAGTCGACGGACCCCTCGGCTACGGCTGGCTCGGCGCCAAACAACGCGCCACCAGCGCCGCCACCGCCGGACTCACCCTCATGGGCGTGCGGTTCTACAACGCAGCACGAGGACTCTTCACAAGCCTCGACCCCGTCCCCGGAGGCAACGACACCGCCTACACCTACCCCAGCGACCCTGTAAATAGGTTCGATCTGGATGGTAGATACTCTTACAAGGGACTCAAAATGAATAAGAAGGAGCGCTCGAAGTGTAAGGCGAATCGGATCGCATGTGGAATTTACGTTTACGTGAGCCTGCTGGCCGCAAAGAAGACCAACCGGAAATTCAAGTATGGAGGCAATGCCAAAGAGGCGTACAGGCATATGTACTGGCAGGCGATGCTGACCCTGATGCTTGGGTCCAATGCTGCACGTTCCTGGGGAAACGCTCATGAGCACGGCACTAGGGATCGGCGCGACAGCGCGCGCGACCAAGCGAATAACAGCTACGGCCGCGGGATCGGGCGAGCCGTATTCAGCACAACTTGGTGGAGGCCGCGCTCCTGGTCAAGTCGAGCCGAAAGCCTGGTGGGCTTGTATGTTCGAAGGGGATACTATGCCAGACGATAGGAGCGGCCTCCGCTGCCTTATAGGATGGGCAGTCGGAGTCGTTGTTGCGCTATCCACAATTGTGGCGTGCTCCGGCGCCAAGCAGGAGTCGTGCGCACAGATCTATGAGCCGTGGTCGCGTGACATCGACGTGGCTCTGTCGCGAACTAGTGTCCCGCGATCGAGCGTCAGATACTCCACGCCGTGTGATGATGCAACAGGTGGCCTATCGGCGAGCGTCAGCGTGAGTAGCCGCAGTGAGTGCGAGGCTCTGATGGATAAGAGTGAGAGTGCCATCCAGGACGCCCTTCGGAGTCGATTTGGTGCCGTGCAGGTTTCCTGTGGGGAAGTAGAAGGCCGATGGGCGCTCGATCTCTATGTGCCCCCGGAGCAGTTGGAGGACGCCCAATGGTCGCGAATGACTGCGCCCCTGTTGCCTCACCCAACCCAATCGAGGGTGTACGCGAAGGTCTGAAACCCGGATCCACGATTGGCAACGCGGCACGAGGACTCTTCACCAGCCTCGACTCCGTCCCCGGAGGCAACGACACCGCCTACACCTACCCCAACGACCCCATCAACCAGTTCGATTTGGATGGCCAATGGGGACGCTGGAAGAAGTGGGCCAAGCGGGCTGGAAAGTGGGCTTGGCGTCACCGTGGAACGATCGCAACCCTTGCGGCGGCCGGGGGCTGTATGGTGCCTGGAGTCGGCTGGGCCGCTTGTGCTGTCATGGGTGCGGCGGCATGGGGAATGGGCAGCCAGCAACGCGCCAGCAATGGGGGAGGGTGGCGCCGCACTTGGCGTGCCTCGGCTCGCGATGGTGTGTTGACGATCGCGACTGGCGGCATGGGGAGGGCCGCGCGATACCTGAAGTACGGGGGCGGACGAGCGTGGCGCAGTGGGCACCGACGATCCACGCGATCAAAGTTCTGGAGGGAGTCCCGACGCTCCACCAGATGGGCAGTTACCTACGCAGGGAGCAGCGGAAGTTGGGTGAACAAATACGCTCAGAATCGCCACAGCTGGAACCGAGGGATGAGGTAATGGCACACACCCGTTGGATCGACATCACCCGGGAACCACCCCCGCTGTCCAGCGATGGCGTGTCGTTGGCGGGAGTGGACCTCGCCCCCCTCGTGGAGATTGCGGTCGGCGTTGTTAACGGGCTGGACTTCCTGGTGCGTCGCCGCCGTCGGTATCAGGTCATTCTTGTGGGTGACATTGAGGACGTGGAGTTGCTGGCGACAGCAAAAAGTCACGCTATTGCCGTAGAAATGGCGATCAAGATTGCCAAGGACTTTCTCGACTCAGGCGAAGCCGTCGAGATCAGAGGCAAGTGAACCGCCTGTAAGTCTTCGTCGTGGCTGGCCTGGGGCTGGCTGGCAGGGTTGTCGCCGGTCACCCGGCGTGCGTTGTGACTCCTGAACCGCCTGACCCCTTGGGGTGTCTGCCCGGGATCTGTCCAGCGTGCGCGGGGTGCCGGCGCCAACCCTGGCCCACAACGATGGCTTGATCAGAAGCATGTCGACCGTCGGGATTGCCGTCCCGGCGGTGTGACTCATTACAGGCCCGCCTCGTCGTGACTTCTCGCCCGGGCTGACGCCGGCAACGACGTCCATCCCGATCAGTGAGGAGAACATCGCATGTCCAGTCTGCCTGCCACCGTGGCCGACCACTACCGCTACGTCATCGGGGTCGATACCCATGCCGCGACGCACAGCTACGCCATCGTCGCTGCCTCCGGCGGCGCCCTGCTCGACCAGTCGACCTTCCCGACCACTCCCGCTGGCCTGCGCCGTGCCCGGGACTGGATCGGCCGCCGTACCGATGGCGACCTGGACGGCGTCCTGATCGCTGCTGAAGGAACCGGTTCCTACGGCGCGATTCTAGGTGATGTCCTCGAGGACGCCGGGTACCGCGTGGTCGAGGCGCCGACACCGCGACGCGAACGAGGCCGGGGAAAGACCGACGCCCTCGACGCGGTGCTCGCCGCCCGTTCAACCTTGGTGCTGCCGTTGACGATGCTGCGCGATCGCCGCGCAGGCCAAGCACGTACGGCCCTGCAGGTGCTGACCGTGGCACGCGAGCACCTCAACGTCGAGCGGGTGCGGTGCATCAACGCGCTGACCGCGCTGGTGCGCAGCCACGACCTCGGTGTCGACTCACGCAAGGCCTTGAGCACACACCAGATCAGCACCATCGCCGGGTGGCGGCGCCGCGAGGAACCGGTCGGCACCGCCACCGCACGAGCCGAGGCCGTACGGCTTGCCAAGCGGACGCTGGCCCTCGACCAGGACTTGGCCGACAACCGTGCCACCCTCACCGAGCTGGTGACCGCCGAAGCGCCCGAACTGCTTGAGCTCCACGGCGTAGGAGCGATCACGGCCGCGATCGTGTTAACCGTCTGGTCCCACCCCGGAAGGATCCGCAGCGAGGCCGCCTTCGCCCAGATCGCCGGCACCGCGCCGATCCCGGCATCCTCGGGCAACACCGTCCGCCACCGCCTCAACCGCGGCGGCGACCGCCAGCTCAACCGAGCCCTGAACACGATCGTGCTCACCCGGATTCGCACCTACGCCGAAACCCGCGCCTACCTCGATCGTCGCCTTGCCGAAGGCAAGACCAACAAGGAGATCCGCCGCTGCCTGAAGCGCTACGTCAGCCGTCAGATCTTCCGGACGCTCGCCACAGCACAGCCGCCCCAGACGGTCACGCCAGCCGCTTGACACGACATAGAAGCATCCCAGGTTTGATGGCTCTCCTGTTTGAGTCCAGGAGGATGTGCACATGCCGAAGGTGATTGATCCCCAGTTGGAGGGCCGATCATCCGGCGACCACGGCCGCCGTCCACGCGGTGGCCCGTCGGTGTCGGGAGGAAGAGCCTGCGGCGGTGGGCCGCGCAGCCCGAGGTTGATGCCAGGACCCGTAAGGGTGTCACGAGTACCGAGTTGGAGAAGAATCGCCGGGTGACGGCGGAGAATCGGCGGTTGCGTGAGTACGTGGCGATTCGTAGGGCGGCCACGACTTTTCGTGCCAATGCCTCGCTGAGCGTGTCAGCCGCCCTGACCGTCAACAGCGCGCGTGGCGCCGCGACGTGCTCGTTCTGCTCGACGAACGAGGTGACACCGCAGGCTTGCGCCGGGGACAGCCAGCGGCGCTTGCGCCAGATCAGTCGGACAGGGCGACCGAACGCGGGAGCATCGACGAGCCGCACGTTCACGCGGCCGTGACCGTGCGCGATGACGCCGCACGAGTGGCAGCCCATCACCTCGAGGGCCGACTCGACCGTCACGATCGACACCGATCACGTGGAGACCGGGCAGCCCGACGAGCAGGTCGCAACGGTCGCAGTAGCCGCGGGGCACACGGCAGCACAACGTAGGCTCGGGCATCGTCGAGGTTCTTGAGATCGGTGCGAGGTAGAAGTCCTCCGATCCTCAAGGGCCTCGACAGGCAAACGAACTCTGAGATGGCCGGGACCGGCCTTGATCGCTTCCAGTCGCGGCTGTCACGGCCGATCGTCAAGCAGCTCGGATATTTCCGCGTCCGCACGTCGTTGGATTGTCATCGATGGTCAACGTCGTGTCGAGGGCTCGCGCCGACCTCGAATGATCCTTCAGCCGCTCGGTCATGGGGTCCACGACAGGCTCCCGTCGCCAGTGGCGTGCGGCGAGGTGCCAGCCGTAGGCGAGGGCGGCCCCCGGGATCTCGCACACGAACGTGAAGAAGCTGAAGAGCAGCACCCCCGCCAGGCTAGTCGCGGGGTCACCCCCGAGCGCGATGAGCGTGGCGACCGCACCCGTCTCCGCGAAACCCGTCCCGCCCGGCGTGAGCACGACGATCGTGAGCATCCGCCCCAACGCGTAGGCAGAGGTGACCTCGGCGGCGCCCAACTCACTGCCGACGGCGGCGAGGCAGGCCCACATCAGCACCCCCTGCAACGTGACGTGGCCCAGCATTCCGAGGACCAACCCGGCCCGACGGGCCTGCAGCAGCGCCAGGGTGTTGCCGCGGAGCGCGAGCAGTTCGCCGTCCACCGGACCGGGTGCTTCGCGCCGGAGCACGCCGGCAACGCCGCGACCGATTGTGTTGGCCCACCGTGCCACCCGGAGGGCGGTCGCCTCCCGAGCCAGCGCGACCCCGACGAGCGCACCCAGAGCGCAACACAGTCCCGCCGCGACGAGGGCAGCGAGCCGGACCGGGCCATCCACCCGAGCCCCGACGGCGAGCAAGCCGGCCACCCCCACGACCGGCAGGGCCAGCCGGGCCAGGACGTTCCACACTCCGGTCACGGCAGTGAAGAGGCCGAGGCTGCGGTGGCTGAACCCGTACTGCCGCGCCATCTTCCACGTCACCCCGACGCCGACGGCGCCCCCGAACGGCACGAGGTTCGACACTCCGCTCCCGACGAGGTTGAGCGCCATGCCCTGTCCCTTCGTCAGCCCGGGCAGCGACGCGGCCATGACGAAGGAGTACGCCCACAACCCCAACAGCCAGAGCGCACCGAGCCCCAACAGTTGCCACGGTTCGACGGACCCGATCACCGACCCCGCGGTGGACCACGACACCCCGGCGACCCGGGGGAGTGCGACACCCAGGAGCAGGGCCACCGCCGCGACGGCAAAGGTCACCTGCCCGACCCGGCGCACCATCACCCGCGAGGGACGCCGGACGACCGCCCCGCTCGCACCACGCAAACCGGCAACTCCGGCAACTCCGGCACTCCGCACCGCCGCACTGGTCATGCTCTCCACGGTGTCGGGCGAGCTCGCCCAGCGGCACCCGGATCACCCCCGATGCGGCCCCGGGTCGACCCTGAACCCGGTCGGCACCGAACCCTTGTTGCTGCACCTGCGCACCGGCCATGATGACTGCGTGGACATCAGTCGCGGGGCGAAGTCGTGGCACCTCCTCACCGCGACGGTGGCGTGGGTGGCGTTGGTCCTCCAACTCGTCCTCGTGTTCCGCGGCGGTCACGTCCTCGACGAGATCGCACCCGCACCTCTGGGCACTCGCCTCATCCGCTTCATCTCCTACTTCACGGTGCTGTCCAACCTCCTCGTCGCCGCCACGACCACGACCCTCGCCGCCGGCCAGACCCGCTACCCGACGTGGTGGAAAGTGCTGCGGCTCAACGCGATCGTCTGCATCGCCGTCACCGGCGTCGTCCACTGGTTCCTGCTGCGCCCACTGCTCGACCTGCACAGCGCCGACCTCGTCGCGGACAAGCTCCTCCACCTCGTCGTCCCCGCGCTCGCCGTCATCGGCTGGCTCGCGTTCGGACCCCGCGGACTCGTGGACCGGACGCACCTCCTACCGTCCCTCGCCTTCCCGATCGGCTGGCTCGTCTACACCCTCATCCGGGGTGCCATCGTCGACTGGTACCCCTACCCGTTCCTCGACGTGAACCTCCACGGGTATGCCGGTGCGCTGGCTGCCTGCGCGGGTGTCGCCGTGCTCTTCCTCGCCCTCACCTGGGGCGCCATCGCGCTCGACCGTCGCCTCCCCGGGGTGCGGCTCGGCTCCGGGGCCGGCACGGAACGGGCCCCGAGCGCGCGGTGAGCGGCCGCGCGGTGGTGAGCGGACGGCATACGGGCACGTAGTCTGTGCTCTTGTGGCAACCGACTTCCAGCAAGAGATCAAGGACCTCCGCACGACGATGACGTCCGTGCGTGACGTCACCGACCTCGGCGCCCTCGAGACCCAGATCGCCGACCTCGAGCAGCAGGCCGCGGCTCCGGACCTCTGGGACGACCAGGAGAAGGCGCAGGCCGTCACCTCCGCGCTGTCGCGTGCCAAGGCCGAGTTCGACCGCGTCACCGGCATGGACGCGCGCGTCGACGATCTCGAGGTCCTCGTCGAGATGGGTCAGGAAGAAAATGATGCCGAGACCCTCGCCGAGGCCGAGCGCGAGCTGACCAGCCTCAAGAAGGCCGTCGGCGAGCTCGAGGTCCGCACCCTCCTCTCCGGTGAGTACGACGAGCGCGAGGCCGTCGTCACGATCCGCGCCGGCGCCGGTGGCGTCGACGCCGCGGACTTCGCCGAGATGCTCCTGCGCATGTATCTCCGCTGGGCCGAGCGCCACGGCTACCCGACGAAGGTCATGGACACGTCCTACGCCGAAGAGGCGGGCCTGAAGTCCGCGACGTTCGAGGTCAACGTGCCCTACGCGTACGGCAACCTCTCCGTCGAGGGCGGCACGCACCGCCTGGTCCGGATCAGCCCCTTCGACAACCAGGGCCGCCGCCAGACGAGCTTCGCCGCCGTCGAGGTCATCCCGCTCATCGAGGGCACCGACTCGATCGAGATCCCCGAGAACGAGCTCAAGATCGACGTCTTCCGCTCGTCCGGCCCGGGTGGTCAGTCGGTCAACACGACGGACTCGGCCGTGCGCATGACGCACATCCCGACCGGCACCGTCGTCTCGATGCAGAACGAGAAGTCGCAGATCCAGAACCGCGCCGCCGCCCTGCGCGTCATGCAGTCCCGACTGCTCCTCCTCAAGCGCGCCGAGGAAGCCGCCGTCAAGAAGGAGATGGCCGGCGACGTCAAGGCGAGCTGGGGCGACCAGATGCGCTCCTACGTCCTCAACCCGTACCAGATGGTCAAGGACCTCCGCACCGAGTTCGAGACCGGCAACCCGACTGCCGTCTTCGACGGTGACATCGACGGCTTCATCGAGGCAGGGATCCGCTGGCAGATCGCCGAGCGCAAGGCCGACGACTGAGTTCCGTTGCGGGACAGCGATGCTGGGAGAAAAACCATGACGTATGCCGTTGAGTTGCCTGCCGCTGGACCGGCGGACTGGGCTGCGTGGTCGGGTGAGCTCGTCCATCGGATCCGGGCCCTCGACGACGGCGACGACGTGCTCGTCTCCATCCCCGAACTCGCCCGTCCGCACATGCTGCGACACAGTCGGATCTTCGGACTGGTGCCGGCGCACCACGAGGACACCCACCCGTGGGTGCGGATCCGACGCGACGAGGACCACGCGATCCTCGAACTCGTCGGCAGCGAGAACTTCGGTGGCGAGTACCTCCTGTCCAAAGAGGACGAGGACGCCATCGACGCTCTCGGATGGCGTCGCCCCGGGCACGACGACATCGAGGCGCGGGTGTGGTCGCGCTGGTATCCCGACGACGTGACCGACACGGCATACCTGCCGTTGGCCCAGGCGCGCGCCGCGGCAGATCTCGTGACCCGCACCCTGCGCGACGTACTGTGTGAGGAACGGAACGACTGACTGGCACTGGCCAAGGGGTGGATCGATGAAGGGCACAGGGCGGCTTGCTGCCGCCGGACTGCTCCTGGCCTTGGCCGCGGCATGCGGTCCGGCAGCTCACCACGAGGGTCCGACGGGACGCAGTGCGTCGTCACCCCCTCCTGCGACATCCACGGCACCGTCCGGTGGGGCGTCCACCGCCCCGGCCTCCCCGGGTCCGCCGTCACACACCGCGGCGACGGTCGCGTGGCCCGATGTGACGACTGTGCCGCACCTCTTCTACCACTCGCTCGTCGTGGACCCGGCTCGCGCCTTCACGGGCAGCAGGCAGGGCATTGGCTTCAGTCAATACATGGTGAGCGTCTCGGAGTTCACCAAGCAGCTCGAGCAGATCCACGAGAACGGATGGGTGCTCGTCCATCCCCAGGATCTCGCGGCACCGGGACCCGACGGCACCATGACCCGCAAGCGGTTGATGCTGCCGGCGGGCAAGAAGCCTCTCGTGTTGAGCATCGACGACGTGAGCTACTACGAATACATGAAGGGCAAGGGCTTCGCGAGCAAGCTCGTGATCGCGCCGGACGGGCGCGTGCGCAACACCTACGTGGACGCGGCTGGACGTGAACAGGTCGGCGCCTTCGACGTCGTGCCGATCGTCGACGACTTCGTGCGTGCGCACCCCGACTTCTCGCACAACGGTGCGAAGGGGACGATCGCCCTCACTGGATACAACGGCATCCTCGGCTATCGCACGAGCGCGCGCGAGTACGGCGACAACGCCACGACCCGCAAGGAGCAGGCCTCGGCGAAGGCCGTGGCTGCTGCGCTCAAAGGCGAGGGCTGGAACTTCGCCTCGCACACGTGGGGACACATCAACATGACGTCGAGCTCGCTCGAGCGGGTCAAGGCCGACTCGGGCCGGTGGGACCGTGAAGTGCGTCCGCTCGTGGGCGACACGCCGCTGCTCGTCTACCCGTTCGGCGCCGACATCGCGGGCGTCGAGAAGTACTCGACGCGCAACGCCAAGTTCTCCTACCTCCACGGGCGCGAGGAGTTCTCGTACTTCTTCAACGTCGACGCCTCGCGAACCCACTGGATGCAGCTCACCTCGCACGCGATGCGACAGGCACGCATCAACGTGGACGGGATGACGATGCAGCGCACCCTCAGCGGTCGCACGACGGTGCTCGACGGATTCTTCGACACGAAGTCGACGGTGGACCCGGCGCGACCTCTGCCGGTGCCGGGAGGGGCCGGACCGGTGCCCGGCGGGGGCTGACCCGAGCAGTCGGGGCCGTCGCGAGTCGTCGCGTTGGGCGTGCGGCCACACGCCGACGTCGGGGGAGTGGGGCGTCGGCACATGGGACGGCGGATCCGGCGCGACGATGCTGACCGCCATGCGCCTGACAACGACGTCTCCCCGCACGGTCCTCGCGACCCTGACCGCCCTCGCCGCCACCGCCGCCCTCGTGGTGGCCGCGCCGACCGCCACGGCCGACAAGGCCACCGACAAGCCCGGCGGGGGCCACTGTGCCCGCCAGGCCAAGATCACCGTCCCCGGGGCAGAGAAGCTGATGGTCTCCTGCCTCGACGACCTCACCACCGCCGGCACCGTGCCGTCGGGGCACAGCGTTGCCGCCGACTTCGCCGGCCTCCACGCACCCGGCACGGTCAACCCGACGGGAGTCCCCGGCATACAGGTTGATGGGTACTTCCCCGACACCTCGACGACGAACGTCAACAACGGGTGGAACCACGACAGCCAGTTCGTCATCCGCATCCCCGACGACTGGAACGGCGGGCTCGTCATCACCGGCGCGCCCGGCAACCGCACGCAGTACGCCAACGACTTCATCTGGTCGGACTGGGTTCTGGCGCAGGGATATGCGTTCGCGAGCACCGACAAGGGAAACGTCGGCATCAACTTCTGGGACGACGGCTCCGCGCCGGGCGGCAGTGTGCGCGAATGGAATTCGCGCGTCACCGAGCTGACCGTCGCCACGAAGAAGGTCCTCCAGCAGGTCCGCGCCAGCAAGCCGTCGCGGACGTGGATGGCCGGCATCTCCAACGGCGGCTACCTCGTCCGCTGGCAGCTGGAGAACCGCCCGGACCTCTATGACGGCGGCCTCGACTGGGAGGGGACGCTCCTGCGAGCCGACGGCCCGAACCTGCTCACCTACCTGCCGAGCGCGCTCAAGAACTACCCGGCCTATGCGGCGACGGGTGACCAAGCGGCGCACGACGCCATGATCGCGGCCGGCTTCGCCCCGGGCAGCGAGTTCCTCTGGCCGTTCCACCACCAGGTCTATTGGGACCTGACCCAGCGGATTTATCGCGAGGAGTTCGACCCGGAGTTCGACGGCGCCACCAAGGCGGGAACGCCCCACTGCGCCAGCGGAACTCCGCAGTGCGACGCCGACTACGACTACGCGTCGCGGCCGGCGGCGGTCAAGGACGCCATGCGCTTGGTGGAGCTCACCGGCAACATCAAGCGCCCGCTCATTTCGCTGCAGGGTGACCTCGACACGCTCCTCCCGATCGCGACCGATCAGGACGTGTATGCCGGGCTGGTCGCCGATGCGGGTCGCGGCGCCGACCACCGCGCTCTGCGCATCGTCGGCGGCACCCACACCGACGCCCTGGTGCCTGCGTTCCCGGAGCAACTGCGGCCGATGCTGCCGTGTGCCCGCGCCGGCTTCGACGCCCTGACCGCGTGGGTCGAGGACGGTACGGCTCCTCCGGCGAGTGCCACGGTGCCTCGTCCGACGAGCGGCGACCTGCTCAACACCTGCACCCTCTGATTCCTGGCCCCTCTTGCACTTCTTGCCCCACAGGGGCAAGAAGTGCGTTGGTCAGTCGATGGGCTGCTCGAGGCCCAGCGGGTCCTTCTCGTCGTGCTTGGCCACGGTCGTGCGCAGTTCCGTGTGGGGCATGAGCGCGACCGAGACGAGCGTGATGACCGCGACCGCTCCGGCGATCACGAAGATATAGCCCGTGCTGTCGCCGTAGGCGTGACGGACGATCTCGAGGACCGGGGCCGGGAGCGCGTCGAGGTCGAGGCTGCCGCCGGTGTTGCTGCCCGGGGCCACCGGAATCCCGGCGTCGCGCATCCCGGTGACGATGTGGTCGGACACGCGGTTCGCGAGGATCGCGCCGAGGACTGCGATGCCGACGGTGCCACCGAGGGAGCGGAAGAAGCTGACAACGCCACTGGCGGTGCCGATCTCCTTGATGTCCACGGTGTTCTGGACGACGAGCACGAGGTTCTGCATGAGCATGCCCTGACCCAGACCCATGAGGACCATGTAGATCGAGAGGTGCCAGATGGCCGTCGTGTGGTCGGTGAAGCCCATGAGGACGAGGCCGAGGATGAGCACGACCGAGCCGCCGAGCATGTAGGGCTTCCACGCGCCGGTGCGGGTGATGAGCTGCCCGGAGACCGTGGCGCCGATCATGCTGCCGATGATGAGCGGGAGCATGAGGAGTCCGGCCTCGGTGGGGGAGAAGCCCTGGGCGACCTGGAAGAACTGGCTCAGGAAGACCGACGTGCCGAACTGGGCGATGCCGACGGCGATGCTGCCGATGATCGCGAGGCTCGTCGTCTTCTCGAGCAGGATCCGGCCGGGGATGAGCGGCTCGGGGTGGCGACGCTCGACCACGATGAGGGCGATGACGGCGAGCAGGGTCGGCACGAGGAAGTAGGCCGACTCGACCGAGACCCAGTCGTAGTTCTTGCCGGCGAACGAGACCCAGATGAGCGGCAGGCTGGCTGCGATGGAGATGAGGATGGCACCCCACCAGTCGATGCGAACCTCGCGGCGAACACGCTCGAGGTGGAGGAACTTCTGGAGCATCCCGAGGCCGACCAGCGAGATCGGGACGGCGGCCCAGAAGCACCAGCGCCAGCCGACGCTGTCGACGAGGAGACCACCGAGGAGCGGGCCGGAGACGGTCGCGACGGCCATGACCGCGGCCATGTAGCCGGTGTAGCGACCGCGTTCACGCGGCGGGATGATCGAACCCATGATGGCCTGCGAGAGGGCCATGAGACCGCCGACGCCGAGGCCCTGGAGGGCGCGGGCGCCGAGGAGCTGCGGGACGTTCTGCGAGAAGCCGGCGGCCAGCGCGCCGAGGAGGAAGAGCACGCCCGAGACCTGGACGAGCATCTTCTTGTCGAAGAGGTCCGAGAGCTTGGACCAGATCGGGCTGGTCACGGTCATGGCGAGCAGGGTCGCGGTGACGACCCAGGTGTAGGAGGTCTGGCTGCCCTGGAGGTCGCCGATGATCGTGGGCAGCGCGGTGCTGACGATCGTCGAGCTGACCATGGCCACGAAGAGCATGGAGAGCAGGCCGGTGAGGACCTCGAGGATCTCCTTGTGGGAGAGGTCGGGTTCCTTGAAGGTCGTGGTGTCAGACATGGATGTCCTGGCTGTCGTTGTCATGTGTGTCCGTCGAGTTCGGGTGCGTGTGGTGGTGTGGCGCCGTTCCGGCGAGGGCGCGGACGACGTGGTCGGCGATGTCATGGAGCAGTGCCGCGGCTTCCCTGGCGCGGGCTGCGTCCCAATCGGTGAAGTGGTCTCGGAGCGTTGCGACGTATGCCGTCCGCAGGGCCTGGAGCCTCGCCTCGCCTTCCGGCGAGAGCGAGATGAGCTCTGCCCGTCCGTCCGCCGGGTCCTTGCGTCGGATGACGAGTCCGTCGTCGGCCAGGCCGGCGAGTTGGCGGCTCACGACAGAGGCGCCGACGTGCATCCGGTCGGCGATGAAGCCGGGCCGGCAGTCCCCGTGGTCGGCGAGGACGGTGAGGGTGGCGATGTCGGTGCGCTTGAGGCCGCCCGGCAGCTGAACCCACAGGTGCGACGTCGAGCGAAGGGAGCGGGTCAGCCGGAAGAGGCTGGTGCTGAACTCCTCGAAGGCGTCGCCCTCCATTTCCTTGACCATGTCAACCATTGAACACCCTGTTGGTTGCATCAAGCAACTTGATTGCCCTGCAGCTCTGGGGGCACGCGACTGGGGCCGGGCACGGGACGGCAGGGAAGCCGTTGACGAACGGGTACACGCCGTTCATCCGGGGTTCCGGCGGTGCCACAGGACCGGAACCTATGCTCGACAGCGATCCTGACCCCGAGCCGTGAGGCCTGCCCGCGCGCATGATTCGCTTCGACAACGTCACCAAGGTCTATCCGAGGTCGACCCGCCCCGCGCTCAGTGACGTCAACGTCAACGTCGAGCGCGGCGAGTTCGTCTTCGTCGTCGGCCCCTCCGGTTCCGGCAAGTCCACGTTGCTCCGCCTGGCGCTCCGCGAGGAGAAGGCCACCTCGGGTTCGGTCCTCGTCGCCGGCCACGACCTGAGCACCCTGTCGGCGCGCAAGGTGCCGCGGTTCCGCCGGGGGATCGGAGCGGTCTTCCAGGACTTCCGGCTACTCCCCGGCAAGACCGTGGACCAGAACGTCGCGTTCGCCCTCCAGGTCATCGGCAAGCCCGCGTCCGCCATCCGGCAGCTCGTCCCCGAGACCCTCGAGATGGTGGGGCTCGAGGGCAAGGGCAAGCGCCTTCCGCACCAGCTGTCCGGTGGTGAGCAGCAGCGCGTCGCCATCGCTCGCGCCGTCGTCAACAAGCCGCAGATCCTCCTGTGCGACGAGCCCACGGGCAACCTCGACCCCAAGATCAGCCTCGACATCGTGCACCTGCTCGACCGCATCAACCGAGCGGGCACCACCGTGGTCATGGCGACGCACGATGCCGACACCGTCAATGACATGCGTCGTCGCGTCGTCCAGCTCGACGACGGAGTGGTCGTGCGAGATGAAGAGAACGCGACCTACCTGGCGCCGGAGGGGGACAAGTGAAGGTCGGATTCGTCGCCGGTGAGGTCTGGTCCGGCCTGCGCCGCAACCTCTCCATGGCCCTCTCCGTCATCCTCGTGACGATGGTGTCGATGTTCCTGCTGGGCATGGGCCTGCTGGCCCAGCGGCAGGCCGACACGATGAAGGGCTATTGGTACGACCGCATCCAGGTCTCGATCTATCTCTGCACGGAGAACTCGCTCCAGGCCAACTGCCAGGGGCGGGCCGCCACGGAGGCGCAGCAGGAGAGCATCGAGAACCAGCTCAAGGCCATGCCTGAGGTCAAGCAGGTCTTCCACGAGTCGGAGGCCGAGGCCTTCGAGCGGTTCAAGGAGCAGTTCCGCAACAGCCCCATCACCGGCAATGTCCAGCCGGGCGACATCCCGCAGAGCTTCCGGGTGCAACTCGCGGACCCGACGAAGTTCGCCGTGGTCACGAGTCAGTTCGAGCGAGCGCCGGGCGTCGCCAGCGTCCAGGACCAGGAGAAGGTCCTCAAACGCTTCTTCCAGATCATCAACTGGATCACCGCGTTCTCGGTCTTCCTCGCCGGCCTCATGGTCATCTGCGCCACCCTGCTCATGGCGACGACGATCCGGCAGGCCGCCTTCATCCGACGGCGTGAGATCGGCATCATGCGTCTCGTCGGCGCCTCGAACTGGACGATCAGGATGCCCTTCATCATCGAGATGCTCGTCGTCGCGATGCTGGGTGTGGGCCTCGCCGTTGGCATGCTCTGGCTCGGCCTCCGGCTGATCTTCAACCTCGGCTTCAACCGCGTCGTCCTCGACAAGGCGCTCATCGGTGCCAACGACGTCTGGGCGCTCACGCCGTGGCTCTTCGGTGGCGTCATCCTCATCGCGGTGCTGACCAGCCTGTTCACGCTGCGGCGCTACCTGCGCGTCTGAGTCGGCCCTGGTCCGGAGTTCCCCGACGTTGCCCAAAAGGCCACGCCGACGCCTCTGGATCGGGGACGATGGAGGATCGCAAAAGCAGATTCACCGGCGCGGAGGGTTCCCAACGGAGGTGACTCGTGTTACCAATGGTGATCATGTGGCGAACCCCTGCGCCCCGAAAAGCCTCCGTGCGCCGATCTGTCGGCCTCTCGGCGGCGCTGTTGTGCTCGCTCTCCCTCGTGGTGCCGGCGTCCTCAGCGCTCCAGGGTGCTGACCCGGATCCCAACCAGCAGAAGCGCAAGGTCGACGCACAGATCGACCAGCTCCGCGGGGACCTCGACGAGACCAACGCCGACCTCGCCAACGCCTACATCGCCCTCCGCACGACCCAGGCCAAGCTGCCCGGTGCGCAGGCCGCTCTCGAGCAGGCCCAGGGCGCCGCAGCGCGCGCCGAGACCGCCAACGCCATCGCCGCCCAGGAGCTCGAGGTCGCTCAGGCCAACGAGACCAAGGCCCAGGACGAGCTCGCCGCCACGACCCAGCAGATCCGCCAGAGCCGCGGCGAGGTGGCGCAGTTCGCGGCGCAGATCTATCAGGACCAGGGCTTCGGCGAGTTCGACATGGCGATGACGTCGACGTCGCCGCAGCAGTTCGCCGACCGCATCGCCCTCATCGGCACCGTGATGGATCTCCAGGGCCAGTCGATGGTCGCGCTCGCGACCGCGCGAGCCAGCCAGACGGCGCAGGAGGACCACCTCTCCGCCCTCCGGGTCGACTCCGAGAAGGCCAAGCGCAAGGCCGAGGCCTCGCTCGCCGCCGCCAACGCCGCCCGCGACAAGGCCACCGCGGCCAAGGCCGCGCTCGACCAGCTCGCGGCCCAGCAGACCACCCAGGCAGCCACGGTCAAGGCCCAGTCCGTCGCCGAGGCCGCCCGCCTCCAGCAGATGCAGGCCGAATCCAACCGGCTCGGCGCTGTCATCAAGGCCCGGGCCGCAGAGGCCCTGCGCAAGGCCAGGATCGCCGCCGCGGCCAACGCCCGCGCCAAGGCGGCAGCCAAGGCCCGCGCCGCACGCAACAAGCCGGGCGGCGGGTCCGGCGGCAGTTCCTCCTCGGGCGGCCCCCTCAGCCCGCCCACGACCCTGGGCTGGATCAGCTCCGAATACGGTATGCGGTTCCACCCGATCCAGCACGTCTGGCGCCTGCACAGCGGTCGCGACTACGCGGCACCGTGCGGCACCCCCGTCAAGGCCGCGGCCGACGGCGTCATCATCGAGTCCGGCTACAACAGTGGCTACGGCAACCGCGTCATCATCGACCACGGGGTCATCGGCGGGGTCGCGCTGACGACGACCTACAACCACATGCGCAGCATCCGGCTCCACTCCGGCCGGGTGAAGCGGGGCCAGGTCGTGGGTTACGAAGGCACCACGGGCAACTCCAACGGCCGCCACATCCACTTCGAGGTCTACGAGGACGGCAACTTCGTCGACCCGCGCAACTACCTCTGATCCACTTCTGATCGGACCGCTCCCTGAGCCGCCCTGATCGCGTGGTTCCCACGACGCGGGGTGGGTCGCAAAGGCAGGCGCGCGGACGGCATACGCTGCAGTAGCGTGTCGCACTGACTCGAGGAGGTGAGCGACGTGGCACAGAGCAACGGAAAGAAGAAGGCTGCCAAGCCGGATGATGGCCGCAAACTCGTCGCAAGCAACCGCAAGGCCCGGCACGACTACCTCATCGAGGACACGTTCGAGGCCGGCCTCGTCCTGATGGGGACCGAGGTCAAGGCGCTGCGCATGGGGCGCGCGAGCCTCGTTGACGGGTGGGCGAGCTTCACCGGCGACGAGCTGTGGCTCGAGGGCGTGCACATCCCCGAATACGTCTCGGGCACGTGGACCAACCACACGCCGCGCCGCCGCCGCAAGCTCCTGCTCCACCGCAAGGAGCTCACCAAGATCATGCAGGCGACCCGCGAGAGCGGCCACACGATCGTCCCGCTCCAGCTGTACTTCAAGGACGGGCGCGCCAAGGTCGAGATCGCGGTGGCCAAGGGCAAGAAGGAGTACGACAAGCGCCACGCGTTGCGTGAGCGTCAGGATCGTCGGGAGACCGAGCGCGCGCTCGGCGCCTACAGGGGGTAGTTCGTGAGCGGTCGGCTGCGGTTCTGGTTGTTGGGCGTGGTCGCCCTCCTCTGCATCGGTGCGCCGGCCGGAGCCGCGCTCGCGGCTCCCAGCGTCGCGCGACCGGTCTCGTTGGCCGGCTTCGTCCCGATGGACGACGACGCCGCGTCGTTCAACGTCCTGTATGCCGTCCAGCCCGACGGATCGATGAACGTCACCCAGCGCATCCGCTGGGATTTCCCGTCGGGCGAGGAGCGTCACGGGATCTATCGCACGATCCAGGTGCGGGCGGGCTACCAGAACTCGACGACGCAGTACCGCCACTACGAGCTGTCCAACGTCAAGGTCACGTCGCCCACCGGTGCCCCGACCGACGTCGACATCTCCGACTTCGGCGCCTACGAGCAGGTGCGCATCGGCAACGCCGACGAAACCGTGTCGGGTGTGCAGGAGTACGTCCTCAGTTACACCCTCGCCAACGTCATCAACGACATCGGTGACGGCACCGCAGAGCTCTACTACAACCACATCGACCCGTCGAACGACTACGCCTATCACCAGGTCACGGCCGACGTCACCGGTCCGGTGGCAGCGACCCAGGTGGCCTGCTACTACGGCGCGCTCCACGAGGACACCAAGTGCACCGGCGTGGCGGGGGCGACCTCGAAGTTCACCATTCCCGACATCAACCCGGGGCAGGGCGCGACCATCGTCGTCTCGTGGCCGCGGGAGGCGTTCGGCGACCTCACCCCGGACCTGCGGGACAGTGGCTCCGACGGCAGCTACGGCGGCGGCTACGACCCCGGCCCCTCGTTGTCCGACGCCCAGCAGAAGTACCTCGGCAGCGCCCTCGTCGGCGGAGGCGTGCTCATCCCCTTGCTCGCAGGCGGCCTCATGGGCTTCCTCGTCTGGACCCGCGGGCGCGACGAGGTCTATGCCGGGCTCACCCCCGGACTCACCCCGGGTGCGGGGGAGACGGCGCCCATCGTGAGGGGCAAGGCTCCGACCGTCGCGGTCCAGTTCAACCCGCCGCCTGGGGTCCAGCCCGGCATGGTCGGCACGATCATCGACGAGCGGGCCGACGTCGTCGACGTCACCGCGACCCTCATCGACCTCGCCGTCCGCGGCCACCTCACCATCACCAACGAGGAGCGCGGACGCTTCCGCAGCGACGACTGGATCCTGCGCCGCGCCACGCCGCCGGCCAACGGCCCGACCCTGACGATGTACGAAGCGGAGCTGCTCGGAGGCGTCTTCAAGAACGCCGACGAAGTCCGGCTCTCGTCCCTCAAGAACACGTTCGCCTCGACCCTGCGGACGGTCCAGGGGCTCATGTATTCGGAAGCGGTCCGTCGTCACTGGTTCCGTCGCTCGCCCGACGCGCAGCGCTCCGCGTGGACCGGACTGGGGATTGTGCTCATCGTCCTCGGCGTGGTCGCGCTCTTCTTCCTGTCGACGTCACTCGGTGCACTCGGCGGCGGCCGTCTCGTGGGCACGGGTTGGGTCTTCGGCGTCGGCCTCATCATCGGCGGACTGATCGTGCAGGCCCTCGGTCGACGCATGGCCTCGCGCACCGCCGAGGGAAGCGCGATCTTCGCCCAGGCCAGGGGTTTCGAGCAGTACATCGCCACGGCCGAGGCCAACCAGATCAAGTGGGAAGAGGCGCAGGACATCTTCTCGAAGTTCCTGCCCTACGCCATCGTCTTCGGATTGGCCGACCGCTGGGCCAAGGTCTTCGAGGACGTCGCGACTGCTGCAGCGGCGGCCGGGCACGTCATCGCCGCGCCGACCTGGTACATGGGACCCATGACCGGCTGGAACTTTGGCCACGTCGCCTCGAGCATGGACTCGTTCTCCACCCAGGCCGCGGGCACGTTCGTGTCGACGCCCGGGTCGTCGGGTTCGTCCGGGCTCGGCGGAGGTGGGTTCTCTGGCGGTGGCGGGTTCTCCGGTGGTGGTGGCGGAGGCGGTGGTGGCGGCTCCTGGTAGCCGCTCCCGCTCGCGGGCTCTCTCGCTCCCGCGTTCGCCGCTCGCGGCGCGCTCCCCGGATGGCGCGTCGTGCGCGCTCAGTTGCTCCTTCGTCGCAAACGCACGCACGACGACCATCCGGCTCGCGCTCACGGCCGTACGTGCGCACGACGACCATCCGGACTCGCGCTCACTGCCGCGGCTGCACGCGCGCTCGCGCGGATGGCGCGTCGTGCGCGCTCAGTTGCTCCTTCGTCGCAAACGCACGCACGACGACCATCCGGACTCGCGCTGGGCTCCGGGCGGGCCGGGGGACATGCATTGGTCTGGGCGGGTGTGCGGCCGGACATGCAATGGCTGGCCTCGGTGTGCCAATCCCCGCACGGTTGGGCGGGTCGGTCGGCTCGGGCGAGCGGTATTGCATGTCTGGCGGTACGGGCGGGGACGGCAGGGCGGTGTGGGTCAGGGTTTGAGGACGAGGAGGAGGTCTCCGCCTTCGACTTGTTGGT
This sequence comes from Knoellia subterranea KCTC 19937, assembly GCF_000768685.1. Classification (GTDB taxonomy): domain Bacteria; phylum Actinomycetota; class Actinomycetes; order Actinomycetales; family Dermatophilaceae; genus Knoellia; species Knoellia subterranea. The sequence continues at coordinate 384,715 of NZ_AVPK01000001.1, read as the reverse complement.
GGCCGCGGATGGCGAGGCGGTCGACCGTGCCGGCGACGGGGGCGGTGATGTTGGCCTCCATCTTCATGGCCTCGATCGTCGCGACGACCGCACCGGCCTCCACCGCGTCACCCTCGGCGACGACGGGGGTGACGACGCCGGCGAAGGGTGCGGGGACGTGGTTGGAGTTGCCCGGCTCGGCCTTCTCGGCTGCCTTGTCGTCGACCTGAACGGAGGTGTCGCGCACCGTGATCGGACGGAACTGGCCGTTCAGGGTGCACATGACGGTGCGCATCCCCTTGGCGTCGGCATCGCCGATGGAGGAGATGCCGAGGAGGAGCCGCTTGCCCGCCTCGATCTCGACTTCGTACTCACGGTCCGGCGCGAGGCCGTGCAGGAACTCCACCGTGCCCAGGACCGATAGGTCGCCATAGGCCTCGCGCGACGAACGGAAGTCCTTCGTCGGCCCGGGAAAGAGCAATTCGTTGAGGGTCTCGCGCGGTGTGTGGTCGAGGGCCTGCTCCTGCTCCGGTGTGAGTTCGGTGATGCGGGGGCCACGGCCGCGACCCTGCAGAGCCTTCGTCCGGAAGGGCTCGGGCCAGCCGCCGGGCGGGTCGCCCAGCTCGCCCTCGAGGAAGCCGATGACCGAGTCGGGGATGTCGTACTTGGTGGGGTTCTCCTCGAAGTCGTCCGGGTCGGCACCCGCTCCGACGAGAGCGAGCGCGAGGTCGCCGACGACCTTGCTGCTCGGGGTCACCTTGACGAGGTTTCCGAGGATGCGGTTGGCCGCGGCATACATGTCCTCGATGTCCTCGAACCGGTCGCCGAGGCCCAACGCGATGGCCTGCTGGCGGAGGTTCGACAGTTGCCCACCGGGGATCTCGTGGAAGTAGACCCGGCCCGTGGGGGAGGGCAGGCCCGACTCGAAGGGGGCATAGAGCTGGCGCACCGCCTCCCAATAGGGCTCAAGGGCGAAGACGTTGTCGATGTCGAGCCCGGTCTCGCGCTCGGTTCCGTCGGTGGCGGCGACGAGGGCCGAGAGCGACGGCTGGCTCGTCGTCCCCGCCATGGCCGCGGACGCGGCATCGACGGCGTCGACCCCGGCGTCGATGGCGGCGAGCAGCGTCCCGATCTGTCCACCGGCGGTGTCGTGGGTGTGCAGGTGCACCGGCAGGTCGAAACGCTCGCGCAGCGCCGTCACCAGTGTGCGGGCGGCCGGCGCGCGCAGCAGACCGGCCATGTCCTTGATGGCCAGCACGTGTGCGCCGGTGTCGACGATCTCTTCGGCCAGGCGGAGGTAGTAGTCGAGCGTGTAGAGCTTCTCGCCCGGGTCGCTGAGGTTGCCGGTGTAGCAGAGCGCGACCTCGGCGACCGCGGTGTCGGTGGCGAGGACCGCCTCCACGGCAGGCCGCATCTGGCTCACGTCGTTGAGTGAGTCGAAGATGCGGAAGATGTCGAGGCCGCTGCGGGCGGCCTCCTGGACGAAGACGTCGGTGACCTTCGTCGGATACGGCGTGTAGCCCACGGTGTTGCGGCCGCGCAGGAGCATTTGCAGCGGCACGTTGGGCATCGCCTCCCGCAGCAGCGAGAGCCGCTCCCAGGGGTCCTCGCTCAGGAAGCGCAGCCCCACGTCATAGGTCGCTCCGCCCCACGCCTCCATGGACAGCAGTTCCGGAGTGAGTCGTGAGACGTGACCGGCCACGTGGAGCAGGTCGCGGGTGCGCATGCGGGTCGCCAGAAGGGACTGGTGGGCGTCGCGGAACGTCGTGTCCGTGACGGCCACCCCGGTGCGCTCACGCAGTTGGCGCGCGAACTCCGCCGGGCCGACACGCTGCAGCAGGTCGCGGGACCCCGGAGGCAGGGGCGCATCCAGGTCGAGCGCCGGGAGCTTGGCTCGCGGCCGGACGGTGGTGCGAGCGGGCCCGTGGGGTTGGTTGACCGTGAGGTCGGCGAGATAGGTCAGGAGCTTGGTGCCGCGGTCGGCAGGAGTGCGTGCCGTGAGCAGTTCGGGACGCTCGTCGATGAACGAGGTCGTCGCCTCGCCGGCCTGGAACACGGGGTCGGCCAGCACGCCCTCGAGGAACCGGATGTTCGTGGACACACCGCGAATTCGGAACTCCGCCAACGCTCTACGCGCCCGACGAACCGCCATGGGGAACGAGCGGCCACGGCACGTGAGCTTGACGAGCATCGAGTCGAAGTGGGCCGAGACGCGCGCGCCGACGAAGACCGTTCCACCGTCGAGGCGCACCCCGCCGCCGCCCGCCGAGCGATAGACGGTGATCGTTCCGGCATCGGGGCGGAAGCCGTTCGCCGGGTCCTCGGTCGTGATCCGGCACTGCAGCGCGGCACCGCGCAGCACGATGTCGGACTGGCGCAGGTCGAGGTCCTCGAACGTCTCACCCGACGCGATCCGCATCTGCGAGACGACGAGGTCGACGTCCGTGACCTCCTCGGTGACGGTGTGTTCGACCTGGATGCGCGGGTTCATCTCGATGAAGACGTAACGCCCGTCCTTGCCGAGCAGGAACTCGACCGTTCCGGCGTTGACGTACCCGATCTCGCGCGCGAAGCGCACCGCATCGGCGCACATCTGCTCGCGCAGCTCGGGGGAGAGGTTGGGGGCGGGGGCGATCTCGACGACCTTCTGGTGTCGGCGCTGCACAGAGCAGTCCCGTTCGAAGAGGTGCAGCACTCCGTCCTCGCCATCGCTCCCGTCGCTGAGCACCTGCACCTCGATGTGCCGCGGGTCGACCACAGCCTCCTCGATGTAGAGCGTGGGGTCGCCGAAGGCTGCGTCGGCCTCGCGCTGCGCCGCCTCCAGCGCCTCGCGCAACCCGTCCGGGGACTCGACCCGGCGCATGCCCCGACCACCGCCACCGGACACCGCCTTGACGAAGACGGGGAAGCCGATCTCAGCGGCCGCAGCCTCGAGAGCGTCGAGGTCCGTGCCCGCCTCCGAGCCGCGCAGCGTCGGGAGCCCCGCAGCCCGAGCCGCCGCGATGGCCTTGGCCTTGTTGCCGGTGAGGTGCAGGACCTCAGCCGGCGGGCCGATGAAGGTGATCCCGTGGGCCGCACACTCCTCGGCCAACAAGGGGTTCTCGGACAGGAAGCCATACCCCGGATAGACCGCGTCGGCGCCGCACTCGACGGCCACGCGCACGATCGCTTCGTGGTCGAGGTAGGCCCGGACGGGGTGGCCCTCCTCGCCGATCTGGTACGACTCGTCGGCCTTGAGCCGGTGTTCGGAGTTGCGGTCCTCGTAGGGGAAGACCGCGACCGTCTTGGCCCCGAGCTCGGTGGCGGCGCGGAACGCCCGAACGGCGATCTCGCCTCGGTTGGCGACGAGGACCTTGCGGAACACGGGAACCTCCGGGGGTGTGTGGCGGGTCACAGCGATCCTAGTGAAGGCCCACGAAGTGAGACGCGATGCTCAGATTCCGGACGCCGTTCGCTCGCTCGCCGCGCGCGATTCACCTCGCCTTGGCAGGCTGACAGACATGCCACGTATGCCGTTCGCCCGCCTTCTCGCCCTCCTCAGCGCGCTGCTGTGCACAACGTTCGTCGTGGCCGGTGCTCCGTCGGCCACCGCCGCCGCCGTGCCATCTCACCCCTCCGTCCAGCCCTTGGAGCGGGCCCATGCACACAACGACTACGAGCACGACCGGCCGCTCCTCGACGCGCTCGACCACGGGTTCACGTCTGCCGAGGCGGATGTGTGGCTCGTCGACGGCGAGCTCTATCTCGGCCACGACGGCCCGGACCTGGACCGAACGCTGCGAGCCGAGTACCTCGAGCCGCTGGCTCAGCGCTTCCGTGAGAACGGTGGCTCGATCCACCGTGGTTGGCGGGCCGACTTCCGCCTCCTCATCGACGTCAAGAGTGAGGGAACCGCAGCCTGGCCGGTCATCGAAAGGCAGCTCACGGCATACCCACAGCTGTTCAGCGTCTATCGCAACGGACGCGCGCACGAGCGCGCGGTGACCGCCGTCATCTCGGGCAACCGTGATCTGGCCGCGATGCAGGCCGCGACGACTCGGTTCTCCTTCTACGACGGGCGCATGTCCGACCTCGGCGGTCCGCTCGACACGAGCCTCGTCCCGCTCATCAGCGACAACTGGACGAAGTTCTTCACGTGGCAGGGCATCGGACCGATGCCGGAGGCCGAGCGCGCCCGGCTCCAGCAGATCGTCGCGACGGCGCACGCCAACGGTCAGCAGGTCCGGTTCTGGGCCACTCCCGACCTTGCACTCCCGAACCGCGAGGCCCTGTGGCGTGAACTCGTCGCCGCCGACGTCGACGTCCTCAACACCGATGACCTCGCGGGTCTCCAGGACTTCCTCCTCGCCGAGGATCCGGCCGAGGGCGGGCCGCGGCCTGACACAAGGCCCGACAATCTGGAACCGATCGGGTTCACCGGATTGGCAGACGCCCCCTCGAGCCAGTTCTACGCTGATTAGTTGGGACCTCGGTCCCGGGGTCCCTCCGCAGAGGGCAAGGGGGCAGCACCATGGGAACCATCAACGAGCCATCTGGCTCCACTCGTGAGGTCGCGCAGGGCACCGACACTCACGCATCCACCACCACCGAGCGCAGGACGGCCGACCGGCGCTCCCTCATCCGCAACGCCACGCTCGCCGCAGGGGGCGTCGTGGCCGCGAACGTCGCGCTCGCCCGACCGGCAGCAGCCAACGACCCCAACGACATCACGCTGAGCTCGAGCAAGACCACCGCCGGGCTCACGGGTGCCACCACGACGCATGTCGGTGCGGGAGCGGCCTTCATGTTCCAGACCGGAAACGTCTGGTCGCCGGGGAGCTCGGCCTACGGCTGCGCTGTCGCGGGCTGGGCGAACCTGCCCTCGAAGCCCCACGGCGTCTACGGCTGGACCGGCCAGCCCGGATACGCGGTCATCGGCTACGGCAACGCCAGCACCTCGACCGGTGCGATGTTCCACGGCGGGCGAGCGAACGTCTTCCTGCAGCCGTCCGGCGCGTCTCCGGCCTCCAGGTCCGACGCACACAGCACCGGTGAGTTCATCGAGGACTCGGCCGGCAACCTGTGGGTCTGTGTCGGCTCCGGTTCGCCCGGACGGTGGCGCAAGCTCGCCGGACCGGCCACGGCCGGGGCATACCACGCCCTCACGCCGGGTCGGGCCTACGATTCACGGCTCGCCGTGCCCGGACCCCAGGGCCCGATCGGCCCGGGTGCCAACCGCACGATCTCGGTCGCGCACAGCCGCAACCCCTCCACCGGTGCTGTTGTCACGAGCAACTTCGTGCCGGCGGGGGCGACCGCGGTGTTCATCAACTTCACCATCGTCTCCACGGCCGGAGGGGGATACCTCACCGTGAACCCGGGTGGCACGACCTCGATCGGCGCCTCGGCGATCAACTGGAACTCCACCGGGCAGGTCGTCGCCAATGGTCTCGCCGTGGCGCTCAACGCCTCGCGGCAGCTGACCATCGTCAATGGCAGCGGTGGCCGGGCGCACTTCATCGTCGACGTCATGGGCTACTACCTCTGACGGACTGACCACGTACCCGGACGGGGCGGCGCATCCAGGCCGCCCCGTCCGGGCACCTCCGCTCGGGTCGTGGACCTCAGCGGAAGCGGGGGTCGTTGCGGGCCGCCGTGCTGACCTTCAGGTCGAGGGCGTCGGCGACGTCCCCGAACTGGACGTAGGAGAAGTTCGTCGCGTCCCGCTCGGGGTCCACGCCTGAACCCGTCTCGGGCTCGTCGTGGCTGACGAGCAGGCCCTGCCGGTACTCGCCGACGGGGCGGTTCGTCACGGCCAGGCCGTCGGACCCGTTGACGTCATCGACGCCGCCCGTGCCGGCGATCCGGAACGACCCGAGAGGTGCGTGATTCCCGCGACGGTCGTACACGGCATACGTGTCGTCTCCCTGACTCGACACGATGACGTAGCCCGTTGAGCCGGCCCCGTAATAGAGGTCGACTCCCTCGACGTCAGCAGTGAGCAGGGATCCGCCGAAACCCCTGTCCTGAGGGTCGATCGGCTCGCACTCCTCGGTCTCGGCGTTCCACGCATCGTGGATGCCGAAGTCGGTCGTGCGGTCGATGAGGCGCGACGTGGCAGGCGTGTGCTTCATCAGCGGAAGCGGCACCGACCAGAGACCCACGTCCTCCTGCGCCGCGAACAGCGTGCCCGTCCGCTGGTCGACCGTGAGTCCCTCGAACTGCGGTCCGACGCCGGGCTCCTCGCACGGCGCCCACGTCGTGCCGTCTGGCAGCGCGAACGATCCCGGCATCGTCGTTGTCACGACGTCGGTGTAGCCGATGAGCCCGTCCTGCTCGACGAGTCGGACCGTTCCGAGACGGGTCGTCCCCTCCTGGGTGACCGCGACGAATGTGCCGCCCTTCATCGGCTGCCAGACAGCCACGCCGTATGCCGTGTGCTCCTCGTCGACCGCCTCGCGGTCGGGGTTGAAGAGGAACGCCTGCTCGGGAGCGGTCACCTCAAGCAGCGGCGTTCCTGCCGCCGCACCCGCCGGGTCGATGACGAAGAAGCGCAGCTGGTCGTTGTAGCGATCCGACACCACGGCCACGTCGACGGTGCGTCCACCGAGACGGAAGCCGTAGGCGATGTCGACATTGTTGTAGCGACCGTCCACCCCGTCCGCGCGAGGTGCCGCACTGGCCGCGACGGACTGGAGCTCGCGCGACGCGAGGTCGTAGACGCGCAGTCCGCCCTCCTTGGCGGTGACGATGACGAGGGAGTTCGTGGAGTCGGCGGGGTCGACCCAGATCGCGGGGTCGTCGCCGGAGGCGTTCCCGCCTTCCTCGTCGTCGTGGAGCACCGGGGTCTCGTTGTCCGTCGTGACGACGACGGGCGCCACGGCGTCGGCGTGGGGCGATGCGGCCTGAGCCGTCGAGGTGAGTGCCGGGCCGCTGAGAGCGAGGACGAGTGCGGCGCCGAGCAGCGCTGGGGTGCGGTATCGGGTCATGCCGCGCAGGATCTCGACCCGGCGCGTCAGCAGTGAGTCAGGGGCACTACGTCGGCGTGAACGCCGCGTGACGAGTATGCGACGGATGCCTCAGGCGGACGCGGCGTCGTCGAGGATGTCGGGGGCGTTGTCCGTGACCCACACCATGAGCGGGGTGAGGAGGGCGGCGAGTTCCCGTCCGCGCGGCGTCAGCGAGTACTCCACGTGCGGCGGCACGACGGGCTTGGCGTCGCGCAGGACGAAGCCGTCGGCGACGAGGATCCGCAGCGTCTGGGCGAGCATCTTCTCGCTCACGCCCTCTGCCCGTCGCCGGAGTTCGCTCCACCGGCGCGGCTCGCCATCGCCGAGCGAGAGCAGGACGAGGAGGCCCCACTTGCTCATGACGTGGTCGAGCACGACCCGACTCGGGCATCCCGCCTCGAACACCGCGTCGGGGAAGCGCTCGCGGAGCGGGTCACTCACCTTCATGTAGGTACCTTACTTCAAAGTGGGTACTAACCGATGGGAAGTATGCCGTCCGCTCGCCCGTTGTCCGATGCGTCAGCACTTCTTCGACGCACCGCGAAAGGCACTTTCCCATGACCACGATCCTCGTCACCGGCGCCACCGGACAGCTCGGCCGCCTCACCATCGACGCCCTCCTCGAGCGCGGCGTGGCTCCGGCCAACGTCGTCGCCCTCGTCCGTGACCGCGCCAAGGCGACCGACCTCGAGACCCGGGGCATCACGGTGCGCGTGGGCGACTTCGAGGACCCGGCGAGCCTGGACGCGGCACTTGCCGGCGTCGACCGCGTCGTCTTCATCTCCGGCAGCGAGGTCGGCCGCCGGGCCACGCAGCACCAGAACGTCGTCGACGCCGCGAAGCGCGCGAGCGTCGAGCTCGTCGCCTACACGAGCATCGTCCGCGCCGACTCCTCGCCCCTCGGCCTCGCCGTGGAGCACCGCGCCACCGAGGAGGCCCTCGCCGCAGCGGGTGTCCCCACCGTCCTCCTGCGCAACTCCTGGTACATCGAGAACTACACCGGCCAGCTCGCGACCCAGCTCGAGCACGGTGCCGTCCTCGGGGCGGCGGGGGAGGGCCGCGTCAGCGCCGCCACCCGCGCCGACTTCGCCGAGGCCGCGGCCGCCGTCGTGACGGAGGACGGCCACGCCGGACGCACCTACGAGCTCGGTGGTGACACGGCGTTCACGCTCGGTGAGTACGCCGCCGAGGTGTCAGCCCAGTCCGGCACGGAGGTCGCCTACCGCGACCTGTCCGTCGACGACTACCGGACGGCGCTCGTGGGTGCAGGCCTGCCCGAGGGCTACGCCGAAGCGCTCGCGAGCAGCGACGATGGCCTGAAGCAGGGCGCCCTCCTCGTCGAGACCGGGGACCTGTCGCGCCTCATCGGTCGCCCGACGACGCCGCTCGCCGACGCCGTCCGCGCCGCCGTCTGAGCCACTGCCTCAACCACGGCCAGGGCTCGGTGTGGCCGTCCCGGAAATGATTCGGGGCGGCCACACGTTGGCAGGTACAGTGCCTGTCACAACTCAACAGCGTGGGATGGACCCCCTCACGGGGGTGATCGGTTTCGACATTGGTCGGCGGATCAAGGGAAGCGGGTCGAGGATGCACGGTCATCTCGTCAACGCTCCGTGCAAACCAATAGGTGCCAACTCCAAGCGCACCGACTTCGCCCTCGCCGCCTGAGCGAGCCCGAAGTCCGTTGGCCTGAGCATGATCTCGGCTCAGTAACCAGCGTCATCTAGAGATCTTGCTGCAACGTCATGTCACGGGACGGTGCGGGACTCTTACGTGACTGGGCCTGTCAGGGAACGTGCTCGTGCGAGCCCTGGGGCCGAGAAAATCCATAGCGAGCTGCACCCGGAGAAGCCTTGGTTTCCCGTCAGTGGACGCGGGTTCGATTCCCGCCACCTCCACCACCGTGGCCATCCCGCGACAACGACACCCGGTCGGCGAGCCTCGCTCGTCGCGCCGGGTGTTCTTGTGTTCGGTGTGTGACGATCGCGTATGCCGTCCGCAGACTTCCAGCGCCCCGCACCTCGCGAGGACGAACGGATCGGAACCCGCGACCTGGCCGAATGGCGAACTGCTGCAGGGCGATTCGTCGCCGGCTGGCTCGTTCGGGTTGCCGAGGTTCTGGGTCGTCTCTTCCGGTGGGCGGCTGCCAACGTCGGCCTTGTCCTGACCGCGGTCGTCGGGCTCGTGGTCATAGGCGTCCTGACGACCGTGTCGGGCGAGGTGTACGAGGACGTCGTCGACCAGGACGGCATCGCCGCGCTCGACCAACCGGTCCTCGACGCGGCTGTCCGCCTGAGGACGCCCGACTCGGCGCGCTGGGCCACCGACTTCACCGACCTCGGTGGCACGGTCGGCATGCCCGTCATCGCCGTCGTGGCCGCTGTCGGTCTGGCGCTGGCATGGCGTCGGTGGATGCCGGTCGTGCTCATGGCGATCGCCGCAGCGGGGTCGCTGCTCCTCACCGTGACGGGCAAGGACCTGACCGGCCGTGCCCGGCCGCCGCAGTCCCTGGCGGTGCCGCCCTACGAGTCGTCTGCGAGCTTCCCCTCGGGGCACACGCTGAACGCGACCGTGGTTCTCGGGCTCACGGCATACCTGCTCGTCATCTGGTTACCACGCAAGCGGTGGCGCACGGTCGTCATCGGAGCGCTCGGGACGTTCATCGTCGCGATGGGACTGTCGCGGGTCTTCCTCGGCCACCACTGGCTCACGGATGTCGTCGCGGGCTGGGCCATCGGGCTCGGCTGGCTCGCGACGGTCATCACCGGTCACCGCGTCATGCTCACGCTGGACCGGCGGCACCCTCCGGATCCGCAGGACGCGTGACGCCCGCGATGTCGAGCGCCCAGGCGTCGCCATCGCGGTGGAACCCGAGGCGCTCGTAATAGGCGCCGACCATGCCGTCGGGTGTGCGGATCGTGCGCCACCCATGACCGGCGAACAGCCCGCTGTGCCGCCAGACGAACTCGCCCGGCGTGAAGTCGCGGTAGCGCTCGGTCACGTAGTCGAGCTCGACCTGACCGACGCCCTCGCCGGCATCCCGCACAACAACGACACCCACTGTCTCGTGGCCGTGCAGGACGAGATAGGCGAAGCGCTCGGCCGACTCGGTGACGCCAACAAAGCCCGGGTTGAACTTCGCGATGTCGCTGCGCTGCACCTCGACGAAGTGCTGGAAGTAGGCGTCGTCCTCCTCGACCTCGATGACGGCGAAGGCGGTCTCGTCGTTCTTCTCGCGCAGCATCCTGGCGATGAACCACAGGTTGATGGCGGCGAGGACGATGTTCATCGCGACCATGGGCCACACGCCGAGGAGGGCGTTGAAGACGGTGAGGATCACGCAGGCGACCGTGTTGAGGACGCGCAGTCGCAGGATCCGTGCCTGCAGGAGCGAGAAGACGAGGAGCGCCGACCCGAACCAGCCGAGCGCGTCGAGCCAGCTCACGTGAGCTCCCAGCGAACGGTCACCGTCGTGGTGATCGCCTGAGTGCCGCCCTCGATGGGCATCGAGCCGGCGAAGTCGGCCGAGCGCGCCATCATCGGGCGCGGCCGGAAGCCGTCGTCGCCGCCCTCTCGGATGTGGATCACCTTGCCCAATGTGGCGCCGGCGAGGTCCGCGAACTGCGCCGCCCGCGTGCGGGCGTCCTCGAACGCGGCCGTGCGGGCCGCCGCGACCGACTCGGCCGTCTGGTCAGCGCCCATCTCGATCCCGTCGACGGCGAGCGCGTCGCCGGCGGATCCGGCGAGGGCCTGGAGCAGGTCACCGACGCGATCGGCTTCCCGGATCGTCAGTCGCAACGCCTGGTATGCCGTGTAGCCAACGACCTTGGTGCCCTCGCGATCGTGCCGGGGGTGGATTCCCACGTCCTCGGTCCGGCGGTCACGGGGCTCCACGCCGTGATCGCTCGCGGCCTGGAGGGCGGCCCGGGTGCGGGCCGACGCGTCGGCGAGGGCGCTGGCGACGTCGTTGGCCTCGCACTGGACCCGGGCCCGGACGATGACGAGATCGGGGACGACGTGGTGTGCGCCGTGGCCGGTCACTTCGACGTGGTCGCTCATGCAGCAACTGTAGGTGCGGCCCGTGGCTGCGGTGCCCCATCGGAAGGACCGGGTCCTCGATGAACACAATGTGACCGAACTCATGGGTAGGAGGTTGAATCGTCCCCATGGCCGCCCTTCCCTCAGCTGCGAACTCCGTCACCGTCCGACTCATCGTTCCCGCCCGTGCCACCGCCGTCAGTGAGCTGACCGGCGTCGTCGAGCAGGCGGGGGGAGTGGTGACCGGTCTCGACGTCACGGCGTCGGGTCACGAGCAGGTGCGCGTCGACGTCACCCTCATGACCCGCGACCCCGGTCACGCCGACGAGATCGTCGACAAGATGCGTGGCATCGAAGGCGTCGAGATCGGCAAGGTCTCGGACCGCACGTTCCTCATGCACCTCGGCGGCAAGCTGCGCATCGAGTCCAAGGTGCCGATCCGCAACCGCGACGACCTCTCACTCATCTACACCCCGGGTGTGGCGCGAGTGTGCATGGCCATCGCGGAGAACCCGGAGGACGCCCGCCGCCTGACGATCAAGCGCAACACCGTGGCCGTGGTGACCGACGGCACGGCGGTGCTCGGCCTCGGCGACATCGGCCCGCTCGCGGCCATGCCCGTGATGGAGGGCAAGGCGGCGCTGTTCAAGCGGTTCGCCGACATCGACGCGTTCCCGATCTGCCTCGACACGACCGACACCGAGGAGATCATCACGGCGGTCAAGGCCATCTCGCCCGTCTTCGCCGGCATCAACCTCGAGGACATCTCGGCGCCGCGCTGCTTCGAGATCGAGGCGCGGTTGCGCGAGGAACTCGACATCCCCGTCTTCCACGACGACCAGCACGGCACCGCCATCGTCGCCCTGGCGGCGATGCGCAATGCGCTCGCGGTCGTCGGCAAGCGGCTCGAGGACGTCCGGCTCGTCATGAGCGGGGCAGGTGCCGCGGGCACCGCCATCCTCAAGCTCCTGCTGCACGCGGGTGCCCGCAACGTCGTCGTGGCCGACATGTACGGCGTGATCCACAAGGACCGTGACGACGTGTCGTGCGGCGACTACCCCAACCAGACCTGGATCGCCGAGCACACCAATGCCGAGGGTGTGACCGGAACCCTCGCCGAGGCGCTCGCCGGTGCCGACGTCTTCCTCGGCGTCTCGGCGCCCAACATCCTCACCGGCGACGACATCGCGACGATGGCCGACGACGCGGTGGTCTTCGCCATGGCCAACCCCACCCCCGAGGTTGACCCCGACGAGGCCGCGAAGCACGCCACCGTGGTCGCCACCGGACGTTCCGACTTCGCCAACCAGATCAACAACGTGCTGGTCTTCCCCGGCGTCTTCCGAGGTCTGCTCGACTCGGGCTCGCACGTGCTCACCCCGGACGTTCTCCTCGCCGCCGCCGACGCCCTGGCCGGCGTCGTGAAGGAGGATGAGCGCAACGCGACCTACATCATCCCGAGCGTCTTCCACCCCGACGTCGCCGAGGTCGTCGCGGCTGCCGTCGCCAAGGCTGCGGGTGCGGCAAAGGGGTCTGCGACGAGCACTGATGCAGGGGCCGAGACCGACATGGTGGGCGCGCAGGACGCCAGCGCGTGAGTGAAACCGCTCGTCGGGGTCGGTCCTTGCTGCCCGCAGCAGTGGCCCTCGTCGTCCAGTTCGTCCTGCTCTATGCGCCGTCCAGCGGTGGCGCCCCGCCGTTCCCGCACTTCGACAAGCTCGTGCATGCCGCGATCTTCGCGCTGCCCGTGTTCTTCGCGGCCGCTGCGAGGCTGCCGTTCGTTCCCGTTGTAGCCCTCGCGGCGGCACACGCACCGCTGAGCGAGGTCATCCAGGGAACGTTGCTGCCGCAGCGTTCGGGAGATCCGCGAGACGTCATCGCCGACCTCGTCGGGGTGGCGCTCGGGGTCATCGCCGCGCAGCGCGTCCTCCGCGTCCGCGAATCCAACTCCGCGGTCGACACCACCTGAGGCTTCGCTGGGTTGTGGGCGGTTGCGTGGTCAAGGACACACTCGATCGCTGCTAGAATTGACCCTTGCGCCACGTCCGGCGCCGCGCTCCAGCCCGACTGAATCTCGTTGACACAGCTGTCGTCGTGAAGGGCCGTTGACGCCCACACCATCGACTCGGATCGAGTGATTCAGCATGCCCAAGAAGCCCGCATCCTCCGGCAAGAAGAAGCCGCGTTGGACCGCCTCCCAGAAGTCCGCAGCCCAGAAGTCGGCTGCCCAGGCCAAGGGACCCAAGAAGCACCACCGCGGACAGCCCGACGGGCCGGCCCGCACGAAGGCTCCGCGCTCCGAGCGCAGCCCCCGCTGGAACAGCGAGGACCGCGCGGCACGCAGTGAGCGCACCGGCCGCCCGGAACGTCGCGACTCCCGCGACGCCGAGCGCACCGGCTACCAGCGTCGTGACGACCGTTCGGACAACCGCGGTGGTTACCAGCGTCGCGATGAGCGTGGCGAGTCGCGTGGTTTCGAGCGTCGTGAGGACCGTGGTGGTTACCAGCGTCGGGACGACCGTTCGGACAACCGCGGTGGCTACCAGCGTCGTGACGACCGGTCGGACAACCGCGGTGGCTACCAGCGTCGCGATGACCGCGGTGAGTCGCGTGGTTTCGAGCGTCGTGAGGACCGTGGTGGTTACCAGCGTCGGGACGACCGTTCGGACAACCGCGGTGGCTACCAGCGTCGTGACGACCGGTCGGACAACCGCGGTGGCTACCAGCGTCGCGATGACCGCGGTGAGTCGCGTGGTTTCGAGCGTCGTGAGGACCGTGGTGGTTACCAGCGTCGTGACGACCGTTCGGACAACCGCGGTGGCTACCAGCGCCGCGATGACCGCTCGGACAACCGCGGTGGCTACCAGCGTCGTGACGACCGCGGCGAGTCGCGCGGCTTCCAGCGCCGGGACGACCGCGGTGAGCGGCCGGCACACGGGCAGCGTCGTGACGACCGGGGGAGCCGCCCCACCTATGGTGAGCGCCGCGATGGCCGCGCGGCGTTCCGTCGTGACGACGACCGGCCGGCCCGTCGGGTCGCTGACCCGGTGCGTCGCGACCGGCACGAGGGGCGTCACTTCGACGAGCGCCGTTTCGACCTGCCCGAGCAGCCGCGCACCTTCGAGGAGGCCGAGGCCGAGCGTGCCGAGGCGGATACCTGGGTGAAGTACGAGTCGAAGGCCAAGGGCGGCCCGGCCTCCGTCACCGCCGACAACGGCTTCGCCGCGCTGGGCCTCGATGAGCGCCTCGTCGAGCGCCTCGCCCGTGACGGCATCACCGAGCCGTTCCCGATCCAGGCCGCGACCATCCCGGATGCCCTGGCCGGACGCGACGTTCTCGGTCGTGGCCAGACGGGCTCGGGCAAGACGCTCGCGTTCGGTCTGCCGACGATCACCCGCCTCGCCGACGGCACGAAGCCGTCGAGCAAGCGCCCCCGCGCCCTCATCCTCGTGCCCACGCGTGAACTGGCGATGCAGGTGAGCGACGCCCTCGAGCCGCTCGTCCACGTCAGCAGCCTGCGGCACAAGCTCGTCGCGGGAGGCCTGTCCTACGAGCCGCAGATCAAGGCGCTCGCCAAGGGCATCGACATCCTCGTCGCGACTCCGGGCCGACTGGCCGATCTCCACGAGCGCGGCGCCGTCGAGTTCGACGACGTGCAGGTGACGATCCTCGACGAGGCCGACCACATGGCCGAGATGGGATTCATGGCCGAGGTGACCGACATCCTCGACCGCATCCCGACCGGCGGCCAGCGGCTGCTCTTCTCGGCGACGCTCGACCGCGGCATCGACCAGCTCGTCGAGCGCTACCTCACCGACCCGGTGACCCACTCGACCGAGGACGCGCAGGCCAGCGTCTCGACGATGAGCCACCACATCATGCTCATCGACCCGAACTACAAGAAGCAGCTCACGGCCGAGCTTGCCGCGCGCGACGGGCGCACCGTCGTCTTCGTCCGCACGCAGCTCGGGGCCGACCGCGTGGCGCGCGAACTCCGTGAGCGCGGAGTCCTGGCCGCCGCGATCCACGGCGGGCTCTCGCAGAACCTGCGCAACCGGGCACTCGGCGCGTTCCGCGACGGCTCGCTGCCCGTCCTCGTCGCGACCGATGTCGCCGCCCGCGGCATCCACGTCGACGACATCGGTCTCGTGCTCCAGGCCGACCCGCCGGCCGACCACAAGGACTACCTCCACCGCGCCGGTCGCACGGCGCGCGCCGGCGAGCGCGGCACCGTCGTCACCTTCGCCCTCCCGCACCAGAAGCGGACCATGGAGCGCCTTGCCGACGCAGCAGGCCTCGACGTCGAGCCGGTCCGGGTTCGCCCCGGTGACGAGCACGTCGCCGCGGCCGGAGGTCGCACGCCGTCGGGCGTGCCGGTCCCCGACGAGCAGTGGAAGCCCCTGCTCGAGGCCAAGCAGCAGCAGCGTGGTCGCCGTCCCGGTGGGGCGCCGCGCCGCTTCCAGGGAGCCTCGCGCGGGCACCAGGGCGGTGGCCGCGGTGGCTTCCGTGGTGGTGAGCGACGCGGTCAGGGTGGACGTGCAGAATGGAAGCGTGACCGCTGATTGCGTGACGGGGCGACTCCTCGTCTCCACCCCGCAGCTCGACGACGGGGTGTTCCACCGCAGCGTGATCCTCATGCTCCAGCACGACGACAACGGCGCGCAGGGAGTGGTTCTCAACAAACCGCTCGGCGCTGACGTCGACTCCGTCCTGCCCGGGTGGGGTGAGCACATCTCGGCACCGCAGACCCTCTTCCAGGGTGGGCCCGTCCAGCTCGACTCGGCGCTGGGACTGATCACGGTGCCCGGTGACGACGACCCGCCTCCGGGGAGTCAGCGTCTCTTCGGCTCGGTCGCGATCCTCGACCTCGACACCCCACCGCTGCTCGTCATGCCGGAGGCCGGCGGCCTCCGCATCTTTGCCGGGTATGCCGGGTGGTCCAGTGGACAGCTCGAGGGCGAGATCCGTCGTGGGTCGTGGTTCGTCGTCGACTCCGAGGCCGCGGACCTGCTCACGTCCGATCCGGATGCCCTCTGGGAGCAGGTGCTCCGTCGGCAGACCAACGAGCTGGCCTTCGTCGCCTACTACCCGTCGGATCCTGAACTCAACTGATCGCGGTGCGGCGTCGGGCCGTCGTAGTCTGGACGATGTGAGTGACCCGATGCTGCCGCCCAGTGACCCCAACGCTCCCCAGCCCGAGCCTGCGGGTCCGTCGACGCGAACGGCCGTCCTCGAGCGCGAGGAGACCGTCCCCGAGGTCCAGGAGCCGGGTGACCACGAGCGTTTCTCGCACTATGTGCGCAAGGAGAAGATCCTCGAGTCGGCGCTGTCCGGCGAGCCCGTGACGGCGCTGTGCGGCAAGGTCTGGATCCCGGGCCGCGACCCGCAGAAGTTCCCGGTGTGCCCCACGTGCAAGGAGATCTACGAGTCAATGAGGCAGGCGGGGGGCGACGGTGATGACGGGTGAGTGACCCTCTGCGCACTCTGGGGGGAATCGCATTTCTTGATGAGACCCTGCGAGGCGCGCTCGCCACCACTCTTTCCCGCGATCCCCAAGCATGGCCTCTCGTCTACCAAGGGCTCGTGGCCAGCGTCCCCGTCGGCGTTCGGATCAAGCTTTTGGGGAACGTCATGTCGTTGCACGGCGAGGACCCGGCCCCCCTCCTCCGAGAACTCCGGGAACTCTTCGCGATTCGCAACGTATACGCACACACGATTTGGATGTGGATTGCGCCGGATCGTGCACGTTGGGATGGGGTACGCGAGACGGGTGTGAAGATTGGCCACGTTGCTGTTACAGAACAGGAACTCGATGACATCGACGTTCGCATCGAGGCTGCACGAAAGGCGATTGATGCCTTCGTGGAGTCAGTGCGACCCGGCTTCAGTGTGGAGATGGACAACGACTTCGACAAGGCCATGACGAGTTATGGCTCTGCTACGGAGGCCGACCGGCAGCGGCTTGCCACTTCTCAGCAGGAAATGGCGAAATCCATTGCCGACGAGATTGTCCGTCTGCTCGCACAGGGACCGGACGTCCGGGATGAAACGTCGGAACAGGGGGCATGACCCCTTGGGATTGTCGGCTGCACCGTCGTGTAAGGACGACTCTCGCGACACGCTGGTTCGAACGTCTGTGTGTTGCCGGTCCTCCGCTTGAAGGTAGGCCCTTCCTTAGGCTACGCATTCGCTCAAGACGAGGCGCCACTTGGGACGGAGCTCAGCACGTCCCGAGATCTGCCGATTCACCCTCAAAGGCGAGCGTGAAGATGGCCTCTCTGACGTCGCCCGCCGTGAATCGCGATTCGGCCTCCGGGAGGCTGAAGAAGCCGACCATCGGCCTCGCCTTGTCGAGTGTCGCCTCGACCGCTCCGCTCCGGATGTCCATGAGCAAGCAACGCGGTTCGTCGGCGTCCGTCACGCCGAACCTCGCGCCGGATGGGAACTCCCGCAAAACGGCCGCTTTCGCCTGAGCCAGAGAAGTGTGGGGTTCGAGCCGACGGAAGGCAGCGCAAGGTCATCGTCTTCCGTCTTCTCAGTCTCGGTGACTCGCCGGCGACCAGCCAGTCTGCTTCACTCGCCGACGTGCCCGCGGTTACCTTCGTGGCCAACGAACAGAACTCGGTATTCGAGTATGAGACGACCCCTGCGAGCGGAACCGAGGCAAGGCGCCGCGAAGGACTCCTCGTGAAGGCGTTCGAGGACCACCTGAGCGCCTTGGGCCATGACGTCTGTCGGGCGCGGATCGCCGTTCCGGGGGAGAAGTCGCAACTTGTGACGGATCCTTTTGATCGAACTACGCAGACGCTCTACGAGGCGAAGAGCGCAAGTGACCGGGGAACGGTCCGCCTCGCGGTCGGGCAGCTCTTGGACTATCTGCGCTTTCTACCGGAAGCTTCCGGAGCAATCCTTCTGCCAAGCCGCCCAACAGACGATGTGGTGCGGTTAGTGCACTCTCTCGGGTTCTCGTTGCACTTCCCGCGAGGTACGGAGTGGGTGAAGGAGCCTGTTCCCAGCGTGGGCGGTGACCAACCAGCAGGAGTGGTCGAGCCAAGTTGAGTGACTTCTAAAGGGAAGATTGAAGCGTCCGCGGTCGGAAGCTGACACTCTCACGTGCGACCGCAACCCGTTGCCCAGCACATCGTCGTGCCGCTTCAGCCGTGATCTGAGCCCGGGACCGCTAACGGGGCGTAAGGCTCTTCAGAGTGACGGTGTCCCCGGACCGTGAGCACTCGTAAGAATAAGTGACTTTCCCCCCGAGGGCATTCTCCGCGACAACGCTACCCCCAGCCGAGGAAGTAGTCTGCACCTCTGCGCTGAAGTCGGCCGTCGAGGGGTTCTACAGCTGATCGCGGACGATGTCCTTACAAGTAGCTTGAACGCTGTACTCACCCGGTCCCTCCTTCATAGCCTACGAAGGACCACACGATGAAGGCTACGACCGCCGCTCCGAGCAAGACCATTTGAGGCCGGGAGGGGGGCTTCGCTGTGGCCGCGTTCACGGGTGGCATAGGGAGATTCAAGCGTAAGGCGCAACCGCGTGTCTGGCATTTCGCGGACGACGTGAAGCGCGCGGAGCCCGAGCATGCGCAACCCTGACGAACCTAACCTGCGACCGACGGACCGCGCGCCGATCGTGTGTTGGCCCTGGCTGGCTCACTAGGGTTCGGGTTCAGCACGGTTCCTATCTAAAAGGCAGGGGTGTCCCGATGGCTGAAGAGAACTGGCATGTCGCAAGGCTGATTCCCACTTCGGGCATCAGTGGTGCGGATGAGCAAGAGCGCAGAGCTACGTCGGCCCTTCTTGCGGTTGCGTCGGCAGTGCGAGAGTTTGGCCGTGCGCTCAGCCAGCCGCTGGGAGCTCATGGAGGGACGCTAAGCACGTTCATCGAAGTGCCGTTCATGCTTGGTGACAAGCGGGTCTACCCGGACGGCCTTATCCGAGTGCAGCGCGGGGCACGGACTTGGACCGCGCTGGTCGAGGTCAAGACGGGAAATAACGAGCTACACGCCGAGCAAATAGAGAACTACCTCGACGTGGCGCGGGAGCAGGGGTACGACGCAGTTCTGACAATCTCGAATCAGATTCCGGCAGTGGCGGGCCAGCACCCCACGAAGGTGGACAAGCGCAAAACCAGAAGGGTGGCGCTGCATCATCTTTCATGGACGCAGGTACTAGCTCTGGCGGTGGTTCAGAAGGAGCACCGAGGGGTCGCCGACCCCGAGCAGGCCTGGATCCTTGGGGAACTGATTAGGTACTTGGAGCACCCACGATCAGGTGCCTTGGAGTTCGACGACATGGGCGGTTCATGGGTGACCGTGCGTGAAGCGGTAGCTGCCGGGACTCTGCGCGCGAGCGACAAAGCGGCACCCGAAGTCGCCGCGCGTTTCGATGCGCTGCTGCGATATTGCAGCCTCCAGCTCGGTCGCCGGCTTGGAGAAGAGGTCACACCTGCTCTTAGCCGCAAGGAGCTTGCGGACCCAACGCTCCGCACGACGACGTTGGTAGCTCAACTTGCCAGTCAGGGCGTCATGGAAGGCGCCATACGCATTCCCAACACTGTAGGGCTGCTCATAGTGAAGGCTGACGTTCACGCGAGCCGGGTGACTTGCTACGTAGACATAGACGCACCTCGGGAAGGCCGGCCCACCACGCGAGTGAACTGGATCATCCGCCAGCTACGAGCTGCGCCAGAAACGCTTCGCGTCGAGGCGTTTGCCATGCATGCTAGAGGCGCGGGGACGGCCGAACTTTTGAAAGACGTACGCGACAACCCCTCGCTGCTCATTGCTGACCCCTCGAAGGAACTGCGAATGTTCCGAGTGGCGGTCACCGAGCCGCTCGGCACGAAGCGCGGTCGTGGGCGCGGATCCTTTATCGACTCGGTTGCCGACGCGGTAAACAGCTTCTACAGCGAGGTGATGCAGAACTTGAAGGCCTGGACCGCCGCCCCACCCAGACTTCGAGAACTGCCTAGCGTCCCAGAGGACAAACCGACCTCGCTAACATCGACGGCTCTCTCATCTCAGGACGGCGCAGAGCTCGCGACAGGCCGCGAGGAACGAGTTGAAACGCTCGCGTCAGTTCGCCCTCCCGCTGAATCGCAATACACCCAGCCTGGGAATGGTGGGTAGTCGGCTCTGAGCTAAGACGTAGACCCCGCAAAACCTGCAGTGCGGGCCATCGGCGTCAACGCCGTGTCTGGGACGTCAGGGAAGTAAGCCAGCTTTCGCGTCGCGGCGCACTCTGGAAGTGTGCGCCCGTCGATCGCCGTGACTTGCATCTGGCCTCCTCTTCTTCGCGCTACCCATCCTTCATGCAGTGTTGGTGAGAGGATGCGTCCATGACAGATTGGGGGGCCGTCGTAGGCGGTGGTGCTGTGGTTGTGGCGGCGGCCGTGACTGCCGCCTCGGCCACCTGGACTTCAAAGAACCGACATGTCGCGACTAAGGAAGCCCTGGACATACGCGATCGATTGGACGGTGACCAGCGAGAGGCATGGGAGCCGGTCGTTCAGCGGCACATCGATGTGGAGTTGCGGCGACTCGCAGGACTGTCGCCACCCGTCGTAGCCTTCATCATCCTGCTAGTGGGCTATGTCGCAATGTTGGTCAGTATGGCCTTGGAGGAAGCTGAAGTTGGGGGCTACCTGCAAGAACTACTCCTACTTGTCGGCGCGCTTTTCATGCTGCTCAGCGCGGTTCTCTGGATTGTTTATATGTGGCGCCTCTATCGATCCCGCTACCGTAAAAGGCGGGCGCGTTTGACGAGTTCCCGTGCTACGCAGGATGCGGGTGAGCCAGCACCCACCTCAGGAGAAGGTCCACGCTTGCGTCGAGATTGAACAAGCGAATGTCGCTACTCGGAAACTGAGCGGAACCAGGACGGCGTTCAGAGCGAAAGGCTTTCCACGGAATGGACGGTTTTGACGCACCAAAATTCGCGGATACGGAGAATGACTAGTGGGTAATGCAACATTCTTGGGTGTCGATACCCATTCCATTCACGGCTTCACGGTCTACGACGTAAAGGATCCCCACAGTCTCACTCAGGTTTCGGGCTACCTTCGCTATGAGTCCAGACCGGGCCGCATGTTCTTTCGTGGTCAATCCAAGCTCTACGCCCATGCGACTCCATCCCTTTTCCGAGGCAGATCTCAGAAGGTCATCGCCAAACACACGCGATTGTTGAATGCCTATGTTGAGGAGCTGAGCGGGGGGAACTGCTCGTGTCCCTGGTACTCCGGGCAAAACTGGTATTCAAAGTCTCACGAATGTTCTGAGCGTCTAGATGTGAATGACCATGGGGGAAGTGTTGCTTCGGGTACTTACCGAGCAGCAGTTGAACCACTGCTGCAGCATTACGGCGTAGCCACGCGGTGGATAGACGCTGTTGACAACATCTGGGTGGCGCTATGGTTCGCCTGTCACGAACAAGTCACGAAGAATGGGTACGCCTACCATCTCAAGAGGTCGCGGGAGACCGAGGCTGCCAGGACGTCACACGTCCCGTACGCATACGTGTACATGCTAGAGACAGGGACGCTGGCGTCCACGAACGTGCCGGGTTACGACATCTCAGAAGAGACTCGCCTCATTGACCTGCGTTATTGTGTCCCGTCCATCTATCTAAGGCCGCACGCTCAACACGGCGTTCTTTTGGCGCGTCGGCGGCTTTCCCCCAGACCAGACGCAATCAACAACTCCCTGGATCATGCGGTGGCTGGTGTGATTAGAGTCCGCCTCAGCAATGCCCTCGATTGGCTCGGCGACGGCGCTCTTACAAACCACTTCACGCTTTTTCCCCCCGCCGTCCATGATGTTGGTTACCGACGACTGATGAGCGGCCCGAGCCCTGACGAGGGGCTCGGGGCCATCGTCATCTATCAAGGGGGCGCGTAGCGCCCGTGCCCTATGAACGTAAGCAGGGCTGGCGCCCTGGGGGTATGACCTCTTGGAGCCCTCAGGGCAACCGTCATGTGATAGCAGCCGAGATCGTGCCACCTTCCCAGGTCTCCAGCTCGCCCTAGACGTTGCTCCGTATGGCGCTCTGAGGCCCGAACGCCGACAAGAGCCCCAGACCAGCCCTTCGCTTGGAAAAGCCGGTCTGGGGCCTTGTGTGATCGTTCTACGGGGTCGCGGTGGACATGTCCGACACCAGTAGGTGAAGCTCGGCCTGCCACTCCGGTTCAGCGTCTGGTTGCTCCAGCTCGACACGGAGCCTGCGCCGGTCGCCCTCGGTGAATAGGAGCGATCCGAGCCCTTGCATGACGACGCGCAGCAGCTCGGGGGAGCGTCGTCCTCCCTGCTCGGTCCAGTGCTGCACGGTGTCGCAGAGGAGGTAGAGCGTGGCCCAGTCCGTCGAGCCGTAGAAGGTGCTCACGCCGCTGTCGGTGGCGGAGCTCCACAACATCGTCGCCATTGCGCCCCAGTCGGGATTGGGGTCTGGTACGACAACGCTGCCGGTGCTCACCTTGGTGATTGGCTTGTCGTGTTCATGCCCCTTCCTTGCTCGGGGTCGAGCGAGGTTGTCACTTCGATTGGGGATGCGCGGCACTGTGTCCGTCCTTCCGTGGATGGGATGCCATGAGAGCGAGGGCCGCGTTCGTCCAGCCCTTCGGCAGGAACAGGCGCTCAGCGAGGTGCCGCTGGGCGGCGAGGACGGCCATTGGTTCGCTCGCGGTGAGGATCGAGCGGTACGTCTGCACGATCCGAGCGGCCTCGGGCTCGGGCAATGCATCGCTGTGGAGAGCACCACAGCGGGGGAGTGGATCGCGATGACGGTCGTCATGACGGGCGGAAGCTCGGGGTTCGGATCGGTTGCGGCACAACGACTTCGGGACTCCGGTGCCACAGTCATCGTCGGCTCGCGCGCCGAGTCGGGGCGGGCCGAACTTGATCTGACCGATCTCGCGTCGGTGCGCGCGTTCGCCCGTGGGGTGGCCGAACGCAGCGAGGATGAGCCGATCGGCACCGTCCTGCTCAATGCGGGACTCGTCAGAGCACACGACCGGGACCGGACGCCGGACGGCATCGAGACGACGTTCGCGGTGAACCACCTCGCGCACTACCTGCTGTTGCGCCTGCTCCTTCCCGTCCTCGCCGACGGGGCACGCGTCGTCCTCACGGCTCGCCACGCGCAGACCCTGCCCGAGGTGCAGTCCCGACGGATCCGCCTCGTCGCCTTCGACCCGGGACAGGTCTTCGGCACGGGTCTGGCCCGCGACCTGGCCCTGCCGATGCGCTTCGCCTGGGCCGCCATGGGCACGCGCCTCGGCTCGCCGGTCCGAGCCTTCAACCCGCACATGAACACCGTTCCTGCGGCGGGTCGGGCACTGGCCGGCCTCGCCACCGAGGAGGTCGGTTTCCCAGGAGTGGCACCGCCGGGATCGGGTGTGCGAGAGGTTGGGCCCGGGCATGCCTACGCGGCCCTGCGACGAGGACGGCTGAGTTGGACCCAGCCCTCTGCCCTGGCCCAGCGGCCGGACGTCGCGAAGCAACTGTGGGACGACTCCGCCGAATTGGTGGGGCTGCCACGGTGAGGTGGTCGCGGGAGGCGAGCGGACGGCATACCGGATGGTCGGGACCGGGCCTCTTTGCCAAACCTTGACCGAACCATGGGGAAATGCTGGTTTCGGCCGATCCGCGGCCGTCACTAGGTTCGGGGCACCCAGACCTCACAGAGGTTTGTGCAAACCGAAAGGACACACATGTCTGTTCGCCCCGTGCGCACTGCCGCACTCGTTGCCGCATCCGTCCTCTCCGCGGCCAGCCTCGGGTTCGGAGCCTCGAGCGCGTCCGCCATCCAGACCGCAGGAGAGCGGGGTGTCGCCGCCGAGTGCGCGACCGATACCCACTCCGACGCGCTCGTCGCCGGTCGTGGTGGCCAGGCCAAGGACCCGCACGACGTCTCGCCGGCGCAGGCCAAGGCCATGGAGGCCGACCTCGCGAAAACCCTTGCGGCCAAGGGCCTTTCGCGCAGCGCCTCCGGCGAGGCCAAGAAGCCGGGCGGTGGTGGCGCGTTCACCCCCACGACGATCGACGTCTACTGGCACACGATCACCGACGGCAGCAAGGGTGCGCTCAGCGCCAGCGAGATCAACAGTCAGATCAGCGTCCTCAACAGCGCCTACTCCGGCACCGGCTTCTCGTTCGCGCTCAAGGGCACGACGACGACCAACAACGCGTCCTGGTACAACGGCCTCGACTACGGCACGACGGCCGAGCGCAAAATGAAGTCGTCGCTCCGTCAGGGCGACAACGGCGACCTCAACATCTACACCGCCGACCTCGGTGGTGGCCTCCTCGGCTGGGCGACCTTCCCCAAGAAGCGCGTCGACTCGATGGACGGCGTCGTCATCCTCGACGAGAGCCTCCCCGGCGGCACCGCCTCGCCGTACAACCTCGGTGACACCGCGACGCACGAGGTCGGCCACTGGCTGAACCTGTACCACACGTTCCAGGGCGGCTGCTCGGACACGGCCGGTGACTACGTCACCGACACGCCCGCCGAGTCCAGCCCGGCGTCGGGTTGCCCGACCGGTCGCGACACGTGCACCCTGCCCGGTCTCGACCCGATCAAGAACTTCATGGACTACTCGAACGACCAGTGCATGGACCACTTCACGAGCGGTCAGACCGCCCGCATGCAGAGCGCCTGGGTCGCCTACCGCGGCTGATCCAGCGCTCGCGCCAGCCGCTCCCTGAAGGCTGATGCGCGCTGATTCGGCGCCGTTGCGTCGATGCATACACCG
The DNA here is from genome assembly GCF_000768685.1 of Knoellia subterranea KCTC 19937. Taxonomy (GTDB): domain Bacteria; phylum Actinomycetota; class Actinomycetes; order Actinomycetales; family Dermatophilaceae; genus Knoellia; species Knoellia subterranea. The sequence continues at coordinate 359,956 of NZ_AVPK01000001.1, read as the reverse complement.
AGGCCCCCGTCCAGCAGGCGGGGGCCTCGGCATGTCGTCTCGCGAACCTCGTTAACCTTGGCGAGCCGATGAGTACCTCAGCCGCTTCCCACCTCAGTCCCGCCTTCCCGGAGCGGGCCGCGTGGGGTACCGCAGCCAAGCTCCGCGCTTGGCAACAGGAGGCGCTCACCGCCTATCTCGAGTCCGACGCGAAGGACTTCCTCGCCGTCGCGACGCCCGGTGCCGGCAAGACGACGTTCGCCCTGCGCATCGCCGCCGAACTGCTCCAGCGCGGTGAGGTCCGGGCCATCACGGTCATCGCCCCGACCGAGCACCTCAAGGTCCAGTGGTCCGAAGCCGCAGCGCGCGTGGGCATCCAGCTCGACCCGAAGTTCTCCAACTCCTCGGCGGTGCACTCCGACGAGTACGACGGGGTGGCGCTGACCTATGCGCAGGTCGCCTCCCGCCCGGACCTGCACCGCCGCCGCACGGAGGACACCCCGACCCTCGTGATCCTCGACGAGATCCACCACGGCGGCGACGCACGCAGCTGGGGGGACGGCATACGCGAAGCCTTTTCCGCCGCGACGCGGCGACTGTCCCTCACGGGGACGCCCTTCCGGTCGGACACGAATCCGATTCCCTTCGTGCGCTACGAGCTCGACGAGGCCGGCGTCCTGCGGTCCGCTGCGGACTACACCTACGGGTATGCCGCCGCGTTGCGTGACGCTGTCGTCCGACCAGTGCTCTTCCTCGCCTATGGCGGCGCGATGAGGTGGCGCACCAAGGCCGGCGACGAGATCGCTGCGCGACTGGGGGAGCCGCTCACCAAGGACCAGATGGCCCAGGCCTGGCGGACCGCACTCGACCCCAAGGGGGAGTGGATCCCGTCCGTGTTGGCTGCCGCCGACAAGCGCCTCACCGAGGTGCGGCGACACGTGCCCGATGCCGGCGCGCTCGTGATCGCGACGAACAAGACCGTGGCGAGGGCGTATGCGCGCATCCTGGAGTCGTTGACGGGTGAGAAGCCGGCGGTCATCCTGTCGGATGACGCCGGGTCGAGCGCCCGGATCGAGGAGTTCGCGGCGGGCGACTCGCGGTGGATGGTCGCGGTGCGCATGGTGTCCGAGGGTGTCGACGTTCCGCGACTGTGTGTCGGTGTGTATGCGACGTCGACGTCGACGCCGCTGTTCTTCGCGCAGGCGGTCGGGCGCTTCGTGCGTGCCAGGAAGCGTGGTGAGACGGCGTCGGTCTTCCTCCCGTCGGTGCCGGTCATCCTCGAGCACGCGGCCACGATGGAGGTCGAACGCGACCACGCCCTCAACCGCAAGACCGACCCGGAATCCGAGGCCTCGATGTGGGCCGAGGAGGAAGGCATGATCGCGGCGGCGAACCGCACCGAGAAGACGGTGGGGCTGGAGGAGGAGTCGTTCGAGGCGCTCGAGTCCGATGCCCACTTCGACCACGTCCTCTTCGACGCACAGCAGTTCGGGTTGCATGCCGACGTGGGCTCCGCGGAGGAGCAGGACTACCTCGGTCTGCCCGGGCTGCTCGAGCCCGAGCAAGTGTCGGCGCTGCTCCACGAGCGTCAGGCGAAGCAGTCCAAGGCGACGGGGCGCCGCTCGCGCGAAGCCGATGCTCCGGTGTCCGCGCACCGTGCCCTCGCCGCCCAGCGCAAGGAGCTCAACAAGCTCGTCGCGGCGTATGCCAAGAAGACCGGGGCGCCGCACGCGAACGTGCACATGGAACTCCGGCGGGCCTGTGGCGGACCGGAACTCGCGGCGGCCTCCTCCGAGCAGGTGACGGCGCGCATCGAGAAGGTCCGCAACTGGTTCGTCGGCCGCCGCTGAGCGCCGGTCAGGGAGGGGGGGGGCGAGGTGAGGATCCGTGACTTCTGGCGTAGCGCCTGGAACGACAACATCTTCGGGTTCCGTTTTGTCGTCGGTATGTGCGGCTTCTGGTTCGGCCCGCTGATGTTCGGCACCATGGGCTTCATGACCCGGCCACAGAAATGGGCCATGGTTGCCTGGGCTGCCGTGGCCGCAGTCGGGTGGCTCGGCGCCTGGGTCGTCATGCTCGGCAGGCACTTCCGGTCGGCTCCGGGGACCCACGTCGACCTGACGCCGACCAAGCCCATGTTGCTGCCGGCAGCGCTCATGGTGGGCGGCATCGTCGGCTGCCTGCTTTCGTTCTGATCCGCGTCCAGGAGACCCACGCTGTGGCCGCCAACATCCTCGAGATCAGATCGCCATCAGACAGGTGTTTCTGGTGATCTTCGCCGTCATCATCGGCTCTTCCTTCACGGTGGGTGCGTTCCAGACAGGCCAGTGGGCCTGGCTGGTGGCCGTCCCTCTGAACATCCTCGGAGCCGTGTGTGGGCGGCGTTCATGGCCGCCGGCGCAGTGGCTGGCTGACCCCAGCGCCAGCGAGGCGCCCGCTCGGGCCGATCAGGTCGCGGCGCGGTCCGCTGTCGCCTGGACGAGCGGTCCGGTCCGGTGGTCGAGGTGCGTCACGAGGCACATCGACGTGTTCGCCCGCAGCACGTGGACGTCGTCGATGATCTCGTCGATGACGCGGCCGAGGTCGGCGTTGTCGCGGGCGACGACGCGCACGATGAGATCGCCGACGCCGGTTGTCGAGTGGATCTCGAGGACCTCCGGGATGGCAGAGAGGTGCGCGACCACGGGCTCATGCCCCTGGCGCTGCCGGATCTCCAGAGTGCAGAACGCCGTCACCGGATAGCCGAGGGCAGCCGGGTCGACCTGCGGCCCCATCGACGCGATGATCCCGCGCGCCTGCAAGCGGTCGAGCCGCGCCTGCACCGTGCCTCGCGCCACCCCGAGACGGCGCGAGGCCCCGAGCACCCCCACCGTCGGGTTCTCCGTGAAGAGCGCGATGAGGCGAGCGTCCAGGGCGTCGATGCCGTCGGGGCGAATCATGGACACAGTGTTGACCTCGACCCGCACCCAAGGCAACACGGTGCACAGACTGTGCAGCGCGGCGGCATACCGTTGCACATCCTGCGCGAATCCGACAGCCTGCACACATGACCGATACGACGACTGCAACGCCGCAGGACACCCACATCGACCTCACCGAGCAGGAACGCGCCGCGGACCTCAACATCCAGGAGCTCAAGCGCCTTGTCGGCCTCGTCGACTACGACGAGACCAAGGACCCGTTCCCCGTGACCGGATGGGACGCGATCGTCTTCGTCGTCGGCAACGCGACGCAGGCCGCGCAGTACTACCAGAACGTCTGGGGCATGGAGCTCGTCGGCTACTCGGGCCCCGAGAACGGCAACCGCGACCACAAGGCCTTCGTCCTCAAGTCCGGCTCGATCCGCTTCGTCCTCAAGGGCGCCGTCATGCCCGACAGCCCGCTCATCGCCCACCAGGCCAAGCACGGTGACGGTGTCGTCGACATCTCGCTCGAGGTGCCCGACGTCGACAAGTGCATCGCCCAGGCCAAGGCCGCCGGCGCGACCGTCGTGCAGGAGCCCGAGACCGTGTCCGACGAGTTCGGTTCGGTCCGCATCGGTGCCATCGCGACCTACGGAGAGACCCGCCACACGCTCGTGCAGCGCACCATCGACGGCGAGACGTATGCCGGCCCGTACCTCCCGGGGTACGTCGCCCGCACGTCGACCTTCGTCAAGCGCGACGGCGCCCCGAAGCGTCTCTTCCAGGCTCTCGACCACATCGTCGGCAACGTCGAGCTCGGCAAGATGGACGAGTGGGTCGCCTTCTACAACCGCGTCATGGGCTTCGTGAACATGGCCGAGTTCATCGGTGACGACATCGCCACCGACTACTCCGCGCTCATGTCCAAGGTCGTCGCCAACGGCAACCACCGCGTGAAGTTCCCGCTCAACGAGCCGGCGATCGCGAAGAAGAAGAGCCAGATCGACGAGTACCTCGAGTTCTACAACGGCCCGGGCGCCCAGCACCTCGCGCTCGCGACGAACGACATCCTCAACACTGTCGACGCCCTGCGCGCCGAGGGCGTGGAATTCCTCGACACCCCCGACGCCTACTACGATGACCCCGAGATGCGCGAGCGCATCGGCGAGGTCCGCGTGCCGATCGAGGAGCTGAAGAAGCGCAAGATCCTCGTCGACCGTGACGAGGACGGCTACCTCCTGCAGATCTTCACCAAGCCGCTCGGCGACCGCCCGACGGTCTTCTTCGAGATCATCGAGCGCCACGGTTCGCTCGGCTTCGGCAAGGGCAACTTCAAGGCCCTGTTCGAGTCCATCGAGCGCGAGCAGGACAAGCGCGGCAACCTCTGATCACAGATCCGGCTCGCGAGCCGGGTGCTCCATCCCGAGCCGCTTCGACGCGGCTCGGGACGCGACACCCGGCTCGCGAGCCGTTTCACTTCACTGGCGGGGATGCAGGCCTAGGCTCGAGTGCATGGCATACGAGTACAAGGTCGTGCAGATCCGTGAAGGGCTCATCGGCGGCAAGATGTCCGCCGGCAAACTCGAGTCGACGCTCAACGAGTGGGCCTCGAAGGGGTGGCAACTCAAGCAGATCACCTCGGTCGAGGTGAGAGGTCGCATTGGTCCGGGCGGCGTCGAGGGTGTCCTCGTGACCTTTGAGCGCCCCGTGGGGTGAGGCCTGTCGTCATACTCCCGAAGGCCTGGCACCGCCAGTCGGCCTGGGGTTCACTGTGAACGACCGGCCGGACTACGTCGTCAAGCCGGCCAACGCCGTGCCCTTCGACGACATCCAGACAGTCTTCGGAGGGCGCGGGGACGCGCACGGCTGTCAGTGCCAGTGGTTCAAGCTGGCCCCGAAGGAGTCGCTCGGGCGCGTGGGCATCGATGAACTGCGGGCCCGCTTGGAGGAGCAGTCACGGTGCGGCCACCCCAGAGCCCGCGCGACGACCGGGCTCGTCGCGTACAACGGCGACGACCCGGTGGGCTGGATCGCGGTCGAGCCGCGGACGGCATACACCTCCATGGTGCGGAACGGAAAGGTTCCCTGGGAGGGGCGCGACGAGAACCGCGAGGATCCGAGCGTCTGGGCGGTGACCTGTTTCGTCGCGCGCGTCGGGCACCGCAAGCGCGGCGTGAGCCGGGCCCTGCTCGCCGCCGCGGTGGAGCACGCGCGGGCTCGCGGGGCGACGGCGATCGAGGGCTATCCCATGGCCAGCGCACAGGGCGCGATCACCGGTGAGTTGTTCGTCGGCTTGGAGCCGGTCTTTGCCGACGCGGGCTTCGACGTCGTCACCCGGCCGACGAAGCGACGCGTCGTCATGCGTCTCAACCTCGTGTGACATCCTGCGAGGCATGAGCACGCCGAGCAGCCCCGGGTGGTACGAAAACCCCGACAACCCCGAGGAGTTGCGCTACTTCGACGGCATCCTGTGGACGGCGAACACCACGCCGCTGCGCAAGCGTCCGATGCAGCAGCCCGCCTCGACGCCTGCCGAGCACGGTTCGGCTGCGGCTGCACCGTCGGCGCCCCCGGCCGCACCCTCGCCACCGGCGTCGTGGCCCGGACAGCAGCCGCCGCAGCAGAACCCGTACGAGCGGAGCCCGCACCAGAACCCGCACCAGCACCAGAACCCCTACGGACAGCCGGCGCACACTCCCGGGCTGCCGGGCCAGGTCGCCCTGGCTCCATACGGCCTGCGGGTTGTGGCCTACATCGTCGATTCGATCGTCGTCGCGTTCCTGTCCCTGATCTTCGGTGGCTACTTCCTCTGGCAGGCGATTTCGCCGGTGCTCGACCGTTTCGACTCGGCCATGGCGTCGGGCAACGTCGACGAGATGAGTGCGGCGATCGCCGAGGCGCGCCTCGGCTGGCTGGCCGCCTTCCTCGGCATCCAGCTGCTCATCCTGCTGGGCTACCAGGTGCTCTGCCTGACGCGGTGGGGTGCGACGCCGGGCAAACTCATGGTGGGCATCAGCGTCCGCCGACTCGACCGCCCGGGTCCGCTCGACACGGACACCGCAGTGCGACGGGCGGGCTTCCAGGCCGTCGTTCAGGCGCTCGGCAACGTCCCGGTGCTCTCCCTCTTCGGCACGATCGCCGTGATCTTGGACCTCGTCTGGCCACTCGCCGACGACAGGCGCCAGGCGCTGCACGACAAGGTGGCCAAGACGATCGTCATCAAGGGCCGCGCCCAGCGCTGACGCGCCAGGGCGGTCCGGCGCGGTCCGGCGTGGTCCCGCCGGTCAGCGCGCGGGGCGGATCGTCCCCACGCACTCACCGAACGAGATCGTCGTGCCGTCAGCGCCCGGCGCCGTCGCGCGCAGCACGACGGTGTCGCCGTCCTCGAGGAACGATCGCGTCGAGCCGTCGTTCAGCGTGACCGGCTCCTTGCCGCCCCAGGACAGCTCGAGGAATGATCCACGCTGGCCCTTCTCGGGACCGGAGATGGTTCCGGATCCGTAGAGGTCACCGTCGCGCAGCGTTGCCCCGTTGACGGTCATGTGGGTCAGCATCTGCGCCGGCGACCAGTACATGGCCGCGTAGGGCGGGTGTGCGACGACGGTGCCGTTCCACTCGACCTCGTAGGTGATGTCCAGCCCGTATGCCGTAGACGCACCGTCCGCGGTCGCCTCACCCTGGAGGTAAGGCAGGGGAGTGGGGTCGGTCTGGCCGGGAAGGGGCACCCGGGCCGCCCGCAGGGCCTCGCTGGTCACGACCCACGGAGAGATCGTCGTGGCGAACGACTTCCCGAGGAAGGGGCCGAGCGGGACGTACTCCCATGCCTGCAGGTCGCGTGAGCTCCAGTCGTTGAGCAGCACCGCGCCAAAGATGTGGTCGTCCGAATCCGCAAGGGAGACAGGCGAACCCAGCTCTGTGGCGCCGCCGACGATGAACCCGAGCTCGGCCTCGATGTCGAGGCGCACGCTCGGTCCGAACGTCGGCGCCGCGTCGGTCGGGGCCTTGCGCTGGCCACTCGGCCGGACGATGTCGGTGCCGGACACGACGACCGTGCCGGAGCGGCCGTGGTAGCCGATGGGGAGGTGCTTCCAGTTCGGGGTGAGTGGCTCGGTGTCGGGCCGGAAGAGGCGACCGACGTTCGTCGCGTGGTGCTCGCTCGCATAGAAGTCGACGTAGTCGGCCACCGCGATGGGTAGGTGCATCTTCACGTCGGCGACGGGGATGAGGTGCGGCTCGACGCAGTCGCGCCGTGCCGGATTGGTGAGGACATCGATGATCCAGGCGCGGGCCGCGGTCCAGGCCGGTCGACCCTGCGCGAGGAAGGCGTTGAGGGAGGCCCGGTGCCAGACCTCGTGTGACTCCATGCCGGCCTGTTCGGCACACGCCGCGAGATCGAGCACGTGATCACCGATGCGCGTGCCGACGCGCGGCTCCGACCCGTCGGTCGAGAAGACGCCGTAGGGGAGGTTGCTGATGCCGAAGGGGTGGTCGGCGGGCAGGTCGAGCCAAGTCATGAAGGGTTCTCCTCGTCGTTGTTCAGGTCGAGCAGCCCGAGGTCGTCGAGCTCGCCGATCGGGTCGGTCACTTCACAGCAGCCGTATGCCGTGAAGAGACTGCGCACGCGCCTTGCGTCGTCGTCGGTGAGGTTGTCCACCGCATCCGCGAGAAGGCGTGAATCGCGCCGTGCCAGAAGGGATTCCACTGCCATCACGGCCCCGTCACGTGTGGCCGAGTGGACGGCGAGCAGCACGTTGAGCAGGCCGTGTTGCGGATCGCCGTCGTGCTCGGCGCGGACCGCGTGGTGCAGGCCGCCGGTCAGCTTGAAGGGCACGCCCAGACGTGCGGCATCGTGGACGAACTCGGCCAGCTCGGCCTCGTCGGGCCACTGCCACGTCGGGGTGGCGCCGGTGCGGAACTTGGCCTGGACCGTGCGACCGCCGGAGTCGCCGGCAGCGCGGATGTCCTCGAGCGCCCGATCCCGGTCGGCTCCACGGGGCACCTCGAGCGTCAGGGGGAGCCCATCCACGGGGAGGTTGCGCCAGCCGGGGAACCAGCCCATCTCGACCCCGACGACCTCGACCCTCGGTTCGTCGCGCAGTCGCGCCACCGCGGCGGCCACCTCCGCGGGGTCGATGCCCGGGCGGGCGATGAGGCCGACGCGCAGCGGCTCGGTTCCACCAGCTGCCTCGGCCACGAGTGTCTCCACGTCAGCAACCGGCACGAGCAACGGACCGATGAGGCCGGCATACGCCGCAGTTCGGTGACCGCGATGGCGGGCGACCGCCACGTCGAGTGGTGCGTTCCCGGGAGGGAAGACAGCGGCATCGTCGATGAGCCCTGCGAGCAGGGCGGTGGGCGCCGTTGACATGCCGGACACGCTACTAGGCTGGCCCCACCGAGATTTCAACCACAGTGAGGTGGAGAGCAAGTGGCGCACTACCAGTCGATGGGCAGCATCCCGCCCAAGCGGCACACGCAGCACCGGCGACCGGCCGGGCGAGGGAAGACCGGCGAGCTCTACTACGAGGAGCTCATGGGTGAGGAGGGCTTCTCGTCGGACTCCTCGCTGCTCTACCACCGCAACGTGCCCTCGACGATCGTCGATGCCCAGGTGTGGGACATCGGTGACCTCTCCACGACGCCCAACCACCCACTCAAGCCGCTGCACCTCCAACCGCACGCGCTCTTCGACAGCGCCAAGGCGATCAAGGACACGGACGTCGTGACCGGGCGACGGCTCCTGCTCGGCAACGGTGACGTGCGCATCTCCTACGCGGTGGCCGGCGCACCCAGCCCGTGGTACCGCAACGGCATCGGCGACGAGTGCGTCTACATCGAGCGTGGCGCGGCTCGCGTCGAGACCGTGTTCGGTGCGTTCGAGGTCGCGCAGGGCGACTACATCATCATCCCGAGGGCGACGACGCACCGCTGGATCCCCAAGCGCTCGACCAAGAACCCGTTGCGCGCCTATGCCATCGAGGGCAACAGCCACATCGCGCCACCGAAGCGCTACCTGAGCAAGTACGGCCAGTTCCTCGAGCACGCTCCCTACTGCGAGCGCGACCTGCGCATGCCCGAAGGGCCACTCCTCGCCGAGGACATCGGTGACAGGGCCGACGAGCAGACCGACGTCTACATCAAGCACCGCGGCTCGGGCCCGGCGAGCAGCGGCGGCATCGTCGGCACGATCCACACGCTGCCCTTCCACCCCCTCGACGTCGTCGGCTGGGACGGCTGCCTCTACCCCTACGTCTTCAACGTCCGCGACTACGAACCCATCACCGGACGCGTGCACCAGCCGCCGCCCGTGCACCAGGTCTTCGAGGGCTGGAACTTCGTCGTCTGCAACTTCGTGCCGCGCAAGGTCGACTACCACCCCCTGTCGGTGCCGGTGCCCTACTACCACTCGAACGTCGACTCCGACGAGGTCATGTTCTACGTCGAGGGCGACTACGAGGCGCGCAAGGGTTCGGGCATCAAGCAGGGCTCGATCTCGCTGCACCCGGGCGGGCACGCGCACGGTCCTCAGCCCGGTGCGGCCGAGGCGTCGATCGGCGTCGAGTACTTCGACGAGCTCGCCGTCATGGTCGACACGTTCCGCCCGCTCGACCTGGGCGAGGGTGGGCGAGCGTGCGACGACGGCAAGTACCACCTGTCGTGGAGCGGTGGCCGCACCCGCGAGGGTTCGGACTTCAGCATCGGCTGATCGCGCGGTGCGCTCCGTTGCCGTGTAACGCTTCGGGTGGTGCCGGACACGTCTGTGTCAGGAGCACCTGACCGGGGGACACGACATGCCATCTCCGCCGTCACCGGAGGAGCGTTTCACCGCACTTTTCGAGCGCACGCGACTTCCACTGCTCGCGTATGCCGTCCGCCGAGTCGTCGACCCGGCGGACGCTGCCGATGTGGTCGCCGAGACGTACCTCGTGGCGTGGCGCCGTCTCGACGACGTGCCGCAGGGTGACGAGGCCCGGCCGTGGCTCTTCGGGGTCGCGCGGAAGGTGCTTGCGAACCATCACCGCGGCGAGCGTCGCCGCGTCGCGTTGGCCGACCGGCTGAGGGATCACCTCGTCGAGGAGGTCGTGCCGGCATTCGAGCTCGCCGATGCGGGCGAAGAGGCGCCGGTGCTCCGGGCCATGCGGCGACTGCCGGACGACGACCGCGAGCTCCTGCGACTCGTCGCCTGGGAGGAACTGGCGCGGGACGAGATCGCCGTCGTCATGGGCCGCAGCCGCGCGACGGTTCGAGTGCGCCTCCACCGAGCACGCAAGCGCCTCGAGAAGCTCATGGGCGAGCTCGCGGAGGACCCTGCTCGAGAGCTGAGTTCCGCTGCAGTGCAACGCAATTGAACAGCTGGACATGTCCCTGATGTACGCACACCAGCGCGTATCAGTGCAGAGGAGGCACGATGAACACCACGGGAAACGACACGGGGCGGAGGGGCGCCGACGTCATGGACGCACTTCGGGCCGCCGACCCCGCGACCCGCGCCGACCTCACTCGCACTGACGACCGGGCCTTCACGGCCTTGCGAGAGGGGATCACGATGACCGCACGAGAGCAGGCGGGTACGACGAAGCGCCGGGGCAGGCGAACGCTGGTCGCAGGGGGACTGGCGCTCGCCCTCCTCGGCGGCGGGACGGCATACGCCGGTCTGAATGGTTTCGAGGTCTTCAACAACGTTCCCGCGACGTGGAAGGGCGGCGGCACCGACGGCGGGGTCACCTGCCTCAGCGTCTGGGTCGATCCGCAGTCGCCCGACGCTGCCAAGGGCAGCACAGGCGGACCAGAGCTCAGCGCCGACCCGATCGCCGACTGCCAGAAGTACCAGGAGATGGCGGGCAAACCGCCGATCGCGGACCCCGTCGCTTTCACCCACGGCGGCATGACCTACGTGACACCCAAGAAGGCGGTGCCGCCGTCAGCGGATCCGGCTCCCACGGTGAAGCCGAACGCCGATGCCCCCACGATCCTCCGGGCCACTCTCGGTGACTACGTCGACGGCGGCAACAGCCGCTGCTTCACTGGTGAGGAGGCCTCCGAGTTCGTCGCCAAGGAGATGAAACGCCTTGGCCTCACGGGCATCAAGGTCATCGAGCAGCCCATCGAAGACGGCGACTCATGCGCCGCCATGGACCATGACCCGGGCACCGGCGAGGTGATCATCTTCGAGATGCCCGGGGACCCGTCGAGGCCCTCAGGACATGGTGGCTACACACACCAGATATCCGACGTCCTGCGCGAAGGCATCGCCGAGAAATGCGTGTCCCTGTCGGAGGCCGAGGCGGTCGCCACGAAGGCACTCGGAAAGTTCCACCACTGGCCGACAAGTGCCGTCGAGGACAAGACCCTCAAGTGCACGACTGTTGACGTCCAGGCGGGTGGAAGCATCCAGATCTTCCTCCGCGGTCCGAAGTAGAGACTGATGGTGAGTTGGGGTAGTGCCAGCGCACTACCCCAACTCACCATCAGTGGGTCGGTCACCACTCACGGACCGAACGCTGCTTGTCAGGCCAGAGCGAGGCGGTAGCCGCGCTTGACGACGGTCTGGATGAGACCTCGACCCCCGACGTCCCGCAGTCGTCCGATGGCGACCTCTGCGGCGTGGGGGTCGGTCGAGTCACCGGGTAGAACGGCGAGCACGTCCGTGCGCGTGACCACCTCTCCCCGCGCCTCGACGAGAAGTCGCAGGACCTCGAGTCCACTCGGTGACAGCGGGAGGACGTGCCCATCGAGCAGGGCCACGGTGCGTCGCACCTGCAGGTGACCGCTCGACGTGACGATGGCGGTGGACTGGGCCACCTCGTAGTGGTGGACCAGCCGCCTCACGAGTGCCCCGAGTCGGCCGCGGTCCGGGACGATTGACTCAATGCCCTTGTCCCGCAGGGGGATCGCCGTGACCGGCCCGACGGCAGCAGCCACGAGGCACCCGGAAGCGCACCGTGCCACGATCCCGTCGGTCACGCCCTCCGCGTCGGCGGCGGCCAGCCAGGCGTGCGCGCCCGGTGCCGACGTGAACACGACGGCGTCGATCTCACCCGCCGCAGCGTCACGCACCGACTCGGCCAGCGCCGCGGGATCCGGAGTCGGTCCCCAGCGATACACGACGAGGCTCGCCACGTCGGCGCCTGCAGCCGCGAGCTCCGTGTCGAGACCGTCCGCTCCTGCGCCGTGGTGCTGGACCGCGATGCGCAGGCCAGCGACCCCCTCGTCGAGGAGGAGCTCAAGGATCTCGGCGGACGTCTCGGACTCGGCGACCCAGTCGGCGGTGAGTCCTGCTGCCTGGATGGCGCCTCGCGCCTTCGGTCCGCGGGCGATGATGCGCGCTCCTCCGAGGACACCGAGGAGGTCGTCGGCGTGGCCGGCCGCATCTGCTGCCTCGATCCAACCGCGGAGCCCGATTCCGGTCGTGATGACGACGACGTCCGGTGGACTCGCGACCAGTTCCTTCGTCGCGACGAGCAGTTCCTCGTCGTGCTCGTGCGGCACGATCGTCAGGGCCGGGGCATGTCGGACCGTCGCGCCGCGACGGGCCAGCGCGGACGCGAGCTCGCCGGATCGCCGGTCGGCCGTGACGAGGACGACGCAACCGGTCATGACCTGGCTGAGGGCCGGGGGAGTGCGAACTGCGCTCACGCGTTCATCCTCCCGCGAGCAGGGCCGGGTCGGCGACGCGCCCGACGACGATGACGGCGGGCGAACGCACCTCGGCCGTGCGAGCGACGCCAACGATCGAGGACAGCGTCCCCCGCGTCACGCGCTGCCGCTGCGTCGTGGCCTCCTCGACGATCGCGACGGGCAGGTCAGCGGGTGAGCCCGCGGCGAGCAGGTCGGCCACGTGGTCCGCGAGCAGCGCAACACCCATGAGGACGACGAGAGTCGTGGTCTCCGCCGCAACCGCGCCGATGAGGTGCGGGTCGATGGGTTCGTGGCCATGGACCAGCTGCACAGCACCGACCGTTCCGCGGTGAGTGAGGGGTATGCCGGCCGCCCCCGGAGCGCTGAACGCCGAACTCACGCCGGGGATCACCTCGACGAACACACCTGCCTCGCGGCAGGCGATGACCTCTTCGCCGCCGCGTCCGTAGACGAAGGGGTCGCCACCCTTGAGTCGCACGACGGTGCGGCCGCGGCGAGCGTGCTCGACGAGGATGCGGTTGATCTCCGGCTGCGGGATGGGGTGCCGGCCGGGGCTCTTGCCGACGTCGATGACCTCGACGGACGACGTGAGGGTCCGCAGTAGGTCGGTCGGGCCGAGCCGGTCCGCCACCACGACATCCGCCTCGGCGAGAGCGCGTCGCCCACGCACCGTGATGAGGTCGCTCGCGCCCGGGCCGCCGCCGACGAGGACCACGCGACCGGGCCTTGCAGGAACGGCGCGGCGGTGTCGCAGGTCGAGATCGGCCGTCTCCAGGTGCACGGCGACGGCGTTGCGGACCGCGACAGTCCTTGCCGGGTCCGGCTGACCTGTCGAGACGACTCCGATCCGGAGTCCAGCGTGCTCGGTGATCGCGGGATTACGCGCCGTTCCGTGGCTCGCGACACCCGCGCACACGCTGAAGATGCGCTGCAGGGTCGCCCGCTCGCACAGGGCCTGGTCCACCGAGGTGTCGCCGGTCGCGGCGACGACGAACCATGACCCGGTCACGTCCTCGAGCGTCACCTCGCGTTGGGTCCACGTCACGGCAGGCAAATCGCACAGGTCGAGCATGTCCTCGCAGACCATCGGGGTGACGACGTGGAGGACTGCCCCGTCGTCGACGAGGGCCCGGGCCTTCGACGCAGCAACCGGGCCGCCGCCCGCGACAAGAACCTCGCGGCCGACGAGGTCCACGCCGAGCAGAGTCGTCACGTCCCGACCTCGGGTCGGGCGACGAAGACCACCCCGCCGCGCACCTCCACCGGCCACACGGCGAGTGGCACAGGCTCCTTGCCGACGGCGTCGAGGCACTCGCCCGTCCGCAGGTCGAAGACCTGCTTGTACATCGGCGAGGCGACTGTCGGAGCCGCGCCACGGGTTCCGACGATTCCTCGCGACATCACGAAGGCGCCGCTGAAAGGATCACGCTGCTGGACGGCATACACGCTGTCGTCGAAGGTGCGGAACAGCGCGAGCTGCACACCGCCGACCAGTGCTGCGGCACCACGCTCTGGGGCCAGATCGTCGAGGCTGCACACGCCGATCCACTCGGAGTGCGCTGTGGCGAGGCCTTCCGTGGACTGATCGGTTGCGACACGGATGCTCATCGGCGCACCTCCAGGGTGGTTCCCGCGATGAGGACGCCACCGGCGCGCTCCTCCGGGGTGGCGGGTCGAGGTTGGCCCCGTTCGGCGACGTAGCCGAACGAGTCGTCGGCAACGTCCGGGGCGTTGACGAAGGAGCCGAAGCGGCGCAGCTTCTCCGGGTCGGAGAGGACAGCAGCCCACTCGTCCTCATAGGAGTCCACGTGGACGGCCACCGCCGCGTCGAGGTCCGCGGCGATCCCGAGCGAGTCCTCGAGGACGACGGCGCGGATCGCGTCGAGACCGCCCTCGTGGTCCTCGACCCAGGCGGCCGTGCGCTGGAGGCGGTCGGCGGTTCGGACGTAGTACATGAGGAACCGGTCGATCGTGCGGACGAGGGTGTCGGTGTCGAGGTCCTCGGCGAGGAGCTGTGCGTGGCGCGGGGTGAAGCCGCCGTTGCCGCCGACGTAGAGGTTCCATCCGTTGTCGGTCGCGATGACCCCGACGTCCTTGCCGCGTGCCTCGGCGCACTCGCGCGCGCAGCCCGAGACACCGAGCTTGAGCTTGTGCGGGCTGCGCAGTCCGCGATAACGGAGTTCGAGCGCGATGGCGAGCCCGACGGAGTCCTGTACGCCGTAGCGGCACCACGTCGAGCCGACGCAGGACTTCACCGTCCGCAGCGACTTTCCGTAGGCATGTCCGGACTCAAAACCGTTGTCCACCAACCGTTTCCACACAGCCGGGAGCTGGTCGATGCGTGCACCGAAGAGGTCGATCCGCTGGCCGCCCGTAATCTTCGTATACAGCCCGAACTCCTTGGCCACCTCGCCGATCGCGATGAGTCCCTCGGGGGTGATCTCGCCGCCGGGGATGCGCGGAACGACCGAGTACGAGCCGTCCTTCTGGAGGTTGGCCATGACGTGGTCGTTGGTGTCCTGCAGGCTCGCTCGCTCGCCCTCGAGGATGTGACCCGTGCCGAGGGAGGCGAGGATCGAGCCGATGACGGGCTTGCAGATGTCGCAGCCGCGACCGCGCCCGTGGGTGGCAATGATCTCGCTGAACGTCGTGAGGCCCTGCACGCGGACGACGTCGAACAGCTGAGCCCGCGAGAGGTCGAAGTGTTCGCACAGTGCGCTGCTCACCTCGACGCCGGACTTCTCGAGCTCCGTGGTCACGAGCTTCTTGACGAGGGGGAGGCACGAGCCGCAGCTCGTCCCGGCCTTCGTGCAGGCCTTGACTCCCGCGAGGTCGGTGCAGCCACCCTCGGTGACCGAGCAGCGGATCTCGCCCGCGGTGACGTTGTTGCACGAACAGACCGTCGCGTCCTCCGGGAGGTCAAGACCCGGAGCGCTCCCCGCTGTGTCCGGACCGAGAAGGTATGCCGCGGGGTCCCCTCCCAGCTCACGGCCCACCATCGGTCGGAGGGCGGCGTATGCCGTGGCGTCACCGACGAGGATTCCTCCCCTCAGCGTTCGGGCGTCGTCGCTCATGACGAGCTTCTTGTAGACGCCCGCGACGGGGTCGGAGATGACGACCTCGAGGCCGCCTGGCTCCTCGGCGAACGCGTCGCCGAAGCTCGCAACGTCGACCCCGAGAAGCTTGAGCTTTGTCGACAGGTCGGCACCGGGGAAGGTTCCGCCGCCGCCGAGCAACCGATCGGCCACGATCTCGGCCATCGTGTAGCCGGGGGCAACCAGGCCGAGGCAGCGGCCGCCGATGTTGGCGACTTCGCCGATTGCCCAGATCGCGGGATCGGTTGTGGCACAGGCGTCGTCGACGACAACTCCACCCCGTTCACCCACGTCCAGACCGCAGTCGCGAGCCAGCTCGTCACGCGGGCGGACACCCACGGCAAAGATCACGACGTCGACGTCGAGGGGTTCACCCTCGCTGAACTCCATCTTCGAGACGACGCCGCGGTCACCCACGATGCGTGAGGTGGCAGTCGACGCGCGCACGCTGACGCCGAGGCTTTCGATGAGTCGCTTGAGTGCGGCACCGCCGCCATCGTCGACCTGCAGCGGCATGAGGCGCTGCGCGAACTCGACCACCGTGGTCTCGACCTCGAGGGCGCGCAAGGCACCGGCTGCCTCAAGACCAAGGAGGCCGCCACCGACGACGGCGCCACGCACCGGGCGGTCCAGCTCGTCGCGGCGCTTCTCCACCCAGGCGCGGAGGTCGGCGACGTCGTCGATCGTGCGATAGACGAAGGCGCCCCGAAGGTCCTTCCCGGGAACTGGGGGGACGGCGGCATACGAACCGGTTGCGAGGACGAGCGCGTCGTAAGGAAGGACGGCACCACCGTTCGTGGTGACGGTGCGCGCCGCACGGTCGATGCTGTCGGCCTTCACGCCACGTTTCAACGTGACGAGTGGGTCGTCCCAGATGTCCTGGCCGCCGAGGGCAAGGTCTTCGGGGTGGCGCCCGGTGAAGTACGACGTGAGGGCGACCCGGTCATAGGGAGCCCGCGGCTCCTCGCAGAGGAGCGTGACCGACCACTGACCCGCCTCGTCGCGCGCCCGAAGGGCATCGATGAGTCGGCGGGCGACCATGCCGCCGCCGACCACGACGAGGTGCTGGGGGGACTGTTCCTGAAGCATGTCGGCGACGCTAGGCACCGGCCGTTTCGGGACTGTCGTCCTCGTGTTTCCCGCGCGTAAAACGGTTCTCTCACGGGGCGCGTCGTCACGGTGAGGTCGCCATGCCAGTGACGCCCGTTCCTCACCTCAGCTCCAGCCTCCCTCGACGTCAGCGCGGTTGTCGACAGGGTGCAGGTGCTGGCGGGAACAGCGCACTTCACGCGACGCCGAGGCTCGTTGTCGACGACGTTCAGGTACGCCACCAGCTACTTGGCCAAGCGAGGTTCCTACCCCCATCGACCCGGCTTTCAGCCTGCACGCCGGCGCTCACGTCAGCGTTGGCCTTCCGGGGGCGTTCACCGACTGCGCGCCCGATCGCTGGGCAAGAACCTGATCACCAAAAGGGTGCAGGCGCTGGCTGCCCAAGAGAGCCGACCTGCCGCGACCCTCTCGGACGTCGACTTTCTGATCGGCGTCAGTGATCTGACTCGCCAAGGTGCGCTGCGCTTTCAGGCTGAACCCGGCCAACCCTTCCTCGACCCCGACCAGGAGGTGCCCAAGCTGGTCGAGCTACCCCGCCTGATGCGCGCCGCCGAGAGCGTCGCCAGCGCTCGAGGCGCCGACCTGGCAGCGATCAAGGAGTTGCTCGACGCGGGCTCGGGGTCCTTGGGTGGTGCGCGGCCGAAGGCGTCGGTGTGCGACCGAGACCGATTGCTCATTGCCAAGTTCCCGCACCCCGGCGACGAGTGGGACGTCATGGCGTGGGAGAAAACTGCTCTGGACCTCGCCGAGCTGGCCGGCATACACACGCCTCGTACCGAACTCCTGCGGGTCGACGGGTCCAGTGTGCTGCTCCTCGAGCGGTTCGATCGCCAAGCCGCGCGGCGTGTGCCGTACATCAGCGCCATGACCCTGCTCGGCGCACGCGATGGGGACGTCCACGACTACACGGAGATCGCCGAGGTGCTCGTCGATCACGCCGTCGCGCCAAAGGAGGACCTTCGTGAGCTGTGGCGTCGGATGGCGTTCTCCATCGGGATCCACAACACGGACGATCACCTGCGCAACCACGGCTTCCTGCGCGACGGTCCTGGATGGACACTGGCACCCGTCTTTGACGTCAATCCCAATCCGGATACGGGAAGCCAGCGGGTCACCGGGATTGGGGGTGCGCGCGCCCGTGTCGATGAGGTTGCCGCGCTCCTTCGCTACGCGGATCTGTTCGACCTCGATGCCCGGCGGGCGAACTCGGTTCTCGGCGAGGTGACGAGCGCACTCGAGGGATGGCGCGAGGTCGCAGTGAGGAACGGCGTCACGGCTTCGGAAGTGGCTCGCTTCCAGGACGCTTTCGACGGCGGTCAGAACGCTTTGCTCCAGGCCATGTCGCACCCTTAGGCCCGAACGGCAGCAGGGTCTCGTTCGTTCAGCCAGTCGATGAGGGCGCACACCTCATCCGTGCAGCCGCCGCAGCCGGTCGTGGCGCGGGTGGCCTGAGCGACCTCCTCGACGGTGCGGGATCCGCAGGTGTGCGCGGACGTGATGTCGGCCTTCGTCACGCTGTTGCACCGGCACACGGCGGCGTCGTCGGCCAGTGCATCGGGAGAGGTCGCCGTGACGATCGCGGGGGAGAGCGCGCTGAGGAGTAGGTGGGCCGGGTCGCTCGGCACGGGTGTCCGTCGCGTGTAGGTCGCGACGAGGTCGGCCGCCACCTGACCGGCTCCGATGCACGTGGCCCCGACGAGCCGGTCACCCTCGACGACGACTTCCACGTGCCGCCCAGTGGCGGGATCGGAGAGCGTCAACGAACGTTGCGTTGGCGCGTCCGGCCGCGCGCCACCACACACGCCCATCGTCACGACGTCGAGCCCGTGGGCCTTGACGCGGACGACGTCACTGCCCGTGCCACCGTCCCGGCTGGGAAGGCTGGCCGAGGTCAGCAGATCGGCGAGCCGACGTGCCTGGTCCCAGCCCAGAGCGACGAGTCCCATAGCCCCGGACGGTGGCTGCGCGCAGTCACCGATGGCGAAGATACGACGGTCCGCCGTACGCGACGCGTCGTCCACGACGATGCCGCGTTCGCAGGCGAGGCCTGCGTCGCGGGCGATGGCCGTGTTGGCGATCGTTCCGGTGGCGACGAGGAGGAGGTCGGACTCGACGACCTCACCGTCCGTGAGCCGGATGCCCGTGAGTCGCCCGTCCGCCACGACCGCAGCGGCCGCCCCCACGCCGACCCGCGGGGTGATGCCGACGTCCGGCATCGCGCTCGCGAGCACCGAACTGGCGGAGCCGTCGAGCTGACGTTCCATGAGCGCGTCCGCGGGGTGGACGAGCGTGACAGTGCAGCCGCGCTGGGCCAGGCCACTCGCCGCCTCGATGCCGAGGACCCCGGCACCGAGGACGACGGCA
Organism: Knoellia subterranea KCTC 19937; assembly: GCF_000768685.1. Lineage (GTDB taxonomy): Bacteria > Actinomycetota > Actinomycetes > Actinomycetales > Dermatophilaceae > Knoellia > Knoellia subterranea. Next base: position 340,866 of record NZ_AVPK01000001.1, on the reverse strand, counting down.
CGACGGGAGTTGAGGGTCGCGGCCACGATCTCTCGGGCGTCGTCGATGCTGCGCAGGGCGTGGACACCCCGGGGTAGACGACCCGGGGTGGGGTCGAGTCCGTCCAGGGGCGGGATGCGCGCCGCCGCACCCGTGGCGATGACGAGCTGGTCGTAGCGGTGCCGGCTGCCGTCGATCGTCACGACCACACGGTCCTCCCGGTCGATCGAGCTCGCCGAGGTGCCGCGCAGCACCGTCAGGCGGGGGTGGTCCGGTGACGGGAGCGTCAGAGAGCTGAGCTCGTAGCGTCCCGCCACCACCTCACTCAGGAGCACGCGGTTGTAGGGCTCGCACGCCTCCTCGCCGATGACGGTCACCTCGTACTTGCCGGCGGTGTCGCGTGCGAGGAGGTCCTCGACGAACCGCGCGCCGACCATGCCGTTGCCGATGACGATGAGCCTCATGCGGGAACCTCCGTGGTGCTGGCGAAAGGTGAGTTCGCCTGTGGGACAGGGGAGCCGACACGGGCCACGGTGACCGCGCAGACCTTGAACTCGGGCATCCCCGAGACGGGATCGGTCGCGTCGTTGGTGACGCGGTTGACGTTCGCCTCGTCGGCCCAGTGGAACGGCATGAAGACGGTGTCCGGGCGGACCGCATCGGTGACGCGGGCCGTGGCCGTCACGACGCCCCTGGTGCTGGTCAGCTGCACGCGGTCGCCGGGTGCGATGCCGTGCCGGTCGGCCAGCCGAGGGTGGATCTCGACGAAGGCCCCCGGCGACGCAGCGACGAGTTCCTCCACTCGACGGGTCTGGGCCCCCGACTGGTAGTGCTGGAGGACGCGACCGGTGACGAGGTGACTGGGCGCTTCACCGCGCACGTCGTCGGCCGGCCCGCGGTCGTCGACGGCGACGAACCGCGCCCGTCCGTCCGGGGTGGGGAAGCCATCGAGGAAGAGTCTGGGTGTCCCGGGGTGTGCCGACCCGTCCTTGACAGCGGGGCAGGGCCAGAAGAGGTCCGGTTCGGCGTCGAGCCGTGCGTGGCTGAGCCCGCTGTAGTCGGCGCGTCCGCCCTCGCTGGCACGCGCCAACTCGTCGAAGACGCGCGCCGCATCGATGTCCCACGTGCCGGGCGCGTCGAGACGTGCGGCGAGCTCACGCCATACCCAGAGTTCCGAACGCGCACCCTCCGGAGGGTCGATCGCCTTGCGCCGACGGAGGATCCGACCCTCGAGAGACGTCATCGTGCCCTCCTCCTCGGCCCACTGGAGAACCGGGAGGACGACGTCGGCGCTACGGGCGGTCTCCGAAGGCACGATGTCGCAGACGACGAGGAGGTCGAGGGCGTCCAGCCGGTCGCCGACGTGGGTGGCGTTGGGGGCGGACACGCGCACGTTGGCTCCGTGCACGAGGAGTGCGCGCGGGCCACCCTCGCGACCGAGGGAGTCGAGCAGTTCGACCGCCGGCTTGCCCTTGCCGGGGATGACGGCCGGGTCGACGCCCCACACGGCCGCGACGTGCTCTCGGGCGGAAGGGTCGTCGATCATGCGGTAGCCGGGAAGCTGGTCCGACTTCTGACCGTGCTCGCGCCCGCCCTGCCCGTTGCCCTGACCGGTGACGGCGCCGTAGCCCGACCCGACCCGACCGACGAGGCCGAGCGCGAGGGAGAGGTTGATGGCGGCATTGACGGTCGCCGTGCCCTGCGACGACTGCTCCACCCCGCGGCCAGTGAGGACGTAGGCGCCGGAGCCGCCACGCATGGGGCTGGCCGATGCGAGCAGCATTGCGGCAGAACGCAGTTGGGTCTCGGGGATGCCCGTCACCTGCTCGACCCGGGCCGGCCACCAGGTCGCGGCGAGGCGTTGCGCCTCGTCCACGCCGGTGGTGCGCTCCGCGATGTATGCCGGGTCGTCCAGTCCCTCGGAGAAGACGACGTGGAGAAGGCCGAGGAGAACGACGAGATCGGTGCCGGGGACCGGTTGCAGGTGGATGCCTCCACCGTTCTCCGTGAGTCGTGCCGTGGCGCTGATGCGCGGGTCGACGACGATGAGGCCGCCGGCCGCACGAGCACCCGAGAGGTGCGCGACGGAGGGCGGCATCGTCTCGGCGAGGTTGCTGCCGAGAAGCAGGACGGCCTGCGCGCCACCGAGATCCGTGAGAGGGAACGGCAGCCCCCGGTCGACGCCGAGGGACCGGTTGGCCGCCGCCGCAGCACTGCTCATGCAGAAGCGCCCGTTGTAGTCGATGTTCGCCGTCCCGAGGGCGATGCGCGCGAACTTGCCGAGTTGGTACGCCTTCTCGTTCGTCAAGCCGCCACCGCCGAAGACCGCCACCGCGTCGGCCCCGTGGTCCGAGCGAATCTCCCTGAGCCGCAGTGCAACGAGGTCGAGGGCCACGTCCCAGGACGTCGGGACGAGCTCGCCATCGACGCCTCGCACGAGAGGGGTCGTGAGGCGGTCGGGTGCCCGCAGGACCGACGCACTCGTCCACCCTTTCTGGCACAGACCTCCACGGTTCGTCGGGAAGTCACGCCCGGCGACGTTCACGCCGGCGGCAGGATCCGGCGTGAGCGTCTGGGCGCACTGGAGAGCGCAATAGGGGCAGTGCGTGGCTGTCATCGAGAACTCAGATCGTCTCCGAGGCGAGCGCGGCACCGCGGCGCTGGTACACGGCATACGTCGTGACAGCCATGAGGACGTAGGCCGCGACGAAGACGTACAACGCTGGGACGAGCGAGCCGTAGGAGTCCTTGGCCATGGCGAAACCGCGCGGGATGAAGAAGCCGCCGTAGGCACCCACGGCACCGGCGATCCCGATGCAGCCCGCGGCGGCCTTGCGAGCCAGCGGCAGCTCGGACGGCGAGATGCCTGCGCGGAATACAGCAGGGATCATCCTGTAGGTCGCGCCGTTCCCGATGCCCGCTCCCGTGAAGAGCACGAGGAACGCGACGAAGAACAACGGGAAGCTCTTCGCCTGTAGGCCCTGCACTGCGGCGAGTGCCCCAACCGTGAGGATCGCGAAGGACGCGATCGTCACCCGCGCACCTCCCAGGCGGTCGGCGATGATCCCGCCCAGCGGCCGGGTGAGGGCGCCGATGAGCGCACCGAGGAAGGCGAGGCCGAGGGGAGCGGACGGGAACTGGGTCTTCAGAAGCGTCGGGAACGCTCCGGCATACCCGATGAAGGAACCGAAGGTTCCGATGTAGAGGAACGAGATGATCCACGTGTGCGGGTTCCTCGTCGCCAGGGCGAACGACCGGTAGTCGGCCTTGATCCCGGAGAGGTTGTCCATGAAGCGCCAGGCCGCAACAGCCGACAGCAGGGCGAGCGGGATGAAGATGAGGCCGGCCCGCTCGAGGTGCACACCGGCGCCGATCGCGATCACCGCGGGGACGACCATCTGGACGATGCCGGTGCCGAGGTTGCCGCCAGCAGCGTTGAGTCCCAACGCTTTTCCCTTCTCGGCTTCCGGGAAGAAGAACGAGATGTTCGTCATCGACGACGCGAAGTTGCCGCCACCGAAGCCGGCGAGCGCCGCGCACAGCAGCAGGACGGTGAAGGACGTCTCGGGTCGCGTCATGACGACCGCCAGGGCTGAGGCGGGAAGGAGCAGGAGCAGCGACGAGATGACCGTCCAGTTGCGTCCGCCGAACATCGGCACCGCGAAGGTGTAAGGGATGCGGATCGTCGCGCCGACGAGACTCGGCACGGCGATGAGCCAGAACTGCTGGTTGAGGGTGAGGCTGAACCCGGCAGACGGCAGGAGCGGCACGACGACCGACCACAGCGCCCAGACACAGAATCCGAGAAACTCGGCGAAGATCGAGAAGGTCAGGTTGCGACGGGCGATGGCGCGACCGGTGGACTGCCAGAAGCCGGCGTCCTCGGGATCCCAGTGCTCGATCCAGCGACCGGGACGGGTCTCAGTGGTGGTGTCTGCAGGGGCCGTGGGGGCCGCAGCGAGGGTGGTCTCCATGTCGGCAGACCCTGCCGATTCGGTGTTTCACCTCCCGGCGGCCCACGTAAATCGTCCGTAACACTCACCGCACAACGGCGAGCAGCCCGCTGTGAGAACCCCTCAGAGGTAGGTCGTTGGGATGGCCGGCTCTCCGCGGCTCAGCTGGTGCGCCGATCGCGGCAGTTCGGCGACGGACGCCTCGTGCCGCTCGCGCGCCGCGTCGAGGGAGGCGTGCTCGGCGCCGACGATCTTGCCACCGCGTACGTACTCGACGAGTAGGGCGCGGTCGTCCCCGTCATCGACCGGTGGCTCACCGATTCCGATGATCTCGGCCTCGGCCGTCCCGCGCTCATTGCGGCGGCGCAACGCGAACTTGCGCCCGCCGACGGACGTCTTGTCCTTGCTCGCCTTGGCGACGCCGACCATCTCCCCGGAGTCGTCGGCGCGCGCCACGAGCTTGTAGACCATGCCGGCAGTCGGCGCGCCCGACCCTGTGACGAGCTGCGTCCCGACGCCGTAGGCATCGACCGGCCCGGCTGCCAGCCCCGCGATGGCGAATTCGTCGAGGTCGGACGTCACGACGATGCGGGTCTTCGTCGCGCCGAGCGAGTCGAGCTGCTCGCGCACCTCACGCGCCTGGACGAGCAGGTCGCCGCTGTCGAGCCGCACCGCACCCAGCTCGGGACCGGCAACCTCGATGGCGATCTCCACGGCCTTCTCGACGTCATAGGTGTCGACGAGCAGCGTCGTCCCCACGCCCAGGGCCTCGACCTGCGCGGCGAACGCCTCACGCTCGTCGTCGTGCAGCAGCGTGAACGCGTGCGCGGCCGTCCCCGCTGTGGGCACCCCCCAGCGGCGGCCCGCCTCGAGATTCGAGGTCGTCGCAAACCCCGCGATGTATGCCGCCCGCGCGGCTCCCACTGCGGCTTCCTCGTGGGTGCGTCGAGACCCCATTTCGATGCATGGCCGGGTGCCTGCCGCGCCGGTCATGCGCGATGCAGCACTCGCAATGGCGCTGTCGTGGTTGAGGATCGAGAGCACGAGGGTCTCGAGGACGACGCCGTGAGCGAAGTCGGACTCGACGACGAGCACGGGTGAGCCGGGGAAGTAGGCGTCCCCCTCGGCATACCCCCAGATGTCGCCCTCGAAGCGGTAGTCCGCGAGGAAGGCCAGGGTCGCGTCGTCGACGACGCGGCTGGCGCGCAGCGCCGCGATCTCCTCGTCACCGAACCGGAACCGTTCGATCGCGTCGAGGAGGCGACCTGTCCCGGCAACGATGCCGTAGCGCCTCCCGTCGGGAAGGCGGCGCGCGAACGTCTCGAAGACGCAGCGCCGCGACGCCGCTCCCGATCGCAGGGCCGCTTGCACCATCGTCAGCTCGTAGTGATCGGTCAGCAGTGCCGTCGAGTCGCTCACGTTCGGCACCTTATTGTGGGAGCCGTGTCCATCGCGCCCGTGGAGGAGGAGGTCGTCTCCTCGGATTCCGTCGTCGAACCCGACGTCCCGTGGATCACGTTGGTGTGGAACGACCCGGTGAACCTCATGTCCTACGTGACATACGTCTTCCAGAGCTACTTCGGCTACGACCGGGCCAAGGCGGAGAAGCTGATGATGGACGTGCACACCAAGGGTCGCGCCGTCGTCTCTCACGGACCCCGCGAGAAGATGGAGATCGACACCGAGGCGCTGCAGGGTTATGGGCTGTGGGCGACTTTCCAAAAGGATGATTGATGGCGCGTGCGTTCGCCCGCAAGGGCAAGGGCAAGGACGTCCGGTATGCCGCGAAGCTCGACGCCGTCGAGCGGGCCGTGGTCGCCGGGCTGATGGAGCAGGTCCACGACCTCGTTGCCCCTGAACCCGAGCCCGAGCCGGCTCATGCGAGTGACGTCCACGGTGACGACGACTTCGCGGCGATCGTGTCCGGACTCGGCGGTCTCGGCATGGGCGTCTCCCTCTCTGCCGAGGACCAGCTCCCCGACGACCGTCCCGTGCCAGCGGACGCTCGCAGTTTCGGTGACCGTGACCCGGCCCTGGAGCGACTCCTCCCGGCGGGCAACCGGGTCGACGACCAGCTGTCCGCGGAGTTCCGTCGACTCACCGAGCACGGGCTGCGGCAGCGCAAGGCGCGCCACCTCGAGTCGGCCATGGCCGCACTGCGCGCACCCGGCTCCGGCGTCGAGCTCGACGAGCGCACGGCCATCGACATGGTCGTTGCCCTGACCGACGTGCGTCTCGTCCTCGGGGAGCGGCTCGGCCTGCGCGAGGATGCTGATGTCGACCGGCTCGAGGCGGAGCTGGATGAGATGGACGACGACGACCCGCGTTTGCACGCGATGTCGGTCTACGACTTCCTGACGTGGCTGCAGGAGACGCTCGCCACGGCGATGCTCCCGGGCGACCACCCCAGCGCTTAACCTTGGGCGGTGCCTGACTCTCCCATCGGAATCTTCGATTCCGGCTATGGCGGCCTCACCGTGGCGCGGGCCGTCCTCGACCAGTTGCCGCACGAGTCCGTGGCCTACCTGGGAGACACCGCACGCGCGCCCTACGGACCCCGCCCCATCGCGGAGACGCGGGCCTTCGCGCTCGAGTGTCTGGATCGGCTCGTGTCGCACGGAGTCAAGGCGCTCGTCATCGCCTGCAACACGGCGAGCGCGGCCGTCCTCCACGACGCGAGGGAGCGCTACGACGTCCCCGTCGTCGAGGTCATCCGCCCGGCCGTGCGCCGCGCCGCCGGTGCGACGCGCACGGGCCGGATCGGCGTCATCTCGACGGTCGGTACCCACCAGTCGCGCGCCTACCTCGACGCGTTCGCTGCCGCACCGCACCTGCACGTGACGAGCGCCGCAGCCCCGCGGTTCGTCGAGTTCGTCGAGTCGGGCATCACCGGTGGGGACGAGCTGGTCTCCGCGGCCCGCGAATACCTCGCGCCCCTCCAGGCCAAGGACATCGACACCCTGATCCTCGGGTGTACGCACTACCCGCTGCTCGCGGGAGTCATCTCCTACGTCATGGGTCCGGACGTCACGCTCGTGTCGTCGGCGGAGGAGACTGCCAAGGAGCTCTACCGCGTCCTCGCCGACGCCACCCTGCTGCGTCCCGATGACCTGCCGCCGCCGCAGCACGGGTTCACGACGACGGGCGACCCGGAGGAGTTCCGGCGTCTGGCGTTGCGCTTCCTCGGTCTCGGCCCGAACTTCGGCCACATCTTCACCTCCCGCATTGGCGTCAAGGAGGCGACCGCATGAAGGTCACGATCCTCGGGTGCAGCGGCTCCTTCGCCGGCCCGGACTCGCCCGCGTCGAGCTATCTCGTCCGGGTCGACGACGGTGGGCGCACCTGGAACCTCCTCTTCGACCTCGGGTCGGGGGCGCTGGGCCCAATGCAGCGCCACATCGCGCCGCGGGACGTCGACGCGGTCTTTGTCACCCATCTCCACCCGGACCACTGCGCCGACCTGTGTGGCCTCTACGTCGCGCGCCACTACAACCCGGGCGGTGCCCCGACCGAGCGCGTGCCTGTGTGGGGTCCCACCGGAACGGCCAAGCGCCTCGCGCTGATGTACCACGGGCTCGAGCACCACGCTCTGCAGCAGGTCTTCGACTTCCGCCTCCTCGAGGACCAGGTCGCCATCGAGGTCGGTCCGGTCCGGGTCGTTCCGTACGCCGTGAACCACCCCGTCGAGGCGTTCGGGTTCCGCATCGAGGCCCAGGGGCAGGTGCTCGCCTACACCGGCGACACCGACACGTGCGACAACCTCACGCCGCTCCTGCGCGACGCGGATCTTGTCCTCAGTGACTCGGCGTTCATGGACGGTCGTGACGACGAGTTCCGCGGCGTCCACCTGACACCGTCCCGTGCGGCTCAGGCCGCCCTCGACGCCGGTGGGGTGAAGCGGTTGATGCTCACCCACATGCCCGCCTGGAACGACCCTGCCGTATGCCGTGAGCAGGCTGCCGCGCTCTGGCCCGATGTCGAGATGGTCGAGTTCGGGGCGACGTACGAAGTGGGGTCGGGCGACCTCGACTCTGTGGGGGAGTCCGGAGCGGTCTAGCCTGCTCGGGTGACTTCTTCGACTGCCCGCCACGACGGCCGCGCCCCCGAGGACCTCCGCGAGGTCCGCATCACCCGCAATTGGCTCGACCACGCCGAGGGCAGCGTCCTCGTCGAGTTCGGCCGCACCCGCGTGCTCTGTGCTGCCTCATTCACCGAGGGTGTGCCGCGCTGGCTCAAGGGACAGGGGACGGGTTGGGTCACGGCCGAGTACGAAATGCTCCCGCGCTCCACGAACACCCGCTCCGACCGCGAGTCCCGCAAGGGCAAGGTTGGTGGCCGCACCCACGAGATCTCGCGGCTCATCGGTCGTGCCCTGCGCGCGGTCATCGACACGAAGGCGTTGGGGGAGAACACGATCGTCGTCGACTGTGACGTCCTCCAGGCCGATGGCGGCACCCGGACCGCGTCGATCACCGGTGCCTACGTGGCCCTCGTCGACGCCATCGAGGATGCCCGCGCCAAGGGCCTCATCGCCAGGAACGCGTCACCGCTCGTCGACTCGATCGCGGCGGTCAGTGTCGGCGTCGTCGGTGGACAGCCCGTGTGCGACCTCGACTACCCCGAGGACTCGACGGCCGACACCGACATGAACGTCGTCATGACCGGCTCGGGCAAGTACGTCGAGGTCCAGGGCACGGCCGAGGGTGCGGACGCCGCCTTCGACCGCGACCGCCTCAACGCCCTGCTCGACCTCGCCGCCTCGGGCTGCGCGACCCTCACCGAGAAGCAGCAGGAGGCGCTCGCCGCCCCCGCTCGGGAGCGCACGCGATGAAGCTCGTCCTCGCGACCCAGAACGAGCACAAGGTCCACGAACTGCGCCAGATCCTCGCCGAGCTCGTAGACGAGATCGGTCTCGAGGTTGTCGGCGCCTCGGACTTCCCGAACGCTCCAGACGTCGTCGAGAACGAGGTGACGTTCGAGGGCAACGCCCGCCTCAAGGCCGTCGCCGTCGCCAAGGCCACAGGACTGCCGAGCGTCGCCGACGACTCCGGCCTTGCGGTCGACGTTCTCGGCGGTGCGCCCGGCATCTTCTCCGCGCGCTGGTCCGGCTCCCACGCCGGCGAGGGTGCAGGCCGTGCGGAGCGCGACCGCGCCAACCTCTCGCTGCTCCTCGAGCAGATCGGCGACGTCGGTGACGAGCACCGCACCGGCGCCTTCGTCTGCGCCGCCGTGCTCGCCATGCCGGACGGATCCATCGAGGCGGTCGAGGGTCGCGTCACGGGCACCATCCGCCGGGAACCGTTGGGGGAGAACGGTTTTGGATACGACCCGATCTTCACGCCGGACGATGACACCCGCTCGCTGGCCGAGTACACCGACGTCGAGAAGAACGCGATCTCGCACCGCGGCCGTGCCTTCCGCGCGATGATCCCGATCCTCCGCGAACGCCTCACCACTCAGCCCTGACCTGATCCGTTCGGGAGGAGGGGCAGCAGCGGTAGGTGGGCGGACGGCATACCCTGTCTGTCGCAAGCGCGAGTGGTGGAACAGGCAGACACGCTGGGTTTAGGTCTCAGTGCCCTCGGGTGTGCGGGTTCGACTCCCGCCTCGCGCACGGACCGTGGAGGCCTCGCTGATAGTTTGGCGAGAGCCGACCACCGAGGAGCCAGCGTGACCGAACGACTCTCTCCGGGCGATGTCGCCCCGGACTTCACCCTGACCACCGACACCGGCGAGAGCGTGACGCTCTCGGACCTGCGTGGCGGCAAGGTCATCGTCTACTTCTACCCGGCGGCGATGACGCCCGGGTGCACGAAGCAGGCCTGCGACTTCAGCGAGTCGCTCGAGTCCCTCAAGACCGACGGCTACACGGTGCTCGGCATCTCGCCGGACAAGCCGGAGAAGCTGGGGAAGTTCCGCGACAAGGAGCACCTGACCCTCACGCTGCTGTCCGACCCCGACAAGGCCGTCATGACGCAGTGGGGTGCCTTCGGCGAGAAGAAGCTCTACGGCAAGGTTGTCCAGGGAGTGATCCGCTCGACCGTCGTCATCGACGAGGACGGCAAGGTCGAGCACGCTTGGTACAACGTCAAGGCCACGGGTCACGTCGCGAAGTTGCGCCGCGACCTCGGACTGAGTGAGGACTGAACCATGAGCCACATTACTGCCCTCGAGGCCGACATCGCGCAGCGCCGTACGCGTCTCGCGAATACCCTCAACGAGCTCACCGCCAAGGCCACGCCGTCGGCCATCGCCAAGCGTGAGGTCGACAAGGCCAAGCAGCGGTTCGCCGACGCCACGACGACGCCTCAGGGCGACCTGCGCGTCGAGCGCGTGGCCGCGGCCGTCGCTGTCGTCGCCGTCATCGTCGCGTTCAAGGTGCTTCGCGGCCGCCGTCGCTGACCTTTCAGGGTCCTTTCGAGACGCCGCATCCGGTATGCCGGGTGCGGCGTCTCGCTGTTCCCTCACCGTCCGTGGTGGGCCACGATGGGAGGGGCGCCCCGTTCGGCGGGGTGGCTCACTCTTGACGAACTCACCACTGGGAGGGAACGGCCATGACATCGGTGCGGACGCATCTCTGGTTCGGGAACGACAGGGCCCACGAGGCTGCGGAGTTCTATGCGGAGCACATCCCGGACTCCAGGGTCGGGAGGGTCATCACGGCGCGGACGGCACCGGACAGCCGCGTCGCCGACGTCGTCGAGTTCACCGTGGGCGGCCTCGAGGTCATCGGCCTCAACGCCGGGCCCCAGATCAACCTCAACGAGTCGTTCTCCTTCTACCTGCGCGTGGACGGGCAGGAAGAGGTCGACCACTACTGGGACCTGCTCACGGCCGACGGGGGAGAGCCGGGCGCCTGCGGGTGGTGCAAGGACAAGTTCGGTGTCTCGTGGCAGGTCATCCCGCGAGAGCTCGAGGACCTGTCCGGGGACTACAGCACCGAGGCCAACCACCGTGTGGCACAGGCGATGCTGGGGATGGGCAAGATCGACGTCGCCGCCCTCCAACGCGCCCACGATGGCGTCGGCTCGTAGGCGAAAATCCGTGGCGGCAGGGCACATCGCAGCCCTACCGTCGATGTGTGATCCACATGGTTGACCTGCAGGACGACGCGGTCCTGCAACAGGTGCACGACGTCATGGAGCGAGCCAAGGCGCTCGACCGTCCGTGGCACGAGGCCGTGCCCTACGACGAGTTCGCGAAGCAGGCACGCCACGACGACCCGGCCGAACGCACCGAGTTCGCAGCGCTCTTCGAGGACGGGCGGGTCGTGGCGGCGTCCGAGCGGTGGGTCCCGATGGAGGACAACACCCACATGTTCTGGGGCACGGTCCACGTCGACCCGGATCACCGACGCCGCGGCTTCGGCGCAGAACTGGTGAAGGCCGACGCCGAGCGGGCGCGTGAACTGGGGCGGACGACGCTGCTCGCCGAGTTCTTCGTCCCCGGCGACGACGTGGAGTCGCACCCGTATCGAGCCTTCGCCCTGGCCCAGGGTTTCGAGCCGGGCTGGGTCGAGTTCGCGCGTCACCTCGCGCTTCCCGTCGAGTCCGATCTCCTCGCCGAGTTGGGTGCCTCGGCAGCCTCCGCGTCCCGGGACTACGACGTCGAGGTGTATGCCGGCCGCCCACCCGAGCAGCACCTGCCGGGTCTGTGCGTCCTCTACGGCCAGCTGGCCGTGGACGCCCCCACCGGTGACGTCGCCTTCGAGGAGGAGTCGGTGACGCCCGAGCGGATGGCGAAGTGGTTCGATCTCGAGGAGTCGGTCGGACGCACCCGGCTGACGGCCCTGGCGATCCATCGCGACAGCGGCACGGTCGCGGCACACTCGGACCTCATCGTCCCGGCGGCCCCGTCGCGTCAGGTGTGGCAGTGGGGCACGTTCGTCCACCGCGAGCACCGAGGTCACAACCTCGGGACGGCGGTCAAGGTGGCGAACCTCGAGCGGCTGCAGCGCGACGTCACCCACCGGACGGTGGTGCGCACGACCAATGCGGACACGAACGCCCACATGGTCGCCATCAACGACCGGCTCGGCTTCGAGATCGTCGAGCGCCTCCTGGCCATGACGATGCCCGTCAGTCCCCGCTGAGGATCTCGACTCAATCTGCGCGCAGGCGTCAAAGCTTCTGCGCCGGTCGCGCGACCGGCGCTCAGGTTGACGACCGGCGCTCGCATGGCTGCACCGGTCACCACGGTCTGCGCCGGTCGCGCGGCCGGCGCACACACCGCGGCATGGCGTGACGACTTTGCCCAGGACGGCTGAAGCCCCGCACGGTGATCCGCGCGGGGCTTCTGGTGGTGCGCCATCAGGGACTCGAACCCCGAACCCGCTGATTAAGAGTCAGCTGCTCTGCCAATTGAGCTAATGGCGCGCGAGGAGAGACATTAGCAGCGGTGGGGCCGACTTGCGAAATCGGGCCAATCGGCCGTGTTCGCACGGGTGTTCACCGCCCTGTTCTCCCGCCCGGTCAGCCCTCGCCGTTGTCCCGGCGGACGGCGTAGAACGTGGCTGCGATCGCACCCACGACGGCCGCGAAGACGATGAACCACACCCACGTCGGGGTGGACTCGCCGCCGGTGTCCGTCCCCTCTCCGGCCGCGGTGGTGGCCGTCGTGGGGGAGGAGTCGGCCGACGGCGTCGCATCGCCCGCCGTCGCGGACGGGGTCGGAGCCACTGAGCCCGAGGCCGACGGCGACGTCGAGGTGGCTGGCGCCTGAGGGTTGCCCTCGACCGTGAAGGTCGTCTTTCCGGAGATCGGGTGCGAGTCGGCGCTGACGACGCGGTAGACGATGTTGTAAGTCCCCGCTGCGATCGGCTGCGCCACCGGAAGCGTCACGGTGGCGCCCTCCGCCGTGGCCTCCCCGTCGACGACCTCGCCGCCCTCGCTGTCCGTGACACGCACCGTGACGAACTGCGGCTTCACCGTCTCGTTGAAGGTCAGGACGACCTCGGTGGGGGAGGACGGGAGCGCGGCTCCATCCTTCGGGCTGATCGAGATCAGCCGGGAGTGGGCGCTCGCCGGCACCACCCCACCCACCATCGCCACGAAGGCGGTGAGGAGGAGCACGATCAGTCCACGGGTCGTCTTGCGCATGCCATCCATACTGCACACCCATTCTGGGTGCGAGGTGAACGGCCTCGCAGAAATGACGAAAGCCCCTGCAGTGCAGGGGCTTTCGGACTTGGGGTGAGCGACGGGGCTTGAACCCGCGACCCCCGCGACCACAACGCGGTGCTCTACCAGCTGAGCTACGCCCACCAAGGCGACCACCCGGCATACCGGAAGATCCGGCGGCCGAGGCAGCGCGGACTATCGTACCTGCTCCTCGGGGGTGCTCTTGACCATGTCCGCAGTGGCACCGGAGACTGGCGCCGAGTGGTCGACGACGTGCTGGGCCGCGATGGCCCGCAGCTCGTCGCTGGAGCGCCCGGGCGGGTCGACGAAGACGGCGGACCGGTAGTAGCGCAGCTCCGCGATCGACTCCCGGATGTCGGCGAGCGCGCGGTGGCCGCCGGACTTCTCGGGCGCCGCGAAGTACGCCCGCGGGAACCAGCGGCGCGACAACTCCTTGATCGAGGAGACGTCGATGATCCGGTAGTGCAGGTGCTGCTCGAGCTCGGCCATGTCGCGCGCCAGGAAGCCGCGGTCGGTCGCGACGGTGTTGCCGCCCAGCGGTGCCTTGCGCGGCTCCGGCACCCATTCGCGCACGTAGTCGAGGACGAGCTTCTCCGCCTCCTCCATCGTCACCCCGTCGGCGAGCTCATCGATGAGGCCGGACGACGTGTGCATCTCGCGGACGAAGTCGCCCATCTGGGCCAGCGCGGCATCGGTCGGCTTGATGACGACGTCGACGCCGTCGCCGAGGACGTTGAGCTCGAAGTCGGTGACGAGCGCGGCGACCTCGATGAGGGCGTCGCTCTCCAGGGAGAGCCCGGTCATCTCGCAGTCGATCCAGACGATGCGGTCAGTCAGGGCTCGGTCGGGCGTTGCGGACATGGCCCCCACTGTATGGCGCTGCACTATCGTCGCGGTCATGAGTGGGGATCCAGCAGTCGTCGTCGAATCACCGCCGCCGCCGGACGTGCCTCGGGTGCGCTCCGGGGCACATCGGGGACGCTCACTGATCCGCCGATGGGTCCTCCTCGGCATCGCCACCGTCGGTTTCGGACTCGCCGCGCTCGTCGTCGCCGTGGCCATCGGAGCAGCCGCCGGCGTGAGTGCGACACTCCTCGGACTGGTCGCCGCGATCATCCCGCTGGGCATCGTCGTGCCGACGTTCATGTGGCTCGACCGGTTCGAGGCCGAGCCGACGCGCTATCTCGTCATGGCGTTCCTCTGGGGTGCGCTCATCGCCGTCCTCATCGCGATGACCCTCAACACGGCGGGCCAGCTCGTCCTGCGCGGATCCATCCCGGACCAGGACTCGCTCCAGCTCACCGCCGTGTTCGTCGCGCCCGTCGTCGAGGAGATCGCGAAGGGCGCCTTCATCGTTCTGGTGTGGCTCTTCGCGAAGCGCGAGTTCGATGGTGTGACCGACGGGATGGTGTATGCCGGTGTCACGGCTGCCGGTTTCGCGTTCACCGAGAACATCCAGTACCTCGCGCTCGCGTGGGCCGAGCACGGTCGGGATGGCCTCACCGCAACGTTCGTCGGTCGCTGCCTGCTGTCGCCGTTCGCGCACCCCATGTTCACCATCTGCACCGGTATTGGCATCGGCATCGCCGCGACGTCCCGGATGGGCTGGAAGCGCTGGCTGGCGCCGCTCGCCGGGCTCATCATCGCCGTGGTCGCCCACGCCATCTGGAACGTCGCGGCGGTGAGTGGCGGCGAGGGGCTCATCGCGGTCTACCTGCTCATCGAGGTCCCGCTGTTCCTCAGCTTCGTCGGGTTCGCGGTCTGGGTTCGTCGTCGCGAGGGGCAACTCATCGGCCAGTTCCTCTATCCCTATGCCGATGCGGGTTGGCTCTCCCCGGCCGAGGTGGAGATGTTGGCCTCGATGCCCCGTCGCAGGGAGGCGCGTCAGTGGGCGCGCATGAACGGCGGACGCGAAGCCCTGCGCTCGATGGAGGACTTCCAGGACACGGCAAGTGAGTTGGCGCTCCTGCGCCGACGGATGCACCACTCGGCTGCTGACGCCCGTGCCCTCAGCGACGAACGTGACTTGCTGGCGGCCCTCGTCGCGCGACGGCACGACTTCTCCGGCCAGGTCGTCTGATGGCGGCGCGCGCGTCGGTCCTGGACCTCGCCGCGTCCATCGCGCCGGATCTCGTCGCGCTGCGGCACGACCTGCACCGTCACCCCGAGTTGGGCAATGACGTTCCACGGACCCAGCGCGCCGTCCTCGACGCCCTCGAGGGGCTCGACCTCGAGATCGCCCTTGGTCAGAGCCTGACGAGCGTGGTCGCGGTGCTGCGCGGGCGTGGCGCCGGGCAGACGGGCGGCGGCGCGCAGGACGCTGCTCGGCCCGTCGTGCTGCTGCGCGGAGACATGGACGGGCTCCCCGTCACGGAGGCGACCGATCTCGACTTCGCCTCCGAGGTCGACGGGCTCATGCATGCCTGCGGGCACGACCTCCACGTTGCCGGACTCGTCGGCGCCGCGCGCATCCTCCACGAACTGCGTGACGACCTCGCCGGCGATGTCGTCTTCATGTTCCAGCCGGGGGAGGAAGGCCCCGGAGGGGCCGAACCGATGCTGCGCGAGGGACTCCTGGAGGCGGCAGGCCGACGGGTCGACGCGGCATACGCGATCCATGTCTATGCCGCCGAGCACCCGAGGGGCGTCTGGTTCGGTCGCCCCGGACCGCAGATGGCCGCGGCCGACGAAGTGCGAATCACGGTGCAGGGCAGGGGTGGTCACGGCTCGCAGCCCTATCAGGCCCTCGACCCCGTCCCCGTCGCCTGCGAGGTCGTGCTCGCCCTGCAGACGATGGTGACGCGCCGGTTCGACGCCTTCGACCCCGTGGTCGTGACGGTCGGCCGGATCAACTCCGGGACGGTCAACAACGTCATCCCGGACGCGGCCGAGATCGACGCGACGCTACGCACGTTCTCGCCGGAGCACCGCGAGAAGGCGCACACCGAGATCCGTCGGGTGGCCGAGCACGTTGCCGCCGCCCATGGTCTGACCGCCAGGGTCGACATCGGCGACGGCTATCCCGTGACCGTGAACGACGCGGACGAGTTCGCGTTCGCGCAGGCCACCGTCGTCGACCTGTTCGGCGAGGAGCGGTGGGCCGACATGGTGACCCCCGAGGCGGGAGCCGAGGACATGTCGTTCGTCCTCGAGGAAGTGCCCGGCGCCTATCTCAACATCGGCGCCTGCGTCAGCGACGATCACACGACGGCCGAGGACAACCATTCGCCGCGGGCGCTCTATGACGATTCGGTCATCCCGGACATGGCGGCGTTGCTGGCGGAGCTCGCGCTCCGCCGGACCGCTGTGGGTGCCCCCGGGGTCTGAGGCGCCGCCGCACCTCGGGCCGCGTGGTCGAAGGGAGAGGACACGCCGCGTATGCCGGCGCCCTCGCGGCACGTTCTCTCCTCTCGACTGGCTGTGGCCAGGGTCGAGAGCGGCGCCGGTCAGCCGTGCTGGATGCGGACGCCCAGCGGCTGGGTCGTCAGCACTGCGACCGCGGCGCGGTGGTCCGTGTGTCCGACGTCGAGGTCGCTGACCTGCATCGGGCCGGGCAGGTGCTGCGCGGCCTTCCACTCGAGGAGCGCGGCCGGGCCGTCGTGAGCAGAGACGACGACCTCGCTCGGGTCCACGACGAGGCCGTGGCCGGTGGCCTTGAGGATCGCCTCCTTGCGGGCCCAGATCTGCGCGCGAGCGGCGAGGAGGGCGTCGCCGTCGAGGTCGGCCAGGTGCGGCATCTCGGATGCGTCGAGGGTGACGGAGCCGAAGCCGTCGAAGTCAGCCGACTCCAGATCCTCGATGTCGACACCGACCTCACCGAGGGTGGTCACGGCAGCGACCGCCATCCGCTCCCCGTAGGACACGGACACGTGGATATCGCGCATGCCCACCACGTGCGGCTTGCCGTGTCGGTCCGTGCCACAGGTCGCGCAGCGCTTCTCGAAGTCGAGGCTGCGGGGATCGACGCCGGTCTCGTCCGCCACGAGCCGCCGCAGCAGGGCGTGCGCGGTGATGAAGGGGTGTGGGTCGGAGCGCCGTTCGGCACGCTCGCGCTCGCCCGCATCGAGCAGGTCGAGGAATCGGGGATCGTCGATCACCTGTGTGGTGCGGATCACGACGGACATGTCCCGATCATGTCATCCCACTTCCGCAGCGGGGACCGGCACCGGTTGGCGAGTAGGTTCGCCAGCATGGAGCGCATCGTCGTGGACCGGACGGTCGAAGGCTCGGATCTGGAGGTCGCCTTCGAGCGCGAAGGCACCGGAGCGCCGATCGTCTTCGCGCACGGCGCCGCCCTCGACTCCCGCAGCTGGGGACCGCAATTCGCCGGCCTGCGTGACGACTTCACCGTCGTCGCATGGGACGAACCCGGAGTCCGCGCCTCGGCGCCGGTGCCAGCGGGGTTCGCGCTGGCCGACTTCGCGGACGCGCTCGCCGACGTGGTGCGCGCTGTGGGCCTTGGTCCGGCACACCTTGCCGGCCTCTCCTGGGGCGGCACCGTCATCCTCGAGACCTATCGACGTCACCCCGACGTGGTCGC
The DNA here is from genome assembly GCF_000768685.1 of Knoellia subterranea KCTC 19937. Lineage (GTDB taxonomy): Bacteria > Actinomycetota > Actinomycetes > Actinomycetales > Dermatophilaceae > Knoellia > Knoellia subterranea. Next base: position 323,254 of record NZ_AVPK01000001.1, on the reverse strand, counting down.
CACCCTCGTGCTCATTGATTCGTATGCCGGGTGGTCCGGTTCCCTGCCCGCCGCCGAGGTCCGTGCCCGCGTCGAGGGGGTTCAGGCCCAGTTGGCGGCGCCGGCCGAGGAGTTCGATCCCACGCTGCCGGGGCTGTTCGGGTCGGAACCGACGGCCGAGGTGGTGGCTCTCATGGAGGCGATGGCGAGGGACGTGCGGCCCGAGACTCTGGCTCTCGAACTCGGCATCATGGCCGGGACGGACCTCAGCGGGCTGCTTCCGCACATCACCGTGCCGACCCTGCTCATCTGGGGTGAGCTGGACGCCCGGTCGCCACTGTGGGTCGCCGACCAGTTCGCCGACGGCATCGAGGACTCCGAGCTCGTCGTGATCCCCGGTGCCGGGCACATGAGTCCTCTCGAACAACCCGAGTTGGTCAACGCTGCGATCCGTGACTTCTGCCGTCGGAACGCGACCACGTCGGGACGGTGAGGACCTCCGCGAAGGCGGGCGGACGGCATACCGGCTCGCAACGCGCTCGCTTCGCGTCGCGCGTTCGCGCGCGCCCCCGCCGGCGCTCTCACTTCGTTCGAAGCGCCTGTTACTTCTGCCGGGGTCGCAATGCTGCCTCGCACGCTCGGCAGCATTTGCGCCCCCGGCAGGACTCGAACCTGCGACCTAGACATTAGAAGTGACTTGCTCTATCCGGCTGAGCTACGGGGGCTGGTCGACAAGGGAGTCTAGTGAGTGTCCGACCGAGGGCGTCTCATGTGGCGAATCGTGCCGCGGCCGCTCGGCACGTCGGCGAGCGAGCGGGCGCCATTTCGTTAGGCTGAGCGAGTGAAAACCTCCGAGGCGACCGAGACGAGCGTGCTTGTCGAGGCCGTGACCGGACTTCGTGACGCGGTCGAGGCCTCGGTCCTCCCGTTGACCACCCCGGGACAGGCCGACGGGCTGGCGCAACGCCGAGAACTCCTCCAGCAGCTGGACGACTACGTCCTTCCGCGACTGCGATCGATCGACGCGCCATTGCTCGCGGTAGTGGGCGGCTCGACGGGCGCAGGCAAGTCGACGCTGGTCAATTCCATCGTCGGTGCTCAGGTCAGCCGCTCCGGAGTGCTTCGCCCCACGACGACGAGCCCCGTGCTCGTGCACCACCCCGAGGATCGCAAGTGGTTCGCGGACCAGCGCATCCTGCCGAGCCTCGCGCGGGTGACCGGGGGACCGGGGGAGGAGTCGCAGCCGGGGACCGTGCGACTCGTCGACTCGACATCCCTTCCCTCGGGGATGGCTCTGCTCGATGCCCCCGACATCGACTCGGTGGTCCAGGCCAACCGTGAACTCGCCGGGCAGCTGCTCTCCGCTGCTGACCTCTGGCTCTTCGTCACGACAGCCGCCCGCTATGCCGACGCCGTGCCGTGGGATCTCCTGCGCACCGCGGCCGATCGCGGCACCGCCGTTGCCATCGTCCTGGACCGCATTGCGCCCGAGGCCATCGACGAGATCCGGCCGCACCTGGCCGGCATGTTGCGCGAGCAGGGTTTGCCGACGGCCCCGATCTTCACCGTCCCCGAGACCACACTGACGCCCGAGGGGTTCCTCCCGGCAGAGGCGATGGGTCGACTCAAGGCCTGGCTCGACGCTCTCGCAGGCGACGCGCGGGCGCGCTCCGTGGTCGTCAGTCAGACCCTCAAGGGAGCCATGGGTTCGCTCTCCGGGCGCACCGCAAGCCTGGCCGAGGCGTCCGACGAGCAGGCGTCGGCGGCCGAGGCGCTCACCGCAGCCGCCGACGGCAACTACGGACGTGCGACTCAGGGCGTCAAGGACGGCATGACCGACGGAACCCTCCTGCGCGGAGAGGTGCTGGCCCGGTGGCAGGAGTTCGTCGGCACGGGCGAGTTCTTCCGGCAGGTCGAGTCCACCCTCTCCAAGTGGCGCGACCGCATCACTGCCGCCATCAAGGGTCAGGCGGTGCCCGCCGAGGACCTGGGGGAGGCTCTCCAGTCGGGCGTGGCCAACCTCCTCGTCTCGCATGCCACGGCCGCGTCCGCCGACACGGCCCGCGAGTGGCGCCGGCTCCCGGGCGGTGAAGCCCTGCTCGCTGCCCACCCGGAGTTGAGCAAGCCGTCCTCGGACTTCAACCCGCGCGTCGAAGCACTGGTCCGCCAGTGGCAGGGGGAGGTGTTCGACATCGTCCGCAGCGAGGGCGGCAACCGGCGCACGAACGCCCGCATCGCGGCATACGGAGTCAATGCCATCGGTCTCTTCCTCATGCTCGTCTCGTTCGCCGCAACCGGCGGACTCACGGGCGCCGAGGTCGGCATCGCCGGCGGTACTTCGGTCCTCGCTCAGCGAGTCCTCGAGGCCATCTTCGGAGACCAGGCCGTCCGGGAGATGGCCGCGAAGGCGCGTCAGGGCCTGCTCTCCCGCGTCACCGAGCTCTACGGAACCGAAGAGCAGAGGTATGCCGCAGCGGTCGCCTCCGTGGGCGACACCGCCGAGCAGTCGGCCGCCTTGCATGCGGCTGCGGCGCGTGTGCGTGAGGTGTCCGCATGAGTCCACTCAAGATGGGCTCGGCCAAGGTCAAGGCCGTGTCCGCCGAAGCGCTGACGGCTGCGTCGGGAGCGCTCGAGTCCGCCCTGGAATCCGGCGGCTCGGAGCTGCCCGAGGCACCTGTTGCCCGTGCCCGCACTCTCGTGACCAAGGTCGCCGAGCGCACCGCCCTCGTCGGTGGGCACACGGTCGTCGCCCTCGCCGGTGCGACCGGGAGTGGCAAGTCCTCTCTCTTCAACACCCTCGTCGGTGCCGACGTGGCAACGGTGGGGGCGCGTCGACCGACGACGTCGACACCCACGGCCGGTGTGTGGGGAGACGAGGAAGCCGGCCCGCTGCTCGACTGGCTCGGCGTCACGGCGCGCCACCACGTGACACAAGAAGGCGGCTCGGCTCGCGAGGGGACCGTCGGGTCCCTCGACGGGCTCGTGCTGCTCGACCTGCCGGACTTCGACTCGCGGGAGTCCTCGAACCGCGCGGAGGCGGAGCGGGTTCTCGAACTCGTCGACGTGTTCGTGTGGGTCACGGACCCGCAGAAGTATGCCGACGCGCGGCTCCACGACGACTACGTCGCGGCGCTCGCGACGCACGACGCCGTGACCCTGGTCGTCCTCAACCAGGTCGACCGCCTCCCCGAGGACGACGTGCAGCGCTGCGTCGAGGACCTCCAACGACTCATGGCGCGCGATGGCCTCCGGAAGGCGACCGTCATCCCGACATCGGTGCGGACGGGTCGCGGACTGGACGTGTTGGGTCAGCGGCTCAGCAACGCCGTGGCGGGGGCCAACGCCGCACGGACGCGACTGGCCGCCGACGTGCGGCAGTCGGCCGCCGCTCTGCGACCGGCAGTCGCCGACACCGAACCCACCATCAAGGCCTCGGGCGAGGGCGACCTCGTCGACGCCCTGGCACGCGCAGCGGGTGTCCCGACGGTGGTGCGCGCGGTGGAACGCGACTACGTCATGCAGGCGGTCACCCACACCGGCTGGCCCCTGACCCGCTGGGTGCAGCGATTCAAGCCCAAGCCGTTGCGCCGACTGCGCCTCGACGGCGGAGGCGTGACGGCATCCGTGACCCAGGCGGACGTGCGGTCCGTCCTCGGTCGTTCCTCCCTGCCTCCGGCCACACCGGCTGCCCGGGCGGCGGTCGATCTGGCGACCCGGCAACTGGCCGACCGGGCCGGAGCCTCGTTGCCGACCCCGTGGGGCGACGCCATCGACGAGGCGGCCGCGCCCTCCAGTCACGAGCTGACCGACGCGCTCGACCAGGCCGTCATCGGCACGTCCTTGCGGTCGCGAACGCCCGTGTGGTGGCGCGTCGTCGGCATCATCCAGATCCTGCTCGGACTCGCGGTGCTCTCCGGGGCGCTGTGGTTCGTCCTGCTGTGGGTCCTGGGATGGCTGCAGTTCCCGAGCATCGAGACGCCGATGTGGGGGCCGCTGCCTTGGCCCTTCGTCCTGCTGGTCGGCGGCGTCCTGGCGGGCCTGTTGCTCGCGCTGGTCTCGCGGTATCTGGCAGGCATCGGTGCGCGTCGCCGGGGTGCGGTGGTCGACCGTCGGCTCCGTGAGTCCATCGCGACCGTGGCCGATGAGCGCATCCTCGCTCCGGTCTCCGGCATCCTCGACCGGCACCGCCAGACGCGCCAACACCTCGAATCGGCTGCGACGGTCTGACGCGTTCCCGCACCGTGCGTGACGGTTGGGCGGCTCGTGAGCACGGCTGGCCGTCCACAGTCCGCGCTGACGGTCGGGTTTGTCCACAGATTGGCCCGCACCCGTTGTCGCAGGTCGGCGGCTTGTCGACGCTGGTCGCAACGCACCGCACTCGCGGAGCCCGACCAGTGAAGGACCAGTCATGCAGGAAAGCATCATCACGGTGCAGGGCCGGGTCGCGAGCGACCCGGAGATGAAGGTGTCGAATCGTGCCGGCACGCCGTTCGCGACGTTCCGAGTGGCGTCGACACCCCGTCGCCAGGTTCAGGGCGCGCCGGGGACCTATGAGGACGGCGAAACGTCGTGGTTCAGCGTCTATGCCTGGGGCCGCCTCGGGGCCAACGTGCTGAAGTCCATCGAAAAGGGGCAGCCCGTCGTCGTGACCGGCCGGCTCTCCTCCCGGGAGAACAAGCAGGAGGACGGCACCTACCGCTACTCGGTCAGCATCAGCGCCAACGGTGTGGGCCACGACCTATCCTGGGGGCAGGCCGCCTTCGAGAAGGTCTCACGCCCCTCGTGGGGCGACGGCGATCGTGTCGATGACGCCATCGACACGATGCAGGCAGAGGCGGAGGCGTTCGCGGACCCGGAGCGCGTCGACTACGAGACCGTCGATCCCGAGACGGGCGAGATCCTGTCGAGCACCGGCCCGCTGGCGGAGGAGTCGGCGGCCTGACCGTGGTGGATTCGGGGATGGGGCGGGCAGTCGATAGCCTTTGCCCCATGCCCGAGTTCATCTATGTCATGTCGCGCGCCCGCAAGGCGCATGGCGACAAGGTCATCCTCGATGACGTCACGCTCTCGTTCCTGCCCGGCGCCAAGATCGGCGTCGTGGGACCCAACGGTGCTGGCAAGTCGTCCGTCCTCAAGATCATGGCCGGTCTCGACCAGCCGTCGAACGGTGAGGCGCGGCTGACCCCGGGCTACAGCGTCGGCATCCTCATGCAGGAGCCGGAGCTCAACGAGGAGAAGACGGTCCTCGGCAACGTCGAGGAGGGCGCGGGTGAGATCAAGGCCAAGCTCGACCGCTACAACGCCATCTCCGAGGAGATGGGTGAGCCCGACGCCGACTTCGACGCGCTCATGGCCGAGATGGGCAAGCTCCAGGAAGACATCGATGCTGCCGACGCCTGGGACCTCGACTCCCAGCTCGAGCAGGCGATGGACGCCCTGCGCTGCCCTCCGCCGGACGCCGACGTCACCGTCCTCTCCGGTGGTGAGCGCCGTCGTGTCGCCCTCTGCAAGCTCCTTCTCCAGAAGCCGGACCTCCTGCTCCTTGACGAGCCGACGAACCACCTCGACGCCGAGTCGGTCCTCTGGCTCGAGCAGCACCTCGCGAGCTACCCCGGCGCTGTCGTCGCCGTGACGCACGACCGCTACTTCATGGACAACGTCGCCGGCTGGATCCTCGAGCTCGACCGCGGTCGCGCCTACCCCTACGAGGGCAACTATTCGACCTACCTCGAGAAGAAGCAGGCCCGACTCGAGGTCCAGGGCAAGAAGGACGCCAAGCTCGCCAAGCGCCTCAAGGAGGAGCTCGAGTGGGTGCGCTCCAACGCCAAGGCCCGCCAGACGAAGAGCAAGGCTCGCCTCGCCCGCTATGAGGAGATGGCCGCCGAGGCGGACCGCACGCGCAAGCTCGACTTCGAGGAGATCCAGATCCCGCCCGGCCCGCGCCTGGGCAGCAAGGTCATCGAGGTCACGAACCTCAAGAAGGGCTTCGGCGACCGCGTCCTCATCGACAACCTGTCGTTCTCGTTGCCGCGCAACGGCATCGTCGGTGTCATCGGCCCGAACGGTGTCGGCAAGACGACGCTGTTCAAGACCATCGTCGGGCTCGAGCCGGCCGATGGCGGCACCGTCGACATCGGTGAGACCGTCAAGATCTCCTACGTCGACCAGAGCCGTGGTGGCCTCGACCCCAACAAGAACCTCTGGGAGACCGTCTCCGGCGGCCACGACTTCATCCAGGTCGGTCAGGTCGAGATCCCGTCCCGCGCCTACGTGTCGCAGTTCGGCTTCAAGGGCCCGGACCAGCAGAAGAAGGCGGGCGTCCTCTCCGGTGGAGAGCGCAACCGCCTCAACCTTGCCCTGACCCTCAAGGAGGGCGGCAACCTGCTCCTCCTCGACGAGCCGACCAACGACCTCGACGTCGAGACCCTCGGTTCCCTCGAGAACGCCCTGCTCGAGTTCCCGGGCTGCGCCGTGGTCATCAGCCACGACCGGTGGTTCCTCGACCGGGTCGCGACCCACATCCTCGCCTACGAGGGCACCGAGGAGAACCCGGCCGCCTGGTACTGGTTCGAGGGCAACTTCGAGGCCTACGAGGCCAACAAGATCGAGCGTCTCGGCGAGGAGGCGGCGCGCCCGCACCGCGTCACCTACCGCAAGCTCACCCGAGACTGACGTCCTCGAACGAGGGTCCCAAGGGGCAGACCGCCACGGCTTCGTAGTGCGGTCTGCCCCTTCCTTCTCCCCGGTGCGAGACGAAGACGGTGACCTCGTCCGCGAGCCAGGACGGGCCGGCATACGTGTCCATGACGCGCAGCCACGCGGTCGCCTCGAAGGGGCGCCGCGCCCGTGCCAACGTCAGGTGCGGGCGGTACTCGCCGCCCGCCGGTGAGGCGCCGACCCGCCCCACTGCGGTGCGTGTGTGCAGGGCGAGGCCCGTCAACCGTTCCAACCCATCGGGCGCGTCCGACTGCACGTCCATCCACACGACCCGCGCTTCCGCCGGGTTGGGGAACACGCCAGCGCCGCTGAGCCGCAACGGGACGGGTGCCTGATCGTTCGCCACGCCCGCGACGGCATCGATGACGTCGTCGACGCCGTGCTCTGCGACGTCGGCCATGAACGCGAGCGTGATGTGCCACAGGTGAGCGGGCGTCCACCGCAGACTCGACTCGACCTCGAGACGCGGTTCGATGAAGTCGGACAGATGCTCATGGGGAACGTCGGGCGGGACGATCGCAGCAAAGACTCGCACCCGGCAATTGTGCTTGCTCCCCGATGCGAAACCTGCGCAGGATCACCACGTGCGATGCGGACTCCAGATATCCAAGTTCACCTGGCCGGGCGGCGCGTCCGCGATCGGCCCCACCTTCAAGAGAGCGGCACAGGATGCAGAGGCGGCAGGTCTGTCCTCGCTCTGGGTCATGGATCACTTCTTCCAGATCCACCAACACGGGCCACCCGAGATGGACATGCTCGAGGGCTACACCGCGCTGGCCTTCGCCGCCGCGGCCACCGAGCGCATCGAACTCGGGACCCTCGCCACCGGCGTGACCTATCGGCACCCCGGCCTGCTCGCCAAGACGGTCACGACCCTCGATGTCCTGTCGGGCGGCCGCGCCTGGCTCGGCATCGGCGCCGCCTGGAACGAGGAGGAGCACCTCGGCCTGGGCGTCCCCTTCCCGCCGCTCAAGGAGCGTTTCGAGCGGCTCGAGGAGTCGTTGCACATCTGTCGCCAGATGTTCGATGGTGACGAATCCCGTTATGCCGGAACGCATTTCACGCTTGAGCGTCCCCTCAACGTGCCCGCACCTTTGCGGCGCACACCGATCCTCATCGGGGGGAGTGGGCCGAAGAAAACCCTTCGACTTTTCGCGAAGTACGCGGATGCGTGCAGCCTCTTCGATGCTGGCCCTGACGCCATGGCGGCTCGGTTGGCGATCCTGCGTGGCCACTGCGATGACCTCGGCCGCGACCCCCGCGACATCGAGGTGACCGCCCTGTCCCGGCTCCTCGTGTCGCGCACGGGCGGCACGTCACCGCGGGGCAACCGGATCTGGACGGTCGACGAAGCCATAGACCATTACGGGCGGCTCGCGGAAGTCGGTCTCGACCACGTCATCTGGACGCTCCCCGACGTCTCGGACCACACGGCATACGAGGTCGTGGCCGACATCGTCCGCCAGCTGGAGCCGGTGGCGGCAGGCGAGTGGTGACCGGCGACCCGTCGTTCAGCTGCGCTTCGTCGCGGCGAGGAAGACCGAGCTCCCGAAGGGCAGGTTGAGCCCTCGACGCAGCACGGCCTCGTCGACCTTCGTGGCGCCGAGCAGTGCGTGGTGGAGGGGGGCCGAGACCTGGGGGACCTCGACGACGTCGACGGCGGTCGTGTGCTTGCGCTCCTTGAGCCGCCGCGCTGCGCGCTCGACGACGAAACCGGGGAAGACCGACGTGAACGCGTAGGTCGCTCGGTCGACCCGGAACCCCGCGCGCTCGACCGCAGCGACGGCCCGACGCTTGGTGTAGCGGCGGAAATGGCCGTTGGCGACGTCGAAGTCGGTCCATGCCCACTGGTAGGCCGGCACCGCCATGAGGAACGCTCCGCCTGGCTGGAGGACGCGGGCCACCTCGTCGAGCGCGTCGGCCTCCGGGTCGCAGTGCTCGATGACGTCGAAGGCGGACACCATGTCGAAACTCGCGTCCGCGAAGGGGAGCGACAGGGCCGAACCGCAGACACCGTTTGCGCCCAGACCTCGAGGGTCGATGTCGAGCGAGGCCAGGTGCCGCGTGCCGTCGTGGAGCCAGCCGGCGCTCGGGCCGTCCGCCGAGCCGATGTCGAGGACGGTCGTGCGGCCCTGGGCGTACTCACTCAGCGCGGCGTGGAGCAGGTCGGTGCGCGCGAGGTACCACCAGTAGTCGGGCTGCTCGATCGAGGGCGAGCCACCATGGCCTTCGGCGTCGGTCATGGTGCCCGAGCCTAGCCTCGGGTCACGAGCCGGACGGCGAGGTCTCCGTTGGTTTCGCCGATTTCCTCGGGCGTGCGCCGGATTTGGGGGGAGTACCACCGGGCGACGTCGACCGCCATGGACAGAAGGGCGAGCGCCGTGGCCGAGATGTCCTCGACGTCGAACTCGCCGGACTCGACGCCATCGGCGAGGACGTCGCGGACCACCTTGTCGATCTCACGTCGGAGGGCGAGGACGGTGTCGCGGTGCTCGGGCGTGAGGTGGCGGAATTCGTACTGGACGATCCGGCCCAGCTGGTGGTGCTCGGCATGCCAGGTGGAGAAGCCGCTGATGATCCGGCGGAGGGCCTCCGTGGGGGAGTCGGCGCGGGCGGCGGCGGCGACGAGCTGGTCGCGCGCGGTCTGGTGTCCGCGACGGCTCAGTTGGAAGAGCAGGTCCTCCTTGGAGGAGAAGTGGACGTAGACGCCGGCGGGGGAGAGGCCGGCGCGCGACGCGATGTCGCGCGTCGTCGTGGCGTGGAAGCCCTTCTGGGAGAACGCGTCGGCGGCGGCGATCATGAGCCGGACGGCGGTGGCTCCCGCGGTGTCCCCGGAGTCCTCGAGCGTCGCGAGGATGCTCTGCTCGGACAGCGGTGTCCCTGTGGTGGCCGACATGTTGACAGCATGCCTGAGGCCCGTGAGACTAAGCAAGCGCTTAGTCGAATGTGTTTCTGACCTGTTCTGCCGAGGAGAACCCATGCCCCGCAACATCTACGACGCCGACCACGAGGCCTTCCGCAGCTCCGTGCGCGAGTTCGTCGAGCGCCACCTCAAGCCGCGCGCCGAGGAGATGATCCGTGAGCACACGATCCCGCGCGACATCTGGATCGAGGCCGGCAAGCAGGGCTTCTTCGGCCTGACCATCCCCGAGGAGTTCGGCGGCGCCGGTATCGACGACTACCGCTTCAACGCGGTCCTCGCCGAGGAGCTCGCGAAGTTCAACGTTGCCGTCTCCTCGTGCTTCGGCATCCACGCCGACATCACGGCCCCCTACCTGGTCGCCATGGGCACCGAGGAGCAGAAGGCGCGCTGGCTCCCGCGCGTTGCCACGGGCGAGACGATCATGTCGATCGGCATGACCGAGCCGTCCGGTGGCTCCGACCTCGCATCGCTCAAGTCGACGGCGGTCAAGGCCGACGACGGCAGCGGCGATTGGATCCTCAACGGCTCCAAGACGTTCATCACCAACGGCCACCAGTGCGACCTCGCCGTCGTCGCGGCCCGCACCGACCCGACCAAGGGCGCCAAGGGCATCTCGCTCTTCGTGCTCGAGGCCGGCGACGAGGGCTTCACCAAGGGCCAGCCGCTCGACAAGGTCGGCCAGCCCGAGTCCGACACGTCCGAGCTGTTCTTCGACAACGTCCGCCTCCCCGCAGACCGTCTCCTCGGCCCTGAGGGGATGGGCTTCATCACGATGATGCAGAAGCTCCCGCAGGAGCGCCTCGGCAACGCCGTCGGCTGTGTCGCGCACGCGGGTCAGATCCTCGAGGAGACGATCGAGTACACCAAGGAGCGCAAGGCCTTCGGTCAGCCGATCGGTTCGTTCCAGCACAACAAGTTCAAGATCGCCGAGCTCGTCACGATGGTCGAGGTCACCCACGCCTATGTCGACGACTGCGTTGCGGCGCACGCCGAGGGCAAGCTCACCGCCGTCGACGCCGCCAAGGCGAAGTGGTGGGCCGCCGAGATCCAGAGCAAGGTCCTCGACGAGTGCGTCCAGCTGCACGGTGGTTATGGCTACATGAACGAGTACCGCGTCGCCCGCGCCTGGCGTGACGCCCGCATCAACAAGATCTGGGCCGGCACGAACGAGATCATGAAGGAACTCATCGGCCGGGACCTGGGCCTCTGAGGAAAGCGCAGCGGAGGTTGAGGGCGACGAAGGAGCCCTCGGCAGTAGCGGAGGTGACGAGGGGGCCCCAGAAGGTGGGCCTCTGAGGAAAGCGCAGCGGAGGTTGAGGGCGACGAAGGAGCCCTCGGCCGTAGCGGAGGTGACGAGGGGGCCCCAGAAGGTGGGCCTCTGAGCGAAGCGCAGAACTAGTCGAGAGGAGAGAACTCGCCGCGTATGCCGGGGGCAGACGGCGTGTTCTCTCCTCTCGACTGCTGTGGGTCGCCGGAGGGGGTGGGCTCACGTGATCCTGAGCGTGGCCGGATCGAGGTCGAGCATCCGTGCGACGGCCTCGACTGTGGCCATGCGGCGTGGTCGCACGTAGACGTCCTGGGCGAAGACCTCGCGCACCTGCCATCCGTGCCCTTCGAGAAGGTGGCGGCGTTGGGTGTCGGCGCTCCGGCGGCCGATGTCGGCGTGGGGCGCTCCTTGGTACTCCGCGACAACCCTCTCGCGCCGCCACACGAGGTCGCCCTGCGCCAGGAATTCGCCTGCCTCGTCGGTGATGACGCCGCACACTTCCGGTTCGGGGAAGCCGGCTCGGACGAACATGAGCCGGGCCCGTGTCTCCATGGGTGACCCGACCCGGGGCGGGTGAGATCGAGGGCCCGCGCAAGCGCCACCTTGCCGCGGGGACGAATCCGTTGATGAAGAGCTTTGTGCAGGGCCCTCACGCCGGGAGAAGTTCGTGCGCCACTCGTGACGGCGGCTGACGCGGAGGCATCCAGCTCAGCAGTGATCGCGTCGGCGACGACCACGAGATCGTCCACGGTGAGGCGGCCGCGGCGCAGTTCGCCGAGGTCCACCCAGGTATCGGCCGGGCCCACCAGTCGCAGCCCGTCGACATCGACCACCTCACGAATCTCGAGTCCGCGGTGCCCCACGCACCCCGCTCGCATCACCCGACCATCGGAAGTCTCAGCCATCACGTGCAGCGGGCCTGAGTCGGCCTCCTCCTCGAGGGCGGAGGGGAGGGGGAAACGCTGCAACCTCGCGGAGGTGAGATGCGAGTATGCGCGCGCGGACGGCATACCGACGCCGAAGGCGAGAGCGCGCGAGGCGAGCGTCGTCGGCACCTCGAGAACGTGGGCGCCGCGAGTGGGATGGGTCAGGTCCCCACGTCGCAGTCGGGAGACAGGCAGACCCTGCTCGCGGGCCTGGTCCGTGCTGAACGGTCCGGCAGCGAGCGACTCGGGCAGAGGGCTCGGTGCACCCCGTGAGCATGCCGAATTTCCGCGATCTCGCCGCGGCGTCATCCACAGGCCCGGTCGAGAGGAGAGAACACGCCGCGTATGCCGGTGGGCTGGCGGCGTGTTCTCTCCTCTCGACTGCTGGATCAGGCGGCGAGCTCCGCGAGGACGTCGTCGATGGCGTCGTAGCTGCTCTGCAGTCCGTGCTCCATGCCCGAGTCGATGACGGCCTGGACGGTCTCGGGGGAGTCGTACGTGATCGTCGCGGTGAGCGTCGTGCGGCCGTCCTCCTCGACATAGGTCGTGTCGATGACGGAATAGGGGCTGTCGATGTTGTCGAACTTCTCGGTGTGGACGAGGCGTCCCGGGCGCTCGATCGTCTTGTAGTGACCGGAGAACGAGACCTCCTCGCCCGTGGACCCGGCGACCTGGGCGAAGTGCCAGGCGCCGCCCTCGCGGAGGTCGACGTCGCACACGGTCATCTCGCCGTGCCCGGCGCCCCACCACTTGCGGATGTGCTCGGGGTTGGTCATGGCCTCGAAGACGAGGTCGGCGGTGCCGGGGAAGGTGCGGGTGATGACCATCTCCGAGCCGGAGGTGGTGATGGTGGCGCGCTCGTGGGCGCCCGTGGCGGCGGTGCTGCTGGTCATGATGACTCCTGGGGGGTGTGGGCTCCCGTGCCGTTGTCGGCCGGGGGCTCGTGGATGGTCGCGAGGTAGTCGCCGAGGTTGTCGAACTGCTGCTCCCAGTGCTGGCGGTAGAGCTCGAGCCACGACGTCGCGTCCTTGAGGGGTGCGACCGAGATGCGGCAGTGGCGCCGCTGCCCATCCCGGCTCTTGGTGACGAGGCCGGCCTTCTCGAGGACCGTGAGGTGCTTCGAGATCGCCGGCAGCGACATGTCGAACGGCTCGGCAAGTTCGCCGACCGTGGCGTCCCCGGTGGACAGGCGGGCCAGAATGGCGCGCCTCGTGGGGTCGGCCAGGGCGGCGAACGTGGTGCTGAGCTGATCGGGCATGTGATTAACGTAGTAGTTAATTAACCAATCAGTCAAGAGTTTGCTGGCGGTGGAGTCAGCCCAGCCAGGCTGGTCAGTCGAGCGGACCGCCCGCCACGTAGATGACCTGGCCCGAGACGAACCCGGCCTCCTCGGAACAGAGGAAGGAGATCGTCGCCGCGATGTCGTCGGGCTGACCCACGCGACCCACCGGCGTCTGCGAGGCGGCATGCGCCAGGAAGTCCTCGAAGGACACGCCCACGCGCTCGGCCGTCGCAGCCGTCATGTCGGTCTGGATGAAGCCCGGGGCCACGGCATTGGCCGTCACGCCGAACTTGCCGAGCTCGATCGCGAGCGTCTTGGTGAAGCCCTGGAGTCCGGCCTTGGCCGCCGAGTAGTTCGCCTGCCCGCGGTTGCCCTGTGCCGAGGAGGACGAGAGGTTGACGATGCGTCCGAACTTTTCCGCCGTCATGTGGGCCTGGCAGGCCTTCGTCATGAGGAAGGCGCCGCGCAGGTGCACGTTCATGACCGAGTCCCAGTCGGCCTCGGACATCCTGAAGATGAGGTTGTCTCGGATGATTCCGGCGTTGTTGACCAGGACGACCGGCGCCCCCAGCTCGTCGGCGATGCGCGCCACACCGGCCTCGACCTGCTCTGCATCGGACACGTCGATGCCCACGCCGAGCGCCGAACCGCCGGCCTCACGGATCGAGGACGCAACCACCTCGGAAGCGGACTCGTCGAGGTCGACGACAGCCACGGCATACCCGTCCTTGGCAAGCCGACGGGCGGTTGCGGCGCCGATACCGCGGGCGGCTCCGGTGATGACGGCGGTGCGGGGAGCGGTCACGGGGGGGGTTCCTCCGGAGGGGGTCTGGTTCGGTAGGTTGGATCTCTGCGCGAACCCTACCCAGCAGCATCAACGGATGACTGTCGCTCGCGTCACGTGGGCCGCCGTCGTCCCGTGTGAGGAGTCATGACCCACGACGTGAACTGGAAGGCGGCCATGGAGATCTGGCCCGGAACGGCATACCCCCTGGGTGCCACCTACGACGGCAGTGGCGTCAACTTTGCCCTCTTCAGCGAGGTCGCGGAGTTCGTCGAGCTGTGCCTCATCGACGACGGGCCGGACGGTGAACTCGTCGAGACGCGGATCTCGGTGCCGGAGATCGACCACTTCGTCTGGCACTGCTATATCCCTGGGCTCCAACCGGGCCAGCGCTACGGCTACCGCGTCCACGGCCCCTACGACCCGGAGGCCGGGCACCGCTGCGACCCGAGCAAGCTCCTGCTCGATCCCTATGCCAAGGCGATCGAGGGGCAGGTCACCAACGACCAGGCACTCTTCGCCTACGACTTCCTCGACCCCACGCAGCGCAACACCGAGGACTCCCTCGGCAAGACGATGCTGAGCGTCGTGATCAACCCCTACTTCGACTGGTCCCACGACCGGCCGCCGCGTCACGACTACCACGAGACGGTGATCTACGAGGCGCACGTCAAGGGCCTGACGATGACCCACCCCGACCTGCCCGAGGAGATCCGCGGGACCTATGCCGCGATCGGGCACCCGGTGATCATCGACCACCTCAAGGGCCTCGGCGTCAACGCCATCGAGCTCATGCCCGTGCACCAGTTCGTCCAGGACACCTCGCTCCAGGCCAAGGGGCTCACGAACTACTGGGGCTACAACACCATCGGCTTCCTCGCTCCGCACAACGCCTATGCACAGGGCGAGCGAGGCCAGCAGGTGACCGAATTCAAGGCGATGGTCAAGGCCCTCCACGAGGCCGACATCGAGGTCATCCTCGACGTCGTCTACAACCACACGGCCGAGGGCAACGAATTCGGTCCGACGATCTGCTTCCGGGGCCTCGACAACGCGAGCTACTACCGACTCGTCGACACCGCCAAGCAGCACTATTACGACACCACCGGCACGGGCAACAGCCTGCTCATGCGCAACCCGCACGTCCTCCAGCTCATCATGGACTCGCTGCGCTATTGGGTCACCGAGATGCACGTCGACGGCTTCCGCTTCGACCTTGCCGCCACGCTCGCGCGTCAGTTCCACGAGGTCGACAAGCTCTCCGCGTTCTTCGACATCATCCAGCAGGACCCGGTCATCTCTCAGGTCAAGCTCATCGCCGAGCCCTGGGACGTCGGTGATGGCGGCTACCAGGTCGGCAACTTCCCACCCATGTGGACCGAGTGGAACGGGCAGTACCGCGACACCGTCCGTGACTTCTGGCGGGGTGTGCCGGCAACGTTGGGAGAGTTCGCTTCTCGCATCACCGGGTCGAGCGACCTCTATGAGCACAGCGGCCGCAAGCCCATCGCGTCGATCAACTTCATCACGGCGCACGACGGCTTCACCCTGCGCGACCTCGTGTCCTACAACGAGAAGCACAACGCCGCCAACGGCGAGAACGGCCTCGACGGCGAGAGTCACAACCGCTCGTGGAACCACGGCGTCGAGGGCCCCACCGATGATCCCGAGATCCGGTCGGTGCGCCTGCGCCAGCTGCGCAACTTCCTCACGACGCTGCTGCTGTCCCAGGGAGTTCCCATGATCAGCCACGGCGACGAGATCGGGCGCACCCAGGGCGGCAACAACAACGTCTATTGCCAGGACAACGAGACCGCGTGGGTCGACTGGCAGCTCGACGAGGACCAACTCGAGCTGCTCGAGTTCACCAAGGCCGTCGTTCGGTTGCGGCGCAACCACCCGGTCTTCCGGCGGCGTCGATTCTTCGCCGGCTCGGCCGACCACGGCGGACAGTCGACGATGGGCGACATCTATTGGCTCCGGCCCTCCGGCGAACCCATGGCGGAGGAAGACTGGTCCGGCGACGCGTTGCGAATCATGGTGTGGCTCAACGGTGGTGCCATCCACGAACCCGACAACCGCGGACAGATGATCACCGACGACGACTTCCTCGTCTTCTTCAACGCCGACGACGAAGAGGCCGCCTTCACCATCCCCTCCACCGAGTGGGGCGAGCGGTGGCTCATCGAGATCGACACCTGTGCTGACGTTGTCGACCCCGGCTGGCACGAAGCCGGATCTGGCATCACCGTCGGCCCCCACTCGGTCGTCGTCCTGCGGACTCCGCGCGAGACCGCGCCCGTGCCGACGGGAGCCGCGACCTCGGAACGTCAGGTCTGATTGCGTATGCCGTCCGCCCCCGTCTTCGTGAGCACCTCGCGTCGCGCCGTGCCCACCTCCACCTACCGCCTCCAGATCCACGGTGGGTTCGGCTTCGACGCGGCAGCTGAGCGCACGGCATACATCGCGAATCTCGGTGTCTCACACCTGTATCTGTCACCGATCCTCCAAGCCGCACCGGGGTCGACGCACGGCTACGACGTCGTTGACCACACGGTGCTGAGTGAGGCGGCGGGTGGTCGGGAGGCGTTCGACCGGCTTGTCGCGGCCGCACATGCCGTCGGGCTCGGGATCATCGTCGACGTCGTCCCCAACCACATGACCGTGCCGGAACAGACGTGGCGCAACGCCCCCTTGTGGTCCCTGCTCCGCGACGGTGAGGCATCGCCGCACGCGCACTGGTTCGACATCGAGTGGGAGTCGGTGGGCAGGTGGTTCGCCGACGGGCGCCGGGGGCGCGTGCTCATGCCGGTCCTGGGTGCGTCGTTGGACGAGGTGCTGCGCGCGGGTGAACTCACCATGGCGGGCGACGGTGGCGCAGGTGGGGACGAGACGGTGCTCCGCTACTACGGGCACGAGTACCCCGTTGCGCCCGGGACGGAGACCCTGCCGATCGCGGAACTGGTCGAGGCGCAGCCCTACCTGCTCACGCACTGGCGGGCCGGGAGCACGGACCTGAACTACCGCCGCTTCTTCGACGTCACGTCGCTCATCGCCGTGCGGGTCGAGGAGAACGATGTCTTCGATGCGACCCACGCTCTCCTGCTCGACCTCTGGCGCGAGGGGGCGATCGATGGGTTCCGCATCGATCACCCGGACGGGCTCGCCGATCCCGAGGGCTACCTCGCCCGGTTGGCCGAAGCGACCGGCGGGGCGTGGGTCGTCGCGGAGAAGATCCTGGAGGGTGACGAGCAGTTGCCTCCCTCGTGGCCGTGTGCCGGGACCACCGGATATGACACCTTGCTGCGGGTGCAACAGGTGCTGACCTCGTCACGTGGGGATGCCGTCCTCGACGAGCTGTGGGCGGAGCATGCCCGGGCGGAGCGCGCGGAGCTCGACGACGTGGTTGCCGCATCGAAGGAACTCGTCGTCGATGACGTCCTCGTCGCCGAGGTCACCCGTCTCCGCCTGGTCGTCCACCGCATCCATGACGGGCTGAACCCCGACCTCGTGCTCGAGGCCCTGAGGGCTCTCCTCGTGGCGATGGACCGCTATCGCGCCTATGTCGTCCCCGGCGAACCCGCGCCATCGGAGCAGGTCGAGGTGCTGACAGCTGCTGGTGACCGCGCCCGGGCGCAGCTCCGCCCTGCGGCCCATGCCGATCTCGACCGGCTCCTGTCCCTGGCGCAGGGTGTCGTCCCCGAAGGAGCGGATCGCGCCCTGGTGGACGACTTCGTCGTGCGGTTCCAGCAGACGTGCGGACCCGTCATGGCCAAGGGCATCGAGGACACCGCGTTCTATCGCTGGGCTCGCATGGTCGGCGCCAATGAGGTGGGTGGGCATCCTGCGCACCTGTCCATCGACCCGGCCGAGTTCCACGCGTTCCAGGCGCGGCAAGTGGCGACCTGGGCCACGACGATGTCGACCCTCACGACGCACGACACAAAGAGGTCCGAGGACGTCAGGGCCAGACTCATGACGCTCGCCGAGGATGCCGACGGCTGGGCTGCGTGGGTGCGGGAGGCGTCGGATCTCGTTGCGGCACAGCGCTCCTCGCGCGTGGACCCGGCGACTGAGTACCTCGTGTGGCAGACCGTGATCGGCACGTGGCCCATGTCGCCGGACCGGATCGAGGGTTATGTCCTCAAGGCGATCCGCGAGGCGAAGGACCACACTGCCTGGATCGATGGCGACGCCGAGTACGAAGGGGCCGTCGTGGACTTCGCTCGAAGCGTCGTGGCCGACAGGGCCATTGCGACGCTCGTCGGCACCTGGCTGTCGCACCACTCCGAATCGATCCGGGCCAACGTGCTCGGGCAGAAGCTGCTCCAGCTCGTCGCTGTCGGTGTGCCCGACGTGTATCAGGGTGCGGAACTGCAGGCCCTCACCCTCGTCGACCCCGACAACCGTGGCGCGGTCGACTGGGCCGATCGCACGGAGCGGCTCGCTCGCCTCGATGCCGACGGGACTCCACGCGACCTCGACGACGAGAAGTTGCTCGTGACCGCCACCGCGCTGCGCCTACGTCGCGAGCACCCCGAGTGGTTTGTCGGTGACACCACGTCGTACGCGGGCCTCGACTGCGACACGCCGCACGCCATCGCCTTCAGTCGTGGTCAGGCCGGCGACGACGTTCTGGCTCTCGTGACGCTCGAGGCCGATCGACTTGCCGCTGCCGGTGGTTTCGGTCAGGCATCGGTCCGTCTCCCACATGGCCAATGGCGAAATGTGCTGTCGGACAGTCAAACTCGCACTTTCTCTGGTAACGCGGTGTTGGCTGACCTGCTCTCGGACCTTCCTGTCGCGCTCTTGGTGAGGACGTCATGATCGAGGTCTGGGCCCCCGACGTCGCCAGGGTCGAGATCGAGTTCGGTGCGCCCGGCGAGAGCCCGGCCCGTGAGCCCATGGCGCGCGATGACCGAGGGTGGTGGCGCTGGGAAGGGGACCCGACGGCATACCCCGTTCTCGACTACGCCTTTGTCCTCGATGGCGAGTCGCCCGCTCTTCCGGACCCCCGCAGTGCGTGGCAACCGCACGGAGTGGACGGACCCAGCCGATGGTTCGACGTCGCGGCGCACCAGTGGGCCGATGCGACGTGGCGGGGCCCTCGCGACGGGGCCGGCACGCTGGGCGGTGTCGTCTACGAATGCCACATCGGGACCTTCACCGACGAAGGCACGTTCGATGCCGCGATCGCGCGCCTGGACTACCTCGTCGACCTCGGCGTCGACGTCGTCGAGATCCTGCCCGTCGCCGCGATCCCCGGCCGCTGGGGCTGGGGCTACGACGGTGTGGACCTGTATGCCGTCCACGACGCCCTGGGTGGTCCGCTCGCCTTCCAGCGATTCGTCGACGCGTGCCACGCACGCGGGCTCGGGGTGTGCCTCGACGTCGTCTACAACCACCTCGGTCCGAGCGGCAACTACCTCGGCCGGTTCGGGCCCTACTTCACGCAGACTCACACGACCCCGTGGGGGCCAGCCGTGAACCTCGACGCTCCGGGTTCGGACGAGGTGCGGGCGTTCATCATCGACAACGCGCTGCGCTGGTTCCGCGACTTCCACGTCGACGCCCTGCGCCTCGACGCCGTCCATGCCCTTGTCGATGAAGGGGAGCGGCACCTCCTCGCAGAACTATCGGATTCCGTTGCGGCACTGGCGGATTCGCTGGGCCGCCCACTTGACCTCATCGCGGAGAGCGACCTCAACGACACCGCAATGGTCACGACCACCGCCGAGGGTGGGCTCGGCATGACGGCCCAGTGGGCCGACGACGTGCACCACGGGCTGCACGTCGCGCTGACGGGGGAGACGCAGGGCTACTACGAGGACTTCGGGGGCGGCACGCGCAGCCTTCCCGATGGTGGTCCGCTCGACGTCCTCGCCCACGTCCTCACCCGGGGATTCCTCCATGACGGCCGGTGGTCCACGTTCCGCGGTCGTGCGTGGGGCAAGCCCATCGACGTCGACAGCCTCGACGGCCGCCGACTCGTCACCTACCTCCAGACCCACGACCAGGTGGGCAACCGGGCCACCGGCGACCGGATCTCAGCGACGCTCAGCCCGGGTCGGCAGGCGATCGGTGCGGCGCTCTACCTCCTCGGCCCGGGGACACCGATGGTGTTCATGGGGGAGGAGTTCGCGACGTCGGCCCCGTGGCAGTTCTTCACCGACTTCACCGACGAGGCCATGGCCGAGGCCGTGCGGGCTGGCCGTCGCGCCGAGTTCGGAGCGCACGGGTGGACGGCCGACGAGATCCCGGACCCGCAGTCACGCGCCACGCGTGACGCGAGCGTGCTGCGGTGGGACGAACTCTCGTCGGAGCCGCACGCTTCACTCCTGCGGTGGTACACCGACCTGATTGCCCTGCGCCGCTCCGTGATCGGCACGGATACCACGCGATTCGCCGACGTCACCTGCCACGTCGAGGACGACGGCAAGACCTTCGTCATGTCGCACCGCGGGATGACGGTCTCGGCCGATCTCGGTCGGGACGCGGTCACAGTGTCCGCACCCGGCATACCGGATCTCGTCTTTCCCTGATCCGCGGAATCGCGGCGCGCACACAGGTTGCAAAAGTCACGAAGCGGATTCTTTCGTCGGCGAGACAACCTCTGGCCGGGCTGCCTCGTTAGGTTGACGAGGGTGGCGGCCGGCAGGGCGGCTGCCACGCGACCGACGAGGAGGTTGGGGGATGGGTTTGCTGACCCTGCTGCGGCGGCGGATGGGCACCCACGTCCTCGCCGTCGTCGCCGTCGTCATCGCCACGTTGATGTCGATGATCGTGGTCGCAACCCTCCAACTGCTCTCCGGTGCGATCTCGGACGCGGGCGTGCGCACCAGTCTCGCCAGCGGCAATCGGGCCGACCGCACCATCACGGTCGTGGCGTCGGTGAGGCCCGGGACCCTGGCCGAGGCCGACCGGACGGTGCGTCAGCGCATGGAGGCCATCGGTGGCGAGCTCGAGATCAGCCGGGTCGCCTACCTGACGGCCCGCGGCATCACCGGTGCGGATGCGACGGCACGTGCGCAGGTCGCCGACGTGACCGGACTGCGCGACCGCGCGGACCTCGTGTCCGGGGCATGGCCCACGGCGGGCGCTGGCTCGGGATCCGCCCAGGAAGTGGTCCTGCCCGTGGAAGCAGCCGCAGCGCTGGACCTGACCCTCGGCGAGGAGTTGGCCCTGCCGAGCCTCGTCAACGAGTCCGAGAAGGACCTCGTCGTCCGTCTCGTCGGCACCTATCGCCCTCGCGACCCGACCGCCGCCGTCTGGATCGACGACCCGCTCAGTCTCTCGGGCGTGCAGCGTTCGGAATACACGACCTTCGGACCGTTCGTGCTCGCCGACGGAGTCTTCGAGAGCGGAGCCGTCGGTCCGAGTCCGATCACGTGGCGGGCGGGCGCACGTTTCGACGACGCGACGGTCACTTCCATCAGCGACATCCGCGACCGGCTGACGACAGGGCTGGCCGCCCTGCGGGAGGTCGTGGGGGACGACCGGGACGCGCAGCCCGGCGCCACCGCCACGCCGTCGCCGATCTTCAGCAATGCGCGCGTCGAGACGACCCTGCCCGGTCAGCTCGACGACGCGACCGTCGTGGCCCAGCGCATCCGGGCCTCGCTGCTCACGCCGACCGTGCTCCTCATCCTCCTCGGTGCCTCATCCCTCGTCATGGCCGCGCGGCTCCTCGTCGGCCTGCGAGCCGACGAGACGAGGCTCATGCGCACCCGCGGACTGTCCACGGGCCAGCTCGTGACGATGGCCCTGGCCGACGCGGGCTTCGTCGTCGGACTGGGCGCCGTCGGTGCTGTCGTCGTTGCGCCCTTCCTCACTCGTGTCATCGCCCGCGCCGCAGACGTCTCACTCGCCGGTGACTCGGTCGGGGAGGCTGTCCGGGAGCCGGGGTTGTGGATCGCCCTCGCCACCATGGCCCTGCTCGCGACGCTCGTCATCGTTCTCACCGCCCTGCGCTCGGGCGCGGGGAGCACCGGATTGGGACGGGCGGCTTCGGCAGGCGGCAGCGCCGGGGCGGGTGGTGTCGGCTCGCGACTGCCGGCAGTCCTTCAGGTGGTGTCCGGCGGCGGTCTCGACCTTGCCCTCGTGGGCATCGGGGTGCTCGCCGTACTGCAGTTGCGTCGCTATGACGTCGTCGGGTCCACCACGGTCGACCCCCTCACCATCGCGGCGCCGGCGTGCGTCGTCGCGGGGCTGGCCGTGTTGTGCCTGCGGCTCCTGCCCGGCGCGACCCGTCAGGTGGAGCGCGTGTCCGTGGGACACGTCGGGCTCGACCGCGCCTGGGGCGCGTGGCAGCTCTCTCGCCGGCTCGCAGCCCAGGGTGGCACGATCCTGCTCATCCTGCTCTGCGTCTCCATGGGTGCCCTCGCGCTGGCTCACTCGGCGACGGCCGGGCGCGCGCTCGCGGACCAGTCGGCGTTCGAGGCTGGCGCTTCGGTGCGGGTCGACGGCACGCTCGGGCGGCCGCTCGCCGAACGCGTCGCCGGTGGGTCGGACCGCGCGATGCCCGTGCTGCGTGAGACGTCGGAGATGCGGAGCGTTGCGGACGTCACGGTGCTCGGGGTCGACGCCACGACCGCGGGTCGAGTCATGAGCCTGCGTCCGGACGCGCTGGGCGGCCGGGCGTGGAGTTCCATCACCGACTCGCTGGCCCGCCAGCGCCCTGACGTCACGGCCGTGACCCTGCCGACCGGCACGAAGGAACTCACGTTCCGCACGAGGTTCCTCGCCACCGCCGGTTCGCTCGAGGGCTTCAGCATCGACAACTTCGGGCTCACCGGGCAGGTGCTCGTCCGCGACGCCCGGGGCTACGTCACGTCCCTGCCTCTGGGTACCGTCACGTCGACGTCGAGGGCCGTTGCGCTCGAGATGCCGCAGGGGGACCTCGCTCTGGCCGAGCCGGTGTCCCTCCTTGGTTTCACCATGACCCTGCCGGATTTCCTGCGCGACACCGTCCCCGGCCTCGTCCTCGGCATGGAGGCCACGGATGTCCGTGCGGACGGGACGCCGGTGCCCGGGACGGATCTCCTCACGGACCGGTCGCAGGGCGTGGACCTGAGGTACGGCGTCGCGGCGCCCGCCGTGAGGAGCGTCCCCGTCGTGATGACCCGTGACCTCGCGTCCGCCCTCGACCTCGACGTCGGGGGCACCCTGGGACTGCCCGTCGCCGGGCGCAACATCCCGGCAAAGGTCGACGCCCTCGTCGACGTGATCCCCACGGCGACCGACCCGACCCGGGCGATCCTGCTCGACCTGCCGACGTTCTATGCCACCACTGGCTACGCCGGCACCGAACTGGCCTGGCCATCCGTCGCCCCGGTGCCACGCGAGTGGTGGCTCGCACCCACGGACGGGCCCCGGGCTGCCACTGCCCTCCGCGAGGCCGGCGTGCTGGCGGCCGCACTCGTCGTGCGTGACGATGTTGAGGCCGGACGCCGGAGCAATCCCGTCAACGCTGGCATGCAAGCGGCCATGCTCCTGGTCACGGGGGCCGCACTCGTCCTCGCGGCGGTCGGATTCGCCGCCACGACCGCGTCGCTCGCGCGCGCCCGCCACCACGACAACGCGATCCTCTTGGCCCTGGGTATGCCGCCTGGTCGGATCCGACGCATCCTCACCCTCGAGCGCGTGTGCATCGTCGGACTCACCGTGCTCGTCGGCGTGGCGATGGGCGCGGCCGCGGCCTGGGTCGTCGTGCCCTTCCTCGTCGGCGGCGATGGCCACGCGCAGGTTCCGTCCGTGCTCGTCGTCATCCCGTGGGGTGCCCTCGCGGGCCTGGCCGCCGTCGTCATCGCCGTGCTCGGCCTCCTCGGGGTGCTCGTCCTGCGGCGCACCGGTGGCGACATCGCCTCCGAGTTGAGGATGGGGGAGTCCCGATGACCGGGCGTCACGAGGGACCGCACCGCCTCCCGAAGTTCGGGGCGATTCTGCACCCGGGGAAGGGCAGAGGCAGGCGCGAGGCGCCATCCGCAGGAAGCGACCTGGACGTCGGCACCGTGCTGCGCCGCAGCGCCGGACGACAACGGCTCGCCTCGATCCTCTTCGCCCTCATCGCGGCCACGGCGGCCGTCTACTTGGTGGGGGCACCGAGACTGCAGTCGACGGCATACGACCGCGCTCTGGGGGACGAGCTCCGCTCGGCAACCCAGAGCCAGCGCGACCTGACGTTCGCGCTCACGCCGCAGAGTGCTGGATTCGTCGAGGGCGTGGATGGGGGCGAGGGGCCCGGGGGTGGCGTGGGCGCCCCCTTCACGATGGTCGACGATGCGGTCCGTCGGGCCCTGGGCAGCGATCGGGACCTCGTCGGGACCCCGACCTTCGCGGCCCAGAGCCAACCGTTCAGTGCCGCCCCGGAGGGCGTCAGGACAGCAGCCGAACCGCAACAGGTCGTCCTGCGTGTCCAGGACCAACTGGACACGCACGTCACGTGGACATCGGGGACGAGCCCGGGGGAGGCGACCGACACCCGGCTCATCGACGACAACGTCCGACGCCGCGCGCGGGTCATGCCGGTGGGCGTGTCCGAAGCCGTGGCGAGTGCCCTCGGCATCAAGGTCGGACAGGTTCTCGTCCTCGGGGCGGTGAACTCCCTGCCCGGCGGGGTGCGCGACACCGTCCATGTCATCGTCTCGGGAACCTTCAGGCCACGCGATCCCGGGGACGCCTTCTGGCAACCCGAGCCGCAGCTGCTCGACGTCGCTGCCATCCCGTCGCCGCAGGGTGGCTCGGTGCGGCGCGGCGCGCTCGTCCTTCCGCTCGAGAGCTATCCAGCGCTGACCGACACCCTCCAGGGCTTCCAGCTCCAGGAGTTCTCGCCCATGGGCTCGTCCGCGCTGACCCACACGTGGCGATACACCGTCCGCGAGGACCTCACCCGAGCCGACGCGACGCGCCTCGAGAAGGCGACCGGTCGACTGGCCTCGTCCGTCGAACTGACCCGACTTCCCGAGCGCCCGACCCTCATCACCGACGTCCCAGGCCTGGTCCAGCGGTACCTGCGCTCCCTCACGAGCACGAGCGTCGTCACGTCGTTCGCGTCGGCCGGCATCACCGCCCTGGCGATCATCGTCCTCATGCTGACTGCCCTCGTGGCGACGGCCGGGAAGTTGCGCGAGCTCACGCTGATGACGGCCCGCGGGGCGTCGACCCGCAATGTGCTCACGGTGGCTCTCGTCGGCCCACTGACGTGGGGAGTCGCGGGCGTCGCTGTGGCATCGGGACTTGCCGTCCTGCTCCTCGACGGGACCACCCCGTGGTCGTCGTGGCTGCAGGTGGGTCTCGTCGTCGCGGCACCCGCCATCGCCATCGCCGTGCTCGCCCTCGGACACGTCCGGGACGCCACGACCGGTCGCGTCGGCACCTCGCATCTCGTGCGAGCTGCGCGCCGGGTGGTCGCGGAGGTCGCCCTCATCACCCTGGCGGTCCTCGCGGTCGTGACCGTCCGCTCGCGCGGTGAGGTCATCAGTGGGGGACAGACCGACTGGTATGCCGCTCTCGCACCCGTGCTCGTCGCCGCGGCTGCCGCGGTGGTCGTCTTCCGCCTCCTCCCGGCACCGCTGCGGGCGCTGTCGCGCTGGGCCGGGCGGGGCAAGGGTTATGTGCCCTTCCTCGGGCTGGCTCGGACCTCACGGTCAAGCACGACCTCGGGGCTACCCCTGCTCGCCCTCGTCGTCGGCGCGAGCGTGCTCACCGTCCTCGCCTCGATCTTCGTGACGATCGGACAGCAGCGCACCGAATCCGCCTACCTCATGGTCGGGGCCGACGTGCGCGTCGATGCGGTGCGGATCGATCCGCAGGACGTCGCCGCGCTCTCGTCACGACCCGGTGTGCAGGCAGTTGCACCGGCCCACATCGACTCGAACGCGCAGATTGCCGGCGCCGTGGTGTCGACGGGGCAGCGAGCCCGCTCGCTGACGGTCATCGCGCTCGACCCGGCGAAGTACTCGTCCGTCATCGCCGGGACGCCGCTCGACACGGGCCAGGCCCCGCTCGACGCCGGGCCCGATCGCATCCCGGTGTGGCTCAGCGACGGAGCCTCCGTCGGTGACGAGATCGAGCTCGAGCTCGGCGGAACGCACGTCCCCGCGACGGTGACCATGGTCGACCCTCGATTCGCCCGGGTCACGGGCGGACGCACCGTGACGACCGGATTCGTCCCGTTCGACCAGCTGGCCGACCGCGTGGCCATCCAGCCGACGAGTGTCTATGTCCGGGCCTCGCCGGAGGCGAGCACGGACCTCATGACAGCGAGCCGCACCGATCGTGCCGCCCTCGGAGAGCTCGAGACGGGTGCCGCCTCGGCGCGAGAGATCGTGGACGAGAGCGCGGCGCGCGCGCTGCCTTCCTTCGTGACCCGCCTGTATGCCGTCGCCGCCGCGCTCGCGAGCATCCTCGCCTTCCTCGCGGTCGTGCTCCTGCTCATCGCGAGCCGACCCGAACGGCGTCAACTGCTGCTGCGCCTGCGGACCATGGGCGTGCCCCGAGCGGCCGAAGCGCGACTCCTCGGCGTCGAGGTGCTGCCGCTCCTCGCCACGGCCGTCCTCGTCGGGGCCGCGGTCGGCGTGGCCGCACCGGTCCTCGTCTCGAGCGCGCTCGACCTCGGTGCCTACACGACCGGTCCGCGCCCGACCCTCACACCCCGATGGTCCGTGGGAGCCGCTGCCGCGGGCGCGGCGTTCCTTCTGGCCGTGCTCGCACTCGTCGTCGAGCACCTTCGTACCCGACGTGCCTCGCTCGGCGAGCACCTACGTGGAGGAGAGTCCGCATGACCCTGATCCAACAGGCGGCCGCCGTCGATGCCGAGGGGAGCGTCGAGCAGGCCGTGGTCTGCGACGGACTCGTCCGCATCTTCACGTCCGAAGGAGTGGAGGTCGTGGCCCTGCAGGGGCTCGACCTCGAGGTCGCCCGCGGCGAGCTCGTCGCCATCGTCGGTGCGTCCGGCTCGGGCAAGTCCACGCTTCTCAACATCCTCAGCGGTCTCGACCTGCCGAGTGCTGGGTCGGCCCGGGTGGCGGGGCATGACCTCCTGACGATGGGCCGGGCCGAGCGCTTGCGCTACCGGCGGTCAACGGTCGGCTTTCTCTACCAGCAGGCCACCGCGAACCTCCTGCCGTATCTCTCCGCCATCGAGAACATCCAGCTGCCGATGGTGTTCGCCTCACGCGGGCACCGGGAGGCACGTGCCCGCGAACTCCTCGAGGTGCTTGGCGTCGCCGACTGCGCCGACCGTCGGCTCGACGGGCTCTCGGGCGGTCAGCAGCAGCGGGTTGCGCTGGGTGTCGCCCTCGCGAACAACCCTGTCGTCCTCCTCGCCGACGAACCCACGGGTGAGCTCGACTCCCGTAGCAGCGACGAGGTGTTCTCGGCGATCCGCCGGGCCAACGAGGAGCTCGGCACCACCGTCATCGTCGTCACCCACGACCCGCACGTCAGCGAGCAGGTCACGCGAACCGTCGCCATCCGCGACGGCCGGACCGCATCCGAGGTGCGTCGCCACGTCACCCGCGACACTGACGGCGGCGAGCTCGTCATCAGTCAGGAGTACGCAGTGCTCGACCGCGCCGGACGCCTGCAGCTACCCAAGGCGTTCGTGGCCTCACTCGGGCTGCGCGACCGGGTCCGCATCGAACTCGAGGGCGACCACATCACCGTCTGGCCGGAGGCGCCTCGACCCGACGCGAACGAGAGGGGCGACGCCCAGTGAGCACGCCGGCATACCTCGAGGTTTCACGAGTGGAGCGGACCTTCGGGTCGGGACCCACAGCAGTCCACGCACTGCGTGGGGTCTCACTGACGGCGGGGACGGGTGAGGTCGTCGCCGTGCGCGGCCGTTCGGGGTCGGGCAAGACGAGTCTGCTCAACATCATCGGTGGGCTCGACCGCCCCGACGCCGGCACGGTCCGCGTCGACGGGGTCGAGGTCACGGCTCTCTCCGACGACGACGTACTTGCGCTGCGCCGCACAACGGTCGCCTATGTGTTTCAGTCCTTCGGCCTGGTGCCCATCCTCAATGCGCACGAGAATGTCGAGATTCCGTTGCGGCTCAGGGGAGTTGACCCCGCCGAACGAGAGGCGCGCGTCACCGAGGCGCTCGACCACGTCGGGCTCGCCAAGCACGCCAAGCAGCGCCCCGGCCAGCTCTCGGGAGGTCAGCAGCAGCGCGTGGCCCTTGCCCGAGCGCTCGCGGCGCGGCCCGGGCTCCTGCTCGCCGATGAGCCGACCGGGCAACTCGACTCGGAGACGGGTCGCGAGATCATGGAGCTCATCGTGCGCCTCGCCAAGGAGGGGCAGATGACGACGGTGGTCACAACACACGACCCGGTGCTGCTCTCGCTCGCCGACCGCGTCCTCGAGATCGCCGACGGCGCGATCGGAGAGCCGGCGGAATCCGCGACGGCGGGCGGTGCCCACTAGTCGCGGACGCGGAGCATGCCCTCCTGGGCGACCGTCGCGACAAGGGTGCCGTCCTGGGTGAACATCCGACCAATGCCGAGCCCACGCCCTCCCTGGGCCGACGGCGACTGCTGCGCATAGAGCCACCAGTCGTCGGCGCGGGCCGGGCGGTGGAACCACATGGCGTGGTCGAGGCTCGCCACGTTGAGCCCCCCACCGATCCACTGGCGTCCGTGACGGCGAAGAACCGGCTCGAGCAGGGCGTAGTCGGAGGCGTAGGCGAGCACTGCCGCGTGGATGAGCGGGTCCTCGGGCAACGTGCCGACCGCTCGCGTCCACACACTCTGCTGGGCGACCTGCTCGTCGCCGGGAGCGAGGAAGAGCTGCCCCTCGACGTGCCGCTGCTCGATCGGTCGCTCGGCGAGGTGTTGCGCCCCCGGGTGGTCGATCCCGCCGAAGACGTCGGCGAGGGACTGGAGCCCGTCCGGCCCCGGAACGTCAGGCATCTCGTCCTGGTGGTCGAGGCCGTCCGCGGGCTCCTGGAACGAGCAGCTCATCGACAGGATGGGCTTGCCGTTCTGGATGGCGTGGGCCCGACGCGTCGAGAAGGACCGGCCGTCGCGCATCCGCTCCACGGCGAACGTGATGGGCTGGGTGTCGTCTCCCGGGCGCATGAAGTACGCGTGCAGAGAGTGAATGGGGCGGGGTGCTCCGCTGTCGTCGCTCGTGACGGTGCGACCGCACGCCATGACACCCTGGGCCAGGACCTGGCCGCCGAACACCCGCCCGTGCGGCATCTTCTGGCTCTGCCCGACGAAGAGGGTCATCTCCTCCGCGAACCGCATCGGGTCCGCGCCGGCCGAGTCGGTCGAGGGCCTCACTTCGACGTCGGCCCGGCCGACTTCCTCGAGGTCGAGGATGTCGAGCAGGCCGGACAATGCCGGTCGGGTCTGGGGCTCCAGGGGCTCACTCACAGGCGTCACCCTAACCGGGGTGCTCAGGCGACGAGGGGACCCTGTCGCGACCCACCCCGCCGTCGCGCAGGAGTGGCGCCAGCTCTCACCGCACGCCAGGCCACGGCCAGCCGGGACACCGCCTCAACGAGGTCCGCAGGCGGAAGCACGTACGGCATGCGGATCCACCGGTCGAGCCCACCGGCGGCCGCGAACCGCGGACCGCTGGCGACGAGCAGCCCGGCGTCCTCGGCGGCGAGAGTCACCTCGCTCGCGACCGGCGCGGGCAGCTCGATCCACACGCACAGCCCGCCACGCGGCACGACGAACCGGAACTCCGGGAGCTCGACCTCGAGGGCACCGGTGAGCGTGTCGCGGGCGGAGACGAGGCCCGCCCGTCGCTCGGCGGTGATCCCGGGCGATCGCTTCATCAGCTCCAGAAGCACGAGCTGGTCGATCACCGGCGCCCCGATGTCGAGCGGCACCCGTGCGGCCGCGAGACGTTCCAGCGTCGGTCCGGATGCTCGCACCCAGCCGATCCGCAGCCCGCCCCAGTGCGACTTCGAGGCGCTCCCGACGGACACCGTGTCGGCGTGGTGCGCACCGAACGGCAGGGGCATCGGTCCCTCGTGGTCGAGTCCGAGCTCGGCCACGGTCTCGTCGACGATGGCCGTCACCTTCGCCCGTCCGAGAGCGCGCGCGAGCGTGGCCCGCTGCTCGTCGGGCATGAGGTTGCCGGTCGGGTTGTGGAAGTCAGGGAGCAGGTATGCCGCCCGCGCACCCGAGGCGCGCACCGTCGAGACCGCGGTGTCGATGTCCCATCCGGTCGGCTCGACGGGGAAGGCCGAGATCCGGGAGCGCAGCTCGCGCAGCGTCGGGAAGATGTTGGGGTAGGTCGGCGTCTCCATGACGACCGGGTCGCCGGGGGAGAGCAGGGCACGCGCGGCGATCGCCGTTCCGACGACGGCACCTGTCGTGACGAGCACCTCGTCGGCGCTGGTCGGCAGCCCCCGCTCCGTGTAGCGGGCCGCGATGACCTCGCGAAGCTCGGGGATGCCGTGGAGGACGTACCCGCTCCCGCACAGGTAGTCGGGAGCCGCCGCGATCGCGGCCTCGGCGGCCTGGGTCATGCCTGCCGGGGCACGCAGCGCCGCACAGGTGAGGTCGATTGTCCCCTCGGGCACGTTCGCCGACAGGTGCAGCCCGGTGTCGCGGCGCACGACTCCGGACGGGAGGGCTGCCACACTGCCCGAACCACGACGCGAGGCGACGTACCCGCTCTCGCGCAGCACGGCATACGCGCTGCTCACCGTCGTGCGGCTCAGGCCGAGCGCGCCCGTGAGGTCGCGCTCACTCGGAAGTCGGGTCCCGACGGCGATCCGCCCGTCGGCGATGAGGAGCCGAAGCGTGTCGGCGACGAACCGGTATGCCGGACGGTCGCGATCCGGTGTCCCGATGAGTTCCGCGGCGCGACGGGCGGTGAGCGAGGGTGCGGCCATGGGGCCACTGTCCCACAAGTGGCCATGGATGTAGAGGCCACTTGGGCGGCACTCTGGAGTCATGAGTCCGATCGCCGCCCTCCGCACCGGCGCCTCGCGCCGCGTGGAACTCCTCCCGATGACCCCCATGCAACAGCTCCGCGCGGGGCACACGGCCCGACGTCTCGTGCAGCTCGTCATCGGATTGTGGCTCTATGGCACGGCCATGGCGATGTTCATCCGCGCCGGGCTCGGGCTCGATCCGTGGGACGTCTTCCACTACGGCGTCCAACAGCACGTCGACCTCAGCTTCGGGACGATCGTCATCATCGTCGGCGGGTTCGTGCTGCTCCTGTGGATCCCGATGCGCCAGTGGCCCGGGCTCGGCACTGTCGCCAACGTCTTCGTCATCGGCATCGCCACCGATGTGATGCTCGCGCTGCTCGATGCGCCCGAGGCGATGTGGGTGCGCTGGACCTTCCTCCTCGGCGGCATCGTCATCAACGGACTCGGTGGCGCGCTCTACATCGGCAGCCAGTACGGCCCGGGCCCGCGCGATGGCCTCATGACCGGTCTGGCCCGGAGGACAGGACTGTCGATCCGGTTGGTGCGCACCGCACTCGAGGTGTCGGTGCTCGTCGTCGGCTGGCTGCTCGGTGGCGTCGTCGGCGTGGGGACGGTGCTCTATGCGCTGCTCATCGGTCCGTCCGTCCAGGCGTTCCTGCCGCTCGTCACGGTCCGGCTCACCCCGCCGGAGGCGGCCCCCATCGGTGCAAGAGTCGGCTCGGGAGCCGGGTCCGTGATCGGGAGCCTCATCGATGAGCCTCGGGAGGGGCAGAACGGCTCGGGAGCCGGATCCGTCGGTTCAGCCGTCGACGGCGAGGGCGAAGGGGAGCACCTCGTCGACCCCCGCCCGGCGGAGTTCGCGACCTGCGACGGTGAGCGTCCAGCGTGAGCTGACAAGGTCGTCGACGAGCAGGACCGGGCCGCGCGACTGCGCGAGGGCTGACGCCAGATCCGGGCCGACGCCGAGCCGCTCCCAGACCCCGGCGAGCCGGAACGCGCTGTTGCCGCCCGGCTCGCCCGTCGGGCCCCCGTGGACCAGGTCGAGCGTGCCGAGGAACGGCAGGCGCCCGATCTCGGACAGGCCCTGCGCGAGCGACTGGACCAACTGCGGGTGGCGGCGGGACGGCGCCGCGACGATGCCGACGGGCCGCTGCGACCAGCCCCATTCGGCCAGCACTCCGACACAGGCGCGGAGGAGCTCGGGGGACGCGGGCGCATCCTCACGCAGCACCTCACGTAGCCGCTGCCCCCACCCGAGGTCGCTGAGCCGCGCCAGGGCGCGGCCGGAGGAGAGTGCCTCGTCGGGCGAGATCTTGCCCTTGACGGGAACGCCGAGCCGGTCCATGCCGGTGGGCCACTGCGCGCGTGGGTCGAGGTCCACACCCACGCGTGCGAGCCGTTGGCGGGCGGCACCCACGACGGTGTCGGGGACGTCCGTCGCGTACCACGGGCCGGCACACGAGTCGCATCGTCCACACGGCACCGCGGTGTCGTCGTCGAGGGTGCGCTGGAGGAAGGCCATCCGGCACTCGCTCGTGCGCTCGTAGTCGATCATCAACTGTTGCTCGTCCTTGCGGGACTGGGCCACTCGGCCGTAGCGCTCGGCGTCGTAGGTCCACGGCTGGCCGGTCGAGGCCCAACCGCCCTGGACGCGGGTCACGGCGCCGTCGACGTCGAGCACCTTGAGGAGCAGCTCGAGCCGGGTGCGGCGCACGTCGACGATGGTCTCGATGGCGGCAGTCGAGAGCGGACGACCGGCCTCGGCCAGTGCGGTGAGGACCGCGTCGGCCTGCTCCTGGCGCGGCATCGACACAGAGGCGAAGTAGAGCCAGATGTCCTTGTCCTCCGGGCCGGGGAGGAGCAGGACGTCCGCGCGTTCGGTCGCACGACCGGCACGACCGACCTGCTGGTAGTAGGCCACCGGTGACGAGGGTGCTCCGAGGTGCACGACGAAGCCGAGGTCGGGCTTGTCGAAGCCCATGCCGAGCGCGGACGTCGCGACGAGGGCCTTGACCTCGTTGTCACGGAGCTGGGCCTCGAGGCGCTCGCGGTCCGCGGGGTCGGTGCGTCCTGTGTAGGACGCGACCCGGTGACCTGCCTCGGCGAGAGCCGCCGCGACCTCCTCGGCAGCAGACACGGTCAGGGCATAGACGATGCCGGATCCCGGCAGCTCGTCGAGGTGGGCCAGCAGCCAACCGAGCCGCTGCTCCGGCGACATCGACGAGAGCACCCCGAGGCGCAGCGAGTCGCGGGCCAGCCCACCACGCACCGTGAGCACTTCACGCCCACCGACACCCAACTGCTCCACGACGTCCGTGACGACGCGCTGGTTGGCCGTGGCCGTCGTCGCGAGCACGGGGATGTCGGCGGGCAGGTCCTCGAGCAGGTCGCGGATGCGGCGGTAGTCCGGGCGGAAGTCGTGACCCCAGTCCGAGACACAGTGGGCTTCATCGACGACGAGCAAGCCACACCGACGGGCCAGGTCGGGCAGCTGCTCGTCGCGGAAGCGGGGGTTGTTGAGGCGCTCAGGGCTCACGAGCAGGACGTCGACCGAGTCGGCGGCCAGCGCCGCACGCACGTCGTCCCAGTCCTGCGCGTTGGCCGAGTTCATCGTCACCGCGTGGATGCCGGCGCGCTCCGCCGCCGCGATCTGGTCGCGCATGAGGGCAAGGAGCGGTGAAATGATCACCGTCGGCCCGGCGCCCTGGGCGCGGCGCAGCGCCGTCGCGACGAAATAGACCGCCGACTTGCCCCACCCGGTGCGCTGCACGACGAGGACCCGCGACCGGTCGCGAACCAACGCGGTGATCGCGTCCAGTTGCCCGTCGCGGAAGTCGACGTCCTCCCGCCCGACGAGGCGCTGGAGGGCCGACCGCGCCTCTCCGCCGAACTCGGCCACATCGGACGGTGCGCCGGCATCGGCCGGCGCGCTGGCGGCATACATCTCGTTCGTCATGGTGTCCCCACCGTAGGCCCGCGTCCCGACAACGACGCCGCCCCTGTGGACGGGGAGCGCAGGATCGCCACCCTGTGGATGACGCTCAAACCCAGCCGTGCTCGTCGACGCCACCGGGCACGTCGGCGTCGGAGTCATAGGGCGTCCGGGTGAACCGGAACGTCGCGAGGTCGAGGTACGACACCGAACCGTCAGCGCGCCGCAGCACCCGCAGCGGCTCGCCCGTGTAGTAGCCGTCGAGCCCGACCCACTCGTCCAATCCGTCACCGACGCGTGCGAAGCGCGAACCCCGACCCGTCCCCGGCGTCCCGAGCACGAGGTGCTCGCCGACGAACCGCACGGTCTCGGTCGCCGCGCCCCAGTGCCAGGTGCCGGCGAGCTCGAGCACGTCGCTCGACCCCGCAGCCACCCACGGCTGCACCGGAGCCGGCTCCAGCTCGCGCAGGGTCCGCAGCAGGGTGCCCGGCAGATGCTTGAGGGCAGGGCTGGCCGTGGTGTTCGTGAAGAGGACGACGCCGTCTCCGGCCGCACCCGCCGGGCCGTCCCCACCGGACGCGTCGAGGTGGACGCGCTGCATCGCGAGGAAGCCCGGCATCGACCCGCCGTGCCCGGCGAGACGTGCCCCAGCGACGTTCCACACCTGCCAGCCCAGTCCGTGTGCCCCGGTCCAGGCCTGCCCCGGCTCGTCGACGACGTGGTGCGGCTCGACCATCTCGGCCAGAGTCTCGGCCGACAACAGCCCTTCGACCCGGCCGCCGAGGAACGCCGCCCACCGGGCCAGGTCGTCGACCGTCGTCCACAGCTGCCCGGCCGGAGCCATCGCTCCCGCATCGTGCTCGGGCTCGGGCAACAGCACGTCCGCGAAGGGGTGAACCGCGAGTCCTTGGGCAGCAGAACCGTTGGGCCGCAACGTCGTTCGCGTCATGCCGAGGGGCTCGAGCAGCTCGTCGCGCACCACCTCGAACCAGGGCCGATCACGCACCACCTCGAGAAGGCGACCGAGGGCGGCATACCCGGTGTTGGAGTAGTGGAAGCGGCGGCCGGAGCGGAAGCGCGTCCCCACCCCGGACGCGACGAGGGCGTCCCAGTCACCGCCCGGCGTCCGCTCCCACCAGTCGCTGTTCGTCTCGGCCTGCACGCCGCCGGCGTGGGAGAGCAGCTGCTCGATCGTCACGTCGTCCAGGGTGCCGCCGGGGACGTGTGTGCCGAAGCGGTCGGTCACCTCCAGCAGTCCCTCGTCGCGCAGGCGCATCACGGCCACCGCGACGAACGTCTTGGTGATCGACCCCATCCGGTACTGCGTGTCCGCATCGGCCTGCCGGCCACCCTCACGGCCATCGACGGTGCCGACCGCGCCCGACCACACGAGCTCGCCGCCGCGCACGAGTCCCGCTGCGACAGAGGGCAGCCGGTGCTCCCGTTGCCCGCTGGCGAGGATGTGGTCGAGGCGGGCCAAGGTCGAGGACGAGAGCGACATCCGACCAGCCTAGGGACCGCGCACTCGGCGACTCGGTCGGGGGCTGAGACACTGGGCGCATGTCGCAGGACACACCCGCCGCCGCCCCGTCCGAACGGCCCTATCGCACCCAGGTGCCGCTGCGCTGGTCGGACATGGACGCCTACGGCCACGTCAACAACGTGCAGTACCTCCGCCTCCTCGAGGACGCCCGCGTCATCGGCTTCCGCGAGTGGTTCGGGGAGGAGCGTTCACTGCTCGACACCGGCGTCATCGTGTCGCGTCACGAGATCGAGTACGTCGCGCCGCTCACCTACCGACCCGAGCCGATCGAGGTCGACATGTGGGTCACCGGAGTTCACGGCGCCGGATTCAATCTCGGGTATGCCGTCCGCGATCCCGAGTCTCTCGGCGAACGTGTCTATGCCCTCGCCGAGACGGGCCTCGTCCTCTACGATTTCGCGTCCGCCCGACCTCGGCGGCTGACCGACGAGGACCGTGCCGCGCTGGCCGTCCACGTCGGTGAGCCCGTCTCCTTCCGGTGGTCGCGCCGGTGAGCGCTGTGGTCACCGAGCTCGTTCTCGCCGATTCTGAGTCACTCCAGGATCTTGGCCGGTATGCAGCCCGCGCCCGAGCCCTCGATGCCGACGGTGCCGTGCGGCTCCAGGCCGTCGGGCCGGTGCTCGCGTCGTGGGTCTGCGTTCTGCCGGGCGCGGGGCTCATGGGGACGGGGACGACCCTCGGTCTGCGGACCTCGGCGCTTGCCGAGCCGGCCGAGCTGGATGTCGTCGTGCCGCTCGCCGCAGTGTCCGACCGCGTCGCGCGACCGGGGGAGCGCGCGTCGTTGCCCGTGCCGCCCATGAACGTGACAGTCCCCTGGGCCGCCGTGTCACCGCCACGCTCGGGGTGGGAGCCCGTGGGGGTCGTGACGTCAGAAGCGTTGCAGCGCACCGCATCCGACGGGATCGCCGAGGTCGCGTCGGGAACGCCCGACGGTGCCGGTGCCCACGCTGTGGCCGCCCTGCGCACGCAGGTGTGGGGTCGGGTCCTGGAGGCGACCGACGGAGAACCGGAGCTGCCTGCGGCCCTGGCCTTCGCGGCATACGCGCTGGGTTTCCTGACCCCGGGCACGCAAGCGACGCTGGCACGCAGCGGACGATGGACGCGGCTCACCACGGCGGCCGGTCACGCCCTCACCCGCACCTGACCTCGGCGGCTCGCTGGCGCCAGATCATCTTCTGCGCCGGTCGCGCGACCGGCGCTCAGGATGGTGACCGGCGCTCGCATGCGGACGCCGGTCACGAATCACTGCGCCGGTCGCGCGACCGGCGCACCTGTTCGACGCGTGCGTCTGGGCCTGCTCAGGTCGGGGGACGCAGCGGATGGCCCCGCTCGGCCAGCACCTCACGCAGCGTGGCGATGTGGTCGGTGACGATCCCGTCGACACCGAGGTCGAGGAGGCGGTGCATCTCGCGCGCGGACTCGTCGCTCCATTCGTGGAACCACACGTGCACCTGCTTGCCCAGACGGTGAGCCACGGATACCAATTGCGGTGTCACAAGCGTGATTTCGCGTCCACGCAGACGATGCACGGCGGGGATCTGCAGCACCGGCGCGGGGGTGTGGAGCGCCCGGGAGAGCGGCCCCGGGGCGAAACGCAGTGCTCCGGTTCCCACCTGACCCGCTGCCGTGGCGAGCCTGGGCCCGAGCGCCTTCCGGGCGGCGCGCACCCGACGCTCGCTGAACGAGCCGATGCAGACGCGGTCGATGGCGTGGTGCCGGCGGATGGTCTCGACGGTGGGTTCGAGCGCGGAATCCGCCTTGATGTCGATGTTGAGCCTCGTCGTTGGGAACTCCTCGAGGAGTTCGGTGAGGAGCGGGACGGGATCGGTGCCGTTGATGCGGGCCTCACGCACCGCGGCATAGGGGAGGTCGACGATCGCGCCCTCGACGTCGGTGACCCGGTCGAGGCGGGTGTCGTGGAAGGCGACGAGCTCACCGTCGGCGGTCGCGTGCACGTCGGTCTCGAGGTAGCGGTAGCCGAGTTCGACGGCGCGGCGGAAGGCGCCCATCGTGTTCTCGAGACCGACGTTGGGGCCGTACGCCGCCCCGCCACGGTGGGCCATCGCGATGGGCCCGACGTGGTCGAAGTAGGCGAAGTCGGCTGCGCGCGCCATGGGTCAGATCCGCGCCCAGACGGCGACATCCGTGGGAACGCGTCCGTCGTCGACGCGGTCGCCCGACGCGTGGGTCACCATCGCTCCCTCGGGCAGCTCCACCGGATCCGCACCGAGGTTGACGACGACCAGCGTGCGGCGTGACCCATCGGCCGAGGCGTTGACGAAGGCGATGACGTCTCCGCCCGACAGCTTGTGCCATTGCGCCGAACCCAGCCCCAGCCGGTCGGTCCGCCGCGCCGACAGCAGGGAGCGATAGAGCTCCAGCGTCGAACCCTCGACGCCGTCCTGCTGATCGACGGCAAGCGGACCATAGGAAGCGGGCTGCGGCAGCCACGTGCGGTCGGACGGCCCGAACCCCAGGCTCGGTGCGTCCTTCACCCACGGCATCGGCACACGGCACCCGTCGCGTCCGATCTCCTTGCCCTCGGTGCGGTGGAAGGTCGGATCCTGCCGGAACTCGTGCGGCATGTCGGTCGACTCGGGCAGCCCCAGCTCCTCGCCCTGATAGACGTAGCTGCTCCCCGGGAGCCCGAGCATGAGCATCGTTGCGGCGCGTGCCCGCCGCAGGCCGAGGGCGGCGTCGGGCTGCGCCTGGTCGGCGGCGATCCCGTTGGGACGGGGGAGGGACTGGTCGAGCCCGAGCCGGGACGCGTGTCGGACCACGTCGTGGTTCGAGAGGACCCAGGTCGTCGGCGCACCCACGGCGTCGTTCTCGCGGAACGACGTCGTGATGACGGCGCGCAACTTCTCGGCATTCCAGTGGGTGTCGAGGAAGTCGAAGTTGAAGGCCTGGTGCATCTCGTCGCTGCGGACGTAGCGAGCCAGCCGACTCTCCGGCTTGACCCATGCCTCGGCGCACAGAATCCGCTCGGGAGAAGGCTGTTCGTCGAGGAGGGAGCGCCAGCGCCGATAGATGTCGTGCACGCCCTCCTGGTCCCACATCGGCGGACGCGGGCCGTCGCCGGTCTCGTGGATCCGCGCCGACTCCTCGTCACCGGGCGGCAGGGCGGCCTCGGCGCTCGTGTCGGTCGCGTCGAGCATCTGCATCGGACCGTCCCAGTCGGGGAGGCCCTCCTCCTTGACGAGGCCGTGCGCGACGTCGACGCGGAAGCCGTCGACACCCCGGTCGCACCAGAACTGGAGGATCGAGGCGAACTCGTCGCCCACCTCGGGGTTCGTCCAGTCGTAGTCGGGCTGGGTCGTGTCGAAGATGTGCAGGTACCACTGTCCGGGCGACCCATCGGCCTCGGTCACCCGGGTCCAGCCCTCGCCGCCGAAGACCGACGGCCAGTTGTTCGGCGGTTCCTCGCCGTTCTCGCCCCTGCCCTCGCGGAAGACATAGCGTGCTCGCTCCGGGCTTCCCGGCCCCGCGGCCAGCGCCGCCCGGAACCACTCGTGCTCGCTCGACGAGTGGTTGGGCACGAGGTCGACGATGACCTTGAGCCCGAGGTCGTGGGCGGTGTCGATGAGGGCGTCGGCGTCCGTGAGCGAGCCGAATACCGGGTCGATGTCGCGGTAGTTCGCGACGTCGTACCCCGCGTCGTGCATCGGCGAGACGTAGAACGGGGACAGCCAGATCGCGTCGACACCCAGGTCGCGCAGGTAGGGGAGCCGTGACGTGATGCCCGGCAGGTCACCAACGCCGTCGCCGTCACCGTCGGCCCACGACCGCGGATAGATCTGGTAGATCACGGCGTCGTGCCACCACGGCGCGTCGCTGGGGTCGGCCGGGTGCAGGAGACCCGCGGTCTCGTCGGGGACGTTCTGGGCGGAGGTGTCAGTGGTGCTCTGGGTCACCCTCCCCATCGTTCCGTATGCCGTCCGCCCGTGTCCCGCGGTGTCCGTTCTGTTTGTGAGTTCCCGAGTTCGTCGCCGTGGCTGCACTCCCCTCGCGGCCAACTCGCCATCAGTCGGGGTAGGTCCGTTCAGGCGTGGACGAGCTCGCGGTGGTCCTCGTTGCGGCCATGGCGCGGGCACGGTTGCCGGGGCTCGCGCGGGCAGAGCACCCACACATGGGTGGCCCGGGCGCGATACAGCCGGTAGGGCGACTCGCCCGTGACGTCCTCGACGGTGAGACCGCTGCCGCCTCGTGACTCCGGCCCGGGGTACACCGTCAGCCCGTGGGGCACCTCGGCGTCGTCGACCCAGGAAGCCGAGCCGACGGCATACAGCGCTCGTCCGTGGTACGCCGGGACGGTCGAGTCGAAGACGACGAGGCTCACGTCCGGGCGGGCGTCGAC
This sequence comes from Knoellia subterranea KCTC 19937, assembly GCF_000768685.1. Lineage (GTDB taxonomy): Bacteria > Actinomycetota > Actinomycetes > Actinomycetales > Dermatophilaceae > Knoellia > Knoellia subterranea. Next base: position 283,641 of record NZ_AVPK01000001.1, on the reverse strand, counting down.
GTTGACCGAGTGCCGTGAGCCGACGTTGGAGACCCAATAGAAGTCCGTGAGACCGTCTGCGGCGAAGTAGACCGGCGACGTCCATGGCCGGCCGTCGTCGTCGATGCTCCCGATCGTCACATAGGCGTTGCCGGCCAGGAGTTCGTGGGCGTGGTCGACGAGTCCCTGGTCAGTGGTCATCCGTCAGTCCTACCGCCTCGCGCTCGCCCGCGCGACCGGCAGCAGTCGATCAGAGGGACGCGTGTGGGGTGTCGTCGGTGTTGACGAGCATGTGTGCGGCCCGCATGAAGTAGTCGCGCATCGCCTCGGCGTGGGCCTCGTCGAGCTCCAGCGTGTCCATCGCCGCGAGCATGTGCCGCATCCACCGGTCACGCATGTCGAGCGTCACGGGGAACGGAGCGTGCCGCATCCGCAGACGCGGGTGGCCGCGCTCCTGGCTGTAGGTGTTGGGCCCGCCGAAGTACTGCTCGAGGAACATCCGCAGCCGACGCTCGGCCGGACCGAGGTCCTCCTCGGGATAGAGCGCCCGCAGCTCCGGATCGGCCTTCACGCCGACGTAGAACTCGTGGACGAGCCGCTGGAACGTCTCGGCCCCACCGACCTCGTCGTAGAAACTCATGCCTTGCCTCCGCCCTGTCCCGTGCCACCGAATCCACCGAAGCCGAACGGGCCCACCTGCGGCGCCTTGACACCGGCCGCATCGAAGGCGGTCTTGATGCGCTGTCGCAGCTCGCGCTGCACGTCGACCTTGTCGCTCGGCGAGGACTCGATGACGACGCGGATCGTCATCGTCTGGCCGGTGATCGACTCGACGCCGGCGACGGTCGGGGTGCCGAGGAGCCGTCCCTGCCACGCCTCGTCCTCGGCCATCGCCGCAGCCGCACCGTGGATGACCGACGTCACCCGGGCGACGTCCTCGTCGTAGGAGACCGGGACGTCGACGACCGCCGTCGCGTGGTGCTGCGACAGGTTGCCGATGCGGATGACCTCGCCGTTGCGGATGTACCACGTGACCCCGTTGGCGTCGCGCAGTCGCGTCACCCGCAGCGTCACTTCCTCCACGGTGCCGATGGCCTCGCCGGTGTCGATGACGTCACCGACGCCGTACTGGTCCTCGAGGATCATGAAGACGCCGCTGAGGAAGTCCTTGACGACGCTCTGCGCACCGAAGCCCAGTGCCACACCACCGACACCCGCCGTCGCGAGGATCGGCGCGAGGTCGATGCCGACGGTCGACATCACGGTGAGCACGGCGATGAGTCCGACGACGACCGTGACGATGCTGCGCAGGAGCGACCCGAGGGTGGCCGTGCGCTGCTGGTGCCGGGCGCGGGTGGCGGCCGTCGCGTCGGCGAGGATGCGACCGGCCCGCGAGCGGTCCCGAAGCTGCTCGGCCTCACGCGTCTCGGACTTTGCCGCCATGGTCCGCACGACCCGCTTGATGAGCCGGTGCAGCATCCACCTCACGACCACCGCGAGGGCGATCGTGAGGAGGATGCGCAGCCCATCGGTGAGCAGCCAGTCCTGGACTCGCTCCGCCGTGAGCAGGGATGCCTTGAGGTCCGCCGGTGTCATGTCTGGGCGTCACGCTCCTGGGCCGCGAGGGCCCGGGTGATCGGGTCGCGGTTCTCGGAGACGAGACGACGCAGGGCGTCGTGGGCGTCGGTGTGGGTGTCGAGCCACGACTGGGTCGCGTCGCGCAGCTCGAACGACGCGAGCCCGCGCGGGTAGAAGCCGAGGACGATGGCCTCGACGAGGGCCATGGAGCCCTTGTCCTCCACCGTGTCGAGGACCTCGTGGTAGCGCCCGACGAACCCGTCGAGTGCCGAGACGTCGCCGAGTCGGCCGAAGCCGAGCCCGTAGGCGTCGACCATCGAGTTCGACAGGCCCTTGTCGGTGACCGCGGCCTTCCACGCTGCCTCCTTGGCCTCCGCCGTCGGCACCGACGCGCGGGCCCGGGCTGCGCGCTCCTGGCCGGTGGCCGTGGCGTCACGCTGCAGCTCGGCCTCGATCTCGCCGTCCTCGAGCGCGTTGGCGCCGGCGAGACCGGTGAGGAGCGTCCAGCGCATGTCGGTGTCGAGCGCGAGACCCTCGAGGCTCTCGGTGCCCGAGAGCAGACCGCGCAGGTATGCCGTGTCGTCACCGGTCGTGGTGAAGCCGGCTGCCGCGGTGACGAGCTGGAGCTGGGCGTCGCTGCCGGGGGCAGCTGCCCTGGCGGCATCCCACAGACGCTCGAGGGTGGAGCGGCGGGTGGCGTCGCGGTTCTCCGGCGCGGTGTAGAGGTGGACGGCCGTCGACAGCTGGGCGAGGAGGGTGCGGATGAGGGTCGAGTCCGACTCGCCCGGCAGCACCTCGAGGACGAGGTCGGTGAACGTGCGCGCACTCATCTCGGCGTCACGGGTCATGTCCCATGCCGAGGCGAGGACGAGCGACTTCGGCAGCGAGCTCTCGAAGCCGCGGATGTGCTCGAGGGCCGTGGCGAGCGAGCGCTCGTCGAGGCGGAGCTTCGCGTAGGTGAGGTCGTCGTCGTTGACGAGCAGCAGGTCCGGCTGCTCGCGACCAATGAGCTCGGCCACCTCGGTGCGCTCACCGGTGAGGTCGATCTCGAGGCGGTCCGTGCGGACGAGGGACGTGCCCTCGGAACCGGAGCGGACGGCATACAGGCCGATCGCCAAGCGGTGCGGACGGATCGTCTCGAAGCCCTCGGCGTAGGACTGCTCGATGACGGCGCTCGAGATCAGGCCGCGGTCGTCGACCTCGACGACGGGGCGGAGCGTGTTGACGCCGGCCGTCTCGAGCCACGCCTTGCTCCACGTGTGCAGGTCGCGACCCGACGTGGCCTCGAGCTCGGTGAGGAGGTCGGAGAGCGTCGTGTTGGTCCACTTGTGCTTGGCGAAGTAGGCACGCAGTCCGTCACGGAAGGCGTCGCGTCCGACGTAGGCGACGAGCTGCTTGAGCACCGACGCACCCTTGGCGTAGGTGATGCCGTCGAAGTTGACCTCGACGTCCTCGAGGTCGCGGATCGGCGCGACGATCGGGTGCGTGGAGGACAGCTGGTCCTGGCGGTAGGCCCAGTCCTTCTCGTGGGTGCCGAACGTCGTCCACGCCTCGGTCCACTCGGTGGCCTCGGCCTGCGCGGTCGTCGACGCCCATTCGGCGAACGACTCGTTGAGCCAGAGGTCGTTCCACCACTTCATCGTCACGAGGTTGCCGAACCACATGTGGGCGAGCTCGTGCAGGACGGTGAGGGCGCGGCGCTCGACGATCGCGTCGGTGACCTTGGACCGGAAGACGTACATCTCGTTGAACGTCACGCAGCCGGCGTTCTCCATCGCACCCATGTTGTATTCGGGCGTGAAGATCTGGTCGTACTTCTCGAAGGGGTACTCCTCGTCGAACTCCTCCTCGAAGAACTCGAAGCCCTTCTTCGTGAGGTCGAAGAGGTTGTCCGCGTCGAGGAACTGGGTGAGCGACTTGCGGCAGAAGATGCCGAGCGGCACCTCACCACGACGGCTCGTGAGGCTGTCGCGCACGACGTCGTAGGGACCCGCGACGAGGGCCGTGATGTAGCTCGAGATCGGCTCGGTCGGGGAGAAGCTCCAGGTCGAGACGCCGTCGCGCTCGGTCGGCTTCGGCTCCGGTGTGGGGGAGTTGCTGAGCACCTGCCAGTGGCTCGGCGCGGTGACCGTGAACGTGAAGCGCGCCTTGAGGTCGGGCTGCTCGAACACCGGGTACATGCGACGGCTGTCCGGCACCTCGAACTGGCTGTAGAGGTAGACCTCGTTGTCGACGGGGTCGACGAAGCGGTGCAGGCCCTCACCGGTGTTCATGTAGGTGCCGGTCGCCTCGATGCGCAGTTCGTTGCGCGCGGCCAGGCCGCTGATCGCAATGCGAGAGTCTGCGTATGCCGTCTCGAGCGTCTCGCCGTTGAGCGTCACCTTCTCGACGGACTCACCGATGAAGTCGACGAAGGTCGACGCGCCCTCGGTGGCGGTGAAGGTGATGGTGCTCGTCGTTGCGAACGTCTTCTCGGACGTGGTGAGGTCGAGTTCGACGGAGTACGCCTCGACCTGGACGAGCGATGCGCGCTCCTCGGCCTCGACGCGGGTGAGGTTCTTGCCGGGCACAGGGGTCTCCTCGGTGGCAGGGTCAGCTCGGGTGGGTGGGCGCGCCGGTGTTCGGCGCAGTTCCTGCCATCCTCGCACGCGTCCCGGGCCCGGAAGGACGCCCCGGGGGCAGGTCAGCGCCCGGGTGGCAGGATGTCGCTCATGACGAGCGCAACCCCGGTGACGTTCCACTTCGACCCCACGTGCCCCTGGGCCTGGATGACCTCTCGTTGGCTCGGTGACGAGGTCGCCCCGCACCGCGAGCTCGACATCACCTGGGAGCCGATGAGCCTCTTCTACCTCAACGAGTCGCGCGACATCCCGGACGAGTACCGCGACATGCTCACGGCGAAGCAGGACCTCAGCGGCGCCGTCGTCGCAGCCCGGCTGCGTGACGGCGACGCCGTCGTCAAGCCGCTCTACGACGCCATCGGCAACCGGCTGCACCCGGGCGGTCGGCAGGACGTCGAGCAGATCATCACGGAGGCATTCGAGGAGGCGGGTGTTGCACCCGTGACCGTCGAGGAGATCCGGTCCGACGCCGTCCAGGACGAGTTGCGTGCCCTGACCCGGGCCGTCATCGACAAGGTCGGAGAGGACGTCGGCACGCCCACCATCGACATCGACGGGGCGGCGTTCTTCGGCCCCGTCGTCACGCCGGCCCCCAAGGGTCAGGCCGCCCTCGACCTCTGGGACGGCAGCCGTCTCGTCGCGGGTGTGCCCGGCTTCTACGAGATCAAGCGCACCCGCACGGCTGGTCCGCAGTTCGACTGACCACAGGCAACGACCCCGCCAACTCAACCCACCACTGACGTTCGACACCAGGAGCACGACGAGACATGCGCGTCCACATCGGCGGCGACCACGCGGCATACGACCTCCAGCTCGATCTCATCTCCTTCCTCGAGGCCGAGGGGCACGAGGTGACCAACCACGGGCCGTTCGACCTCGACCCGCTCGACGACTACCCGGTCTTCGTCCTGCGTGCGGCCGAGGCCGTGGCGGCCGACCCCGAGTCGCTCGGCGTCGTGCTCGGGGGCTCGGGCAACGGTGAGCAGATGGCCGCCAACAAGGTCGCCGGCGTGCGCGCCGCGCTCTGCTACAACGAGGAGCTCGCCCAGCTCGCCCGCGAGCACAACGACGCCCGGGTCCTCTCCATCGGCGGGCGCATGAACACGGTCGAGGAAGCCCGCGCCATGGTGCGGACCTTCCTCGGCACCCCCTTCTCGGGGGAGGAGCGCCACCAGCGCCGGATCGACATGGTGAGCGCCTACGAGGCGGACAAAACACTGCCTGACCTGCCCTGACGGAGGGCCCATCTGGGCCTTCCCCCGGTGGCTACCCGTGGGTTAGTGTGACCGCGCAGCCCACGACAGGAGATGTGCTGGTGGCTACGGACGTCAGCGTCCTCGCGCGGAAGGCCCCCGCCTCCCTCACGCGACGGCTGGGGGGAACCGTGCCTGCGGCCGGTCCGCGGCGCGACCGGGTCGTCTTCGTCGTCCTTGCGCTCATCGCCCTCGCGTTCGTCCTGCTGATCATGGGCTGGCCGACGCGCGTCCCGGTCGTGACCCTGGCGCCGCTGGTCCTGTTGAGCGGGCTCTATCTCCCGCACCGACACCTCGTGGGGCTCTACATCCTCATCGGCATCGGGGTCGCAGCCACGATCCCGAGGCTGTCGGGCACGGCGATGGCCGAGACCCTCATGGTCTCGGCGATGTTCGCGCTCATGGCCATGATGGTCATCGTCGCCTCTTCGCGCGTGCGCGTCGGGTCGACCGGATTCCACGGGGAGAACCTCTTCGTCGAGCTGCGCGACCGGATCGCCCGTTCCGCCAGACTCCCCGGGCTCCCCGACGGCTGGACCGCAGAGTCCGCCGTCCGGTCGGCCAACGGCGAGGGCTTCTCCGGCGACTTCATGGTGGCCGAACTGACCCACAACGGACGCCACCTCGAGGTGGCCCTCGTGGACGTGAGTGGCAAGGGCAAGGAGGCCGGCACGCGGTCCCTCTTGTTGTCGGGCGCGCTCGGTGCCCTCCTCGGCTCCCTGACCCCCGGTGCCTTCCTCTGTGAGGCCAACCGTTACCTCGTGCGACAGGGCTGGGAAGAGGGCTTCGCCACGGCGGTCCACGTCGACATCAACCTGGACACCGGCGACTTCACCGTCGGCAACGCCGGCCACCCCGCACCGGTCCGCTTCTCCTACGGCACCGGAACGTGGGAGATCCTCGAGGGCGGCCGTGGACCCGTGCTCGGCATCATGCAGGGCGTGAGTTTTGCCCGCACCGAGGGCACCCTCGGCATGGGTGACGCGCTCATGATCTATTCGGACGGGATCATCGAGTCGCGCGGACACGACCTCACCGAGGGCACCGACCGCATGCTCGGTGCGGCGTCCGAGGCCATGATCCGCCGAGGCGACTCGGTTGCGGATGCCGTTGTCTCACAGGCCCGTTCGGGCGAGGCAGACGACCGCGCCGTCTTCGTCATCGTGCGCGGCTGACCCACACCTCACTCACGCACCCGCGCACCCGCGCACCCGCGTGACGCGGGTGCGGTCCCGGGCCACCTCGATCGGCGCCCGGGACGGATCGCTGGGTCAGTAGTGCGCGACCGACGTCTGCGGACCGCCGATGCCGGAGATGATCTGGTCCAGGGCGTACTCGGTGACCCGCACCAGCGCGGCCTTGGCGGACTCGCGGTTGCGGGCGTCGATGGCCATGACGGGGGTGTGAATCGGCAGGGCCAGGGCTTCGCGCACCTCGTCCACCGGGAACCTCTGGGCACCGTCGAACTCGTTGATCGCCACGATGAACGGCAGTTGCTTGGCCTCGAAGTAGTCGACCGCAGCGAAGGCCTCGTCGAGGCGCTGCGTGTCGACGAGCACCACGGCACCGATGGCCCCGCGCACCAGGTCGTCCCACATGAACCAGAAGCGACGCTGGCCCGGGGTGCCGAACAGGTAGAGCACGAGGTCCTCGCCGAGCGTGATACGGCCGAAGTCCATGGCCACCGTCGTCGTCGACTTCATCGGCGTCGCCGCGAGGTCGTCGACACCGGTCGACTCGTTCGTCACGAGCGCCTCCGTGCGCAGCGGGACGATCTCGGACACGGCACCGACGAGTGTCGTCTTGCCGACGCCGAAGCCACCGGCGACGACGATCTTGGTCGACGCGGCGCCTGCGGGCTGGCTAGATTGCCCGAAGTCCACGGAGGGTCCTTTCGATGAGGTCCTTGCGTTCGGTCAGGGTCGAGGAGTCGGAGAGGACCACGGCGGCCACCTCGAGGTAGCCCTGCTCGATGAGGTCACCGAGGAGGACCCGGACGACACCGAGGGGCAACCCGACCGCCGCGGCGATCTCGGCCACCGAGGTGCGTTCCTCGCAGGCCTCGATGATGCGGGCGTTCTGGTCGTGTCCGGCCCACTGTGCCCGACGAGCCAGGGGGAGCTGCTGGATCATCACCTCAACGGGGAGGTTGACCGAGGAGCGGGTGCGGCCCAACGTCAGGGCATAGGGACGCACGATGCCCGCGGTGGGCACATGGTCCTCGTCGTCGCGATGCTGCGGAGCCATCAGGGATCCCTTGTCGTCAGTAGGTCCGGGTGCCCCGGGCCTCGGCCTGGATCATCGGGCCGACCCGCTGGACGAGCAGGGCCATCTCGTAGCCGATCTGCCCGATGTCCGCGGTGCCGGAGGTGAGAACGGCGAGGTTCGAGCCGTCGCCGACGCTCATGAGGAGCAGGTAGCCCTGCTCCATCTCGATGACGGTCTGGAGCACCGCCCCGCCGTCGAAGAGCTGGGCGGCGCCGGTCGCGAGGCTCGCCAGGCCCGACGAGACCGCGGCCATCTGCTCGGCGCGGTCGCCCGGAAGGCGGGCGCTGCCGGCGACGAGGAGCCCGTCGGCCGACACGAGGATCGCGTGGGTCGCGCCGACGACATCGTCGACGAACTTCGACACGACCCAGTCGAGGTTGCGTCGTGCCGCCCCGGGCGTGGTGTCACTCATGATCGGTCCATCTCCTCGTCGAGCAGGGTCGAGCCATGGACCGGCGTCCTGGCTTCAGTGGTGTCGGCAGTGCCCATTCGCCCACGCCGGACGCCGGCGAGGTGACGGTTGAGGTGGGCGCGGATTGCTTCGGGGTCGCGTCGGGCAGCGGCGCCGCCGGAGGTGCCGGCCTGGCCGGGGACGAGTGTCGAACCGGGGCGTCGCATGGGCAGGCCCGAGCTGGACCGGCCGGCCGGCTCGGCTGCTTCGGCGCGCTCGGCGGCCTTCCAGCCCTCGTCGATCTCGCGCGTGGCCCACGGCAGGTCCGTGTTGTTGTCGTTCTCGCTCAGCCAGCTCGTCTGCATCTGACCGAAGATCGGCGTCTCCTCGACCGGTGCCGGCTCGAGGTCGGCGATGTCGAACGACGGGCGTGCCTCCTCGACGGGGGCGGGTGCCTCCACCGATGCGGCGGTCGACGCGGGGGACGACTCGACGAATGGCTCGGCGACCGGCTCGGTCGGTCGAGACGTGGCCCAGGCCGGGCGCGGAGGAGTGGCCGCAGCCGGCGGGGGAGCCACGGGCGTGGTCGGTGCCGCAGCACTGGCGGGTTGGTTCGAGGCTCCCGGCTGGCGGCGGGGAAGGCCGGAACCGGCCTGGGCCGCAGGGGGAGTCACGGCGGGAGCCTCCGGGGGAGCAACCGGGACGTGTGGCAGCGTCGTGGGCGTCGCACTGGACGCCACGCCGGTCAGGCCACCGGGTTCCGCGGGAGCCGGACTCGGCACGGCCGAGAGGTTGCGCTGGCGCTGCGCCTCTTCGAAGGAGGCGACCGGCGCGTAGGTCGCCTCGTCAGCCGGCTCGTCGGCGACGGGTGCGGCCGGGTCCGTTTTGAGTTCGGTGTCTCGACCCGCGGCCAGGATGGCGGCGGGCAGGGAGACGGCGACGATCGTGCCGGCGCTGTCGGGGTTCGACCGGATGCGCACCGTGACGTCGTGACGGATGGCCAGCTGACCGACGACGTAGAGGCCCATTCGGCGGGCCGTCTCGGTCGTGACCTCGCCACCAGTGATCAGCGCCTTGTTGGCCTCCTCGATCGCCTTCGGCGTCATGCCGAGGCCGTCGTCGATGACCTCGACGAGGGTGCCCCCGTCGACGCCCCGGACGCTGGCCACGGTGACGAGGCTGTCCGGCGGGGAGTAGGACAACGCGTTGTCGATGAGCTCGGCGAAGAGGTGGATGAGGTTGGGCGCTGCCCCGGCTCGGACGACGAGGTCTGTGACGGAGAGCCGCACTCGCTGGTAGTCCTGAACCTCCGAGATCGAGGCCCGCAGGACATCAGCGAGGGGGAGGTCCTGACCCGCACCGCCGCGGGGTGCGGATCCCGACAGGACGAGGAGGCTCTCGCCGTTGCGTCGGATTCGTGCGGCCAGGTGGTCGAGCCGGAAGAGGCTCTCGAGGCGCCGTGGGTCGTCCTCGTCGCGCTCGAGGTTCTCGATGAGGCCGAGCTGCTGGTTGATGAGGGACGTGCTGCGTCGGGACAGGGTCTCGAACATGGCGCTGACCTGCTCGCGCAGGCGGGCCTGCTGGGTCGCGAGGTGGATGGCTTCGCCGTGCAGGACGTCGACGGCCCGAGCGAGCTGGCCGACCTCTTCGCCGGTGTGCACGGGGAGTGGTTCGACGGGGTCGGGCTCCTCGCCGGCCCGGATCTTGCGCAGCGCGGTCGGAAGGTGCTCGTTGGCGACCTCGAGCGCACCGAGACGCACGGCCTTGATCGGCTCGAGGAGGAGGCGGGCCACAGCCAGACCGAGCGCGACGGCCGCTGCGAGGAGCAGGAGCATGACGATCGCGTCGCGGATCGCGGACCCCCTGGCGTCAGAGGCCTGCTCACCCAAGGACTGGACGGCGTCGTTGGTCACGGTGCGGGACAGGTTGGTATAGGTGCTGGTCGCGTCGCGGATGGCCAGGAGCTCCTGACCCTCGGTGATTCCCGTTGAGCTCTGCATGCGCAGCTCGTTGGACTGGTCGAGCGCCGCGACGTACGAGTTGTCCTGCCCGAGAGTGGCTCGCAGGCCCTCGATCGCCCGGCGCTCCTCACCGATCGCCTGGACGACGGCGTAGGCGTCGACGTTTGCACCGGCGTTCGTCGTGAGCACGCGCTGGGCGGTCACGGCGACCTGGCCACCGATGAGGTCGCTGATGGCTGCCAGGCGGGTGTCCGACGCGTCACTGGCCAGACCGGTCAGAACCGTGGTCAGACGCCCCGAGATCGTGCGGAGCGGGTCCAGGACCTGTGCGGCGTCGCTCGCGCCACCGGCGTCCGCCGTGCTGATTCCCTCGGCGGCGGTGATGGCCTCGCCGAGGAGTCGACGCTCGTCGCCCGTGAGGTCGGCATCCTTCATGGCGGCCTGGAGGGCGGTGATCGAGTCGGACAGACCACTGCGCGCGGTCCCCAGCGCGTCGGCGTCGTTCTGGCGACTGGCCACCGCCGCGACCGACGCGGCGTCGATCATGCGGACGCCGGGCTGAATGACGGTCGCGCGCGATTCGTAACGGCCGTAGGTGGAGGCGTTCTCGGCGGCGTTGGTGACGCGAAGCCCACCGAGCACGGTCGCCAGGAGCATCGGGATCGCGAGCGTGAGCGCGAGCTTGCGGCGGAGAGACCACTCCTCGATGGCGTACCACGGGATGTCGTGGGGCCGAGTCTCCTGAGTCGTCTCCGGCTCGGTCACGGGGTTCCCCTCCTGAGGATGACGGGCCCCGCGTCCCGGTGCGGACGGCCACTACGACACGGTCTCGACACTTCGTGGGGTGCGAGCTCGCAAGGGCATGGCGAATCTGGTGGATACCACACCCATCCGGGGACGTTAGCAGCAACACGCACCCCCTCAAGACCAAATGAGAGATCTGGGTGACGTTGGTGGTGTGATCGCCGCAACGTCCGTGCGGATAACCTCGAGCAGTGTCCTCGTCTCGTTCGGCCCTCGACCACACCCCGCGGCAGGGTGTCCGCACCTTCACTCCGCGCTGGCGCACGTCCCCACTGACCGCCGAACGCATGGAGCGACTGCTGCCGAAGCACGCGATCCCGTCGGAGGGGCCGCTCGACGCCAAGAAGTGGTTCGGGCGAACCGCCGCGGTGGTGCTCGAGATCGGCTCCGGCCACGGTGCGGCAGCCGTTGCCTTTGCAGCGGCGCACCCGGAGCACGACCTCATCGCGGTCGAGGTCCACGTCCCCGGCGTCGCCAGGATGCTCGCCGCCGCCGAGCCGCTCGAGCTCACGAACCTGTGGGTCGAGCGCGGCGACGCGCTTCCCCTTCTCGCCGATCGGGTTCCGTCGGGCACCCTGGCGGCAGTTCACCTGTTCTTCCCCGACCCGTGGCCGAAGGCCAAGCACGCCAAGCGCCGCTTCGTCCAGCAGCACACCCTGTCCCTGCTCGCCGATCGACTCGCGCCGGACGGTGTCCTCCGCTTCGCCACCGACCACGCCGTGTATGCCGATCACGTCCGTGAGCAGGTCGCCCACCACAGTGGCTGGACCGTCGTCGAGGGGGAGCGGCCCGAGTGGCGGCCGCGGGACGGCTTCGAGGCCAAGGGGCTCGCTGCCGGCCGCACCATCGCCGAGTTCGCGCTGACCCGTTCGGGGTAGCCAGAGCCGCGGAACCAGCGCGTTCGTTCATCAGCCTCGCCGCCCGACTCCCGTCATCCGGCTGGGGTAGCCAGAGCCGCGGGCGGCGCGGGTTCGTTCCTCACCCCCGCCGCCCGACTCCCGTCATCAGGCTTCCCCGCTCACGCATGGGCCCTGGCGAAGCGCTTCGCGCGACGCCAGGGCCCATGCGTTGTGTCGGGGTAGCCAGATTCGAACTGGCGACCTTCCGCTCCCAAAGCGGACGCGCTACCAAGCTGCGCCATACCCCGGTTGTCCCCGCGCGAGGATCGGGCTCGACACGTCGTGTGACAGGCCCGATTTCGGATCCCGCGGAGGCGGCCACTAGGCTAACCCCTGCTCCGAGCCGGACGGTCCACGCCATCCACGACGAGCGTGCGGGTGTAGCTCAATGGTAGAGCCTCAGTCTTCCAAACTGATTACGCGAGTTCGATTCTCGTCACCCGCTCCGAACGCAAGGTATGCCGCCCACGCAACGCGCGCGGGCGGCATACCTTTTGCTTTCCCTCCTGGTGGGAACCGCGTCAGTCGCGGAACTCCTGCCAGGCGTCACTCATGCGCTTGGCCTGACCCGGCGTGAACATGTTCATGCACGAGTCCTGCGTGTAGTCCATGAAGTTGTGGATCGGGTCCAGACCCGGAGCCGTGCAGGTGTCCGCACCCTCGGGGCAGTCGAACTGCGGCTGGGCCTCGCGCGGGGTGTCGGCGACGTAGTCACCGGCCGCCGAGCAGCCCTTGTTGAAGGTGTGGTCGAGCATGAGCCAGTGGCCGACCTCGTGGGTCAGGGTGTCACCGAGGGAGTACTTGCCGGCGGTGCCGCCCGGCATCGACTCGTCGAGCATGACGACGCCGTCGATGTAGTTGCGACCGTTGTTGTCGACGCCCTTGGGGAAGTAGGCCCAGCCGAGGAGCCCGCCGCCGATGTCCGCGACATAGACGTTGAGCGTGCGCGAGTCGCCCTCGTGGAGCGCCTTCTTCATGTCGCGCTCGGCCTTGCCCGGGGTGACCGTGTTCCAGACGGGATTGACATTCCACGTCGTCTTCGTCAGGTCGAAGCGGAACGGGGTGTCCGCGGCGTCGGGCGCCGTGATGCCGGAGAACGAGTCGTTGAGGACGTCGACCTGGTCGGCGATCATCGTGTTCATCCGCGTCGTGGCGGCCGCGTCGAGCGGCTCCTTGGAGAGGACGTGGAAGATGGTCGGGATCGTCACCGAACCCGCGGCCATCAACGGGCGGTTGGGCAGGACGCCGTAGGCGTTGGCCTCGCTCTTGTTGTAGAGCGCGGGCTCCTTGGAGGTGTGTTTGTGGTCGTCGCGGATGCGGGCGGCCGACGTGGCGCCGGTCGTCGGGTCGCACTCGGCGACGGCGGGGGAGGGAGCGGCGGACGCGCCCACGGTGGCGGGAGCGGACGCTGCGAAACTGGACGCTGCGAGCGCGATGACGCCGAGCGCGGGACGGATGAGACGTCGTGACATGTGTGCGGACTCCTAAGGGGAAGCGGCCCGCTCGGACCGCTGCCGGGACGCTACTCCCGCCGTGGGCCGTTGTGTGGCGAATCGTGAAGGGGATCGGTGGCCGGTGCCCACAGCGGCGATTCGGCGGACGTGCCCGGTGCCGTTAGCATGGGCGCGAGTGTGATTTCTTTCGGTATGCCGTGTGCTCACGCGCCGCTGTTCGCTGGCCTTCCGCCGGCGACCGGCAACCGATCCTGATCTCATCCGCGAGACCCCTCGCAAACATCCAGTGATCCCAACACGTGTGGAGTGCCTGAAGTGAAGAGTGCCGTCGAGACCCTCAGCCCGACCCGGGTGAAGCTCATCGTCGAGGTCCCGTTCGACGAGCTGAAGCCCGACCTCGACGCGGCGTACCAGACGATCGGATCCCAGATCCAGATCCCCGGTTTCCGCAAGGGCAAGGTTCCCGCTCGCATCATCGACCAGCGCGTCGGCCGTGGTGCCGTCGTGCAGGAGGCCGTCAACGAGGCCCTCCCGCGCTTCTTCTCGCAGGCCGTCGACGCCGAGGGCATCAAGGCGATCGGCCAGCCGGAGGTCGACGTGACAGCCGTGCCGCTCGAGGACGGCCAGGACTTCGAGTTCACCGTCGAGACCGACGTGCGTCCCGAGATCGAGCTGCCCGAGCTCGACGGCATCGCCGTTGAGGTCGACGAGGTCAAGGCCTCCGACGAGGACATCGAGGAGCGCCTCACGTCGCTCCGCCAGCGCTTCGGCACCCTGACCGCTGTCGAGCGTGCGGTCGAGGACGGCGACGTGCTGTCCATCGACCTCAAGGCCGAGATCGACGGCGACGAGATCGACAGCGTCGAGGGCGTCACCTACGAGGTCGGCTCGGGCAACATGCTCGACGGGCTCGACGAGGCCGTGCTCGGCGCGACCGCCGGCGACAGCCGCAGCTTCTCCTCCCCGCTGGCCGGTGGCGACCGTGAGGGTGAGGTTGCCGAGTGCACCGTCACCGTCCAGTCGGTCAAGGTCCGCGAGCTCCCCGAGCTCGACGACGACTTCGCCCAGCTCGCCTCGCAGTTCGACACGCTGGACGAGCTCCGCGAGGACGTCGCGAAGCAGGCCGAGCAGGCCAAGAAGTTCGAGCAGGGCGTCCAGGCCCGCGACAAGGTGCTCGAGCACCTCCTCGAGGTGACCGAGGTCGCCGTCCCCGACGGCATCGTCGAGGCCGAGGTCCACAGCCACCTCGAGGGAGAGGGTCGTCTCGAGGACGACGAGCACCGCGCCGAGGTCGGTGAGAGCACACGCAAGGCGCTCAAGGGTCAGTTCCTCCTCGACGCCCTCGCCGAGAAGCTCGAGATCGAGGTCGAGCAGCCCGAGCTCATCGAGTACCTCATCATGAGCGCCCAGCAGTACGGCATGGACCCGAACCAGTTCGCGCAGGCCATCGACCAGCAGGGTCAGGTGCCCTCGATGGTCCAGGAGGTTGCTCGTCGCAAGGCGCTCGCGGCCGTCCTCGAGAAGGCTGTCGTCACCGACACCGCCGGAACCACGATCGACCTCAACGAACTCGTGCCCCAGGCCGACGTCGTCGACCCGGAGCTCGAGGACGAGGCCGACCTCGAGGCCCTGGCCGACGAGGTCGAGACCGACGCCGAGGCTGCTGACGAGGCTGCTGACGCGGCCGAGGAGCCCACGAAGGCCTGACGCCTCAAGAACCACGTCGTATGCCGTGTGCTCACCTCAGCGTGAGCACACGGCATACGTGTTTCTCGGCTTGGTCGTCGGCGGTCAGTGGGGGGCTGGTGCTGTGGTGTCGCCGAGTCGCAGCGTGACGGGGAACGGTGTGTCAGAGGGGTTCTCGCCGGCCAGGAGGCGTCGGGTGAGATTGCCGAGGAGTCGGCCCTTGGCCTCGCCGGGTTGCTCGATCGTGGTCAGCGTGTGGTCGAGCCACGGCAGGTCGACCGCGTCGAACCCGGTCACCGAGATGTCGTCGGGGACGCGCAGTCCCAGGGACTCTGCGGCCCGGATGACTCCGGCCGCGAGCAGGTCGGACTGCGCGACGATGCCGGTCGGGCGCTCGGCTGCGGGGACGTCGAGCAGGAGCCGGCCGGCGGCCTCACCCTCGGCGACGTCGGCCCGGCTGGCCTCCACGATCGTGCCCGTGGGGGCGACGTCGAGGAACCCGAGGGCGCGCTCACGGGCGTCGGCGTAGGCCGCATCGGCGATCTCGCCGCGACTCACTGTGCGCGGCGGACCTGGGGGAGGGGTCGGAGCCAGCGGCATCGTGACGTGCGCGAGTCGCTCGTGCCCGAGGTCGACGAGGTGCTGAGCCGCGTCAGCCTGGGCCGCCCGCTCCTCGACCATGACGTGCACGACGGACCCGTGCGCCGGCGCCCCGGCCCCGACGATGGGGATGGTGCGGGCGACGAGGTGATCGACGAGGCTGCTGTCGGCACGTCCGCAGAGTGGGAAGACGGCGGCGTCGACGGCGTGGGCGGCGAGCGGGTTGCTCTCGCCGTCGCCGTGGTCGGCGACGAGCAGCATGCTCAACCCCAGGGCGTCCAGCTCCTGGGCGAGTCCGTCGAGGACGGCGAGGGCGAAGGGGTCGCGGAAGGCGTGGAGCAGGCGCTCCTCGACGACCACGGCCACGGCTCCCGACCGGCCCTGACGCAGCGCGCTCGCGGTGGGGTCGGGGCCGGCGTAGTCCAGGTCCGTCGCCGCCTGCCGCACCCGCTCGGCGGTCGCGTCGGCGACGGGGCCACGGCCGCTGAAGACGAGTGACGCCGTGCTGATCGAGACGCCCGCGCGCGCGGCCACGTCCTTGAGCGTGACCTTCGACGTTTGACGGGAAGGGGTCATGAGGACCAGACTATCGAATCGATTCGATTCGTACCTCCCACCCGCCGCTACCGCACCGTCAGAGTCGTAATCGCAGCACTGTCGGTGCACTAGAGACGGGGGAGCCCCAGGAGATCCCGCACATGAGCACCCCCGCACTGCCCCGCGAGCGCGTCGTCGCCGCGCGCACCGCAGTCTTCGTCGTCTTCGCCCTCGCCGGCGTGGCCTTCGCGAGCTGGGCCTCGCGCATCGCCGACGCGAAGACGACGCTCGACCTCACGGCAGGTCAGCTCGGTGCGACGCTCTTCGCGATGTCCGCCGGCTCGATGCTCGCCATGCCCTCGACGGGGCGCATCGCCGAGCGCGTCGGCGTCGTCAACGCCATCCGCGTCGGCATGGTCGCCGGGATCCTCGGCTTCACCGTCGTCGGCTACGGGGTCGACGTCGCCGAGTCCCGACTCGTCGTCGGCATCGGCCTCTTCCTCATCGGCTCGGGCATCGGGGTCTGGGACGTCGCGATGAACCTCGAGGGCGCCTCCGTCGAGCGGCTCCTGGGCCAGACGGTCATGCCGCACTTCCACGCAGCCTTCAGCGGCGGAACCGTCGTGTCCGCCCTCATCGGCTCGGGGATGTCGTGGGCCGAGGTGCCGCTCCTGCCGCACCTCGTCGGCGCGGCTCTGCTCGTCACCGGAGCGGGTTTCTGGGCCATGCGCCAGTTCCTGCCGCGGTCCATCGAGGCCGCCGACGCCGCCGTTGACCGCCCCATTATCGGGTCACCCGACAATGGGGCGCTCGACCCGATTTCGCAGCCGGGGTCGAGCGGCCCGAACTCGGGTCGAGTACCCGGGGATGCCGAGACCGCTCTGCCCGGCACCGCGAAGCAGCGCTCCGCCTGGCTCGAGCCGCGCACCCTCCTCATCGGCCTCGTCGTCCTCGTGGCCGCCTTCACCGAGGGCACGGCGAATGACTGGCTCGCCGTCGCCTTCGTCGAGGGCCACGAGCTGCCGGCCTGGGCGGGCGTGCTGGCCTTCGCCACCTTCCTCACCTTCATGACGATCGGGCGCCTCCTCGGCACCCGCTGGCTCGACACCTACGGACGCGTCCCAGTGCTTCGAGTCACCTTGGTCGTCGCCGTCATCGGCTCACTCCTCGTCATCTTCGGCGCCTCGTGGATGGCCTTCGTCGGCGCGGCCGTGTGGGGCGTCGGTGTCTCCCTCGGCTTCCCCGTCGGCATGAGCGCGAGTGCCGACGACGAGCAGCGTGCCCCCGCCCGCATGTCCGTCGTCGCGACGATCGGCTACCTCGCCTTCATTGCCGGACCGCCCGCGCTGGGCTTCCTCGGCGACCACGTCGGAGTGCTCCGCAGCCTCCTCGCCGTCGGCACCATGGCGCTGCTCGTCCAGCTCATCCTCGAGTCCGTGCGCGAGCCCGCTCGCGTGGCGACCACGGCAGAAGCCGAGCCGGCACGCCCGGCGAGCTGACCGGCATACCCGCGCGCTTTTGTGCTCACGGCGAACATGGGCCGGGGTCGGGAGTGCGGCGGCACACCTGCGCGTTAGGGTCAGCGAAAGGTCAGAACCCATGACGGCAGGAGCACCAACGTGAGCAGCAACGAGATCGTCGCAGCCGGTCCGGGCGACAAGCTCGGCCTCGACGACAGCATCTACAACCGACTCCTCAAGGAGCGGATCATCTTCCTCGGCTCCGAGGTCCGCGACGACAACGCCAACGCGATCTGCGCGCAGATGCTCCTCCTGGCGGCCGAGGACTCCGAGAAGGACATCTGGCTCTACATCAACAGCCCGGGTGGTTCGGTCACCGCCGGCATGGCGATCTTCGACACGATGCAGTGGGTCCCCAACGACGTCGCCACCGTGGCGATGGGCATGGCCGCCTCGATGGGGCAGTTCCTGCTGTCGGCCGGCACGCCGGGCAAGCGCTACGCCACCCCGCACGCGCGAGTCATGATGCACCAGCCGTCCGGGGGCATCGGTGGCACGGCCTCCGACATCAAGATCCAGGCCGAGCAGCTCCTCCACATCAAGAAGCAGATGGCCGAGCTCATCGCCCAGCACACGGGGCAGACGCCGGAGCAGATCGAGGCCGACTCCGACCGCGACCGCTGGTTCACGGCGGCGGAGGCGAAGGAGTACGGCTTCGTCGACCACGTCTTCTCGCGTGCGGACCAGGCCGGCAAGACGTCCGACAACCCGGTCACCGACTGACCCGGCGACCAGGAGAACGAGAGACATGAACGCGAACTACCCCCAGCGCGGCCTGCACGTGCCCGCGACCATGACCACCCCCACGAGCCGCTACATCCTTCCGCAGTTCGAGGAGCGCACCTCCTACGGCATGAAGCGGACCGACCCCTACACGAAGCTCTTCGAGGACCGCATCATCTTCCTCGGCGTGCAGGTCGACGACGCGTCCGCCGACGACGTCATCGCCCAGCTCATCGTGCTCGAGTCGCAGGACCCGGACCGCGACATCCTCATGTACATCAACAGCCCCGGTGGCTCGTTCACGGCGATGACCGCGATCTACGACACGATGCAGTACATCCGCCCCGACGTGCAGACGTTCGTCATCGGTCAGGCTGCCTCGGCCGCAGCGGTGCTCCTCGGCGCCGGTGCCCCGGGCAAGCGCTATGCCCTGCCGAACTCGCGAGTGCTCATCCACCAGCCGGCGATCGAGGGCACGGGCGGCATGGCCTCGGACCTCGAGATCCACGCCAACGAAGTGCTGCGCATGCGCGAGTGGCTCGAGGAGACGATCGCTCAGCACTCCGGCCGCGACGTCGAGCTCGTCCGCAAGGACATCGAGCGCGACAAGATCCTCTCGGCGGCCGACGCCAAGGAGTACGGCCTGATCGACGAGGTCCTCGGTTCCCGCAAGGCGGCTCTCGAGAGCTGACCTCCGGGCTTCGGCCGACAGATACAGGTATGCCGTCCGCTCACCGAGCGGACGGCATACCTGTATCTGTTCGGACCTTCGCGTCAGAGGCGCGCCGCACCGTGGTCGGGAGCGCTCCGCTGGGTGCCGCGCTCCCGCGCCCCGCGCTCCGTGGCGGACACGCCGGCCGGAGCCGTCGTGTGGTACTCGAACGTGCCGGTCACGTCCATGATCATGGGCGTGCTCCCGGCCGCGTTGTGGACCCGGAAGAGGTTGCCCATGCCGACCTCGATGAAGGCGGCGTTGGCCGCGGTCTCACCCTTGGCGGCGTTGAGGTTGCTGACCGCCGGCTTGACGATGTCGTTGCTGTAGGCGGTGACGTAGGTCGCCGACGTCGGTCCGGCAGCCGTTGCATTCGCCACGAGCGCGTAGGTGAGGTCGCCCGCGACGCTGGCCGGAGCGAGCTGCTGGCGGGCCTCACCGGCTCCGAGGGGCTTGACCGGGCCACCGACACCGCTGCGGGTGTCCATGATTCGGGTCGGTGCGAGGGGGCGGAAGCGCAGTCCCTCTTCCTCTCCGACGGTGTAGACGCCCACGACGTCGACGATGATCTGGACCGAACCCGGCCCCTTGTTCATCACGTAGAACGTCGGCAACCCGTCTTCGAGGGTCACCGGGACGACGCTCATGTTCGCGACGACCTGGCCGCGGCTGTAGTTCACGGTAGAAGCGCCGGGTGCGTCGGTGGGGCCTGCAGCGACATAGCCGGAGATGCTGCCCTGGAGCACGGTGATGTTGGCCGCGAAGGCCGTGATCATCGAGTTGAACTCGGCGTAGTCACCCCACAGTCGCACTCCGTCGCCGGAGGGGATGGCGCCCGCGTCGGCGCGTGAGTCATACCACCGCTCCGGTGTGACCGTGTAGTACTGGCTGCCGGCCTGACCCGTGTTGGACGTCGTGTTGGCGTTGTAGAAGCCCAAGACGTCAGCGAGCACGTTCGTCGTGCCGGTGCTGTTGTAGATGCGGACCCGACCGTCCGTGCCGACAGGGACGGTCACGAGGTTCGCTCGGTTCGTGTAGGCCCGCACGTTGAGGCTCGAGGTGGACGGGCGAGTGGTCCCCGACGGGTAGGCCGTGAGGAACGTGTTGGTGCTCGGGCCGACGGCTGTCAGGTTGAGCACGACGGCGGACACGCCGCCGGGCACGCCACCGCGGCCGGCGACGAGCAGGGAGATCTCCCTGCCGGCGCCCACGAGGGCCTTGGGTGCGCCGTTGCCGGTGCGGGTGTCGAGGATGCGGTTCGGGTTCACCGACTGGTAGGTGCCCTGTTCGCCCTCGAAGGCGGTCGCGCCGGCGGTGGCCGTGGGGGCCGATGCGGCAGTGCCGGTGGTGGCAGCGCTCGCACCGGTGGTGGCGAGTGCGGCGCTGATCATGGTGGCCGCGGCGGTGGCCGCGACAAAGCGAGTCCTGGTGGACATGGGTGGATCTCCCCTCGGATGGTGCCGGCTCCAATGCCGGCGATCGGACTGTAGAGCAGAACGCCGACACCGGGAAGGGATGCGCGAAATTGTGATGAGCCGGTCCTCGGTCCGTGCTCGGAAGGAGGGTCGCCCGGCGCGTTCTGCCCTCAGCGGACAAAGGCAACTCGCCCGGTGTCGAGGGCGTTCAATGGGTTGCGTCGACGGTGCTGGCAGGTAGCGTCGGACGTGTTGCATCCGGCCCGGGCATCGGGACCGAGGGGCGACGCACCAGCCGTCTGCACGAAGGGACCTGAACACGTGGCACGAGTGGGAGAGACCAGCGATCTGCTGAAGTGCTCGTTCTGTGGCAAGTCCCAGAAGCAGGTCAAGAAGCTCATCGCGGGACCCGCGGTCTACATCTGCGACGAGTGCATCGAGCTGTGCAACGAGATCATCGAGGAGGAGCTCGCCGAGTCCTCCGACCTCGGCGGTCTGGACGAGCTCCCCAAGCCGCGCGAGATCTTCGACTTCCTGCAGCAATACATCATCGGTCAGGACGTCGCGAAGCGTGCGCTGGCCGTCGCGGTCTACAACCACTACAAGCGCATTCAGGCGGGTGAGGGCGCCGGCAAGAAGGACGCCGACCACGTCGACATCGCGAAGTCCAACATCCTCCTCATCGGCCCGACCGGCTGCGGCAAGACCTATCTCGCGCAGACGCTGGCCAAGATGCTCAACGTCCCCTTCGCCATCGCCGATGCCACGGCCCTGACGGAGGCCGGCTACGTCGGCGAGGACGTCGAGAACATCCTCCTCAAGCTCATCCAGGCCGCGGACTACGACGTCAAGAAGGCCGAGACGGGCATCATCTACATCGACGAGGTCGACAAGATCGCGCGCAAGAGCGAGAACCCGTCGATCACCCGCGACGTCTCCGGCGAGGGCGTGCAGCAGGCGCTGCTCAAGATCCTCGAGGGCACGACCGCGAGCGTCCCGCCCCAGGGTGGGCGCAAGCACCCGCACCAGGAGTTCATCCAGATCGACACGACCAATGTGCTCTTCATCGTGGGTGGCGCCTTCGCCGGCCTCGAGAAGCTCATCGAGTCGCGCAACGGCAAGAAGGGCCTGGGGTTCGGCTCCGAGCTGCACACCCCCAAGGACCTCGCCGAGTCGATCCACGAGGTCATGCCCGAGGACCTGATGAAGTTCGGCCTGATCCCCGAGTTCATCGGCCGCCTCCCCGTCATCACGACGGTCGCGCCGCTCGACATCAGCGCCCTGACCGAGATCCTCACGCAGCCGCGCAACGCGCTCGTGAAGCAGTACCAGAAGATGTTCCGCATCGACGGGGTCGAGCTCGAGTTCACCGACGAGGCCATCGAGGCCGTGGCGGAGCAGGCGCAGTCACGCGGCACCGGAGCTCGTGGACTGCGCGCGATCATGGAGGAAGTCCTCCTCCCGGTCATGTTCGACGTGCCCAGCGACGACGAGATCACCAAGGTCGTCGTCACCGACGAGGTCGTCCGCAAGAACGTGCTGCCGACAATCGTCCGTCGCGACGCCGGGCCCAAGCGTCGGAAGCGCACGGCCTGAACCACGAGGAGCGGGCCGAGATCGACCGGGCACGCGCCTGGTCGATCGAACTCCGGGCGGTTCACACACGTCTGCGGAATGCCTTGGAACTCGTCCGGGCCGGCCTCGACGAGGGCGCGGACCGAGACACCCTCGCCGCGGACCTGCTGCTCTACTGCCACGGCTTCTGCGCCGCCCTCGACGGGCACCACCGCAGTGAGGACGCCGCCCTGTTCCCGCAAATCGCAGCCGCCCGCCCTGACCTGGCGCCCGTCCTGGCCAAACTCAGCCAGGACCACAGCATGATGGACCACCTCATCCGTGGGCTCGAGCACTCGCTCACCTCGGGAGCCGACAGCGACACGGTCCTCGGTCATCTCGAGGGTCTGGGCGCGATCATGGAGAGCCACTTCGGCTATGAGGAGCGGTCGCTCCTGTCCGTCCTCGACGAGATTCCGCTCGAACTCACACCCGCCGACGCGTTCGGTGCCATCGCCGGCTGACTCCGGTTCGGCTGCTGCCCCAACCACACGGCCAGCGAGAGGATCGCGAGAGCGGCCACCGCGGCATACGTGATCAGGGGAACGCCGGCCGGCGGACGGGCCGACTCGGCCGCGAGCACGGCCCACACGGGGATCGACAGGCCGACGACGGTGAGGCTGCGGCGCAGCCAGCGCCGCAGAGTTGCCGACGGCAGGTGTGCCGCGGGCGGCAGCGCACTGGACAGGGCCGCCGCGAGATGGATCGTGAGCAGCGCGATCGCCGCCACGACGATGAGCCCCCACTCGCCAGCGCCCGTCGGGACGGCGACGTTCGCGAGCCAATTGAGGCAGTGCAGCCCCATGAGCACTGCGGGGAGGCGTGAGGCAGGCGCGACGACGGCCCACGGCGTCGCCGCGAGCACGACGAGCGTCCCGACCACGGTGCCCTGGGAGAAGACACCCTCGGACGACGCCACGGCGGCCAGCACGGTGAGACCGATCGAGGCCACGACCATGGCGGCACGCAGCCCGCGCTGCGAACGCGAGGTGGACGAGGAGGGCGAGGTCATCGCGAGACCAGTCGTGGTGAACGGTGCTGGCGACCGATGTCGCGCAGGACGAGGTCGAGGGTTCCCGGTCCGACCCACGTGACGATGGGTACGCCACTGAGTTGGGCGCGCTGCATCTCGCGGGTGCGTTCCAGGAGCCGCAGGCGCCAGGCGAGCCGGGCACCGACGGACACGTCGTGTTCGGGCACGAGGCCGGACAGTTCGTCGTCGCCGAGGTCCGGGGCGATCATCGACCGGGGCAGGGTGTCGACGACGACGGTGGGTGTGCCCCGCCGGGCCAGGGCCGCGGCGTGGGCAAGGACGCCGACGGAGATTGCGGGTGTGAAGACGACGACGAGTGTTCCGGCCGAGACGGGATGGCGCAATTGACCCTGAAGCCGCTTCTCGTCGACGACGCCACCGTCGGCGACGCGCACCCTCGCGAGGACGTCGAGGAGGCGCCGCAACTGGTTGCTGCCCAAGCCGGGGGAGATGGGCGGGCTGTGGTGAGCGCCGAGAACCTGAAGTCCCACGCGGTCGCCGACCCGCAGATAGTGCTCGGCGACCGCGGCGGCGGCACGAACGGCGTTGTCGAGACTGCTGTCGTCGCCGTCGAGACCGGTGCTGCGGCCCAGGTCCTGCATCGCGTCGACGAGCAGCAGGATCTCGCTGTCCTCGTCCGCGAACGTCGTGGCGACGTGGAGTTCTCCGGTGCGCACCGACACCGGCCAGTGGATTCGGCGCAATCGGTCGCCGAACCGGAAGGCCCGGACGTCGGCGATCTCGGTGCCGTCGCCGCGTCGCCGGGAGCGACTGCGGCCGACGAGACCGTCCGGGTCAGGGACGGGGGCCCGGGCCGCGAAGGCCTCGGGCAGGGGAACGGTGGGGACGAGCGTGCCCTCGACCGGAGGCGGCGCCCACCGGAAGGAGCCGAAGGCGCTGCTCACGGCGCAGGTCGCCGGCCCGAGTCGGCGCAGGCCCCACCGCGTGCTCTGGCAGAGCACATCGAGCTGCTGGGGCGGACCCGGCACGGACCCCAGCGCCACCGACTGGCTCGTGGGCGTGTAGCGGGTGAAGGCGGTCTCGGTGACGGCGAGGCCGACCTCTTCGACGCCGTCCCCGGGCTCGATCGTGGCGGTCCAGGCGGTCGTCTGCCCCTCGCGCAGCACGGAGTGCCGCAGCCACGTGTGGACGACCGGTTCGGTCGACGGTCGGCGGAGGAGGGACCACACTGCGACGATCACGAGAGGAGTGCCCAGAGCCACCGCGTCGGGTCGCCGCAACATCACCCCGAGCGAGACCAACAGCACTCCGAGCACACTCACCCGGGCCAGGGCAGGCGTCACCTGCCATCGTGCCGACAGCCGACTCCCGGGCAGCGCCTCGGTCGAGACGTCGTCGCTCATGGGCCCTGGTGACCCGGCGGTCGCTCGAACGCGGAGGAGCCGCCGGCCGGGGACGGTCGCTCGAACCCGGACTGCGCCTGTGTCTCCGCCGGCGTCTCCGGACGCCCTGACGCACCAGCGTCCCGGCCGCTCGTCGGTGACGGGGTCGGCACGCTCGACAGGATCGAGGAGATGACGCTCTCGGCGGTCACGTCGTTGATCCACAGTTCCGGCCGCACCGTGACGCGGTGGTCGAGGCACGCGTGAGCCACGGCCTTGACATCCTCGGGGGTGACGTAGTCACGGCCGCGGATCACGGCATACGCCCGGCTTGTCAGCATGAGCGCAAGGGAGCCGCGAGGGGAAGCGCCGAGGACGAGACTCGCGTGCGTGCGCGTGGCCGCGGCGAGGCGCACGCAATACCGTCCGACGCCCTCGTTGACCGTCACCGTCTCGACGGCGCGCTGGAGGTCGATGAGTCCGGCCGCGTCGCTCACGGCAGGGATCGTCTGGGCCTCCTGCTGGCGCTCGATGCGGCGACGCAGCACCTCCCATTCCTGACCCGCCTCGGGATAGCCGAACGAGACCCGCAGCAGGAACCGGTCGAGCTGCGCCTCGGGCAGGGGATAGGTGCCTTCGTACTCGACCGGGTTCGCCGTTGCGAGGACGTGGAAGGGCCGCTTGAGCGCGAACGTCTCTCCCTCGACGGTGATCTGACCCTCCTGCATGGCCTCGAGCAGCGCCGCCTGCGTCTTGGGCGGGGTGCGGTTGATCTCGTCGGCGAGGAGGAGTTGCGTGAAGAGCGGGCCCCGCCGGAACACGAACTCGTGCGTGCGCTGGTCATAGATGAAGGCTCCGGTCAGGTCGCTCGGAAGCAGGTCAGGGGTGAACTGGGCGCGCGCGAAATCGAGGCCGAGGGCCTGAGCGAACGACCGGGCGGCGAGGGTCTTGCCCAGTCCGGGGAAGTCCTCCATGAGGACGTGCCCGCCCGCGAGGACCCCGGCGAGGACGAGTTCGAGGCTCGCACGTTTGCCGACGACCGCACGCTCGACGGCGGCGAGGATGCGAGCCGCCCGGTCCGTGACCTCGTGCAGTGGTGGTGTCTCGCTCACTCAGATCTCCTCGAGGGTGGTGACGAACGAGGTGAGTTCGTCGGCGGTGGGGTTGTGCGGCTGCGCCGCTGTCAGGTATGCCGTGAGTTCCGTTCCGAGGACGCGCGTCACGTCCGGGTCGGCCGGGTCCACGGCGAGGCCTCGGGTTGCGAGGCTGGCCTCGGCCAACGAGCGCAGGGTGGCGCGCACCGACGCGCGTGCCTGCCCGTCGCCGGTCAGGGCGGTGTCGATGGTGCGAGCGAGTGCGGTGATGCGGCGGTCCTGGCCCCGGGGCCGGGGCGCAGCGCCGGAACTGGTCGTCCACTCGATGGCTCGGTGATCACGCACCAACCAGGTGAGGAGGACGAGCACCGCGAACAGGAGCGAGGCGGCCCCCACGAGGAGCATCGCGCGGTCGGCGACGGGGAAGGCCATGAGGATCAGCCCGAGCGCTGCAGCGACTCCGACGGCGGCGAGGATCTCGTGACCGCGCAGCACCTGCAGGAGACGGGCGCTCATCGGTCCTGCCCCGTCGAGGGCTCTGGAGTGTCGGCGACACCGACGCCGGCACCGGCACCGACGTCGGCACCGGCGGCCGCGAACTGGAGTGGGACGGCCAGGTCTTCCCGGATGCGTTGGAGCGCCGCGCGAGCCGCTGCCCGGTGGTGTTCGCCGATGGGATGCACCGAGAACCGGGCTTCGCGATAGAGCGCGGCCAAGGACTCGATCGTATTGCGGTCGACGTCGTAGTCGGCGAGGACAGCTCCCACGAGCTCGGCGGGGGTGCGCGATCGGTCGTCATCGACGCCGACGGCAACCGCGGTGCGCTCGAGGGCCAACCAGGCGTTGATGACGGCCTCGCTGGACGTCCCTCGATCGAGTTCGGCCTCGCTGGAGCGCAGTCCGTCGACGAGGACGTCGGGGAGAACGCCGGCGCGGACCTCCTCCTTGGGCTGCACGACGTCCCGGCGCAGCCGTCGCAGGAAGGCGCGGACGAGGAGGTAGGCGATGGTGGCGACGAGCAGCACGAGCAGGAGGCGCAGCGTCCACACGACGACCTCGGTCACGATGTGGCTGCTCTCGGCGCCGTCCTGCCGCGGGCCGGCCTGGCTGCCGTTGTCGGTCTGACCCTGGTCGAACACTTCGCCGTGCTCCTCGGTGGCCGGCGGCCCCATCGTGGGACGCGTGAACGCCGAGATGCTCCCGGCGCCGGACACCCAGGCGCTGAGCAGGAGCGCGCAGGCGGTTCCCACGCCCCAGGCCCATTCCCGTCGCCCCATGGTGGGGGAGCCTACGACGCCACGTACCCGCTGGAGCGGCATCGGCGGCATCTTGTCCGGGCTGTTAGGTTGACCCGGGCACCTCGGAGGGTGGGGTGGAGACGCAGGGGAGAGAAGGCATGACGGAGCTGCAGCGCGCGGGAAACCCGGGTCCGGGAGACATCGTTGGCAGCGTCGGCGAGATCAGCTTCACGCCGACCGCGATCCACGTCCCCGGACAGACGATCCCGATGGCCGGCTCGACGTGGATCGTGCGGGACCAGACGCGAACCGAGCGCTTCCTGCCGACCTGGGCGATCGTGTGCGCGATCGTCTTCTTCCTCGCCTGCTTCCTCGGACTCCTGTTCCTCGCGGTGAAGGAGACCCGGATCGTGGGGTACTACGAGGTCGAGGTCACGAACGGTCCCCGCCGGTACGTCACGCAGATTCCGGCCACTCAGACCACCCTCGCCCACGTCCGGCAGAACGTCGACTACGCGCGCTCCCTGTCGACCTGGGCGGAGCAGAACGGCGGCTCGCCCGCCTGACCGGCAGTCGGGTGCTGGCGCGAGGCACCGACGACCGGCCAAGATGACGGGGTGGCGACCGCATACCGACTCCGCGCCGGTGACACCGGCCCGGTGCAGCAGTCACCGGTGACGTGTGGGTCGGCGTGCCTCACCGTGGCCCGGATGCTCGTCGATCCGCTCTTCGCGAGTTGGGTCCGCACGGGGGCTCCGCACCTGCCGGGGTCGCCGAGTGGCGCCACCGAGAAGGAACGATTCGCCGGCTACGAGCGCGTCGTCATGTCCCGCACGAACGGGCTCTTCGCCGGGCACCGGCGGCTCAACACTCCCTGGCCGCGGGCGCTGGGCACGCCGCCGTGGGGAGCCAAGCGCGAGCTCGAGTTCGGTGCCTCCACGCGCGGCACCCTCTACGACGTCGCGACGATCCGGCACCTGTCCGGGGAGAGCCTCGCGAACGCGTTCGACCATCTCATCGACGTCGTCGCGGAAGGGGAGCCCGGGCTGCTCTATGTCGGCAATGCGCAGTTGCCGCGCCACGTCGTCCTCGTTCTGCCCGGTGACGGTGACCGGGTGCTCGATGTCTACGACCCGGGCACGGGTCGCGTCGACCACCTTCGACGTGACGCCGTGGTGACCCACCGACTGGGCCTCAGTGGCTGGAACGTGCCCTGGTTCGTCGTCCAGCCCACGGGCCACGGACGCATCCGCGCCTTCGCCGCCAAGCGTTCACTGGGCGGGGTTCGGGCGACCTCGAGCGCCTGACCCCCGCGCTTCGCGCTGCGCCACACCCAGCGTCATCAGGGCCAGGGCCCCGAGATACGTCAGCATGACCCAGAACCCGCTCTGCGGGACTTCGATGCGCGGCACGAACTCACCCACGGCGAGCAGACCGTCGGAGATGAGGAACGCGATGCCTCCCAGCCCCGCCAGCATGTCGACGCCCCGGGCGAGCAGCGCCATCAGAGCCAGCGCACCGGCATACACGGCAATGCCGATCGTGAGCGGTCCCGCCTCGGCCGCGCAGGCGACCACCATGACGACCGCGATCGCGACGTAGAGCCACGCAATTCGACTGTGCAGCAACGATTCTCGTCGCCATGGCCAGAAGCCGACGATGAAGAACATGTGCGCGACGAGGAACGCGAGCATGAGCACGATGAAGGTGACCGACTCGGGGACGAAGTCGGGGAGCGAGTCACCGAGCCACGACCAGACGAGCCCGGCGGCGGCGTAGCGGGTGAGGCGCGACCGCAGCCGGGTCAGCCCGAGGAGTGCGACCAGGAGGCAGGGCACGGCCAGCCACTGGGTGAGGTTGGCCGTCCCGTCGGCACCGCGCAGTTGCGCGCCGAGGTGAACGAGACAGACGACCGTGTATGCCGTGAGCGCGCCCACCGCGATCGGCGCCCCTCCCAGCGCGGCCGGGAGCGAGGGATCCGTGGCCGGCCGCGGGGAGGGCGCCGTCGAGGTCACTGCTGGGGCTTCGGCTTCTCCACGGGGATGAGCTCGACGTCGCTCGCGCCCCAGGCGTCGGCGGCGACGAGGTCGAGAGACCCGGTGATCTTGCCGGCGGCGCGCAGGTCCTGCTCACCGGCCCGCACGTGGTCGAGCAACGCCTCGGGGCCGCCGAGCGTGATGCGGGCGACCTCTGCGCGCATCGACAACTTGGCCTCGGACTTGCTCTTGCGGACGGTCGCGAGGGCCGCGCCGACGGCACCGAGCATGGTCGGGTCGACGGCGTCGCCGCTCCAGCCGATCTCGTCGGCCGTCGGCCACGCGGTCACGTGGACCGAGCCCTCGTGCCACCACGACCACACCTCTTCGGTGACGTAGGGGAGGAAGGGGCCGAGGAGGCGCAGGAGCACGTCGAGCGCGATGCGGAGCGTGGCGCGCGCGGAGGCCGCCTCGTCGTCGCCCTGGGCGCCGTAGGCGCGGTCCTTGACGAGCTCGAGGTAGTCGTCGCAGAACGTCCAGAAGAAGGTCTCGGTCACCTCGAGCGAGCGGGTGTAGTCCCACGACTCGAAGCCGGACGTGGCCTTCTCGACCACGTCGCGCAGCCCGGCGAGCAGCGCCCGGTCGAGCGAGTTGGTGACGAGCGCACCGAGGTCGCCGTCCACCTCTCCGAACGAGAGCGCGAACTTCGACGCGTTGAGGACCTTGATCGCGAGGCGGCGGCCGACCTTCATCTGACCCACGTCGTAGGCCGCGTCGGTGCCGAGACGACCCGAGGCCGCCCAGTAGCGCACGGCGTCGGCCGAGTGCTCCTTGAGGACGTCCTCGGGCGTGACGACGTTGCCCTTGGACTTGCTCATCTTCTTGCGGTCCGGGTCGAGGATCCAGCCACTGATGGCCGCGTTGGTCCAGGGAACGGTGCCGTGCTCGAAGAACGAACGCACGACGGTCGAGAAGAGCCAGGTGCGGATGATGTCGTGACCCTGCGGTCGCACGTCCATCGGGAAGACCTTGTCGAAGATCGGATCCGTTGTGACAGAACCGTTCTCGTCGACCTGACGCCATCCAGCGGCGATTTGCGGGGAGAGCGACGAGGTCGCCCAGGTGTCGAGCACGTCGGGGTCGCCGATGAACCCGCCGGCCTGACCGCGCTGCGACTCGTCGTATCCCTCCGGCGCCTGAGCCGCCGGGTCGACGGGCAGGGAGGCCTCGGACGGCACGATCACCTTGTCCCACACCGGTTCGCCGTCGGCGTCGAGCGGGTACCAGACGGGGATCGGGACGCCGAAGAATCGCTGGCGCGAGATGAGCCAGTCACCGTTGAGGCCGGCGACCCAGTTGGCGTAGCGCGCCTGCATGAACGACGGGTGGAAGTCGATCGCCTGACCCTGAGCAATCAAGGCCTCGTTGAGGTCTGTGCCGTTCCTTTCGAAGTCCCGCCCACCGTTGCGGATGTACCACTGGCGCGACGTGACGATCTCGAGGGGCTTCTCGCCACGCTCGTAGAAGTTCGCCTTGCGCTGGGTCGCCTTCGGCTCACCGTCGAGGTCGCCCGACTCGCGCAGGGCGTCGACGACCGTCTCACGCGCCGAGTGGACGGTCTTGCCCACGAGCTCACCGAAGAGCGCCTCGCCCGGACGGCCGGCGATCCACTCCGGCGTCTCGGCCTGGATGCGGCCCTGACGGGTGATGACCGAACGCGTCGGCAGCTGCAGCTCGCGCCACCACATGACGTCGGTGAGGTCACCGAAGGTGCAGCACATCGCGATGCCGGCGCCCTTGTCCATCTCGGCGGCCGGGTGCGCGAGCACCGGGACCTCGACCCCGAACAGTGGCGAGCGGACCGTGGAACCGAACAGGTCGGCATACCTCTCGTCGTCCGGGTGGGCGATGAGCGCGACGACCGACGGGATGAGCTCCGGCCGCGTCGTCTCGATATGAATGGGTCCATTCGAAGAGTGGAACGCGACCCGGTGGTACGCACCCGGGTAGTCGCGCGCCTCGAGCTCGGCCTGGGCGACGGCCGTCTGGAACGTCACGTCCCACAGACCCGGCGCCTCCGCCTGGTAGGCCTCACCGCGGGACAGGTTGCGCAGGAACGCCTGCTGCGCCGTGGCGCGCGAGTGGTCGTCGATCGTGCGGTAGGAGATGTCCCAGTCGAAGGACTGACCGAGGCGACGGAAGAGCGACTCGAACGCCTTCTCGTCCTCGACGGTCAGCTCGTCGCAGAGCTCGATGAAGTTCTGTCGCGAGATCGGCAGCGCGTCACCGGCACGCAGGCTCTTCGCGTCACCGCGATGCGGCGGCTCGAAGCCGGGGTCGTGGGGGAGCGAGGCGTCGCCGCGCACGCCGTAGTAGTTCTGGACGCGCTTCTCGGTCGGCAGACCGTTGTCGTCCCAGCCGATCGGGTAGAAGACGTTGAACCCGGCCATGCGCTTGTAGCGCGCCATGCAGTCGGTGTGCGTGTAGGAGAACACGTGACCCATGTGCAGGCTGCCCGACGCGGTCGGCGGGGGAGTGTCGATCGAGAAGACCTGCTGGCGCTCGCCCGCGAGGGCGGCCTCCCGGTCGAAGCGGTAGGTCTGCTCCTGCGCCCATACCTGCCCCCACTTGTCCTCGAGTCCGTCCAGCGAGGGACGCTCCGGGATCGTGGCAGCGCGAGATGGCGTGAGGTCAGCAGACATGGGCGCGATTCTCCCAGAACGTCACCCGTGCTCCCAACCGGGTTCCGGAGGTCGGGTATGCCGTCCGCCCACGACCGCGCCTGACCCCCGTATGGCCTTCCCCTGTGAGACGGCACAGGCGGGACACGGGCGGCTACGCGCGGCCCGAACGGGATATCTGGGGAGGGTGCCATGGCTGGCAACGCAAAGGTCCGACACCGTGATCAGGGGGTGCGTTCAGCTCTGGCTGGGGTGGCCATGACCGCCGTGCTCGGGGCTGCCCTCGTCGCGCCACCGGCCGCGTCGGCGGACCAACTGGACGACGGCCAGTGGGGGCGGTCGGCGATGGGTGTCGACGAGCTGAACCGGGTGGGGACCGGCAAGGGCATCACGATCGCGCTCATTGACAGCCCCCTCGACTCGAGCGTGCCCAAACTGAAGGGGCGTGTGGCCTCGACGACGACGGAGTGTCTCGCCCCCGGCGGTGGTCGCCAGAAGTCGACGGCGCGGGACAAATCCGCGGATCACGCCACGAGCATGGCGTCACTCATCGTTGGCTCTGGCAAGGGCGGCGGCCGGCGGCAGGGGGTCGCCGGCATCGCTCCCGAGGCGACGCTGCGGCATTACGCCGTCATGTTTCCGTTGGTGAACAGCTCTGACCCGCTCGGCTGCGGGCTCAGCGACCCGTCCATCGACAACCTGTCCCAGGCGACTGCCCGGGCGATGCGGCAGGCGATCAAGGACGGCGCCAAGGTCATCAGCGTCAGCCTGTCGATGAGCTATACCGAGCAACTCGTCGATGCCCTCCTGGAGGCCTACCGCGCGGGGGTTGTCCGTCCGTTCGCGGGCTCCGGTGAGGTCACCGTTCCGACAGTAGCGAACCACATGGGCCGCTGCCTGTCGGCCGAACCTACGGCACCGTAGGCTGGGGTCCATGGAACCCGTGTACTCCTCGGTCATCACCACAGCCCGTGGCGTCTTCGCCGCGCAGGGCCTGAAGTTCCGCATGGAGGGTGAGGACAACGTGCCCCGCACCGGAGGGGCGGTCATGGCGATCAACCACACCGGATATTTCGACTTCACGTATGCCGGCCTCGCCGCCCGCAAGAGCAAGCGCCTCGTGCGCTTCATGGCCAAGCAGTCGATCTTCTCCCACCGCGTCGCGGGCCCGCTCATGCGCGGCATGAAGCACATCCCGGTGGACCGCAAGGACGGTCGGGCCTCGTTCTATCGCGCTGTCCAGGCGCTCAAGGATGGTGAGATCGTCGGCGTCTTCCCGGAGGCGACGATGTCGCGGTCCTTCGAGCTCAAGGAGTTCAAGCCGGGCGCGGTGCGGATGGCGCAGGAGGCCGGTGTGCCGATCCTGCCGACGACGCTGTGGGGTTCACAGCGGGTGTGGAGCAAGAACGTCCCCAAGCACATGGGGCGCAGCGGGATCCCCATCTTCATCACGGTGGGAGCCCCGATCCACGTCGCGCCGGACGCCAACCGTGCCGAGGCGACGGCGCACCTCCAGGAGGTCATGACGGCCCAGCTGCACGCGCAGCAGGCGGCCTACCCCGAGCTCACGGGCGATGACCTCATCTACCAGCCGGCTCGGCTGGGTGGGCAGGCGCCAACGCCCGACGAGGCGAAGGCCCAGGACCACCACGACATGAACCGGACCGTCGACAAGTTCAACAAGGGGCGCAAGGCCTGACCCCTGCGGGTCGGGGCAAGCAGGGTCTCAGACCGGGTGACCGAGGTGCGCCAGCGCCTGCCGCAGCAGGACACCGTGGCCGCGGTCCATCTCGGCGAGGACACCGGGGGCCAGCGCCTCGTCCGGCGTGAGCCAGGCGAGGTCCAGCGCATCCTGCTGCGGCGCACAGTCGCCGGTCACCGGGACGACGAAGGCCAGGGACACGGCGTGCTGGCGCGGGTCATGGAAGGGCGTGACGCCCGGCGTGGGGAAGTACTCGGCCACGGTGAACGGCACGGGCGACGTCGGCACCGCCGGCAGCGCCATGGGCCCGAGGTCCTTCTCGAGGTGACGGAGCAGGGCGTCCCGGACGCGCTCGTGGTACATCACGCGCCCGGACACGAGCTCGCGCTGGATCTCACCCTCGGTGTTGGCCCGGAGCAGGAGTCCCACGGCGGCGACGGCGCCACGCTCGTCGACCCGGACCGGCACGGCGTCGACGTAGAGGATGGGCAGCCGCTCCCGCGCACTGTCGAGTTCCTCGCGGCTCAACCAGGCAGGGGTGTTGTCGGTCTCGAGAGGGGCCATGCTCGCGATTGTGCCAAAGCGCCGACCTCGCGTCTCCGCAGGTCCGGCACGCTCGCCCTCAGCCTGCGACAGGTGTGGACTCGGTGAACTCGACCGGCGCCTCGAACGCCGCCTTGCGTGCGGCCCGGCGCAGGGTGCGGAGCACGACCCGACCGGTGAGTGCGATGAGGACGATGTTGGTGAGGGCCCGACCGATGTCCCACCCGAGTGAGGTGGCCAGCGAATAGACGAGGAAGCGGTGCAGGTTCTCGACAACGGGCGCGCCGGCCACGAACGACAACTCGCCGTCGAGACCGGTGGTGAACGGCCAGAACATGAGGTTGAGCGCGACGCCATAGAGCAGCGCGGACACCGCCCCCCAGGCCGCGAGCATCGCGATTTCGGCGCGTCCCCGCAGCGGCGGGAGCAGCCCCGCGCCCAGCCCGACCCACGCGGCGCCGAGCATCTGGAAGGGCAGCCATGGACCGACACCACCCGTGATCAGGGCCGAGGCGAAGAGTGTCGTCGAGCCCAGCACGAAGCCGAAGCCCGCGCCGAACACGCGCCCGCCGAGGATGAGGAGGAAGAACACGGTCTCGAGCCCGGCCGTCCCCGCACCAATGGGTCGCAGCGCGGCACCGACGGCCGAGAGGACGCCGAGCATCGCGATGGCCTTGACGTCGAGGCCGCCTTCGGAGATCTCCGCGAGCACCACCGCCAGGAGCAGCGGCATGAGCAGGGAGAAGACGAGCGGAGCGTCGGTCGAGTGCCCGAGGGAGGACCCGGGGTCGACGATGAGGGGCCACCCGAACGCGACCACACCGGCAAGGCTCACCGCGACGATGGCCGCGATGGACCGTGGGCGCAGCCGGATCGCCCGCGCGCCTCTGGGCAGGTCAGCGGAACGGGGAGGGTTGGCGAACGCGGTCACGATGGCTCCGGGACGGCATACCGGACGTCGTCGACGGTGAGCCACGGCTGAGGCGCGGTGATCTTCGAGACCTGCGGGGCGAAGGCAGGACTGGAGACGACGACGTCGCGCGTCGGGCCGTCGGCGACGACCTCTCCGGAGGCCATGACCACGACCCGGTCTGCGGTCTCGGCGACGAATTCGACGTCGTGCGTGGACACGACGACGCTGCGGCCGCGCGCGGTGAGGCCGTGCAGGGCCCGCCGGAGGGCGGCCTTGCCGGAGTAGTCGAGGCCTCGGGTCGGTTCGTCGAGCAGCAGCACGGGCGGGTCGGCCGTGAGTTGGACGGCCAGGACGAGTGCCAGTCGTTGCCCTTCGGAGAGGTCACGTGGGTGACGATCATCGGGTATGCCGGGTGCCAGGTCGTCGAGAAGGCTGCGGCAGGTCCCGGGGTCGCGACCGCTCTCGCGGTCCGCTTGGTCGCACTCGGCGCCGACCGTGTCGAGATAGAGGAGGTCCGCGGCCGACTGGGGTACGAGTCCGACGTGTCGACGACGCTGGGCGGCGTCGAGGGAGCGGACGTCGATCGCCTGTCCCGCAATGGAATTCGTCATGCGGACCGTGCCCTTGGTCAGGGCGCCCGTGCCCTGGATGGCCCAGAGCAGCGAGGACTTGCCGGCGCCGTTGCGGCCCATCAGGGCGGTGACCTCGCCAGAGCGGAGGGTGAGGTCGACGTCAGCCACGGCGACGACGCCGTCGTGCCGGACGACGATGCCCCTGGCCTCGAGGAGTGCTTCGCCCTCGTGCGGGTGCCCAGCAGGGGCAGCCGCTTCACCGGCGGAGTGTTGACCGGTGGCGGGTTGCCCGGGCGGGAGCTGGCGCCACGACCTGGCCCGACGGCGGGCGTCCCGAACGGAGAGGGGGAGTGGCGACCAGCCCGCCCATCGCCCGAGTTCGATCACGGGTGGAGCGACCTCCGCGGTGAGCATGACCTCCGCCGGATCGCCCTGTGTCACAACGCCATTCGTGCCGATATGGACGACGGTGTCGGCGTACTGGAGGACGCGCTCGATGCGGTGCTCGGCGACGACGACCGTCACGGCCAGGTCGTGGGCCAGTCGGGTGATCGTCGCGAGCACGTCCTCCGCACCGGTCGGGTCGAGTGCCGACGTGGGTTCGTCGAGAACGATGACCTTGGGGTGCGTCGTCAGGACTGCACCGATCGCCACGCGCTGCTGCTCGCCGCCCGAGAGTTCGGTGAGGGCGGCGCTCCGGAGATCGGCGATGCCGAGGACGTCGAGCGTCTCCTCGACGCGCTTGCGCATCGTCGCGCTGGAGAGCCCGAGCTGCTCCATGCCGTAGGCGAGTTCCTCCTCGACGGTGTCGGTGACGAACCCGGCGAGTGGGTCCTGTCCGACGACGCCGATGAGGTCGGCCAGATCGCGCGGTCGGTGCTCCCGGGTGTCGCGGCCGTTGATGCGGACATGACCGGCGAGGGTGCCGCCGGTGAAGTGGGGGACCCGGCCCGTCAGGGCTCCGAGGAGGGTCGACTTCCCGGATCCGGTGCGTCCGATGACCAGCGCCAGCTCGCCCTCGTCGATCTCGAGGGTCACGTCACGCAGTGCCGGTTGGTCGGCCCCGTCGAAGGTCACGGACACGTGGTCGAACTCGATCATGACTGCACCCTCTCCGACTTCTTGCCCCGGTGGGACACGGTGAGAGGGCCTTCGGCCCGATCGACGTGTCCCACCGGGGCAAGAAGTCGCCCCTGGCCGCGGGTGGGGGCGGCCGGCGGGGTCGGGGTGAGGAACGCCGGCAGGGCGGCCACGAGGAAGCCCGCCACAGCGAGAAGGGGAAGCGCGGGCGCGGCGAGGGGAGACAACGGCATACCCAATGACGCGGCATCGCCGCGCGCGACGAAGTGCACCGCAACCGCAGCGAGCACCCCGGAGGCGACCGTGAGCCACTCCGGCCAGAGCCACGGGTCGGGACGGTGGGTGGAACGGGCGTTGGCGTGGCCGCCGAGCCAGATTCCGGTGAGGGACAGGGCAATTCCCACGGCGAGGGCCGGCACGCCCATCCACGCCGGCGTCGTGTCGTCGAGGACCCCGTAGATGCCGACGGCACTCGCGACGAGGCCGCCCAACGTGCACGCCCCGGTGAGGAGTCGCTGGGTCGGGGACACGACGCGGCGTCGACCGTAGCCCCGCGAGTCCATCGCTGCAGCCAGGAGCAGGGAGCGGTCGAGGGTGTCCTCGAGGACGGGCAGGGCGATGCGGGGCAGAGCCCTGATTCCGCGCGAGGTGTCGCCACGCAGGGCCCGCGCCCGCATGACTCGCTGCACGCTCTCGGCGAGCTGGGGCGCCACCGTGATCGTGACGACGACGGCCGAACCCACCTCGCTCAGCGCACCGGGAAGGCTGCGCAGCAGGCGCTTCGGGTTCGCGAGGGCGTTGGCGGCACCGACGCAGGCGATCATGACGGCGAGGCGGAGCCCGTCGACGATGGCGCCGAGCAGGCCCTCGAGTCGGACGTCGCCGAGCAGGTTGATGCCTGCGGCCCATGACGGGAGCGTCACCTCGGGGAGCGGCAGGAGGACCGTGTCGCCCGACTTCAGGCCCACGAGGACGTGCAGGAGGGCGCGCACGACGACGATGAAGAGACCGAGCCAGAGATAGAGGCGGAACGACTTCGCCCACGGTGAACTGCCACGGCGGGACGTGACGACCAGCGCAGCCACGCCGAGTGCCGTGAGGAGCAGCACGGGGTTGGTCACGCCACTGACGGCGACGGCCAGGCCGATGGCCCACCCCCACCACGCTGCGGGGTGCACGGCGCGGGGGAGGAGGGCAGTCATGGGCTGGTCACGAGACGAGTGTCCCGCCGGTCACGGCTGAGGGCGGGACGTGGCGCGTCGGCGAAGGGCCACCGCAGCGACCGCGGCGGCGAGGGCGAGTAGCAGCACGCCGCCACCGACGAGCCGGCCCGAACTTCCCGAGCCGGTGGTCAGCGGCTTCTGGGCCGCGACGGTGCCCGTGTCCGTCGGGTTGGGGCTGGACGCCGATGCCGAGGTCCCGGGAGGGGCTGCGGCCGTGGCCGTGCCGCTGGGCGCCGCAGCACTGCCGCCGGGCGTGCTCGTCGCGGCGGAGCCAGGGGGCGTCGTCGCGGAGGTTCCCGGAGTGGTCGCGCTCGTCGGAGCCCGGGAGGGGGCACGCGGGGTCACCGTCGTCTGTCGCGGTGCCGTCGTGGTCGGTCGGGGCGTCGCGGTCGTGGGCTGGGGCGTCGCCGTGGGCTTCGGGGTGGACGGGGACGCAGGGCCCACGGAGGGTGCCGATCCCGATCCGAAGCGGAAACCGATCGAGGAACCGGGCGCCGGGTTGTAGCTCCCCGCGCCGCTCTGGCTGTAGGTCCACGATCCGCCCGCCGGACCGTGGAAGAACGCCCAGTAGGCGCTCCCGGGAGGCGTGCGCGTGCAGTTGGTGTTCGGGTAGCCGTTGATCTGGCACACGAACCCCGGTTGGGTCGCGACCTCGGTGACCGACGCGACGGCGCGAAGGGCACTCAGGGCGCTGCTCGGGTCACCCGAGACGCAGTGCGTCGAGGTTCCCTCGGCCGACTGGATGACGACCGAGACGCCCGAGGTGGTCGAACAGACCGCGGCACTGGCCGGGGCACTCGCCCCGACCAGGCCGGCGGTCAGCAGGGTCGCCGCGATGAGCGACCCGAGGACGCGACGTACCACCGTCACTGGTGGGCGCCCCTCCGTCGGGCCACGAGAAGGGTTGCGGCACCTGCAAGGAGCAGCGCGGCGCCGACGGTCAACGGCCAGACCACGGACGCGCCGGTGTAGGCCAGGCCGGGGCCACCGGCCGTGGGGGACTGCGTCGCCGTCGGGGTGGCGGACCCAGTCGTGCTCGGGGTCTGCGTGGGCGTCACCGAAGAGGTGGCGGTCGGCGTGGCCGACGGGGAGGCGGAGCCGGTCGGGGTCGGCGTCGTGGTGCACGTGAGCGCGGGCGCCGTGGCCACGGACCCCTCGGACGTGACGTCGAGCAGGGATCCGGCCGCGAGGCCCAGAGTCGCCTGCGGCGTGGCGCGGAGCAGCTTGTCGAAGGCGTCCTTGTCGCTCGGGTTCGCGAGGAGTGTGGCGCGGTCGGCGGCGGTGAAGGCGATGCCGCCGCGCAGGGCCGCCGGGGCCGAGCAGTCGAACTGGAAGTCCGCGAGGAACGCCTGCGCCTTGGCCAGCGCGGTGGTGCGACCACCGGCCGCGAAGGCCTGGGCTGCCACACCCACGGTGTTCGTGTTGGCCTGGCCGTCCTGGTTGAGGAGGCTGCCGTCCGCGGCCTGCTTGCCGACGAGGAAGTCGAGGGCCTTGACCGTGCGGGCGTCGTCCGGGCCGTAGCGGCCGACGAGGGCCTGAGCGGCGAACGCCGTGGCGTCGAGGTCGCTCACGCAGGTGCTCGCGTCGACGTCGCCGCGGAAACCACCGTCGGCGCACTGCTGGTCGAGGAGGAAGTCCATCGCGACGTCCGGGACCTCACCCGTGGCCCGACCGACACCGATCAGGGCGAGGGACTGACCGATCGTGTTGGAGTAGTCGCACACGTCGAACCCGCAGCCCGTCGCCGGGAGGTCGGAGAAACGGCCCGGCTCGGCGGCACCCAGCGAGTCGTTGAGCAGCACGTCGACGAGGTCGACACCGCCGAAGTCCGTGACGTCGGCGCCGTGGGCCACGGCGGCAAGGAGCGCCTTGCCGGCCGGCCCGGCGTAGAGCGAACCGAAGTCCGTCCCGATGTAGCCACCGACGTTGTCGGCGAGGTAGTCCATGGCGTTGTCGGCACCGTCGAGGCCGACCTTCGCACCGTCGAGGCCGAGGATCGCGTCGATGGTGTTGCCGCCGTCGAAGTACGTTGAGGCCGGGTAGTTGTAGTGGTCACCGTTGGCCGCGAGAGTGCGCACCATGAAGGCTCCGGCGTGGGCCGCCTGCTGCGTGGGGCTGCCCGCGATCCGACCGGCGCGCTTCCCGCTGCGGCCGAAGGGCGAGGTCTCGCCGACCACCGACGGGGAGGTGCTGGGCGACGTCTCGGCGCTGCTGGACGGCGCCTCGTTCGGGGTCTTGGTCGGGGTCTCGGTCGCACCGGGGCTGGTCGAGGCGGCGGGGGCGCTCGTGGTCGCGCCGGGAGTCGCGGTGGCGCTCGGGGTGGTGCTCGCGGAGGTGGTCGGGCTGGGAGCCGGCGTGGTCTCGGCGAGGGCGGCGGACGGCATACCCAGGGCGAGGGCAGCCAGCGCCAACGGCGCGGCGACGCGCACGCGAAGTGCGGAGCGGAACATGTGGGTGAAGCCTTCCTCAGCGGTTCGTGACGATCGCCCGAACCCGGCCGTGGAGGCTGTCCGGGCTCCGTCCCGTGACCTCGACGGGTGTGTGTGGAGCCGCTCGCGCCTGCGTGGTGGTCCGGCTCGCCGCCCTCACGGGAGGCCTACGGTTGCGGGTCAGCGCCGGACTTGGACCGGCTTTCCCCCGCGGACGCGGTTGGTGTCACCGAGGGGTCGGCGACGGGGCGAGTCTAACGCGCTCGAAGGCGCCACCCAACTGCCGTTAGACTGGGCTCACAGGCGTCTGAGCCGTCATCAGCGGCGAGCCTTCGGAAGAACGGCGGGTCCGCCCGCTCACTAGAACCGAACGTCCGGGTCACGTCACGATCTTTGGCAAGAGCGGTCGTATGCCGTCCGCCCACCTCGGTGCCCGAGGCGGGGGTCGTGTGCGGCAAGCGAGGTGGTACCGCGGAGGTGCGCGGCCGGCATACACCGGTTGGCCTTTCGTCCTCGTCCCGACGACGCGACGACCGCAGGAGCCACCCGACATGACCTATCCCAAGGTCTCCTCCTCCACTTCCTCCACCAGCCAGCCCGGCGCAGCCTTCGGCGTCTCGCCGAGCCCGCGCTTCTCGGAGATCGAGGAGCGCATCCTGTCGTTCTGGGCGGAGGACGACACGTTCCGAGCGTCCGTCGAGCAGCGTGACGCGGGCGAGAACGGCGAGAACGAGTTCGTCTTCTACGACGGTCCGCCGTTCGCCAACGGGCTGCCGCACTACGGGCACCTGCTCACCGGCTACGTCAAGGACCTCGTGCCGCGCTACCAGACGATGCGTGGCCGCCGGGTCGAGCGCCGCTTCGGCTGGGACACCCACGGCCTGCCCGCCGAGCTCGAGGCGATGAGCCAGCTCGGCATCAAGACCAAGGACGAGATCGTCGAGCTCGGCATCGAGAAGTTCAACGCCGCCTGCCGCGCGTCGGTGCTCAAGTACACCGACGAGTGGCGCGACTACGTCACCCGCCAGGCGCGCTGGGTCGACTTCGACAACGACTACAAGACGCTCAACCCGACCTTCATGGAGTCGGTCATCTGGGCGTTCAAGGGGCTCCACGACAAGGGCCTCGTCTATGAGGGCTTTCGCGTGCTGCCCTACTGCTGGAACGACCAGACGCCGCTGTCCAACCACGAGCTGCGCATGGACGACGACGTCTACAAGATGCGGCAGGACCCGGCGGTGACGGTGGGCTACCTGCTCGACTCGACGGGTGCGGACCCGGTGCTCGACGGCGCCCACCTCCTCGTGTGGACGACGACGCCGTGGACGCTGCCGAGCAACCTCGCGGCGATGGTCGGCTCCGAGATCGACTACGTCGTCGTCGAGGCGCCGGTGCCGGGGAGCGAGGAGTCGGGTGTCACTGCTCGTTACGTCCTGGCCGAGGCGCGCCTGGGTCACTACGCCCGCGAGCTCGGCGAGACGCCCAACGTGCTCGGTCGCTACAAGGGCGCCGACCTCGTGGGGCGTACCTACACGCCGCCGTTCTCCTACTACGCCGGTCACGAGAACGCCTTCCGCATCGTTGCCGCGGACGACGCCGTGACGACGACCGACGGAACCGGTGTCGTCCACACCGCCGGTGCGTTCGGTGAGGTCGACAAGGAGGTCACCGACCGCGAGGGCATCGAGCCGGTCATGCCGGTCGGGTCCGACGGCGCCTTCACGTTCCCCGTCGCGGAGTACGAAGGCATGCTCGTCTTCGACGCCAACGCGCCGATCATCGACCACCTCAAGGCGGCGACGCGCGGGACGGGAGAGCTCGGCTCGGTGACGCCGGGGACGATCCTGCTGCGCCGCGAGACCTACGACCACTCCTACCCGCACTGCTGGCGCTGCCGCGAGCCCCTCATCTACAAGGGTGTCTCGTCGTGGTTCGTCGAGGTGACGAAGTTCAAGGACCGCATGGTCGAGCTCAACCAGCAGATCGAGTGGATGCCCGAGCACGTCAAGGACGGGCAGTTCGGTCGCTGGCTCGAGAACGCCCGCGACTGGTCGATCACGCGAAATCGGTTCTGGGGCAGCCCTGTTCCCGTCTGGCGCTCGGACAACCCCGAGTACCCACGCATCGACGTCTACGGCTCCTTCGAGGAACTCGAGCGCGACTTCGGGCGCCTGCCGCTCAACGCTGACGGCGAGCCCGACCTGCACCGTCCGTTCATCGACGAGCTCACCCGACCCAACCCGGACGACCCGACCGGCCAGTCGACGATGCGCCGCGTCGAGGACGTCATGGACGTCTGGTTCGACTCCGGCTCGATGTCCTACGCGCAGGTCCACTACCCGTTCGAGAACGCCGACTGGTTCGAGCACCACTTCCCGGGCGACTTCATCGTCGAATACATCGGCCAGACGCGCGGCTGGTTCTACACGATGCACGTCCTCGCGACGGCGCTCTTCGACCGTCCGGCGTTCACGTCGGTCATCTGCCACGGCATCGTCCTGGGCAACGACGGCCAGAAGATGAGCAAGTCGCTGCGCAACTACCCGGACGTCTCCGAGGTGTTCAACCGCGACGGAGCCGACGCGATGCGCTGGTTCCTCATGTCCTCGCCGATCCTGCGCGGTGGCAACCTCATCGTCACCGAGGAGGGCATCCGCGAGGGCGTCCGCCAGGTGCTCATCCCGCTCTGGAACTCCTGGTACTTCTTCTCGCTCTACGCCAACGCCTTCGGTGGTGGCGGTGACGGAGAAGCCGGGTATGCCGCCCGCTCGTCGACGGCGTCCACCGCACCTCTCGATCGCTACCTGTTGGCGAAGCTGCGCCAGCTCGTCGAGACGACGACGGCCCAGCTCGACGGGCTCGACGTCGCCGGTGCGTGCGACTCGGTGCGCGGGTTCGTCGACGTGCTGACGAACTGGTACATCCGTCGGTCGCGGGAACGCTTCTGGGACACCGGTTCCGAGGAGGGTGCGGCAGACACGAAGGCGGCGTTCGACACCCTCTACACGACCCTCGAGGTCCTCACCCGCGTCACGGCTCCGTTGCTCCCGCTCGTCTCCGAGGAGATCTGGCGCGGACTGACGGGGGAGCGCTCGGTGCACCTCGCCGACTGGCCGACGGTCGACGAGCTCCCGGCGGACGACGAGCTCGTCGCCCGGATGGACCAGGCCAGGACGATCTGCTCGGTGGCTTCGTCGCTGCGCAAGTCCGAGAAGCTGCGCGTGCGTCTGCCCCTGCGCGATCTCACGGTCGTCGTGCCGGACGCTGCGTCCCTCAAGGACTTCGCCGGGATCATCGCCGACGAGGTCAACGTCCGTCAGGTCTCGCTCCTCGACCTGGATGCGGTGGGGGACAGCGATTTCGGCGTCACCCAGCGCCTCACCGTCAACGCTCGTGCAGCCGGTCCGCGCCTCGGCCGTGACGTCCAGACCGCCATCAAGGGTTCGAAGTCCGGCGACTGGTCGGTGGCCGAGGACGGCACCGTCACCTCCGGTGGGCTTGAGCTCGTCGAGGGTGAGTACGTCCTCGAGACCGTTGTCGAGGGCGGCGGCGAGGGTTCGCGCGCCACTGCGGTCCTGCCCGGTGGTGGGTTCGTCGTGCTCGACACCGAGGTCACGCCGGAGCTCGCGGCCGAGGGCCTGGCCCGCGACGTCATCCGCGCCGTGCAGCAGGCTCGTCGCGACGCCGGCCTCGACGTGAGCGACCGCATCTCCCTCACCGTCACCGGGTCGCAGGCCGTGTGGGAGGCGACCGTCGCCCACCAGGCGCTCATCGTCGAAGAGACGTTGGCGACCCAGTTCGGTTCGGCTCCCCAGCTCGACGCGATCCCCGCGGGCAACGGTGCCTCCGAGGCCACCGTCGGTGACGGCGAGCAGGTCCGCATCCTCGTGAGCAAGCTCGGCTGATCCATGCCCGTCCGTCCGCGGCGTCGCCCCGTCGATGCCGCGGACGGTCCTAGGGTGAGTGCGTGCCCGAGCCCGTGCGTCGCGTCCCCGGTGACGTCCTCATCCACCTGCGTCGGGCCCGCGACCACATCGACCGTCACTTCGCCGAGGATCTGGATCTCGACGAACTCGCGGCGATCGCGATGCTGTCGAAGTTCCACTTCCTGCGCTCCTTCGCCAAGGTCTACGGCCTGACGCCACTGGCCTACCTCGGCGAACGTCGGGTCGAGCGCGCCCAGGACCTCCTTCGCACGACGAACCTCACGGTGACGGAGGTCTGCCACGCGGTGGGCTACTCGAGTCTCGGGT
The DNA here is from genome assembly GCF_000768685.1 of Knoellia subterranea KCTC 19937. Classification (GTDB taxonomy): domain Bacteria; phylum Actinomycetota; class Actinomycetes; order Actinomycetales; family Dermatophilaceae; genus Knoellia; species Knoellia subterranea. The sequence goes on along the minus strand of NZ_AVPK01000001.1, from coordinate 239,546 downwards.
CGTTCAGCAGCCGGTTCAGCGAGATCGTCGGCGAGACTCCCAGCGCCTTTCAGGCCCGGTATGCCGTCCGCGGGGCTCCCCGGATCCCCGGCTGCTGGGTCTTCATGTCGGGCCTGGTCGAGCGACGCCACGACTCGACCTGACTACTTCTTGCCCCGTTGGGACACGTTTCGTCGGCCGTAGGCCGCCGCCACGTGTCCCAACGGGGCAAGAAGTGCAAGGGGTGCGGACGGCATACGCCGCAATTCGGGAGAAGCGTCGAGCGCAAGGTGACACCTACGGTCGAATCATGATCACCAACGTCAGCCTCGTGTCCGTCTGGGTGAAGGATCTCGATGAGTCCCTCGCCTTCTACACCGACGTCCTCGGCTTCAGCGCCGGCGACGACATCATGCTGGGGGAGGACTTCCGCTGGGTCACGGTGACCCACCCGAGCCAGCCCGAGCTGCACCTGCACCTCACCACGCCGAGCAAGCCACTCTCCGACGATCTCATCGCGGCGATGCAGCGGGCCCAGCTCGAGGGCGGACTGCCGGGTGTGGGCCTCAACGTCGACGACTGCCGCAAGACGTTCGAGGACCTCAGCGCCAAGGGCGTCGAGTTTCTCCAGGAGCCGGAGGACCGGCCCTACGGCGTCGAGGCGCTCATGCGCGACAACTCGGGCAACTGGATGGTGCTGGTCGAGCCGCGCGAGTACACGCCGGAGGACTTCGAGGGCGTCTCGTTCGACTGACCCCTCGCGCGGGGTATGCCGCCATGCGCGCTCAGTCGCTCCTTCGTCGCGAACGCACGCATGACGGCAGACTCCACGCGGCACGGTGTCTCCACCCCGTGGCCCCTGAGACAATGGGCGCATGGCACCGGCTCCCGACTCCGCGCAGCGCGAAGCAGCACGCAACCTCGAGATCATGCAGCGACTGCGTGAGGTGGAGGAGTCGATCCTCTCCCGTGCTCCCGAGCACGATCTCGAGCCGTCGCTCGACCGCATCCAGGCCGTCATGGAGCTCGCGGGCGACCCCCAGCGGACCTATCCCGTCATCCACCTGACGGGCACCAACGGCAAGACGACGACGGCTCGGGTGATCGAGTCGATTCTGCGCGAAATGGGGCTCAAGACAGGGCGATTCACGTCCCCGCACCTGCACACGATGCTCGAACGGATCGCCATCGGCGGTCGCAACATCGAGGCCGAGAAGTTCCTGCGCGCCTATGACGAGGTCGCACCCCTGATCGAGATCGTCGATGCGAAGTCCGCAGAGGATGGCGGACCGCGGATGACCTACTTCGAGGTTCTCGTCGCGGTGGCCTATGTCGCCTTTGCCGACGCTCCCGTCGATGTCGCGATCATCGAGGTGGGCATGGGCGGCAGCTGGGACGCGACCAATGTCGCCGACGGCGTCGTCTCGGTCATCACCCCGATCGCCCTCGATCACCAGCACTTCCTCGGCAGCGCCGTCACGGACATCGCGCTGGAGAAGTCCGGCATCATCAAGGCCGACGGCATCGCGATCTCCGCGGAGCAGGCCGACCCGGCGGTCTCCGCCATCCTCAGCGATCGGGCTGCGGAGGTCGGCGCGCAGCTGGCCGTCGAAGGGGTTCAGTTCGGACTCGAGGGTGGTGACGTCGCTGTGGGCGGGCAGGCGCTGAGCGTGCGTGGTTTGTCTGCGACCTATGAGGACCTGTTCCTGCCGTTCCACGGTGCGCACATGGCACAGAACGCGACCCTGGCCATTGCTGCGGTCGAGGCGTTCCTCGGCGGAGGCGAGCAGCCACTCGACCTCGAGGTGCTCAAGGCCGGGTTGGCTGCTGCGACCTCACCGGGTCGGCTCGAGGTGGTCCGTCGCAGCCCGACGGTGCTCGTCGACGCGGCCCACAACCCGGCGGGTGCGGTGGCCCTGCGCGACGGGCTCAACCAGGCGTTCACGTTCACCAAGCTCGTCGGCGTGATCGCGATCCTCAAGGACAAGGACGCGACCGAGATGCTCGAGATCCTCGAGCCGGTGCTCGACGAGGTCGTGGTGTCGCGAACGACCTCGCCCCGAGCCATGCGCCCGAACGACCTCGGCGAGATCGCCAAGGGCGTGTTCGGCGAGCACCGGGTCACGGTGGTCGATGACCTGCCCGACGCGCTGGACCGGGCGGCTGGCATCGCCGACGAGGGCGGCGTTGGTGGGGGAGTGCTCGCAACAGGTTCGGTCATCACCGCCGCCGAGGTGCGGATGCTCCTCGGCGTCACCGACGACTGACCGCCCCAGCGCCGCTCACGATCTGCGCCGGCTGCGACGTCCAACACGGGCGGCTGGTTTGCGCTGCTCACGATCTGCGCCGGTCGCGCGACCGGCGCAGATCGTGGTGACCGGCGCTGCCATACCTGCGCCGGTCACCAACTTCTGCGCCGGTCGCGCCACCGGCGCAGAAGTGCGAGGCGCCGGGCTGGGCCTCAGCTCCACACCTCGCGGGCGAACGGGGGTCAGGCTGCGTCGACGTTCCGGGGGTGAAGGGCCGCCTGACGCGCGGTGAACCACGTGTTCTTCGCCTGGGCCTTGACTCCCTGCACCGCCAGAATCCTCTCCATCCGCTTCGGGTTGATGGCGTCTGACCAGACCCATCGCCCCATCTTGCGGTCGGTGGCGCGGATCCGGTCCTCCCGTCGCTTCTCGTGCCAGAGCACGGTTTCGAGCTCCTTCTGGTCCATGCCCTTGCGGGTGCCGTACTTCTGCCGACCGTCGAACTCGCCCATCGTCCGACCCCAGCCGAAGTCGCAGAACCCGATCGAGCCGTTCGCGTCGCACACCTCCACCTGCAGCTCCGGACGAGGCAGGTTGAGGCGGAACATCTGCACCCGCGACAACGACTCCCCGGGTGACTCCGAGCGCCCATCGGCGAGGTCGAGGGCGAGTCGTGCGCGCGCCCGACCCTTGACCCCCGACTCCAGCGCGTCGTACTCCTCCTCCAAAGCTGCAACGTCGCACATGCCGTGGTGCAGCGCATGGTCCAGCGCGGCCACGGCGTCCAACAGATCCTCGAACCGTGCGGTGTCGAGCAATGTTCGGAGCAGCGGGGTGACTCGGACCCCGGCAATTTCGACCACCGTGTCCTGCACGAAGTGGTGTCGTCGGATGAGCCCCGAGGATCGCGTGCGTTTGTTCGGTGTCGTCACTTCCGCGTATGCCGGCCACGGCGAGATCCGCGGTAGCCGCCACAGTCCTGTTGCCGAGGTGCGTGAGAAGACTGCCGTCGAGTCGTCGTCCATCCGGAGAGCTGTCGCATGGACGAGCGCCTCGTGCTTCTGGTCGGCCGAGAGGCGGTGCCAGGTGGAGGTCGGGACGATCACTCCGTGCCGCACGGGTTGCCACAGCGGAGACCCGGCTTCGTCCTTGTCCTTCGGGCTCTCGCCGAGGCGCCGGACGTCGGCCGCCAGGCGAAGGACAGCCGGGTTCAGTGGGTTGCGTCGCGGCGTACTCATGGCGCGATCGTGGCAGTTTTCGCCGACCTCGCCGTCGCGTTTTCCACAGCCCCCGACCCCGAGGGCATCTCACGATCTGCGCCGGTCGCGCGACCGGCGCTCACCGTGCTGACCGGCGCTGCCATGGCTGCGCCGGTCACCAATATCTGCGCCGGTCGCGCGACCGGCGCACACGTTGTGCGGCGCCTGGGGATCGAGGCGCTGGGCAGTGCGGCCCCAAGGTCCCTCAGCGGGCCGGATCCCTCGGTTCCGGGCCACGCGGCATACGCTTCTGGGCATGCACCCGCTCACCAAGCTGCTCGTCATCATCGCCATCGCGGCGTTGGTGTTCTGGCTCCTGACCAAGGTGCGCGAGAGCACCCGCGGCGACCGCGTGAGCTTCCGCCCGGTCGAGGATCTGCCGCTCGACGTGCAGCAGTCGATCGATCACGCCCTGGCCCACGACAAGAAGGTCACTGCCATCAAGCTCTACCGGCAGGCGACGAAGGCGCCGCTCGACGCCGCCAAGGCCGCGATCGACGTGCGTGAATGGAAGCGCGGATGAGCCGCATCCCGGTCACCGGAACCCTCGGCAAGTTCACCTGGCGGATGCTCGCCATGGTCCTCGGCGGACAGGCCATCGTCATCGGCCTGGGTGCTCTCGTCGCGCGTGGCACGGCGATCGCGAGCGGCGACGACAACGCCGAAACCCTCCTCTGGGGCGGCGTCGCACTGGCCGTCCTCGCCCTCATCGCTGCGGGTCTCATGCGCGGACCCCTCGGCCTCCCCCTCGGCTGGCTCGTCCAACTGCTCACGTGGGCCAGCGCGGTCGTCGTCCCGGCGATGATCGGCGTCGGGCTCGTCTTCACTGGCCTCTGGGTCTACATGCTCGTCAAGGGGCAGGAGACCGACGCGCTCGTGGCGGCCCGCGAACGCGACGCCGAGTCCGCTCGATAGGCTGCCCCCGTGACCATCGAACGCTCGCTCGTCCTCGTCAAGCCTGACGGCTACGCCCGCGGTCTCTCGGGGGAGGTGCTGCGCCGCATCGAGGCCAAGGGCTACACCCTGGTCGCGCTCGCCGTGACGTCGCCGACCCGGGAGCAGCTCGCTGCCCACTACGCCGAGCACGAGGGCAAGCCCTTCTACGAGCCGCTGCTCGAGTTCATGTCGTCCGGTCCCGTGACGGCTGCCGTGATCGAGGGCCAGGGGTGCATCCCCGGTTTCCGTTCGCTCGCCGGCGCCACCAACCCGACGGAGGCGGCCCCCGGCAGCATCCGCGGTGACCTCGGCCGCGACTGGGGCGAGAAGGTCCAGAAGAACATCGTCCACGGTTCCGATTCCCCGGAGTCCGCGGCTCGCGAGATCGCGATCTGGTTCCCCAACCTCTGAACCGACCACACACATCCGGTATGCCGGCCGCTCGACGCCCACGCAGAGCGTGGGACCCGGAGCGGCCGGCATACCTGTGTCCGTTCCTCCTTCACGGCACCGGTACGGCACGGGATGCGAAAACGGTTGCCGAGCGGACCGGTGAGTAACTCCCTAGGTTGACGGGCACGGCCCATCAGGCCGCCCGCCGCATGACCCAAGGAGCAGGCATGAGGATCACTCGATTCGGGCCGGGGGTGGTGGCGGCGTCTGCGCTCGCCCTCGCTGGCCTGGCAGGAAGTGGCGTCGCGACCGCGGCCCCGCAGCCGGATTCAACGGACGACCGGACCCAGGTCGTCCATGTCCACGCGAAGACGCAGGCCGAGCGTTCGGCTGTCGATGCCCTTGGGCTCGACACGACCGAGCACGCCGACGCGACCGGCGTCGACGTCGTCCTGCACGGCCGCGCCGATGTGCAGAAGCTGCGCGCCGCCGGCCACACGTGGACGGTCAAGATCGCCGATCTCGCCGCCGAGGAACGCGCCAACGCCGCGAAGGACAAGGCCTACGCGGCGAGCACCGCGGAGTCCGCGCTGCCAAGCGGTCGCACGTCCTACCGACACCTTGCCGACTACACCTCGGAGATGGCCGATCTCGCGGCGAAGTATCCGACGAAGGTCAAGCCGCTCACCCTCGAGAACACGACCGTTCTCGGCAAGCCGGTCAACGGCATCGAGATCACCGATGGCGCTGCGAACATCAACGACGGCAAACCGGTCTTCCTCATCATGGGTGCCCACCACGCGCGCGAATGGCCGTCGGCGGAGCACGCGATGGAGTTCGCCTACGACCTCCTCGAGAGTGGCGACGCGCGCAACGCCGGCCTGCTCAAGGGCATGCGCACGATCGTCGTCCCGGTCGTCAACGTCGACGGTTTCGACATCTCGCGAGAGGCCGCCCCGAACGGCGACTTCAGCACCTTCGACTACGAGATGAAGCGCAAGAACTGCTCGATCAGCACGAAGGCGCCGGCGCAGTACACGACCGGTCCGTGCGACGACAACCTCGCCGGCCGCCTGCGCGGCACCGACCCCAATCGCAACTACCCGGGCTTCTGGGGCGGTCCCGGCGCCTCGTTCACGTGGAGCAGTGACACCTACCGCGGTGACGAGCCCGGGGGTGAGCCCGAGGTCGACAACATCCGCAAGCTCGTGTCGAGCCGCCAGGTGACGGCCCTCATCTCGAACCACACCTACAGCAACCTCGTGCTGCGTCCGCCGTCGCTGGCCTCCACCGGCTTCAGCCCCGACGAGGTGCAGTACCGCGCCCTCGGTGCGGACTTCGCGGCCCACAACGACTACGCCAACATCCCGTCGTTCGGCCTCTACGACACGTCCGGCTCGACCGAGGACTGGAGCTACTGGAACACCGGTGGCTACGGCTTCACCTTCGAGATCGGCACCGAGGGCTTCCACCCGCCGTTCGAGACCGGAGTCGTCGCGGAGTATGCCGGCCTCGCACCTGCTGCTGGTGCTGGCAAGGGCGGCAACCGGGAGGCCTACTACCGAGCCGCCGCGGCCACGATGGACCCGACGATGCACTCGACGATCACGGGCAAGGCCCCAGCCAACACAACGCTCACGGTCAGCAAGTCGTTCACCGCAGCAACGTCCGAGGTGCTCCAGCCGGGTGGCACGACGAGCCCGGCCATCACCTACATCGACAACCTCGCATCGTCGCTCGCAGGCAACGGCGGGGCGTTCTCGTGGGCGGTCAACCCGTCGACGCGTCCGTTCGTGGTCGGTCGCTACGGGCGTGACCCGCAGGGCCCGACGCAGCCGAGTTCGTCGATCGCCAACCCGGCGGGTGTGCCTGCCGTCGGCACGTCGGAGTTCTCCGAGGTGACGATCGAGGGGATGCCGACCTACGACAACGGCAAGGTGATCTTCACCTTCGGCTGGGATGGCCCGAACCCGGACCCCAACACGGACTGGGACTTCTATGTCTACGACGCTGACGGCAACCAGGTCGCGTCGGCGGCGACGCTGGCCAACCCGGAGATCGCGGCAGCGCTCGACCCCGTGCCCGGGACCTACACGGTCGAGGCGATCAACTACGACAACGGCACGTCGGCGGACTGGACGGGCACGATGTCCTTCGAGGCTCCGGTCCCGGCCTATGAGTCCGGCATCAAGGAGTCGTGGAACCTCACCTGCACCAACAAGCAGGGCAAGGTCATCGGCTCCCGCAGCATCGTCGTCGACCGTGGCCAGTCCATCGACGTCGGCAACCCGTGCAACCGCAAGAAGTGACCTCTCGCCACAGGTGAGATGACACAGCCGGTATGCCGGCCGCTCGACGCCCACGCAGAGCGTGGGACCCGGAGCGGCCGGCATGCCCCTGCGTGTTGGGGCCGGGTCTGCGCGCGCTGCGCACGTAGCATCGAAGCGTGGCTGGACTGGACCGATGGGTGCGCGCGAGAGACCTCGCGATCGACCTCGGGACGGCCAACACGGTGATCTACGAGCGGGGGAGAGGTGTCGTCCTCGACGAGCCCTCGGTGGTCGCGGTGCGCGCCGGGACGTCGGAGTTGCTGGCCGCCGGCACCCGCGCCAAGGAGATGCTCGGCCGCACCCCGGACTCGGTGACGGCCGTCCGGCCCCTGCGTGACGGGGTCATCTCCGACGCCGATGTCACCGAACGGATGCTGCGCTGGTTCGTCGACCAGGTGGCGCCATCCCGGCTCTTCCGTCCGCGCATGGTCGTCTGCGTTCCGAGCGACATCACGAGTGTCGAGCGGCGCGCCCTCGAGGACTCGACGCTGCGTGCCGGTGCCCGCCGGGTGCACGTCATCGAGGAGCCGATGGCGGCCGCGATCGGTGCCGGTCTGCCCATCGAGGAGACGATGGCGTCGATGGTCGTCGACCTCGGGGGCGGCACGACGAACGTGGCCGTCGTCAGCCTCGGCGGCATCGTCACCTCTCGCTCGATCCGGACCGGTGGCGACGAGATCGACGAGGCGATCATCGCCCACGTGAAGTCCGAGTACTCCCTGCTCCTGGGCGAACGCAGCGCCGAACAGATCAAGGTCGACGTCGGTTCGGCCTTCCCGCTGCGTCAGGAACTCAGCGCCCGGGTGCGCGGCCGAGACCTCGTCACCGGACTGCCCAAGACGGTCTCGATCTCGTCCGCCGAGGTGCGTCGGGCGATCGAGGCGCCGGTCCTGCAGATGGTCGAGCTCGCCCGCGCGGTGCTCGACGTCTGCCCGCCGGAACTTGCCGGCGACATCCTGGATCGAGGCATCACCCTCACCGGCGGTGGCGCGCTGCTGCGCGGTCTCGCGGAGCGGATGCATCACGAGTTGGGCGTTCCCGTCACCGTGGCCGACGATCCCTTGCGAGCGGTGGCGCGCGGCGCGGGTCGGTGCGTCGAGGAGTTCGACACCCTGCACCGCGTGCTCGTCGACAATCGCCGGTTGTGAGTCGTGCGGCGTCGTCGTCTGGTGTTCGCTGCGGTGGCCCTGACCGTCGTGGTGGCCCTCGTGGACCTCGTCGGTGGCCCCGGTCCGGGTGTCCTGCGCAGCGGTGCCGCAACCGTCCTGGGGCCGTTGGAGCGCCTGCTCGCTCCCGGTGGTCGTGCCTCGGTGGAGGACCTCCAACGCGAGAACGAGCGACTTGCGAGTGAGCTGCGCGAGGCTCGGCAGGGTTCGTCGGATGCAGCGGCGCTCGCCGAACTGCTGGCGTCACCGGCCACCGCTGGGGCCCGCGTGGTGCCGGCTCGCGTCGTCGGAGTCGGAGCGCCCGGTCCGCAGGGGATCGTCCGGCTCACGATCGACGTCGGTGGACGCGACGGAGTGAGCGCTGATCGCACGGTCGTCGCGGCCGGTGGGCTCGTCGGCCGAGTCGTCTCGGTTGCCCCGTGGACCAGCGATGTCCTCGTCCTCGGCGGCCCGGACGTCACTGTCGGCGCGCGCGTCGGGGACGCAGGTGCGCTCGCGACCGTCGGTGGTGCCGCGGCGCCGTCGACCGAACGCGACGAGGGTGAACTCGGGCTGACCCTCGCCCAGACCGGCGCGCTCGCCGTCGGCGACGAAGTGCGCACGCTCGGGAGCGTCGATGGTCGCCCGTTCGTCCCCGGCGTGCTCGTCGGAACGGTGAGTTCCGTTGAGCCGCAGCGGGGTCGGCTCGCCCCGTCGGGTTCGGTTCGCCCGGCAGTCGACGTCGGAACCCTCACGGTCGTAGGCGTGCTCCTCACCGAACCCCGGTCGACTCCGCGCCCCTCTGCGACGGGCAGCGGATCGTGACCCCGACCGGCATCCTCGTCCGCGGTCTGCTGCTGCTCGTCGGTGCCGTCCTCGCGGTGACGCTCGGTGCGAGGCACCTGGCGCCGCTGCCCGACCTGGTCCTCGTGGTCGTGGCTTCCGCTGGCCTGCGCTCGGGGTGGCAAGCCGGGCTCGTGACGGGTCTGGTCGGCGGCTGGGTCCTCGACCTTCTGCCGCCGGGTTCCACGGTGCTCGGCACCCAGGCCCTCCTGTATGCCGTGTGCGGCCTTCTCGTTGGCCTCGCCCGGCGTCCCGGCCGGGTGTCCGTGGTGTGGGTCGTCGCCGTGGTGGGCGCGGCGGCGGTGGGGTGTGAAGTGGTGCGCAGCCTCGTGGCGCTGGCCTCCGGCGTCCCCGTCGACCCGTGGGGTTCGGTGGGACGGGTGGTGGCCACGGCGACCATCGCCCTCGTCGTCGTGCCTCTCGTGACCTCGGTCGAGCGGCGGGCCGAGCAGCGGAGGTTCGCGTGACCGACATCGGGTTGCGCCCCCGCGATGGCTCGGCTCACCAGGGCCGGTTCCTGGCGGCCGCGGCGTTCGTGGCGCTGCTGTTCGTGCTCCTCTTCGGCCGACTGGGGCAGGTCCAGCTGACCGACCACCGGGACTACGCGGCGGCGGCCTCCCAACTGAACACCCGGGAGATCGTCGTCCCCGCGGTCCGTGGTCGGATCCTCGACCGGACCGGAAAGCCGTTGGCGGACAACGGATCCGTCACCGTGGTCACCCTCGAGCGTCGCGTCGTTGCCGAGAGTGACGACGGCGCCCGAGACGTGCTGACCCGGGTTGCCGGGGTGCTGGGCCGACCCGCCGAGGAACTGCTCGCGCGGACGCACCTCTGCGGTGAGGCGGGTGCGCCGCCGGCGCCGGCGTGCTGGTCCGGATCGCCGCAGGTGCCGATCCCCGTCGCGAGCGGTGTCGATCCGACGCGTGCCCTGAGCCTGGTGGAACGCCCGGATCTCTACCCGGGAGTGGCCGTGGAGGCGGTCCCGGTGCGTAGATATCCGGCACCGCTCGGGGTCAACGCCGCCCACCTCCTCGGCTACCTCGGGCGTGCCACGGAGAAGGAGGTCAGTGGGTCGAAGGGAGTCATCACCGCCGATGACCTCGTCGGTCGCGCCGGGCTGGAGCAGCAGTACGACACCGCCCTCCGGGGCACGCCCGGCCAGACGGTCGTGTCCGTGGATCCGCGCGGTCTCGTGACGGGAGTGGTTTCGCGTACCGACCCCGTTCCGGGGCGGGATCTGGTGACGAGCATCGATGCGTCGATCCAGGCGGCTACCGAGAAGGCCCTGGCCGCGCAGATGGCCTCCGCCCGCAGCAGGGGACTGCCGGCCGACTCGGGCAGTGCGGTCGTGCTCGAGGTCGGCACCGGTCGCGTCGTCGCGTCCGCGAGCGCGCCGACGTACGACCCGAATGTGTGGACCGGCGGCATCTCGGCCAAGGAGTACGCCGCTCTCACCGCCCCGTCGGCCGGAACGCCTTTGCTCTCCCGCGCCACCGGCTCGGCGACAGCCCCGGCATCGACCCTCAAGGCGCTGAGCGTCCCGGCCGCCGTCGCCGCGGGCAACTCCCTGACCGGGACCTACGAGTGCGGCTCGAGCTATCGCATCGGCAACCGGTCGTTCAAGAATTTCGAGTCGCGGGGCTATGGCCCGATCAGCTTCCACCGCGCCATCGAGGTGTCGTGCGACACCGTCTTCTATGACGCGGCCTATCGGTCGTGGCTCGCGCTCGGTGGGCTCAAGGGGTCGGACGCCAAGGACCCGTTCATCACCACGGTCCGGGACTTCGGGCTGGGCAAGCGGACGGGCATCGACCTCCCGGGAGAGAGCGCCGGCCGGATTCCGGACCGTGCGTGGAAGCGCGCGACGTGGGAGGCGACCAAGGACGAGACGTGCGAGCGGGCGAAGTCCGGGTATCCCGAGGTGGCGAAGACGGATCCGGCCCGCGCGGCATACCTGACGTCCTTGGCACGCGAGAACTGCGCAAGCGGCGCGGACTTCCGTGCCGGTGACGCGGCGAACTTCTCGATCGGTCAGGGCGACGTCGCGACGACACCGCTCCAGATGGGAGTCGCGTATGCCGCGATCGCCGGTGGGGGAATCGTCCGGACTCCGCGCGTCGGAGTGGAGCTCGTCGATCCGGTTTCCGGTGTGGCACAACCGATTCCGGCCGGGCCAACGCACCGGGCGGCCCTTCCCGCTGACGTGGGAGCGTATGTGCGCACTGCCCTGCGGGCCGTAATCGTGAGTGGAACGGGGGCGGCGACGTTTGCCGGCATGGCAGCCGATTGGCCGGTGTCGGGCAAGTCGGGCACGGCAGAGGTGTTCGGCAGGTCGGACACGTCGTGGTTCGTCTCCTACGCGCCCGGTCAGGCACCCCGCTACGTCGTCTCGGTGGCCGTCAACCAGGGCGGTCACGGCAGCGACACCGCCGCGCCGATCTCGCGATCGATCCACGAGGCACTCCGCCGCCTGTCCCGCTGACCGACGACGTCAGGGCGCGTACACACGTGATGTGTATCCTTGGTGTATGACGCGCACCAACATCGAGATCGATGACGAGCTGGTGGCTGAGGTCATCCGCAAGTACGCGCTGTCCTCCAAGCGCGAGGCGGTCGATCTCGCACTGCGCAAGGCGGCCGGTTCTCCCATCACCCCGGACTTCGTGTGGAGCCTCAAGGGTGTGGGGTGGGAGGGCGATCTCGACGTGATGCGAGGGGCCGAGGCCGCGGTCGATGACTGAGCTCTTCGACACCTCCGTGTGGATCGAGTTCCTCCGGGGGACCGAGTCGCCCGCATGCCAGTACGTGCAGGCGAGGCTTCTCGAGGATCCGGGTTCGATCGGTGTGACTGAGATCGTGGCCATGGAGTTGTTGGCCGGGTCGACGGACGAGCTCGCCCTTGCCAAGGTCAGCCAACTCGTCGACAGCCTGACCCTGATCAAGATCGTCCCGACCCTCGACTTCCCAGCCGCAGCGCACCTTCACCGGTCGGCCCGACGGAGCGGCAGGACCGTTCGGAAGCTCCAGGACTGCCTGATCGCCGCCGTGGCGATCCGTTCCGAGGTGACCCTCGTTCATCGCGATGCTGACTTCGAGGTGATCGCCGCGGTCGCACCGCTCAGGACGCGGCCGCTGATCGAGGCGTAGGGGAGCGCGACGGGGGCGGACGGCATACAACTAGTCTTTGCCCATGGCTGACTTCGATCTTGTCGTTCTCGGTGCCGGTCCCGGTGGCTACGTCGCGGCGATCCGCGCGAGCCAGCTCGGGCTCAAGGTGGCCGTCGTGGAATCCAAGTACTGGGGCGGTGTCTGCCTCAACGTCGGGTGCATCCCGTCCAAGGCGCTCATCAAGAATGCCGAGCTCGCGCACGTGCTCCAGCACGACAAGGCGAAGTACGGCATCGAGGGCGACGCGACGATGTTCTACGGCCCCACCCACGCGCGCTCGCGCCAGGTCAGCGCCGGCATCGTCAAGGGCGTCCACTTCCTCATGAAGAAGAACAAGATCGAGGAGATCGACGGCTGGGGCACGCTGACCGGCCCGTCCTCGATGGACGTCAAGCTCAACTCCGGCGACAGCCGCTCGATCACCTTCGACAAGCTCATCATCGCCGCCGGCGCCGTGACCCGCATGCTCCCCGGCATGCAGGTGTCGCAGAACGTCGTGACCTACGAGGAGCAGATCCTCACCGACCAGCTGCCCGGCTCGATCGTCATCGCCGGCTCGGGCGCCATCGGTGTCGAGTTCGCCTACGTCATGAAGAACTTCGGCGTCGACGTGACGATCGTCGAGTTCCTCGACCGCATGGTGCCGACCGAGGACGCAGACATCTCCAAGGAGCTGCTCAAGCACTACAAGAAGCTCGGCGTCAAGGTGATGCTCTCGACGAAGGTCGACGGGGTCGAGGACACGGGTTCCGGTGTGCGCGTGACGGTTTCGCCCGCTGCCGGTGGCGACGCGCAGGTGCTCGAGGCCGACAAGTTCCTGTCGGCCATCGGCTTCGCGCCGCGTGTCGAGGGCTACGGACTCGAGGCGGCCGGCGTGAAGCTCACGGACCGCGGCGCCATCGAGATCGACGACTACTGCAAGACCAACGTCCCGAACGTCTACGCCATCGGTGACTGCACCGGCAAGATGATGCTCGCCCACGTGGCCGAGGCCCAGGGCGTCGTCGCCGCCGAACACATGGCCGGCGCCGAGACGATGCCGGTCGAGTACGACTTCATCCCCCGCGCGACCTACTGCCACCCGCAGATCGGCTCGTTCGGCTACTCCGAGGCGCAGGCCAAGGAGAAGGGCTACGACGTCAAGACGGCGCAGTTCCCCTTCAGCGCCAACGGCAAGGCCATGGGCCTCGGCGACGCGGTCGGCTTCGTCAAGATCGTCGCCGACGCGAAGCACAACGAGATCCTCGGCGCGCACATGATCGGCCCCGACGTCACCGAGCTCCTCCCGGTCCTGACGCTCGCGCAGAAGTGGGACCTCACCGCCGACGAGGTCGCGCGCAACGTCTTCGCGCACCCGACGCTCTCCGAGTCGGTCAAGGAGGCCGTCGAGGGCATCGCGGGACACATGATCAACCTCTGACCCCCGAGCGGCCCTGTGCCGCAAGCATTCCGGTATGCCGTCCGCGCACCTCGCCCGGACGGCATACCGCGTTGTGTGGCCGGGATGGAGAGCGGGCGCTGCTGCGAGGTGACGCGTCGGCTGCCTACGATGCGTCGGTGAGCTCGTTGTTGATCCGCGCTGCGCGCATCCTCCCCGTGGGTGGCGTGGCCGCGCCGGACGTCCCGGTCGATGTGCGCATCCACGGCGACCGTGTCGTCGAGGTGGCACCCGCTCTGCGGCCGCTGCCCGGCGACGATCTCCTCGAGACCGACGGCCGTTGGCTGCTGCCGGGCCTGTGGGACCAGCACGTCCACTTCGGCCAGTGGGCTGCGACGGCGAGCCGGCTCGACCTCTCGTCGACCACCAGCCCCGACGACGTCACCCGTCAGGTCGCCGCCGAGGTGGGGGCTCGACGTGGGGGAGCGCCGGACACCGTCATCCAGGGCTTTGGTCACCGCAGCGCCGCATGGGAGCGGCAGCCGACCGTCGCCGAGCTCGACGCGGTGAGCGGCGACATCCCGGTCGTCCTCATCAGCGGCGACGCGCATCACGGGTGGCTCAACTCGGCCGCCCTGCGCCTGCTCGACGTCGCAGCGCGTGACGGCGTCGTCGAGGAGAATGAGTGGTTCCCCGTCTTCGCCCGTCTCGACGAGGTGACGACGAGTGCGGAGGGCAAGCGGACGGCATACGCGAAGGCCCTGGACGCCGCAGTCCGGCGAGGTGTCGTCGGCTTCCGCGAGATGGAGTGGGCCGACAACGCGAGCGAGTGGGTGGAGCGCTCCGACTCCGGTCTCGCGGTGGTCCGGGTCCGCACCGCCACGTATGCCGTCGGGCTGGCCGAGACCATCGCCGCCGGGCGTCGCTCGGGCGACGTCCTCGATCAGGCCGGGCTCGTGACGATGGGGCCGCTGAAGATCATCAGCGACGGCTCACTCAACACGCGGACGGCCTTCTGCCACGACCCCTATGTCGGTGACGACGTCCTGGAGCACCCACGCGGCAGGCCCAACAACTCACCGGCCGAGCTCGACGAGTTGCTCGGGCTTGCCGCCGCCCACGGTCTCGACGTGGCGCTGCACGCGATCGGTGATGCGGCGGTGGAGGTCGCGCTGGATGCGTTCTCGCGCACGAGCGCTCGTGGATCGATCGAGCACGCCCAGCTCGTCGCGGCGGCTGACGTCGCTCGGATGGCCCGGCTCGGAGTCGCGGCGAGCGTGCAGCCGGCCCACCTCATCGACGACCGTGTCGTGACGCACCAGTGCTGGCCGGACCGGGCGGGGCGATGCTTCCCGCTGCGGTCGATGCTCGACGCGGGCGTCGTGCTCGCGCTCGGGTCGGACGCTCCGGTGGCCCCGCTGGACCCGTGGGAGGCGATGGCCGCTGCTGTCCACCGAGGCGCGGATGGCGACGAGCCCTGGAACGAGGCCGAGACCATCACCGTCGACGAGGCGCTGGCCGGGAGCGTCGACGGTGCCTCGACCGTCGGCGTCGGCAGTCTGGCCGATCTCGTGCTCGTCGACGAGGACCCTCGCTCGGCGGGGGAGCAGGGGCCCGATGCGGCGGCCGCGCTGCGAGGTTTGCCAGTCTCGGCGACGGTCATCGGTGGCCGGGTGGCGTTCGAGACCCTCTGAATTGGCGCAATGCGTCATGGAGTGGCCCGGTCGAACTAGTCGTTCGGACCAGGGCTACTGACCTTGCGTACTCAAATCTGCGCTCCGGCCCGCACGAACGCCTCGGGCTTTTCCTTTCGGGTCGGGCATGTCGTCCACTCGCCATATCATGTGCGAGATCGGTAAGACAGGGGAAGAATGTGTCAACTTTTTGGAAGCGTTTCGCGCTCGTCGCGTGGGACGTCGTTGCATGGCTCCTCGCCGCCGTGGCCTTCGTGCTCGTCCGTCACGACCTCGCGCTCAGTGAGCGGATGTGGGAGCGCGTCTTCACCTATGTCGCGGTGGGGGTCGTCATCCAGCTCGCCGTCGGCTTCTTCACTCACCTCTACCTCGGCCGCAGCCGCATCGGCAGCTTTGACGAGGTGACCCAGCTCGGGCTGCTCGTCCTCGTCCTCAGCGTGGTCCTCGGCATCTTCTTCCTCGCGGCTTTCCCCGGCTTCTCGCGTGGCGCCGTGGTCCTCATCCCGCCGCTTGCCTTCCTCCTCATGGTCTTCGGGCGGTGGGTCTATCGCTCGCTTGTCTCGGACCCGCGCCGCGCCCGCAACGCCGAGGAGTCCGTGGTGCCGGCGCTCATCTACGGCGCGGGCGACGCCGGGCGCGAGATCGCTCGCCTGGTGCACACGTCGGACACCCCGCCCTACCGCATCGTCGGCTTCGTCGACGACGACCCGGCCAAGCACTACCTCCGCATCCGGGGGCACCGTGTCGCCGGTCGGGGTCGAGACCTCATCTCGGTCGCCGAGGCCAAGGGTGCCGAGGTGGTCGTGCTCGCCATCACCGGCGCGACGCCGGCGCTCGTCCAGCGCGTCGCGGACCAGTGCAAGCTGGCCGGCCTGCGTCTGCTCATCATTCCCCCGGTGAGCGAGCTCATCGCCGGGCGCGTCCACCTCGAGCAGATCCGCGAGCTCGACGTGCGCGACCTCCTGGGGCGCCGCGAGATCGAGATCGACCTCAGCGAAATTGCCGACTACGTCGGGGGCAAGGTCGTGCTCGTCACGGGGGCCGGCGGTTCGATCGGCTCGGAGCTCGCCCAACAGGTGCTCGGTCTCGAGCCGGCCATGCTCGTCCTGCTCGACCGCGACGAGTCGGCGATCCACGCGACCAGCCTGCGGCTCTATGGTTCCGGGCTGCTCGACCGCGACGACCTGTCCCTCTGCGACATCCGTGACCGCGAGGCGCTGCGTCGTGTCTTCGAGCGGCACCGCCCCGACGTCGTGCTGCATGCGGCGGCCCTCAAGCACCTGCCCATGCTTGAGCGGCACCCGGAGGAGGGGTGGAAGACCAACGTCCTCGGCACCCTCAATGTGCTCCAGTTCGCTCATGAGTTCGGGACTCGGCACTTCGTCAACGTCTCCACCGACAAGGCGGCCGACCCGACGAGCGTCCTCGGGCAGACCAAGCGCTTCGCCGAGCGGCTCACCGCCTGGTATGCCACGACCCACGACCTGCCCTACCTTTCGGTGCGCTTCGGCAATGTCCTGGGGTCCCGTGGTTCAGTCCTCGACACCTTCCGTGCGCAGATCGCCCAGGGCGGCCCCGTGACGGTCACCGACCGGGAGGTCACCCGCTTCATGATGACGATTCCCGAGGCCTGCGAGCTCGTGCTCCAAGCGGGGGCGATGGGCTCCGCCGGAGATGTGCTCGTCCTCGACATGGGCGAGCCGGTGCGCATCGTCGATGTCGCCCAGCGCCTCATCGACGAGTCCCACGAGGACATCGAGATCGTCTTCACCGGTCTGCGTGAGGGCGAGAAGATGCACGAAGTCCTCTTCAGCGGCGATGAGCATGGCACGCCGAGCAGTCACCCCCTCATCAGCCAAGTGTCCGTGCCGAGCCTCGCTCCTGAGCACGTGCAGGTTGACGGTGAGACCGTGGCCGACGTGATGGAGCGGTTCAAGGCCCAGCGGGGTCCGGTGAGTGTCGAGCCGACCGATCCCGCCGACTATCGCGACGCCTTCGACCCCGACGCCGGTCAGGCGAGCGAGTCGCTGGAGCACGAGCTGAGTCGCGGCCACTGGAGTGCGTCATCGGCCGGTGCGGGGGTCCGCCGGTGACCGCACTTCCCTCCCTGCCCGACGGCGTCAAGCTCGCGGTCATCGGCCTGGGCTACGTCGGGCTGCCGCTCGCGGTGGAGTTCGCCAAGGTCGTCGATGTCGTCGGCTTCGACATCAAGTCGTCGCGCGTCAAGGAGCTGGCCGGGGGAGTGGACAGCACCCTCGAAGTGTCCTCCGAGGAGCTCGCCGGCGCCTCGCGACTGCGGTTCACCGACGACCCTGGCGAGCTCGCCGGGTGCAACGTCTATGTCGTCACGACTCCCACGCCGATCGACGCCGCGAAGCAACCCGACCTCTCGCCGGTGCTGTCTGCCTCCGAGAGCATCGGCCGCGTCCTGTCCGAAGGCGACCTCGTCATCTACGAGTCGACGGTCTACCCCGGTGCCACCGAGGAGCGGTGCGTGCCCGTGCTCGAGGACATCTCGGGCCTGGCCTTCAACCGCGACTTTTTCGTCGGCTACAGCCCTGAGCGGATCAATCCCGGCGACAAGCAGCACCGCCTCCCGACGATCGTCAAGGTGACGTCCGGGTCGACGCCCGAGGTCGCCAACTTCGTGGACGCTCTTTACGGCACGATCATCACCGCCGGCACGCACCGCGCATCGTCGATCCGGGTGGCCGAGGCTGCCAAGGTCATCGAGAACACGCAGCGCGACGTCAATATCGCCCTCATCAACGAGCTCGCCGTTCTGTTCAACAGGCTGGGCATCGACACCGAGGAGGTGCTGCAGGCCGCCGGCACGAAATGGAACTTCCTCGGCTTCCGACCCGGCCTCGTGGGTGGTCACTGCATCGGTGTCGACCCCTACTACCTCACCCATAAGGCGCAGGCGGTCGGCTACCACCCCGAGGTGATCCTCGCCGGGCGACGTCTCAACGACTCGATGGGTGCCTATGTCGCCTCGCAGTTGGTGAAGCGCATGACCAAGGAGGCTATCCCGGTGCGTGGCGCTCGCGTGCTCGTCCTGGGCCTGACCTTCAAGGAGAACACCCCCGACCTGCGCAACTCGCGCGTCGTCGACATCATCAGTGAGCTAGAGGACTACGAGATCGCCGTCGACGTCTATGACCCTTGGGCCGACCCGGACGAGGCTCGGAAGTACGCTGGCGTCACCTTGGTCGAGTCTCCCGAGGCAGGCACCTACGCCGGCATAGTTTTGGCTGTTTCGCACCGCGAGTTCATCGCCATGGGAGCCAAGAGAATTCGAGGATTCGGTATGTCCTCCGGGCACGTCCTCTATGATCTCAAATACGTCGTTGACAAGGAGGACGCGGACATTCGCCTGTGAATTGGGTGGTCAGAGGTTGCCACCATGGCGTGAAGTCACTTTTCGGGATGTCAGACTATGAGCGTAGCGAATTCGCGGTGAAGGCCACTGGTCAGGGCCTTGTCAGCGTCATCGTTCCTGTGTATCAATCGGAGCGATATGTGGATTCCTGCTTGGCGAGCATCTCGCAGCAGACGTATCGGAACCTTGAGATCATCGTGATTGACGACGGTTCTTGGGATAGGTCTGCTGCAATATGCGACAAGTGGGCCGAGCAGGACAATAGGATCCGAGTGACTCATCAAACGAATAGCGGTCTCTCCGGCGCGCGAAACGTCGGGCTCGATCAGGCGACGGGTTCATTCATCACTTTCGTGGACAGTGATGACCTGATTTCTCCAATTTTCGTGGAGCGCCTCGTCGCCGAAATGCAAGATTCGGACATCGACATCGCGGTAATGGATCTCACTCCTTTTACGGATGTATCAAGCCCCCGCTACACCATGGGGGGCGGGGTAGAGCGCGCAGACGCACGGGATTACTGGGTGGGTGTCGTGAACCGTGGTCGAGGTTTCGAGGCATGCGGACGAATGTATCGTTCGTCTCTCTTTGATTCACTTAGGTTCATTCCAGGCCTGATCTACGAGGATCTGGAGATCATGCCCCGACTGCACTTGGCCGCACGGCAGGTTGTCTTTGTAGATGCCCAGCTTTACGGGTACCGGCAGCATGCCGACAGCATTATGAGTTCCAGCCGGTGCTCGCCCTCTACTGATCTTCTCCGCGTGCTCAAGGAGAACATCGAAGGCGTGGGCGACTGGCCTGTTTCGTCAGTCACAAAGAGACGTCTCGTCGGGGGCTACTTAGTCCATGCGGCCAAAAGCATCGAGCCTAAGCGTCTTGATATACGTGCGACGGTCGACCCTGTATACGCCGTCGCGTATAAGGCCCTCATGCGGAGAAGTCTCTTGGCGATTCTTAGGAGTCCGGACCTAGGTTTCGTATACAAGGCACTGATGGTGAGTTCGGGGGTTTCCGTGACCCTCTTTGAAGGGTCAATGCGCTGGGCAGCCCGAGCGAAGGCATGCGGAATTCCAGGGATTCGTAGGCGGGGAAGGCGTGCGTGACGCCACTGAGTCAGGTGCGCGACCGGCGAGCGCTTGAAGCTCGAGATCTCCGCTGATGCAGAAGGCGACTGGTGAGGTCTGGCAGCGCGAATGCGGTCAGGCGCAGGAGTGCAGAATCCCTTGGAAGTCGGCCAGTCGGCGCGTCGCGGCACCATGACCGAATCAATGTGCGGAAGCGTGCAACGTCCTCCATGTCCCGCCCCTCCGCCTTTGCGACCGCAAGGAGTTGGAGCTTGTTCCTGAGAGCCTGTTCCCAAGCCCATTTCTCGGCCATGGCCTCACCCGCGCTCCGGAACAGTCGACGTTGGTGTTCGAAGGCTGATATGGCGTCGGCCAATCGACCCGACGACTCGTCAGCTCCAGTGATGCTAGACCCGCGTTGTCGGTACATGTAGAGAGGCTCTGGCGATACAACGGCGCCACCCATGGAGAGTATTGTAGGCATGATGTATTCGTCTTCATGCACCATACCTTCGGGGAACCGCACGCCCACCCACGTGTTGGACCGGTACAGCTTTCCCCAAACCGTGGAAAATATTGTATGCAACGGTCCGGCGAAGAAGTGTGTAACTTCGGTGGGCGTGAGCAGATCGCTCCCCAGTGGATATATGTTGAAGTCGGACCCGGGAACGCGCGTGAAGTTCGTCATGGCCATGTGAGCGGACGGATTTTCTGCGAGCGCCGCCATCGTCGTTGTTAAGAACTCTGGACCCCACCAGTCGTCAGCATCTAGAAATGTGACAAAGTCCCCTTTGCTATGGTCAAGCCCGGCGTTTCGCGCCGCACTAACACCTAGATTTTCTTGGTGAATCACCGTGACCCGATTATCGCGATTGGCATAGGCGTCGCAAATCTGAAATGACCCATCTGTCGAGCCGTCGTCAATGAGCAGGACCTCGACAGACTGCACTGCTTGCGTTAGGACAGAATCTAGACACTTGGGCAAATAGTCTGCAACGTTGTGAACGGGTATGATCACGCTCACTAGAGGCGCTCGCACGACAGCATCAGTCCTAGGTGTTCTTTGAGTTATTGCCAGGGTCCACTCTCATTCCGAGCCGCAGATTCAGGCCGTCAATGGCTCCACGCCACGGCAAAATCGCGTCGGCTTTGGGTGCGCCAGACCGAATCAGACTGTATGAGCCTTTCACTGCGCCACCGAGGCTTGTGACCAGAGGGGCGAGAGGGCCTCCGTACCTGCGAGCGAGGGCGGTTGAGTTCCGAACGGAATAGTAGCGGCGCCAAGCGGCCTTGTCCCTCGCCGTTTTGATGGTGCGGGACCGAAGCCCGAGAGCGCCGCTCGCAGTTCTGGCGTCAAGCATTGCCCCGCCGTCCGCGCACAGGCGGTAACCGTGGCTTCTCAGCTGTAGTCCTAGAGATGCTTCCTCGAAGCCCCAAAAGAACTCCGTGTCAAATCCGGGCACCGTCCGAAGTGCCCCAACTCGGTACATGGGCTGCGATCCCCCGAAGAGCACATCCAGATCCACAACGCCGCTCAAGTCTTTGTCTTCGAGCCGGCGGAAGGTTCCGCTCCACGGTTTGTAGGTGCTTCCTCCTACGCCGACCCCCGCCACGGATGGATCTTGGCGATACAGTTCCTGGCCAAGATCCCAGAGATCTCGGAGCACTGTGGATGTCCGAGGTGGATCGTCGTCATCGATGAGTAGCACCCAGTCATCGGTGCCAGCCTGTTGCACTATGTGCTGCAGCCCGAGCGCGAACCCGCCCGCCGGTCCGATGTTGGTTCTCGCGTCCAAGTAGACGGCACTCACGGCGTCTGCTATCGACTGCACCGCGTGATCAGAGCCGTTGTCCACGATGACAAGGTTGGTAGGCGGGCGAGTCTGATCCAGGATGCAAGCCAACGTACTCCTGAGCACCTCTGGCCTTTGGAAGGTGACTGCCAGGCCCCACAGTGTGGGCGATCGGTGGGTGCTGTCAGGGCCCGTCACGGGCATGACTCTAACGGCCAGAACGTCCCCCTGTTTGGAAATTAAGCTGGTCACAGCGACTAGAGCGCTATTCTGCTGGCAGGCTCAGTCTGTCGCCCAATAGATGGTGTCAGACTCGGCGTTGAGCTTGTTCAGGTACGGCGTTTATCCAGGCTCAAGGAATGGAGGCAGCAAGGGTGGCAGGCGGGCAGATACCGCGGACCTTGCACCGCGTCCTTGTCCGCGGGTACGACCCTGGCCTTGCTGCGGAGGACTGGTGGATCAGGTTTCAGCGGCTGCACCCAGCGTGGGAGCTGAAGACGTGGGGCGACCCTCATGCTCAGGACTGGGAGCTGGGCCACCTTTTCGATTCATGTACGAGCGGCGCGCAACTTGCCGACCTCATGCGGTTGGAGATCCTATGGCGCGAGGGTGGTGTGTATGTCGATTCCGACGTCGAGCCATTCAAGCCCTTGGACTCCCTCCGCAACTTGGGTTGCTTCATTGGGACGGAGGATGGAGAGCACATCTCAACGGGCGTCATTGGGGCGGTTCCGGGGCATCCGGCCGTTCGCGAGCTGATCGACGAACTCGCCAAGTTCCGGGAACTCCCGAGCGATAGGCCTGCGAACGAAGTCACGGGTCCAGGGTTGGTGACGCGACTATTCGATGGAAGGTCGGACGTCACGGTCCTACCCCGCGAGATGTTCTATCCCTACGGCCCGATGACAGGTGTCAGCTACACGGATGTCTGGCTCACCCCACACGTGGTGTGTGCGCATCACTGGGCGGCGACGTGGGTCGAGCCGTCTACAGGTCCTTCATTACGGCGTAGATTTCGCATCAAGTTGGGACTCTTGAAGCGACGGTTGCGGCGGCAAGGAGCTGTTCTCAGTCGGTCCCTGCGTTCGGCTACCGAATCCGAACCCCAAGTTCGAGAGACCGAACAACAACTTGATCGAGCCTTACGGGCACTGATTCGGCCGGGCGACTGGTGTGTGTTGGTTGGTGAGGATGCAAGCAATGCGACCGAGCTGGCCAGCAACTTGGTAGCGCGCTGGGGGCGGGTCACTGTGGTTGACTCGCGTTCTCCCGAACTGCCCACCCGAGGAGACGGATGGCCAGACCCCGAACATGTGTCAACGCTAGACCGATCGAGCGTTGCCGATGGGGTCCTTGCAAGCGGGGCGTGGCGAACCGTAGTGCTGTCTGCTGCTAGCGACCTGGCTATTGAACCGTTCGTTGCAGATCACCTGGGTCGAGGAGCCGTTGACTATGCCGTCGTCTTCTCACCGCGGGGGATGACACGTACAGAAGAGGTGTCTGCGCAGGGGGTGCTAAGGGGGTACGGACTGACTCCAGATGCACGGGTCATGGATCTCGCCCGATTAGGTGTAGATCAGATCTCGCGCCGAAGGGTACTGGTCTTCGCTCGCAGCGGCGCGATTCAAGAAATCGCCACCACGCCAGCGTAAGACCCTACGCCGGCCTAGCGACATCGGTTTGTATTAGGGCGTTCTGCAAGTAAAGCAGCGACCGAGTGCGCTCAGCGGTGATTCGCGAGGTCACCGCCTCGTAGTCGATTGGATTGAAGTTCGGGAGTCCGGCCCCGTGAGGAACCAGCCGCGAAGACAAATCGACTATATCGAGAAGGTTTGCTACGCGAGAGGACTGCGACGTGGCGTCCCCTGGTGCGAAGCGATCGTAGGCAAGGAACTGCTTCTCCAGAATGAGAGACAGCGCGATCCCGTGGAACGAGTCGGTCACAACATATTCGGCGTTCGCAATGAGGCCCAAGAACTGCCTCGGTCCGCACTTTTCCGGGGGCAAGGAACGTGTCGCATCTAGACCGGCAAGCGTTGGCTTCGGGACGACAACGAGAGGGAGGCCCTTGCGAGCCGCGAAGGCCTCGCTGGCTCGCATATGGCCATCGTTGTTCCCCAAGAAGTAGGCAAGGGCGTAGGGAGTCTCCATCGCTGGCGCATCTGCTAGCTCGATCCACTTCGTCGGCGAGAGGAGAAAGGTGGGATCTAGCACGACCTCAATCTCCGCGGTGGTCACTTCGGAGAGCAGTTGCCGACCACGCTCTTCACGAACGGACACGTGGTTTAAACGCTCAATCAGCGACGCATAGGTAGTCCTCAAGTCACTCGGAAGTGCGTCGCGTCCGAGGCTTGGCGCGTACGAAATCTTCTCGACTGCGTCCGTGACGAAGTCCAACATGTACACCGGGTCGAATGATCCGGGAGACCAGATTTGATCGCTGCCGCAGACGATTGCTCTATAGCGCTTGTTCAAACGACCGAGTGCCTGGGGAGTCGTAATCAGTCGGGATTGAGGGAGGTGGTGGCGCTGGAACTCATTGAACGCTGGATTGGTCCCATCGTCCAGATTCAACAGTCTCTTGAGTCTTCGATAAAGGAAGCGCTTGAGGTCCAGGAGTGGACGTCTATGACGACGGTTTTCGCGTCGATAGTTGATGAGGTCACAACTATAGCCGAGGCTCCTAATGTGCTCCACCATTGCATATGCCTGTAGTGCACTTCCGTAATTCTCGTGGTGATGCCACGTGAGAACTCCAACGTCCTTCTTCATCGGAGCCGTCTGGTGTACCGGCTGTTCAGGCCATTCATCATGAGAGACTCACGACTCCTGGATCCGAAAGGAGTTCTGGTAGTACGCATTTGTAGACGCGAGGACCTTTGGGTGGGCGAACGCAGTCACCTCGCCGTTCTCGATTACTGCAATCTTGTCACAGAGATCCAGTGTCGACATTCGGTGCGCAATTATCACCATTGTCACACTTCCGTGCAGCTGTGCAAGAGAATTCCGGATCAGTTCCTCACTTCTGCTGTCCAGGGCAGAAGTGGGTTCGTCCAGGATCAGAAGTTCAGGCTCGGTCGCCAGCGAGCGGGCGATTGAGAGCCGTTGACGCTGACCCCCGGAGAGTCGAGTACCTCGCTCGCCCAAGTGAGTGGCGAAGCCCTCGGGTAGCGCGAGAATGTCGTTCAGAATGTTGGCGCGCTCGGCTGCTCGGTGGATCTCTTCATCGACGATGCCCTCGCGGAAGAATCGTATGTTCTCAGCAACCGTGCCTGTCATGAGTGCAGGCTCTTGAGCTACGAAGGACACCCGCTCCGTCCACCAAGTGCGGTCCATCGTTGCTAGGTCTAGTCCGCCCACCAAGACTTGGCCCGCATCGGGTTCGCGCAGTCCAAGGAGGAGCTGGGCCACGGTGGACTTGCCTGCGCCGGATGGTCCAATCACCCCGACCATCTCTCCACGTTGGATGCAGATGGTCGCTGAACGTAGTGCCAGCCTGTCCGATTCGTATGCAAAAGAAACTTCTTGCAGAGCGAGAGGGGTCACGTTGTCGGACCGTTTCGACGCAGCGGCGGCTGGGTTTGCCAAGTAGCCACTTATCGCCGCATTGACCGTGTGAAGGTAAGGCTGGGCCATAGATATTGCACCTGACACGGACAGGATCTGCTGTGCATAACTAAGTGACCGCATCATGAGCAAGAGCACTGCTCCGATTGCACCCAGATTACCAATACTTATGGTACTCGCCCAGCCCGCACCAGCCAAGATGGCTGAATAGGCAAGAAAGGTATAGACCGGCGTCAGAGTTCCGGTTGTGAAGTTCGCTCGGCGCCGATCCTCTGCCGCAGTCTTTGCGAGGCTGTCAATTCGCTCTTTGAAGCTTCCGCGAACACCAAACGTCTGCATCTCACGTCCGAGTGACCCCAGCTCGGCCACGGATGCGACGAAAGCCAAGGTGCTGGTCGTGCTGCGGTGGGACTGACGCCGAATCAGGCTACGTAGGGGAGTGACGATGCCGCCCAAGATCGCTAAAGCGCCAAGCACCGCCAACGTTGCCTGTGGTTGCACGAAAAAACCAGTGCCGATGAATCCGATAAGACTGAGCGCTGCGGATATCCCCTGTGTCAGCGATGTCATCGCCAGATTGACCTGAACGACGAATGATCCCATGAGTTCTTGCAGGCGCCCTGAGGGCTCGGCTTGTTGTGTCTTCCAGTCGGAGTCGAAGAATGCGTGGGATAGGCGCTTTCTATAGTCGACTGTGACCATCGCGCCGAGATCAGCGGTAATCTTTGCGGTCAGCAGGCCTAGGATCAATCGCGCAATCAACGCTGCGCTGGCAAGTCCGAGAACCGTTGATCTCGATTCCAGGGGGCCAGTCACAGGAAGCGTTGGTAGTTCCCCGCTTGCCAAGCTCAGCATGAGTCCAGTGATCAGCACCAGGAAGCCAGCTTCAAGGAGACCGCCGACGAACGAGGCCGATGAAAGGGTTGTGATCTTCCGTCGGTAAGGCTTGGCCAAGTCGAGGACAAAACTCAGTCCAGACTTGGACTTGTTCGTTTGTTCGCTCATGCTCCTTCGCCCTCTTGTGCAGCGCTCGTCGACGCCTGGGTGCGACGCAGGCCTCGGGCTCGTTGGAGGTGGTTCGCCTCGGTCGTATAGACGGCCAGTGAGCGCGCAGCAACTTTCCGCTGATCGAACTCCGCTTGAGCGCGCATTCTTGCGGCGGTGCCGAGACGTCGTCGCAGTCCGGCGGAGTCGAGGATCCGCAAGACGGCCTGCGTGAGTGCTGTGGCGTTTGCGGGAGCGGCGAGCAGGAGGTGTTCTTCATGCCTTCCGACCTCGCGGCAGCCTCGGATGTCGGACAACACCATCGCGGCGCCGCAGGCAGCAGCCTCCATGGACGCGCGTGAGAACCCTTCGCGATACGACGCCAGGACGAAGACGTCCAACGCCGAGTAGATCGCCGGCATGTCGGTGCGCTCGCCGATGAAGCGAACCGAGTCCTGGTGCGGCACCTTCGTGTCGACGTCGGTGTTGTCCTTAGGGCCGACCCAGATGAAGGTCGCGCGATCGCCCAGTGCGGATGCAGCTTGGGCGTACTCCGCGAGGCCCTTCTCCCGCACCCGCCGGCCGATGGTTCCGACGAGGAGCTCATCATCAGCGATCCCCAGCTCTGCGCGAACTCGGGCGCGCCCATCTGGGTCAGGCTGGAAGCGCTCCAGATCGACGCCATTGCCGACAACTTCATGTTTGCCGCGCTTGAGGAACGGCCGCAACGTGTCGCGGTCGGCCGAGTTCTGGAACAACTCGTAGTCAGAGAAGCGAATCGCGAATGCCTCGGCGCCATAGACGAGCGCACGTTTGAGCCACCGATCCTCTGGTCTCGCCCAGAGCCCGTGACAGGTGTTGACGACCACCGGGACCCCCGCCATACGTCCGGCAATGCGTCCCATGATGCCCGTCTTGGGGTTGTGAGTGTGGAGGACATCGAGGTCGAGGGTGCGCAGGGTCCGGAGCAACTCGACGAACGCGCGTGCATCCTGAAGGGGAGCCCAGGATCGTGTGAGCTCGGGAAGGGGCACATGTCTCACCCCCAACGCGGTGACGCGTTGCACATAGGGGCCGGGTGCGCTGATTCCGAAGACTTCGTGGCCCTCCTCGACGTCCACCTCGAGCTCCGTCGACAGGAGCAGGGCGAGGCTCATGTCAATCGTCGTCAGATGCGCAAGGCGCACGACGGCCTCACCCCCTCACGTAGATCGACAGCCACAGCGGGCCATCCTGCCAAACGGGATCGGGTGCTGAGTACATATTCCGCAAAGCGGCGGTCGGGTGCGCTCAGGGCGGCTAAACTTTGGTGGTCAGTCTCGTTTTCGGAAGGTGCAGGTCATGGTGACGCGGGGGACTCCCGGAAGCAGCAGTGGCAGATCTAGGGGTCGCGGTCAGGGCGTGAAAGCGTGACGCTGCAGGACTACTTCAAGGTTTTCCGCCACCGCTGGATCATCATCGTGATCTGTGCCTTGGTGGCGGGCGCTATCACGTGGTTCATCACGCCGGCCAGCAGTGACACGACCAAGAAGGTCGGTTCCTACACTGCGACAGCGACCATGCTCGTGACAGCCAAGGCGTCCTCCGCAGCGACCGCCGTGGCTCCCAATCTCGATCGTGTGGCCTTGTATCTGAAGACTGGAGAGGTGCCCAAGCGGGCGGCCAAGAAGGTCGGCTACGAAGGCGACCCAGCTGTCCTGGCATCGGGACTGACCGTGGTGACGGATCCGGCGGCCCAAGCCATCACGGTTGCAGCCACCGCGTCGGACGGCAAGCAGGCCGCGGCGGTCGCCAACGCATTCGCCAACGAGACCATCAACTACATCAAGGAGAAGCCGCGCGCGGGCGTGGAGAACGCGCGGCTCGAAGTCCTCCAGACCGCGACACCTATCCCGACTGCGGGATCCGACGGGGGCTTTGTCATTCCACCCGGGCGGGGACCGCGCACCGCGATTGCGACTCTTCTCGGCGTCCTCGTTGGCCTGGGTCTCGCACTCCTCCTTGACCGGCTGGACTCGCGACTGCGAACGCGCAGCGAGATCCACAATGCCCTGCAGATGCCAATCATCGCCGAGGTGCCACGACTCAAGCGCGCCCAGCGCAGTCGAGCGAGCATCGCTGTAGCCACCGACCCGCTCAGCATCTACAGCGACGGATACCGCGCAGCGCGCACTGCGTTGGTGCACACCACGGGTCAGGTCATGCCCGGGGACTACACTCCTCGACGCGCGGCCAGTGAAGTGCCTGAGAAACAGGCTGCGACGGGTGCCCGACTCATTGTCGTGACCTCGGCCCATGCGGCAGAGGGCAAGACGACCAGCGTGGCCAACCTTGCTGCAAGTTTTGCCGAAACCGGCCAGCGCGTTCTCGTCCTGGACGCCGACCTGCGCTCACCGGACGTGCACAACGTCTTCGATGTCCCGCAGGGAGCTGGGATCTCGGATTACCTCAGTGATGTCAGTGGGGACGCCTCCTTGGCCTCGCTCATGCGACCGACCAGCGTGCCGGGCGTGCGAATCATGTCGGCAGGATCCAGTTTGGCGCACCCGGCTGCGCTCGCGAGTCGAATGAGTCACCTGCTCGACGAAGCACGCGGGATGGCTGATGTTGTCCTCATCGACACCGCACCCTTGCTCGAGGCAAGTGATGTCTTCGACATCCTGCCCATGGTCGACACGCTCCTGCTGGTCGTGCGGAGCGGTCGCCTCACGGAGGTCGCCGGGAACCGAGTCGCGGAGCTTGTCGGTCGGTTCCAGGTGCCGGTCAGTGGCGTGCTCATTGTCGGCGCGCCCACGAAACGGGCCGATGCCTACGGATATGGGTATGGCGACGATCGCATGTCCAAGCGCAAGGCCAAGCGGGCCCGAAAGGGTGCGCGCAGCCGGCAGTCGGGACCTGTCGGGCCTCCGACCGGACACATGGGTGACTTCTTCGACGACGCCGAGCAGCCGGAGAGCCGCCGCTCCCGCCGCACCTCGTCCTCGGCCTGACGGTCAATGTCGGCTCTGCCGCGCCACGTCGTCACGGGCGCGCTCGCCCTGATCGTCGGCCTCGTGGTCGCCGCCATCTTTCGGGTGGCCGTGGGCACCAACTCATACAACTTCTGGGGCGCGGTCATCGTCATCCCCATCGCGGTGGCCATCAACGTTGCCCTCGTGCGGAAGGTGTCCAGGAAGTCCGCTGACGCATGGCTGCCGAGCATCCTCGGCACGGCGCTGGCGCTGAAGATCGTCGGAGCCCTGGCTCGCTATTACGTGGCGTACGTGCTCTACGCAGGGCAGGCAGACGCTCAGCGCTACAACCTGTACGCGGCCGCGCACTACCCGCTCTGGCGCAACGGCATCTTCCGATTCGAGCAGGGGGGCAAACAGGGCACGGAGTACATGGAGGCAATCACCACGGCCCTGTACACCGTCATCGGGCCCTCCCCGCTGGCCGCATTCGTCATCTTCGCGCTCTTCGCCTTCTGGGGCCAGTACCTCCTCTATCGGGCGTTCTGCATCGCTCTCCCGGAGGGCAACCGCAAGCGGTATGCCGTGCTTGTTCTCATGCTTCCGTCGCTTCTGTATTGGCCATCGAGCATCGGCAAAGAATCGTGGCTGATGTTCTTCATGGGCGTTACCGCGCTCGGGGTGGCCAAGTTCTTCTCCCGATCAGGAGGGGCGTTCCTGCTGTTGTTCGTGGGCGCCGCCGGCACGGCGCTGTTGCGGCCGCACCTGTCCGTCCTGCTCTTCGCGGCGCTGTTCGTGGCACAGCTGTTCCGACCTGCGCGTGTCAAAGGGGCCGGTCTGGTCAGCAAGGTAGCGGGGGTCTTGGTTCTGGGAGCATCGGCGCTCCTCCTCACCAGCCAGTCGGCGAGTTTCCTAGGAATCGACGATCTCTCAGTCCAAGCCGTTTCGGACACCATCGATGAGGCATCCCAACAGGCCAGCAAGGGCGGGGCCGGCACTTCAGCCTTCGACTCGAGGCCAATCAGTTCACCGGTTGACCTCCCGCGCGCCATAGTGACCGTGCTGTTCAGACCCTTCCCGTTCGAGGCCCACAACGCTCAGATGCTGGTGCAGAGTCTGGAGGGCCTGCTGCTCATCTACCTCCTCGTGAAGGCCTGGCCGCAGTTGCGGATGCTCCCCAGCATCCTCAAGCGCAACCCCTACGTGACGTTCTGTGTCGTCTACACCATGGCCTTCATTTGGGCCTTCTCCGGCTTCGGTAACTTCGGCCTCCTTGCTCGACAACGAGTCCTGATGATTCCGTTCTTCCTCGTGCTGCTGGCGCTCCCGAGCGTCGACACCCTCAAGCAACAGTTCGCCTACCGACCCAGGGAGCGTGTGCGTGTCCATCGTTGATCCGCAGATCGGCCGCCGGCGTCTCAAGCAGGCCCTCGCGCTGGTCGCACGGACCCAGTCGGCCTCCGGCGCAACGCTGCTCATCTACCACCGGATCGGTGGCGGCACCGCCGACGAGCTCGACCTGCCCACGGCGAGCTTCGAGCGCCAGCTCGACCTTCTCGCCAGTCATGACGTCGTCCACCTCGACGCGGCCCTCGACCGCCTCGACGCCGATGACACGACCCCGTCCGTCGTCCTCACCTTCGACGACGGCTTCGACGACGTCTTCACCAACGCGTGGCCCATGCTGCGCGAGCGTCGCATCCCCTTCACCGTCTACCTCGCCTCGGGCTTCGTCGGCGACACGATGGTGTGGGAGGGCTCGACCGCCAAGGGCGAAGCCGGCCGTGGCATGACGTGGGACCAGCTCGGCGAGCTCGTCGCCTCGGGCCTGTGCACCATCGGCAACCACACCCACGGGCACGTGCGTCCGGAGGTGCTGACTGAGGCCGATCTCGATGCCTGCACCGAGCTCGTCCAACAGCGCCTCGGCATCACCACCGATCACTTCACGTATCCGTGGGGCATCCCTGTGCCCGCCATGGATGACGCGCTTAGGACGCGCTTCCGCAGTGCGTCGACAGGTGAGCTCGGCCGCAACCTGCCCGCCACCGACCGGGTGCGCCTTCAGCGTGTCCCCGTGCGGCAGTCCGACCCTCCCGAGTTTTTCGCGCGGAAGCTCACCGGAGGCCTGGGTCCCGAGCGCGCCTACGCCGCCGCCGTCAGGCTCGCCAAGACGGTGGGGGCAAGGGCCTAGTCTCGACCGACAAGGGTGGCGTACCGGCTCTCCTGTGCGGCCACCGCGTGACGGATGTCGTATGCCGTGGCTCGCTCCCGCGCAGCCGCACCCATGCGTTCGCGCAGGCCTTCATCGGCGGCCAGGGTGACGAGTGCATCCGCCAAGGCTGTCGAGTCGCCGGCGGGCACGAGTCTGCCCTCGACGCCATCGGTGACCTGCTGGGGGAGCCCGCCGACTTTTGTTGCCACGACGGGCAGCCCAGCGGCGAAGGCCTCCATGACTGCAACGGGCAGACCCTCGTGTGCTGAGGCAAGAGTGAAGACGTCGGCGGCAGCCATGAGGTCGTGGACGTCGCGCCGAAAGCCAAGGAACTGGAAGCGGTCGCCGAGCCCCAGAGTCCCGTGCAGCACGGCCATGTCGTCGACGAGTGGTCCTTGCCCGACCGCCGCGAATCGCAGACGTGGCTCGCGCCCGGATGCGTTGACCGCTGCCCGCAGGAGGTTCGGGTAGTCCTTGTTGTGCCGCAGGTTGGCGACCGTGAGCGACAGGACCTCGTCATCCCCGATGCCGAGCTCCGCCCGCAGCCGCGCACGTGCATCGGGAGACGGACGCACAGCGGCCGGGTCGATGCCGTGGATCAGCACGTCGAAGCCGTCGCGTCGCGAGGGCCAGACGGTGTCCTTCACCTGGTCCGAGACCGCCCAGTGGTGCGCGTCGAGTGGAGTCGTCGCGGCGTTGAGCAACCGCGTGGGCGTGCGGTGACTCGTCCACTCGTTGTGCTCGGTGACGACGACGGCCGGCCGGCCGGAGGCCTGGAGAGTCCTGGCGATCACGCGAGCTGCCGAGGCGAGGACGGGCGAGTGAGCGTGGACGACGTCCACTTCGAGCATGGCTCGGCGCAGGTCCGTGACCCATGCGGTGCGGCCGCCGGAGGCGCCGAGGCGTTCGGGGGTGAAGCCGAGGGCTTCGAACTCCGGGACGAGGTGCGTCTTGTCCGGACGGACATAGGCGACGCGGTAGTCGAAGCGCTCGCGGTCCACGACGCCGGCGGAGAGCAGGAGCAGCTGTTCGGCGCCACCCGGGCCGAGGCCCTTGACGAGCCAGAGGACACGGATCCGGCCGTCCCGCGCTGATCCAGAAGCCACGTGAGCACCTTCCCGCAAGCGGCGAAATGAGGGCGGGTCTGCCGCCTAGACTCGGCGAGGCTACCAATGAGGAACAGGGGCAGGGATGAGCGCGGTGAAGGCGGAGGATCTCGTCGTCAGGGAGGCCGTCCCCGATGACGACGCGACGGCGCTGCCGATGCTGCGTGAGTCACTCGGCAAGGTCGACGACCCGCACTACGAATCGTTCCTCAGGTGGAAGCACAAGGACAACGCCTTCGGTGTCTCCCCGGCATGGGTCGCTCTGCACGACGGCGTCGTCGTCGGCTACCGCACCTTCCTGCGCTGGGAGTTCCTCACGCCCGAAGGCAAGACCTTGCGCGCGGTGCGTGCGGTCGACACCGCGACCGACCCGGCATACCGAGGCTTGGGCATCTTCCGCACCCTCACGCTCCAGGGCGTCGCCGACCTCACCCGCGCGGGTGACGGGATCGTCTTCAACACACCCAATGACCAGAGCCGCCCCGGCTATCTCAAGATGGGCTGGAGCCTGGCTCGTCGGCTCCCGGTCGGTGTCATGCCACGTGGTCCTCGTGCGCTGGTCGCGATGGCGACCTCCAAGGTCCCGGCCAGCCTCTGGTCCGAGCAGACCGAGGTGGGTCTGGATGCTGCCACGGCGTTCGCGGACCCGGACCTGACGAAGGGCCTCCTGACGCATGCCCCGCAGTCGGGGGTGCGCACGAGGCGCACGCCGGAGTACCTCTTGTGGCGGACGGCCTTCGGTCCCCTGCGCTACCGCGTGCTGCTCGCGAAGCCCGACGACCCGACGGCCGGTGGCATGGTCTTCCGGCTGCGCCGCCGGGGCGATGCGCTCGAGGCGGCGATCCTCGAGCAGTTCGTGTCCGACGCCATCGTCGGGTCACGCCTCGTGCGGTCGGTGCTCCACGAGACCGGCGCCGACTACGCGATCGGGCTGCGCTCCGGACGGTCGGCCGGCCTGTTGCCGCTCCCGAAGCAGGGTCCGCTCCTCACGACGAGGCCCTTGGCAGCCTCGCCGCCGTCACCCAAGGACTGGGCTCTCACCCTCGGTGACATCGAGCTATTCTGAGTTTCCGTCATGGCGCTGGCGTCCCGAGGCGCCGGCCCAGCCGATGACGATCCCGACTGCGAGGACCACGGAGCCGAACTCGAGCAGATGGTCCGCCATCGAGTGCACGAGCAGGGCTGCCACTGCGGCGACCGCGATGACGGCGTGCGGGGTGCTTCCCCGAGCCGCCCATAGCATGGCTGCGAGCACCATGGCGTCCAGGAGTGTCACGCCCACCCACCCGGTCTCGGCACCGACCTGGAGGATCGACGAGTGCGCGGCCATGGTGTCGGGGTCCAACGAGAGCACTGTTCGTTCGGCAAACGACCCGGGTCCCGAACCCGTGAGCGGTCGCTCCGACCACAGCTGCGCGGCGTCCTGCCACAGTCGCTCGCGCACTGGGTCGAAGGCGCGAACGGCCCACTCCGGGAAGGGTGTCGACTCAGCGGCCCGGAGGATGACCCACCCGGCGAAGCCCACTGCGAGCGCGCCGACGGCCACGGACATGGCGGTCCACCAACGGCGTGCGGGTCGCAGCCACACAGCAAGGGCAACGACCGTGAAGACGGGCAATGCCACTGCGGTGCCGGCGGTGGAACGGTTGAGAGCGACGGCCACCACCCCAAGGGCGAGGGCGACGAGGACGCCACGACGTCTCTCCCGAGCCGTGGAGAGCAGGGCCAGGCCGCAGATCGCCACGAACTGCACCGCCAGCGCGGCGTTGGCGTTGGTGTAGCCCGTGGGCCCCTTGCCCGGCTCGGTGACCATGACGACCCCGATGACGAGGATGAGCTCGGCGATGACGAGGGCAACGCGCACGGCCACAGAGTCGGCATGCCGGGCGACGACACCTCCGAGGCAGACGCCGGCGAGCAGCACCAACGGGCACAGCAGGTAGGGGAGTGCCGGGGACAGGCCCCAGCCCGAGCGGACGACGGCGACCACGGACCAGCCCCACCAGAGGGCCAGTGGTGCGAGCGCCGCAGCACCACCCCAGCCGAGGTGCTCGCGGACGCCCCTCACGACGAGAGACCTCAGGCGTAGTCGGGCAGGGTCTTGAACCAGTTGACCGTCGCCTCGAGCCCCTCGCGCAACGGCACCGGAGTGACGTCGGGGAAGTGCGAACGCAGCCGGGCGTTGTCGGCCTGGGAGTCGCGCACGTCGCCGGCACGCGACTCGACGTGCTCGACGGCGGGGCGCTCGCCGAGAATGTCGGCGAGCTCGTCGACCACTGAGTTGAGCGAGGTGCGGCTGCCGAAGGCGAGGTTGATCGCCTCGAGGTCGGAGACCTGACCGACGACGGCGTCGGCGATGACGCGGGTCACCGTGCCGACATAGGTGAAGTCACGAGTCTGCTCGCCGTCGCCGTGGATGGTGAGCGGCACGCCCCGCAGGGCTGCGTCGATGAATGCCGGCAGGACGGCGGCGTACGCATGGCCGGCTGCCTGGAGCGGGCCGTAGACGTTGAAGAAGCGGAAGGCAAGGGTGGGCATGCCGTAGGTGTGACCGAACGACAAGGTGTAGGCCTCGGTCGCCTGCTTGCTCACGGCATACGGAGAGATCGGTGCGGTCCGCATGGACTCGCGCTTGGGCAGCTCACGGTTCGCGCCGTAGACCGAGGACGAGGATGCCGAGATGACCTGGATGTCGCCGGCCCGTCGCGCGGCCTGGAGGACCTCGAGGGTGCCCGTCGCGTTGGCGTGGTGGCTGGCGACCGGGTCGATGACCGAGCGCGGGACCGAGGGGAGGGCGCCCAGATGAACGATCGCGCTCGCACCCTCGCAGACGCGGTCGAGGGTGTCGGGGTCGAGGACCGTGCCCTCGACGAGGGTGATGTCCGTGCCGTCGAGGTTCGAGCGGAAGCCCGTGGAGAGATTGTCGAGTGCGACGACCTCGTCGACCTCGGGTCGGGCGAGCAGCTCACGCCCGAGGTTGGAGCCGATGAATCCGGCGCCGCCGGTCAGTACGACCTTCACTGAATACTCCCCGCTCGAGTCGGTTGGCCGCGCGGCCGATCGATCGCACGCTATCACCGGCGGTGGAGGCGGCACTGGTGGCTAGTCTTGCGGCATGAATGAAGAGGTGCTGCCTCAGCGGACAACCGTCCTCTTCACTCACGCCGTGGCCCAATTCATCGCTGATGAGGTGGGCGCCGATGTGCTTCACATCAAAGGCCCCGCAGTCGAGTCCAACGCGTTGGCGCTGGGAGCCTTACCAACCGATCCGGTCCGAACGAGCGTCGATGCGGATGTGCTTGTGCGTCCCGCCCATATTTCCCTCATGCTCCAGGGCCTGACTCGGCATGGCTGGACCCTCCTCTACGACTTCAGCGGCGGCTCGCCGTTTCGGCACGCCGCCACACTGGGTCGAGAGGGACTGGCGAACGTGGACGTCCATCGATACTTCCCCGGAATCGAGTTGGAACCAGAAGCGGCGTTCAGCCGACTTTGGGAGGACCGTCGGTCGCTCACGATTGCCGCCCAACGGATCCACGTGCCGTCGCTTCTCGCGCAGCGCCTGATTCTCATCCTGCACGCGGCGAGGAGCCCAGCCTTCGACCTGACCAAGGAAGCACGGGCCCCTTGGGTCTCGGCCGACCCAGAGACACGCGGTGACCTGGCAAGGCTTGCCGCAGACTTGAACGCCGACGTCGCGTTCAGGGCTGCAACTGGCGGTTTGGACCTGGTGCGAAACGAGCCGAGCCACGATCTATGGGCGGCTCTGTCGACAGGGGAAGCGTCCCAAGTCCGGCTGTGGAGGGCACGGGTCAGGGCAGCTAGAGGGTGGCGCGAGTCGGTGCGTACCGGCGTCAGCCTGCTCGCACCGAATACCGGCCGAATGGCCTCACGAATCGGTCGTCCCTTGAATGGCGGCGAACTGCTGCGCGCCTACGTCGAACAGGCTCGTCGGGGCGTGAGGGCGTTGCTCAGGGAGACGCATCACGCCGACGCTCCTCCAGGTGACAGGAAGTGACATGAGGACGTATCGCGTCGCTTCGGACGTCGCATATGAACAGGTCATGGGGAACAGCCAGGCCCCGGGTGTTGTCTACGCGATGGTCATGCCCGACGGTATGCCGAGGGCTTTGCGCGGATCGGCGGCCATGCTCTGGAGCCTCGTTGCCGAGGAGGTGGCTGACCCTGTAGGTGAAGCGGCGCGCCTCACCGGGGTGGATCGGTGCGTGATCGAGGGTGAAGTCGCCGAGTTCATGGAGTCCCTGGTTCGCGAAGGGCTGCTGGAGCCATGCTCGTCGTTGCGGAGTCCGGCTCCCGGGGTGAGGCCCCCGACATAGCATGCTGGCGTGAGAACTCGCCGGACCGCACCCGAGGATGATCCACTTCGTGTGCTGTTCGTGTGCACCGCCAACATCTCGCGCTCGCCGTATGCCGAACGCCGGGCGCAGCAGCTGAGCAAGGGGGCCCGGGCGTCGCAGTTCAGCAGTGCGGGCGTCTCAGGTGCGCCATGGCAGGCCATGGATCCCGCGATGGCCCTGGAACTGAACGATCGGGGAGGGTCGAGCATCGGGCATGTGAGTCGGGCACTCTCACGCGACATCCTGAAGGGTGTCGACGTCGTGATCACGGTGGAGTTCGCCCACCGCATGCGCATCCTCGAACGTTGGCCCGAGCATGCGCTCAAGGTGTTCGGCCTCAAGCAGTTGGCCAAAGCCGGGGGACAGGTACCGGCGGGGATCCACGGGCTTGCAGGCTTGGATGCGGCGCTCCGTGTGGCACCGCCGGACAACCTGTCCTTCGATCTTGCTGACCCGTACAAGAGGGGAGCCAAGGCGGCGGCTGCCTGCGCCAACGAGATCGATCGCTGTCTCGAACTGATTCTCCCACTGTTGGGTGGTTACAAATGACCATTAACTATGGTCGCTCGAATCGGCGAAAACGGGACCGTCACGACTCCGCACCCGTGTAGGATCTGAGCCGATCCGGGTCCCAATTTCGCTGTAGAGAGAGAACGCACATGACTGAACAGAGCGTTGGCACCAGCCGCCGTACGCTGGCGAAGGGGGCAGCATGGAGCGTGCCGGCAGTGGCCGTAGCACTCGCTGCGCCTGCGGCAGCAGCCAGCCCCAAGCCCTGCATCGGAAGCCTGTGCTTCGGTTGCGCCACTGTCTACAAGTGCTGCTCCGGAGGCCCGCAGGCCATGTACTGGGCCTGCATCACCTTCACCAACAAGGGCTCGACGCCCGCGACCATCTCGTTCAACTTCACGGTCAACACGTCGGCGAATGGCACTGTGCCCTTCACCGGAGGTGGCACGGTGCCGGCGGGCCAGACCGTCAGCTTCAAGCCGCAGACTGCTCGTACGTACGGCAACTGCAGCACGGGTACTTACGACTCCTTCGAGATCAAGTTCACGGATGGATTTGGCAACGAGGGCAGCGCGATCGTCCCCGGTGGCAACCTCGATGGCGGTGGCAACACCTGCCCGGGCAACACAACCTGCCCCACCTGCTGACGACCCTGTCGCACGACACTTGGCCCGGCCAGCTCGAACCTGAGCTGGCCGGGCCAGTGTCGTCTTGGCCAGCGGGTACACGAGTCTGGGCATCGGGACCTGGTGGGCCCGTAGGCACCGATCGCAGTCCACGATTAGGGGAGCGAAGCGGCGCGCTGGTAGCCTGTCACGTGCCGTGAGAACCGGCCGCGGATCGAGAGAGCCCCGGTGAACCAGCCCGGGAGCGCCGCGCAATCACACGAAAAGGAGTCAGTCGCCCATGCCTTTGGACGCAGACGTCAAGAAGAAGATCATGGCCGAGTACGCCACCACCGAGGGTGACACCGGCTCCCCCGAGGTCCAGATCGCGCTCCTCACGCAGCGCATCCTCGACCTCACCGAGCACTCCCGTGAGCACAAGCACGACCACCACAGCCGTCGTGGCCTGCTGCTCCTCGTCGGCCGTCGCCGCCGACTGCTTCGCTACCTCGAGAGCATCGACATCGAGCGTTACCGCTCGCTGATCAAGCGCCTCGGCCTGCGTCGCTGACCCACGATCTTCCGTCGGAGCGGTCCTCCACCTGGAGGGCCGCTCTTTCGGATGTGTGGGGCCAACGCCCCACGACAACTTCATAGAGCACGACCAGCAATACCCAGCACCACCAGATAGCACGCCCGCTGCACAACGACGATGCACGCGGTTCGTTGACACTCTCAAGAAAAGGAGGACCCAATGGAGGGTCCTGAGATCACCTTCGCCGAAGCCACCATCGACAACGGCTCGTTCGGCACCCGCACGGTTCGGTTCGAGACCGGACGCCTGGCCAAGCAGGCCGGAGGCGCCGTGAGCGCCTACCTGGACGAGGACACGATGCTCCTCTCCACCACCACCGCCGGGAAGTCCCCGCGCGAGGGTTTCGACTTCTTCCCGCTGACCGTGGACGTCGAAGAGCGCATGTATGCCGCGGGCAAGATCCCCGGTTCGTTCTTCCGTCGTGAGGGCCGCCCCTCCACCGAGGCGATCCTCACCTGCCGTCTCATCGACCGCCCGCTGCGCCCGACCTTCAAGAAGGGTCTGCGCAACGAGGTCCAGGTCGTCATCACGGTGCTCGCGCTCAACCCGGACGCCCAGTACGACGTCCTCGCGATCAACGCCGCCTCGGCCTCGACGCAGATCTCCGGTCTGCCGTTCTCGGGTCCGATCGGTGCGACGCGCCTGTCGCTCATCGACGGCCAGTGGGTTGCGTTCCCGCAGTTCTCCGACATCGAGCGCTCGACCTTCGACATGGTCGTTGCCGGTCGGATCGCCGGTGACGACGTCGCGATCATGATGGTCGAGGCCGAGTCCACCGAGTTCACCTGGGATCTCGTCAAGAACGAGGGCAAGACGGCTCCGACCGAGGAGATCGTCGCCGAGGGTCTCGAGGCCTCGAAGAAGTTCATCCGGGTCCTCTGCGAGGCGCAGGCCGAGCTCGCCGCCAAGGCTGCCAAGCCGGTGGAGGAGTTCCCGATCTTCCTCGACTACGAAGAGGACGCCTACGCCGCCGTCGAGGCCAAGGTTGCCGACGACGCCGCTGCCGCCCTGCAGATCGCGGGCAAGCAGGAGCGCGAGGACCGTCTCGACGAGATCAAGGACTCCATGAAGGCTGCCCTTGCGGGCACAGACGAGCAGCCCGGAGTCTTTGCCGGTCGTGAGAAGGAGCTCTCCGCTGCCTACCGCTCCGTGCAGAAGAAGCTCGTCCGCGAGCGCATCCTGCGCGACAAGGTCCGCATCGACGGCCGTGGCCTCGCCGACATCCGCGCCCTGAGCGCCGAGGTCGAGGTCCTGCCGCGCGTGCACGGTTCGGCGATCTTCGAGCGTGGCGAGACCCAGATCATGGGCGTCACGACGCTCAACATGCTCCGCATGGAGCAGCAGCTCGACACGTTGTCGCCGGTGACGCGCAAGCGCTACATGCACAACTACAACTTCCCGCCGTTCTCCACCGGTGAGACCGGTCGCGTCGGTTCGCCGAAGCGTCGCGAGATCGGTCACGGCGCCCTCGCCGAGCGCGCCCTCATGCCGGTTCTCCCGACCCGCGAGGAGTTCCCCTACGCGATCCGTCAGGTGTCCGAGGCTCTCGGCTCCAACGGCTCGACGTCCATGGGTTCGGTCTGCGCCTCGACGCTGTCGCTGCTCAACGCCGGTGTGCCGCTGCGCGCTCCGGTCGCGGGTATTGCGATGGGTCTCGTGTCCGCTGAGGTCGATGGTGAGACGCAGTACGCCGCCCTCACCGACATCCTCGGCGCCGAGGACGCGTTCGGTGACATGGACTTCAAGGTCGCCGGCACGCGCGAGTTCGTCACGGCCATCCAGCTCGACACCAAGCTCGACGGCATCCCCGCCGACGTCCTCGGTGGCGCGCTGACCCAGGCCCGTGAGGCCCGCCTGCACATCCTCGACGTCATGAACGAGGCGATCGACACCCCCGACGAGATGAGCCCGTTCGCTCCTCGCGTCATCTCGGTGACGGTCCCCGTCGACAAGATCGGCGAGGTCATCGGCCCGAAGGGCAAGATGATCAACCAGATCCAGGACGACACGGGTGCGCAGATCTCGATCGAGGACGACGGCACGATCTACATCGGCGCCACCGACGGTCCCTCGGCCGAGGCGGCCCGCGCGGCGATCAACGCCATCGCGAACCCGCAGATGCCGGAGATCGGCGAGCGCTTCCTGGGCACCGTCGTCAAGACGACGACCTTCGGTGCGTTCATCTCCCTGCTCCCCGGCAAGGACGGTCTGCTCCACATCTCCGAGGTGCGCAAGCTCGTCGGTGGCAAGCGGATCGACGCGGTCGAGGACGTGCTCGCGGTGGGCCAGAAGGTCCAGGTCGAGCTCAAGGAGATCGACCCGCGCGGCAAGCTCTCGCTCGCGGCTGTCCTCCCCGAGGGTGAGGGCGACAGCGCCGAGGCCGCTCCGGCTGCGTCGGATGACGCCGAGGGCGACGACGCAGCTGCTGAGTCGACCGAGACGACCGAGTCCACCAACGGCGGCGAGGCCACCGAGGGTGGCGAGCGTCGTCAGCGCAACCGTCGTCGCGGCGGTCGCGGTCGCGGCCAGCGCTCGGACGCGGCGGACGCGTCCGGCGACGAGTGACCTGACGTCCCCACGTCGGTGACGGGGCGGCATACCTTTTCGGTATGCCGCCCCGTCGGCTTTTGCGTCAGGGATCATGGAGGTGCCCCGGCGCGACGAAGGGACGACTTCCGGTGAACACCCATCAGCTCAGGCGAGCCATGCGATCACGCTTCGGCGGGCCGCTGCGGGCCAGCTATCGAGGGGCCGAGCGCGCCCAGATCGTCGCGGTGCGACGCAGCGACCGGCTGCGGTTCGGGAAGTACACCTCGGCGGAGCGCGACGAGGTCGCGCGCCGGGTCACGGCGGCGGTCAAGACCTTCGAGCGCCCGGCCGTCCTGCGGCGCTGCCTTGCCAGCCTGCGCACCGTCTTCGACGGCCGCATCGTCGTCGCCGACGACTCACGCGAGCCCGTCACGGAGTTGGGGCGGGGGATCGACGTGATCGCGCTGCCGTTCAACAGCGGCGTGCCCAAGGGGCGCAACGCCGCGCTGGATGCGGTGGACACGGAGTTCGTGTTCGTCACCGACGACGACATCGTCTTCACCGCAGCCAGTGACCTCGTCGCGGCGATGAACTTCCTCGACGACAACCCCGAGGTCGACCTCGTGGCCCTGACCCGCGTCGACCTCCCGCGATGGCGAGCCGTCGCAGCGGGAGCGGATGCCTTGTTCCCCGGCGCCGAGGCGCCCAAGGTGCCGTTCGGGACGGTCATCGACGGCCTTCCCGTCGTGGTCAAGACCCCGCAGCTGTATCTGGCTCGAACCGAGGCGATCCAGCGGGTGCGCTGGGACGAACGCCTGCGCATGGTCGACCATCGCGACTTCTTCTCGCGGGCGAGCGGCCGGATCGTCTCGGTGCAGGCCGAGACGATCCGGGCGTATCACATGCGCACTCCGTTCGACCCGTTCTACAACGCCTACCGCGAGGACGTCGCGGCCGATCTGGCCCTGCTGGGCCGGCTCTGGAGCGGCGATCGACCGGCGGACTGACGCGCTCGTGGTCAGACGAGTCGGCTGAGCGAGTGGCCGACGACGGTTGCTTTGCCCGTCTCATCGAGAGTCATCGCGATGGTCAGCGCCTGTCGGTAGCGGATGGACGAGCGCTGGCCGGTCTGGCCCGTCACCGCGGCGAAGTCCTTGTCGGTGAACTCGATGACGGTTCCGTCCTTTGCGAGGTACGTCCCGTTGAGCAGGTACTCGACGAGGACGACCGAGCCCTTGGCTGCTCTGGCCGCCTGGATCGACGCATCGCCGGCCAGGGGGCTCTGCGCCCGGCTGTTCCACAGTCCGGCCGTGAGGGTGGCCTGACGGAGGTACTGGCCCAGGGTCCGGGAGTCGTTCAGCGTCGTGACGAGCTCCTTCGGGAGCGCCGGTCCGCCCTTGCCGGAATTGATCTGTGACGTCAGTCCATTCACCGCGGTCGTGATGGCCTTCGTCTCGGCCTCGGTGAACGCCTCGGCAGGCTCGGTCCGTGCAGCGGGAAGTGACTTCAACGGTGCCGGCGCGGATCCGACCTTGAGCCAGGGAGCGGTGACGCTGTCTCTTCGCATGGCGACGAGTCGCTCTGTGGGCTTGCCCTTGCCGAAGGTCTCGGTCGTGCTCACCAGGGCGTACATCGGATAGGTGCCGAACGCCGGGGAGAAGGTGCGGTTGGCGACGGTGGTGCCGACCGCCGGGGCCTCCTTGACCGCACGGACCCGCCGAAGCTGGGTTCCGAACAGGTCGGCCGCGAGGACTGCGTCTGCGTCGGCCTTGGCCCACGGCGTGGTGTCGTGCGTCGCGGCCGCAGCCTTGATCGCCGCGTTGTTGCGGACGTCGTAGTCCTTCATCACCGCGACTGCTTCGTCGTGCGTCAGCGCCTGCTTGGTCACCGAGTCGGACTTCCAGGCCTCGACCTTCGTGGGAACCATGCCGCACCCGGAGAGGGTGGGGACGAGCGCGCCCACGGCGACGAGCGCCGCGACGCGGGTCATGGTGCGCGACGACTGTGCCGGCTGCCCGGGCACAAGTGCGTCCGTCGTGGCCGTGCCGCCTGCGTTCTCGGGCGACGCAGCGGAGTCACCGTCCGGCAGGTCGGCGTCCGGCGTGCGCCGGCGGCGGAGGAGGACGATGCCCGAGACGATCGCAACCAGGCCCAGAACCACGGCGGCGATCGACAGGGCGAAGCCGTTGCTGACCTTGACTCCGCTCGCCAGGGTGATGTCGCCCGGCTTGCCGGTGGGCATCACGACGTAGGTCGTCGGAGTGCCATCAAGGTCGAGCTCGAGTGTCTGGGTGCCCGTGCCTGCGGCCTGGTCGGTCCAGAAGGTCTGCTTCGCCGGGTCCGCCAGCGTGGCGTCAGCGTCCCCCTTGAGGGCCTTGCCCTGCACGCCCGAGGCATCGACGCGGGTGACGGCATAGGTCGGGGCCCCGTTGGTGTAGTCCGCGGCATCGACCGGGTGGGCCCGGCCGATGAAGACGGACCCGCCCGAGCTCGAGGCAGAGACGCGCAGGGTGGTGTCCTTGAACGCCAGGAGTCCCGGTGTGGAGACGACGGCCTTCGCGTCGCCGAGCGCGAGGGTCGACGCGGGGGAGTCGACGATGTCGTCGCTCCCGATCAGGGCGATGCCGATGATGCCTGCGACGGTGAGCAGGGCCCCGACCACGGCCAGGATGATTCCGACGAATTTGCG
Source organism: Knoellia subterranea KCTC 19937 (assembly GCF_000768685.1). Classification (GTDB taxonomy): domain Bacteria; phylum Actinomycetota; class Actinomycetes; order Actinomycetales; family Dermatophilaceae; genus Knoellia; species Knoellia subterranea. The sequence continues at coordinate 195,821 of NZ_AVPK01000001.1, read as the reverse complement.
CATGCGAATGTCCCCCTTCGGACGTGAGGGCCCCTCCCGTGACGCCCTTCGACGAACCATCCTGCCGCACCGCCCGGAGGCCGTGCGATGGGGAGGACTCCCCACGCCGAAGGGCCCCCGCCGTGGTGGCGGGGGCCCTTCGAGGTGGGGCAGTGGATCAGGCGATCTTCGGAACGCGGGCAACCTTGGCCGGGGCGCTCCAGCGCATCTCCATCTGGGTGCGACCGTCCTTGGTCACCGGCACCCAACGCATCGTCAGGCAGGCCGGTCCCGTGACGGTCGTGGCGACCTTCTTCATGGGAATCTCCTCGTGTGGACCTGCGGAATGGTGGCCGCCATCGCAGTTGACCCACGATGGCCGTTCACCTTCTGTTCACCCAAGAGTACCCCAAAGATGAACAGAAGGTGAACGGCGTTGGCAGTGTGTCGCGGGTCGCACTCCACTTCTTGCGCTGATGGGACAGGCCAGCGCCCCGCGAGCTGGGTCTCACGCGCGCAAGAAGTGGGTGCGGCGTGTCCCACGAGGGCAAGAAGTGGACGGTTGGGAGCGGCCACTAGGCTCGGTCCGTGAGCACAGACGCAGGCGCAACGGGCGCGACCACCCGAGTTTCGGTCATCGGCGCATCGGGACGCATGGGTTCGGAGGTGTGCCGCGCAGTGGAGGCCGCGGACGGCCTCGAGCTCGTCGGCCGCTTCGACGTCGACGACGACCTGGGGGATCTGGCCGGCGCCGACGTCGTCGTGGAGTTCTCCGTTCCGGACGCCTCGGCGACCAACGTCGCCCACTGCGTCGACCGCGGCGTCCACGTCGTCGTGGGGACGACCGGCTGGAGCGACGAGAAGCTCACCGACCTGCGCACACGACTCGAGGACCACCCCGAAGTCGGTGTCCTCATCGCCCCGAACTTCGCGATCGGTGCCGTCCTCATGATGGCCTTCGCGGCCAAGGCGGCCGAGTTCTACGAGTCCGCCGAGGTCATCGAGCTGCACCACCCCGACAAGGTGGACGCCCCCTCGGGCACCGCTGCCCGCACGGCCGACCTCATCGGCGCCGCCCGTGAGCAGGCCGGGCTCGGCCCCGTCCCGGACGCGACCACGCACGACCCGGACGGCGCTCGCGGAGGGCGCACACACGGCATACCCGTGCATTCCGTTCGGCTGCGTGGCCTCGTCGCGCACCAGGAAGTCCTCTTCGGGCAGACCGGAGAGATGCTGACGATCCGGCACGATTCGTTCGACCGTGTGTCGTTCATGCCGGGAGTCGTGGCCGCCGTCCGCAAGGTGAGCGAGCACCCCGGACTGACCGTGGGGTTGGAGCACTACCTCGGCATCTGAGCCGCGGAGCGTTCGTCAGCCCCAGCCCAGGGACCGCAGCAAGGCGGCCACGGCAGCGGCGCCGATGACGACGACGAGGAAGTTCGCCCGCAGCAGCAACAGCACGATCGCTGCCGCCACCGCGGCCAAACGGGCATCGAGGTGCAGCGAGCCACCGTCGCCACCGAACGTCTGGATGGCCACGAGCCCCGAGAGCAGCGCCACGGGCAGCAGCGTCAGCACCCGACTGCGGCGCGGTCCGTCGACCCAGGACTCGGGCACGAGGTAGCCCGCGAATTTGGTCGCGAAGGCGAGTGCCGAGGCGAGCAGGACGAGGGTCCACGAGCTCATCGGGCGACCTCCCCGGCATCGTCCGGTCCCAATTCCTCGTGGTGGTCGAGCTCCGGGTCCTCGGTGGCCGCTTCGTGCCGTCCGCCGCCACTCAGGCCGATGACGACGGCCGCGAGCACCGTGAGGATGACGGGCACGCCGACCGGCAGCAGGGGAGACGTGATGAGCGCGATGGCCACCGCGAAGACCATCGTGGCGGCGGCGTCCCGGCTGCGCAGCCGCGGCCACAGCAAGGCGGTGAACGCCGCTGCCGCAGCTGCATCGAGACCCCATCGCTGCGGATCGCCGAGGGCGTTGCCGACGAGCGCACCGACGAGCGTCATGAGGTTCCAGAACACATAGACGGCCGCGCCCGTGACCCAGAATCCGAGTGAGCCGGCCCGACGGTCGTCCTGCCCGACGGCCACCGCCGTGGACTCGTCGATGGTGAGTTGCGCTGCGGCCCAACGCCGCAGACCGCGCGCGTGCAGGATCCGCGAGGTCTGCAACCCGTAGAGCCCGTTGCGTACGCCGAGCAGCGTCGACGTCGCCAGGGCCGCCGACCCGGTGCCGCCGGCTCCGATGATCCCCACCAGCGCGAACTGCGAACCACCGCTGAAGAGCAGCGCCGACAGGGCGACGGTCTGAAGGATGCTCAGACCCGACGCGACGCCGAGCGCGCCGAAGCTGATGCCGTAGGCACCGGTGGCGATGCCGACCGAAAGTGACTGTCGCAGAACGGCTTTGCGCTTGTCGTCCGCAATCGGCGCGTATGCCGGGTGCTCGCCTGTCGCTGTCACGGCGCCTCGTCCGTCGCGAGTGAGGCGACGAGTCGAACCTCCCGCAGGGTGTCGCCGTCGGGGGAGACCACGCGGTCGCGGAAGGCCCCATCTGGTCCGAGGCCCGACGCCACGAGGAAGGCGCGGGTCGAGTCGTCGTCGGCGAGGACCCACGTCGTGAGGTCCTCGGCCCCCGCGCCGCGGAGGGTGTCGACGCACGCGTTGAGCAGTCGCGAACCATGACCCATGCGCCGGGCGCCGGGGTGGACGCCGATCGCGGTCAATTCTCCGCAGGCCTGACCCGTGTCGGGGTCCTGGCTCGGACCGACCGCAGCGAACCCGACGACCTGCTCGCCGGCCCGGGCCACGAGGAGGCGGTGGACGCCCTCGGGCGGGTTCTCGAGGGACTCACGCCACGCCTTCGCGAAGGCGGGGGCCTCGAAGAGGGCGATGACCTCGTCGGGGAGGCGGCCGGCATACGCCTGGGTCCACACCGCGGACTGGACCACGCCCACGGCAGGAGCGTCGGTCGGCTTCGCGAGGCGCACCGACGCGTCGGCGGTCGGACCGAGGTCGTGCGAGTGGTCGTGACTCATCGGCCCTGGAACTCCGGGGTGCGGCGCTCGCGGAAGGCCGAGCGCCCCTCGTCGAGGTCGTCGCTCGCCCACGCGCGAGCGAATGCTGCCTCGTAGCGGGCGACTTCGGCGTGATTGCCGCCGTGGGCGTCGAAGCCGAGCTTGGATCCGGCCTGCGTGAGGGGAGCGAGCTCGACGGCCTGCCGAGCCAGCGCGACGGCGGCGTCGAGGTCACCACGGACCTGGCCGAAGCCGAGGCGCCAGGCGTCGTCGGCGGTGAGGACGGCTCCGGTGAGGACCATGTGGCGGGCCGCGCCCTCGCCCCAGAAGCGGGTGACGCGCTCGAGAGTCCAGTGGTTGACCATGAGCCCGAGCTTGGCCACCGGGACGGCGAATCGGGCGTCGTCGGCGACGACGCGCAGGTCGCAGCCGACGGCGAGCTGCATGCCCAGACCCATGCACGAACCCGAGATCGCGGCGACCGTCGTGATCGGCGCGGACGAGAGGCGGGTGAGCACGTCCGCGAGTCGATCGGTGAAGCTCACGTCCTCGAGTTCGGTGAGGTCGGCGCCGGCGCAGAAGTGACCACCAGCGCCCGTGATGACAAGGGCGCGGGACGTCTCGATCGCGGCGGCAAGCGCAGCGTCGAGCTCTTCGAGAGCATCGTGGTTGAGGGCGTTGCGCCGCTCCTGGCGGTCGATGGTCAGGACCGTGACCCGATCGGAGGTGAGTGAGTGAATCGCCACGCGGTCGAGCCTAACCGGGCGGCGTTTGTGAGGATGGGGAGCGTGTCCCTGCTGAGACGTCCTGCGAAGCCCCACCCGACCTTCCGGCCCCTGCCGGTGGCCGAGGTCGACCCGGTGGCCGAGCACGCGGTGTCGATCGGGTTCGACGTGAGCGAGATGCCGCAGTTCCTCGACTTCGAGGCCGGGCAGTACGTCACGCTGCGGGCCCTCGTCGGTGGCGAGGACGTGCGGCAGTCCTATTCGATCTGGGTGTCGCCGAGCCGGGCCCGGCGCGAAGGGATCATCCGGGTGGCGGCTGCCGCAGTGCAGGGCGGTCGCATGTCACCGTGGCTCGCCTCCGAGGTGGAGGTGGGCGAAGTCATGGGCGTGCTGCCGCCCCTGGGCAACTTCGTCCTCGACGCCGCGACCGGCCCACGCCACCACGTCGGCGTCGTCGGCGGCTCCGGCATCACGCCGGTCCTGGCCATCACTGCCGCGGCGCTCGAGCAACACGAGCACTCGACGGTCGATCTCATCGTCGCGAACCGGACCCGTGCCTCGACGGTGCTGGGCCGCGAACTCGCCGAGCTCGAAGAGGCCTCCGCGGGCCGGTTGCGGGTCACGCACGTGCTGAGCCGGGAGGCCGTTCCGGGAGTGCGCCACGGGCGCATCGACCCACTCCTCATCCGGGACGTCCTGGACGACGTGGGTGGTCCCGAGAATGTCGACGACTGGTGGTTGTGCGGTCCCGAGGGGCTCATCGCCGATGTCGAGGCGTGGCTGGACGGCGCCGGGGTCGGCGTCGAACACATCCACCGCGAGCGGTTCACCTCGACCGGACCGGTCGACCCCCGCACGTCGACCGCGAAAGCCGGCTGAACGGCATACCGGGCACGTTCGTCAGCGCTCGTAGGTCACCCACGCGAAGCCGTCGCGCTCCTCGCGCTCGGTCTCACGCCACTGGTCGGGGTCGATCTCGGGGAAGGTGACGTCGCCCTCGGGCTCCTGGTCCACCTCGGTGATGAGGAGCCGCCGAGCAAACGGCATCGCCTGCCGATAGACCTCGCCCCCACCGACGACGAAGACCTCGTCCGCCGGACCGGCCAGCCCGAGGGCGTCGTCGAGCGAATGGACGGTCTCGACGTCGGGGTGGTGCCAATCGGGCTGCCGGGTGATGACGATCGTCCGGCGCCCCGGAAGGACGCGCCCGATGGAGTCGAAGGTCTTGCGGCCCATGACCATCGCGTGGCCCATCGTCGTGCGCTTGAAGAACGCGAAGTCCTCCGGCAGGTGCCACGGCATGTCGTTGTCGGATCCGATGACGCCGTTGCGTCCGACGGCTGCAATGAGCGTCACCTGAGTCATGCGTTGCACCCTATTGCCGTGGTGCGCCCGGAGGAGCCGGTATGCCGTCCGCGCACCTCGCGCGGGCGTGCGCCGCTGCGCTCGGTCAGACGGCGATGGGGGCCTTGATGGCGGGGTGCGGGTCGTAGCCGACGAGCTCGAAGTCGTCGAGGTCGAAGTCGTCGATCGCGCTCTTGGGGGCGATCCGCATCGTCGGGAGCGGGCGCGGCTCGCGGGTCAGTTGGAGTCGGGCCTGCTCGAGGTGGTTGGAGTAGAGGTGCGCGTCGCCGAGCGTGTGGACGAACTCGCCCGGCTCGAGGTCGGTGAGCTGGGCGACCATCATCGTGAGCAGGGCGTAGGACGCGATGTTGAACGGCACGCCGAGGAAGACGTCGGCGCTGCGCTGATAGAGCTGGCAGTGCAACTTCGCTCGGTGGCTGTCACTCGCGGGACTGACGTAGAACTGGAAGAGGGCGTGGCAGGGCGGCAGGGCCATGTCGTCGACGTCGGCGACGTTCCACGCGCTCACGATGTGGCGGCGACTGTCGGGGTTGGTGCGGATCGACTCGATGACCTTGGCGATCTGGTCGACCTGGCGGCCGTCCGGAGTCGGCCACGAACGCCACTGGTGCCCGTAGACGGGGCCGAGGTCGCCGTTCTCGTCGGCCCACTCGTCCCAGATCGAGATGCCGCGCTCCTGAAGCCACCCGACGTTGGTGTCACCGCGCAGGAACCACAGCAGCTCGCCGATGATCGACTTGAGGTGGAGCTTCTTGGTCGTGACGACGGGGAAGCCCTCGGACAGGTCGAAGCGCATCTGGTGCCCGAAGACGGACCGCGTGCCGGTGCCGGTGCGGTCGGACTTGTCGACACCCTCGTCGAGGATTCGGTCGAGGAGGTCGAGGTACTGGCGCATGGCTCCAGAGAGTAGTCGGCAGCACTGACGACGCCCGGGCGGCTCGCGACCCGGAGGCGACTACCCTGAGGGTCATGACGACGAACCCCTTCGGCCGGGTCATCACGGCCATGGTCACCCCGATGCGCCCGGACGGATCGATCGACGAGGCGGGAGTGCGTTCCGTCGTCGAGCACCTGCTCGCCAACGGGCACGACGGCATCGTCGTCAACGGCACGACCGGTGAGGCCTCGACGCTCACCGACGACGAGAGCATCGACGCGATCCGCATTGCCAAGGAGGTGTCGGGCGACCGCGCCGCCATCACCGCCGGGATCGGTTCCAACGACACGGCGCACAGCGTGCACATGGCGGCGCGCGCAGCCGAGGCAGGCGCCGACGCGCTGCTCCTCGTCTCGCCCTACTACAACCGCCCCACGCAGGCCGGCCTGCTCGCGCACTGCCGCACCGTCGCCGACTCCACCGAGCTGCCGATCATGCTCTATGACATCCCGGGCCGGACCGCGACCGCGTTTGCGACCGAGACCCTCATCGAGCTGGCCTCGCACCCGCGCATCGTCGCGGTCAAGGACGCCAAGGCCGACCTCTGGGCCTCGGCCCACGTCATGGCGGCGACCGACCTGCTCTGGTTCAGCGGCGACGACGTCCTCACCCTGGCCCACCTGGCCCAGGGCGCCGTGGGTTGCGTCTCCGTCGTCGGGCACGTGGCCGGGAAGGAGTACGCCGCGATGATCGCCGCCATGGATGCCGGTGACCTCGCTGCTGCGCGGGCCATCCACGAGCGACTCATCCCCGTCACTGACGCGATCATGACCACGTCGCAGGGCGCGATCATGGCCAAGGCCGCGCTGGCCGAGCTGGGAGTGATCGAGTCGGCCTTTGTCCGGCTGCCACTCGTGGAGTCGCCACCGGAGCATCTCGAGATCCTCCGCAAGGGCCTGGCTGGGTCGGGGATCGCGTGAGCCACCCGCACCCCGAACTGTCACTGCCTCGTCCACTCAAGGACGGAGGCGTCCGGGTCGTCGCCCTCGGCGGACTCGGCGAGGTCGGCCGCAACATGGCGGTCATCGAGCACCAGGGCCAGCTGCTCATCATCGACTGCGGCGTGCTTTTCCCCGACGACCACCACCCCGGCATCGACCTGATCCTCCCGGACTTCTCCTCGATCGAGGACCGTCTCGATCAGGTGCAGGCGATCGTCCTCACCCACGGTCACGAGGACCACATCGGTGCCGTGCCCTACCTGTTGCGGCTCAAGCCCGACATCCCGCTCGTCGGTTCGCAGCTCACGCTGGCGCTCATCGAGGCCAAGCTCAAGGAGCACCGGATCAAGCCCTACACGCTCTCCGTCAAGGAGGGTGTGCGCGAGCAGCTCGGCGTCTTCGACTGCGAGTTCGTCGCGGTGAACCACTCGATCCCGGACGCGCTCGCGGTGTTCGTCCGGACCTCGGGTGGCACGTTGCTGCACACCGGCGACTTCAAGATGGACCAGTTGCCGCTGGATGGTCGACTCACGGATCTGCGCGCCTTCGCCCGGCTGGGGGAGGAGGGCGTCGACCTCTTCCTGACCGACTCGACGAACGCCGAGGTCCCGGGCTTCACGACTCCTGAGAAGGACATCGCCCCGGCCATCGACCGCGTCTTCCGGCATGCCCAGCGGCGCATCATCGTCGCCTGCTTCTCCTCGCATGTGCACCGCGTCCAGCAGGTGCTCGACGCCGCCGAGAAGTCCGGACGCAAGGTCGCGATGGTCGGCCGTTCCATGGTCCGCAACATGGGGATCGCCGCCGATCTCGGCTACCTCCACGTGCCCGACAACATCCTCGTCGACTTCAAGAAGCTCGGCGACCTGCCGGACAACAAGGTCACGTTGATCTGCACCGGCTCGCAGGGCGAGCCCATGGCGGCCCTGTCCCGGATGGCCAACCGCGACCACCAGATCGAGGTGGGTGAGGGCGACACCGTCCTCATGGCCTCCTCGCTCATCCCGGGCAACGAGAACGCCGTCTATCGCGTCATCAACGGCCTCATGCGCCTCGGTGCCGACGTCGTCCACAAGGGCAACGCCAAGGTGCACGTGTCCGGTCACGCGAGCGCGGGGGAGCTCCTCTACTGCTACAACATCGTCAAGCCGCGCAACGTCATGCCGGTGCACGGCGAGTGGCGGCACCTGCGGGCCAATGCCGACCTGGCCCTCGCGACCGGTGTCCACCCCAAGGGTGTCGTCGTCGTCGAGGACGGCGTCGTGGTCGACCTCGTCGACGGCAAGGTCAAGGTCGCGGGTGCCGTGCCGTGTGGCTACGTCTACGTCGACGGCTCGTCGGTCGGGGAGGCGGACGAGGCGCTGCTCAAGGACCGCCAGATCCTGCGCGACGAGGGCTTCATCTCGGTCATCGTCGTCATGGACTCGAGCACGGGCAAGATCGTCGCCGGGCCGGAAATCACGGCGCGCGGCTTCGTCGAGGACGACGTGATCTTCGACGACGTCATGCCGCAGCTGACCAAGGCCCTCGACGACGCCACGGCCCAGGGCGTGAGCGACACGTACCAGCTCGAGCAGGTCATGCGCCGCTCTGTGGGCGGGTGGGTCGGGCGCAAGATTCGCCGCCGCCCGATGATCATCCCCGTCGTCATCGAGGCCTGACGCACCTGCCGACACCAGCGTCGCGCATCGCTGAACCCCGGAAAGGGATCCCGAACAAGGGAACAGTTCCCTTGTTCGGGACCCCTTTAGCGGGGGCCCCGTAAAAGGGGAGGCGGGTTTGGGTGGTGCGCGTGTGCTCCATGTGATTGGTGTGGTTGTGGCCTAGGGTCGGAGCATGGCGACCCGTTCGACTACCTCCGCGCGCTCGCGCACGGCCCCTTCGCGTACCGCCTCCTCGCGGCCCGCGAACCGGCGCGCACCCGCCCGACCGGCCAACCGCAAGAAGGCGGCCAAGGGCGGCACCCCCATGCCCGTCGCCGTGGTGCGCGGCGCCTGGATGGGGCTGGCACACGCCACGGGTGGGACGGTGCGGCGCGTCTCGCACGCGGGTCACGACCTCGAGCCGGAGCACCGCCGCGACGGAGCCGGCCTGGCCCTGCTCCTCCTCGCCGTGGTCGTCGCCGCCCGCGAGTGGTGGGGCCTCAACAGCATTGTCGGTGACGCCACGCACGCCGTGGTTGCCGGAACCTTCGGCCGGGTCGCGTACGCCGTGCCGCTCGTCCTGCTCCTCTTCGGTCTCCACCTGTGGCGCACGCCGCGTGAGCACCCCGCGACCAACCGCATGGCCATCGGCACGACGCTGCTCGCCTTCGCGACCTGCGGCATCGTCCACGTCGCAGCAGGCATTCCGGAGCCGCCGGCCGGCGCCAACGGCATGCGTGCGGCCGGCGGCATCATCGGCTTCCTCGCGTCGAGCCCGCTCGAGGCCGCGGTCTCGATCTACGGCACGATCCCGCTGCTCATCCTGCTCGGCATCTTCGGGTTCCTCGTCCTCACTGCCACGCCCGTGCACGAGATCCCGGACCGTCTCGACCAGCTGCGGGCCCTGCTGCTGGGCCACCCGGCATACACCGATGAGGACGAGACCGAGGCGACGACGGCACGGAAGCCCCGCCGCAAGCGCGCCCTGTCCGACGAGCCCCTCGAGGGTGACGAGGCGTACGAACAGGCCGCGATCGTCGACTACGAGGACGGACGCAAGGGCCGGAAGCCGCGTCCGAACGCCGCCCCGCCCGCCCAGGAGGAGGGCGGTCCGCGCCCGGGGGAGAAGCGCCCGACGGCTCCCGGTGTCCTCGCTCCCGCCGCCAAGGTGCCCGCGGAGCCGGTCAAGCTCGAGGCGCCGCCGACGACGCCGCTGCCGCAGCGCGTCGAGCAGCTCTCGCTCGCCGGCGACATCACCTACACGCTGCCCGACAACTCGGCGCTCAAGCAGGGCGCTCCGCACAAGGAGCGTTCCGAGGCCAACGACCGCGTCGTCGAGGCGCTCACGACCGTGCTCGACGAGTTCGGCATCGACGCGCAGGTCACGGGATTCACCCGCGGTCCGACGGTCACGCGCTACATCGTCGAGCTCGGCCCCGGCGTCAAGGTCGAGCGCGTCACCGCGCTCTCCAAGAACATTGCGTATGCCGTTGCCTCGGCCGATGTGCGCATCCTCAGCCCGATTCCCGGCAAGTCCGCCATCGGCATCGAGATCCCGAACCCGGACAAGGAGATGGTCTGCCTCGGCGACGTCCTGCGCAGCCGGGTCGCCCGCGACAACCACCACCCGATGGTCATGGGTGTCGGCAAGGACGTCGAGGGCGGCTACGTCATCGCCAACCTCGCGAAGATGCCGCACCTTCTCGTCGCCGGTGCGACGGGTTCCGGAAAGTCCAGCTTCGTCAACTCGATGATCACGTCGATCCTCATGCGGTCGACCCCGGACGAGGTGCGCATGGTGCTCGTCGACCCCAAGCGGGTCGAGCTCACCGCCTACGAAGGCATCCCGCACCTCATCACCCCGATCATCACGAACCCCAAGAAGGCGGCCGAGGCGCTCCAGTGGGTCGTGCGCGAGATGGATGCGCGCTACGACGACCTCGCGGCCTTTGGCTACAAGCACGTCGACGACTTCAACAAGGCGGTCAAGGCCGGCAAGGTCCAGCCGCTGCCCGGTTCGGAGCGGGTCATCCAGCCCTACCCCTACCTTCTCGTCGTCGTCGACGAGCTCGCCGACCTCATGATGGTCGCGCCGCGTGACGTCGAGGAGTCGATCGTCCGCATCACCCAGCTCGCTCGGGCCGCCGGCATCCACCTCGTCCTCGCGACCCAGCGCCCGTCGGTCGACGTCGTCACGGGTCTCATCAAGGCCAACGTGCCGAGCCGCATGGCGTTCGCGACCTCGTCACTCGCCGACAGCCGGGTCGTCCTCGACCAGCCGGGTGCCGAGAAGCTCCTCGGTCAGGGTGACGCGCTGTTCCTCCCCATGGGGGCGAGCAAGCCGATGCGTGTCCAGGGCGCGTGGGTCACCGAGACCGAGATCCAGGAGATCGTCGGCCACGTCACCGGGCAGCTCAAGCCGACCTACCGCGAGGACGTCACCGTCGCCGCGGCCAAGAAGCAGATCGATGACGACATCGGCGACGACCTCGACCTGCTGCTGCAGGCGACCGAACTCGTCGTCACGTCGCAGTTCGGCTCGACGTCGATGCTCCAGCGCAAGCTGCGGGTCGGCTTCGCCAAGGCCGGCCGACTCATGGACCTCCTCGAGTCACGCGGTGTCGTGGGTCCGTCCGAGGGCTCCAAGGCGCGTGATGTGCTCGTGCGTCCCGACGACCTGCCGACGACGCTCGCGCTGCTGCGGGGCGAGGACGTGCCGACGGCCGAGAACGCGTTCGACAATGAGGCCGTGGATGAGGCCGAGGGCTACGACAACGCTGAATCGGCTGACCTGGCTGACCCGGCTCCCTCATCGGCGGACACGCAGCAGGTTCCGGTCGATCGGTATGGCGCCGACGCCGTACAGGCCGACCTGGACCGCCGCCCGCAGGTCGAGTCGTGGGACGACGAGGACGACGACAGTGAGGACGCCTGGGAGCTCACCGGTCGCCGCTGACCGTCCGGCCGGTCAGGGCCGGTCGGTTGACGGTGGTGAATCAGAGTCGACCACCTCAGGATCGCCCTCGGACAGTTGTGCCTCGACGTCGGCGACGAACTGGGTCACTTCCTCCACACCGGAGACGGGGCCACCGGCGAGGAGCCCGTCGGCCCCGAGGAGCACTGCCGCGGGTGAGTACTCCACCCCCAGCGTGTCCCACGTGAGTTTGGCGTGGTCGAGCAGGGGGTTCTCGACGGGTGTCCGCAAGTACTCGGACTTGTAGGGCACAGCGAAGACGGTTCGGACGTCGACGAGGTCGAGTCGCTCATCCCATCCGGCGATGTGTGGAGTGATTTCCTGGGTCGAGGCGCAGTAGCAGTCGACCAGGACGAGCAACTGAGCGCGCTCGGCGGCCAACTCGCGCAGCGTGACCGGTGTGCCGTCGTCGATCAGAACGGCACGCGGGATCGGCTCGCGGACGTAGTCGCCGTCGTCGTCCGCGGCCCCCTGTGCGTCTCCGCCCGGAATGCGCTCCCCGGACTCGGCCTTCGTGGGCGAGACGGGGTCCGATGCGGGTGACTCCGGCGCCGGACCGAAGCTGCCGAGGACCAGAGCGGTGACGACCGATGCCACCGCCGCGAGAGCGAGCCACAGCCAGTCGCCCGACGTGAACGCCGAGACGGCTGACCAGCCGGTGCGTCCGGTCCATGCCAGCGCCACCGAGGCCACGGCGGCCGCAACGAGCAGGGTGTTGCGCAGGAGTGTGCGCCAGGAGATGCCGTGGTCGCCGGCCTGCCCGAAGCACCCACACATCGGGCGCGGCGTCAGCGTCATGCCTCTCGCGATGAGGAGCCAGTAGACCACCATGAGCACAGCGGCCCCAGCAGCCGCTGCCGCGAAGGTCCACCGCCACGGCGTGAGCAGCCCCACGGCGATGGCCAGCTCGATCCAGGGGATGGCCCGGGCCAGCGGGACGGGAAGGATGCGATCGGACAGGCGAAGGTTCCGGACGATCTTGCGCAGGGACTCGCCCTTGCCGATCTTGGTGGAGGCGCTGAAGGCGAGGACGGCGACGAGGGTGAGGGGAGCCAACACCCAGGCGGACTGGTGCATGTCGTCATCGTAGGTCGGACCGCGGCACCCGACCGACGCCTAGAGTGACGAGCATGGAGACGACGCTCTGGGATGACCTGCGCGAGCCACCCACCCGGGGCCAGCGCTGGGCCGCAGTCCTCCGCAAGCAGCCGTCGGCGTTCCTTCTCGCCGTCCAGTTGCTCGTCATCGTCCTCCTGCCCTGGCTCCAGGAGTTGCGCTACGGCCGCGTGGCTCTCACGGTCCTCAGCCTGATCGCTCTGACCATCGCCGTCTTCACCGTGCGCAGCACACCAGCGCTGACGTGGCTCTCGATCGGCATCGGCCTGCCGGCCGGCATCCTCGAGGTCTGGTCGACGATCTCGGACGACAACACCCTCGTGGTCGCCCTCGCGCACACCGCCCTGTCCGTCTTCTACTTCTACACGGCGTACGGCCTCGTCTCCTACATGTTCGAGGACGCCTGGGTCACCAAGGACGAGCTCTTCGCCGTCGGCGCTGCCTTCACCGTGCTGCTCTTCGCGTTCGCCTACCTGTTCCTGGCGGTGCAGACGCTCTGGCCCGGCTCATTCGTGGGTCACGCCGACGCGGAGCATCGAACCTTCCTCGAGCTCCTCTATCTCTCGGGCGCCAACCTCACCAGCGTCGGCCTCTCGGACGTTCTGCCGGTCGGGGCTCAGGCCCGCGCCGTGGCGATCATCGAGCAGCTCGCGGGCGTCATGTACGTCGCCATGGTCATCTCGCGCCTCGTCGCGTTGACCGTCATGCGCAGCAACCAGCGCTGACCGGGTTCACACCTCGCCGTCGAGCTCCTCGATCGTCGCGACGCTCGGACCGCGGATGGCACTCAGCTCGCGCGACGCCGCCTCGACGCCTTCGAGCACCCGCAGCGCGTTGCCCCACGTGAGCCTGCCGAGGTCCTCGTCGGACCAGCCACGCTCGGCCAGCGCCTCGAGCAGCCGCGGGTAGGTCGAGACGTCCTCCAGACCTTCCGGGAGCACGCCCACACCGTCGTAGTCGCCGCCCAGCCCGATGTGGTCGACCCCCGCGACCTCGCGCACGTGCTCGACGTGGGCCACGACGTCGTCGACCGTCGCGACCGGCTGCGGGTGCGTCTCGCGGTAGCGCTCCAGGAACGGCGTGTATGCCGCGTAGTCGGCCCAGTGGATCCCCTCGGCTTCCGCTGCGTCGGCTGCCTCGAGATCCCACTCGCGAATCGCGGGGGAGATGAACTTCGGCACGAAGGTCACCATGCAGAGTCCGCCGTTGTCGGGGAGGCGCTCGAGCACGTCGTCGGGCACGTTGCGCGGGTGGTCGCACACGGCCCGGGCCGACGAGTGGGAGAACATCACCGGCGCCTCCGTCGTGTCGAGGGCGTGGCGCATCGTGTCGGCCGAGACGTGCGACAGGTCGACCGCCATCCCGATCCGGTTCATCTCGCGCACGACCTCGCGACCGAAGGGGGAGAGGCCTCCCAGCACCGGCTCGTCCGTCGCCGAGTCGGCCCACGGGACGTTGTCGTTGTGCGTCAGTGTCATGTAGCGCACGCCGAGTTCGTGCAGCATGCGCAGAGCCCCGAGCGAGGAGTCGATCGAATGACCACCCTCGGCCCCCATGAGGGACGCGATGCGTCCCGACTCGCGGGCGGCCACCACGTCGGCGGAACTGACCGCGAAAGCCAGCTCACCGGCATACCGGCTCGTCATGGTGCGGACGAAGTCGATCTGTTCGAGCGTGGCGCGAACAGCCCTCTCCCCGGCCCACTTCGCATCGACGTAGACCGACCAGAACTGGGCACCCATGCCGCCGCGACGCATGCGGGGGAGGTCGGTGTGTGTCGTCGCGACGTCGCCGCCGACGTCCAGACGATCGAGGTCGTAGGAGACCTGCTTGCGTGCCTCCCAGGGGAGGTCGTTGTGGCCGTCCCAGACGGGGTGGGTCTCGAGGAGTTCGGCGATGCGGGCGGAGATCGACGTCATCGCTCCAACGTAGGTCACGCCCGCCACCGGCGTGCGGTCCGGACCCCGGTGCGTACGCAACTAGAGTGGAGTCATGCCTGCCCCTGACACCACCACGCGTTCGGTGGCCGTCGTCACCCTGGGATGCACTCGCAACGACGTCGACTCCGAGGAACTGGCCGGACGCCTGGCCGCCGGCGGGTGGACCCTCGTCGAGGACGCGGCCGAGGCAGATGTCGCGGTCGTCAACACGTGCGGCTTCGTCGAGCAGGCCAAGAAGGACTCCATCGACAGCCTCATCGAGGCCTCGAGCCTCAAGGAGACCGGCCGGACACAGAAGGTCGTGGCCGTCGGTTGTCTCGCCGAGCGCTACGGGCAGACGTTGGCCGACGAGCTGCCCGAGGCGGATGCCGTGCTGGGCTTCGACTCCTATGCCGACATGTCGACGCACCTGCGCACCATCCTCGACGGTGGGTCGGTCAAAAGTCACGTCCCCAGCGACCGCCGCAAGCTGCTCCCGCTCTCACCCGTGACACGCCAGGAGGCGTCGGCCGAGGTCGCCCTGCCCGGCCACGCTGCACCCCGCGCCCGCCTCGACAGCGGCCCGTGGGCTCCGCTCAAGATCGCCAGCGGCTGCGACCGTCGGTGCGCGTTCTGTGCCATCCCGATGTTCCGCGGCTCGTTCGTCTCGCGGCGACCCACGGACGTCCTCGAGGAGGCACGCTGGCTCGCCGGTGAGGGCGTGCGCGAGCTCTTCCTCGTCAGTGAGAACTCGACGTCCTACGGCAAGGACCTCGGCGACCTCGCCCTCATGGACGCACTCCTGCCCGAGCTCGCGGACATCGACGGCATCGAGCGGGTCCGCGTCTCCTACCTCCAGCCCGCCGAGGTGCGCCCGGGCCTGCTCGACACCATGGTCGCGATCCCCGAGGTCATGCCGTGGTTCGACCTGTCGTTCCAGCACGCCTCCTCGCCCCTGCTGCGCCGGATGCGTCGGTTCGGCGGCACCGACTCGTTCCTGGGCCTCATCGAGGACGTGCGTCGGCGTTCGCCCCTGGCGGGCATCCGCAGCAACGTCATCGTCGGTTTCCCCGGTGAGACCGAGGCCGAGGTCGACGAACTGGCCGAGTTCCTCACCGCCGCCCGACTCGACGTGGTGGGTGTCTTCGGCTACTCGGACGAGGACGGCACCGAGGGCGAGCTCCTGCCGGACAAGGTGGCTCCCGAAGCCATCGCCGAACGCGTCGCCCGGATCACCGACCTCGTCGAGGAACTCACAGCGCAGCGCGCCGAGGACCGCATCGGCGAGACCGTGCGGGTCCTCGTCGAAGGACGTGACGAGGACACCGGCGAGATTGTCGGTCGCGCCGAGCACCAAGGGCCGGACGTCGACGGGATCACGCGTGTCGTGGACGTGGACGCGCAGGTGGGAGAGACGGTCATGGCGACGGTCATCGCGACCGAAGGCATCGACCTCGTTGCGGACCTGGCATGACCGACCGGCCCACGCCGGTCGCTCGGGTGGCCCCGAGCGCGTGGAACGTCGCGAACGCCCTGACCGTGCTGCGGCTGTTGCTGGTGCCGGTCTTCGGATGGCTGCTGCTGTGGGGTGATGGCGACTCGGCCGCCGCACGCTGGTGGGCGTTCGTCGTGTTCGCCATCGCCATGATCACCGATCGCATCGACGGCGACATCGCGCGCAGCCGCGGCCTCATCACCGACTTCGGCAAGGTCGCCGACCCCATTGCCGACAAGGCGCTCGTGACGATGGCCCTCGTGGGTCTCTCGCTGCTGGCCGAGATCCCGTGGTGGATCACGGGCGTCATCCTCGTGCGCGAGTGGGGCATCACCGCGATGCGTTTCTGGGTCATCCGCCATGGGGTCATGGCCGCGGGTCGCGGTGGCAAGGTGAAGACGATGCTCCAGGCGCTCGCCCTGGGCTTCTATGTCATCCCGCGGTTCTCCCTGCCCCTCACGGGCGTGCTCGACGCCATCGCGCTCATCACACTCATCGCGGCACTCGTGGTCACCGTCGTGACGGGCATCGACTACGTCAACGACGCGTTCCGGCTGCGGCGCACCAGTCCGCGAGCCCTTGCCAAGAAGGCCGCACGCGCTGCAGCACGGGAGAAGCGGCGCGAGCCGTGACGACCGCGGAGACGGTGGTGGCCGCCCTCGTCGGGCGTCGGCTCACCGTGGCCACCGCCGAGTCGTTGACCGGCGGGCTCGTGTCGGCCGCTCTCACGTCCGTCCCGGGGTCGTCCGACACGGTCCGCGGCGGGGTGGTGGCCTACGCCACCGACGTCAAGGCCTCGGTGTTGTCGGTGGACGCGGCGCGGTTGGCCGAGACTGGACCGGTTGACGCCGAGGTGGCCGCGCAGATGGCCGAGGGGGCGCGCCGCCTCCTCGGTGCGGACGTTGGCGTCGCGACGACCGGAGTCGCCGGTCCCGGACCGTCGGAGGGTATGCCGGCCGGCACCGTCTTCATTGCGGCTGCTGGTCCCTGGGCGGACGCGGCGACCACGAGGGCGTTGGCGCTCGACGGCGACAGGGAGGCGAACCGGCAGCAGACCGTGGCCGCGGTCCTCGACCTCCTGGGGGAACTGCTCACCGGGTCGGCTTCCGACACGCCCGTCACGCGCTGACCGGCATGCCCTCCCACCTGCGGGAATAGCCGGCGATCCGGAACACTTCGACGTGATGTGCCCCATGCGTTGTAGCGTGGACACCAACGACGAGCACCCAGACGAAGGGAGGTCCCGATGACGACGATTCTGCTCCGCCACGAGCTGGGTGAAGTGCTGCGCGAGCGGCGTCAGCAGCAGGGCCGAACCCTGCGCGACGTGGCTGCCGCCGGCTCCGTCTCCCTCGGCTATCTCAGCGAGGTCGAGCGCGGCGTCAAGGAGGCCTCCTCCGAGCTGCTCGGTGCGATCTGTGAGGCGCTCGAGGTCCCCATGTCGGTCGTCCTCGACGATGTGACCCGTCGAGTTGCGCACGTCGAGTCGCTCAGTGCGCCGGTGTCCCTGCCGGTGGGCGACCGCGGCGCGGTCGTCTCGGCCTCCGCCGCCTGACCGGATCACCGACTAGGGCTCGGGTCGGCACCGTGACGCAGCAGCCGGACCCTGACGATACGGCGCCCGCGCGGCCCGATCCGGTCGTCGGCGAACGTCGGCCTCCGTGGTCGGTGCCGGTCATCATCGAGGACCCCGACTCGGTCTGGGCGGAGTGGTTCGCGACCGACGCCGAGGTGATCAGGTCGGCCCTGGGTCCGGTGGCCCTGGCGGTGGACCACGTCGGCTCGACATCGGTGCCGGGGCTGCCGGCGAAGCCGATCATCGACATCCTCCTGCAGGTGCCCGACTCGGCGGACGAGGATGCCTACGTGCCGGCCCTCGAGGCAGTGGGCTATGGGTTGCAGATCCGGGAGCCGGACTGGCTGGAGCATCGCGTCCTCTACCAACGCCGTGACCGCGGCGCGCCCCACGACATCAACCTGCATGTGCTGTCACCCGACCTGGGCTCGGCGGAGATCGCGCGCCTGCTCGGCCTGCGTGATTGGCTGCGTGTGCACGATGACGACCGGAGCCGGTATGCCGCGGTGAAGCGGTCGCTCGCGACCCGCCGGTGGCGTTCCGTCCAGGACTACGCGGACGCCAAGACCGACATCGTGGAGGAGATTCTCGCGAAGGTGGCGCGTCGCCCGGACAGCGCGCCGGGCTGAGGTTTGAGACTTTGCCCGCACGTTCTCCGCTGTCATGCCAGAGTTGGGCGGACGGGGGTCGGAGGCGGGCCCCGCACAGGACAGGGGCGCGTGATGCGACGAATGCTTGCGGGACCGAATTGGCACTCGGGACAGGGGAATCGGCGTCGGCGCCGGTCCGTGTGGGCGGCTGTGGCGGTTGCCAGTGCGGTCGTGGCCAGCGCCGTGGTCGGTTCGAGCGCCCAGGCGCGGCCGACAGCGGTGCCAGCGCTCGAGGCGGCCCCTGCGGCCGTGGTGGCCGCGCCCAAGTTCGGCTTCCAGGCCATCGCACCCACCCGTCTCTATGACAGCCGCTCCGCGACCAAGTTCGGCAACGGGACCGTGCGAGCAATCACCGCGGGCGGGCGTGGTGGCATCCCGACCTCCGGGGTCGGCTCCGTCGCCCTCAACGTCACCGCCACCCAGCCGACGACCGGTGGGTGGCTCAAGGTGTGGCCGGCCGGTCAGGCGGCACCCTCGACCTCGACGGTCAACTTCGTCCGCGGTGCCACGGTCGCCAACACTGTCGTCGTGGGCGTCGACTCACTCGAGCGCTTCAATGTGGGCAACTACGGCGGGGGCTCGACCCACGTCATCGTCGACGTGACGGGCTGGTTCCCGACCGGCTCGGGCGTCACGCCGCTCACGCCGCGACGACTGCTCGACACCCGCGGCAGCGGGCAGATCGGGGCCGGTCAGACCCGGGCACTGACCGTGACCGGCAACGGCGTCCCGACGAACGCGCTGGCCGTGGCGCTGACGGTCACGGCCACGCGGAGTTCGGCGGCGTCGTCGTGGTTGACGATCTATCCCTATGGCGCGACCCGGCCGGGCACGTCATCGGTCAACATGGGCCGCGGCCAGACGGTGGCCAACAGCCTCTTCGCAACGGTCGGGACGGGCGGCCGCATCCAGATCTACAACGCCGCAGGCTATACCGACGTGATCGTGGACATCACGGGCTATCTCTCGCCCACGAGTGGTTACGTCCCGCTGACCCCGGTGCGCATCGTGGACACCCGCGCGCCCTACGGCGACTACTACCGCAGCGGGTGGGACTTCGGCGACGGTTTCGTTGGTGATCGACCGGCCGAGTTCAACGTCACCCAGCAACGGCGGGGAGGCACCGCGACGGTGCCCTTCGGGCCGGGAGCGGCGGTCACCAATGTCACGGTGACGGGGTCCTATCAGGGCGGCTACCTCACGGTCTGGCCGGCTGAGCAGGCTGCACCGGCGTCGTCGAGTCTCAACTACGCCGCGCGGCAGACCGTTGCCAACGGCGCCATCGTCGGCTCACCCCTTGGCGGAATCCAGGCCCAGACCGGGCCGGAAGGACTGACCCACGTCATCGTCGATGTGTCCGGCTACTTCCCGACCGATGGGGTGGGCCTCACGACCGTCGTGCCCCGCTACCTGGGCTACGCGACCGGACAGGACCGGATTGCCGTCCTGTTCTGCGCGCCGTCGGGTGCGCCTGCGCTGAACCGATCCGCCATGGTGGCCAACCTCAACGGTGCGGTCCGCACGTTCTACGAGTCGCTGAGCCGCAACCGCTACACCCAGACCTTCACTGACGTCGGCGCTCCGGTCATCACCACGGCCACGAAGGAGGAGTGCCTCAATCGATCGGCCGCGAGGACCCAGGCGGCAGGCTACGACGGTGCCCTCAGCATCTGGTACCAGGCCAACGAGTTCGGGGCCTCGGGTCTCGCCGGCCCCGGCTATGCCCGTGGCGGCTCGGCCACCTATCCCTCTAACCAGCGCGACGGCGTCATCACGTCGACGTCCATCCTCAAGCAGGGGACGCCCAACGCCTTCTTCAACGTCACCGACCACGAGCTCGGCCACATGCTGTCGTGGTGGCACTCCTACTGGGACGACGGCAGCGGCGACGAATACAACAACGTCGTCGACCTCATGAGCGGTGGCCATGCGAACTCGGGCGGGCAGGGTCTGCCGGACTCGACGGTGGCCGTGAATCGCCTCATGGCGGGCTGGATCGATCCCGGGCAGGTGCGGATACACAAGACGAGCGGCTCCACCTACACGCTGGCACCGATCGGTGTGACGGGCACGCAGTTGCTGGCAGTGCCCAGCGGGAGGGCCGGCAAGTTCGTGGCCATCGACGCCCGGGTGAAGTCCGGCTACGACCAATACCTCGACAAGGAGGGCGTCACCGTCCACTTGGTCGAGCAGTGGTCGCCGAACGTCGGTGATTACCCCGACATCCGGATCTCGCCGGCCAAGGGTCCGGGTGACTCGGTCAACCACGTCCTCGCCCCGGGGCAGTCCATGACGCTCGGCTCGCTGACGATCAGGGTCGGGACCAAGTCGGCGGCAGGCACGTTCCCCGTGACGGTGACGGGGACGAGCTACAACTTCCCGACGCTCCAGTCGAGCCCGGCTGGCGCGGCCTCCAAGCAGGCGCCGCCGGCCGTCACGGATGACGGGCGCCGTCCGCCGCGCCGCGAGTGAACTGACGACGTGGCTCGGGGCGGTCAGTCGCCGCCCCGAGCCACACCGGTCAGGGTCCGGTCCGAACGCGGCGGCCGCTGCGTGACGCGCCCAGAGGTCGTTGGGCGTGTCCGTCGTCATGCGGTGCCCGTCCGCCCTGACAGGTGGGGCAATAGAACATCGAGCGTTCGCGGCCGGCCGGCCCGATGGCAGACACCCTCACCGGTCCACCGCAACGACGGCAGGGCAGACCCGACCGGGCATGGACGTGAACCTCGTCGCCGCGCCGTCGCGAACCGGTGCTCGACTGCACTCCCACCTTCCGGGCGTGGTCCATGAGTCGGTGGATCCGGGTGACGAGGTCCGCGACAGCCTTCGGGTCGAGCTGGTCTGCCGGGGTCCATGGGCCGAGGCGTTCGAGGAAGAGGGATTCGGCCGCCCACAGCGTCCCGACCCCCGCAAGGAGCGTCTGGTCGAGCAAGGCGGCGCCGATGGGGGCATCGGACGCCGAGAGGCGACGGGTGGCCTCCGCGGCATCCCAGGTCGGACCGAGCACATCGGGTCCGAGGTGGCCCACGACCTCGTGCTCGCGTGCCGTGGGGAGGACGTCGAGCTGTCCCAGCCGGAGCCCGAGCGCGATCCAGTCGGTTGTCCCGACGGCAGCGCGCAGATCGGCTCGGCGGAGCCAGCGGGCAGCGTCCGCGGGGCGCTCCAACCGCCACTGGCCCTCCATGCGCAGGTGCGAGTGGATCGTCCGTCCGCAGTCGAGACGATGCAGCAGGTGCTTGCCCACACTCACGACCTCGGTCGTCACGCTGCCCTGCACGTCGACGGTGGCCACCTCGGGAAAGCGCAGATCGCTGACCGTCACCGTCCCGCCACGGAGGGCGCGGTGCAGTCGGTCGGCCGTGCGCCACACGGTGTCGCCTTCGGGCATCGTTCCCTCGTCTCAGCGCCGCAGGCGCAGCCCGCGCGGGGTGGCATGGAAGCCGGCCCGCGCGAGGGCGTCGACGAGCGGATGGCCCGACCCGAGGATCGCGCCGCCGTCGGCCTTCTCGACCGTGAGTCGTCCGAGTGCACCCTCGCGGACGGCGAGGGCGAGCGCGTCGGCGGCCGCCTGGAGTCGTGCCGGGTCGTCGGTCCACGACAGGAGTGTCTTGCCGCCGCGCTCGACATAGAGGATGAGGTCGCCGTCGACGAGGACGACGAGGGCGCCTGCCTTGCGGGCCGGCTGGTGACCCCGTCGCCCGGGAGACGCATTGCCGCCCGCGTCATCGCTCTCGCCGTCGGCCACGGGGCGATCGGGCCAGGGGAGGGCAGCACCGTAGGCGTTGGCGGGATCGGTCGCGGCCAGGACCAGCGCCGGCTGGCTGCCGTCAAGGCTCGCCCCGGGCTGGCGGGCATGGGCCCGGATCCGGTCGATCGCACCGGTGGTCGCGAACTGAGCGGCACCGAGGGACTCGACGAAGTAGCCGCGCCGCACCCGACCGGACTCCTCGGCGGCCGCGAGCACGCGATAGACAGCTGCGAAGCCTCCCGGGATGTCCTCGGCGACGACGCTGCCACGCGTCAGCACGCCGTAGCGGTCCTGGAGGACCTCCGCCGCAGCGAGGCCACGGATCGTCGCGTCCGACTCGACCTCTGGCAGGAGAGACCATCGACCCGCGACGACGGCCGGTGCCTGCCGGGCGACGGCCGACGGGCGTGAGGCACCCCGACGACCACCGAGCGTGCCCAGGGAACCGGGGCGGCCGGCATACCGGGACGTTCGTGGTCCGCTCGCGGACCGCTTGTGTGCGGTCCGTCCGCCCGCGAGGAGGGCTCGCACGGGCGCGAACGTGTCACCCGCGACGTGACCGGACCACACGAGGGACCAGAGGTCGTCGACGATCTCGGCATCGGCCCCCTCGACCTGGTCGGCGAGGGCGCGGAAGAAGTAGGCACCGCCCCGCGACAGGATCTCGAGGAGCGCTCGGGCGCGGTCCCCGAGTTCGGCGGTGTCCGGCGGAGCCATCGTGACGTCGGCCGTCTCGGCGAGATGCAGGGAGATCCACCCGTCGTCACCCGGCAGGGAGCCGTGGCCGCGCCAGACGACCTCGCCGACACTCATGAGCTCGTCGAGGAGAGCGGGGGAGTAGTCGACGACCCGGGCCGGCAGGACAAGACTCTCGAGGGAGCTTGCCGGCAGCACGGCACCTGCGAGTTGCTCGATGACGCGGAGGAGACCGTCGCGGCCACGCAGACCACCACCGACCGACTGCCACGACGGCAGGAACCTCGCGAGCTCGACGGCGGCCACGGGCTCGACCTCGGCTCGCAGCGCCGCGAGCGATCGGCGGCGCAGCGTCCGGAGCACCTCGGCGTCACAGTGGTCGAGGCCGTGCTGCCCTCCGCCGCTCTCGGTCGGGAGCAACTCGCCCTCGACGACGCGTCCGGCGGCGGCGAGTCGGCGCAGCGCGTCGAGAGCCACCGCCGGGCCGACGCCCCACCACTGGGCCACGGCGTGCGCCGGGAACGGTCCATGGGTGCGCGCGTAGCGGGCGACGAGGTCGCCCAGCGGATCCGAAACAGGCTCAAGGAACGCCTGCGGCACACCGACGGGCAGGGACACGCCCAGGGCGTCACGCAGCCGTGAGGCGTCCTCGATCGCCGCCCACCGTTCCTCGCCGGCGATGCGCACCCGGATGACCCGCCGGGCACCCTCGAGATCGACGAGCCACGAACCGACGTCGCGGGTGGTGGCGTCATCGCGGGTGCGCCGCTCGATCTCGACAAGGGAGAGCGGACCGAGGGTGCGCAGCAGGTCGGCGACGTCCTCGGCGTGGCGACACCGCCGGTCCTCGGCCAGGCGCTGGATCTCGGCCTCGGTCCGGGCGATCGCCTCGGGGTCGAGGAGGTCACGCAGGGACAGGCCCTCGCCCCGGCCGAGGAGCTCGGCGAGCAGGGTGGGGTCGAGGGACAGGGCGGCTGCGCGCTTCTCGGCGAGCGGCGAGTCGCCCTCGTAGAGGAACTGGGCGACGTAGCCGAACATGAGCGATCGGGCGAAGGGTGACGGCTGCACCGATTCGACGTCGACGAGGGTCACCTCGCGCGAGGCGATCGAGGACATCAGCGCCGTGAGACCGGGGACGTCGAAGACGTCCTGGACGCACTCCCGCACCGTCTCGAGGACGATGGGGAAGGAGGCGTACTGGCTCGCCACCTCGAGCAGTTGGGCGGCGCGTTGCCGCTGTTGCCACAGAGGTTGGCGCCGGTCGGGACGCCGCCGCGGCAGCAGCAGGGCACGTGAGGCGCACTCTCGGAAACGGGCCGCGAACAGTGCCGAACCGCCGATCTCTCCCGTGACGAGGTCGTGCACGTCGTCGGGGTCGAGGCGGACGAGGTCGAGCAGCTCGGCCGAGGCTCCGCGCCCGGACGAGCCCTCACCGTCGAACTCGAGGTCGGGGAGTCGGAAGACGATGCCGTCGTCGCCGTGCATCGCCTGGACGTCGACCCCGAACCGTTCGCGCATGCGGGCCGAGACGCACAGCGCCCACGGAGCGTGGACCTGACCGCCGAACGGACTGTGGACAGCGACCCGCCAGTCGCCAATCTCGTCCCTGAACCGTTCGATGACGATGGTGCGGTCGTCCGGGACGTGGCCCGTGGCCGTGCGCTGCTCGTCGAGGTAGGCGAGCAGGTTGTCGGTCGCCCACTCGTCGAGCCCGGCGGCCGTGACCCGCTCTCGAGCGCGCTCCGGCGTCGCACCGGCGACCTCGCGCACGAAGGCGCCGACGGCTCGACCGAGTTCGGCCGGCCGACCCAGCTGGTCGCCCTTCCAGAACGGGAGCCGCCCGGGTTGACCCGGTGCGGGCGTCACGAGCACGCGGTCGTGGGTGATGTCCTCGATTCGCCAGGTCGAGGTGCCGAGGGTGAAGACGTCGCCCACCCGCGATTCGTAGACCATCTCCTCGTCGAGCTCACCGACCCTCCGACCGGTGCCCTCACCGGAGGCGAGGAACACGGCATACAGACCGCGGTCCGGGATGGTGCCACCGGAGGTGACGGCCAGGCGTTGGGCGCCGGGTCGGCCGGAGAGGACGCCGCCGATGCGGTCCCAGACGATGCGGGGGCGCAGCTCCGCGAACTCGTCACTCGGGTAGCGCCCGGACAGCATGTCGAGCACCGACTCGAGGATCGATCGGGGGAGCGAGGCGAAGGGTGCCGCCCGACGGATCACTTGCTCGACCTCGTCGACGGTCCACTCGTCGAGGGCGGTCATCGCGACGATCTGCTGGGCGAGGACGTCGACGGGGTTGGCCGGGACACGAAGCGATTCGATGGCACCGGACCGCATCCGCTCGACGACGACCGCCGTCTGCACGAGGTCGCCACGGAACTTCGGGAAGAGGACGCCCTGCGACACGGCACCGACCTGGTGTCCGGCGCGGCCCACCCGTTGGAGTCCGCTCGCGACGGACGGCGGCGACTCGACCTGGATGACGAGGTCGACCGCACCCATGTCGATGCCGAGTTCGAGACTGCTCGTCGCGACGACCGCGGGGAGCCGTCCGGCCTTGAGGTCCTCCTCGATGAGCTGGCGATGCTCCTTGCTCACCGAACCGTGGTGCGCCCGGGCCAGGACGGGCGGTGCCCCCGCCGATGCGCCCGACTGCGCCATGACCTGGGCGGGCGTCCGAACCGATCCGGTATGCCGTCCGCCCGCCTCCGAAACCTCGTCGCCTCCGCCGTCGACCACGTCGAAGACGCTGGCCGCGGCGGCCTCCAATCGCTCGTCCCAGATCTCGTTGAGCCGGGCCGTGAGGCGCTCAGCGAGACGTCGGGAGTTGGCGAAGACGAGCGTCGACCGGTGTGCCGCAACCAGATCGACGATCCGCTCCTCGACGTGCGGCCAGATGGAGGCCCGGCGTTCGGCACCGGCTGCGGGACCACTGAGGTCGTCCTCGATCACCTCTCCGAGTGAGGACATGTCGGCGATCGGGACGACGACGTCGAGATCCCACTGCTTGGTCGACGGCGGCCGGACGATGTCGACCGGTCGGCCGCCGGCAAGGTAGCGGGCCACCTCGTCGACCGGCTCGACGGTGGCCGATAGTCCGATGCGCTGCGCCGGGGTGTCGAGGAGGGCGTCCAGCCGCTCGAGCGACAGGGCGAGGTGGGCGCCGCGCTTGGTGCCCGCCACGGCGTGCACTTCGTCGAGGATGACCGTCTCGACGCCGCGCAACGCCTCCCGGGCCTGGGACGTGAGGAGGAGGAACAGCGACTCCGGGGTCGTGATGAGGATGTCGCTCGGGGTTCGGGCGAACGCGCGTCGCTCGCCCGCCGGGGTGTCTCCGCTGCGCACCGAGACGGTGATGTCGGGCGTGGGCAGACCCAGCCGGGTGGCCGCGTGGCCGATGCCGACGAGAGGGCTGCGGAGGTTGCGCTCGACGTCGACGGCGAGGGCCTTCATCGGTGAGACATAGAGGACACGGCACCGTTTGAGCTTCTCCTCCGGGACCGGCTCGGCGGCGAGCCGGTCGAGTGCCCAGAGGAAGGCCGACAGGGTCTTGCCCGACCCCGTGGGGGCCACGACGAGGGCGTGGTGGCCCGAACTGATGGCTTGCCACGCGCCAGCCTGGGCGTCGGTCGGCGCACTGAAGGAGTCCCGGAACCACGCCGCGGTGGCAGGGGAGAAGCGGTCGAGAACGTCAGCCGTCATGAGGGGGCAAGCCTCTCACCTGCGACTGACAGGCGTCCTGACTCGATCCATCTCGCGCCACTCGGGCCGCAGGCCAGGCACCGTGGTCGACATGAGGTAGGCCGCACCGGCCACACCGAGAGCCGGTGAGACCCCGATCGCCGTCACCGCGGCTCCGCCGACGACACCGCCGATGGGCAGGCCCGCCCAGGCGAGCGCGTCGGCGAGCGACCCGACCCGACCGATGATGTGGCGCGGGACCCGCTCGAAGAAGAGGGCGTTGATCGTCGGGTTGACGAATCCGGACCCGAGTCCGGCCACGACGTTGGACGCCACGATGAGCCACAGCGGGGCACCCAGGGCGAGCGCGAGGTAGCGCGGCGCTCCCGTGAGGGTGCACCCGAGGAGGAAAGCCACGCGTCGGCTGAACCGCCCGGCCATGGACGTGGCGACCAGGCTCGACAGGACGGCCGAGCCGCCATAGAGCACACCGAGGAGCCCGACGAGGCTCGCGTCGTAGCCGTTGCGCAGCGCCCACACGGGCAGCATGACGCCGATGTAGGCCGCTTCGAGCAGGTTCGTCACCGTGATCATGGCGAGGATCGACCGCAGGAGCCGGTCCTGGCGGAGGAAGTTCGCTCCGGTCCGCAACTGGCTCAGGTAGGAGCCGGTCTCGTCACTGCTGCCGAGGACGACCGGCGGGATGAAGAGGGCGACCACCAGGGCGCTGAGGAAGGCGGTTGCGGCCGTGATCGCCACGGTCGGTGCGGCACCGAATCCGGCGACGAGGAAACCGCCGATGCCCGCGCCGAGGAGCCGGCTCGCGCGGTCCACCGTGCTGTCGAGTCCGGTGAGTCGCTCGACCGCCATCCCGGTCGCGTCCGACACGGCCGGGATCATCGCGTTGCGGGCCCCGTCACCCGGTCCGCGGAAGGCGCCGGCGAGGCCCACGAGGCCGAGCAACAGCGGAAGGCGCTCCGGAAGGTCGAGCTGCCCCACGGCATACAGGATCGGGATGAGCACGAGGAAGGCCCCGCTCAGGAGGTCTCCCACGACGCTGATGAGGCGCGGTCCGCGGCGATCGATGAGCGGTCCACCGAGCGCCTTCGACACGACATAGGGCGCCATCTCGGCGGTGAGCACGAGACCGGTCATCGCGGCCGAATCGGTCTCCGAGTACACGAGGAACGGGAGGGCGATCGTCGACACACGGGTGCCCACGACGGACACGCTCGAGGCCACGAGCATGCCGTACAGACTGCGCCGACTCGGGCGCGTGGACGAGCTCACTCCGAGGACATCCCGGGGGCGAGGAAGACCTCGAGATTGACCGACACCGGGCGGGCGGTGTCGGGAGCGTCCTGCGCGCCCTGGTGCGACCGGTAGCCGCGAATGACGGCCGTGATCTCACCCATGAGGGTCGTCGTCTCCTCCGGCGTGAGCCGCAGCGTGAAGTTGCTGAAGGTCCCCGCGTCCTCCCACTCGGGCGGGAGGGTGGCGATCTCGGCGATGGCGCGCTGGGCGTTCTCGGCATAGCCGGCCGCGACGGCAGACAGATAGGCCGCCGACGTCTCCTGGTCCGCGTCATGGGTGTCGAAGAGGGTCCGCGCGTGGGCCGCGCGCCACCAACGGTCGCGGGCGTTGCCGAGCTCGGTGGCCTCGACGACGAACCCTGCCTCGGCGAGTTGGCGGACATGGTAGCTCGTGGCTCCGGTGTTGACGCCCAGGTGGGCGGCCAGACTCGAGGCGGTTGCCGGCCCGTGGAGCCGAAGGGCGCTGAGGATGCGGGGGCGCAGGGGGTGGGTCAGCGCCTTGAGCGTCGTCGCATCGAGGACGACATCCCGACGCGGGTCGGGCTCCGTGGGTTCCGGCATGACGATGACCCTACAAAGGAATGCGCGGGAACGCAGTGCGAGGCGTGTCCCCTCCCGCAGGGGCACGGACGGAGAGGCCCGTCGGGGGCGTGTGACAGACTCCGCGGCATGCGGATCAGCCACTTCTGGACGCTGATGAACGACGAGTTCGGCGAGACCTACGCGTCCACCCTCGCGCGCGATCACGTGCTCGAGGTCCTCGGCGGCCGCACCGTGCTCCAGGCCCTCGACGCGGGCGAGCACCCACGGCTGGTGTGGCTCGCTCTGTGTGACGACATGGACGTGCCGATCGAACGCCGACTCGGCCGCGACGACGCCCACAAGCGCGCGGCGCACCGGCGCGCATGACCGTCCTCGACCGTCGCGTCGTCCTCGCGCCCATGGCCGGGGGACCCAGCACGGTCGCGCTCGCGGCGGCGGTCACGTCCGCGGGAGGTTTTGCCTTCCTCGCCGGTGCCTATCTCACGCCCGATCGGTTGCGTGACGACATCGTCCTGTTGCGTTCGGCTGCCGGGGCCGCGCCCTTCGGTGTGAACCTCTTTGCTCCGAGTCCCTATGAGCCGGGCAGTGCCGCGCGCGTCCTCGAGTACGCGACGCGCCTCCAGCCGCTTGCCGACAAGGCAGGAGTGACGCTGGGTGAGCCCATCCACGGGGACGACTCGTTCGACGCCAAGATCGAGGTGGTCGTGAGCGAGCGGCCGGCGGTCGTGTCGTTCGCCTTCGCCTGGCCGCCCGCCGACGTCGTCGACCGGTTGCGCGCTGCGGGCATCGAGGTGTGGGTCACCGTCAACGACGCGAGTGAGACCGCCTGGGCCGACGAGCTCGGCGTCGACGGAATCGTGGCGCAGGGATGGGAGGCCGGCGGGCACCGTGGCGGTCCCGTCGACACGGGCCTCCACCAGGCACCGACACGCTTGCTCCTGCACAGTGTCCGGGAGCTCACGTCCCTGCCCGTCATCGCCGCGGGTGGAGTGGCCGATCCCGCCCACGTGGCCGGGCTCGTCGCTGCCGGTGCCCACGCGGTGGCGTGCGGCACGGCGTTTCTCCGTGCCGACGAGGCCGGCACCGCAGACGTGCACCGCCACGAACTGACCCAGCGCACCGACACCGTGGTGACGCGGGCGTTCACCGGGCGCAGCGCCCGCGCGCTCGTGACGTCATGGACCGAGGTCTTCACCGAGGTCGCCCCGGCGGCCTATCCGCAGGTGCACTTCCTCACTGCGCCGCTGCGCGCCCATGGCAAGGCCACTGGGCAGCCCGACCTCGTCCACCTCTGGGCGGGCACGGGCCACCTCGCGGCCCGCTCGGGGCCGGCCGTCGCGATCGTCGACCACCTCTCGTCACGTCTTTGAGTCGGTGCGTCCCGGAGCGCGTCAGGCCTCCGCGGTCCCCTGGTGGAAGAGCTGCTGCCAGTTGCCGTTGGTCCGAACCCACACTGAGGAGCGCAGCGTCGAGCCCGAGTCCGTCACCGAGCGCCAGGTGAGCAACATCGTGTCGGGGGCGGCCGGCATACAGGCAAGGACGTCAAGGGTGACAGGCTCCTCGAGGGGAGCGATCTCGTCGAGGATCTCCTCGCGGGTCCAGAGCCGTCCGGAGCGACCGACCTCGGTCCACTGGGGGTGGAGCATCGCGGCGACCGCGGCCGGGTCGCTGCGCACGTCGTCGCTGAGCAGCGCGCGCTCGAGGGCGATGACCTGCTCCTCGTCGCTGGGCTGCGCGTCGAGTTCGCTGAAGAGATCGGGTTCCGGGGCCGGTTGCGCCGGAGCGGGTCGGGCCGCGACGGTGCCGGGAGCGTTGCCGGCCCACCCGGGCCCGTGGTCCGGTTCCCGACCTTCCTGGTATGCCGTCGCCGCGCCGTTCGCGAGCCGGTCCGCCTTCTCGTTGAGCTCGTGACCGGAGTGTCCCTTGACCCACTCGAAGCGGACCCGGCGACCGGTCATGGCGCGGTCGAGGGCCTGCATGATCTCGAGGTTCATGACCGGCTTGCCGTCGCCCTTCTTCCAGCCCTTGCGCTTCCAGCCCGGCATCCACTGGGTGATCGACTTGATGACGTAGGTACTGTCGCAATAGATGACGAGGTCGTCGTCGATGTCCGCGGTCTGCTCGAGCA
Organism: Knoellia subterranea KCTC 19937; assembly: GCF_000768685.1. Lineage (GTDB taxonomy): Bacteria > Actinomycetota > Actinomycetes > Actinomycetales > Dermatophilaceae > Knoellia > Knoellia subterranea. The sequence goes on along the minus strand of NZ_AVPK01000001.1, from coordinate 165,367 downwards.
GGTCGAGGACGGCGGTCAGCTCGCCCTGGTTGTTCGTGCCGTACGGCCAGCCGCCGGCGGCCCAGTGGTCGTCGTCCGCGTACCAGGCCCACCCTGCCGGTCCGGGGTTGCCCAGTGCTGAGCCGTCTGCTGCCGCGATGATCGTCACGGCGCAGGAGTCTGCCAGTTGGTGGCGTGGGCGGTCGGGGTGCCTAGGGTGGCGGCGTGGCTCCCTCGACGCAAGACATCCGGCACGCCCGGTTCGCCGACCTCGACCCGCTCGTGGCCTATCGGTTGTGGGCGCTGCGCTCGGACGTGTTCGTCGTCGAGCAGGACTGCCCCTATCTCGACCTCGACGGTCGTGACGTCGAGGACGGTACGTGGCACGTCTGGGCGGAGGGGGAGGTCGGTGATCCGGTGGCGACGCTGCGCCTCCTCGACGACGGTGAGGCGATGCGGATCGGGCGGGTGGCGACGGCGCGAGGGGCTCGTGGTGCCGGGGTGGGTGCCGAGCTCGTTCGGGTTGCCCTCGGCCTCGCGGGGGAGCGGCCCGTCGTCCTCGACGCGCAGGCGCACCTCGTCGACTGGTATGCCGGGTTCGGGTTCGAGGTGTCGGGTCGCGGCTTCGTGGAGGACGGCATTCCGCACGTGTCGATGCGGCGCGGGTAGCGCGAGAAGCCCGTCAGCTGAGGGTTTCGCGGCCACCGCGAAACCCGTCTCGGCGTGTCGGCGCGTCGCTTCCGGCGTCGAACACGTGTTCGTCTACTGTTGTCCACAGGTCGCCGATCCGGCAGCGCTTGTCCACAGACTCACGGCAGCTGCAGACGGCTGTCGGTGCGACGACCTAGCGTCTGACCCGAGATCGCGACGAGACCGACCGCGAGCATGGGTCGCCGGCGGGCGCGCACATCGAACGACACAGGAAGAGCAGGTGGCGACAATGGCTGCACCAGCCGTCAAGAACACGAACGACCGTGGCAAGTCCCTGGACATGGTCCTCGGCCAGATCGAGAAGCAGCACGGCAAGGGCGCGGTCATGCGCCTCGGCGACGACGTGCGTCCGCCCATCGAGGTCATCCCCACCGGGTCGATCTCCCTGGACGTCGCCCTCGGCATCGGCGGTCTGCCCCGCGGCCGCGTCGTCGAGATCTACGGCCCCGAGAGCTCGGGCAAGACGACCGTCGCCCTGCACGCCGTCGCCAACGCGCAGAAGGCCGGCGGCATCGCGGCCTTCATCGACGCCGAGCACGCGCTCGACCCGGAGTACGCACGCAAGCTCGGTGTCGACACCGACAACCTGCTCGTGTCCCAGCCCGACACCGGTGAGCAGGCGCTCGAGATCGCCGACATGCTCATCCGCTCCGGCGCCCTCGACATCATCGTCATCGACTCCGTCGCCGCACTCGTGCCCCGCGCCGAGATCGAGGGCGAGATGGGCGACAGCCACGTCGGTCTCCAGGCTCGCCTCATGAGCCAGGCGCTGCGCAAGATCACCGGCGCCCTGAGCAACACCGGGACGACGGCGATCTTCATCAACCAACTCCGCGAGAAGATCGGCGTCATGTTCGGCTCGCCCGAGACGACCACCGGTGGCAAGGCGCTGAAGTTCTACGCCTCCGTCCGGCTCGACGTCCGCCGCATCGAGACGCTCAAGGACGGCACCGACCCGGTCGGCAACCGCACCCGCGTCAAGGTCGTCAAGAACAAGGTCTCCCCGCCGTTCAAGCAGGCCGAGTTCGACATCCTCTACGGGCAGGGCATCTCCCGAGAGGGTGGCCTCATCGACATGGGTGTCGAGCACGGCTTCGTCCGCAAGGCCGGCGCTTGGTACACCTACGAGGGGGACCAGCTCGGTCAGGGCAAGGAGAACGCTCGCACGTTCCTCAAGGACAACCCGGACCTCGCCGACGAGATCGAGAAGAAGGTCAAGGAGAAGCTCGGGGTCGGCCCGCGGGTCGACACTCCGCTCGAGGTCGTCCCCGAGGTCCCGGTCGACTTCTGAGTCGATTCGATCGACTGAACTCGCGAGATCGGTTCTGTCACAGTGGGATTCGCTGACGCATCGTCCCCGCCGCCCGAGTGGGCGGCGGGGGCGACCCCGTCCACGGAGGAGCTGCGCGCCGTTGTGGAGCGGCAGTCGGACCCGGTGGCGAGCGGGCGCTCCTCACGGCGGGGATCGCCCGGAGGTGGTCAGCGGCAGGGTCGTTCCCGCCGCGGCGCCACGCCCGTTCCGCCGCCCCCGGACACGGCGGTCGTGGGCGTCGAGCCCGACGCCCACGACGTCGCACGGCAGATCGTGCTGCGGCAGCTGACCAACTCACCGAAGTCTCGGGCTCAGCTCGAACAGGCTCTGGCCAAGCGGGACTGCGATCCGGACGTCGCGGCGGCGGTCCTCGACCGGATGGAAGAGGTTGGCCTCGTCGACGACGAGGCCTACGCCGGCATGCTCGTTCGGTCGCAGCAGGCGGGACGTGGTCTGGCGCGGCGCGCACTGGCGCAGAACCTCCGCCAGAAGGGCGTGTCCGACGAGGTCGCCGAGATCGTCCTCGACGACGTCGACCCGGCGGACGAGGAGGACCGGGCTCGCGAGCTCGTCGAGAAGCGACTCCGACGCCTCCACGGCCTCGACCGCACCGTCCAGATGCGCCGCCTCGCCGGGATGCTCGCGCGCAAGGGCTACCCGTCCGAGGTGTCGATGCGCGTCATCCGTGAGGCCCTCGCCGACGCTCTCGAGCACCAGCGCGACTGATCCGGCAGCGGCCGAGGGAGGCGCACATGCCGAAGGGCGTGGACCGGATGGTCCACGCCCTTCGGGTTGCTCCTGGCCGATGCTCGGATCAGACGGCAGCCGGGACCTGGGCGATCGCGGAGATGTCGAACTCGACCTTGACCTTCTCGCTGACGAGAACGCCACCGGTCTCGAGGGCGGCGTTGAAGTTCAGGTTCCAGTCGGTCCGGTCGATCGTGGTCGAGCCCTCGAAGCCGATGCGGGTGTTGCCGTAGGGGTCCTTGGCCGAGCCCGTCTCCTCGAAGTCGATCGTCACCGGCTTGGTGACACCGTTGATGGTGAGGTCGCCGGTGATGGCCCACTCGGAACCGTCGCGCACCACGTTCGTGGAGGTGAAGGTGATCGTCGGGTGGTTCTCGATGTCGAAGAAGTCCGGGGTCTTGAGGTGGCCGTCGCGCTGCTCGTTGCCGGTCGTGACAGAGCCGGCCTGGATGGTGACGTTGACCGTCGAGTTGGCCGGGGTCGTGGTGTCGACGTGGGCCGTGCCCTCGAACTCCTCGAAGTTGCCGCGGACCTTGGTGACCATCGCGTGGCGGGCCGAGAAGCCGAGGCGGCTGTGGCTGGCGTCGAGGGCGTAGTCGCCGGAGATGTCGGAGACGAAGCTCGACGTCGGCTCGGTGGCGATGGTCGCGGTCGGGGCGACGGCGGCGGGGGTGACGGTCTTCTTGGAGCGGTTGAACAGGCCCATGGTGTGTCCTTCGGGGGAGTAGTTGTTGTTTCAAGTAAGACGGTGACAGAGATTGATTGTCGTGTCAACTATTGCGGTGACCGCATGGAAATGACCCCCGAGCACTAGCGGATCTGGGCACCTCGGGTCTGGTCGCCGGGGGCGACCGAGAACACGCTGGATGCACTCCGAACCGCAACAGGGAGGTCGGTCCGAGATGACAGACGTCGATGCGGTCGTGCGGGCACCTGATTCGGCAACGGAGCCATCCGGGCCGCGGTGGGTCACCGACGGTGGGCTCGAAACGGACCTGATCTTCCATCACGGTCTGGACCTGCCGGGGTTTGCCGCCTATCCGCTGCTCGACAGCACCGACGGTCGGGCCCTCCTGAGTGCCTACTACGCCGGTTATGCGCGGATCGCCGACCGCGCCGGTGCGAACCTACTGCTCGAGACGCCGACGTGGCGCGCGAACCCCGACTGGGTCACGTCCCTGGGTGGATCCCGCGACGATGTGCGCCGGATCAACATCGACAGTGCCGTTCACCTTGCCGGGCTCGTCGAGTTCCTCGAGCCCTCGGGAGAGGTGGAGTTGTCGGGCACCATCGGGCCCCGGGGTGATGGCTACGTCGCGGGTGAACGTGCCACCGCAAACGAGTTCGCGGAGTACCACCGGATGCAGATCGCAGCCTTCGCCGAGGGCGGACTGGAGCGCATCACGGCCTACACGCTCACCACCGTGCCCGAGGCCATCGGAATCGTCAGTGCGGCTCGCAACGTCGGTGTCCGGGTGGGGGTGGCATTCACCGTCGAGACCGACGGGCGACTGCCGGACGGTACGACTCTCGCGGACGCCGCCGAGGAGTTGTGGGCCAACGCCGCACCAGATGGCTTCCTCATCAACTGCGCCCACCCGAGCCACATCGCGGAGGCCCTGCGCGACGACGACAGCTGGGCTGCTCGGGTCACCGGGTTGAGGGTCAACGCCTCACGCCAGTCGCACGCCGAGCTCGACGCAGCCGAAGAGCTCGACGAGGGGGACCTCGACGACCTCGTGACGACGCACGAGCAGCTCGCTGCCCGGCTGCCTCGACTCGACGTCGTCGGTGGCTGCTGCGGCACCGACGCGCGCCATGTCGCCGCACTCTGGGGCGTCTGACTGCGCGTCGTCCAGGACGTACCCTTGACGGTGCCATGAGTGATCTGAAGACCTACGACGTGCGCACGCACGGCTGCCAGATGAACGTCCACGACTCCGAGCGCCTCGCGGGCCTGCTCGAGACGGCGGGCTATGTCGACCTCGCGAGCCTGCCGGCCACCAATCGCCCCGAGACGGCTGACGTCGTCGTCTTCAACACGTGCGCGGTGCGCGAGAACGCCGACAACAAGCTCTACGGCAACCTGGGCCAGCTGCGTCCCGCCAAGACCCGCAACCCCGACATGCAGATCGCCGTCGGTGGCTGCATGGCGCAGAAGGACCGCGCGACGATCGTCCAGAAGGCCCCGTGGGTCGATGTCGTCTTCGGCACGCACAACATCGGCAGCCTGCCGGCGCTGCTCGACCGGGCCCGGCACAACAAGCGCGCCGAGGTCGAGATCCTCGAGTCGCTCGAGACCTTCCCGTCGACCCTTCCGACCCGTCGTGACTCCGCGTATGCCGCGTGGGTCTCGATCTCCGTCGGCTGCAACAACACGTGCACGTTCTGCATCGTGCCGAGCCTGCGCGGCAAGGAGACCGACCGCCGGCCGGGCGAGATCCTCGCCGAGATTCAGGCGCTTGTCGACCAGGGCGTCGTCGAGATCACGCTGCTCGGTCAGAACGTCAACACCTACGGCGTCGAGTTCGGCGACCGCCTCGCGTTCGGCAAGCTGCTGCGGGCCTGTGGCGAGATCGAGGGCCTGGAGCGGGTCCGGTTCACGAGTCCGCACCCCGCGGCGTTCACCGACGACGTCATCACCGTGATGGCCGAGACGCCGAACGTCATGCCGAGCCTGCACATGCCGCTCCAGTCCGGCTCGGACCGAGTCCTCAAGGCGATGCGTCGCTCCTACCGCAACGAGAAGTTCCTCGGGATCATCGACCGCGTCCGCGAGCAGATCCCCGACGCCGCGATCACGACCGACCTCATCGTCGGGTTCCCGGGCGAGACCGAGGAGGACTTCGCCGAGACGCTGCGCGTCGTCGAGGCGTCGCGCTTCTCGAGCGCCTTCACCTTCCAGTACTCCATCCGTCCCGGCACCCCCGCGGCGACGATGGAGGACCAGATCCCCAAGGCGGTCGTGCAGGAGCGCTTCGAGCGGCTCGTCGCCCTCCAGGACAAGGTGTCTTGGGCTGAGAACCGCGCCCTTGAGGGGACGACGGTGGAGGTTCTTGTCGCCCCGTTCGAGGGGCGCAAGGACGCCGAGACCGCACGCATGAGCGGTCGCGCCCGCGACAACCGGCTCGTCCACTTCTCCCTCCCCGAAGGCGGTGACGTTCCGCGTCCGGGTGACATGGTCAGCGTGGACGTCACCTACGGTGCGCCGCACCACCTCGTCGCGGACAGTGCCCTCGACGGCGGAACGTATGCCGTCCGCCGCACCCGTGGTGGTGACGCGTGGGAGGCGTTGCAGGACGCCCCCGTGCCGGGCAAGCCCGCGGTCAGCCTCGGCATGCCGTCGATCGGCAAGCCGGCCACGGCCCCGATGAGCGCACCCGCCTGCGGCGCCTGACCGGCATACCCGCTCGGCTTTTCACCCCACCCGCCTCACTTTTTACGGGTTCCCCGCTAAACGGGTCCTGAGCAAGGGAACTGTTCCCTTGCTCAGGACCCGTTTCCCTTGCTCTGGCAGCGATCGCCCCGGACAGCAGAAGGCCCCGACCACGCACGGTGGTCGGGGCCTTCTCGGCCGTCAGTGGGACGTCACTCGCCGATCTTGTCGTCCAGGAAGTCCTTGCCCTGTTCGACCTTGTCGGCGTCGATGCCCTTGCTCTCGGCGAACTCGCCAGCCTTCTCGAGGCCCTGATCACTCAGGCCCTCCACCTTGTCGGCGTGCTCGCCCGCCAGGTCCTTGGCCTTGTCGAACATGCTCATGGTCGCTCCTCACTTCTCGGGGATCGGGACACTCCCCACTCTGCCTCACGGATCGCCCCGAAGCCATGGCAGGGTCCGACCAACCTGCGATCTTTGCGACAATGACCCCATGACGATTCGTCCCATCACCATCACCGGCGAACCGGTGCTCCACCGTCGCGCCGTACCCGTCGAGGTCATCGACGACGGCATTCGTGAGCTCGTCGCCGACATGTACGAAACGATGGACGCCGCGCGCGGTGTCGGCCTGGCCGCCCCGCAGGTGGGCGTCGGTCTGCGGATCTTCACGTGGCAGATGGACAACCGGGACGGCATCCCGCCGCGCGGCGTCGTCATCAACCCGTTCGTGACGGCGAGCAAGCCCCTGGCCGGGGACCCCGACCCCCACGACGAGTCCGAGGGCTGCCTCTCGGTGCCGGGGGAGTCCTTCCCGCTGCGTCGCGGCGAGACGGCCACCCTGACGGGGCTCGACCTCGACGGCAACGAGATCTCCTACACCGCGACCGGCTGGTTCGCGCGCATGTTCCAGCACGAGTACGACCACCTCAACGGCTTCCTCTACGTCGACCGGCTCCAGGGCAAGTGGGCGCGCAAGGCCAAGAAGGCGGTCAAGGCCAACGACTGGGGCACCCCCGGTCTCACGTGGATGCCCGGCCAGGACCGAGACCCGTTCGGACATGACGACGTCGACGAGGACGACTACGACGATGAGTTGATCGCCGAGGGTGGTCACGTCGAGGACCGCGCCAAGGATGACGTTGCCCGCTGACGACCCGGTCGTCATTGCGGTTGTCGGACCGACCGCCAGCGGCAAATCCGAGCTGGCGCTGCGCCTCGCCGAGGCCGTCGGTGGCGAGATCGTCAGCGCCGACGCGATGCAGCTCTATCGCGGCATGGACATCGGCACCGCCAAGCTGCCGTTGGCCGAGCGCCGCGGGATCCCGCACCACCAGATCGACGTCCTCGACGTCACCGACGAGGCGACGATTGCGCGCTACCAGGTCGAGGCGCGCGCCGACATCGATGACATCCGCGCCCGCGGACTCCACCCCATCGTCGCGGGCGGCTCGGGGCTCTATGTCCGGGCGGCCCTCGACCACCTCGAGATCCCGCCCACCGATCCGGACGTTCGGGCACGCCTCGAGGCCGAGGCGGAGGAGAACGGCGCAGAAGCCACGTATGCCGGGCTGCTGGCTCGCGATCCCGACGCAGCTCAAGCGATCGGTCGCCACAACGTGCGTCGCCTCGTGCGTGCGCTCGAGGTCATCGAGATCACCGGTCGCCCCTTCAGCGCGACGATGCCCGAGCGCCGCCACCTGCACCCGACGGTCATGGTCGGCCTGCGGCCACCGCGTGACCTCCTCGACGAGCGGATCGATGCACGGGTCGTCCAGATGTGGACAGATGGCCTGATCGAGGAAGTGAAGCGCCTTGTGCCGCAGGGGATCCGGCGCGGGCGCACGGCGTCACGAGCGTTGGGCTACGCCCAGGCGCTCGCCGAGATCGACGGCACGATGACGGCCGAGGAGGCACAGGCCGAGACGGCCCAACTGACCCGGCGCTACGCGCGCCGTCAGGAGTCGTGGTTCCGGCCGGATCCTCGCATCACGTGGTTCGATTCGAGCTCGGCCGACGGAGTCGGGGCGGCGGTGGCCCACGTCCAACGCGCCATCACGGACAATGGCTGACATGACGCAGACGCGCGAACCCCGGGAGTGGCGCTTCACCAAGGGCCACGGGACCGAGAACGACTTCGTCCTGCTGCCCGACGTCGATGCCCGCCTCGACCTCGGCGAGGAGCTCGTGCGTCGACTCGCCGACCGCCACGCCGGCATCGGCGGCGACGGCGTCATCCGCGTCGTGCCGACTGCGTCCTCGGACGACGAGTTCGTGCGCGCGCAGGCGGATCGGGCCGCGTGGTTCATGGACTACCGCAATGCCGACGGGTCCGTCGCCGAGATGTGCGGCAACGGCACGCGCGTGTTCGCGACCTATCTGCGGCGCGAGGGCCTCGAGACGGATGACGAGTTCGCCATCGCCACGCGCGGGGGCATCAAGGGCATCCGCTTCGAGGGAGACCTCGTCGCGACGAACATGGGCCCCTGGCGGCTCGCTGAGCCCTCGACCGCCGAGGCGGACGGGTTCGACGCTCTCGTGCAGTTGCGCTCGGACGGTGTCGACGATGAGCCCTGGTCGGCGCTGTCCGTCGACATGGGCAATCCGCACACGGTCGTGGCGCTGCCCGAATCAGTGGACCTGGCGGCGCTCGACCTCTTCCACGCTCCTCAGGTGCGTCCCGTCCCGCCGCGCGGCACGAACGTCGAGTTCGTTCGGGTGCTCGGCGACGGTCACATCGCCATGCGCGTCCACGAGCGGGGCGTCGGTGAGACGCGGTCCTGCGGCACCGGTGTGTGTGCTGCCGCGCTCGCGACGAGCTTCTGGGCCGGCCACGACGAGCCGACGCAGGACTGGACGGTCGACGTCCTCGGCGGGCGCCTGCGGGTGCGCGGCCTGCTCAACCACGAGGTCGAGCTCGCGGGTCCCGCCGCCCTCGTCGCCGACGGCGTGATCGACCTCAGCACCCTCTGAAACCCGGCCTCGTGTGCCCCAGCGGGCCCAAACCGGGACCGCTCAGGTACGCGAGGCTAGGGGTGGGTCACGTGGAGGACGCGAAAGCCCTTGTTCGTCGCAAAGCGGGCACACGGCATACCCAGATCTGATTCGATCCAGCGCTGGAGACTGTCGGACCCGAGGTTTTTCTGGACCACGAGGTAGGCCTCGCCGCCCGGCGCGAGTCGCGGCAACCAGGTGCGCAGCAAGTCGTGCAGGGCCGCCTTGCCAATGCGAATGGGCGGGTTGGACCAGATGAGGTCGTATGCCGTGTCGTCGCCGACCGCGTCCGGCGTCACCGCGCGCACGTGGCCGAGTCCGAGGGCGGCGGCGTTGCGGTTCGTGAGATCGACGCTGCGTTCGTTGACGTCGACGCCGAGAACCTCCGCGTGCTCGGAGAGCAGCCCGAGCGTCAGCGCGATCGGGCCCCAGCCGCAGCCGACATCGAGGAAACGACCCGACGGCGGGGGATCTGGGACCTCGTCGAACAGGATCGCCGTGCCCTTGTCGAGGCCGCCGGGGCTGAAGATGCCCGGCGCGACCTCGACGGTGACGCGACGGCCGGCCAGGGTGACGTCGAGGGGGCGGCGCTCATCGGGTGTGGCGGGGCGGGCGGTGAAGTAGTGGTCTCCGGAATCCGTTCGCCCCGTGTCGGTCATAGGTGAGACCCTAGAGGGAACATGACTGCACGACACGACATCTTCTCCGGCCAGGCCGAGGCGCTCTCCGACGACGCCTACGACGACGACGGCTACCTGCTCGACGGCGACGAGGACGGCACCCGACCCTCGGCGCTCTACGACGGCGACCAGCTCGAGCGCGAGGAGCGCGCGGCGCTGCGTCGCGTCGCGGGACTCTCGACCGAGCTCGAGGACGTCACCGAGGTCGAATACCGGCAACTGCGACTCGAGCGCGTCGTCCTCGCCAGCGTCTGGTCCGAGGGCACCCTCGTCGACGCCGAGAACTCGTTGCGTGAGCTCGCCGCCCTGGCCGAGACCGCAGGCGCCGAGGTCCTCGAGGGCGTCATCCAGCGACGCCAGAAGCCCGACACCGCAACCTATTTGGGCAAGGGCAAGGCCGAGGAGCTGCGCGACATCGTCATCAGCGAGGGCGCGGACACCGTCATCGCCGACAGCGAGCTGGCACCATCCCAGCGGCGTGCCCTCGAGGACGTCGTCAAGGTCAAGGTCATCGACCGGACCGCGCTGATCCTCGACATCTTCGCCCAGCACGCCAAGTCCCGGGAGGGCAAGGCGCAGGTCGAGCTGGCGCAGTTGCAGTACCTCCTGCCGCGTCTGCGCGGTTGGGGTGAGTCGATGTCCCGGCAGGCCGGTGGTCAGGCCGCTGGCGGTCAGGGCATGGGTTCGCGTGGTCCGGGTGAGACCAAGATCGAGCTCGACCGGCGCCGCATCAACAGCCGCATCGCCAAGCTCAAGCGCGACATCGCCGGCATGAAGACGCACCGCGACACCAAGCGCGGGTCGCGGCGCGCCAACGGCATCCCGAGCGTCGCGATCGCGGGCTACACGAACGCCGGCAAGTCCTCGATCCTCAACCGGCTCACCGGCGCTGGCGTCCTCGTGCAGAACCAGCTGTTCGCCACGCTCGACCCCACCGTGCGCCGCGGCGAGACTCCGGACGGTCGCGAGTTCACCTTCACCGACACCGTCGGGTTCGTGCGGGCCTTGCCACACCAGCTCGTCGAGGCCTTCCGTTCCACGCTCGAGGAGGTGGCCGAGTCCGACCTGCTGCTCCACGTCGTCGACGGCTCGCACCCCGACCCCGAGGGACAGATCTCGGCCGTGCGCGCGGTCCTCGCCGACGTCGACGCGACCGACGTCAAGGAGGTCATCGTCGTCAACAAGGCCGACATCGCCGACCCCGAAGTCGTCGACCGGCTCCTGCGCAACGAGAAGCACGTCGTGGCGGTCTCCGCGCGTACCGGCGAGGGCATGGATGCCCTGGTGCGGCTCATCGCCGATGAGCTGCCGCAGCCCGACATCAGCGTCGACGTGCTCCTGCCCTACAACCGGGGTGATCTCGTCAGCCGACTCCACGAGGAGGGCGAGATCCTCGCGAGCGAGCACGTCAGCGAGGGGACGCGCGTCACCGCGAGGGTGAACGCCGACCTCGCGGCCGAGCTCACGGCATACAAGGCCGTCTGATTCCGTGACCGAATCGGGGGAGGGTGTGGGTTCGCTGCGCACGCCGACGCTGGAGACGTCGCGGTTGCGCCTGCGACCGGTTGTGGACAGTGATGGCGACGCCGTGTTCGACCTCATGAGCAATGCCCACGTGCTGCGCTACTGGGACTCCTCGCCGTGGACCGACCGGTCCTTGTCTCGGCGGTTCGTCGAGCGCAGCGCCGAGGCGGCCCGATCCGGGTTCGGGGTGCGCGTCGTCGTCGAGCGGATGGAGGACGGGGAGTTCCTCGGTTGGGTCAGCCTGACCGACTGGAACCCCGACTTCCGCAGTGCCTCGCTCGGCTTCGTCTACACCGAGGCGTCGTGGGGGCACGGATACGCGACGGAGGCGGCGGGCGCGCTGCTGGACTGGGCCTTTGGCTCGTGGGACCTCAACCGCGTCCAGGCCGAGGCCGACACCCGCAACATCGCGTGCGGCCGCGTCCTCGAGAAGCTCGGGTTCGTCCGCGAGGGGACGCTGCGCGAGGACTGCATCGTCGACGGCGTCGTGTCCGACTCATGGGTCTTCGGGTTGCTCCGTCGCGACGTGGCTGCCAGCGGCATTATTGCGAACTACTAGCAATAAGATGCCCGGTATGCCGTTTCCTCCCGTCGTCGAGACCGCACACCTGACGCTCCGCCCGCCGACTGTGTCCGACCGGGATGCGTGGGTGGCCCTCCACCGTGATCCACGGACGTACTGGCACGCACCGCACGCGATGTCGCCCACGGACGACGACGCCGCGGAGTTCCTCGAGTCGACCCAAAAGCATTGGGACGAGCGGGGATTCGGCTTCTGGGTGGTGGAGGACCGTGCGACGCGTGACGTCATCGGCGTCGGCGGGCTGCGCGAGATCCAGGGTGATCCCGGCGTGCACTTCCTCAACCTCTATTACCGGCTGGTGTTCGACCGGCTGGGGCAGGGGTTGGGCAAGGAGATCTCGCGAGCCTCGGCGGCGCACGCCCTCGAGCACTTGCCCGACCTTCCGGTGCAGGCGCTCGTCAAGGAGGTCAACGTCCCGTCCGTGAAGACCGCGCTGGCGTCGGGATTCGAACGGGTCGGAACGCGTCGGCTCAACGACGACCTGCCGGACGAAGCGCCGTCGACGATCTTCGTGTCGCCCCGCATCGAGTCCGTGACCTCGGCCTTCGACGACGCGACTCGCGAGCAGGTGCTCGACCTGTGGATGCGGACCAACGATGCTGGGGGAGCTGTGGGCTTCCTGCCGGGTGCACCTCGTGATCGAGTCGAAGAAGCGCTCCGGGGCCACGGGGGTCGATGGCGAGTGGCCACACCATCGCCGTGCTGCTCCGTTCCGGAGCGGACGCGCGTGTTCTGGGACTGGCCTTCATCGTGCGCGGCACGAACCCGCTGCTCGACCACACGCAGTGCGTCGGTCGTGTCATGACCGACCCAGAGCTGCGTGGCCGCAACCTCGGCAGGCTTCTCATGGCCGGCGTGCACCGTGTCGCCCGCGAGGCCGGCGTCGAGATCCTCACCCTCGACGTCCGCAGCGGGACAGGGACGACGGCGTTCTACGAGGCGTGCGGCTACCGCGAGACCGGGCGCGTACTCGGAGCCATTCGAGTTGCGCCCGGCGACGAGCGCGACAGCATCTCCATGGCCCGCCGCCTCGACGACCGCATCCTCACCCCCGACCCCCGCGGCTGACCCAGCCCCGTCCCGAAGTCACCCAATTGGACAGGCGTGGGGACCCAGCCCCGTCCCGAAGTCACCCAATTGGACACGTCTGGGTACGGCGGGGTGTCCGATTGGGTGACTTCGGGACGCGTGAGATGCGTCAGCGGCTGAGGAGCGGGTGGATCACTCAGAGGCGGCGGAGGGCCGTGGTCGCGAGGACGAGCTCACCTGCAGCGTCGCTCGCGTCGAGATCGACCACGGCCTCGATGACCCAGTCGCGGTCGTCGGCCGGGTCGGCGAGAACTTGACGCACGCGCCAGATCCGGTGCGGCTCATCGTCATCGAGACCGGGGACGACGTCGCGCGCCGGCTCGACCTGAAGCAGCGATGGACCGCGGGCATCGGCGTCCGTCCCGATCGACCCGTGCTCGTCCCAGTAGGCACCGAGTGCGACATCCCACGCATCGAGATCCATGACGACCGAGCGCCCGTCCTCGGGGACCGCGACGGCGTCACGATCGAGTTGGGCGAGCCGCTCGATGTCGTCGAGTGACGCGAGCTCGACGCGACGCCACATCGCCCGACGCACCATCGCGCGAAAAGCCCTCTCGTTGGCCGTGATCGGGCGCGGAGGTGGGGGAGCATCGCCGTGGGCAGCGGCGGCATTCGCCACGGCTTCGGGGTCGGTCAGGGCGGCCCACTCGTCGATGAGCGACGAGTCGGTCTGGCGGATCGTCTCTCCGAGCCACTCGATGAGAGTGTCGAGCTCCTCGTCTCGGTGCTGTTCCGGGACGGTCTGCCGCAGCGTCCGATAGGCGTCGGACAGGTAGCGGAGCACGACGCCCTCGGAGCGAGCCAGCCCGTAGCGCCGGATCAGGTCGGCGAAGCTCATCGCCTGTTCCCACATCTCGCGGACGATGCTCTTGGGGTCGAGTGCGTCGTCCGGCAGCCACGGGTGCGTCTGCCGATACGTCTCGTATGCCGGCTCCAACAGTTCCAGGAGCGGGCGCGGCCAGGTGATCTCCTCGACGATCGCGGTGCGCTCGTCGTAGTCGACGCCCTCGGCCTTGAGTTCGTTGATCTTCTCGCCGCGGGCCGCCCACTGCTGTGCTCGCAGCACCGGCCGGGGAGAGTCGAGGACGGCCTCGATGACGGACACGACGTCGAGCGCGTGGGTCGGGGAGTCTGCGTCCAGGAGGTCGAGCGCGGCCAGTGCGAAATGCGCCAACGGCTGGTTGAGGGCGAAGTCGGCAGGGAGGTCGACGGTGAGCTCGACCGTGCGCCCGTCGGCGGCCGGTTCGGGGAGTCGCACGACCACGCCCGAGTCGAGCAGCGATCGGCCGAGGCGGATGGCGCGACGCGCCAGCTTGGCCTGACCGACGTGCGTCTCGTGGTTGTCGCGCACCAGCCGGCTCACCGCGCGCACCGGGTCGCCCGGGCGCGCCATGAGGTTGAGGATCATCGCGTTGTCGATGCGCATCTTCGACGTCAACGCCTCGGGCTCGCTCCCGACGAGCTTGTCGAAGGTCTGCTCGGTCCACACGATCGAGCCCTCCGGGGCCTTCTTGCGCTGGACCTTGCGCAGCTTCTTGGGGTCGTCGCCGGCCTTGGCGAGCGCGCGCTCGTTCTCGATGACGTGCGGTGGCGCCTGCACGATGACCGTGCCGCTCGTGTCGAAGCCGGCCCGCCCCGCCCGACCCGCGATCTGGTGGAACTCCCGCGAGCGGAAGATCCGGTCTCGCGACCCGTCGAACTTCGCGAGCCCGGTGAAGAGCACCGTCCGGATCGGGACGTTGATGCCCACGCCCAACGTGTCCGTGCCACTGATGACCTTGAGCAGGCCCGCCTGGGCGAGCTGCTCGACGATGCGTCGATAGCGGGGGAGCAGGCCGGCGTGGTGCACGCCGATGCCACGGCGCAGCAGCCCGGAGAGCGTCCGGCCGAACCCGGCGGCAAATCGCACCGGGGCCAACCGCTCCGCGATCGCCGCCTTCTCCTCGTTCGACAGCAGCCGCAGATTCGTCAGCGAGGCAGCGAACTCCGACGCCAGTTGCTGCGTCGGGTGCACGACGTAGACCGGTGCCTGGTGGGTCGTGACAATCTCCTCGACCATCTCCGGCAGGGGAGTGAGCGACCACGTGAACGACAGCGGCACCGGACGCTCGGCCGTCGTCACGAAGGCCACGTCGCGGCCAGTGCGCCGCTCCAGATCCTCGGAGATCCGACTCATGTCACCCAACGTGGCCGACATGAGCAGGAACTGCGCCTGCGGCAGCTCGAGCAGCGGCACCTGCCACGCCCAGCCGCGCTGACCGTCGGCGTAGTAGTGGAACTCGTCCATCACGACGAGCCCGACATCTGCCGAAGAGCCCTCTCGCAGAGCGATATTCGCGAGCACCTCCGCCGTGCAGGCGATGATCGGCGCATCCGCGTTGACCGAGGCGTCACCGGTCAGCAGGCCCACGTTCTCCGCGCCGAACACCTCGCACAGCGCGAAGAACTTCTCGTTGACGAGCGCCTTGATCGGCGCCGTGTAGAACGACACCCGGTCACCGGCCAACGCCGCGAAGTGCGCCGCCACTCCCACGAGTGACTTGCCCGACCCCGTCGGCGTCGCCAGCACCACGTGCCGGCCCGACACCACCTCGATGACGGCCTCGTCCTGGTGGGGGTACAGCTCGATACCGGACTCGGCCGCCCAGGCCGAGAACACGGCATACAGAGTGTCGGGATCCGTTGTCACGGAAGTCAGGGCGCGTTCGGCCAACGGATGCGAAGTCATCCCGGACATTCTCGCAGCCACATGCCAAGGTGGGGGCATGACGTCTGTCGAGCCCGAACAGCGCCCCAGCACCGCGGAGCACCAACGACTCGAGAACTCACCTCACGATGGCGACGTGTGGCGCGCGTGGGGGCCCTTCGTCTCCGGGCGGCAGTGGGGGACGGTCCGCGAGGACTATTCCGAGAACGGCAACGCCTGGGACTTCTTCCCGTTCGACCACGCCCACGCCCGCGCCTATCGGTGGGGTGAGGACGGGATCGCCGGACTGTGCGACCGCTACGGCTTCCTCAACCTCGCCATCGCGATGTGGAACGGGCAGGACGACCGACTCAAGGAGCGCCTCTTCGGCCTCACCAACGAGGAGGGCAATCACGGCGAGGACGCCAAGGAGTACTGGTGGCACCTCGACGCGACACCGACGCACTCCTGGGCGCAGCATCTCTACCGCTACCCCCAAAAGGCATTCCCGTATGCCGTCCTGCGCAGTGAGAATGCGGCTCGCGGTTACGACGTGCCCGAGTTCCAGCTCGTCGACACCGGGGTGCTTGCCGAGGACCGCTTCTTCGATGTCGTGACGACGCACGCGAAGGCTGCGCCGGGGGACGTGCTCGTGACGTTCGAGGCGACGAACCACGGGCCGGACCCGGCGCCGCTCGATCTTGTGCCGCAGTTCTGGTTCCGCAACACGTGGGCGTGGGGGCGGGACACGCGTCAGCCGGTGATCGAGGTCGTCGGGGACGCGCCGTCGGGGTGCGTCATGCTGCGTGCGACGCACGCCCACATCGGCGTCGTCGAGTTGCTCGCGGAGGGGACGCCGGACGTCCTTGTCTGCGACAACGAGACCAACGTTGCCGAGGTCTTCGGGGCGGATGCGGGGGACAGCCGCAGCGCCCACCCCAAGAACGCCATCGATCAGGCCATCGTCCACGGCGACCCGAGTCTGCTCGCGACCGACGGACGCGGCACCAAGGTCGGGCTGCACTACCACTTCGACGCGGTCGCTCCCGGTGAGACGGTGCGCGTCCGGCTGCGCCTCCATGACGACGCGTGGGTGGACGGTGCGTCCGACGACCTGCGGGCCGAGGACGCGTTCGGTGTCGGCTTCGATGAGGTGCTCGCGACTCGGCGCGGTGAGGCCGACGAGTTCTATGGCGCCGTCATCCCCGAGCACACCGCCGACGAGGACCGGCTCGTCGCACGGCGCGCCTTCGCCGGGCTCAACTGGTGCAAGCAGCTGTACCGCTACAACGTGCGCGAGTGGCTCGAGGGCGATCCGGCCTACCCGCCGCCACCCGAGGCCCGGCGCGCTCGCGAGCCGTACGCCCGCAACACCTCGTGGACCCACCTTGCGCTCGCCGACGTCATCTCGATGCCGGACGAATGGGAGTACCCGTGGTTCGCCGCCTGGGACCTCGCCTTCCACACGGTCGCCATCGCCCACATCGACCCCCAGTTCGCGAAGAACCAGCTCATGCTGATGTGCCGGGAGTGGAGCCAACATCCCAACGGCCAGCTCCCGGCATACGAATGGCAGTTCGGCGACGTCAACCCGCCCGTTCACGCCTGGGCCGCCTGGCACGTCTACGTCCTCGACGGCGCGCGCGACCACGGCTTCCTCATCCGCGTCTTCACCAAGCTGATGTTCAATTTCACCTGGTGGCTCAACCGCAAGGACTCCGACGGGTCGAACCTCTTCGAGGGCGGCTTCCTCGGGATGGACAACATCAGCGTCTTCGACCGGTCGCGCGAAGTGCCCGACGGCTGGCGGCTCGAGCAGTCGGATGCGACGAGCTGGATGGCGTTCACGTGCTTGCAGATGCTGCGGATGGCGTTGGAGCTCAGCCGGGTCGACCGCAACTGGGACGGGCTCGCCACCACCTTCCTTGAGCACTTCTTCTCGATCGCCGAGGCGATGGAGACGTTCGGCACCGAGGGGGTGTCGCTGTGGGACGACGCCGACGAGTTCTTCTACGACGTCCTCGTCGACCCGGACGGCAACGGCTCTCCGGTGCGGGTCCGTTCTCTTGTCGGGTTGCTGCCGCTGATCGCGGTCGCCAACGTGCCGGCGTGGGCCTTCGAGGAGTTGCCCGACTTCGAGTCGCGGCTGCGCTGGCTGCAGGACCGACGCCCCGACCTCACCGACTCGCTGCTCCACAGCCAGGACGGCGACGTGGTCCACAACAGCCTCACGCCCGTCGTCCGAACCCGTCTCGAGGCGATGCTGCGGCGGCTCTTCGACGAAGGTGAGTTCCTCTCACCGCACGGGATCCGGTCGCTGTCGGCGGCCTACCGCGAGGGCGTCGAAGTCGAGGTCGGTGGGACGTCGATGCACATCCAGTACTCACCCGGCGAGTCACTCAACGGCATGTTCGGTGGCAACTCCAACTGGCGGGGACCGATCTGGTTCCCGACGAATGTCCTCATCCTCGATGCGCTGCTCGTCATCGCCGAGGGTGCCGATGGGGATGTCGAGGTGGAGTTCCCGACAGGCTCTGGGACGCGAATGCCGTTGGAGGAGGCCGCAATCGGCGTCCGAAGCCGGCTCATCTCCCTCTTCCTGCCCGGCGCTGACGGTCGTCGGCCGGGCACGCCGCGCGAGTATCCCGGCGGTCCGCTCTGGGACACGCACCCGACGTTCAGCGAACACTTCAACGGAGACAACGGTGTGGGCCTCGGCGCCTCGCACCAGACCGGGTGGACGGCACTTGTCGCCCACCTCATCTGCACGACACCCGACCAGCTGCGCGAGGAGATCGACTCATGAGTCCGGCCCCGAAGAAGAAGCCCGCAACCACGAAGGCGAGCGCGAAGACCGAGGCCGCGGACGGCATACGACCGCTTGAGGGGAAGGTCGTCATCGTGACCGGCGGCAACTCCGGGATCGGCGAGGGCATCGTCCGAGAGGCCGCCGCTCAGGGCGCCAAGGTCGTCATCGACTACGTCTCCCACCCCGAGGCGACTGACGCGATCATCGCGGACATCGAGAAGGCCGGGGGAGAGGCGGTCGGCTGCGAGGCCGACGTCTCCAAGGTCGCGGATCTGCAGAAGCTCGTCGACACCGCTGTCAAGGAGTTCGGTCGGCTCGACGTCATGGTCAACAACGCAGGGGTCGAGTTCGGCGAGACGCTCGAGTCGCTCACCGAGGAGAAGTACGACCTCCTCATGAACATCAACCTCAAGGGCGCGGTCTTCGGCTCCAAGCTCGCCGCCGAGCAGATGCGCATTCAGGGCGACGGCGGCGTCATCATCAACATCACATCGACGCACGAGGACTGGCCCATGCCGAGCGACCTCGCCTATTGCGTCTCCAAGGGCGGCATGCGCATGCTGACCCGCACCGCCGGCGTCGAGCTCGGCCCCGACCACATCCGCATGATCGGCGTCGGCCCCGGCGCCATCAACACGCCGATCAACGCCGACGACACGCCCGAGGAGACGAAGGCGCTGGAGGCCGCCATCCCGCTCGGCTACATCGGATCGCCCGAGGAGATGGGCAAGATCGTCTGCTGGGCGGCGAGCGACCAGGCGTCCTACATCACCGCGACGACGGTCATGGCCGACGGCGGCCTCATGCAGAAGCCCGGCGCCGTCTGACCGCTCGCGCAACCCGGGACCGACGCGCCGGTATGCCGGCCGCTCACCTGTGTGCCCAACTCGCCCATTCCTCCCCTCCGGGACGTCAATGATTCACTGTCCCGGAGGGGAGGAATGGGCGAGTTGAGAACGGGCCTGTGGATGGCGGGCGAGGGCTGTCGGGCGGTCGGCATAGGGTGATCCGGTGGCGACTCTCGACGACCTTCTGCATGCTGCCGTCAGCGGAGTCGGGGGCAGCGAACGCCCCGGCCAGGTGACGATGGCCAAGGCCGTCGCGCATGCCGTCGACACGGGTGAGCACCTTCTCGTGCAGGCGGGAACCGGCACCGGAAAGTCCCTCGCCTACCTTGTCCCGGCCGTCCAGCACGCCATGGACGTCGGCAAGCCAGCGGTCGTCGCCACGGCGACCCTGGCCCTGCAGGCGCAGATCGTCGACCGTGACATGCCCCGCGTCGCCGACTCCCTCCACCCGCTGCTCGGTCGGCGCCCGACCTATGCGATCGTCAAGGGCCGCCGCAATTACGTCTGCCTGCACAAGCTTGAGGGCGGCTTCCCCGATGACGACGCCGACTCGCTCCTGAGCGTCGGCGACGTCGACCAGCAGGCCGGCTGGCTCGGCAAGGAGATCGTCCGACTGCGCGAGTGGGCCGGTGAGACCGAGTCCGGCGATCGCGACGAACTCGTCCCCGGCGTCAGCGAACGCGCCTGGCGACAGGTGTCCGTCAGCGCGCACGAGTGCATGGGCAGCAAGTGCCCCATGGTCACCGAGTGCTTCGTCGAGCGCTCCCGCGAGGCCGCCAAAGAGGTCGACGTCATCGTCACGAACCACTCGTTCATGGCGATCGACGCCTTCGAGGGCCGACAGATGCTGCCCGAGCACGATGTCCTCGTCGTCGACGAGGCCCACGAGCTCGTCGACAGGGTCACCGCCACGATCACCGACGAGATCACGCCATCGATGGCCCGCACCGCTGCCAAGCGCGCCGGCAAGCAGGCCGACTCCAGCGAGACGATCGACGACGCAGCCACCTTCCTCGAATCGGTTCTGGACGAGATCCCGGAAGGGCGACTCACCGGCATGCCCGACAACCTCGGGCTCGCCCTCGCGCGGCTGCGCGACACCACCCGGCAAGTGCAGTCCGAGCTCAAACCGCAGCCCGGCACCGAGATCGACGGTGCGCGACAGGTCGCCCGTGTCGCGGTCGACGAGCTCAACGAGAATGCCTCGCGCATCCTCGAGGACCGCGAGCTCGACGTCGTCTGGGTCAACAAGGATCCGCGGCGGGGGAGCGTCCTGCGTGTGGCACCGATGAGTGTGGCGATGCTCGTGCGCGACAAGATCTTCGAGGACCGGACGGTCGTGCTCACGTCGGCGACCCTCGAGCTCGGCGGCACGTTCGACGCGGTCGCCGGCACGATCGGGCTCCGCGGTGAGGGCTCGCCGAAATGGACCGGGCTCGACGTCGGGAGTCCGTTCGACTATCCGCAGCAGGGCATCGCCTACGTCGCCAAGCACCTCCCGCCGCCCGGTCGCGACGGGGCCTCGCCCGAGAGCATGGACGAGATCGAGGCCCTCGTCCGCGCTGCCGGTGGACGTACCCTCGGACTCTTCTCCTCGATGCGCGCAGCCCGTGCCGCGACCGACGAGATGCGCGAACGCCTCAAGGATCTCGACGGCGAACTCTCCGTTCTGTGCCAGGGCGAGGACCAGATCTCGACGCTCGTGCGGCAGTTCGCGCGCGATCCGCGGACCTGCCTCTTCGGCACGCTGAGCCTCTGGCAGGGCGTCGACGTCCCCGGCTCGAGCTGCCAACTGGTCATCATCGACCGCATCCCGTTCCCGCGGCCTGACGACCCACTCGCCTCCGCGCGCTCGCAGGCGATCGCGCAGATGGGCGGCAACGGCTTCATGGCCGTCTCGGCGACGCACGCCGCGCTGCGGCTCGCGCAGGGCGCCGGTCGCCTCATCCGACGTGGAGACGACCGCGGAGTCGTCGCCTTCCTCGACTCGCGAATGATGAGCGCCCGGTATGCCGGGTTCCTCCAGCGTTCGTTGCCACCGTTCTGGCCGACGTCCGATCGCAACCTCGTGCTCAATGCGCTCCAGCGCCTGGACCAGACGGCGCCTCCACCTCTCGACGTGGCCGACCCGGCCCTGCGCGGTCTCACCGGCGCGATCAAGGGCACGGCGATGGGTGACGCCGAGGTCAAGGGCGCAGTCGACGCGACTGATACCCGCCCGGTGGCGACGGCCCCCGCGCCCGCTCCCTCCGCCCGCACGGCGGTCACGCAGGGGCACGCGTGGAGCGAGCAGGAGGACGAGGAGCTGCGCGACGGTGTCGAGCTCGGCCTCGATCTTGAGGAGCTGAGCGAGTCCCTCGAGCTGCCCAAGGACGTCATTGCCGCCCGCCTCGAGGGACTGGGTCTCGAGGCCGGCACCGGCAGCACGCTCAGCTTCGACTGACTGCGTCAGTCGGGGGTCGTGTCATGGGTCAGGGGCCACGCGACCAGCGACCGACCCACGACCCCTGACCGACGGGCGGCGTCGGGGGTTCGTGGCAGAGTGACCGCCGTGAGTGATCTCGTCGAGGTGCAGCGCCGCGTGCCACCGCTCGTGCTCATCGCCGGGCCGGAGCAGGTGCTCGCCGAGCGCGGCCTCGCGGAGACGCTTCAGGCCATCCGTGAGCGCACCCCGGACGTCGAGGTCATCCGCCTCCACGCGAGTGCCTACGACCCGGGCGAGCTGATGGTCCACGCGAGCCCGTCGCTCTTCGGCGGCGACAAAGCGGTCGTGGTCCACGACCTCGACGAGGCGACCGACGAGCTCCAGCAGGACCTCCTTGCGTACCTCGCTGCGCCGCCGGAGGACCTCACCCTCGTGGTGACCCACAAGGGCGGCAACCGCGGCAAGAAGGTCCTCGACACCCTCAAGAAGTCCAGGGCCCGCGTCATCGACGCCCCGGCGATCAAGACCGATCGCGACAAGGCCGACTTCGCCATGAACGAGTTCCGACGGGCCAAGCGCAGGGCGACGCCACAGGCGGTCCAGGCGCTCGTCGACGCCATCGGCAAGGACCTGCGCGAACTGGCTGCGGCCTGCCAGCAGCTCATCGCCGACACGACTGGGACGATCGACGACCAGGTCGTGCTCACCTATCACGGGGGCAAGGTGGAGGCGACCGGCTTCCGAGTCGCCGACGCCGCCGTTGCCGGCAACGCGGGGGAAGCGCTGCGCCTCTTGCGCCATGCCATCGCGGTCGGTGTCGACCCCGTGCCGATCGTGGCAGTCCTGGCCCAACAACTCCGACAGCTCATCAAGGTCGGTTCAGCGGGCCGTGGCCGGTCCGTCGACCTCGCGAGAGACCTCGGCATGGCTCCGTGGCAGGTCGACAAGGCCCGCCGTTCCCTCAACGGGTGGACCGCCGAGGCCCTGGCCCGATCCCTCCAGGCGGTTGCGGCAGCAGATTTCGAGGTCAAGGGTGGCGGTCGTGACCCCGTCTACGCCGTCGAGCGCGCGGTCCTCACGATCACGCGCGAGAAGGCCGAGGGTGACTGCTGAGCGGTAGGCGAGGCGACCGACGAAGGCGAGCGGACGGCATACGCCATGGTCGTTTTGCCCGCGAGGCATCCGCGCTGGTAAATTTGGTCCTTGCGTGCGCGCTCAGGTCGTGCGCGTACGTTGCTTCATCCAGTCGCGGTTCACGCAAGGGTGTCCCCACTCCCGGTCCCGAACGGCGGCTGCCGCCCTCTCACGGCAATCACCGACCTCTTCAGAAAGTTTCTCTTCGTGGCAAACATCAAGTCCCAGCTCAAGCGCATCAAGACCAACAAGGTCGCGACCGAGCGCAACAAGGCCATCAAGTCGGACGTCCGCACGGCCGTCCGCAAGTTCCGCGAGCTCGCGGAGGCCGGCAAGGCTGACGAGGCGAAGGACGCGCTCAAGGTGGCGTCCAAGAAGCTCGACAAGGCCGTCAGCAAGGGTGTTCTGCACAAGAACAACGCGGCCAACAAGAAGTCGGCGCTGGCCAAGAAGGCCAACAGCCTCTGATCCAGCCGCCTGGCTCACCGCACGAGGGCCCGTCACCACATCGGTGACGGGCCCTCGCGCATGCCCCGTCGCTTGGCGACAGGCGGCTAGCGCGCTCAGCCGAGAGCCAGGGCCTTGAGCCGGCTCAGGTCGCCGTTGAAACGGTTCTTGTCGAGCGGGCTGTCGGTGTACTGCCAGAACGTGTAGTACGACCACCCGGCCGGCAGCGTCCCCACCGAGGTGTTGTAGCGCGCGATCCACAGCGGGTTGGTCTGCGAGAACTGGCTCGTGTTGCCCGTGCAGCGCGTCCACCAGTCCGTGGTCGTGTAGATGACGGCGTCCCGCCCGGTGCGTGCCTTGTAGCGCGAGGTGAAGGCCGCGATCCAACTGCGCATGCCCGCCTGGGACAGGCCGTAACACGTTGCGCCATAAGGGTTGTACTCGATGTCGAGGACGCCCGGCAGGGTCTTGCCGTCGCGGGACCAGCCACCGCCGTTGTTGACGAAGTAGTCCGCCTGCGCCGTTCCACTCGAGCTCGAGGGGACGGCGAAGTGGTACGCGCCGCGGATCATGCCGACCTTGTACGAGCCGTTGTACTGCTGGGCGAAGTACGGGTTCTTGTAGCTCGTGCCCTCGGTCGCCTTGACGTAGGCGAACTTCATGCCCTGACCCCACCAGTAGGACCAGTTGACGTTGCCCTGGTGCGACGAGACGTCCATGCCGGGCGTCTGGGTCACCGCAGCGGCCGCGCGGGGTGGGGCGCTCGAGGCGGTCCGCGCAGTGGCGGTCTGCGTCGCGAGCGGCGTGAGGACGAGCGCAGCGGCGGCGGTGAGGCCGGCGCCCGGTAGCTCCGAGCCGCTTCCAGCCAAGGGGTCCGCACACCGACTCGCAACCGGGGGAGCCGGAACTGACCAAGTCTTTAACCGATGTTCGAACCGGCCTCGGGCTGAATCCGGTGGAACGCGGCCATGACCTCGTCCCATCGCGCCCGATCGAGGACGGCTCCCTCGCGCCGGATCGTGGCCGGGTCGATGCGGACGATCCGGTTGATGCGGGCCTCCGACGGGCGTCCTTTGCTGTCCCAGCCGCCGGGGCCGACGTCGACCCACAGCCGGCCCGCTTGACGCTCCTGCTCGTGGTCGCGGTCGTGGTCCTTGCTCGTGAGATACATCCCCAGCACCCAGTCCCCGTCCCATCCGACGATCAGGACGGGCCGGTCCTTGCCCTGGGTCGCGTCCTCCTCGTACGGCACGTGCGCCCACACGACCTCGCCCGCGTCCGGTTCGCCATCGGCGTCGGGTGCCCAGATCGGGTCGAGTGGTCCATGGAAGTCGCCGGGGTAGCTCATGCGCTTCACGCTACTCAACGACGAAAAACGGGAGGTGTATGCCGTGGGGACCCCACGGCATACACCTCCCGTTCTGTCGCGGCTGGGTCAGCTGCCGATCTTGAAGTTGGTGAAGTCGGCGGACATCGTGTTGCCCGTGCCGGGGATCACGAGGTTGATGAGCCACGTGCTCAGACCGCAGTTGGAGAACTTCGGGATCGTGTATTCACCCTTGAGGGTGTAGGGGTCGAGCAGGCCCGTCAGCGTTCCCGTCAGCTGGCTCTTGACGGGCGTGGCCGTCTTGCAGTTGTTGCCCACGAGGTTGATGGGCAGACCGAGGGGCTCGATCTTTTTGATGTGGATGTTGAACTCCTGGTTCGCCACGACGTCGAGACCGGTGAGCTTGCCGGACACGGGCTTGGTCGGGACGACGGCCAGGGTGACCTTGGCGAGCGGGAGGCTGCCGACCTTGAGCGTGCTCGTGGCGTCGGGCAGCTGGAGGTTTCCGGAGATCGACCCGTCGCCGAAGATGTCGACCTGAGCGGGGAAGCGGGTCTGCGGGAAGGTGATCTGCTGGTTGAGCTTCTTCACGGTGGTGGTGACGTTGACGTCCCAGCCGACCCCAATGGGGGCAGCGCTGGCAGAGGGTGCAGCGGCAAAGGTGAGAGCGGTGGCCGCGCCAGCGGCGGCGACGGCGAGCGATGAACGGCGAAGCGTGGTGCGAGACGTCATTGTCGGGTTCCTCCACGAGATCTGGGCTACCGGGCGGTAGCCTCCTCGGGCACGTTACCGCCCGGTAGCCAATTTGTCGCCGGTTCGGACGGGTGGTTCCGACGTGGGAGACTGTCCCGACTCCCTGTTCGTCACCGTCACGAGGACTTTGCCACTGTGTCTCCCCGCGCCCGCACCGCGCTGCAGCCGCACGCCACGCCGCCGGAGGCGATCCGCAACTTCTGCATCATCGCCCATATCGACCACGGCAAGTCCACACTGGCCGACCGGATGCTCCAGATCACCGGCGTCGTCGACGACCGGGCCATGCGCGCGCAGTACCTCGACCGCATGGACATCGAGCGTGAGCGCGGCATCACGATCAAGAGCCAGGCCGTGCGCATGCCGTGGGAGAGCGTCAACGCGGCGGGGGAGTCGGGCAACTACATCCTCAACATGATCGACACCCCCGGGCACGTCGACTTCACCTACGAGGTGTCGCGCTCGCTGGCTGCCTGTGAGGGTGCGGTCCTCCTCGTCGACGCGGCGCAGGGCATCGAGGCGCAGACGCTCGCCAACCTCTATCTCGCGATGGAGAACGAGCTCACGATCATCCCGGTGCTCAACAAGATCGACCTTCCCGCGGCCCAGCCCGAGAAGTACGCCGAGGAGCTGGCCGGCCTCATCGGGTGCGAGCCCGAGGACTGCCTGCTCGTGTCGGGCAAGACCGGTGTCGGTGTCGAGCCGCTGCTCGACCAGATCGTGCGCCAGTTCCCGTCGCCGGTCGGTGACCCGGACGCGCCGGCGCGCGCGATGATCTTCGACTCGGTCTACGACACCTATCGCGGTGTCGTCACCTATGTCCGTGTCGTCGACGGCAACCTCAACCCGCGTGAGCGCATCTCGATGATGTCGACCAAGGCGACGCACGAGCTGCTCGAGATCGGCGTCATCTCACCGGAGCCGGTGCCCGGCAAGGGCCTCGGCGTCGGCGAGGTCGGCTACCTCATCACCGGCGTGAAGGACGTGCGCCAGTCCCGGGTCGGTGACACGGTGACGAACTCGGCCAAGCCAGCGGCCGGGGCCCTCGGTGGCTACCGCGACCCCAAGCCGATGGTCTTCTCGGGCCTCTATCCGATCGACGGATCCGACTACCCGGACCTGCGCGACGCCCTCGACAAGCTCAAGCTCAATGACGCGGCCCTCGTCTACGAGCCCGAGACGTCCGCCGCCCTCGGCTTCGGTTTCCGATGTGGCTTCCTCGGCCTGCTGCACCTCGAGATCGTGCGTGAGCGCCTCGAGCGCGAGTTCGACCTCGACCTCATCTCGACGCAGCCCAACGTCGTCTACGACGTGACGATGGACGACGGATCGGTCGTGGTCGTCACGAACCCGAGCGAGTTCCCCTACGGCAAGGTCGCCGAGGTGCGCGAGCCGGTCGTCCGGGCGACGATCCTGGCACCGAGCGAGTTCATCGGCGCAATCATGGAGCTCTGCCAGGGCAAGCGCGGACAGTTGCTCGGCATGGACTACCTCTCCGAGGACCGGGTCGAGATGCGCTACACGCTGCCGCTCGCCGAGATCGTCTTCGACTTCTTCGACCAGCTGAAGTCGCGTACCCGCGGCTACGCCTCGCTGGACTACCAGGAGGCCGGGGACCAGGCGGCCGACCTCGTCAAGGTCGACATCCTCCTCCAGGGCGAGAACGTCGACGCCTTCAGCTCGATCGTCCACAAGGACAAGGCCTACGCCTACGGCAACATGATGGCGGGCAAGCTCAAGGAGCTCATCCCGAGGCAGCAGTTCGAGGTGCCGATCCAGGCAGCCATCGGCGCCCGGATCATTGCCCGCGAGAACATCCGGGCCATCCGCAAGGACGTCCTCGCCAAGTGCTACGGCGGTGACATCAGCCGCAAGCGCAAGCTGCTCGAGAAGCAGAAGGCCGGCAAGAAGCGCATGAAGAACATCGGCACCGTCGAGGTTCCGCCGGAGGCCTTCATCGCAGCGCTGTCCTCCGACGCCGCCGAGCCCAAGAAGAAGTAGCGTCCACTCGCGCCACTGATTGCCACTTCGCACCGTGTCCACGATGCACTGATTGCCACTTCGCACTGTGCGAAGTGGCAATCAGTGGCGATTGCCACGGGTGGCGACCGGCCGGCATACCGGGAAGTAACATCGGTGTATGCCGGACACCTTCGCCCTGTACCAGAAGCTCACCTCCCTGCCCCTCGGGAAGCAGGCGTTCTCCTTCCTCTTCGCTCAGAAGGCGCCGTACTTCTGGTCGGTCCGTCCGCAGATCCGTGAGGTGCGCCCGCACCACGCTGAGCTGACGATCGCCAAGCGTCGCGCCGTCCAGAACCACATCGGCACCGTCCACGCGATCGCCGTGTGCAACGGACTCGAGGCCGCCATGGGCCTCCTCGCGGAGGCGACGACGCCCAAGGATCGCCGGTGGATCCCCAAGGGCATGGAGGTCGCCTACACCGCGAAGTCGACGACCGACCTGCTCTGCACCGCGGACACCGACCCCGCCGACTGGGAGGAGCCGGGCGACGTGCCGGTGCGGGTGCGCGCCATTCGCGAGGACGGCACGGTCGTCGTCGAGGGTGTCATCACGATCTACGTCAGCGAGAAGAAGAAGTAGCGAATACTCAGGGCGCTCGCGGTGTTGCGACAGACATGACCACGATCACCGGAACATACGTCCCCAGCCCGAGCGACTGGGTCCGCAAGCAGGTCGAGACCATCGAGGCGACCGGCACCACCGAGTCCGTCGACATCCAGGGACGCCCCGTCGTGATGCTCACGATGAACGGCATCACCGGATCCGTGCGCAAGGTGCCGCTCATGCGGGTCGAGCACGACGGGCTCTATGCCGCGGTGGCCAGCAAGGGCGGGGCTCCGGAGCACCCGAAGTGGTACGCGAACCTGCGGCGCAACCCGGTCATCGAGGTCCAGGACGGCACGCGCACGTGGGTGGCGCGGGCTCGTGAACTTGCCGGCGCGGAGCGCGACGCGTGGTGGGAGCGGTGTGTTGCGGCCTTCCCGAACTACGCGGAGTACCAGACGAAGACCGAGCGACTCATCCCGGTGTTCGTCCTCGAGCCCGTCGACGCTAGCTGAATCCGTCCAGCAGTGGTCAGGTGGGGGAGACCGTCGACTCGTCCACGTGACCGAGGTCGAACATTGCTGCAGTGACAGCGCCATCCGGACCGATCTGGCCCCAGATCGTGAGGAGGTCGCGGGGCCAGATGTCCTCGTCGGTCGACTCGAGTTCGGCCCTGGTCCACCAGTGGTGGGCCGTCATCGTCGCGATCTCATCCGCGGTGTGGCCTGCCGTCGAGACGTCGAACGGCTCGCACCGCACGAACCAGAAGAGCTCGTCCTGGGTCGTCACGACATCGCTGTAGCCGTGGACGACGACCCGCTCGGCCAGCGGTCCGACGAGGTCGGTCTCGGCGATCATCAGGCCGGTCTCCTCGGCGACTTCGCGGACGGCCGCCTCGAGATCGGTCTCACCCGGGTCGACCCCGCCTCCCGGAGTGATCCAAAAGGTCGGCGTCGGCGCGAGTCCGGGGTCGCTGTCCCGGAAGAGCAGGAGCCGGTCGGACGTGTCGACGAGCAGGACCCGCATCGCGCGCCGTCGGTTGCGTGAGCGGGTGTCGTGCTCGGGGGCGTCCACGATGGGACGCGCGCGCCGGTCCGGCCGGGACTCCGGGTCGTGCGTCACGTCGTCAGCCTCGCCCGCAGGCGCTCGATGTCGGCGTCGCTCCAGCCCTGCTCACGCAACCATCCGGGGGCGCCACCGAACTCGCTGTCAAGGGTCGACAGGATCGTCCGCATCGTTTCCGGACGTGGTGCCTCGTCTGCGAGGCTGCGGTTGCGCAGGGCGTCGCCATAGAGGGGCCTAGGCAAGAGTCGTGCCATGATCGGCTCGATCCGCTCGGCCGACAGGGCATAGTCGTCGACGATCAGATCGTGAGGAACGCCGGCAGTGTCGAGGGCGAGGGCCACGACAGTGCCGGTCCGGTCCTTGCCGGCTGCGCAATGGACGATCGTCGCGCCAGTGCTCCGAGAGATGACATCGAGTGCCGCGGAGATGGAGTCGGGCCGAGCGGCCAGATAGCGCAGGTAGTGCGCTGCCCAGAACGTGGCGTCGCGCACGGGGCGATCGGATTGAGCAGGAAGGGCCAGCGCCTGCTCCCCAGTGACGGGCCGATCTCCACCGAAGAGCGAGTGGTGATGGTGCGTCAGCGACTCGAGATGCCAGAGCGGGCTCGGACCCTCCGTGCTGAGTTCGGTGTCGCTGCGCAGGTCGACGATGTCGCTCACACCCAGGACCTCGACGACCTGCCGCACGTCGGCCTCGCTGAGGTCCTGGAGGTTGTCCGAGCGCAGCAACCGGTGCGGTTGGATCACGCCTCCGTCGCGCGTCGGCAGCCCACCCGAGTCGCGCATGTTGACGACCCCGTCGAGCTCGACCCACCGGTCCGTGGATGGCTGGAGAGGTGGCAGTTCGTCCCCGCTGTGCGTCTGGCTCACGTCCGCCATCGTAGATCGCTCACATGTCGACGAGCTGACCAGTTCCTGACGCTTCGGCGAGCGCGGCGATCGCGTCGGCGACGACGAGGTCGGTGATGCCCGTGCCGAGGTTCTGCATGACGAGTCGTCCTGTCGGCCTGGGCGCGTGGACCTGGTGCCCGGTCCAGGTGGTCGGCGTCGGGTAGCCGTCGAGCTTCCCCCGTACGGCTCGCACCGCCGCGAACTGGTGCGGGTCGTCGGCGGCCAGGACGGCCGTCTCGGCGAGGTCCGCCCCGATCGAGCTCGCGTAGTCGATCGGGAGCAGGAGTGCGTCGTCCGTGGGCCACGTCACCGGGATCGTCATGTCCGTGAGTCCGATGGACAGTCCCGTGATGACGACCTCCTTGTCCCGGACGGCCGCCTCGCGGGACGGAGAGGCAATGACGCGTATGCCGGGTGCGTGCGTCGCGAGGTCGCTCACCAGGCCGTCGATCGCTTCACGACGTCGGGCCCACACATGGACCTCGGAGTGGCCGAGCGCCTCGAGGACGCGAAGGTGCGAGCGGGCCTGGAGGCCGGCGCCGACGTAGGAGATCGTTGCGCCAGGCGGGGCGAGTGCCCGGATGCACGCGCCGGTCACTGCGGCCGTGCGCACGGCCGTGAGTTCGTGGGCCGGAAGCATCGCACGCGGCACACCTGTGTCTCCGTCGTTGACCACCATGACGCCACTTGCTGTGGGAAGGCCGCGCACAGGGTTGTCCGGGACGACGCTGATCCACTTGCAGCCCAACAGGTTTCGCTCCGGGTAGGCCGCGGGCATGGCGTTGGCGAACATGCCGGGGGACGTCCGAACGGTGGGCTTGGGTGGGACGTCCGCTCGCCCCTCGGCCAGAGCGGACAGGGCGTCCTCGACGAGATCCACGACCTCCACGAGGGGTGGCAGGCAGGTGCGGACGTCGGCGTCGGTGAGGATGCGCACGGTCGCCAACCTAGTCGCGACGGGTCCCGCATCGGAGGGGAAATGTCCCGGGCAAAGGTGAGGGCCTCGGAAAGTATGAGTTTCCGAGGCCCTCGACAGATCATGAACCGAAATTCTTGATCCGACGCTCTCACCGAGGTGAGTGCGTACGAACAGTTCTAGTCGGGGTCCGGTGAGTTGGCAACCCCTGGAGCCGAAACTCCCCACATTTTCTGGTCTGGTCGGCGTGTCGCGCTGGACACGCCGATTGTTCACCGGAGGTCCCGGCCCTCGGTGTGGGGTGTGTGCGTGGTCCAACCTTCGGGCCCGCCTGCTGCGAGGAGATCTTCGGTCCGGTCTGTGTCGTCAACCGCTTCGACTCCGAGGACGAGGCGGTCGTGCTGGCCAACGACACCCGCTACGGGCTCAACGCCATGCTCTTCACCGAGAACCTGTCGAGGGCCCATCGTGTGTCGTCCCGCCTTCGGGCGGGCACGGTATGGGTCAACTGCTTCTTCATCCGCGACCTCCGAACGCCCTTCGGCGGAGTGGGTGACTCCGGCGTCGGACGGGAAGGTGGAAACTTCAGTCGCGAGTTCTTCACCGAGCCCAAGGCAGTGGTGATGCAGATCCAGCGGTGGACCCGATGGGAGACTCTTGGGCATGCCGAGACTGCCCGATGGAGATCCCGCACCGCCCACGGGTGACCTTCCGTCGTCGGCGCTGCACGGCCTCGGTGAGCGCCCCTTCGGCGTCTACCTGCACGTGCCGTTCTGCCGCGTGCGCTGCGGCTATTGCGACTTCAACACCTACACGCTGACCGAGCTCGGACCCGGGGCGAGCACGGCGTCGTTCGTCGACACGGCGCTGGCCGAACTCGACCTGGCCCGCGACGTCCTCGGCGATGCCGCGCCTCCGGTCGACACGATCTTCATCGGCGGAGGAACTCCGACGATGCTCGCCGCAGCCGATCTCGTGAAGGCCGTGGACGGCATACGGGATCGCTTTGGTCTGGCCGACGACGCGGAGGTGACAACCGAGGCGAACCCCGACTCGGTGACTCCGGAGTCGCTGCGCGAACTCGCCGACGGCGGGTTCACGCGCGTCTCGCTCGGCATGCAATCGGCTGTGCCCCACGTCCTCGCCACGCTCGACCGGACGCACGATCCAGAGGGTGTCGGTCGCGCCGTGGCCGCCGCGCGCGACGCCGGCCTCGTGACGAGCGTCGACCTCATCTACGGCACGCCGGGGGAGTCCATTGAGGATTGGCTGACGAGCCTCGACGCGGCGATTTCCCTTGAGCCAGAACACATTTCGGCCTACGCGCTGGTGGTCGAGGAGGGCACGAAGCTGGCGACACAGGTGCGCCGTGGAGAGGTCCAGCGACCTGATGACGACGACGAGGCAACGAAGTACGAACTCGCCGAGGAGGTCCTCTCCGGCGCCGGTTTCGACTGGTACGAAGTGAGCAACTGGACCAGGACCCTGTCCGGGCGGTGCCGCCACAACGATGGCTACTGGACCGGCGGGGACTGGTGGGGCGTCGGTCCCGGTGCGCACAGCCATGTCGGCGGCGTGCGGTGGTGGAACGTCAAACACCCCAGGGCGTATGCCGGCCGGCTGGCCGAGCGCACGTCTCCCGCTGCGGGGCGTGAGACCTTGACAGCAGAGCAGCTGCGTGACGAGAAGGTGCTCCTTCAGGTCCGCGTTCGGGACGGCCTCGAGATCGACGCGCTGGACGAGACCGGACGCAGGGCAGTGGCCGGGCTCGTGGCCGACGGGCTCGTCGATGGGGCGGCGGCCGTGCGGGATCGCCGTGTCGTGCTCACGCTCCGAGGTCGACTTCTCGCCGACACCGTCGTGCGACGCCTCCTCGGCGTGAACTGACGTCCGCGCCTGCGTCAGGGCTCGGCGGAGGAGTCGACGTGGGCCGGTCCGCCCCGCGGCACCCACTGGGCGTCTCGGCCGCCCTCTCTAGAGTGGCGCGCATGAACGCGCCCACCACCCCGGTCCGGCGGCTCGAGGGCCGCACCGCCATCGTCACCGGAGCCAGCCGTGGCATCGGCCTCGGCATCGCGGAGCGCCTCGTCGCCGAGGGTGCGCGGGTCTGCATCACGGCCCGCAAGCAGGAGGCGCTCGACCAGGCCGTCGACGCCCTCGGCGGAGCGGACGTCGCCATGGCGGTTGCGGGCCGCGCTGACGATCCGACGCATCAGGACGAGGTGCTGGCCGCGGTGGCCGAAAGGTTCGGACCCGTGAACCTGCTCGTCAACAACACCGGCATCAACCCGGCATACGGACGGCTGGTCGATCTCGACCTCGACGCGGCCCGCAAGATCGTCGAGGTCAACTGCATCGCGGCGTTGTCGTGGATCCAGAAGGCCGTCGCGGGCGGTCTCGAGGAGCGCGGAGGGGCGATCGTCAATGTCTCGTCCGTAGCGGGGGTGCGACCGGCGCCCGGCATCGGGTTCTACGGTGCGAGCAAGGCGATGCTCACGCACCTCACGGAGGAACTCGCCGTCGAGCTCGGACCCACGGTCCGCGTCAACGCCGTCGCGCCGGCGGTCGTGAAGACCCAGTTCGCCACCGCGCTCTACGAGGGGCGTGAGGAGAAGGTTGCAGCGGGCTACCCGCTGGCGCGACTGGGTGTGCCCGAGGACATCGCCGGGGTCGTGGCGTTCCTGCTCTCCGACGACGCTGCCTGGATGACGGGGCAACTCGTCGTCGTCGACGGTGGGCTGCTGCTCAAGGGCGGCGTCTGACCCCCCACGCCACTCCTTGCGCTGTTGGGACCGAGTATTCGGTCCCAACAGCGCAAGAAGTGCGTCGGTCTGGCTCAGTGAACCGATCGGCTCACTTCACGAACTGGTAGGCCAGCGGCGGGTCCCAGAGCTCGCCCTTGTTGGCCTTCATCGCGCCGATGATGTGGACCACGAAGGCCCAGACGTTGACGGCGATGAGCAGCGGGATGCCGATGATGGCGCCGATGACCGTGATGATGAGGAACCACGAGACGAGGTTTCCGATGCCAGCCATGATCTGGACGTTGAGCGAGTTCGCCGAGTGCTGCCGGACGAAGTCGCCACGCT
This sequence comes from Knoellia subterranea KCTC 19937, assembly GCF_000768685.1. GTDB lineage: Bacteria > Actinomycetota > Actinomycetes > Actinomycetales > Dermatophilaceae > Knoellia > Knoellia subterranea. The sequence goes on along the minus strand of NZ_AVPK01000001.1, from coordinate 131,415 downwards.
CCTTGAAGAGCAGATAAACGACGAGGGACCCGACGAAGCCTGCGACACCGGCGCTGAAGATCATGGCGCCCAGTCCGATGAGGTGACTGAGCATGCCCCACTGGCGCTGCTGTGCCGGGTCGAGAACCTGCTGGCCGTAGGCCGTGGTCTGACCGGGCGGGACCTGCCCCGACCAGGGCTGGCCGGTCGGCTGCTGGTACGGCGGGGGAGTCGACGCGCCCTGGGCGAACTGCGGGTCCTGGGGGCTCTGCGGGATCTGGGGGTTCTGCCCCTGGAACTCGGGCTGAGGGGTCGTGGTCATGGTGTCCTCCTTCAGGGGACGAGGTGCTGTCATCCAGTGAAACCCATGGCCACGCCGATTCATCCCCTCTTGAGGGTGGAATCAGGGTGCGGTCAGGGGCGACCCTGCCGAGGCGAGCCGCACCGAGAAGGTGAGCGGCCGGCATACCGGGTGCTGTGGGCGACCGGAGGGAACGTGAGGGGTCCGGAGGGCTATGAAGCCTCCGGATCCCTCACCTGCCCTCATGGGGAGCAAAAGTTGGGGCGGTCACGGGGCGGTGACGAAGTCGATGAGCTCCTCGACGCGGCCCAGCAGGGACGGCTCGAGATCGGCATAGGTTCGGACGGTCCCGAGGATCTGCTTCCATGCACGGGCGATGTCGGCCTGCGACTCGTGCGGCCAGCCGAGGTGGGCGCAGATGCCGTGCTTCCACGACGTGCCGCGCGGGATGACGGGCCACTGCTTCATGCCGAGACGTTCGGGTCGCACGGACTGCCACACGTCGACATAGGGGTGGCCGACGATGAGGACGTGCGGTGCCCACGGCTGGAGGCGCGACGCGGCCTCGACGACGCGCGTCTCCTTCGTGCCCGGGACGAGGTGGTCGACGAGCACCCCCATCCGCTTCTCCGGCCCGGGCGCGAAGTCGCGGATCGCGGCCTCGAGATCGTCGACCCCGTCGAGTGGTTGGACGACGACGCCCTCGATGCGCAGGTCGTGTCCCCAGACCTTCTCGACGAGTTCGGCGTCGTGCGTGCCCTCGACGAAGATGCGCGAGGCGCTCGCGACCTTGGCCGGCGCGTTGGCGACGGCCCGCGAACCGCTCGCGGTGCGGGAGGCGGCCGCCCGTGCGGCCGTGAGCTGCGCCGTCGCTGCGGCCTCGGGCCTGGTGAGGGTCACTGGCCGACCATCGACGTGGAAGCCGGGTCCCAGGGGGAAGGCTTTCGTGCGTCCGCGCCGGTCCTCGAGGTGGACGACGTGTATGCCGCCTGCTTTCTCCACGCGGACCACCGCACCGACCCACCCGGTCTCGACGTCCTCGACGACCACGCCGTTCTCAGCGGCCAGAGGCGTGGAGCGGCCGCCACGGGGCGCCTTCCAGTCGCCGGCGAGCACGTCCTGTCCGTAGCGATCCGTCACCTGCGCGAGGGTAGACGTAGAATTGGCACTCACCAAGCATGAGTGCCAGTGGACCGGGAGGTGTCGGGGAATGAGCGAGGATCGTCGGCTCGCGGTGCTGCGCGCGATCGTGCAGGACTACGTCGAGACCTCCGAGCCGGTCGGATCCAAGGCCCTGCTCGAGCGTCATCGGCTGGGTGTCTCCGCGGCCACGGTGCGCAACGACATGGCGGCGCTCGAGGAGGAGGGGCTCATCGCGGCCCCACACACGAGCGCCGGCCGCATCCCGACGGACGCCGGCTACCGCTTCTTCGTCGACCGCCTCAGTGGCGTCAAGCCGCTCAGCAGTGCCGAGAAGCGGGCGATCGCGACGCTCCTCGACGGCGCGATCGACCTCGACGACGTCGTCGACCGCACCGTTCGGCTGCTCGCTTCACTCACCCGTCAGGTGGCGGTGGTGCAGTACCCGTCGCTCACCCGGTCGTCGGTGCGTCACATCGAGCTCGTCCCGCTCGGCGGCACGCGCCTGCTCGTCGTCCTCATCACGACGACCGGACGGGTCGAGCAGCGGATTCTCGAGACAGGCCTCGACCTGACGGAGGAGACGGCGGAGCGGATGCTCGCGTCGCTGCGCTCCGACGTCAACGGCGCCACGGTCGGCAAGACGTTGGCCGACGCGGCGGGTGGACTGGGCGAACTCCCCACCCAGGTGGACCCGGCTGCCCGGGGGCTGCTCGCCGCCATCGCCGCCGAGCTCACGGAGGTGCTCGTCGAGCAGCGCGAGGAGCGAGTCGTGCTGGCCGGCACGTCCAATCTCATCCGCGCCGGTGAGGACTTCTCCACGTCGATCGGGCCAGTGCTCGAGGCGCTGGAGGAGCACGTCGTCCTCCTCAAGCTCCTGGGCACGGTGACGGAGCAGGGTGACACCGTGGCGGTGCGCATCGGCGCCGAGAATCCCTTCGCGGGGCTCCAGTCGACCTCACTCGTCACGACCGGCTACGGCGCCGGCTCGGACCTCGTGGCCGGGCTGGGCGTCGTGGGACCGACACGCATGGACTACCCGACGACGATGGCGGCCGTGCGTGCCGTCGCGACCTATGTCAGCCGGATCCTCGCCGACTGACGCAGCTGAACCCCTGACCCGTGTGACCGCAACAGATTCCAACGAAGGACGTCCACCACAGTGAACGACTACTACGCCGACCTCGGCGTGGCCCGCGACGCTACCGCCGACGACATCAAGAAGGCCTACCGTCGTGCCGCCCGCAAGCTCCACCCCGACGTCAACCCCGGCCCCGAGGCCGAGGAGCAGTTCAAGAAGGTCTCGCAGGCCTATGACGTGCTGTCGGACCCGGCGAAGAAGCAGAACTACGACATGGGCTCCGACCCCTATGGCGGCGCCGGAGCCGCCGGTTTCGGGCAGGGCTTCTCGTTCAGCGATGTCATGGACGCCTTCTTCGGTCAGGGGGCCGGGCAGGCCCAGGGGCGCGGCCCGCGGTCGCGCCAGTCGCGTGGTCAGGACGCTCTCGTCCGCCTCGACCTGGACCTCGCCGATGCCGTGTTCGGCGCGGAGAAGGAACTGACGATCGACACCGCCGAGGGGTGCTCCACGTGCCACGGGGCCGGCACCCAGCCCGGCACCGGCACGCGCACGTGCGAGGTCTGCAAGGGGCAGGGATCCGTTCAGCAGGTGCAGCGCAGCTTCCTCGGCCAGGTCATGACGTCGCGTCCCTGCGTCAACTGCCAGGCGACCGGCCAGGTGATCGAGAGCCCGTGCTACGAGTGCTCGGGTGACGGTCGGGTCCGGACGCGCCGCACGATGACGATTCGCGTCCCCGCCGGCGTCGACACCGGCACGCGCATCCAGCTCGCCGGTGAGGGCGAGGTCGGCCCGGGCAATGGCCCGCAGGGCGACCTCTACGTCGAGGTCGCGGTGCGCCGTGATCCCCGGTTCCAGCGGCAGGGCGACGACCTCCACGCGACCCTCGAGCTGCCCATGACGGCGGCCGCGCTCGGTGCCACCGTCCCCTTCGAGACGTTCGACGGCGTGCAGGACCTCGAGGTGCGCAGCGGGATCCAGTCGGGCGAGCAGATCCGCCTGCGCGGTCTCGGCGTGACGCACCTGCGTGGTTCGGGACGCGGCGACATCATCGTCCACGCGATGGTGCAGACGCCGACGAAGCTCAACGCCGAGCAGGAAGACCTGCTCCGGCAGCTCGCCAGGCTGCGCAACGAGGAGAAGCCGACCGGTCGCGTTGCTGACCCCGGTGACGGGTCGATCTTCGGCAAGCTGCGCGACGCGTTCAAGGCCCGCTGACCTCGCATGGCTGGTAACACGGGGAGGCGCTCGTGAGCCTGCACCTCTACCTCGTCCCGGCGGGTGCGCTCGATGGGATCCGCGAGGGCGACGTCGTCGTGCTCGACGGGCCCGAGGGCCGTCACGCCGCCACCGTGAAGCGCACCCAGCCGGGTGAGCGACTCCGGCTGGCCGACGGCGCCGGCCGGGTCGTCACCGGCGAGGTGGTCTCCGTCGAGAAGGACCGGCTCAGCCTGCGTGCCGAGACCGTGGAGGACCAGCCGGAGTCGTCGCCACGGTTCGTACTCGTGCAGGCCCTCGCCAAGGGCGACCGGGACGACCAGGCGATCGAGGCCGCGACCGAGTTGGGCGTCGACGAGGTCGTGCCGTGGCAGGCCGGTCGCAGCATCGTCCAGTGGCGCGGGGAGCGCGGCGAGAAGGCCCGCGGCAAGTGGGACGCGGTGCTGGTCGCGGCGACCAAGCAGTCCCGTCGCGCCCGCCGCCCGGCCCTGGCGCAGACGGCGACGACGGCGGATCTGGTGCGCCGCATCGAGGCGGGGGCGACGGCCTACGTCCTGCACGAGGACGCCACCGAGCCGCTGGCCGCCCTGGCCGCCGAGCAGCTCCCCGCCGACGGCGACGTCCTCGTGATCGTTGGCCCCGAGGGCGGCGTCGCCCCGGAGGAGCTCGAGGCCCTGCGTGCCGCCGGTGGTCGCGTCGTCCGCCTCGGCGACACCGTGCTCCGCTCGTCGAGCGCCGGCCCGGCCGCCCTGGCCGTCCTCTGCGCCGCGTCCCGCTGGCGCTGAGCCCTGCCGTGTGGCTGAGCGCGAGCCAGGGCTCGCCCTCAGACGCACAAGGCAAGGGTGGCGGCGGGTCAGCGCACGGTGAAGGTGACGAGGCGCTCCGACATCACCGAGCTGTCGGCCATGGACGTCGTGAAGGCCCGGAAGGTGTAGGTCCCGGCCGCGACCGGCCCGAGGTCGACGGAGTAGGTCCCGCGTGACGGGGCGCCGATCGAGGCCGTGGTGAAGCCGTTGTCGACGACGTCCGATCCGCGCCGCAGCTCCCACTCGACGTTGGCCTCCCACGCGACGGCCTGACCGCGGACGGTGATGGCCCGACCGGCGCTGAGGGCAGCTCCGGGGGAGGGTGTGTCGATCCAGATGTCGGCCAACGCATCCGGGGGAGTGGCGGCGCGCGTGAAGGGCTTCGAGGAGTCCAGCTGGCCGAGGAGTGTGTCGCCGGCAGCGGGGACGATCGACACGGGCACGTCCCCGCGGCCGACTGCACCTTGTGCCGTCCAGACGAGGGCGTATGCCGCCAACCTCGCCGCCTCGACAGTGGGCGCCGCCGCGCCAGGGCCGCTGAGCCGCAACGTGATCGAGTCCCGAGTGACGTCCCAGTCCACCAGCGACGTACCCCGCCACAGGTCGGTGCGCGTCAGCGCCTCGATCACAGCGCTCTTGACCCGAGCGTCCTCCGAGGCAGGAATCGTCACGGACCGGTACTCCCGCACCAGCCCAGGCCGATCGCTCGCCCCACCGTTGCTGCCGACGCGGTAGATCGCCTGTGCCACAGCGGAATTGCCCGTTTCGCCGGGCGTCCCTGACGGATTGTTCTGGCTCGGGGACGTCGAGGGCGGAGGCGTGCTGACGCCGGTTGTCGGACTGGGCGCCGGCTCGGTGACGCCCGGGCTCGTGGGAGCCGGTGTCGACGTACCGCCCGGCAGCGTCGAGTCGGTGTCGGGTTGGGCGGCCCACACGACGCCGGCCACGACCGCCGCCGCCGCGGCCACGCCCGCGGCCGCCAGCCATGGACCCCGTGAACGCGACGTCTCCACCGCCGAGGCCTCGTGCAGGATGGCGTCCAAGCGGTCGGACGGCTGGATCTGCCGCGCCCGCGTGGCGAGTGCCTCGCGCAGTTCGCGCTCGGTGTCGGACGGGTCGAGGTGGGTGCTCATGGCCGCTCCTCCATCTGGATGCGCAGGGCTGCGAGACCCCGGTGGGCGTGGGCCTTGACCGACCCCGGAGCGATCCCGAGCGTCTCGGCGATCTGGGCCTCGCTGAGGTCGAGGTAGTAGCGCAGGACGAGCACCTCACGTTGTCGGTCGGGCAAGGTCTGGAGACGCGCGAAGAGATCGGCCGAACCCGCGGTGGCGATCACGGAGTCCTCGGCGCTGACGGCCGTGAGTCGGCGCGTGGAGTCCCGCAGCGAATCGAGGTAGCGCCGCTCGACGTTGTGGTGCCGCAGCGCGGAGCGCGCACCGTTGACGACGCACTGCCGCAGGTATGCCGTCGCGCGGCCTTCCTGGACGTCGCTCCACTTGCGATGGAGCGAGATGAAGGCATCCTGGGCGATCTCCTCGGCGAGGAGGTCGTCGTGCACGAAGAGCCAGGCGAGCCGAACCATGGGACGCCACTGGACGGCATACAGGGTCGACACGCCGTCATCGGCGGCCGCACGTGCTGCAGCGTCACGTCGGGTTCCCACGGGTGTCATTGTCACGCCGGTGAGACGCCCTGGGGCGGTGATCGGTTTACTGTCGGAGCATGTCCGAAGCGCCGACTCCGTCCGACTGCCTCTTCTGCCGGTTCGTTTCCCGCGAGATTGAGCCCGACGTCGTCGCCGAGACCGACCGCAGCCTCGCCTTCCGCGACATCAACCCCCAGGCGCCGACCCACGTCCTCGTCGTCCCCAAACGGCACGTCGAGAACGCCGGTGCGCTCGCGGTCCACGCCGAGGAGCTGGCTGACGTCGTGAGCCTCGCCAGGGACGTGGCCGCGGCCGAGGGCCTCGACGGCGGCTACCGGCTGGTCTTCAACACCGGGGCCGAGGCGGGCCAGACCGTCTTCCACGCGCACCTGCACGTGCTCGGAGGCCGGTCAATGCAATGGCCTCCCGGCTGACGCGAAACCGTAGACTGGGGGACAACATGACAGACGCACCGCATACCTCCAGGTCGGGCGAACCTTCGACCCACCTCCCCGTCCACACCGTCACGATCCCCGCTGACGTGCAGATGGTGTCCCTGCTCGGCCCGAGGGACGAGTTGCTGCGCACCATCGAGCGGCAGTTCCCGCTGACGTCTATCCACGTGCGGGGCAACGAGTTCCACATCTCCGGCACGAGCGCGGAGGTGGCCCTCGTCGAGCGCGTCATCGATGAGCTCCTCGCCGTCATCGAAGGTGGACAGGCCCTCAACGCCGATGCCGTTGACCGGTCCATCGCGATGCTGCGAGCCCAGACGACGGAGCGGCCCGCCGACGTCCTCACGATGAACATCGTGTCCTCGCGCGGACGGACGATCCGGCCCAAGACGCTGGGCCAGAAGCGCTACGTCGAGGCGATCGACGAGCACACCATCACCTTCGGCATCGGGCCCGCCGGCACCGGCAAGACCTACCTCGCCATGGCCAAGGCCGTTGCGGCGCTCCAGGCCAAGCAGGTCAACCGGATCATCCTCACCCGACCGGCCGTCGAGGCGGGGGAGCGGCTCGGCTTCCTGCCGGGCACCCTCAACGACAAGATCGACCCCTATCTGCGGCCGCTCTACGACGCCCTGCACGACATGGTCGACCCGGACTCGATCCCGCGGCTCATGGCAGCCGGCACCATCGAGGTCGCGCCCCTGGCGTTCATGCGCGGTCGATCGATCAACGACTCGTTCGTCATCCTCGACGAGGCCCAGAACACCACGCCCGAGCAGATGAAGATGTTCCTCACCCGCCTCGGCTTCGGCTCCAAGATGGTCGTGACCGGTGACGTCACGCAGGTCGACCTGCCGGGTGGGACGACGAGCGGGCTGCGCATCGTTCGCGACATCCTCACCCAGGTCGAGGACATCCACTTCGCCGAGCTCACCGCTCAGGACGTTGTGCGCCACCGCCTCGTCGGCGAGATCGTCGACGCCTACGGTCGGTGGGACGCGGAGCAGCACGGTGGCGGACCGAAGCGACCGACACGGGTGCGCCGCACGCCGCCGGCGAGCACCCGGCATACCCGAGATGGTGGCGACGCCGTCGCCGAGGTGACGCACACGGAGGGTGACGCGTGAGCATCGACGTCCTCAACGAGACCGAATTCCGGCTCGACGAGCTCGAACTCGTCGCGTGCGCCCGTTACGTCATGGGCGAGATGAAGGTCCACCCGCAGGCCGACCTCTGTCTGCGGCTCGTCGACGAAGCGGCGATGGAGACCCTCCACGTGCAGTGGATGGACCTGCCGGGGCCGACCGACGTCATGAGCTTCCCGATGGACGAACTCCGCCCGGGCAGCGATGACGAGGACCCCGAGGAGGGCGTCCTCGGAGACATCGTGCTGTGCCCGAGCGTGGCCGAGAAGCAGGCCGCCGCGGCAGGGCACGCGACCGAAGAGGAACTTCTGCTCCTCACGACCCACGGCATCCTGCACCTCCTCGGCTACGACCACGCCGAGCCCGAGGAGGAGAAGGAGATGTTCGAGCTGCAGCGCCAGCTCCTCCTCACCTTCCTGGCGACGAGGGGCCGAAACGGTGCCTGACCCAGCCAGTCCCGACGTCCGCGTGATGTCGGGACCCGGGAGGGCCGAGCGATGACCAGACTCGTCGTCATCAGCGTCCTCGGACTCGTCCTCGCCTTCGTCCTGTCCGCCGCCGAGGCCGCGCTGTACCGCGTGTCCCGCGTGCGCGCACAGGAACTGCTCGACGAGGGACGGGCCGGGTCTCGATCGCTGGCCACGGTGGTCGCCGACGGACCGGCCTATCTCTCCGTCCTCGCATTCGTCCGCGTCATCGCCGAGATGACGACGGCCGTCCTCGTCACCGTGGCCGTGCACCGCACGGTCGACGGCACGTGGAAGCCACTCCTGATCGCCATCGCGATCCTCGCGGTCCTTTCCTTCGCGCTCGTGGGCGTCTCGCCCCGCACCCTCGGCGGGCAGCACGCGAGCAGCGTCTCGCTCCTCGCGGCACCCGTGGCGATCTGGCTTCGCCGCGTCCTCGGGCCACTGGCCCGTCTCCTCGTGCTCCTCGCCAACGCGGTCACGCCTGGGCGCGGGTATCGGGACGGGCCGTTCGAGAGTGAGTCCGAGCTGCGCGACCTCGTCGACCTCGCCGGCGAGTCCTCGGTCATCGAGGCCGAGGAGCGCCAGATGATCCACTCGGTCTTCGAGCTGGGCGACACCGTTGCCCGTGAGGTCATGGTGCCGCGGACCGACATGGTGACGATCGACGGCGACCGTGAAGCCCGCAAGGCGATGAATCTCTTTCTCCGCAGCGGTTATTCACGCATCCCGGTGACGGGAGAGGACTCCGACGACGTCCTCGGCCTCCTCTATTTCAAGGACGTCGTGCGCCGAGTCACCGCCGACCCGGCGAGCGCCACCACTCCGGTCGCCGAGCTCATGCGGCCGATGCCGTTCATCCCGGAGTCCAAGCCGGTCGATGCCCTGCTCCGGGAGATGCAGCGCGATCAGACGCACTTCGCCCTCGTCGTGGACGAATGGGGTGGAACCGCCGGGCTGGTGACGATCGAGGACATCATCGAGGAGATCGTCGGTGAGATTGCGGACGAATACGACCGCGAGACACCCGATCTCGAGGATCTCGGCGACGGGCGCTGGCGCGTCGACGCGACGATGGACATCGATGACCTCGCCGAGGAACTCGGTGTGACGATCGACGAGGACGAGGTCGACACCGTGGGTGGCCTCATCGGCAAGACCATCGGCCGTGTCCCGATCCTCGGTTCGACGTGCGAGGTCGCCGGCCTGCGCCTCACCGCCGAGCGGATGGCCGGTCGACGCCACCGCATCGCGACGGTCATCGTCGAACGCATCGCCCCCGCCGCACACGAGATGATGCAGGCAGCCGACTCCGGGAGTTCCCATGACTGATGACACCGCTGCCACGCCCTACGTTGCGGGATTCGCCTGCCTGGTGGGACGACCCAACGCGGGCAAGTCGACCCTGACCAACGCCCTTGTCGGCGACAAGGTCGCGATCACCTCGAGCAAGCCGCAGACGACGCGGCACACGATCCGAGGCATCGTCACGAGTCCGACGAGCCAGATCGTCCTCGTCGACACCCCGGGCCTGCACAAACCCCGGACCCTGCTCGGCGAGCGACTCAACGACCTCGTGCGCGAGACGCTCCTCGATGTCGACGTCGTCGGCTTCTGCCTCCCGTCGGACCAGCGCATCGGTCCGGGTGACCAGTTCATCGCCCGCGAACTCGCCGAACTGCGTCAGGCCAAGCGGACCCCCGTCGTCGCCCTCGCGACGAAGTCGGACAAGGTCGACCGCAAGCGCCTGGCCGAGCACCTCATCGCCATCGACCAGCTCGGGGACTGGGCCGAGATCGTCCCGTGCTCCGCCACCAAGGGGGACCAGGTCGACACGGTCGCGAGCGTCCTGGCGAAATACCTGCCGCCGTCGCCGGGCCCCCTCTATCCCGATGACGTCCTCACCGACGAACCGCACGTCGTGATGATCGCCGAACTCGTCCGCGAGGCCGCCCTCGAGGGAGTGCGCGACGAGTTGCCCCACTCGCTTGCGGTCGTCGTCGAGGAGATGATCCAGCGCGAGGACCGGCCCGCGGACAAACCCCTCATGGACGTGCGCGTCAACGTCTTCGTCGAGCGCTCGTCCCAGAAGGCGATCATCATCGGCCGCGGTGGATCGCGCCTGCGCGAAGTCGGTGCCACGGCCCGGGCCGGGATCGAGAAACTGCTCGGACAGCGCATCCACCTCGACCTCCACGTCAAGATCGCCAAGGACTGGCAGCGCGACCCGAAACAGTTGCAACGACTGGGTTTCTGACCTCGCGAAGGTGAGCGGACGGCATACCGGAATGGTCGTTCGCCGCGTCCGTCACCGTCTTTGGACGCGTCCGTGAGGACGCCCACCTGCACCCCTCAGGTTGAGATCGAGCGTCATGTTCGGCATGGTGGACAGGTTGCAAGAACCTGAAGCTGGCGGCATCTGAGCCGCGTACGTGACTGACGAGAACAACGAAGGAGCGGCGTTCGCGCCGAATCACCCGTGAACCAGAAACTCATGAATACCGGCCCCACGGCCCCCGGAGATGCAGCGGGCGAGCGCGAGATCCTCGATGGTCCGCTTCGTGATGAGGCCCCCCACCCCGCCCTCGACAACCCGGTCGAGGAACACCCCGCGGATGCACCGCAGAAGCTCGACACCGTCGTCTTCGGCGTCACGGCTGCCATCGCCATCGGCTTCGTGCTCTGGGGTTTCCTGAGCACCGAGACCCTCGGCACGGCCTCGTCCAACAGCTTGTCGTGGGTCGTCCACAACATGGGCTGGCTCTTCTCCCTCGTGGCCTCGGGCTTCGTCGTCTTCGTCATCTGGCTGGCGGCCGGCAAGTTTGGTCGGATCCCGCTGGGCCGCGACGACGAGCAGCCCGAGTTCCGGACCGTGTCGTGGATCGCCATGATGTTCTCCGCCGGCATGGGCATCGGCCTGATGTTCTATGGCGTCTCCGAGCCGGTTGCGCACTTCGCGACTCCGCCGCCCGGCACCGGCGAGGCCGGCAACCCCGAGGCCGTCCAGACGGCCATGGCGACGACACTGTTCCACTGGACGCTGCACCCGTGGGCGATCTATGCGGTCGTCGGGCTCGCCGTGGGCTACGGCGTGTTCCGTCGCGGCCGTTCGCTGCTCATCAGCTCGGCCTTCGCGCCGCTCCTGGGCGAGCGCCGCGCGAACGGTCCCGCCGGTCGAGTCATCGACATCCTTGCGATCTTCGCGACGCTCTTCGGGTCCGCGGCCTCGCTCGGACTCGGCGCACTCCAGATCGGGTCGGGCCTCGAGATCGTCGGCGGCATCGGCCGCGCCGGCAATGGCGTTCTCGTCGCGATCATCACCGTGCTGACCCTGTGCTTCATCCTGTCCGCGGTCTCCGGTGTCTCCAAGGGCATCCAGTGGCTGTCCAACACCAACATGGTCCTGGCCCTCGCATTGGCCGTCTTCGTGTTCGTCGTCGGCCCGACCGTCTTCATCCTCAACCTCGTCCCGACCGCCGTGGGCTCCTACTTCCAGGACCTCGCGATGATGTCGGCCCGCACGGACGCCGCTGGCGGCGACGCCATGCAGACCTGGCTCTCCGGCTGGACGATCTTCTACTGGGCATGGTGGGTGTCGTGGACGCCCTTCGTCGGCATGTTCATTGCGCGCATCTCGCGCGGTCGCACCGTCCGTCAGTTCGTCACCGGTGTGCTGCTCGTGCCGAGCCTCGTCTCGCTCGTCTGGTTCGCGATCTTCGGTGGTGCGGGCATCGACACCCAGCGCGGTGGCACTGACCTCGCCGGGGCCGAGACGCCGGAGGCCACCCTGTTCGGGATGCTCGAGACGATGCCGATGTCGACGATCACCTCGATCGTCGTGATGCTCCTCGTCGCGATCTTCTTCGTGTCCGGTGCGGATGCCGCCTCGATCGTCATGGGCACGCTCTCGGAGCGAGGCACCCTCGCGCCGAGCCGGCCGACGGTCATCTTCTGGGGTGCCGCGACTGGTGCCGTCGCCGCCGTCATGCTGGTCGTCGGTGGTTCGGACGCCCTGTCCGGGCTTCAGAACATCACGATCGTGGCGGCCCTGCCGTTCCTCCTCGTGATGGTCGGCCTGGCCGTGGCGCTCGTGAAGGACCTGTCGCAGGACCCGCTGGTCGTGCGCCGGGCCTATGCCGTGGCTGCCGTCGAGCAGGCCGTGGTCGCCGGCGTCACCGAGCACGGGGACGACTTCACCCTCACCTACGAGGAGGCGGCTCCCGGTGAGGGCGTGGGCGAGCTCGTCACTCTCCCCGGTGCCACCCCCACCGAGTCGGTGGACAGTTCGGCGGACGCGAAGGTCTGATCGACCACGCAACGCGGAGGGCCGCCCCAATAGTGGTTGGGGCGGCCCTCGACGTTGTTCAGGGAGTGGTTGGTGCGTCAGCTCAGCGAGGCGGTGCCGAACTCCGAACCGTCGGCCGGGAGGCCGAAGAAGTTGACGAACTCGCGCAGCGGGGCACCGCCCTCGGGGTGGACAAAGAGCTTTGCCGTGGTGTCGGAGGTCCTCTCGGAGGTGTAGAGCGTGACGCGCTCACCGTCGATCACTCCGCTGATGAGGCCGGCCTTGAGGTCGTACTGGATGCTCTCGATGGTCAGGGACGTGCCGTCGGCCTTGGCGAGGGTGATGCCGCCGTGCTGAATGACCTTCTGCGAGGCCTCGACGTTGTTGGAGACGGGCGAGGTGATCGCCCCGGTCGTGGTGTCGAACTCGGTTCCGCCGAAGCCCGTGACCGTGAACAGACCCACGGCCGTGCCGAGTTGCAGCAGCGGTGACTGGGTGGTGCTCGTGTGCTTCGCCTTGGGAGCGGCTGACGCGCTCGTGGTGAGGCCAACCGTCAGGGCGACGGTGGCGAGAAGACCCAGCATGAGAGTGATGATGCGCTTCTTGTGCGGTGTTTCCTCCTGGTGTCGCGGCGTCCTCGTTGAAGGCCACTCGGTGCGAACAGATCGCACTGCCACTCTGACCGCTCTGGTTACCAACTGGTAGGGAATCGGGTGCCGTTATCGAGATCTGTGCCTTTTCGTCGGACAGATGCCTGTCCGTCGTCAAGAAGTGCCGGGCGGTGCCGCGCCGAGTCGGCGCCCACGGAGTGGTCGTCAGAGCCGGGCGAGGGCGGTGCGGCTCTAGAATCGGCGCATGCGAGTTGGTGTCTTCGGTGCAACCGGTCAGGTCGGCGGCGTGATGCGCGCGCTCCTCGAGGAGCGCGACTTCCCGGTCGACGAGATCCGCTACTTCGCCTCGGCGCGTTCCGCCGGCACGACGCTGCCGTGGAAGGGCACCGAGATCACGGTCGAGGACACCGAGACCGCCGACTTCTCTGGCATCGACATTGCCCTCTTCTCCAACGGTGGCTCGACCTCCAAGGTCTGGGCGCCGCGCGTGGCCGAGGCCGGTGCGACCGTCATTGACAACTCGTCGGCGTGGCGTCGTGACCCCGAGGTGCCGCTCGTCGTGGCCGAGGTCAACCCCGACGACCTCGACACGATCCCCAAGGGCATCGTCGCGAACCCGAACTGCACAACGATGGCTGCGATGCCGGTGCTCAAGCCGCTGCACGACGTCGCTGGACTGGTTCGTCTCAATGTGGCCTCGTACCAAGCGGTTTCGGGCTCCGGTGGCAAGGGCGTCCAGGAGCTCGACGGTCAGCTTCGCGGTGCGTATGCCGCGGGCGAGCCTGCCGCTCTCGCGCTCGACGGGCGTGCGGTCGCCGTTCCAGCCCCTGCCGTGTATGCCGTGCCCGTCGCCTTCAACGTCGTGCCGCTCGCCGGCTCGCTCGTCGACGACGGATCGCTCGAGACCGACGAGGAGCAGAAGCTCCGCAACGAGTCCCGCAAGATCCTGCACGCCCCGGACCTGCGCGTCTCCGGCACCTGCGTCCGAGTCCCGGTCTTCACCGGGCACTCGCTCGCGATCCACGCGGAGTTCGCCGACGACATCTCGCCCGAGCGCGCCCTCGAGCTGCTCTCGAAGGCGCCGGGTGTCGTCGTCACCGACGTCCCCAATCCGCTCGAGGCCGCCGGTCGTGACGAGGTCTTCGTCGGCCGCGTGCGCGCCGACCAGGCTGCCCCCGAGGGCAAGGGGCTCGTCCTCTTCGTCGTGGGTGACAACCTCCGCAAGGGTGCTGCCCTCAACGCGGTGCAGGTCGCCGAGGAACTCGTCCGTCGGCGCTGAGTCAGAGGTCGGTCATCCAGTGGCGCCATGTCACGGTGACCTGCATGCCGACGTGCTCGTACAGCCCGAGGGCACCCGTGCGGGAGTCGGTGGAGAGTTCGCTGACCGTGGCGCCGCGTTCGCGGGCGCGTGAAAAGGCGTCAGCGAGAAGGGTTTTGGCAAGGCCCAGTCCGCGCTGGTCGCGACGCACGGCGAGGGCGTCGACGTAGCCGGTGGCATCGGACAGGATCGTGTAGCAGACGCCGACGTCCGTGCCTGTCGCGTCGGTGACGAAGCGGATCTGCCACGGCTCGAACCCGGGCCGCAGCGGTCCGCGAGGCGCCCAGTCGTCATAGCTCGATGGTTCGCGGTCGGGCCACTCGTTGAAGGCATCCTCGATGAGCTGGAACGCGGTGCGCCCGTCCTTGCCACCGGCGAACTCGCGCAGGGCGTAGCCCTCCGGGAGGGGCTGCGGCTCGATGCGCTGATCCTTGGGCAGTTGGAGCACCCACGAGGTCCAGCCCTCCCGATAGCCCCGCGCCCGGAAGAACTCCTCCGCGTTGCTCCCACCCGGCACGGTCTGCCCGACGAGGCGTGAGCCGCGGGCTCGGGCGCAGTCCTCCATCCAGCCGGCGAGCCAGGTGCCGATGCCGCGGCCGCGATACTCGGGGTGGACCCCACCGTCCGCGCGGCGGCCCTTGAACACCTCGGAAGCGCCGACGAGGCGGTCGCCGTCCCACACGCCGATGCTCTCGGTCGCGAGGTCGAAACTGCTGCGGGCCCAGTCGCCCTGAATGTCCTCGAGTTCGATGGCGGCCTCGCCGGCGTCGACGACCTCGGTGGCTGCGACGAGGTCGCAGACCGCCTGGGCGTCGGCGGGGGAGTGGGGGCGCGCGATGAGCCCTTCGGGAAGTGCCATGGCAGGAGAGTGCCCGACCGTATGCCGTCCTGTCGCCTGCTTTTGCTCGCCCACCTCGCGCGGTGCCGAAAGTGTGAGAGTGTTCTTTCGAGAGTGTTCTCTCATAAATGTCTGTCCGCGACGAAGAGGCGAGAGCAATGGGCAATCCGTACGGCGACGTCGAGCTGACCCCACGGAGCATGCGAGCTCTCGCACATCCCGTGCGGCTCGCCATCCTCAGCCGGTTGCAGGGTCATGGGCCGAGCACCGCCACCGCGTTGGCGCCGCTCGTCGGGGCGACGCCGTCCGTGACGAGCTGGCACCTCCGCCACCTGGCCGAGCACGGGCTCGTGCGCGATGTCGACGCACCCGGCGGAGGTGCCGACGGCAGACAGCGGTGGTGGCAGGCCGTGGGCAACGGCTTCCGGTTCGAGCCCACGGAAGCCAGCGCGGCCGAGGCGAGCCTGCTGTCGCGAGTGCTCTTCGACCAGGCCGATCCGCTGCCGCGCGAGTGGGCGCGTGACGTCGAGCCTCTGCTCGAGGACGAGTGGCGACGCACCGCGGGCCTGTCCAACACCACCATCGTCGCGACCGCCGAGGAACTCGCGGAGGTCGAAGCGGCCATCGAGGAGCTGCTGGCGCCGTTCGTCCTGCGCAAGGCTGCCGGTTCTTCCGCAGGGGCGGGCGACCCCGAAGGCGCCCGCCGGGTTCGCCTGCTCCGCTACGTCCTGCCGAGCGCTCCGAACGCTCAGGGCGCGCCGAGTGATCCGACGGAGGAGTCATGACCGCCGAGATCGCCCGGACGACGACGCCCCTGTGGCGGGACCGCCGCTTCGCGACCTATTGGGCTGGCCAGGGGATCTCGCAGTTCGGGGACCGGGTGACCGAGCTCGCGCTGCCGTTCATCGCGGTGACGACACTCCACGCCAGCGCGCCCATGGTCGGCGTCCTCACGGCCGCAGTCTGGGCGCCGAACATCCTCTCGCTGCTCATCGGCTCCTGGGTCGACCACCACGTCCGCAAGCGCCGCCTGCTCGTCATCGCCGACCTGATCCGTGCCCTCGTCATCCTCAGCCTCCCCGTGGCCCACTGGCTCGGAGCGGTGACGATGGGCCAACTCCTTGCCGTCGCGCTGCTCGCGGGACTGGGGCAGGTGCTCTACCAAACGGCATACCCGAGCTTCTTTGTTTCGCTCGTGCGTCGTGAGCAGTTCGTCGAGGCCAACGGGCTGCTCAGTTCCACCCGATCGGTGTCGTTCGTCGGCGGGCCTGCGCTCGCAGGTGCGCTCATCCAGGTCCTCACGGCACCCGTGGCACTCGTCCTCGACGCGCTGTCGTTCCTCGCCTCCGCACTGCTCATCGGGCGGGTCAAGGTCGAGGACCGTGCCGTCGACGAGGCACAGGACGGCTTGCTGCGGCGTGCTCGCGACGGGATGCGCCTCGTCGTGCGCCACCCCTACCTGCGTGCGTCGCTCGCGTGCGTCACGACGATCAACTTCTTCAACTTCGCCGCGGCAGCGCTCCTCATCCTCTTCGCCAGCCGGCAGCTCGGCCTCTCCGCCGGGTCTATCGGCCTCGCGCTCGGGATCGGCGCGACGGGCGGTGTCCTCGGTGCGGTTCTGGCCGGTCGCGTCACCCGTGCCATCGGCGTCGGTCGCACGATCTGCGTGGGTGCCGTGCTCTTTTCGGCGCCCTTCGCACTGCTTCCTCTCGCCGGAGGGCCGGTGTGGGCGCGCATGCTCGTGCTCGGCGGAGTCGAGTTCATCTCAGGGTTCGGAGTCATGCTGCTCGACGTCCCACTCAACGCGCTGCAGACTGCCGTCACGCCGGACGCCGTCCGGAGCCGGGTGGTCGGGGCGTTCAGCACGATCAACTACGGGATCAGGCCGTTGGGTGCCATCCTCGGAGGGTTCCTCGGTGAATGGATGGGTCTCGGGCCCACCATGGTGCTCGCGGCGGTTGGCGGATCGCTCTCGATTCTCTGGCTCATCCGGTCACCGATCCCCGGCACTCGCACGATCGACGAGCTCGACGAGACGCCGGTCCTGACGACGACTCACCCGTCGTAGGGTCGACGCGTGACCCGTCGAACAGCCCTCATCCGTCGCCCGGGTCCCCGGCTCTCCGACGGCCTCGTGACTCACCTCGAGAAGTCCGCGATCGATCTCGATCTGGCTCGGGAGCAATGGGAGGCGTATGCCGGGTGCTTGCGTTCCGCCGGCTGGGAGACTGCGGAGGTCCCGCCGGCCGATGACTGCCCGGACGCTGTGTTCATCGAGGACGCCGTCGTGGTGGCCGGCGATCTTGCAGTGCTGACGAATCCCGGTGCGGCAGAACGCAAACCAGAGGTAGCTGCCGTCGAGGGCGTGGTCCGCGACCTGGGCTACCGGATCGAGCGGATCCAGGATCCGGGCACCCTCGATGGCGGCGACGTCCTCAAGGTGGGCGGGACGGCATACGTCGGGTTGGGTGGCCGCACGAACGGTGCCGGGATCCAGCAACTCGCGGGGCACTTCGCGTCGGTGGGTCTGAAGACTCAGGCCGTGACGGTCGAGCGAGCACTGCATCTCAAGTCCGCGGTGACTGCTCTGCCCGACGAAACGGTCATCGGGTGGGATCCGGTCGTGGACTGGCCGGGCGCGTTTCCGAGCTATGAGGGGATGCCGGAGGAGGGTGGTGCGCACGTCGTGCTGCTCGACGACAACGTGCTGCTGATGGCGGCGAGTGCGCCGCGCACGGCGGAGCTGCTGCGGACTCGTGGACACGAGGTCGTGACCGTCGACATCAGCGAGTTCGAGAAGCTCGAGGGCTGCGTCACCTGTCTCTCGGTGCGCTGTCGCTGACTCCCGCCGCGAAGCCCTCAGCGGGTGTCGGGGATTCGGGGCTTCCCTCGGCTGCGAAGGCCCACATCTCCGACACTGAGTGCACACTCACTCGGGCTCAGCCGGTGAAGGACCAGCCGCGCTCGGCCAACGCCTCACGGAGGAAGCGGATGGCGATCGGACCAACCCCGGGCAGGGACGCGAGGTCCGCTTCGCGGCGGTAGCGAAGTTGCTCGACCGTCCAGATGCCCTCTGCGCGAAGGGCTTTCGACGCCTGAGCGCCGATGCGGGGGAGCGGGGTGCCTGCGGGTGCGGCTTCCCGATCGGTGCGCGGCGTGCCGGACTCGGCGTCGACGAAGGCCGCCCCACGGGGTGAAAGGCGATAACCGATGTCGAGGGACTCGGTGAGTCCGAGCTCCTTGAGCTTGCGGACGTCCTTCTTGAAGTCGGCCGTCTCTCGACCCACTTCGGCAGCGAGGTCAGGGGCGCGCACCGTAGGCCGGCGGTCAATGAGGTCGAGTGTTGCCCGGGTCCACGGTCCGGTGGCCGAGGCGGCGTCGAGCCGGTCGAGTCGCGCGCTGATCGTCGCCACCTCGTCGGCGTCGGGGAGTGAGGTCCGCAGCGCCTCACGTGGGTCAGCACCCGCGTGGTGGAGGGTGACGCGCCACACCGGCTTGTCAGCCTTGGCCTCGAGCATTCGCCTGAGCTCCGCGAGGCTGCTTGCGCCGGCTCGACGAGCCTCGGCGGCCGTGATGCGGGAGACCGCCGTTCGCTCGACGGCCGTCACCTCGAGGAGGCCGACGCGGGTCCGGAGGTGAGTGCCGACGACCACGCGTGGGCGGTCCCATCGTCGGAAAGCGAGGTCGACCTCGCCCGCCTTGATCGCGGCCAGGGTGTCCGGGCGGATCATCATGGTCGGCAACCTACCTGTCGTTGGCGGGGTCCGGACCAGGCGTGGCGGTCGGGATCAGCCGTTGTTGTAGAGACGGGCCTTGGCCTCGCGCACGGTGAGGTTCACCGGGCTGCCCTTGACCTCGACGGTGCCGGGGATGGTGATCCACGCGCCACCTTCGAGACGGAAGCGACCGCCGTAGGTCGTGTCGAGCCGGGTGGCCATGACTCCTGGCTGCTTGTAGGTCCAGCGGATGTCGCCGTCCGGGTAGGAGCCGCCGACCGAGGTCGTGGGTCCACTCGTGTTGCCGTCGCCGTAGACGTAGGTGACCGATCGCGCGATCGGCTGGATCTCGAGGCGGTAGCCCAGGATCGTCGAGGCGTCGATCTCGTCGGGTCCGACACCGGCCTCGGGCCAGGTGGCCTCGAAGTAGGTCGGGAGGTTGACGAGCGTGACGTTGCCGACGGGTTGGATCGACAGGTCGCCCTTGGTGAAGTTGACCTGCCGGAACGCCTGCCGGATCTGGGCCAGTGACGGGAGGGTGTTGCCGGGCAGCAGGTCCGGAAAGCAGGTGACGCCCCACTCCGACCAGATACCCCGGTCGTCCGGCACAGGGGTGCCGTCGGGGTTGACGAGTCTGCGGAGGACCACGGCCTGGAGCTGGCCGTTGGTGCAGGCCGACGCGGCGGTGTCACAGTTCGCGTCGGGGTCACCGACGGCGCAGTTGATGCGCGTCTTGTACTCCCAGCGGGGGCCGGGCTTGCCCACCGCCTTCGCCGCATCGGCCCGCGCCTTCCGCAGCTCCTGCAGCGTCAGCGTGACTCGCGCGCCTCCGCCGGTTGGAACGCCGGCGCCTCCGCCAGGTGGCACCGTGCTCTCTGCAGCCGCGGGCAGGGCGGTGGCTCCTGCGAGGAGGATCGCGAGGGCAATGCCCGTCAGAGATTCTGGAAGTCGAACGCCTGCCACGAGTCGTTCACCCACTTGAGAGCGGCGCCCTTCTTGATGGATGCCGCCGGAACCTTGTTCTTGGTCAGCTTGCCGTTCTGGTAGAGCGGCTGGGAGATCTCCTCGAGGGTGAAGTTGATGATCACCCGATCCGCCTTGACGTCGGTCGCCAACGCCGGTTCGACCACGGTCATCCCCGGCTGCTTGACCGACCAACCGCCCTTGGTGTACTCGGTGATGAGGTCCTGCGACTTCTTGCAGCCGATGCAGTCCTTGTCCGAGATGGCGAACAGGTCAGGTGCGTTCTGAGGGTCGACCATGCCCCTGCTGAACTCGTCGAACCAGAATTCGAGGAAGGCGATGGCACCGGCTTCGGTGCGTTCGCGGGCCGCCGCCGGGATGCTCGGGTTCGTTGACGGGCTGGCCGACGCGCTCGGGCTGGCGGAGGTCGGCGGCGTTCCCGATGCCGTTGACGAGGACGTCGTCGGGGTCGACGAACCAGACTGTGTCGGCTCGTCCTTGTCGCCGCAGCCGCTCAGCAGCAGGACAGCGATGGATAGCACGGCTGCGCCGCGTCCGTAGTTCGTCTGCACGGTTCTTTTCCCCACCCGTTGGTATCAAGGACTGCGGATGAGTCTAGGCAAACCCGGCCAAACCGCCACTCGGGTTGTCCACAGGTCGCGCGCGGGAGACACCGGGACGGTGACCACAGTGCGGACCGGAGGTGGGCAGGGAGGTGGGCGGACGGCATACTCGATCTCGTGCGTTTCTCACGCCTCCTCCTTCGCTGCCGCGACGGGGCCTGACTGATCGGCCGCCCCTCGTCGCGGAGTCCGCTGTGCACCGGCTGACAGACTTGAAGCGCACGACGAGAGGCGAGAGATGATCCACCCCCAGCAGACGTCCGGGATGCCGGCCACGAAGTACGTGCCGTTCCAGGAGCAGATCGACATCCGGCTGCCGGACCGCACCTGGCCCGACCAGGTCATGACGAAGGCGCCGCGATGGTGCGCGGTTGACCTGCGTGACGGCAACCAGGCGCTGATCGACCCGATGGACTCCGAGCGCAAGATGCGCATGTTCAAGCTCCTCGTGCGCATGGGCTACAAGGAGATCGAGGTCGGCTTCCCGAGTGCGAGCCAGACCGACTTCGACTTCTGCCGCGAGCTCATCGACGGCGGGCACATCCCCGACGACGTGACGATCCAGGTGCTCACCCAGTGCCGGGACCACCTCATCGAGCGGACCTTCGACGCCATTCGTGGGAGCAAGCAGGCGATCGTCCACTTCTACAACTCCACGTCGGTCCTGCAGCGGCGCGTCGTCTTCGACCTGCCCAAGGAGGGGATCATCGACATCGCCCTCCAGGGTGCGCGGCTGTGCCGCAAGTTGGAGGAGACGATCCCGGAGACCGACGTCTACTACGAGTACTCGCCGGAGTCCTACACCGGCACCGAGCTCGAGTTCGCCGTCGAGGTCTGCAACCAGGTCATCGAGGTCATCGACCCGACGCCCGACCACAAGATGATCATCAACCTGCCGGCGACCGTCGAGATGGCCACTCCCAACGTCTACGCGGACTCGATCGAGTGGATGATCCGCCACCTCGACCGCCGCGAATCCGTTGTCGTCAGCCTGCATCCGCACAATGACCGTGGTGAGGGCGTGGCCGCCGCCGAGCTCGGCTACCTCGCCGGCGCGGACCGCATCGAGGGCTGCCTGTTCGGCAACGGCGAACGCACCGGCAACGTCTGCCTCGTCACCCTGGGGATGAACCTCTACAGCCAGGGCATTGACCCGCAGATCGACTTCTCCGACATGGCCGAGATCCGGCGCACGGTGGAGTACTGCAACCAGCTGCCCGTTCACGAACGGCACCCGTGGGGCGGCGACCTCGTCTACACGGCCTTCTCCGGCTCCCACCAGGACGCCATCAAGAAGGGCTTCGAGGACATGGAGCGCCGCGGCAGGGCCGACGGCAAGACGATCAACGAGCTCGACTGGGGCGTGCCGTACCTGCCGATCGACCCGCACGACATCGGCCGTTCCTACGAGGCGGTCGTGCGCGTCAACAGCCAGTCCGGCAAGGGTGGCTCGGCCTACCTGCTCAAGTCCGAGCACGGCCTCGACCTGCCGCGCCGACTCCAGGTGGAGTTCAGCCAGGTCGTCCAGCACAGGGCCGACGAGCACGGTGGCGAGATCACGGCCAAGGAACTGTGGTCGATCTTCCGCGACGAGTACCTGCCGGCCAAGCCGGGCAGGCGCAACGACTGGGGTCGCTTCACGCCCGTGAGCCACACCCTCGTCAGTGCCGACGACGGACGTGACCACATCACCGCCGTCATGCTGGACCACGGCGAGGAGATCACCGTCGAGGGCACCGGCAATGGGCCGATCGCGGCGTTCATCGATGCCCTGTCGACGCTCGGCGTGGACGTGCGCGTCCTCGACTACTCCGAGCACGCACTGTCGTCCGGTGGCGACGCGAAGGCCGCGGCCTATGTCGAGTGTGCTGTCGGCGACCGCATCCTCTGGGGTGTCGGCATGCACTCGTCGATCGTGCGCGCCTCGCTCACCGCAGTCCTGTCCGCGGTGAATCGGGCCGAGCGCGACGCGGCCTGAGTCAAGGTCCCGGAGGCATCCGGGGTCGGGACGTCAGAAGGTCAGGGTTTCCACGGCGGTGGTCGCGTCCTCGAGGGCATCGGGGTCGGGCAGGATGCCGATTCCCGGTCCGTCGGGAACGCGCAGCTGCCCGTCCTCGAGGACGAACGCCGCCGTGATGTCCCGCTCGTAGTAGCGAGCAGTCGCCGAAATGTCACCCGGCAGGGTGAAACCGGGCAGGGCCGCAAGAGCAAGGTTGGCGGCCCTGCCCAGTCCGGTCTCGAGCATGCCGCCGCACCACACCGGGACACCCACGGCTGAGCAGAGGTCGTGGATCCGTCGTGATTCGAGGTAGCCGCCGACCCGTCCGGGCTTGATGTTGATGATCGAGCACGCGTCCATGCGCAGCGCTGTCGCGGCATCGCGGGCGGAGCGGATCGACTCGTCGAGGCAGACCGGTGTGTCGATGCGTGCGGCGAGTCGGACGTGGCTGTCGAGGTCGTCCGGTTGGAAGGGCTGTTCGATGAGGACGAGTCCGAAGTCGTCGAGGCGGCGAAGGTGGGGGATGTCGACCAATCCGTATGCCGTGTTCGCGTCAACCTGCAGGGCGAGGTCGTCGCCGAATGCCTCGCGGACGAGTCGCACCGGTTCGAGGTCCCAGCCCGGTTCGATCTTGAGCTTGACCCGGCTGTAGCCCTCGGCGAGATAGTTCTCGACCTGCTTCAGGAGCTCATCGAGGGTGTCCGTGATGCCGACCGAGACGCCGACGGGAACGGAGGAATGAACCGCCCCCAGGTGTTGGGCCAGGGAGACACCGAGGTCGCGCAGCTCCGCATCGAGGACAGCCATCTCGATGGCGGCCTTGGCCATCGTGTGCGCGCGCAGGGGACCCAGGAGCCCGGGGACCTGAGCCGAGCGCAGGTCAGTCTCGGCCGCGAGCGTGGGCGCGAGCCAACGGCGAATGACCTCGCGCTCACCTGACAGGTACTCGGGGAAGTAGTAGGGGTCGTCCTCGGCCACGCACTCGCCCCAACCGACCGCGCCGTCAGCAGTCGTCACCTTGACGAGCAGGGCGTTGCGGTCGTCCTGACTGCCGACCGAGGTGCGGAACGGTGTCACGAGGGGGAGGGCCACCTCACGGAGCTCGACACTCTGGATCTTCACGGGGTCAGCCTTCCTTGGGGTCGTCGGTGCGTGCCATGAGGTACCAGCCCGAGCGGTCGAAGCCGACCACCTCGAAGCCGTGAGTCATCCCACCGTGGAGTCCGGCACGCAGCGCAAGCCGCCACTCGCGCGCAGCGCCCGGGTCGGTCCGGCGCAACGACTCGATGTCCTCGGGCACGGCGCACCGCACGAGGTCAGGCCACGACTCCGGGTTCTCGGCGGGGGAGACCGCGCCGGAGGTGACATCGGAGCGCACCACGGCCTCGAACGATTCGAGCGGCGACAACTCGAGAGCAGGCGCCTCCACGACCGGCCAGTCGACATAGACCCGATCGGTGAGGTCTCCCGCGTTGATGCTGTCGGTGATGACGCCATAGAACTCGGGCATGTAGTCGACCACCCGCGCGCCGAGCCGGCCCAGGTTGAACCACGCGTTGCGCCGGATGAGTGGGTCATAGGTCCACGACACCGAGGCGATGCCCTGTTCGCCCGCCCACTGGCGCTGGTGCTCCTTCATGGCGAGGCCAATTCCCCTGCCCTGCAGCCCTGGTCGCACGCCGGCAACATGTGAGTGCAGCGGACCGGAGATCGCGTGGAAGCCACCGGCAACTCCGACCATCTCGTCGCCGAGGAACGCCGCTGCCACGTAGCCGCCGGTGTGCGACAGGGCCCGCATCGTGTCGACGGTGAAGGGCGGGTCGTCTCCCGGGCCGACGCCCCAGACCTCCCGCAGCAGGGTGTCTGCCGCGCGCATCTCCTCGATGTCGGTGAGCAGCCGGACCTCGACCGATCCGTCGTTGGGGGACTCCGTCACGCACCGATCCTCCCAGCACTGGACAGGGTGCTGTCCAGCGATCAGGTTCGTGTCATCGGACGGTTCCGCGTGTCTCAGCGGGGCAAGAAGTGGAGGGTGTCAGCGGATACCGCGGGGCCGGAACTGGATCGAGATCCGTGGCCCGACGGGCTTGCTCGTCTTGGGGATGGCGTGGTCCCAGGTCCGCTGGCACGACCCGCCCATGACGACGAGGTCGCCGTGCCCGAGCGAGAACCCGAGCGACGAGCCTCCGCCGCGAGGACGGAGCATGAGCGAGCGCGGCGACCCGACCGACAGGATCGCGACCATGGTGTCCTGGTCCTTGGCTCTCCCGATGCGATCCCCGTGCCATGCGACGGAGTCGCGTCCGTCGCGATAGAGGCACATGCCGGCGGTGACGAACGGCTCACCCAGCTCGCCGGCATAGTTGTGGGACAACGTGATTCGCGCTTCGGTGAGGATCGGATGGGGGAGCAGTTCGTCGGCCTCGTAGAACTTCAGGAGCCGAGGAACGTCGACGACCCGTTCATACATCTCCCGCCGCTCGGCCTGCCATGGCACGTCCCGATGCAACTCCTCGAAGAGGAGGTCGGCGCCGGTCAGCCAGCCGGGCTGGTAGTCGACCCACGCTCCGCGCGTCAGGGTCGTGCGGGTCTGCGCGAGAGGCGCGAGCTCGATCGTGTCGGCCGTGTCGAAGAGCGAATGCTGCAGCGCTGCGGACATGCCTTCGACGGTAGCGTAAATCGAACGTGTGTTCTAGGGCCTTCTCCGGTATGCCGTCCGCTCACCTTTCGTGCTCGTCGTCCAGCTGCAGGTCGAGGGTCGAACCGTAGGCCGACGCTCCGCCGTGCGGTGCGTAGGCGAACCAGCCCATCTCCATGTCGGTGACGTCGGGCAAAGGCCAGAGCTCGCGCGCCGCGGCCGACATCTCGCGCACGGCGTCGAGGTCGAGCGGCAGGTAGGTCTCGGGGACATCGAGAATCTCCCACGCAACAACGACCTCGGCGCCTCCCCGAGGGATGGGGTGGACCCAGAAGCTCTGGCTCGACCGCAGGTCGCCCGAGCTACCGCCGGACATGTCGAAGCCGGGCCGCTCCGCCGTGCCCGACTCGACGGGCCCGACATCGGGCGAGTGTCTCGGATCGCCGGCGCCCAGCCTCGTCCCGTCCTCGAGCAGCAGGCCCACGCGCGGCATCTCGTGCATGCCGTAGGCACCTTGCGTCACTGACGCCACGTCAGGGTGCACCCAGCCTTCGAGGGTGACGAGCATGCCGCGGTCGTAGGCGGCGATGTCGGTCACGCGGATCACGACGGATGGCGTCGCCACCACGTCGGCGTGCACAGGCACAACGACGGGAACGACGTTGATCGGTGGGGACCACGGGTGGTTCGCGAACGTGCGCGCCGTGACGCCCTCGTCCTCCGGTGGCGGGGGCGGCTCGAAGAACGGTTCGCGAGAGCTCATGGCGACACGGTATCGACGGGTGACGGCCCGGCATACCGGGATTGTCAGAGCCGCGGGGGACAATCGGGAGGTGCCGCTCTACCGTGACCAGGGGATCGTGCTGCGCACCCACAAACTGGGTGAGGCAGACCGGATCATCACCGTCCTCACGCGCAGCATGGGCAAGGTCCGCACCGTCGGCAAGGGGGTGCGCCGCACGAAGTCGCGCTTCGGTGCGAGGCTCGAGCCAGGGATGCTCGTCGACCTCCAGTGCTACGAGGGGCGCAACCTCGACACCGTGACGCAGGCCGAGACGGTCGAGTCGTGGGGCGATGTCGTCGCGCGCGACTACGACGCGTGGACCGCCGCGAACGCCGTCCTCGAGACGTGCGACCGGCTCACCGAGGAGCGCGAACCGGCGCTGCAGCAGTACCTGCTCGTCACGGGGGCGCTGCGTTCGCTCGCCGGCAAGGAGCACGACCCGCGGCTCGTCCTCGACGCCTATCTCTTGCGCGCGCTCGCGATTGCGGGTTGGGCGCCGAGCTTCCACGACTGCGCGAAGTGTGGTGCCGAGGGTCCGCACCGCGGCTTCCACATCGTCTCGGGTGGAGCGGTGTGTTCCGTATGCCGTCCGCCCGGTTCGAGTGCCCCCGCGCCGGAGACGCTTCGGTTGCTGGCTGCGCTACTGGCCGGCGACTGGTTCGTCGCCGACGCGTCCGACCCGCGACACCGACGTGAGGGAGCCGGGATGACGACGGCGTTCCTGCAGTGGCACCTCGAACACGGGGTGCGTTCCCTCCGTATGGTGGAGCGGTGACGAGCCGCCCCTTCCCGCACCCCTCCGGCGCGCAGCCGCCCACTCTTGCTCCGGCCCAGGTGCCGGGCCACGTCGCCATCGTCATGGACGGCAACGGCCGGTGGGCCAACCAGCGCGGGCTGCCGCGGACCAAGGGGCACGAGGCCGGCGAGGGCGCACTGCTCGACGTCGTGGCCGGAGCCATCGAGGCGGGGGTGACGCATCTGTCGACCTATGCCTTCTCCACGGAGAACTGGAAGCGTTCGCCCGAGGAGGTGCGCTTCCTCATGGGCTTCAACCGTGACGTCATCCGCCGTCGGCGCGACCAGCTGCACGAGTGGGGGGTGCGGATGCGGTGGGTCGGTCGTCGGCCGCGGTTGTGGAGCTCGGTCATCAAGGAGCTCGAGATCGCCGAGGAGCTGACCAAGCACAACACCGGGCTGACGCTGTATTTCTGCGTCAACTACGGCGGCCGCGCCGAGCTCGGTGACGCTGCCCGGGCGCTGGCCGAGGACGTGGCCCGAGGACGGCTCAAGCCCAAGAACGTCGACGACAAGGCGTTGGCGCGCTACCTGCCGGAGCAGGGTATGCCCGACGTCGACTTGTTCATCCGGTCGTCGGGGGAGCAGCGCACGTCGAACTTCCTCCTGTGGCAGAGCGCCTACGCCGAGATGGTCTTCCTCGACACGCTGTGGCCCGACTTCGACCGGCGAGACCTGTGGCGGGCCATCGAGATCTACGCCGACCGGGAGCGTCGCTACGGCGGCGCCGTCGACAAGGCCGCCCCCACCACCTGAGGCGGGTTGTCAGTGTGACGTGCAGGTGCCGAAGAGTTCGATCGTGTGGGTCACGTCGCTGAAGCCATTGGCGCGAGCGACCTCGGCCGCCCACTTCTCGACCGCCGGGCCCTCGACCTCCACCGTGCGACCGCACTCGCGGCACACGAGGTGGTGGTGGTGAGCGTCGGTCGCGCACGAGCGATAGACGCACTCGCCATCGTCGGTGCGCAGCACGTCCACGTCGCCGTCGGCGGCCATCGCCTGAAGGTTGCGATAGACGGTGGCCAGGCCGACCGAGTCGCCGCGTGACTGCAGCTTGGAGTGGAGGTCCTGCGCGGACAGGAACTCGGACGTCTCGGCCATGAGTTCGGCGAGGGCCGCGCGCTGACGCGTGGGTCGACGAGAGGCGGATTCGGTTGGGGGAGAAGTCATCTGGAGACCTCCTCGCTGTGAGTCGTGGCGTCGGCGGAGTCGGGTGAGTCGTGTGGTGACCCGTGGGGTGAGTGTTCGTCGTAGTGGTCGCCGTGCGCAGCGTGCCGGTGACCGTCGTGCAGGTAGTCGACGTGGTCCTCGTGGGGGATGGCCGGGTGCCCGCACACGGGTCCGTGCTCGTGCTCGTGGCGTTCGGCCCGCTCGTGTGCCGCGCGCCGGGCTCGCGTGACGAGGCCGCTCACGACGCTTGCCACGAGGAAGGCGCCGATCGCGAGGAGCACGATCGTTCCGCCGGAGGGGGTTTCGGCATAGAACGAGACGATCACGCCGCTCACGCTGGAGGCGACGCCGATGACGGAGGCCCAGAGGAGGCCGCTGCGGAAGCTGCGGGACACGAGTTGCGCGGTGGCGTTGGGGATGATCATGAGGGCCGTGATGAGGAGCAGGCCGACCACGCGCATGGACACAACGACGGTGACGGCGGTGAGCACCGAGAGTGCGATGTTGTAACCCATGACCGGCATGCCGACGGCACGGGCGTACTCCTCGTCGTTGGCGACAGCAAAGAAGCGGTGTCGCAGAACCCAGGTCACGCCGACCACGACGACGGCGAGCACCGCGAACACGACGATGTCGGTGCGGCTCGTCGTCAGGATTGCGCCGAAGAGGTAGCCCGTGAGGTTGCCCGAGGACGCCGTGGACTTGGAGATGAGGACGACGCCGAGGGCGATGCCACCGTAGAACATGACGGCCAGGGCGATGTCTCCGCTGGTCCGCCCGGCCATCCGGATGAGTTCCACACCGACAGCCGCGGCCACGGCCGCGATGAGCGCCGTGAAGACGGGCATCGACCCCGTGAGGAGTCCGACCGCCACACCCGCGAGCGCCACGTGGCCGATGCCGTCGCCGATGAGGGACATCCGGCGCTGGACGAGGAAGGCACCGACGAGCGGTGCCGCGAGACCGACGAGGACGGCGGCGACGAGCGCCTGCCGCATGAAGTCGAGGGAGAGCAGGTCACCCACGGGGCACCTCCCGGCTGGGCAGTGGATCCGTGACGAGTGCGGCGAGCCCGGGCCGGCGTTCGTCCGCCGAGGGGGAGTGGTGGTGCGCGTCCCCGAGTTCGTGCCCCTCGTGCCCGCGGGTGTATGCCGTGGGGGTCCCGTCAAAGTCCACATGCCCTGCGTTCATGCAGACGATGCGAGTGACGACGCCGCTCAGCGCGGCGAGTTCGTGCGTGACGATGAGCATCGACGTGCCGCGGTCGGCCAGCCCAGAGAGGACCTCGGCGAGGATGCGCTGGTTGGCGATGTCGACGCCCGCCGTCGGTTCGTCCATGAGGAGCACGTCCGGCTGAGCGGCCAGAGCGCGCGCGATGAGGACTCGTCGCTGTTGACCACCGGAGAGGGCAGCGACGTCCTCGCGTTCGCGATCGCGCAGGGCCACGGCGTCGAGGGCTTCATCCACGACGGCGGCGTCGGCGGCCGAGCCCGGTCGCCACCACGGGCGCAGCGGAAGCCGCCCGGTCTCGACGATCTCGCGGACGGTGACCCGGACCGACGCGGACAGAGAGTGGCGTTGGGGCACGTAGCCGATGCGCGGCCGGTCGCGGAACTTCGCCAGGGGAGTCCCGAAGAGTGACACCTCGCCGCCGAGGTGCTCGGACAGGCCGAGCAGGCCCTTGACGAGGGTGGTCTTGCCCGAACCGTTGGGGCCGAGGAGTGCGATGACCTCGCCGGCGCCTTGGGTCAGGCTGACCGAGTCGACGACCTTGCGGTCGGTGTACCCGAAGGACGCCGACCGCAGCTCGATGAGTGGTGCGTCCGTCACGAACACCCCTGCCCCTGCTTGAGGGTCGCCAGGTTTGACCGCATGACCTCAAGGTAGTTCGTGCCGGCCGAGGCGTCACTCAGTCCTTCGAGTGGGTCGAGGACTGCCACCGTCGCCCCGGTCTCCTTGGCGATCGTCTCGGTGAGGTCCTTGCTGACGAGCGTCTCGGCGTAGACCGTCGACACCTTGTGCTCCCGGACGTGCTCGACGATCGACTTCATGGCCGCCGCATTGGGCTCGGCGTCGGGGGAGAGGCCGGCGATCCCCTCCTGGTGGAGGTCGTAGCGGTCGGCGAGGTAGGCGAACGCCGCGTGCCCGGTCACGAGCTCACGACTCGCGCAGTTCTTCAGTGCCGCGGTGAACTCGCCATCGAGGGCGGTCAGTTCGGTGACGAACGCTGCCGCGTTCTGGGTGTATGCCGTCGCGTTGGCCTGGTCGACCGCGGCCAGTTTCGTGGCGATCGCCGTCACGGCCTTGGCGTAGCGGGTCGGATCGAGCCAGAAGTGGGGGTCGACACCTTCGTGGGCGTGGTCCTCGCCGGCGTGATCATGCCCGTCGTCGGCGGCCTCGATCGTCAGGTCCACTGCTGTGGCGACGTCGAGCGTTGCCGCCGCCGGGTCGAGGTTGCCGACGGCGTCGTCCACGGCAGGTTGGAAGCCCTTTTCGTAGACGACGAGGGAGGACTTGCCGAGGTCGGCGACGTCACGGGGCGTGAGCTCGACGTCGTGGGGTTCGGCACCGGGCTTCGTCAGGGTCATGGCGTGGACGTGGTCCCCACCGATCCGCTCGAGGGCGTACTGGAGCGGGTAGAACGCGGCGGTCACGCCGATCCTGCCGTCCGCCTGCTCGGCCTTCTCCGCGGCCGAACCGGAGCAGCCGGTCAGGGCGAGGGTGGCGGCGGCCGCGGTGGCAAGGAAGGGAATGACGGAACGCTTCATGACAATCATTCTCAACTCAGATGAGAATGATTGTCAAACACGGTCCGACGCGCACCCGATCTGCTCCCACTTATTGCGCTGGTGGGACACGCGTACCTGTCCCACCAGCGCAATAAGTCGGTCGTCAGCGGGGGAAGGCCTGGGTGATCGTGATCGCGAGGGCGATGGCGACGACGGCGACGCGCATGAGCCGTTCCGGACCGGACAGGCGCGGCCAACCCAGCAGCAGCAGCCACAGGAGGAAGAGCGTCACGATGGCGACGAGGATCCAACCCCAACCGGGGATGATCACGCCCGCGAGCATCAGTCCCAGGACGAGGAGGAACGGGACCGCGCGCGGGAGCCCGGCGAGGGTCTGGAGGGTCGGGGCGCTGGCGCGCTCGAAGGTTTCGCGAAGGGACGACACGAGGCGGCAGCCTACGGGAGCACACGGCAGACCGACGAAGGGAACGGGACCGGCCCGGAAGGCCGCACCGCTGAGCGAAACCGATGCGAGAGCACGGCCGCGCGGACAGTAACCTTGCGCGCATGGCCAAGGAGACCTCTACCGTCGATACCGTCGTCAACCTCTGCAAGCGCCGAGGTTTCGTCTTCCCGAGCGGTGAGATCTACGGCGGTACGCGCTCCGCGTGGGACTACGGGCCCCTCGGCGTCGAGCTCAAGGAGAACATCCGCCGCCAGTGGTGGAAGGCCATGGTCATCGGCCGCGACGACGTCGTGGGCCTCGACTCCTCGATCATCCTGCCGCGCGAGACGTGGGTCGCGTCCGGCCACGTCGGCACCTTCACCGACCCGCTGACCGAGTGCCTGTCGTGCCACAAGCGCTTCCGCGTCGACCACATGCAGGAAGCGATTGCGGCCAGGGCCAACGCGAAGAAGAACGCCGACAAGCCCGAGCTCGACCCCGACTCGATCCCGCTCTCGGACATCGCCTGCCCGAACTGCGGCACGCGCGGCGAGTGGACCGAGGCGCGCGAATTCAACATGATGCTCAAGACCCACCTCGGCGTGATCGAGGACGAGTCGGGTCTGCACTACCTCCGTCCGGAGACGGCGCAGGGCATCTTCGTCAACTTCCTCAACGTCATGCAGACGTCGCGCAAGAAGCCGCCGTTCGGCATCGCCCAGACCGGCAAGAGCTTCCGCAACGAGATCACGCCGGGCAACTTCATCTTCCGCACGCGTGAGTTCGAGCAGATGGAGATGGAGTTCTTCGTCAAGCCCGGCGAGGACGACGAGTGGTTCCAGTACTGGATCGACGAGCGCACCCGCTGGTACACCGAGCTCGGCATCAACCCCGAGAACCTGCGCCACTACGAGCACCCGGCCGACAAGCTGTCGCACTACTCCAAGCGCACCGTCGACATCGAGTACCGCTTCAACTTCGCCGGCTCCGAGTGGGGTGAGCTCGAGGGCATCGCCAACCGCACCGACTTCGACCTGTCGACGCACAGCAAGCACTCCGGCACCGACCTCGTCTACTTCGACCAGACGACGGGGGAGCGCTACACGCCCTACGTCATCGAGCCCGCGGCCGGTCTCTCGCGCAGCCTCATGACGTTCCTCGTCGACGCCTACGCCGAGGACGAGGCGCCCAACACCAAGGGTGGCGTCGACAAGCGCGTCGTCCTGCGTCTCGACCGCCGCCTCGCACCGGTCAAGGCCGCCGTGCTGCCGCTGAGCCGCAACGCCGACCTCTCGCCCAAGGCGCGCGACCTCGCCGCGACCCTGCGCAAGAACTGGAACGTCGACTTCGACGACGCCGGTGCCATCGGCAAGCGCTACCGCCGCCAGGACGAGATCGGTACGCCGTTCTGCATCACCGTCGACTTCGACACGCTCGAGGACCAGGCGGTCACGATCCGTGAGCGAGACACGATGCAGCAGGAGCGGGTTGCGCTCGACCAGGTCGAGGGCTACCTCGCCCAGCGTCTCCTCGGGTGCTGATGGCCAACACATCCACAGTGGATCTGCCGTGACGGCAGGACGCGAGGCGCCCGGCGGATTCCCCGCGGGCGCCTCGCGCCGTCATGCCGGCCTCCTGTTGACGCTCGTCCTCGCGAGCATGTCGATGCTCGGCCCGTTCTCGATCGACACGCCCTTCCCGGCGTTCGCGCAGATGCGCAGCGAGTTCGGGGTTGGGGTCGACGAGATGCAGCTCGTCGTCAGCGCCTACATGCTGGCGTTCGCCGTGATGACGCCGTTCCACGGGCCGCTCTCGGATGCCATCGGCCGCAAACCCGTCATCATCGGTGCCCTCGTCTCCTACGCGGTGGCGAGCGTTGCCTGTGCCCTCGCCCCGAACCTCCAGGTGCTCCTCGTCTTCCGGGTTCTCCAGGGACTCTCGGCCGGTGGGTCGACCATCATCGGGCGCACGATCATCCGCGACCTCTTCGACGGTGTCGAGGCGCAACGGGTCATGAGCCACGTCATGATGATCTTCGGGCTCGCGCCAGCCGTGGCGCCGGTCGTCGGTGGGCTGCTCCTCGGCGTCGGACCGTGGCCGACGATCTTCTGGTTCATGGGGATCTTCGCGGTCATCGTCGCCGTCATCGTCCTGGTCACCGTTCCCGAGACGCACCCTCCGGAACGCCGACGCCCCCTGCGACTCTGTCCGATGCTGCGGGACGTCGCGACCGTCGCGCGGAGCGGACGGTTCGAGCGCATGAGCTGGGCGATCACGCTCGTCTTCGCCGGCCAGTTCATCTACATCGGCGGCGCCGCGATCTTCGTCGTCGACCTCCTCGGCAAGGGGGAGGGTGACTTCTGGATGCTGTTCGTCCCGATGATCAGCGGCGTCGTCCTCGGCTCGTGGATCAGTGGCCGCATGGCGGGACGGATCAGCACGAACCGCCTTGTCGCAGGTGCGTTCGCGTTCTCCCTCGCCGCGGCCCTGGTCAATGTCGGGCTCACGGCCGCCTTCGGACCGGTCCTGCCGTGGGCGGTCATCGGGCAGAGCCTCATCGCGATCGGCACCGGCGTCGCCTTCCCGACGATCCAGGTGGCACTCCTCGACGTCTTCCCGGAGATGCGCGGGGCCGCAGCCTCGGTCGCGGGAGTCATGCCGTTGGCCACCAACGCCGTCATCGCGGCAGTCCTCACGCCGCTCGTCACCGACTCGGTGCTCACTCTTGCGGTCACCAGCCTCGTGCTCATCGTCCTCGGCTGCCTGCTCTGGGCGTGGCACCTCTCGGTAGGTGGCCGGGGACTCCGTCGGCGTGCTGTTCGGGTCGACCCGCCGCTGCCCGACCCGGCCTGACGCCGCGACCGTCCCGCCGGGGGCGCGTGCTCTGGCATCATCGGAGCAGGGCTGGTTCGTGCAAGCTGAGGGTGGGTGCAGTGTCGGGAGAGATGCTCTTCTCCGTGGTGCCGATGGAGTTCGACCTCATGGAGGTCGTGGCCGTAATGCGGAGCCTGTGGCCGGAGCCTGCGCGCATCACGCAGAGCTCGACGTTGACCCGTGATTGGTATGTCGAGATCGCCAGCACGTCGCTCACCCTCATGCTCGATCCTCGCGTCCTCGGCATCGAGGGTGACCAGGGCGAGGCGACCCGGTTCGTCCTCGCTTTGAAGGACGCTCTCGGTGCACGGGGGTCCACCGTCTGGTTCACCGATGCCGGCGCGGAGCAGGGACGCCCCTTGGCGACGATGTCCTCCGCGTCCGACGTGTGGTCCGGTTGGAGCGAGGTGCCGGACGTCGCCGACGAGCTCGACGCGTAGTCGGCCCGACGACCGACACGGATATCGTCACCCCATGGGCCGCGACACCACGGGGGAGTTCGTGCAGCGGATCGTCGCTGACGCAGCGAGAAGCCTGTATGCCGTCCCGCTGGCCGACTTCGTCGCGTCGCGGAAGGCGTTGGCCGCCTCGGCGAAGACCGAGGTGGCCGCGGAGCTCGGTGCCAAGGAGGGGACCGCAGCCGCGAAGGAGATCCTCGCGCTGCGCAAGCCCACGGTGACGGCGTGGGCCATGAACCTGGCGAGTCGCGAGGACCGCGGCGTCATCGCCGACCTCGTCGGGCTGGGCGCGCGAATGCGCGCCGCGCAGGCCCGTCTGGATGCCAGCGTCCTCACCTCGGTGAGGGGCGAGCGGGATGCAACCATCACGGCATACGTCGAACGCGTCGCGGAGGTGGCCACGGCGGCAGGCGCCGCTCTGAGCGCGAGTGGTCGGGACGAGGTGCGCGCGACGGCCATCGCCGCGCTCGCGGACGAGAGCGCCTCGGATGCCGTGGCCTCGGGGCAGCTGACGCGGGCGCTGAGCTACAGCGGGTTCGGCGAGGTCGATCTGTCCGGCGCGGTGGGGCTGACGAGCTCGGGGTCGATCATGTCCGTCCTCCCCGGCGGTCGGTCCGACGCGGAACCCGAGTCTCCCGAGTCCTCACCCGAGGCAGAGGTCGACGAGGACGAGCTCACCGAGGAGGAGCTGGCGGCGGCCGTCGCGGCGGCGAAGGCGGCCAAGGCCGAGGCGAAGGCGGCGCAGAAGGCCCGTCAGGCCGCCGAGCAGGAGCTGGCCGGGGCGGAGGCGGAGATGGCGCAGGCGCAGGCCGACCTCGAGGCGGCAGAGGACGCCGCACGGGCCGCACGCAAGGCCGTCATCGCGGCCCAGAAGCGACTCGACTCGGCGCGCTCTCAGGTCGCTGCCAGCAAACGTCCATAGGATCCTCGGCATGGATCGCCCCCGAAAACCCATCCGGACCCTGCCCACGACTGACGGCGGGAGGGTCCGGTGAATCAGGACACCGCCCTCGCCTTCGGCCTGGTGCTGCTCTTCGTCCTCGTCGGTGGCGTCTTCGCCGCGACCGAGATGGCGCTCGTGTCCCTGCGGGAGACTCAGCTCGGAGCCCTGGAGAAGTCCGGGTCGCGCGGCGCCAAGGTCGCGGGGCTGGCGCGCGATCCCAACACCTTCCTCGCGGCTGTCCAGATCGGCGTGACCGTGGCCGGCTTCCTCTCGGCTGCCTATGGCGCGACGACCCTGGCCCCGGATGTCGCACCGCTGCTCGAGAAGGTCGGTCTGCCCGAGAGTGCCTCGGAGACCGTCGCGCTGGTCGTGATGACGCTGCTCATCGCCTACCTGTCCCTCGTCTTCGGCGAGCTGGTGCCCAAGCGACTCGCGCTCCAGCGGCCCGGGCCCATCGCCCTGGCGGTCGCACCGCCGCTGTCGAAGTTCGCCACGCTCATGCGACCCGTCATCTGGCTCCTCTCGAAGTCGACCAACGTCGTCGTGCGCCTCCTCGGTGGCAACCCCGACGCGGCCGGTGACGAGATGACCGAGGACGAGCTCAAGCACCTCGTCGGGCACCACAAGGACCTCGAGGCCGACGAGCGTCAGATCCTCCAGGACGTCTTCGCCGCCACCGACCGCAGCCTGCGAGAGGTCATGCGCCCTCGTGGCGAGGTCGACTTCCTCGACACCTCGACGACGCTCGAGCAGGCCCGCTCCGTCATCGCGACGACGCCGCACTCGCGCTTCCCGGTGACGCGCCACCACTCCGTCGACGACGTCGTCGGGTTCGTCCATGTGCGGGACCTGCTGAGTGAAGAGGCTGGCGAGGCTGGTCGAGCCGACGCGGGTCGCACGATCGCGCCGCTCGTGCGCGACATCACCGTCATGCCGAGCAGCGGACGCGTGCTCTCCGCCCTCACCCAGATGCGCGAGGGCGTGCACATGGCCCTGGTCGTCGACGAATACGGCGGCACCGATGGCATCGTCACGCTCGAGGACATCGTCGAGGAGCTCGTGGGGGAGATCCGCGACGAATACGACCCGGCCGAGGATGGTCCCGCGGGTGCACTTGCAGCGCGCTCCGAGGGTGCTGGCGACGACGTCCACGAGTTCGACGGCGCAACGCCCCTCACCGACTTCGCCGAGGTCACCGGTGCGGAGCTCGAGGTCGAGCGCTATTCGACCGTCGCCGGCCTCGTGCTCGAGCACCTGCAACGGATCCCAACTGTGGGGGACTCGGTCACCGTCGACGGACGCGTGCTCACGGTGCTGGAGATGGACGGTCGCAGGATCGCCAGGGTGCGGGTCGCGCCCGAGTGACGCGGCCGGCATACGGGCAGGTCGCCCCGGGAATGGATCCGACAGCTATCCTGTTCAGGTAGATGAACATTCAACTACTAACGACAGGAGTGACCACGATGGAGTTCGGAATCTTCACCGTTGGGGACGTCACGACCGACCCGACCACCGGCCACACGCCCTCGGAGAACGAGCGCATCAAGGCCACCGTCGCCATCGCCAAGAAGGCGGAGGAGGTCGGGCTCGACGTCTTCGCGACCGGCGAGCACCACAACCCGCCGTTCGCCGCCCCCGCGAACCCGCCGGTCCTCCTCGCGAACATCGCCGCGCAGACAGAGCGGATCGTCCTGTCGACGTCGACGACCCTCATCACGACGAACGACCCGGTGCGCATCGCGCAGGACTACGCCTACCTCCAGCACCTGTCCGACGGCCGCATGGACCTCATGATGGGCCGCGGCAACACCGGCCCGGTCTACCCCTGGTTCGGCAAGGACATCCGCGAGGGCATCAACCTCGCCGTCGAGAACTACGCGCTCCTGCGCAAGCTCTGGACCGAGGAGAACGTCACCTGGCAGGGCAAGTTCCGCACGCCGCTCCAGGGCTTCACCTCGACGCCGCGTCCGCTCGACGGCATCCCGCCGTTCGTGTGGCACGGGTCGATCCGCAGCCCAGAGATCGCCGAGCAGGCGGCCTACTACGGCGACGGCTTCTTCCACAACAACATCTTCTGGCCGCTGTCGCACACCAAGCAGATGGTCAACCTCTACCGTCGCCGCTTCCAGCACCACGGCCACGGCAAGCACGACCAGGCCTTCGTCGGCCTCGGTGGTCAAGTGTTCATGCGCAAGAACAGCCAGGACGCGGTGCGTGAGTTCCGTCCCTACTTCGACAACGCGCCGGTCTACGGACACGGCCCGTCGCTCGAGGAGTTCACCCGCGAGACCCCGCTGACCGTCGGCTCGCCGCAGCAGGTCATCGAGCGCTACGCCACGATGGCCGACCACGTCGGTGACTACCAGCGCCAGCTGTTCCTCATCGACCACGCGGGACTGCCGCTGAACACGGTCCTCGAGCAGCTCGAGATCCTCGGAGGCGAGGTCGTCCCCGAGCTGCGCAAGATCGCCGACGCCCGTCGTCCCGCCCATGTGCCGGCCACGGCACCCCGCCACGCCGAGCGCCTCGTCGCGCTCGACGGAATCCCTGTGGAGGCCTGACATGACGCGCCGCATCGTCGCAGTGACCGCCGGCCTGTCCGAGCCGAGCTCGACGCGCCTGCTCACCGACCGCCTCACCGAGGCCGTCGACCGGCACGTCACCGCGCGTGGCGAGGCGGCGACGGTCGAGGTCATCGAGCTGCGGCCGTTGGCTCGTGCCATCGCCGACCAGATGCTCACGCGGTTCCCGACCGGTGACCTCAAGGCCGCCATCGAGACGGTCATCGGCGCCGACGCGATCATCGCGGTGACGCCGGTGTTCTCGGGGTCCTACAGCGGGTTGTTCAAGTCGTTCTTCGACAACCTCGACGTCAACGCGCTCGAGGGCAAGCCCGTCCTCGTGGCCGCGACGGGTGGCTCGTCACGGCACTCGCTCATGCTCGACCACGCGATGCGGCCGCTGTTCAGCTATCTCCACGCGTCGGTCGTGCCGACCGGAGTGATGGCGGCGACGGACGACTTCGGGACGACCGGGCTCGACCGCCGCGTGGACCGGGCCGCGGCTGAGCTCGTCACGGCGGTCCTCGGTGCAGGGTTCGGTGGCGGTGCGGCCCACGCGGGCTTCCTGCCGGCCGACGACGAGCAGCGCGAGGCGGGCTTCACCGACCGCTTCGACGAGGTCACCGACTTCACCGAGCTGCTCCGACGCGTCTCGGACTGACCCGCGGCGCCCCTTGTGTGCCCCATCACGAGCCCTGGCTCGCGATGGGGCACACAGCGCTGTGCGGTGGGGAAGACTGGGGGCGTGGCCCGGTCCACGAAGGTCGCCCTCGGCGACGACTTCGAAGAGTTCGTGCGCGCACGACAGCACGAACTGCTGCGGGCGGCCTTCCTCCTGTGCGGTGATGTCGTGCAGGCCGAGGAGCACACCCGCTCCGCCTTCGCCGACCTTGCCCTGCACTGGAGTCACCTCAAGGACGAGTCGCCGGACATCGAGGTGCGCCGATCGCTCTATCACGAGCCGAAGTCGTTGCGGCACAGCGATGCCCACGCGCGCAAGGTGCTGGAGGGCCTGACACCCAAGGACCGTGCCGTCGCGGTGCTTCGGCACTTCGAGCACCGGAGCGAGGGTGAGACCGCGCAGATCCTGGGTATTCCGGTCGGTCAGGTCCGGACTCGATCTCACCTCAGCGGCGGCGTCGCGGGACTGCTCGAGGACCTGGCAGCACCCGTCGCCGAGCAGGACTTCGTCCAGGCGGCCGCTGTCCGCG
Organism: Knoellia subterranea KCTC 19937; assembly: GCF_000768685.1. Lineage (GTDB taxonomy): Bacteria > Actinomycetota > Actinomycetes > Actinomycetales > Dermatophilaceae > Knoellia > Knoellia subterranea. The sequence continues at coordinate 92,220 of NZ_AVPK01000001.1, read as the reverse complement.
CCGACGAGAAGCGACGGCAGAGACGCAGGAAGGGTCTCGCGGTCGTGGGTGTGGCGGCGATCGTCGTGGCGGGGGCATTCGTTCTCCCGGGGCGTGACGGAGGGGACGCACAGCCCGGACCCGGCCCTCGCCCGTCGGTCTCCGGCTCGGCTGCGGCCGAGTGGAACTCGAACTCCTTCGACCTGTTCCACGTCACGATGCAGGTCGGGCCCACGCCGGATCAGGTGTGGAGCCTTCCCGAGATCGACGACATCGTGCGAGGCCAGCTCGGGCTGCCCCCGGTCATCGACTTCGGGCCGGACACGGCGATGCCGACCCTGACGGAGATCGGGAACAGTTCCGCACCCGTGCGTGCGGTGATGCTGCGTCACGTCGACGGGGGACTGCGCGCCGTTCTGTTCCGTCCGACGATGGGCGCCGAACCCTACGTTCTCGTCGACCGCATCCCGCTCGTCCGCAACCTCGACCCGGACGGCAACAGCTCGGAGCCGTTGGAGGTGACGGCGATCGCGGACGACCGTCGCCAGGTCGTGTTCTTCCAGCCGAACAAGGTCCTCGTGCTCGATGCGTTCACGGGTGAGGTGACCTCGTTCGCCGTCCCGGACAGCCGTCTCGAACAGGGCGGGTGGAGCCCCGACGGTCTCCATGTCATCGCTGCCTCGGCGACGCAACGGTGGCGCATCACGCCGTCGACCGGGGCCGTCGAGCGGCTCGCACAGGTCGCCTATCCGGGGCGCTACGCGGTCGAGAGCGGGGCGGCGGATGAGATGAGGATCCTCGACTTCGATGAACGAGGCGCGACCACGGGCAGCCAGACCGGGCCACGACTTTTCGGTGGGACAGAGGGCGCCACGTTCACCAACGATGTGGGTCGGCTGGCCGCCTGTGGCTTCCTCGGTGAGGCGGCGGTGAACGGCATCGCCGAGGTGCGCAGTGCGGGGCCTCGCGAGGGCGTCTTCACGATCGACGTCGACAGTGCGCGGCCGTCGCGCCTGCTGGCCGCGTCGGGGGCCCAGGGCGAGAGTGTGGGCAGCTGCGAGGTCCTCGGCTGGGCATACAACGACCGCGTCCTCATCCGGTGGAACGGGCGGCATCTGCTGGCCTGGAACGTCGTCACCGGTGCTCTGCAGCGCGTGTCGTTGCTTCCGAATTCGCAGGACGGTCCGCTTGCCGGCAGTGCCGGCTCGACCGTGGCTCTGGCGCCCTAACCCTCCGCCGGTCCGGTGGCCACCGGCCGCTCCGGATCGGTGATCCAGTGGCTCCACGACCCGATGTAGGGCGTCGCCTCGAACCCGGCAAGGTGCAGAGCCAAAGCCGTGTGCGACGCGGTGACACCCGACCCGCAGTACGTTCCCACCTCCGCCGAACCGTCCACGCCCAACCCCCCGAAGTAGGCGCGCAGCTCATCGGAGGACCGGAACCGTCCGTCGGCCTCGAGCTGATCCGCCATGGGAGCGTTGCGTGCCCCAGGGATGTGGCCGGCCACCGGGTCGATCGGTTCCGTCTCGCCCCGGAATCTTTCTCCCGCACGGGAATCGAGGAGTATGCCATCCGCCCCCGTTCGCGCGGCACCCTCGGCATCGAGGACGGGAACCGATCCCGGCCGCACCGTCACCGTGCCGGGCGTGGGACGAGGCACCTCGCTGGTGACCTCGGCGCCGAAGGCCCGCCAGGCCGCGAGTCCGCCGTCGAGGACCCGCACCTCCGTCACGCCAACCCACCGCAGCGTCCACCAGGCCCGGGCCGCCGCGAGCGACGTCGACTGGTCGTAGACGACGATCGCGTCGCCGTCGTTGACGCCGAGGGCACGCAGCCCCGCCTGCATCACCGAGGGCTCCGGGAGCGGGTGGCGGCCCCCGGCACCCGCCGGACCGGCGAGAACGGCGTCGAGATCGAGGTGAGGGGCCCCGGGGACGTGCGCCGCGGCATACAGGGCAGGTCCGTCGCCCGCGAGGGAGTACTGCACGTCGAGGACGCGGATGGTCCCGGCCTCGATCGCGGCGGCCAGTTCGGGAGGCGAGATCAGCGTGGACATGCCGCCAGTCAACCAGTGAGAGACTGAAGGGCCATGACTACCGCGTTGACCGGCGAACCCGCCACCGCCACGAAGCCCGTTCTGCCACCGCTGCAGATCGGGCGCCACACCATCGAGTCGCCCGTCGTCCTCGCGCCGATGGCCGGCATCACGAACAGGGCGTTCCGCAGGCTGTGCCGTGAGTCCGGTTCTGCCGGTGCGGATCTCGGCGGCGCGAGTGGTGCGACGAGCCTCTACGTCAACGAGATGGTGACCTCCCGGGCGCTCGTCGAGCGCACCCCGGAGACGATGCGCCTCATCAGCCACGGTCCGGAGGAGCACCCGCGCTCGGTCCAGCTCTACTCGGTCGACCCGGCCACCGCAGGACTCGCCGCCCGCATGCTCGTCACCGAGGACCGCGCCGACCACATCGACCTCAACTTCGGGTGCCCCGTGCCCAAGGTGACCCGCAAGGGCGGGGGAGCGGCTCTGCCGTGGAAGACCGAGCTCTTCCGCGGAATCATCAGCAACGTCGTGCGTGAGGCCAGCCCCCACAACGTGCCGGTCACGGTCAAGATGCGCATCGGGATCGACGCCGACCACATCACTTACCTCGACGCCGGTCGAATTGCCGAGGGCGAAGGTGCGGCGGCCGTCGCACTGCACGGAAGGACTGCGGCACAGGCGTATTCGGGCCAGGCGGACTGGTCGGCCATCGCCCGCCTCAAAGAAGCCGTGACCACCGTGCCGGTCCTCGGCAATGGCGACATCTGGTCCGCTGAGGACGCACTGCGCATGGTCGCCGAGACCGGCTGCGACGGCGTCGTCGTGGGTCGTGGATGCCTCGGTCGGCCGTGGCTCTTCACCGATCTCGCGGCGGCCTTCGCCGGCACGACCGCGCGGGTGCAGCCGAGCCTGCGGGAGGTGACGGACACGCTCCGCCGTCACGCGGCATACCTCGTGGATTTCTACGACGGCGACGAGCTGCGCGGCTGCCGCGACATACGCAAGCACATCGCGTGGTACCTCAAGGGCTTCCCGGCCGGCTCCACCGTCCGCAACCAGCTCGCCCTCGTCGACAGCCTCCAGGCCCTCGACGATCTCATCGGCACGATGGACCTCGACGCACCCTGGCCCGGTGACCCTGCCGAGGGGCAGCGTGGCCGCGCGGGTTCACCCCGCGTCGTCGCCCTCCCCGAGAACTGGCTGCGCTCCCGTGACCTCGACGAGGCTCAGCGCGAGCAGATCGCTCACGCCGAGCTCTCTGTCTCAGGCGGCTGACAGACTGCCCGCATGACCGATTTCGGTATGCCGGGTGGTTCCGCCGAGCGTCCCGCGACCTTCTTCCGCGATGCCGCCGAGTTCCGCGGGTGGCTCGAGGCCAACCACGAGACCGCGACCGAGTTGTGGATGGGACTGCGCAAGAAGCACGTCCCCGACCGCGGGCTCACGTGGGAGGACGCGGTGCCCGAGGCGTTGTGCTTCGGGTGGATCGACAGCGTGTCGCAGCGGATCGACGAGGACTCACGTCGCCAGCGCTGGACGCCGCGCAAGTCGACGAGTGTCTGGAGTGCCGTCAACATCGCCCACGTCGAGCGGCTCACCGCGGAGGGGAAGATGCTTCCCGCAGGTCTCGCAGCGTTCGAGCGCCGCAAGCCCGAGCTGAGCGGCTACTCCTACGAGACCCGTCAGGAGCTCGGTGACGACCAGCGCGCCCGGTTGCTCGCCGACCCTGCGGCCGCGGCGTTCTGGGAGGTGGCCACCGCCTCCTACCGCAAGGTCGCCGAGAACTGGGTCGTGTCGGCCAAGCGTGAGGAGACCCGCGAGAAGCGCCTGCTGCAGCTCATCGACGAGTGCGCGAACGGTCGCCTCATCCCGAGCCAGCGCTACGGCGATCAACCCAAGTGGGTCGAGCGGGCCGCGGCGGCGGCCAGCGAAGCAACCCGACCTCCGTCCCGGTAGAGGCGGTGGCCGGCTCGCTGGCCTCACCGACCCTCTAGGGTCGGGACGTGACGTACTCCGCCCGGGACCGTGAGCGCTGGGTCGCCGAGGACCCTGCCCACAAGCGTGCGGACCGCGACGACTTCGCGCGCGACCGTGCGCGGCTCGTCCACTCGGCGTCACTCCGGCGGCTGTCGGCCAAGACCCAGGTGCTCCAGCCCGGCAGCGACGACTTCGTCCGCAACCGACTCACCCACAGCCTCGAGGTCGCCCAGATCGGTCGCGAGTTCGGAGCCGCGCTCGGTTGCAACGCCGACGTCGTCGACACCGCGTGCCTCGCGCACGACCTTGGGCACCCGCCCTTCGGACACAACGGTGAGACGGCCCTCAACGCCATCGCCGCGGAGATCGGCGGGTTCGAGGGCAACGCGCAGACGCTGCGGATCCTCACCCGGCTCGAACCCAAGCGCTTCCACGCAGACGGTCGCCCGGCCGGACTCAACCTCACCCGGGCCTCGTTGGATGCGACGACGAAGTACCCCTGGGCCCGCGGCGAGTCACCTTCTCCCACACCAAAATTCGGCGTGTATGCCGGTGACCTTCCGGTTTTCGAGTGGTTCCGTGAGGGTGCGCCGGAGGGGCAACGGAGCTTCGAGGCCGAGGTCATGGACTGGTCCGACGACGTCGCCTACTCCGTGCACGACGTCGAGGACGCCATCGCCTCCGGACGTCTCGACCCGCGGCTGCTTCGTGATGCCGTGGACACGGACGCCGTGCTCTCGGTCGCCGTCGCCTCCTATGCCACGGACCTCAGCCGCGACGCCCTCGGTGCTGCGCTGGAACGGGTGCTGGCCACGGGCACGGTGCCGACGGCATACACAGGAACGCGCGTGGACCTCGCGCGTCTCAAGGACATGACCTCACGGCTCATCGGCCGTTTCGTGCAGGCCGTCGAGGCGGCGACACGCGAACGGCACGGCCCCGGCGACCTCAGCCGTCACGACGCGGACCTCGTCGTGCCCGACGACACCCGCGCCGAGTGTGCCGTGCTCAAGGCGACGGCAGCGCACTTCGTGATGAATGCCCAGGACCGCGTCGAGGTGCAGGCGGCTGAGCGTGACGTCATCGGCGACCTCGTCGAGGCCTACCGTTGCGACCCCTCACGGCTGGATCCCGAGCTGCTCGCCGATCACGAGGCAGCGGCAACTGACGGCGAGGCGCTGCGCGTCGTGGTCGACCAGGTCGCCTCGCTCACCGACGTGCGCGCCCTGGAGCTGCACCGTCAGTGGTGCTGACCCGACATCGGGGTGTAGTGGGCGCGCGGCGCGTCAGCGGACGACGTCGAGGACGTTGAGCTGGATGCCGTTCGAATAGACGGCGTGCTCCGCGAGGGAGAGCTTCTGGCGGGCCGACTCGCTGTCCGTGGGGAAGAGACGCTTGCCCGTGCCGAGGACGACCGGGTAGACGAGCAGGTGGTATCGGTCGACCAGGCCGGCCTCGGCCAGGCCCTGAGCGAGCGTCGCGCTGGCGTGGACGAGGATCGTGCCGGGCTCGTCCGACTCCTTGAGCGCGGCCACCTCATCGAGGCTGCGGAGCACGGTGGTGTTGTTCCACTCCGGGTTCTCGAGGGTGGACGAGACGACGTACTTCGGCATGGCGTTGTAGTCGGCGAACTCCTCCATCGTCGGCCAGACCGGAGCGAACTCGTCGTAGGACTGCCGGCCGAGCAGGAGGCATCCGGCCTCCTCCTGCTCGCGGCCCTTGATGGCGTAGGCCGCCTCGTCGTACTCAACGACCTCGAAGGTCCAGTCGGGCGACTCGACGACACCGTCGAGGCTGATGAACTCGGAGACGATGAGGGTGCGCATGGTGCAGATCCTTCCGGGTGCCGGTGCCCTGTGGGGGCTTGTCACTCCTTGTGCCGAACGGAGTCGCCCGTTTTCGACAAGGAACGGGAGCGGGCTGGGGACAGTCGGTGAACGCGAAGGCGGGCGGACGGCATACTGAACTCTCACGGAACGGGACCGGACGATGACGGGAGGATGACGCGTGGCGGGCCGGATCAACGCTGACGACATCCAGACCGTCAAGGAGCGCTCCTCCATCGAGGACGTCGTGCGGGACCACGTGACGCTGCGACCGGGGGGCGTCGGGTCGCTCAAGGGGCTGTGTCCGTTCCACGACGAGAAGACGCCATCGTTCACCGTGCGACCGGCTGTCGGGGCGTATCACTGCTTCGGTTGTGGAGAGGGCGGCGATGTCATCTCGTTCGTGCAGAAGGTCGAGCACCTCACGTTCTCCGAGGCGGTCGAGCGGCTCGCGGCCAAGATCGGGATGGAGCTGCGCTACGAGGAGGGCGGGGGACCGCGCTCCGAGGGCGGGCTCGGCAAGCGCTCGCGGCTCATCGAGGCGCACCGGGTGGCCGAGGAGTTCTATGCCGCGGCACTCGTGGATCGTGCCGAGGCCCGTCAGGGGCGGGACTACCTGCGCGAGCGTGGCTTCAACGGGGTCATCGCGAAGCAGTTCGGCATCGGCTTCGCCCCGCGCGGTGGTGAGGACCTCACCCGGCACCTGCGCGAAAAGGGGTTCACCGAGGACGAGATGGTCACGGGTGGGCTGTCCGGGCGGGGGAGCCGGGGGCTCTACGACCGGTTCCGCGGGCGACTCGTCTGGCCGATCCGCGACGTCACCGGCGACACCGTCGGCTTCGGCGCGCGCCGGATCTTCGACGACGACCGGATCGCCGCGAAGTACCTCAACACGTCCGAGACCCCGATCTACAAGAAGTCCCAGGTCCTCTACGGGCTTGACCTCGCCAAGAAGGCCATCTCCGGGGAGCGTCGGGCCGTCGTCGTCGAGGGCTACACCGACGTCATGGCTGCTCACCTGTCCGGCGTCGAGGGGGCGGTGGCGACGTGTGGCACCGCGTTCGGCGTCGACCACATCAAGATCCTGCGCCGGATCATGCGCGACGAGGTCGACGGTGCACCGGCGCGGGTGATCTTCACGTTCGACGGTGACGTCCCCGGGCAGAAGGCGGCGATGAAGGCGTTCGGTGAGGACCAGCGGTGGGCGTCGCAGTCGTTCGTGGCGGTTGCGCCCGATGGCATGGACCCGTGCGATTTGCGGTTGGCGCGCGGTGACGAGGCGGTCAAGGCGCTCGTGGACGACGCCGTCCCGATGTTCGAGTTCGCCGTGCGCACGACGATGAAGCGCTTCGACCTCGACACCGCCGAGGGTCGCGTGCAGGCGATGCGTGCTGTGGCTCCGATCATCAACTCCATCCGCGACTCCTCGCTGCGGCCTGAGTACATCCGCACCGTCTCCGGCATGCTCGGCGTCGAGGTGGAGCAGGTCCGCAACGAGGTCCAGCGAGCCGGGCGGATCAGCGCACGCGAGGCCAGCGCCGCCAGCCAGGCCGGGCCGGACGGATCCGTGGGGCACGGGCGGGATCGCACACCGGCGTCGACCGATGAGGTGCCCGAACCGAACGCGCTCGAGGGTGCTGCGGCGATGCCCGCACCGAACCTGCGCGACCCTGTGGTCATCACCGAGCGGCAGCTGCTCCAGGCGCTGCTGCAGTATCCGACTCGGTTCACGACCGAGACGATCGACGCCATCCCGCCGTCGGCATTCACGGCACCGGCGCACGTGGCGATCTTCGACGGTGTCCGCACGGTCGCCGGCCACGCCGGTCTGCTCTCGACGGCCCGGTGGGTGGCGGCGGTGACCGAAGCCGCTCCGCTGGCCGTACGCGGACTCCTTGCCGAGTTGTCCGTCGCGCCGCTCCCGACCCGGGTCGACCCGGCGACGGGCCTGCCGCCGCAGCGCTACCTCGAGTCCCTCGTCATCGGCGTGCACGACGCCGGCCTGAGCCGTCAGATCGCCGACGAGACGGCCGCCATCCGCCGCCTGCAGAACGCCCCAGAACCCGACCCGGAAGGCATCCGTGAACGCTCGCGTCGACTCATCGAGCTCGAGATGAACCGCGCCCGCCTACGTGATCGGCTCACGTCATGAGGCTGGGTCGTCTGGGTCGACGCGGGCCAGAGGTGCCGGACGAGGTCGCTGCGGTTCTCGGAAGCCGAGCCGCTGAGGTGCTGAGCGTGGCGCGCGAACCGCGCACCACGGCATACCTCGTCGCGACGAAGACACATGTGTATGCCGTGAGAGGTGGCTCGGAGGCCGGTTCCGTGGAACTCGACCGTCCGTGGCACATGGTCGACACCGGTTCGTGGGACGACGAGACCCGTCGACTCACTGTTCAGTGGGTCGACCGCGCGCCGGCGTCGGTGTGGGAGATCGAGCTTCCGTCGACCCTCCCGCAGGTGTTCCGCGAGCGGGTGCAGGCCACGGTCGTGCTGTCCGACGAGGTCGACCTCGGGGGCAGGCAGAAGGCGCGCGTGGTCGTGCGCAAGGACCTCGAGACGCAGGCGCTGCTCGGGCAGACGATCCTCGGCCGCGGTGTGCGGTCGACCGATCCGGGAGTGCTCGAAACGACGCGGGCAGCGCTGGATCGGCTGCGCGAGCAGGTCGGCCTCAGCTGAGCTCGCGGCCTCGGTGCGTGGCCGTCGGGGGAGTGCCAGAGGCGTCAGATGTGCCCCGTCTGGCACTCGGCAGCGCTGGTGGGACCTCGTTTTCGTGATGGGGCACTCCCTTTGCTAAGGTTGCGCAGCGCGCTGCCGCAGCAACACCGCGAGCGCCATTCCCCTGTAGCTCAATTGGCAGAGCAGCCGACTGTTAATCGGCAGGTTGTTGGTTCGAGTCCAACCGGGGGAGCGCACTGACGAAGGGCCCGGATCCATCTGGATCCGGGCCCTTCGCTCGTGGGGTTGACGCGGTTCGTCAGGTCGTCGGGTCCTCGGCCGTCGTGCCGGGCAGGGGAGCTGCGACGGTGCCGCCGGCGGTCTTGCCGCGCTTGTTGATCCGCCGCTCGATCCGCCCTGCGATGAAGGTCAGGGCGTAGTTGAGGAGGATGAACAGGGCTGCGCCGAGGATGTACGCGGGGATGACGTTGCCGTAGGCCGTGCCGACGTTCTTCACCTGCGACAGCAACTCGATGTAGGGCAGGGCCGAGCCGAGCGCGCTGTCCTTGAGGACCACGACGAGCTGGCTCACGAGTGCCGGAAGCATCGCCGTCAGCGCTTGGGGGAGCTCGATCGAGCGCAGTGACTGCGAGCGGGTCAGACCCACCGAGAGCCCGGCCTCGCGCTGGCCCTTGGGGAGTCCGAAGACACCGGAGCGCACGAGCTCGGCGATGACCGACCCGTTGTAGAGCGTGAGCGCTATGACGGTGGCGGCGATGGGGTAGTACTGCGCGTCGAAGAACGCCTGCACGGCGAACCACGAGAACAGGAAGTACATCATCAGCAGCACCGGGACTGCCCGGAAGAACTCGACCACGACGCCACAGAACCAGCGAATCGGCGCGACGTGGGAGAGGCGGCCGGTGCCGAAGATGATGCCGAAGATCATCGCGCCGACGATCGAGATCGCGGCCGCCTTGATCGTCGCCCACAGGCCGGGGAGGAGGTACTGCGTCCACACGTCAGCGGTGAACAGCGAACGCCACATGGGGCCTTCGAGCTGCCCCTGCTCGTTGAACTTCCACAGGACGGCCGCCGCGATGCCCGCGACGATCAATCCACCCACAACGGTCAAGACGAGGTGGCGCGCCCGCGCCTTGGGGCCGGGGGCGTCGAAGAGGACGTTCTGGGTGCTCATCGCTTCACCGCCAGGCGCTGCGACATCCACGTGAAGAGCATGCCGGTCGGGAGCGTCAGGATGACGAAGCCGAGGGCGAAGAGCAGGAACACCGCGAACGATGCCGTCTCGTTCTCCATGATCTCCTTCATGAGGCCGGACGCCTCCGCGACGCCGATGATCGACGCCACCGTCGTGTTCTTCGTCAGCGCGATGAGGACTGATCCGAGCGGTGCGATCGCACCCCGGAAGGCCTGCGGCATGATCACCTGGGTGAGCGACTGGCCGAACGTGAGGCCGATCGCGCGGGCCGCCTCGGCCTGACCCAGCGGGACGGTATTGACGCCCGAGCGCAGCGCCTCGCACACGAACGCCGCGTGGTAGACGGACAGGCCCACGATGGCCCAGCGGATCGCGTTGTCACGGATCGAGGTCGGCGACTGCGGGTCGGCGAGGTTGATCTCGAGGATGTAGAGGACGCCCAACGAGCAGAACACGAGGATCAGCGTCAGGGGAGTGTTGCGAATGACGTTGACGTAGGCGGTGCCCGCAGCCCGCAGGACGCTCACGGGTGAGACCCGCATGACGGCGAGGATCGTGCCGATGACCAGGGCGCCAATGGCCGAGAAGAACGTCAGGTAGATCGTCATCCAGAAGGCGCCGAGGACGTCGTAGTCCCTCAGGATCTCACCCATGGATCAGCCTCCAAGTGGCTCTGGAAGGGGATGCGTATGCCGTCCGCCCACCTCGTGAGGTAGCGGACGGCATACGCCGTGGTTGCGAAGCGTGACGAGCCTCAGGCGCAGGCGTCCGGGGTGGGCGGGTTGCCCGGGCCGGCCTTGTAGCCCGCCGGGCCCAGGTTGTCGTCGATCGCCTTCTGCCAGGCACCGTCGGTGAAGGCCTTCTTGAGGGCGTCGTTCACCTTGTTGCAGGTCGCGGTGTCGCCCTTCTTGAGGCCGACGCCGTAACGCTCCTCGGAGAACGGCTGGCCGACGACCTTGAACTTGCCCTTGTACTCGGCCTGGGCCGCGTAGCCGGCGAGGATCGTGTCGTCCGTCGTGAGGGCGTCGACGCCTCCGGTCGAGAGCGCCGGAAGGCACTCGGAGTAGGTCGCGAACTCCTGGAGCTGGACGCCCGGGTACTTGTCCTTGACCTTCTGCGCGGACGTCGAACCCTTGACCGAGCACAGCTTCTTGCCGGTGAGGGAGTCGGGGCCGGTGATCGAGGCGTCGTCGGCGCGGACGAGGAGGTCCTGACCGGCGATGAAGTACGGGCCGGCGAAGGTGACCTTCTCCTTGCGCGCGTCGGTGATCGAGTAGGTCGCGAAGATCAGGTCGACCTGACCCGTCTCGATGAGCGTCTCGCGCTGGGGCGAGGGAGCCTGAACCCACTCGATGTTGGCCTCGGACGTGCCGAGCTCCTTGGCGACGTACTTCGCGATGTCGACGTCGAAGCCGGTGACGTCGGTGCCCTTCTTCAGGCCGAGGCCGGGCTGGTCGAACTTGATGCCGATCTTGAGCTTCTTGCCGCTGTCGCCACCGCTGCCGGCGTCGCCACCGTCATCGGAGCTGCCACAGGCCGAGAGGCCGAGGGCGAGGGCGGCGGTGGCGGCGATGGCGCCGATCCGTCGTGCATTCATCTGGTGTTCCTCCTGTGATGGCGGCACCCTGCGTGCCGTGGTGTGGAGCAGTTGAAGTGCTGGGGTTCTCGCAGGTGTTCGGGAGCGTGGGTTCAGTGGGTGAGGATCTTGCCGAGGAAGTCCTTGGCGCGATCGCTCTGGGGGTTCGTGAAGAACTCCTCGGGGGTGTTCTCCTCGACGATCTGGCCGTCGGCCATGAAGACGACGCGGTTGGCGGCCTTGCGGGCGAAGCCCATCTCGTGGGTGACCACGATCATCGTCATGCCCTCCTTGGCGAGGTTGACCATGACGTCGAGGACCTCGTTGATCATCTCCGGGTCGAGGGCGGACGTCGGCTCGTCGAAGAGCATGACCTTGGGGTCCATCGCCAGCGAGCGGGCGATGGCGACGCGCTGCTGCTGACCGCCGGACAGCTGCGCCGGGAACTTCTGCGCCTGGTGTGCGACGCCGACCCGCTCGAGCAACTCCATGGCGCGCTTCTCGGCGTCGGCCTTCTTGACCTTGCGCACCTTGATCGGGCCGAGCGTCACGTTGTCGAGGATCGTCTTGTGCGCGAACAGGTTGAACGACTGGAAGACCATGCCCACGTCCGCACGGAGTTGGGCGAGCGCCTTGCCCTCCTCGGGAAGGGTCTTGCCGTCGATCGTGATGGTGCCCGACTCGATCGTCTCGAGACGGTTGATCGCGCGGCACAGCGTCGACTTGCCCGAACCCGAGGGCCCGATGACGACGACGACCTCGCCCTTGCCGATCTCCAGGTTGATGTCCTTGAGGACGTGGAGGTCGCCGAAGTGCTTCTGGACGTCCTTGAGGACGACGAGGGGCTCTGTCATGCACGGAAACCTACCCGCACGTGGCCCCCGTCACGTGGCTCTGCGTCGATGCGACACCTTTTCGCAACGTCGCCTGCCGCGACGAACCATGGCGTATGCCGTCCGCTCGCCCCCCGCAGGTAGGCTCGGCTCCGCTTCAGGGGCGGTAGCTCAGTCGGTCAGAGCAGCGGACTCATAATCCGTCGGTCCTCGGTTCAAGCCCGAGTCGCCCCACTCAACTCTCTGCAGGCCAGAGCCTCGAAAGACACCGCCGAACGATGCCCCATACCCGTCGGGTGCTAACCATTTGCTAACACGTCCGCTTCGGCGGCGTGACGCGTAGGTCTCCCACCCCTCGGCGAACTGCGCCAGATCCGTACGCAGGGCTACGCGCCGGAAGTGGGTCTCTTTCAGCCATATGTCCGGCTTGAGGCCCACGTGCCAGCACGCCGTCTCCACAGCGCGATCCGACACGTCCAGAAGAGGTAGTAGGTAGAAGCGTTCGAGGTCGTCCCGGGACCCCTGAAGCCCCTGCATGAACCACACGCGGCCATGCGTGGCCCCTGAGAGCAGCCCGTACATGAATGAATCCAAGTGCATGTAGGTCGCCGCCAAGGCTGTTGGCCGCCGCCTGACTGGGGCAGACGCACCGCTGTGCTTCACGTCGGTGACATTGCCCTTGCGGTCGTCGACGAGATCGAAGCCGCCGCGCTTCAGTAGTGCCGCTGGGACTTCGAATTGGTGGCCGACGAGGGCTTCAGCGCGAAGGACCTCAATCGCCCAGGTTTGGCGGACGCGCTGGATCGGTTGGATCGGGGTGCGGCGGACGCACTCGTGGCGATCCGACTGGATCGTCTCTCACGCTCTGTGGCTGACTTTGCTGGTCTGTTGGCTCGGGCGAAGCGCAAGAAGTGGCGTCTGGTTCTCCTGTCGCCCAACCTCGACACCGAAGACGCAGCGGGGAAGTTCACGGCCCATGTGCTGGCGGCAGCCGCCGAGTACGAGAGGGACCTCATCGGCGCGAGGACTCGGGAGGGAATGGCCCAGCGTCGAGCGGAAGGGATTCATGTTGGCCGCCCCCCGTCGCTCCCGGAAGGCGTTGTAGCACGCATCGTGGATGAGCGAGCACGAGGGGCAACGCTGCGCCGCATCGCAGAGCGCCTTACTGAGGACGGGATAGAAACGGCACGCGGCGGCGCCACATGGTCGACTTCTACCATCCAGGGGGTGTTGACATCTCGCACAGCGCAGCGGCTAGCCGAACGGAATCAGGCGACGAACGGTTCGACGTCGACCACGTGAGCTGACGCGCGCTCCTGAGCGATCTGGGTGACGGACGGCTCGACGTGGCTACTGCCGGTGTCGCCGCACACTCAGCGCAGCGTCACCAGCCCGCGTCAGCCGGCGAGCGCCTGCAGGACGGATTGGACATCGGGCTCGCTGCGGCGGTTCCAAGGCATCCGAGAGAGGAGCATGCCCATCGCGCAGCTGTCCGTGAGCGCGGCGACGGTGAGCCCGCCGCCGATGGCGCCGGAGAGCCACTTTGCCTTCGGAAGGACGGTGCTCATGAGCACACCGGCGAGGACGATGCCACCGGCGACGAGACGCACCTGGCGCTCGAGCTCCCAAGTCTCGCGGCCGCGGCTGAGCTCGCCGCCGGCGGCCTCCCAGCCCGCGATGCCGCCGGCGAGGACGTGGAGGTTCGCTGGACCGCGGGAGCTAAGGAGGGTCTCGGCCTGCGTTGCGCGGTCGCCGGAACGGCAGACGAGCACGACCTCCTCGTCCAGGTGGGCGCCCAGCTCGTCGCGGTGCTCGCGGAGCAGGTCGAGGGGGACGTTCCAGGAGCCGGGGATGTGCGCGGACGCGAACTCGGCGGGGCTGCGCACGTCGAGCAGCCGCGGGGCCCGGCCCGCGGCCAACCACTCCCTGACGTCGTGCGGGTCGACGCCGGCGGGGCCGTGGGTCGACGGGCGCTGGTCGATCGTGGGGGTCGTGAGGGAGGACATGCGGACCTTTCTCGGAGGTCGACCCGGCCGGGCGGCCGGATCGAAGGGGGTAGTGGAGGAGGACCTGCCGGAACGGGGGCGGTCAGAGCAGCGCTGGGACGCTGTTCGCCGCGGTGTAGACCGCGACGGCCAGGACAAGCCCGGCGAACGTGCGCGACAGGACCTTGGCCGGGATGCGGGCGGCGACCTTGCCGCCGACGAGGCTGCCGACGACCGCCGCGGCCGTGAACCCGGCGATGAGCGGCCAGTCGAGGTCGGTCCCGATCGTCGACACGCGGGACAGCAGTGCCGTGGCGCTGTTGATGGCGATGACGAGCAGGGAGGTTCCGACGGCGACGGGCATGGGGAAGGACAGGGCCAGCACGAGGGCGGGCACGAGGAGGAACCCGCCGCCGACGCCGAAGAACCCGGTGAGCAGCCCGACGGCGGTCGCCGCGACGAGCAGCTTCGCGAGCCTGGGGCACGCGCACGTCACCGGTCGCAGCGTGACGATCGGCTCCCGCGACAGGTCGGCGCCCTCACCGCTTCCCGGCCCGCGGACGGACCTGACGAGCATGACCGTCGCGACGACGAGCATGAGCCCGGCGAACGCGGTGAGCAGCACGGCAGGTGCGACGTGGGAGGAGAGGAGCGAGCCGGCATACGAACCGGCCGTCCCGTGCGCACCGAACATCAGGCCCTGTGCGACGCGGACGCGACCGGCGCGGAGGTGCGGGGCGAGACCGATGAGCGAGGTCGCGCCGACAATGAGCAGCGAGCTCGTCGTCGCGGTGCCCGGCTCCAGCCCGAGGACGTAGACGAGGGCAGGGATGGTGAGCATCGAGCCGCCGCCGCCCAGCGCTCCGAGCGCCAGGCCGATGACGAGCCCGAGGGGGATGAGCAGCGGTGACACGCCTCAGCCGCGGCCGAAGAAGCGGCCGAGCCGCGAGCCGCTCGAGGCGGCGGCCTTCTCCGCGTCGGTGTGGCCGGTGCAGCGCTCGCCGCGCGGGACGCCGGCCATGACCTGGTCGACGTGCTGGCCGCAGCCGGCCCAGGTGGTCTTGCCGCAGACCTTGCAGGTGGCGGGACGACACATAGTGGTTTCTCCTTGGGTTCGGATTGTTCGGTGTTCTGGGGTTCGGGGCTCGACGGGTCGAGGACCCGAGGGGTTGCGGGGGTGCGGCGAGGGGGAGGAGTACGGCCGCTCAGGCCGCGGCGATGGGCAGGCCGGAGGGCTTGGCGCCCTCGTCGAAGCTGTCGTCGACGGCCACGACGTGGACGCCGCGGGCAGCGAGGACCGAGGCCGCGATGGAGGCGCGGTAGCCACCGGCGCAGTGGACCCAGACCTCGCCGGAGGGGACCTCGTCGACGCGGTCGAGCAGCTCGTGGAGCGGCACGTTGACGGCGCCGGAGATGTGGGCCTCGTCGAACTCCGAGGTGCGGCGCACGTCGAGGACGGAGACCTCGCGGTGGTGGCGCACTTGGGCGAGGTCGGCGAAGACCGCGCGCTCGAACGAGCCGAGCGGCGCGTCGGTCCAGTCCTGCGGGGAGCCGGTCGCGGCACCCTCGAGGTGGTCGATGCCGATGCGGACGAGCTCGCGCTGAGCCTCGGCGACCTGCTCGGGGCTCTCGCCGAGGAGGGTGAGCGGGGTGCCCCACGGGATGATCCAGCCGAGGTAGGTCGCGAACTGGCCGTCGACGCCGAAGTTGAGCGTCCCGGTGACGTGACCGGCGGCGAAGGCGGTGCGGGTGCGGAGGTCGACGACCCACTCCCCTGAGGCGATCCGCGTCGCGAGCGTCTCCTTGTCGGCGCTCTCGGGCGTCGAGAGGTCGGGCGCGGACGGTCCGGTGCTGTTGCCCGGCGCCATGTGCGCGTAGTAGGCGGGGTAGGCGTCGAGCCCGGCGAGGGTGTCGGCGACCCACTTCTCCTCGTCCTGGGTGAGGGCGGGGTTCTGCCGCTTCTCCGCACCGATGGTCGAGGCCGTCGTGTCACCGGTCGACCCGGCCGAGCAGAAGGAGCCGAAGCCGTGGGTCGGAAGGACGTGGGTGTGCTCGGGCAGCTCGTCGGCGAGGCGGTGCGCGGAGGAGAACTGGTGGTGCACGAGGTCGGAGGTGTGCTCGTGGCCGAGGAGGTCGGGGCGGCCGGTCGCGCCGAAGAGGAGCGAGCCGCCGGTGAAGACGCCCACGGCCTCGATGCCGTCGTCGGACACCGACTCGAGCGCGTAGGAGAGGTGGGTGAACGTGTGACCCGGCGTCGCGATGGCGCGCACCCGCAGGCTCGGCGACACCTCGACGACGTCGCCGTCGCTGATCGGGGTGCGCGCATAGGAGACCTCGTCGGCGGCGTTGACGTGGTAGGCCGCGCCGGTCGCCTCGGCGAGCGCGAGTCCGCCGGTGAGGTAGTCATTGTGGATGTGCGTCTCGAAGACGTGCGCGATGCGGACACCGGCCTCGTCGGCGAGGGCGAGGACGCGGTCGATGTCGCGCTGGGGGTCGACGACGAGCGCGACCGAGCCGTCGTGGGCGAGGTAGGAGCGGTCGCCGAGGGTCGGCGTGTCGATGGGGACGATGACGGGAGTGGTGCTCACGAGTGGGGAGTCCTTCCGTGGGACGGGGATCTGGGAGGGTGTGGGCTGGAGGTCAGGAAGCGGCCGGGGCGGGCGCGGTCGGCCGAACCCTGGTAACGAGCGGGCGCCCGGAGGCGGCCCAGGCGGTGACGCCGCCGGCGACCGACAGGGCCTCGAAGCCGAGGCCGGCAAGGAAGTCGGCCAGGGCGCCGGAACGGTTGCCGCTCGCGCAGATGACGTGCACGGGGCGCGTGCGGTCGAGCTCGGCCAGCCGCGACGACAGCTCCGTCATCGGCATGAGGATCGATCCAGACACGTGACCATCGACGTACTCCCGCGGCTGCCGGACGTCGATGACGGTGGCGGCGCCGGGCGCGGTGGCGGCGAACTGCTCGAGCGAGATCTCGGACATCGGGTGCCTTCTTCACTGGGGTGGATACCGGGCGGGGTATGCCGGACGGTTGCCACCGTAGTACCCCTGGGGGTATCCTTGTCAAATACCCCATGGGGTATTTGACCCGGGGCCCCGCGCACGCACCCGACACGCATCAGCAGAGGAGCACCTCATGTCCACCCAGACCCTCACCGCAGGGAACTTCGAGTCCACCGTCAGCGAGGGCGGCATCGTCCTCGTCGACTTCTGGGCGTCGTGGTGCGGCCCGTGCCGGCAGTTCGCGCCCGTCTTCGAGGCGGCCTCGACCCAGCACCCCGACATCGTCTTCGGCAAGGTCGACACCGAGGCCGAGCAGACCCTCGTTGCTGCCGCGGGTATCACCTCCATCCCGACGCTCATGGCCTTCCGTGATGGGATCCTCGTGTTCAGCCAGCCGGGTGCCCTGCCCGCCAGCGCGCTCGACGAGGTCATCGCCGGCGTCCGGGCGCTCGACATGGACGAGGTCCGCGCCTCGATCGCGGCAGCCCCCCAGTCCGCCTGACCCCACGACCGTCCGACCCTCACGTCCGTCAGACCCCACGAAGGAGCTCGCCGTGCCCCACGCCATCAGCACCACCGTCGACCGCCCGTTCCCCGAGGTGCTCGAGTCCACTCGGTCGGCTCTCGCCGACCAAGGGTTCGGCATCCTCACCGAGATCGACCTCGCGGCGACCCTCAGGGAGAAGCTTGACGCCGACCTCCCGCCGCAGGTGATCCTCGGGGCCTGCCGCCCACCGCTGGCCCTCGCCGCGCTCGACGCCGAGCCCTCTATCGGGGTCCTCCTGCCCTGCAACGTCGTGGTCCGCTCGGTCGACGACGGCAGCACCGTCGTCGAGGCCATGGACCCCGACGCCATGGTCGCCGTGACCGGCAACGAGGCCCTCACCGACGTCGCCGCTGACGCTCGCATCCGACTCACCTCCGTCCTCGACGCCCTCGGGCGCTGAGACCCCACGACCCCTAGGAGACCGACATGGTCACGCTTAATCAGGGCGACATGGCGCCCGTCATCAACCGGCTGCGCCGCGCCCAGGGCCAGCTCGGCGGCGTCATCCGCCTCATCGAGGAGGGCCGCGACTGCAAGGACGTCGTCACACAACTCGCCGCCGTCAACAAGGCCCTCGACCGGGCCGGCTTCGCGATCGTCTCGTCGGGCCTGCGCGAGTGCCTCACCGCACCGGACGGCATCAACGAGGAGGACCACGCGGCCATGGAGAAACTCTTCTTGAGCCTCGCCTGAGAAGCGTGTTCTGACGCCGCCTACCCATCCGCACCCGGCATTCAAGGACCATCGGGTCGGCTAGCCCGTACGGCCTCGCCAGTTGTGCGACCTGCCGCGGGGACGCCGCGTGACTGCAGTGGCGCGCTCGGCTTCCGACGCAGGCTCCAGCACTTCGCGCCCCGGCCGTTGACGTTCACCCGGACACCCGTGCCGTGCCAAGTGCGCCAGCCCTGCTCGTCGAGGCGCCGGGCCCACTCGACCTCGTCCCCGTCAATCAGCGGGTCGTAGTCGGCGAGGGTGTACTCGAGCATGCCGCCCGGGTATGTCATCACGCGGCCCTACGCTCGAGTGAGCGAGGATCGTCCTCGAGCGAGGAGGGGTGTGTCGATGTTCGAGCCCGGCGACTTCCAGCAACCCGAGATGTGGCTGACGTACAGCGACCTTCGGGAACTTACACACGCGCTGCTGCGGGCGCCCGATGACCACGACGTGCAGACCGCCTTCGCGTCGGCAGTGGCGGGTCTGGGCATGCACGGCCTCGTGGCCGCCGTGGCGATGGCGTCGTGTGCGACCGTCGACCTGGGCTCGATCATGGGGTGCCGACCTGCGACGGGGGTGGCCCTGATGTCGCGGGTCAGGCCTTGGCGGGACAAGCTGGGCGTCGCCACTCAGGCGATGCTGTCCGCGTGGCTGGCCAACAACCACCGGCAGGCGATGCTGTGGGCAGACCAGCAGATCGAGAAGGGGCAGGCCGAGCAACTGGCGCACGCTCTCGGCGAGCGACTCGTCTTCGCTGTCGAGAGCACCGCGCTACTTGGAAGCCTCAGCTCGGACGAGTACGTCGAGTCCTTCGTGACGCGCTTCTTCAACCACGCCACCGCCTAACGCGAGAACGCCCCCTCCCGACCCGAAGGGCAGGAGGGGGCGTTCTGGCTCCCGGACGTGGAGACGCCCCCACCGGCAGACGATGAGGGCGCCCCTCCCAGCCTTGGGTTCCAGCTGGGGAAAAGTGGGCCTGTAGATCGACCCACAGGTGAAGACTTACCGGAGCGACTCACGCCGTGCATGAAAGAAGCGCCCGCCCTCCCCAAGGAGAGCGGGGCGTCCGTATGCCGTGTGCGCTGGGCTGGGCCCGCCTCTTTATCGCGCCCCCTGAGCCCCTGCCATGAGCTCGTAGTACTCGACAGTGGCCCTAGTGCAGCTGGGGGCAGTGCGCGGCGTGCTAACGCGTTGCTACGCCGCCTCGCATCACGGGCGGCGACCGGGCCGCATGACGAGTGGCGAGCCCGGCACTCCTGAGCACGAGCCCGACCGGTTCGCGACCTATCCGGATGGGTGCTGACCGACTCATAATCCGTCGGTCCTCGGTTCAAGCCCGAGTCGCCCCACTCCTTGCGGGTCGCCGGTCCATGTGGACGCGGCCAGCCACGACCGTGTCCGGCGGGGCGGAAGTTGTCTTGTGTCGCGCGTGGTGTTCGTGGTGCTCATCCGGCATGATGAGTTCCACGTGTCATGAGTTCGCTCGTGGGGCGACAAACAGTGGCAACCCACCGAGAAGGTGAGGAGCCCTCACAGCGAGCTGGCCGGCATACAGATCTGTGCCTCCGAAACGACCACGTGCTTCGGCGTTGGGGAAGACGTCCCTTGCACGTGAAGGAGGCCAGGATGTCTGTCGCGACGCGACGTGTGTCGACCCGGGGAGTGGTGTTCATCCACTCCGCCCCAGCAGCGCTGTGCCCGCACATTCAGTGGGCACTGGAGAAGGCCACCGGATCCCGCGTGGCCATCGAGTGGACCCCGCAGCCAGCCGCGCCGGGGCACCAGCGCGGCGAATGGTCGTGGATCGGGGAGCAGGGCACCGGTGCCCGCCTGGCCTCGACCCTCAACGGGTGGCAGGGGCTGCGCTACGAGGTGACCGAAAACCCGAGCGCCGGCTGCGACGGCTCGCGCTGGTCGCACACGCCCCGTCTGGGCATCCACCACGCGACGACGTCCGCGAGCGGTGACGCGGTCGTCAACGAGGAGCGGCTCAAGGAGATCCTCAAGCTCGCGCAGGGTTCGCCCGACGCCATCGAGGAGATGCTCGAAGAGGTCCTCGGTGTCGAGTGGGACGCCGAGCTCGAGCCGTTCCGCTACGCCGGGGACGGCGCTCCCGTCCGCTGGCTGCACAAGGTCGGCTGACACACCGACTGCCGAACCCGGCACCTTCACACGTCGCGAGGCCCGCTCCAGTACAGGGGGAGCGGGCCTCACGCATGCCGACTTCTTGCCCCGTTGGGACCGGGTTGTGGGCAGCGCCCCGCCCGATGACGGTCCCAACGGTGCAAGAAGTCGAGGGGATCAGAGGGGGATGTTGCCGTGTTCGCCGCGGCGCTGCGGAGCCTCGGCGATCGCCTTCGCCAGAGCCGAGCGGGTCACCGACGGCTCGACGATCTCGTCGACCACGCCGATCTCCACGGCGCGGGGCAGACCTCCGGACAGGCGGTCGTGCTCGTCGGCGAGCTGCTGCTCGACGGCTGCGCGCTCGGCGTCGTCGACCTCGGCGAGGCGGCGACGGTGCAGGATGCGGATCGCCGCGACCGAGCCCATGACGGCGACGTGGGCCGTCGGCCAGGCGAAGACGCGGGTGGCACCGAGTGAACGCGAGTTCATCGCGATGTAGGCGCCGCCGTAGGTCTTGCGAGTCACGAGCGTCACGCGCGGCACGACCGCTTCGGCGAACGCGTGCAGCAGCTTGGCGCCGCGTCGCACGACGCCGTCCCACTCCTGGCCGACACCCGGCAGGTAGCCCGGCACGTCGACGAGGACGATGAGCGGCACACCGAACGCGTCACACATCCGGACGAACCGGGCGGCCTTCTCGGCGCTGGGGGAGTCGAGGCAGCCACCGAGGCGCATCGGGTTGTTGGCGATGACACCGACCGTGCGACCGCCGATGCGGCCGAGCTTCGTCACGATGTTGGGAGCCCAACGCGGGTGCAGCTCAACGGAATCGGCGTCCTTGTCGAGGACGTTGTCGACGACCGGGTGGACGTCGTAAGCGCGCTTGGCCGACTCCGGGAACGTCTCCTCGAGGTCGAAGTCCTCGACCGCAGACACGTCCGGGGTGCCCTGGTCGGCGAGCAGGGAACAGAGCTGACGTCCGCGCTCGTAGGCCTGCTCGGTCGACTCGGTGACGACGTGGACGACGCCACTGCGGCGACCGTGGGGCTCGGGGCCTCCGAGGCGGAGGGCGTCGACGGCCTCGCCCGTGACGGATCGGACGACGTCCGGCCCGGTGACGAAGATGCGTCCCTCGGGGGCGAGGATGACGATGTCGGTGAGTGCCGGCCCGTAGGCGGCGCCACCGGCAGCCGCGCCGATGACGACGGAGATCTGCGGGATCTTGCCCGACGCGCGGGTCATGATCGCGAAGACCTCGCCGACGGCGTGGAGGCTGACGACGCCTTCCGGGAGGCGTGCGCCTCCCGAGTGCCAGATACCGACGACGGGTATGCCGTCCGCGAGAGCGCGTTCGTAGGCCGCCACGATGACCTTGCACCCGGCCACACCCATGGCACCGCCCATGATCGTCGCATCGGAGCAGAAGGCGACGACGCGCGTGCCCTGGCACGTGCCGACGGCGGCGAGCATGCCGGAGTCGTCCTCGGGGGAGATGAACTCGACCGAGCCCTCGTCGAAGTACGCGGTGAGGCGCAGGCGCGGGTTGCGCGGGTCGGTGGCCCGATCCGGCTTGGGCTTGGTCGCGGTCGAGACGGTGGCCGAGGCCTCGTTGGGCTGGTGGGCCATCAGACGCTCTTCACGGCGAGAGCCACGTTGTGACCGCCGAAGCCGAAGGAGTTGTTGAGTGCCGCGATGTCTCCGTCGGGGAGCGTGCGGTGCTCGCCACGCACGACGTCGAGGTGGATCTCGGGGTCGAGGTTCTCGATGTTGATCGTCGCCGGGGCGATGCGGTGGTGCACGGAGAGGATCGTGAAGAGCGCCTCGAGGGCGCCGGCAGCACCGAGCAGGTGACCGGTCATCGACTTGGTGCCGCTGACACACATCCCGTCGGTCGCATCCCCGAAGGCCCGTCGGATCGCGTTGGCCTCCGCTACGTCGCCCACGGGGGTCGAGGTCGCGTGCGCGTTGATGTGGACGATGTCCTGGGGCGTCAGACCTGCGAGCTGCACGGCCTCACGCATGGCGCGGGAGGCGCCGGCACCTTCGGGTTCGGGGGCGGTGATGTGGTGCGCGTCCGACGACATACCGGCGGGGGCGAGCTCGGCATAGATGCGTGCGCCGCGAGCCTTGGCGTGCTCCTCGGACTCGAGGACGATGACGGCAGCACCTTCGCCCATGACGAAGCCGTCGCGGCCGGTGTCATAGGGACGCGATGCCGCGCCCGGGTCGTCGTTGCGGGTCGAGAGTGCCTGCATCTGCGCGAAGCCGGCGAAGGGCAGCGGGTGGATCGCGGCCTCGGTGCCTCCGGCGATCACGATGTCGGCGCGTCCGGCGCGGATCTGGTCCACGGCGAAGCCCATGGCCTCGGCGCCGGAGGCGCAGGCCGACACCGAGGTGTGGGCGCCGGCGCGGGCTCCGAGGGCAAGCGAGACGTTGCCGCTGCTGCTGTTGGGCATGATCATCGGGACGGTGAGCGGGAAGACGCGTCGTACGCCCTTCTCCCGCAGGTTGTCCCACTGCGTCAGGAGGGTGGTGACACCACCCATGCCCGAACCGATGGCGACCATGAAGCGCTCGGGGTCGACCTCGGGCGTGCCCGCGTCGGACCACGCCTCACGGGAGGCCACCATGGCGTACTGCGCGCTCGGGTCCATCCGGCGGCACTCGACCTTGGCGAGCACCTCTTCGGGCGAGGTGTGGATCGAAGCGGCGAAGGTCACGGGCAGGTCGTACTGCTCGACCCACTCCTGGGGCAGCGGGCGCGCGCCGGGGGTGCCGGCGAGGATCGCGTCCCACGTCTCGGTGATGGTTCCACCGAGCGGGGTGGTGGCTCCGAGACCGGTGACGACGACGCGACGTTCGGTGCTCATGTGTGGCTGTCTCCTTGGCGTAGGGCGAGTCCCGACCTATTGCGCCTTCGTGCGCCTCAGCGGGCGGCGGACCGACCCGGGTCCGGCACGAAAGCGCAATAGGTCGAGGGGGCTCAGCTCTGGTTGGACTGGATGAACGAGACGGCGTCGCCGACGGTGCGGAGGTTCTTGACCTCGTCGTCGGGGATGCGCACGCCGAACTTCTCCTCGGCGTTGACGACGATCGTCATCATCGACAGCGAGTCGATGTCGAGGTCGTCGGTGAACGCCTTGTCGCTCTGCACGGTCTCGGGGTCGAGTCCGGTCTCCTCGTTGACGATCTCTGCGAGACCCGCGAGGATCTCCTGCTCGCTCTGAGCCATGTCCTGCTCCTTTTGTGTGGTTCGGCTCCGCCGGATGCGGAGGCTCGAGATGGTGAGTGGTGTTGCGGTGGTCCGAAAACCCGCGGACCGCGGGAGTCTCTAGGGGAGAACGACGACCTGCGCGGCATACACGAGGCCGGCACCGAAGCCGATCTGCAGCGCGAGACCACCGCGGGGGACAAGTCCCTCGCGCAGCAGCCGCTCGGTGGCCAGCGGGATCGAGGCGGCCGAGGTGTTGGCCGTCTCGACGATGTCGCGCGCGACGACCACGTGCTCGGGCATCTTGAGTTGCTTGCACATCGCGTCGATGATGCGGACGTTGGCCTGGTGGGGGATGAAGGCGTCGAGCTGGTCAGCAGTGATGCCAGCGGCGTCGAGCGCCTTCTGTGCGACGGGGGCCATGCCCCACACGGCCCAGCGGAAGACGCTCTGACCCTGCATCCCGATCGTCGGCCACCCGAGGTCGCCGTCGCGCACCTCGACCCAGCTGTCGTTCTGCGCGATGACGTCCCACTTGTCGCCCTCGGAGCCCCACACCGTGGGGCCGATTCCGGGGGTGTCGGACGGCGAGACGATCGCCGCGCCAGCGCCGTCGCCGAAGATGAAGGCCGTGCCGCGGTCCGTCGGGCTGGTGAAGTCGGAGAGGCGCTCCACCCCGACGACGAGGACGTGACGGGCGCTGCCGCCACGGACCATGTCGGACGCGAGCGAGATCCCGTGGCAGTAGCCAGCGCAGGCCGCCGAGATGTCGAAGGCGGCCGGGTTGGACAGGCCCAGCCGGTGCGCGAGATCCGGTGCGGCAGCGGGGGTTTGGTAGGGGTGGGTGACCGTGGCGACGATGACCGCATCGATGTCGGAGGGCTGCAGCCCCGCCATCTCGATGGCATCGCGCGAAGCCGCCTCGGACATCTCGACGA
Organism: Knoellia subterranea KCTC 19937; assembly: GCF_000768685.1. GTDB lineage: Bacteria > Actinomycetota > Actinomycetes > Actinomycetales > Dermatophilaceae > Knoellia > Knoellia subterranea. Next base: position 67,592 of record NZ_AVPK01000001.1, on the reverse strand, counting down.
CGCTCTCGCCGTCCTCGGCGCGGTAGCGGGTCTTGATGCCCGACCGCTCCTGGATCCACTCGTCGGAGGAGTCGATGGCGTCCACGATCTCCGAGTTGGGGACGACGCGGCGAGGGCGGTAGGCGCCGACGCCGGAGATCCGGGTGTGCGCGGCCCCAGCGGCGGGAGTGATGAGTCCGGCCATGATCAGCCTTCCTGCGGGTGGAGACGGAGGATGGGCTGACCGGGCGAGACGGGGTCGCCGTCCTCGACGAGCCACTCGACGATGCGACCACCGTGCGGGGCGACGACGTCGTAGGAGTCACGCAGCGTGCCCACCGTGGCGATGACGCTGCCCGCCTCGACGACCGTGCCGGCCTCGGTCGCGGTGAAGGACACCATGCCCTTGGCCGGGCTGATGACGAGGCGCCACGTGGGGTCCTGAGCCACGCCGGACGTGACGCCGTGCTCCTTGACCATGCGGTGGGCTTGCTCGAGGTCGTCGGGCGTCTTGAGCGCGAGGATCTCGATGTCCTTGAGGGTGCGCTTGGCCAGGCCCGCGAGGGTGCCCGACGGCGGGATCTCGATGATGCCCGTGACGCCGAGCTCCTTGAACGTCTCCATCGTGAGGTCCCAGCGCACGGGGTTGCTCACCTGACTCACGAGGCGGCTGAGCACCTCGCGGCCGCTGTGGACGACGGCGCCGTCACGGTTGGACACGAGCGGGACGCGAGCGTCATGCGTCGACATCGCCTTGGCGAAGCCGGCGAGCACGTCGACGGCGGGCGCCATGTGATCGGTGTGGAAGGCACCGGCGACCTTGAGGGGGATGACGCGGGTCTTTGCCGGGGGGTCTGCGGCGAACGCCGCGAGCTGCTCCTGGGTGCCAGCCGCGACGATCTGCCCAGCGCCGTTGATGTTGGCAGGTGTGAGCCCGGCCGCCTGGATCGCGGCGACGACCTCATCGGGGTCGCCACCCATCACCGCGCTCATCCCCGTCGGCTGGACGGCGCTCGCCTCGGCCATCGCGCGCCCGCGCTCGCGGACGAACACCATGGCCTGCTCGGCGGAGATGACGCCGCCTGCGGAGGCTGCGGTGATCTCACCGACGGAGTGGCCGGCGCCGGCGCCGACGAGCCGGAAGCCGTCCGCGGGATGCTCGAAGAGGGCGAGGAGTGAGACGAGGCCGGATGCCACGATGAGTGGCTGCGCGACAGCCGTGTCCTTGATGGTCTCCTCATCCGACTCGGTCCCGTGCTTGACGAGATCCAGGCCGGCGACGGCAGAGAGCCAACCCATCCGTTCGCGCAGGCCGGGGATGTCGAGCCAGGGGTTGAGGAAGCCGGGGGTCTGGGAGCCCTGTCCAGGGCAGACGATCACGAGCACGTCTCCAGAGTGGCTGCTTCCGACGGTGACGGGCCCGATGGACCGAGACGATTCTGTGACCCTGAATCTGTGGGGTTCCTACAATTGCGCTGGATTGCGTCGGGGTGCCAGTGGAGTGCGCGGTGTGGGCTCTGGGGCTACCCGTCCGTAGGCCAGGGCCAGTCGCACGGTCTGCGCGTCGTGCGGGTCGGTCAGGTCGTAGCCGATGGTGTCGGCGATCCGCCCCAGCCGATAGCGAACGGTGTTGGTGTGGACGAACAGCGCACGGGCGGTGCCCTCGAGTCCCAGGCCGCCATCGAGGTAGGCGGCGGCCGTCTCGAGTAGGTTGCCGCCACCACTCTCCGACAGCGGCGCATAGACGCGGCTGACGAGTGACGCGCGGGCGGGCAGGTCCCCGAGCAGCGCACGCTCGGCCAGCAGATCCTCGCTCGCGACCGGACGCGGAGCGGCTGGCCAGGCGGGTGCCGCCGAGTGGCCGGAGAGGGCGGCACGGGCGCTGCGCCCCGCGGCATACAGGTGTGGGACAACGGGACCCACGACAATCGGGCCGTCACCGAAGAGCTCGCCGAGCGTCGACGCCGTCTCGAGCGCATCGGTCACTCGGCCGACGATGCACACGATCCTCCGGCCGTGGATCGCGACGAGGACGTCGACGCCGAGCCTCTTGGCGCCCCGGTGCAACAGGTCGACGACCTGTGACGTCCCCGTGTTCGGGGTCGAACCGACGATCACGCTCACGTCGGTCGTCGTCCCCCAACCGAGTGCCGACGCCCGCGACTGCATCGAGTCGTCGGCCTCGCCACGGATGACGGCGTCGACCACGAGCGCCTCGAGCCGCGCATCCCATGCGCCGCGCGCCTCTGCGGCGTGGGCATAGACCTCGGCGACGGAGAAGGCGATCTCACGGCTGTAGCGCAGGACCGCCTCGCGCACCTTGGTCTCCTCGCCGCGGCCCGCGAGGCCGATCGACTCCCGCTCCACGACGTCGACGACCGTGCGCATGAGGTCCAACGTCTGGCCGAGGCTGATCGAACGCGTCAACTCGCGCGGGGCGGTCCCGAAGACGTCCGCAGTGACGTGCGCACGGTCGTGGCTGCCGCTGAACCACTCGATGAACGATTTGATGCCGGCCTGGGCAACGAGCCCCACCCACGAGCGCTCCTCGGCGGGAAGGTTGCGATACCACTCATGGTCGCTCTCCATCTGCTGCACCGCGGCCGCTCCGAGGTCGCCGGCGGTGCGCTCGACGCGTCGACGCGTTGCCGCCGAAGGGCGACTCTTCGAGGTGGCCACGACCAAAGTCTATTTGTATGCCGTGCACAAGCACCCGGCATGCGTCGCCTTGTCGTTCGGGGCGGTCTCAGGCCTGCCAGCCGAAGGCCTGCTCTCCCAGGGTGATGGCGAGCCACCAGACGGCGGCGGCGACGAACGGGAACGCGAGGATGACCCACGGGCGCCGGGAGAACCACCGGATCGCCGTCACGAGCAGCAGCAGCCAGAAACCCAGGAGCACCACGATCGCCGAGAGCGGAGCGACGAGCCCGGAGGACACGTACAACGGCAGCACGACGAACAATCCGGCGATGCCGAGCACCGCGACGACCCGCTCGAGAATGGTGCGACCGTCCATGCCTGAAGCATGCCGCGTGTGCCTCACCGAAAGCCAGAGGTTCCGGAGCCTCCGCGCTGTCGTCGTCAGTCCGTGCCGAACTCCATGGCCGCAGCATCCAGTGCCTCGGCCTTCGGCTCACCGGCCGAGGGGTTGTCGGTGATCCGGTCGTAGCCACCGGCGGGGAGCTCGCCGAACAGCGTGCCGTTCTCGACGAGCAGCTGGCCCTGATCGAACGGCTGCTCGGCATAGAGCTCGAGCTTGGCCCGGCTGTCGGCGATGTCGAGGTTGCGCATCGTCAGCTGGCCGATCCGGTCGAGCGGACCGAAGGCGGCGTTCTCGACACGCTCCATCGACAGCTTGTCCGGGTGGTAGCTGAAGTTCTCTCCGCGCGTGTCGATGATCGAGTAATCGTCGCCGCGCCGCAGCCGCAGCGTGACCTGACCCGTGACGACCGACGCGATCCACCGCTGGATGGCCTCGCGCAGCATGAGGCTCTGCGGGTCGAGCCAGCGGCCTTCGTAGAGGAGCCGGCCGAGCTTGCGCCCCTCGTTGTGGTAGTTCGCGATCGTGTCCTCGTTGTGGACGGCGTTGAGGAGCCGCTCGTAGGCGATGTGCAGCAGCGCCATGCCCGGCGCCTCGTAGATGCCGCGCGACTTCGCCTCGATGATCCGGTTCTCGATCTGGTCGGACATGCCGAGGCCGTGCCGACCGCCGATGGTGTTGGCGAGGTTGACGAGGGCAACGGGGTCGAGGGACTCGCCGTTGATGGCGACGGGCCGTCCCTGGACGAAGTGGATCGTGACGTCCTCGGAGTCGATCGTGATCGACGGGTCCCAGTGCTTGACGCCCATGATCGGCTCGACGATCTCCAGCGACTCGTCGAGGTGCTCGAGCGTCTTGGCCTCGTGCGTGGCGCCCCAGATGTTCGCGTCCGTCGAGTAGGCCTTCTCGGCGCTCGCCCGATAGGGGAGGTCGCGCGCCGTGAGCCACTCGCTCATCTCGTGCCGGCCACCGAGTTCGCCGACGAAGGCCGGGTCGAGCCACGGCTTGTAGATCCGCAGGCTGGGGTTGGCGAGCAGTCCGTAGCGGTAGAACCGCTCGATGTCATTGCCCTTGAAGGTGGAGCCGTCGCCCCAGATCTGCACGTCGTCGGCCTGCATGGCCCGCACGAGGAGGGTTCCGGTCACGGCGCGGCCCAGGGGAGTGGTGTTGAAGTACGTCTTGCCGCCGCTGCGGATGTGGAACGCGCCGCACGCGATAGCGGACAGTCCCTCCTCGACGAGGGCGCTACGGCAGTCGACCAGGCGCGCGATCTCGGCGCCGTACTGCCCCGCGCGGTCCGGCACGGTGTCGATCTCGGGCTCGTCGTACTGGCCGAGGTCGGCGGTGTAGGTGCACGGGACGGCTCCTCGCTCCCGCATCCAGGCAACGGCGACGGAAGTATCGAGACCTCCGGAGAAGGCGATGCCGACGCGTTCGCCGACGGGCAGGGAAGTGAGGACCTTGGACACGTTGCAAGACTATACAGTGAAACGCATAACCACAAATCAAGGGTATGCCGTCCGCGCAGGTGTCGGTGACTCGTCACCTTCCGTTCGTGTCGAGGTCGACCGGCGTGCACCCCTGGCCGGGACGTTGACCCTCATGCGACGAATCCTCGTGTCCCTGTCCCTGATCGCCGGCCTCGCGCTGCCGTCCGCCGCGACGATCGCCCCCGCCTCGGCCGACGCGCCGCCCGCCTCGAATGGCAAGCCGAAGTTCACGACCCCGCTCGTCCACGCCCACCGCGGCGCCTCGGGCTACCGCCCCGAGCACACCCTTGCGGCCTACCGTCTCGCCGTCCAGCAGGGCGCGGACTACATCGAGCCCGACCTGGCGATGACCAAGGACGGCGTCCTCATCGACCGGCACGAGCCCGAGATCGGGGGCACGACCAACGTCGCCAACCACCCCGAGTTCGCTGACCGCAAGGTGACCAAGCAGCTCGATGGCTCGTCCGTGACGGGGTGGTGGGTGGAGGACTTCACCCTCGCCGAGCTCAAGACCCTGCGCGCCACGGAGCGCCTGCCGCAGCTGCGCCCCGAGAGCGCGAGCTACAACGGCCAGTTCGAGGTGCCGACCCTCGAGGAGGTCCTCGAACTGCGTGAGGAGCTCAGCGCCGAGACCGGGCGCACGGTCGGGATCATCCCCGAGATCAAGCACTCGACCTTCGAACACTCTCACGGGCTCGACCCCGAGGTGGCCCTCATGGAGCAGCTGACGAAGTTCGGCCTCAACCGTCCGAACGCCGCCCTCTGGGTCCAGAGCTTCGAGCTGACCAACCTCCTGCGCCTGCGCCACGAACTCGGCTACAAGGCCAACAGCGTCTTCCTCGTGACGTCCGGTGGTGCGCCGTACGACCTCGTCGCCCAGGGTGACCCGAGGACCTACACCGACCTGATCACACCTGCGAGCCTCAAGACCCTCTCGAAGAGCATCAACGGACTGGGGGTCGACAAGAGCCGCGTCATCCCGCGCAACGCCGACGGCACCCTGAGCGCGACGCCGACCTCCCTCGTTGCCGACGCCCACAAGGTCGGTCTCGACGTCACGCCGTGGACCTTCCGCGCGGAGAACTCCTTCCTCCCGGTGGACTACCGCATCGGCACCAACCCGGCGGCGCACGGCCGCATCGCCGACGAGGTGACCCGCTTCTTCGAGGCGGGCGTCGACGGTGTCTTCTGCGACCAGCCCGACATCTGCGTGGCTGCTCGTGCGGAGTTCCTCGCCCGCTGATCCCCTGACCTGACCCGATAAAGGGGCGCTCGACCCTGGTTCGCACCCGGGGTCGAGCGGACCTTTGTCGGGTCACCCGATAAAGGGGCGCCGGTGCGGTCGCTCGGGGCCTATCGGCCGAAAGGTTGATGCTCGGTGGAGGCGTCGGTGGGGGCCTGCTTTCTAGCGTCGAAGCATGGCCCCCACCGACTCTGTCACCACCCACAGCAGCACCGTCATCGAGCGCCTCACGTCGCGCCGCGGCGCCTGGTTGGCGCTCGCCCTCGGCCTCCTCGTCAGCCTCGCGCCGATCGGCGGGCTGCGCGGGGTCGAGGCCCCGCCGCGTGCCGGGGCTGCGCCCACGACGTCGGAGTCGGCCCGGGTCGCGGACCTGTCGTCGCGGTTCCCCGACGCGGATGTGCAAGGTGTCCTCCTCGTCGCCACGCGGGATGACGGTGCCCCCGTGGATCAGAACGATCTCGCTGCGCTGACGCGTCTGGGAAGTGCCTTGCCGGCGGCCGCGGGGGAGGCGGCGAGCCCCGCCATCCCCTCGGCCGACAGCCGGGCCGCCATGGTCCAGCTTCCCATCACCACGTCCGCCGACAACGGGCAGAACGCGGAGACCATCACACACCTGCGCGAGCTCGTCGCAGATCAGACGCCGCCCGGTGTGACGGTCCTCGTCACCGGTGGTCCCGCCTTCGGCGCCGACATCGCAAAGGCCTTCGACGGAGCAAACCTCACCCTGCTGCTCGTGACGATCGGCGTGGTCGCGCTGCTCCTGCTGCTCACCTATCGCTCGCCCATTCTGTGGCTCGTCCCGGTGGTCGTCGTCGGCCTGGCCGACCAGCTCGCGGCCGTCCTCACGAAGGTCCTCGGCTCGGCACTCGACCTCTCGTTCGATGCCGGAATCGTCAGCGTCCTCGTCTTCGGTGCCGGGACGAACTACGCGATGCTGCTCATCTCCCGCTATCGCGAGGAACTGCGCCACGAGGCGAACCACCGGACGGCTCTGGCCTCGGCCTGGCGGGCGACCCTGCCCGCGATCGTCGCGAGCAACGCCACGGTCGTCGTCGCGTTGGCGACGCTCGCTCTCGCCGTGACGCCGGGCACCCGCGGTCTGGGTGTCGCTTCCGCCGCGGGGCTGCTCGTCGCCCTCGTCGGGGTGCTCGTGCTGCTGCCGGCCGCCCTCGCGGTCGTGGGTCGACGGATCTTCTGGCCCTTCGTTCCTGCGGTCGATGGCGTCGACGACCACCACTCGTCCGGCTGGGCTCGGGTCGCGACAGGCGTCATGCGTCACCCGGGCAGGGTCGTCATCGCGGGCATCCTCGCACTCGGAGTCATGGCCGCCGGGCTGGTGGGCACCACGGTCGGCCTCGCCCAGACCGACCAGTTCCGGGTTGCCTCGCAGTCGGCAACGGGACTCGAGACGCTCGCCCGGCACTTCCCGGCCGGTGCCGCCCAGCCACTCACCATCGTGGCCCCAGCAGACCGGGTCGATCACGTCGTCGCAGCCGTCCGCGAGATTCCGGGAGTGGACTCCGTGCGGCCCGTCGAGGGAACCACCGGCGGTTCGACACCCCTGGTCCGAATCAGCGTCGTCACCGCTCCCAACCCGGGCACGTCCGAAGCCCGCGACCTCGTGGGCTCGGTGCGTTCGGTCGCCCACGCCGTGCCGGGCGCGGACGCGCTCGTGGGTGGTCAGCAGGCGACCGACGTCGATGCCCGCGCGGGGAATGACCGCGACCTCCGGCTCCTCGTACCCCTCATCCTGCTCGTCAATGCCCTGGTTCTCATGGCGCTGACCCGGTCGCTCGTCGCCCCCGTCGTGCTTCTCGGAGTCAATATCCTCAGCGCTCTCGCCACGATCGGGGCTGGCTCCTGGATCGGCCGCCACGTCCTCGACTGGCCGGGACTGGACCTCCAGGTCCCTCTGCTCTCGTTCCTCTTCCTCGTGGCTCTGGGCATCGACTACACGATCTTCCTCGTCCACCGTGCCCGTTCCGAGGCGTCCTCGCACGGCACCCGGCAGGGCATGGTGCGTGCGGTCGGCGGCACGGGCGCGGTCATCACGAGTGCGGGCATCGTCCTCGCCGCGGTCTTCGCAGCACTCGGAGTCCTGCCGCTCGTGGCCCTGGGGCAACTCGGGCTCATCGTCGGACTGGGGGTCGTCATCGACACGTTCCTCGTCCGGACCGTCCTCGTACCGGGCCTGTTCGGACTCCTCGGCGAGCGGGTGTGGTGGCCTGGGCGCGGCCCGCTTCCGACCGGGCCGGTGGCCGCGGCCCCGTCGGAGGACCTGGCTCGCGTGGCTGAAGTAGCGTCACCACCATGCACCGTGTGACGCGCACGCTGACGGTGGTCCAGCATGTTCTGTTCCTCGTGCTGGCCGCCGTCTGCGTGACCCGTTCGTGGACGACGGGTGCGCCGCGGCTCCCGCTCCTCGCGGCTGCCGCCGCACTGCTGATCTGGTATGCCGTGGGGCTCCGTCTCGTGGGCCACCCGGCCGCCGCGGCGGTCGGGGAGGATGCCCCCGCCTCGGGCGATCGCGTGCCCTCGGCGGGGGAGAGGCACCTCGGAGGGCGATGGTGGCTGGTCGGGCTCGTGGGACTGTGGTTCGTCCTCGTCCTCGTGTCCGCGGAGAACGTCTGGCTCGCCTTCAGCCTGTGGCTGCTCATCCCGCACTTCCTGCCGCTCCGCCCGGCCATCGCGCTGGGTGTCGTCGTCCTGGCCGTCGTCATCTGGAGGCCCTGGGCGGCGACGGGAGAACTCACGGTGGCCGAGGCCCTCGGACCGGCTATCGGTGCGCTCTTCGCGTTCGCCTTGTCACGGGGCCAGCACCAACTTGTCCGCGATGCCGTCGAGCGTCAGCGGCTCGTCGACTCGCTCGTGCGTGCGCAGGAGGAGAGCGCCGCCCTGCACGACGAACTCGCGACGGCCCAACGTGAGGCCGGAGTCCTCCAGGAACGCGGTCGCCTCTCCCGTGACATCCACGACACCCTCGCCCAGGGCTTCTCCTCCATCGTGCTCCTCGCCCGAGGTCGTGACGTCGTCCGGGGAGAAGCCGAACTCCGGGACGTCCTGGCCAGAATCGAGGAGACCGCCAGCACCAACCTCGCAGAGGCCCGCAACGTCGTGAGCGCCCTTGCCCCGCAGTCGTTGTCCGACAACGGATTGGCGCAGGCCCTCGGAAGGCTCCTCGACACGCTCACCCGGGAGACCGGCATACGCGGAGAACTGCGTGTCGAAGGTGAGCCGCTCGCGCTGCCGACGGTCCGCGAGGTCGCGTTGCTGCGGACCGCTCAGGGCGCGCTGGCCAACGTCCGGTCACACTCCCGCGCCAGCCGGGTCGTCGTCACGTTGTCGGGAGGCGACGACCGGGTTCTCCTCGAAGTCGTGGACGACGGTCAGGGCTTCGACCCCTCCGCGGTCGCACCGCCGGGCAGCAGCTTCAGCCACGGAGGCTACGGGTTGCCGTCGACAAGAGCTCGGCTCCAGGAACTCGGTGGTGGCCTCGAGATCGAATCCGCGCCGGGCGACGGAACCGCACTGTCGGCCCACCTCCCGACGGGGACCACCCGATGACAACCCCGACGGCCAACCACCCGCAGGAACCGATCCGCGTCGTGATCGTCGACGATCACCCGGTGGTGCGCTCGGGGATGCACACGCTCCTCGCGGCGTCGCCCTGCATCGAGGTCGTGGGTGAGTCGAGCAATGGGGACGAGGTCCTGACGATGGTCGAAAACACCTCTCCCGACGTGGTGCTCACCGACCTGAGGCTCGGTCCGGGCGGTGACGGGGTCGACGTCACCAAGGCGGTTCGTGGAGCACACCCCGACGTCGCCGTCCTCATCATCACGACGTTCGACCACGACGCGGACATCGTCCGAGCCGTTGAGGCCGGCGCTGCGGGCTACCTCCTCAAGGACGCCCTTCCGGACGAGATCGTGGCCGCCATCCGGGCTGCCGCGCAGGGCGAGACCGTGCTGTCGGCGGAGCAATCGCAACGGGTCATCGACACCCTGCGCGTCGGTGGGCGACCACCGAGCGAGCGCGAGCTCGACGTCCTGAGGCTCGTCGCCGACGGACGATCCAACGACGAGATCGCCAAGGCACTCTTCATCAGCCGGGCGACCGTGAAGACCCATCTCGGGCACCTCTTCGACAAGCTCGACGTCGACTCGCGAACCGGTGCGGTGGCGACCGCTCGCCGCCTCGGCCTCATCGACTGACGCTCCCACTTCTTGCCCCAGTGGGACAACCACTTCTTGCGCTGATGGGTCAACTCGCTGGCGCTCGTTGTCCCACCAGCGCAATCAGTCGTGGCTTGTCAGCTGTCGCCGCCCTCGTTGCCGCTCGTGCCGGCACGGACATCGAGGAGGTCGTACTTCTCCGCAGCCTTGCCCGGGAGGTCGGCCGCGACCTCACCGCGCGCCGCGAGCACCTGGAGGGTGCGCACCGCCAGCGACGGACCGTCGACGTGGAAGAAACGACGCGCTGCCGGACGGGTGTCGGCGAACCCGAACCCGTCGGTACCGAGGGAGTGGAACTCACCCGGGACGTACTGCGCGATCTGGTCGGGAACCGCGCGCATGTAGTCCGACGTCGCGAGGACCGGGCCGGGCGCGTCCTTGAGCTTCTGCGCGACGTAGGGGACACGAACCTCGTTCTCCGGGTGGAGGAACGCGTCCTCATCGCAGGCGAGGCCATCCCGCCGCAGCTCGCCCCACGAGGTCACGGACCAGACGTCCGCGGCGACGCCCCAGTGGTCGGCCAGGAGGCGCTGGGCCTCGAGGGCCCACGGGACGCCCACACCGGAGGCCATGAGCTGCGCTCGAGCGGGCGTGTGGGTCCACCCCGTGGTGTCTGCCGCCTGAAGGAGGTACATCCCTCGAACGATGCCCTCGCGGTCGACATTCTCCGGCTCGGCCGGCTGCACGTAGGGCTCGTTGTAGACGGTGAGGTAGTAGATGACGTTCTCCGGGTCATCGCCGTACATGCGCTGCAGGCCGTCGCGCATGATGTGCGCGATCTCGTAGCCGAACGCCGGGTCGTAGCTGACGACACCGGGGTTCGTCGACGCCAGCAGGGGGGAGTGGCCATCGGCGTGCTGCGTGCCCTCGCCGGTGAGGGTGGTGCGTCCGGCCGTGGCGCCGATGAGGAAGCCACGCACCAGCTGGTCGGCCGCAGCCCAGATGGAGTCGCCGGTGCGCTGGAACCCGAACATCGAGTAGAAGACGTAGATCGGGATCATCGGCTCGCCGTGGGTCGAGTAGCTCGACCCGGCCGCGGTGAACGCCGCCACTGATCCGGCTTCGTTGATGCCGGCGTGGAGGATCTGGCCCTGCTCCGACTCGCGGTAGCTGAGCATGAGGTCGTGGTCCACGGGCGTGTAGTTCTGTCCGTGCGGGTTGTAGATCTTGAGGGTCGGGAAGAACGAGTCCATGCCGAACGTGCGAGCCTCGTCCGGGATGATCGGCACGACGCGCTTGCCGAACTCCTTGTCCCGCATGAGGTCCTTGAGGAGACGGACGAAGGCCATCGTCGTGGCGATGTTCTGCTTGCCCGAGCCCTTCTTGACCTGCGCGTAGGCATCGTCGCCGGGAAGGGACAACTGGGTGTACTTGCTCCGCCGCTGCGGGATCGATCCACCGAGGGCGCGTCGCCGCTCGAGCATGTATTCGAGCGTCGGGTCGTTCTCGCCCGGGTGGAAGTAGGGCGGCTGGTAGGGGTTTTCCTCGATCTGGGCGTCGGTGATCGGCAGGCGCAGGACGTCGCGGAAGTTCTTGAGGTCGTCGACCGTCATCTTCTTCATCTGGTGCGTCGCGTTGCGTCCGGCGAAGCCCTTGCCCAGGCCGTAGCCCTTGATGGTGTGGGCGAGGACGACCGTCGGCTGACCCGTGTGGTTGACGGCGGCCTGATATCCGGCGAAGACCTTGCGGTAGTCGTGGCCACCGCGCTGCAGGTCGTGCCAGATCTGCTCGTCCGTGAGCTTCTCGACCATCTTGCGGGTGCGCGGGTCGCGACCGAAGAACTGCTCGCGGACATAGGCGCCGTCGTTGGCGCGGAACGTCTGGTAGTCACCGTCGGTCGTGGTGTTCATGATGTGCCGCAGGGCATGGTCGCGGTCGGCCGCGAGCAACGGGTCCCAGCCGCGGCCCCAGATGACCTTGACGACGTTCCAGCCCGCGCCGCGGAAGAACGCCTCGAGCTCCTGGATGATCTTGCCGTTGCCGCGCACCGGTCCGTCGAGCCGCTGCAGGTTGCAGTTGATGACGAACGTGAGGTTGTCGAGCTCCTCGTTCGCGGCCAGCTGGAGGAGGCCACGCGATTCGGGCTCGTCCATCTCGCCGTCGCCGAGGAAGGCCCACACGCGCTGGTCGGACGTGTCCTTGATACCGCGGTTGTCGAGGTACTTGTTGAACTGCGCCTGATAGATCGCGTTCATCGGACCGATGCCCATCGACACTGTCGGGAACTGCCAGTACTCAGGCATCATCCGCGGGTGCGGGTAGGACGACAGCGCCCGGATCCTGCCGTCGACGATGTGCGACTTCTCCTGACGGAAGCCGTCGAGGTCGGTCTCATCGATCTGGCCCTCGAGGAAGCTGCGCGCGTACATGCCGGGGGAGGCGTGGCCCTGGAAGAAGATCTGGTCTCCGCCGCCCGGGTGGTCCTGGCCGCGGAAGAAGTGGTTCATGCCGACTTCGTAGAGGGTGGCGGCCGACGCGTACGTCGAGATGTGGCCACCCACCGAGACTCCGGGGCGCTGCGCGCGGTGCACCATGACCGCGGCGTTCCAGCGGATCCAGCGGCGGTACTGACGCTCGACTTCCTCATCACCCGGGAACCAGGGCTCCTGCTCCTGGTCGATGGTGTTGACGTAGTCGGTCGCCGTGAGGGACGGGACGCCGATCTGGCTCTCCCGGGCGCGCTCGAGGAGGCGCAACATGAGGTAGCGCGCTCGCTGTCGCCCTCCCTCGTCGATCACCTGGTCGAGCGAGTCCAGCCACTCCGAGGTCTCCTCGGGGTCGATGTCGGTGAGGCTGCTGGGAAGGCCATTGAGAATTGGTCCGGCTTCCTCGCGGAACGTCACGACGGTGTCCCTTCTTCATACGGGCCCGACTCGGGGTGGAGTCGAGTCACCGACCGGTTGAGGTCGACACGTCCATCCTGTCACCGGGAGTGGTGGGCGTCACACTCGGGTGGGCTGGCAGGCTGGGGCCATGACGACGTCACCCGAATCCGCCGCCGTGTCCCTGCGCGGCAACGAGTTGCCATGGAGGTCGGTGAGCCCGTCCCTGCGCACGGTCCGACTCATCACCCTCTTCGGGTGGCTCGTCCCCTTCGTGATCGCGTTCGTCGCGCTCGCCGTTCTCGTCACGCCCTGGTTCTGGATCGGTGCGGGGGCGGTTGCGGTGCTGATCGGGTGGGGTGCCTGGCTCATCGTTCGTCAGGTCTCCGCGATCACGTGGATCGAACTCGACGAGGAGATCGTCATTCGCAAGGGCCGACTCTTCCGCTCCCTCGTGAGCATTCCGTACGGCCGCCTCCAATACATCGACGTCGAGTCCGGACCGCTCATGCGGTCGCGCGGGATCGCGTCCTGCGAGTTCCACACGGCGTCTCCCGAGAGCGGCGGGACCCTTCCCGGCCTGCCCGTGGACGAGGCCGAAGCTCTGCGGGGCCGGTTGGCCGCTCGCGGCGAGGCACAGCGAGCAGGGTTGTGACAGAACCGAATCCGCTCCCGCAGGGCTCGACCTCCGAACGGGACCTTGCCGATTGGCAGCACCTCCACCCGTTGTCGCCCATCCTCCGTGGTGGTGTGGTCGGGGTCGCGATCATCGGGTATGCCGCGACGCAATTCATCGACGACATCTTCCGTTCGTTGACCGGTGGTTCCAAGGACCCGGGGGACGAGGCTGCCGATCAGAGTTTGCGCGAAGGCCTCGGGTTCCTCTTCGACCACTCGCTCGCGACGGCAGCGGTCATCGTGACCGGGCTCACCATCGTCGGGCTGTTCGGTTGGTTGGCCTGGCGGTTCGCGAAGTTCCGCGTTGCCGATGGGCAGATCGAGTTCCGGAAGGGATGGCTGTTCCGTGAGCATCGTCAGGTGCCTCTGGAGCGCGTCCAGGCGATCGAGATCAGCCGGCCGCTTCTGGCCCAGATCACCGGGCTCTCCCAGGTCATCGTCCAGTCGGCCGGAGGCGGCGACTCCCAGCTCAAGCTCGCGTTCCTGAGCTCCGGCCGGGCCGACGAGGTCCGTCGGGAACTGTTGGCGCTCGCGGGTCGTCGCGACGAGGCCGGTCCGCGAACCGCAGCGGGGGCACCTGCGGGGGCGGACGGCATACCCACCGAAGGATCGTCACCGCACCCGCTCTCCCTCGACGAGGGGCACGAAGTGTTCCGGGTCCCGAACGGCAGATTGTTCGTGGCCACCATCCTTCACGGCGGCACGATCTTCCTCGGCCTCGTGATGCTGCTGGCGGCGGCGGTCGCGCTGGCGGCCTATGGCAGCCGGTTCGAGGCGCTCACCGGGGTGGCGCTGGCGCTGCCCGCACTGGGTCCCATCGCCCTCGGTATCGCGGTGAACCGCGTCGGGGAGCTGCTCAAGCACGGCAACTTCCGACTCGCCGAGACCGGAACCTCCGTCCGCATCCAGCACGGCCTGACCGACAAACGCACCAATACCGTTCCGCTGCACCGGATTCAGGCAGTCGGCATGGTCCAGCCGCTCTGGTGGCGACCGCTGGGATGGTGGCGGGTCAAGGTCAACGTCGCCGGGGTCGCGCACGACCCCACCGGCACCAACGACACGGAGACGACGGTGCTCCCCGTCGGGAATCTCCAGCAGGCCCTTGATGTGCTCACGCTGCTCGACCCGGTTCTGTCCGCCGAGGACCTGCGCCGTGCCGCCCTCGGCGAGGGGACCGAGGGTGGGTGGACGCTCGTCTCGCCGCGCGCCCGGCGCTTCGATCCCCTGAGCTGGCGGCGCGCCGGATTCGCGGCCACCCCGCACTCCGTCATGGTCCGCACCGGTCGACTCTCACGCAAGGTTTCGGTCATGCCGCACGCCCGGGTGCAGTCGTTGACGATGGCGCAGGGACCGCTGGAGCGTCGCCTCGATCTCGCCGGTGTCACGCTCGTCTCGACCCCCGGCCCGGTGAGTGTCTCGATCGCCCACCTCGACCTCGAGACGGCGACGACGCTCCTGCGCGAAGAGTCCGCGAGGGCAGGAGCAGCACGGAAATTCGCGAGAAGCGGTTGCACGAGTGCGGACGTTCCTAGTCAACTAGTGACCCCAGACCCACACGACGAGAGGTAGCCCCACCGTGAACACCGCCGCACCACCGCCCGCCGACACGGGGCCCGACGGCTCAGGTGCCGTCGAGCGCCTCGGCTTCGCCGCCGAGCAGATCGTGCAGGAGTTCGGGTGGGACGAGGACGTCGACGACGACTTCCGCTTCGCGGTCGAGGACGTCGTCGGCGCGGACCTCGAGGACGAGGACTACACCGGGGAGGCCGACGCGGCCCTACTGTGGTGGCGCGCCGACGACGGTGACCTCACCGACGCCCTCATCAACCTCGTGGGCGTCCTGCCGGAGGGTGGCTTCGTCATCGTGCTGACCCCGAAGGACCGGACCGCCGGGGCTGTGGACCCCGCCGAGATCGACGAAGCCGCCGCGACGACCGGCCTGCACACCGCCGGGGCGTTCCACGCCTCCCCGCGGTGGCGGGCCACCAAGCTCGGCACACCCAAGGGACGACGCTGAACGCGCTGCGGCAGACTGCTCGCATGACCGACCCCGGCACAGCTCTCGCGGTGGGGGACAGGGCACCCCTGTTCACCCTCCGCGACCAGAATGGCGCGGACGTGGCCCTCACCGACGTCCTCGCACAACGCCAGGCTCTGATCGTGTTCTATCCGTGGGCGTTCTCGGGGATCTGCACCGGAGAGCTGACCGAGATCCGCGACGACCTCGGCAGCTTCGTGACCGATGACGTTCAGGTGCTCACCATCTCCTGCGACGCCATGTTCTCCCTGCGCGCCTACGCGGATCGCGACGGCTACTTCTTCCCGCTCCTGTCCGACTTCTGGCCGCACGGCGAGGTCGCCAGGGCCTATGGCGTGTTCGACGAGGAGGTCGGGGTCGCGCGCCGTGGCACCTTCCTCATCGACCGCGACGGCATCATCCGCTGGTCCCTGATCAGCGGGATCGGTGAACGACGGGACTTCAGCGGCTTCCACGCTGCACTCGCCCGGGCCTGACGCGAACCCTCTCGCGGCCTGACACAATGGGCGACCGACCACGGCACCTCGTGTCGTGTCGGGGCCTGTAGCTCAGTTGGTAGAGCACCGCGTTTACACCGCGGGTGTCGTCGGTTCGAGGCCGGCCGGGCCCACGTGACCCTCCTGCTGCGTGACGTCGTCGCTGCCCTCGAAGGGCTCTACCCGCCGTCCACGGCGCAGTCCTGGGACCAGGTCGGTCTCGTCTCCGGTGACCCCGACCAGCCGGTCGAGCGGATCCTGCTGGCACTCGATCCCACTCTGGCCGTCATCGAGGAAGCCCGCGAGCGGCACGCCGACCTCATCGTCACGCATCACCCGCTGCTGATGCGCGGCATCCACTCCGTGGCGACGACGAGCGCCAAGGGTGCGAGCGTGACCGGCCTCATCGTCGGCGACATCGCTCTCTATGTGGCCCACACCAACGCTGACGTCGCGGCGGCCGGTGTCTGCGAGGCCCTCGCGTCCGCAGCCGGCCTCAGCGACACTCGTCCACTCGCCGTGGTGGAGGACCAGCCGCTCGGTCGTGTCGGGCGCCTCCCGACGCCCACGACGCTCGCGGACTTCGCAACCTCCCTGTATGCCGGCCTGCCGGCTTCCGCTGCCGGCCTGCGGGTCGCTGGCCCCGCCGACGCGGTGGTCCAGACGGTGGCCGTCGTCGGCGGTGCGGGGGACGACCAGTTCGCCGCCGTCCGGGCGTCGGGTGCCGATGTCTACGTCACCGCGGACCTGCGTCACCACCCCGCGCTCGAAGCCCGGGAAGAGGCGCGCGGGGGTCGTCCCTACCTCGTCGACGCCGGCCACTGGTCGAGCGAGGCCGTGTGGCTGCCGACGCTGGCCGACGCGCTCGCATCAGCGCTTAGGGTGGACGTTGACATCGACATCAGCACAGTGCGCACCGACCCGTGGACCTTCACGGTCGGGGCAACGACAGCCGGAGGTACCCCGTGAAAGCCGATCCCGGACAACAGGCCACCCTGCTGGACCTCCAGGCACTCGACACGCGCCTGTCGCAGATCGCCCACGCGCGCACCACGATCCCGCAGCTCGCCGAGATCGCCGACCTCGAGGGCAAGGCGTCCTTGCTCGACGACCAGCTCGTGCGTTCGCGCACCGAGCTCGGCGACGTCCAGCGCGAGCTCATCAAGGCCGAGAGTGACGTGCAGCAGGTCCGCGACCGGGCAACGCGCGACCAGCAGCGGCTCGATTCCGGAGTGGGGACGGCCAAGGACCTCACCGCCATCCAGCACGAACTCGAATCCCTGGGTCGGCGTCAGGCCGAGCTCGAGGAGGTCGAGCTCGAGGTGATGGAGCGAGTCGAGGCGATCCAGTCCGACGTGGCCGAACTGGAGCGCGGGCGCTCGGAGCTCACCGAGCGCCTCACGCGGCTCGAGTCCGAGCGCGATGCACGCCTGGCCGAGCTCGACACCGACGAGGCCCAGGTCAGCGCTCCACGCGGCGAGCTCGTGTCGGGTGCCGGTGAGGCGCTCGTCGCCCTCTACGACAAGATCCGGGCCACGAGCGGAACGGGTGCGGCGGCGCTGCGGCAGCGGCGCTGCGGCGGGTGCCAGCTCGAACTCAACCCGGTTGCCCTGCGTGAGATCAAGGCCGCTCCCGAGGACGAGGTGCTCCGCTGCGAGGAGTGCCGTCGCATCCTCGTGCGCACGCCAGAGTCCGGCCTCTGAACGACACCACCACGCACGGTGTGGCGTCCCTAGGCTGACTCGCATGAGTTATGCCGGCGATGTCACCCCGTCCGAGGCCTTTGCCGCCGTCACCGAGGGTGCGGATGCCGTTCTCGTTGATGTGCGCACCCATGCCGAGTGGTCCTACGTGGGTGTCCCGCAACTGGATTCGGAGCACGACGTCCTGCTCGTGGAGTGGCAGTCGTATCCCGACGGGCGGATCAACGCGGCGTTCGTCGACCAACTGAGGGGCGCTGGTGTGGAGGACGGAACGTCCCTCTACTTCCTGTGCCGCTCGGGCGTGCGGTCGGTTGCCGCCGCGAAGGCGGCCACTGCATCCGGTCTCGGACCGGCATACAACGTCCTCGAAGGTTTTGAGGGTCCGCACGACGCGGACGGACACCGCACGGTGTCCGGTTGGAAGGTCGCCGGACTGCCCTGGAAGCAGGGCTGACGTGGGCGAGGAAGCAGGCCGTGCGTTCCGCCCCGAGACTCTCGCCGTGCGAGGAGGCCTGTCCCGCAGCGGTTTTGACGAGACGAGTGAGGCAATGTTCCTCACCTCGGGCTTCGTCTACGAGTCGGCCGAGCAGGCCGAGGCGGCGTTCAAGGACGAGATCGAGAAGTTCATCTACAGCCGCTATGGCAACCCCACCGTGAGCATGTTCGAGGAACGGCTGCGACTGCTCGAAGGTGCGGAGGCCTGCTTCGCCACGTCCTCGGGCATGTCCGCGGTGTGGGTCGCACTGGCAGCGTTGTGCGGCAACGGCGACCGGATCGTCGCGTCACGTGCGCTCTTTGGCTCCTGCTTCGTCATCGTCGACGAGATCCTGCCGAGTTTCGGGGTCGAGGCTGTGTTCGTCGATGGCCCGGACCTCGCGCAGTGGGAGGAGGCCCTGTCGGTTCCCACGGCGGCCGTCTTCTTCGAGACCCCGAGCAACCCGATGCAGGAGCTCGTCGACATCGCCGAGGTCTCGCGCCTCGCGCATGCCGCCGGTGCCCAGGTCGTCGTCGACAACGTGTTCGGGACACCGTTGTTCAGCAAGCCGCTCGAGCACGGTGCCGACATCGTCGTCTACTCCGCGACGAAGCACATCGACGGCCAGGGGCGCGTCCTCGGCGGCGCAGTCCTCGGCCCGAGCGAGTTCATCGACGGACCGGTCAAGAACCTCATGCGGCACACCGGCCCGGCGATGTCCCCGTTCAACGCCTGGGTCCTCCTCAAGGGTCTGGAGACGATGTCGCTGCGCGTGACGCGGATGGCGGACAACGCCCTGACGATCGCCCGCCACCTCGAGTCCCGTGAGGGCATCGTCAAGGTCGTCTACCCGATGCTCGAGAGCCACCCGCAGCACGAGCTGGCGACGCGCCAGATGGGTGGCGGGGGCACGGTCGTGACGTTCGAGGTCGACGGTGGCAAGGACGTCGCCTTCGACGTGATGAACGCCCTGCAGCTCGTCGACATCTCCAACAACCTCGGCGACGCCAAGTCCTTGGCGACCCATCCGGCGACGACGACCCATCGGCGGCTCACTCCGGAGGCCCGTGCGGCCGTCGGCATCACCGACGGGACGATCCGCATCTCCGTCGGCCTCGAGTCCGTCGAGGACCTCATCGAGGATCTCGACGCAGCCCTCGCCGGAGCCCTCAGCCGCTGACCATCAGTCGGCTCGGACGTCGAGCACCCAGGCTTTGCCCGGGCGAGCCGGGGGAGTGAGGGCCACGTCGAACGCCTCGGCCACGATCGTGGCGAGCTTCTCGGGGGTGCGGGCGCGCTCGCCCCGCAGGCAGAGGTGCCGCGCCACGAGACCTCGCGTGTGTTTGGCCATGTGGCTCGCGCCCGGAACGCGCACCTGCACCCAGCGCGAGGCGACGTCGCCCGTGGGAGTCCACGCGGCGGCATACGTCGAACTGCGGCAGTCGACGACGACCTCGCGCCCGGCGGCCGACGTGAGCACGTCGGCAAGGACCGGTCGCCACGCAGCCGCGACAGGTCCCAGCCCGGGCAGGTTGACGTCCATCGAGAGCCGGTATGCCGTGATGCGGTCCTTGGGGCGAACGGCACCGTGGAGTGCGGAGACGATGACGAGCCACTGGTTGGCGCGGCGTCGTGCCGCGCTGTCCAGCGTGGAGAGCCCGAGCGCGTCGTAGAGCACGCCGGTGTAGACCTCGGCCGCCGGAGTGGCCGGCGCGACGTCGAGCTCGAGGTTGCGCGCGACCTCGTCCGCGAGACCGGGCGAGACGCCGAGATCCGTTGTGGCAGTGGGGGACTGGCTCACCTCACGCAAGTGCTTGGCCACGAGTGCGCGTGTCTCCGTCAGTTCGGGGAACGACCAGGTCGCAGGGTCGACAGGCTTCCCACGGCGACGGTTCGCCTTGGACTCCGACGGCGGCAGGAGGATCAACACGCGGTCACCCTATGTCCGCGCCGGCTTCTGTAGGTTTGCCGGTATGCCTCAGCGCCAGATCAGCCTTGCCCCGGTCGACGCCACGACGACAGCACCCCTGCGCGAGACCCTGCTCGCCCGCTTTGCCGCCATCCGGGCGGAGCTCAAGGTCAGCGAGGAGTTCCCACCCGAGGTGGAGGCCGAGGCCACGCAGGTCGCCGGCGCACCCGCACTCCCGGAGCGCGACGAGACGGCTGTGCCGTTCGTGACCCTCGACCCCGCCACGTCGATGGACCTCGACCAGGCGATGCACCTCGAGCGAGAAGGTGACGGCTACCGCGTGCGCTACGCCATCGCCGACGTGCCGGCCTTCGTCGCTGCCGGCGGGGCAGTTGACGTCGAGGCCCGCCGACGCGGCCAGACGGTCTACTGCCCGGACCTGCGGATTCCGCTGCACCCCACGGCGATCAGCGAGGGCGCGGCCAGCCTGCTCCCGGGTGAGACGCGCCCGGCCTTCGTGTGGGACATGCGCCTCGACGCCGAGGGGGAGGGCACGAGTGCCGAGGTCTACCGCGCCATGGTGAAGTCGGTCGAGCGCTTCGACTACGTGACGCTGCAGGAGCAGTTCGATGCGGGCACGGCGGACGAGCGCTGGCTCCTGCTCAAGGAGATCGGCGAGAAGCGCATCCGTCAGGAGCAGCTCCGCGGTGGCGCGAGCCTGCCGATGCCCGAGCAGGAGGTCCACCTCGGCGAGGATGGCAACTTCAGCCTCGAGTTCCGTCCGCCGCGCGCCGTCGAGGAGTGGAACGCCCAGATCTCGCTTCTCACCGGCATGGCTGCGGCCGACATGATGCTGCACGCCCGCGTCGGCATCCTGCGCACGATGCCCGAGGCCGACCACAATGCCGTCGCCCGGTTCCGC
The DNA here is from genome assembly GCF_000768685.1 of Knoellia subterranea KCTC 19937. Lineage (GTDB taxonomy): Bacteria > Actinomycetota > Actinomycetes > Actinomycetales > Dermatophilaceae > Knoellia > Knoellia subterranea. Next base: position 46,579 of record NZ_AVPK01000001.1, on the reverse strand, counting down.
CGCCAGGCCAAGGCGCTCGGGACGCCGTGGCCAGCGGAGATGGGTTACGGCGAGTTCCTCCGCAGCCTCGACCGCACGAACCCCAAGCACCTCGCCCTCATCTACGACGCCACCTCCCTCTTCCGCGGTGCCGGCTACACACCGTTCGACGGCGACGTGCCGGAGCAGGTCGAGCAGGCAGCCGTCGCCGACGCATACGCCCACGTGACGGCACCACTGCGTCGGCTCATCGACCGCTTCGGTCTCGTCATCTGCGAGGCGATCAGCGCCGGCACCGAGATCCCGGGCTGGGTCCGTGAAGCCCTGCCGACGCTGCCCGAGATCATGAAGGAGAGCGACCGCGTCGCCGGCGCAGCCGAACGCATGTGCGCCGACGCCGTCGAGGCAGCTGTGCTCACGCCGCGCATCGGTGAGACGTTCGAGGCCGTCGTCGTCGATCGGGATGACAAGGGCCTCGAGGTCCAGCTCACGGAGGTGCCCGTCGTCGCCCGCGCCAAGGGTCACGGGGACCTGGGTGCCACCGTCAGCGTGCGCCTCGAGACTGCGGACGTCAGCGCCGGGAAGGTGACCTTCGTCGTCGCCTGAGCGGACGGCATACGCCGTCGTTTTTCGGTATGCCGTCCGCCGACCTCTATGCTTGCCCGTGCGGACGAGTCAGTCCGACGGTCGCGGCGTGGGCAACCACGTCGAGGAAAGTCCGGGCTCCACAGGGCACGGTGGTGGCCAACAGCCACCCGGGGTGACCCGCGGGACAGTGCCACAGAGAACAGACCGCCGTTCGACCCCGGTCGAGCGGTAAGGGTGAAACGGTGGTGTAAGAGACCACCAGCGGCTCCGGTGACGGAGTCGGCTCGGTAAACCCCACCCGGAGCAAGCTCAGACAGTGTGCGTTCGAGGGCGGCCCGCCCAAGCACACGGGTAGAGCGCTGGAGGCCACTGGCAACAGTGGTCGTAGATGGATGACCGTCAGCGTGACCCGGGCAACCGGCCACGCGACAGAACCCGGCTTATGACTGACTCGTCCGCCCCAAAGCCGGGGTGCGGGGCATACGGTGAGGCCATGCGTGTGACGCACCTCGGCCACTCATGCCTCCTCGTCGAGATCGGCGGTGAGCGGATCCTCATCGATCCGGGCACCTTCACGCCCGGGTTCGAGGATCTGCGCGACCTGTCGGCGGTCGTCGTCACCCACCAGCATCCGGACCACCTCGATCCAGGGCGCGTGCCGGCACTCGTGCGGGCCAACGCAGGCGTGCGCGTGCTCTGCGACCCGGGGAGTGCGGAGGTCCTGGCCGGGGTCGGCGTCGAGGCGAGCACGCACAACGGTGCGACGACGCTGGGCGCCGTGACGATCACACCGGTCGGTGAGGTGCACGCGCTGATCCACGAGGACCTTCCGCGGATCCCCAACGTCGGCGTCGTGCTGCGGGCCGAGGGGGAGCCGAACCTGTTCCATCCCGGCGACGCGGTCGACCAGGATCCGGGCGCGGTCGACGTCGTCGCGTTCCCGCTCAACGCTCCGTGGCAGCGGAGTCGCGAGTTGACGGGGTTCCTCCGTCGGCTCAACCCGCGCACGGCCGTGCCGATCCACGACGGGCTCCTCAACGAGCGCGGTCGGGCGCTCTATCTGCGGCAGGCCGCCGAGCTCGGGGGCACGGACACGGAGATCCGGGACCTCGCCGGTCGCGGGGCGACGGATCTCTCCGGACACTGACCCCACGCACGGCGGCGCGCCACGTGATGGACATCATTTTGCGAAGTAGGTAAGGCTCACCTACTCTCGGCGCGTGCCCAAGGTTTCCGCGAAGAAGAAGTGCTGCAAGGACAAGCCGCGCTGCAAGTCGTGCCCGGTCGTCCTCATGCGCCTCTCCAAGATGGGGTACGCGGAGCAGCTGACCACGGGCAAGAAGGCGAAGTACGACCTCGACAAGAACATCCCCAAGAAGGCGATGGTCATCGCGCGCCAGCGCTGACGGGGTGGGGCAGTGGCGGGGTCGGGCGGCTACTTCTGGTCGTGGTACTCCTGCGCCAGGTGCGCCGCACCGATGATGCCCGCCTTGTTCTCCAGCTCGGCCGGCACGATCGGGGTGCGCAGCTTCAGCAGTGGCAGGAACTCCTCGTGGTCCTTGGAGACGCCGCCGCCGACGACGAAGAGGTCGGGCCAAAGCAGGTTCTCGAGGTGGCTGTAGTAGCTCTGGAGACGCTCGGCCCACTCGGGGTAACTGAGCCCCTCGACGTCCTTGATGGACGACGCGGCGTACTTCTCGGCATCGCCGCCGTTGAGCTCGAAATGCCCGAGCTCGGAGTTCGGGATGAGCCGTCCGTCGTGGATCAGCGCAGATCCGATGCCGGTGCCGAGGGTCGTGACGATGACGAGGCCCTTCTGGCCCTTGGCGGCGCCGTAGTGCAGCTCCGCCACACCGGCTGCGTCGGCGTCGTTGACGAGGACGATGTCGTGCCCGAGCTTCTTCTCGAGCATCTTCTCGGCGTCGAAATCGATCCACGACTTGTCGATGTTGGCCGCGGTGCGCACAACGCCGTTCGTCACCACACCGGGGATGGTCACGCCGATGGGGGAGTCGCCGCGGACCTCGTCGAAGTGGTCGACGATCTCGTTGATGATGTCGCCCACGGCGTCGGGCGTCGACTTCGCCGGGGTGTCGATCCGCTTGCGCTTGCCCGCGAACTCACCCTTCTTGAGGTCGACCGGGGCTCCCTTGATCCCGCTCCCGCCGACGTCGATGCCAAGGGGCAGGCCGCTCTTCTTGCTCATGGGGACTCCTTCGTCCGTCGGTGACTCGGGTCGGTGCTGGTCAGGGCAGGGTGAGGATCTCGTTGCCGGTCTCGGTGATGAGGATCGTGTGCTCGAACTGGGCAGAGCGTCGCCGGTCGGCGGTGACGACGGTCCAGTCGTCCGTCCACATCTCCCAGCGCTCGGTGCCGAGGTTGAGCATGGGCTCGATGGTGAACGTCATGCCCGGCTCGATAACGGTGTCGTAGGACGGGGCCGCGTCGTAGTGGGGGATGATCAGGCCCGAGTGGAACGAGCGGCCGATGCCGTGCCCGGTGAAGTCGCGCACGACGCCGTAGCCGAAGCGCTTGGCATAACTCTCGATGACCCGCCCGATGATGTTGACCTCGCGGCCCGGGACCGCGGCCTTGATGCCGCGCATCATCGCCTCGCGCGTCCGCTCGACGAGGAGGCGCGACTCGTCGTCGACGTTGCCGCAGAGGTAGGTCGCGTCGGTGTCACCGTGCACGCCGCCGATGTAGGCCGTGATGTCGATGTTGACGATGTCGCCATCCTCGAGCGGACGGGAGTCGGGGATGCCGTGGCAGACGACCTCGTTGACGGAGGTGCAGAGCGACTTCGGGAAGCCGCGGTAGCCCAGGGTCGAGGGGTAGGCGCCGTGGTCGAGGAGGAACTCGTGTCCGACGCGGTCGATCTCGTCGGTCGTCACACCCGGGGCGATGACGGCGGCGGCGGCCTCCATGGCCTGGGCGGCGATCCGGCCCGCGACGCGCATCAACTCGATGGTCTCGGCGTCCTTGACCTCGGGGGAGAGGTTCTTGTCCGGCGCGGGCTTGTCGACGTACTCGGGCCGCTCGATCGTGGCGGGGACAGCGCGCCGCGGGGACACCGCACAGGGAGCGACACTTCCGTACGTCATCGGCATACGGTGGAGTCTAGGCAGAGCGCCTGTTCACGAACTCAGGAGGACACCGTGGCGTACTGGTACAACATTGCGACCAAGCAGGTCGAGACCGACGAGAACCGCAGCCGCAACGACGACGTCATGGGCCCCTACGACACCGAAGAAGCGGCTCGCAACGCGCTCGCGACCGCCCGGGACAACACCGAGGCCTGGGACGCCGAGGACGATGCGTGGGAGAACAAGGGCGCCAACTCGACGTGGGACGACGAGGACCTCGAGGATTGAGCGGCGACGCCGTGATCGGGTCCCACGCTCTGCGTGGGCGGACACGAGCCGGGTCCCACGCTCTGCGTGGGCGGAACGAGCGAGGCCCGCAGTAGGCGGAGCGCGACAGAAGGCTCAGCGGCGACGTCTGCAGAACTGAAGCCGGTATGCCGGGTGCGCACCCGGCATACCGGCTTCTGTTTGGCGTTCGGTCAGCTCTCGAAGGAGTGCTCGGCCGCCGGGAACGAGCCCGAGGCGACCTCCGACGCGTAGTCGCGGGCGGCATTGGCGAGGTCGGTGCGCATGTCGAGGTACTTCTTGACGAAGCGCGGGGCGCGACCGCCACGGAGGCCGGCCATGTCCTGCCAGACGAGGACCTGGGCGTCGCAGTCGGGACCGGCGCCGATGCCGACCGTGGGGATCGACAGAGCCTCGGTGACCCGCTTGGCGGCCGGGGCCGGGACCATCTCCATGACGATGGCGAAGCAACCGGCGGCCTCGAGCGCCAGGGCGTCCTCGAGCAACCGGTCGGCGCCGTCGCCGCGGCCCTGCACGCGGTAGCCGCCGAGCACGTGCTCACTCTGCGGGGTGAAGCCGATGTGCCCCATGACGGGGATGCCGGCGCGGACGAGCAGCTCGATCTCGGGGACCATCGCCTTGCCGCCCTCGAGCTTGACCGCGTGGGCCAGGCCCTCCTTCATGAAGCGCGTGGCCGTGGCGAGGGCCTGCTGTGGGCTGGCCTGGTATGAACCGAAGGGGAGGTCAGCGACGACCATCGCGTGCCGGGCTGCCGAGGTCACCGCACGGCACAGTGGGACGAGGTGGTCAACGGTTACGGGGACGGTCGTCTCGAAGCCGTAGACGTTGTTGCCGGCCGAGTCGCCGACGAGCAGGACGGGGATTCCGGCCTCGTCGAAGATCTCGGCGGTGTACATGTCGTAGGCCGTGAGCATCGCCCACTTCTCGCCGTCGGCCTTCATCTTCTGGAGGTGGGGGACGCGGATCCGCTTCTGGGGGGCCGCCTGCGCGCCGGTGCCGTAGGGGTTGGTCGTTTCGGGCGCTGGGGTGGGCTGCTCGCTCATGGCCCGATCCTCTCAGAGTCACCGCGGTCGAGAGCGGAATGTAAAGGGGAGGTAAAAAACCCCACAAACCATTGTGCAATCGGACTGCACATGTTTCTCTGCATGGGCACGCCTGATCCCTGGCGGGCATCACACTCGGAGGAATCGTGACAAGACGACACACTCGCGCCCTGGCCGGTCTGGCCGGAGCCGCGCTGGTGCTGACGCTCGCACCCATGGGTGCCAGCGCCAAGGACAGCGCACCCCCTGCGCAGGACACCAAGGCCTCGACGGCCAAGAAGGACGACCTGCCCAACCCGCTCGGCGACGCTGCGCGCGAGCTGCGTGAGGAGGCCGTGCACAAGCTCATCAAGGGCGAGGCCACGACCGAGATCCGCGGCGGCCAGCGAGTCATCAAGCTCGCCGGCGAGAAGAAGTCCGCCAAGGGCAAGGCCAGCAAGGACCGCTTCGTGTCCTACCCCGTCGAGCGCGAGGAGGACATCTTCACGATCCTCGCCGAGTTCGGCGATGGCGTGAACCCCAAGACGGGTGGCACCCCCGGCCCGAGCCGCAACGAGATCCCTGAGCCGGACCGCAACTGGAACGGCGACGCGACCGACAACAACTCCACCGAGTGGGTTGCGGACTTCAACCGCGAGCACTACCTCGACATGATGTTCGGCGAGGGCGAGTCCTTCAAGGACTTCTACGAGAAGCAGTCCAACGGCCGCTTCCTGGCCAAGGGCGACGTCTCCGACTGGGTCAAGGTGCCCGGCAACGCGGCGACCTACGGCAGCAACGAGATCAGCGACGCCGAGGGTGCCTGGCCGTTCATCCAGGACTCGGCCAACGCCTGGTACGACTCCCAGAAGGCGGCCGGCAAGACCGACGCCGAGATCAAGACGTACCTCGCGCAGTTCGACAAGGTCGACCGCTACGACTACGACGGCGACGGCAACTTCAACGAGCCCGACGGCTACATCGACCACTTCCAGGCGATCCACGCCGGTGAGGGCGAAGAGGCCGGCGGCGGCGCACAGGGCGAGGACGCCATCTGGTCGCACCGTTGGTACGTCTACTCCAACCAGATCGGCAAGACCGGTCCGGAGCAGAACAAGGCCGGTGGCGTTCAGCTCGGCAACTCCGGCATGTGGATCGGTGACTACACCACCGAGCCCGAGAACGGTGGCCTGGGTGTCTTCACCCACGAGTTCGGTCACGATCTCGGTCTGCCGGACTACTACGACACCGCCGGTGGCGACAACGGCACCGGCTTCTGGACGCTCATGTCCGGTGGCTCGTGGCTGAACCACGGCAAGGACTCCATCGGCTCGACCCCGGGCTACATGGGTCCGCTCGAGAAGCTGCAGCTCGGCTGGCTCGACTACACCGTGGCCGACAAGAGCGGCAAGTACACCCTCGGCCAGGCCGACCTCGATGGTGCCAAGACGCCCCAGGCCGTCGCGGTTCCGCTTCCCGACAAGCGCGTTGTCACGAAGTACAACACCCCCCACAGCGGCGCAGCCGAGTGGTGGAGCCAGTCGGGTGACGACCTCAAGAACTCGATCACGCGTGACGTGGACCTGACCGGCAAGACCTCGGCCAGCGTTTCGGCGTGGCTCGACTACGACATCGAGGAGGGCTACGACTTCCTCTACGTCCAGGCCTCCACCGATGGTGGCGCCAACTGGACCGACATCGACGCCGTCGACGGTGCCAGCGGTGGCTGGACCCAGAAGACCTGGGACCTGTCGGCGTTCGCCGGCAAGGCCATCAAGTTCCGCTTCAACTACGTCACCGACGGAGGCCTCGCCAAGAAGGGCGCCTTCATCGACGACATCACGATCAACGCCGACGGCGCTGCCGTCCTCTCCGATGACGTCGAGTCCGGCGCCAACGGCTGGGCCGCGACCGGCTTCCAGATCATCAGCGGCACGATCGACAAGATGTACCCGCGCTTCTACCTCCTGGAGAACCGCGTTTACTCCGGCTACGACAAGACCCTCCAGACCGGTCCGTACAACTTCGGTTGGGCCGACACCAAGCCGGACTGGGTGGAGCGCTTCCCCTACCAGAACGGCATGCTGGTCTGGTACGTCGACAGCTCCTTCGCCGACAACAACACCTCGGCTCACCCGGGTGGCGGTCAGTCCCTGCCCGTCGACGCCCGTCCGGCGCCGGTGAAGTTCCCGGGTGGTCAGCTGCTCGGCAACCGTCGTCAGCCGTGGGATGCCACGTTCGGCCAGGAGAAGACCGACTCGGTCACCTTCCACCGCAACGGTGTTCCGGTGACGATCGGCAAGCAGGCCGCGATCCCGACCTTCGACGACACCGACGTCAACAAGTACTGGACCGCGGACAACCCGTGGAACTCGGTCAAGGTTGCGGGCACGGGCACCAAGGTGACCGTCGCCAAGACGACGAAGAAGGGCACGGAGATGCAGCTCAACATCACGGTCCCGACCCCGTGACCCTGAGTTGAACGCATCACCCGCATGAAGGGGAGGGCCCCGGAGCGAGACGCTCCGGGGCCCTTGCCCTTCCTCCCCCTAGGATGCCGAGCATGGATCGTCAGCAGGAGTTCGTCCTCCGCACCATCGAGGAGCGGGACATCCGCTTCGTCCGTCTCTGGTTCACCGACGTGCTGGGCGCGCTGAAGTCCGTCGCGGTCGCTCCGGCGGAACTCGAGGGGGCCTTCTCCGAGGGCATCGGCTTCGACGGTTCGGTGATCGAGGGCTTCGCCCGGGTCTACGAGGCCGACATGCTCGCGAAGCCGGACCCCTCGACCTTCCAGGTCCTGCCGTGGCGTGGCGACAACCCGGGCACCGCTCGGATGTTCTGCGACATCACGCTGCCCGACGGTGCCCCGAGCATGGCCGACCCGCGCCACGTCCTGCAGCGCACCCTCGCCAAGGCCGCCGACCAGGGCTTCACGTTCTACACCCACCCCGAGATCGAGTTCTTCCTCTTCGAGAAGGGCGCCAAGCCGGGGGAGCAGCCCACGCCGATCGATCAGGCCGGCTACTTCGACCACGTGCCGCACGGTTCCGCACAGGACTTCCGTCGCGCCGCCATCACGATGCTCGAGTCGATGGGCATCAGCGTCGAGTTCAGCCACCACGAAGGCGCCCCGGGCCAGAACGAGATCGACCTGCGCTATGCGGACGCCCTCTCGACCGCCGACAACATCATGACGTTCCGGACGGTCATCAAGGAGGTCGCGCTCGAGCAGGGGATCTTCGCTTCGTTCATGCCCAAGCCGCTGGCGGATCACCCTGGGTCGGGCATGCACACGCACATGTCGCTCTTCGACGGCGACAGCAACGCGTTCTACGAGGCCGGCGCGCCCTACCAGCTCTCGAGGACGGGCCGGCAGTTCATCGCTGGGCTTCTGCACCACGGGGCCGAGATCACGGCCGTGACGAACCAGTGGGTCAACAGCTACAAGCGTCTGTGGGGTGGTGGCGAGGCGCCGGCCCATCTCACGTGGGGCCACAACAACCGCTCCGCCATGGTCCGCGTCCCGATGTACAAGCCCAACAAGGGTCAGAGCAGCCGCGTCGAGGTCCGGTCGATCGACAGCGCCTGCAACCCCTACCTCGCGTTCTCGGTGCTTCTCGCCGCCGGACTCAAGGGCATCGAGGAGGGTTACGAGCTCGCGCCCGAGACCGAGGACGACGTCTGGGGCCTCACGGACTCCGAGCGCCGGGCCATGGGCATCAAGCCGCTCCCGGCGAGCCTCAGTGATGCGATCGAGGTCATGGAGGAGAGCGAACTCGTCGCGGAGACGCTCGGCGAGCACACCTTCGACTTCTTCCTGCGCAACAAGCGTGCCGAGTGGGCCGACTACCGCGGTCAGGTGACCGCGTTCGAGCTCGAGCGTTATCTCCCGCGCCTCTGACCGGGAGCTTCATGACTTCCCGTATGCCGTCCGTTCCGGGTGATCTGACCCGCCTCGGCTTTGCCGATTCCCGCCGCGCGCTGGACCTGCTGGCCGATCCGGTCCTGGCGCCCCTCGTCCACGATCGGGAGCGCGTCGAGGCCGAGGGCCTGGCCGTGTCGCTGTCCCGAGTGGCGGATCCCGACCAGGCCCTGCTCGCGCTCGTACGCCTCATGGAGTCCGTCAGGGCCCCGGCCCATGACCCGGTTCGGGCCGAGTTGGTCACTGCACTCAGTCAGCCGGGGCGATCCCGTGATCGGCTGTTCGCCGTCCTCGGAGCGTCGACGGCACTCGGCGATCACCTCGTGGCCCGGCCCGAGCACTGGAGCGCGGTCACGAACGCCTTCCCGCTGGAGGTGGAGGAACGGATCGATCTCCTCGTCGGAGCCGTGACCTCACCCGCTGGGGGCACCTCGCCCGAGGATGCCCTCCGGATCGAGTACCGGCGGCAACTGCTGGGCATCGCCGCGTTGGACGTGTCGCGGCCCGAACCCCAGGCACGCCTGCCCGAGACCGCTGCGGCGCTGGCCGATCTCGCAGAGGCGGCGCTCGAGGCCGGCCTGACCATTGCGCGCAGCGCCGTCGGGGACGAGGCCGACACCTGCCGGTTCGCCGTCATCGGCATGGGCAAGACGGGTGGCCGGGAGCTCAACTACATCAGCGACGTCGACGTCATCTTCGTGGCCGAACCCGCCGAGGGCGTCGAGGAGGACGCCGCGCTCGCCGTGGCGACCGACCTGGCTACGCGCCTCATCCGGATCTGCTCGACGCAGACGGCGGCCGGGGCCCTGTGGCAGGTGGACCCTGCGTTGCGACCGGAAGGCAAGAACGGCCCACTGGTGCGGACCCTGGAATCCCACGTCTCCTACTACGAGCGGTGGGCGAAGACCTGGGAGTTCCAGGCCCTTCTCAAGGCTCGACCGGTGGCTGGTGACCGCGCGCTCGGGCGGGCCTACGTCGAGGCCGTCGCACCCTTCGTGTGGTCTGCCGCTTCTCGCGAGAACTTCGTCGAGGACGTCCAGACCATGCGTCGTCGGGTCGAGGAGAACGTCCCCGCCGGCGAGGCCGACCGTCAGATCAAGCTCGGCCCCGGCGGACTGCGCGACGTCGAGTTCAGCGTGCAACTCCTCCAACTCGTCCACGGTAGGGCCGACCGGAGCCTGCGTTCCGGGACCACACTCACCGCGTTGTCCGCCCTCTCCCAGGGGGGCTACGTCGGGCGAGAGGACGCACACACTCTCGAGACGGCATACCGGCTTCTCCGCACACTCGAGCACCGCATCCAGCTGCACCGCATGCGCCGCACGCATCTCATGCCGACCGCTCCGGCCGATCTGCGACGGCTCGGTCGCGCCCTCGGTCATCAACGCGATCCGGAGGACTCCGTCGTCGCGCAGTGGCGGACTGCCGCCCGCGAGGTGCGTCGTCTGCACCAGCGGATCTTCTATCGCCCGCTGCTCTCCGCCGTGGCGCGACTCGGGCCGGACGAAGTGCGGCTCACGCCCGAGGCGGCCCGCGAGCGTCTGGCCGCGCTGGGCTTCCGCGACCCGAAGGGCGCTCTCCGACACCTCGAGGCGCTGTCCGACGGGGTGAGCCGGCGTGCTGCCATCCAACGACAGCTGCTGCCCGTCATGCTCGGCTGGTTCGCCGACGAGGCCGACCCCGATGCTGGGCTGCTCGCCTTCCGTCGCATCAGCGACGAACTCGGCACGACCCCGTGGTTCCTGCGCTTGCTGCGCGACGAGGGGAGCGCTGCCGAGCGGCTCGCCCACACCCTGGGTCGGAGTCGCTACGCCGCAGAACTGCTCGAGCAGGGTCCCGAGTCCGTGCAGTTCCTCGGGGACACGAACGGACTGCGACCACGCTCTCGCGACGACGTCCAGGGGCGCATGCGCGCCGCGGCGCGACGCAAGGACGCGCCCGAGCAGGCGGTGCTGGCCGCTCGGGCAGTGCGCCGCTCCGAGCTCTTCCGGCTCGCGGTCGCCTCGCTCCTCGGACACCTCACGCTGGATGATCTGGGACGGGCCCTCGCCGACGTCAACGGCGCGCTCATCGACGTCACCCTCGACGTCGTCCTCGAAGGCGTCGAGGCGCAGTCGGGGGAGCCTCCCCTGAGTCGCCACCTCGTCGTCGGCATGGGACGACTCGGCGGGGGAGAGGCGGCCTTCGGCAGCGACGCCGACGTGCTCTTCGTGCACGATCCGCGCGACGGCGTGGACGGTAGAGCCGCTCAGGAGCAGGCCCTCGAGGTCGTCAAGGAGCTCATTCGCCTGCTCGGTCTCGCCGCACCCGATCCGCGACTCGAGGTCGATGCGGGACTGCGACCGGAGGGCAAGAACGGGCCACTCACCCGGTCGTTGGAGTCCTATCGCGCCTACTACGAGCGGTGGTCCCTCGTGTGGGAGTCGCAGGCGCTGCTGCGGGCGGCGCCAGTCGCCGGCGACCGCGACCTCGGCTCGGACTTCCTCGAACTCATCGACCCCCTGCGCTGGCCCGAGGGGGGCCTCGATGCAGGGCAGATTCGGGAGATCCGCACCCTCAAGGCCCGGATGGAGTCGGAGCGGTTGCCGCGGGGTGCCGACCGCAAGGCCCACTTCAAGCTGGGCCACGGTGGCCTCTCGGACGTCGAGTGGTGTGCCCAGATCCTCCAGCTCCAGCATGCGCACGCCCATGAGGGACTGCGGACGACGAGCACCCTCGGTGCCCTGGCTGCCGCCGAGGCGGCTGGACTCCTCGACGCCGAGGACGCCACCGCGCTCGCCGAGTCGTGGCGCCTCGCCTCCCAGATGCGCAATGCCGGGCTGCTGTCGCGCGGCCGCCCGGTCGACTCCGTTCCCTCGGACCTGCGGGACGCTGACGGGATGGCCCGCATCATGGGCCTGCCTCCCCGGTCGGGGCAGGAACTCGCCAACCGCTATCGGCGGGTTGCCCGTCGTGCCCGGCATGCGGCCGAAAAGGTCTTCTACGGGGACGCTACCTAAACTGGGATCCATGATTCCGGTTCTCGACCTTCGTGGTCGCACGCCCTCGCTTCGCGAGCTGCGAGGCACGCTGCCGCGCGCCGAACTCGACGTCGAGGCGGCCGTCGCCGTGGTCCGTCCCGTGTGCGATGACGTGGCGACTCGCGGCGCGGAGGCGGTCCTCGACGCCTCGGAGCGCTTCGACGGCGTGCGCCCGACGTCGCTGCGAGTCCCGGCCGACGTCATGAGCCGGGCACTCGCCGACCTCGACCCCCAGGTGCGTTCCGCCCTCGAGGAGTCCATTCGCCGCGCCCGTCTGGTTCACTCGGAGCAGCGCCGCACGGACACCACGACGACGGTCACCGACGGAGGAACCGTCACCGAGCGCTGGGTGCCGGTCGACCGGGTGGGCCTCTACGTCCCCGGCGGACGCGCGGTCTATCCGAGCAGCGTCGTCATGAACGTCGTTCCGGCCCAGCTGGCGGGAGTCGGCTCCCTCGCGGTGGCGAGTCCTCCCCAGAAGGACTTCGGCGGCTGGCCCCACCCGACGATCCTGGCGGCCTGCGAGCTGTTGGGCGTCGAGGAGGTCTGGGCGATGGGTGGCGCCCAGGCCGTCGCCGCGTTCGCGCACGGCCTCGAGGGCGGGGAGGGCAGCGACGGCCTCGAGCCGGTCGCCCTCGTCACCGGCCCCGGCAACATCTGGGTCGCGGCCGCCAAGCGTCTTCTCAAGGGCCTCATCGGAATCGACGCCGAGGCCGGGCCGACCGAGATCGCGATCCTCGCCGACGCCGGAGCCGACCCGGACCACGTCGCTGCCGACCTCATCAGTCAGGCCGAGCACGACCCCATGGCGGCCGCCGTGCTCGTGACCGACAGCATCGAGCTCGCCGATGCGGTGCGCGATGCCGTGGTCTGTCGGGTCGCCGAGACCAAGCACTCAGAGCGGGTCACGGAGTCCCTGACCGGTCCGCAGTCGGCCGTCGTCCTCGTCGACTCGATCGACGTGGGACTGGACGTCGTCAACGCCTACGCGGCCGAGCACCTCGAGATCCACACCGCCGACGCGGCCGAGGTGGCTGCCCGCGTGCGCAACGCCGGCGCGGTCTTCGTCGGCACGTGGTCGCCCGTGAGCCTGGGCGACTACTGCGCGGGCTCCAACCACGTGCTTCCGACCGGCGGGTGCGCGTCGCACTCCAGCGGCCTCTCCGTCCAGTCCTTCCTGCGCGGGATCCACATCGTCGAATACAGCGAGGCCGCGCTCCGTGAGGTCGGTGGTCACGTCGTGACGCTCGCGCGCGCCGAGGACCTGCCTGCCCACGGTGAGGCAGTCATTGCCCGCCTCCCCGAGCTGACATGAGCACGATCGAAAACCTGCTGCGTGAGGACCTTCGGGGTCGCACGGCCTACGGTGCCCCGCAGCTCGACGTGCCCGTGGCACTGAACACCAATGAGAATTCGTATGCCGTCCCGCAGGCCGTCGTCGACGAGATCGTCGCGGCGGTCGCGGCCGTGGCCCCGGGTCTGAATCGGTACCCCGATCGCGAGTTCACGGACCTGCGAGGCGACCTCGCGGCATACCTCTCGCGCAGCGGAACACGGGTGAGCCCCGAGCAGATCTGGGCCGGCAACGGATCGAACGAGGTACTCCTGCACCTCCTCCAGGCGTTCGGCGGACCGGAGCGGACGGCGCTCGGGTTCACCCCTGCCTACTCGATGCACCCGATCATCAGCGCGACGACCGGAACCGCATGGGTCGACGGGATGCGCGGGGTCGCGGGCGGGGGAGTCTTCGACCTCACCGCCGAATCGGCAGCCGAGCAGGCCGCCCGGCACGACCCGCACCTCGTCTTCCTGTGCTCGCCCAACAACCCGACCGGGACGGCGCTCGGGCTCGACGTCGTGGAGGCCGTCCACGACGCGGCGCCACGCGCCGTGATCGTCGTCGACGAGGCCTACGAGGAGTTCGCCCGCCCCGGCACTCCGAGCGCGCTGACGCTCCTCGAGGGACGTCCGCGCGTCGTGGTGACACGCACGATGAGCAAGGCATTCGCCTTCGCCGGCGGACGGCTCGGCTACCTCGCCGCCGACCCGGACCTGGTCGATGCCCTGCGCCTCGTCCGGATGCCGTACCACCTCTCGTCGCCCGCGCAGGCGATCGCGCGAGCAGCCTTGCGACACACCGAGACCATGCTCGGGACCGTCGACGTGATCAAGGAGCAGCGCGACCGCATCGTCGACACACTGCCGCGCTTCGGCCTCACGCCGGTGCCCAGCGACGCGAACTTCGTCCTTTTCGGCGGGCTCCGCGACAGTCACGCCACGTGGGAGGCCCTGCTCGAGCAGGGGGTTCTCGTTCGCGATGTGGGCATCGCCCACTATCTTCGAGTGACCGCCGGGACACCGGAGGAGACGTCGGCGTTCCTCGACGCCATCGCCGAGCTGCCATCCGAGCACCTGCGCGACGACCACCTGGAAGGACAGTCGTGACCAGCAACCGCACCGCGACGGTGACGCGTTCCACCTCCGAGAGCAGCGTCGAGCTGACGCTCGACCTCGACGGCACCGGCAAGGGTGACGTCAGCACCGGGGTGCGTTTCTACGACCACATGCTGCTGTCGCTGGCGAAGCACTCCCTCATCGACCTGACGGTCCGCGCCACCGGAGATGTCGACGTCGACGCCCACCACACGGTCGAGGACGTGGCGATCGTCCTCGGCGACGCCCTGCGTGAAGCACTCGGTGACAAGAGCGGCATCTCGCGCTTCGGCGACGCCACGGTGCCCCTGGACGAGGCGCTCGTGCACGCCGTCGTCGACGTGGCCGGACGCCCCTATGTCGTGCACTCCGGTGAGCCCGCCGGGCAGGAGTACGCCGTCATCGGCGGCAACTACATCGGGTCGCTGACGCGCCACGTATTCGAGTCCTTCGCGTTCCACGCAGGCATCGCCCTGCACGTCCGCGTGCTCGGCGGCCGCGACCCCCACCACATCGTCGAGGCGCAGTTCAAGGCCGTCGCCCGCGCATTGCGCGCAGCCATCGCACGCGATCCACGCGTCGATGGGATCCCGAGCGCCAAGGGTGCGCTCTGAGCCGTGGCCACCGCAGAGCAGGGCATTGAACCCGGACACGGCGTCGTCCTCGTCCGTGGCGGGGCGGCGGCGTCGGCCCGGTGGGTTCGCCGGGGACTCGTGGCGGTTCGTGTCGTGCAGCTCGCGGGGTGGACGGGTGTCTATCTCGCCGAGGACCGGGCTCTGTCGGCCGCTCCTTACGACGTCGGTCTCGAGATCCTCGCTGCCCGACGCGTGCCGACCCGGCACCGACCTGCGATCGGTCTGTTCGTCATCGACGGGTGTGCGGTCGTCACCGTCCAGGCGCGCGGTTGGCGCCTCGAACAGCGATGGATCGTCTGGGAGCCGGGCAAGGGCGTGCGACGCACCCCGGAACTTCCGGCCCTGCCGGCCGGACTCATCGTCGACGTCGCCGGTGCCCGGACGCGGACCTCGGCAGCCGAGGTGACCGCTCACTTCGCCAACACCGACGGTCAGCCGATCGACGTCCTCGTCGGCCTGATCCGACTGCTCGGGCTGCCGGGCGAGGAGCTGTTGCTCGGTGAGACCGACGAGTCCCACGAAC
This sequence comes from Knoellia subterranea KCTC 19937, assembly GCF_000768685.1. GTDB lineage: Bacteria > Actinomycetota > Actinomycetes > Actinomycetales > Dermatophilaceae > Knoellia > Knoellia subterranea. The sequence continues at coordinate 31,065 of NZ_AVPK01000001.1, read as the reverse complement.
GGATCGACCCCAGTCCTCGGTCCATCGCTGCCTTCGATGCGCTCGTCGCCGAAGAGGCGGCGCACCGGGCGGAGACGGGGTCGTGAGCACCCCATCGGTCGTGGTCCTCGACCACGGCAGCGGCAACGTGCACAGTGCGGTCCGTGCCCTCGAACACGTCGGCGCGCACGTCGAACTGACCGCCGACCGGACCCGGGCCCTCGAGGCCGACGGACTCTTCCTCCCTGGAGTCGGCAACTTCCATGCGTGTGTCCGCGGCATGCGCGCAGCCGAGGCGCCTCGGATCGTCGACGTCCGACTCTCCGGGGGACGTCCGGTCCTCGGGGTGTGCGTTGGCATGCAGGCCCTCTTCGAGTCGTCCACCGAGCCCAGCGACTCGGTCGAGGCCGGATTGGGGGAGTGGCCCGGCACGGTCGAGCGATTGCAGGCCCCGGTCGTCCCGCACATGGGATGGACGGAGGTCGACGTGCCGGACGGTTCCGCACTGTTCGCCGGTGTCGAGTCCGAGCGGTTCTATTTCGTGCACTCGTATGCCGTCCGCACCTGGACGTTGGCCGAACCCACCGGCCACTTCGCGGCCGTCGCACCCCGTGTCACCCACGCCACGCACGGCGAGCGGTTCGTCGCCGCCGTCGAGAACGGGCCGCTCTCGGCGACCCAGTTCCACCCCGAGAAGTCGGGGGAAGCCGGACTCACCCTGCTGGAGAACTGGGTCCGTTCCCTCTGAGCCTCATATCGATCCACCCGTCCCGAACCCTGAAGGTGTCATGACCACGCCCCGCCTGCAGCTGCTGCCCGCCGTCGACGTCTCGGAAGGTCGTGCGGTCCAACTCGTCCAGGGGGTCGCCGGGTCCGGCGGCGAGTTCGGGGAGCCGGTCGAGGCAGCCCTGCGTTGGCAGGAGCAGGGTGCGGAGTGGTTGCATCTCGTGGACCTCGACGCCGCCTTCGGTCGGGGCGACAATGCCGAGCTCCTCGCCCGGATCGTCGGGACGCTCGACATCGACGTCGAGATGAGTGGCGGAATCCGCGACGCAGAGACGCTCGAGCGGGCCCTGGCCACTGGGTGCCGCCGGGTCAATCTCGGCACCGCGGCCCTGGAGAACCCGGAGTGGACCGCGCAGGCGGTCGCCGAACACGGTGACCGCATCGCGGTCGGACTCGACGTGCGCGGCACCACGCTCGCTGCTCGCGGTTGGACGCAGGAGGGAGGCGACCTCTGGGAGACGCTCGAGCGACTCGACGCAGAGGGGTGCGCTCGCTACGTCGTCACCGACGTCAACAAGGACGGGATGCTCAAGGGTCCCAACCTCGATCTGCTCGCCGACGTCTGTGCCCGCACTGACCGCCCGGTCATCGCCTCGGGCGGCGTCACCACCCTCGCCGACCTCGAGGCACTGCGCGGCATGGTCGAGCAGGGTGTCGAGGGCGCGATCGTCGGGTCGGCCCTCTACCGCGGCACCATCACCCTGCCCGAAGCCCTCGACGTCGCGGGTCGGCCGTGACCCGCGACCTCGTCTTCACCGGTTTCGAGGGCGATGACGGCTCGGCAGACGCCGAGCTCGCCGCGGCGCTCGCGTCCGACGACGCGACCACGCTGATGGAAGCGGTCGCGTCGGCGCGCCTTCTCGTGCCGATCGTCGCCGAGCCCATCGACACCGCCGTCGAGGGCGGCCTCATCGTCGACAAGCAGACCGACATGGCGGCCGTGACGCTCGTGGCCCCCGATGGCGAACGCGCGCTGCCTGTTTTCACGAGCCTCGACGCCATCGCCGCGTGGGACCCGGCGGCCCGCCCGGTTCCCGTGACCTCGGCCCGTGCGGCCCAGGCCGCCGTGAGTGAACAGTGCGACGTCATCGTCATGGACATCGCCGGCCCAGTGACCCGCGTCCTGCGTCCATCGATGGTCTGGGCGCTCGCTCAGGAGCGGCAGTGGCTCGCACCGCACGAGGACCCCTTCGTCGCCAAGGCCGTCGAGCGTGCCGTCTCCGAGGAGGAGGCCGTCCTCGGCCACCGCATCGAAGAGGGCGCGCCCACCGGCCAGGGAATCCTCGGCATCGCCCTCGAGCTCACTTCCGGGCTGTCGGCCCCCGATGTGCAGGCCGTCGCCACCCGCGTGGGGGAGCGGCTCGCCACCGACGGCGAACTCCGCGCCCGCATCGACGGCCTCGCCTTCCGCATCACCTGACAAGCCCCGTACACCGAGCCCGCGACGTGTCACCCGAGACGTGCGTCCGACCGGAGGCCTGCGCGCGAGGAGCACCACGTGAGCGACGTACGCAAGCTGGCGCGCAGGCCGAAGGGCGGCTGAGCGCGTCACGGGTGGCGCGAGCGGGCGGCAGAGCGGGGCGGCACACGTCGAATTGGTCGTGAGGGCGAGCGCTGCTAACCTTGTCTGCGGACCGGCTGCATCAGTCACCTTCCAGGTGTGCGAGGCAGTGCGCAAGTGAAGTTCGCTTCCACCCGCGATGACCACAAGGTTGCCGGGTTTTCTCCACACGGTCCACGTCAGATCAGAGGTCTTGGTCTGTCGTGGTGTCGTCGTGGACGGATGTGAGGCTTCTCGTGTGCAGCGCGAGGAGCCTCTTCTCATGTTCGGCCCGGCACCAGACCTTTGATTCCGCTCAGAAGGAGTTCGACATCAGCGAGCCTCGCATCAACGACCGCATCCGGGTTCCGGAAGTGCGGTTGGTTGGCCCCAATGGCGAGCAGGTGGGCATCGTCCGTGTCGAGGACGCCCTGCGTCTCGCCGCGGAGGCAGATCTCGACCTGGTCGAGGTGGCCCCCATGGCCAAGCCTCCCGTCGCCAAGCTCATGGACTTCGGCAAGTACAAGTACGAAGCCGCCATGAAGGCCCGAGAAGCACGCAAGAACCAGGTCAACACGGTCATCAAGGAGATCAAGCTCCGTCCGAAGATCGACCCGCACGACTACGCCACCAAGAAGGGTCACGTCGTTCGGTTCCTCAACGGCGGTGACAAGGTCAAGGTGACGATCATGTTCCGCGGTCGTGAGCAGTCCCGACCCGAACTCGGCTTCCGCCTCCTGCAGAAGCTGGCCGAGGACGTCGTCGAGCTGGGCACGGTCGAGTCGGCCCCCAAGCAGGACGGTCGCAACATGATCATGGTGCTGGCCCCGACGAAGAAGAAGTCCGAGGCCCGCGCCGAGCAGCGTCGCAAGAAGGATGACGCGGCCAACGCGGCCCAGGCTTCGGCAGCAGCCCCCGCCGAGGAGGCGCCGGTCGCCGAGGCGCCGGCAGAGCAGTCCGAGGCCGTCGCCGCCGAGTAGGCGCCGACCCCCACGTTTTTCCCGCAGCACAGCAGCAGCACCAACAGCGAAGGAGATCGGCAGCCATGCCGAAGAACAAGACCCACAGCGGCACCAAGAAGCGCTTCCGCGTCACCGGTTCCGGCAAGGTCATGCGCGAGCAGGCCGGTCACGTCCACAAGTTCCACGAGAAGACCCCGCAGAAGGCCCGCGCCCTCAGCAAGGACGTTCTCGTGTCCAAGGCCGACGTCAAGAAGGTCAAGAAGCTTCTCGGCATCTGAGCCGGGCCCCGAAACGTTCAAAGAACAGCAAGGAGTACTCACGTGGCACGCGTGAAGCGGGCGGTCAACGCCCACAAGAAGCGCCGGGTCGTCCTCGAGCGTGCAAGCGGTTACCGCGGACAGCGGAGCCGTCTCTACCGCAAGGCCAAGGAGCAGGTCACCCACTCCCTCGGCTACAGCTACCGCGACCGTCGCGCCCGCAAGGGTGACTTCCGTCGTCTCTGGATCCAGCGCATCAACGCTGCGGCCCGCCTCAACGGCATGACCTACAACCGCCTCATCCAGGGCCTCAAGGCTGCCGAGATCGAGGTCGACCGTCGCATGCTGGCCGAGCTGGCCGTCAACGACGCGGCGGCGTTCGCTGCCCTCGTCGAGGTCGCCAAGGCCAACGTTCCCGCGCAGGACGCGGCGACGGACAGGGCTTCCGCCTGATCCACATCAGGGCGCCCCGCGCCCGATTCGAAGCGCCGGGAGAGCCGTGCTGACCAACGTCCGATCCGATCGGGTCAAGTCAGTGCGATCGCTCTCCCGGCGCTCCGTGCGTGAGCGGACCGGTCGCTTCGTCGTCGACGGTCCCCAGGGCGTGCGCGAAGCGATCCGGTATGCCGCGGAGCGAGTTGACGATCTCTACGTCACCACCGCGGCCGCCGAGCGCCACGACGACCTCGTCGCAGGGGCGTCGGCCGCGGGCATCCACGTGCACGAGACCGATGAGGCCGTGCTCGCCGCGATGGCCGACACGGAGTCACCCCAGGGTCTGCTCGCAGTCGTCTCGGCGCGGACGCACACCCTCGACGACGTCCTGTCGGCGGGCCCGCGACTCCTCGTCCTGCTCAGCGCAGTCCGCGACCCCGGCAACGCCGGCACCGTCATTCGCGGCGCCGACGCGTTCGGCGCGGACGCCGTGCTCGTCACCGATGGGTCCGTCGATGTGCTGTCTCCCAAGGTGGTTCGGTCCACCGTGGGTTCGCTCTTCCACCTGCCGGTCGTGACCGGACTCGACGCGAAGGCGACCCTGGACACGCTGTCCGGACACGGCATACGCACGCTTGCAGCCGACGGAGTGGGCACCACACTGCTGCCCGATGTGGATGTGTCGACACCCCACGCCTGGGTCATGGGCAACGAGGCATGGGGTCTCCCGGAGGAGCTGCGGGCGCAATGCACCGACGTGGTGCGGGTGCCCATCCACGACCGTGTCGAGTCGCTCAACCTCGCCATGGCAGCGACGATCTGCCTCGCCACGTCGGCGGGTGCCACCCGCCACACCTGACGCGAAGCCGTCGACATGGTGGGATGGCGTCATGGCCGAGACGCCCACGCCGGAATCCTTCCTCACCACGCCCCGCCCGCAGGCCTCTGCGGCCGCCCAGATGCTGCCCGACGGGCTCGTGACCGCCGAGGCTTCGGGCCTCGTCACGTCGGTCAACCGTCGAGCCGAGCAGATCCTCGGTCGATCCGCCGACGAGCTGCTGGGCCGGGACATCCGTGAGGCGCTGCCCCTCGAGACCCGCAACGGTGAGTCGTGGTGGGCTCTCACCGATCCGTGGAACGGCCTGCGCATTCGGACCGGTCACCGCGAGAAGCTCCTGCACCTGCCGGACGGCGCCGAGCTCCTCGTGACGGCGAGATACCTGCGGGCGGGGAACGCCGGGCCGCTCGGCGCGATCCTGTTGTCGCTGCGCGATGCCGAGGCGCGGCGCCGCGCCGAACAGGACCACGCCGCTCTCATCTCGACGATCGCGCACGAGCTGCGCTCGCCCCTCACGGGCGTCAAGGGATTCACCTCGACCCTGCTGCGCCGCTGGGACAACTTCAGCGAGGAACAGCGCATCACCATGCTCGAGGCCATCGACGCCGACGCGGACCGCCTCACCCGCCTCATCACCGACCTGCTCGACGTCTCCCGCATCGACACGGGGCGACTGCGGATCCACGAGGTTCCGATCCCGACCCGGCCGATGCTCACCAGGCACGTCGAGCGGGCGGTGGCCACCGGTCGCGGCGAGGAGGGGTTCTCCGTGGTCGTCGAGCCCGGGGCCGAAGAGGTCTACGCCGACAGCGACCGCCTCGACCAGGTCCTCTCGAACCTCGTCGAGAACGCCGTCCGTCACGGGCAGGGTCGTGTGCTCCTGCACGCCGCCCCCCTCGCCGTCGATGGCTCCATGGGCGTCGTTCTCAGCGTCAGCGACGACGGCGCCGGCATCCCCGCGGAGCAGCGGCGGGCAGTCTTCGGCCGCTTCTGGCACGGCCCGAGCGGCACGGGCACCGGACTCGGCCTCTACATCGTCAAGGGCATCGCCGAGGCTCACGGAGGGTGGGCCGAAATCGACGACGCCGAGGATGCCGGTGCCGTCGTCCGCGTCTTCTTCCCCGGGGAACCCGCCTGACCGAAATGCGGTTGGGGGGAGGCGACCACCCGGCATACCCTTCTTTCGAAAGCGAAAGAAGGAGCGGCGAAGGGGTGCGAGGGTGTCGGTCATGTCGCTGGCGCCCTACCGGGTGGCACTGGGCAGCCGCGACCTGAGGACCGCGCTCCTCGTCGGATCCTTCGTCCGCATCCCCGTCTTCTCGGCCGGCGTGCTGCTCACCGTCCACGTCGTGACGACACTGCGGCACTCGTATGCCGCTGCCGGACTTCTCGCGTCCGTCGCCACCGTGGCCGTGGCCGTGAGTGGGCCGTGGCGCGGGCGCCTTCTCGATCGGCTCGGCCTGCGCCGCGTCGTGCTGCCCTCGACGCTCGTCGCGCTGGTCTGTTGGTCGATCGCGCCGTGGGTGGGTTATCTGCCCCTGCTCGTACTGGCCGGTGTGGCTGGCCTGTTCGTCATCCCGAGCTTCTCGATCGTGCGACAGGCCGTCATCGCCGCAGTGCCGAGCCAGGAGCGTCGGACCGCGATCTCACTCGATGCCGTGGCTGTCGAGTTGGCGTTCATCGTCGGACCGGCGGCGACGATCTGGGCGGCGTCGCACTGGGACACCCGTTGGGTGCTCTTCGGCGTGCAGATGCTGGGTGTTCTGGGTGGGGTGCTCCTCTGGATCATCGACCTGCCACTGCTCGGCGAGTCCGAGGACGAGGCGGGGGAGTCCGTCCCCCGGTCGGCGTGGTTCGGGGTGCCGTTCATCGCTGTTTGTTGTGCCGCCGCCTGCGCGACGTTCGTCCTCTCGGGTACGGACCTCGGCATCGTTGCCAGCGTCCGCGAGATGGGTCTGCCGACGGCCGTGGGCATCGTCCTTGCCGCGTGGGGTCTGGGATCACTCATCGGAGCCGTCGTCTATGGAGGACTCAAGCGCCCGGTGTCGGTGTTCTGGCTGCTCTGCGCGTTGGCGCTCGTGACGCTGCCGATGGCGATCGCGGACAGCGTCGCCCTGTTGACGCCACTGGCCTTCCTCGCCGGACTGCTGTGCGCGCCGACGATCACGGCGAGCGTCGACCAGGCGAGTCGCATCGTGCCCGCGTCGGCTCGAGGAGAAGCGATGGGATGGCATGGTTCGTCCCTCACTCTCGGTGGCGCGCTGGGCGCGCCGTTCGCCGGTGTGGCCATCGACGGGTTGGGCCCGCAGGGTGGGTTCCTCCTCCCGGCGTGCGTTGGCCTCGGGGTGGCCCTCATCGGTGCTGCGGGTGCCCAGTCCCGGCGTCGGCGGATCGCCCCCGCGCGATAGGCTGGGTGGCATGTCCCCCTCCTCGGCCTCCCGCACCCCCCGTGCCGTGCGCCGATTTATCGTGCCCTCGGGCTCGGTGGCGCAGGCCGCCTGATCAACGATCAGGGGCGGCGACTGATCGCCTCGACCGAGGGCGCGTGACACCACACGCAGATGTCCCAGCCCGCAGGGCGCGATCCGACGCGCCCGCGACGAGAAGTGGAAGTCATGTCCGGACCCAACACGAACTACGACCCGGTGGAGGTCGCCGTGCTCGATCCCGAGGCCATCGATGAGGCCGTGAGCACGGCGCTCGAGGCCGTGGCCGCCGCCGGCTCGCTCGACGAGCTCAAGGCGCTGCGTTCGGCGCACCAGGGCGACAAGTCGGCCCTTGCCCTGGCCAACCGTGAGATCGGGGCGCTCCCTCCGAGCGCCAAGGCCGAGGCGGGCAAGCGCGTCGGACAGGCCCGGGGTCGCGTCAGCCAGGCCTTCGCCGCGCGTCAGGCCGAGCTCGAGGCCGAGCGCGACGAGCGCATCCTCACGGACGAGGCCGTCGACGTCACCCTCCCGACGGGCCGTCGCCCCCTCGGTCGCCGCCACCCCATCGAGCTCATGTCCCAGCGCATTGCCGACCTCTTCGTCGGCATGGGGTGGGAGATCGCCGAAGGCCCCGAGATCGAGGCCGAGTGGTTCAACTTCGACGCGCTGAACTTCGACGCGGACCACCCGGCCCGACAGATGCAGGACACGTTCTATGTCGACCCGCCCAAGGACGGGCTTGTCCTGCGCACCCACACCTCTCCCGTGCAGGCGCGCACGCTGCTCGACCGCGGCGTGCCCGTCTACGTCGCGGCGATCGGCCGCGTGTTCCGCACCGACGAGCTCGACGCGACCCACATGCCGGCGTTCCACCAGGTCGAGGGCCTCGCCGTCGACGAGGGCATCACCATGGCGCACCTCAAGGGCACGCTCGACCGCCTCGCCACCGAGCTCTTCGGCGAGGGCATCACCACGCGTCTGCGTCCGTCGTTCTTCCCGTTCACCGAGCCGAGCGCCGAGATGGACCTGCGCTGCTTCGTCTGCCGCGGCGAGGACCCCGACTGCCGGACCTGCAAGGGCACCGGCTGGATCGAGTGGGGTGGCTGCGGCATGGTCAACCGCAACGTGCTGACCGCGTGCGGCGTCGACCCCGACCGCTACACCGGTTTCGCCTTCGGCATGGGCATCGACCGGGCGCTGATGTTCCGCACCGGCGTGAGCGACATGCGCGACATGATCGAGGGTGACGTGCGCTTCGACGCGCAGTTCGGGCTCGAGATCTGATGCGCCCCCTTGCCCTGCGTGCGCTGGACGCGCACGCCATTGTCCTGACTGCTGGAGTGGAGTACTGATGCGGGTTCCTGTCGACTGGCTGCGCGAGTACGTCGCCGTCCCCACCGACGCCACCGGCGAGCAGATCGCCGCCGACCTGGTGCGCGTCGGCCTCGAGGAGGAGGGCCTGCACACAGGTGGTGTCACCGGCCCACTCGTCGTCGGGCGCGTCCTCACGATGGAGCCGGAGCCGCAGAAGAACGGCAAGACGATCAACTGGTGCACCGTCGACGTCGGTGACTCCAACGGGACCGGAGAGCCGCAGGGCATCGTCTGTGGCGCCCACAACTTCGAGCCCGGTGACCTCGTCGTCGTCATCCTGCCCGGGGGAGTCATCTCCACCCCTCAGGGTCCCCTCGAGGTCAGCGCGCGCAAGACGTACGGTCACGTCTCCTCCGGCATGATCTGCTCCGAGCGCGAGCTCGGCATCGGTGAGGACCACGACGGGATCCTCGTCCTCACCCGCAAGTTCGCCGGGGACGAGGCCACCCTCGCGTCCCTCACGCCGGGGCTGGACGCCATCCCGTTGCTCGGTCTGGACCGCGAGACCGTCGAGGTCAACGTCACGCCCGACCGCGGCTACTGCTTCGCGGTGCGTGGAGTGGCCCGCGAGTATTCGCACGCCACCGGCGCGGACTTCACCGACCCGGCTGCGGAGTTGTCCGCCCGGGCCCCTCGTGGCACCGATGACGGGTTTCCGGTCGAGCTCCGCGACGAGGACCCGATTCGTGGACGCGACGGATGCGACCGCTATGTGGCACGGGTCGTCCGTGGCATCGATGTCACGGCCCCCACACCCCGCTGGATGGCCACCCGCCTCACCGAGGCCGGCATGCGTCCGATCTCGCTGCCGGTCGACGTGACGAACTACGTCATGCTCGGGCTCGGCCAGCCGTTGCACGCCTTCGACCTCGACACGCTCCAGGCCCCGATCGTCGTGCGCCGCGCCCGCGCGGGTGAGCGCCTGACCACGCTCGATGACCAGGACCGCACGCTCGACGAGGGCGACCTCCTCATCACCGACCGCGGAGGCGAGCGCCCCATCGCGATCGCCGGTGTCATGGGTGGCGCGCAGACCGAGGTCGGCCCGTCGACGCGCGACGTCCTCATCGAAGCCGCTCACTTCGAGGCGGTCACCATCGCCCGCTCGGCGCGACGTCACAAGCTTCCGTCCGAGGCGTCCCGACGCTTCGAGCGCGGCGTCGACCCCGCCCTGGCGGCTGCGGCCGCCCAGCTCGCCGTCGATCTGCTCGTCGAGCACGGCGGTGGAGTCGCGGACGAGGCGGTCACCGACGTCGGCTCCCCGATGGCACCCGCGCCGATCACGATGGCGGCCGGGTTCCCGTCGCGGATCGTCGGCGTGGACTACGCCGACACCGAGGTCGTCGAGCGGCTCGAGGCCGTGGGCTGCACCGTTGCTCGAGACGGCGACGTCCTCACCGTGACACCCCCGACGTGGCGACCGGACCTCACGACCGCGGAGGACCTCGTCGAAGAGGTGGCTCGGATCCACGGGTACGACGCCATCCCGTCGGTGGTGCCCACTCCTCCCGGTGGCGCCGGTCTGACCCATGCCCAGCGGGTGCGGCGCATCGTCGCCGGCGTCCTGGCCGGCGAGGGGCTGTCCGAGATCTGGAGTGCACCGTTCGTCGGGGCCGACCGCTACGAGGCCCTCGGGCTGGACACCGACGCCGAGCTCGCGCGCTCGGTGCGGCTGGCGAACCCCCTGTCCGACGAGCAGCCCCTCATGCGGACGAGGCTCCTCGCCACGATGGTCGACGCCTTGCGTCGCAACGTCGCCCGGGGGACGCGTGACGTGGGTCTGTTCGAGGTGGGTCTGGTCGTTGACCTCGAAGGAGCCCAGCAGTCCGCGCCGACCGAGGACGTCGGTGTGCGCCCCTCGGACGAGCGGCTCGCCGAGATTCGCGCTGCCGTGCCGCATCAGCCCCGCCACGTCGCACTTCTGCTCGCCGGTGACCGTGACCGTCGCGGTTGGTGGGGTGCGGGCCGTCCGGCCGACGTGACGGACGTCGTCGACGTCGTCCGCGTGCTCGGCGAGGCACTGGCCGTCCGGCTCGAGGTCGTCAATGACGCTGTCGCGCCCTATCACCCGGGCCGTTGCGCGCGCGTCCAGCTTGTCGACGGCGGCGTCGTCGGCCACGTGGGTGAGTTGCACCCCAAGGTCATCGCAGCGCTTGGCCTGCCCGCCCGCACCGTGGGGGGCGAGCTCGACCTGGACGTCCTGACGGCCGCTGCCGAGGCAACGGTTCAGGCTGCGACCCTGACGACCTTCCCGATGGCCCAGAGCGACGTCGCCCTCGTCGTCGACGAAGGCGTCACGTCCGCCAGGCTCGAGGCGGCCCTCCGGGAGGGCGCGGGCGACTCGCTCGAGTCGGTGGCGCTCTTCGACGTCTATCGCGGCGATCAGCTCGAGGCGGGGCAGAAGTCGCTGGCCTATCGGCTGACCTTCCGTGCCCCCGACCGGACGCTCACGACCGAGGAGGTCTCCCGCCTCCGTGACGCCGCGGTCGCACATGCGGCCTCCACCACAGGGGCCGTCCAGCGATGACGCAGCCCGTCGCGATCGTCACCGGAGCCTCGCGCGGCATCGGTGCGCATCTCGCGGATGCGTTGCAGGACAACGGGTATGCCGTGGAGCGTGGCTCGCGCTCCACGGCACCCGTGACCGACCCCGCCGCCGTTCGCGCTTGGGTGGAAAACATCGTCGCTCGCCACGGGCGAGTCGACCTGCTCGTCAACAACGCGGGTGTCATCGACACCGAGGTCAGCCTCGCCGAGAGCGACCCCGACCAGTGGTGGGCCACGATCGAGACGAACGTGCGCGGTCCCTATCTCATGACCCACACAGTGCTTCCGCACCTCACGCCCGGGATGGGTCGCATAGTCAACATCAACTCGGGTGCCGCCTACAAGAACTACGACATCGCGACCGCCTACAACGTGAGCAAGGGCGCTCTGGCCCGCATCACGTCAGGTCTGGGTCTCGGACCTGATCGCACCGCGCTCGTCTTCGACCTGGCCCCGGGCGTGGTCAGGACCGACATGACCGAGGCCATGGACGCCCATCGGGACCGCACCGAGTGGACCGCTCCCGAAGAGGTCACTGCGCTTCTGCTCGCCATCGCCCGTGGGGAGCTCGACGCGTGGAGCGGTCGCATGGTGCGGGCCGGGACGGACACGGTCGAGTCGCTCCGGGCTCGCGCCGATGTGGGTCTGCGTGAACTCGACCGGACCCTTGGCCTCATCACCTGGGGCGACGACGATCCACTGGGGACCTGAGTTCAGGCGCCACTGACGGCGAGTCGCTCCAGGACGTCGTCGTCGATCGCGGCGCGGAGCCGGAGGCACGAGGCCCACAGTGCCGCAGCGTCGGCGCGACTCCCCGGCGGCCAGCCCGCCACGTCTCCCGGATCGGATTCGGAGACCTCGACGATCGAGCGCACATCGGTGCGGTCAACGCGGGGCCACGCACCGGCACAGGAGCGGGCACGCGCAACGAGCTGAACGGCATACCCTCCATTGCGCTCACGGGACCACGACGCAAGGGTCGACGGTCCGACGGACGCGAGTTCGCCGATGGTCCGGACTCCTCTGTCGGAGAGAAGAGCCGTCCACCGCGGACCCACGCCGCGCAGGGCGGCGACCGGGAGTCGTGAGATCACCGCGGGTACGTCGACGGAGGCATCCGATTCCTCGACCTCGGGGTCTCGCACAAGACCCGTGGGGCGCATGACGACTTCGGCCTGCCACACGACGTCCTCCCACGGCGTCGTGCTCGACCGGGGGAGGGAACCGATGCGCCCGACGACCTGTTCGACCTCCAGAGCTCCTGAAGCATCGAAGGCACGCAGGGCCCCCGCCACGCCGGCGTCCGCCTCGCGTGCCACGAGGGCGGCCAGCTCTGCCGGACCCATCTCAGAGCTCCGTCCGGAATCGGATCTCGATCTCCCCGAAGACGTCGGCCTTCTCCGCGGGCTCGCCCGGCTCGGTCGTCTGGGCGGGTGGCCGTACGCGCAGCCTCAGATCACGAATCCCGTCGAGGACCTCGGGGCGCAGGACCGTGGCGCGCGGACCGATGAGGTCACCGATCCGACTGATGGGGATGGTCGAGAGGGCCGTGCGCGACGCTGCCGGGGTGAGCCCGGGTGTGGCCGCGCGCGCCGGCGTGGGGGCCGGAGTGGTCGCGCGGGTGGTGCTGAAGGCCAGTTTGGCGCGCAGCGTCCCGCCGTCGACGAGGACCCGCGGAACGCCGCGCCGGCGCACCTCCTGCACGGACTCGAGGTGCCGCCGGGCCAGGAGCAGCGCCACCGCGTTGCGCAGGGCACCCACGTCCTTGCTCGTCAGGCGGCCGTCACGCGAGGGCAGGTCGACTCCGAGGTCGGCGAGCGACTCGGGCGGTGGGACGGGTCCATCGACCGCCACCGTCGTGCCGCCCTTGCCGTCGGGGAAGAGCTCCACGAGCGTCAGGTCGACCATTCCCGCCGTGATCGAAGTGGCCGCGACCTCCTCGGGCGTGAGGTCGGCCGCTGCGTCGAGTGCTCGCAGGCGGTCCTCCTGGCTGGCGTGTGAGGCCACGATCGAGTCGAGGGTCTCCACGAGGAGGACCGCCACGAACTCCGCGAAGCCGACATCGGAGACATCGCTGTCCGGCATGGCTCAGCTCCTAGCGTCAGGCGTGCGGTCAGGGGGTATCGAGCGGCAGGTAGTCGGTCTTGAAGTTGATCTTCACGCCACCGGTGATGGTGACGTCGACGCCCGAGTTGGAGCCGCTGGAGGTGTTGCTGGTGCTGACGTTGACCGACGTGTACGCCGTGCTCGCGGATGCCTTGACCCACGCCGACAGGATGCTGCCGGTCTGCGCACTGGCCTTGAGCTGGAACTGCTGGCTCGAGTAGTTGCTGCTGTTGTTGCGCAGGTAGTCCGAGCCGTAGGAGTGGAAGTTGAGCCCACTCTCGATCGTCCCGTCGGTGACGACGAGTCGAAGCATGCCGAGCTTCACCATCTCCTTGAGGAGGGTGTACTTGTTGGCCGCCACGCGCTGGGCGACGGCGTCGCGGAGGGTGTCGATCGCCTTGTCGTCGATGGCGCCGGCCTTGGCTGCCTTGTCGTTGGTCACCGCGTTCGTAGCGGGGTCGGTGATCGTGAGAGCCGTGTTGATGGTGTCAGCCTCTGCGGCCGTGATCGTCCCGCCGGGCGTGATGGAGGTGGTGCTGTCGCTCGTGGCCGGCGTCTTGTCGTTGCGTGGCGCGATGGCCGTGAGGACCTGCATGATCTCGCCCGGACCGATGTCGTCCTTCGTCTCGTTGACGTACGTGGTGAGGGACTTGCTCGTCGCCTGGAGGAGCTCGATGAACGCCTGCTGCTGACGCAGGTTCGAGGCGACGAGCGTGTCGAACACGTCGCTGACGAGCTTGGTCGTGAACTCGACGAAGCCGATCTCGTTGAGTCGTGTGGCGGCGGCCATGGCGTCGTTGACACCGGACATGGTGGGTCTCCTTCGTTGTGACCCCGCCCTGCACGAGGTCGCTACGGTGGAGGAGGGCCGGAACCTCATCGCTGATACACGTCTGACGCGTCGAGGGAAAATTGCATAGTGATGTGCGCTCATGCAAGACTATGCACATGCTGAATGTCGCGGTTGCCGGTGCGAGCGGGTATGCCGGGGGAGAGGTCCTCCGCTGGTTCGAACGGCATCCCGACGCGCGCGTCGGTGCCGTGACCGCAGGTGGCAACGCCGGCTCCCGGCTGGGGGCAGTGCACCCGCACCTCTTCTCGCTGGCCGACAGGGTGCTCGAGGAGACGACGGTCGACACCCTGCGCGGTCACGATGCCGTCGTTCTCGCCCTCCCGCACGGGCACTCCGCCGCGGTTGCCGAGGGTTTGGGCGACGACGTCGTCGTCATCGACTGCGGTGCCGACTTCCGACTGCGCGACGGATCCGCGTGGTCGACGTTCTACGACACGCCGTATGCCGGGTCGTGGGCCTATGGTCTGCCCGAACTTCCCCTTCGGGGCGGCGTTTCTGGCCGCGACACGCTCGTAGGGGAGAAGCGGATTGCTGTCCCCGGTTGCTATCCCACGGCGTCGACTCTCGCACTGGCGCCGGGCTTCGCCGCGGGCGTGCTCGAGGGTGACGACGTCGTCATCGTCGCTGCGTCCGGCACCTCGGGAGCGGGCAAGGCCCTCAAGCCGAACCTGCTCGGAGCCGAGGTCATGGGGTCGATGTCGCCCTATGGTGTCGGAGGCGTCCACCGACACACGCCCGAGATCGAACAGAACCTCGCCGCTGCCGCGGGTTCGCCGGTCACCGTCTCGTTCACCCCGACGCTGGCGCCCATGCCGCGCGGCATCCTCGCGACATGCACTGCCCGGGTCCGGCCCGGCACGACCGCCGACACGGTTCGCGAGGCCTGGCGGACGGCATACGCCGACGAGCCGTTCGTGCACCTGCTGGAGCCCGGCAGCTGGCCGACCACGGCGCACGTCATCGGCAGCAACCACGTCGAGGTGCAGGTCGTCCTCGACGGGCGCGCCGGTCGAGTCGTCGCTGTCGCAGCCGTCGACAACCTTGCCAAGGGCACGGCCGGAGCAGCCGTCCAGTGCCTCAATCTCGCCGTCGGGCTCCCGGAGTCCACCGGCCTTCTTGGATCGGGGGTGGCGCCGTGAGCGCCATGCCACTGCACCTCATGACCCATCCCGAACCCCTCGCGATCGCCCGGCTCGACGCCGGTGACGAGCCGTCGTGGGAGTGGACGCGTGGCCCGTTCGCGTCGCTGACGAGGACCGAGCACGAGACCTCCATCGTGGGTCTCGCAGAGCTCGTGCCGGCCGGAGTGACGACGGAAGGACCGTTCCTCGGAGTCGAGGTCGCGGGCCCGCTCGCCTTCGAGGCCGTCGGAGTGATGGCGGAGATCCTCTCGCCACTCGTGTCGGCGGGGATCAGCGTCCTCGCCATGTCGACGTTCGACACCGACTGGATCCTCGTGCCGGCCGGCGAGATCACGACGGCGTCCGAGGCATGGCGCAAGGCCGGTCTGATCGTCACCTCCACCACCCTCTCGAGCAAGGGCGACGCATGAGCGTCACTGCAGCGCAGGGCTTCCGGGCCTCCGGTGCGACGGCGGGTCTCAAGGCCTCGGGCTCCAGCGACGTCGCCCTCGTCGTCAATGACGGCCCGGACCATCACGTCGCCGGCGTGTTCACGAGCAACCGCGTCGAGGCTGCGCCCGTCACCTGGTCGCGGCAGGTCGTGAGTGACTCCCGTGCGGATGCGGTGTTCCTCAACTCCGGCGGGGCCAACGCCTGCACCGGCGCTCGAGGATTCCAGGACACGCACCGCACCGCGGAGCTCGTCGCGGACGCGCTGGGGTGCAGCGCCACCGACGTCGTCGTGTGCTCCACCGGGCTCATCGGAGAGTTCCTCCCGATGGATCGAATCGCCCGTGGCATCGAGCTCACCCACGCAGCCCTCACCGACCACGACGGGGCGGCGGCGGCACGGGCCATCATGACCACCGACTCGGTTCCCAAGGAGGCCGTCGCGCAGCGTGACGGCTGGGTCGTCGGCGGCATGGCCAAGGGTGCCGGGATGCTGGCCCCTGGGCTGGCGACCATGCTCTGCGTCATCACGACCGACGCCGTCGTCGACGCCGGCGAACTCGACGGGGCGCTGCGTGCCGCCACCGCCATCACCTTCGACCGGGTGGACTCGGACGGCTGCATGTCGACCAACGACACCGTGATCCTCATGGCTTCCGGCGCCTCGGGTGTGGCGGTCACCGGGGCTCAACTGGCCGAGGCCGTCGAGGAGGTGTGCGACTCGCTCGCGCGGCAGCTCGTCGCCGACGCCGAGGGCGCGAGCCACGACATCGCCGTCGAAGTCCGTTCTGCGGCAAGCGAATCGGACGCGGTCGAAGTGGCCCGCTCCGTGACCCGCAGCAACCTATTCAAGGCGGCGATCTTCGGCAGGGACCCGAACTGGGGGCGGGTCCTTGCCGCGGTCGGCACGACGTCCGCCGACTTCGACCCCACGGCCCTCGACGTCGCCATCAATGGGGTCCAGGTGTGCCGCGCAGCCACGGTCGGCGACGACCGTGCGCTCGTCGACCTGGAACCGCGCGAAGTGCACGTCGTCATCGACCTCCACGCCGGCGAGGCCACGGCCACGGTGTGGACGAACGACCTGACGCACGACTACGTCCATGAGAACTCCGCCTACAGCACCTGAGGACACCGTGATCGACGAACGGACCAGCGCCAAGGCGAGCACCCTCGTCGAGGCCCTTCCCTGGCTGGAACGCTTCCGTGGGGCTCTCGTTGTCGTGAAGTACGGCGGCAACGCCATGATCGACGACGACCTCAAGCGGGCCTTCGCGCAGGACATCGCCTTCCTCCACTACGCCGGGCTGCGGCCCGTGGTCGTGCATGGCGGCGGTCCCCAGATCAAGGCGATGCTCGACCGTCTGGGCCTCGAGAGCGAGTTCAAGGCGGGACTGCGCGTCACGACGCCGGAAGTCATGGATGTCGTTCGGATGGTTCTCACCGGGCAGGTGGGTCGAGAACTCGTGGGCCTCCTCAACCAGCACGGACCCCTCGCCGTGGGCCTCTCCGGTGAGGACGGCGCCCTCTTCGGCGCGCGCCGTCGCGGTGTCGTGGTGGACGGCGTGGAGGAGGACCTCGGCCTCGTCGGGGACGTCGTCTCGGTCAACACCCAGGCCGTCATGGACCTGCTCGACGCGGGGCGGATCCCCGTGGTGTCCACGGTGGCCCCCGACCTCGATCACGACGGTCAGGTACTCAACGTCAATGCCGACACTGCCGCTGCCGCGCTCGCGGCAGCGCTCGGTGCGCGCAAGCTCGTCGTCCTGACGGACGTCGAGGGTGTGTATGCCGCGTGGCCGGACCGGTCCTCGCTCCTCTCGACGCTGCCCCTCAGCCGCGCTCGCCAACTGCTCGAGACGGTCGACGCGGGGATGATCCCCAAGCTCGAGGCCTGCATCCGCGCCGTGGAGGACGGGGTGCCGCAGGCTCACGTCATCGACGGGCGCGAACCCCACTCACTGCTCCTCGAGGTCTTCACCTCTGAGGGCATCGGCACCCTCATCGAGGAGGACGCATGACCGGCACGGCCAGCAGCGAGTCACAGGGGGACCTCCTCGAGCGCTACACGCGCTCCCTGATCACGGTCTTCGGGACGCCGCAGCTTGTCCTGGAGCGTGGCGACGGCGCCTGGGTGTGGGACACCGACGGCAAGCGCTATCTCGATCTGGTCGGAGGGGTGGCGGTCAACTCCCTGGGCCACAATCACCCCGCCCTCGTGGCAGCCGTCTCCAAGCAGGTGGCCGAGATGGCCCACATCTCGAACTTCTACACGTCCCGCGCCCAGATCGAGCTCGCCGAGCGGATCCTCGAGATCGCGCAGGCTCCCGAGGGATCGGGGGTCTTCTTCGGCAACTCGGGAGCGGAGGCGATCGAGGCCGCCATCAAACTCGCACGGCGCACGGGCCGCACCGGAATCGTCGCTGCGGAGGGGGCCTTCCACGGACGCACCACAGGTGCGTTGGCGCTGACCCACAAGGCGGCCTACCGCGAGCCGTTCGCGCCGCTCATCCCCGAGGTGAGCCACGTCCCCTACAACGACATCGAAGCGCTCCGCGCCGTGGTCACCGAGGAGACCTCGGCGGTCTTTCTCGAGCCCGTCCAGGGCGAGGCGGGCGCGATCCCGGCCGACCCGGCGTACCTGCGGGCGGCACGCGAGATCACCGCAGCGGTGGGTGCACTGCTCTTCATCGACGAGGTGCAGACCGGAATCGGCCGGACGGGTGACTGGTTCGGGTTCCAGGCGAGCGGGATCGTGCCCGACGCGATCACCCTTGCCAAGGGACTGGGCGGCGGACTGCCGATCGGTGCGCTCGTGACCTTCGGTCCCGAGGTCACCGGCCTGCTCACCGCAGGGCAGCACGGGTCCACGTTCGGTGGAAACCCGCTCGTCGCGGCCGCGGGCCTGTCAGTCCTCACCAGCATCGAGAGTGACGGTCTGCTGCGACACGTCTCGGACATGGGGGAGCACCTGGCGACGGCGGTCGGATCCTTGGGTCACTCGGAGATCGAGGGGGTCCGTGGACGCGGTCTCCTGCGCGCCATCGTTCTGCGTTCCGAGATCTCCGCGGCCGTTGCGGCCGCGGCGCGTGAAGCAGGGTTCCTCGTCAACCCCGTGTCTCCCAACGCAATTCGCCTCATCCCGCCGCTGGTCGTCAGCCGCGAAGAGCTCGACCTCTTCATCGCCGCACTGCCCGGTCTCATCGCCACTGCCAAGGAGTCCTCCTCATGACCGCAACCGTCAGGCACCTTCTGCGGGACGACGACGTCACGCCACAGGAGCAGGCCGAGATCCTCGACCGTGCCGCCCAGATCAAGGCACGTCCGTTCAGCGACCGCTGCCTCGAAGGGCCCGAGGTCGTGGCCGTCCTCTTCGACAAGCAGACGCTGCGCACGCAGGTCTCGTTCGCCGGTGCCATCGCCCACCTCGGTGGTTTCCCGCTGGTCATCGACGGCAAGCTCGCGCAGGTCGGAGTGCGCGAGTCCATCGCCGACGTCGCTCGTGTCCTCACGCGGGAGTCGAGGGCCATCGTGTGGCGCACCTATGGCCAGGAGCGGATCGAGGAGATGGCCGCCCACTCGAGTGTTCCCGTGATCAACGCGCTGACCGACGAGTTCCACCCGTGCCAGATCCTCGCCGACCTGTTGACGATCAAGGAGCACAAGGGGACCCTCGCGGGTCTGACGTTCGCCTACGTCGGTGACGGGGCGAACAACATGAGCCACAGCTACCTGCTCGGCATGGCTTTGTCGGGTCTCCACGTCCGCATCGGGACCCCGGCTGCCTACCAGCCGAACGCCGCGGTCCTCGCGCGGGCCGTCGAGATCGCCTCCGGCACAGGCGGATCCGTGACGATCGTCGAGGATCCGGGCGAGGCGGTGACGGGCGCCGATGTCGTCGCGACGGACACGTGGGTGTCGATGGGCTTCGAGAAGGAGAAGGAGTCCCGGCAGGGGTCGGCGAGTCCCTTCGCCGGGTACGCCGTGAGCAGCGAGCTCATGGCCCGGGCCAAGAGCGACGCGATCTTCCTGCACTGTCTGCCCGCCTACCGCGGTTTCGAGGTCGACGCGGACGTCATCGACGGACCGCAATCGGTGGTGTGGGACGAGTCCGAGAACCGCCTCCACGCCCAGAAGGCCGTCCTGTCCTGGCTCATCGAGAAGTCCGGGGGTGAGCGTCGATGACGGTGGGTTCGAGCCGTACTGCTCGCCAGCAGCGCATCGTGGAGATCCTCTCCAGTCAGCCGGTGAAGTCGCAGACCGAGCTCCTCGAGGTCCTCGGCCGCGACGGCATCGAGGTCACCCAGGCCACGCTGTCGCGTGACCTCGTGGACGTGGGTGCCGAGAAGGTCCGCGTGGGCAAGAACCTCGTGTATGCCGTCCCCGGAGAGGGCGGTGACCGCACCGTTCGGGCCGCTCCCGCCGCCCACGAGACGACGAGTCGGCTCGCGCAGCGGTGCCACGAACTCCTCGTCTCCGCGGAGGTGTCGGCCAATCTCGTCGTGCTGCGTACGCCTCCCGGTGCGGCCAACTTCCTCGCCTCGGCCATCGACCACACGACCGTCCCGGGCGTCGTCGGCACGATCGCCGGGGATGACACGATCATGGTCATCACGACCGGCGCGGCTGCGAGCCGCAAGGTCGCGAAGCGACTCATGGACTACACCCGCAAGGAGAATGCGTGACGAACACCGACAGTGGACGGGTCAGCCTCTGGGGTGGCCGTTTCAGCGGTGGGCCGGCGGACGCCCTGGCCGCGCTCTCGAAGTCGACGCACTTCGACTGGCGCCTTGCCCCGCAGGACCTGGCCGGATCGCGCGCCCACGCCCGTGTCCTCCACGCAGCCGGGCTGCTCGATGACGCGACGCTCGAGGCGATGCTCGACGGGCTCGAGCAACTGCGCCGTGACGTCGAGTCCGGGGCCTTCACCCCGGCACCCGACGACGAGGACGTCCACACCGCACTGGAGCGGGGACTCATCGAGCGCGCCGGCGCCGACGTCGGAGGCCGGCTCCGTGCCGGACGCTCCCGCAACGACCAGGTCGCGACGCTCTTCCGGATGTACCTGCGCGAGCAGGCACGGACCATTGGCGGGCTGGTCCTCGACGTCGTCGACTCGCTCGTCTCCCAGTCGACGCGGCACCTCGGCGTGGCGATGCCGGGTCGGACCCACCTCCAGCACGCGCAGCCGGTGCTGCTGTCCCACCACCTCCTCGCCCACGTCTGGGCGCTGCTGCGCGACGTGGACCGGCTCCTCGACTGGGACCGGCGCACGGCGATCTCTCCCTATGGCTCCGGTGCCCTGGCCGGATCCTCGCTCGGCCTCGACCCGGAGGCCGTTGCCGCGGACCTCGGCTTCGACGGTTCGGTCGAGAACTCCATCGATGGCACGGCTTCGCGCGACTTCGTGGCGGAGTTCTCGTTCGTCTGCGCCATGACGGCCGTCGACATCTCACGCATCGCCGAGGAGGTCGTCCTCTGGGCGACCAAGGAGTTCGGCTTCGTCCGCCTCGACGACGCGTACTCGACCGGGTCGAGCATCATGCCGCAGAAGAAGAACCCTGACGTCGCCGAGCTGGCGCGGGGCAAGGCCGGTCGCCTCGTCGGTGACCTGGCCGGGCTGCTCACGACGCTCAAGGCCCTGCCGCTGGCCTACAACCGCGACCTCCAGGAGGACAAGGAACCGGTCTTCGACGCGGTCGACACGCTCTCACTCCTGCTCCCGGCTTTCGCGGGCATGGTCGAGACGATGGAGTTCGACGAGAAGCGTCTGGAATCCCTTGCGCCGGAGGGCTTCTCGCTCGCCACGGACATCGCCGAGTGGCTCGTCCGGCAGGGCGTTCCGTTCCGGATCGCGCACGAGGTCGCTGGTGCATGCGTCCGCGCCTGCGAGCCGCTGGGCATCGAGCTGTGGGACCTCTCCGACGAGGACCTGCTCGACATCTCGCCCCACCTCACGTCGGGTGTGCGGGAGGTCCTGTCCGTCGAGGGCTCCCTCGCTTCCCGCTCCGCCAAGGGTGGGACCGCGCCGACGCGAGTCGCCGAACAGCTCGAACGGGCGCGCGACGAGCTCGCGCGCCTGCGCGAGTGGACCCGGGTTGTGCCGACCGTCCGGTGACCCTGCCCCGCGAGTTCTTCGCCCGCCCCGTTCTCGACGTGGCGCGCGACCTCCTGGGTGCCCACCTGTCCCACGGCGGCGTCACACTCCGGGTCACTGAAACCGAGGCGTATGCCGGCCACCGCGACCCGGGTTCGCACGCCTTTCGCGGTGAGACGCCGCGAACAGCACCGATGTTCGGACCGGCCGGCGTCACCTACGTCTATTTCACCTACGGCATGCACTGGATGCTCTGTCTGGTGGCGGGCCAACCGGGCACTGCTGAAGCCGTCCTCGTCCGGGCCGGTGAGGTCGAGCAGGGCCACGACGTCGCGGCGGCCCGTCGCCCCGGCATTCGTGAGCGGGACTGGTGCCGTGGACCGGCCCGGCTCGCGACCACCCTCGCCCTCGACGGGTCCCACACCGGTCGTGACTTCTGCCGGCCGCTGCTCGGGGACGTCGAACCGATCGATCTCACCGTCGCTCACGGCGCCCCGGTGGCCGATGCCGTCGTGAGAACGGGACCACGCGTCGGGGTGAGTGGCCCGGGAGGCGACGGAACGGCATACCCCTGGCGGTTCTGGATCGACGGCGAGCCGACCGTGAGCACCTACCGCCCAGGCGTCATCCGCCGGCGTACTCGCTGATCTCCGAACGCACCCGAGCCTTCACGTCGTCCGGGGCGTAACTGACGTCGACCGCCGTCGTCGCGAGGTCGCGCAGACCCTGCTCGTCGAGGTCGAGGAGGTCTGCAGCGATCTCGTACTCCCGATTCAGCGTCGTGCCGAACATCGGCGGGTCGTCGCTGTTCACGGTGACCACGACTCCGGCGTCGCGCAGCGCGCGGATGGGGTGGTCCTCGAGTCGCTCGACGCAGCGGGTCGCGATGTTGGACGTGGGGCAGACCTCGAGCGGAATGCGCTCTGCCACAAGGCGTTCCACGAGCCGCGGGTCATCGATGGAGCGCACTCCGTGCCCGATGCGTTCGGCGCCCAGGGCGTCGAGGGCCTCCCACACGGACTGGGCGTCCGTGGACTCACCCGCGTGGGGGAGTGACCGCAACCCGGCGGCCCGGGCGCGGTCGAAGTGAGGCTTGAACTGTGGGCGGGGGACCTCGGGACCGCCGAGGCCGAAGCCGATGAGCGACTCGGGACCCTGGTCGATCGCGTAGCCGATGGTGGCGTCGGCCGACTCGAGCCCGGCCTCGCCGGGGATGTCGTAGATCCACCGCAGGACGATCCCGTGGTCCCGTTCGGCTGCGCGGCGGGCGTCCTCGATCGCCTCGGTGTAGGCCTCGATGCCGATGCCCATCCGCACGCTCGTGAACGGTGTCATCGTCAGCTCGGCATAGCGAACCTGCTGTGCCGCAAGGCCTTCGGCAACTTCGTAGGTCAGGAGGTGGATGTCCTCCGGGGTGCGGAGGAGTGAGACGACGGCCAGGTAGACGTCGATGAAGTGGCCGAAGTCCCTGAACGTGTAGAAGTCGCGCAGGGTCTCGATGCCCTGTGGCACACCAGAATCCGGGTGCCGCTCGGCGAGGCGCGCGACCGTCTCCGGCCGGGCCGATCCGACGTGGTGCACGTGCAGTTCTGCCTTCGGCAGCCCTGCGATGAAGTCCGTGTATGCCGTCCGCTCACCCATGCGCCGAAGTCTGCCAGTCACGCGTCATCAAGGATGCGAGCCAGGGTGCGGGTCATGACCTCGCCGAGAACATGTCGCCGCGGCACGTAGTAGAGGACGCCCCCGACGGCTTGCTGCAGGGCGAAGGCCCGACCACGCAGCCAGGCGGCGTCGGTGGCACCGGTCGCTTCGCGGAAGGTCTCACGAGCATGCCTGTCGAGGATCGCCCAGGCGGGAGTGAGATCGAGTGCCGCGTCGCCGATGCCGGCGCCGCCCCAGTCGATGAGTGCCGACAAGCGGCCGTGGTTCACGAGGACATTGCCGGGGATGAGGTCCCCGTGGACGAACCTGTCCGGCACCTCCTCGGCGGCGGCTGACTCTGCGGACTCCGCTGCGCTGCGGCGCACCGCAGCCACGTCGACGAGCGCTCCTGCCGACCATCGTTCCTCGGTCAGCCAGCCCTCGAGGTCCTCGAGCAAGGGGAGGAGCGGACCACCACGCATGCCGGGAACCCGGTTGGGCACGTCGACGTCCCGGACGTCCCGCAGTGCGGTGACCGCTGCGGCGAGGTCCTCGGCCAGCTCGATGCCCTGGCGACCCGCGATCTCGTCCCGGGCGGACCAGCAGTCCGATCCGTCGAGCCACTCGACCACCGCCCATGGGTGTGGGAAGGCGTCACTGGACGGGCCGGCATACGCGATGGTCGGGACGGACACCGGAAGGCGACCGTTCAGGGCGGGAAGCAGTCCCAGCTCCTTCGTCAGGCTCGCGGCGGCCCCCTCGGTGCGGGGAAGTCGGACCACGAGGCCCGGTCCGGATGCGGGGGTGAGCCGCCACATCGCGTTGTCCGTGCCCGACGTGAGCAGCTGCTGCGGCTCGAGGTCCGCCCACTGCGGACAGTGCTCGGCGAGCAGGGTTCGGACGGTCCCGATCGACGTGTCGGCCTCGTGGTCGTGGATACGTTCGCTCACCCGGCCATCCCACACGTCGACGTGCTGCGTCGTCCACCGACTTGCGCGTGGCAGAGTTTCGACCTGTGAACGACATCCTTGCCGAACTGCAGTGGCGCGGCCTGGTCGCGCAGACGACGGACGAGAGCGCGCTGCGCGATGCCCTGACGAGCGCCCCGATCACCGCCTACTGCGGCTTCGACCCGACGGCCCCCTCGCTCCACTTCGGCAACCTTGTCCAGCTCATCGTCCTGCGGCACCTCCAGCGCGCCGGCCACAAGGTCATCTGCCTCGTCGGTGGGTCGACTGGGCTCATCGGTGACCCGCGGCCGAGCGCTGAGCGGGTGCTCAAGACGAAGGAGCAGACCGCGGAGTGGGTCGGTCGGATCCAGGACCAGGTGCAACCCTTCCTCGAGTTCGAGGGCGAGAACGCCGCGATCATGGTCAACAACCTCGACTGGACCGCCCCCATGTCCGCGCTCGACTTCCTGCGCGACATCGGCAAGCACTTCCGGGTCAACCAGATGGTCAAGAAGGACGCCGTCGCAGCACGTCTCAACTCGGACGAGGGCATCTCGTACACCGAGTTCAGCTACCAGATCCTCCAGGGACTCGACTTCCTCGAGCTCTACCGCGCGCACGGCTGCACCTTGCAGACGGGTGGGCAGGACCAGTGGGGCAATCTCACGGCCGGCTCGGACCTCATCCACAAGGTCGAGGGGGAGTCGGTCCACCTGCTGACGACTCCGCTTGTGACGGACTCCGCCGGCAACAAGTTCGGCAAGAGCGAGGGCAATGCCGTCTGGCTCTCGGCCGACATGACGAGCCCGTACGCCTTCTACCAGTACTGGCTCAACGTCGAGGACGCCTCGGTGGTCAAGCTCCTGCGGATCTTCACCGACCGCACCCAGGACGAGATTGCCGAGCTCGAGAGGCAGGTCGCGGAGGAGCCGTTCCGCCGCGCAGCCCAGCGCACGCTGGCGGCCGACGTCACGACGCTGGTGCACGGTGCGGACGCGACGGCCTCGGTTCAGGCGGCCTCCGAAGCCCTGTTCGGCAAGGGTGACCTCGGGGCCCTCGACGCGTCGACCCTGCGGGACGCGACGACCGAGCTGCCCGGGGGAGAGGTGTCCCCGGGAATGACGATGACCGACGCCCTCGTCGCCGTTGGCCTCGTCGACTCCCGCAACGCCGCACGTCGCGCCATTGGCGATGGGGGTGCCTCCGTCAACGGTGAGAAGGTCACCGACCCGGAGTTCGCCCTGACTGACGAGCACTTCCTGCACGGTTCGGTGGCCATCCTCCGGCGCGGACGCAAGTCCATGGCGGCGGGCCGAAAGGCCTAGAACCGTTGTGGCACAGCCGTTTTCGGTATGCCGGCCGCTCACCTGAGTGCCTCTGACCGAGCGGATTTGTGTTCTGGCGAGAACGTCCTCTACTGTTCTCGACGTCAGCCCGACAGGGAGGAACGGACACCACGGGGTGAGGCCCCAAACCTCACTCGATGCAGGCCGGTCCCGGGGCAGACCCCAACAGCTCGACACGATGGAAACATCGTCACAGTGCAGCGCCCGCGGGCCTGCAGTTGGGACCGCTTCACCCAGCTGAGCTCGCCGCAAACAGCGAGTTTGGGAGGCGGCCGAGAGGCTGCTAGGGTAGGCGCACCGCGAAGATCCAAGCGCGTCGAACTTCGGCAGGCTCTGAGAGCCCCGGAGTGAATTTGACGCCCAAGTGTGGCCGCGGGTAAGTTTGGAGAGTTGCCCCTGAGGCTGGCCCTGGTTGGGTTGGTGGAGGGTGTGCGTCCGATCCTTGAGAACTCAACAGCGTGTCAAATAATCGATGCCAAATACCTCGTCTTTGGGGTGATGGCTGCTCATCGTTGTGGTGGGTGGTTGTTGTCCTGAGATGTTTTTTCCTTTGGTTGACATGATCATCTAGCAGTGAATATTGCTGGTTGTTCTTGCTCAGCCGGGTTTCAAATCCCTTTTGTGGGTAATGTTTTTCTCTGCCTTTCGGGGTGGGGATTTTCAACATCAACGGAGAGTTTGATCCTGGCTCAGGACGAACGCTGGCGGCGTGCTTAACACATGCAAGTCGAACGGTGATCCTCGGAGCTTGCTTCGGGGTGAGCAGTGGCGAACGGGTGAGTAACACGTGAGTAACCTGCCCCTGACTCTGGAATAAGCGCTGGAAACGGCGTCTAATACCGGATATGACACGCTCCCGCATGGGGTGCGTGTGGAAAGTTTTTTCGGTTGGGGATGGACTCGCGGCCTATCAGCTTGTTGGTGAGGTAATGGCTCACCAAGGCGATGACGGGTAGCCGGCCTGAGAGGGCGATCGGCCACACTGGGACTGAGACACGGCCCAGACTCCTACGGGAGGCAGCAGTGGGGAATATTGCACAATGGGCGAAAGCCTGATGCAGCGACGCCGCGTGAGGGATGACGGCCTTCGGGTTGTAAACCTCTTTCAGCAGGGAAGAAGCGCAAGTGACGGTACCTGCAGAAGAAGCACCGGCTAACTACGTGCCAGCAGCCGCGGTAATACGTAGGGTGCGAGCGTTGTCCGGAATTATTGGGCGTAAAGAGCTTGTAGGCGGTTTGTCGCGTCTGCTGTGAAAATCCGGGGCTCAACCCCGGACTTGCAGTGGGTACGGGCAGACTAGAGTGTGGTAGGGGAGACTGGAATTCCTGGTGTAGCGGTGAAATGCGCAGATATCAGGAGGAACACCGATGGCGAAGGCAGGTCTCTGGGCCACTACTGACGCTGAGAAGCGAAAGCATGGGGAGCGAACAGGATTAGATACCCTGGTAGTCCATGCCGTAAACGTTGGGAACTAGGTGTGGGTCTCATTCCACGAGATCCGTGCCGCAGCTAACGCATTAAGTTCCCCGCCTGGGGAGTACGGCCGCAAGGCTAAAACTCAAAGGAATTGACGGGGGCCCGCACAAGCGGCGGAGCATGTGGATTAATTCGATGCAACGCGAAGAACCTTACCAAGGCTTGACATATACCGGAAACATTCAGAGATGGGTGCCCCGCAAGGTCGGTATACAGGTGGTGCATGGTTGTCGTCAGCTCGTGTCGTGAGATGTTGGGTTAAGTCCCGCAACGAGCGCAACCCTCGTTCTATGTTGCCAGCACGTGATGGTGGGGACTCATAGGAGACTGCCGGGGTCAACTCGGAGGAAGGTGGGGATGAGGTCAAATCATCATGCCCCTTATGTCTTGGGCTTCACACATGCTACAATGGCCGGTACAAAGGGCTGCGAAACCGTGAGGTGGAGCGAATCCCAAAAAACCGGTCTCAGTTCGGATTGGGGTCTGCAACTCGACCCCATGAAGTTGGAGTCGCTAGTAATCGCAGATCAGCAACGCTGCGGTGAATACGTTCCCGGGCCTTGTACACACCGCCCGTCAAGTCACGAAAGTCGGTAACACCCGAAGCCGGTGGCCCAACCCTTGTGGAGGGAGCCGTCGAAGGTGGGACTGGCGATTGGGACTAAGTCGTAACAAGGTAGCCGTACCGGAAGGTGCGGCTGGATCACCTCCTTTCTAAGGAGCACTCGCCTGCCACGCTTGTCGTGGTGGGTGCAGAGCCTGGTCTGTCCCCGAGTGTGGGACGGCAGGTGCTCATGGGTGGAACATCGATTGTTGGCGTCGTGCATTTCGTGCCGGCTCTAGTACACCTTCAGACGTCTCTCCTTTGTGAGGGGCGTGTGGGGGAGGGAACGGGTGTGGTGTGGGTGGCGGCGCCGTGACACGTTGTTGGGTCCTGAGGGTTCGGGCTGCTAGCGCAGCTGGGCTCTTGAGGCCATCACAGGTCCCAGGCTTCGGTCTGGGGGTTGTGAAGGTTCAGGACTGCCATGTCGATACATCGCCGAACGTGTTCGGGCTGGTGTCGAGGATCGTGGTGGGGCTGGCCGTATGTTGAGAACTACACAGTGGACGCGAGCATCTGTATCTTTGTGGCTCAAGTTTTTAAGGGCGCACGGTGGATGCCTTGGCACCAGGAACCGAAGAAGGACGTAGGAATCTGCGATAAGCCACGGGGAGTCGATAACCAGACTGTGATCCGTGGATTTCCGAATGGGGAAACCCGGCTGGAGGCAAGTCCAGTCACTCCTGCCTGAATATATAGGGCAGGTAGAGGGAACGTGGGGAAGTGAAACATCTCAGTACCCACAGGAAGAGAAAGCAACCGCGATTCCGTGAGTATTGGCGAGAGAAAGCGGAAGAGGCTAAACCGTATCTGTGTGATAGCTGTCAGGCGTTGCAGGTACGGGGTCGTGGGACCTCTTGGTCAGGACTGACATTCTGGCAGGGAGTCAAAAATTCGCGTTGTAGTCGAAGGGCATTGAATGGCCCGGCACAGAGGGTGCGACCCCCGTAGACGAAACGACGTGAACTCCCAAGAGTGTTTCCCAAGTAATACGGGGCCCGAGAAATCCCGTATGAATCTGGCGGGACCACCCGCTAAGCCTAAATATTCCCTGGTGACCGATAGCGGACAAGTACCGTGAGGGAAAGGTGAAAAGTACCCCGGGAGGGGAGTGAAATAGATCCTGAAACCGTGTGCCTACAATCCGTTGGAGCCCTCTTGTGGGGTGACAGCGTGCCTTTTGAAGAATGAGCCTGCGAGTTAGTGCTCAGTGGCGAGGTTAACCCGTGTGGGGAAGCCGTAGCGAAAGCGAGTCCGAATAGGGCGTATGAGTCGCTGGGTCTAGACCCGAAGCGGAGTGATCTACCCATGGCCAGGTTGAAGCGACGGTAAGACGTCGTGGAGGACCGAACCCACTTAGGTTGAAAACTGAGGGGATGAGCTGTGGGTAGGGGTGAAAGGCCAATCAAACTCCGTGATAGCTGGTTCTCCCCGAAATGCATTTAGGTGCAGCGTCACGTGTTTCTTACCGGAGGTAGAGCTACTGGATAGCCGATGGGCCTCAACAGGTTACTGACGTTAGCCAAACTCCGAATGCCGGTAAGTGAGAGCGTGGCAGTGAGACTGCGGGGGATAAGCTCCGTAGTCGAGAGGGAAACAGCCCAGACCACCAGCTAAGGTCCCTAAGCGTGTGCTAAGTGGAAAAGGATGTGGAGTTGCATTGACAACCAGGAGGTTGGCTTAGAAGCAGCCACCCTTTAAAGAGTGCGTAATAGCTCACTGGTCAAGTGATTCCGCGCCGACAATGTAGCGGGGCTCAAGCACACCACCGAAGCTGTGGCATTGACATATTGCCCGGCCACCACACCTGCGGGTTGGTGGTCCAAGCGTGTTGATGGGTAGGGGAGCGTCGTGTGGCCAGGGAAGCGGCGGAGTGATCCAGCCGTGGAGGCCACACGAGTGAGAATGCAGGCATGAGTAGCGAATGACGGGCGAGAAACCCGTCCGCCGAATAACCAAGGGTTCCAGGGTCAAGCTAATCTGCCCTGGGTAAGTCGGGACCTAAGGCGAGGCCGACAGGCGTAGTCGATGGACATCCGGTTGATATTCCGGAACCGGCGAAGAACCGCCCATGATGAACCCTTTGATGCTAAACGCCTGAAGCTCTTTTTTCTTCACCTTCGGGTGCGGAATGTTGAGTGGAGCGCGTGACCCGATTTGGTAGTAGTCAAGCAATGGAGAGACGCAGGAAGGTAGCCTCCGCGTGGCGATGGTTGTCCACGTCCAAGGGTGTAGGGAGTGAGATAGGCAAATCCGTCTCACACATATCCTGAGACCTGATAGTGACCGCGAATGCGGGAAGCAGGGTGATCCTATGCTGCCAAGAAAATCTTCTAGCGAGGTTCGAGCCGCCCGTACCCCAAACCGACTCAGGTGGTTAGGTAGAGAATACCAAGGCGATCGAGTGAATCATGGTTAAGGAATTCGGCAAAATACCCCCGTAACTTCGGGAGAAGGGGGGCCCAGAGGGTGAAGGCACTTGCTGCCTAGCCTGAACGGCCGCAGAGACCAGGGAGAAGCGACTGTTTACTAAAAACACAGGTCCGTGCTAAGTCGCAAGACGATGTATACGGACTGACGCCTGCCCGGTGCTGGAAGGTTAAGAGGACGGGTTAGATCTTCGGGTCGAAGCTCAGAATTTAAGCCCCAGTAAACGGCGGTGGTAACTATAACCATCCTAAGGTAGCGAAATTCCTTGTCGGGTAAGTTCCGACCTGCACGAATGGCGTAACGACTTCTCCACTGTCTCAACCATGAACTCGGCGAAATTGCACTACGAGTAAAGATGCTCGTTACGCGCAGCAGGACGGAAAGACCCCGGGACCTTTACTATAGCTTGGTATTGGTGTTCGGTACGGCTTGTGTAGGATAGGTGGGAGACTGTGAAGCCGGCACGCCAGTGTCGGTGGAGTCAACGTTGAAATACCACTCTGGTCGTTCTGGATATCTAACCTCGGTCCGTGATCCGGATCAGGGACATTGCCTGGTGGGTAGTTTAACTGGGGCGGTTGCCTCCTAAAAGGTAACGGAGGCGCTCAAAGGTTCCCTCAGCCTGGTTGGTAATCAGGTTTCGAGTGTAAGTGCACAAGGGAGCTTGACTGCGAGACAGACATGTCGAGCAGGGACGAAAGTCGGAACTAGTGACCCGGCGGTGGCTTGTGGAAGCGCCGTCGCTCAACGGATAAAAGGTACCCCGGGGATAACAGGCTGATCTTGCCCAAGAGTCCATATCGACGGCATGGTTTGGCACCTCGATGTCGGCTCGTCGCATCCTGGGGG